>NZ_AP042422.1:0-2270465 GCF_055387075.1 Marinitoga okinawensis | reverse complement strand
AGTCAAATAATTTATGTATCTTTTGTATTATTTAAAATTATTTAAATAACTATAGAATGATTTAGATAATTTGGATCATATTTTACATTATATTTGAGAAGTGTATATACTAGTTCAGCTAGTTTCCTCGTTATTGCTGTTAAAGATACTTTTTTTAATTTACCTCTTTTAACTAAATTATTATATTTTTCTTTGTAGTAAGGGATTAGTTTTAAGGCTCTTATTGCCCATAATGAAAATATATGTCTTAAATACGAGTTTCCTTTTTTAGATATTCTTTTATTTTTCAGTTTTTTCCAGATTGAGATTTTACAGGATCAAGACCTATATATGATACAAATTTCTTTTTGCTATTAAATCTGGATATGTCTCCTATTTCTGATATTATTGTAAGTGGGGTTATTAAGCCACCTGAACCTGGAATTGATGTAATTATTTTGTATGCGTTATAATATTTATTATCATTAGATTCATCATACTCATTAGTATCATTTTTGGAATTATCAGTATTATTACCATCTTTAATTATATTATTAGCTAATTTCTCTATTTCTTTTTCTAGTAAAGCTATTTGCTCTTTATAGTTTTTTATTAATTCAATTTTTGTTTTAATTAAAAGTGCTGATGAATCATGTTTTATACCAATTGATTTCTTTAAGTCATTTACTAAATTTGTTGCTTTTTCTTTATTCCAACGTTTAGACGATGATAAGAGATTTATTACTTTTCTTTTGTGTTTTAAAATAGACTGATATGTTGGATATCTGGATAATAATCTTAGTAAGGCAGGAGAATCCATTTCAGAAAAATATTTTAATATTTCTGGCATATACTTTTTCAAATCATTGTTTAATTGTGTTTTTAAAGAAGAAAGATTTTTAGCTAGTGATTTTCTTAATCTTAATAAATTTCTCAATTCTAGTATAGAATCATCAGGTTCAAATGACTTAATAGCAAAATCACCCAATATATATATAGCTTTAGCAATGTTTTTAGCATCCATCTTATCTGTTTTAGAATGACTAAAAGATTTCATGAACTTTTTTAATGAGTAAGGATGTAATACAATAACATTAATATTATTTTCTTTTAAAAACTGTTTCAGAGATAAATGATACGTACCAGTTGATTCCATAGCTATAATATATTCGTCATCGATATTTTTGATGATTTCTAAAAACTCTTGAAAACTATCATAGGATTGTTTGAATACAAAATGTTTAAACTTTTTACCATCAAAAATTGCAACATCAAATTTAGAAGCAGAAATATCAATACCAACAGTAATCATACGAGAACATTTCCTTTTCTCATACGATCGTGGTTCGTGCAAGCTTAACGCTTAATTCTCTAAAACATGGTAAAAGGAGAAGATAACTACATCCACAAGCTTTAAGCTTAGTCCAAAAAACTATCTTTCTCTGTAAGCATTTACTTTAACTAAAATATTCTTTATGCTATTAATATTTTATTTATCTATATATATTATACACGGTCCAAAAAGTCTAAGGACCGAAAAAATTAGAAACCTTTTTTAACTCATAACTATTAAAAAGATTAAAAAGGAAGATTAAATTGAATAAAACAACGGTAATACCAGCAAAAGTTAAATAATTTCTATTTCTAACATACCAAACGTACTCAGTTCCAAAATATGCATCCATAATGCCATTTACATGCTCTATTTCCCAACGTAATTTATAATCATCTTTAAAGACAATTCTAAAAGATTTCATAACATATCTATTATATGATTCATAATATTTGGTATTCCTATTATTCAAATCAATAGCAGGAATAGAACCAGAAGATTTTATTTTAGAAAAAATATAATAAGAATCATATGCAGCATCTAACAAGATTATTGAAAAAGATTTTATTGATATGAATAATTCATCAAATAATTTTGATTCATGTATAGATGCTTTAGCTACTGTAAAATCAAAGATGAAATCATTATTTACATCTAGAGATAAATAAAGTTTTTTACCAAATTTTTTACCTTTAGTAGTATATGTAAAACCAAATTCATTTTTATTAAAAGAAGATTTAGCTTTACCCCATCTACTAGGTTTACAAGGACTAATAATATTAGCATCAATTGCCACGTGCGTTTTATATAATTTTATATTGTTGTATATCCAATTAATTAAATCATTGTTTATTTTTCTAAAATCTAATTTATTAGCTCTATATGAAATAGTTTGAAAAGACGGTATTTCATCAATTCCTATCAAAGTCAAATATTCATAATTATTTTCGAAAAACTCTTCAGACTTTCTATATGATTTATCAAACATCTTTAATAGAATTAATATTTTGAGAATAGCTTTATCAGAAAATTTCTTTTTTCTACCAAAAGAATAATCAGGTTCTTTAAAAAATATATCAATAATATTGAAGACAAAAATAATCTCTTTTTTAACAAAGGAAGACTTGAAAACATTCTTCTTTTGTGCTAATATTGAATTAAGCACTCCTTTCTTTGTTTGTTGTCTCAATTCAATGTTTCGTCATTGAATTAAGGAGTGCCTATTTTTTTATCTTACTTTTTGGACAGTCTACCTATATATAATTAGATATTTTTTTAATTTTTTTGTTAATATAAGATCAAATTATACTTTTCTTCTATTATGTTAAAAATTTCCTCCCATATATTTATTGTAGAATATTTTTTTTCATATTTTTCAATTCCTTTTTCTGAATAATATAATCTTATCTTTTCATTTTCGGCAACAAATTTTATTGCTTCAGCAATTTTCTCACTATCATATGGATTAAAATAATATGCTGCATCTTCACAAACATCATGTGAATAAAGCATATCTGATGCTAAAATAGTTTTTTCAAATGCCATTGCTTCTAAAAGTGGTACTCCAAAAGACTCACAAATAGATGGAAAAATTATAATATCTGATTCTATATATTTTTTATAAATTTTTTCTCTATCCATCAAACCTAAAAATTCAATATTATTATTTATTCCTATTTTATGAGAAAATTTATATAATTTTTTTGATTCTTTATTTGTATCTTTATCAAAAGATACTAAAAGTTTATATTTACTGCTGTTGATTTTTTTCATAGCTAAAAATAGATTTCTAAAATTTTTATAATCACCTGAAACTGGTATTGCTGGATAAAAAATTTTTATTTCTTTATACGATTTATTATCTTCCATACTTTTTATATTGTTTTTCAATCTTTTTATTTTTTCATAATCAATTATATTCCAAGTAATTATTTTTGCTTTTTTGTAATATCTTTCTTCTAATATCTTTTTCATAAAATTTGTTTGAACAAACACATCTGAAGCATTTATAATAGACTTTTTAAATTCTTTTTCTAATAAAAACATTTTTAACTTTATTTTCAATGGTAATCTTATTCCTTTACAATAAGGCAAAGCCTGCCTTATTATAGTTCCTTTAGGGATGTTTAATTTGTTTGAAATAACACCTAAAGGGAAAAAAGCATATTTAACGTTTTCCTTTTTAACAACTTCAACAATCTCTTGATTATACCATCTAAATTTTCCTATTAACCCATTTTTTGAATTATCAGAAACGTGTATCTTTATATTTTTATTTTTTATTATAGGCTCTATCTTATTTTTTACTTTATTATTTACACAAATAATAATATTTGTTTTCAAACTGGAATTTACATAATCTATAAAATTCAATAATGATGTATATGCTCCTCCATATTCTGCTGGAGTAAAATCAAATAAAACATTCATTAAATCACCTCTTCATAAAAATACTTTTGATTAAATTTCCTCATCTAATTTTTTGAAAACGTTCATTCTTTTCTTAAAAAGAATTTGTTCTATTACTTTATTTTTTTGTTTTAAAATTTTTTACACATTACCGCTAATTGATAATTGTAATCATCTCATAAAACATTTTGAGAAAAAATAAGAAAATGATATCCCTTAACTAAAGAAATGAAAGGAGTGTTTTGTATAGAAAATGTAAATAAGTATTCTTCTGATTTAAATTTCAAGTGTTAAAGAATATCTTAATTTTGATAAGGGTCAAAATGATATTTGAAATAAATATAGTATTTCTCGTTCTGTTTTTGCTAAATTAGTTAAGATTAATAGGAATTTAATCATGATAAACAGTTCTTTATATTATTTTACCACCAAATTTTATTTTTAATATTTTTTCTAATCAATATACTGATTCTAATTTAAATGAATTAAATCTATTAAATTTAGTGATTTTATTGTTTACACAAAATATTGGTTTCTCTTATTTTTTTACAATATTAAAGGGTCACACTGCTTTTTGATTTTTATATGTTGTCATTTTATTAAATGCTATCAGGAAGCTATTTTACTCAACTTCTATTTTTTCTTAAGAAATATTTATTTATACTTATTTAAATAATTTTTTAAATATTTCTTTTCACATAATCAGTATATGAGATTATTATTCTCAACACTTTTTCTGATACATTAGTCACATTATAATCATTTACTATTTTAAAAGTTTCTTTATTTTGTTTTTCTAATATTTCTAATCCTTGCAAAATTCTATCTTTTTTTAAACCAACCATCATTACCGTTCCTTCTTCCATAGCTTCTGGTCTTTCATGAGCTTCTCTAATATTAAGTGACTTTAATCCAAGTATTGAAGTTTCTTCACTTATTGTTCCACTATCACTTAATACCGCTTTTGCATTCATTTGAAGATTTATATAATCAATAAAGCCAAAAGGTTTTAATGTTCGAATTAAAGGATTTAATTTTATTCCTTTACTTTCAATTACTTTTCTTGTTCTTGGATGTGTACTAAATATTATAGGTAATTCATATTTTTCTGCTATTGCATTTAAACTTTCTACTAAATTATAAAAATTATCTGAATTAACATTTTCTTCTCTATGTGATGATACAACAAAATAATTATCTTTTTCTAAAGATAATTGTTCTAATATTGTTGATTTTTTTATATCTTCCATTTTGTTATATATAACTTCATACATTGGACTTCCTGTTACAATAATTCTATCAGGTGGAAATCCTTCTCTTAATAAATATTCTCTTGCTATATGACTATATGGTAAATTTATATCTGCTATATGATCAACTATTTTTCTATTTGTTTCTTCAGGAACTTTTTGATCAAAACATCTATTCCCTGCTTCCATATGAAATATAGGTATATGTTTTCTTTTTGCTGCTATTGCAGAAAGACAACTGTTTGTATCTCCAAGCACTAAAAATGCATCTGGTTTTACTTCATCTAATATAGGATCTATTTTTATTAATATATTTCCTATTGTTTCCATTGGATTTCCTGTTGCAGCATCTAAAAAATAATCTGGTTTTTTTAAATTTAAATCTTTAAAAAACACTTCATTTAATTCATAATCATAATTTTGACCTGTATGAACTAATGTATGTTCAATTGCTTTTGATTTTTCTAATTTATTTATTACCTGAGATAATCTTATTATTTCTGGTCTTGTTCCAACTACTGTCATAACCTTTAATTTTTTCATTTTAAACCTCCAAATAATATGTATCTGGGCTTTCTGGATCAAATGGTTCATTTGCCCACATTATTGTCACCATATCAGTATCTCCAAGATTTTCTATATTATGAGTATATCCTGGGGGTATGTCTACAACTTCCAATTTATCTCCGCTAACATAATATTCAATAATCTCATCTGAATCTATTTTTCTAAAACGAATAACTCCTTTTCCACTAACCACTAAAAATTTTTCATTTTTTGTATGATGCCAATGATTCCCTTTGGTAATTCCTGGTTTCGATATATTTACTGACACTTGTCCTCTATCTATTGTTTTTATAAACTCTGTAAAAGAACCTCTATTATCTATGTTCATTTTAAGTTCATAACTAAATTTATTTTCAGGTAAATAGCTTAAATATGTACTATATAATTTTTTTACAAACCCATCTGACATATCTGGTATAGATTTATCTTCTCTACTTTTTTTAAATGAATATATTAAATCTACGATTTCTCCTAATTTCCTTTTATGTTCAATTGGAACTTTACAAAAATCACCAATTCTATTTTCTTTATTTTCCAATGCACTTATAAACTCATTTATTACATCATCTATATATACTAAAGTTAATTCGACATTTGGATCATTAACTTGTATTGGTAAATCTCTTGATATATTGTAGCAAAATGTTGCTATAGCACTATTATAATTTTGTCTACTCCATTTACCAAAAACATTTGGTAATCTATATACATATACTTTAACATTATTTTCTTTTCCATATTTAAATATTAAATCTTCTCCTGCTTTTTTACTTTTTCCATATGGATTATCTCTTTCTGCTTGTATGGAAGATGTTATTAAAATCGGAACTTTGTTATTATGTTTTTTTAATAATTCCAATAATTCAGATGTAAATCCAAAATTTCCTTTCATAAACTCTTCTTCATTTTTTGGACGATTAACTCCAGCTAAATGAAATACAAAATCACATTGTTTTGTATATTCTTCTAAAAGATTTTTATCTGTTTCTCTTGTAAATTTATATATATCTTCATATCCTCTATTTCTTAATTCAGCTATTAAATTTTTACCTATAAATCCTTTTGCCCCAGTTACCAATATTTTCATTTTATTTCACTCCAAATTCTTTTAAATCATCTTGTATTTCTCTTAATTTTAATAACATTTTTATCAATTCTTCTTCAGTTAATCTTTCTGTATTATGCGAATTATATTCATGTGCTTGAGTTATTACTTCGTCTCCATTTTCAAAGTATTTATTATAATTTAAATCTCTTGTATCTGCCGGCACTCTATAATATCTTCCTAAATCTATAGCTCTAACCATTTCTTCTCTTGTTATTAATGTTTCATATAATTTTTCTCCATGTCTTGTACCTATAATTTTTATTTCATGTTCTGGTTTATTTAATAATTTTCTAATTGATTCTGCTAATACACCTATTGTAGCAGCAGGTGCTTTTTGTACAAATATATCCCCATTACTTCCATTTTCAAATGCATATAATACTAAATCCACAGCCTCATCTAAACTCATCATAAACCTTGTCATATTTGGATCTGTTATTGTTATTGGTTCATTATTTCTTATCTGATTAATAAATAATGGAATTACTGATCCTCTTGATGCCATAACATTTCCATATCTTGTTATACATATTGTTGTGCCATTATCAGCTCTAGATTTAGCTATTGCTACTTTTTCCATTAATGCTTTTGTTATTCCCATTGCGTTTATAGGGTACACTGCTTTATCTGTACTTAAACATATTACTTTTTTTACCCCAGCATTTATTGATGCATTTAATACATTTTCTGTCCCAATAACATTAGTTCTTACTGCTTCCATTGGATAAAATTCACATGATGGAACTTGTTTTAATGCTGCTGCATGAAAAACATAATCTACTCCCCTAAATGCATCTATTAATGAATCATAATTTCTTACATCGCCAATATAAAACTTTAATTTTGGATTTTTATAATATTTTCTCATATCATCCTGCTTTTTTTCATCACGAGAAAATATTCTGATCTCTTTTATATCAGTATCTAAAAATCTTCTTACTACAGCGTTTCCAAACGATCCTGTTCCACCAGTTATTAATAATACTTTATCTTTAAACATAATCTATCTCCTTTCAATTAATAAAAAACTGATCCATTTCATCAAGTAAAAACTTTTTATTAAAATTCTTTAAATAATATTCTCTTGCATTATTTCCCATTTCTATAAGTTTTTCTTTGGGATATTGAGAAATTTTTAATATTAATTCAGAAAGCTTTTTGTAATCTTCAGGATCTACACATTCTCCTGATTTTGATCCATTAATGATATTCTTTATTTCACCAGATGCTGCTGCAATTATCGGCTTGCCACAAGCCATATATGTTTGTACCTTAGCTGGAATAGTTAATTTAAAAATAGGACTATCAGATAAACTCAAAAATGCTACATCACTACAAGCTAAAAACTCTGGTATTTTTTCTGGTTTTTGTTTTGGAATAAAATTAAATACATCATTTACATTTAATTCATTTACAATTCTAATTAATTCATTTTTATACCTACCATTTCCAATAATATTAAATTTTATATTATTATATAATTCTTTATTTTCTTCTTTTATAACTTTAGCAGCTTTAGGTAAAATATCTAATCCCTGTGCCTCTCCAATATTTCCGGTAAAAGTAATATTAAAAAATTTATTATTAATATATTTATTATTTATATTGCATGGTTTTGAACTATAAAAATCTTCAGCATATTGAGGCCAATATATAATTTTATTTTCATTTATTCCACGTTTTTTTACAGGTTCTATAAAGCCTTTTGATGAAACAAATATTTTGTCGCAATTATTATATATATATTTGACCATTTTTTCTAATGATTTTATAATAATTTTATTTTTAACTCCACCAACAATTTCAACATTTTCTGGCCATAAATCTTGAACATATATATAACTTTTTATTTTTTTCTTTTTTGAATACCATACACCTGGTAAAGCTTGAGTCATAGGTGAAACTTCAAATATAAAAACATAATCAGCATTAATTTTAGTAAATAATACCCAAAAAAATCCTGATATTACAAAAGATATAAAATTTAAAGCTAACATAATACTATTTTTTCCTCTGGGAAAAATAGGTAATCGTATAATTTCAATTCCATTATATTTTTCTTTCCTTTTTTTGAATAAATTATATCCATCATAAAATTTACCTTCAGGATAATTCGGAATACCTGTAACAACAGTTACTTTATATCCTTTCTTAACCCATTCTATACAGATATCATTTATTCTAAATGATTCTGGATAAAAATATTGTGATATTACTAATATATGTTTTTTCAAAATTATCACCCTTAAATTATTTTTCTGTTAGTTCAATTGATTCTCTAAAACTTCTAATCCTATAATCAATTTTATATTCACTAATTTCTTTTTTATATATCAAAGTACCAAATAATTTATTAATACTCCTAATATTTGGTCCTATTAAATTTATAATAGGATTAAATACTTTAATTAATTTTATTTTTTTCCCATGTATTTCTGCTATTAATTTAACCATATCGCTAGTTTTTACATATTCTTTGTTTTGAGGGAAAAAAACTCCTCGTTCTTGATTATCTATAATAAGTCTAATAAATTCACATAAATTATCTATATGAATCATACTTCTTTGATTTTCTATATCAGGAAAAATCGGTGTTATTTGTGATAATTTTGATAATTTAGGATAATTTCCTTTTGAATTTTTACCATAAATCATAGGTGGTCTTAATATAACAACATGAAAATCTTTATTTTCTAAATTTTTTATCCCAATTTCAGCTTGAAGTTTACTATCTCCATAAAAATTATTTGGTTTTGGTATTGTATTTAAGTCTATAACCTTTTCTTGCTTTAATGTGCTTTCACCATATATAATCATACTACTCATAAAAATAAATTGTTTTACTTTTTCTTCTCTTGCTTTTTTTGCTACATTTATAGTTAAATCTCTATTTATTTTATAATATAATTCTTTCATAGAATGTTTTGTCGATATATGTGCTATTCCAGCAACATGAAAAATTACATCATATATAGAAAAATCAATGTCTTTCCAATCTTCTGTACGTAAGGAAATTTTATCCACTAAATATTTATCTTTCCATTTAGACAACCACTTTTCTAAACTATTCCCAACATAACTATTTTTACCCGTTATTAATATCTTTTTCATTGTTCACCTCAGTGTTTGTTTTGATTTGCACCTTCTTTAACCCCTTCAGCTTTTACTACACTAAATATCGTTCTAAATATTATATAAAGATCAAACCAAAAACTAATTTTTTTTACATATTCTCCATCGTATTTTGCCTTAACGGGTATAGGTAACTCATCTCTTCCATTAATTTGTGCCCATCCTGTAAGTCCTGGATAAATATCATTTGCTCCATATTTATCTCTTTCCGTAATTAAATCATATTGATTCCAAAGAGCCGGTCTGGGTCCCACTATTGACATATCACCTTTTATTATATTTATTATCTGAGGTAACTCATCTAAGCTAGTTTTTCTCAAAAACTTCCCTATTCTAGTTATATATTTTTCAGGATTTTCCAATAAATGTGTTGGTACATCTTTAGGTGTATCGATTCTCATAGTTCTGAATTTCAATATATTAAAATATTTTTTACTTTTCCCAACTCTTTTTTGTTTAAATAAAATAGGCCCTTTAGAGTCTAATTTTATTAATATTATTAATATTAATAATAATGGAGATAATATAACTAATCCAATAATTGAAAAAATTAAATCCAATATTCTTTTTATATATTTTCTATACATATTCTCCTCCATTAAATAGTTTTTTTAACTTTGTTATTATTAACCTCTTCTGGTTTTCTATATGTTGGTACTATTTCTTTTATTTTCTTAATCAATTTTTTATTATCATTTAATTCTGATATTTCTTTTAATTCTTCTAATTGTTTTAATAATTTTCCATTTGATATATTTTGTGGTTTGCCTATAAATATCTTTTCATTTTTTGTCTTTTGTAATCCCTCTTCATCCATTAATAATTCTTCATATAATTTTTCTCCTGGTCTTAATCCTGTAAATTTAATTTCTATATCAATATCTGGTTCTAACCCAGATAATTTAATTAAATCTCTTGCTAAGTCTGCAATTTTCACTGGTTCTCCCATATCTAAGACAAATATTTCCCCACCTTTTGCAAATGCTCCAGCTTGTAAAACCAATTGAACTGCCTCTGGTATTGTCATAAAATATCTAATTATGTCTGGATGTGTTACTGTTACTGGACCACCATTTGCTATTTGTTTTTTAAATAAAGGAATTACAGAACCATTACTTCCTAATACATTTCCAAATCTAACTGCTACAAACTCTGTATTACTAATACTATTATATGATTGTATTATTTTTTCGGCTATTCTTTTTGTTGCACCCATTACATTTGTTGGATTCACTGCCTTATCTGTTGATATTAATACAAACTTTTTGACATTATATTTATCTGCTAATTGCACAAGATTTAATGTTCCAAACACATTTGTACGTACTGCTTCCATTGGATGATCTTCCATCAATGGTACATGCTTATAAGCAGCAGCATGAAAAACTATATTTGGTCTATAATTTTCAAAAATTGTTTCCATTCTTTTTCTATCTCTTATATTAGCTATAATTACTTCCATATTTAATAATCCATTATAATTCATTTTTAATTCATTTTGAATATCATATGTATTGTTCTCATACATATCTAATATAATTAATTTTTTGGGATTAAATGTAGCTATTTGTCTACATAATTCAGAACCAATCGAACCTCCACCACCAGTTACTAATACAGTCTGATTTTTTAAATATCCACCTATTTCTGTTAAATCTATTTTTACTGGTTCTCTTCCTAATAAGTCTTCTATTTCAACATCTCTTAATTTACTTATTGTTATCTTCCCATCTATTAATTCATATACTCCTGGTAAAATTCTTAACTTTGCTTGTGTTTCTTTACATATTTCAATAATATTTTTTATTTCTTTTTTAGGTGCTGATGGTAAAGCAATTATTATCTCATCCACATTATATTCATTTGCTATTCTTATAATATCCTCTCTTTTGCCTAATATTGGAACACCATGTATTGATCTATTTAATTTATTATCATCATCATCTATAACTCCAACAATATGTTTATTCAATTGAGGTGATTCAATTATTTCTTTAATAACCATAGATCCTGCTGATCCTGCACCAACAATTAAAACATTTGAAATCATGTTATTTCTTTTTCTAAGCTTATATTTTGTTCTTCTCAATACCCTATATGTAAATCTTGATCCGCCAACTAAACCTGTTATTAAAAGAAATGATATTGCATACGTACTTTTTGGTAATTTCATATTTTCTAATAACGAAATTATAAATATGGTTGTGGTTCCTAAAAATGTTGCCTCAACAACAGAAATTAATTCATCAATACTGGCATATCTCCAAAGACTTTTATACAATCTAAATAATGAAAAAAATACTATCATTATAATAGTAAAATATACTGAGTTTTTCATTAATATATCTAAATATTCTTTAGGAATATTTCCATCGAATCTCAATGATAATGAGATATAATATGAAATATTTATAAATGCTATATCCAGTATTAATAATAATAATGTTCTAATTGTCAATTGAAACTTATGATTATTATCTGTCATTTTATCACTCCATTATCTTTAAAAAACATCCCCATCCTATATCTTCAATATCTTCTTACCTTTTTCCATTATTTCTTTGTATTTTTCAAATAATGAAAAATCGATTGGTTTTCTTTTTTTACCATGATAATCTGTTGCTATAAAATCTATTAGATTATTTGGTATAAAATAATTGTCTTTTTCTATATATTCCAAATTCATCTGGAAATAAACATTCATTGTTTTTAATTTATCTATTAATACTTCATTATCTTTTAACCATTGATATCTTTCTACATGAGCTAATATTATTTCATATCCTTCAAGTTGTAAGTCAAATATCTTATCTAATAAATACATTGGATATATTGTTGTTGGTAATTCTATTAATACAAAATAATCTTTTAATGGTATAAAATTATTATTTTTATTAGGCCCTAAATATAATTCACTGCCTAAATACGTTGTTATTCCTATTTCATTTGCTTTTTCTTTTAATATTTCATAATGTTTTTTTATTTTCTCTATATCTGTTTTTACTGTTGGATGATTTACATGTGGTGTAAAAAATACTGTTGTAATATTATTTTTTTTATAGTTTTCCAAAGTTTCTATTGATTCTTCCATTGTTTTTAATCCATCATCAACTCCAAAGAGTATATGATTATGTATGTCAAAAAACATATAAACACTTCCTTAGATATTATTTTGATTTACTTTTTTTCCTTTTTTTCTTTTCACCATCCTGGTAATAATAATAATAATAATAATAATAGTAACCTGAATTCTTTTCATTAATATCATCAATTACAATACCGAGTAATTTATTGTCTGACGTTGTTATATTTTCAAGAGCAACTTTTAATGAATGCTTTTGTGTTTTTCCTGCTCTTACTACTAATACTAAACCATCTGTATGTTTTGCCACAATTAAAGCATCTGCTGCTGCAAGAATTGGTGGTAAATCTATAACTATTTTGTCGTATTTTTCTTTTAATTGATTTATTAATTCTCCAAATTTCTTTGATGTTAATAATGCTGTCGGGTTTGGCGGTAATGGACCAACTGGTATAACATCTAAGTTTTCCATATAATTTTGTGTTATTCTTTCTATTGGAACATCTTTTAATATATGATTAACAAAACCTATATTAAATCTTTCTAATCCCAATGCTTTTTCTACCCTCGGTTTTCTCATATCCATATCCAATAGTAATGTTTTTAATCCATTTTGCGCATAGGATATTGCTAAGTTTGCTGAGGTTATTGTTTTTCCTTCACCTGGGCCGGCACTTGTTATAGCAATTACTTCAGGAGATGGAGTTGTAGAATAATTAATATTTGCTAATGTTAATTTAATAGATTCTGAAACTGGTGAAACTGGTTCATTTAATACTATTAATTCTGGCTTTTCATATTCTTTTTTCATTTCAAAGGTAGGAATTCTACCTAATACTATATGACCTTTTGCCATTCTTTTTATTTCATCTTCATCTTTTATACTTTTATCCATATATTCAATTATAAAAGCAACGAGAATACCTAAGAATATACCTAATACTCCACCAATTGCTGCAGTTAATTTTTTATTTGGTTTTATAGGTTTATCTGGTACTATAGCAGAATCAATTAATTTTGCTGTACCTATTACTCCTGCTTCCGCTATTCTTGTTTCTTCTAATTTTTCTAATAATAATGTATATAAATTTTCTTTTACTTTCACATCTCGTTGTAACTCTAATAATTGTTGTTCGAGTAATGGCAATTTAGAGAATTTTTCATTATATGTATTTTTTAATTTTGTTAATGCTTCTATTGTTGATTTTATTACCTCTGTATTATATTGGGATTCTATTAGTTGTAAATATATATCTTGATATGCTGGATTTATTGTCTGAACCTGTGAAGTTACTATTTTTGATACCTCATCTTTTAATAATTTTTCTGTTTCTGCAATTTTATCTTTGATTTCTTTTACTTTTGGATCTGTTTCTGGATATATATTTTTTAAACCTGCTAATTCTACCTGGTAATCTATTAATTTTGATTTTAATTGGTTAATAAAAGGATTTGTTGATATCGTTTCTGATGAAATTATCTTTTCATTTACTTTTTTTAATAATTCATTGAATGCTTTTACTTTTGCTTTTGTTTCCTCTAATTGAAGATTATATTGGTTGATTTGCCTATCATATTCCAATGTGAAAGATAATATGTTTTTTGCTTCTTCATCTAATAAGAAAACTTTATTTTCTTCTTTAAATTTTCTTATTCTTTCTTCTGCCGCTTTTAAATCATTTTCTACTTTTGGTATTTGTTCTTCTATAAACTCTCTTTTTACTGTATATTCATTTTTTGATAATGTTTTTAAGAATTCATTATATACTTCTGCAAGCTTATTTGCTATATTCTTTGCTAATTCTGGATCTTCATTTTGAACAGAAATTTTAACTATATTTGTATCTTTAACAGGAGAAACTGTTATCATTTCTGATAAACTTTTTATTACATCTTGTTTTGTTATTTCAGTTTTTGAATATTCTGATTTATTTTTAAAGTATTCTACTAAATTTAAATCATCCACTACTTTTTCTATATTTGTTCTACTTTTTATTAATTCTACTTCTGTTGAAATTTCTGGTCTTGATGAAGAAATTTGTGAAGTGAATATGTCGGAAATCGAGCTACTTTGTTGGGATTCAATTTTTAATGTAACGCTGGCTTCATATATTGGAGTGGTTAAGAACAAATAAGTAATAGTTATAGCAACAGTAATTACTACAGTTAAGAAAAACCACCAAAAACGCTTTTTAAATATATGTAGTATATCTTCTAGAGTAAGTTCGTCTTCGTAAACTTCTGGTTCCATTTTATTCCTCCGTTCATTGTAATTTATTCCATTATATATTTTACTACACTTTATAAAAATGTCAATGCATCTTAATATTCCATTGACTTATTCTACCATTAAAATGCATTTAATTCAAGTTCTTAATTTTCTTTTATATAAACCTTCTAAATATATTAATATATCGAGCGATTAATTATTAAAGGATTAGAAACAAACCATAAAATGAACCTAATCCATATGATATATGAAGTATCCAAAAAGATATAAATGTGGGGAAAAATAAATTTGAATTTTTATTCTTCATAGATATTTTTAGTGAAAAGTATATTGTAAGAACTATATAAATTGAAAGGACTAAAAAAAATGGTATTCTTGCAATTGGCGAAAATATTGAAGCTATTGTTCCAAATAATAAAAACAATACAAATAATAATGGAATTATATGTCTTAGTGAAAATCCTTTTTTAGAATAATGTGTAGAAAGTATTACCCATAATCCATTTTGAAAGTTGTTTTTTAATAAGTCATTATAATTATCTCTTGCATAATAATAGCTTTTTGCTTCTGGAACAAGCATTATTTTCATACCCGCTTTTTTTAATCTTAAATTCATTTCTATATCCTGATTTCTTTTTAATTGTGGTACAAATAATCCAACCTTTTCGAATACTTCTCTTTTATATATACCATATGCTACTGTATCTACATATTCTTCTTTTTCATTTCCTGTTCTATATTTTGCTCCACCTACACCAAAAGGATGAGATAATACATTTGCTATTGCTTTGGCTATTGTTGTTTCTTTTCCTGGTTTTGTTATTACAGAACCACCCGCTATATCACATTTATCTTTTTCTAATCTTTCTATGCATGCTGATATATAATTTTTTGAATATGTTGCATGTGCTCCTGCTATCATAATATAATCACCAGTTGCTTCTTTAATTCCAAGATTTAAAGCAACTGGGGTTATTTTTAATTCATTTTTGATTATTTTTATTTTGACTTTTTCATCATTTTCATTTTTTATTTGTTCTATTATCTCCCTTGTTTTATCTTCACTTAATCCATCAACAATAATTATTTCTTTATTCTCGTAATCGTTTTCTATTAATGAATTTAGACATTTTTCAATATACTTTTCTTCATTTAATGTTGGTATTATAATAGATACTTTTTTCATTTTATCCCCCCATCAAGACAATACAAAATTTATAAACTCTTTTTCTTTCTCTTCTGTCCAAATAAACTCATGTTTATACTTTTTTATATTTTCTAATAATTCATCATAATTTTCATATGCTTTTATTATTTTATCGACTGATTCTTCTACATTCTTTGGATTGATTACAACACCTATGTTATATTTTTCAACTTCCTTTGACATTGAAATGAATGTGTTTTTTACTATTACCGGTGTTTCACAAGCAATTGAATCATAATATTTATTCGGTAAAGAGAATATATCATTTTTATATTCTCTATTTTTTACTGTGTTAAAAGATATTAAAGAAAATGCCGATTTTGATAGTTCTTTCATCATATCTTCATATGGTAAAAAATCTGTATGTTTATGTGGTATATCTTTAAAATATTCTGATTCCATTCCTATTATTCTGAACTTAAATCCATTTTTTATTAATTTTTTTAGTATTTCTTTTTCATCATCTAAATTTCTCGTTACTTTTCCAACAAAAGATATTTCTCTGTTTTTTTCCTTAGATGAAACTTCTATTGCTGCATAGTTTTTTACAATCACATATTCTTTATTTATATTTAATACACTATAAACATCTTCTTGAATCTGTTCTGATACAAAAATCAATTTATCTGATAATTTTAATTGCTTTTCAAAAATTTTCCATAATACTTTTTCTTTTAGTTGTTTTTTAAAACCAGATAATTGATTTAAAAAATTTTCCGGATGATATTCATGAATATCAAAAATTATTTTTTTACTTCTTTTTTTAGCTACTTGAAACGGTTCTAAAGGTCTGGATGCAAGAAAATGATGCATATATAATATATCATAATCATAATTTTGAACCATATTCATTATTTTTTTATCAAAGCCTCTTCTATTTTTTAATTTAATTAATATATTAGCTTTTAAATTTTTTGTATATGGTGTAGGTTTATATATAATATTACCTTCTTCATATTCTTTCTCATTATTATAGGTTACATATTGATATATAATCTTGTTATTTTTTGATAATGCTTTTACTGTTCTAAAAACTCTTTTATCATATTTCGGATGCATACATCCAATTATTAATATCTTTTTCATTTTCAACACCTTTCTTGATATTACATTTTTTTCAATATCCATTTTATTTCATTTTTATATATAAATAACATTATAAAAATGGAGGTTATTCCAGAAATAATTGTTAATATTGTATTTGTGTAAAATGTGCCTATATATGCCACTATAATTGTTACTATTATACCAATAAATATTTTATAAATTTTAAATCCTACATAATATAATCTCTCTGCTATTAGTGTCCTTAATATAAAAAATACTACATATGATAACCCCGTTGATATTGCTGCTCCTTTTGCTCCTAATATTGGAACTAAAATTGTATTTCCTATATAATTTATTAATGCTGATATGCTTATTAATACCATATGCCAATATGTTTTTTTCTTAAAATTAATACCTAAAACCGTGGTTTCTGATATTGTATACATTATAGGCGTTAATATTAAAAATGGAGCTATATATGCTGCCTCTCTATATGATTTTGCTAATATTAAAAATATTATATCTTTAAAGCTTAAAACTATAAATCCAAATACAAACATTACGAAACTTATTGCCAAATTTGCTTTTCTAAAAAATTCTTTATTATTTTTATTATTCTCATATTTTTCATATGCTACTGGTGTCCAGAATGTTGTAAATCCTGCTTGAATTAAGTTCATTACAGATACTATTTTAAATGCTGCACTATATAATCCTATTTCTGTAAATGTTGTATATTGTTTTAAGGATATTCTATCTATCGATGTAAAAAACCAGCTTATTAAAAATGTTGGAATAAATGGCAATCCGTATTTTATATATTTTTTTATCAAACTCAATTGAATTTTTTCATATTTTCTGAGAACTTTGTCTTTGCTAAATCCATATATTAATGAAGTAATATTTCCTGTTATTTGCCCCACTACAATGGCGTAAAAATTTGGTTTTATTAATATTGCATATGTTATAGTTCCTGCAATGTTACCTAATGCATTTAATATTTGAATAGTAGAAAAAAATAATCCTTTTTTTTGCATTCTTATTGATAGTTGATTATATCTTTGAATAATTCCTGTTAATAGAGCTATTAAAAATATAATTCCAATATATTTGTATTCACGAGAATATATCAAATTACTTAATTGTTTTTCAAATATAATAAATATTAAAGAAATTGCTATTCCACTAATAATTGAAGGAATTAATGCTGTCCAGAATGTTTTATTTCTTTCATTTTCTTTTATTTCATAATAATATCTTATATAACTTTGATCTAATCCCATAATAGATAAGATAAGGGCTATGTTATATACAAGTGTAAACATTGAAGCTCTACCAAATTCTTCTGGAATTATTAAATAAGATATTATTGGTGTAGCAAAAAAGCTTATTATTGCTCTTACCCATGTCCCTACTGAAAATGATAGAAATTTTTTTAAATAATTTTTTATATTCAAAAAATTTCCTCCTTAATTATTTTCAATATATTTATATATTTCAATTTCTCTTTTTACAATATTTTCCCAAGTATATTTTTTAGCTCTGTTAATTAATTCTTCAGAATTATAACCACCTTTTAATATATTTATTATTCTTTTTGAAAATCTTTCTTCAAAATTTTCTCCATCTGGAACAATATAACGTTCAAATCCTATTGCTTCTGGAATACCTCCAGCATTACTCCCAACAACTGCTGTTCCACAAGCTTGTGCTTCTATTATTACAGCTCCAAATCCCTCATCCCTGCTTGGAAGTATCATTATATCCATTGCATTCATGTATTTAGCTACATCTTTTTGAGGTAATTTACCAGTAAATATTACATCTAAATCCTTTGTTTTATCCTCTATTTCTTTTTTTAAAACTCCATCACCTACTACTATAAATTTAGTTTGCGGAATTTCATTAGAAATTTTTTTAAATATATCTGGTAACTTATCAGCTCTTTTTATTTTTTTCAAATTACCCACAAATCCTACATAATTATAATTTTTTTCATATAGATTTAATTCTTTACGTATTTGACACTTATTAATAGGATAAAAAATATTTGGATCATAACCATTGCCAATTACAACTGAATTCTCACCATTGTATTTGTAGGACATTGCTTTCTCTAATAATTTTTTACTTACAAATATACATTTATTAGCTTTATTCAAAACTTTTTTATATAATTCTGGATTTTTAGACATTCCAAGATTTATATCACTTCCATGCAAAGTTACTATATATGGAATTTTATATTTTATCCATAAATAATAGGCAATTAATCCCGCTGGTATTTCACCATACATTCCATGAGCATGAATAATATCATATTTAGAAATGTCTTTGCTTATTTTTTTTGCATATTTTTTTGACAAATATGTATTAAATTTCTTTTTTAATAAGGTGTCTAATAAAGTAATTTTTATTTCTGGATCAGAATATAATACTCCGTCTAAATAATTAATAATTTTTTCTGAAGTAATCAATTCTTTGTGTAATATTTTTTTTATATATGAAAATATTTTTGATTCTTGAAATCTTACAATATATGCATCATATTTTATATTAAATTTATTATAATATTTCAATCTATTGGTCAAAAATATACCCCTTATAAAATTGCTTTCAAGAGGAAAAATATTCGCTAAAATTAACACTTTCATTTTACATTAATCTCCTTTGATTCTAGTAATTATTTTATTTAATTTTATTTCCCAAGATAAATTATTTTCTGCATATTTTCTCATTTCTTTTATATAATTTTCATTCTTTATTTTATTATAAAAATTTTTTATTTTATTTATATTTAAAGGTGTCTCTTCTTGAGAAATATAATATACATATTTAAAATTCTCAGGAAAATCATTATCTATAGAAGATAAAATAAAAGGCAACCCTTTCGCACAATATTCTCTATTTTTTAATGCACTCTCTTTATAAATTCCTTTCCTGTGATTTCCAAGACTCCCTATTCCAATATCTGCTATATTAAATAATTCATTCAATTCTTTACCTTTTTTAAATCCATGAAATATTATATAGTTTTCTAATTTTAATTTATTAGATAACTCTTTTAAATTATTTAATTCTTCACCTTCTCCTACAACATGAAAATATACTTTTTCTGAAGGATTGTTATTATAATATTCATATAATCCTTTTATTACTCTATCATAACCATGCCATTTACTTACTTTTGCTACACCTAAAAGATTTATATTTTCATGTTTTACTGGCTTTCTTAATTCAATTTTATTTAAATCTATACCATTTTCTATCTTTATTGTAGGTATTCCGAAAATTTCGTCATGATCAGAAAAAGTTACAATATAATCAATATATTTTTTTAATTTTCCTATATAAAATGTTTCTATTAAATATGTAATCCTGGCTTTTAGTCTTTTATCTTCATTGTGAAATGGATATGTGGGAATTTCTAAAAAAATTTTTTTGCTTTTTATTTTTTTTAGAAAATTTATAAAATAAAAATCTGTATATGGATATCTTATATACAGATTTTTTATATTATTTTCTTTTATTACATTATATAAAAAATTGTACATTTGAGTCCTTTTTTTTAATTTATTTTTAAATATTGCTATTAATTTTTTTTCTTCTTTTTCATTTAGAAATATCATATTGTAATTATCAAAATATATAAGTCCTGTTTTTATATGTTTATTAAACGCATTATATTGAGAAAATATTTTTTCTTTTACACCATAATAATTTTTATCTTCTAAATTATAATGTGTAAAATATATAAGATTCAAAATACCACCTCATAATGATATGTATGAAAGGAAAGCTTCAAATGTCAATATTATTCCATAAATGAATTTATAATTTTTGAGCTTTTCTACACTAATTTTTGTTTCATTTAATACAAAAAATATAAAAAATATCAATATTACAGCTCTTTGCCTTATATCAGCACTGCCATATACTACCTGATATACAGCAAAAGTTAAAAAAGAAATAGAAAAACTAAATAATGAATCTGTTTTTATATTATTTAAATAAAAATATTTTTTTAAATCTAATATAAATATTATTAAAACTATTGGAAAGGTTAAATAAAACAAGATATGGAGCATATAATATATATATCCTTGAGATTCTAAAAAAGGTTGCTCGAAATATTCTTCGTGAAATAAATATCTTATAGGAGTTGGGCCAAATAATGCTCTTATTGGTGATGTTATTGAAAAACCTCCACCCGTTCCTGATGATTCTAATTTATCCAATACAGAAAAAATTGTATTACTATATGTAATAAAAACTCCTGCTGCTAAAAGGAATATTAAAAGATAAAGTAATATTAAATGTTTTTTCTGGAGTCTGACATTATTTAAAAAAGGCAATATTATTAAAAAATAAAAGAATTTAAAAAATGGCCTTACCATATCTATAAAATATATAGTAAAAAATATTATTATAGATTGATATATTTTATTTTTTATTTTTTGTAAAAGATATATTCCTGTTAATCCGATTATTATAATATAATTATCTTTAAAAAAATTTACTGTTGTAAATATCAATGTATGATTCATGTATAAAATAAAAAAATATAAATTATTCCATTTCTCTGTTATTAGCAACATTAAAAGAAAGATAATATTTGATTGTACTGTTAATGCAAAAAAGACATTTTGAAAAGGATAAATAAATATTTTTAAAAAAAGTGGATATTGATAGAATAAAAATTTTGGCATATCTGATATATATGATTTAAACGCCGTGTAATATAAATATGTGTCTGAAGTTTTTGGTTCTACCTGATATAATGCTTTATAATTCTGAATCCCATAAAGATATATTAATGAGAGAATTATAATATTATATATTAAAAAGTGTTTTTCTCTTTTTTGAATATACGAAGTATAAACAGCTAGAATTAAAATTAATATACCAAGCATTAAGTAATCAGCTCCAGAGTATTTTCTTTAATTTTTCCATTCCATAATTTAAATCAAATTTATTCTTATGATTATATTTTCGAAAATCAATATTATAAAATTCTAATATTTTTTCTTTTACTTCTAATAAGCCTTCTGCGATAAATTGCTTTTCTAATAAAAATTTACTTATATCCGTTTCATATGCAATTATTGGCAAATCTGCATTTATAGCTTCTATTAATGCCATAGGCATCATTTCTTTTTGTGATGGAAAAAAATAAAGATCAGATGCATATAAATATTTTTCCACATCATCTACTAATCCTGGCCAGATTATATTATCTTTTAAATTATTTTTTACTATTTCCCTTTCTGGACCATCTCCCAAAATCAAAAATTTTATATTTTTTTGATCCTCTAACATTTTTGATAATTCTATTATATGGGAAACATTTTTTCCTTTTTTAAATACTCCACTAAAGGTAACTATATAATCTTTTTCTGAAATTTTTAATTCTTTTCTTAAATTATTTCTTATTTGTTCCCTTTCATTTTCGGAATATTTGTTTATATAAAAATTTGGGAAAAATATTATTTCTGTATTAATATATTTTTTTATTAAATTCTCTGTAATAGGAGTTATCTGAATAAATCCATCACAAACATAATTTATCATTTTCGATAGCATTTTTAATTTTTTTTCTGAATACAATAAATGTTGAATATAATATATTCTAGGTTTTCTTGATTTCCATATATACTTCATATACATCTTTAAAAGATTCCTATTTGTATGTATAAAAATAATATCATCTATATTTTCATTTAATTTATCCTTTGACATATATTTTATATTATGATCTTCTAATTTTTTTAAAAATTTATCATCCATATATTCTGCTACAATATAATTTTTTATACCTAATTTGTTCAAAACTATTGCATAATTTACTGCTACATTTTCTCCTCCACCGAAGCGAAATTTATCTAATAATTGAAAGACTCTCAAATTAATCATCCTTTTATATATATTACTTTTACATTTTTATTTTTGTTCAAAACTTCTTTAAAAACATTTATCTCATATTTATTTGCTACAATATATAATTCATCTAAATGATCTTTATATAATATGTACTCGAAGGAATTAATGTTTTCCATTAAAACAGCTTGATAATCTTCACTTTTTTTAAATTTATCAAAGTGTTCCATTATTTTATCTTTATGTATTGCTATAATAGAAAAGTTATAGAAGAAGAATATTTCTGAAATTTCTTCTTTTAAATACTCTGTTGATTTCGAAAAAAGAATTCCAATCTTTTTTTTATTATTTAATTTAGCATATACTGCTATTTTAGAAAAATCTTCTGCTTTATTTATTAAAAAATCTGGTGTTCCATAAATTTCTTTTAATTTATAGATATCATCTATTTTAGTATTCAATGTTTCCTTTAAATTTACTGTAAATAGTGCAAAAAATATAGAAAAAACAAAACCTATAGCTAATCCCATTTTTTTATTTGGGGCTACTGAACTTTGTGGTATATATACCTTATCAATAACTATAAACTTATCTTTATATGTTGCTAATTTTAGTTTCTCGTTTTCTAAATTACTTAAATACATTTGATATTTCAATTCTAACACTTTTTGATTTTTCTTTAACTTTAAATATTCATAAGTTGGTCCTGTACTTTTATTTATTTCATCATCAATTTTGTTTAATATTCCAATATATGTCGCTTTTAATGTATCTATGTTATCTAAAGAAGATATTACTGTTGTATATTCTTTATATAAATCCTTATCTATAGAAGCTAAAAAAGCTAATTTATTTTGATTTAATGATTCCTGAAGAAGATCATTATATTCTTTGTTCAAAGCTTTTAATGTTGTTTCTAATTCTACAACTTTCGGTGATTGTGGTGATAATAATTTTGTTGTTTCTAATTCTATATTTAAATCTATAATTTGGCTTTTTAACGCTTTCAATTGACTATTGGAATTAAATACTAATAGCTTTTTTAAATCTGAATCCATATTGTTAATATTATTTTCTATATTTATTTTTTTTAATTCATATTCTGTTTTTTGTTTTTCAAGAGATAATAAATTTGTATATATATTCATATAGTAATCAAGAAGATATTTATTTAAACCATCATCTGTAATTTTATTTTTTGCTTGAAATTCTATAATTCTCTTATTTATATTATCTAATTCCTTCGAAACTTGGGTAAATTTTTCTTCTAATTGAGCAATATATTTTTCAGAATTTTCCAAGTCAATAGCTCTTGTATATTCATTATAATATTTATATGTAAGAGATATAATAGAAGCTGCATAGGTAGGATCCATTGTTCTTATTTTCATTTCTATAATATTTGCATTTTCTTTGGAAGGAAAGAATTGTATATTATTTTTTAAATATTTTATTGCTGATCTTTCTGAATATTTAACTTTTAACAGCTTTTGATATAATGATAGGTGATTATTTAAAAAATCTATTATATTTAGTTCATCAACTATCTTTTTTAATACAATATCTGATTTCATTCTGTTTAGCTCTATAGATGCATTTGAATTTGATTGACCAGCTAAATCTCCAAGAATAGCTAATCCAGAAAAATCCTGTGTTGATATATTTCCCTTATATTCTATCACCTGTTTAGCTTCCCAATATTTTACCGCTATATATTTTAAATATACAACAGTAAGAAATAATATTAATAGAAAAATTATAATAAATAATATTTTATTTTTTTTTATAGCATAAAATATATTAGATATATCATTATTTATTTTAGAATCATTCATATTTTTCCTCCTAAAATTTTTCTTATATTATTTTTAAATTTTTCAAGGGAAAAATCTTTAGCTCTTTCTATAATCTTTTCTTTTGTATATTCATTTTCTGTTATTTCTAATATTGCTTCTTTTAATGAATCCGAATCTTTTGGAGGTATTACTTTTCCAGTAACGCCATCTATATTATGATATGACGTTCCTGTTCCTAACTCTGTAGTTATTATCGGAGTTCCACAAGCCATTGCTTCTATTGCAACTAAACCAAATGCTTCTCCTCTATCTATAGAAGGTAAAACAAAAACATCCGCAGCTGAATAATACTCAGGCATTTCTTGATAAGATATGTGATCTAAAAAAATCACTCTTCCTATTATTTTTTTATTTTTTACTAGTTCCTTCAATTCTTCTTTTTTTGGACCATTTCCAATTATCACTGTATAATAATTATCAGGAAGATTTTCTGTCGCTTCTATTAAATATTCTATTCCCTTATATCTTCCTAATCGTCCAATATATAAAATTAATTTTACATCTTTATTTAAATTAGATATTTTATTCAATAATTCTTCCCTTTTATTCTTTTTTCTAAAATAAAAATGGCTTAAGTCAACAAATAACGGAACAATTTCTATCTTATCTTTAAATTTTTTTAATACATTTGAGGATTCAATTATATTTGGTGATGTTACTATTATTTTATCCATCTTTTTTAAAAAATTATTAACAACTATATCGTTGTATAAATCACCAAAAAAACCTCTTCCAACTATATCAGCATGATAAAAACATATCTTTTCAGATTTTTTTATATCATTTATTAAAAAAAACATTTCAGGCTGAAATGCTGGAAAATGAAATATTATCTTTTTAGCTTTTTTAGAAATTTTCTTTATATAATAATCATATTGAAGTGATATTCTTAATGGATCTTTACGAAAAACGGTTTTTAACCTATATACCTTTACACCATTTATATTTTCAATTTTTAATTTATTTTCTTTGTTAAAGGTTATAACTTCAGATCCTCCATAATATTCTTTTCCTATTTCAGCTATTTCCTTAGCTACAACTTCTACACCACCCATTTCAGGGGGATACATTTTTACAACACTTAATAACATTAATTTCACCCTTAAATGCCTTTTTTCCAAAAAATGGCTTCTATTGTTTGCATTATTATTTTTAAGTCTAATAGTGTAGTTCTATTTTTTACATAATATAAGTCATAACTAGTTTTTATTTTTGTTTCTTCTAATGTTGTTGGATATTTATAATTAATTTGTGCCCATCCAGTCAATCCTGGTTTTACTTTATGCCTAAATTCATAAAATGGTATTAATTCATTAAATTGTTTTACAAACCCTGGTTGCTCTGGTCTCGGACCGACAAAAGACATTTCGCCTTTTAATATATTAATAAATTGAGGAATTTCATCAAGTCTAATTGGTCTGATAATTTTTCCGGATCTCATTATTCTATCTCTTTCCTTGTCTGCAAATTTTTCTGAAGCATTTTTCTTATTATTATACATACTTCTAAATTTAATTAGAGTAAAAATTTTTTCATCTTTTCCTATTCTTTTTTGCTTAAAGATTATAGGTTTTCCATTTTCTATAAATATTGCTAAAGTGATCAATAAAAAAATGGGAGATAATACAATTAAAGCTATTAAAGATATAAATATGTCAACTATTCTTTTAGCAGGAGATTCTTTTATTTCACTAAAAGCTACTTCATAATGATTTTTAAATTTCATAGCTACTTGTATTGGAATTCTTTTTAAAAATTTTTCTACTATTACTGGTAAATATTCTACATTTATCCCATTTTCTTTAAATTCATTTATTTCATTTAATACTAATTTTTCTAATTCTGGATCAGCTACTAAAACACCATCATGCTCTTTAATCAATTTTTTCAATCTAACAGGCGAAGGATTTATATACTCAACAAATTGTAATTTACCAAGACTCTTTTTTTCTATTTCATTCATTAACTCTTCCCATTCTTCTTTTCTACCAATTACTATATATTTTTTTGGTTCTATATTTTTTAATAATATGTAGTAACTAATTTTATGAACAACTGGTAACACTAAAATATTAAATAGGAAGTTATCTAAAAAATATGATTTTAAGATGATATTATCAAAAAATGCTAAAAAAGATAAAACTACAAGAAACCCTAACATCATTCCAGCAAAAATCCTTATTATTGTATCATTCCAACTTTCAATATTTTCAAAGTCGTATGTTCTAAATGCATATATACCAAGATATATAAATGTTCCAAATAATAATGAAATATATATATTTTTTGTTATATATAGATTAAAAATTATTAATATAATATAGTCAATTATTTTTAAGAAATTTGAATTTATTCGCATCTTCTTCCTCCGCCAATCTTTTTTCATTTCAATTATAGCACAAATTTCAGCTTTTGTTTTTATAATTATTTGAATATATGTTACATTTAATTATTAATAACTGAGAGCAATGCTCTCAGTTATCATAACCATTAGGATTATTTTTTTGCCAATTCCAGGAGTCTCTACACATATCTACTATATTTCTTTCGGCTTTCCATCCTAATTCCTTTAATGCTTTTGTTGGATCTGCATATACTTGATCAACATCTCCTGGCCTTCTATCTACTATTTCATAGGGTATTTTTATTCCATTTGCTTCTTCAAATGCTTTTACAACATCTAATACACTATATCCAACACCAGTTCCCAAATTATATACTTTTACTCCTGTTTCATTCATTATTTTCTCCAATGCTTTTATATGTCCTATTACCAAATCCACTACATGAATGTAATCTCTTACGCCAGTTCCATCATGTGTACTATAATCATTTCCAAATACATTTAATTTTTCTCTTTTTCCAACTGCCACTTGAGTTATATATGGCATTAAATTATTTGGAATACCATTTGGATCTTCTCCTATTTTACCGGATTCATGTGCTCCTATTGGATTAAAATATCTAAGTAATGCAATAGACCATTCATTATCTGATACATATAAATCCTTTAATATGTATTCTATAAATAATTTTGTTCTACCATATGGATTTGTAGCAGAAAGTGGAGCGTCTTCTGTTATTGGAACTTTTTCCGGATTACCATATACTGTAGCAGAGGAACTGAACACTATCTTTTTTACATTTTTTTCTTGCATTACTTCTAATAAGTTTAATGTTCCAGTTATATTGTTTTTATAATATTTCAATGGTATCAATACAGATTCACCTACCGCTTTTAAACCTGCAAAATGTATTACTGCTTCAATATTGTTTTCATTAAATATTCTTTCTAATCCTTTTTTATCTAATAAATCTACTTCATAAAATTTGAAATCTTTTCCTGTTAATTCTTTTATTCTCTTTAATACTTCTGGTTTACTATTTGAAAAATTATCTAAAACTACAATTTCATAACCTGCATTTAAGAATTCCACACATGCGTGAGAACCAATGTATCCTGCTCCACCTGTTATTAATATTGCCATTTATTTCACCTCCGATTATTGTCTGTTTTATTATACCAAATAATGTTTAAATTATTTCAAAATACTAAAATTTAATTTGTAAAATTTTAATTGTTTTTATGATATAATAGTTTTTGGCTATATTTTTTGTTATAAATATAAACATTTAACAAAAGGGGGCGTGGGGATGGCTTTGAAGAGTAAAGCTGGTTTTTCTTTGTACGAGGTGTTGATTGTTTTAGCGGTTATTGCTATTTTAGGAACTTTTGCTGTTCCTATGGTGAATAATGTTGTTAGAAAAGCGAAGATGACGAAGATTATAAACGATATGAAGGTTTTGGAAAATTCTATTATGCAGTATTATTATAATGAGGATTCTTTACCAAATGATATTGATGCTTTGATCGCTAATAATTATTTAGAAAATACTGTTGACAACATAAATTTTAGTACAAATTCTAATGTTGTTTATGTTTATTATAATAGCGAAGTTGAAAAAGCTGATGAATTAGAAAATTTAGATACTACTTTAAAATGGAGTTCTTCTAATTCGGATTTTTCTACACTTGCTGATGTTCCGTCTGATACTGAAAAATATCCAGTTTTAAAAGTTATATTTTAATAGCAAAGAAGAAAATTATAAAATAATGCTCTTCACCAGGTGAAAATTCTGAATCCTCAAAGTTGTAATCAAAATAAAACTCATTCAAACGCTTGATTGCTGATCTGAAAAAATTAATCATTCTCGGTTTCCGTTCAGACTCGCATCCATGCTCGGCTTCACTCAAAATCACATCCATGTGATTTTGGAAACCTTCATTCATAATTTTTTCAGGCAATCTTCGAGTTTTCATTCGTTTTATTTTTGAATTCCAATAATATCTAGTTTTATTGATATTTTATTTTGTTTATAATCTAAAATTGTCCGGCTTAACCGGACAATTTATTTTTTATATGCACTACCTCGAGAAATCAAGTTTATTCATTGATTTCTTTGCTTTTTTAGTTAAGTTAACGATGTATTTAATATTCATCTACAACTTTTAGATCTTCCTCGGTAAGGTCATCCAAAATTCTTGTTAATTCTTCATTTTCTTCATCGTCACAAAATTTCACTTTAGACATTATTTGAAAATATATGTTGTTGTATTTTTTCTCTTTATTTAGCATTTTTTCACCACCTTTATAACAGCTATATATGTTTACTCATTGAAATCAATTAGCTCATCAGCCTCTAGTGCTACTGAGGTTGCTTCGTGATAGTATATTTGTGTGGTTGATATGTTTTTATGACCTGCTATTTGTTTTGCCGCTTCTATTCCATGATTTAATGCTATTTTTGTAATTACAGTATGTCTAAATGAATGAGCTGAAAGTTTTTTATCACCTCTAAATTCTTTTAATCCCAATTCATTGAAATATTTATCTATTATCATTTGAACTGCTCTTTCTGTTAATGCTTTGCCATATGAATTTGGCGATAATGATATAAAAAGTGGATCATTTGATTTATACTTTTTTGATTTATTTCTTTCTTTTAAATACTCATTAATTGCGGTATATACATCTTTATGTAAGGCTATTATAGAATCTTTTTCAATATGACCTTTTGATTTATAATGTAATAATACTTTGTTATTTCTTTTTACTATATCTCTAATTTTAATTTGCGTTAATGAGTATATTCTTATGCCTGTATATGCTAATGTTTTTACTATTGCCATATCTCTTTTTCCAGCTAATGTTGATGTATCTATTATTTCAAATATTTCCCTTATTTCTTCATCTGTTAATATATCTTTTCTATGGCCAAATGGTCTTTTTGCACCTTTTACATTTTTGGCAATATTTTTATATAATCCTTTATCTTCAAGAAAGGCGAAAAAGCGCCTTACACCAGAAAGGTATAGGTTTACTGTATATGGACTTTTATCTTTTAATAAATAGGTTTTCCACATTTTTACTGTTTTAGGTGTGGGTTTTGCTATATTTTGTTTTCTTAAATAATTGAGAAAGTATCTTATAGATTTTGTATATTGTTTTTTTGTCGCTGGTGTTACTTCATCCAGTTCTTCGAGAAATTCTATTAGAATTTCATCGAATTTGTTTACTTCTTTCCTTTCTATTTCCATGGCCAGAACCTCTTCTTATTTGGATGTAATTTTTTCAACCTTTTTATTCCTTCTATTACCTGACAATTAACTGTATCTTTTTCAAAGTTGCCATGTTCATCCATTTTTCCTGCTTTTTTATTCATTATTATTTCTATTGCTTCATCCACATTTTTTACTGTATATATATGAAAATTGCTGTCTTTTATCGCTTTTTCAATTTCATGGTTTAATACTAAATTTTTTATGTTTTGATGTGGGATTATTACACCTTGATTTCCCGTTAATCCCTGCAATTTACATACATTATAAAATCCTTCTACCTTTTCTATTATTCCACCAACTGGTTGTATATTCCCATTTTGATCTATTGAACCTGTTACTGCTATATTTTGTTTTATAGTAATATTTGATATAGCAGAAATTAATGATAAAACTTCTGCTAAAGATGCACTATCTCCTTCAAGCATTGAATAAACTTGTTCAAAACTTATTGAAGCGGAAAATACCATATGTTCATCCAAATGATATTTTGAATAGAAATAATTTTCTATTATATATGTGGATTTTCTATGTATTTTACCACTCATATCTGCATCTCTTTGTATATCTAATAGCCCTGCTTGTTTTGCAGAAAATACTTTAGCTGTTATTTTTACAGGAACACCAAATGAATATGAGTCTATTTCCATTACGGTTAAGCCATTAATTTGACCTATTTTTTCTCCTTTTGTTTCCAGAATTAGTTGTCCTTCTTTTATTGATTCCATTATTTTATCTCTGTATAATGAAAACATATTTTCATGTTTTTGAATTGCTTCTTTTACAGCATTTTCATCTACATATGGAATTGTGTTACTGTATTTATCAGAAATATAATTAGCTTCTAATATTATATTTTTTAATACTCCAAATTTTGCTGATAATTTATCATTTTTTTCATTTAATCGGCAGGAATATTTTATTAACTCTTCTATTGCTTTTTTTGTAAAGTCTTTTAAATTATTTTCTTTTATTATGTTTTTTACAAAACGTGCAAAGTATTCTGCATTTTCTTTATTTAAATCTATTTCTGTATCAAATGGCACTTTTATGTTAAATAATTTTTTGAAATCTGGGTCATATGAATATAGTATTTCATACATCCATTCTTCGCCAATCATTATTATTTTTATATTCAAAGGTATTGGATCAGGTTCTAATGTATGAACTACGCTTAATCCCATTTTTCCTTCAAGATTTTCTATTTTTATTTCTTTATTCATCAATGCATTTTTTAAGGCTTCCCATACATATGGGTTTTTCATTACTTTTTCTGCATCTAATATAAGATATCCACCATTTGCTTTATGCAACAATCCTGGTTTTATCATTGAAAAATCTGTTTTTAATATACCCATTTGAGAAATATATTCTATTTTGCCAATGAGATTTGAATATGTTGGATCTGTTGCTTCTATAACTGGAGCACCTGTTATTGAAGAATTATCTGTAATTATATTTATTGAATATTTTTTCTTGTATAATTTTAAAAAATTTTCATCATTTGAAAGAATTTCTGGAAAATTTTCTGATATATCATTTTTTATTTCATTTAGATAATCTACTATATCAGAATTATCATTATATTCTTTTATTAAACCTTCAAAAATACCGGATATCGTGAATAATGCCCAATATTTTTCCAGATTTCTTAATTGCTCTCTATAATTTTTATCCATTTCTGTTATTTTAATCATTGTTTTTTCCATTAATTGTCTTAATATTGGGGTTTTTTCTTCGTACTTATTTCTAATTTCTTCTGGTAATTTATCATATTCTTCATCTGTTAATTCTTTTCCTTCATATACTGGTATTGTAACTGCTCCATCAGATGTAAATTGTAATTTGAAACTTAACTCTTCCACCTGTTTTTTTAATTCTTCCCATATTTTTTTTCTTTTTGATAAATATTCTTGTTCCAGTTGTGTTCTTTTTTGTGTGAAATCTTCTCCTTCTATACCTTTTTTTAAAGCATTAAATGCCATTTCTATTGTTTCTTCTAAATCTTTTTTAAATTTTACTGCACTTCCTGGTTTTAACGATATTGCTTTGGGTTTCATAGAATCTTTAAAATTATATACATATATATAGTCATTTGGAGTTTTTTTAGTTGTGGAGTATTTAGAAAGTATGGTTTTAGCAAAGGTTCTTCTTCCTGTATTCACAGGGCCTGTGATAAAGATATTGTGAGTTTTTTGCTCTATTTCTAATCCCATTAATATGGATTCATATGCACGCTTTTGTCCAAAATATTCTGTTATTGCTTCTATTTTTTCAGTATTTTCAAATTCCAATTCTGGAATTTTTACTTTAAAATCTTCCCATTTTAATTCCATTTTATTCCCCCCCTCCATTAAAATTATAGCATTTTTACCATAAAAATCCCAATAACCATAACGGCACTTTATTTTTTAACGGTATATCAATATCATCACGAATAACAAAATCTGATTTTTTTATTTTTTTATTTTTTCCTCCTACTTCAATTTTTATATCATTCCAAATGAAATCTCCTTCTTTCTCATTTTTTGATGCAAATATTTTTCCTTTTTCTTTTAAAGCAAATACCGTGAATGCTTCCCTAAAATTCCCAATCTCTCCATTATATATATAGTAATATGAGGGATCAGCAAGAAATATTTTTTCACCTTTTGAATTTATACTGAAATCTTTTTCTTTTAATATTATATTTATTAATTCCGCTTCTTCCATCACTTTTAATAATTCATATAATTTATTTTTGCTCAATCCCCAATCTTTACACATTCGTTCAACATTAATCGTTGGAATTTTTGAGTATATTAAATAACCTATTACAGCTTTCATTAATTTTAAATGATTTTCTTTTATGCTGTTTAAAAAAAATGGTATATCGCTATATAATGTTTTTTCAAGAATATTTTCCATTTTTTCAGAAAAATTACCTTCAAGAAAGAATGGTCTTGTTCCCGACGATGCATATTCTTTAAATATCTTTAAAATATCAAGATTTTTTATTTGTGACATCAATTTTTCTTTATCAAAATTAAAAGGAGAGTTTATGGTTTGAACTTCTATATTTTTTGATAAATATATATATTCTCTAAAAGATAATAAAGGCATTCTAATTTTTATAAACCTTCTTGAAAGATCAGATATTCCTGTTCTTAATATTATACTGCTACTATCACTTATCCATATCTTTTTATCCGGATATGAATCATATAGTGCCTTAATATGTATGCTCCATTTATTCAAATAATGAACTTCATCTATTATTATTCCATCATATCCTTCTAAAAAAACTTTTTCACCAATTTCATATAATGGAAATGTTGAAATTAATGGATCGTCTCCAGAGATATAAAAATAATTATTCTCTTTTGCTTTCATCAACAAATATGTTGTTTTACCTACTCCTCGAGGTCCATATAGCAATATTCCTCTATTATCATATTTATCAATATTTTTAAAATACAACCTCTTTTTTGCAGGTAATGCGTTTAGCAATCGTGCTTTTTTTAATTCCATTTTTTCAATAATTTCATTTAAATCCATTTTTTCACCTCCGTTCTATATCAATACTAATTATACCATAATTCGTTCTAAATCAAAACGAATTTTATTTAATTCTAATAAATTCGTTCTAAAATGATACGATTATTTATTAAAATCGTTCTATTATAGAACGATTTCGGATAAGTAATAAAAAAGTATTATTGGAATCAAAATAATATTCGCTCATATTATTTTTTTTAGAAAATGCTTTGTCAACAGCCTGTTATTATTAATGCTCTGCATTAATAATATGTCTATTTTAAAAAATCAAAATATTATGGTAAAATATAATTAATTTGTTTTAAAAAGGTGATATTATGAAACTTTTTTATTTCGAAGGAAAAAATTTTAGTTTACCAGTAAAAGGATATATTATTGGCAAGTCTGATGTTGACGCATTAAGTAAAATTGATAATGAAATGGAAATAGATAAATTTGAATATGTGAAGAGAATTAATTTCAAAAAATTAAACACCAAAGAACATTTGAAAATAATAAAAATGTTAAAAGCCTTTATTCTTTCTGATGTTAATTTTTTAGATGCAATAAAATATATTAGAAATAATAATGAGATTTCTCAGAGAATAAAAATTGCACTTGATTTTTTAATTAATAATATTATGTCAGGAACACCTTATAAAATAGCTATGGATATGACATCATATTTTGATTATGAATTCAGAAAGTCTTTATCTAAAGCCTCTGATAAGGTTGAATTGTTGAAAATTCTAAACAGACTCGAAAAAGTTTATGATAATAGAGTGAAAAACTTTCATGAGTTGCGAAATATTCTTTCTTATCCTATTTTATTGTTTTCTGCTTTAATTAGTTTATTATTATTTTTACAGTTTTTTATCGTTCCAATTTTTAGGCAAAATTTTAATACAAATTTTAGTTTTTTTATTTCATGGATTTTAATCGGCATTATTGCTTTCTCAACTGTTATACTCATTGTTTTATTTAAAAATAAGAGAAAGTTTGATGATATTTTATACGTATTGCCTGTTATAAGGAAAATTCATAAAAAATATGCTTTGCTTGAATTTGTTGAATCCACTTCAATATTTATAGAAAGTGGTGACACTACATTCGATGCATTTGAAAAAAGTTCTGAAATTATCTCATCTCAAAAATTAAAAGAAGAAATTATAAATATCTTAAGTCAATTGGAAAAGGGAAATAACATTGTTGATATTCTAAAAAATACAGAGTTTAATGAACTTTTGTTTTCTATATCCCTATCAAAAGATTTGAGTGATTTAAAACAACCTCTGGAAATACTTGAAGCAGAATTAAATTTTGAATTATCCCAATTTATACAAAGATTAAAAAAATTGTTGGAACCAATACTTATAATGATAATTTCTATTGTTATTTTTGAGATTGCATATGGTTTTTATGGTGGGATATTTAATACTATAAATAATTTGGGGTTTTAGTCTATGAAAAAAGGATTTATTTTATATGAATTATTAATAGTTTTATTAATAGAAAGTTTTTTATTTCTCAGTTTTAGTTTTGTGATAAAAAAAGAGATTTTTGATGATATAAAAAAGAGAATAGATTTTATAGAAATGATGGATTATTTTGTACAGGTAAAGATACATTCTATTAATTTTGACGATCAGTATACAAAAATTGTAATTTCAAATCATAGTTATTTTGATGGTATTGTATATAAAGAAATTCCTTATAAAACTAGTGATTATTCAAAAGTTTTTAATTTTTATAATTTGATATTAAAAAGTCCTGGAAATACATTAAATATTGACGGGGCTAATTTGGTTATTCTTCCCATAACTTCTTCATTTAGATGGAGTGGTATTGAATGGTAAGAAGCTTTTATTTTAATAAAAAATTGATATATAGATTCAAAGATAAAGGTTTTAATAATTTAAAAATAAATATTCAGGATTATTATGGCATAATATTAAAATTTCCAGATGAAAAAAGCAGAGATAAATATATAATTAAAAACTCCAGAGATTTCAAAATTTCTACAAGAAAGGTTAAGTACATTCAATTAAAAGAAAATTTGTTTTATTTATATATTAGTGATTATATAAAAAAATTTAAATACTCATTATTTTTTGATTATACTATTCCACTAAATTTTCTATTGTGGAATTATTTAGATTCAAATGACTGGGAAGATGAATATATTACCTTTTCATCTGGAAAAAATAATATTATTTTTGAAAAAGTTGAAAATGATTATCTTTATGGTTTATATTCTGATGATGTTTATGGAAAAAATATTGTTGTTGATGAAAAATTAATTATTGAAGCCATTAAATCTTTGAGAGGAAAGTATTATGTTTAGGTCGGTTATTAGATTATATTTAAATGTTATTTCTTATGTTGTATTTTTGTTTTCTATTATACTTTTAATTTTCTCAATAATTAATTTTCAAAGTAGAGTTTATTCTGGAAAAATGGAAGAAATTAAGAATAACGAAAAGCTTTTAAATGAATTTAACCAGAGAATTAATTCATCAAAAAAAGCTAATGATAATTTGTTTTCTTTTCTGGAATTTTTGAACAAGATTGATACCAATGTATATGTTCAATCAATTGATTATTCTCCAGAAAGTCTTGATGCAACTATTTTAATTGAGGTGGTTAATGGATTAAAAATCATATCGCCATATCAAATAAAAGAAATTGGAACATTAGATTTATTTTATAAGCAATATAAAATTTTGGAGATGAAAAAATGATATATAGATATTTAATCTCATTTATTATTATTTTTATCTCTATTTTTTTAGTTATTCAAAAGCCAGAAAAGAATGTTAAAAACTTTATTTTACCAAAATTTTCTGTTTCTCAAATTTCAGATAATTATGTAAACCAAAGAGTTTCTTTTAATGATTTAAATGATATATTATCTCAATTAAAAGCAGAAAAAGGTGTTTTAATTGAACATTTTAAAGTGGATTCAAATTACAATTTTTTAGACAATAAAAATTATTCTGTTTATATAAAAAGGGATATTCCACAGAATATAAAATACATAAAAGATTATGAAAAAATAAATTATAAAAGTTTTGATTTTCTGGATATTGATATGGACAAAATTTGGAAAAATTCTATAAATATTCAAAATTCTAATCTTTTTGAATTTTCTGGTGTAATAAGAAAGAACAATGAAAAACGTGCTTATATTTATTTCAAAGGACTTTTAAAAGAGGTAAAAGAAAATAGTAATTTGGGAGATTTTCGTATTTTAAAAATTTATGACAATGGCATTTTACTATTTAATGAATATGAGAAAAGATTTGAGGTGCTTAGATGAAAAAAATATCCTTACTACTATTTTTAGTATATTCTATAATTCTTTCTGCATATAATATTAAAATCGATTATAGTAACAATACTAATTTTATTAAACTTTCTGATGTATCGACAAATGCCACTGTATTTATGGATAATACAAAAACAGATTACAAAATAGCATTTAAAGATACTGCATTTGAAAATAAATCATATATTTTGCCAAAAGGCCCTGTTAAAATGATTAAACTTTATGATAATACATTAGAGTTGATTATGATTTTTCCTGTTGATATAGATATTAAATCAAGTAAAGACATCTCAATTACAATAACGGGAAAACAACCTCTAAATGATGAATTGTTTCACTTTAAAACCATAAAAATAAAGGATTTATTAGATATATTATTAAAAGAATTGGGATTTAATAAATACTATTTAACAGAAATTCCAGATAAAAATATTTCATTAGAACTTAAAAATTTTTATCCCGAAGATTTATTTAGAATCATTTTTGATTCAACTGGATTATACTATGATTACCTTAGTACAAAAGATATTTATATTTCAAAAAATAAATTATATTCAGAAAATTTTCCTATTATTAATTCAAATAAATCTAATGAAAAAGAGGAATTTGAATTAATAAATTCTACTGTTCCAAATTTTTCTTCAATAATAAAATTACTAAATCTTTCCTATGTAAAAATATCAGACTCTTTATATTTAGTTAAAGGTGATTCAGAAAATATTGATTTGATAAAGGAAATATCCTTTAATATTTCTTCTATTACAGATAATAATACAAATAAAAATGAAAAAGCTAAAAAAGAGAATATTGAGATATCTTATCCTTCTACAAAAACAAATAGTGAGAAAACAAAAGAATTTAAACTTTTCAATTTTAATCTCCCTCAAAAAGATATAATAAAAGATTTTAATATTGAATATACAGAAATCAGCGATAATCTATTACTATTAAAAGGATATAATAATGATTTATATTTATTTGAAAAATATTATAACATTGCATATGATATATATTCAAAAAATAAAGAAAATAAAAAAGATGATGAAATTTCTAAAAATTCTGATTATCCTAAAATCACAGAAGATTCTACTTATGCTATTTTAAAAACACCTGTTGATATAGGAAAAATATCCCCTTTATTTGATTTAAAAATTGACTATATTGATAATGATATTTATGTTATTAAGGGTTCAAAAAAAAATATTGAGAAAATGAAAAACATAAATAATAAAATCAAGGATTTAATTTCGAATGATAGTACTAAAATAAACTGTACTGAAGAATCGACAATTTCTATTTTAGATAATCCTGCGACTATTACCGTTATAAATACTACAAAACCTATTGATAAACTCGCTGACATTTTAAATTTAGATATAATAGAACTTTCAAAAGATAATTACGTCGTAAAAGGTAGGAATATAAATTTACTAATGGATATACTATCAAAAATACCTCAAAGAAAAGAAAGTGAAATTAATAAAAAAGCAAACAATAATAATATAAAAAATACAATAAAAATTAAAATAATTCAATCTAATTTAGATTTATTACCATTTAATAAAATTTTTAAAAATACTATAATCCAAAAGATAGATAAAAATTATATAATAAAAGGTACAGAAGATGATATAAAAATTATAGAAAATTTTAATGATAAATACAATATTATAGAAGCTACAAAAACTATAAACGATACAAATAAAATTAATGATTTTTATATTTCAATAAAAAATGATAAATTTGATTATTTTGATGCTATTGCTAAAAATATGAATATACAATATGATGCTATTTATTCAAACAATGTAGGAAAAATTATTAGAATAAAATCCAATTTAGAAGATTATAAAAAGTTATATAAGTTACTTTCTTTAAAAAATACAATAACTACTATAACAAAAGATACTACAAAAACAAATGTTCCAGCATATAAAACATTATTTGAATTAGTGGAAATATATGCAAAAAATAATAATTTAGCTTTAATTAATGACGAAAAACTAAAAAACATAAAGGTCTTTAACTATAATAATATTGAAGATATTGAGAAAATATTAGAAGAGAACAATTATTACATGGACAAAGAAAAAATGTCATAATTATTAAAGAAAAAATACCTAAAATAATATCAATTGAATTTGCAATTGTTGATTCTTCTATTTTAGAAGAAACAATTCAAAAAATAGAATCAAAAATTACATCAAAAAGCATTGTAGATTCTATAAGCCAGGGTATAATAAATCCTTTGTTATATAAAGAAATACTTGATACAGCATTAAAAAGCGAGAACATAAATTCTAAATCGCATTCCAGATTGGTTTCAAAGCCAAAAATAATTTTAAAATCTGGTAGTAAATCTACTTTTAAATCAGTTTATAGAGTTCCTGTAATACAAGAAAACTCTATTCAATATATAGAAAGTGGTTTAACCTTAGAAATACAGGCAGATTATATTGAAGACCAAGATTTAATAAATATGGATATTAGTTTAAAAGTTGGGGAACCAGAAAAATCTACTGTTTCAAACTATAATGCAGAAAATTCCAGAGAAATTAATACAAAAATGATTTTGAAAAATAATTATGTTAGCATATTAGGCGGATTAAAGGTAATGAAAGAAGAAAACTTAAATTCTGGTATTCCTTTTTTAAAAGATTTACCATTTATTGGATTCCTTTTTAAAACTAATGAAAAAAGAAATAGAGAATATGATTTAAATTTATTTATATGGCCCAAATTGGTAAAATATGGGGGCGATTAAGGTGATCAGATACCCTGTTGTTGCAGGGAGTTTTTATCCAGATTCAAAATCTGAATTGATTGATACTTTAAAAAATTTTTTTGGTGAGTTACCAGAAAGAAAAGATGACTTAATACCTGTAACAGGATTGATATCTCCACATGCTGGATATGTCTTTTCTGGAAAAACAGCTTCATATGGATATTATGAAATCTTCAAAAAAGGTAAAATAAAATCTGTTATAATTATTGGACCTAATCATACTGGTATAGGTCCTGATATTTCTGTATATTCTGATGGTTCATGGATTACCCCTTTAGGTGAAGTAGAAATAGATGAAAAAGCTTTATCATTATTATCAAAGTTAAATATAAATGGAGATTATTCTGCGCATAAGTATGAACATTCAATAGAAGTTCAATTGCCTTTTTTGCAATACTTATATGGAAACAACTTTAAGATTATTCCTATTGTTTTAGGCAATCAATCTTTAGAAACAAGTAAAAAATTAGCTATTGCTTTAAAAGAAATTGCTGATGATGGTACCCTTATAATTGCATCAAGTGATATGAATCATTATGAAAGTCATGAAATAACTTTAAAAAAAGATGAGTTTATTATAGATGCTTTAAAGAAAAATAATCCAGAATTATTATATGACTATGTAAAAGAATATAATATTACTGCTTGTGGATACGGATGCATTAACACATTATTATATTTTGGTTTTAATAAAACGAGAATCTTATATCATACGACTAGCGCCGAAGCTTTTGGCGATTATTACAGAACTGTTGGATACTTATCCGCTATATTAGAATAAAAAATTACCTTGGAGGTGTAATTATGATTGTTGAAACAGAATTAGGTACAGTTACTATTAAGCCTGAAGTTTTTAATGAAATAGTATACAGAGCTGCTTTGGAATCTTATGGTACTGTGGATATTGGTAAAGGGGGTTTTTTAAATAAATTAACTTCCATGCTTCAAAAACCTCGTGAAAAAGGTGTTGAAGTTATCGAAGAAAATAACAAGGTTATTATTAACTTATATATTTATATGGAATACGGTTTACCTTTAAAGAGAGTTGCTGCAAATGCTCAAGAAAATGTTTATCATAGAATAAAGGAAGCCTTGGGGGATGTCGATGTTATTGTGAATGTAAAAGTCGTTGGAATAAAATCATAAAGAGGTGACTGAAATGACTGAATTAAAGGCAAAGGACTTTTATGTGGCATTCAAAAAGGCTGCCGAAACATTACTTGTAAATAAAGATGAGATAAATGCATTAAATGTTTTTCCTGTTCCTGATGGAGATACAGGCTCAAATATGACTTCTGGTATGCTAGAAGCTTGCGAATGGCTTGATAGAGCCAAGAATAAAAATAAAATAAAAGAAATAATGAAAAACATGAGAGATGGATTATTAATGGGTGCCAGAGGTAACTCTGGCGTTATATTATCTCAGATTTTTAGAGGTTTTACAGAAACATTAGAAGATAAGGAAACTGTAACAACAAAAGATTTCATAGAAGCATTAAAAAACGCAAAAGATGTTGCGTATCATGCTGTTATAAAACCTGTTGAAGGTACTATGTTAACATTAATAAGAAAATTAGCTGATAGGGCAGAAAAAGAATTGTCTGATATAGAAGATTTTGAGGAATTTCTAGATAAGTTATATGAAATTTCTACTGAAATTGTAGATGAAACTCCAAAATATCTAAAAAAATTACGTGATGCTAATGTTGTTGATGCCGGAGCAAAAGGTGTTAGCTATATAATTAAAGGGTTTAGAGACGCTATAAAAGGGGATACTGAAATTAACCTTGAACATATTGAAAATGCATCTCCTGAAGAAATTAGAGAAATTGCATATGAAGAAATTAAATTCCAATATTGTACAGAATGTGTATTAAAATTAAATAATCCTGATATATCAAAAGATGATTTAGAAAAAATTAGAGCATTTTTAGAAGAGATGGGAGATTCTATCGTCTTGGTTCACCAAGGAGATTTCTTAAAAACTCACGTTCATACTAATAGGCCTGGTAAAGTTTTTGAGGAATTTATTAATTATGGTGAATTATATAAAGTGAAAGTTGATAATATGAAAGTTCAACATGAACATGTGGTTGAAACTTCTGAAAATTATAATGAAAAATCTTCCCAAGAAGAGGTTGAATATGAATCAAATAATGAAAATTGGGGTGTAATAACTGTATCTCCTGGTGAAGGATTAACAAAAATATTTAAAAGTCTTGGCGTAGATAAAGTTATATTTGGTGGTCAAACTATGAATCCTAGCATAAAAGATTTTAAAGATGCTATTGACGAATTACCTCAAAAAAAGATTTTAATTTTACCAAATAATCCAAATATTATTTTAACAGCAGAAAAAGTTGCTGATATGGTTGAAGATAAAGAGGTTTTAGTTGTTAAAACAAAGTACATTCAAGAAGGTATTACCGCTATGCTTGCCTTTGATGATAATATGGACTATGATGAATTAAAAGAAGCTATTGAATCTGAAATTTCAGGTATTGTTCCTATTCAGGTAACATATGCTATAAGAGATTCTGAAATTGCTGGAGAAAAAATCAAAAAAGATGAATATCTCGTTTTTGTTGGTAAAGAATTAAAAGCACATAGTTTTAATTTAAGTGAAGCAGTATTAAAGGTTTTAAAAGAAAAAATAAATGAAGGTTTTGAAATAATGACAATGTTCTATGGACAAGATATCGAATTAAAAACCGCAGAATTAATAGCAAATGAATTAATGGAAGAATTTCCAGATTTAGAGGTAGAAATACATAACGGTGGACAACCACATTATCCGTTATTAATTTCTTTAGAGTAGGGAGGAATTACCTTGTATATACAGGATTTGATATTAAAATTAGATAAATTTTGGTCTGAACGTGGCTGCGTTATTGACCAACCATATGATATGGAAATGGGTGCAGGAACTTATCACCCATCTACTTTTTTTAAAACACTAGGTGAAGATCCTTTTTATATTGCTTTTGTTCAACCAAGTAGAAGACCTACAGACGGTAGATATGGTGAAAATCCAAATAGAATGCAGAGATTCCACCAATATCAAGTTATTTTAAAACCTTCTCCAAAAGATTCGCAGGAAATATATTTAGAATCATTAAAGGCTATTGGAATAGATCCTTTAGAACATGATATTAGATTTGTTGAAGATAATTGGGAATCTCCAACTTTAGGTGCATGGGGAATAGGATGGGAAGTATGGTTAGATGGTATGGAAATTACTCAATTTACATACTTTCAGCAAATGGGCGGTGTCCCTTTAAAACCAATATCTTTAGAAATAACATATGGTATTGAAAGATTAGCCATGTATTTACAGGGAAAAGATAATGTTTATGATACTATGTGGAATAAATATGTTACATATGGAAAGCTATTTAAGGAAAATGAAAGACAATTTTCTATTTTTAATTTCGAAAAAGCAAATATAAAAACTTTATATAATTTGTTTAATACTTATAAATCAGAATTTGAAGCGTTAATTGAACAAAAGTTATACTTACCAGCTTATGATTATCTCGTAAAAGCTGCTCATTCTTTTAATTTGTTAGATGCAAGAAATGCTATTAGTGTAAATGAACGACAAAAATATATTCTTGAAATTAGAGATATGGCAAGAAAAACTGCCCGCACATATCTAGAAGCGATTGGGGGCGATGATGAATGAAATCTTTATTGGAAATAGGCGTAGAAGAATTACCTTCAAGTGAATATGAAAACATAATAAAACAATTATATCAATATACAGAAGATGAGTTGATTAATAGAAATATTTCTTATTCTAAATTAAAAGTATTTATTGCTCCTAGAAGATTTGGAATTATTTTAGAAGGATTACCAGAAAAAGAACCAGATAAAATTATTGAAAGAAAAGGTCCTGCTAAAAATGTGGCATTTGATGAAAATGGAAATCCTGCAAGACCATATCAAGGATTTTTAAACTCTCTAAAAAATGAAAATTATGAGATTATAGAAAAGGAATTAAAAGGCAATATATATATGTTTGCAAAAATAAAAAAAGAAGGAAAAAATATTTCTGAAACCTTATCAGAAATTTATCCTTCTATTATTAAAAAACTTAAATTTAAAAAACCCATGAGATGGGGAAATGGAGATTTTGAGTTTATAAGACCTATTCATTGGATAGTGGCATTAATTGATTATGAAATTATTGACTTTGAATTATTCGGAATTAATTCTTCAAGAAAAAGTTATGGACATAGATTCCTTGGAAAAGGTGAAATTTCTATCTCTCATCCTGATAATTATATTGATCTCTTGAGAGAAAACTTCGTTGTATCTGATTATAATGAAAGAAAAGAAAGAGTTATTAAAGAATTAAAAAATGTTGCTACAAATAATGAATTAGAAATTGAAAATGATGAACATTTAATCAATGAAATTACTCAGCTTACTGAATATCCAAGTGCTGTAGTTGGAAAATTTAAAGAAGATTACTTAAATCTTCCTGAAGAAGTAATAGAAATTACTGTAAAACATCATCAAAAAAGTTTTGTCGCAAAAAAAGATGGGAAAATTTCTAATTATTATATAGCCTTTCAAGATGGGTTAAGTTCTGAAGAAAATGTTACTAATGGTTATTCAAGGGTTATAAATGCAAGGCTTGACGATGCAAAGTTTTATTATGATGAAGATTTAAATACTAATGAAAGTTCTTATCTTTCAAAATTAAAAGAAATTACTTATCAAGCTAGGTTAGGCACATATTATGATAAGATAAATGCTTTAAAAGAAATATCTAGTTTACTATCTAAAGCTTTAGATTATGATAATGAAAACCTTACAAAATCTGCTGAATTATCAAAAATCGACATACCTACTCATATTGTATATGAATTTCCAGAATTACAAGGAATAATGGGAAGAATTTATTTAAAATATCATGATTATCCTGAAGATATATATATGGTTCCAGAAGAACATTATAAACCTGTGGAAGAAAATGACGAACTTCCAAAAGAAATAAATTCTTTAATCGTTTCATTGGCTGATAAATTATATGATATTGTTGGATTTTTTGGAATTAAAAAAATCCCAACTGGTTCTAAAGATCCATTTGCATTAAGAAGAAAAGCATACGGTGTAATTAGAATTATAGTAGAAAATAATTGGGATATTGAATTAAACAATATTATGAAAGATATTGCTAAAATTATAAATATTGAATATTTAGAAAATGATATCGCTGAATTCTTTAAAAATAGATTTGAAACATTTTTATCAAGAAAAGGAATATCTACAGATGTTGTAAATTCTGTTTTGATTAACTGGAACAAACCTTTAAGAGCTTATCTTTCTGCTGAAGCATTAAACAAAGTTGTTAATTCTGAAGATTTCCAAGTTTTTATAAAAACATTCCAAAGAGTTCAAAATATTTCTAAAAATCACAATTCTTTAAAATATGAAGGTAGATTATTTAAAGAAGATGCAGAAAAAGAATTGTTTGATAAATACTTATGTGTAAAAGGCAAAATGGAAGAAAAAATAGATTATTTGAATTATGATGGCGCTATCAATGAACTTTTAAGATTAAAAGATAGCATAGATAATTATTTTGATAATGTTTTTGTTATGGATAAGGATGAAAGTATAAGAATGAATAGACTGGGATTTTTGAAAAATATTGCTAATTTATTCTTAGAATTTGGAGATATTACAAAATTATACAGCTGATGCATTATTTGAACAATGCATTTTAAAAGTGAATAAAGAAGTGGAGCTGGTAAAATGAAAATGGATCTGTTAAACTATGCAAATGTTAGAAAATGCCCTTATTTTACTCCTATTTATAAAAGACCAACAAATTATTTTGAATTTGAATATGATGGTGTTAATATCATAGCAAGTTATGAAGGATATGATCATAAAAGAAAATCTATAAAGATTAATAGAGAATCTCGAAAACTTAAATTAAGTCATATATATCATATAATTTCCGCTTACTTATATTTTACTAACAAAGGTAAGGAAGTAAGAGGTGTTGAGGTTAATTTAGAAAATAAAGTAAATTATTTTTCTGAACGTTGGATAATGAGAAAAATGCCGTTGTTAAAAAAAGAAATTGAAATATTTAAAAATAAAAAAGATAAAACTCCTGGAAATTATTGCAAGTTCTGTAAAATAAAAAATCAATGTCATATGGAATTGTTAGAAAAAGGCGATATCTCCATTGTACCAGGAATATCAAAAAGTTATCTTAATCTATTAAAAGATATAAATATAAACCCACTAAAAGCCGTTGAATCCAATAAAATAGAAAAAGTTCCACCACAGTTTAGAAAACCTTTATATAATTTAAAATCTTTATTGATTAATAAACCTATAATAATAAATAAATTCGATATTCCAGATAAGTATATAGTATATGATGTTGAAACATATAGAGAACTAGATTTCTTACATGGCATTCTTATAAAAGGGAAATATAAACCATTTTTAAATATAGAAAATACTGATGATAATCTTGAAAATTTTCTGAAATTTATAGATTCTACAAAAGATATAATTGTCCATTATGACGTATATGATATAAAAAGACTTCAATTGATTACTAAAAATATATCTCATCTATACAAATATCTATACAAAATTGAAGATAGATCATATGACTTATATGAAAAAATACAAAAAAATGTATCTTTACCCGTAACTTCTTACTCATTGAAAGATATAAGTAAATATTTTGGTTATAAATGGAGAACTGATTTAACAGGATATGCTATATTTATTGAATATAAAAATTATCTTAGAGGACATAAAGAAAGTTTAGAAAAAATACTCACATATAATGAAGATGACTGTAGATCCACAGCTTTAGTAATGGAAAAATTAAGGGAGTTGATGAAATGAAAAGTGGTTTTGTAGCTGTTGCAGGAAAACCAAATGTTGGTAAATCAACATTAATAAACGCTTTAATGAAAAGAAAAGTGGTAATAGTTTCAGATAAACCACAAACGACAAGAAACAGAATTAATTGTGTTTTAAATACTCCTGAAGCTCAAATTGTTTTGGTTGATACTCCAGGAATTCATAAACCCTTACATAAATTTGGGGAATATATGGTAAAAATTGCAGTTAATGCATTAAAAGGGCAAGATTTAATATTGTTTTTAATTGATCCTATAGACATGGTAAGAGAATCTGATTTAAATATTGCAAAAATAATTAAAGAAGCTAATATTCCTACAATTTTAGTAATCAATAAAATCGATGCTGCAACCCAAGAACAAATCCAAGAAGCGGAAAGAAGAATTAAAAGTGTACTTGATGAAAATTCAAATATTATTGCTGAATTTAAAATCTCTGCATTAACTGGAAAAAATCTAAATGAGTTATTAGAAAAAATAATAGAAACATTACCAGAAGGACCTCAATATTATCCTGAAGATATGACAACTGATAGACCACTAGCTTTTATGATATCAGAATTAATAAGGGAAAAAATTTTTCACTTAACCTCAGAGGAAATACCCCATTCTACAGCAGTTGTTGTTGAAGAAATAACTAATAAAGAAAATTTAGTATATATTAGAGCAGAAATTTATGTTGAAAGACCTTCACAAAAAGGTATTATAATTGGGCAAAAAGGTAGAATGATTAAAAAAATTGGTATGCTTGCCAGAAAAGATATTGAAAACATATTAGATGATAAAGTATATTTGGACTTATATGTAAAAGTAAAAGATAAATGGAGACAAAAAGATTCTATAATATTAAATACTATTGGAATGAGGGATGATTTAGATTAATCTACTGATTTGAGGTGAAACTATGAGTATGTTGGATGTTGTTGGTCCTGTTATGGTTGGTCCTTCTAGCTCTCACACTTTAGGAGCTTTAAAGATTGCAAGATTTGTATATAAGTTAATTAATGGTATTCCTGATGAAGTCGAATTTCACCTTCATGGTTCTTTTGCTCAAACATATCTTGGACACGGTACAGATAGAGCTTTGATTGCTGGTGTATTAGGCTTAAGAGAAGATGACTACAAAATAAAAAATGCATACGATTTAGCAAATAAAAAGAATTTAAAATTTAAATTTATTAAAACTGATTTAGGTGATGTTCATCCAAATACTGTATTAATAAGAGCTAAAAAAAATGACCGTATTAATGAAGTCCAGGGAGTTTCTATTGGTGGTGGTGCTATTAAAATTACAAAAATTAATGGAGTTGATTGTGATTTAAGTGGTGATTATAATACATTAATTATCGTCAATAGAGATGTTAAAGGCGCTTTGGAAAATATATTAAGTGTTGTTCATGTTAATGTAGCTAATTTATATTTAAAAAGAACAAGTATTTTAGAAGGACGTTCTTTAACTATTTTAGAACTCGATGAAAAACCTGATAATTTAAAAGATTTAGATAATATCGAATGTGTTATAAAGTATTTTTATGTTGGAAGTGATAATTAATGACATTTAAAAATTTATTAGAAATATGGAAAGGAACAAATATTTCATTTGATGAAGTTATTTTAACTGAAGAAATGGTAGAAACAGGTATGGATCCTGTTAATATAAAAAATAATATGAAGAAATTAGTAGAAGTAATGATTACTGAAGCAGAAAAAAATTATGGAAAAAAACATGAAACATTAACAGGTTTAACTGGAAATAATGCTTTTAAATTATTTAATAATACACCAAAAATGTTGAGTGAATTTAATTATGTTGCCACTATAACTGCAATTTCTACAGCTGAAAATAATTCTGCAATGGGAAGAATTGTTGCTTGTCCAACAGCTGGTGCTTGTGGAGTTGTTCCTGCTGTTTTATATGCTTTAAAAAAAGTTCATAATGCTACTGAAAATGATCTTCTTTCATCTTTTATTGTTGCTGGAGCTATAGGTAATATTATAGCTAAAAAAGCTACTATTTCTGGAGCTGCTGGTGGATGTCAGGCAGAAATTGGCACGGCTGCTGCAATGGCATCAGCCGCCTTAACATATTATTTTTCACACGATGCAGAAAAATGTGGTCATGCATCTTCTTTAGCCTTGAAATCATTAATGGGTCTTGTATGTGATCCTGTTGGAGGATTTGTTGAAGTACCATGTGTAAAAAGAAATGCATCTGCTGCTAATGTTGCAATTACAACTGCTGAAATGGCTTTAGCTGGGGTAGAAAGTGTTATTCCATTTGATGAAGTTGTAGATGCAATGTATAGAGTTGGAAAAATGATGCATGAAGATTTAAGAGAAACGGGAAATGGTGGAATTGCTGCTACACCAACTGCTAAAAAATTAGTTGAAGATATTAGAAAAAGATGGAAATAATAATTTAACACTTTTATTCATTAATATACATCTTTATTGTAGTATACTATAATATTTTATGTTATAATATTATTGAAATTAATAGGTGATGGAGCTCGCCATAATTTCTCGTTAGAGATGATAGCCCCTATAATGGTAGTATTTTTTACTATCACTATAGGGGCTATTTTTATTTAATAAATTAAGGAGGGAAAAAAATGAAAGCTATTATTAAAGAAGTTTCAGCTATGGAAATTTTAGATTCAAGAGGTAATCCTACTGTTGAAGTAGAAGTAACTTTAGAAGATGGCACTATTGGAGTTGCTGGTGTTCCTTCTGGTGCATCTACGGGTATTCATGAAGCAGTAGAGTTACGTGATGGTGATAAGAAAAGATATAATGGGAAGGGTGTTTTAAAAGCTGTTAATAACGTTAATGAAAAAATTGCTCCAAAAATTATTGGCTTAAGTGCATTTGAACAATCAACTATTGATAATTTAATGATTGACTTGGATGGAACACCAAACAAAGCTAATTTAGGAGCTAATGCTATTTTAGGAGTTAGCCTTGCTATTGCAAGAGCATCTGCTAATTATCTAAAAATACCTCTTTTTGAATATATTGGTGGAATTACTGCAAGAAGATTACCTACACCTATGTTTAATATATTAAATGGTGGCGTTCATGCAAATTGGCAAGGCCCTGATCTTCAAGAATTTATGATCTGTCCCGTTGGAGCTCCAAATTTTAGAGAAGCATTAAGATGGGCTAGCGAAACTTATCATACTTTAAAATCTGTTTTAAAATCAAAAAATTATTCTGTAGGTGTTGGTGATGAAGGTGGATTTGCTCCTTCACTAAAATCTAATTCAGAAGCTCTTGATGTTATAGTAGAAGCAATAGAAAAAGCTGGTTATAAACCTATGGAAGATATTGCAATTGCCATGGATCCTGCATCAAGTGAATTTTACGATTCTGATTCAAATTTATACATTTTAAAGTCAGAAGGTAAAAAATTAACTGCTGAAGAAATGGTTGATATGTATGCTAAATGGATAGAAAAATATCCTATTATTTTAATTGAAGATGGACTTTCTGAGGATGATTGGGAAGGTTGGAAAATATTAAATAAAAAACTTGGTAATAAAATTGAACTTGTTGGTGATGATTTATTTGTTACTAATGTAAAAAGAATTGAGAAAGGTATTGTGGAAAATGTAGCCAATAGTACTTTAATAAAATTAAATCAAATTGGAACACTAACTGAAACTATTGCAGCAATAAAATTAGCATATAGTGCCGGGTGGGGAGCCATGGTATCTCATAGAAGTGGTGAAACTGTTGATAGTTTTATATCAGATTTTGTTGTGGGTATGGATACAGGACATATTAAAACTGGGGCTCCTTGTAGAGGAGAAAGAATTGAAAAATATAATCAATTGTTAAGAATTGAAAAGAAATTAGGGAAATATGCTGAATATGCTGGAAGAAATGGATTTGTAAGATAAGAAAATAGGGAGATTTATTATCTCCCTATTTTCTTAGATAAAATCTCTTTAGCATCATTATATCCCATATTTATTAATTTTTCAGAATAATCTGCAGAAAAATTCAATGGAAAAGGTACAGAATCTGAAGGTCTAATTATTATTACATTCTTTTTTGTCTTTAAAATACTGTATATCAACCAATCTGTTGGTAAATCTATTACAGGATATACCGCAATAACCCTATCATAACCATATCTGTCCGCCAATAATGCTGGATAAGTATTGGAAAATACACCACCATCAGTATATTTTTTTCCATCTATCTCAATAGCTCCAAATAAAGGATAACTGGCACTCGCAAATATATAATCTATCATTTTTCCTTTCATTTCTTCTTTTCTTATAAAAACAGGTTTAAAATCTGTCATATTAAATGTTAATATTCCGTAATCATATTTTGATTTTAATATTAAATCTTCAGATATAATTTTTTTCAATAATTTATATAATGGTGATGGATTTAAAATAAATGGTTTTATTTTAGAAACATGATTTTCTGTATTAAAATTAAAAATATCTTCATCATTTATACTTTTCCATAAATTTTCAACTTCATCTAATTTTCCCATAACAAAACCTGCACCATTTAATGCTCCAGCAGAAACTCCATAAACTCCATCTATTTCAATATTACTTTCTGTAATATATTTTAATACACCTATTTCATATGCTCCAGCAGCTCCACCACCGCCGAGCACCAATAATGTTTTTGAAAAAATACTTATACTAATTAATATAAATATCATAATAATTATTTTTTTTATATTATCACTTCCAATATTATTTTTATCTTGATCTCACATATTATACCATTTATATATTTTATTTGCTAACAATATTTTTAACATATTTAGCAAATATATCTATCTCATAATTAACTAAATCACTGGATTTTAAATATTGTAAATTCGTATTTTTAAATGTATGATCAATTACTTGCACATTAAATGAATCCACATCCTTTCTTGCAATAGTTAGACTTATTCCATTTAGAGTAATTGACCCTTTTTCAATAACAGCCCATTTTTCATATGGCATCTTAAATTTCATCCAATATGTATTATGTGATTTTATAATATTTAAGAATTTTATTGTCCCATCAACATGACCAGATACTATATGTCCTCCAAGAAGATCCGAAACCCTTAATGCTCTTTCTAAATTAACAAATTTATTATTATAATATCTTAAATTAGTTCTACTATATGTTTCTTCACCGATGGAAAAATATAATTCGTTATTTATTATATTTTCAACAGTTAAACACACGCCATTTATTGCTATGCTTTCACCTAAACTTACATTTTCAAAAATATTAGGTATAATAATTTGATTATTTTTTATTTTCATTTTTTCCACTTTTTGAATTATTCCTGTAAACACGGTTTCAACTCCCAATAGATATCATTTTCTATTCTTTTATTTTTTATTGTTTTCAATTTTATAGAATTTTCAATCTTGTTAATTGTGAGATTTCCAAATGGAGATAAGCCATTACCAATTATTTTCGGAGAATAAAAAACATGCATTTTATCAACCAAATTATTTTTTAAAAACATTGATAATATTGATGAACCACCTTCAACAAGAATACTATCTATGCCTTTATTATATAAAATATTAATTATATTAAAAATATCTGTTTCTCTTATTATTTCTGTATTTTCAGGAACATTTATAACGGTTTTTTCTGTAAAAATAATATTTTTTCCATTTTCGTTAAAAATATTCAATTTTTTATTTTCAAATAATCCATTTTTATCTAATATTATTCTTATTGGATTTCTTCCATTTTTTATTCGACAGGTTAATTTAGGATTATCTGTTATTAATGTATTTGCTCCAATCAAAATGGATGAATAATAATTTCTAAGATTGTGAACAAGTTTTCGAGATTTTTCGTTTGATATCCATTTAGAATCATAGTCTTTTGTTGCTATATATCCATCTAAAGTCATTGCAAATTTTAAAGCTATAAAAGGTCTTTTTTTAGTTATATATGTAATAAAAATCTCATTTAACTCTTTTACTTTTTCTTCTAATATTCCATATTCTACCTTTATGCCAGCATCTTCTAATATTTTTTTACCTTTCCCATTTACTAATGGATTTGGATCTAACATTCCAATATAAACTTCTTTAAATCCTTCTTTAACCAATCTATGAGCACATGGTGGGGTTTTTCCATAATGCGAACATGGTTCCAGTGTTACATACATTGTTGAGTTTTTTATATCAATTCCCTTATTTTTTGCATTTTCTATTGCTACAATCTCAGCATGTCTTCCACCATAAAATTCATGATAACCTTTTGATATTATTTTCCCATTTTTTACTATAACTGCTCCAACTAAAGGATTAGGATTTACCTTTCCGATTCCTTTTTTAGCTTCATTTATTGCTATTTTCATATAATATTCATGATTCATAATATCATTCCTTTAATTGTTTATTTAAATTAGCCATTTCTATTGCTGCCATTGCAGCTTCAAATCCTTTATTACCTGCTTTTGCTCCGGATCTATCTATACTTTGCTCTAATGTTTCTGAAGTAACCACTCCAAAAGTTACTGGAATATTAGATTCAAGATTTATCTGCGCAATTCCTTTTGAAACTTCATTAGCCACAACTTCAAAATGATATGTTTCTCCTCTAATTACAACACCTAATGCTATTATTGCATCATAATCTTTTTTTATTAATTTTTTAGTTATAAATGGAATTTCAAAAGCGCCTGGAACCTTAAACACATCAATATTATCTTCTTCAACATTATGTCTTTTTAATGCATCTAATGCCCCTTCTAATAATTTCTCTGAAAAGAATGAATTAAATCTTGATACCACTATAGCAAATTTTAAATCTTTTCCATTAAATACTCCTTCAATAACTTTCATATGTATACCTCCTAAATTTTAATATTATGATTCATTTTTTCTTTTTTTATCTTTAAATAAAATCTATTTTCTTCTGTTATTTCACCTAAATGTTCTTCATTCCTTACTACATCTATTCCATATTTTCTTAATTGATTTACTTTATCTGGATTATTTGTCATTAAAATGATGCTTTTTATATTTAATGATTTTAATATTTGAGCTGCTATTGCATAATCCCTATTATCTATAGGCATTCCAATTTCCAAATTAGCTTGTACTGTATCTAAACCTTTATCCTGCAACTCATATGCTTTAATTTTATTTGTAATACCTATATCTCGACCTTCTTGTCTTAAATAAATTATTAATCCATTACCTACTTCATTTATCTTTCTCATTGCTTTATGCAATTGGCTTCCACAATCACATTTTCTTGAGGATAATATATCTCCAGTCACACATTCAGAATGTATTCTAACTAATAATGGTTCTTTTTTTAGAGAACCTTTATATATAGCGAAATGTTCTTTTTCATCCAGATTGTTTTCAAATCCAATTATTTTAAAATCACCATATCTTGTGGGTAATTTAGCCTCTGATATGGGTTTTACAAAAAGTTTTTTTCTTATAACCTCACTATATATATCTTTTGTATTTAATAATGGTAATTTGAATTCTTCAGAAAGACTTTTAATATATTCATAATTATGAGAATTTCCATTTTCATCTAATATTTCAATTAATATTGAAAATGATTTTAAATTTAATAATTTCATTAATTCAATCGATGCTTCTGTATGTCCTTTACGTTTATTTATTCCAACACTTCCTAATAATTGAACATGTCCTGGATATTTAAAATGACTTATGTTTAAATTATTCGAAAAATTTTTAATTGTTTTAGATCTTTCTTCTACAGATATACCTGTTTTTGTATCTTTGTAATCAATAGTAATAAAATAATTGGTTTTTAATTTATCATAATTATTTGTTGGTAATTTAAAAAATCCCTTATTTAGTAAATATTCTTCTTCCGCTGCTAAACATAATAATCCCTTACCTTTAGTAATAAAAAAATTAATTATTTCCTCATTTACCATTTGAGCAGGAAAAACTAAATCAGCTTCAACTTCTTTGTCTTCATCCCAAATAATAACTGGTTTATTCATTTCAAATGTTTTTAAAATATCTTCCATAATTTCGCCTCCTAAAAATAAAATTGCCCTGGATTTCTCCAGGGCAATAATTATAATATATCATTTAATATAGAATACACTTATCCCACATTCTATGTTTCTCCTCCCATCCAGACTTTAACTGTCGGCTCTGGAATTTCACCAGATCAACCTTATAACATAAGGCTCGCGGGCTTTAACCGCCGGTCGGGAATTTCACCCTGCCCCGGAGAATATTCACTTTTAATATATTATATCACATAAAAATACTATTTAACATTTTTGTTATTTTCATATTTTAAGAAATTTGGTAATAACATTAATGTGAACATCGATGCACTAATCATGCCTACCCACATTATTATTGATAAGTAGGTATGGAATGTAAATGGTGAAAAATTCAAAATAGATAATCCCAAAGCCAATCCTATAGCATTAGCCAATATAGGTTTTTGAACAACATTAAATGTTTCTTCTATTGGATTTTTACTCCTTGTCTTATAATATCTATATGTTCCTATCATATGAATTGCATAATCAACACCAACACCTATTGTGATATTAGCCATTAATGCACTTTGAATATTTAACGGAATTTTAAACAATGCCATTATTCCAAATTCTGCTAATAATGCTCCTATTAAAGGCAATATTCCATAAAATGAAATTTTTAAGCTTCTTATCATTATAAATATAGAAATAAATACTAAAATTAAACTAATAATAATACTTTTTATTTGACTATTTAAAACTGTTGTATTCATTTCATTAAACACATAAGGCATTCCAGAAATTTTTATATCTTTGAATACTCCATCTTTTTTTAAATTTTCAACTGCATCTTGAACCTTTTCCAAAGTCATTTGAGAATTATCTTTTGTTGTAATTATTCCTAAGTAACTCTTTCCTTTTATTAAATCGAATAACGGAATAGATGGATTATTTTTAATTGCATTTTTTATTATTAATATTTGAATTGGATTTGGATATGATTTGAAATTAAAAAATTCTTTTCCCATTACATCTAAAAATTGTTGTGGATAATTAAACATTGATATCTCATCGCTTAGTGTATTTTCAAATTTTTTCATTTCATTTAAATATGTTTTATCTAATGGATCTTTTGTTGTTTGAAAATCAACCATAACTGGTATATTAAAATCAAATACTGATGTTAATTTTTCATAATCCTTTCTAACTTTTGTATAACCTTTAAACATACTTATTTGATCAAATTTTACGGTTATTGTAGGAATTAGTAATACAAATATCAAAATTAAGATTATATATGTGAATACACCTTTTCTATTCCAAAATTTTTTAATAAAAGAAACATCAAACATATGTGCTCTTTTTCTTTTTAACTCAACATCACCCGCAATAATAACTGGTAATATATATAATGTTGCTATACCTGCAAAGCCAATACCAAAAGATGTCCAAATACCCATTTCCTTCATCATATTTGAATTAATAAACATCATAGAAATAAATCCTATTATTGTAGTAACTGTTGTCATTATCATTGCAATACCTGTACTTTTTAATGTTTCTATAACTGCACTTTTTTTGTCTAATCCTCTTTCTATATATTCTACATAATGAGTTAAAAAATGCATACCATCAGCACTACCCATAATAATAGTAAATATAGGTACTAAAACACTTGCTATACTCAATTCCCTTCCAGACCATCCCATTAATCCTAAGGTCCATAATGCTCCTAATCCTGCAGGGATAACAGAAAACAACGCTAATTTTTTTGATCCTAATTGAAGAGAAAAGATTAATAACATTGTTAAAAATGCAAACGGTGGTAAAAATATTACAATGCTCAACAGATAGTCAAATAATTTTTTCGTAAAATATAACGTTCCTCCACCATAATGAGTTACATTTTTTAATTTCTCTTCTATTTGATCTACTACCTTAAAATCTTCACTTTTTAAAGGAATTGTTAGTAAAGTATAATATTTACCATCTTTTTCTTTAAAGAACTTATCTTTAAACATCGATATTTGAGAAATCTTATTTAAAAAACTCTCATTAATATCTTCAGGTGATTTTATATTATATCCAGGAAATGATTGAGGAAATAAACTGGAAATAAAATTTATTCCTTTTATACTCTCTAATTCTCTTTGCAATGACCATAATTTTCTATATAAATCTAAATCTTCCAATGGATTTTTATCCGTTTCAAGCATTACTATTAATTGATCTGATAAATCATACTTTTTTTCTATAATAGAATAATTATCTAAATATTTCGAGCTACTTGGTAAAAAGGTTTTCATATCAACGTTTAATCTAATTTGTATTAACCCTATTAATGCTGTGATATTAATTATTACTAATAATATCAATAGTTTTTTTCTGTTATTAAATATGAATTCCACATATCTTTCCATAACCTCATCACCTACTCCTTTAATTTTTTTAAAGCTCCATATAAATATATATCTGCTATATAATCTGGATAAATTTCATAAAATTCATCATCAAACTTTGTTCCTGTTATCTGAGTAGCTATATCTTTTAATAAAAAGTGTGAAAAAATCATACCACTTAATGCAGGACCTATTATTTCATATTTAATATTGCTATTAAACCCTTTAAATTCATCTAAAAATATTCTTCCTAATATAATTTTTTTCATTTTCTCTGTTCTATATTCTATTAAATCTATGTCATCATCTGGAATTTGTGTCATAATAATTTTAAACATTTTCTCATTTTTTCTTAATGCTATTACTAAAGATTTAATAGCCATTCTGATTCTTTCTTCAAAGTTTTTTTCTTCTACGTGTTCCTTATTTAAATACTCTTCCATATAAGAAAAAAATAGTTCCATTATCTCTTTTAAAATACCTTTTTTAGATCCAAAATGATAATTTATCATAGACGGACTAACTTTTGCTTTTTTAGATATTTCTCTAACTCCTGTTGCCTCAAAACCTTTTTTATAAAATAATTCTATAGAGGTATTTAATATCTTTTCTTTTAATGAATTAATAATTTCACCGCCTTTCAAACGAACGTTCGATTTAATTATAACTCATTTTATTTTATTTGTCAACAAAAAAAAGACCCTTTCGGGTCTTTTTATTCATTAATAAAAATACTTATAATATCTGAAAGTATTTCTAATTCCAAATCTATTAATATATCTTCTCTTTCTTCATTTATTTTAAGTAATATATTTGTATTTTCATCGATAGATGTTAGCTCAAAATATTCACCAGATAACTCATTAAATGTAATTACATTTATATTATTTTTTCTATATATGTCTTTTATTGATATTTCTTTAATTTTCAAACTTTCATATCCTATTTCATTTATTATATTAAATTTGTCATCTTTCATCTCAATTATTATTCCTTTTTCAATAAATGGCATATTAGAAATTATATGTTTTAATATTTCATTAGAATATAATGTTTTTCTACCTTTATTTATATATAATGATATTAGTTTCATTAAAATATCTTTAAATATTTTTACTCTAGATAAAAATTCTTCTCTTAATCTTTCATATTTTTCTCTTTCATTAATTGTATTCTTCATAGAATCTTTTATTTCTTCTTCTTTCATTTTAAACTTAATAAAAATATAGGCTATATTTGCAAATACTTTCATTAAATCTTTTGATTTATCTGAAAATCTTTTTTCACTACTTTCAGAAATATCTAAAGAAAATATTAAATAATACTTTCTATTTAATTCTAAAGCATAAACTATAGATTGTTTACATGATTTTAATGATTTTTTTAATTGTTTAATTTCATTAATGGTAAAATATTTTTCAAATCTTTCTAATACATTTCCCTCAATAATCTTTCCATTTATAGCTTCTAATATTTCTAAATCTAAATTTTTAATATGATAAGAAAATTTAGATAATTTTTTTATATCATGTCCAACTGCAGCAAACCAATTAATCTTTTTTTGATCAGGTAATAACATTATTAATGAAGCATAATCTGCTTCTGGAATAACATTAATTGCTAATTGTAATATTTTTTCAAAATATTCATCTACATTTTCTACATGATCATATGTATCTTCCAACAGTTTAACTAATTCTGGTAAATTATCATTTATATTATTATACATAATCTCCTCACCTTATTTAACATTTTGTATCATTTTATTTATGCAATAATTATATCACTACTTTATATTTATTGCAAATATAAAGTAATCCCAATTCAATGATTCTTGAATTGGGATTACTATGTTATTATTTTTCTGCTTTTAATACCGCTAATGCTAATGATGCTAATTTTGATTCTGCTGTATCTGCCCTTGAAACAATAACAATTGGAGCTTTTGCACCTAATACAAGTCCTGCAATTTTTCCATTTGCAAGATATATAGCTGATTTTCCTAAAATATTTCCTGCATGTATGTCTGGAACCACTAATATATCTGCATGTCCAGCAACATCGCTCTTTATTTTCTTTATTTTAGCTGCCATTTCACTTAACGCATTATCCAAAGCTAAAGGTCCATCAACTATACATCCTTTAATTTGACCTCTTTTATTCATTTGGGTTATTATTGCAGCATCCATAGTTTCTGGCATATCTGGATTTACAACTTCAACTGCTGCTAATAATGCTACTTTTGGTGTTTCAATTCCCATAGAATGTGCTAATTCTACTGCATTGTTTATTATTGCTACTTTTTGATCTAATGTTGGTTTTATAATCATACCACCATCTGTAACTATTTTTAATGAATCTAAAGCTTCTGTTTCAATTATTGCAACATGACTTAAAACACTACCTGTTCTTAAACCCCATTCTTTATTTAAAACGGCTTTTAATAATTTTGATGTTTTAATAAGTCCTTTCATGACTATATCAGCAGCTCCTGAAGATACTAGCCTTACTCCTTGTTCTGCTGCTTCTTCTTCTGTTTTTGCATCAATAATATCAAATTCTCTACCTAATTCTTTTAAATTTTCTTCTATAATTTCTTTTTTTCCTACCAAAACCGGATCTACAAAACCTTCATCATATGCTGCAGACACTGCTTTTAATGCTTCATTATCTTCTGCACCAACTACTACTACTCTTTTTTTACTTACAATTTTTGCTTTTTCTATAACTTCCTTTAATGTTTTCAACTTTAATTCCCCCTTTGACTATATAATAATTTTGATTATTCTAAATATTAAATAATAATATTTTGGATCCTGATACTTTTATTTGTTCTTTACTAATTTCATATTCCTTTCCAACATTAACCACTGTTCTCATTGTTTTATCTATAAAATTTTCTACAGTATTTATTGGAAATTTTATATATTTTGTTTTAAAATGCATAGGTATTATTATTTTTGGATTTAATATATTTATTATTTCTTTTGCTTCTTCTGCATCAATAGTATAATATCCACCTACTGGAATCATTACTATATCTATGTTTTCCAATTCTTTCATAACAGAATCATCAGGTATATGTCCTAAATCTCCAAAATGTGCCGCTGTTAAACCATCAGAAAATTTAAATTTAAAAATGATATTTTCTCCTCTTTCTCGCCCTTTTACTTTATCGTGATATGTTTTTAGTCCTATTATCTTAACTCCTTTTGACAAATGTTCTCCTGGAGTGTTAATAAGAATATATTTTCCCTTAATTAAATGATGTGCATTGTGATCAAAATGTTGATGACTTTCGGTAATTATATCTGGTTGATAATTTGGCAATGGATATCCTACTGTTTCATTAAACGGATCAGTTAATATTTTTACATTCATATATTCTATTCCAAAACTAGAATGCCCAAACCATTTTATTTTCATCGTTTCTCACCTCCTTATATTAAACTAAATAAAATAGATAATATAAATATTAATACAATAATCACATCAGCATATTTTGTATATAATGTTTCTTTTTTCTCAATGGGAACATAAAAATTTTGATTCGCATAAGTTTTTATTGGTAATGTCTCTATTATCCTTCCATATTTATCTATAATTCCAGTTATGCCTGTATTTGAAACTTGAATAAAGGTTCTTCTGTTTTCAATTGCTCTAAATACACCTTTTGAAAAATGTTGAATTAATGCTGTTTTATTATTAAACCATCCATCATTACTTATAGCCACTAAAAACTCTGCTCCGTTTTTTACAAATTTTCTTGAAATAGAAGGAAAATATGTTTCAAAACAAATTTGGACACTAAATTTATTATCATTTAATTTTAAAACTGAATAATCTGTACCGGGTGTATAATAATTAACTAATTTAAAAAAAGAAAACATTTTAAATATACTTTCATATGGTAAAACTTCAGCAAATGGAACTAATTTTGTTTTATTATATATTTTTTCTATTTCACCGTTCTTATTAAAATATATGGCACTGTTATAGAATTTTCTTTTTTTATAATCCACTGTTGGAAATCCCATAATCCAATTTTTATTTGATATTTTTATAGCTTCTTGAATTATTTTAAATATATCACTATCTCTTATATCTTTAATAAATACAGCTTCTGGTAATATTAATAAATCAGTTTTATCATTATTTTCTTGCAAATAATTAGATATTTCAACATATGAATTCCACGTATTATCAGAATATTTTACTTCTTGAGGAACATTTGTTTGAAAAACACTTACTTTTACTGCGTTTTTATTCATAACTTTTAATGGCAATTTTTCTGTTATTGTAAAATTTATTAAATAAATAACTCCAATAAGAACGATAGCATATTTTATTCTTTCTCTTTCAGGTGTAAATGCAATTACCGAATTAACTATCAATATTAATATTGTTAATCCGATTGTTCCTGTAAATGGTACTATTTGTAAAAGGCCAATATGTTGATATAATGCATCAGATAAATTGCCACCTGTAAAAGCAAAATCTCCAAATTCTTTTAACATTTCCGCTGCTGCATAGGAAAATGTAGAAAAAAGTAATAATGATTTAAAATTCACAACCCTGGATTTTCTAAAATAAAGTTCTCCTAAAAACCATATGATATAATATGGTAGTGTTAATATAAATACTAATAAAAAGAAAGATAATAAGCCCAAATATCCTGGAAATGTATTTAATACTTCAGGAATATTTTTTGATAATACGGGTATCTCCCACCATAATGTGGTAGTCATTAACGAATAACTATATAAAAAGATTTTTAATAATCTCTCCAATGTGCCTTTAGATTTAGAAAATGAATAAATAAAAGGTGCTACAGAAAACCATATTAAAAATGAAAAAAGATTTCCTGGCATAGCTAAACCAGTTAAAACTCCTGAAATAATGGGTAGTAAATAATTCAAAAATATCACTCCTCAATAAATCGAAAGTCTACTGCATGAAATGTGGATAACCTTTCATTCTTTGATTTTTTCCATACTATTTTTAATGGAGCAGCAAATTCTGGTTGTAATCTTCCTTTTTCTATCCAGTATCTTGATTCTTCATTTCCATATATTCCTGGGTTTGCACTAATAGTTAACTCAATTGGTTTATCAACAATATAAACTTCATCTATACTTTTTTCATTTTCTAATATTTCTACTATTTCATCATATATTTCTTTTGGTGGATGAGGTTCTATATTTATTAATGCTATATTTTTTGAAAGTGGCCCTATTATTTTTACATTAGCTATTTCTCTCTTATAATTGTATCTATCTAACACATCATGAATTATCTCATTTGCAAAAGATACTGCCCTTCCATGATAATCCATATTGATCAATAATTTAAGTAAATGTTTTAATTTACACCCTTCTCTATGAGCGTTTTCCCCAACTTTTCTTATTTTTAAATTATATTTTTTTACAATCTCTCTTAATTCGTCCTTTGTTAAACCTATAATAGGAGAATAAAGATTATTCATTACTTTTATACATGTTTTCCCCCATGAATCTGATTGATTGGCTCCTGTTGCTACTAATTTATCTTTAGCAATTTCCTTTACTCCTGACATTTTTAAAGTTCTTGTACATTGATTACAATTCGGCCCTTTTTTCATTATCGAATACTGTGCTTGATGTTTGTCTGCAAATTCTATTTCAAGCCCTAAATCTTCTGCTGTTTTCAACACAGATTCTACACTTTTTGAATATGCAAAGGGACCAAATAACACATTAACAAGTTTTACTTTTTCTTGTCCTAATGCTTCTTTTGCGAGAAATGCTGCAATAGTGCTATCCATACCACCAGAAAAGGCTACATACAATATATCATCTTTCACTATGTTTTTGATTTCAGCTTTTATTTGTTCAATTTTTATGTTTAAATTTTCATCCATTTTAATGATAATGAATCACTCCCAACTTCTAATTCTGCATAATATCCATCACAAAAAGCCCCTGGATTTATACACCGTATTCCATTTATTATTTTATCGTCTTTTCTATGTGAGTGCCCATACAATAATATATCAATATTATTAAATTTATGGATTAATTTCGATGGATCACCCCAACCAGCTTGATGACCATGTATCATACCGATATTGTAATCTTTAATTTTTATAACCCTTTTTTCTGGTAAGGAAAACTTTATATTATAATCATCTGTATTACCAAAAACACCATAAAATATGGGTTTTTGAGCTTTAAAATAATATATTACATCCTCTTCAGAAAAGTCTCCTGTTGCTATGATGTAATCGTATTTATTATAATCTATTTTTTCTAATCTCTCATATCTATTTCTTGTTGGAATATGAATATCTGAAATTAATAATATTTTTATCATATTATCACCCAAGTTATTATATCAAATTTTTATTAAAAAGCTTCTTCCTTTAAAAAAAATTTTTTATTAACCACTTGAATAAATTTAATTTTTAAAGTATAATATATCTTGAGAAGCACCTGTAGCTCAATTGGATAGAGCGTCGGACTTCGGATCCGCAGGTTGGGGGTTCAAATCCCTCCAGGTGCGCCAATTCCACTAACATATGTCGAAATAATTAGAAAAAAAAGGGAGGTAATATTTATGGCAGAAGTAGAAGTATTGAAAGTTGCTGCAAATTCAAAACCTATCGCTATTGCTGGTGCTTTAGCTGCAATCATTAGGGAAAAGGGGAAAGCTGAAATTCAAGCTATTGGAGCTGGAGCCGTTAACCAAGCTGTTAAGGCTGTTGCTATTGCAAGAGGTTATGTTGCACCAAGTGGAATTGATTTAGTATGTATTCCTGCATTTGTTGATGTAAAAATCGACAGTGAAGAAAGAACTGCTATAAAATTTGTTGTTCAACCTAGAAAATAAAATAAAAAGGGCGTTTTGCCCTTTTTATTTTTTCTAAATAGCATTTTCTTCAAAAAAGAATTGTGTTATTTTTTGAATTGTCTCTAAAACTCCTGCTTCTTCTTTTTCAAAAGGTGTATCTCTTGATATTACTAATAAATATTTTACTACTCCTTCTTTTAAATATGGAATTATATATTTAATGTTAAATACATTATAATATGCTTTATTGCTATCACTTAAATTCATAATATTGCAAGATTTACCTTTTTCTAATTTTGACATAGTATCAAAAATTTCAATATCTTCAGGCAACATCAATTTACCATTTTTCTTAATCAATTTGTTTTGCTCATAAATACCCGCTGTTGAAAAGAAAATTTCAGATATTATTCCGAGCATTGTATCCAAAAAATCTTCTTCTTTTATTTTTTTAGAAAATATTTTTACAATATTTTCTATCCCTGATAATTGATATGAAAGCCTATCTATAACCATTTCAAGTCTATATTTTTCATATATACTTTCTTCTTTTTCAAATAACATCATTAACATTTTTAATAATATTTTGTCTTCAAATTTTCCATCGAATAATATATATGTATTAAATGGAAATTTAAGCATTTTAATATCTTCTAAAGTTAGTGTCAATTCTTCCAATGTATCATAATCTAACTTTTTAGGATTATAGCCCTTAGAATCTAATATTATCCATCTTTCTTTATCAGCTCTTACTATAATTAATTTATTACTATTAGATTCTTCCATCAATAAATCGCCAAGTAAATTATAAAAAGATGGTGTTCCTAAAGATGCTGCTAACTGATATGATAAATATTTGTTTTCCATAAAAATCCCCCTTTTAATTATATATTTATTCCCTCAAAATTATCATACAATATTTTAATATAATTACTTATATTATTTACTTCATCCAAAATTTCTTTTGTATTAAATAAGAAATTCTGTATTGATGCGCTTATTTCTTCTGCAGTTGCGGCACTTTCTTCAGAAATAGCCAATAAACTTTCTATATTTTGAGTAGTTCCTTCCAATTTTTCTTCTTCTTCTTTTAATTTCTCTATTAAATTACTAATCTCCATAGAGATCTCTGATATTTTATCACTAGCTTCTTTGTTTTCATCAGAATTCTTCTTTAACATTTCCGATTGCTTTTTCATCTCTTCAAATTCTGAAGAAATATTTTTTGTTAATTCATCGATACCCGTTGTAACTGAGCCTAAAAATTCTGATATATTATTTGCAGATTGTTTCGATTCTTCTGCTAATTTTCTAATTTCATCAGCGACTACAGCAAATCCTCTCCCAGCATCTCCCGCTCTCGCTGCTTCTATTGCTGCATTTAATGCTAATAAATTCGTTTGTTCTGCTATATTCATAACAGTTTCAGCGATTTCCTTTATTTGTTCAGCTTCTTTTTGTAATCTATCTGCAGATTCAACTAATACTTCAAACCTTTTACTCATATCCAATATTCCCACTGATGATTTTTCAACATTTTCTGATGATTTTAATATTGAACTAACGGATTCATTTAACGATTTTACCATTTCTGTTTCTCTTTCAACAATGTTCGCTAAGGTTTCTACATTAGAATTAACAGCTTCTGAAACATTTTCTGTATCATTGCTAATTTGTATTGATGTATCTGCAACCTGTTGAGCTAAATCTCTCATAGTATCTATTAAATCTTTTAGATTATTTGCAGAATTGCTAACTGAAGTAACTGCACCTTCTATTTCCTGTACATCACCCGTTACACCTAATAATATTTTTCTCATTTCATCGGTTAATTCATAAAAATTATCTGTTATTTCAGTAATCTCTTTAGCTCCCTTTACTTTAACAGGATAATCAAAATTCTTTTTCTTATAATTTTCAAAAATATCTTTTATTATTTTTGAACCTTTTTTATAATCAGTTATATCTATATAAGAAAGAATACCAAAAGACACTGCTGTTACTAAACCAGCAATAAAAGTATTATTTATATATGTAAATGATAAATAAGATAAAATAAAAACAATAATAGGCATTAAAATAGAAAATAAACTTTGAAATGTTTTAAAAATCCCTAATGAGAAAATATTAAATATTTTCATTTTTTCCATTTTTATATATGGTTTTTCTGATTTTAAATGTACTTTTAAATAATTTAAATTATTATCTTTCCCTTTTTCTACAATCTTTACATCTATTTTTTCATTGAATTTCTCAGAAACTCCTTCTATTAATCCTAAAAAATAATCAGAAAATTCCCTTTTAGATTTATAGGTCAAATAAGCCTCTGTACTATTTATTGGTTCATAAATAATTCTTGGAGGTGTTAATCCTTTTAACCTTCTTGTCAAAAGTTCATGAACGGTATCCATTGAAGCCAAAAATGCCAATGCACTATTTTTTCTAAAAAATAGTGGATACCACTTGAAAAATGTTTTTATATTTTCTTTTCCTGTTTTTTGCATTAGTTCTGATCTTGTTATATTATTTTTTTCTGATATTTCTTTAATTATTTTTTCTAATAATGCTTCATCAAAATCATCTAAAGGAGAACCTTTTTCATTTGTATCTACATTACTATTCTGTAAAATTTCATCTATATTATCACCATACAATTTTTTCCATGTTTCTATCCAAGTAAAGACTAATAATCTTTTCATGTTAACACCCCCAATGTAAATTTTATCCATTTATTTTAATTATACCATACTTTTATGGTATAATATATTTTGAAATTTTTCGGGGAGTAGCGCAGATGGTAGCGTGTCAAATTCGGGATTTGAAGGTCGCCGGTTCGACTCCGGTCTCCCCGACCAAAAAAAGAAGCTGGTAAATCACCAGCTTCTTTTTAATATTTATTTTTTATATCCTGTTATATTTCTTAAGAATTCATATCTTTTCTTTTTATCCTCTTCTTCTTCAACACCTAATGGACGTTGTCCATCAACAACTCCTATTACACCTCTTCCTAAATCTGTTTCAGCTACTAAAACTTGCAGAGGATTCGCTGTAGCAGCATATATATTTACAATTTCCTGAATCTGTTTTAATCTCGGTAATATATTAATTGGATATCCATTTCTTATTATTAAAACAAAAAAATGTCCTGCTCCAACATTTTTTGCATTTTCTATTGCAAGATTTGTTAATTCTTCATCATTGCCATCAAATCTAATTAGTCTTGGACCACTTGCTTCGTTGAAAGCTAATCCAAATTTCATTCCTGGTACTGTTGTTACTATTGTTTCATATATATCTTCTACTGTTTTTATAAAATGCGATTGACCCACTATAACATTACAATCTTCTGGAAATTTAATATCAATTGCTTCAAATTTAATATTCATTATCCTCATCACCTCCAATTTCGTTTATTCTTTCCCAAATTATATTAATTTCTTCATGATATTTCTCAAATATTTCTAACACTTTTGGATGAAAATGTTCTATTTTTGTTCTATCATCGCCTTTTGTTATTATTTCTACACTTTTTTCATGTGAAAAACCTTCTTTGTATGGCCTTTTTGCTCTTAATGCATCATATATATCCGCTATTTTTACAATTGCTGCTTCTAATGGTATTTCATCACATTTTAACCCATATGGATATCCACTTCCATCACAATTTTCATGATGATATAATGCAATATTTGAGGCATAGTCGAAACATTTATCGCCTGATAACAACCTTTTCGCGTAAATAGTGTGTTTTTTCATCTCTTCCCATTCTTCATTAGTTAATTTTCCTTCTTTATTTAAAATTTCATTTGGAACATATATTTTACCAATATCATGCAAAGGTGCAAATTTTCTTATCTTTTCAACTTCTTTTTCATCCAACCCTAATCTTTGAGCTAAAAATGCTGATATTTCTCCAACTCTATATATATGCTTTCCTGTTACATCATCATGTCCTTCCGCAACGGATGCTAATTTTTCCGCAAAATTAAAATATATCTTTTGAATTTTTTCTATTTCAAAATTTTTATCTAAAAATATTTTAGCAAGATTAACCTGTGCTTTAAATACTTCTATACTTTCTTTTGAGAACATTTTATTCTCTGGTGTTTCAATAGAAATCATAAGGAGCTTATTCTCTTCTAATTCAGCTATATATGTCATTGCATATTTAAATCTTTTTGTAACTTCTTTCAATATTATATATTGACTATCCTCAAGATTTTCATAATCACTTTTAAATAGTTCATCATATGTAATTATATTAACCTTTTCTCTAATATTGAAATTTTTTGGATCTGAATAAAATTCTAATGATCTTAATTTATTTATATCATGTCCAATTGCTGTAATATATTTCCATTTTCTATTGGCTAAAATTGATATACTTCCATACTTAGCTTCTCTAATATGAGAAATCATATATTTTAAAATTGAATTAAAATATTCTTCCATACCTAAATTTTCATTTTCAATAATATTAATTAAATTAACAAATTCAAAAAATGCATCATTTATTGATTTTAAATTATTATACATTTTTCTTATTTCTTCTGTTAAAAGATTAAAATTCATTAAGGATGCTATAGCATTGCTAATCATCATTTCATAACTATTTGCTATTTCTTTTATTTCCTTTATATCATAATTATTTTTAATATTTGGAACTTCTTTTTTTCTTAAATCTATAGAAACATTCTTCATGGATTTTGATATTTCATATATAGGATTTATTATCTTTTTATTTAGAAAATCATTAATTTTATACAAAAAACACAAGGTAATTAAAGAGATAACCGCAAATATAATAATAATTTTCTTTATCACTAACTTAAATAGATCAGATTTATTATAAACATATAGTATATATATATCATCTGTTATTTTATTATAGAAATACATATTATATCCTTTTTTTATAATATGAGTATGAGTATCATTATCATTATCATCTATTACCTTTATAAAATTACTTATATTTTTTATTTCTTTATTATATAAAATATATCCATTTTTATTGAAAATACATATTTTATCTTCTTTTGGTAAGTTTACTATATTAATAATTCTCTTAATAGAATCTCTTTTTACATCAATACCCAAAACACCTATAATTTTATTATTTACTATAATTGCTTTAGAAAGAGTTTGAACAACATCAGTCTTTTCAAGATCAACAAATGAAGTTGTTATAATAACCTTTTCAGGATTTTTTATAGCTTTTATATACCAATCTTTTTTCCTAGGATCAAAATTTGAAGGTATTTTTATTTTTGGAACAATAACTATATCCCCATTTTTATCTGCAAAATAGGCATAAACTATTTCATCCTTATTATATGTATATATTTTTTCTAATATGTTTTCTACATTGTTTTTGTTGTTTATCTCATGAGATATTTCAGATATAAAATTTAGTCTTTTTTCAAAAATATATCTGAAGTTTGAAGATATTAATTTTATTTCAAACTTAATTTCTTTAATATTATTATTTATTTCTTTTTTATATGAGATATATGTAAAAATAATTCCAATAATAAAAATAAACACTAAAAAAATTATAACAATTTTTCTAAAAAAATCTTTTATACTCACTTATATCACTCTACCATCTAAAGTTTTATTTACTATATTATATCACATTTATTTCAATTCTATATTATATTAGTAAAAGAATCCTTTTAATGCATTTTTTAAAATAATACAACGTTTCATAAAAATAGCTCCAGCTTAAAAAGCTGGAGCTATTGAGTATGGATACTATGATAATTAATCTTCTAATTTTTTATAAACAAACCACCAATCGTATCCTTCATAATTTTTTAATCTATCTTTTGCTGATTCCACATCAGATGCTGGAGGTACTATAACTTTATCTCCAATTAATTCATTATTTGGCCAATTAGCTGGCATAGCTACTTTTGCTTTATCTGCTAATTGAAGTGCTTTTACTGCTCTTATAATCTCATCAAGATTTCTTCCTAATTCTGGTGGATAATAGATAATTGCTCTTACAATACCATTAGAATCAACAATGAATACTGCTCTTACAGTATGCGAAGCTGAAGCATGAATTAAACCCAATCTTTCTGCAACCATTCCTCTATCATCGGCTATAACAGGATATTGAATTTCTACTCCCATTTTTTCTTTTATCCAATTAATCCAACTAATGTGTGAAAATACCTGGTCGATACTTAAACCTATCAATTCTGTGTTTAATTTCTTAAATTCATCATATCTTTTTTGGAATCCAACAAATTCTGTTGTACAAACAGGTGTAAAATCTGCTGGATGACTAAATAATACAAACCATTTGCCTTTAAATGCTTCTGGTAATTTCATTTTACCATGTGTTGTTACTACCTCTAATTCTGGAAATTTCTCTCCTATTAATGGAATATTTGCCATTAATACCACCTCCATATGATTTATTTTTGTAATGATTTCATTTTTATTATACATCTATTTTTATCATTTGTCAAGAAAAATTTGTAAAATATTATTTTCAAATTTATGTATACTTTATAAACTTTTATTGTTTTATTTTAATAAAGGATTTTTATAATTTCCTTTATTTTTAAGATTTGCAATCAAACTGTCTGAGTGATTTTAACTTTTTGAACAGTTTCATTACTTTTATGCTATAATATTAATATAAGTTACCAGAGGTGTAATGATGAAAAAATTGAAACGATTACCAATGGGACGAAGTGACTTTAAAAGCATAATAGAAGATAACATGTATTATATAGAAAAAGTATGCTGATAAAAGAAATAATAGAAAGTGGAGATGTAATATTAATCCCAAAAGAAAAAAGAGAACCAGGAATAATATTTGAATTTAAAAAACATTACATAAAAGAAGGTAATTTAAAAAATAGTGCGGAAAAGGGAATAAAACAAATAGAAGAAAAAGGATATGAAGAAGAAATAAAGAGTTATGGAATAGAGAAAATAATAAAAGTAGCAATAGCTTTTGATAAAAAGGATGTAGAAATTATAGTAAAATAAAGGAGGTATATGATGGAATTAACTGGAAATCAAATATTTACTTATGGAGCTTTAGCCAGTTTAATAGCTGGTAGCGCTACTGCTCTTGGAGCCATACCCATATTTTTTATGAAAAAACAAATGACAGAAAAACAATTGGACATGGCTTTGGGGTTTGCATCTGGAGTAATGCTTGCTGCTACAATGTTTTCATTAATTGTTCCAGCAATTGACCTTGGAGGTATTACTATAACTGTTATTGGAATTATTGTAGGTGCTGTTGTCTTAGAATTAATGGATACTTTTGCACCACACGAACATTTTTTAAAAGGTCATGAAGGTCCAAAGATGGCCGTTGTTAAAAAAGTATGGTTATTTGTTATAGCTATTACTTTACATAATTTTCCAGAAGGTATGGCTGTTGGGGTAAGTTTTGGTGGTGGAACAACAGAAATGATTAAAAATGGTATTATTGTAGCTACTGCTATTGGAATACAAAATATTCCAGAAGGAACAGCTACTGCTGTTTCATTTTTAAAGGCTGGATATTCTAAAAAACAAGCTTTTTGGTATTCAGCATTTTCTGGATGGGTTGAACCTATAGGTGGAATTATTGGTGCAGGTTTTATTGTTTTAATGAGACCAGCTTTACCTTTCTTTCTTGCATTAGCTGCAGGAGCTATGTTATATGTAATCAGTGATGAAATAATTCCAGAAACACATTCACATGGTTATGAAAGAGCTGCAACATTCTCTTTGATTACCGGATTTTTAGTAATGATGATCCTTGATAATGCTCTTGGATGATTTGGTGATAATAAATGGTGTATCTCTGGTTAATAATTAGAATTACATTATTAGGCTATGAAAGAATCGCTGGAAAGAAAATAACTACCCATGAAGATGAAATTTTGTCTTCATGGGCATTTTTCTTTTTTTCTTTTTTAGCTTTCTTCCCATTTTTTAATCATATAAGTTTTATTTCATTAAAAACAGCAATTTTTAGTGGAACTATATATGCATTTTCATTCTTTTTATATGTTTATGCACTAGCAAATGAAGATGCTTCTGTAATTGCTCCTTTATATAATATGAATGTTATTTTTTTAATAATCACTACTGCTATTTTTTTAGATGAAAAAATTACTATTACTAAAATTTTGGGTAGTCTATTGATGTTATATGGCGTTTCATTTTTAAAGAAGGATAATAATTTAAAGGAATCCTATAAAAATATTTTAAAAAGCAAAGGTGCTGTCGCCATGTTGATTTCTTCTGGCTTAATGGCAATAGGTAGAACAATAGATGGATATTTTATAAGAAATATTGATTCATTAAGCTATTCAATTTCTATATATTTAATAGTTAGTATATACTTTTTTATAGTTACTATGATAAAATATAAATCAATCAAACCTCATATAAAAATTATTAAAAGTAAAATTTCTCCTTTGATAAGTGGCGGAATTTCAAATGCTTATTCATATATTGCATTATTAAATATGTTTAAATATATAGATGTTAGTATAGCAGAACCGGTTTCTATGAGTTCTGCACTTATTACTGCATTTTTTGCAAAATTTATTTTTAAGGAAAAAGTCGCTATTAGAATTTTAGGAACAATATTATTAATATTAGGCGCATTTATTATATATCTATAATAAGGAGTTATTATGGCTAAAGAAGATTATAAAATTAAAAGACTTGGTCAGGTTTTTACGCCAGAAAATATTTCAAAAAAAATGATTAAATTAATAAAAAGAGGAAGCAGAATATTAGAGCCATCCTGTGGGGATGGTATTTTTATTCGTTTACTCAAAGATAAAAATATTATCGGAATTGAAAAAGATTTTAAAATAAATAATTGCTTAAAAATGGATTTTTTTGATTATCCAATTTCAGAAAAATTTGATACTGTGATTGGTAATCCTCCATATGTTGCTTTTAAAGATATTTTAAAAGATACAAAGAAAAAACTTCCTATGAAAATTTTTGATAAAAGAGCTAATTTATTCTTATTTTTTATATATAAATCATTTTTACATTTAACAGATAATGGTGAAATTATATTTATTACTCCAAGAGACTTTTTTAGTTTAACTTCCGCTGTAAAATTAAATAATCTGCTCTTTGAAAATGGAACCATTACTGATGTTATTGAATTTGGTGACGATAGAATTTTTGGATATAAATTTTCTCCTAACGTTGTTATTTGGAGATATGAAAAAAATAATTATAATAGAAAGGTAATTTATAATAATGAAACTAGATATTTTTATAATGTTGAAGGTCATTTTTTGTTTTTAAAAAATAAAAATTATACTATTAAGCTTAAAGATATAGCATATGTAAAGGTTGGTGGAGCAAGCGGAGCAGATAAGATATTTACTCATGAAAGCGGTAATATTGATGTTATCTGCTCATATACAAAAAGAACAGGAAAAACTAAAAAAATGATATACAATATAATTAATGATCATATTTTAAAAAATAAAAAAAATTTATTAAAAAGAAAAATTAGAAAATTTAACGAAGAAAACTGGTATAAATGGGGTAGAGATTTTTATGTTTCTGATAAACCAAGAGTTTATGTAAATACAAGAACTAGAGATACACAACCTTTTTTCTTACATGATTCTATATATTATGATGGCAGTATATTAGGTATTTTCCCAAAAAAAGATATTGATATTGTTAAATTTAAAGATATGCTAAATAAGGTAGATTGGGAAGACTTAGGATTTGTTTGTGATGGAAGATATATTTTTAATCAAAGAAAATTAGAAAACACGTTATTACCAAATTCTTTTGAAATATTTAAATAATAAACAGAATAATAAAAGGAGAGTGTACGCTCTCCTTTTATTTTACTTCAACAAAATTTTTTCTAAGGAAATTCTAAGCAAACACTAAGTTTTCTTTAAGGATTATAAGTTATTATACTAGTGTCGAAAGACAAAAACAAAAAAATTAAAAAAATACTGTGGAGGTGTTATTATGAAAAAGTTTTTAACTGTTTTATTAGTCGGTGGTTTGATGGCAGGTTCTATTTTCGCTTTTAACGCTAATGCTCCTAGAGTAAATCAAGATCCTAATGCTGCTCCTATTTATCAAAATTATCAAGGTACTCGTGGTGGATATATGTTCAATGAAGAAAATATGATTACAGTTACTGGTGTTATTGATTCTATTGAAGAAAATAAAGATTTCCCTGGTATTTTGGAAATTAAAATCAAAACAGATAATGGTGATTTTGTAGAAATTCATGCAAATTCTTATTTCGCAAAAGATTTAGAAATAGGTAAAACTATTGAAGTAAAAGGTTGGGAAATAGAATTCAATAATGAAAAAATTTTTAGACCTGTTGAATCCAAAGTTGACGGTAAAGATGTTGTTTTAAATGGTTTTAGAGATGCTGCTAGAGGAATGAGGTCAAATACACAAATGCCAGGTTATAATAGAAATTCTAATTTTAGAGGTAATATGAGACAATCTCCTATGAGAAATAATAATCAAAGATATTACCAAATGCAAAATAATTGTTATGGACCACAAATTTCAAATAGAGATTTTGTTCCAAGAGGCAACTTCCAAATGCCAGGTTATCAAGGACAACGACAATATCCAAATCAACAACCTATGCCAAGAGGTAGATGGTAATTCATATAATATATAAAGCGAGGCTTTTGCCTCGCTTTTTTAAAATTCATATTCTCCTTGAATAAATGGAATTGGAATGTATGGTTTCATATCTCTTACTTTTTCCCATGATCTTTCACCAGCACTTATAGGTATAATGTAATTTCCAGATAATATTAAATTAATAAAATTATCATTTATTGGTATTCCATATTTTATACCTATTCCTGCTAAATATAATTGTTCATATTGATATGGAATAACAACAAGCATTCTTGTATTTACTTCTATTGAAAAATTATTCATAACAAAATAATCTATATTAAATGCTGGTGAAAACATATAATTCCATTGTTTAGGATTTTTATCATCAGGCCCAAAAATAAAACCAATAGAACCACCCATTTTAATATTATCCATATTATAACTAATACCTAAATATGGAAATAATGCTCCTGATACTGCAATTCCAATAGAATATGAAATATTACTTGCAAATAAAATATTAGTGTAAATAAGAACTAATATGATGATAATTGTTATGATTATTTTTTTCATTTTTATCACTCCTTTCTAATGGTTTGAAAACCCAAAAACAATAATGGAGTTACTACCAATGAAAAGGTTAATATCTGTGCAGAATCAATTTCATTTTTAAATATTAAATAAGTCATAACACCTGCTGCACCAAAAAATAGTATTGATCCTATTATTCTATATTTTATAGCAATCCATGTAGCTAATAATATTAATAACCATGGCGTCATTTCTATTAACGTTACCACAGAAAAACCATGTGATGAGACAGTAAATAATGTTAGTATTAAAAATATAGTGTATCCTGTTCTTTTTATTACCTTTTCCCTATTTAACATATATCCAACATATAATAAATTTTTCAATAGTAATGGAAATAACGTATAAAATATTAATAATTCTTTTTCTGGAACAAAATCCATTGTTAAAAAGAAAGCCGATACTCCAATTATTATATATAATGTTATGTTAGAAGTTTTATATCTTAAATACTTATCCATCTCATCTATTGCATTTTTATCTTTATATATTTCAAGGATTAATATTATTAGATACATTAAGGAGAACCAATAATTCAATGAGACCAATATGGTTATTATAATTAATAAAGTGATTTCAATTATAAATAAATACTTTCTCATTTTACTTACCTCCTTTAAAGACAAATGAATTTCCCTTATCTAAATCCTCTCTTTCTAAAATAAATAAATCTTCTACTTTACAATTAAATATTTTCGCTATTTTAAGTGCTAATACTACAGAAGGAGAATATTTTCCTTTTTCTATATAATTAATTGTTTGTCTGGAAACGCCTATTTTATTTGCTAAATCTTCTTGTGTCATATCATACATTGCTCTATATACTTTCAACTTATTTTTCATCTTTATCTCCTCCCATTAAAATTATACAACTTTATTTGACAAAAAGTCAAGTATATTTGATATTTTAAATTAAAAATATATGAATATTCGATGAATATCCATATATACAATGATTTTATATTTTTAAATAATATTTATACAGATATAATTTTATAATTATTATTTTCATCTATTCCAAATGCTGTTAATTTCCCACCATACACACATCCAGTATCTACATCTATACTTATAATATTATTATTTTCATCTTTATGATAATACACTTCATACTCTTCAATTATATAAAATGTTGGAGTATGTCCATGAATAACGATATAATCTTCATATCTTTTATTTTGTAAATAAAAATCACTTCTTATCCATAATAAATCACGTTCTGTTTGTTCTTCTAATTTTGCTCCATATCTAACTCCACCATGAACAAATAAATATTTCTGTCCATTTATTTGTTCTATATGATATAATTTCAAGGATTTTATAAATTCAATATATTTATTTTCTATATTATTTTCAAAACTTTTTAATGTATATGCAGCACCATTTCTAAACCATACCCTTTCAGCATAAATACCTCTTTTTTCTATATAATCAATCATCATATCCTCATGATTTCCCTTTAAAAATATAGCTCTATTTTTTAATTTGAATAGTAAATCGAGGACCTGTTTAGATTCCGGTCCTCGATCAATATAATCTCCTAAGAAAATGATTTTATCATTTTCTGGTATTTCTTGTATTAAATTTAATAGCTTTTCATACATTCCATGAATATCTGAAATTGCCCAAATCATTTTAAAAAATTGCTTTCATTATCAAAATCCAAATTGATGAAACTATAACACCATATACTGGAGAAAATACCCATTCTTTAGATTTTTCTTTAACTATTAAAAATCTATATAATAATCCAGCTAATATTGCAACTAAAACCCATTCAATTTTAAATTTGCTAATAAATATATATATAGCTAATCTTTCTGAAGCACCTGTAGTATCTTTTATTTGTTGATCAATTATATTATATGTTCTTTCAATAAATGAACCAAAACTTGTTGCAAACATCATACCTATAATATAATAAATAAATTCATTTGATATATATGAATTAGCATAAGCTTTATAAAATACTAAATTTATAATTAGAGCTATTGCTAAGTATAATAACTCTTTTTTAAATGTTGTTCCTTTTGTTCTATATACATCGATAAAAACATGATACGATATTAATACTAAAAATGCTATTATACCTAATGGTGTTTTCAATGAATCAAATGTAAAGGCTAATATCGCTAAAATACTCCATATAATATGTGTTATTAAATTATTTTTTATTTTTAATTTGTCAGAATATACATTAGAAAATGCATGATCTGCAACAAAATGACCTAAAAAACCATGTAATGGTATCATTATTTCACCTGCTTTTTAGCTACCATATTTTCTACAAAGTATTGATGAACTGAAGGATCATCTTCTATTTCTGGATGAAATGATGCAGCTAATATATTGTTTTCTCTTACTAAAACTGGTGCATCTTTAAATTCTATTAATTTTTCAACATTATCACCATATTTAACAATTTTTGGTGCTCTTATAAATGTAACTTTTATATCTTTTCCTTGAAATTTTAAAATTTCCTCAAATGAAAATACTTGTCTTCCATACGCATTTCTTTCAACATATATATCTATTAATCCCATTGTTTCTTGTTGTGGATAATTTGCTATACCTTTTGATACAACTATCATTCCTGCACATGTTCCAAAAATAGGAAATCCTTCTTGTGCTTTTTTCTTTAATTCTTCCCATATACCTGTTTTTTTCATTAATTTGGAAATAGTTGTACTTTCTCCACCAGGAATTATCAAACCTTCAACCTCATTTAATGTTTCTACTGATTTAACTCTAACTGGTGTATGTCCAATTTTTTCTATCATATTTGCATGTTCTCTAATATCTCCTTGAACTGCTAATACACCTATTTTCAATATTACCAACCTCTTTCTTGTAAATGAACATCTAATTGATCAATTTCTAATCCTTCCATTGCTTCTCCAATATCTTCACTAATTTGAGCTAATTTTTCTGGATCATCATAATGTAATACAGCTTCAACTATAGCTTTTGCCATTTTCTTTGGTTCTTTTGATTTGAATATACCAGAACCTACGAATACACCATCTGCACCTAATAACATCATTAATGCAGCATCTGCAGGTGTTGCAACTCCACCAGCTGCGAAATTAACTACAGGTAATCTACCTAATTTTTTAACTTCTGCTACTAAATCTACAGGAGCACCTATTTGTTTTGCATAAGTTACTAATTCTTCTTCTGGCATATTTTGAACTAATCTTACTTCATCCATAACCTGTCTCATGTGTTTAACAGCTTCAACAACATTTCCTGTTCCAGCTTCACCTTTAGTTCTAATCATTGCTGCACCTTCTGCAATTCTTCTTAATGCTTCACCTAAGTTCCTTGCACCACATACAAATGGAACCTTATAATCATGTTTATTTATATGGTACTTATCGTCTGCTGGGGTTAATACTTCTGATTCATCTATAAAATCTACACCTAATGCTTCTAATATTCTAGCTTCTGCAATATGTCCTATTCTTACTTTAGCCATAACTGGAATAGATACTGCTTCCATAATTTCTTTAATTTTTGAAATACTTGCCATTCTTGCAACTCCACCAGCTTTTCTAATATCTGCTGGAACTCTTTCAAGAGCCATAACTGCAACAGCACCAGCTTCTTCAGCAATTTTTGCCTGCTCAGCAGTAGTTACATCCATAATTACACCATTTTTAAACATTTCTGCAAAACCTTTCTTTACAACCCATGTACCTTTTTCCATTTTATATTCCTCCTTTAAAATTTCTTTTTATTTTATTTTTCTTCCCAATAATTTCTTTCTACTGTTGATAATCTAGAAAAATCTCCCTTTTTTCTTCCAACTTTTGCACAATGCTTTCCATTTACTTCCACTATATCTGCAGTATAATCTACTTTTTCTTTTAATAACTTTGAACCTACACCATATGTATCAACAGGTACATCTAACATTTCAAATAATTTTATTTTTTCTACATCAAAACCACCAGATACTATTATTTTTAAATCTTTTAAACCATATTCATCAAACGTTTTTCTTGCTTTCCATACTAATTCTGGATTTACACCTAAAGATGATTTATCTCTTGGTGTTACGCTTTTATCTCTTAAACTGCCTGATGTATCAAATCTTACACCCCATATTTTATTTTTACCTGGTCCTATTATTATTGAAGGATCGCTAATTCCTAATTTGAATTTTTCTCCCGTTATATGTTCATAGAACCTTGAAACAACTTCTAATGTTGTTCCTATTACATCATTATCCCAATCAACTAAAACCATTCTATTCACATTTCCATTTATATATTTATCAAATGCAATTGCAGCTTCAGCTGTATCTCCTTCATATGAAGCTATCAATGCATGTGGAATTGTACCTAATGATTCTATACCCCAATAATCAGCATTTGCATCAGTAGATACACCAAATGCTCCTGCTTTTAATGCTGCATATCCATCTGTTGCTTGAACCCAATAATGATCAAATCGGGCACTAAAAAATAATATTGGTTTTCCATTAGCAACTTCTACTACTTTTTTTACAGCTGTCGCTGTTGAACTTGCTCTAGCCAAAACACCTAATAATACGGTTTCTAAATATCCAAAATAAGCAGGGTCACCTTCTATAGTCAAAATAGGCTCCATATTTTTCGCTTCATCACCATCATATAAAGCTTTAACCTCAATTTCATTCCATTTATCAACCCATAATTCATTTAATAACATTCTTAAATCCCATTTTTTGGAAGTTATATTTAATAATTCATCTTTATCCATTTTATGTGCAGCATTTTGAAGTGCTTTTTCTAAATCCATTATTTGATTAAATAGTTCATTTGCTCTTTCTTCATTTTTATAATAACCAGTTCCAAATCTTAAAATAGCGAGTGCTTCATCAATTCCTACAACAACACAGTCTTTTCTTGGAAAATACTGATATAGAACATTAATATGTCTATTATCTTTTTTTAAAACTTCTACATATCTCGTAAAATATTTATCTGAATAATATCCCATTCTAATTCTGTCTATAGGTACTTTAAATATTTTTGGATGTAATCTTTTTGACATTTTAATCACCTCAAATTTAATTATATATTTAAATTTATTCTTAAATGTTTTATAAAAGTTAAAGTTTGTTACACGAAATAACTTTATCTCCTTTTATAACAACACCTTCAATCTCTAATAGAAATTTTTTTAATGATTCTCCACCACCATATTTTCCCACTTCACCATTACTTTTTATTACCCTATGACATGGAAATATTAATGGGATCCTATTTTTAGCCATTATTGTTCCTACAGCTCTTGCAGCATTTGGATATCCTGCAAGTATTGCTAATCCTTTGTAAGAAACAACATTTCCAAATCTTACATTTTTTAAAGCCAACAAAACTTTTTTCTCAAAATCATTTTTAAAAAATATTTCATATGGTATTTCATTTAAAACATCATTTCCTTTTATATATTCTTTTATTTTGAAGTAAAAATCTGCTGTATAACTATCGTGATATTCTTCCTCAATACTATTTGATAAATCTATTTGAAATACTTTATTGTTTTTAACATATCCTATAATACTTCCATATTTAGTACTTACAATAAATTTGTTCACAGTTATCATCTCCTTGACATCATACTATAGTAGTATACCAGAAAATTTTATATATTCATATACCAAATTATTTCAAATATATCCAAATAATTCTTAATATTTTCTTTTATCTTATTATTTATTGATTATCTCTATAATATGAAAAATTTTTCATATTTAATATGATATAATTATATTATAATTTTCATATTTTTTGGAGGGTGATAATAATGACTGCTGGATTTTTAGGATCTTTACTATGGTGGATTTTTATCTTTTATGTATTGATGGGACCACAAATGAAGTTTGCGCAATTAATAGCTGGTAGAAAAAGTATTTTAGCTTCTCTTTCAAAAAAGAGAAATTCTACTGTTATTACTTTAATTCATAGACAAGAAAGTATGGGTTTTTTAGGTTTTCCATTTTATAAGTATATTAATGTTGAAGATAGTGAAGAAATACTAAGGGCTATTAGAAAAGCTCCAAAGGATAAACCTATTGATTTAATAATTCATACTCCAGGTGGTCTTGTTTTAGCTGCTACACAAATAGCAAAGGCTTTACATGACCATCCTGAAGAAACAAGGGTTATTGTTCCTCATTATGCAATGAGTGGTGGAACTTTAATTTCACTAGCTGCAAATCAAATTATAATGGATGAACATGCTGTTTTAGGTCCAGTTGATCCTCAATTAGGTCAAAACCCTGCACCTAGCATTGTAAAAGCTGTAGAACAAAAAGGGGTAGATAAAGTTGATGATCAAACACTTATTTTGGCTGATGTTGCAAAAAAATCTATATCTCAAGTTCAAAAGTTCATATATTCTATTTTAAAAGATAATATGGATGAAGAAAAAGCTAAAGAATTATCCCAAACATTAACCGAAGGAAGATGGACACATGATTATCCTATTACAGTTGAAGAAGCTAAAGAATTAGGATTAAATGTTTCGACTGATATGCCAGAAGAAGTATATGCTTTAATGGACTTATATACACAACCTGTAAGGCAAAGAGGAACTGTAGAGTTTGTTTCTTATAACAATAAAAAATGAGGCAAAAGCCTCATTTTTTATTTTTTTTAATGATAATTTTGATTTTATATCATCTATAATTATAAGATAATATTGTAATAATATTAAAATAATACAAATTAAATTTTTTGGCTTAAATAAAGACTTTAAAAAAACAACCCCTTTCTCCGAAATGGGGTTGTTTTTTGATACTATTTTTTATAATTTTCAATATTTTTCAATAGTTCTATTAATTTTGAGCTGTTTTGGTTTATCTTTTCCCAAAGAATTTTTATCTCATTTTCGTTTTCTTTTAAAATTTTTAATACTTCAGGATGAAAATCATCAGGATGAGTTCTTTCATCACCATTAATTAATATATCCATTGTTTTTTCATGTGAAAAAGCAGGTTTATATGGTCTTTCCGAACGTAATGCATCATATACATCTACAACTGATACAATTGCTGCACATAAAGGAATATCTTCTCCTTTTAACCCATATGGATAACCTTTTCCATTATATTTTTCATGATGGTATAATGCAATATTTTTAGCTATTTCAAATTTAGGGGAATCACCTATTAAAACTGATCCATAAATAGTATGCTTTTTCATTATGTTAAATTCTTCTTCTGTTAATCTACCCTTTTTATCCAATATTTCTTTAGGTATCAATATTTTTCCAATATCATGTAAAGGGGCATAATATCTAATTTTCTCAACATTTTCGCTATTAACTCCCATTTTTTCTGCAATAAACGCTGACAATTCCCCTACTCTATTTACGTGATTACCAGTTGTTTCATCATATCCTTCAGCAATTATAGAAAGCTGCGTGCTAAAGTTCAAATAGGCATCTTCTAGTTCGTTGTTTACTTTTTCAATTTCTTTATAAGATTCTTCTAATTCTTCATTCATAGCATTTATTTCTTCAAAAGATGACATAATATCTTCTGTCATTTTTTGATATTCTGTCATAAGTTCATTTATTTCTTCTATATCGCATTTTTCAATAATCTTATCAAATTCTAAATATTTTGTTTCTTTGAATTTTTTCATATTGTTTAACATTACTTCAAAAGGTCGAGATATTTGTTTTGATACTCTATGAGCTCTTTTAGTTATAAAATAAAATACCAAACTCAGAAGAATTATAAACATTATTATGTTTATAGCTATTAAATTTCTATATGTTGAAAAATCCAGTTTTAATACAATACCTATAGGTTTAAATAATGTTTTTTCATCTTCAAAGTTCCAAACAAAATAGAAATTTATCCCATTATTTTTTTTAATAATAACTTCTTTATTAGAATCAAATGCAGTTTTTAAATATTCTTCATCTTCTTTACTTAATTCAGGAAAATTATTATTTAAACTTTCAAATGAGTGTGTACATATATTTATTTCTTTTATAAATTTATAATCGTTCTTTAATTCATATAAGCTGTTTATAGTATTTTCGATTCTATCTATAGGTAGTTTATATTTAAGTAAATATATATTGTTGTTTGTTTTAAAATAAACATTTCTAATTAAATTGTTTTGATTTAGATCAATGACAATAAAATAATTAAAAGGTTGTAATTTTTCAACTTTATCTTTTGCGTATTCATCTACATTATTAATATCTAAAGTTGTTACTGTAGATTCCATACCAAATTTATTTGATATATACATGAAATCCATTAGTTTATTTTTAATATCGCTAGGTTCTTTTTTTAAATCGTTTATAAATTTATCTAATCCTCTATAATATCTGGAATCAAAGTCGTATAGAGTGTTATAAAGTGAATTAAAAGCTAATTTAATTAATCCTGTAGAATTTTCCTTTAAAGAATCTTCAACATGATTTATTGTTATGTATGTAAATATCATTATAATAACTAATACAGATGTTATTCCTGTAATTACAATGGACCTTATATTTTTTAAAATTAATTCATATAATGTTATTTTATTTTTTTTGTTCATAAAATCCTCCTTTGATCTAAATACTATATTAATTATATCATATTATTTTGTGAATCCTTGTATATCTGAATTTATGTTTGTATATAACAAAACTCCCGAAATAATACTATCTTTTTTTTGATATCCTACAGATATTATTGCATTGTTATCAATTACCTTAGTATTTAATAATCTTTCATCATATGAATTACCATAATATTTTTCATCTAATAATATACCATTATTTTTTTCTATTAAAGCTATAAAACCGTCAAAATCATCGTTTTTTTCTAAAGAATATCCAGATACGATAATATTGTTATTATAAAAATTGGCATTATAAGCTATTGAAGAGCGTTTTAATAAATAATCATTTCTCCATATAATTTTTAAAGATTTATCTATTTTTATTATCATAGTTTTCCATGGAAATTTATCTATTGTGGAGCTATATCCTGCTATATATAAATTATTATTATCAATTAATAAAGAATAACCAAATTCATTTAAGTTTTCTTTTCCTATTTTTAAAATTGAATAATCTGAATAATTTAGTTTGTTTAACTTAATTATATATGTGTCAAAGTTATTGTTAGCTGTAGAATTTGTATTGCCTAATAAGTATATATAATCTTTATCGGTTTTAATATCTGTTATTATTTCATCGTTATACCAGTTTATTTTGAAGTCGTTTAATTTTTCAAGATTTTTATCAATTTCTGCGAAATATCCAGTTTTTTTACCATTTTCAACAATGTATCCTCCTATATATATGTTATCAAAATTATCTTTTAATATTGTTTCTAGTTCTCCGTTATTTTCATAAGTTTTTGATTTAATTATTTTTTCCTCGTTATTTACTATAAAGATTGTAGGTTTATATTCTTGAGTACCGATTACGTAAAAGTTATTATCTATGTAAATAACTTTTTTTATAGTCGTTGTAGAGGAAATTTTTAATTCTTTTTCAGATAATATATTTCCATCTAAATTAGTTTCTATTATTACTATGTTTTTATTAACTTTTTCATTTTGTCCAAAAAAGATAATTTTGTCTTTTAATTTTATGCTATCTTTTATAATTAAAAATTTACCATCAGTAATTATTTTATACCATGGTTTTATTATGTTTTCTGTTTTGCTATTTTTGGTATTTATTATATCTTTTTGTTGAGTATCATTTTTTTCTATTTTTAAAAATTTTATATCTTTTTCAGTAGACGTTTTTATAGATATATAATCTAATATTATTAGTATAAAAATAATTACTAAGGTTAACAACAATATTTTTTTCATGTTTTTTCTCCTTATATATATTATTTATAGGTGTAGGTGCTATAGTGATGTTGTTTGTTAATAAATAACATTAATCTACAATTTAAAATGCTTTGATTAGGTTATTAACTTTGAAAGTTTTTTTTCAAATTTTTCTTTAAAATGTTGTAAGTTAAAATATAGAATATTTATACTATATTTTTTTGTTCAAAAATCATTTTTGTTTATATATTATAAACATTCAACGTTGTTAGTTATTTATTTAGTTGCTAATTATAATTAATAACATTTTTAGTTCATAAAATTATTAACATTAACAATAGTTATAAACATTATATGTTGTTAACTTTTTAAAATATTTATATAAGCTGATTATATTCAATAACAAAAGTTTGAAATTATCAACATCATATTGATATTATAACATATTGATTTTTATATTTATGCACCTAATTCTAAAAATTTAAACTGTGAAATATATAGATTATAATAATGTCCTTTTTTAGCCATTAATTCTTTGTGATTCCCAACTTCAAGAATTTCTCCATTATCAATATAGAATATTCTATCAGCATTCCTAATAGTAGATAATCTATGAGCAATAACAAATGATGTTCTACCCTTTAATAATTTTTTTATACCATTCTGTACCAATTTTTCTGTGTATGTGTCAATATTAGAAGTAGCTTCATCAAGAATTAATATTCTTGGATTTGCTAATAATGCTCTGGCAAAGGATATTAATTGTCTTTCACCAATGGATAATCTAACACCTCTTTCGTTAACATCAGTATCGTATCCTTTTTCTAATTTGATTATAAAATTATGTGCATGTACAGCTTTTGCTGCTTCTATAATTTCTTCATCTGTAGCATCTAATTTTCCATATCTAATATTTTCTTTTATGGTATCAGAAAACAAGAATGTATCTTGTAGCATAATTCCCATTTGAGAACGTAATGATTCTAAATCTACTTTTTTAATATCATGACCATCTATTAATATTTGCCCTTTTTGTGGATCATAAAATCTGCTAATTAAATTTACTATTGTTGTTTTTCCAGCTCCTGTTGGTCCAACTAATGCAATGGTTTCACCAGGTTTAATTTTAAAAGATACATTATTCAATACTATCTCCTTGTCATATGAAAAAGTAACATTTTTAAATTCAACATCACCATTTATTTTGGGCATTATCTTAGCATCTTTTGGATTTACAATGTCTGGTTTTGTATCGAGTATTTCAAATATTCTTTCTCCTGCGGATATATTTGTAACTAATGAATTATAGAAATTACTTAAATTCATTATAGGTCTCCAAAACATACCTATATATCCAACAAAGGCAACAACAGTACCAACAGTAACTTGATTTAAATCAATCATTTTAACACTTAAATAAAATACTAATACGCTTCCAATTCCCCAGGATATAAAAACCATAGCCCAAAACCAATCATTAACCTTAACAGCATTTACAAAAGAATTCATCATTTTATCTGTTAAAAACTTAAATTTTCTATTTGTTTTATTTTCTGCAGTAAACGCTTTAACTACTCTAATACCAGATATATCTTCATGAGTATATGCATTTAATTCTGATCTATTATTCCTATATTCCATCCATCTTTTTCTACTAATGCTCTCTATTAAAAATAATCCAAATATTAAAAATGGTAATATAATCATAGAAGCTAATGCAAGTTTATAATTCATATAGAACATGATTCCTGCAACAAAAATTAAATTTAATAATTCTGGTATTAAACTGGTAATACTATTAGAAAATAATTGTTCTAATGAATTTACATCATTTACCACTCTGGCTAATATTTTCCCAACTGGTCTACTATCGAAAAATGAAAAAGATAATTTTTGTATATGTTCATATAATTCATGACGTATATTCAATACAATCTTATTAGTAATCTTTCCCATTTCAACAATTCTAATTCTTGATAAAACTAAAGCAATAATATTTAATAATAATAATATTCCACCAATAATCATTAAACCTCTTAAATCTTTATTAGCTATATAATTATCAATAGCGACTTTAAAAAAGTAGGGATTAATTAAATTAATTACCATAACTATTACCATTAAAAATATTACTAAAATAGTTTTAGGTATAAATGGCTTTAAATATTTGAATATTCTGATTATTGTACCAAATTTTTCAAACTTCATTAGATCACCTCATCTCTTATTAAATCTTCAAAGTCTTTAAATTGTTCTTTAAATATATCATAGTATTTTCCACGCTTCTCTAATAATTCCTCATGATTTCCTCTTTCAATTATTTCACCATTTTCTAAGAAAATAATTTCATCAGCATTTTTTACAGCAGATATTCTATGAGCTATAATGATTTTTGTATTTTGTTTTTCTTTAGAATATATACTTTTCAATAATTCATATTCTGTATCCATATCAAGTGCAGATGTAGCATCATCAAATATGATAATAGGGCTATGTTTTACTAATCCTCTAGCTATTGTTAAACGTTGTTTTTGACCTCCAGATAACCCAAGACCTCTTTCTCCAACAACAGTATCATATTTTTCTGGTAAATTCATAATAAAATCATGTGCTTGTGCTTCTATACATGCATTAATAATATCTTCATCAGTGGCATTTTCATTTCCATATTTAATGTTTTCTTTTACAGAGTCAGAAAATAGAAATGTATCCTGGAAAATATAACTAATATTCTTTCTTAATGATTTTAATGAAATATCTTTTATATTTATATCATCAAGTAAAATTTCCCCTTCATAATCCTCATAAAATCTGGATATTAAAGAAATTAATGTACTCTTTCCAGAACCAGTAGGTCCCATAATTGCCAATGTTTTTTCTGCATCAATTTTAAAATTAATGTTTTTTAATACATATTCATTTTCATATTTAAAACTTACATTTTTAAATTCTAATGTACCTTTTACATTTTCTAAATTAATTCCATCATAATTTTCTTCTTTTTCATTAAATATTTTTTCTATTTTTTTAGCAGATGCATTTGCTTGAGATAAAATATTTGATAACCATCCAATTAATCTCATTGGCCATACAATCATCCACATATATCCATTAAATGCAACTAATGTACCTAAAGATATATTTTCATTAATAACAAACATGCCTCCTATTGTGACTACTAAAATCAAAGCAGCATTTCCTAAAAATTCTATTGTAGGAAAGTATTTACCCCATGTTCTTGATTTCATAATGTTTAAATTATAATTTTCATCATTTAATTTTAAAAATTTCAATATTTCGTGTTTTTCCCTGGCAAACGCTTTAACCAATCTTACACCAGATATATTCTCTTGTGCTGTGGTATTAATAACAGCAGTTTGATCACTAATCTTATCAAAAGCTTTTCCTATTTCTTTTTCTAATTTTGTTGCTAAATAAGCTATAAATGGTGCCGATATTAAGCTAATTAATGCTAATTTCCAATTTAAATAAAACAGTACAATACTACCTAAAATAAAATATAATGAAAATTCAATAGATAAACCAATACCAAAACCGAATGCCATCCATATATTATCAATATCTTCACTAATTCTGGACATTAATTCTCCTGTATTTGTCTTATCAAAATATTTAAATGATAATTTTTGTATATGTTTAAAAACATCGTATTTTAATGATTTACTTATTCTTGAACCAACATAATCAAATGTAAATTCTTGAACATATCCCATTAATGCTCTGAATATAGTGATAGAAAATATGGATAATAAAGTTATGAACAATAAATTCGTTTGTTTGTTGATAATAATATTATCAATAACAACTTTATTTAAATATGGAAGTATTAATTCAGCAGCTACACCACCTATCATACCTATTGCAGCTATTAATATAAACTTTTTTTGATTAAATACATATTTTAATATGTTTTTCATTATATTACCTCCTGTAAATCAATAATTGCATCGTTTGAGTTCTAATAATAAGTCTTTAATTTTTTCCATTTCATTAAAACCTTCATAATAAGATTTTGGTTTATTATTTTTGAGAGAAATATTTTTCTTTTTTTCAAACATAAAAATCACCCCCTTTTCCACAATTTCATTAATTAAAATTCCACCTTACAGTTTTAAAAGTCATTTTCCCACTCCTTTCTATAAAATTAAAAGGCTATGGTATATACCATAGCCCATATAAAACAAAAAAATGGGCTATGGTGTGATAACCATAGCCCAAATTAATTACTTTATCATCAATAATGATTGATGTGAGCAAGGTTATCACATAAAATAGACACACTATTCCCACTATCTGACACTGAGAATACAAATAATCTTTTAATTAACATGTGACAACCTCCTCTTGAATTTTAATATTATTACACAATCCTATAATAACACAGAATTAAAAAAGAGAAAAAAATAACTAATATTGATTATAGCTAATTACGTCATATTATTTATTATTATAAACTAAAATCTATATAACATTAAAGAAAATTAACAAAATAACACAAATTGATTAAATTTTTAATTAATTTAGATTTTCGGCAAAGTATTTTCTAAAAAAATAATATGACAAGTACTTGAAAAATCTAAGAAAATATTGAAATTATGTATATTACTGGAACTCAAAAATAAAACGAGTGAAAACTCTAAGATTTTTTTGTTATCATATAAGAAAATTTATAAAAATAATGTGATGAGCCATTGAAAAATCCCGAGAAAATTCGAATGGAGCAGGTCAATTTTGCACGGATGCAAAATTGAGTGAAGCCGAACACGGATGTGAGTCTGATACGGCCTGCGAGAATGAGAATTTTCGAGGACTCAGAATTTTCACCTGGCGAAGAACATTATTTTATAAAATTCTTCATTTTTTTCTTAATTTTACAGCAGTACCATAAGCAAGTATTTCAGCAGCACCTTGCATTACAGCGGAACTTGAAAATCTCATTCCAATAATAGCGTCTGCACCTAATTTTTCTGCTTCATCAATCATTCTATTATATGCAATATTTCTTGCTTCTGTAAGCATTTCAGTATATCCTTTTATTTCACCACCAGCTAATGTTTTAAAAGCAGCTGCAAGATCCCTTCCTAGATGTTTTGAATGAACAGTATTTCCTATAACTACCCCTAAAACTTCCTCAAATTCATATCCTGGAACATATCCAACTGTTGTTACTATCATATAATATTCCCCCTTTAAATTTCTTTGTTTTTAAAGCTATAATAACTTGCTAATAATATAAAACCTCCAATAACAAATAAACTTTCAGAATATACCCAATTTATTTTACCTTCTGATAATATTTTTCCACCTAATGAATAACTATAAGTATTTAACCATTTTAAAGGTTTTAAAAATCCAAGTGCAGTAGTTATTGCTAATAATCCTGCAGATGATAATATTGGTTTAACTTGATCATTGAATATTATAGAAAAGAATATTGTAATATTATTCCAAAACCAAACAGTAATTAAACCATGTACTATATACTTTAATGCATATTCATTTAAGAAATCTTTTCCAGCAAAAAATGAGTATAATATTGGTAATATACTTCCTATAATGATTAAGCTAAAACCTACAATTAAACATGAAAATACCTTTGAATAAAACACATAATTACGAGATTTTCTAACCAGTAAAAATTCCATAGTTCCATTTTCTATTTCTCTTGAAAACAATGGAAAAGCAAGAATAATAGCAAAAATAGGTATCATTTGACCAAAGTTTTTTCCAAACCATTGTGTAAATATATAAAAATTCCAATCATGTAATCTCGAAATCATACTATTAAGACCAAATTTATTAGCATATGTTTCAATAACAGCTTTATTTTTTTCTAATACACCAAGTAAAATATTTTGAAATGGAGCAATAGAAAAGAATAAAATAAAGGTTATTATAAATATAACAATTGCTCTAACTTTTATATCTAAAAATTCTTTTTTCATTTCCATTCCCCCTTTACAATAGCTTCAAATATTTCATCAATAGTAACTTTTTCTCCCTCACAACTTTTTACAATCCATATATTTTCATTTTCTAATTTTTTCCATAGATAACCCTTTGTTTTTTCATTTTTTGGTAATGTTATTGCAGAATAATTATTTTTTATATCATCTAAATAATCATTTTCTAAAATTTTTCCTTTTGACATAATAGCAATTCTATCTGCAATTTTTTCTACTTCAGAAAGTATATGGCTTGTGTATAATATGCTTTTTCCATCATATGTCAATTCTCTTATCAAATCTAATATAGTATTTCTCATCAAAGGATCTAATCCCCATGTTGGTTCATCTAATATATATAAATCAGCATTTTGTGCAAGAGTTAATGAAATATATAATTGAGTTAGCATTCCATGGGATAAATTAGATATTTTTGTTTTTCTATCTAATTTAAATTCATTTATTAAGTTATATGCTTTTTCTTTAGAAAAATTATTTGTAATAGACTCTGTTATTTCTATCATTTTTTCTACAGTATAACTCTTGTATAATTCTTTTTTTTCTGGCAAATATGCAATTGTTCCATTAATTTCAATATTACCACTATCTTTTTTTCTTAAACCCAATATACATTTTAATGTGGATGTTTTGCCAGCACCGTTTGGTCCTAATAATCCAAAAACTTCACCTTTATTAACTTCAAAAGAAATATTATTAACTGCGGTCAAATTTCCATATTTTTTTATCAAGTTAGATACTTTTAAAATCATAATATTCACCTCCAAATCAATTGCCATATACTTCATCTATAATTTTAAATAATTCTTTTTTTTCTATTTTCAAGTTTTTTGCAGATAAAACTATTTTTTTAAATTCTTCCTTTTTATCCGCTATCATTTTTTCCTTATCAATACCTATTACAATATATCCCGAACCTCTAACAGATTGAATAACTCCTTCTTGTTCTAATTCCCTATATGCCCTTGCTACGGTATTTAAATTTACTCCAATTTCTTTAGCTAAGGCTCTAATAGAAGGAATATATTCATTTTCTTTTAAATCTTTTTTTGCTATTTTTTCTTTTATTTTATTTTTTATTTGTTTATATACAGGAGTGTATGAATGAAAATCTATATGAAACCACATAATTATCACCTCAGTGTACTATTATACTATTACAGTAGTATTTTGTCAATATAAATACAAAAAGACATAATATATTTATTTTTTCAAAATCATAAAGAAATAAAAGGATCTTGTTTGTAACAAAAAAGGCATATACTATAGATGTAATACCCCCCTATATGGGTGGGATAATAAAAATGGAGGAATCATTTATGAGTAAAAATAAAGTTATAACTGAAAATAATAAAATTGTTGAAAAAGAACTCAGTGTTATTGGAATGACATGTGCATCATGTGCTAATGCAATTACAAAAGAAATCAATAAACTCGATGGAATCAAAACAGTGAAAGTAAACTTTGCAACAGAGAAAGCGGTTGTTTCGTATGATCCGAATATTACAAGATTATCTAAAATAAAAAAAGCTATTGAAGAAGCAGGATATAAACCACTTGAAGCAGATTCTAAAGATAGTGTAGATTTTGAAAAAGAAAGACGTGAAAAAGAAATCAAAACATTAGGGAGAAAATTTATAGTCTCAGCAGTTTTTTCTATACCATTATTATATATATCAATGGGCCATATATTGGGATTAAAATTACCAGGAATTATAAATCCAGAAATTAATCCATTTAATTTTGCTTTAATTCAATTATTATTGGTTATTCCTATAGCTATAGCAGGTTATAAATTTTATACGATAGGGTTTAGAAATTTATTTAAATTAAGTCCAAATATGGATTCATTAATTGCAATAGGTACATCTGCAGCAATAATTTATGGTATTTTTGGAACAGTTCAAATTTATTTTGGAAACACAAAATATGCAAATGATTTATATTTTGAAACTGCGGGAGTTATAGTTACACTAATTCTTTTAGGTAAATATCTTGAAAGTGTTACTAAAGGTAGAACATCAGAAGCGATAAAAAAATTGATGGGATTACAACCGAAAACGGCTCTTGTTTTTCAAGATGGAAAAGAAATTGAAATACCGGTTGATGAAGTAGAAGTAGGAGATATAGTAATAGTTAAACCTGGTGAAAAAATACCAGTTGATGGAACTATTATTGAAGGTCATACCTCTATTGATGAATCAATGCTTACAGGAGAAAGTATTCCAGTAGAAAAAAATGTAGGAGATAAGGTTATAGGAGGATCTATAAACAAAAATGGAAGTATAAAATTTAAAGCAACAAAAGTTGGAAAAGATACGGCGTTAGCTCAAATAATAAAATTAGTTGAAGAAGCACAGGGTTCAAAAGCCCCAATTGCCAAAATGGCAGATATTATTTCGGGATATTTTGTTCCAATAGTTATAACAATCGCTATCGTTGCAGCAATAGCATGGTATTTAACAGGAGCAGGTCAAATATTTGCATTAACTATATTTATTTCTGTACTGGTTATAGCATGTCCATGTGCATTGGGATTGGCAACACCTACAGCAATAATGGTTGGAACAGGTAAAGGCGCAGAATATGGTGTATTGATAAAAGGTGGAGAACCACTTGAAACAACACATAAAATAAATACTATAGTGTTTGATAAAACTGGAACAATAACAGAAGGAAAGCCTAAGGTTACAGATATTTATACAACAGGAAAATACTCTAAAGATGAAATACTTATTATAGCGGCGTCTGCGGAAAAAGGTTCAGAACATCCATTAGGTGAAGCTATTGTAAAAGCAGCAGAAGAAAAGAAATTAGCATTGAAAAAAGTAGATAAGTTCATGGCTATTCCAGGACATGGTATTGAAGTAATAATAGATAATATGGACATTTATCTTGGAAATTTAAAACTTATGAAAGATAAAAATATAGAAATAAGTTTAAATGAAGAAGCAAGTAAATTGGCAGATGAAGGAAAAACACCAATGTTTATAGCAATTGATGGAAAATTAGAAGGAATAATAGCGGTGGCTGATACAGTAAAACCATCCAGTTCAAATGCAATTAAAAGACTTCATAAAATGGGAATTAAAGTTGCAATGATAACTGGTGATAATAAAAGAACGGCAGAAGCAATAGCAAAACAGGTTGGAATAGATATAGTTCTTGCAGAGGTTTTACCACAGGATAAAGCAAATGAAGTAAAAAAATTACAAAAAGATGGAAGTGTTGTAGCAATGGTAGGAGATGGAATAAATGATGCACCAGCTTTAGCTCAGGCAGATGTTGGTATAGCAATAGGTTCTGGTACAGATGTTGCAATGGAATCAGCGGACATAGTTTTAATGAAAAGTGATCTTGAAGATGTAGTTACTGCTATTCAATTAAGTAAAGCTACAATAAGAAATATTAAACAAAACTTATTTTGGGCATTTGGTTACAATACAGCAGGTATTCCAATAGCAGCAGGTTTATTACATGTTTTTGGTGGTCCATTATTAAGTCCTATGATTGCAGCAGCAGCAATGTCTTTTAGTTCTGTATCAGTTTTATTGAATGCATTGAGATTAAAAAACTTTAAACCTAAAAATTAAAAGGAGGTAGAAATTATGAAATATGGAATATTAAAAGAAACAAATTATGGATTTGAAGAAGCAATATCAAAATTAAATGCGGAGTTACAAAAAGAAGGATTTGGGATTTTAACAAGAATAGATTTAAATGAAAAATTTAAAGCAAAATTAGGTATAGAATTTAAAAAGTACACAATACTTGGAGCATGTAATCCAAAAAATGCCCGCAAAGCAATATTAGCAGAAGAAAATATAGGTTTATTTTTACCATGTAATGTAATAGTGTATGAAAAAGATGAAAAAACAGTTATTGCAGCAATAAAACTAACAGTAGCAATGGAATCATCAAATAATGAAAAAGTATATGAAATAGCTAAAGAAATTGAAGATGCTTTAACAAGAGTTATTGATAATCTTTAAAGAAAGGAGATGAAATTATGATGCATGATTGGGGTTGGTCAGGGTTTAGACCATATGGTTTTGGAGGATATAGTTTAATAGGATCATTTATAAGTTTTATATTTTTAATAATATTTCTTGTGGTGATTTATTTTGTAATAAAAAAGATATTTTTTAATGGAAATTTTGATTTTAAAAATATTAGTAGAAGTAGTAAAAATGAAGATTACGATGTATTAAAGATTTTAAATGAAAAATTAGTCAAAGGTGAAATTACAGAGGAAGAATATATCAGAAAAAAAGAATTAATTTTAAAAAATTTAAAGTGAGGTGAGTAGTATGATGTTTTTGTTTCTTATAATAATAATATTTATAATCTGGTATTTTATGAAAAATCCTGAAGCAGCTAAAAAATTAGGAGAATTTCAAAATAGTACAGAAGATTCCAAAAAAGAAGCTTTAAAAATATTAAATGAGAAATTTATAAATGGTGAAATTACAGAAGAAGAATATCTAAGAAAAAAGAAACTTATTGAATAAGGATGGAATGATATGAAAAGTAGATTGTTATTGGGTTTAATGCTGATTTTTAGCTTATCATTAATTTTTGCACATGGTGGTAATATAGAAAATCAGAGTAATGTATATTATACAAATATTCCAACAATTAATATTGATTTAAAAATTATGGAAATAAATGAACAGATACCTAAGTATACAGTTTTTCAAAAGTTGAAGAGTTATTAGTGACATCGATTGAAATAGATAATAAGGAATATATTATACCTAAAAATTTTGGATACGGTTATCCAGGAATGATGGGTGGAAATATGATGAATGGATATGGCTATCCAGGGAAATATGAATAATTATGGTTACCCAAATACTCCAGATTATACACAAGAATTAGAAATGTAAAATTATTGAAATTAAAACACTAAAACAAAGATTTACAAATAATTTGAAATAATACCTCCAAAGTAGGCAGTGTAATGGTAAAAATAACATTGAACTATTGTGGAGGTATTTCTTTATTATTAAAAAAACTAAAAAGAAATTAAAGAATAAACACATAGTGTTGACTTTATAGACGATTTTTGCTATAATACAATTGAACAATTATTCAAATAATAAAATAAAAATAAATTTTAATGGAGGTGTTTGAGTATGAAAAAAAGTCTGATTGTATTGGCAGTATTGATTTTATCTTTAATTGGTTTTTCAGATAAGATTTATCTAAAGAGCGGTGTAATAATGGAAGGAACAGTTGTAAAAGTTAATGAAGAAGAGGTTGTTATAAAATTAAAATCAGGTTCTCCTGCAACAATAAAACAAAAGGATATAGCTTTCATTGAAGAAGAAGATTCAAAAAAAATAGAAGGATTAGATAATAACCTTTTTTCTTCAGATAAAGCGATTTTTTATGAAAAAAATAAGAAAAAACCAGGAGTTGCAGCATTTTTAGGATTTATTATTCCTTCACCATTAAGATTAGAATTAAATTTACAAAGCAAAAGTTTAGGGATATTCAAAGATTATTCATTTTAAAAATATTCTTGATTTTATATATAGAAAAATAAAAGGGAAGTAAATCTTCCCTTTTAAAAAAACAATATTTGAATTAATATTCAAATATTCAAATATAAAGGAGGGATTAAAATGGAAAAAAAAGAACTTGTACTTGAAGGGTTAGATTGTGCAAGTTGTGCTGCAAAGATAGAAGATACTGTAAAAAATTTAGATAATGTAGATGGTGTAGAACTTAATTTCATAACAAAAACTTTATCTATTAAAGTAGAAGATGAAGAGAAAATAGAAGAAATAAAAAAAATAGTAAAAAAAATAGAACCAGATGTAGAAGTTTATGAGAAAAATGAAAGAAAAAGAAAAAATAAAGAGGAAGAAGGAGAAGAGTTTAATAGAAAGCTAGAAATTATCAGATTAGTTTCAGCCCTTGGTGTATTTATAACAGCTTTATTTGTAAAAGAACCATTCTGGTTACAGTTAACATTATACATAGTTGCATATTTAATTTCTGGTGGAAAAGTATTATTAAGATCATTTAAAAATATTATAAGAGGGAATGTTTTTGATGAAAATTTCTTAATGAGTGTTGCAACAATTGGAGCTTTTTCAATAGGAGAATTTCCAGAAGCTGTTGGAGTTATGGTGTTTTTTGAAATAGGTGAATTATTACAGGATATGGCAGTAGATAATTCAAAAAAATCAATAAAAGCATTGCTGGATATAAGACCAGATTATGCAAATCTTTTAAAAGAAGGTAAAGAAATAAGAGTATCACCAGAAGAGGTTAAAAAAGGTGATTTAATAATAGTAAAACCTGGTGAAAGAGTACCTTTAGACGGAATAGTTATTAAAGGAAATTCGATGGTAGATACTTCAGCATTAACTGGAGAATCAGTTCCACGAAGCATAAAAGAAAATGATGAAGTTATGAGTGGGTTTATAAATCTTAATGGACTTATTACTGTGAAAGTTGAAAAAGAATATTCTGAATCTACAATATCCAAGATACTTGATATGGTTGAAAATGCAGCAGCAAAAAAAGCTAAAACAGAAAAACTTATTACAAAATTCGCTAAATATTACACACCAGTAGTCGTCTTTTTAGCTATTGCATTAGCTACTTTACCACCATTAATTACAGGAGCACCATTTAATGAATGGTTATATAGAGCTTTAATTTTCCTTGTTATATCATGCCCATGTGGTCTTGTTGTTTCTATACCTCTTGGATATTTTGCAGGTGTAGGTGCATTGTCAAAACAAGGGGTTCTTGTAAAAGGTGGAAATTATCTCGAGCGACTAAAAGATTTAGATACAGTTATTTTTGATAAAACAGGAACATTAACAGAAGGAGTTTTTGAAGTTGTAGAGATAAAAACATTTAATGATTTCAAAAAAGGTGAAATACTTAAAATAGCAGCTTATGCTGAAGAACATTCAAATCATCCTATTGCAGAATCGATAAAGAAAAAATTTGAAAAGGTAATAAACAAAAACATTATTGAAGATTATGAAGAAATTTCAGGACATGGTATAAGAGCAAAAATAGGAGGAAAAGAAATACTTGTAGGAAATAGAAAATTAATGAATAAATTTAAGATAAAAACACCTGAAATAAACTTTAGCGGAACTATAGTATTTGTTGCAATTGATGGAAAATTCGCCGGCTATATTGGAATATCAGATAAAATAAAACCAGGAGTAAAAGATGTAATAAAAAATCTTAAAGATTTAGGAGTTAAAAAAACAGTGATGCTTACAGGAGATAGTGAAAAGGTTGCTCAATCAGTTGCAAAAGAAATTGGAATTGATGAATATTATGCTGAATTACTTCCAGGAGATAAAGTTAACTTTTTTGAAAAGTTTAGTGAAGGGGTTTCTACAGCCTTCGTTGGTGATGGAATAAATGATGCTCCTGTTTTAACCAGAGCAGATGTTGGTATTGCTATGGGTGGCCTGGGTTCAGATGCGGCAATAGAAGCAGCAGATGTTGTCATAATGGATGATGATATTTCTAAATTATCAGATTCAATGAAAATATCCAGAAAAATCTTAAAGATTACATGGCAAAATATAACAATAGTGCTTGGAGTAAAAATATTATTCCTTATCTTAGGTGCGTTAGGTAAAACAGATATGTGGGGAGCAGTTTTTGCAGATGTTGGAATAACTATAATAGCAGTATTTAATACATTAAGAATATTGAGAGTAAAAAAGAAATAAAAAATATTTCCTGAAAATGCCGGAATAATTACTAAAGTAAAAAAAGAAAATTATGTATTATGTGAGATAAAACATAAAGAAATTTTTAAAATAATAAAGAATGCAAATAATATAGTAAAAAATGAAATTGTATTATCTGGAGTTATATTAGAAAAATAAAAGAAAAGGGAGATGGATAATATGTGTGCGTGGGGTTGGAATGGATTTAGACCTTTTATGGGCAATGGTTATGGAATGATAGGATATTTTATTTCATTTATAATGTTAATAGTAATTATAGGAGTTATTTATTTCATATTTAAAGGTTTAAAAAATAATGATGTAAGAAAAAAAGAAAATGTTAAAACCAATAACTATGATGTATTAAAAATTTTAAATGAAAAATTAGCTAAAGGTGAAATTACAGAAGAAGAATATTTAAGAAAGAAAAAAATTATTGAATAGGAGTGTGAAAGTATGAAAAGTAGAATTTTTTTAGTAGTTATAATAATTTTAGGTTTGTCAAATTTATATGCTTTTGGAATTAACAATGTTAACCCAAATGTTGCGAATAATGTAACTCAAGTATCATTAAAATTAAGTATAGAAGAATTAGATAATATTACTTTTAGTGTATTGGCAGTCGATGGAAAAGGATCATATTATATATTAAGATTGTCTCCAATATTAATGTACTATGGAAATTTACCAATTAACGTGAAAGATACAATAGATGTTGAAGGTATTATTTTATCAAATTTTTCGAAAGTAAAGGAAGTTGTAGTTAATACTATAAACATAAACAATGAAACATATTCAATATTGAATAATAATGGATATATGAATAATCGAAATTATAATCCTGGTATGATGAATAGGTATGGAAATATGGGAGGATATGGCTATCCTGGTATGATGAACGGTTATGGTATGATGGGTGGATGGTATGATTATTATCCTGATCCATATGATTATGAAATGATGAATAGATATGGTTATCCTGGAGCAATGAATGGATATGGAAATATGGGAGGATATAGTTATCCTGGAACAATGAATAATTATAATCAAAATATGCCAAATAATATGAATGGAAGAAAATAGAAGAGACCATAAAAAATGAGACCATAAAAAATTTTGTGTAAATAAAAAGTAGAAAAAATAGGTAACCCTCTTCTTGGTATGGTAAAATAAAACCAAGAAGGGGGTATTTTAAATGGCAAAGAGAAAGAAAAAAGAAGAAAGTAACATTGAAAAGTTAGCAAAGTTAATAGCAAGGGATCCAGAAGTAAACACAATGAAAGACGTATATGACAAGATAAAAGAATTGATGGGACCAATAATACAAGAAATGTTAGAAGCAGAATTAGAAGATGAATTAGGATATGAGAAATACGATAAGGAAAATAAAGAAACGGATAACTCCAGAAATGGATACAGCTCAAAAAAGGTAAGATCAAGCATGGGTGAGATGGAATTGAAAATACCCAGAGATAGAAAGGGTGAATATGAACCGAAAATAATACCAAAATATAAAAGAGATATTTCAGATATTGAAAGTAGAATAATAGGAATGTATGGTTTGGGATTAAGTACGAAAGATATAGTTAGGAATGTTGAAGATATATATGGTGTAGAATTATCAGCTGAAATGATAAGTAAAATCACTAATAAGATATTACCAGAAATTAGAGAATGGCAAAGCAGACCATTAGAAGAGATATACACTTTTGTTTTCATGGATGGAATAGTATTTAAAGTAAAAGATGATGGTGAGATAATTAAAAAGACTGCATATGTTGTAATAGGTGTAAATATTGATGGATTTAAAGAAGTTCTTGGTATATATATAGGTGAAATAGAATCATCAAAATTCTGGTTAAGAGTATTAAATGATTTAAAAAATAGAGGAGTTAAAGATATATTAATAGCTTCAGTAGATGGATTAACAGGATTCCCACAAGCAATTAAAGCAGCATTTCCTGATACTGTAGTACAAAGATGTATAATACATCAAATAAGAAATACATTAAAATATGTTAATTACAAAGATAGAAAAGAACTTGTAAATGATTTAAAAAAAGTATATAAAGCACCCAATAAAGATATAGCTTATTCAAACCTACAAGATTTAAAAGAAAACAAATGGACAAAATACAAATTGGCATTAGAAAGCTGGGAAAAACATTGGGAAACAATATCTCCATATTTTGATTATGGTGATGAAGTAAGAAAAATAATGTACACAACAAATGTAATAGAATCATTGAATAGGCAATATAGAAAAGTGACTAAAAATAAAACATCTTTTCCAAATGATGATGCATTATTAAAAATATTATATTTAGCAACAATAGATGCAACAAAAAGATGGACAGCTCGATATAGAAACTGGAGTAAAGTCCTAAACGAACTATCCATCTTTTTCAAAGAAAGAATCACAAAATACGTCTATAATTCTTAATACAACTAAATTCCAAAACCTGTAATAATCAATAATACATAAAAACAAATACTAAAAACTAACGCCAAAAATATATTCTTAATTTAACAATGTTAAATCTTGCAGTGAAAATTGCAAAAAGGTGTTTGTTTTCAAAAACTCACATTAAAAACTTCTAGAAATTACTATTAAAGCATATTACAATATAGACGATAATTCATATGAAAATAATTTAAGAATTATAATCCAATTTAATTAATTTATTACCATCCAAGAAGAGGTATTTACACAAAAAATTACATGCTACCCATGCTACCTAAAAAATACAAGCTGGATTAATAACCCAGCTTGTATTTATTTTATAGAAAGTCATTTTTCAGTTACATGAACATATCCAACTTTGATTAATTCTTTTACGTGTTCATCATTTAAAGAATAAAAAACAACCTTTCCTTCTTTTCTAAATTTTACAAGATCAGCTTGTCTTAAAACCCTTAATTGATGTGAAATAGCAGAAGTTGTTTTATTAAGAACAACAGATATATCACATACACACATCTCTTCTACCTGCATTAAAGCATATAAAATTTTCATTCGTGTTTTATCTCCAATAACTTTAAACAAATCACTTAGTTTATTTAAAGTGTTTTCATCAGGTGTATTTTCATGAACTTTTTTTATAATATCTTCATGAATTTCAATTGTTTGACAAATTTCAATATTATCTTTTGTAGTATTTTTATTTTTACTCATTTAGTTCACCATCTTTCATATATGAATAATTGTTCATATTTATTATATACCAAAATAAAAAAAATGTCAACAAAGAAAATTACATTATGTATGTTTGAATATTTCAAATATTAATAAAATTTGTTAAGTGATTTTGTAGTTTATATTATTTTCTTGACTATTATTTACCATAAGAGTATAATAGAGTAAAGTAAAGTAATGGAGGGATAATAATGAAATTATTTTTTCTTGGTGGAGGTAATTCAGCAAAAATTATTTTAGAAGAAATGCATGAGTTTATTGAAAAAGCTTATATATATGATAAAAACAAAGAACAGGTTGATAAACTCAAGTATATTTTTAACAATGTTGAATATAAAGAGATAAATCAGATAAAAGATTTAGAAGTTGATTATGTTATTGAAGTTGCATCTGTTGAAGCTTTAAAAGAATATGGTTTAAAAATACTTGATATGAATAAAGACTTAATAGTATTGAGTACAGGTGCTTTTGCAGATAAAATTTTTAGATATAATTTTGTGAAAAAATTAAACAGCACTAATAATAAAGTATATATTGCATCTGGAGCTATTGGCGGAATAGATTTAATAAATACAATATATGATAAGATAGAAAAAATAACTTTGACAACGAGAAAACCACCAAAAAGTTTAGGGTTAGAAATAACAGAAGAAAAAATAATTTTTGAAGGAAATTCCATCGAAGCAATTGAAAGATTCCCAAAAAATGTAAATGTTGCAGTTACTTTGTCTTTAGCAGCAAGAAATTTTGAAAAAGTAAATGTTCGAATAATTGCAGATCCGAAAGTTGAAAGGAATATACATACAGTTGAAATAATTTCAAAAGCTGGAAATTATAAGTTTGAATTTGAAAATTTTCCATCAAAAAATCCAAAAACCAGTTATTTAGCACCATTATCAATTGTTGGTTTATTGAAGAATCTAAAAACAAATTTTAGAATAGGAGGATAACAATGATAAAAGAAACTGCTATTGAAAGTGATTTAATTGAAAAGATAAAAGATTTAAAAGAAAAAAAAGGATATACAATATTAGGTCATAATTATGTAATTTCTGAATTACAGGATTTATCAGATATAACAGGAGATTCATTACAATTAGCAAGATTAGCTACGGAAATAGAAAATGATAAAATTTTATTTCTTGGTGTAGATTTTATGGCGGAAACATTAAAAATATTAAATCCATCAAAGAAAATAATAGTTCCAACAAAGGGTTCAACATGTCCTATGGCTAATTCTTTAACACCAGAAATAATAAAATCTTTTAAAGAAAAATATCCAAATGCACCAGTAGTATTGTACGTTAATAGCACTGCTGAATGTAAAGCATTGGCAGATTATACATGTACATCAGCAAATGCTGTAGAAATTGTAAGTAAAATAAATTCCGATATTATATTATTTGGACCAGATAAAAATTTAGGTTCATATGTAGCTGAAAAAACAGGAAAGAAAATAATACCTATTCCAGGTGAAACGGGATATTGCTATGTTCATAATAGATTTTCTATTGAAGATGTGAGAAAAGCAAAAGAAAAATATCCAAATGCTAAAATTATTGTTCATCCAGAATCATCAAAAGATGTTAGGGATTTATGTGAATATATTGGCAGTACTGGGCAAATGATGAAATTTCCAAAAGAAGACGAAACAGAAGAGTTTATTATAGGAACAGAAATCGGAATGATTCATAAATTGTCTAAAACATTTAAAAATAAAAAATTCTATCCTTTAAAAGAATTAGGTATATGTAATAATATGAAAAAGAATAATTTAAAAAATGTATATGAAGCATTATTAAATGAAGAAAATGAAATTAATTTATCAGAAGAAATAATTGAAAAGGCTAAAATCCCTATAATGAATATGTTTAAATTAATGGAGGGATAAAATGTTTGATTATGAAATAAAATTATTAAAAGAATGGATAGAGAAAGACAATAATTTTTTTGATATAGCATCATATGAATTAAGAAATAAAGAAACAACAGCAGAAATATTATTAAAAAATTCTAACGTTGTAGTATCAGGAATGGAAATAATAGAAAGACTATTAAATGAATTTAATATAGAATCAGAATTTTATTATAATGATGGAGATAAATTAGATGAAACTATAATTGGAAAAATAAAAGGAAATGCATATAATATATTGATTGTAGAAAGGACAATGCTTAATGTATTATCATTAATGAGTGCAATATCGACTAAAACATATAATCTTGTTAGTAAAATAAGTGGAAAAACAAAACTTGCAGCAACGAGAAAAGTATTTCCAGGGTTAGGTAATTTAGAAAAATTAGCAGTAATTCATGGTGGTGGAAATACGCATAGATGGAATTTATCAGAAAGCATAATGATAAAAGATAATCATATAGCATTATATGGTGGCATTGAAAACGCAATAAATGCAGTAAAAAGTTATAAATCATTTACTAAAAAAATAGAAATTGAAGTAGAAAATGAAAAAGATGCATTTTTAGCAGCAAAAAATAATGTTGATATTATAATGTTAGATAATTTTTCATCAGAAAATGCTAGAAAAACAGCAAAAAAATTAAAAGAAAAATATCCACATATAATTGTTGAAGTTTCTGGTGGTATTAATGAAGAAAATTATTTAAATTATGTGGATGATAACATCGATATAATTTCAATGGGAAAGTTAACGACAGAAGTAAAATATATAGATTTTTCATTGGAAATAAAAAGTGATAACTAAAATCCCCTCTAATTTTAGAGGGGATTTTAGTTTGTAAACAAAATAAAATAATCAAAATAATATTTGCTCATCCAGTGAAAATTCTAATCCTCAAAATTGGAATCAAAATAAAACTCATTCAAACGCTCGATTGCTAATCTGAAAAACGAAGAAAATTATAAAATAATGCTCTTCACCTGGTGAAAATTCTGAGTCCTCGAAAATGCTCATGGACATATTTTTAATACATAGTATTAAAAATAAATAAAAGATTGTATAAAGAATAAAAGTTTTTTATTTTCGCGAAGCGAATGTTTAATGCTATGCATTAAAAATAAATACAAGTTTTTACAAAGAATATTAAAAATTTTTAATTTTCGCAAAGCGAAAGTTTTGGGAATTTCAAGTATTCGTCATATTATTTTTTTAGAAAATACTTTGTTAACAGTCTGTTCCCTCTAAATTTAGAGGGGATTTTTTATCAATAAAATCCAATTAATCAAAAAATTAACAATAAATACATATTATATGATATAATATAATAAATAAAAAAATATGACTTTAAATTATGTAAAAAAATAATTATTCTGGAACGAACTGGATTGAAATAATATGATGAGGTGAAAATGTGAATAAAAATTTCAAAATATATATATTTGGAAGATTTATATCAAATTTAGGAGATACAATTCAAGTTATAGGTTTTCCGCTATTATTGTTGGATATGACACAATCAGCAACAATACTTGGGTTAGCAACGATATTTATCATGGCTTTTGAAATATTAATAAGACCTTTTTTGGGAGTTATAGCTGATAATTATAATAGAAAGAAAATAATGGTTGAAATGGATTTTATCAGTGGGATATTATGTTTAGTTATGGCATTTCTTATAGCAAATAACATTATAAGTGTATGGATGATATTTGTATATTTAGTTATACAATCAATTATAAGTACATTATTTGATACCTCAACATATGCAATGTTACCAGAAATTGTAGAAAATCAATATCTTGAAAAAGCAAATTCATATCTTCTGATTGTTTCAAATATTTCTTCACTAGCAGGTCCTCCAATAGGTGCGTTTTTATATAGTATATACGGAATTAAAATTTTGCTATTTGTTAATGGTATAACATTCATATTATCAGGTATAAGCGAAATTTATATTGAATATAAATTTAATATAGAAAACAAGAAAAAATTATCAGAAATATCGTTTTTTAATGAAATAAAAAATGGAATAAAATATTTGAAAGTTAAGAAGGAGTTAAAACATTTATTGAATATGATGATATTTTATTCTGTATGGATGATACCAATTTTTGCAGTATTTATACCTGTAATAATAAAAAGGGACGGAGGTTTTTCACCAACATATGTAGGTTTATCCGAAACGGCCATGACAATAGGTTCTTTAGCAGGCGCCTCATTAATAACCTTTATAATGACAAATAATAAAAAAACAAAATATTTCAAATTGTCTAATATTATTTTGAATATTACAATTTTATTCTTAGGAATAGTAATACTCTGGAATTTTCCAAATAAAATTATTAAATTTTTAATCATCTCGATAATATTATTTATGTTTAATATATCATTTATAATATCCAATGTAATAATAAATTCAAAATTTCAAATGAGTATAGATAATGAAATAAGAGGAAGAATTGGATCATTAAAAATGGTGATAATGCAAATAAATAATAGGTATATCTGTAGGTGGAAAGGTAATAGATAAAATTCATAGTGGATATTATTTAATATTTTTAGGTATAACAGGATTATTAATAACAATATTTTATGTAATTCCAAATTATCAAAATAAAACTCATTCAAACGCTTGATTGTTAATCTGAAAAAAAACGAAGAAAATTATAAAATAATGCTCTTCACCTGGTGAAAATTCTGAGTCCTCAAAAATTCTCATGGACATATTTTTAATACATAGTATTAAAAATAAATAAAAGATTGTATAAAGAATAAAAGTTTTTTATTTTCGCGAAGCGAAAGTTTCGGGAATTTTCAAGTATTCGTCATATTATTTTTTTAGAAAATACTTTCATTGACAGACGATATCATGATATGATATAATGTTTGTGTATATACACAAAAAAGAATCGAGGTGATTTAATATGAGTACTATTAAAGATTTTGAAAAAAAGAGTAGACATAATATAAATCTTAAAAATAAGACCTGGATGATTCTTCAAGAATTAAAAAAAATTAAAAATAAAAGCATAAGCAATATTATTGATGAGGCTGTTGATAAATACTTAAAAGATTCAGAATATAATACTCTTTATTTTAAACTGTTATCCACACTTCCAGAAGTTAGCGATGAAGAAAATATTGAAATACTTAATGAATTAAAAAAACTGACAAATGAAGATATGGAAGTGGTTAAGATTGAAAAACTCTAATCAAGAATGGGAATTGCATTGGACTAAAAAAGCTTATAAATCTTTTGAAAAGATAGATCCTAAATTTCAATCCCAAATTAAAGAGGATTTAAAAAAGTTAATTAATTATTATAATAAAGATGTTGAGGTCAGTTTAGATGTAAAGAAATTAAAAGATGAAGGAAGAGGTTTTTTTAGATTACGTAGTGGAAATTATATAATTATATTTACAATTAATCATGGAAAATTAGTAATTTTAATTATTAATATTATGCATAGAAAAGATGTGTATACAAAAAAGCATTTTAAATAATCTTGATAATATTATTTATGTTTAATGTACCATTTATAATGTCTAATGTAATAATAAATTCAAAATTAAGTCAAAAAAATCCCCTCTAAAAGTAGAGGGGATTTTTTGTCGAAGGTTAACGAAAATTGTCGAAGCTGTCGACTAAGTCGAAGTAAAATAAAAAAAGAATCTGGGGGTATTCACTCAGATTCTTTTTTTATGGTTACAATAGTTTTAAGCTTTGATTTAAAAAGGATTTTAGACTAATAATTATCATTAAATTAATTGATGGGTAAAAAAACTACATACTATTTTAACTTTTTTGGTTTAAAGTTGACTGGAAAAGTGAGATATATAGGAGGTCGAATAGATTGAAAGGAAAATTAAAGTTTATTTTAGCATTACCATTTTTACAAGTTTTTGTTCAAGTAGGAATAGCATCATCATTTCCTCAACTAACTAATATATTTGGATCATCATTATTAGCTAGTACATTTATAGGAATAACACCATTAGTATCAATATTGTTTGGTTCATTTTGGGGAAAGATATTAGAACAAAAAGGAGAAAGTAAAACTTTTTTGTATTCTATGGCATTATGGAGTACAGCACTTTATTTATCTGGAATATCATTAAAATTGCCAATATTAGCAATAGTATTCCGTGCAATTCAAGGTATAGCTGATTCAGCACTTTTCTCTAATGCCCTAACTGTAATTACAAAATCAGGTTTTTCACCAAAGGAGCAGACAAAATATTTTGGTTTAGTTGAATTTTTAGCAAGTTTTGGTGCAGTTATGGGGCCTTTGATTATCGGTACAGGTTTTATATATATGTCACATTATATATTAATGACAATAGGGGTTATATTGTTTATAGCAACTTTGATAATTTATAAGCAATTACCAGTTATTGAAATAAGTGAAAAAGTAATAAAAAAGCAAGTTACTAAATTTTCACCAAGAATTTTTTTAGCAGCATTTTTTGGAATATTTACGATAGCAGTAATTGTAGGATTTCAAGCAACAATGCCTTTATTTGTAGAAAATTATGTTAATAATCCAGTTTTAGGAAAAATTTATATTTCCATTTTTGCCTTATCTTTGATGCTTGGGAATTTATTTAAACATAAGGTAAGTGGAGTTAGATTATGGATACCATTATCAACATTTTTAACTTTGATGATAGCATTGTTTGTAAATTCATTTTCAATGTTTTTATTTTTGTTTTTAATAGTTATTGCAGGATTTTTCCTAGGATTATCCTTAACTATGAGTAGTGAATATGCATCTTATTTATCAACAGGATTTGAAGAAAAAGGTATGGCTGTGTTTTCAGCATTTAGAATAAGTGGAAATTTCTTTGGTCCATATTTATCGATATTTTACACAATGGGTGGAATGAATTTCTTTATTTTAGCCCTATCTTTGATTAGTTTAACGTCTACTGTATTTTTGATTAATTTTAAAAAGAATTTTAATGAGATAAAAGAAATATAGAAAAGACCTCAGAGGTCTTTTCTATATTTCTTAGAATATATTATAGTTGAATTTTTTTGTTGTTTTGCTTTATACATAGCTATATCAGCAAATTTTATTAGTTCATCGATATTTTTAGAATGCTCAGGGAATAGTGAAATGCCTATACTTAAAGAAACAGTAAAGGATTTTCCATCTTTTTCAAATCGTTTTGCCATATTATTATTTAATTTTTGAGTAATAGAATATATATCCTCAATATTTTTATATTGAGTTAAAATTACAAATTCATCTCCACCAAATCTTGAGATAATATCAGAATTTCTCAAAATTTTCTTTAATGTTTGTGCCATTTTTTTTAAGATATCATCACCAGATTTATGGCCAAAAGTATCATTTACTTTTTTAAAATTATCTATATCAATAAACATAATGGCGTATTTTAAGTTGTTTCTTTCCCCTAATGAAATCAAATTTTTAGATTTTTCAAAAAATAAAAGTCGATTGGGTAATTTTGTTAATAAATCGTGTGTTGCTAAATATTTTAAATTATTTTTTAGTTTTATAACTTTATAATAATTTAGCATTATATAAATGAGTAAGATTATACTAAATATTAAAAAGAAAATATCGATAGATAATATAATCTTATTTTTCTTTAGATTTATATTTATTTTTTCCGTAAGATTTAATAGTTCATAATTTATTAAATCTTGAAAAAAATTAACAATAGAGGTTAAATCTTTAAAGGTTTCTTCAGGATTAAGTTTGTATAATTCATTAGATTTTTTTTCAATCAAATTATAATAATTCCATAAAGTTTTATAATATTTTGAATTTGAGAAATTTGAAATTTTGTTATATGTATTATTAGTAAATTGAAAAGCTTTGTAATTTGTAGATTCGATAATATTATAAAAACTTTTATTTAGAAAAGTATATTCTTTGTCATTAATATGTTTTTCCTTAATAATAGATGAATATATACCTCTAAATTCACCTGCATATTCTTTCATTTTTTCAAGAAAGTAAATTGAAATCATTAATTTACCTGTTTCTGATGTCGTTTTTTGTTTTATTGGATAATTATAATAATCGATAAATTCATTTATTAAAGTTGTGTATTCACTAAAAATATTTATTGGAGATTCAATTTGTTTTTCAGAAATAACTCTTAATGAATTTAGTTTTGATTCCAAATCATCGATATTTTTAAAATAAAGCTTTTTTTCATTTATATTTTTGATAAGAGTAAAATAACTATCAACTAGATTTTTTTCCTTTATAATGTTAGAATAAACATTTTTATTTCCATTTAAATATAAATTAGTATATCCACGTTCTTTCTGAAGATGAAAAACTACAGAAGATATGTTTTTTGTTAAATTTATAGAATATTTCATGTTTTTTAATATAATTCCGTTAGTATAAATTTGAACAAAAGAATTTATAAAAATCATTAATATTCCAAATAAAATTAAACCTATAATTATTGAATTAAATAATTTAGTTTTATAAGTCATCTTACCCCCCCGTCAAAAACTAATATTATAATAAAAAATTTAAAAAGTTTCAATTAATTCAGCAATCTTATAAACAGTAAATTTTACAGCTGGAGTTCTATATGGAATAGTAGTAGAATCAAGTTTAATAAGCCAATCCTTAGTTTTTTTGTATATTGATATATAGTATTGTTGCATAAAATCTCCATCCGTTGAAACAACTCTTAAGAGATATCTGTCATTTATAATATCTTCATATATAGAATTTATAGTAAATGATATATCGTTTTCTTTAATATGTTTATCTTTTAGATTTTTTAATTTTTCAATATTAACATTTTTTATACTTTTATGTGGCAATTCGCTCACTCCTTCCAAAACTCTTTTTACTTTATTATCTTTAATTTTTTTAGCTATAAATAAATATTTATTTCTGCCCTCATTATCCCATTTTAATTCATATTTAGTTTTTACAGGTCTATCAAAATTTTCTATAATTTCTTGTGCTTCAAAAAATTCCGATTTTTTAAAATTTTCATATACTTCTTGAGCATACCAATCGACATCTGTAGCTAGTTCTATTGTTCCACCTTTTTTTAAAACATCAGCTAAAGTATTTATAAACGATTCAATAAATATTCTTCTTTCTTTATGCCTTTGTTTTGGCCAGGGGCAGGGAAAATTTACAATTAGTTTTGAAATTGAATTAGATGAAAACAATTCTCTAATTAATAATCTAGCATCTCCTTGAATAACCCTTGCATTTTTTATATTATTTTTATAGAATTTAACCTGTGCTTTGTACAAAGCAGTTAATGAAGTTTCAAAACCAACAAAGTTAATATCAGGATTTTCTTTTGCAAGTTCTGCCATATATTCACCACTACCAAAACCTATTTCAACATATATTTTTCTTTTATTTCCAAAAATTTCATTCCATTTCAATGGATATTTATCGAAATTTTGGGGTTTTAAAAAATATTTTAATGCCCCAATTTTATCATGCATTTTTCTTCCTCCTTGTTCTAATATACTAAATATAATAATATCATATATAATAAAAGATATTATTTTTTTAATGTAAAATAATATGTATAAAAAATGGAGTGCCTTATGGCACTCCATTATATTTGAAATATATTAGAATTTATTTAATACAAAGTGATCAAGAACTACATTAACAGGAACAAAACCATCTTCTGATTTTTTATCTGTTTGTTGTGCAACACCTTTTACAACAACTTTTACTTGATTTTCGCTTACAAAAATTTCCACGAAGTGATGAAGTCCAACAACATCTTTTATAGTGAATGGATATTTATCTTCGTAAGATTTAACATGGGTGTATAATGGAGCTCCGCCACCACCAGTAGTAATATAATCTATACCATTATTTTCAAATCTTTCGTACATATGGAAATGACTATTAATTACCATATCAACACCATATTTTTCAAAAACAGGTTTCCAGTAATCAACAGTTGGGCTAACTGGTTCTACACCATATTCTGTACAATTTGTCCAGAATGGTTCATGGAAGAATACAAATTTCCATTTAGCATCTTTATTCTTTTCTAAGTCATTAATTAACCATTGTGTTTCTTTTTCCATGCCTTCTTTATCTTTTTGCATTAATAATACATCAGCATCTAAAACGATGAAATGTGCAGGTCCATAATCAAAAGAATAATATTGTTCATTATAATCTCCGCCACCTTGTGGAGTTACAAATGAGCTGAAGTAGAATTTTGAATTATATTCATGGTTACCTAATACAGGATAGAATGGTGCTGTTGCAGCCATATTTTTAATTGCCCAGAAGAATCCATCCCAGTCACCTAAAACTCTACCATCCATTACTAAATCACCGTCATTTATAACAAATGCAGGTTTTTGTGCAGCAATTTTATCAGCAACTAATTTATGTCTCTTATTATATGTTCTTGTATCTCCATATACTACAAATTTAAATTCTTTAACTTTTTCAGGTACTGTTTTAAATGTATAACTTTCTGATTCAACACCCTTAGCAGAACCTTCTTCAACAACTAATTTGTAAGTATATTCTGTTCCAGGTTTTAATCCAGTTATTTTAAGATGGTGCATAACCGTATTATTCATATCTTCATATGTTTTTCCATTTACAATAACTTTTCCTTTAGCTGGAACTAATGTTTTCCAGTTTACATAAACACTATCTTTTGTTAAATCAGATAGATATGGTCCCCATAATACTTTATTTTCTGATACATATTTACCAACAACAGCTTTATCAACATTTAATTCTATTTCATTATTGACAACTATTTTTGGTGAAGAAACTGTATTCATACCCATTAAATCAATTTTAGCTGTATATTCGCCTTTTAAAGCTGGGAATGTATACATTCCATTTTCATTTGTATATGAAACAATGTAAAGAGTTCCTTTGCTATCATAAATATTAACTTTTACATTAGATAAAGGTTTTCCATTTTCAAATGTAGCTTTTCCAGTTACTAAAGTATAGTCTTTTGATCTAATATCAAATGCAGTTTTTAATACAGATGAAAGGTCTCTTCCGACTAAGAATATTCTTTGGAATGAAACTTTTTCACCATTTTTAATAGAAACAGTTTTAATTTCTGGATCTGCAAAAATATAAGAAATATGAATATCTCTTAATTTTCCGTTTTCATCTGTTTCTGTAGTTGTTACGCCATATGCAATGTTATCTCCCATAGCCCCTAATAAATCAGTATCAGTTCTGCTAACTTTAAAACCTAATCCGAATGTAAATGCTTGAGCATAACCAAAGAAAGTAGCATCACCTAAAATCATTTTATTAATATCTTTTCCACTTTGATTGTCTAATGTAGTTTTCATAATTAAATAATTTTCATCAGGTAATAATGTATATGTTGTAGTGATTTTAATTCCAGGTATATCAGAGTGATGTCCAACCAATTTTAATACAGCAGGTCCACCATCTGAACCGTTGTTAACTACAAAAATATTTTCGTAGATAGCTTGTTTTGGCCATCCAAAATATGTATGCATTTCATCAAATTGATCTTCTCCGCCAGCATAAGTAACATCAAGTAAATTTCCACCTGATTTCATATAACCATGATAGTTATTAAGGTTTCCAATTAAGAAAGAAACCTTTTCATTTGTTAAAATATAATCCCCCACCTTACCATCAGCAGCAGGTCCATTGAGTAATTGACTTTTGTCAGTTACTCTAAAAACTTTTGCATTTGAGAATGCAGCTACTGTTAACAAGGAAAATACTAAAAACAATACAAATAGCTTTTTATACATTCTAACTCCTCCTCCTTTTTTGATGTAAACGTTAATAAAACTTTCATGCAAATTAAAATTTTACACCTTTTTAGGTAAAATGTCAAATTTAATAAAAATACACTTTAAATAATAAAAGCTATTATAAAATGATTATGGTAGAAAATATTATAAATTCATATAAATAAAAAAAACTTATTATATAATGAAAAAAAATAATGATATGTAAATATTTTTATATAGTTTTTAGTAGATTTAGAAATAATAAAGTAAAAAAAAATTCCCGATTTAATCGGGAATTTTTTTGATTAAGCTTCTTCTCCTAAATATTCTTTAACTTTAGCATGTAATCTTGCTTTTTTTCTGGAAGCATTATTTTTATGAATAACACCTTTTTTAGCAGCTTTATCTATTATTGAAAATGATGAATTTAATAATTCCATAACTTCATCTTTTTCTTTCTTTTCTTCGATAGCTACTAACACTTTCTTAATAGAATTTTTTACTCTTGTTTTATAACTTTTGTTTCTTAATCTTCTTTTAGCAGTTTGTCTTACTCTTTTTTTAGCAGATTTTACATTAGGCACTTTTGTTTCCTCCTTTTATATTATTTATTTATATTATAATCCAAAAGCAGCTTTTAAATCTTTAACTTTATCTGTTCTTTCCCATGGGAATTCAACGTCAGTTCTTCCAAAGTGGCCATAAGCTGCAGTTTTTCTGTACATAGGTTTTAATAAATCTAAATTTTTAATTATTGCTCCAGGTCTGAAATCAAACATTTCAGTAACAACTTCATATAATTTATTTTCATCAACCTTTGCAGTACCTTTTGTATCAATTAATATTGAAACAGGTTTTGCAACACCAATAGCATAACCTAATTGAATCATAACCTCATCAGCTAACCCAGCAGCAACGATATTTTTTGCAACATAACGAGCCATATAATGAGCTGATCTATCAACTTTAGTTGGGTCTTTACCTGAGAAAGCTCCTCCACCATGTGGTACCCAACCACCATATGTATCAACAATAATTTTTCTACCTGTTAATCCAGTGTCAGCATGTGGTCCTCCTAATACAAATCTTCCTGTTGGATTAACTAAAATTTTTGTATTTTCTGTTAAGTATTTTTCTGGGATTATAGGCTTTATAACATGTTCAATTAAAGCTTCCTTTATTTCTTCTATAGTAACATCAGGATCATGTTGTGTTGAAATTAAAACAGTTTCAACTTCAACAGGTTTTCCGTTTTCATCATATTCAACAGTAACTTGTGTTTTTCCATCTGGTCTTAAGAATGTTAAAGTTCCATTTTTTCTAACTTCTGTTAATCTATATGCTAATTTGTGAGCTAAAACTATAGGTAATGGCATCATTTCTGGAGTTTCATTTGTTGCGTAACCAAACATAATTCCTTGGTCTCCAGCACCTAATTTTTCATAAGGATCTTCGTCTTTCATTTCTCCCATTTTAGCTTCTAATGCTTTATCAACACCCATAGCAATATCTGGCGATTGTTCATCAATAGAAACTAAAACTGCGGAAGTTTCACCATCAAAACCAAATTTAGCTCTTGTATATCCAATATCTAATATTGTTTGCCTTACAATTTTAGGTATATCAACATATGCTTTAGTAGAAACCTCACCAGCCACCATAGCCATACCAGTTGTAACTAATGTTTCTACAGCAACCCTAGAAAAAGGATCTTTTTCTAATAAAGCATCTAATATAGCATCTGAAATTTGGTCTGCGACTTTATCAGGATGTCCTTCAGTAACGCTTTCACTTGTGAAAAGTCTTTTTTTCAATTTTCTTCCTCCTTTATTTTAACTTTATTTTATTCGACGTTCAAGGTATTATTATACCAAAAATATAAATCAATAGACATCTAAAAAATTAATTTTAAAATAAAATCTATTGTATTTTAAGTTACATTTCTTTTACTAATACCAATTTATAAACTTTCACCGTTCCCCAAATATCTTCAAGTATAAGTTCAGCTGGATTTCTATCTTTTAGTGTAAAAGCAACTTCATTCCATCTATTAACTTTTATTGGAGTAATAAAAGAGGATGAATATAATTTTATCCAGTATGTGAAAATATTAGATCCATTACCATATATGGCATTAGGAGAATACATCTCATCTAATCTAATAGCATCAAATTCTATCTCATATACTAATTCATCATTAACTCTTAAAGATATTTTTCTAGGAATAATTTTAGTGTTATTTCCAATCTTTTCATCTGTTTTTACTTCTAATTTTGGTAAAGTTGAAAAAGGTATTTCTGTTACTTGATCATCCAACAATTTATATGTTCTATTATTTGATCTTATTTCTAATGCTTCTAATGTTCTTGGTCTCATTTCAACATAATCAACAAATTCAAGAGCATCTCTTGCTATTTCTACTTCATCATTACCAGATTTTTTAATTTCTCTAACTTCAAAATGGACATGAGGTACTACAGCCTCACCAGATTTACCTGAGTAAGCAATTTCTTCACCTTTCGCTACTCTAATTTCATTTTCTGGGAATTTAATTTCAGCAAAGGTGTTACCAACTTCAGATAATACAGATTTAGCAATTTCTTCAACTAAGCCTTTAAATGCACTTAGGTGAGCATATACGGTAATTAAATCATAATCTGGATGATATATAAACACAGTATTTCCATATATTTTATGATTTAACCAAATTTTATATACATATCCATCAGCCGCAGCGTTAACAGGATAACCAATTCTTGAAAAAGATGAGAAATCTATACCCATATGGAAATGAGGATTATTTCCGGTATCCCTAAATTCTCCAAATGAAGATGTTAAATAAGAATCTTTAACAGGTGGTAAAAATCTTTGTGAAAATGAAAAAACAACACTAAACAAAATTAATACTAAAATGATTAATTTTTTCATGATATACCTCCTAAAATTGATAATTCTATACCACAAAACCAGAAGAATCTCTTCTGGTTTATTTTATATATTAAATTGTAAATACAAAAAATTTTGAATATAGTTTAATTAACATCGTTTAGTTTTGATTTCCTCCTGAATTATCCTGTTGGAATAATTTAACATACTTCATTGGAACAATCATTTTTATAGCATGTTTATAAACTAGAGATTGTTGTCCTTTTTTTTCAAGTAAAATTGTAAAGTTATCAAAAGATTTTATAAAACCAGTTGTTTGAAAACCACCTTCAAAATAAATTTTGCATTCAATTTTATTAGTTCTTAATAAATTTAAAAATCTTTCCTGTAAATTAAATTTTTCTGCCATTACAACTCCCCCTTTATAATAAAAATAATACTAAATACCTGAAAAAATAAGATTTTTAATTTTTTTAATCGAGTTATTTTCTTGTGAAAGATTGATCCATGTAGCGTTTTCATATCCTCTAAAATATATAATTTGTCTCCTTGCATATCTTCTCGTATTTCTTTTGATTAAATGAATCATTTTATCAAAATCGTATTTCCCCTCAATGTATTCTAATACTTCTTTATATCCAATAGTATTCAAAGAATTTAAGTTTTTGTTATATCCCATAGATAATAAATTTTTTACTTCGTCAATTAACCCATCTTCAATCATTTTTTCAACTCTTAAATTAATTCTTTCATGTAATTCCTTTCTATTTCTGTCCAATATTATTATATTAAATTCATATGGTGATTCAATTTTTTGATTTTTTATTAAATCTGACATTCTTTTACCAGATATTATATATATTTCTAATGCTCTAATACTTCTTTTTAAATCATTAGGATGTATTCTTAAAAAACTTTCTGGATCAACATCTTTTAATATTTCTCTAATTATACCAGGTTGAGAACTTTCTAATTTTCTCAAATAGCTTCTTAATGTTAAAGAACTTGGTGATTCAAAAAAACCTTTATATATGGCATCAAAATATAATCCAGTTCCTCCAGAAATTATAGGGATTTTTCCTCTATTCAAAATATCTTTAATAACTTTTAAAGCATCTAATCTATATAGATATGCATTATAATATTGATCGGGATTAATAAAATCAATTAAATGGTGTTTTATTTTGTTTTGTTCTTCTTGAGTAGGTTTAGCCGTTCCTATATTCATATATTTATATATTTGTCTTGAATCACAGGAAACAACCTCAAAATCATTATCTAATTCTGTTAATATACCAGTTTTTCCTACAGCAGTAGGACCTAATATTACTGGAATTTTCATTTTAAAAAAATCACCCCATAAAAAACACCAGAGTTTTTACTACCATCAATCTTATCGAATTTATATTTATCCCATATAGAATCTTTAACATGTGCTTTTATTATAACTTTATCTTTTGAAATCCTTTTCATTTCCTCAATATCAGAAGGCTCTAAAGAGTCATATACAGCAAATTTTCTCAAAGGGTTTAAAGCAGATGATTCAAATACGGGATTCTCAAACATTGGATCACAATAAACAATATCATAGCTTTTATCTTTTTGTTTTCTAATAAATTTTTTATAATTATCATTGATAATTTCAATTTTTTTAGCTGATTCTTTTAACCATTTTATTTTATATGGGTAATAATTTATACTTTCTTTAACTACAAAATAAATTGGAAAAGATCCTTCTAAGCCTATTAATTTACCATTTTCCTTCAATTGTGAGGAGATTAATAAAGCTTCACTCCCAAGACCAAAAGTTAAATCTAATACAGTTTCATTTCCTTTTAAATCCATATTGTTTAATAGATAATCCATTTTATCAGAAACAAAATTTTTCATTCTAATTTTTACAATTGAAGGGTGGAAAAAGAATTCAAAATCGTCTCGTTTAACCTTAACAGTTAAATCTTTATTTACAACAAAATATATATTATTAGTTTTTAAATGTCTTCTGTTTTTATATATTAAACCGTATTCTTCAGCGAGTTGCTTTGCTCGTTGTATTTGTTCCTTCGATGGTTTGTGGGATGTAGTTATAATTAATTTTTCCATTTTCTATTGTCACACCCTTTTCTTCTAATAATTTTTTTAGCATATCTCTTTCTTTTTCTATAGAATTTAATTTTTTTTTGAGGGTTTCAAATTCTGCTTGAGTTTTTTTATACTCATTTGATAAATCAGAGTATATAAACAACATACGTATCATTTGTATGCTGAAATAAATGATAATAAATGCTATAAATGAATAAACGATTATTAAAGTTATATTAGCTTTTTTTTGTTTCCTTTTTTTTCCTACTACGATTTTTTTCCTTTTCATATTATCCCTTTAATCCAGAACGTGCTATTCCTGCTACAAAATATTTTTGCATGAATATAAATAATATAATTATAGGTATTACTGAGAATGTGGAAGCAGCCATTAATAGATTATATAATGTACCAGATTCTGTTGTGAATGTTTGTAGTCCAACAGCAAGAGTTCTCATTTCTGGTGATTTGGTAACAATTAATACCCATAAGAAAGCGTTCCAGCTTCCAACAAATTTAAGTAATGCACCTGTGATTAAAGCTGGTTTACTTAATGGAACCATTACAGTCCATAAAAATCTCCAACTACTGCTTCCATCTATTTTAGCAGCATCCCATAAATCATTAGGAATTGTTAAAAACTGCTGTCTTAATAAGAAAATAGCAAAAACACTAACTATCCATGGAATAATTAAAGCATAATATGTATCAAGCCATCTAAATTTACTTATAGTAATAAAGTTTGGAACGAGCATAACTTCACCTGGAACCATCATAGTAGCTAAAAATAAAGTAAACAATGCATTTTTACCCCAAAATTCTAATTTTGCAAATGCAAATGCAGCCATCGCAGCAAGTATTATTTCAAATATAGTAGTGGAAGTTGCCATGAAAATTGTATTTATATAATATTTAGAAAATGGTGCTGCATGCCATGCATCAACGTAATTTTGAAATACATTTGCAAATATTTCAGAGGGTGTAAATTTAACTTTCATTATTGGGTTATCATCTAAGAACCATAATGCATAAACATCTTTAAAATAAATTTCTATGGTTGAATAATTTCTATAATAAACACTTTTTACTATGTCTGGAGCATTTATTAATTGTACTTTAGAAATAGAATCAGAATATAATTTATTAAATTTTTCAAGAATGTTATCATAATTTTTTCTTGTTAGAGCAAGATCAACTAATTTATATTCATCAATATTCTTTTTAGTTATAAAATCTTTATCAAATGAGCTCAAATAATCCTCAACATTATTCTTATTAACGTTTTTAATTTTTGAAATGGTTCTTATAATCATTAATGTTCTGGATAAATCTTCAGAATTTATATTTAATTCTGATAAAACAGAATTATTAAAATCGTGTTCTAAGTTAAGTACAAAGTTGTCTTTTATTTCTAAAATATCAATATTTTTATCAATTTCATTTTTAAAGTGTTCTGGAATATCAGAAGAAGCAAGATTATTTAAAAAATTCTTTTTCATTTCTTCTTTAGTTGGTATTTTAAATTTTATAACTAAGTTTTTAGATGAATTTTTTTGTAATTCATTAAATTTTTCCTCAAAAAATAATTTGAAATTTAATGAATTTTTATTAAAGATAATTGCATTGTAAATATATTTTTCTAATAATCTATTTACATTCCTCAAATACATATCATTAAAGGAAACTAATTTTATATTATTAATTTCTGAAATTATTTTATTAATCTCATCATTTGATATAACACCAGTTCCTTTTGAATATTTAGATATAGTATTAGATAAGTTAGTTAAATCATTCTTTAAATTTAAAAGATAATTTTTTAATTCTTCCTTTTTTTCTAATTTTTCCTTTTTTACTACGGAATTATCACTATCTTTAACCCTTAGATACGATAATCTATTTAAAGATATTCTTAAGAACTTATCAATATAATTTATTGATTTTTCCAATTCCTTATCAAGAGACTTTAATATTTGAGATTTTTTAAATATACCATTAGATGTTGAATATAAAGAAAAATAAAAATTTTCAAAACTTTCTGGTGTTTCTTCTAATGTATTAATTTCATCAGATAAATCCTTGATTAAAGGAAAATTAGCGTTATATTCTTGAATTTCGTGTATTAATATGTTTAAGTCAGAATTATTTGCGTAATTTAATCTTGAAAAGGTTAATGTAACCAATCCTCGTTTTACAGGATCATCTTCTATGCTCATCACTTTTTTAAAAGGATCATATGCAACATTATTTTGAGAAGCTCTAAATTCTGCTAAACTCAAACTTCCCTGTCCTCCTATTAAGGTAGAAGGAGCACTTTTAATATTTACAGAAATTTCAGAACTGAAATTTTTTGAAGTCCACCTTGGTGGCCATTGGGAAATTTCACTTCCAGTTTTAAATGAAGTAACAACCATCCATGCAAAAGGCATAGCCATTATAATTGCTCCACCAATTATTAAAAGATATACAATTAAGGTTCCAAATGTACTAGCAAATTTAGACCAAGACATAATAAGACCCCCTTAAGAATCGTAATGGACGCGTTTTTTACCAGCTACAAATTGTATGAATGTAAATATTAGAATAATTCCAAACAATACATATGCAGCGGCACTCGCTTGACCCATTCTTTGTTCTCCGTAAAATTTCTCAAAAACGTAATAAACTACAGTTAAACCACTATTGTTATAAGGACCAGGGAGTCCAGAATATAATACGAAAATCTCAGAGAATACTTTAAATGCACCAATCATCGAAACAATAAGTATGAAAAACGTTGTAGGAGACAATAATGGCCATGTTATATATGCAAATTTTTGCCATCTTGTAGCTCCATCTACTTCAGCAGCTTCATAATAACTTTTATCGATATTTTGAAGTCCAGATAGGAAAATTATCGAATAATAACCAACAAGCTTCCATATTGATATAATAGCAATAGTTGGGATTGTCCATTTTTCATCTTTTAACCACATAATTTTTTCTACTCCAAAAAATGAGAGAATATAATTTAATAAACCATTATCATTAAAAATCCATTGCCATACTAATGAAACAGCAACAACACTTGTGACAAATGGTATGAAGTATATGGTTCTAAAAACAACCTTACCCTTTACTTCTTGATAGAACAATAAAGCAATTATTAATGAAAGGAAAATTGTAATAGGCATCGATAATAGAACATAATAACTTGTATTCCATATAGCTTTTAGGAAATCAGCTTCTTCTTTCGCCATACTCAAATAATTAATAATTTCCGGAATTTTTATTAGTTTGAATCCAATAATATAAATGCCAACAAATAAGATTAATCTTAATAATAATTTATCAGGTGTTCCTTCAATTTTTTTCATAGCGGCAATTGCAACATATGAAAATGCTAACCATAGGAAAATAACCCACTGTAATTGATAATTTATATAATTCCAAAGAACAAATGTCAATAAACCAATGATAGTATTAATAATAATAATATTTTTAACTTTTTTATCTTTAATCCTTTTCGTGTCGAGAAGAGTATTTAAAAAATATGCTACAAAGAAAACAATAAAAAATGTACCTAAAAATGCAACATTAAAAGAAAGTTCAACGGGATGTTTTAATTTAAATAATTGTGTATAATTATCTAAACCTATAAATTTTGGATTAGCCTGATTTTTGAAATCCCATTTGAAAAAACTCAATACAAATGAATAAATAATAGGCCAAAAAACAAAAATAGATAAAACCATCATAGAAGGCAATATATAAAGATATGCTGTTAAACTTTCTCGAGTTCTTCTCCAGGCGTGAGGAGAAAGGAAGTATTTTGAAACCTTCATAATAATAACCAGAATAATAGCTATACTGATACCAACAATAGGTATGAGAATTTCGGCAGGCATAGACTTTCCTCCAATCCATAAAAGTTTTTAACACCAATTTTACCATAAATATAAAAGAAAAGTCAAAAAATTATTTTAAATTTTTTGAGAGATTTATTAATTGCTCCACTATTTCATCAAATGTTGGTCTTTCGAATGTTCCTTGTTTTAAAAATGCGTTTATATTATCTATTTCCTTTTTAGCAATATCAATTTTTTTATTTGTTCCCTCTTTATAAGCACCAACTTCTATTAGATCCTTTGCATCATTGTAAGTGGCCATAATGTCTCTAACTGTATATGCAGCATCCAGATGTTCTGAAGAGACAACAGATGACATTAACCTACTAATACTAGCTAAAACATCAATAGCTGGATAATGCGAAGATTCTGCCAATCTTCTCGATAATATAATATGACCATCAACAATCCCTCTTACGGTATCTGATATAGGTTCGTTAAAATCATCACCCTCTACTAATACAGTATATATAGCAGTAATACTCCCCTTATCTGAATTACCAGCTCTTTCTAATATTTTTGGTAATTCTGCAAAAACACTAGGGGTATAACCTCTTGTAGCAGGAGGTTCCCCGATTGAAAGACCAATTTCCCTTTGAGCCATAGCCCAACGAGTTAATGAATCGACCATTAGCATTACACTATATCCCATATCTCTAAAAAATTCAGCAACAGTAGTAGCACTCAATAAAGCTTTTGTTCTCATTAATGCAGGTTGATCTGAGGTTGATACTATGACAACAGAACGTTTTAACCCCTCTTCACCCAAATCTCTTTCAATAAATTCTCTAACTTCTCTTCCACGTTCTCCTATTAATGATATAACATTTATATCAGCAGAGGTATTTCTGGCTATCATACCTAATAATGTACTTTTTCCAACGCCACTTCCTGCAAAAATACCAATTCTCTGCCCTTTACCTAAGGTTATTAAACCATCAATAGCCTTTACACCAACAGATAATGGTTCTTCGATCTTGTTTCTAATTAAAGGATTAGGAGGTGGTGAATATATATCTCTATATTTGTCAGTATATAAAGGTTTTCCATCAATAGGCCTTCCGATTCCATCTAAAACTCTTCCTAATAAATTTTGGGTAATTCCAATAGATACTTTTCTATTAAGTTTTTTAACTTTTGCTCCAACATATAAACCGTGAACATCTTCAAATGGCATTAATAAAACCTTATTGCCTACAAACCCAACTACTTCACATAAAGCTTTATTTCCATCTTTTAAAGTTATAGAACACAAATCACCAAGGGACACATCTGGTCCCTTGGATTCTATAACAACACCAGTTATTCTATCTACAATTCCTTCAAGTGAAAATAATTCCAGAGAATTTATTTTTCTTTGTATATTTTCATAAATTTCATTATAATCTTTCATCGTTTAATTCTTCCTCAATAATTTTTGTTACATCTTTTATAATATCATCTTTGTTTATAGAAATTTTTCCCATTTCAGTATGAACAGACATGGAGAAGTCATTTAATCTGATATCTTCTATAATTTCAATATTATCAACGGCATTAAATTTTTCAATTATTTCTGGGTATTTTTTCATAATATTTGGGCTAACATGAATTTTTATTTGATTCATATTTATAAATTTTTCTAGTATTTTATTTAATGAATTTTCTACCCACTTTGGAGAAGAAAAGATTTCATCATTTAAAAACTTATATATTAATACTTTTAATATATTAAATAATAAAATTCTAACATTATGTATTTCTAAATCAATAGAATTCTCAAATGATTTTAGTATGTCATTTAGTTGTTTAGAATATTCTTCAACCAAATTATTAACTTCTATTTCAGCTTGTTCTTTACCATCTTTTCTACCTTTTTCAACTTCTTCAGCATAAGCTAAATGTGCCTCGTTTATTATATTTTCAGCTTCTTCATGTGCTTTTTCGATTATTTCTTTAGCTTTTTTTTCAGCTTCTTCAATAATATTTTTAGAAATATTGTCTGATATTTTGCTTTCGGTCTCATGGTCGCTTTCTGATGATTCAAAAATCACATATTGTCCTTTTATTATTCTTTTATTAAACAATTAGTTCTTCTCCTCCTCCGCCACCGGCAATAATAATTTCTCCTGATTCTTCGAGTTTTCTTATAATAGCAACAATTCTTTGTTGTGCTTCATCAACATCTTTTAATCTAACAGGCCCCATAAATTCAAGTTCTTCTTGTATCATCTGACTTGCTCTTTGTGACATATTAGACAATATCTTATTTTTTAATTCTTCAGAAGCACCCTTTAGAGATAATGTTAAATCACGAGTATCAACTTCTCTGAGAATTCTTTGAATTGTTCTATCATCAAGTTTAAGAATGTCTTCAAATACGAACATTTTCTTTCTAATCTCTTCGGATAATTTAGGATCAGATTCTGATAATCTATCAAATATGTTTTTAGAAACAGTTCTATCGATATTATTCATTATTTCTGCAGTAGTTTCAATGCCGCCAACCTGACTAAATGGCTGTGCAGCAAATGCAGATAACCTATCTTTCATACGGCTTTCCACCTCCTTAACCACATCAGGAGTAGCCCTATCCATAATAGAAATTCTTTTAATTACATCAACTTGCAAATCTTCTGGAAGTCCAGCAATAACTTGAGCAGCAGCTGCTGGAGGTAAATAACATAAAACTAAAGCAACAGTTTGTGGATGTTCATTTTGCAAAACATTAGTGATTTGTGCAATATCGATTCTTTTTAAGAAATCAAATGGTTTAACCTGTAAATTAGTAACAAGATTTTCAATAATTTTAATAGCTTGTTCAGGTCCAAATGCTTCTTCAAGCAACTTTTTGGCGTAATCGACACCGCCTTCTTTTATAAATTCTTTTACTTTCATCAGTTCAAAAAATTCACTCAATATTGTATTTTTTTCTTCATCGGATATTTTTCCAAGATTAGCTACTTCTAATGTTAACATTTCAACTTCATCTTCGGTTAATTCTTTTAATAATTTTGAGGCCCTTTCTGGACCAACTAAAACTACCAAAATAGCAGCTTTTCTTAATCCGTTAATGTTAGACTGACCTACAGCCATAAAATCACCTCTTATTGGTTAATCCAATATTTTAAAATTTCGACAACATCATCTAAACTTTGATCTACAACGTTTAAAAGCTTTTCAAAAGTTTTTTGTTCTTCCGTAGCTTCTGTTACTTCAGGTTCAATTTCTTCAATTATACTTGTTGCAGCTTCTTCCAACTTTTTCTTTCTTTCGAGTAGTGTTTTCCTTGCACGTGATTTTCTCTTTAAGATTATTACTCCATATATTAGTAACCCCATTATTACCACAAAAATTACAGAAATTATGATGACAACAGTCATAAATCGAGCTCTCTGTGCTTGTTTTTGTATTGCTTGATATTCTGATTCTAATTCTTTATTAAATTTAGTAAATAATATATTTATATTACTTGGAGTTGCCCCAGTAGCAGTTGATATAGCACTTTTAATCTGAGCTAATGTTGTATCATTTTGAGGTATAGGAGATCGATCAGAGTCTATAAATACTGTAATAGATTTAGTTGCAATTTCGCCATTTTTGTCGTTAGTAACTTTTTGATAAATTTCATTAAAATCATAATTAGTAATAGATTTTGATGTTTTATATGTATCGGAACCTTGATTGTCAGGAGTTTGTGTTGTATATGGAGGAATATTTGAATCAGTGCCTGGAATATTTGAAGTTCCAGAACCAGATGATTTTTCTTCAGATTCAGTTTGCTGGCTTACAATAATTCCAGAACTTTTGTTTACTGGTTGAACTTTTCTTGTTTCTTCTTCAATTTTTTGCCAATTTAAATCTACTTCTGGAATAACAACAATTGCTCCCATTCCAAAAACACGCTGTAGTTTATTTTCAATTTTATCAGTATAATATTCTTCAATTTTTCTTTTTAAATCAAATTTAGTTGCAGCATCAGCTATATTTCCTTCAGAGAGAACTTCAGCACTCAAATTTCTTGAATTATTATCAACAACCTTTACGTCTTTAGGATCTAGATTTCGGACAGCACCAGCTACAAAGTCCATAATAGCTTTAACCTGGCTTGGATCAATATTAGTTCCAGGTTCTAAAAAAAGTAAAACAGAAGCTGTTGGCTTAGATTTATCGGCAGGAGTATAATATGTCGTTGTAGGCATTACAATATGAACTCTTGCATATTGAATTCCTTTCATGGTAGAAATAGAACGAGATAATTCTCCTTCCAAAGCAATTTGATAATTCACCTGTTTATCATAACTGGTTGCACCAAAATTTTGTTTTTGAAGCAATTCATATCCTTGAACTTGATTTCCCAATACACCGTTTAACGCTAATTTCATCCATAATTCATATTTATTATATTTTTCAGGAATTTGAATTGATCCACCAGGACCAACCTTATATGGAATATTTAATTCCTCTAATTTTGAAATAATTTTTCCACCTTGTTGTTCATCAACACCGCTTATTAAGACCTGATAATTAGGTCTTAAGTTTAATGCAATTAGGAAAATGATTAAAAATAGAACTGTAATAATCATTACAGAATATATAATTTTTTGATTAGTAGAAAAATTATTCCAATAATCTTTAATCGTTTGAAAAATATTCATTAACTCACCTCTAAAGACTCATGTATATACCTATTCTATAATTGGATTTAAAAATAATACCAAATTTAATATCATAAACCGAAAAGCCAGATAAAAATTCAAGATTTTTATCAACATATAATTTTATCCATAAGCCATTCTTGTAATCAACATTAAAATAAAAAGAATTAACAAAATCTTTATTCAGAGAAACAACATTTTGCGCCCATGGATAACCGGTTCTAAGTATAAGGTTAAAAGCATTTAAATTATAATTGCTTCCCATAGAAAAATCAGATTTTGGGAAATATAATATTCCAAAATTTATATTAAATTCATTTAATTGAGTAATATCATTTTCTTTATTGAATTTTAATGTTTGTAAAGAATAAAACTCTAAATTTTTATATGCTAATCCAGAATATGAATTAAAGTTTAAAGAATCTTGTGAAACTGCTCCACTTATCCCCAGAATAAAAGGTGAGTATATTTTTGTATTTTTATAGTTTTTTTGCGCTTTTTTAACTTTTTTATAATACTTTAAACCATCTGAATTAATTCCATTTTTTAAAACAGAAGTAGGTCCTTGATAATAAGCAGCAATTTCTTTTTTTTCAGATTGTAGCAGTTTATATAAATAGTTATGATAAGCTGAAGATCCAGTAATATTATCAATAGGATTAAAAAGATTATTTATACCAAAATCTTTTGCAACTATTGGTTTCATCTGTAATAAACCAATAGCATGACTTGAAGATATAGCATGAGTATAATAATTTGATTCAACATACATTTGTCCACCAATGAGAGTTTTATCCACTGTCCAAACATAATGCAATAATTCAGAAGAATCTATATAGGAATATTTTCCAATTAAAGTATATTCAAAATTCAAAAACATGGAGTCTGTATATAACTCCATGTGTAGTCCGGGATTATAGAATATTTTATTATAGATATCAATTTTTTCTGCGAAAATAAATGTTGCTATAAATATTGTAATAAGTAAAAAAAACTTTTTCACCTATAGTTCTCCTAATAATTCTAATATAATATTAGCAATTTTTTCTCCAGTGCTGTTAGCAATTTCTATTACTTCTTCAGCAGTCACAGGTTTTAATTCTTCTGGAACGGCTTTATCAGTAACGGCAGAAATTCCCAATACTTTTATTCCTGCGTGATTTGCAACAATTACTTCTGGAACAGTAGACATTCCAACTAAGTCAGCACCAAAGTTTCTCATCATTTTTAATTCAGCAGGTGTTTCAAATGTTGGACCAGTAATTCCTAAATAAACACCAGTATAAACAGGTATACCTAATTTTTTAGCAACAGAAATAGCCTTTTCTGTTAATTCTTTATTATAAGCTTCGCTCATATCAGGAAATCTTGGACCCCATTCTTCACAGTTTGGGCCAATTAAAGGGTTATCTCCCATGAAATTTATTTGATCTGTAATAATACAAGGATTTCCAACTTCAAAATTTGGATTCATACCTCCTGCAGCATTAGTAACAATTAAAATTTTTACTCCTAATTCTTGCATTACTCTTATAGGAAATGTAACCTCTTTCATAGTATATCCTTCATAATAATGGAATCTACCATTCATAAGTAAAACATTTTTTCCAGAAATTTTTCCAAACATCAATTCTCCTTTATGTCCCGGGGCAGTAGAAATAGGAAAATTAGGAATTTCCGAATAAGAAATGCTAGAAGAATTTTCTAAACTATCTGCTATTCCGTGTAATCCAGAACCAAGAACAATAGCTATTTCTGGTTTATTTTCTACTTTTGTTTTAATATATTCAGCAGCTTCTCTAACTTTTTTTACATAATCATTAATATCAAAATTCATAAAAACACCTCCAAGCGAACATTTAATGGCATAAATATTATACCACAATAATTATAATATGTTAAATAATTACTCAATATATCCAATAAATGGAATATTTCTATATTTTTCCTCATAATCGAGTCCATAACCTATTACAAAATAATTGTCAATTTCAAATCCTGGGAAGTCTACATTTATACCATGATCATGAGCATTTTTTACAAGAAGAGAAGTTAATTTTAAGGAAGCGGGATTTTGCTTTTTTATTTCATTCATTAAGAATCTTATTGTATTTCCAGTATCTACAATATCTTCAACAATAAGAATATGTTTTCCTTCTAATGGTTCATTTGTCCAACTGTTAACAGTTATAGAACCAGTTGAAGATGTTCCACCGTGATAGCTTGAAACTCTAACAAAATAATATTTCATATCATGGTCAATATTTTTCACTAAATCAGAGAAAAAGTGGATAGAGCCTTTTAATGCACAAACAGCGATTATTTCATCATCAATATCTTTATAATACTCTGTTATTTTTACTCCTAATTCTTTGGCTTTTTGCAATATTTGTTCTTCTGTCAATAAAACTTTTAACTTTTTTGGATCAATTCCCATTTTAAACACTCTCCTTTCTCAATGAAACTTCGCCAGCATAAACATTTTCTATTATACCGTTTTCAAGCATTACTTCTAAATAGTCTCCATGTATTGAAACAATTTTACCACGTTTTTCACCGTTTTGAGAGATGATTTTTATAAAATCTCCGTTTCTAATGTTAAGATTACTTATCCATTTTTTTGTAAATACGGAAATTGTATTATTTTTAAAATATTTTATATAATAATTATAATATGCTGTATTATTTATTTGCTTAAGCAATTTTTCGAGATTTAATTCTTTGTTTTTCTCGTCAATATAGCTAGTAGCAATATCATTTAATTCATTTGGGATTTTATTATTAACATTTAATCCAATACCAACTATAATAGCAGCAAAAGCTCTTCCGGTATATATTCCTTCCCCTAAAATACCACATATTTTTTTATCATTAACTAGTAAATCATTAGGCCATTTTATAACAGAATTAAGGCGGTATTTTTTTAAAACCTCTTTAACAGCCATTGTGTAAAGTCGAACATAATGCCAAGGATTCATAGGTCTATTTTTAGGTTTAAATAATACAGAAAACCATAAACCCCCTCTTGGTGATATCCATTCTCTTTTCATTCTTCCATATCCACCAATTTGTTTTGAAGCCCAAACAACTGTTTCTGAAGGTAATTCTTTCCAATTCTCTTTTAAAAATTTGTTTGTTGAATCTATTGTATCGAAATATATTGTTTTATCTCCAATTATTTTTGATCACTACTTTCTATTGGTTTAAATACATTTTCAATAGTAGGAAATTTTCCATTTTTTACTTCATTAGAATAATTTTCAATAGCTTTTTTAAATAACTCAAATCCATTTAAATATTTTTTCAAGAATTTAGGTTCAAAATCTTTATTTAAACCCAAAAAATCATGCCATACTAAAACCTGACCATCACAAAATCTTCCAGCACCAATTCCAATAGTCGGAATTGAAATAGTTTCAGTAATTTTTTTTGCAACGAGTTCTGTAACCATTTCTAATACAATAGAAAAAGCACCAGCTTCTTCAAGAGCAATAGCGCTTTCAATCAGCATATCTTCTTCTGTTTTAGTTTTTCCTTTAGAAGAAATACCAATTTGTTTATATGATTGTGGAGTAAATCCAATATGACCCATTACAGGTATACCATAATTTACCATTTTATTAATTAATGGAGCAACATATTTTCCTCCTTCAAGCTTAACAGCATCAGCACCAGCTTTTAATATAAGTCCAGCATTTTTAATAGCTTCACTTTCTGATACTTGATAACTTAAAAATGGCATATCTCCAACAACGAAAGTGTTAGGAGCACCTTTTTTTACTGCTTTTATAAAAATTAGCATTTCATCCATACCAATTTTTACAGTATCATCATTTCCCAACATAACATTTGAAGCAGAATCTCCAACAAGAATCATATCGATTCCAGCAGCTTCGGCTATTTTTGCACTTACATAGTCATATGCAGTGATCATAGCTATTTTTTCTTTATTTTTCATTTTCAATATTTTTTTTATGTTCATTTTCACCCTCCTTAATTTTATAAAGCGTGTCAATAAAAAAATCATATACTATTTTATTTCCAAAAAACTTCTCAAATTCAAATTCTTCTTCTTTAATTATTTTTAAATCATTTCTTGCAACTGGTCCAGTTAAGGCATTTTTTAAACCTTTTTCTTTTATATTTTCTAAAGATTTAATACTGAGATTTATCAAATGCTCTATATCATTTATTTCCATATATTTATATATATCTTTAGACATTTTTATTAATGCGTAAGAAAAATTAGAAGATATTACAGCAGCTAAATGATATAATTTTTTTTTATTTTGTGGTATTATAACATATTTACCTTCTAAAATAGTAACTAATTTTTTAGCAATTTCTATACCCTCTTTATTTCCTTCTATACCCCAGGTAATACCTTTAATCATATTACAATTGACAACAGAAGAAAAAGGAAAATTAGGATGCATCGAAAAATGTGGGATATCTCCAAAAAATGAAGAATCCAAATATCCACTACAGTGACCAACAGCATTTATATTTGAAATATTATAATTTTTTAAATTATTCCAAATATTAATTATATTCTCGTCTTGAGTTGTAATTAAAACAATACCTTTTAAAATATCCTTACTATAATCATAATTTTTATCAATTAGGGTAACTTCAATATTTTTTTCTAAAAAACAATTATATAGGCTTTTGCCGACTTTTCCAGGGCCTATAATATTTATTCTCATATCACTGCATCCTTTCATTAAAATTATTAAAAAAAACAATTATTTTTGTGATATAATAAATATGCTTCAATACTATTGTATTTTGTTATTAAACCGAATTATCGTTTCTTATATTATACTACAAAATAATTAATTTTTAATTTTTGGTGGTGAGTTAATGAAAAAATTTTTAATATTCAGTATTTTATTTTTTGGAATAACAATATTTGGAGTTTTAAAAGTTGGTGTGGCATTGACAGAACCATATGCATATTTTGAGGAAACTGATAATGGATATTTATTGAAAGGAATAGATATAAATATAATTAAAATGCTTTCTAAAGATTTAAATGAAAAAGTTGATATATTAGTTTATTCATTTCCAGATTTAATTGAAAATGGTTTGAAAAATATAGATATCATTATTGGTGGAATACATATTACAGAAGAAAGAAAAAAACGCATCAAATTTTCAATTCCTTATTTAACAACAGGATTAGTAATATTAAAATTAAAAGAAAATGAAAAGGAAAAATTAACAACATATGCTGTAAAAAAGGATTCTACTGGATATAAAACAGTAATTCAATGGAAAAATAAAGGAAAAAATGTAAGTTATATGGTTTTTGATACAAATGAGGAATGTTTAGAATCACTATTAAATCGAAAAGTAGATGGAGCATTTTTTGATTTAGTTAACGCATTATATTTAATGAAAAAATATCCAGTTGAAATATATGGAGAACCTTTAACAAAAAATGATGTTGGAATTGGTGTAAGAGATAACAATTTATTAAAAAAGATCAACCTTTTACTTTTGAAATACAGAGAAGAGAATTTGATAAATTATTGAGGTGGACGATGAATAAAGAATATTTAAGAAAATGGTTCAAAACGCATATTAAAAAAACCTTTTTGATCCTTTTGACAAGTATATATATTTTTTTATTATTTAATATGATATTTTTAATAAGAAAATCTGTTGATGCAAGGGCAACACTTAAATATCAAAAAATAAATGAATTGATAATTAGCCAAAAGAATAATATAGTGACTAATTCAATTTTATTTTCTAAATTATATTCATATTCTGTTGATAATGAGAATACATTAAAAGAATTTTTGTTGAATAGAAATAATTTGATAGGAGTAATGGACTATAAACCAACGTTTGATTATGTAAATGCAAAATATCCAGAAAATATTGATATTGAAAAAGATATAAAAAATATAATAAAAGAAAATTTGGAATATATAAAAAAACCTAAAAATTATAAAATTTTATCAAGAAAAGATATTGTATATATAATTCTTCCATATTATTACACATTAGTAGATACTGATGAAACTCTTTTTCAGGGGATTTTAATTATTGAATATTCTAAAGAATTGTTATTAAATTCTATAAAAAATATATTAGATAAGGATGAATATTTATTATCAGAAACTGAGTTGAATAACATAAATAAAAGCTTCATAAAAAAGATAAAAATAAAATTTTATAATGATGACTATTATTATATATTTGATTATTCCAATCAGGCAAAATTGCTATTTTTAGCTACAATTATTTTACTTTTTATAATTTTATTTTTATATTATTTAATTAAATATATAGAATTAGGAGATTTGGAGAAGAAAATAATATATCCAATTGAAGGGTTTACAAAGCATATAGAAAAGTATGAAAATAAGCCATATGATAAGGAATTTGAATTTTATGAATTTGAAATGCTAAGGCAATCTTATAATAATTTGATTGAAAATCTTAATAGTAATAAAGAGGAATTAGAGGCATCATTAGAAGAAACAAAAGCAATGAATGAAGAATTAATTTCATTGAATGTCAGATTAGAAGAATATATTAACAAATTTGAGAATATAGTCAGAATTATAGGAACTTTAAGTTTATATGATAAAGATGAAAAGGAATTTTTTGATAAATTATTGCGCATATCAATAGAAATAGTCCCGGAAATAGATTATGGAAGCATAGCTATTAAAGAAAATAAGGAATGGAAATTTATATCTGCTTATGGTCATGATATTGAAAAGTTAAAATTAGTAAAATTTACAGATGAAACGTTTTTATATACAGAAAAAATTTCTATAATAGAAAATATAGTTGAAAAAGATAAAAATTTATTATCTGAAAAAGATAGAGAAATACTAGATAAAGCAAGTAAAAATATCAAAAAAAGCATATTAGCTCCTTTGAAAGTCAATGAGGATATTATAGGTCAATTATCGTTAGATACAGAAAGAGAAATAAATTTTTCAGATGAAACTATCAAATTTGTTGAAGCATTATCAATTTTATCATCTTTTTTTATTAAGTTAAAAAGATTATCTAAAGAAGAAGGGCAATTACATAAAAATATAATTTTAACATTAGTAAATGCTTTAGAATATTATGATAAATATACCCGTGGGCACTCTGAGAGAGTTGCAGAAATAGCATCTGAATTTGCGGAATTTCTTGATATGAATAAAGAAGATATAAAAAAGGTATATTGGGCTGGAATTACACATGATATAGGGAAATTCTTTGTTCCACAAACAATTTTAAATAAACCGGCTAAACTAGATGATGATGAATACGAGTTAATAAAAGAGCACCCTGTGAAAAGTTATGAATTATTAGCAAGTAATCCATATCTTTCTGAATATTCGAAGATTGTTAGACACCATCATGAAAGATGGGATGGAAATGGCTATCCAGATGGATTATCAGGTGATAATATTCCATTTATTTCAAGAATTATTATGTTGGCTGATAGTTTCGATGCAATGATAACAGTAAGACCATATAAAAAGGCAAAGTCTATATACGATATTATTAGAGATATAGAAAAAAATGCTGGGAAACAATTTGATCCAGATTTAGCAAAACAATTTATAGAGTTTCTTAGGAGGAAATATCTGTGAAAATAAATGTTGAACCTTTTGAAAGAATGCGAAAATTTGAATATATAGTTCCATTAATATATTTTTCTTTATTGATTTTTGGTATTTTAATGGTTAGAACAGCTACATATGGTGAATATATTGAAGATAATTACTATAAGCAAATAATATTTTCTATGTTAGGAATAATAATATTTTTCCTAACATATTTTTTAAAAGAAAGAATATTAAAAAGTATAATTCCTCATTTATACGCTATAACTATGTTTTTATTATTGTATGTATTACTTTTTGAAAGAGCAAGATATGGCGCAAGAAGATGGATAAGAGTAGGACCTGTAGGGATTCAACCATCACATTTATTTTTAGTATTTACACTTATAATTTTTTCAAAATATTTAGCAGAAAAAAATAAAAAAGCATATTATATACTATCATTTACAACATTAATAGGACTAGGTTTAATTTTTAAACAACCAGATTTAGGAATGACTTTATTCACATTTGGATTATGGTTTTTATTAACCTATATATCAGGACAACATGAAAGAACATGGAAAACATCATTGTTTTTAATGTTATTTTCTTCACCATTTGCATTTTATTTTATGAAAGATTATCAGAGAGCAAGGATAATTGGTTTTTTATTTCCAGAAAAAAATGCTGCAGGTGTTGCATATAATACATTGCAAGCAATTAGAGCTATTGGATCAGGTGGTTTATTTGGCAAAGGATATTTGAATGGATTTATGAATCTTTCGAATTTTGTTCCAGAAGATCATAATGATTTTATAATAGCGGTTATTGGAGAAGAATTAGGATTTACTGGAATATTATTTGTTATAGGGTTATATGCTTTACTGATTTATAGAATTTATCAATATTCTATGAAAACATCCAGAAAATTCTGGAAATATATATATTTTGGAACAATTGCAATAATATTTTTTCATGTATATGAAAATATTGGAATGAATTTAGGAATTATGCCCGTAACTGGTGTTCCATTGCCATTAATTTCATATGGCGGAAGTCAGATAATAACCTTTTCATTTTTATTGGGATTGGTTACAAAGGGTATAGCAACAACAGAAACATTTAATGAAGAGAATTATCTGGATAATGAGTAGGTGAAGATATGAAAAAAGATGATATATTAAAATATATAAAAAATGGAGAAAATGAATATATAGAATTTAAAGAAAAATTCTCTGATGAAGTAATAAGAGCACTATGTGCTTTTTCTAATTATAAAGGTGGAATTGTCATAATAGGTATTTCAGATAAGGGTGAAATTAAAGGAATAAATTTAGGTAAAGAAAGTATACAAAAATGGTTAACAGAAATAAAAAATAAAACGTCACCATATATAACTCCAGAAATATCTATATTTGAAATAGAGAATAAAAAAGTAGTAGCTTTTGAAGTGATAGAATTTCCGATAAAGCCCGTATCATTTAAAGGAAGATATTATATAAGAACAAAAAATAGAGATCATCATATGGGATTATCAGAAGTTGCAGAAATGTATTTAAGAACAAGAAATACAAGTTGGGATTATCTTATTAATGAGAATAAGTCAATTAACGATTTAGATGAAAATAAAATATTAAAGGTTATGAAAATGATAGAAAAAAATCTAGAAATTGATTTAGATAATCCATTATCTTTTTTAAGAAAGTACTCTTTAATTATAGAAAAAAATCAAATGGAATTTCCTACAAATGCATCATTGCTTTTGTTTTCAAAAAAACCATTAGATATGACTGATATACAAATAGGTTTATTTCAAGATGAAATAACAATAAAAAAATCAAAAATAATAAGAAATGATTTAATCTCAGAGGTAGAAGAAGTAATGGATTTCATAAAATCATATATTTTAAAAGAATACATATTTGATGGTAAAGTTCAAAGAACAGAAAAATGGCAATATCCATTAATGCAATTAGAGAATTTGTTATAAATGCTATTGTTCATAGAGATTATAGAGGTGAACACTCACAATTCCAAATTTTTCCAGATAAAATAGTATTGTGGAATTCAGGTAGATTACCATATGATCTTAATATAGAAGACGTTAAAAAAGGAAATCAAAAATCTCACCCTAGAAATAAGTTAATAGCAGAAATATTTAGAGATATAGGTTTTATTGAAAGATATGGGAGTGGTATTAAAAGAGCTATTACAGAATTAAAAATGAATGAATTAAAAGAACCTGATATTAAAGAAATAGCTGGTGGGTTGGAGGTTATTATTTACGGTTCAAAGACCACCCCAAAGACATCATATCAAATTACAGATTTAGAGAAAAAAATATTAATTAAAATGAAAGAAAATTCTAAAATTACAAGAAAAGAATTAGCTAAGGAGTTGGATTTAAGTTTAAATACTATTAAAGAATACATCTCAAAAATGAAAAAGAAAAATTTACTAACAAGGGTAGGGTCTTCAAGAAACGGATATTGGAAAGTTGAGGCTGAATTGGATGATTAAAATATTTGTAATAGGTAAACCTAAAACAAAATTTATAAAAATGGGTATAGAACAATATTTAAAATGGAATAGCAAATATGATAGAGTTGAATTAGTAGAATTGCCTCTTTCTAATGATTTAAATAAAATAACGGAGAAAGAATATAAAAATCAAGATAAAGAAAAATTTGATAAATACTTTTTACCAGATGTTTTTAAAGTAGTTTTAGATGAAAGAGGTAAAGAACTACCTTCTATAGATTTTGCAAATAAAATAGAAAGATGGAGAATAGGAAAAAAGAATATTTCTTTTTTTATAGGTGGTCCATTAGGTCATCATGAAGAAATAAGAAAAAATGCAGATTTTTTATTATCAATTTCAAAAATGACATTTACACATGAAATGGCTGTATTGCTTTTATTAGAACAAATATATAGAGCTTTCAAAATAAATAATAACGAAAAATATCATTATTAGGAGGTATTTATGCATAAAAGAATATTTAAAAGATTAAAAAACTATGATGATGTAAAAAAATACTTTGAAAATGAAATAAAAGATGAAAAGGCATCGGAAGTTGTAAAAGAAATTTTATTCGAAGAAGAAGATAGCGCATTTAAATTAATTGAAGAAGAAGATAAGATAAGATTTATAAAATTTTATCGTTCTGGAAGTTGTGAATTATGTTACGAAGAATATGTAGATGAAACAAAAGAAAAGTTAGAATCCTGGAAACAAAAAGCACCGGATTTTAGAGACAGTTCTTTGTTTTTAGAAATAATTTTTGAAGTTAGAGAAAAATAAACTTGGATTATACCAAGTTTATTATAGTTTATAGACAAACTCAAAAATTAAATACAAAATATTTTCAAAAAATAATATTTATGAGCATATTTTTAATACATCGTATTGAGAACAAACATAGTTTTTTACAAAAAATGTTTTAAGTTTTTTCGAAGCAAGGGATTTTATTAAAATTGTATTTAAATAGTAAAATAAAAAGCTTCGCGAAGCGAAAATTTTGAGAAAATTCAAATATTTGCCCATATTCAAATATTTTGTTGGTAGCATGTAATTTTTTGTGTAAATACCTCTTCTTGGATGGTAATAAATTAATTAAATTGGATTATAATTCTTAAATTATTTTCATATGAATTATCGTCTATATTGTAATATGCTTTAATAGTAATTTTCAGAAGTTTTTGATGTGGATTTTTAAAAACAAACACCTTTTTGCAATTTTCACTGCAAGATTTAACATTATTAAATTAAGAATATATTTTTGGCGTTAGTTTTTAGTATTTGGTTTTATGTATTATTGATTGTTACAGGTTTTGGAATTTAGTTGCATTAAGAATTATAGACGTATTTTGTGATTCTTTCTTTGAAAAAGATGGATAGTTCGTTTAGGACTTTACTCCAGTTTCTATATCGAGCTGTCCATCTTTTTGTTGCATCTATTGTTGCTAAATATAATATTTTTAATAATGCATCATCATTTGGAAAAGATGTTTTATTTTTAGTCACTTTTCTATATTGCCTATTCAATGATTCTATTACATTTGTTGTATACATTATTTTTCTTACTTCATCACCATAATCAAAATATGGAGATATTGTTTCCCAATGTTTTTCCCAACTCTCTAATGCCAATTTGTATTTTGTCCATTTGTTTTCTTTTAAATCCTGTAGATTTGAATAGGCTATATCTTTATTGGGTGCTTTATATACTTTTTTTAAATCATTTACAAGTTCTTTTCTATCTTTGTAATTAACATATTTTAATGTATTTCTTATTTGATGTATTATACATCTTTGTACTACAGTATCAGGAAATGCTGCTTTAATTGCTTGTGGAAATCCAGTTAATCCATCTACTGAAGCTATTAATATATCTTTAACTCCTCTATTTTTTAAATCATTTAATACTCTTAACCAGAATTTTGATGATTCTATTTCACCTATATATATACCAAGAACTTCTTTAAATCCATCAATATTTACACCTATTACAACATATGCAGTCTTTTTAATTATCTCACCATCATCTTTTACTTTAAATACTATTCCATCCATGAAAACAAAAGTGTATATCTCTTCTAATGGTCTGCTTTGCCATTCTCTAATTTCTGGTAATATCTTATTAGTAATTTTACTTATCATTTCAGCTGATAATTCTACACCATATATATCTTCAACATTCCTAACTATATCTTTCGTACTTAATCCCAAACCATACATTCCTATTATTCTACTTTCAATATCTGAAATATCTCTTTTATATTTTGGTATTATTTTCGGTTCATATTCACCCTTTCTATCTCTGGGTATTTTCAATTCCATCTCACCCATGCTTGATCTTACCTTTTTTGAGCTGTATCCATTTCTGGAGTTATCCGTTTCTTTATTTTCCTTATCGTATTTCTCATATCCTAATTCATCTTCTAATTCTGCTTCTAACATTTCTTGTATTATTGGTCCCATCAATTCTTTTATCTTGTCATATACGTCTTTCATTGTGTTTACTTCTGGATCCCTTGCTATTAACTTTGCTAACTTTTCAATGTTACTTTCTTCTTTTTTCTTTCTCTTTGCCATTTAAAATACCCCCTTCTTGGTTTTATTTTACCATACCAAGAAGAGGGTTACCTATTTTTTCTACTTTTTATTTACACAAAATTTTTTATGGTCTCATTTTGTTAACAGTCTAAACAAATAAACCTGGGTTATCCCAGGTTTATTTGTTTTATTATCGGAATTAACTCTTTTATATCATTAATTATATAGTCTGCATCTTTAACTTCATTATAACCAAAACCATATGCACAACCAATAGATATGAAACTATTAGTTTTAGCCGCTTCTATATCTTTATGTCTATCTCCAACCATCACAAAATCCTTTTTTCCATCGGATATTAATCTTAAAACAAAATCTTTTTCTTTCCAATCATACATTTCTGCACAATGAGGAGAATCAATGTATTTATTTAATCCTCTTTCTAATATTGTTATCATATATTTTATATTACAATTTGAGAGAATAAATAATTTATGACCATTATGTTTTAAACGTTCCAAGACTTCAAAAACACCATCAAAGAATATGTCTTTTATACTGGTATTTTTAATTATTTCTATTTCATATTTATCTAACAATTTAATAGCCTTATTTATGATTTTATCATCTTTAGTTTTTAAAAGACCTTCAAAAATATCATCAATGGTATAACCAATATATTTTAATATTTCAGAATTCGGAATATTTGGATCATAATTTAAATCTTTTAATACCTTTCTAATAGCTGGTAAAGCAATATTCTCTGTTTTAATTAAAGTTCCATCTAAATCGAAAACAATATTCATTTTTTCCTCCTCTTTATTTTATATTACTTCTAATAGTTAATTCTAAATTTTGAGTACCTTGAATATATATAACAATTTTGTCGCTGTAGATATCTTTTTTTATATAATTACCTTTAATACTTAATAAATTTAAAGATTGTCCAGATATTTCTATTTCAGTCTTTCCATTACCTTTGACATTTATATTAAAAGTTTTATCTATATAATTTTTTGTTCTGGTTTCGTTTAATACTTTTAATTTAGCTGTTGAATTCCATGATTGTCCGAGATTAATTTTGCCAATCTCATTTTCATTAGTTTTTGAAAAAGTTGCAACCTTTTGTATAAATTCTTTATTTTCCTTTTTTGTGAAAATATAAATATTGCCTTTAATTAATGGTATTCCCAGACCATTTTCTTTAGTATTTTCAAACTCTCTTATTATATTTAAATATTTATTCTCAAATGAATTGGAATAGAAATTTATGTTTAAAAAATTAATATCCTCATAATTTTTAATAGTTCCGAGTTTTATAACTTTTGAGAATTCACCATTAAACGGTTTTATTTCTCCCAAATTTATTAGTGCACTTTCATTTTCGATTTGTGGAACATATTGGGCAGATTCAAAAGTCATAGATTTAGTATATCCTAAATCATTATTTGATTTGTTGCTTATGTTAAAGTTTTCATCTATTAAGATAGTGTTATAAGTTGTTTTTATATTTCCACTTATGGTATATGTGACATATAAATCGCTATTATTTTTTAATGAATAAAATAAATCCCATGATAAAGGTTTTGAAAGCATTACTTTACCTTTAACATTTTTAGCATATAAAAGTTTATGGTTTAATAAAGAGTCTAAATTTATTGCATCAGTTCTACACCATAAATTTAAATATGAATTAAAAAAGTAAATATAATTTAAATTTAAAACGTCCTTTAAAATAATTGGATTTGAATTAACCATTGTGATTCTACTACCCAAAGCATTTTTTAAATCATCAGAATCTCCAATAATTTTAAAATTAATATCATCTAAGTTTGATAAAGATATTTTATAAAAATCAGCATTTTCAATAAAAACTACATTTTCATTTTTATCTAAAGGTATTTTTATTTCATCAGTCCATGGGTAATCTTTACTTATTATTCCCGTATTTCTAAAGATAAATAAATCATCAGAAAAAGATAGTAAAGATATTATACATATCAAAATAAAAATCACATATTTTTTCATAAAACTACCTCCTAATTTTGTTGTTTATAATTATTTTTTAATTTGATATATTTTTCCAAAGCTTTTTTGGCAATAGGTGCAGCAACTTCAGAACCATATCCACCATTTTCTACAAAAGAAACAATAGATACTTCTGGATTATTCGCAGGCATAAATCCAGCAAACCAGGAATGAGGTGATTTTCCACCAGTAACTTCTGCAGTACCTGTTTTTCCAGCAACTAATGCTTTAAAATCTTTAAATACATGATATGCTGTTCCTCCGTTTGTACTATTTCCAGGATAAGTTGTTACTTCAATTAAACCTTTTAAGATTGTGAAATAATCTATAGGTTTAATATTATGTGAAAAAGATAGTTTTTTTTCATAATGTACCTCTTCACCAGAGATATTTTTTATATATTTATTAAATACATGAAATTTATAATATTTACCTTTTGTGGCTAATATATTATATAATCTTAAAATACTGATTGGCGTAAATTGCATATAACCTTGGCCAATTGAAGTTAAAACCGTTTCTCCAATAAACCAATCACTACCAAATTTTTCTTTTTTCCAGCTTCTACTAGGAAAAACAGAGCTTACTTCACCAGTTAAATCAATCCCGGTTTTTTCATTAATATTAAACATATTTGCATAAGCACTCATTGTATCAATTCCCAGTTTTAATCCCAGATTATAATAATATACATTACATGATACACGTAATGATTTCACAAGATCAGTAATTCCATGCCCAAAAATATTCCAATCATAATACTCAGCAATAACTTTTCCTTGAGAATTTTCAAGTTCAAATTTTCCTTTACAATTAACAGTGGCTTCTGGAGAAATTCCTTGTTCTAAACCTACAAGAGCAAAAAACGGCTTAATAACGGATCCTGGAGCATAAACAGAAGAGATAGCTCTATTTATTAATGGCTGTTTAGTATCATATATTATTTTTTTCCAATCTTGTATAGAAAGGCCTGAAGAAAATAAATTTGGTTCAACAGATGGATAACTAACTAAAGCAAGAATATCTCCATTATTTGGATTAGACATTATAACAGAGCCAGGTTTTTTATATTTTTCCATTTCATCATAAATATATTTTTGTAAATTATAATCTATTGTTAAATATAAATCTTTACCTTTTACAGATTCAACAGTTTCTAAAACCTTATCTACACGACCACTTGGTGTGATTTTTACAATTTGATACCCGGGTTTTCCCTTTAAAATATCATCATATTCTTTTTCAATACCATATAATGGGACACCTTCAGAATTTACATACCCAACAATTGGATAAATAGTATTATCTTTATATTTTCTTATATATTTTTCGAAAACTCGTAAACCCTTTATATTTGAAATTTGCTTAATGTTAGCAGCAGTAAGATTCACTGTAATTTTTTTTTGGAAAATCAATTTATCTATATATGTTTCTGGAGAATTTGTAATTGTAGAAAAAACTTTTTTTAGAGTTTTTATATCTTTTTCAGAGAAAGATTCACTATAATTTTCAATTACATAAACCTTTTCATTCCAAGCTAATAAAACACCATTTCTGTCATAAATATTACCTCTTATAGGGTTTAGAGTTAAAATTTTGGTGCTTAATTCTTCAACTTCTTTTGAATATAAATTATGTTGAATTATTTGGATATAAAAAGCTCTAATTATAAGAAATGAAAAAGAAATAAAAATAAAAATAACAAAAAATTTAAACCTGTATTCTTTCATTTCTATCGACCCTTCCAATGAGGATAAAATGTGTTATAGATAATAATATGTATGAAATTAATAAGACATAATAGTTTTTATTTATAAAAGATAGAAAAAACAAAGGAATAGATGCACTTAGAAGGCTTCTAAAAAAACTTTTTTCTAAAAATTCAAAAATATGGAATGAGGCTATTATTAATATAAAAAATAATATTGTCATTAATCCAATATCATATTTAGAAGAAAAATATATTATGGAATATAAAAAAGCAAAAAAATAAAATTTTTCTTTAAATAAATATTGGACAATTAAAAATACTATAGGAAAAGAAAAAAATAAAACATCACCCATCCATCTATCCCAGGAAGAAGATATCATTGTCATAATAAATATATAAATATATTGCATCATTTCACCCCAAATTCACTAAATAAAATAACATTATCTTTCAATTTATCTGGAACTATATAGTAAATATTATTAGATTTTTTATACACAAATCCTTCAACAGATAATGTTGTATTTAGCCAATTAGAATCAGAAATCAAAATTTTTGCATGTTTTTTATTTTGAAATATAGAAAAACCCTCTGGAATATTAATAATAAGATTTCCGTTTCCACTTTCTTTTATCAATAATTCTATATTGTCAAATTCTCCAAAAATTTCATGATTTCCCCATCCAAGTTTTTTTATAATCTTGTTATTTTTAAAAGAATCGCTAACAAAACCTAAAATTTCCCCACTTCTTGTAAAAGCAATTTCTTCGTTTTTTACATCTTGTGTAGTTTTTACATATATATATTTTGAATCTTCATTTATAAATATACCTGGGGTTAAGGTGGTTTTTAAATCAATATTTTTATTTTGTATTTCAAAATATATTATCGAATTAGATATAGATTCCTCCAAATTTTTCAAATAGTCTGCATTTTTGGTTAAAAGTGAATAATTATTTCTTATTTCAAAAAAAACAATATCCAGAGGATAATTTACTCTGGATATAATATAATTTATATATGGAAATAATGTTGATAATATAGCTATAAAAATCAATATGATAGTATATGAAACAAATTTTCTAAACATATTACTTTTGTAACTTAGATAGATTTTCCAAAATTTTCACTTTATCCAATACCATACCAGCACCTCTTGCAACTGCAGTTAACGGATCTTCAGCAATGATAACTTTTATCTTTGTTTCATGCTCGATCAATTCTTTAAGACCTTTCAAAAGTGCGCCACCGCCAGAAAGATAAATCCCCTTCATAACAATGTCAGTTAGAAGTTCTGGAGGAGTTTCCTCAACTGTTAATTTTATTTGTTCTATAATTTTTGAAACAGATGTATTAATAGCTTCTCTTATTTCATAACCTTTTAAAATTATATTTTTTGGAAGTCCAGATAAAATATCTCTTCCTATTATTTCTATTTCCTCATTGTCATACTCGTCATTAGGCCATGTATTACCAATTTTCTTTTTAATTTTTTCGGCTGTTCTTTCCCCAATTAAAAGTCCAGATTTATCTTTAACGTAGTTTATTATAGATTCGTCTAATTCATCTCCAGCAATTCTTATTGATTTTGAAATTACAATACTTCCAAGAGAAATTACAGCTATTTCAGTGGTGCCTCCGCCAATATCGACAACCATATTTCCAGAAGCTTCCTCTACATTTAAACCAACACCAATAGCAGTAGCCATAGCTTCTTCAATTAAAAAAGCTTTACCTGCTCCTGCATCTAACGTTGCTTTGTGTAAAGCGCTTCGTTCAACTTCTGTTGCATCAGTAGGGACACCAACTACAACAGTTGGTTTGAAAAATGTAAAAGATCCAACAGAAGCACTAATAAAATATTTTAACATAGCTAAAGCTGTATTATAATCAGCAATAACCCCATCTTTTAAAGGTCTAACAGCAATAATATTTGCTGGTGTTTTCCCTATCATTTTTTTGGCTTCTTTACCAACTGTCAATATTTCTTTAGAATCTTTTTCTATAGCAATAACAGAGGGTTCATTAACAAGAATGCCTTTTCCTTTAACATAAACTAAAGTATTAGCAGTTCCTAAATCAATTCCAATATTTGATCTCATTATTAATCCTCCTGAATTTTATTTTTATAAATTATATCACAATATCTTAAAATATTGAAGATTTTAAGAGAAAAATAAGAAATAATTATTTATTATTATATTTTTGAAAATTTCCATGGCAAAAGGCAATAGCTAATGCATCAGCAGCATCATCAGGAGTGGGTGTTTTTTTAAGATTAAAAACAACCTTTAACATTCTTTGAATTTGACCTTTTTCAGCCCTGCCATAACCTGTAATCGCTTGTTTCACTTGATATGGCGTATATTCATATATAGGTATATTCGCCTTTTGTAAAGCGAGTAATATAACCCCTCTTGCTTCTCCCACTTGAATGGCAGTTTTTACATTTTTAAAGAAAAATAAGCTTTCTACAGCGGATTCATCAGGATTGAATTTTTCTATTAAATTACCTAATGAATCATAAATTTCTAATAATCTGGCATTCAAATCAGACTTTTTATTTGTTTCAATAACACCAAAATCCACTAATTTAAAATTATTTCCTATTTTATCAACTATTCCGAAGCCAATTCTCCCATAGCCAGGATCAATTCCTAATATTCTCATTTCTCACCTCAATAAAAAAATTTTAAAACACATATTTCCTCTATAACTTTTGTGTTATAATTAAATTGAAAATAAAATTATGGAGGTAAATATGAAAAAAATACTTATAATTATATTTTTATTAATTATAATGATATCATTTTCTAATATTATCTGGAGATTTACACCAAAGAATTATGAAATAATTGAGTATAGTGATTCAATAAAATTATCTTGGAATTTAAATATACCTGTTGAATATTATAAACTTTTTTTTGGTGATGAATCTACAAATATGAAAATAATATACATGGGTGAAAAAAATACTTATATAATAACAGATCTAATATCTAATAAAAATTATTATTGGAAAATAATAGCTTATACTAAATCAGGTGTTGTTGAATCAGAAATAAATAGATTTTTTCTTCAATTAAATAAACCAAAAGTGGAAAACATATATCCAAATTTTGATCACGATATTAGTTCTGAAGAGATTCAATTTTCCTGGAGTATTTATTATCCAATAGATTATACTACAGAATTTTTGTTATACAAAAATAATGAAAAAATTTATGATAAGAAATTAAATTACAATAAATTAAGGCTTTCTCTAAAACCAGGGATAAACTATAAATGGTATCTTATTATAAGAGATAAATTAAAAAATAAATATATTTATGGACCTTATACTTTTTCAACAAAAACATATGAAATATATATAACAAAAGATAATGTTTTATATAAATTAAGAACGTATGGAGATTATATAGAAAAAAAGAGAATTTTTGAGTCTGATAGTAAGATAGAATCATATATAAAATATAACAATTTTTTAATTTTAAAAACAAATGAGGGAATAGAATTTGTGCATATAAATGGTAATAAAACATCTTTTATAAAAATAAAAAACATAAAAGATATCCACATTGAAAAAAAGGATAATAAATTAGAATTATATTTAACAAATATAGAAGGTCTTTATGTTTATGATATAACAAATCCATATTATCCATTTTTAGATAAAGAGATTAAAGGTAAATATATATCGGTAGCAGTAAATAATTGCTGTATAACTGTTTTAGAAGATAAAAAATTAACATTAATGGATAAAGACTATAATATATATTTTCAAGAAAATATAGAAAATCCTCAAAAAATAATATATAATAATGATAATATATTAATATTGCTAACATCAAATAAGCTAATAAAATATCATTATAAGAATGGAATAATATTTTTTGAGAAAGAGATAGAATTATCAAAGATTAAAGATTATGATATATATGATGACAAAATGGCTTTTTTATCTTATAATAACGAAATATATATATACAATACTAATTTAAATTTATTAGACTATAAATATTTAAATAGTGGAACAGATAAAGAAGAAGTAGAAAATATAAAAATATATGAAAATTTATTATATTATTTTAAATCTGATAAAATAGAAAATATCGAGTTATATAGATGAAAGGGAGTGGTTTTTTGATAGCTGTAATTGGTGGGGGGATTGTAGGAACATTAATTGCCCGAGAATTGAATAAGTATGTTGAAGATGTATGGCTCTTTGAGGCAAAAACCAATTTTGGAATGGGAGTAACAAAATCCAATTCTGCAGTTTTACATGGTGGATATGATGATCCACCAGGTAGTTTAAGGGCACAATTATGTTATAAAGGAAATCAATTATATACAGAATTACAAAAAGAATTAAAATTTGATTTAAAACGTGTAGGTTCTCATGTTGTAGCTATAGAAGATGAAGAAACAAAATACATATACAATTTATTAAAAAAAGCAGAAAAGAACGGTGTAAAAGAAGTAAAAATAATTGAGAAAATGGAATTGCTTGAAATGGAACCAAATATAAATCCTAAAGCTAAAAGATCATTATTCTGCGAGATTGCAGGTATATTTGATCCATGGATTGTTGCTATGCAAGCAGCAAAATCTGTTAGAGTAAATGGTGGAAGAACATTAATAAAAAAGAGATTAGTAGAAGTAGAAAAAAAGAACGGGAAATTCTTATTAAAATTCCAGGATAAATCAGAATATTTTGCAGATTTAGTTATTAATGCTGCTGGATTATTTGCAGATGAAGTTGCAAAGCTTTTTGGTGATGAAGTACCGGAAATTTTTCCTGTAAAGGGTGAATATTTCTTACTTTCAAAGGATTTTAAATATGTTAATTCAACGATATTTCCAGTACCAACAGGAATTTCTAAAGGTTGTTTAGTTTTACCAACGGTAGATGGAGGATATTTAGTAGGTCCAAATGCAAATAGGGTAATGTCGAAATTTGATACAGCAACTACAAGGGATGGATTAAATGAAATTAGAGAAAAGGGAACAAAATTAGTTCCAAACTTAAATTTCAGGAGACATCTTGTTAAAACATTTGCAGGATTAAGACCAGAAACAGAAAAAAAGGATTTCTATATAGATGTTGGTAAAAGTGGAGTAATTCACGCTTCTGGTATAAGATCACCAGGACTAACTGCAGCTCCAGCTATTGCAAAATATGTTGTTGATTATTTAATTCAAGAAAAGCTAGGGATTAAATTATATCCACGTGAGAATTATATACATGAAATCGATAGGACACCGCATTTAGTTCACATAGAAAGAGAAGAATGGAATAAGATTATAGAAAATGATCCAAATGCTGGAGAAATGATTTGTCATTGTAATAAAGTTACAAAAAAAGAAATAATAGATGCAATAAAAAATGGTGCAAGGACGCTTGACGATATAAAATTTATGACAAGAGCATCATTTGGTGAATGTCAGGGCGGATTCTGTACAGCAAAAATATTAAAAATATTAGCAGAATATACAAATAGAGATCCAAGAGAGATTACTCAAAATGAAGATGGATCATGGATTGTGAATGCGAAGGTGAGAATATGAAATACAAAACAGATGTTGTTGTAATAGGTGGTGGAGCAGCTGGGATGGCTGCAGCATATAGAGCAAAAAAAGAAGGAGTAGATGTAATATTATTAGAAAGAGATGAAGATACTGGTGGTGTATTAAATCAATGTATTCATAACGGTTTTGGTCTTCAATATTTCAAAAAAGATTTAACAGGTCCAGAATTTAAAGAATTTGCAAAAGTTAGACTTGAAGATATTGAAATACTATATGGTACATATGTGTTAGAAGTTAGAAAAGACAAAACAATTATATTTGTTGATAGAAGAGGAATTCATGAGATAGAAACTAAAGCATTAGTTATGGCAACTGGCGCAAGAGAAAGACATTTTAATTCATTACCTGTTCCAGGAAAAAGAATAACAGGTGTATTTACTGCTGGATTAGCCCAAAGATTTATTAATTTAGAGAATCTCAAACCTGGAAGTAAAGCAGTAATATTGGGATCTGGCGATATAGGGTTAATCATGGCAAGAAGATTGACTTTAGAAGGAATAAAAGTAGAAGCAGTTTTAGAAATTATGCCATATCCTGGCGGATTAGAAAGAAATATTCAACAATGTTTGAAAGATTTTAATATTCCACTTTATTTGTCTCATACAGTTACTGCTATTAAAGGAGATAGAAGATTAGAAAAAGTAATAGCAGCTCAGGTTGACTATAAATGGGACCCAATTCCAGGTACAGAAAAAGAATTTGAAGTTGATACATTAATAACTTCAGTTGGATTAATTCCTCAAACAAAACCAGTAGATTTTGTAGAGGCTGATCCGGGTTTTCTTGTATCAAATACCAATCAAACAAGTGAAGATTGGATATTTGCTGCTGGAAATTGTACAGTAATATTTGATTTAGTTGATTATGTAGCAAAAGAAGGAGAAAAAGCAGGAAAATATGCTGCTATGTATGCAAAAGGAGAATATAAGCAAGGTAAAAAAGTAAAAGTTAGAAAGGGAGAAAATATAGGAATTATTCATCCGGTTTATATAGATCCTACTCAAGAGTCAACATTATATATTAGAGTATCAAAAGTGTTTGATAGAGCAAGTATAAAAGTTGAACCTCTTGGTGTTGAAGTTATAGAGGATGAAGCACGACCACCAGAAATGATAGTTGTTAAATTAAAACCATTTGATGAAAGTATAAATGAAATCGAGGTGATAGCTGATGAACTCATCTCAAAACTTGGTTAAGGAACTTACATGCGTAAGATGTCCGTTGGGGTGTAAAGTAAGAATTGAATATACGAAAGATTTAGAAGTAATAGATGTTAGTGGTAACAGATGTCCTCGTGGAAGAGAATATGCAATACAGGAAATAAGTGATCCACACAGGATTTTAGTAACTAGCGTAAAAGTAAAGAATGGGAAGTATCCATTAGCTTCCGTTAAAACAACGGATTCTATACCTTTAAGGCTTTTTGAAGAAGCAATGAAAGTGATAGAAAAAATGGAAGTTGAAGCTCCTGTAAAAAGAGGCGATATAATAATAAAGAATTTTTTAGAAAGCGGGGTTGATTTAATAGTAACCAGAAGTGTTGAAAGGTTGTGAGCTATGGATTCGAAAAATATGATAATAGAGACATATTCTAAAATTTCAGATTTAGTAATGGAAGTTAGTTCTTTAAATAGCTTAGATCAAGTAGAAAACTCTATACATTCTATTATAAACAGACTAATACCCATAAAGGATGAGTATTTTTTAAAACCCCAGAATGATAAATATATTGAAATTAATAATAAGGAATTATCAGAAGAAATTAAAGATTTGGCAGCATGGGCTGCCAAATCTTTAAAAACTTCTATATTTCCACTGGAAAATGGCGGTAGTGCTTTAATTATTCCTTTTTCAAAATCACAAAGATTGCTATTAATATATGTCTGTGAAACTGAAGTAGAAGAAATATCAAATGAAATAACATTATTTCTCAATATAATGAGCTTTTTAATGGCGACAATCATTGAAAACCTTGAATTATATGAAGAAATCTTGGAAACAAACAAGATTATCGAGAAAAATAGAGATTTTCTCAATCAAATATTGAATTCCATGATTAGTGGTTTAGCAGTTTATGATAAAAATTATAACATAATATTTATAAACAATAATTTTAAAAATCTTGAAGATATTTATGGTGAAGAATTATTAGGGTTTATAAAAAATGAATTGATAAAATTAGAAATTATCGGAGAGAAACTAACTAAAGAGTTAGAATTAAAGGATCATTTTTTATCAATTGATTTTTTAAAAACCATAGATGATAATTATTTAGTAATAATAACAGATATTTCTGGAACAAAAGAATTGGAAAGATTAAGAAAACTGGATCAAATGAAAACAGAATTTTTATCTATGGTATCCCATGAATTAAGAACCCCATTGGCTGCTATAAAAGCCTATTCAGAATCTATCGTGGATAGCCTTGAAATGCTTGATACAGAAACTTTAAAAGATTTTATGGAGACCATATTAAATGAAGCCGATCATTTACAAAATCTACTTGATGAAATATTAGATTTTTCAAGATTAGAAATGAAAACAATAAACATAAAAAAAGAGGAATTTTCTATAAATGAATTAATTGAGGAAGTTTATAATTCAAATAAAAATAAAGCTGAAGCAAATGGAGTTAAATTATATAAAGTTTTACCAAAAGAAAATATAATCGTAAAATTAGATAGAACAAGAGTAAAACAAATATTATCTAATCTAATAGATAATGCAATAAAGTATTCTGATAAGAGGAAAGACTTAAAATTTGTAAAAATAACCTTAAAAAATGAAGGGGATAAGATATTAATTTTGGTGGAAGATAATGGTATAGGTATTTCTAAAGAACATCATGAAAAAATATTTGAGAAATTTTATAGAGTAGACTCCTCATTAACTTATGAAGTATCAGGCACTGGAATAGGTTTATCAGTTGTAAAAGAGTTAGTAGAAATACAGGATGGTAAGATTTGGTTAAAAAGCGTAGAAGGTAAAGGCACAAGATTTTATATAGAGTTTAAAAAGGGATAGTGATAAAATATGGCTACAACGATGAAAGAATTGTTAAAAAAAATATCTGAATTACCAACTCCTAATTTTATATTAAAAAGAATAATGGATATAGCAGGAAATCCATCATCTAATACGAAAGAATTAGAAAAAGCAGTATTACAATCACCACCTCTTGTAGCTAAAATTCTAAAATTAAGTAATTCTGCATATTATGCGTTACCAAGAAAAATAACAAAGTTATCGCAGGCAATTAATATATTAGGCTTTAAAACTGTAAGAAATCTTGCAATGGGAATTTTTGTTGCTGATTCTTTTTTTAGAAGGGAGTTTGAATTTTTAGATTCAAAAAAATTTTGGCGGCATAGCATAGCAGTAGCTATTGCCGCTGAGCAACTAGCTCAAATAGTAAACTATCCAGATAAAGAAGAAATATTTTTGAGCGGAATGTTACATGATTTAGGAAAAATGGTGATGGGAATAATAACTCCAGAAACGGTTGAAATGGTGTTGAATGTGGCGGAATATAAAAAAGTATCTTTTTTAAAAGCAGAAGAGATGCTCAATGTTATGAGTCATCAAATTCTTGGAAAAGAATTATTTAAAAATTGGAATTTGCCAGATAATGTAATATATACTGCAGAATATCATGATATTCCAGAAAAATTAGATATTGAAAAATTCTCTATGAATGTATATATAGTTCATTTAGCAAATTCTTCGATAAATACGATTTATTACGGATATTCAGGGTGTTATGATATACCAGTTCCTTCAGATGTTGTTTGGAATAAGTTTGGGATGACTGCTAAAAAGTATTTAGATTTTTTAGAAAAATTAGAAGAAAAATTAGATGAATCAAATGATTTCATGAACTTAGATACATTTATAGAGGAACCAGAAGAGGAGGAATCAGAAAATGGCTAAAGAATTTAGAAGAGAAATGATAGAATCAGAAATATTAAAATTAATAAATATGAATATATCAAATCTCAGAGATCCAAGAATACAGAATAAGATAATTTCTGCAACGAGAGTTGAATTATCCAGAGATAAATCGTTTGCTGATGTGTATATATCCGTCTTAAACGGAGATATAGAAGAAATTATAGAAGTATTAACAAAGGCAAAAGGTTTTTTCAAAAGCGTTATTGCTAAAAACGTTAGAATGTATAAAATACCAGAAATCAGATTTCATAAAGATATTGGTATTGAAGAAAGCATAAAAATACATAAATTGCTAAATGAAATATCAAAAGATAAAGGTGAAACCGATGAATAACGGTTTCATTTTAATTGATAAGCCATCAGGAATAACTTCACATGATGTTGTAGATATTGTTAGAGAAAAATTTTTCACAAGAAAAGTTGGGCATTCTGGGACATTAGATCCATTTGCTACAGGACTACTCATATTAGGAATTAATAAAGGAACAAGGCTATTAGAATATTTACAGAATAAAAGCAAAAAATATTTTGTAAAAGCAAAATTGGGTATAGTTACAGATACATTTGATATAACTGGTGAGATCAAAGAAAAAAATGAAGTAAAAGAAGAGCATATAAAAAATTTAAAAGAAATAATATTATCGTTTAAGGGTAAATATATGCAAGTTCCTCCAATGTATTCAGCAAGAAAATATAATGGTAAAAGATTATTTGAACTAGCAAGAAGAGGAAAAATTATTAATATGCCACCTAAGGAAGTAGAAATTTATAATATAGAAAATATAAAAATTTATGAGAATGGAGTTTTTGAATTTACGTGTGAAGTATCTTCAGGAACTTATATTAGATCTTTGATAATGGATATAGGATATAAAATTGGAATTGGTGCAGTGACTCAAGAACTTAGAAGATTGAAAGTAGGTAGATTTAATGTTGACGATGCAATAAATATAGAGGAAATTTCAGAAGAAAAAATGATATCAATGTTAGAAGTTTTAGATTTTCCAAAAGTGAAATTAAATGACATGGGTATTATACGCGGGTTAAATGGTAATCCAATATTTTTAGATAATATAAAAGAATATGAAGAATTTAAAAAAGATGATTATGTTTCTTTAATAGATGATAATAATAATTTAATAGCTATTGCAATTGCTGAAAGAAATTCTAAATTTTTGAAAACTTTGGAAAGACATGATAGGATAGAAAGAATATTTAAAATAAAAAAAGTTTTTAAATAAAAACTTTGAAAATCTTAATAATGAAAAGAGGGTGATAAAATGGAAGGTAGTCATCCTTATGTGAAGTGGGCAATAGAAGTTATTGAAAATTATGTAAGATACGGTAGAAAAATTGATATAAGAGAAGATTTGCCAGAAGAATTATTGACTAGGAGAGCAGCTTGTTTTGTTACTCTTCACCTTTTAAATGGTGATTTAAGAGGATGTATAGGAACAATTGAACCTGTATATGAGAATCTTGCAACAGAAATAAGAGAAAATGGAATAGCGGCAGCTACAAGAGATTATAGATTTTCTCCTGTTACTGTTGATGAATTAGAAGATATTCAAGTCAATGTAGATGTATTAAGCGAACCACAGTTAATTGAATCGGTAGATGAATTAGATCCAAATATATATGGCATAATAGTAGTTAGTGGTTGGAAAAAAGGTGTTTTGTTACCAGCAATAGATGGTGTGGATACAGTTGAAGAACAATTAAGAATAGCAAAATTAAAGGCTGGTATTTATTCTACAGAACCTTATGAAATTTATAAATTCACAGTAGAAAGATATTTTTAAATCTTTAAACAAAATATTTGGTGATTTTATGAAAGAAGCAATGTTTTATGAAAAATTGGAAAATAAAAAAGTAAAATGCAATTTATGTCCGCATAATTGCATAATAAAAAATAATCTTACAGGAATTTGTAAGGTAAGAAAGAATGTTGATGGGAAATTATACTCCTTGAATTATGGAGAAATTACAGCAATTAGCAATGATCCAATAGAAAAAAAACCATTATTTCATTTTTATCCAGGAGAAAATATACTATCTTTAGGAACATGGGGTTGTAATTTTAAATGTGCATTTTGTCAAAATTCTGAAATCTCACAGGAACGTCCATATAGTATATACAAAATAGAACCAAAAGAATTAGTAGAAATAGTATTAAATAAAAAAGCAAAAATGGTTGCATTTACTTATTCTGAACCAATAGTTTGGTATGAATATATTTTTGATGTAGTAGCTTTGTTGAAAAAACATGGAATAAAAATAGTTCTTGTTACTAATGGATATATTAATAAAGAACCTTTAAAAAAATTAATTCCTTATATAGATGCAGTAAATATAGATTTAAAAGGTTTTAATGATGAATTTTATAAAAAAATAATAGGTGGAAATAAAGAACCGGTAATGGAAACAATAAAATTATGCTTTGAAAATAATATTCATGTTGAAATAACTACATTAGTAGTCACAAATGGAAATGATAATGAAAAAGAACTTGAACAGCTTTTCAAATGGATTAGTAATATTTCAAAGGATATTCCATTGCATTTAAGCAGATATTATCCATCGTATAAATATAAAGAATTACCCACAAATATATATTTTTTGGAAAAATTATATAATACGGCAAAAAAATATTTAAATTATGTGTATTTAGGAAATGTATGGGATGAAAAATATGAATCAACATATTGTCCAGAGTGTAATACATTACTTATAGAAAGAAATGGCTATAATATAAAAATTCAAAATATAGATGAAAAGGGAAGGTGCAAAAATTGCTTGAAAAAAATTCCAATAATTTTTTAAAAAATAAAGGTATATTATATATAGGTATTTTGTTAATAGCTTTAGGATTAACATTATTTTTCTTATTTCATAAACCATTGCCAAAATATTATGAGAAAAAAGACTTTGCATTAGGCACATGGGTTAGAGTTGTCGTCGCCAGTGAAAAGATTGATTCAGAAAAATTAGCAGATATTGCATTTGATGAGATGAAAAGAATAGAAAGAAAATTTAGTAAAAATATAGAAACAAGCGTTATTTCAAAATTAAATAAAGATAGGTCGATAATAGCTGATAAAGAAACGCTGTTTTTAATAAAAGCTGCAATTAACTTTGCTGATTTGACAGGTAGTGCTTTTGATCCAACTGTTGGAGAATTAGTTAAACTATGGGGATTTGATGATATGAATAGTGAAAAAAGAGTGCCATCTCCCGATGAAATAAAAGCCGCATTGCCGGGTGTTAGTTATAAATTTATAAAAATAGATGGTAATAGGATATCATTATTAAATGATAAAACAATGATAGATTTGGGTGGAATAGCAAAAGGATATGCTGTTGATATGGCTATTCATAAAATAAAAGATTTAGACCCAAATGCTACTGGTTTTATAGATGCTGGTGGGGATATTGGAATTATTGGTCCAAAATTTGGTAGATTTGCATGGACAATTGGGATTCGAGATCCCGATAAAGGTCCATATGATATAAAAGAAAAAGTTTATTTAAAAGAAGGGGCTATTGTTACATCAGGTAATTATGAAAGATTTTTTATAAAAGATGGTGTAAGATATCACCATTTAATTGATCCAAAAACAGGATATCCAGCAAATTATTATAAAAGTGTTACCATAATATCCGATACAGCAATGAAAGCTGATGCAATGGCAACAGCCATATTCATATTAGGTGATAAATTAATAGGATTAGATTCTATGACGCGGTATGGAATTCAAGTATATGGTATAACATCAGACAATAAAATTATTAAAACAACTGGGTTTGATTATTATTTAAAAGAAGAAAAATAATATTTGTGAGGAGACAAAATGAAGAAAGATTTAATATTTTTGTTTATAATTATTATAATAGTATCTGGAATAATGTTATTTCAAAACCTTTTAAAAGACGATTTAAAAGGAGCAGAAGTTTATCTTGGTGGAAAGGAATTATTCAAAATAACAAAACCAGGGACATATGCAGTATATGGTGATGATGGAGACTATAAGTTAAAAGTTGTATTTAATGGAAAAAAAATAAGGGTTATAGATGCAGATTGTCCATTAAAAACATGTGAGCATACAGGGTGGGTAGATAATTCATCTCAAGAAATTATATGTTTGCCAAACAAAGTAGTAGTTAAACCAATAGGAAAAAAGAAAAATATAGGAGTTGACATAATTTCATGGTAAAAAATAATCTCCCCAAATTAGCTATTCTAACAGCATTATCTTCAGCAGTCTATTATTTAGAAACATTAGTGCCATTTCCTATACCTTTACCTGGTGCAAGATGGGGTTTTTCGAATTTTGCAATATTATATTCTTTAACATCAGATAATATATTAATAAACGGTTTATACATAGCAATATTTAAAAGTATATTGGGATCATTATTAGCAGGTAAATTTTTAAGTCCAACCTTTTTTATGGGATTAACAGGAAGTATTATAGCAACATTAGCAATGTATGTAATAATAAAAATAAAAATTTTTGATATAATAGGTATTAGTGAAGTGGGAGCAATATTCAATAATTTAACTCAAGTTACAATAGGTTGGTTATTTATAGTTAAATCTGCAGGAATATTTTGGTATTTGCCTCAGATGATATTATTTGGAACATTTTCAGCATTAGCAAATGCATTTGTAGTAAAATCAACTTTTAGGAGTGTAAAAAAATGAAAATAGTGCTCGGTTCTGGGTCGCCACGAAGAAAAGAAATATTATCGAAATTAGGAATTCCTTTTGAAGTTAGAGTATCGAATAAAGAAGAATATAGTGAGAAAAATAATCCAATAGAATATGCTAAAGAGTTGAGTATTAATAAATCAAAAGATATAGAAATATTAGAAAATGAATTATTAATAACCGCAGATACCATAGTGATTTTTAATAATGAAATTTTAGGAAAACCTAGAGATGAAAAAGATGCAATAAATACATTAAAAAAATTATCTGGTAAAAAACATGAAGTAATAACAGGAATCACATTTAGAACATTAAATGAAATATATACAACATATGATTTAACAGAAGTTTTTTTTCATGAATTGTCAGAAGATGTGATAAAATTCTATATAAAAAAATATCAACCTTTAGATAAAGCTGGAAGTTATGGGATTCAAGACTTTGGAGGAGCTTTTATTGAAAAAATCAATGGTGATTATTATAATGTTATGGGGTTGCCTTTAAATAAGATTTTTTGGTATTTATATAAAAAAGGAGTTTTCAATGTTTGAATTGCCGAGGGAAAAATTAAAAAAATACGGACCTAAAAATTTGACTATTGATGAATTATTAGCTATAATAATAAGAAAAGGTATAAAAGAAAAAACAGTATTTGAAATTTCAAAAGAAATATCAAATACATATTCTTTAAAAGATTTGTTTTTTATGAATATAGAAGAATTAAGTCAAATTGATGGTATAGGTGAAGTTACAGCTATAACATTAAAAGCAGTATTTGAGTTAGGAATAAGATTTCATAAAGAAATACTGAAAAAAGAAGATTTGAAATTAGATTCTCCAGACAAAGTATATGATTTATTATATGATGAAATGGCATTATCAGAAAAGGAAATGGTAAAATGCATATCTTTAAATAGTAAATTAAATCCAATCTCAATTGAAACTGTTAGTATAGGAACAGCTAATCAGTCGATTTTGCATCCCAGAGATATATTTAAAACAGCTATAAAAAATAATGCAATATCTATTTTGATAGTTCACAATCACCCATCTGGAGATAGTGAACCCAGTATAACAGATTTTGAAATAACTAAAAAAATAGAAAAAAGCGGAGAACTATTAGGAATAAAATTATCTGATCATGTGATTATTGGAAAATCAGAATATTATAGTTTTAAACTCGGAAGAAAGGTGATTAGAAATGGATAATATACCTGATAATTTAAAGGCAATAATGCAATTAAAGAAAAAATTTGAAAAAGACTTGAAGAAAAAAGGAATTAATATAGAAAAGAAAAAGCAAAAAACTGTCGAAAGAGCAAAAATAGAGATAAAATACATATCTGTACCTATTGACGATGTGCAAACATTGGTGGATCTTAATTATTATGATTTTAAAAACAATAATTTAGAATTAGCAAAACATATTGAAAAGATGCTTGCGAACAAACCTAAGAGTTCATATATAAATCAACAGGCTGTTGTTCATCTATTAAAAGGAGAATATGAAGAAGTAAAAGATCTATTAAACAATCCATCTTTTCCTGAAGACTATTTTAACTTAGGTATGGCAAAGTTCTTTTTAAGAGAAAAGGATGCTTATGAATTTGCTGAAAATGCGGTAAAAAAATTTCCAAATAATAAATATACAAATTTACTCTTAGCGATGAATGCTGTATATGCTGGTCATTACATTAAGGCATATAAAGCGGTGGAAGAAGCTGCAAGGGGTGCAAATGATCCATTGTTACATTTTATAACCTCTTTATATGATAAGGATTATATTAAAGCAAAAGAGTATTTGAGTAAGGTATTTTTACAAGGTAAAGTAAAATATTTAGCTTCAATATATCAAGGATATCTTTATTTTATGTCACAAGAAGGTGATAAATTATATCAAATGAGAAAAAACTTTGAAAATAATATTCCATGTTCAAATTGTTTATTAAGATATTCAAAATTAAAGGCTATAAATGTTCCACCCGATTATTGTAAATATTGGAAAGTTCTTGAATCATTTGAATTTGAAACTTCTGGGAGATTTGAGACTGAGTTAAATTTACCAGAACAAGCTATAATTAGTTTTCTCGGTTATTATAATTATGGTAATGAAGAAATGGCTAATCAAAAATTTGAAGAACTTACAGAAATGTTTGGAGAGGTAAAGGTAGTATTTTTTCCAAATGATTCACATGTAAAAGGGTTAAGAACCTTTAATTTACAACCAGTGAAAAATGGCAAAATGGCAAAATTAGCTGGTCCTGGAGTATTTAATAAGATAAAAAATATAATTCAAAGATTAGAATCAAAAGAAGGAACAAGATATGATTTCATGATAGATATTCCTTTTTACGAGGGAATAAAAATGTTATTTGGTTGGAGAACATGCCAAATGTACTTTGAGGGGGAAAATGAATGACACGGGAAGAAGCAATAAAATTATTAAAAGAGCAAGTAAAAAGTGATAATCTTATAAAACATTGTTTGGCAGTAGGAGCAATAATGAAAGGATTGGCAAAAGAATTAAATGAAGATCCAGAAAGATGGGAAATAATAGGAATACTTCATGATTTAGATTATGAATATACAAAAAATAATCCAGAAATTCATGCAAAAAAAACAGTTGAATTACTAGAAAATAAATTAACAGATGAAGAAAAAAATGCGATATTAGCCCATAATAATCATGCTCCATTAAATACAAAAATGGATTATGCATTATATGCTGCAGATCCTATCTCAGGCTTAGTAACTGCAGCAGTTTTAGTAAGGCCAGATAAATCAATAGAAGGACTAAAAGTAAAGTCTTTAAAGAAAAAGTTTAAGGATAAATCATTTGCCGCAGGTGCAAATAGAGAAAATATAAGGAAAATAGAGGAAATAGGTATAGAATTAAATAGATTTTTTGAAATTTCCATAGAATCAATGAAAGAAATTGCTGAAGAATTAGGACTTTAGAAAGAGGTGAAAAGATGGAATTAAAAAAATTAGTTCAAAAGGAAATAGAAAGATACAACAAAGAATTTAAAATTATTGAGAAAGATATAAAACTAGAACCAAAAGATGTTGCTAAATATATAGATCATACAATATTAAAAGCAACAACAACACCAGAAGATATAAAAAGAATATGTAAAGAAGCAAAAGATTATGGATTCTTTTCCGTATGTGTGAATCCGGTTTATGTTCCTTTAGCAAAAGAAGAATTAAAAGATTCTGATGTGAAAATTGCAACTGTAATAGGATTTCCTTTAGGTGCAAATTCAATTGATGTGAAAGCATATGAAACAGATATAGCTTTAAATGATGGTGCAAATGAATTTGATATGGTTATTAATGTTGGAATGTTAAAAGCTGGAGAATATGATTATATATATGATGAAATAAAAGCAGTAGTAGAAGCAGCTCAAGGAAATACAGTAAAAGTTATTATTGAAACATGTTATTTAACAACAGAAGAAAAAATAGCTGCATGTGTAATTTCAAAAGAAGCGGGAGCTAATTTTGTAAAAACATCAACAGGTTTTGGAACTGGTGGTGCAACAGTTGAAGATGTAGCATTAATGAAATTTGTTGTAGGTGATGCATTAAAAGTAAAGGCTTCTGGAGGAGTAAGAAGTTTTGAAGATGCTGAAAAAATGATAAAAGTTGGTGCAGAAAGAATTGGAGCAAGTGCTGGCGTAAAAATTGTAAATGGCGAAAAATCCAACGAAAATTATTAATAAAAAGATTAAAATAACTCCTTAAGTATAAATACTTAAGGAGTTATTTTATACAGTGATATGGTATTAAAATTTAGGTAATATATTTCCATTAAAATATCGTGGAATAAAATAAAATTAAGGAGGAATAAAAGTGGAAGTGAAAAATGTAAATGTTTCAGAAAAATTAGCAAATCCGGCTCCATTAGGATTAATGGGTTTTGGTATGACAACTGTTTTATTGAATCTTCATAATGCTGGAATTATAGAATTAAGTGCTGTGATTATGGCAATGGGTGTTTTTTATGGAGGGTTAGCACAAGTAATAGCAGGTATTTTTGAAATGAAGAAAAATAATACCTTTGGTGCAACAGCATTTACATCTTATGGACTTTTCTGGTTGAGCTTAGTTGGTATATGGACAATGCCAAAAATGGGATTAGGAGAACCAGCTTCTGCAAAAGCTGTAGCTTTTTATCTTTTGTTATGGGGAATATTTACATTATTTATGTATATAGGAACATTAAATGGTAATAAAGCAACACAAACAGTTTTTGGAACTTTAACAATATTATTTTTCTTATTAGCAATAGGAGATTTTACAGGTAGTGCAATTATAAAGGCAATTGCAGGATGGGAAGGGATTTTTTGTGGATCCTCAGCAATTTATACAGCTATGGCTGAAGTTTTAAATGAAAAATTAGGAAAAACAGTATTGCCATTATAATAAATAGCCCGAAAGGGCTATTTATTATAGTTTGTAGACAAAGTACAAAATAAAATATTCAAAACAATATTCGCTTATCCAGTGAAAATTCTTATTCCATAAAGTTGGAATCAAAATAAAACTCATTCTTTTTATTTTTGAATTCCAATATATTCAACTTCATTCACATTTTTTCGGGAATTTTCAAGTATTCACTCATATTATTTTTTCATATTTTATTTTGCCAACAGGCTGAGTGTGTTATAATAATTATGAGGTGGAACTATGAAAATAATTAGGGAAAATCCTTATATTTGGAAAATTGAAAAGTTTGGTAAAATGAATGTTGATGCATATATTTTTACTGATTCAAAAACAATATATAGTTCAGAATATCACGAGGCAATTCAACAACTTGTTAATGTAGCATCATTACCAGGAATAGTAAAAGCTGCTTATGCTATGCCTGATATCCACTGGGGATATGGATTTCCAATAGGTGGAGTAGCGGCATTTAGTGCAAATGATGGAATAATTTCTCCTGGTGGTGTAGGATTTGATATTAATTGTGGTGTAAGAGTAATGACTACACCTTTGAATTTTAAAGAAATAGAAAATCACATAGAAATTTTAACAAAAAAAATATTTGATACAATACCTGCTGGTGTTGGATCAAGAACAAAAATTAAGCTTTCTGTAAAAGAAATGAAGAATATTATAGAAAATGGTGTTTATTGGGCTATTAATAATAATTATGGAATATCAGAAGATTTGAATAATATTGAAGATAGAGGTAAAATTGATTACACAGACTTTAATACTATATCAAAAGAAGCAATAAAAAGAGGATCGGATGAATTAGGGACATTGGGTTCAGGGAATCATTTTATCGAAATACAAAAAGTTGGAGAAATATATAATTATCAAATAGCTAAAAAATGGGGATTATTTGAAAATCAAGTAGTATATACAATTCATTCTGGTTCAAGAGGTTTAGGTCATCAAATAGCAACGGATTATATAAAAATATTTAGAGACAATTTAAAAGAATGGAATAAAAAAGTGCCAGACAAACAATTGATAAACGCACCATTTAACAGTCAATACGGTCAAAATTACTTTGCAGCCATGAATGGAGCAGCCAATTATGCTTTTACGAATAGGCAAATTATGGGACATAAAATTAGAGAAATATTTAAAGAAATGTTTAATGTTAAAGTTAAATTATTATATGATATCACTCATAATATAGCAAAATTAGAAGAACATGAAATTGATGGAAAGATAAAAAAGTTAATAGTTCATAGAAAAGGTGCAACAAGGGCTTTTGAAAACCAACCAGTTATTATACCTGGCAATATGGGAACGGCATCCTATATTCTTATTGGAACAAAAAATTCAAAATCTTTTGCTTTTGGATCTTCAGCTCACGGTGCAGGAAGAGTATTAGGAAGAAGGCAGGCAAAAAGGAGATTGAATTCAAAAGAAGTTTTAGATGAATTAAGAGAAAAAAACATACATATTATAGCAAAATCGAAAAGTTCAATTGTTGAAGAAGCCCCCGAAGTTTATAAAAATATTGATGATGTAGTAAAAATAGTAGAAAAAGTAGGAATTTCAACTAAAGTAGCAAGATTAATTCCAATATCAGTTTTAAAGGGTTAATAAAAATTAAAAGGTATATTCAAGTTAAATATTTAAAACTGTAAAGAAATATTTCTATAATTTAATTATAGAAATAAAATGTGCGGGGGTAATAATATGTTTGCTAAATATGAATGTATAGGATGCGTTATTGATCAAATAAAGAATATAATAAATAAAAATTTCAAAAATTATGATGAAAAACAGAAATTTGAGTTGATGAAAAATATATCTATGGATATGCTTAAATACTCATCATATGGTAAAAAACCAATTGAAATGGCTAGGGTTATATATGAACGTCTTGAAGAATTTACAGGAACAACAGATTATTTTAGTGAAGAGAAAAAACAATCAAATGAAACATTTTTGGAAGTTTTTGATGATATGTATTCATTTTTAAAGAATTCTGATGAACCTCTCAAAAATGCAGCAAAGCTTTCTGCTTTAGGTAATGTAATAGATTATGGAGTAAAAAATTCTTTTGGCGAATTGGAATGGGAATTAGAAAATGTATTGAAATTAAAAAAATTTGCATTAGATGATTTTGGAAGTTTTTCAGAATCATTAGAAAACTCAAAAATCCTCTTATATATTCATGATAATGCAGGAGAAATAGTATTAGACAAGCTATTTATAAAGCTTTTAAAAGAGGAATATCCAGATTTGCATATTATTTCTGCAGTTAGAGGAGCTCCGGTGATAAATGATGTTACATTAGAGGATGCGAAGCAAGTTGGATTAGAGGAAGTATCATCAGAAGTTATTTCTTCAGGTAGCAAAATACCAGGAACATTATTAAGTGATGTAAATCAGGAATTTATTATTGCTTATAAACAAGCAGATATTATAATTTCTAAAGGTCAAGGGAATTTTGAAGGTCTAAGCGAAGAAAATGAAAATATATATTTCGTATTAATGTCCAAATGTCCTGTAGTGGCTAGAGAATTAAATGTAAATGTTGGTGATTTAATTTTTTCTAGAAAAAGGATGTTTGTTAAGTAATTAAATCCAAAATCTTACTTTTTAAGGGGGTATGAAGATGAAAAAGTTTTTAGTGGTGTTATTGGCAGTGTTAGCTGTTGCTGTATTTGCAACTCCACAGCATATAGTCATTTTTCATTTAAACGATACTCATGGGCATGTGTGGCCATATAGTGAGTATCATAATCCAGACATTGGGGGATTTGCAAGAATTGCTACCTTAGTAAACAAAGAAAGAGCAGTAAATCCAAATGTATTATTCTTACATGCTGGCGATGTTAACACGGGTGTTCCAGAATCAGATCAACTCGATGCAATACCAGACTTTGTAGCTTTACATTATATGGGTGTAGATGCTATGGCATTAGGTAACCATGAATTTGATAATCCAATAAGCACAACACTTATGCAACAAAGATATGCTGGATTTCCATTCTTATCAGCAAATTTTGTTACTAAAGATGGCAGACAATTATTCAAGCCTTATATTATTAAAAATGTTGGTGGAGTTAAAATCGCTATTCTTGGTGTTACTACAGAACAAACACAGGTATTAGAACCTCTTCACTTAAATGGTGGAAAATTCTTAAATGTTGAAGAAACAGTAAAGAAATATCTTCCAGAATTAAAGAAAAAAGCAGATATTGTTGTTGTTCTTGGTCACTTGGGTTATGATGGAAAATATCAACCATTGGGTGTTGAATATACAACATCAGATAAATTAGCAAAAGATGTAAAAGGCATTGATGTTATTATAGATGGACATTCACACACATTAATGGAAAAAGCAGCATATATTAATAAAACTATTGTTGTTCAAGCTGGAGAATGGGGTAAATACTTAGGTAGATTAGACTTATGGGTAGAAAATGGAAAAATCGTTGATTATGATTGGGCAGCTATTCCAATTAATATGAAAAAATACTTAGGTAAAGACGCAAATGGACATGCTCAATATGAATATGTAACAGAACCAATCCCTGAAGATCCATTTATCAAAATGATAGCAGATTACTATTATAACTTAGGTGCAGAAGAATTAAATAAAGTTATAGGTGAAACAAAAGTATTATTAGATGGTGAAAGAACACATGTTAGAGGTGGAGAAACTAATTTAGGTCATTTAATAACAGATGCTTTAATATGGAAGACAGGAGCAGATATTGCATTGCAAAATGGTGGTGGAATAAGAGCTTCAATCCAACCAGGAAAAATCACATATAGAGATATTTTAACTGTATTACCATTTGGAAATACGGTTTATATTGAAGAATTAACAGGAAAAGATATTATGGATGTTTTAAATTATGCAGTTAAAATTCCAGCAGGAAAAGGAGCATGGTTACATGTAGCTGGATTGACATATAAAGTAAAAGATGGAAAACCTGTAGATGTAATGGTAAATGGCAAACCATTGGAAATGGATAAATTATACAAAGTTGCTGCAAATAATTATATGGCTAGTGGTGGAGACGGATATTCCATGTTAAAAGGTAAAAAAGGATATGACACAGGATTTGTATTAGCAGATGTTGTTAAAGAATATATACAAAAATTAGGAACAATTGAGAATTATGATAATACCCCAAGAATAATGATGGAAACAAAATAAAACTATAGCAATCGGCGAGTGTACACTCGCCGATATTTAATTTTAAAACTTAATATTTAATGTAGTGCTTTGTAATAATTAAAGTATATACTATATAAGAAATCACACGTAGTTACAAGGGTAACACGGAGAAACATGGAGGAAAACATGAGAGGAAAAGTTAAATGGTTTGACGCAAAAAAAGGTTATGGATTCATTTCTGGTGAAGATGGAAATGACGTATTTGTACATTTCACAGCATTAGCAATGGACGGATTCAAAACATTAGAAGAAGGTCAAGATGTTGAATATGAGATTCAAGAAAACAACAAAGGTTTACAAGCAGTTAATGTAACTACTCTCTAATAAAACCAATCAAGCCCCGGAATGGGGCTTTTTTATTTTAAGTAAAAAAATTATTTTTATGTTTTTGTTGACTTTTATAAAAAAAAGGTATATAATTATTCTGTCCCTAAAGGGAAAGAATCACATCCGTAGTTGCAATGGGTAACACGGTAGAAACATGGAGGAGAAGTATGAGAGGAAAAGTTAAATGGTTTGACGCAAAAAAAGGTTATGGATTTATTTCTGGTGAAGATGGAAACGACGTATTCGTTCATTTCACAGCAATTGCTATGGACGGATTCAAAACATTAGAAGAAGGTCAAGAAGTAGAATACGACATTCAAGAAAATGAAAAAGGTTTACAAGCAGTTAATGTAAAAGCTATCTAACAAAAAAACCAATAAGCCCCGAAATGGGGCTTTTTTTATTTTTCAATAACTTTCTCTACATATTTACTTGTGATAGTTTTTAATAAACAACCATAACTCATTCTAAATTTAATGGTATCTCCAAGTTTATAGTTATTATCAGAATTAGTTAAATCAACAATGGTATGATCACTACTTGAATGAAGAACTTCTATTTTATCATCAAGAGGTATTAATCCTTCAGGTGAAATATCTTGTTCTCCTATAGCAAGAATAGCTTTTAATCTTTTCCCTTTATCTTCAAAAATAGGTTTTCTTCCAAAAGCATCAAACCCGATTTCTCCAACTGGAACAGATGGTTTTTCTTTTAATTCAATAATTTGAGCTTCTAAAATAACAGTATCCTGTCTATTCCCAGGAATATTCCTATTATTTGTAGCATCGGTTCCGCATATGATAGATTCTCCAAGTCTGAAATGATTAATTCCAATTGGTAATGTATTATTTTCTAATAAAGGTAAAGCAGCGGTATTTCCACCAGAAATCATATCCAATTTTCTATTTAAAATTTCTTCTATTTCATTTTTAATTTCTAAAAGTATATTCATATTTTCTACACTTGGCAATACTCCACCAAAACACCCAAGGTTTGTTCCAATTCCTTTTAAATAAATATTTTTATACTTTTGAACTTGGAGAATCTCTTCAACAGAATTTTCATACCAAACACCTTCTCTTAAATCTCCAACATCAACCATATATACTATATTTTGAATTTTATTTTTCTCTTTTGCAATCTCATTTATCCATTCTACAGTTTTTAATTCAGAAACGAAAACAATATCAACATATTCAACTACCAAATCGAGTTCCGATTTCATAGGTATTCTAAGCAATATAAATTCAGCATCTATACCATTTTTTTTCATATGGATTATATTTTGAATTCTTGAGTCACCTAACGATGTAATGCCTGCATCTAGCATAGCCTTTACAACATCTATATTTGCAGAAACAACTTTTGTAACCCCAGTAAGCATAATATTTCTGCTATCACACATATTTTTAATTCTTTTTGCATTAAATTTAATTCTTTCAGGATAAATATGAAGAATTGGATACACTAACTATTCCCCCTTTAAATCTTTTATATCTTTTTCAGAAAGACCAAAACATTCTTTTTCTGCATTTCCATATGGTTCAATGTGAATAACGATATCTCTAATACTATTATTTTTTTCCTTAATTTTTTTTTCTAACTTTGCAGTAATATCATTTGCTTCTTTCACTGTCATATCTGGTGGAAGCTCAATATGCATATCCACAAATATTTTATATCCAAATTTTCTCGCTCTAATTTTATGAGGATTTTTTACGCAATTACAGGATTTAGCCTCATTAATTACTATATTATATATTTCTTTTAATTCAGGTGAACTCTCCATAAATTCGTTTGAAGATTCCATAAATTGTTCAAAACCAGTTTTTAAAATCATAATTGAAACTAAAATAGCAATTAAAGGATCTAACCACCATATTCCTGTAAAGTATAAAACAGCAATTCCGATTAACACAGAAGAGGAAGTTAAAATATCATTTTTCATATTCATAGCATCAGCAATAATAGCGTTACTATTTATTTTTTTACCAACACTCATTCTATATTTGTATAATAAAAATTTGGAAACAACAGATATAAAAGCAATAATAACAATATATATAGCATTTTCTATAATAATTTCTTTATTAATCAATCGCTTTATAGATCCAATAAGAACCTCAAATCCGGCATATATAATTACTAAAGATACTATTTTAGTGGCAATTGTTTCTGCACGTTCATGACCATATGGATGTTTAATATCTGGTGGTTTATTTGCAATTTTTCCAGCGATTAATGTCATAAAAGATGTAAGAATATCTGTAGCAGTATCCAAACCATCTGCTAAAATAGCCATACTATTAGTAATAAAACCTGTAAATATTTTTAGCAAAGCAAGCAATGTATTTACTATTATTGAAATCAATGAAGATCGAGTCGATATCTTTTCTCTTTCAACATAGTTCATTTAATAGCCTCCATTAAAATATCTATGGATATTTTTAATAATTCATCATCAACATTCATTCCTAAATCAATATCAGGTTTATTCGCACCATGAAAATCACTACCAGTAGTTATAAAAAGATTAGTTTCAATAGCTAAATCTCTAAACATTTTAATCTCTTTATTAGAATGTTTGGGATAATAAACCTCAATCCCCCATAAACCATATTCTTTCAATTCTAAAATTATATTTTTTAATTCATCATAAGATAATCTCAAATATTTTGGATGAGCTATTACAGGAAATCCACCAGCATTTTTAATAAGCCTTACTGCATCTTTGGGTTCGATTTTTTCTTTAGGTATATAGGCAATTTTTCCATCTCCCAAATATTTTTCAAAAGCTTCATCTCTATCTTTAACATATCCCTTATTTAGTAATACACGAGCAAAATGCGGACGCCCAACAACATCTCCTTGAGCTTCATTTATCACTTCTTCTAAAGTTATATCAAATCCTAAACTAACCAATTTTTCTACCATTAATTTATTCCGATTTTTTCTAAAATCCTGTACTTTTTTTAATGCATTATTTAATTCTAAATTATCTAAGCTAATATTATAACCTAAAATATCAAACATATTTTTAAACTTACAACTAATTTCTAATCCAGTAATGTAATTAATACCATATTTTTTTGAATAAAATATCGCTTCTTCTTGACCACCTAAATTATCATGATCTGTAATAGAATATAAAGATAAATTTTTTTCCTTTGCTTTGAGAATTAATTCCTCTGGAGTAAAAGTTCCATCTGAAAATGTTGAGTGTGAATGTAAATCTAATAACATAAAATTCCTCCTTTATCTACAATAAATAAATGCGGGCAAATAGCCCGCATCATGCGAGAATATCAAGTTTCTGTCCTTGATACATTTCTCCAACAATTCTCACAAGCTTTCTTGTTAAACCATCTTGTTTATAAACAATAGCATTTAAAAGGTCCTCAAAGTCTTGTGATGTTTGTTTGGCGGTTTGAACAGCTTTACTTGAAACTCTAGTTGAAATTTGTGGAGAATATTGATAAGAAACTCCACTGACTGGTGAAATCATAATATCACCTTCTCTCTATAATCATAACATATATCGGCTTATTTTATGGTTAAATTTAGTTTAAAACATAGAAAAAAGCATTTTTAATATCTTTATAATATAAGATAAAAATGTAGTATAATTGTATGTAATGAAAAAATAAAATTTTATTAATTAAGCAGGTGAAATTATGGAATTTTATTCTGAAATACCTTTTAAAACAAGTGAAACAGGTGTTTTAGAGTTATTCAAAAAAATATTAATTGAAACAAAAGCAGATTCTGGAACTATTTTTATTTTTGATGATAAAAAGAATATAATTTTTAAAAGTTTATATAATGTAAAAACGTCTATAGAATCTTTGAATTTAGGAAAGATAGACGAATTTGTTATAAGAAAGAAAAAAATGTACCGAATTTCAGATTTTAATATAATACCGGAATTAAAATATTTATATAAAAAAAATAATGAAATTAAAGAATCAATAATATATCCTATTTTTTTAAATGATATGTTGCTGGCAATAATAAATTTAAATAAAAAAAATTCATTATTTTTTGATGAAGATGTGGAAAAGATAAAAAACTATGAAAAAATACTTATTTCTATAATGTCAAATATTTACTTTGTAAGAAAAATTGTTTTACAAAAAGAAGAACTCGAAAATTATACAATATTAATGGATTTAATGCTTGGACTATTTGAGAAAACAGAAACTCAGGAAGAATTTATAAATAAAATAAAAGAAGAAATAAGAAAAAGGTTTAGTATAGATGCTCAATTTGAAAAATGCGAAAAAAAAGAACTATTTTCTATAAAAATAAATGACGAATACTTTCATGTGAAATTAGAATACATTGATAAAAATGGGATTTTAAGCTTTTTTGATGAAAAGAAAGAAATAGATATAACAAAGTTTGGTAGAATCTTCATATTTTTAGAACAATTATTAAACCTGAAAAAGTTACAAGAATTAAATAAAAAAATAGATAATCTTCTAATAACTTCAAAAGAAAATATGATACTTAAATTTACTTCTTGGGAAGTCTTTCAAGAAATAAATAGTGCCCTCTCAGGAATCTACTTAAATCTATATACAATTAGAGATGATTGTGTAAATGAAATAAAAGAAATAAAACCATCTCTTGATAGAATAAAAAATACAATTGAAGATTATAAAAATAAATATGTTAAGACTGATGTTAAAAAAACATCTTTAAATAACATAATAGATGAAATAATAAATGAAATAAACATATTTGAAATTAAAATAGGGAAAAATTTTAGAACTGAAATAGAGCTATATGTAGATAAAAAGATATTTAAAAATGCATTAACTGTTCTTTTTATTGATATTTTTAAAATAGCTCATTTTTTGAAAAAGAAAATAAACACAAACACAAATATAATAATAAACATTAATAAAGAAAATGAGAAAATGGGATTGATTGAGATAATATTAAACGAAATAAATATAAAAGAAAAAGATTTGGAAATAGATATCATAAGACAAGTATTAAATAATTTTCATATGGATTTAATTATTGAGAATAATCAAAATACTAAAATAAAAATTTTAGTACCAATGAAATAGAGGGTGGTTAAATGAAGAAAACAATAATAATAATAATATTTTTGATTTTTACGGCGTTTTCATATAGCATTACATTAAAAATAGGAATATTTGATGAAAAACCTTTTTATTATAGAGAAAATAATACATATAAAGGATTTGTTGTTGATATTTTAAAAGACATTGCGAAAAAAGAAGGTTGGAAATTAGAATTTATTTATGGAACACGAGAAGAGATATTAAAAAAAGTAGAAAATGATGAAATTGACCTGGCGCCATTTTTTGTTTTTGATGAAAAGAATTCAAATTATATAACAAATAAGGAACCCTTGTATTCACAGTGGATAGGTATGATTGCTGAAAAAGAATTTGATCTAAAAAAATTAAAGGAAAAAACATTTGTTATAAAAAAAGGAAGTGGAGGAATTCAATTAGATAAAATATTTGAAAAGATTAGTAAAAAAGTTTTAATAGTTAGTTCGTTTGAAGAAAAACTGAAAGAGCTTAAAGACAAGAAAGCAGATATAGCCATTATTGACGCAGATGATTTAGAAAATATTATAGATATTCAAGGATATTATGTATATTACTATCCTTTAGAAATATATTTTAATATATCAAGGAAATTAAATAAAGATATGGTAGATAAGTTAGATAAATATATAAAAGAATATAAATCTGATAAAAATTCGATTTATTATGAAGCATTATCAAAAAAAATTTTTGGGGTAAAATATATAATACCATTATGGATTTTAAATGTATTTATACTTTTTCTAATATTATTTTTTACAGTATCTATAAGTCTTTATATATTTAGAAAAAAATACAAAAAAACAATGAAAAACTTAATAAAACAAAAAGAGAAATATGAAAAACTGTCTAAAGAAAATAAACATCAATATAACATATTATCAAAGATAGTAAATATAATAACAGAGGTAATTCTTAAAGAACAAAATATAAAAAAATTTGGCAATAGAATTTTAAAAGAATCAATAGAAGTAATTCCAGAAGGAAAATATGGGAGTGTTATTTTAGCAAAAAATAATATAATAAATTATTTAAGCGCTATTGGCCATGATATAAAAATTTTAAGAAAAATACATATTGTAAATAATGATTTTTATTTCAATATAGAAAGGTTACCAAATATAAAAATAATAAAAAATATATTGAGTATTCCAAAAGATGAAATTCAAGAACAATTTAAAAAAGCAGCAAAACCAATAAAAAGCACAATGATGTATATAAATAAAATAATAGATGACTTATATTTTGGAATTTTTATTGACAATGATAAAGATGAAGACTTTTCAGAAGAAGCAAAGAAATTAATGGAAATGATTGGAAACTTAGCAACGGTATATTTTAAATATAAAATAGCTTTTGGAAAAGCTGAATATGAAAAAATAAAAGCTAAAAAAGCCAATGAAGCTAAAACAATGTTCCTATCAAATATGAGTCATGATATTAGAACACCAATTAATGGTATAGTAGGAATGACATATATTCTTGAAAAAACAAAATTAGACGATACTCAACGGAAATATCTAAAAATGTTAAAAAATAGCGCATATATTCTAACAGATTTAATTAATGATATATTAGACCTTTCAAAACTTGAAGCAAATGAAATGATAATAGAGAAAAGAAAATTTAATTTAGAGAAGGAAATGGAGAAAGCAATAGATGCGAATATTATTGAATCATATAAAAAAGGATTGGAATTAAACTATTATATAGGAGATGACGTTCCAAAAGAATTAATAGGGGATTCTATTAAGTTAAAGCAAATATTAAATAACTTAATAAGCAATGCTATAAAATTTACTTCTAAGGGAGAAGTAAACATATTTATATCTCTTGAAAAAAATAAGAAAACACCGATTATTTTATTTAAAGTTATTGATACAGGTATAGGAATAAAAAAAGAAAATAGAAAAAGAATTTTTAAACCATTTATCCAGGAAAATATAACAATATCCAGAAAATATGGAGGAACAGGATTGGGATTGAGTATTGTAAAAAAATTGGTAGATTTATTAGGTGGGGAAATAAAGATAACCTCAAAAGTAGATGAAGGAACGACATTTTATATTGGAATCCCATTTGAAATTTCTGAAAATAGCAAACAATATAATGACAGTGAATCAATTGATTTTTCCTTAAAGAATGTGTTAATAATAGATGATAATGAAACAAATCGTTTTATAATGAGAAAATATCTTGAAAAATTAAATTTGAATATTGAAGAGGTAGTAAATGGAGTTGAAGCTCTAAAAAAGTTAAAAGAAAAAAAATATGACCTATTATTAATAGATAAAAACATGCCAATTATGGATGGAATAGAATTTACAGAAAAAATAAATGAAATTAAAGAATTAAAAGGAATAAAAAAAATATTATTATCTTCTACATTAGACAATTTAATGGAAATAACAAAGCTAAATTATGACGCTATTATACCAAAACCGATAAAAAGAGAAGTTTTAATTGAGAGTATTATTTCAATATTTAGGAATGACATTTTAAAATTAAAAAAATTAGAAAAGATTGAAAAAAATAAAATAATTGAAAATATGAAAGTATTGTTAGTTGATGATAATGAAATAAATAGAGAAGTAGGGAAAGTTATTTTAGAGAATTTTAATATAATAGTAGATTTAGCAGAAAGTGGAGAAGAAGCAATAGAGAAAATAAAAATTAGTAAATATGATATAATCTTTATGGATATACAGATGCCAGTTATGGATGGATATGAAACAACAAGAATTATTAGAGAATTAAATAAAGATACACCAATAATAGCAATGACAGCACATGCAATGTCGCAATATAAAGAAAAAGCGTTAAAAATTGGAATGAATGATTTTATTACAAAACCTATAAGCCCAGATATGATTTATGAAAAAATAAAAGAGTATTGTTTAATAAAAAAAGAAAATACTAAAACAAATGGAAAAAATAAAGCGTCTAATGGTATAAAAGGTATTCATTTTGATAAAAAAGAATATTTAAAACGCGTATTAAATAAAAAAGAATTAGCAGAGAAAATACTAAAAAAGTATTTAATAGATTTAAAAGAAAACATAGAAAAATTAGAAGAGTCTATAAACAAAAATGATAAAGAAAAAATAAGATTCTATGCACATACTATAAAAGGATCATCAAAAAATGTTTCAGCAAATAAAATGGGAAAATTAGCAGAAAAAATAGAATATGAATATAGCGGATACAAAGATTTTGAAGAGATAAAAAAAGAATATTATTTATTGAAGGAGGAAATAGGAAACTTTCTTAGGAGTGAGCTAAATGGAAAAGATATTGATAGTTGATGATGATTATACTTCAAGAAATATTTTAATAGAATATTTAAAAGAACTGAAATATCTTCCTGTAGAAGCAACTAATGGAAAAGAAGCTATGCAATTAGTGTTAAATAATACCATTGATTTGATAATAATAGATTTATATATGCCAGTTATGAATGGATTTGAAGCAATAAAGCAAATAAGAGAAAATGGTATAAATATTCCAATTATAGTGCTTACGACAGCAAATAGTGAGGAAGATTTAAGAAAAGCTGCAAATGCTGGAGCAGATGATTTTTTAGTAAAGCCCATTCGATTTGATGAACTAGAAATAAGGCTAAATAATATAATAAAAACTAAGATATTTTATGAAAATAAAACATTGTTTTTAAGAAGCCTGTTAAACGAAAATATAAAATCTTTAGAAATTCTGGAAAATTTATTTAACGAAAATCAAAGTTTGGTATTTGATTTACTTGAAAAGATGTATTTAGTTTCAGAATATAGAGATAACGAAACATATGAACATACAAAAAGGGTTGGAACAATAAGTAAAATTATTGCACAAAATCTTGGATTAGATATGGATTTTATTAATAATATATATTTCTCTGCGCCACTACATGACATGGGAAAAATAGGAATTCCAGATAAAATACTATTAAAACCTGCAAGTTTAACAAATGAAGAATTTGAAATAATGAAAACACATGTTGGAATAGGATATAAAATATTGTCTAATTCGAATTCGGCCATTTTAAAACTTGCTGCGTCAATAGCGCTTAATCATCATGAAAGATGGGATGGTAGTGGTTATCCAAAAGGATTAAGAAGAGATCAAATATCTATAGAAGGATTAATAACAGGTGTTGCGGATAGTTTTGATGCAATTGTTTCTAAAAGAGTATATAAACCGGCGAAACCATTAGAAAAAGGTTTTAATGAAATAAAGAGATTAAGCAATATATTATATTCTCCAGATGTAGTAAAAGCTTTTATAGAAGGTTTTAATGAGATAGAGAAGTTATATGAAAGGGGAAATAAAAATGAAATGGAAAATTTTAATAGTAGATGATGAATATACATCAAGAGAATTTTTGAAAGAATATATTTTGAACATTTTAGAAAATGTTGAAATATTTGAAGCTGGAAGTGCTGATGAAGGACTGAATATATTACATAAAAAAAAATCCATGCAAATAGTTTTTCTCGATCTTGTAATGCCAGGAATGGATGCATTTGAATTTTTAAAAAAAGTAAAAGAAATAAATTCATTAATACAAGTGATAATAACAACAGCAAATAATAGCTATAATAATATTTTAAATTCAATTAAAAATGGAGCTGATGATTATTTAATAAAGCCATTTTCATTTGAAGATATAAAAGAAGTTATGGAATATAGTACGAGAAAATTACTTAGATGGAAAAGTGTTTTAAATAGGTCATTATAATTTAACAAAATTTATTTCTTCTGTGAGGTGAATTATATGATTAAAAAAATAGAATCGTTTATAAAAGAAAATATTGAAAAATATGGATATAATGGTGCTATGATAGGTATAAGTGGCGGAATTGATTCTGCTGTAGTTGGAAAATTATGTGTTGATTCGTTAGGAAAGGGAAATGTAAATGGTTTAATATTACCAGAAAGAGATTCATCACCAGAAACAATGGAAGATGCTAAATTAGTATGTGATTTTTTAGGAATTGAATATAAAATTGTAAAAATATCTCCGATTTTAAGAAAAATAGGTGTATATAATTTAGAGCCACCAACATTTTTTATACCAAGAAAAATTCAAGAAAGTTATGCAAAAAAAGAGTTTAAAAAAAGAAGTTATATAAATGATTTAAAAAATCGAGGAGATAAAGATTTTTTAAAGGGTTTAGCATATTATAGGATAAAACATAGAATAAGGATGGTATTATTATATTTTTATGCAGAACAAATAAATTATGCAGTAATAGGAACAACAAATAAAACAGAATTAAAAACAGGATTTTATGTGAAATATGGTGATGATTCTGTGGATATAGAACCAATAATGCATTTGTATAAAACACAGGTATTTGAATTAGCAAGAAATTTAAATATACCAGAAAAAATAATAAATAAATCACCTTCACCTGATTTAATTCCCGGGATAACAGATGAATATGCAATGGGTATTAGTTATAATGATTTAGATAGAATATTAATTAAAATGGAAAATAATGAAGATTTAAGTGATGAGGATAAAAATATGGTTGAAAAAGTGAAAAACATATTAGAAGCAGCAAAATTTAGAGAGATTAAAAATATACATATGGAGTGATATAAATGCCATTTGAATTAAATCAAAATGTTATAGATAATATTCCAAAATTAATCTCATTATTAGAAGCTATATCTAAAGAAAATGAAGATATGGATCAGTTTTATGATGAATTGTTAAAAACTGCTATTAAAATAGTGCCAGAAGCTGATTATGGTTCTTTAATAATGATTATACCAGAAAAAAATTCTTGGACATGGTTGGCAACTGTAGGACATAATAAAAATTTATTATGCAATATGACTCATTCTATAAAAGCTAAAAATTTAAAAGAGGGATTAATTTTTGTGGATGGGAATATAATTGAAAAAACAAAGGATAATATGTCTGAATACTCATACAAGATAATAAAAAGAGCATCAACTCCAATAAAACAAACGATGGCTTATCATATGAAAATAACAGAAAAAATATGGATGGAATTTACACTTGATATAGATGCTAATAGCAATAAAACTTTTTCTGAAGATTCAATAAATATATTGAAATTATTTGGTTATATAGCAAAAATATTTTTAAAAAACAAATTAGAAAAGAATAAACTAAATGAATTGAATAAAGAATTAAAATTCAAAAATTATCAATTATTAGAAATAAATAAAAAAATACAAAAAATGTATAATAATGTTTTAGAAATCATAAGTGATATGACTAATAATACTTATGATCTAAATTCTAAAGAAAATTTATTGGTAAAAGGATTTAAAACATTAATAAAGATCATTCCATTTGTGGAAAAAGCACTATTATGCGAAAAAAATGATGAAAAAATTAAAATATTAGAAAAGGTGGGATTTGAAAATTTAATATTAAAGGAATTAAATATAAAAGAAATTAATAATAATATTGTAGAATTTATCGAGCTTAGTGAGAAATATATTCAAATTGAATTTGATAGAAATACATATATATATTTTGGAATAGAAAATAAAGAATATATAAAATTGTTTGAAATATACAATATTAATAGAAGTTTAGAAAATTTAATCCACGCATTCTCAAATTTAAATAAAAATTTAAGAAAACACAAAGAGTTTACAAAAGAGTAATATTAGTATTTATTAATTTAAGAGATTTGAATTTTAGAATCAAAAAAATAAATTAGACGAAACCTTTTTAAGGTTTCGTCTAAAATGAATTTCTAAAGGCATTTCTCCAGCGTTCTATTTTTGCAAATGAACATTTTAGAATTTCTTCTATCTCCTTAGTTGAAAAAGGTTTTAATAAATAATCATCAGCGCCTGCTTCAATAGATTCTAATACTCTTTCCATTGTAGAATTTCCTGTAATCATAATAACCTGTATAAGTGAATTTAAATCTTTAACCTTTCTTAAGAATTCAAAAGCATCAAGTCCAGGCATTACTATATCTAATAAAATAATATGATATTGGTCTTCAGTTACTTTTTTCAAAGCTATATCTGCATTTTCTGCAGTTTCAATTTTTGTGTGTTCAAAATTCATTTCAATATAATCCTTTAAAACTTCTCTAATGCCAGGTTCATCATCAACAATTAAAACCTTCCAGGCCATTTTTATTCCTCCTTTATTTTAGGAATTTTTAATATAAATTTAGTTCCTTTATTTATCTCACTATCAACATTAATTTCAATTTTATGCTTTAAACATATATTATATACAAAAAACAAGCCATATCCCATGCCATGTTTGGACTTTGTTGTGAAAAATGGTTCAAAAATTTTCTTAATATTTTCTTTAGGAATACCTTCTCCATTATCTTCAATTATTACAGTATAAAAAGTGGGGAATTCATTAATTAAAATATTGATGAAACCTCTTTTTTTAATAGCTTCAATCGCATTTTCTATTAAATTTGAAAAAACAATCATTAACTCTTGTTTATTACCTTTAATATAATGTGGTTCCCACGAATTAGAACTTAAGTTTATTTTTATATTTGAAGGTGCTTTAAAGCGCATAAACTTCACAACATTTTTTAGAATTTCTATTAAATCAATTTTAGTTTGTGAAATTTCACCTTTTACTAAAGATTTAAATAGTCCTGTAATTTCAATTATTCTATATACATTATCAATAATGCTTTTAACATATTCCTGATATTTTTCATCTATTAAATTACTTAACATTTCTGATTTCATTAAAACAATAGATAAAGGGTTGTTTATTTCATGAAACATACCAACGATTAAATTATTGGCAATTTCAAGATAATCAAATACCTTTGTTCCTTCTCTTTTAGAGAATATGTTAAAAACATTTTCAGAATGTTTTGATAATGTTTCAATGGAATTATTAATAAGAGGAATTATATTTAAAGGGATATCTCCTTTTAATTTATAATAATAAGTATTTTCAAAAAATTCAAAATAATAGGGGCTTTCTTTCTCTTTTGAAACAAATAAAATAAAATCATTATGTTGAATTAATTTAATAAAATTTTCTTCGAGTTCATCTTTGTTTAAATATTGAATTGAGAATAAAAAAGATAGACTTTTATTATAAAAATCTGTTAGTGAATAAAGATATTTAAATTCAGTATTAATACTTATTTTAGATATATCTTCTTTTGATTTTGGATATAATTCCATAATATATTCTTTTTCATTTAAAGGATGAAGATTTAAACTAAAATAGTTCTTATTTTTAAAGATTTTATTATTTTTTCTTTCTGATAAATAAAATGTAGAATGATTTTTCATAATATTTTTTAGCATAGAATGAAAAGAAGGATAAATTAAATTAAATAAAATTTTTTCTTTAAAAAAAATGTCAAAAGCAAAATTAGTATTAAGAATGTTTCCATCAATATCAATTATAGCAATGGGAGTATTTAAATTATTAATATCAATTCTCATATTAAACACCTCTAAAAATATCTATTATTATAATTATAGCATAAAAAAGAAAATAATAAACGGAATTTAAATTATTAAAGTAATATGGAATTAAAGATATGTTATAGTTGCTGTTAAATGTGGTATAATTTTAATGAGGTTTAGAGTAAAGGAGAGATTATGATGAATATAAAAAATATGTTATATTCTTCTAATGAAAAAGATCTTTTAAAAGCGCTTGAGATAATTGCTGAAGGGCAAAAGAACAAATATGCAAAAGATCTATTTAAAATGTTAAAATATGAAAATAATATAATAATTCAAGAAGCCATAATCAACACTTTAAAGCAGTTAAATTTAGAGAATATTCCAGATGAATTATTTTTGGATTTATTAAGTGACGAAAAATTACTATTAAAGGAATTTGCATTATCCCTTTTAAGTATGTCAAAGAAAATTAAAGTATTGGGAAAATTAATTGAAAGTGAAGATAAAGATATTAGGAAATATGCATTAGATGGTCTTTATAGAACAAAAGAAAAAGAAGCAATTAAATATATAGCTAAATGTTTAAACGATCCAGATATAAACAATCAAATTGCAGCAATAGAGTATTTGGGATTATTAGGAGCAAATGAATATGCTGAAGAAATTTCAGAAAAATTAAAAACAGCAAAAAATCCATTTTTAATTACCACTATACTTGAAACGTTATCTTTAATAGGTAATGAAAAAACAGATAAAATAATAGATGAAAAAATTAAAAAATTAAATAAACCATATTTGATTATACCATATTCGAAATATATATTCAGCAGAAAAAATGTTTTTGAATGCATAGATTTTTTTGCTAGCAATAAACATAAAAAAATGATTATAAATGATTTTCTGGAATATATTTTCAGGAATTATAAAAATATAAAAATATATCAGAAATTAAAAAATAAATTAGGGAAAATATTGATAGATATTTTGAAGTCAGAGGATTTTGATACATATAAATACGATATTTTGATTGTTTTAAATAATTTGTTTGAAGATGAAATTGAGGATATATTGAAGGAAAATATAAAATATTTAAATGATGAAGGAATACTGGCAGCTGTTGAAATAATAAATGAAAGGAGATTAACCTCTCTAAAAGAGTATCTTCAAGAAGTTAAAGGGAATTTTTCCGAAGAAATTAAAGCAATTATTGATGATGTTTTTTTGGAGATGAAAGAATGGTAGATACAATAAATTATAATAAAATAAGAGATTATATATATGAAAAAACAGGAATATATATTGAAGAGAAAAGGATGTATTTTTTTAAAAATAGAGTTATTAAAAGGATAAAAAAACTCGCATTAGATAATCCTGAAACATATTACAATTTTTTAGTAAAAAGCGAGTACTCTGAGATGGAGTTAAAAAAGTTAATAAGTGAAATAACAATAAATGAAACATATTTTTTTAGAGAGTTTCCTCAATTAAAGGTTTTTGCAGAATATGCATTAAATGATATGATTAAAAGGAAAAATAATAAATATATTAAAGTGTTATCTGCTGGTAGTGCATCTGGAGAAGAACCTTATACATTATCTATAATTTTAAGAGAAATGCTTGATTATAGTTTTGATTATAAAATAGATGCTTTTGATATTGATCCAATAATGGTATTAAAAGCAAGAAGTGCAGTATATAGTGATTATTCTGTTAGAGATGTGCCCAAAGAATATTTATCAAAATATTTTGAAAAAGAAGGAAATAATTATAAAGTAAAGGATATAGTGAAAGATAAAGTAAATATATATAATCTTAATTTAATTGAAGATGAAACATATGAAAAGTTAGACGATGACTATGATTTTATCTTTTGTAGAAATGTGTTTATATATTTTTCAGATGAAATTAGAAAAAAGGTTATAACTAAATTTTATACAATTTTAAATGATGGTGGTTATATATTTTTAGGTCATTCAGAGTCTATAAACAGAATAACAAATGCGTTTAGGATTGTAAAAGCAAACGGTTTCATATTATATCAAAAACCATCTGAAGGAGGGAAAAATAATGTATAAAATCCTTGTAATAGATGATTCCAAGATGACAAGAAGTTATCATGCCAGTATTTTAAAAGCGGCAGGATATGAGGTGCTTGAAGCAGAAGATGGTGCAAAGGCGTTAGATATATTATACAGAGAAGAAAATATAGATCTTATATTAACGGATTTGAATATGCCTAATTTGGACGGATATACAATGATAAAAAAGATTAGAGAAGATGAAAATTATAAAGACATACCAATAATTATAGTAACTACATTAGACAAGGCTACTAATAAAATGAAAGGATTTGAAGTAGGAGCTAATTTTTATATAGTAAAACCATCTGATCCTGAATCATTAATAGAAAGTGTAAAAATTGCACTTGGAGAGGATTAAAATGAAAATGCGTTTTGATAAGAATTTTATTAATGATACAATAAAAGAGTTTTCTTCTGAAGCACAAGAAAATATAAATTTAATTGAAGTTAATTTGGTAAATTTAGAAGAAACTGGTAATATAAACTTAATAAATTCAATAATGAGGGGATTCCATAGTCTTAAAGGAACATCAAGGCTACTGTTATCTATGGATATTCCCGAAAAATATTTAGAAAAAATAAAAAAAATAGAGGAAATTTCACATAAATTAGAAGATTTATCCTTAAAAATATCAGGAAAAGATGATAAAAATATAGATTTATTATATGATGGATTGGACTTGATAAAAAAGATCATTAGTTCATATAATGATGAAAATGTCGATATAGATATATCTAGCTATATGATGAATTTAAAAAATAAAGATGAAAATACAAATGCATATGAACAAAAGAAACAAAGCACAAATGAAGTTATAAAAAAAATGTTAATAAATTTAAAAGAACAATTTTTTGAATATTTATTGAATGCGGAAAATTATAATATGTCTCAAATAAACAGAATGAAAAAACCAATAGAAAATGCATTAAAAAGATTTGGAAATGAAAAATTAACTAATAAATTCCAAGAAATCATAAAATGTATAGAGAGTAATAATAAAGAGAGTATAAAAAATGCTATAAAAGAGTTTGATAATATATTGTTTAATAAACAATCTAATGAAGTTATTAATAAAATTGAATTTTCTGATACTGTTAGAGTAGATATAAAAAAGATAAATACCATTATGAATTTAGTAGGTGAATTAGTAACTATAAAAAATACCTCTTCTTATTTGTTAAAAGAATTATATAAGGTGTCAGTAGAATTATATAAAGAATATACACAGGTTTTTGCTAATTTAGATAAAATAATAATGAACATTCAAGATCAAATATTGAGCTTGAAAATGACTCCAATGAAAGAATTATTATATAGATATAAACGATTAATAAGAGAATTAGCTAAAGAAAAAAACAAGAAAATTTCATATGAATTTTCTGGGGAAAATATAGAGATAGATAGAATATTATTAGAAAATTTATCTGATCCATTAACTCATATAATTAGAAATGCTATTGATCATGGTATAGAAACTCCAGAAGAAAGGGAAAAATTGGGAAAAAATAAAGTTGGATTAATTAAAATAAATGTATTTTACGAAAGTGGCTATGTTTTTATTGAAGTTATAGATGATGGAAAAGGAATAGATGTAGAAGAGATCAAAGAAAAGGCAAAAGAATTAGGATATGATATAAATATTCCAGATGAAGAAATTATTAATTATATTTTTGAGCCTGGATTTAGCACTGCGAAAGAAGTTACTGAAATTTCTGGCCGTGGTGTGGGGATGGATATTGTTAAAAATAATATAGAGAAATTAAATGGGAAAGTATATATTGAAACCAAAAAAAATCAGGGAACAAAAATTACATTAAAAATACCAAATTCAATTATTAATATAGATGGAGTTATGTTCTTAGTTGATAATGAAAAATATATTTTCCCATTTGAAGAAGTAGAAAAAATAATAAAAGTAAATAAAGAAAAAATACACAATTATTCTAATCAATTATTTGTAGAGTATAAAGAAGAAATAATTCCAATTTTTTCTTTAAAAGGAATAATAGAAAATAAAGATAATACTTTTGAAGAAATTAGCAATAGAGAGTATAAACATGATTTAATACCAATTATATTAATTGATAATGGTAATATTGGTATATTAGTGGATGAAATTATAGAAGAAAATGAATTTTTAGTAAAATCATTACCAGAATATTTAAAGTATAACTTCATATATGGCTCTACTATATTAGGAAATGGAGATATAGTATTAATTTTAAAACCTTCTGAAATGGTGATACAATGGCAAAAGTAATAGTTTTTGCTAATAGAAAAGGTGGAAGTGGGAAAACTACACTAGCCTTTAATTTATCTCATGTTTTTAAATCCCAAAAAACATTATTAATAGATTTTGATTCACAAGCACATTCCACAGTATATGCTGGAATTAATCCATTTGATGTGAAGTATGGAATATATGAAATGATTGTAGATTATATTAATACGGGAAAATATAAAGATGAAAAAATAAATATTCATAATATAGATATTATTCCGTCAAACCAAAATTTATCAGCACTTGAGATTGAATTAGCATCATATGAAGAAAGAAATTTTGTTTTAAAAGATTTAATAATAGATTTTCATAATGAATATGATTATATTTTTATAGATACTCCTCCAAGTTTAGGATTATTAACAATAAATGCTTTAAATGCTTCAGATTATTTGTTAATTCCAGTAAAAAGTGATTTCTTATCATTAGTTGGATTATCTCAAATGATGGAAATATATTATAAGGTAAATGTAGAAAATCCTAATTTAAAATTCTTAGGTGTAATTCCTACAATGGTTGATAAAAGAACAAAAATTTCAAAGGAAATAATAGGTGAATTAAAGAAAATTTTTGGAGATAAAAAAGTATTAACTCCTCTTAGAAACGATGTAAAGCTTATAGAATCATCAAGTCATGGAATACCTATAACCAAATACGCCCCAAAATCAAGAGCATCACTTGATATAAAGAAAATAGCAAAAGAAATTCAGGAGTTGATTAAATGAAAATTCTAGGTCGTGGATTAAATACTTTTTTTAATTCCGATAATTTATTTAAAAAAGCTTTAGAATATGATGATAATGGGAATATATTTTTTGCATTTCATTATTATATGAAAGCTGCGGAAACTAATGAAGAAATAAAATCAAAAGCATTAAATAATGCAGCTGTGATATTAGCTGAAAATGGATATGAAAAAGAAGCTATTGAATTGTTAAAAAAATCATTAGAAGCTAATCCGGATAACAAAGAAGCAAAAGAAAACCTCGAATATTTGGAGGGACTGATTTGATAGTAGGTATAGATTTTGGGACAACGAATTCTTTAATAGCAAATTCAGAAATATTTGTCAATGAGAGAGGTAGTAGAATTACTCCTTCTATAGTTTTTTTTAGAAAAGAAAATGAAATATTAGTTGGTGATTTAGCAAAGTCACAAATGTATATAAGGCCAGATAGAGTAGTATTAAATGTAAAAAGAGATCTTGGAAAAGGAAAAGAATATATTATATATAAGAAGAAATTTAAAGCAGAAGAAATAGCGAGTTTTATTTTTAGAAAATTAAAAAAAATAGTCAATGAAGAAATAACAGATGCAGTAGTTACCGTTCCAGCATATTTTGATGATAATCAAAGGAATGGTGTATTGGAAGCAGCATCTTTGGCAGGGTTAAATGTAGTAAAATTATTAAATGAGCCTGTAGCGGCTGCTATTGCATATGGAATTAATGAGAAAGATAAGAAAGTATTAGTTCTTGATTTTGGCGGTGGAACATTTGATATAACTTTAATGGAAATAAAAAATGATGTTTTTAATGTTATAAAAACAGGTGGAAGTTCAGAACTAGGTGGAATAGATTTTGATAAGTCAATTGTAGATTGGATAGTTAATACGATATATGAAAGAGATGGAATAAATTTAGGTAATGATCCTGTAGCATTACAACAAATATATAATCATGTGGAAAGCGCAAAAATAGACTTATCTGTTGTAGATAATACTGATATTGTAATTCCATATATTTCAACATTAAATAATAGACCGTATCATTTGAATATAAATATAACGAGGGATATATTTTTAAATATTTCAAATAAATTGATAGAGAAAATAAAAGAATTAATAATAGAAAATGCAAATGATGATATAAGTGAAATAATATTTGTAGGTGGATCATCTAGACTATTTTTTTTCAAAGATTTAGTGAAAAAGATATTTCCAGATAAAAAAATAATATCAGATTTAAATCCTGAAGAGTTAGTTGTTAAAGGAGCAGGTATATATTCTCAGGTTATAGAAGGAAAAAATAATATTATTTTAAAGGATATATTACCACATTCTTTAGGTGTTTTAGATGATGAAGGTAATTTTATTGAAATATTAAAAAAAGGTATGCATTATCCAACATCGGAAACTGAGATTTTTACAAATACACATGATAATCAAGATACTATTATCATTAAAGTTTTACAGAGAAAAAATAATGAAATGGTTAATCTTGGAAATTTTGAGTTTAAATTTTCTAATAAATGGAAGAAAAATGAAGCGAGGATTGCAGTTAATTTTTCATTGAACATAAATGGTGTATTAGAAATAAGTGCAGAAGATATGTATATAGGACAAAGTTTAAAGGGGAAAATAATAAATGCTATGGTAAATAGTAGAAAAGTAGATACAGATTTAATGAAAAAATATAAAATAATTTAAATAAGAATGGGGGAATTTATATGAAAGAAAAAAAATTACTTTCTCCAGAATCGCAAAAAACTCCAGGGATAATGAAAGTAAAAGATGAAGAATTAAAGCGAAAAAGAGAAGAAGCAAGACAAAAAGCCCTTGAAAGAGCAAAGAAACAAACTATTTTAAAAAGGCAAGCAATGGCAGAAGAGTTAACATTATCTTCTGAAGAATTATTAGCAGCTGTGGAGCAAATAAGTTCAAGTATTGAGGAATTATCAAAATCGATGATGCAAATAAGTTCAGGTACTGAACAAATTTCAAATTCTATACATGAAATGAGAGCTGCTATTTATCAAATAAATAAAAATTCAGAAGGAATAAAAAAGAAAGCTAATGATATATTTTATCAAACAGATAAATCACAGGTTCAAATTTTGCAATCAATTAATAGTGTAGATTTATTGATTAATTCTGTAAATAAAACTATAGAGCATAACAAAGACACTAATGAAAATATTACAGTTTTAAAAGAAAAATCACAAAAAATATCAGAGATTATTAGTTCAGTAGTATTAATTGCTGATCAAACGAATTTGTTATCTTTAAATGCTGCAATTGAAGCAGCCAGGGCTGAAGAATATGGAGTTGGATTTGCAGTAGTTGCAGATGAAATAAGGAACCTGGCTGAAGTTTCTGAAATAAATGCAAAAAATATAGAAGATAATATTAATAATTTAAAGAATAGCATGGATTATGTGATTGAAGATGTTAAAAAGATAAATGAGTTTTTTGAAGAACAAGGAAATTTAGGTAATGATATTAATAAGATATTTAATGATGTAAAAGAAACATTTGAAGAAATCAAAGGTAATTTAAATAAAGAATTAAAAATAATTGAGGAATTTGCAGACATATCAGAGAAATACTTAGCTTCAGCAGAGAATGTTGTATCTTTTTCTGAACAAGTGGCAAAAGAATCAGAGGAAATATCAATATCATTGCAAGAAGAAGAAGAGGCTTTTAATCAAATTTCTCAAGCAGCTCAAAATTTAGTTGATATAGCGGAACAAATATTAAATTCTACTGAAGACAAGGATTCATTGTTATTGTTATCTTCATCAATTGATGAGTTATTTAGCATAATAGAAGAAGCTTATCATGGTTCTGAAAGCATTAAACATCATTTAGAACAATTAGAAAAAATTTCATCTGTTTTTGCAGAAGAAATGGATAATATGAATAATTTGGTTTTAAAATTTCAGGAGCTATCACATGAATTATTAGAAATAAATAATAGAGATAAAGAAACTGTTGAATTAATTTTAAAAAACATAAAAGATAGTAAGTTAAAAGTAAGTGATTTAGTAGATAATATAAATAAAACAAATAAAGGCTTTTCTGACATATACTTAAATATTAAAAAACTAGCCACTAATTTTAAATTAATAAATAATAGTATTTCAAAAATGGAAAAAATGTCTATACAGGTTAATATGTTGGCTGTAAATGGATTTATAGAAGCTGCTAGAGCAGGTGAATATGGTAATGGTTTTTATGTAGTATCAAATGATATAAGAGAGCTTTCAAAAACATCTGAAGAAAATTTAGAATCAATAAAAAATGTAATAGAAGAAATTGATGAATATATTAAAATATCAGAAGAAAATGTATATGAAAATCAAAAAAGGACATATTCTGAAATAATAGAAGCTAATTCAGCATTATATTCAATTAATGAAATAGAAAAAACTATTAAAGACTTATTGAATAAATATGAAGTAAATTCTCACTCTGTTTCAGAAATTGTAATTGCAATTGAACAATCTAAAAAAGCCGTTGAACAATCTCAAAGTGCAGTAGAAGAATCATTTGCTTCTATAGAGGAAGCATTAAAAGCTTCATTAGAACATGAAAGAGGAATAAATGAAATGCTTAAAGTAACTAAGGAAATAATGAATCAGTCGAATAATTTACAATCATAGAATTTTTGTAGACACACTTTTTAAAGAAGGTGTATATATGAATTATGTTATATTTTCGCTTAATAAAGAAGAATACTGTATATCAATGAAAGATATATCAGAAATAATAGGGTTAAAAAAGATAACTAAAATTCCATTATCTCCTAAATATGTTGAAGGATTAATAAATTTGAGAGGAGAAATTATTCCTATCATTAATCTTAAAACTAAAATAGGATTAAAGAGTAATAATATTCCATTTTCAAAAATTATTATTATAAATGGACATAGAAAGTTTGGAATACTGGTAGATTCAATAAATGGTATTTTGAATAAATACGATGAGAAAATTGAGTCAAAAACCAAATACATCAGTTCTATTATTAAAAGCAAAAATAAAGAATATTTTATATTAGATATTAATAAGATTATAAATATAAAAAATACAAAATCTTTAAGTGTCAATGCGAAAAAAAATAATAAAAAGCAAATAAGAAAATTGGAATTAAAAAAAGTAGTTACAGTTAAAGTAAATAATGAGATATATGGATTTGAATTAAAAAAAATCTTTGAAATAATTAATTATATTGAGCCAAATAAAGTTCCCAATATTCAGAGTTATGTAAAGGGCATTATATCTGAAAGAGGAGAAATTATTCCTGTAATAGATTTAAAAGAAATTTTATATAATATTGAATCTAATATTACAGAAAAAACAAAAATAGTAATAATAAATATTGATGATTATAAGCTTGGTGTAATTGTGGAAAGTATTCATAGACTAGTAGAAGTTAAAAAAATAAAAGAGTTACCGATTAAAGAAAAAAGTATATTAAGCGGTTATATAAAAACAGATGATTATTCAGCAGTAGTATTAAATTTAAATAGTATATTGACAGATGAAATTAAAAATTTAAATAAAAAAAGTGAAACTATAAATATAGTTGAGAAAAAGAAGAGAAATGATAAATATATATTATTTAATGTAAATAATGAAAAGTATGCAATTAAATTGAATTTAGTTAAAGAAATAAATAGAATAAACAAAATAACAAAAATTCCAAAATCATCAAAGTATATTAGAGGAATTATAAACTTAAGAGGAGATATAGTTCCTATAATAGATTTGAAAAGCAGATTTGGAAATTCAAAAGAAATTAAAATAACAGAATTATCTAGAATTTTAGTTATTAATATCGAAAATCAATTAGTTGGATTTTTAGTTGATTCAGTAAATAAATTAATAACTATGGATTATATTAAATTTGAGTCAAATAATAGATTTATTAAAGGTTTAGGACAATATTATAATGAATCAATTTTGCTTTTAGATTTAAATAATATTTTAGATAAAAATGAATTGAAATCTTTAAATAATATTAGTTCAAAATTTGTGGATAGCAAGATATCTAAAAAAAATCAATCAAAAATAGAATTAAATAAGAAAAATGCTAGTGATAAACCAAAAAATGAAGTAAAAATAGAAGAACCAAAGGATGAAAAAATTAGCAATGAAAATAAAATTATTGAGAAAGACAAAGGAAACGATAAAAAACTACAAAAGAAAAATATAAAATTAAAGAGATCGAGGTGATCGATATTTCACAAACAAATGTTCTAATTGCAGATGATTCACCATTAACTAGAAAAGTATTAAAGATTTTGATTGAATCAGATAAAAAATTGAGGGTAATAGGGGTGGCAAGAGATGGAATTGATGCAATTGAAAAAACAAATGAATTAAACCCCGATGTTATAATAATGGATATAAAAATGCCAAATATGGATGGATTAACGGCATTACAATATATTCTTGAAGAAAAGAATATTCCTGTTATTGTTGTTTCTTCTTTAGGAGAAAGAAGTTCAGTGATTGCATATGAAGCACTTGAATTAGGAGCTTTTGATTATATTGAAAAGCTGGATGATTTATATTATTTAAAAGATGAATTGATTAAAAAAATTCATGCTGCATATATTTTTTCTCAATCAGAAAAAGCAAAAAAAGAATTTTTTTCTGAAAAGAAAATATCGTATGATCATGTAGATAAAAAAGCAATAGAAATAGAAACTCCAATTAAAATGGATTATTATGGAGTAGCTATTGGGATATCTACAGGTGGTCCAAGGACAATATATGATGTTTTGCCCAAATTACCAGCAAATTTAAATGCTGCAGTTTTCCTGGTACAGCATATACCAGAGAAGTTTACAAGAACCTATGCAGAAAGATTAGATAATAGTTGTGGATTAAAGGTTGTTGAGGCAGATGATGATATGGATGTTAAACCAGGTTATGTTTATGTGGGTAAGGGTGGATATCATTTAAAACTAAGAAAAGGATTGAATGGATTAAAAATATTATTATCTAAAACTCCACCCCATATTTTTATGCCATCTGTAGATATTATGATGGAATCAGTGTTAGAGCATTTTGGTAATAAAACTGTTGGTGTGTTAATGACAGGTATGGGAAATGATGGAGCAAATGCCATGGTTAAAATTAAAGAAAAAAATGGATATACTATAGCAGAATCTGAAGAAACTGCAGTAGTTTTTGGAATGCCCGCTGAAGCTATTAAATTAGGAGGAGCAGATAAAGTTTTACCTTCGTATGATATAGCAAAAGAGATAATTAAGAAAGTAGGATTGAGAAATGGATAAAAGCTATGAAGAATTGTTAGCTTTAAAAGAAGAATTAGAAGAAGCATATGAAGAATTGGAAAATGCATATAATGAATTAGAAGAATTGAATAATAGATTTATTAGAGTTACAGATTTAATAACTAATATATCTATAGATATATCCATGAAAAATTATTTTGGTAAATTATTATCCTATTTTGTTGAATTAATTCCTGAAATATCTTCGGGTTGTGTTTTATATAAAGAAGGAGATTTTTTTAGATTTGCTTCGGTTTTAGGACATAATAAAAAACTATTGTTAGATACAGCTATTTTAACTAAAGAATTTCATGAAATTAGAGAAATAGAAAATTTTTATTGTAATTATATAAAAAATTTTGATGTTATAAAAAATAATATTATAAAGTCTAATAAAAGCTTAATTATACCTTTGAAAACGTTTGAATTACATGGATATATTATACTTGATTTAAAAGATAAAATAATAAAAAAAGTTGAAAAAGATTTAATAAAAGTAATGAGTAAAATAGCTTCGATATATTTAGTATCAAAAACATTATATAGTGAACAGCAAAAATTTCTAAAAAATACTGCATTTGCCTTTTTAAAAGCGGTTGATTTTTATGACCCATATACAAAAGGTCATTCTGAGAGAGTATCATATTACGCAACATCACTTGCGAAAATAATAGGAAAAGAAGAAATTATAAATGATATTTTTCTTGCCAGTGCTTTACACGATATAGGAAAACTTTCAATACCCCAAAGTATATTATTAAAAAAAGAAAGATTAACAGAGGAAGAATTTGAAAAAATTAAGGAACATCCCGTTAAAGGAGAGGAATTGGTTAAAGCATTTGAAGGATTTGAAAAAATAGGTAAAATAATAAGACATCATCATGAAAGATACGATGGAAAAGGATATCCTGATGGACTAACTGGAGAGGAAATACCATTTGAGTCAAGAATAATTACAGTGGTTGACGCTTTTGATGCTATGACGACAGCAAGACCATATAGAAATGCCTTGTCTGTGAATATGGCAACTAAAGAACTTATTGAAAATAAAGGGAAACAGTTTGATCCGCAATTAACAGATGAATTTATAAAATTCTTAAAAATCAATAAATTTTTCGAGGAGGAATGAGTATGGGGAAAATACTAGTAGTAGATGATGATAATATCATTAGAACAGTGTTGAAAAAAGTACTTGAGAGTGAAAATTTTGATGTGGATGTTGCTGAAGGTGGAAACAGAGCAATAGAGCTTATAAAAAGTACAGAATATGATGTGATTTTACTTGATATAATTATGGAAGATTTAGATGGAATTGAAGTTCTAAGAAAAGTAAAAAAATTATCACCACTAACTACAGTTATTATGATGACAGCATATTCAAGTCCTGATTATGTTTTACATGCATTGACACTTGGAGCTACAGATTTTATAGAAAAACCTTTTGAACCAGAAAATATAATAGAATTAGTTAAAGAGAATGTTAAAAGAGTAAAAAGGTGGAAAAAGACTTTGGGGTTATTATGAGGTGTTTAATATGAATTTTATATCTACATTATCTTTTAATGAATTTAATGAATATATAAACACCATTTTTAATGATATTATAAAAAATCTGAATGTTTATTCAGGCTCTTTGATTGTTTTTGATGAAAATAATAACATTATATTCAAAATAGAAAAAAATTTAAATATTGACATTGATAGTATATCTCCTGGTAAAATTGATCAAATGTTTTTAAAAGAGAAAAAACCAATAATAATTAATGATGAAGATCTTGAAAAATATAATATAAAAAAGAAAAAAAATGATGTTATTTCATCAATTATTTTTCCCATGTATTTTAAAGAGAAATTAATAGGAATTATGAATTTAAATAGAAAGGATAAAAAATTCTGTGAGAAAGATTTGGATTTTCTTTTTAGAATTAAAGCATATATTTTACCAGCAATATATAATATAATTTTACTCGAAGAAATACATAGTGAAAGAGAAAGATTTAAAAATTATGCGTATATTTTTGAATTAATTGTTGATATATATTCAAAAACAAATACAGCAATAGAATTTATGAATAATGTAATAAAAACTATTAAAAACAAATTTGGTGTAGATGTAAAACTCCTTTCTTCAAATACCCCTGAAAAAAATAGCTTGAGAATTAAAGATAAATATTATAAAATATATATAGACTGTAATATTGATGAAGAGATTGTCGAGAAAATAAAAGATTTTTTTATGAAAGTTGTAATTATTAAACATTCAGAAGAATTGAATAAAATTTTGGAAAATTATTCTGAATTAGCTAAAGAAACACTTTTAATGAATTTTGTATCCTGGGATTTAATACAAGAAATTAATAGTGCTATTACAGGAATAAATTTAGTTTCCTTTTTCTTTGAATCACAAAACCCTGAAATATCAAATGAATTAAAAAAATCTGTTAATCGTATAAAAGAAGCTATTTCTAGGTATAAATCCAATTTTTATAATGCAGAATCTATAGAAATAGTTCATATAAACGAAATTTTGAAAGAAATTGAAAATAAAATCAAGTTTCTTAATCCAGAGGTTGTTTTTAAAACAAGGCTAATAATAGATGCACAAATATATGGTTCTAGAAAGATTATATTTAATGCAATTATGAATATAATTTTATCTGTTTTAAAATATACATCTAATAAATATTTTGAAATATCATTAACAAAAGAAAAAAGTTATTATTATTTAAAAATAAATACAAAAATCAATTCTATAGAACTGAATAATAAAGAATTGAAAAAAGTCATAAATATATCTTCTGTAATGTTGAGTAATTATCATATAGAATTTATTGAAAAATCAGATGAAAATAATACATATTTTATAATTCGGATACCTGCCAAGTAATACTACAAAGTAAAATGGAAAAATGGGGTGATGGAAATTTTTAATTTAGAAATAATTAAAAGAGCAATAAATATATTTTCAAGAACGTTATTTCAAAATAAAGAATTGTTTATAGGACTTGCAGTGAATTTAGAAGGTACAAGCTTTTTAAATATATTTACTTTTGATAATCTAAATAAGGAGTATTTTGAATATTCCGAAGATGTTGTATTTGAAGTTCCACAAAAAATGTATGATGTTTTTGAAGAAAGAAGAGAATCTAATTTTAGGATTACATTCTCTAATGAATTTTCATTTTTGATAAACAATCGTTTTGATAATTTTATTATAAAAACAATATTATTGCCAGAAAAAGGAAAAAATTATGGTTTTTTTTATTTGATTTATAAAGATGAGATAGTATTTGATAATAAAGATGTGTTTTCAAGATTTATTTCTATATTTGAAAAGAATATTGATGCGGTTTATTTTAACAAATATTCTAAATATTCTATCAATGCTTTTGTAAAAAATTATTTGATGCTTCTTCAAAATCATTCTGATGTATTATATGAACATTCTTTGAGAGTTGCAGATTTAACAAATATTATAGGAAGTTTATTAGGATTAGATGAAGAAAGTCTTTATAAATTACAAATAGCATCATTTATTCATGATATAGGATATATATGGTTTTCAGAAAAAGCCCTTGAGGAACTATTTGATTTACAAAATGGCAATGAAAAGAATCCCATGATAAGTATGCATTTAAAAAGACTTGAAGAAATGTTTTTTGGTAATATTTTAATGAAACCTTATGTAGATTTAGCATTAAACCATCATGAAAATATGGCAGGAACGGGATACTATAAGAAAAAAAATTTATGTATAGAAGATAATATTTTAATAGTGGCTAATTATATTGACGAAAATATGGTTCTTTCAGGAAATCAAGAAACAGAAAGCATAATTGAATATCTGGAAAAAAATGTTGGAAAACTATACGATAAAAATGTTGTTAATGCGGCTATTGAAGCAATAAAGATTTATTATACAGAATTTGATAATGGTAAATTTTCTGAATTAACCTTGAAGTCAAGAACGATTAATTTAAGATATGAAGGTTTGGGAGAAGAATTGATTGAATTAACAGGATCTATTGAGAAAGTTTTGGGAGATACATTATATGTTAATGTACGAACAATAGATCAAATTAATATAGGATCAATATTAAAAGTAAAAATAACAACAAAGGATTTCCCGCTAATAGCAAAAGCTCAGGTAATATTAAAAAATCCGTATGGATATGTTATAAAAATTATTGAAAAAAGAGAAACAAAAAAATCAAAACTAAAAGTTTTTTGGAATTTCGAATTTTTAATAGGTTATAAAAACGAAATTACACCATTATTAAAAGAAAAACTAACCCCAGTTATATGGAATGTTTTAAAATCAAAAATGAAACCTGCAAGATGTAAAGTTTTTGGAGCAGAAGGGATAATTTTTTCCATAAATCAGGAACATGATATCTTCAAGAAAGATGATGTTGTAATAATATATATTGATAAAATAGGAGAAGAAATTTTTATACCAGCGAGTTTAATTTCTAAGAAAAAAGGATTGTATTATACAGAGTATGAAGCTAAATTTTTTGAATTGCCAGAAAGATTGCAATCAGCTATTTATAGAATTATATTTAGAAGACAATCATCCATTAGAAAAATAGGATCTATTTATGAATTATAACCCCCCAATTTTAGTGGGGGTTAAGTTTGTAGATAAATTCAAAATCAAATACAAAGTATTTTCAAAATTGGTATTAAAATAAAACTCATTTGATTTTTTTAACAGTATAAATCCCCCTTTTTAAGGGGGATTTATTATCAGCCTTTTACAGCACCTGCAGTTAAACCTGCAACTATTTTCTTTTGGAAGATCAAAACCATAATAACAAGTGGTAATGTAACAATTACAGCGGCAGCCATTAATTGACCCCATGGAAGTTCATAGAATGTTTTACCAGAGAACATAGCAATTGCAACAGGAACTGTATATTTTTCTGGTAATTGCATAAATGTTAAGGCAAATAAAAATTCATTCCATGCAGCTATAAATGTTAGCAGCCCAGTGGTAACTAAGCCAGGAACAGATAATGGTATAATTATTCGCCATAATGTCATAAATTTTGAACAGCCATCAATTGCAGCAGATTCTTCAATTGAAACAGGAATTTCCTTAAAGAAATTATGTAATATCCATGTTGTTAATGGTAAATTTAATGCAATATATGGCAAAATTAACCCTGGATATGTGTTTATTAATCTCATACTTCTTAATATTTGGAACAATGCACCTAATATAGATACTTGAGGGAACATACTAACAGCAAGTATCAGTGACATAATTAATACTTTTCCAGGCATTTTAATTCTTGCAACAGCATATCCTGCAAAAGCACCAAATAGTAATGATAAAATAGTTGTTGCTCCAGCAACGATAATAGAATTGATTATATTTTGATAAAAAGGTCTTTCTGTAAAAACGAGTATATAATTTTTAAATGTAGGATGTGCAGGAAATAATTTAATACTTTTTGAAAATAATTCAGAATTAGGGGTTATTGATGATGTTATAGCATAATAAAAAGGAAAAACATAAAATATTAGCATTATTATTACTAATATATATAATAAAACTGCACCAATTCTTTTTTTGGTTTTATAAGATTTTATTAAGTCCATATCTAATCCTCCTTTAGATCATTCAAACCTGAGGTTTAATGATCTAATGTAGATTATAGCAAAAATACTAATTAGTAAGAAAATTACAACAGATATAGCAGATCCATAACCAAACCAAGCACCTGTAAATGCTCTATCCATTAAAATATGTCTGTTATAAACTGCTAAAGTCTCAACCGACTTATTCATAATAAAGAATATATCAAACACTCTTAGAGCGTCTAATGTTCTAAAAATAAGTGCAACAGCAATTGTCGGCTTTAAAATAGGTAATGTAATTTTTGTAAATTGCTTCCATCCAGATGCACCATCTATTCTTGCAGCCTCATATAATTCAGAAGGAATAGTTTGCAAGCCTGCTAAAAGCAATAAAGCCATAAATGGAGCAGTCTTCCATACATCCACAGCTATAATTGCAAACATAGAGGACCATTTATCGCTTAATATTGGCGTTCCAGGAGCTAACCAACCTAATTTATATAAAATTTGTGAAATGATACCATATTGATCATTATACATCCATTTCCACATTTGAGAAGAAACAGATGTAGGAACAGCCCATGGAATAAGAATAGCAGCTCTTACAATACCTCTTAATGCAAAATCTGCATTTAATATTAAAGCTGTAGCAAGTCCAAGGATAAATTCTATAGTTACTGATATAGCTGTAAATACCAAGGTATTTACTAAACTTGTCATAAATCTTGTATCATTGAGTAGTCTAATATAATTATCTAACCCTATAAATCTTTTTGGAATACCAGGTCTTAAACCAAATGAAAAAAGACTATCCCAAAAAGTTTTTAATAATGGGAAAAATGCGGTTAAAAAAATAGCTATCATTGCGGGAACAATTAGCCAAAAACCTAACCATACATCTTTTCTTTTATAATGAATATTTATTTTAGCACTCAAAAGAACCCCTCCTACTTTAAAGCCGGGGTTTTACCCCCGGCTTCTTAGGATTAAATATTATTGTCCAGTAATCATTTTTAATTCAGAATCTAAATCTTTCAAAGCCTTTTCAACGTCAACTTTACCTAATAAGAAGTCGTGAATATGTCTTTGGATTGCATCTGAAACCTCTGTATATAATGGAGTAATTGGTCTTGGCTCTGCATTGATAAATACGTTGTAAAGTTCAACCATGAAAGGAGCTGCTTCTTTTAATTTAGGATCTGAATAAACATCTTTTCTTGTTGGATTTTGTCCAGCATTTATTGCTTTATATAATTGTTGATCATATGATGTTAAGAATTTAATGAATTTCTTTGCAGCATCTTTTTCTGCAGCTGAAGAATATTTGTTAATTGCTAACATCCACCCACCTAATGTAGCTGAATGTCTTCCACCATCTATGTCACCTTTTGGTAATGGAGCAACACCGATTTTGCCAGCAATTTTTGATTGTTTTGGATCATTAGCTAATGACCATACGTATGGCCAGTTTCTTAAGAATACTGATTCACCGTTTTGGAAAGGTCTTCTTGTTTCTTCTTCCATGTAAGTTAAAACACCCTTTGGAGCAACGCCATCATCTATAAAGCTCTTTAATGTTGTTAATGCTTTTACTAATCTTGCATGATTATCAGGATCGCTAATAATAACTTTTCCATTTGCATCTAAGAAATCCGCACCATATGAATGTACGAATTCAGCAACATCACATACTAACCCTTCATATTGTGCTAATTGGAATAACATACCATTGATTTTTTCTTTTGATGCAATATCTGATGCAACTTTTTTCAATTCTTCCCATGTTTCTGGAACATCATAACCATATTTTTGTAATAAATCTTTTCTGTAATATAATAATCCAGCATCTGTAAACCAAGGGATTGCAACTATTTTTCCTTGAACTGTTGCTGATTTTACTGTTCCTGGTAAGAAATCTTTTAAACCAAAATAGTCATAGTCATTTGTTAAATCTTCAACAAAAGGAGCAAATTCTGCAGGCCAAACAACATCAATCATTAAAATATCTGGATCTGGAGTCATAGCACCTAAATAAGTAACATATAAGTCATGTCTTGATGTGGAACTATTTGGCATAGGTAATAATTGAACCTCGATATCTGGATAAATCTTATTAAACATTTTAATTTGATTCATTAAAACTTCTAACTCTTTTCCAACAGCACCAGCAGCCATAGTGATTTTTACGCTCATGCCGATAACTGCCATTAAAACAACTAAAGATAATACGAGCAATTTTTTCATGTTAACACCCTCCCTTTCTTTTTTTTGCAACCGTTTTCGTTAATTTTCAAAAACAACTTCTTTTCAATTATAACATAAATTTTAAAATAAAAAAAATTCCCCTATAAAAAGTTTATAGGGGAAAATCACTATAAATTTAAGAAAAAATAGCATAATTCAAATTAATTATATTTAATCATCAAAATTCAGCGACAACACTAAATTCTATTTTGTCTTTAAATTCATCATTTATGTTATCGTAATATTTTGTATATAGCATAAATAAACCATTTGAAATAGGATAACCAATAGATAATTCAGCGAAAGTATTACTATCTAATAAATTATTTAATTCATCTAATGTGGTCATAGGTTTATAATATTTTCCAACAATTATTAATGGGAATTGGTCTGAAGGTATTCTTGCATATAATGAACCGTTTAATTCTGGATTTTGAATTTCAAAGTCTGTGGTTAAATCATAGTTTAATCTTGCATTTGCAGATAATAAACCTCCAAGGTTAACTGCTAATTCTCCGATTCCGCCTAATCTTGTTGTATCATATGAAGATAATTCTTTGTATTTTGTAGAGTCTTCTAAATCATTTTCGTAATTTGCATTTACAAATCCTAATTTATAATATGGCATTTGAAGTACTACAGGTAAAGCTTTAAATGTTATTATACCCAAGTTTAGTATTCCGCCAACACCAGCACCGTATCCTGTTAAATTTGTTGAATCAAATGATGAAGAAATATAACCAGCTTCTCCTCCTAGTCTTAAAGAGTTTCCGCCAACATATGCAGATACACTTCCAAGTAAATCTTTTCTTGAAGGTTCTTTATCATTTTTAGGCATTGTTTTTCCAACAAAAGATTCTATATTAATAAAACTAATATGTGTTTTTAATAAGGCATAATTTAAGTATGCTGTTTGACTGTATGTAAATGGAACTAATGAGTCTAATGAATATGGAACGTGAATTTCAATGCTGTTTCCATTGGAAATTAATCCTAAATCTAAAGCATTTTGATAGTTGTTAGTATAGTTGTATACTAACATTCCTAAACCAACAGTTTTTGGGAAAAATGTTCCATATCTAAAATACAATGGTCCCATTCTTAATTTTAATAAATTAATAGTTAAACCATTTAATACATCTGATGTTTCATCCATACCTGGTTTTCCATAATAAAGTGATCCACCTATTTCTTTTTGATAAGCATTAAGACCAATCCCAATACCGAAGTTTGAATTTTCAAATATACCAGTAATAGAATAGGTTAAATAATCTTGCCCGTTTACTTTTACAGTATTAAAATACGGATTTACATAAAATGATGAAAAAGCTGATACAACGAATACAAATACTAATAATAGAATCAATGTTTTTTTCATAATAATCCCTCCTCATGAGATTTTAAATTTTTTGCAGCATCTTCTGGAGATACTGAGTTTATAAAAAAACCAGATCCCCACTCAAATCCAGCGGCATTTGTTGTCCTTGGGAGTATTTCAACATGCCAATGATAATATGGATTATTTAAATTATCGTATGGGGAAGTATGAATCATATAGTTATATGATATATCGCCTAAAAATAAATTTAGCCTTAATAAAGTATTTTTTAAAATTCTTGCAAAACTTTTTACTAATGTTTTATTTATACTTCCAAAATTAGAGTTATGTTCTTTTTGAATTATCCAAGTCTCGTATGGAAATCTTGGTGCATAAGGTTCAAAAGCCAAAAAATCATCATTTTCTTCCACTAATCTAATTTTATCTTTTTTTTCTTGTTCTATAATTGAACAAAATATACATTTGTTTTTTAGTCTATAATAATTTTTTGCTCCTTTTAATTCTTCTTCTATAAATATTGGTAGTATTGGAGTTGCAATTAATTGGGAATGAGGATGAGATAATGAAGCTCCAGCATTTCTTCCATAATTTTTAAATATTTGAGTATATTTTATTTTTTTATCTTTTTTTATATCATTAAATCTATGAAGATAAGCCCAAATTATTTCTTCAACCTCAAAATAATCCATATAAGCAATTTTAGAATCGTGTTTTGGTGTTTCTATTATAACTTCATGATATCCATAACCATCAATTGAATAATATAATCCGTTTTGTTTTAATTTTGGATAATAATTAGTAGCAACAGCAGGGAATTTATTTGGAACTACTCTTAACCACCAATTTTCATCATTAGGTTTTGAATTTTTTGGTTTAAAGGCAATAATTTCGGGGGGAGTTAAATATTCATTACCTATATCAAAAGGACAAAAATCTGATTCAGTAGTCATTGAAATAGACTTCTCAATGGGTCTATTAGACCTTTCGGAAGAAATAATTACCCATCTGTTTGTTATAGGATCCTTTCTGTATTCGGGCATATTTTCCTCCTATATATGTTTTTTTGATAAAGCTCTTTTATATATGAATATATATTCTTCGGCTGATTTATTCCAAGAAAAGTTTTCAGACATAGCATTTGCAATTAAGGCATTCCAACAATCCTTATCTCTGTTATATACATGTATCGCCTTTAAAATTTCAATTAATAGATTTGAGGATATATAGTCATAAAATCCAAAACCAGTTCCATGTTTATTTTCACAAGAAGCTTCTTTAACTGTATCAGCAAGTCCTCCAGTATATCTTACTATTGGAATAGTACCATATCTCATGGCATACATTTGACCTAAACCACAAGGTTCATATTTAGAAGGCATCATAAACATGTCGCTTCCAGCATATATTAATTGAGCTAATTCAAGGTCAAATTTAATGTTTATAGATAATTTATCAGGATATTTATTTTGATACTTTAATAATAATTCTTCGTAGTGTTTTTCACCTGTGCCCAATATGACAATTTGTAGATTGAGTAATGTTAGATAATTCAAAAGTTCTGATATTAAATCAATACCTTTTTGTTCGACGATTCTACCAATAAAGCTAATTAAAGGTATATTTTTATTTTTTGGGAGATTTAATTTCTCCTGTAAATATAATTTGTTTTTATATTTGTTTTCAACATTATCTTTATTAAAATTATAAGGTATTAATTTATCTGTTTCTGGATTAAAATGTTCATAATCAATACCGTTTAATATACCATATAAGTCATTATTTCTAACCTTTAATACTCCATCAAGTTTATAGCCGTATTCATCTGTTTGTATTTCTTCTGCATATGTCTTACTTACAGTATTAATAACATCACTAAATAAAATTCCACCTTTCAAAAAGTTTATTTGGCCAAAAAATTCGAGTGCATCTATGTTATATAAATATCCTGGAAGTCCTGCAATACTTAATATTTCGGGAGGGAATATACCTTGATAGCCTAAATTATGAATTGTTAAAACCGTAGCTATTTTGGATAAAATTTCATTATCTCTATAATTATTTTTTAAATAGACAGGGATTAATGAAGTTTGCCAATCGTTAATATGAATTATATTTGTGTCGGGGAGAAAGTCTTTTATAAAGGATATGACACAATCTGAAAAATATGAAGTTTGATGATCTTTATTAGGATATTCATACACGTCTTCTGTGGAGAAAAGATTTTCATTTTTTATAAAATATATTGGAATTTTTGTGTCTGGAAGATAAGATTTAAATATTGAAAATGGATATTTGAATGAGTGGCTTATGGGGTAAAGATTTTCTGCGATTTTTTCTAAAGGTAAATCATACTTTTTGATATTTTCTTCAACAATTTTATGAAAAGGCATTATAACACTTATTTCATTTACTTTATCATTTAAATATTTTGGTAAGGCTCCAGCAACATCAGCTAAACCACCGATTTTAGCAAAAGGGGTTACTTCATATGAAACAAAGGTAACATTCATTTAGCTCACCACCTTAAATTTATTTTTTTATTTTGTATGGCGTATCATGGGTGAAAATTACATAATCAGATTTTTTACTCCATTCTTTAACTATTTCTGCAACTTTATCAGTTCTTAAATTTCTCATAATATCATAAAAATCTATTTTTGTCATACAAATATCTCCTGGTAAGAAAAGATTTCCCATATTTTCTGATTTTATAAACAAAGATACATGTTCTTTAGAATGATAAGGGGTATAAATAATTTTTATAGAGTCAAAAAGTTCTTCACCGTCTTTAAAAGTTTCTACACGATCTTTCCAAGAATCTATCATTTGTTGATAAGCTTGTCCAATTAATGGACCAAACTTTCTGTAATTTTTATCTTTATAATTTTCGTGTATTCTAATAGTAGCATTTGGAAAGAAAATGGAATTATATGCATGGTCAAGATGAACATGTGTTAATACTATATCTGTAATTTCTTCAGGTGGAATATCTAAATTCTCTTCAATATCTTGAATTACATGTATATGGCTTGGGTCAATTAAAATTTTTCTTTCTTTATTTTCTAATAAAAAAACTGAAGAAAATGTTCCATGTACTCTTCCTGTTATAGTTAATAAACCACCATCTAAAATAACTCTAAAGTTCATAATATATACCTCCTATGCTTCTTCGTATATTCCATCATATTCGATATCACATTTATCTAATATATATGAAACTTCATTTACATCTTTTATTGAAAGTTTTATCGATAGCATTCTTCTATTTTCGCTAATTTTGCATGTTGTCATCGATAAAATATTTAAATTATTATTACTTATTGTTTCAACAATTTTTTTTAATTCTCCAGGCTTATCATCAAGCGTAAGGATAACCTTTGTTCCTGGTTCATTAAGAGCTGTAATACTTACCATTGATTTAATTAATTCTTGAAATCCAAATAAACCTACAGGTTTCATATCATAATCTACAACTGGAAGTATTTTATAATCTGTTTCAAGCATAGTTAACAACACATCTTCTACTAAGTCATCTTCATATAAAAAATCTTCTATTGGCTCAAATACATCTATTAAATAATCATCACTATTATATTCCATTAAAATCGCAAGATCCTCTCTACGTATTGCAGAGAGAAGGGTGTTATTTTTTCTTGTGATTAAAATGATTTCAATATCTTTTTCAAAAAAGAGTTTGATAGCATCATCAACGGTGTTTGTAATTTTTAGCGTTTTGAAATTTTTTTTCATCCATAATTTGACATACATTAATAATCCTCCCTTTTTCTTTTATTATATTATACACCAAAAAGGATAAAATTTGTGCTATAATAATATTATCAGTAGATGTTAATTTCAGGAGGCGATATAAGTGGAAAAAATAGGAGTTATTGTTGACTCGGGTTGTGATATACCTAATGATATTTTAGAAAAACATAATAATATCCTGAAAATAGTTCCATTAAGGACTATTATAAATGGCGTTGAATATGCTGAAGGAACCTTTACAGAAGATTTTTTATTTGAGCATTTAGATGAAAACGTTACTACCTCATTACCGAGACCAGAAAATATAAAAGAATCTATTGAAGATATGATAAAAGAAGGATATAATAAAATATTAACTCTCAATATTTCTAAAAATTTAAGTGGTACATATAATTTATTTAAAATGATATCTGAAAGTATAATGCAGAATAATGAAAATATAGAAATAATAAATATCGATACATTAAATATATCAATAGGATCCGCTTTGGTCGTATATAAAGCTCTTAAATATATTGAAGAAGGAAAAAAATTTAAAGAGTTAATTAATTTAATTGAAAAAGACATAAAAAATTCAACAGTTTTTTATGTGGTCCCAACTTTAAAATATCTTGCACGTGGTGGTAGGATAGGAAAGGTTTCTGCAATGTTAGGTCAACTTCTTAATGTAAAACCTATAATATCGGTTAATGATGAAGGGGTTTATTATACTGTATCAAAGATACGCGGTTTTAATAGATCTGTAGAAGCATTATATCAAGAAGTTTTAAAGTATATCGGTAATAATAATTTTATAGCAGGTGTAGTTATCAGTGGTAATGGTGAAAAGGTAAAAAAAATGCAAGAAGCTTTTATAGATAAACTTAAAACTTTTGGCAATACTTTAGAAATTTTTAAAGGAAAGGTTTCTAGTACTTTATCTGTTCATACTGGTCCTGATTTAATTGGTATTGGAATATTAAAATTAACAAACGGAGGATGAGGATATGGAAAAAATAGGTATTGTAGTGGATTCAGGTACAGATATACCAGAAAATATTGTAAGGGAATATAATATAGAAGTAGTTCCATTAAGAATAATAATTGATGGTAAGATTTATGAAGAAGGGGAAATTTCTGAGGAGTTTTTATTGAAAAGAATGGATGATAGTAAAGTAGAAACTTCGTTACCTAATCCAGATTCTATTAAAAATACTTTAGAAAAATTAATAAATAGTGGTATAAAAAAAATATTAACCTTTAATATTTCCAGTAATATGAGCGGAACATATAATCTTTTTAGGATAGTATCTAATGAAATTAAAGAAAAATACTCTGATGTAATAATAAAAAATATTGATACACTAAATATATCGATTGGTGCTGGTATTTTTGCATATAAAGCGGCTAAGATGATAAATGAAGGAAAGACATTTGATGAAATTGTTAACTGGTGTAATGATCATAAAAGAAATTCTAAAGTATTTTTCGTAATCCCGTCATTAAAATATCTTGCACGCGGTGGTAGAATAGGAAAGGTTTCTGCTAAAATTGGGGAATTATTGAATATAAAACCAGTTATATCAATTAATGATGATGGAATTTATTATACAATATCAAAGGTACGAGGCTTTAAAAAGTCTTTTAAGAAAGTATATGAAGAATTTTTAAATTTTGTAGATGGAAAAAAACATATGGCTGCAGTTTATATTAGTGGGGCATCAAAGGAATTTGAGAATTTGCAAAATAACTTTTTTGAAAAAATATCGGGATTAGAGCATACCGTAGAGGTTATTGTTGGGAAAGTATCGAGTACTCTATTGGTACATTCTGGACCAGATATGTTTGGTATAGGTGCTTTAATTATTGAATGAGGTGATGAAATAAATTGAATAATATCCCATTATATGAAAAATTAAGGCCTAAAACTTTAAATGATGTATTAGGTAATTTAAAATTAAAAAGAATATTAAAAAATTGGATTGAGAAGGATAAAATAAAATCTTTTGTTATATATGGTCCACCGGGTTCTGGGAAAACAACTATTGTTAATGCTTTTTTAAATGAATTAAATAGTAAAAAGTATGATATACATAAAATCTCAGGTGCCTTAGAGGGAGCAAAAACATTAAAAAATATTATTTCTAATGCTGAAATACCATTGTTTAAAAAACAAGTTGTCTTATTTGTAGACGAAATACACAGATTAAATAAAGCTGAACAAGATGTTTTATTACTTCATATAGAAAAAGGAGATTTAATATTGGTGGGTTCTACAACAGAGAATCCATCATTTTCTATTAATCCGGCATTATTATCAAGGATATTAACTTTTGAAATTTCTCCTCTGGATGAAGAAAATATTGGTATATTATTGGAGAGAATTAATAAAATTTATCCAGATATAAAATTAGTTGAGGAACTAAAATTTAGTTTAAAAAATTTCTTTGATTATGATATAAGAAGGATTATTAATACCATTGAAGCTTTAATAGATATGGGGATAAAAGAAATAACTCCAGAAACGTTTAAAGAAATATTATCTTCTTTTGGGTATTCAAAAGAAGATAAGTACGATGTTATTTCCGCATTTATTAAAAGTATTAGAGGTAGCGATCCAGATGCGGCTATATTTTATCTTGCATATATGTTGGAAAATGGTGAAGATCCGTTATATATTGCGAGAAGATTAATGATATTAGCTTCTGAAGATATAGGTTTAGCTGATCCAATGGCAATAAACATTGCCGTTTCCGCATTTATAACAACAAAAGAAATAGGTTTTCCTGAATGTTTATATCCATTAGGTGAAGCGACAATATATCTTTCTTCAGCTCCTAAAAGTAATTCTATTTTAAAGGCATATAAATCTGCAAAAGACAACATTGATAAAAAAATAGAAATCCCTATAAAGTTAAGAAATCCTGTAACAAAATGGATGAAAAATAAAGGCTATGGTAAAAACTATAAATATCCACATGATTTTGGTGGATTTGTCAAAGACACGTATTTACCAGAAAATTTAAAAAACAAACAATTTTATTTCCCTTCCAAAATAGGTTTTGAAAATAAAATAAAGCAAAGATTAATGAAGTTATGGGATGGATTTAAAGAGTATTAAAGCTTTTTATTCTCGATTATTTCTTGTAAAATCTCTATTTTATGATTTTCTATCACTTTAAAAATGATTTTTTTGTTGTATAATGAAATGGTAATTATATCACCAATTTTTATTTCATAGGAAGGCTTTAAAGGCTTGTCATTTTTGGTGATTTTTCCTGATTTTGCAAGCTCATTTGCAACTGTTCTTCTTTTGATTATTCTGTTTGTTTTTAGAAATTTATCTAATCTCAAGTTAAATCCTCCTTTTTTACGATAAAATTAGATGGAAAAGCTATATTATCTCTTGACATAGTAGCTTAAAACAATTATAATATATTTAGCAGAAATATTCAATATTTAAATAAAATAAAACAATTATGAGGTGATAGAGTTGTCCGAACCAGTTCTTATAGTAGAGAACCTAAAAACATATTTCGATATTGCTGAAGGAACGGTAAAGGCAGTAAACGGAGTATCTTTTACTTTGAACAAGAACGAATCTCTTGGAGTTGTTGGAGAAACAGGCTCTGGTAAGAGTGTAACAATGAAGACTATAATGGGTTTAATAAAAAAGCCTGGATATATACCTGAAGGTAAAATATTGTTTTATACGGATGAATTTAGCAAAGATGGTAAGAAAGAGTATATAGATTTAGCCAAATTACCCCAACATCAATTTACAAGAATCAGAGGAAGACATATAGCAATGATTTTTCAAGATCCTATGACATCATTGAATCCTATGTATACTGTAGCAGATCAAATGATTGAAACAATAATGTATCATCAAAATGTATCAGAATTAGAAGCTAGAAAAAGAGCTGTGGAATTATTAAGAAAAGTTGGTATTCCTAATGCTGATAAAAGAATTGATGATTATCCATTTCAATTTTCTGGTGGTCAGAGGCAGAGAATTGTTATTGCTATAGGATTATCTTGTAATCCAGATTTGCTAATTGCAGATGAACCTACTACAGCATTAGATGTTACTATTCAAGCACAAATTCTTGAATTAATGAAAGATTTACAAAATGAATTCAATACAGCAATGATATATATTACTCATGATTTATCAGTTGTAGCTGAAATTGCAGATAAGGTTATGGTTATGTATGGCGGTATGCAAATGGAAATGGCTGATGTTAATACTATTTTCGAAAAGCCAATACATCCATACACTAATATGCTATTAAACTGTATTCCAAGACATGATGCAAAAAAAGAAGATTTGGAACCAATACCAGGTCAACCACCAATAATGTTAGACCCTCCACCATTATGTCCGTTTTTACCAAGATGTCCAAGAGCAACAGATAGATGTAGGAAAGAGTTAGCAGAGTTTAAAGAAGTCGAACCAGGGCATTTCGTTAGATGTTGGAATCCAGTTTCTGCAGCTGGAATGGAGGGAGATAAATAATGTTATTGAGAGTTAATGATTTAAAAAAATATTTTCCTATAAAACATGGATTTATTGTTGAAAAAACAGTTGGATATGTTAAAGCAGTTGATGGAGTTTCTTTTTCATTAGAAAAAGGAGAAACTTATGGTCTTGTTGGGGAATCTGGTTGTGGTAAAACGACAATTGGAAAAACAATATTGAGATTATATAATCAAACAGATGGAGAAATTTTTATTGATGATAAAGATACCAGTTATTTTTTCATGAAAAGAAGTGAAGCAAAAGAATATTTAAAAAGACATTATATAGACGTTTTAAATGAAAATATTAAGAAAAAATCAGAATCAGAATTTTTAAATGATTTGCCAGACTATAAAAAACCATATTTCGAATTTTTGATGAAGAACGGAGAAAATAGATTTATAGATTATATGCTTTCAGATTTGAAAGAAAAAAGGATGCACTTTAGAAGAAAAGTACAAATTGTTTTCCAGGATCCAACATCATCATTAAATCCAAGAATGACAGTGGGGTCAATTTTATCAGAACCATTATTATTTCATGGTATAGCCAAGAATAAACATGAAGCTTTTGACATTGTTAAAGAAATTCTTGTTAGTGTTGGATTAAAAAAATATCATGTTGATAGATATCCACATCAATTTTCTGGTGGTCAAAGACAAAGAATAGCTGTAGCCAGAGCAGCTATATTAAAACCGGATTTGATTATTCTAGATGAGCCGACTTCAGCATTGGATGTTTCTGTTCAAGCGCAGATAATTAAATTATTAAAGGATTTACAAACAGAGTTAAATGCAGGATATTTATTCATTTCACACGATCTTGGTGTTGTTAGGTTTATTTCAAATTATGTTGGTATTATGTATCTTGGTAGAATGGTTGAGTATGGCGATTCTGATGAAATATTTGATGATTATAAGCATCCATATACTGAAGCTCTATTAAATGCAGCACCAGTTCCTGATCCAAGGAAAAGAAGAGACAGAAAACAATTTATTATTAAAGGTCAGGTTCCATCACCAATTAATAGGCCAAAAGGCTGTTTCTTCTCGCCAAGATGTAAATATGCGTTTGAACCATGTTCTAAGAAATTCCCAGATTATTATGAGGTTGGAAATAATCATTATGTAGCATGCTTTAAATATGAACCAAAATCTTGAAATCAAGGGAGGGAGTAGTATGAAGAAGCTTTTAGTTTTATTGTTTGTTTTAGTTACAGCCTTAGCTGTATTTGCTGATACAGTGGATTGGGCTATTGAAGACGTTGCTGGAAAACCCGGGGGTACATTGTTTTTGAGTACAACATCAGGTCCAAAAACAATGAATCCAGCATGGGCACAAGAAACATCATCTACTGATATTATTGGATGGGTATTAGACACATTGGTACATTCATCAAACAAAGGTTTGGCAGAATTACCAGGTTTAGCTAAAGAATTTTCTGCTAAAGTTACAGAGGATGGAAAAACAGTTTATACTTATGTATTAAGAAAAGGTTTAAAATGGTCAGATGGAGAACCTTTAACAGTTGATGACGTTATCTGGTCATTCGAAAAAGTTTGGTTTAATAATGATATGACTGCAAATGGAAATGCAGGTTATATGGATTCAAACGATCAATTACCAACAATTAATAAAGTTGACGATTATACAGTACAATTTATCTATAATTCAAAATTCAGAAGAGGTCATGAATCAATAGGTTGGACAGAAATTTTACCAAAGCACGTTTTAGAACCATATTATAATGAAGGTAAATTTAAAGAAGCATGGTCATTAGCAGATTTAGATAAAGTTGTTTCTTCCGGTCCATTTGTTTTAAAGACATATAAAGAAGGCGTTAGAGTTGTATTAGAAAAGAACCCATATTATTACAGAAAAGATAAAAATGGTGTTCAATTACCTTATTTAGATCAAATTGTTTATATTATTGTTAAAGATTTAAATACAGAAAGATTGAAGTTTGAAGCTGGAGAAACAGATATTTATTCACCAACAGCAGAAGAATTCCCAGAAATTAGAGCAATGGCAGAAGAAAAAGGTTGGGTAGTAAGACAAGGTGGTCCAAACTTAGGTTCAAACTTTGTAACTTTCAACTTTAATGCAAAGGATCCTGTAAAGAGAAAATGGTTCAGAAATGATCACTTCAGAAGAGCTATAGCTTATGCAATTGATAAGCAAACATTAATCGATGTATTATATAACGGTTTAGGTGCAGCATTATATGGTCCTGTTTCACCATCATCAGGATTCTATAATCCAGCAGTTGAAGATTTAGGATTCAGATACTCATTAGCAAGAGCTAAGAGAGAATTAAAACAAGGTGGATTTGTATTAAAAGGTGGAAAATTATATGATGCAGATGGAAATGAAGTTAAATTTGAATTAACAACAAATGCTGGTAACAATGTTAGGGAAGAAATTGGAAACATATTAAAAGAAAACTTAGCAAAATTAGGTATAGATGTTAATTTTGCACCAATGCAATTTAATGCATTAGTTGGGAAATTAGTAGCAACAGGAGATTGGGAAGCAGTTATCATAGGTTTAACAGGTTCCGTTGATCCAGCATCAGGATGGAATGTATGGAGATTAGATGGTGGATTGCATTTCTGGAATTATTCACCAGAAGTAAAACCAGATATGTTTGATGATGCTTTAAAAGCAGATTATTGGGTTCCAGATTATGAAAAAAGAATTGATGAAATCATGAGATTACAAGTTTCAGCTGTTGATAAAGATGAATTACACAAATTATTTGATGAATTCCAAATGTTAGTAGCAGAACATCAAGTATTAGTATATACAGTAGCACAAAATTACTTAGTTGCATACAAAAAGTCAGTTCATATCTATAATCCAGATCCAAATCCAGCAGCAGGAGTTCTTTGGGCAGGATGGGATATTTGGAAAGATCAATAATTTCAACTTTTATTTAATTTATGTTTAATTGGGAGTGGGGGAAATGGAGAGTTTTCTCCACTCCTTTTCAACTTTATGTGAGGAGGTCTTGTGATGCTAAAATATATTATAAGAAGAATTATCATGGCTATACCAGTTTTGCTTGGTGTATCGATAGTATCCTTTATGATAATATCATTAGCACCAGGTGATTTTTTGGATACTTATAGGCTTAATCCGGCAGTAAGTGCTGATCAAGTAAAAAATTTAGAAAAAAGATTTGGATTGGATAAATCTCCTGTTGTTCAGTATTTTTTATGGTTAAAAAATATTTTAAAAGGCGATTGGGGAGATTCATTCACATATCAAATTCCAGTTTGGGATTTAATATGGAGAAGAGTTGGAGCTACATTATTACTAAGTATTACCACATTCATTTTTACCTGGGGGATAGGTATCCCGCTGGGTATATATGGTGCTTTGCATCAATATAGTATAGGAGATCAACTTGTAGCAGTTTTGGGTTTTATTGGATTATCAATTCCTAATTTCTTTTTTGCATTATTATTCTTATATTTTGCAGCAAAAACAGGTGGAAAAATATTTCCAGTTGGTGGGTATATTTCATTGAATTATGATTCATTTCCAGTTTGGAAGAAGTTTTTAGATATTTTTTGGCATGTTTTAGGGCCTATGATTACGTTGGGAACATCTGGTCTTGCAGGTACAATGAGAATTATGAGAGGTCAATTGTTGGACGAATTGAAACAGGATTATGTTGAATTTGCAAGAGCTAAAGGTATGCCAGAAAATGTTGTAATTTATAAGCATGCTTTAAGAAATGCTATTAATCCTATAATTACCGCATTAGGTTTTTCTATATCAGGATTATTAGGAGGAGCAGTTTTAACGGAAAATGTATTTGGTTGGCCAGGTATGGGACAATTAATTATTGAAGCGTTATTACAACAAGATATTTTTGTTATAATGGCTGATATTATGTTAGCTTCTGTATTGTTGGTTATTGGTAATTTAATTGCTGATATATTGTTAGCTGCAGTTGATCCAAGAGTTAGATTGAGATTATCATAATGGAGGGAAAATGATGGCTGAAAATAAAGATGTAAAAAATCAAGAAAACCAAGATGTTTTTGAGAAACAGTTTTTATCAACCCCTCAATTAGTTTGGCGAGCTTTAAAAAGACATAAATTTGGACTTATATCCATGTGGATATTAATTGTATTATATTTGTTTGCAATCTTTGCTGATTTTCTATCACCAATGAATTATAAAGTTCAACATATAAAATATAAATTTGCGCCACCAATGAAAGTGTTTTGGAAAGATGAAACAGGGAAAAATATAGGTCCTCATGTATATTTATATAAAAGAGTTAAAGATCCAGTTACATTTCAAAGCACGTTTAAACCAGCAACATATTTTGAAAGTGTTAAAGTATATGATGATATAGATTTTGATACAGAAAAAGAAACAGTATTAAAATTAGGAGAATATAATCCTGATTTTGAATCTACGGTTACAAATTATCAATTTGTATTGAATTATAAAACTACAGTTATAACAAAAGACGGAAAAGAATACAAAATATATTCTGAAACAAAATCAGAACCTTTAGTTACATTTGAAGAATTAGGTATAAAAGGTAAAATACTAAAAAGAAGTCAAGATGGATTTTTGTCTGTAGATCAAATTCCATTGTTAAAAGGTGAAGATGTTCTTTTAAGTAAAGACGATAGAGGAATAGCTTCAACATTTTATTTTGAAGAAAATTATAAGACAAAAGCAAATTTGAAGAAATTAAACTTAAAACCTGAAGATATTAAAGAGTATAGAGAGTATGTTTCTCTTGAATCAATAGAAGTAGAAACAGCAGATGATTTTTATGAATATTTACCTGAAAATTTAGAAGGAGTTAATTTCAAGAAGTTTAATATAAAATTCTTTACAAAAGGTTGGGAATATAAATGGTTGGGATTTATTCCTGGAAACATACATTTGTTTGGAGTTGAAAAGAGTAAATTGCCATTTTTAGCAGAAGATTACTCTACAAAGGATGGAATCATATATCTCTGGGGTGCTGATAAATTTGGAAGAGATATGATTAGTAGATTAGTTTTTGGTAGTAGAGTATCATTAACAATAGGTTTATTAGGTATAGCTATAACATTCACTATAGGTTTATTCTTAGGTGGAGTTTCTGGATACTTTGGTGGTTGGATTGATGAAATTTTAATGAGATTTACTGAAATTTTGATGTCAATACCAAGTTTCTATTTGTTGGTATCTTTAAGTGCTATTTTGCCATCTGGTATGTCACCATCAGTGAAATATATTTTGATTATTGTAATTTTATCGTTTATAGGATGGCCAAGTATGACAAGGGTTATTAGAGGTATGACTTTAGGTTTAAAAGAAACAGAATTTATTCAAGCAGCGGTTGCTTTGGGATATCCATCAAGAAGAATTATATGGAAGCATTTATTACCTAATACAGCAACATATGTTATAGTTTCAGCAACATTATCAATACCAGGTTATATTTTAGGTGAAGCTGGATTGAGTTTCTTAGGTTTAGGTATCAGAGAACCATCAGCAAGTTGGGGATTGATGTTATCTCAAGCACAAAACATTACAGCATTAACTAATTATCCATGGTTATTATTACCAGGTTTGTTTATATTTATTACTGTTCTTGCATTTAACTTATTTGGTGATGCTATAAGGGATGCTTTAGATCCAAGAGCATTAGGACATTAATAAAAATGGGACTCTTTTGAGTCCCATTTTTATTACAGTTTGTAGATAAACTTATAAAAATTCTAATCCTCAAAAATGCTCATGGACATATTTTTAATGCGAAGCATTAAAAATAAAAAAAGATTTTTTATTATTATTTTAAAATATTCAAAATTATTCGCAAAACGAAAGTTTTGAGAATTTTCAAGGATTTGCTCATATTATTTTTTCATATTTTATTTTGTTTGTAGAACTTAAAAACAAAAACATAAGTCAAAATATGTATGAAGTTATAGAAACATTAAGAAAGTTTGACTTTTTTAGTAAAAAGTGTTATTATTATAATAGGGATCTACCAAAGGGGGTGTTTGTATGGATTACAAACTATATACAAAAAACATTGAATTAACAGATGCCTTAAAAGATTATTTAGAAAAAAGGATGGAAAAAATTGATAGAGTATTTAAGAAGCATGACGATTTATTGATGAATACCGATATTAGAATTACAAAAGAAAGAGAGACTTTTAAAGTAGAGGCTACTTCGCATTTAAAAGTGAATGGAACTATATTAAAAGTTGAGGAGAGAGGTACTGATCTCTATGAAGTAATAGATAAAGTTTCTGATGCATATGAGAGAAAACTGAAAAAATTTAAAGGAAAATTGCAAAATCATGATACACCAAATCCTTTAAAAGAGATAAATGTAGAAGAATATGAAGAAGAGGAAGATGTTTTGAGTAAATTAAAGAAAAGGAAAAGATATGATTTAAATATGATTTCTTTAGAAGAAGCAATATTGCAATTGGAATTATTAGGTCATGAATTTTATGTGTTTAGAAATTCTGAAACAGAAGAGGTTAATGTGGTTTATAAGAGAAAAGACGGGAGTATTGGCTTAATAGAATTAATAGGTTAATAATATAAATAAACGGGGGATTTTCCCCCGTTTTTATATTTCGATATGAAAAAACTGTCTGGCTATAAGACCAATGACAAAGGAAATAATCATAACTCCAAAGCTAATTGTTAGCATTTCAAGGAAATAATATTTAAATGTTTTTTCTTGAACAACTGAAACAAAGAAGGAAAAAAAGACTATAACTATTAATGCATTCATTATGGTAAATATCAATGAAATCATAGGATTAGAAAATATAAAATATGGTGATACAAGTAGTACAACGGTTATGATATATGCAATTCCTGTATATATAGAAGCTTTTAAAGGATTTGTTGCGTTTTTTCCTGCACGTTGAGATAGATATTCAGATGCTGCCATTGAAAAAGAAGCTGCAATTCCTGTAATTAATCCTGATAATGCAACAAGCCTTGAGTTTTGAAATGCAAAGGTTAATCCAGCTAATGTTCCAGTTAACTCAACTAATGCATCATTTAATCCTAAAACCATAGAACTTACATATTGAATTTTTTCTTCATCTATTAATCCCAATAATTTCTTTTCATGATTATTTTCATCGTCTATAATTTCATTAAAATCTGGAATTATTTCTCTTACTTCATCATAATTAATTTGAGCTTTTTCTTCTCCTTTTTCCATAGCATTCAAAGCAAAAGTTAATCCGAATATATAAGATAATAATACATACCAGAATACTAAAAAATTGTTAGGTGGAACCTCTTTTGCTGTATATTTTTTCATAATATTATAGTGTTTAAATTCATCTTTAGAAATTTCTTCCAAAACTTTATTATTTTTTCCTTTTATTCTCTTTGCAAGTTTTTTATACACATGATATTCTGTTATTTCATTCTTTTGAAACACTATTAGTTGATTTTTTATATTTTCATCCATATTGTTTTCCCTCCTCAAGGTTTGTAATCAAAATCCACAATTACTTCTGGTGAATCAACAATTATTTTTTCAACAAGATTAGGATGTTTTTTTATTATTTGTTTTATGCCAGCATCACCTTTGAGATTTAATATATCTTCAAAAATTTCATTTTTTACTAAAGTTGGAAATCCTTTTTTTTCATTATAATAAGGTGCAATGATGGGTTTTTGTGTTTGAATTTTTAATATTTTTTCTATTATATTTTTTGGTATTAAAGGCATATCACCAAGGAATATTAACACATTATCATAACCATGAGATAAAGCATATTTTATTGCAGTTTTTACAGAAGATGATATTCCATTTTTATATTCTTTGTTTTCTATTGTTTTAAAATCATATAGATAAAAATAATTCTTATATTCTTTCCATTTTTCGTTTACAATAATTATCGAGTCGAAATTAAAAGAATTTACAAAATCAATTGTCCATTGTAGAAGAGGTTTTCCATTGTAATTAAAAAGCATTTTATTGCCCTTAAAACGGCTAGAAAGTCCAGCAGCTAAAATAACTCCTAATATTTTCATTTTTATTATTCCTCCATTTGATGTATAATATATGTTAAGATTATATCACAAAAAATTTTAAAAAGGGGGTATTATTTTGAAAAAAGTTTTAATAATTTTATTGTTGCTTATTTCGTTAGTGGTTTTTTCAAAAAATATTATTGTCTGGTTTGAATATGAAGGTATGGAACAAATGAATAATATTATTAAGGAATTTGAAAAAGAAAACCCAGATATAACAATTCAATTAGTAGAACAAAAAAAGATTGTGAGCAAAGTTTTAAACACATATCGTGGCGGTGGCGAATTACCCGATATTATTTTAATAAAAAATGATGAAATAGGGATATTAACAGATTCAAATTTGATAGAAAATGTAGATAATTTTAAAGATGAAATGGGAGATAGTTTTATAGATAAAGCTTTTGATGCATTTAGTGTAGAAAAAAGTATTATAAATAATGAATCTAATAATTTTAGAAAAGAAAAACATTATTATGGTGTACCATTTTATTTTGATACACAGGTTTTATATTATCATGACAAGATTTTTTACGATAATGGTTTTCCTTTAGATGAAGGATTAACCTTTGAAGATTTATTATTTGCTAGTTATGTAGTAGAAGATAAAAGTAAAGGGAAAATAATGGGTTTAGCATGGGGAGCAAATTCACCATATTGGTTTCCACCTTTCCAATGGGCATTTGGAAAAGAAAATTTAATGGAAGATGGTAGAATAATAGTAAATGATGATGAAACATATAAAGCAATAGATTTTATATTTAAAAATATTGTTGGTAAAAGCGCTCATTGGTTGGAAAGACAAGGATTAATAGCGGGATTTAAGAGGGGTAAAATTGCATCAATGTTTTTTGGTACATTTATGATTCCTGATTTTATTAAATCTGGTATCGAATTCAAAATTTTACCATTGCCATATATAGAAGAAGCTGGAAATTATATGACTCCTATATTAGATTATAAAGGTTTTAGCATAATTAAAGGTAAAAAGACACCAGAGATCGAAAAATTTATTAAATATATTTTAGATAAAAAATCTCAAATAGAATTTTGCAAAGATTTATATAAATTCCCAGTAAATAAAGAAGCATTTAATATTCTAAAAGATAAAGATGAATATTTCAAAGTTGCTTATGAATCAGCAAGAATAGGTAAAACGATGCCAACATCAGCATATTTTAAATCAAAATACTGGCAAGGTGTAAGAACTATGATGACATTAATTTTGAAACAAAAAGAAGGTTATGATGGAGAAATTGTAGAAAAAGCACAGGAGTTTATGGATGGGAAATAAAAAATTTTTACTTGTATTACCCGCTTTAGTGTTAATTATATTTATATTAATAATACCGATGTTATCAATGTTAAAAACATCATTTTATAATTCTCCTTTTGGAGAAGATGGATCTTTTGTGGGATTTCAAAATTATATAAAAGTCTTGAATGATTCTGGAATGGGTATTGCTGTTAAAATAAGTTTTATCTGGGCATCAATAATTTCATCTATAGTAATAATTTTAGGAATAATAATAGCTTATATATTAGAAACTAAAGCGAAAAATAAAAAAATGTTGTTTTTTATAATAATGTTACCGTGGATAATACCTTCATATATGGGAGTTTTGATTTGGAGGTCTTTAATTTATGGTTATGGAACAGAGTCTATTATAAAAAATATTTTTCATTTAAATACGAATATATTTACAGATATTTTTGCTGGTTTGGGATGGGGGATTTTTGTTAGCATTTGGCTTGAGTTACCAATAGTAGTTATGGTGTTAATATCAGCATATCAAGAAGTGCCACGAGAGCTACATCTTGCAGCAAAGATAGATGGGGCAAATTCTTTGAATACATTAATAAATATAACTATACCATATATAAAACCCACGATAATAACGTGGTTTTTAATTACGTTTGCAAATCATTTTAAGGATTTTACAGTTCCTTTCCTTTTAACTGCAGGTGGTCCCCCGCTTTTTTCTGGTTTTACTTCACATAGTATTGTAGGAATAACAACAACAATGGGAGTTTTTAATTATTTTATTTCAAATACACAATATGATTTTGGTATTATTTCTGCATATAGTGTAATTTCAGCTATATTTGTTATGTTAATTGCATTTATTTTCCTAACCAGGAGAACATTATCATTGAAAAAGTTTTTAGCCTTTGTTATTGCTATAAAAATATTATCTTATATTTTTAATCCTGGAATTATTCTACTATTGACAATAGGATTATATTTTATTCTTTTGAGAAAAAGAAATTTATTTGGCTTGATTGTTGTTTTGGATTTTTCAATGATGATTTTAAATATAAGTATTAAAGGTTTTTGGGGAGGATTTGATTTTATCCCTATAATATCTTTAATGTGGCTGATTTTTAAAGAAAAAACACCTGTAATTCCTCAAACAAAAATTAAAATGAATTTGAAATCGATAAAACTGGTGTTTAAATACCTTTTATTAGCTTTTTTAATAATAATTATTATGCTTCCAGTGTATAACATAATAAATATATCATTATCTGGAACAAATAATATAACAGTAACATTATTTCCAGAAAAATTAACTTTTGAAAATTACAATAGGATATTTTCAGAAATCCATATTGAACATAATTTAAAAAATACAATAATTATAGCCTTTTTGACGTCAATTATCGTTCCTATAATATCTTATCCACTTGCTCTATTTATATCTAAAAATAATCTAAGTTGGATATTACCATTATTGATATTTATAGACTTTTTAGGAGGAGTTCATTCTATAATAGCTTTATTTATGATATTTAGAAAACTCCATTTATTGAATTCTTTATTTGGAGTTTCGCTTGTATATGCAACTCATACATTACCGATGTCAACATTTTTAATAAAAGGATATCTGGATAAAATACCTAAAGAGATAGAAGAAACAGCATTGTTGGATACCACAAAATTAAAATCGTATTTTTATATTTTATTTCCATTATCTATACCAGCTATACTTGTATCAATGTTGATAGGATTTATGAAAGGTTGGAATGGATTTATCCCTTCTTTGATGTTGTTAAACAAAGATTCTTTATATCCGCTTTCAGTAAAATTATATAGTCTTATTGGAGAACCAGGGACATCATATCCAAAATGGGATTTGTTTTCGGCATCATCAATATTAAATATAATTTTTCTTGGACTTATTTTTATAATGATTAGAAGACCTTTAATGAATGGAGTTTTAAAAGATAGATATTAAGGATAAGTAATGGGGTGAATTATGAAAAATAAGGATATAAAAACTTATTTAGAAAATCAATTAAAGAAGATTCCAACAGCTCCATTTTTGTTTATTGGTTCTGGAATAACAAGAAGATATTTAGGAGCGCCAAGTTTTAGGGAGTTGCTTGAAATATTTTCTACAAAAGTTCTTAAGGATGATATGTCTTTTGCAATTTATTATAATAAAGTAAAAGCCTTTAATGAAAATATAAATGAAGAAAATATATATCCACTTATTGCAGAAAGTATAGAAAAAGATTTTAGAAGGAATTTTGCAAAAATAAGAAACGAGAAAGTATTTCAAGAAAATAAGAATCTACTGGAAAAAGGGATTTCTCCATTTAAAATACAAATAGCAGAATATTTTAAATCATTGGAATATAAAAGTGAAAAATTGACAGAAAATTTAAAAGATGAATTGAATTTATTAAAAGCAACGTCCGAAAAAAATGTTAGTGGAATAATTACGACAAATTATGATTTGTTATTGGAAAAAATATTTTCAGATTTTAAAGTTTATATTGGTCAAGAAGATTTATTATTTTCTCATATTCAAGAAATTGGTGAAATTTATAAGATTCATGGAAGTTGTGAAAATCCTGAAAGTATAATAATAACTGAAAGTGATTATAGAAAATTTAATGAAAAAAATACATATTTGGCAGCAAAATTATTAACTATTTTTATAGAATATCCAGTTATATTTATGGGATATTCTGTGAATGATCCCAATATTAGAAAAATTTTAAAGGCAATATCAAATTGTTTAAGTGATGAAAATAAAAGAAAAAGATTAAAAGAAAACTTATTCTTTATTGAGTGGAGTGAATCAGAAAATAATGATATTGGTTCTTTTTATATAAATTTTGAAAATGAAACTATAGAAATGACAAAAATAAAAACAAATAGTTTTACTCCTATTTATAATGCGATTTTGTCAAATAAAAGAAAATTTAGTATAAAAGTATTAAGAAAAGTAAAGGAGCAATTATATGAAATTATTTTGAATAATGATCCAAAAGATAAGATTGAGGTTATTAATGTTGAAGAAATGGATAATACTGAAAATATTGAATTTGTTATAGGAGTAGGGGCTATAAAAATTCTTAAAAAAGGATATACTCCAATTTCACTAGAAGACATATATAAGGATATTGTATATAATAATTTAAAGTATAATATTGAAGAATTAGTATCATTAACCCTTCCAAACCTTTTAAACAATAATAGTTATTCAGTACCTGTTTATAAATATATTTCAGAATATGAAGGTATTTTGCCAGAAAAATTTATGAATGAATTTAATGAAATTAAACCTGTATGGAGTAAGTGGGATGAGAGAAAACAGATAAATTATAAGAATTATACATTAAAAGATTTAAAAGAAAAATATAAAAATAATGATAAAAAAATAGTAGAATATATAGCTTATTTAAGCCAAGAAAATATTGATTTAAATGAATTATTAGATTATATAAAAGAACTATTGATAAAATATCCTGAAATATTGAGGAATGATAATCAGAAGAGTGAAGATGCTCGAAGAAATGAAAATTATCCTAATTTTAGTAAATTTAGAAAAATAATAAAGATATATGATTATCTTAAATATAAAAAATAAGGCACCCACTAACACCTTAAAATGGTCAGCATCTTAGAGATACCGCCACTTTAAAGCAGGAGTGCCTAATTAATTCAAACCTTATCTATTCAAAGTATAACATATTTTTTTATAAAAATCAATGAAAAAATAAAAAATTTTTTTAAATTGATTGGAGGGGTAGAATGAAAATAAAAGATATTATTCCTGTGGCTTTAGGAAAAGAAAAACCTGATGTATTATTAAAAAATGCAAAACTCGTAAATGTTTTTACTGGCGAAATAGAAGAAACAAATATAGCATTATTTAGAAAAAGAATTGCAGGAATTGGTGATTATACAGAAGGAAAAGAAGTAATAGATTTAAAAGGTATGTATGTATTACCTGGATTTATTAATGCTCATTTACATATAGAAAGTTCTATGTTATCACCAAGGCAATTTGCGAAAGCAGTGTTATTAAGAGGAACAACTACAGTAATAGCAGATCCACATGAGATATCTAACGTTTTAGGATTGGATGGATTGGAATATATGATTAAATCTACAGAAGGAATCCCTTTAAATGTCTATATAGCAATACCTTCAGCTGTTCCTGCAACAAATATGGAAACATCTGGAGCAAGGCTTGGACCTGAAGATATGGTTGGGTTTGTAGATTCATATCCTAATAGAATTATCGCATTAGGAGAAGTAATGAATTTTCCAGGGGTTATTAATAGAGATTCGGAGTTGTTAACCAAAATAGAAATTTTAAGACATATGTATAAGAAAATAGATGGACACGCTCCAGGAGTTACTGGTAAAGAGTTAAATGCATATATAGATGCATTTATTAGATCTGATCATGAATGTACAACAAAAGAAGAAGCATTAGAAAAAATAGGTAAAGGTATGCAGGTATTTATAAGAGAAGGGACAGCAGCTAAAAATTTAGAAGCATTGATTGAAGCTGTTAATATTATGAATCATCATAGTTTTTCTTTCTGTACGGACGATAGGGAACCCTTAGACATCTTGAAAGATGGTGATATAGATTATTTAGTAAGAAGAAGTATAGAGAAAGGGATAGACCCTATTATCGCTATTAGAATGGCTACTATTAATACGGCAAGATATTATAATTTAAGAAGTATGGGTGCAGTAGCTCCTGGTTATAAAGCAGATATGATTGTTGTTGATGATTTAGAAAAAATAAATATTAAAATGGTGTTTAAAGATTCAAAATTGGTTGTTGAAGATGGTAAATTCGTTGATGAAATGAAGGGTGTATATAATGATATGCCAAAAAAATTTGGTAAAGTGATTTTGCCAAAGTTTACAGCAGACGATTTAAAAATAAAAGATAAAGGTAAAAAAATAAGAGTTATAAAGGTTTATGAAGGTTCATTATTGACAGATGAACTAATATTAGATCCTAAGGTAGAAAATGGGTATGTTGTTCCTGATGTGGAAAGGGATATTTTAAAAATTGCTATTTTTGAAAGGCATACTGGAACCAATTTTTCTTTAGGGTTTATTAAAGGATTTGGTATAAAGAGCGGAGCAGTAGGAACAAGTGTTGGGCACGATGCACATAATATAGGTATAATTGGGACAAATGATGAAGATATGTATATAGCAGCAAAAGAAATAGAAAAAATGAATGGTGGAATGGTTGTGGTTGAGAATGGAAAGGTATTAGCGAGATTACCATTGCCAATAGCCGGATTAATGGCTGATAAGGAATTAGAAGAAGTTGTTGAGGAATTAGAACATTTAGAAGGTGAAATGAAGAAATTAGGTGGAATAGACGCAACATTTATGACACTTTCATTTGTTCAGCTAGCAGTTATACCGAATTTAAAAATAACAAATAATGGGCTTGTTAATGTTAATAAACAGGAATATGTGGGCTTATTTGAAGATTAGGCAAATTGGAAAAAATATAAAATTATAGTAAAATTAAAACATCAGAAAAAGGAGGGGTTTGTATGAAAAAGATTTTGGTAGTATTATTAATTGCAGTATTATCACTAACATTGTTTGGTAAAGTAAAAGTAGCATTGTTAATTAATGGAACATTGGGTGATAAATCATTCTTCGATTCTGCAGCAAGAGGAATGAAAATGGCAGAAGAAAAATTAGGAGTAGAAACAAAAGTTATTGAAATGGGTTATAATCCTTCAGAGTGGGAACCAACATTAGAAGATATCTCTGATAGTGGTGAATATGATATTATAATTGTTGGAACATGGCAAATGGTTGAATTATTACAAAGAATTGCTCCATTATATCCAGATGAAAAATATGTAATTTTTGATGATGCAGTTGACTATTCAAAAGGAAATCTTCAAAATGTGTATTCAATTACATATAAACAAAATGAAGGATCATTTTTAGCTGGTGCAATGGCAACATTAGTATCTGAATCAAAAAAATTCAAATATTCTGTTCCAGATAAAAAAGTTATAGGTTTCTTAGGAGGAATGGATATTCCAGTTATAAATGATTTCTTAGTAGGTTATATAGAAGGTGCAAAATATATTGACCCAGAAGTAAAAGTATTAATTTCTTATGTTGGTGCATGGAATGATCCTGCCAAAGGTAAAGAATTTACATTATCCATGTATAGACAAGGTGCAGATGTTGTATTTGCAGTAGCTGGGGAAACAGGAAATGGTGTTTTAGCAGCAGCAAAAGAAATGGATAGATGGGCAATTGGTGTTGATTCAGATATGCAATTATTGTATGAAGAAAAAGATATGGATATTGTTAATCATACATTAACTTCAATGATGAAAAATGTTGACTATTCATTATATAGAGCAATAAAATTATATTTAGAAGGTAAAATGCCTTTAGGAAAAGCAGAAGCATTAGGATTGAAAGAAAAAGGTATAGGTTTAGCAGATAATAAATACTTTAGAGAAATTATGAAATCTGATCCATGGGTATTGGTAAAATTAAAGGATATAGAATTAGGTATTATAAGAGGAGAGATTAAAGTTCCAACAGCATATGGAATGAGTAACGAAGAGTTAAATAAAATTAGAAATTCTGTAAGACCATAATAATAAATAAGTCATATAATATTTGAGAAGATGGGGGCTATTTAAAGCCCCTGTTTTATTAAAGTTGAAGAAAATTATAAAATAATGTTCTTCACCAGGTGGAAATTCTAAATCCTTGAAAATTCTCATTTTCGCAGGTTGTATCAGACTCACGTCCGTGTTCGGCTTCACTCAATTTTGCATCCATGCAAAATTGACCTGCTTCATTCGAATTTTCTCGGGGATTTCCAATGGTTCATCACATTATTATTATAAATTTTCTTTTATGGAAATCAAACAATCTGCGAGTTTTCATTCGTTTTATTTTTGAATTCCAATAATATATTCTATATTCAACTTTATTAGAATTTTTTCTGGAATTTTCAATTGATTATATGTGGAATTAAAATTTTCTATTAAGAAAGGTGAGATGGATGAGTGAATTTGTTCTTGAGATGAGAAATATATGGAAAGTATATCCTAATGGAGTTACTGCAAACAAAGGAGTAAATCTTAAAGTAAAAAAAGGTGAAATTCACGCATTATTAGGAGAAAATGGTGCAGGGAAAAGTACTTTGATGAAAATGTTATTTGGTTTTGAAAAACCAACAGAGGGAGAAATTTATTATAACGGTGAATTAGTACATATTAATTCGCCATATAAAGCTATAGAATTAGGTATAGGTATGGTTCACCAACATTTTATGCTTGTTCCATCTTTAACTGTTGTTGAAAATGTTGTTCTCGGTATGGAACCAAGAAAAGGGTTATCCATAGATTTAAAAAAGTCTATAGAATTTGTAGAAAAAGAAATGAATAAATATGGATTACCCGTTCCTTTGAATGAAAAAGTTAAGGATATTAGTGTTGGAATGAAACAAAGAGTAGAGATAATTAAAACATTAGTTAGAGGTGCAGATTTAATTATTTTAGATGAACCAACTGCTGTATTAACTCCACAAGAAACAGTAGAATTATTTAAAGCTTTAAAAAATTTAACTAAAGCAGGAAAAACAGTAATATTTATAACTCATAAATTAAATGAAGTTAAAGAAATTGCAGATAGAATTACTGTTTTAAGACGTGGAAAAACTATAGGGGAGGCAGAAGTTAAAGACATTACAGAAAAAGATATGTCCAGAATGATGGTTGGAAGAGATGTTGATATAGAAATAGAAAAAGAGCCAGCAAAACCAGGAAAAGTTGTATTAGAAGCAAAAAATTTAGAATACACAAGATTTGATGGAGTAAAAATGCTTAAAGGTTTAAATTTAAAGCTAAGAGAAGGAGAAATATTGGGAATAGCTGGTGTTGAGGGAAATGGTCAAACAGAGTTAGTTGATATTATAACGGGAATGGATAAACCAGAAAAAGGTGAAATTCATATCTTTGGTAAAAATATGAAAAATGCTAATAGTCCTCATGAATTTAGAAAAATAGGAATGAGTTTTATTCCCGCTGATAGGATGCTATATGGTGTATCAAAAGAAGATACAATAGAAGAAAACTTAATTAGTGATAGATTTGAAAGTGAGCCATTTTCTAAAAAAGGTGTGTTGAAATACAATAAGATTACTGAATTTGCAAAGAAGATGATAAAAGAATTTGATATTAGAACAGATGGACCAAAAACAGCAGTAAAAATGTTGTCTGGTGGAAATATTCAAAAGGTCGTTGTTGCGAGGGAATTTACATCTAATTCAAAGATTATTATAGCAGATCAGCCAACAAGAGGTATCGATATAGCAGCAGCAGATTTTATTAGGAGAAGATTAGTTAAAGAAAGAGATAATAATGTAGCTGTGTTATTGGTGTCTTCAGATTTAACAGAATTATTAGAAGTATCGGATAGAATATTAGTAATATATCATGGAGAATTTGTGGCTCACTTTAAAGATGCTAAAAAAATTAACGAAGAAATTTTAGGAGAATATATGCTTGGAATTAAAAAAATGTCTAAAGAGGAAATGGGTGATTTAGTATGAAATCAACAAAAAGATATGAAGTATATAGAACAGCTATTGCTATAGGTATTGCATTGTTATTAGGATATATATTAATTTTAATAACAGTATTTCCAAAAGGAGATATTGTATTTTTTGATAAATTAAAGTCTGCAATAAAAGATGCAAATGATGCTTTTAGAACATTTTTAATATCTCCAATTTTAAAGCACAGAAGAGGACATTGGGTATTTAATTTAAGAGGTTTCATTCAATGGATAAATGAAAGTGTTCCTATTATGATTACTGGTTTAGCAGTATCTTTAATATTTACAGCTAAACATTTTAACATTGGTGCTGAAGGTCAATTATTTTTAGGTGCAGCAATAGCAACAGGTGCTGCTATTTATTTCCCTTCAATACCAATAATAACTCCAATTGTTGTAATATTAATAGCTTCATTAGTTGGAGCGGGTTGGTCTGCAATACCAGGCTATTTAAAGTCTAAATGGAATGCATCAGAAGTCGTTACATCTTTAATGCTTAATTATGTTGCATTATACATGGGATTATTTATAATTAAAACATTTTTAAGAGATCCTAATGCGGGTCAATTAGTATCCTTGAAATTTTCTGATTCTGCTACTTTATTTTTATTAAATACGAGATATAGATGGCATAGCGGTATTTTAATAGCATTGGGAATGAGTATTGCATTGTGGTTTGTCATGAAAAAAACTACATGGGGTTATAAAGTGAGATTAATAGGTAATAATAAGCATTTTGCATATCATTCAGGTATTAATACCCAGAAAACATTTTTCCAAGTGCATTTGTTAAGTGGGGCTATCGCAGGAACTGCAGGAATAATTGAACTTTTAGGATATTATGGAAGATTTGTTTGGTTATATTCTCCGGGTTATGGTTGGGATGGAATTATCATAGCCACACTTGCAAGAAATAATCCAATTTATGTACCATTAGCAGCATTATTCTTATCTTATATTAGAGTTGGAGCAAAGACAATGGGTAGATATACTAATATACCACCAGAAATGGTCTCTATTTTACAAGCAACTATTATATTATTAGTAACAGCAGAAGCTTTCTTATCACAAATGAGACAAAGGGCAATAGAAAAAGAAGCAAAAAGCACAGAAGAAGCAATAGCTGGTGGTGATATAAATGAATAGTGTATTAAGTTCTATTTTGTCATGGGATTTTGTAGCTTCAGGAATCAGGGTTACAACACCAATACTTTTAGCGGCATTAGGGGCATTAGTTGCAGAGTTAGCTGGAACCCCAAATATAGCACTTGAAGGAACTATGTTATTCTCCGCTTTTGTTGGTGTAATTATAAGTGGATTTACACAAAGTTTATGGTTATCAGTATTAGGAGCATTATTAACAGGAGTAATTATGTCATCAATATTGGCATATTTCTCACTAAAATTAAAAACAGATATAATAATGGCGGCAATTGCATTAAATATTTTTGCAAGTGGTGGAACAATTTATGCCTTGTATTTATTAACTGGAGATAAGGGATCTTCGGCATCATTAAAGTCTTTGGTTTTGCCAAATGTTGATATACCAATATTAAAAGATATCCCAGTTTTAGGCGACATATTAAGTGGACATCATATTTTAACATATGTAGCTATAATTTTAGTGTTTTTAGTTCAATATATGTTATATAAGACACCTCTTGGGCTAAGAATTAGATCAGTAGGTGAATCGCCTGATGCAGCACGTTCTGTTGGTATTTCTGTATTTAAAACACAATATACCGCATTAATTATTAGTGGTATGCTTGCAAGTTTGGGTGGTATATTCTTATCAATGGGATATGTTTCATGGTATGCAAGAGATATGACATCAGGTAGAGGTTTTATTGCATTGGCAGCACAAGCATTAGGTGGAACATCGGCATATGGAGTTGCATTAGGTTCATTGTTATTTGGATTTTCAGAAGCATTATCATTCTCATTACAATTCTTAAATATTCCATACGAAGTTACACAATCAATGCCGTTTATCATAACAGTAGGTGCGTTAGCATTTTATGCTTGGAATAAATCTAAAAATAAGAAGAATAGAGATATTTGAGGTGTAATATGAAAAATAAAATATCCTTATTAGGACTATTTACAGCTTTTTTAATAGTTACATCATGGATTAAAATACCAACTCCATTTGGAATTCCATTTACACTTCAAGTTTTTGGAGTGGTATTAACAATATATTTTTTAAGAAGAGATGCTTGGAAAGCAGTTTTGATATATGTATTGTTAGGAGCTGTAGGGTTGCCAGTTTTCGCAGGTTTTGGAGGAGGTCTTTCAGTGATTTTTGGTCCTACTGGAGGTTATATAATAGGATTTTTAATAGCAACACTTGTTGCATATTTACCTTTTAATAATATTATTAACGGATTTTTAGCTATTTTTATTATTTATATTTTTGGTGTTTCTGGATTAATGATTAAACTTGATTTATCTTTAATGAAAGCAATTAAAATAGGATTTTTACCGTTTATATTATTTGATTCATTGAAAGTTATTCTTGGGTATTATACATATAAGTTAACACAGAAATATGAAATTAATATAATAAGAGATTAGGTCTGCAAAAGCAGACCTGATTTCTTATTGCAGTTTGTAGACAAAGTATAAAATAAAATAATCAAAAGGCTAAAATGAGGCTAAAGCCTCATTTTACTTTTATATGGTATAATTGAATCGGAGGTGGAAACGATGAAAAAATTACCGATTGGAATACAAGATTATAAGGAAATAATAGAGGGAAATTATATATATGTAGATAAAACAAAATATATATTTAATTTAATAGATAATGGGAAATATTATTTTCTATCTCGTCCAAGAAGATTTGGAAAAAGTTTAACCATCTCGACATTATATTACATATTCAAAGGAGAAAAAGAATTATTTAAAGATACCTACATATATGACAAATGGGAATTCAAAGAATATCCAATAATAAAATTAGATATGTCTGATAATACCTTAACAACATATGAAACTTTTATAGAATCTTTAGATGAAGTAATAAATAAAATATATATAAATGAAGAAATACCAATAATAAAAAATAATATTCCAACAAAATTTGGTAATTTAATAGAAAGTTTAAATAAAAAATATAATGAGAAAGTAGTAATATTAATAGATGAATATGAATCACCAATATTAGAGCATATAAACAATAAAAAAGAAGCAGAAAAAATAAGAGGATTCTTAAGAGAATTCTATAAAAAAGTAAAAACAAAAGATGAATACATAAAATTCGTATTCATAACAGGAATAACGAAATTCACCAAAACAGGAGTATTCTCAGCATTAAACAATTTAAATGATATATCATTAGATAATGACTATTCACAAATGCTAGGATACACACAAGAAGAACTGGAAAATTATTTTGCTGAATACATAAAAGAAACAGCAAAAAAATTAGAAATAACAGAAAAAGAACTATTACAAGAAATGAAAAAATATTATAATGGATTCTCATTTGATGGAGAACACTTTGTATATAATCCATTTTCAATATTAAAATTCTTCCAAAAAAAAGAATTTCAAAATTACTGGTTTGAAAGTGGATCGCCATCATTTATATACGAATATATAAAAGGAAAAAAAGTAACCTATGAAGAATTAACAAAATATCCAGTAAGTGCAATGGATTTTTCAACACGAGAAATAGAAGATGCAAAAGCAAATATATTCTTTGCACAAGCAGGATATTTAACATTTAAAGGAATAAAAAGATATGGACTAAGAAAAAAATACATATTAGATTATCCAAACATAGAAGTAAAAAATAGCTTTTCGGAATTAATATTAGAAGCAAATTATGGATTAGAAGAAATAGAAGAAATAGAAAATAAAATATATGAAAAAATAGAAGCAAATAAAATAGAAGAAATAATAGAAGAAATAAAAAGGATAATAAGTGCAATACCGTATAACTTACATCAAAAAAGGGAAAGTTATTATCACTCATTAATATATACAATATTAGCATCAGCGGGATTAAACATAACAGCAGAAGAATTAACAAATCTCGGAAGAAGCGACTTAGTATTAGAACATAATGATAAAATATATATATTTGAAATAAAATTAGATAAAAGCGCAAAAGAAGCGATAAACCAAATAAAAGAAAAGAAATATTATGAAAAATACCTAAATAAAAATAATGAAAAAGAAATATACATAATAGGAATAAATATAAATTCAGAAAAAAGAAATATTGAGGATTATATGATTGAAAAAATATAAAAAAATAATACTTTTTTGTTAATAGAAAGAATTTTATATTATTTTTTAAACTTCAATATTTGTCACAATTGTATACAAAAATTCGACAGTTGTCACATAAGTCACAATTTATATATTTAATATTCAATAAAAATGTAGAAAAAATGATATTATTTTATCCCAGCAATAGCTGGGTATTTTTATAGAATCAGAGGTGAAAGCGTGATATTAATGATTGATAACTATGATTCTTTTACATATAATTTAGTTCATTATTTAAACTTATTAAACGAAGAGGTTTTAGTATATAGAAATGATAAGATAGCAATAGAAGAAATAGAAAAATTAAATCCTGATATGATTGTTATTTCCCCTGGTCCGAAAATACCAAATGAAGCAGGAATATCATTGGAAATAATAAAAATATTCAAAGAAAAAATTCCTATTTTTGGTGTATGTTTAGGTCATCAAACAATAGCTCAAAGTTTTGGAGCTAAAATCATTAAAGCAAAAGAACCTGTTCATGGTAAAGTATATCCAATAAAACATAATTCTAAAGGTGTTTTTAAAGGATTAAAAAATCCTTTAAATGTCACAAGATATCACTCTCTTGTAGTTTCAAAAGAATGTTTACCAGAAGATTTAGAAATTACAGCAGAGTCTTTAGAAGGAGAAATAATGGCAATTAAACATAAAAAATATCCAATAGAAAGTGTGCAATTTCATCCGGAAGCGGTTTTAACAGAACATGGACTTGATATGCTGAAAAACTTCTTATCCTTTGCTAAGAATTATAGGAAGGAGATATTATGATTGAAAAGTTAGAAGTTTCATTTAATTTAGTTGATATTTTTACTTCTTTAGAAGATAAGAAAAATGTAGTTTTTTTAGATAGCCAAAAGGATAAGGAAAGACTTGGTAAATATTCCTTTCTGGGATTAACCCCTTTTTTAATCTTTAAAGCAAAGAACAATAAAATTATTTTAGAGGATGAAAATGAGATTAAAGAATATTATTCTGATAATCCATTTTTAGATTTAAAAGAAATAATAAAAAAATATGAAATAAAAAATGATACAGAACTTCCATTTATTGGTGGGGCAATGGGTTTTATTTCATATGATAGTAATAAATATATAGAAAATATTGAATCAAAGGCTATTGATGATATGGGAATATATGATATTTATTTTTCCTTTTATGACTCTGTTTTAATATATGATCATAATACTAAAGAATTATACTTATCCAGTCAAGATGAAAAGAAACATAATGAAATAAAGGAAATGGTTTTTAATTCGAAAAAGTATATTCCACAAGAAAAAAACAAATTAGCTGATATAGATATTAAGTTTAATATGAGTAAAGAATATTATTTAAACGCTATAGAAAGAATAAAAGATTATATTTATCAAGGTGATGTATATCAAATCAATTTTACTCAAAGAATAGAAACCGAATTAATAAAATCTCCGGAAGAATTGTTTTTAGACTTAAGACAGATAAATCCTGCTCCTTTTGCAGCATATATAGATGTAGGAGATTTTCAAATTGTATCAAGTTCTCCAGAAAGATTTATTAAATTGAAAAATAGATATGTTGAAACAAGACCAATAAAAGGTACAAGACCTAAAACAGGAGATAAAGAAATAGATGAAAAAAATAAAAAAGAGTTGATAAATAGTTTAAAGGATAAAGCAGAATTATTAATGATTGTTGATTTAGAAAGAAATGACTTATCAAAGGTTTGTATTCCAGGAAGTGTAAAAGTGCCTGAATTATTTGTTTTAGAAGAATATGCAACAGTATACCATTTAGTTTCTACTGTTGTAGGAGAATTAAAAGAAGATAAAGATGCTATTGATTTAATTATGGTAACATTTCCAGGTGGCTCTATTACAGGAGCTCCTAAAATTAGAGCAATGGAAATAATTGAAGAATTAGAACCAAATAAAAGAGGATTATATACAGGAACTATAGGTTATGTTGGATTTGATAATTCAATGGATTTAAATATAGTTATTAGAACTATTTTTTGTAAAGATAAAAAAGCATATGCAAATTTTGGTGGAGGTATTGTATGGGATTCTAATGCAGAAGATGAATATGAAGAATCATTATCAAAAGGAAAGGCATTAATAAAGGGGTTAAAAATGATATGATGTATTTCAATGGTAAATATTATAGTGATGAAATACCATATAAATTAAATGAAGGGTTAATGTATGGGATAGGTGTTTTTGAAACATTAAAAATTAATAATGGTAAATTAGAATTTTTTAAATACCATTATGAAAGACTTATTAATGGATGTAATGTTTTAGATATTAATTTTAATATGGATATAGAACAATTATATAACATTTCAATGGAAGTTATTAGAAAAAATAATATTATTAGTGGAAGTTTGAAAATAAATGTTTTGAAAAATAGAGAAACATTTGATACAATAATAACTTCAAATAATAGAGTGTATTTAGATGAACTTAAAGATAAAGGTTATAATGTAGTATTTGCAAAAAATAGAAAATTTAGCAAAAACCCTATAAATTATATAAAGTCAAATAATTATGTAATAAATATTTTAGAGTTAAATAGAGTTATGAGTATTAGCAAAGATGAAGCTATATTTTTAAACGAAAAAAATGAAATAACAGAAGGTAGTATTTCAAATATTTATTTTGTTAAAAATAATGAAATATATACACCTAAAATGGAATGTGGATTATTAAATGGAGTTATTAGAAAAATACTAGTTGAGGAATTTAATGTAAAAGAGGTTATAATAAGAAGTAAGGATATAAAATATTATGATTATGCTTTTTTAAGTAATTCCTTAATGAGAATAATACCTATAAAAATGTTTGAAGATATTAACTATGATTTTAATTTGAAATTTTTAAAAAATCTAGAAAAAGAGATAGAAAATATAAATTTTATTACTAATAAATGAGGTGATGTTATGAAAAAAAAGGTAATTTTAGATTGTGATCCGGGGCATGATGATGCAGTTGCAATATTATTGGCTGGTATTGCAGAAGAAATTGAATTATTGGGAATAATAGCAGTAGCTGGTAATTCATATTTGAAAAACACAGCAAGAAATGCTTTGATTTTAACAGAAATGGCTAAATTAGATATTCCAGTTTTTGCAGGATCTGACAAACCATTATTAAGAGAGCAAATAGTGGCTCCTAATATTCATGGGGAAAGCGGATTAGAAGGAGCAAATTTGCCTGAGCCAACAAAAAAATTGGAAAATAAAAATTATCTTGAATTTATTGCAGAAAATGTATATAGTAATCCAAATGAAATTACATTAGTTGCTGTTGGTCCTTTAACCAATATAGCAAAGTTTGCATTAAACTATCCAGATTTAGTTCCATTAGTTAAAGAATTAGTTATAATGGGTGGTGGAATAAAATTTGGAAATACAACACCAAGAGCAGAATTTAATATATATGCTGATCCAGAAGCAGCTCAAATTGTTTTTAATGCAGGTTTTAATTTAACAGTATTTCCACTTGATGTAACTCATCAAGCAAAGATATATATGAATGAAATTAAGGAAATGCAAAAATTTGAATCAGAAATAGTATCAAAAATGGGCGTATTATTGGAATTCTTTCATCAAACATATTTTGATATATTTAAAATTGAAGGCGCTCCATTACATGATCCATGTACTATAGCATATTTAATAAAACCAGAAATATTTGAATTTGAAGAATATTATGCACAGGTAGAAACTAAAGGCGAATTAACATATGGTGAAACAGTAGTAGATTATTGGCATTTTAAAGAACCAAATTCTAAATGGGCATTAAAAGTAGATAGAAAAGAGTTTATAAAAATATTATTTGAGAATTTGAAAAAATATAATTAATATTGATTTTTTTGAAACAAAATGGTAAAATAAGAAGATGATAGGTCGTACTTTGTAAATGATTTTTTTCACAAATCAAAAGGGGGGATATTATGAATTTAGAAGAATTATTAGGAAGAAAAAGAGTTTTAGAGATTGAAAAAGAAGCAATAAAAAAATATATGGGGCCATATGAACATGACAAAAATCTTGACGAGGAATGGAAAAGAATAAATAAAGAACTTGAAGAAATTGAAAAGAAAATTGAAGGATTAAAAGCTAAAGAAAATTGAAAAGTGGAGCGAATGCTCCACATTTTTTAATATTTTCATATATTTTTGATATAATATGGATAATATAATAAAAACATCTTTTATCAATAGAGGTAAAATATGACAGATATTATTAATGAATTCACACAATTATTGTTAGAAGGAAATAAAATAAGTGCAGAAAAAATGTTAAATAATTATGCTGATAATAAAAATATGATTGAAAAAATCATAAGTGATTCTCTTGAAAAAATAGGTATTATGTGGGAAAATGGAGATATCGCACTTGCTCAAATATATATTAGCGGTAGTATTTGTGAAGAATTACTTGATAAATTTTTAGAATCAAAGGATTATAAAAATCATAGTAATTCAAATATTGCAATTGTAACTCTTGAAGATTATCATGGTTTAGGGAAGAAAATTGTATTATCGTTTTTAAGATCTTCTGGATTTAATGTAAAAGATTATGGCATAGGAAAAACAGTAGATGAAGTTTATGAATTTGCAATAAAAGATGATATTGATATATTGCTAATATCGACATTAATGTTACCTTCTGCATTAAAAACAAATCATTTGATAAGAAAATTAAAAGATGTAAAAAAAGATATAAAAATTATTGTAGGCGGGGCACCATTTAAAATTGATGAGTCATTATGGAAGGATGTAGAAGCAGATGCAGTAGGTGTGTCAGCAAATGATGCTGTAGAGTTGTTAAGAAAGATGGTGAAAAAATGAAAGAATTAACATCTAAAGAGAGAATTTTAATGGCTTTATCTCACAAAGAACCAGATAGAGATTGTTTTTAGCACTATCTTTTTATGGTGCAAAAGAATTGGGTATGAGTATAAAAGAATATTTTTCTAATTCAAAGAATGTTATATATGGTCAACAAAAAATGAGAGAAAAGTATAAAAATGATTTTTATTATAGTTTTTATTATGCATCAATAGAAATTGAAGCTTTTGGAGGAGAAACTATTTTTATTGAAGATGGTCCCCCAAATGCTGGAGAACCTATAATAAAAGGTTTAAAAGATATAGATAAATTAGAGGTACCAAATATTAAGAATTCAAATCCTTTGAAAAAAGTATTTGAAACAGAATATGAATTGAAAAAAAATGATAAATTTGATACTCCAATAGTTGGAGTGATAATTTCTCCGTTTTCTTTACCTATTATGCAAATGGGTTTTGATAAATATATAGAATTAATATATAATTATCAAGATTATTTTTGGAAACTTATGAAAAAAAATATGGAATTTTCAATATCATGGGCTAATATGCAATTAAAAGCTGGTGTTGATGCAATTGTATATTTTGATCCATTGTTGTCTACAGAAATGATTCCCTTAAAGATACTACAAAAAACAGGTTTTTTAATTGCAAAAGAAAGTATTAAAATTATAAATGGACCAGTAGTTATTCATATGGCATCAGCAAAAACAGAGGATACTATAAAAGAACTTATTGATAGTAAAATTGTTGGAATAGGAATTAGTAAAGATGATGATATAAAGAAATTGAAAGCTTTGTGCAAGGGGAAAATCTCGTTAATTGGGAATTTGGATGGGGTTTCTATGAGAAAATGGAATAAAAATGATGTTGATTATAATATAAAACGAATTATTTATGATGCAGCACCAGGTGGAGGTTTTATAATCTCTGATAATCATGGAGAAATTCCTTGGCAAGTTAGCGAAGATGTGCTGAAGAATGTATCAGAAGCAGTAAGAAAATATGGTAAATATCCTATTCAAAAGGATGATAAAGATGAAGCAAATTAATTTATTTGTCTGTGAGAATTTTAAAAAAGAATTTGAAAAAGTAGTTGAAAAAATTAATAAGAATATTAATATAATTTCTTTTCCGAGTTTTTGCTCTTATAGAGATAAAAATAGGGAAGAAAAGTTTTTTAAGAAAGAAACGTTAAATTTTGATAATTCAATAATAATTTCTGGGCGTTTTTGTGAAGTTTTAAGAAAAATTCCAAATGAGTATAAAGAGAATATCAAGTATTTTAAACTTGATAATTGTTTATATATATTTGGGAAAACGAAAGTAGATATGTATATAAAAGAAAGAGGTTATATTGTAACGCCAGGATGGTTAATGAATTGGAAAAGCAACCTTGAAAAAAGTGGTTTTACAAGAGAACATGCTATTAAATTTTATAATGAAATATTTGAAAAAATAGTATTGTTAAATACAGAAGTAGAAAATAACATAGAAGAAAAGATAATTGAATTTTCAAAATATGTTGAATTACCATATATCATAGATAACATTGATTTAGATTATTTGGAATTAATGGTGTCAAGTATACTTAGAGAAAAAGAATTAGAAATTGAATTAATAGAGAAAAATGAAAAAATTAAAGGTCTAAATATAGAAAAAAGTAATTATATAACAGCATTAAATATTTTACATAATCTTTCTAATGAAGAGGATGTAGAAAATATTATAAAAAATTTATTAGATAAGATAAAAATATTTTTTTCGCCAAAAAAATTCGAATTCATTTATTATAAAGATAAAGATATATTAAATGGAAAGGATTATGAAATAATTTCTTCAAACAAAGGATTTATAGTAAAAATAAAATATGGAAATGAAATATTTGGATATTTAAAGATTGAAGGGTTTTTATTTCCTCAATTTTTCGATTCATATTTAAATTTTATGATGCATATTAATGATATTATAGGATTAAGTATAGCTAATGCTAAAAAAATGGAAAAAATAAAAGAAATGTCAATAACTGATGAATTAACTGGAGTATATAATAGAAAATATTTTGAATTAAAACTATATGAAGAAATGAAAAAATTTAAAAGAGAAAAAAAAGAATTTTCATTAATAATGTTTGATTTGGATAAATTTAAGAGTATAAATGATAAATTTGGACATGATTTTGGAGATAAAGTTTTAAAAACTGTAGTCAAAGCTGTTAGAAGTCGCTTGAGAGAAACAGACTTTTTTTTTCAGATGGGGTGGAGACGAATTTATTATATTATTACCTAATACGTCTCTCAATAAAGCAACAATGGTAGCTGGAGAATTAAAAAAAATAGTCAATAGAATAAGTATTAAAAAATTAAGTAATATAAGTGCAAGTTTTGGAGTAATAAACTATAAAGGAGAAAATAGTTTAGATACAATTTTTAAAAGATTAGATGAGGCAATGTATAAAGCAAAAACAATGGGGGGAAATACAATTTTTTCTGAATATGATTTTGATGAAAAAAGAAAAAATAATGTTTAAAGAGTTCTTTGAATTTTAACAAAAATAAGTTTAGTTATTATAATTAAGATATTATAATAGATCTAGAATAGAACATTTAGGTGGTGTGAAATGTTTGCTGAAAATATCGCAATAGGAAGATATGTTGAAAAAAAATCATTAATGCATTCATTAGATCCAAGAGCAAAATTAATAGGATTGTTTTTTCTTGCAGGTTTTGCATTTACTATAAATAGTTTTTATGATGTTGCATTAATGTCATCATATACTTTAATTTTAATGCTTTTATCCCAAGTGGGTTTAAGAATGTATGGTAAATCAATAAAATCAATGTGGATGTTGATTTTATTTGCTTTTGTTGTGCAATTGTTTAATTACGAAGGAAATGTCATTTATCAATTATGGTTTATTAAAATAACAGATACAGGTTTATCTAATGCAGCGATAATAACATTTAGATTATTTTTTGCTATTATGTTATCTTCAGTGTTAACTTTAACAACATCTCCAACATCTCTTGCAAATGCAATGGAAGATGTTCTAATATGGATTAGAGTAAAAAGATCGTTTGCACATGAATTGTCTATGGTTATGACAATTGCTATTAGATTTATTCCTGTTATGGCAAGTGAAGCAGAAAGAATATTTAAAGCTCAAATGAGTAGAGGAGCTAATTTTGATTCAAGAAAGATATCGGGTAGATTAAAAGGATTAGTTGCTATAATAATACCTCTTCTGGTTTCTGCACTTAGAAGAGCAGATGAATTGAGTATAGCAATGGAAGCAAGATGTTATAGTGGTTGGGAAGGAAGAACAAGATATAAACAATTCCAATGGAAATTAAGAGATACAATATTTTTTATTTCATTCATTTCTTTAGGAATTGCTATGATTATAATTTGATAATAATATAAAATGAGGCGTTGAGCCTCATTTTATATTTTCGTTAAACCATTCTATTATTAAGTTGTAACGTTTAATTCTATGGTCAGGTTTTCCGCTTCTAGATAATTCGTGAGTTTCATTTGGGAATAATGCTAATTTTGTTTTGATACCACGCACTTTTAATGCTGTATAGAATTGAAGAGCTTCTGGTACCCAACACCTATAATCTTTTAATGAATGAATTAACAATAATGGTGTTTTTGCCTTATCCACATGAAATAGTGGTGATGATTCAATATATTTTTCTTTATTTTCCCAGGGATGACTGCCAATTTGATCTGTAACAAAGTAATATCCAATATCTGTAGTTCCATACATACTAAACCAATTAGAAATTGATCTTTGAGTTACAGCAGCTTTGAATTTATCGGTTTGGGTAACAATCCAATTAGTCATATATCCACCATACGAACCACCGGTAACTCCCAATTTGTTTTTATCTAAATCAAATTTTTCTACTACAGCATCAACTGCTTTCATTAAATCTCTGTAATCTATTGTTCCATATTTCCCTCTAATATCTGCGAAATTATTTCCATATCCTTCACTACCATGTGGATTGGTAAATATTACTCCATATCCATTAGAAGCTAATAGATGGAATTCAAACATAAACGAATCACCATATGCAGTTTTTGGCCCTCCATGGATTTCAAGTATAGTACCTTTATTTTCTTTTGTATATGGAGGTAGATACCAGACATCTAAATCTTTTTTATCTTCACTTTTTGCATTTAAATAATATGGCGGTTTTATAGTATAATTTTTAATTATTTTATCATTGAATTTTGTCAATTTTTTGTTTTTATTATACGAATATACTTCTGGTAAATTTAAAAAATCTTGGTTTATGTATATTAAATTATCATCAATAATATCAAAATCTTCACATGAGCTTTCTGATAATACTTTTTCTAATTTACCATCAACAGTAACTTTGTATAATGGAGCTTTTTCTTTTTCTGTAACAACAAAATATATAGTATTATCTATTAGTTTTATTTTTCTTGTTGAACCAAATCTAACATCACAATTTAATGAATTTCCAAAAGAAAGATCTAAATCACCAAATAAATCTATAATTTTATTTTTGTTTATATAATAATATAAATGCATATTGGTGTTTAAACCATATTTTCCATCATGACCTAAAAATACAAAATGTTTATCATCTACCCATTCAAGCCAATATACTTTTTTGAATGAAAGAGAAATCTCTTTCCATTGCTTTTTATTTAAATCATATATATATATTTCTGTCTCAGCAGGATAATTTATTCTATTTTTTCTTGTAATAACAGTCAATTTATTTTTATATAATGAAATAAATATTGGTTCAAAATTATCTTTTGGTGGTTTAATTTCTTTTTCTTTTCCATTAATAGTGGTATATACAAGAGAATATTTAAATCTTTCAATAAAAGAACCACCATTTTGCCAAACCGGAAGACTTTCAATTTCTCTAACATCTGAATCATTTTCTTCTTCTACCTTTTTTATTGCATAAATACCCTTTGAATTATCAGACCATTTAATGTTAGAATAACTTCCATTTTTTATTTTTGTTAATAGATATGGTTCACCACCATCGTATGGTATTAAATATAATTCTTGACCTTTAAAGTCTTTATCTTTTTTATCAACAAATAATAGTAATTTTCCATCAGGTGACCATAATGGATTTTTTCCTTTAGCATATTTTTTAATCTTTCCTGAAAATGATGATAAATAAATATGGCTTTTATAATCATTTTTAACCATATTAGTTTTTACAAAGACAAATTTTTTATCTTTTGGATGAATATTTAAGCTACTTAGAAATGATATCTTTTTTATATCTTCACTTTTAAACAATTTTTCCCCCATAATATATCCCCTTTCTTAATTAAAGTCTATTAAATTATACAATATAACAAAAAAGAAAGCAAGATTTACTTGCTTTCTTTTTTGTAAATAGCAATATTCTAATAATCTGTCATTTAAAATTTTCATCATTTTGCATCTTTAAAATTATTTAATATATAATCTTCTGTAGTTTGAATAAAAATTATATCTCTAGAATTTGGTTCTGGATATTCAGAAAAACCAATTAAAAAGAATTTATTATTTTTAATAATTAAATCTGTAAACACAGTATCTTGATTATCAATATCAAAAATTTTTGCAAAGATTAAATTTCCATTTAAATCAAATTTGGTTATTATACCCATTCTTTTTAATGAATTAGAATATCTGAACCACCCAATTGAGTATATATAATTATTATATAAAACACCTTTTACAAGGTTAACATCATTTATAAATGGGATTATTTTAGCAAAAATCTTAAAACCATTATTATCAATTTTTGCTAAAAATGGTTGTAATGTATCTCTAAAAGAAGTTCCTAATATTATATATTCGTTTTTTGAAACTAATAATAAATCAGAAGCAAAATCATCTTTTGAAGTGCCAATTGTTAAATCCCAAATTTTTTCACCAAGTTCATTTGTTTTTATAACGTAATAATCATATCCGCCTTCTCCGAATGATTTAGTACTTCCTAATAGTAAAAAAGAATATTTATCTATTCTTTTTATACTGGAGGCAAATTCCATATCGTAACCTCCGAACTCTCTTGACCATATTCTAAAACCTTTTGGACTATATTTTGAAAATTGTATATTCATTTCCATATTATCTGTACCAATGGAACCAATATAATATATATAATTTTCATCTTTATCGTAATATAAATCATTAATAGAATCTCTTTTTGAACTTCCGGTAACAATATTCCAATTAATTTTACCATCCTCAGTTAATGAGTATAGTAACATATCTCCTCTTAAATCTTTTTCAGCAGAATATCCTCCTATTAATATAGTTCCATCATCAGTTATGTCTATAGAAGAACCAAATTTATTATGTGCATTACCAAAATCCCATGCTTTTAAATTAACAAATGAAGTAGTTATATTTCCATATAATAATTTTAAAATATTAGTATTCGGAGATGTTGTATATCCAGTAAAATAAATTTTATCATTTTTCATTTTTGAATCTAAAACCATTTGATTATCAGCTAATTTTATACGTTTTAAAATGAAATTAAAATTAGTTGTTGAAAATGATGACCAATTACTTTCAGCTTTTTTATCATTATCCATAGCTATAACTTTCCATATGTATTTAGTATTTGGTTCTAAAAGAATTGTTAATTTATTAGATGTAATATTTTTAATATTTTTATTTTTTATTAAACCACTACTAATTTCTTTTAGCTGAATTTCATATTTAACTGTTGTACTATCGTAATCAGGCAATATCCATTCAAGAGTTATACTTAATGAATTTATTTTTTCATTTGTTTTTGGATTTATTATAGTAGGAGTTGGTAAAGATGTAGTTTTTTCATTTTTTATATTATTTATTATATTATTTTCTGCAAAAGAGATTTTTGAATTTTTATTATTGTTTATTTGTTTGATATTGTTATCATAAATTTCTACTATTTTATAATAAGAACCATCAAATATTGAAAATGATATAGTGTTATAATCAGTAATGATTATGTTAGAAACAATTTCTTCATTTTGAAAACTATGACTCCAAATAATTTTTCCGTCATAGTCGATAGACTTTATATCATTACCTAACAATATAAGTTCATTATTAAAAGCAATTAATTTATTATAATCAAAATTCACAGTTATAGACTTTCTGGATTTGGTAAGAATATTATATATAATTATATTATTATTTTTTTCGATGAAAATTTTATCATTTAACAAATGTGCATTTCTTATATTGTCATCTATTTTTGTAAGACGTCCATCATATGTTTGCAAAAATAAAGAATTTTCTATTTTTAAAAGAATAAAGTTATTATCTAAATCGATGATATTTCCAGATACTTTGTATTCTTTTATAATCTTTCCATCATAATCAAAGACAATAATTTTAGTTTTTAAGTTTACAATAAAGGCATTATCAAATAAAAATATATTAGATATTTTTTCGTTAAAATTAAGACTTATATATTTATCGGAACCTTGATATAAATCAATTTGATTATCAGTATATAAAAGGAATTTATCATTATCTATTATTTTTAATTTTTTATACGTTTGAGAAAGTTTAATATTTTTTTTGAAGGAACCATTTATTGTAGAAAATATTTTAATAGAATTTTTTTTAAGTAAATAAAGGTTATTTTTATAAGCTTTAACACCTAAAAAAGGTTCAGTAATTGTATAAGATAGATTTTTGGTACTATTATAAGCTTCGATATTATTATCATATATATTGAATATAATATTATTTGAGTATAGAAGAGAGGAACTCTTTTTTAAAAAAGAAACCCAAATTAGTTCACCATTGTCGAAAGGGCGGGTTTTGAAAGACCAAATCGGGCTTTCATAAATATTTTCACCATCTTTTGCTATTATTTTCCAATAATAAGTTGTAGATGGTTTTAATATTTTTATTGGAAATATATTAGTTGGTATATTTGAATAGTACAAAGGGGGAGTTTTAGACTCCCCTAAATATATATCATATATTAATTTTTTATTTTCAGTGTTTGTTAATTGCCATTTTAATATTAAACTTGTTGGAGATACGTTTTCTTGATTATTTTCAGGATAATTATTTAAAAATTCTATATTTGAAAACATCAATACTTCAAATAAGGTAAATAATATGATAAAAATTTTTCTAATATTTATCACCACTCTTTAATAATCTTAATTGATCTATTTGGTGAATTTTGGTTTAAAATCTTTATTCTGAATCCTCTTGATACAATATTTCCTGCTCTATCTTCACTTTGAATAACGATTTTAGTTTCATTATTATCTAATTCTATTTTATCATTTTCTATATATGCAACCTTGACATATGATTGTTTTTTGAAATTACTAATATTTAAAGGTGTTGATTCTAAAGAATCTAAATATAATATACTGCTATCCGTTTTGTCATCATCGTTAACAAATAATTTTATATCCCTAATTTCAACATCATCAGTAACTTTAGCAATAACTTTAATTTCTGTTGAAGCGGAAGATAGTATTGTTGGTTCTATTATATCTATTTTCGGAGCTAAACCACCAATTTTAATAGTTTTGCTATAAGTTGTTGTGTTTGATGCTCTATCTGTAGCTGTAATTAAAAGATTTAAGGTGTCACCTATAGGATATTCCCCAGCATCATATGTTGAGGCAGTTATAGTAGCCTCTTTATTATGCTCCCCTAATTTAACTTCTTGTGGGGCGTTGTATAAATCTATTATATCATTATTGTGAGATAAACTCAAAGAATAATTACTCAAATCTTCAAATCCTTCTATATCTAAGTCTTTTATATAAGCTTGAATAGAAAAAGTACCTTCAACTGTATCATAAGAAGATTCTGTAGGAAGAAGTTTTATTATAGGTTTTCTTCCAACTTTTAATACCTTTTTTAATGAAGTTTTATTTCCTATATTATCTTCAGCATTTATTATGATGTTTAAAGTTTCGCCATCGGGGATATTATCTATTTCATAAGGATTTAAGGAACTAACGACAATTTTATTTTCACTTATTCTATCAAATTTTAAGGCGCTTATGACTTGATTATCTATAGAAATATCCCAGTTTTTAAGGTAAACATCATCGGATATTTCAAATTTCAGATTAAATGCAGAATCTATTAAATCTGATGTTGGTTCAATTAAATTAATAACAGGTTTTTTGTCTTCTTTTAGTGCACAACTTACAAAGAGAAAAATGAGTGATGAAAATAGTAGTAAATATATAAACTTTTTCATAAGAAATCCTCCCCAATATGTTATTTTAATACTTTTATAAGGTCATCAAGATATTTTGCCCATAATAAAATTTTTTTAATTCGACTATCTTCAAAATGTGATGAATTTAGTTCATTTAATGTTGGTTGAATATGCATGTATGATAGAATAATTTTTATAATATCTTCTAAATTAGTTAAATTATATTCAAGTAATTCATCAAAATCTATTAAATTGATTTCATAATCAGAAATTACTCTAGCAAGTTCAAAGTGCAAATCTTTCATTTCTTCAATAATATCATTTACAAATACATCTAAAGAACTAAAATTTCCAAATACTCTGTCTTGATAATATCTTAATAAGAATCTTGAAATTAAAATACCTTTACCATCTTTCCATATGAAATTTGCTAATAAAGTAGAAACCCTTTCAGATAATCCATAATCAATACCGCTTAATAGATAAGCATTTAATAATAGTTCAATCCCATCAACCACTTCATTTACATCATCTTTTATAATATTTATTATGTCTATGTTATTTTTCTTTAAATTTCTATATAATCCTAACTTATCTATATCTCCAAAGTCATTAAATGATTCTATTAAGGCTTCAGTATAGTTTTTATCAGTATGAGTTTCAAGGTAATCAATATAGCTATCAATATTATCGATTATTAAATGTATATTTCCGTATATTCCATAATTGTATAGTTCTAAAGATATTTTTTTTGCTAATTCTATGTTGTCATTTGATAATAATGAGAACATATAAAAAGTTTTTGCAGAGATTTCAAATTCTGTATTTTTCAATAAAGTATAGTATTTTTTGGTTTCTTCTATATCTCCTATAATAGCAGCAAGTTTTACTAATAATAACAATATTAATTCTTTATTTTCTTCTGATGATATTTCAAGTGCTTTTTTAGCAGTTTCAAAAGCCTTTAGATATTCACCTATATTTCTATATGAAATAGCTAATTCATGAAGGATATAATCTTCTTCATGAATTTTTGCAGCTTTTTCAAGACGTTTGGTGGCTTCTCTGTGTCTTCCCAATTTAGCGTATGTATAGGCTATATTATAAAGCAATTCATAATTTTCAGGATCTTTAGCTAAACCTTTTTCTTGGATTTGTAAAGCATCTTCAAATCTTTGAAGTTGATTAAAAATAATGCCTAACCTCACATAGGCAGCGGCAAAATTAGGATCCTTTTTTAATATTTCATTTAATTCATCAATAGCTTCTGAAAATAGGCCATTTTCAATATAGATATCTGCAATTTTTAAATGAGGAATTACAAATTCTGGGTTTAGTTCAATAGCATTTTTAAATGCTTCTAATGCTTCTTCATATATTTTGCGTTCAAACATCAAATTACCAAGTTCAAAGTGACCTAAATAAAAATTAGGATTTTTTACAATAGCCTCTTTTAATTCCAATTCTGCTAATTCATCTTGATCGCTTTTTTTTAGTAATAATGCTCTATAAAAATTAAATCTATAATCCTCACCACCAAGTTTTTTTGCTTTATTTAAATATAAATTTGCATTTTCAAAATCATTATTATTTAAAGCCTTTTTAAATGCTTCATAATAAAAATATACTAAATAACTTTTATAATAGTCGTCTTTTGAAATTTTATATTGAGCTTCTAATCCTCTTAAAATGATGTCTAATGGCAATTTGTTTTTATCAGTGATTTTTTTCATATCTTCCACTAAAACGGGCATTTTTATTGGCAAATTATATAACTTGGCATATTCAGGTTTTAAATCAAGATACACTATAGCATATTTTAAACCCATTATTTTTCCTCCTTTTTTTCATTTAGTTTCAATGTATAAGCAATTATTTTAGCAACAATAAAATACATATCTTCAGGAATATCTGAAGGTATATCCAGAGAATAAAGTTCATTTATAACTTTCGTATTTTTTAATATAGGAATGTTATTTTCTTTAGCAATTTCAATAATTTTATCAGCTATTTTTCCTACTCCCTTTGCAATTACAGATGGAACATCATTACGAAGTTCTTTGTATTTTATTGCGACAACTTTTTTATCCATATAATCCCTTCTTATTTAACTCAAAATTATTTTCTATAGAGTTTATTTGTAATCCTTCTATTTTCATTCCATCTTCTTGTATACTATTGATTAATTCGGATATATTATTCTTAAAAAAATCTAAATTGTTTTCAACAAAAAAGTTTAATGATACAGTTTTTTCTTTTTTATAGATAATAGTATTAATCAGGCCAAAATTATTAGAGATAAAAGAAAAGGATATTCTATTTATTTTTTCTTTTTTATTTCCTTCATATCTTATTTCATTATCGACGTTTAAAAAAATAGGAATTCCAAATAATTGAAAAAATATAAAGTTTGGTTCTTGAAATACTTCAAATTGAGAAAAAGTTTTATATGTGTTAATTATTTTATGTAAACTTGTTTTTTCTCTAATATGTTCAATATTAAAATTTTTTTTATTAATATAGGAATCTTTTTTTAAATACTTTTCTTTTTCAGTATTTAAATTTTCTATATTTTTTTTCTGTTTTGATATTGAATTTTTTTCTACATGATTTTTATTATTAATATTTGAAATATTTTTTCTTGTAGAGACAGAATTTTCTAAATTTTTATTATCATTATGCTGAATATTTTTTTGATTTTCATTCTTTAAAATATTTTCTAAATTTTTATTTTTCTTATTGTCTATATAGGTTTTTTCTATTAAATTCTCTATAATTTGAGCGCTATCCTTAGGTGCTGGTATTTTTAAATTTTTGTTTTCGATTATACTTTTTGCAATTTCTTTTATAAAAGTTTTTATGAAATTATTTATGCTTTTTTTATTTATTGATTTATCAAAATAATTTGAAGATAAATTTTCTAATTTAATATTTTTAATAAACTTTCCCAACCAGGTTAAAAAATTTTTTATTTGTGGCGTTTTGATGTTTCCATTTAATATCATATCAGTGTTTTCATTAAGTAAATTAAATTTGATAAGATTTTTATTTTCTGAGTAATTAATGATTTCTATTAATGCTTTTGCTTGAGTTAAAGGAGAATTATTATTTTCTTTTTCAGTAATAATATTTATATAATCCCCACTTTTTAAATTTTTTGGTAATGATTTTTTAGGATTTTCAATTATAATTTTTTTATTAGAATCAATTTTCAATTGTATAATATCATCATCTATTGCCTCAATCATGGCAAGTAATGTTTTTGTATTTTTACTTTTTACTAAATCTTTTAAAATACCAATATTAAAAAAATTAATTCCGTTTAAAATATTTTCTCCTCACTTTAAGATATCATAATCTTCTGGATAATCGTATACAACTTTACCATATTTTCCATCAGATAGTTCCTTTAAAAATGTATTTATTGCTCTCTCTATATCATAGTTATTTCCCGAAGTGATAAAATTTCTTTTTTTTGCAAACAGATTAAGAAATTCAGGATATTCTTCAGGCATATAATCACTTTTTAAAGCATTTTTAATTATATTAGGATACATTTCTTTAAAAAAGTTAAAACCATATTCAATTGCAAATTCTTTTTCATCTTCTTCAGGTTTTAAAGAACCAATTAATATTAATTTATATAATATTTTTTTATTATATATTTCGCTATATAGGATACCAGGTGTATCTAATAACATAAATTGATCATTTACACTTATCCATTGAAGACCTCTAGTAACTCCAGGTGTATTTCCTACTCTTAAAGCTTTCTTTCCTTTAATACTATTTATTAACGTTGATTTTCCAACATTGGGTATTCCAGCAACCATAACTCTTAATTCGCTAAATTTTTTAGGAAAAGATTTATAAACAACTTTAGTTAAAAAGCTTCTAACACTTACTTTTTTTAAGGATGTTTTTAAAACTTTATATCCCTTAGTTTTATAATAGTTTTTCCAGAAGGATAATTTACTTTCATCTGCAATATCAACTTTATTAAAAACTATTATTCTTTCTTTATTCATAAATAAATTATCGTATTCATATGCTCTACTGGCATATGGTGCACGAGCATCTACTAATTCTAATATTCCCTGTACCGTTTTTAAATAGGTTTTAATTTTTCCTTTTGCTTTTTTAATATGACCAGGATACCACATTTTGTTCACCTCATAAACAAGATTTATATAACAAAAAATCCGGGAGGTTCCCGGATTGTTGCTGGTGCCCCCAGGAGGAATCGAACCTCCATTTGCGGATTAGGAATCCGCCGTTCTATCCGTTGAACTATGAGGGCGTGATTGATATTTTTAGGACTAAGTATATTTTAACAAAAAATGATTATAAAATCAATAAAGAAATTATAAATAGAAAATTAAAGAATATATATTCTATTTATTATAAGATTTAGAAATGTTAAAGAGATTTATAAATTGATCTATGTTGATGTTTTCTGGACGAGTTTTGGAATCGATATTGCATTTTTTTAATATTTCTTCAGTTTTGTCACCAAAAAGTTGTTTCAAGTTATTTTTTATTGTTTTTCTTCGCTGCGAAAAAGATATGTGTATAAATTTGAAGAATTTATTTTTATCAATATCAGGAATATTTTCCTTTGGAGTTAATTTGATAACTACAGAGTCTATTTTTGGATTTGGGATAAAAGCGTGTGGTGGAACAGTTATCAATTTTTCAACATCACAGAAAAATTGTACAAATATACTTAAAGGACTATAATTCTTTCCGGATTTTGCAAGCATTCTGTCGCCATATTCTTTTTGAACCATTAATGTAGCTAATTGAAAGTTCGGAGTTTCTAAAAAAATTTTTTCCAAAATAGGCGATGTAATGTAATATGGGATGTTTGCGACATATTTAGGTTTTTCAAAATTGGATAAATCTGCTTTTAAAAAATCAATAAATTGAATATTTACATTATTATAATTTTGAAATCTTTCTTCTAACAATGGTTTGAGTCTCTGATCTATTTCAAATGCAAAAATTTTTGCACCTGTTTTTGCCAATGATTCTGTTAATGTTCCTGCTCCAGGACCTATTTCAATTACAGTATCTTCACTGGTAATTCCAGATTTTTGAACGATTTTTTTTGCGTATACCTCTGTTGCAAGAAAATTTTGACCAAGACTTTTCTTTAAATAAATATTATATTTTTTTAGCCAATCACTTGTTTTCATAAAATTCTCCCTTCAGTTTGACAAAATAAAAAAAATATTGTATAATTTCGAAAAAAGAAAATAATAGCAAATAAATATAATTAATTGCAAATAATGAACAAAAATAACGTTTTTTGAAATTCCCCCTGCTTAACATTTAGCAGCCAAGTGGCTGCTTTTTTTGTTTTATGTATTTTTGAGATATTTAATAATATACATGTCCCACAAATTTCTGAATACTATTAATAAAGGAACGGTTATTAGAACTCCGACTACTCCAAATGTTTGAGCAAATATAAACATAGAAACTAATATTAAAAACCAATTTAAATTAACCTTTCCACCAGATATTCTTGGAGATAAAATCCATGTTTCTATTTGATTAGCAACGATTAATATAATTATACCCTTTATTATACCCATTAATCCAAAGTTTGTAAAACCTAATAGAATTAAAGGAAATGCAGTAATAAACACACCTAAATATGGTATAAAATCTGTAATGCCAGCTAAAATTCCTAAGAAAATAGAATATGGAAATCCTAAAATTAAAGCTAAAAACCAGGTAATTATGCCTACAAATAAAGCAGTTATCATTTGCCCAGAAACAAATTTTTTTAAATCATCATAAGTTTTCATTAAAAACTTTTTAGTATATTTAAGTTCTGAATTAGGAAAAAATTTATCAATTGATTTCCATAATCTTTTACTTGCAATAGCCATATATCCAGAAGCGACTATCAGTAATAGAGCAACAGTAATATAATTAGACAAATTAGAGGCTAGATAACCAGCTAATTGTATTATTATATTATTTAAATATTTTCCAGCAGTATCTAATAATGTATTAACAACATCTCCAGTTTTTCCTGGAATAGTAGTAAAATTAATACCTTTTAATACATCAAAAGCTTTAGTACTTTCTTCTATGGTTATAGGAATTAAATTGTAAAAAGCATATACTATTGCACCATAAAAAATTAATGAAGCCAATGGAACTGTTATTTTTCTTGATATTTTTATTTTTTCAAGGTAAGACGCAATTACATCTATTAAAATAGTAAAGAATAAGGCAATAACCAAACTCCCTACAATAGTAGGGAATACTTTTAACAAAATTAAGGATATTATTAGATATGAAAGTATAAACCAAAATGATTTAGACATTTAATCACCTACAACTATAATTTTTTGAAACGTGATGTTAGATTCATCTAATTTATTATCTTTTGTTATTAAAACATCATATGAGTTTTTCAAATCATCAAATAAAGTTGTAGACCTTTTATTTCTTTTAAAATACCACCAAAAAACATAAGGATTTTTTGCTAGAATATCTGATTTATTATATATATTACTATTTTTTATGATAATATCGTTAATTAAGATAGAATTATATTCGATGTTTTCTAATTTATATGGCTTTTTTTCTTCTAGTTTAATACTTGAATAAGGATTATCAAGAAATCTTTGTAAGATAAGCAAAGCACTGTTTTGATCTTTATTTTTTTTAGCTTTTTTAGCGTTTAAAAAATTTTTTGTCATAGAAAAACTTCTTTGAGTGGTTAATCTTTCATCTATTAATAAAATATCAGTATTAAAAAGATTTTTTAATTTTAAACAAAAATCTATTGTTTCATATGTTTGCTTGGAATATCTTCCAGACATAGAAATTGGAAGGCCGACAATAAAAATATCACCATTTTTATATAATTTTTTCAAATAATTAATTAAATTTTCAGTCTTTACAGTATCTTTAATAGTAGCTACTTTTAAAACAGAATCACTAATTGATATACCGGTTTTACTTAGGCCATAATCAATACCAATGTAATTCAAAATTTTAACATCTCCTCAATAATATCAGGATTAGCTTTTTGGATTTCATATTTTATATCCATTTTTTCTAAAATTTCTTTTGTTTTGGATTCATCATCTTCTGATATAGCGATAATTGGAAATCCGCCAAGTGGGAAAAACTTAGAAAAAATTTTATTTTTTCTAAGTTTATCTAGAACTTTTACCATATATTTTTGTTCAAGTTTAATGTATAAATTTAAATCTTTAGTTGTTTTTTTCATTTTATTTAACCTCCGCAATTTGATTGTTTAATAATGAAATCAGACTTCTTGATTTGAAATTTGAAAAAAATCTTATAGCGTTTTTAAGTATCCATTTATCTAATATGCTTTCTTTTGACTTAACATTTTTATGTATCAGATCCAATCTAAAGTCATCCACAGTTTTTAAACCAGTAGAAGTGTTAATTACTATGCCAGAATTAATTAATTCGTCTATAGCATTTTTAACAAAGTCAATATCATTATTGAAAAACTCTTTAGCTATTAAATTTGTGTTTATTAAATCAGTTTCTTCAATTATTTCGTATATCTTTTTTAATACTTCATGTGAAGGATAATTTCTGGAAAAATCATACATGAATTTTGTTGCAAAATCGGTATTATAAGCCATTACAAATATAATATTGTCCTTTTTATTATGTGGCCATGAAGAAACAAGATCTAATAATTCTAATCGTGTTTTTGGAACGTCATATAACATAATTATTGAGTTTCTGTCTTTTTGTTCTAAGGATATTCCATCATTAGCGAACTCAGAGATTAATATTCTGGATGGTCCTTTTTTATTTAATTCTCTTATATTTATTTTTTCAAAAAATGTATGAATATGTGAGTAATACAAAATATAATCTTCTGAATATTCGTATGTAGAGGATATATATGATTTTAAATTTTTATAAAGATTAACATCATTAACAATAATATTCAGATTTTTAGAATTATATAGATAATCTTTTATTAGTTTAAGTTTATTAGAATTTATTTCTTTTACTACTTCAAATGAGGGAACATTAGCATTTACATTTGCAACACGGTATCCGCTTAACTTAAGAAATTCTTTTATACTTTCATCATAAAAAGTTCCCAATATACTTACCTCATATTGTTTCGTTCTAATTATCTTCCTGAGATGTATATATTCTGGAATATTAGATATAGTTGGATGTAAAAATGAATAAATTGGTTCATCAATTAATAATTTTTTTGAGAAATCATTTAATCTTTGTATATTTTGTATGTAAGCAGGAACAGTAATTAAGATAACTTTTTTACTTTTCAATATTGTATTTTCAATTTTAGCTTTTTTGTTGTAATAAATATAATCTGATGAAATATACTGATTTATTATTTTATAAGTGTAATCCAATAATAAGTGAGAAGCTCCAATAATTATTAGCTTTTCTCCACTTGAAATTGTATTTTTAATTTTTTCTATAAGAAGTGTATTTTTAATTTTTAAAGGTGCAAAAATAGCATTTCTATTTTGTTCAATCATGTCTAATAATATTTTGTATTTATAGTTAGTTAAATGGTGAACATTGTCTTTTGCGTGTAGTGAAACTAAAATATTTCCTAAATTTCCTTTTTCAGTTAAAGAATCTCCAATAAACTCTATATCTTTAATATAAAATTTTAAAATCTTTTGATTATTATAAAAAGTTCTTTCTATTCTAAAATTCCCTACTAAATTACATTTTGAATTATTCATCATGTTATCTTTTTTATTATTTAAAACACCATATCCGACAACCTCAAATATCATACCCTTTTCACTTTTAGCAACACCTGCTAGATTCTCTTCTTCAGCTCCGAAAACTTTTACTTTATCCAATGTAACATTTTTTATTAAAAATGTTGGTTCTGGATTTTGATAACCAAAAGGTTCCAAAAGCATTATATCATCAAAAAATGTACTCCATAAATTTTCTATTTCCATATCTATTTCAATTTCTGATTCAGGCTCTTTATCTCCATATATGTTTTCATAAATTTTATTTATTTCGTCTCTTAAATATTCAATTTTTTCAGAATCTATTGTAAAACCAGCAGCTAACTCATGACCACCATATTCTTTAAAAAAATCTTCATGTTCTTTAGAGATGTTTTTCATTAATTCAATTAAACTAATTCCTTGAGGACTTCTTGCCGAGCCTTTTCCAGTGTTATCTTCAGAAGTAGTGGATACCAGTAATACAGGTTTATTAAATTTATTAGATAATTTGGAAGCTACTATGCCTAATACTCCCAGATGCCAATCTTTTCCGCTTAAAACAATAACTTTTTTGTCATGGTAGTCTGGATTAACATCCATTAAACTTAAAGCGGACTTATATATACGTCTTTCATGTTTCTGCCTTTCCGAGTTAAGATCCAATAATTGTTTTACTTTTTTTTGTAAATTCTTATTTTCTTGGGTCATTAATAATTCAAAAGCTTTCATAGCATCTGCCATTCTGCCAGCAGCATTAATTTTTGGTGCTATCTTGTAAGCAACAATGTATGATTTAACATCTTCAGGTATAACCCCTATTTCTTTCATTAAATATTTTAATGCAGGATTAGGATTATTTCTTAATTTATCAAGACCTTTTTTCACAAAATATCTATTTTCTTCTCTTAAAGGGACAATGTCTGCTATTGTTCCTAATGCAACTAAATCTATTAACGAAAATGGATCAAAGGTCTTATTATTTAATGTTTTGTGAATGGCAAGAAGTACTTTGAAAGCAACACCTACACCAGAAAGCCCCTTGAAAGGATATAGATCATCTTTTCTTTTCGGATTTATTATTGCATCGGCATTAGGTAGAATTTCTTGTGGTTCATGATGGTCAGTGATAATAATTTTCATGCCTTTTTCTTTAGCATGATTTATTTCATTTAAGGATGTTGTTCCGCAATCAACAGTAATAATATTCTTAAAGCCTTTATCATATAATTCATCAATAGCTTCAATATTTAAGCTATATCCTTCATCTATTCTATTTGGAATGTAGGCCTCAACGCTCCATCCTAAAGCTTTAAACCCTTTAAACAAAACCGATGCAGCAGTTACTCCGTCTGCATCATAATCACCATATACGACGATTTTTTCGTTGTTTTTTTTAATATCAAGCAGTAAATCAACAGCTTTATCCATATCTTTTAAAAGGAATGGATCAATAATAGAAGATTCATCAGGATATAAAAATTCTATAATATCTTCTTTGGTTTTTAATCTACGAACAATAAGCAACTTTATCAAAAATTCGGACAATCCTGTTTCATTAGCAAGTTTTCTTGCAAGTTTTAAATTTTCTGCAAATAAAGGATTATCCGAGTCCCAAAAGACCCTCCAATTCTTTTTCAAAATATTCTCTCCTCTCTTATTTATTTTTTTTTATTTTGTTATAATTATACAAAATTTTTGCTATAAATAATATTAGGAATATATTCCATTAATTTTAATTTAACGTTAATTGATTATTATTTGCTGTTAGAGCTAATAATGAATATTACAAAAAATAAATTTTAATTAAAAAAACAATTATATGGAAAATTTTGTATCAGAAAAATAGCTTTTTTCTAATTATTTTTATATTTTATGTTATAATAATTTGTGTATGAAAAAATGAAATATGGGGGTGGAATTATGAAAAAAATTTTAATTGTATTTTTATTACTCATTTCGTTAGTGATTTTTGCAGAAGATAGTAGAAAAACACTTCTTATTTATTCTAAAGGATATTCAACACTTTCGAATAAATTAGAACATAGATTAAAAGAAAGATTATTGGAAATGGGAAAATATAGATTAGTAGAAAGAGATTTAAATGTTTTAAATGAGGTAGAAAGAGTTTTAAGTGGAGTAACTAATAAAAAAGACTTTGAGTTTAAACATCTTGCAGCGGATTATATTGTTTATGTGGAAGTAATTGATGCAGATTCAAGAAGAAAAGAAGATGATGATGGAAATGTTTGGTATGAATATGAGATAGAAGGAGCATATAGACTTATAGATGTACAAACAAGTCAGATTTTAGAAATAAAAACAATAGATGCTGTTGGTTCTTATAATGTAACTAAATTTGTTAGTGAAGATGAAGCAAGAGAAAATGCAAAAGATGAAGCAATAAATTATCTCGTATCTTCTTTAGTTTATAGGATGAATAAATTATTTTTAATTTCAGCAAATATAGTAAATGTTGAAAATAACATGGTTTTAATTGACGCAGGAAGAAATATGGGAATTTATAAAGGAATGATGTTTTCTTTTGCTAAAATATACACTGTAAATAACGATATTTATAGAAAGAAAGACGGGAAGCTTATAGTAAAGGATTTATCTCAGAATTCAGCAATATTGGAAATTTTAGAAAAGCCAAAATTTGATATTAATAAAGATTTAAAAGTAATAGAAAATCCGGACTTATCTCCAATAAGGGCTCATTTTTCATTAAGTGGAGGAATGTTATTAAGTGGCAACTATTTATTTAGAATGGATTTTATGGGGGATAATTACAAAGGTTTTAGTTTTGGAACTTACTTAGATTTCTCTTTTGGATTAGATGACCCCAGCTTTTCTACAGGAGTTTATTTAGGATATATGAAAAAATTTGGTAAAATAATGCCTCAATTTGGTGTGGATTTATATATGTCATCTTTGATGAATTATGATACTGAATATGCAACAAATATAGGTGTTGGGATTAGCCCGAATATTGGAATTGAATTTTTGATAACGGATAATTTTGGTATTACAATGAATGGTGGGTATAGAATTGAAAGTAATATAGAAGGAGATTATATACCATTGAATGAACCATTTGCAAGAATTGGAATAGATATATTATTTTAGAAAATGAAATATAAAAAAAAAATGCTGCAAGATATTCTTGCAACATTTTTTTATCCTTTAAGCCCAGAACTAACAAGACTTTTGACAAATAGATTTTGTATAGCAAAGAAAATTAATAATGTAGGTACAAGAGCAATAATGGTTCCAGCCATAATTATTCCCCAATTATTAGCGGCATCAGAACTAATTAACATTTTAATACCAATTTGAACAGTTTTCATTTTATCATCCATTGTTACAATTAAAGGCCATAAATATAAATTCCATGCATAAACAAAGTTAATTAAAGCAGCACCGCCAAGCATGGATTTTGATAGAGGCAATAAAATTTTCCAGAAATATTGCATAGATGTTGCTCCATCAATTTTAGCAGCATCACTTAATTCTTTTGGAATAGTCATAAAATGTTGCCTCATTAAAAAAGCATTTGTTGCACTGGCTGTAAAAGGTAAAATTAAAGCATAATAAGTGTTAATCCAATTAAATTCTTTCATAATCAAAAACAAAGGAAGTATCATAACAGTTTCTGCAGGTAAAAATAAAGTAATAAATAAGATTATAAAAGATAAATTTTTTCCTTTAAATTGGAAGTTTGCAAAAGCATATCCTGCTAATGTTCCGGTAATTAGTTTCCCAAATGTAATGAAAAAAGCTATTATAGCAGAATTTAATAACATTCGACTAAGATTTACTAATCTTAAAGCTTCAGCATAATTTTGCCAATGAAATGTGCTTGGAAACAGTTTTGGTGGAAATGTGTAAACTTCTGTATAAGTCATGAAGCTCATACTAAATGCTAGTAAAACAGGAGCCATGACTATTAATGATATGGTAATTAATATTATTTCAGAAAGAACTAAGTTTGTTTTTTTTCGTTTGGAAATACTCGAAGCCATTGTAAATCACCTCACTGATAATGAACGGATTTTTCGACACCTTTAAAGTATATAATTGTAATAACTCCCATTATTGCAAACATAATAACTGATTGAGCTGCAGCAGAACCATTATTACTATATGTAAAGGCATCCAAATAAAGTTTATAAATTAGAGTTGTTGTAGTTCCAGAAGGTCCACCTTTTGTCATGATATCAATAATACCAAATGAAGTAAACATAGTTGTTGTAAAGTTCATAATAAATAAGTAAAAACTAATAGGTGATAACAAAGGGAATTTTATTTTCCACATTCTTTGCCAGAGATTTGCACCATCTATCATAGAAGATTCCAATAAAGAATCAGGAATCGATTGTAGTCCCGCTATATAAAAAATTAAATCAAAAGGTAACATTTTCCATATTGTAGCCAACATAACAGCAATAAAAGCATAAGGAGTTGTTGTAAGCCAATCGGTATCAATCCCAAAAAGCTTCATAAAAACATAATTTAAATAACCCACAGTAGGTGTTAATAAAAATGACCATAATATACCTGCTATAGCAGGAGATATAGCATATGGAGCGAAAATAAATAACCTAAAAAATCTCGTTCCTGGAACATTTTGAACCAACAATTGAGAAATCAAAAAAGCTATAAACATAGTTAAAAAAACAGTAGAAAAAGAATAAATAAAAGAGGTTAATAAAGCTTTATAATAAGTTGGATCTTGAAAAAGTTGTGTGTAATTATCTAAACCCACAAAAATACTTTTATTTCCAAAAAAAGATTCTTGGAAAAAACTTAATTTAAAGGAATATGCTGCAGGCCAATAAATAAATAAAATAATTACAATAAAAGTTGGTATAAGTAATAAATATGGAGTAAGTTTACTTTTCCACGACATAGAATTCCTCCTTTAAAAAAAGGGCGGAAAACCGCCCCGTATATTGAAATCTACTTATAAAGTCTGTTGTATCGTTTTAATTCTATTGTAACAACTTTAGCAGCATCATTAAGAGCTTGATCTACAGATTTTTTACCATTAATTACATTTTCATATTCTGTTTCTATTATTTCTCTAGTTTTAGGGAATACGCCCATAACTGCACCGTTTGTATTAACTGTTTGTTTTGATAATAATAATTCCATAATAGCTGTTAAATAATTTGGATGTTCTGAATAAAATCCGCTGAATAATAATTGTTCAATAGCATCTTTTCTAACTGGGAAATAACCTGTTTCTAAATGCCATTTTATTTGTTGTGCAGGCTCTGTCATCCATTTTACAAATTCCCAAGCAGCTTTAGTTTCTTCATCTGAATGTCCTTTAAGAATCCATAATGAACCCCCACCGATTACAGAACCACCTTGTACTGATTCGTCAGGTTTTGGTAAGAATGCTGTTCCAACTTCAAAACCATTTTTTTTGGATGATTCATCAAAGAATTTTACGTCTGATGTTGAATATAATAACATACCTGCTTTTTGAGCCAAGAATAATTGACTTGAACCATTCCAATCTTCTCTTTTTGTATTGATTAATAATCCCTCATCTGTCATTTTTTTGAATAAATTAAAGATATTTTTACCAGCTTGACTATTGAATACAGCTTCTGTAGGTCTAACTCCAGCTCTTCCATTTCCATTATTTACTAATGGGGCATTTTGAACAGCCATCAATTGTTCAAAGAACCATGAATGTGTTGGCCAGGTTAAACCGTATCTGATAACTTTACCGTTAGCATCTTTCTTTTGTAATTTTCTTGCATATTCTATTAATTCGTCATAAGTTCTTGGTGGTTTGTTAGGGTCTAATCCAACTTCTTTAAACATTGTTTTGTTATAGAATAAAATAGCTGTTGATGAATTAAAAGGCATTGAATATAATTTTCCATCTACAGTATAGTAATTTGTAACTTGTTCTAAGAAAGCACCTTTATCGATTGATGGATCTTGTTCAATTAGATCTTCCATAGGAACAGCTATTCCACCGTCAATCATGGCTTGAGTTCCAATATCGTATATTTGAACGATATGAGGAGCTTTTCCGGCTTTAACTGCAGCAACAGTTTTGTTGAATGTATCAAGGTATGAACCTGTGTATTGAACATTTACCTTGATATTTGGGTGTGTTTTCATGAAGTCTTTAGCCATATTTTGTAAAAGCTCAATTCTCCAACCACTCATAGCATGCCAAAACTCAATAGTTACTTGAGCAAACATGGAAATACTTAAAACAACAACTAACAATACTAGTAACTTCTTCATAAGTTTCCCCCCTTTAGAATTTAAGATATCTATCATAGATATCTTTAGATATAATATTAATTTATATATGATAGCGTAAATATTATACTACATTTATGACAAAAAATCAACATAAAAAAGAACAGAATTTAAAATGTGCCATTATCTTTATTGAAATTATTATAAATCTCTTTGAATTCATAATGAAAATTTTCAAATATATTTAAAATTTCTGGGTTGAAGAATTCTGGTTTTGTTCTTTCATCACCTTTTAATATTATTTCCACAGCAATTTCATGTGAAAATCCCTTTTTATATGATCTATCACTCCTTAAAGCGTCATAAACATCTGCTAATGCAACAATTTGTGCTTCTATAGGAATTTCATTCCCTTTTAAACCGTATGGATACCCTTCACCGTTATATTTTTCATGATGATATAAAGCTATATTTTTTGCGATAATAAAATAAGGATCATCTAAAATTTTTGCACCATAAAGAGTATGTTTTTTCATTTCTTCCCATTCATTTTTATTTAAAGAGCCTTCTTTTAATAGGATAGACTTATCTATAAAAAGTTTACCTATATCATGTAGGGGAGAATAAGTATAAATATCATCAATTAATTTTTTATCTAAATGGAGTTTTTCTGCAATAAATTTCGAAAACTCTGCCACTCTATATATATGTTTTCCAGTAATGTCATCATATTCTTCGGCAATTGAAGCTAATTTATTAGCAAGGTTAAGATATGTATCTTTGATATATTCATAGGATAATTTTTCAATCCAAAAGGCTCTAGCAAGGTTTGCAAATATCTCAAAGATTTCTTTTGATTCTTCAGAAAATGTTTTTTCACTATTAATATCAATATCAAGGCAAAAATTAATCCATTGATTTTCTTTTAATTTTATTTCATAAATCATTGTCTGTTTTATAGGTTTTGAGGCTTCTCTTAGTATTTTATATGATTCATTATTCATTTCTATTCTTTCGTTTTCGACAATATTATCAATTATTTTGATTTTTTCTTTTGTAGGTGTATGACCAGCGGCGTATGTAATATTTTTAAGCATTTCAGAATTATGTCCATAAGCACTTAAAAATTTCCATTGATTTTTCTTTGAATCTATAAATATAATACTTCCATAATCTGCTTCTGGTATTAAAAATATTGCAGTTCTTAATAATTCATTGTAAAATTCTTCAAAAGTACTTGAAAATTTTAATTTAGACATTATTTTTGTTAGTTTAATTAATTTAAAATTCATATCTTCTATATTTGCGTAACTTTCTTCTAGTTCTTCGTTCATCGAAGCTAATTCGTTATTATAAGCCTCTAATTCTTCATTTTTTCCTTTCGATTTCTTTGTGGCTTTTATAAATAATATATAAAAAATTAAAGAAGTGATAAATAAAGTAATAATAACTATAGAAGAAAAATATAAAAATTTATTAATCCATTCTGGAATAATAAATTTTTCATTATATAAATATTTTTTCATAAGAGAAAAATATATAGAATCTTCTTCATTTTTCCATTTGTTTAAATAATAATCAATTTTATTTATAATATCATCCTTTGTATTTTTTGAAAAACCATAATAAACTTCTATAGGTAAAAATACAATAGGTGTTTTATGAAGATTATAAGAGTTATTAAAAATTCTATTTACAACACCAGCGTCACAAAGGTTATCCTTTACTGCCTTTAAAACTTCATCATATGAATTATATTCATGAAATTCAATATTTAAATTCATTTTTTTAGATAGATTTTTAATACCATTTTCATGAGTATAGTATATATCATTTTTTAAAACAGCTATCTTTTTATTTTTTAAATCGAGCAATGAATCTATATTATTATTTTTAGAATAAATTATACCCCAATTTGTAAAAAAAGGTTGTGAAGGATATTTAATAAATAATTCTCTATCTTTTGTTTTTCCTAAATCTATTAATATATTAATTTCATTATTTTTTATTTTTTCTATAAGATTTGGAAATGTGTCATATTGATATGTTAGATGCCAATTTTCCTTTTTGGCAATTTCATTTAGCAAATCAATTGCCAACCCTTTATATTCACCATTTTCTTTATAGGTTAGCGGTTTATTTTCATATATTCCCACTATTAAATTTTCTGCACTTAAAAAAGATAAAAACGTGAGAAATAAAATAATAAAAATATTTTTTTTCATTAAATCACCTAATTTTCTATTATTTATTAAGATTTTTATAGTATTTATAATACGGTTTTACATAAAATATTTCTTGTAAATCCATCAAATTATTGATCACTTCATTTAGTCTTTTGATATTTTCTGAATCATAAATATATTTTGCAACTATAGGTAGATTTTTTTCATGTATGTCTTCATCTTTTAAAATGCTTTTTAGATAAAAAGCTTCAACAGCAATTTTAAATTCGTTAAAATCTGCATTTAAATATACAGGAGTTTTCATACTTACATAATCACTACCATCTTTACCAATAAATTTACCAGAAAATTTTAATGCGATTCCAAATGAACCTACGACTTTATTAGTAAGATTTAAATCTTTTTTAGCTGAGTGTATGGCTTCTATAATCGAATTTGCTTTTTTTTCTTTAAATAAATTATATACATAATCTATAAATTTATCTCTAAATTCTGGATAGGGTAATATTTTTTCATGTTTGATTTCCCATCTTCTTGGTATAGGTACAAGTATATAGCCTTTTGAATTCTTCCAAAGCCTTTTTTCTTCAATCATTTTAATAATTAACTCTTTAAGTGAGTATTTTGAATTTTTTGTGATCCATGGATTTTTCTCCTGAGCTTTTTCTACCAATTGTTCTAATTTTAATGGTATAACACTTGTAGCGAGTAATCTTTCTATATATCTCATATAATTTTCTTCATACTCACTATATTCACCATTTTTTGAATAAAATTCATTTCTTATTTCTTTTATTAAATGATTAATAAAATCATTATAAGATAAAAATCCAAAATTTCTATAGTCTATTTTCATACCAGTAACTATTCTTTTAATAATACTTTCATTTACATCGTTATACTGATGTTCTTCTATAATTCTTATTATTTCATCTACAATATCTTCTATAGTATCTTTATCCTCTATTTTTTCTGATTTTACTATTTCTTCATATGGAATAAAAATATCAGCTGAAAGTTCCATTTCTTTAGAAGTATTTTTACTTCTACTTACTACAATAACTTCCTTTCCATATATTCTTAGTTTTTTTACTAATGGAACGAAATCCGCATCGCCAGTTACAAGTACAAAACCGTCGATATGAGGTAATGAAAACATGGTTTCAATAGCATCAATGGCTAATTTAATGTCATTTCCTTTTTTGTTTTCAAAACCATCCTCAGGCATTTCTATTAATTCAATGCCATGTCTTGAAAACGAAAACATTGTTGCAGGATATTTTGACCAATGAGCATATGCTTTTCCTCCAACGATTTTCCCCAATTCCTTAATTTTTTCAATTATCAATTCTGGATCAACAGGCTGATTTTGATAATCCATAAATATAAATATATTTTTAATAATTTCACCATCCTTTTTTATATTTACTAATGATTTTTTCAGCTATTCTAATACCATCTACTGCTGATGATGTAATACCACCAGCATATCCTGCACCTTCACCTGCTGGATATAATCCCTCAATATTAACACTTTCATACTCTTCATTTCTCTCTATTCTTACAGGTGAAGAACTGCGTGTTTCCACACCCGTTAACAAAGACTCATAATCTGAAAAAACTTTTAATTTTTTCCCCATAGTCAATATTCCTTCTTTTAATGAAGAAGAAATATAATCAGGAAAAATTTTATTTAAATCATAAAATCTTGTTCCCGGTTTATATGTTGGCTTAACGCTACCAAATTTAGATGATTTTTTTTGCTTTAAAAAATCACCAAATAGTTGAACAGGAGCATAATATGAGTTAGATATCTCAAAGGCCATTTTTTCATATATTCTTTGAAAATCTACTCCAGAAAGAGGATGTTTTGAAGGGAAGTCCTCAGGTGATATACTTACTAAAATTGCACTATTAGAGTTTATATTGTTTCGTGCAAATTCACTCATTCCATTAGTAACAACCATATTTTCTTCTGATGCAGATGCAACAACATATCCTCCGGGACACATGCAAAATGTATATACTGCTCTACCGTTTTTTGCTCTATAGGATAATTTATAATCTGCAGCTTTTAGCTTGGGGTGATTATAATATTTTCCGTATTGGCTTTTGTCTATTGTTTCTTTTAAGTGTTCTATTCTAATTCCAATAGAAAATGGTTTCTGAGTTATTTTAACCCCTTTTTCAAATAATGTTTTAAAAGTATCTCTTGCACTATGTCCTATGGCTAAAATAACAACATTAGAATATAATTTTTCTGAGTTATTTACAACTACTCCATTGATTTTATTATTTTCAATAATGAAATCAGTAACTTTAGAATTAAAATAAAAGGTTCCACCAAGCTTTTCTATCTTTCTTCTAATATTCTTTACTGCGATTTCCAGCTTATCAGTTCCTATATGAGGTTTGTTTATATATAAAATTTCTTCAGGTGCACCGGCTTCAACAAATTCATTAAGCATTTTTCTGATTCTGTTATATTTATCTTTTATTAATGTGTTTAACTTTCCATCAGAAAATGTTCCTGCACCACCTTCACCGAATTGGACATTGCTTTCAGTATTTAATTTGCCATTGTTCCAAAAGTTATTAACATCTTTTTTTCTTTCATCTATCTTTTTGCCACGTTCTAAAATTATTGGTTCATATCCAGCTTCAGCTAAAATTAGAGCGGAAAACATTCCAGCGGGTCCAAAACCCACAATTATAGGTTTTGAATATAAAGGAATATTTCCTGGATTTGGAAATGAATAATCGTAATTTGGAGATTTTGAAATGAAATCATATTTTAATAGAATTTCTTCGTTTTCTACTTCAAAGTCAATATTATATATAAAATATATCATATCATTTTTCTTTCTAGCATCAATGGATTTTTTTCTAATATAGATATTTTTTATATCTTTTGTATGAATAGCTAATTTTTTTGCAATCTCTCTTTTTAAATCCATGATTGAATGGTCTAAAGGTAATTTTATGTTATTAATTCTTAACATTTTATAATTCTCCCTCATAAAATTCAATTAATTTATCTGAATTTTTTGCTTTATACATGGCTTTATCTGCAAGATTAATTAAATCATTAACATTATTTCCATTTTTTGGAAAAAAGGAAACGCCAGAGTTAAAATCTATTTTTAATTTAATATTTTTATATAAAATAGGGTTGTCTAATGTTTCTTTTAATCTATTGACAACTTTTAATACGTCTGATTTATTTGAATCACATAAAATGACAACAAATTCATCACCACCAATTCGAGCAGGAAAATCACTCTCTCTAATAGAATTTTTTAGAGCATCAGCAAATTCATATAAAAAATGATCTCCAGTATCATGACCATAATTATCGTTAATTAATTTAAATTTTTTTAAATCTATATAGATAAAGACTAATTGAGTAGATTTTCTTTTAGCTAGTTTTATTAAGTTTTCAGAGTATTCATAGAAATATAATCTATTTGGCAATGTTGTTAATTGATCGTGTAAAGCAAGATATTTTAATCTCTGTTCTAATTTTTTTCTTTTTAAAACTTGGGATAATTCGTTTGAAATTATTTCTCCTATAGCGATATCATCCGCATTAAAAGCGTCTTTTCTTTTAAATGAATCAAGGTTAATAGAACCTTCTAAATTCCCATCGATAAATATAGGTATAGAAAGGGTAGATTCTATATTATTAATCTTACCTGTTGATAACATTATTTCTAAATCTTTTTCACTTCTATATTTATTTTCAATATTTTTTTTAATAATAACAGTATCTGTAGGGAAAAGAAGTTCTTTGGTTAATTTAACTTTTTGTAATTCTTTTAGATCAAAATTTACTGCAGCAACAAAATGAAATAATCCATCATTTCTTTTCATCAAAATACTACCACCATCAGCGTTGTTAATTATTTTTATAGTTTCCTCCAAGAAAAATTGATAAATATTTTTTTCATCAGATGAAGTATAAGTATTTATTATCAATTGATGAATTTTATCAATTTTTTCTCTTAAATCTTCATATCTAATCTTTTCTGTAACATCAAATCCAAAACTTACAAATCCGATTTTTTCATTTTTCTCATTATATATAATGGTACTATGTAAATCTAAATAAATTATTTTTTTTTCAGGATTGATGAATTTCATTATTGATTGTTTTTTGAAAATATTTTTAGAATCATAAAAAAAGGTTTTAAAATTTAATAACCTATTTTTTTTATCTTCTTCTGGAATAAAATTTTCAAAAACATTAACACCAATGATTTTATTTTTGGGTAATCCTAATAGATTACACCCAAACTTATTTATATCTTTTATTATTCCATCTTTATCAAGAAAAATATAAAGAAAATCAAACTCATCGAAATTAATATTCATAGACCCACGTCCTTAAAAAAATAATATATATGTTGTCAAAAAAGTTAAAATCACACATTTAATTATATCATATTTGTTTAACATTATAGGTAATATAAAAAACCCCCGAAATTTCGGGGGTTTTTTAGGGAGAGTTATGAAGTTTTGTTTCTTGTTTTTATGTCAAATATAACAGCAGCAACTAAAACAGAACCACGAATAATATATTGATATGAAATACCTACACCTATTAAATTCATTCCATTTATGAGAGACGCCATAACTAAAGCACCAACAATAGAATTTGTAACCTTACCAACACCTCCAGCTGCTGAAACACCACCAACATATGCAGCAGCAATAGCATCTAATTCAAATAATGTTCCTGCAGTAGGTGTGGCAGATTGAAATCTTGATGCATACAATATACCAGATAAGGCCATTAAGAATCCCATAGATCCAAAAACAAATAAAGTAATTTTATTAATGCTAATACCACTTAATTTAGCAGCTTCTGGATTTCCACCAACAGCATAAATATGTCTTCCCAATGCAGTTTTAGTGGATAAAACGTGATATATAAAAGCAACGATTAAAACAATTACAAATGTCCAAGATAAGCCATTATAACTTGCTAAAATCCAAAATATATAAGCAATTATAGAAGAAATTAATAATAATTTTAATATAAATACAGGAACAGATAAAACTTCAAAGTTGTATTTCATTTTATTATTTCTTTTTTTTACTTCTGATATTAAGTAAAGGATAATTATTATTACACCTATTAATAATGTAGTAATATGCATATTTTCATTATGAAAAAAGTCAGGAATAAAACCATTTCCAAGAGCATTGAAAGTATCGTTTGAAATTATTATAGTTCCGCTTTTTTCTGTTGCAACTAAGAGAGCACCTCTGAAAATCATCATACCAGCCAAAGTTGCAACAAATGAAGGAATACCAATAAATGAGACTAAAAAACCATTAATTAAACCAAAAAAAGTTCCTAATGCAAGAGCTATCAAAATTGTTGGAATTACTGGCATATTATGATACATCATTAATATTGCAGCTATAGCTCCGATAAATCCTGAACCAAAACCTACAGAAAGATCAATATGCCTTATTACTATTACTAAAGTCATACCTACTGCTAAAACAGCTATATAACCCATTTGGTTAAATAAATTACTGATATTTCTTGCAGAAAGAAATAATCCATCAGTCAAAAATGAAAAAATCAACATAATAGCTAAAAGAGCAATATACATACCATATTCTCTAATATTTTTTTTGAGTAATAATCCTAATTCTTTTAACATGCTTTTTCCTCCCTAATATTCTACGGCCATAGACATTATTTTTTCTTGCGTTGCTTCATCTTTGCTAAGCTCGCCAGTTATTTTTCCTCCAGCCATAACATAAATTCTATCGCTCATACCTAATACTTCAGGTAATTCTGAAGAGATCATAATAATGCTCATGCCTTCTTCAACTAATTGATTCATTATGTTATAAATTTCGTGTTTCGCACCTACATCAATACCTCTTGTTGGTTCATCCAGTATTAAAAGTTTAGGGGTTACGAATAACCATTTTGCTAAAGATACCTTTTGTTGATTTCCACCACTAAGATTTAATACTTTTTGTTCTATACTGTATGATTTGATTTTTAATGATTTTCTATATTCTTCAGAAACTATAATTTCTTCATTTTCATTTATAAAAAATCCTTTTAATAGTTTTTTTAGATTTGCAATAGTAATATTTGTTTTAATATCAAAATCTAAAATTAAACCATTGCCTTTTCTATCTTCAGAAACATAAGCTATTCCAGACTTGATGGCATCTGAAGGAGCTTTAAATACTCGTTTTTCACCTTCGAAAAACAAATCTCCACTAACTTTATAATCATCAGGATTACCGAAAATACTATGAGCTAATTCTGTTCTACCGGCACCTATAAGTCCGGCTATACCAACAATTTCTCCTCTCTTTACATAAAAATTAGCGGATTTAACTACATATCTTTCGCTTTTTCTATCAAAAGCTTTCCAATTTTTTACTTCAAAAATTTTTTCTCCAATTTTATGTGTTCTTTTTGGGTAGATATCGTTAATTTCTCTACCAACCATATATTTAATAATTTCATTTTCAGATATATTTTTATTTTCAATTGTTGTTATAGTTAATCCGTCTCTCAAAACGGTAATAGTATCAGCTACTTCTAAAACCTCATTTAATTTATGAGATATTAAAATCGAAGTTATCCCATGATTTTTTAATTCTTTGATTATTTTCAATAAATTTTCACTGTCAGTTTCGTTTAAAGCTGAAGTCGGTTCATCCAATATTAATAATTTAACGTTTTTGCTAAGAGCCTTAGCAATTTCTATAATCTGTTGAATTCCCACACCAAAGTCTTTAACCTTTTTTGAAGTATCTAATTCATAACCTAATTTTTTTAATTCTTTTTCAGCTTCTGTAATGGTTTTATTCCAATCTATTATGCCTTTGTTTTTGATTTCATGACCTAAAAAAATATTTTCATAAACTGTTAATTCAGGAATTAGGGCTAATTCCTGATATATGGTAACAATTCCAACTTTTTCACTATCATATATATTATTAAACTTTTGCTCTTTTCCTTCAAATATAATTTGTCCATCATATGTTCCATATTTGTGAAATCCACTAAGCACTTTCATCAAAGTAGATTTTCCAGAACCATTTTCTCCAATGAGACAATGTATTTCTCCTTTTTTTACTTTGAAGTTTACATTATCCAAAGCCTTTACACCAGGAAATTCCTTTGTAATGTTTTTCATTTCAAGAATGTATTCGCTCAAAAAGATCACCCCTTATTTGAAAAAGGGTAGCGGTTTCCACTACCCCTTTAGTTACATTTTAAATTACCATCTAAAGTCTGATTCCTTATAATATCCAGAATCTATTAATACTTTTTTCACGTTATCTTTTGTAACAACCTGTATTTCAGATTGAATAGCAGGAACCATTTTTGCACCGTTGTCATATGATTGAGGAGTTATCATTTTAACACCTTTTAAAACAAATTGAGCTAAAGCAATAGAATCTTTAACCAATAATCTAACATCTTTAAATACTGTCATAGATTGTTTTCCATCAAGTATATATTGTATAGAAGCTTTTTCAGCATCTTGCCCTGTAACATAATACTTTTTAACATCTCTATCTTGTCTGAAAGCATCAGCGATAGCTCTTGCTGTACCATCATTCGGAGCTAAAATAAATACTGTACCTTTATCAGTTTTTTTAGCTCTTGTTAAATTATCTTCAGCTTTTCTTCTTGCTACTGTGAAACTCCAGTCTGTTGTGATTTGACCTATGATTTTTGCCATTTCTTCTCTTGTTAAATTTTTCTTGTCTTGTAATTTTATAGCTTCTGATGAATTAACGATTCTAAATGTTCCATCAGCGATTTTTGGTTGTAATACTTCCCAAGCACCTTGGAAGAATAAGAAAGCATTGTTATCAGATAATGCACCAGCATATAAATATAATGGATTGTTTTTTCCAGTTGCATGATCAACTAAGAATTGACCTTGTGCTCTACCAACTTGAATGCTGTCAAAAGTTACGTAATAATCAACAGCAGTAGTGTTTGTTACTAATCTATCATATGAAATAACAGTAACGCCAGCTTTTTTAGCCATTTCAACTGTTCCTGCAGCAGCAACAGCATCATGAGGACATATGATTAATACTTTCATGCCTTTTGAAATTAAAGCTTCAACATTTTGCCTTTCCATTGCAGGAGAGCCTTGACTGAATAAAACATCAACTGAAACATTTGTATCTTTTAAAGCATCTTTAAACCTAGTTTCATCTTGTACCCATCTTGGTTCATCCTTTGTTGGAAGAACAATACCAATATCAACAGCATAAAGACTAACTGCCAAAACAACTAAAAATGCTAATAATAACTTTTTCATACCTACACCTCCACCTTATAGTAATGATATTTTTAATCCATTATAATTATTAGCAACAATGTGCCAATTTAAAATTTAATGAAATTATATTTGAAAATATGAAAAAAATATTTTTGCTTATCTGATATAAATCAAGAATTCTGAGTATTATAATATTTAATTAAGTATAAATGAATTTTATGAAATAATGCAAAAATTGCGCAATAAAATTAATAGTAGTATAATAACTATGCAAAAATTGCATGCGGTGCGCAAAAATGAGGTGAAAAAATGTCATTGAAAAGACGATTTATTTTTATAATAATAATATTTGCTGTTTTTCCAATTATTATTACACTGTTTAATAAGATATATATAACTAATGTTTTATTCAATGAACTTACAGAATATACAACAACTACAATAGATGATTTTGGATTTGAAATGGTTAATAAAATATATCCAACAACACTAAATGTTTTATATGAGCAAAAAAATGTATTAAAAAATTTCTCGAAAAAAATCCTTGAAAATCAAAGGGTTATAGATTATGCAAAATTTGGATTGTTGAATACATTAAATTTATATATTAATGAATTATTAAAATCCTCAGATGTTGATGGAATTAGAATTGATATTGATGATGAGAAAAGTATAAAAATAGGTGATTTTCCGGACATAAAAAATGTTGAAGAGGGTATATTTGAAGGTAAAAAAAACTTCTATATTATTTCAGGATTTAAAAATAATAATGTTTCTGTATATGCTTCAAAAAAAATGGATAGATTATTTTTAGATTCCTTAAATTTATCATCTGTATCGATAATTTCTGTAATTGGTAAGAAACATAGAATATTTCAAAATGCGAATTTCTATAAAGATTTTATGTTAGAGAAAGATTTTATAATTTCAGGAAAATCAAAATATCCATCAAAGATTATTAATATTCCAAATGATATAAAAATAATTTTATCTTTTGATATTTCTCAATTAAGTAATATTCAAAACAAGATTAAAGATATATTTTTTGAGAATATATCTTCGAACTTAAATACTTCTATTATAATTTGGTTAAGTCTTTTTCCTTTGTTAATATATTTTGCATTATTTTATTTTGGAAAGGATATAGGAACATTAGAACTTTCAATAAAAACTATCTCTGATATTGCTAAAGGCGATTTTGATGTAAAGATAGAGAGTAAAAATCTCGAAAATAATAGATATATAGAATTAGTAAAATCAATAAATTCACTATCTACTAATCTTAAAAATATGAAAAAAGAATTAGAAAAAAATATAAAAAACTTAGAGGGAGAAAGAAATACATTAAAATATTTAGTTGAAAATTTATATGAAGGAATTATATTTTTTGATATAGATGGAAGTGTAAAAATAAAAAATGATTTTGGTAATGAAATTTTGGATGAATTAGGTGAAGAGGAGATAAAAAAATCTAATAATAGAATTTATTCTATTGGTGTAAATAATGAACAAAGATTAGTTGAAATTACCAGGGAAGTTTTAAATAATAATTCTTTATTAGTATTAATAAGAGATATATCTTTAGAAAAAGAAATGAATGATTTATATTCCTTAAATGAGAGATTAATAGAGAAAGAAAAATTTGGAAGGATTGCTGCACATGAAATAAGAAATCCTTTAAATTCGATGTATCTTAATTTGCAATATTTAAAAATGGAGTTTGAAGGTAATGAAAAGATTGAAAACATAAGTGATTTATTGGTAGAACAGATAAAAACGATAGATTCAATTGTAGGAGAATTATCCTCTAAAGCTATTTTGGAATCAAATGAAAAAAGGGTAAATATAAATAATGTTATATCTCAAATATTAAATCTCTTAAAATATAGATTTTTAGAAGATTCAATAAAAGTACAATTTAACAAATCACATGAACAAATTTTAATTAATGCTAATCCTCAACGCCTTAATCAATTGTTTTATAATATTATTAACAATGCAATAGAAGCGGTAGAGAATAAGAAAGACGAGAAGAAAATTTTAATAAATGTTTCAAAGGAAAATAAAAAAATAAAAATTATTATTGAAGATAATGGTTATGGAATTCCTGAAGAATATAAAGAAAATATTTTTAAAAAACCATTTACGACAAAACAGTATGGGAGTGGGATAGGATTGTTTATAGTTCATTCTATTGTAAAGGAATTAAATGGAGATATAAAATTTGAATCCTCAAAGAATGGAACCAAATTTATAATAGAATTTAACTGTGAGGTGTGATTATGAGCAATATAATAATTATAGAAGATGATAAAAATAGTGCAAATATATTAAAAAAATATCTAGAAAAGCAAAGTTACTCAGTTGAGGTATATAATGATTTAAAAAGTATTCAAAATATTAATTTAAATACTTTTGACATAATGCTTCTTGATATGATTCTTCCTGATGGAAAGGGAACAGAAAAAATAAAAGATTTTCTGGAAATAAATCCATATTTAAAAGTGATTATTATGACGGGTTTTGGTGATGTAGAGGATGCAGTATACTCAATGAAATCGGGAGCTTTTGATTTTATTAAAAAACCAATAGATCTAAAAAGATTAAATTTTATTGTGGAAAAGGCATATGAAGAAATAAAATTAGAAAAAGAAAATATAAAACTAAAGTATATTGTTAAAGAAAGTGTGAAAGATGATTTTGTTATTGGACAATCAGAGATAATGCGTAAATTAATAGAAATTGTCAATAAAGTAGTAGAAACAGATGCAAGCATATTATTAACTGGTGAAACTGGTGTGGGAAAGGAAGTTTTTACAAGATATATTCAAAGGTTTAGTAAAAGAAAAGATAATCCTTTTATAATAGTGAATTGTGCAGCCATTCCTAAAGAACTAGTTGAATCTGAATTATTTGGATATGAAAAAGGAGCATTTACGGGAGCAGAAAAATCCAAACTTGGAAAATTTGAATTAGCAGACAAAGGAACTATATTCTTAGATGAAATAGGTGAATTGCCTATTGAAATTCAAAGTAAGTTATTAAGAGTTTTAGAAAGTGGAACTATTCAAAGAGTAGGTGGAAATAAAGAAATAAATGTAGATGTTAGAGTTATTGCAGCTACTAATAGAAACTTAAAAGAAGAGGTTAAAAAAGGGAACTTTAGAATGGATTTATTTTATAGATTGAATGTAATAAATATCAACATACCCCCAATTAGAGAAAGAAAAGAGGATATACCGATATTTATAGAATTTTTTAATAAAAGATATTCAAAAAAATATAATAAAGAGAGAATAAAGTTTACAAAGGAAGCCATAGAATATCTTACAGATTATGATTGGCCAGGCAATATTAGAGAAATAAGGAATTTTATAGAAAGATTATATATTATTTTTGATACAAGTAAAATGTTAGACATAAATGATATAGATATTATGCTTAATCCGGCTGAAAAAAGTATAAAAAATAATGAATTTTTAGCGATAACCTTAGAAGAAATGGAAAGAGAGGTAATATTGAAGACTTTGAAAAAATATAATGGTAACAAAACAAAAACCGCTAAAGCTTTAGGCATTAGTTTGAGAACATTACAGTACAAATTAAAAAAATATAAGCAAATTTTGGGGGAGTGAGTATGAAACAAATTTTAACATTAAGTATCGCCATTTTTAGTATAACAATTTTTGGAGTTAAGTTTTTATATATGTATCAGGCTGGGTATCAACCAGAAGATTTGATAAATTATATAAAGGAAGAAAACATACAAAATTTAGATGTTGTTTTTAAATTTTATGAAGAAATGCATGAAAATATAAATATATCCGTGAATTCAGAAAAACCTTTGTATGACATAGTTTTGGTTGATTTAATATGGATACCAGAATTAGCAAGTAAGGGTTTATTATATCCACTAGATGGTTTAATAGAAAAAGAATACTTTAATGATATACAGGATTATATTTTGGATCAATTTAAATATAATGGAAAAATTTGGGCTTTACCATATTTAATAAATATTCAACATTTTTACGTAAATAAAGAGATATTAAAAAAAGCAGGATTTGATCATGCACCAAAAACATTAGAAGAAATGGTTGAGCAAGCTAAAATAATAAAAGAAAAAGGGATTTTAGAATATCCAATAGTAGATTCGTGGAAAAATACAGAAGCCCTAACCTGTGAATTCACATGGTTGCTAGGAGCTTTCGGAGGGAAATATTATGATGATAATGGAAATTTGAAAATAAATTCTAAAGAGGCAATAAAAGCTTTGACTTTTATGAAAATGCTTTTGGATGAAAAATTAATAAATCCCATGTCTTTAGAATTTAAAGAAAATGATGTGTTAGATATTTTTATTAATGGTGATGCTGCGTTTACTACAAATTGGACATATCAATCCAGATATATGGAGGATAGTAGATATTCAAAAATAGTAGGAAAAGGTGATTTAGAAATTATTCCAGTATCAGAAGATATTATAAATCAGAGACCTACTGTTACTGTAAGTGGCTATCAAGGGTTAGCGATATTAAGAAATTCAAATAATATAAAAGAATCAGTAGATAAAATAAAAATGTTGACAAAAAAAGATTTTTTTAAAAAATTTGATTATGAAATTCCGTCATATAAAAGTATGTATGTAGATTATATGAAAGAAAAAAACTATAATTATAAAAAACTTCTTGAACTCGAAAATGCAATTAATAGGCCATCGTTGATAAAATATAATAAATTTTCAGAAATTTTAAGACAATATATAATAATGACATTAAAAGGATTAATAAATCCAACAGAAGCTCTAAATAAAGTTCAAAAAGAAATAGAGGAAAATGGGCTTTATTGACATCTTATATTAAAAAAATAGATGGCATATTAATTGCCATCTATTTTTTTAATCTCTGTTACCAAACATTCCTGCAATCATTATCATTCTTAAAAGCTGCAAAATTGCCATTGCTGCAGAAGCAACATAAGTCATTGCGGCGGCTCCTAAAACTTTTTTTACATGAACCACTTCAGATGTTGGCATACCCATTAAAGGTAAAGTTTTTATAGCTCTTGCGCTGGCATTGAATTCAACAGGTAATGTAATTAAAGTAAATAAAACAGCAAATGAAAATAACAATATACCCAATTGTATTAATGTTTGACTATAAAATAAAAACCCAATAATAAATAAAAGCCAGGATAAGTTTGACCCTATAGAAGCAAAAGGAACGGAAAAATTTCTTAAAACTAAAGGTAAATATTTTCCCTGGTGTTGCATAGCATGTCCTACTTCATGTGCAACTACTCCTAATGCAGCTACAGATCTGCTAGAATAAGTTGCAGAAGAGAGCCTTAAAACCTTATTTCTTGGGTCATAATGATCTGTTAAAAAACCTGATACAGCTTCTACTCTAACATCATATAATCCCAAAGAGCTTAACATTCTTCTTGCAAATTCCGCACCAGTTTCACCGGTTGAAGAAATAACCTTTGAATATTTTGAAAAAGTACTTTGTACAGATGCTTGAGCAATTAAAGAAAGGATTAATCCAGGTAATAATATTATGAATGTTGGATCAAACCAAAAAGGATAAAAGAACATCTATCTACCACCTCCATTTATTTTTCCATCTTTTAGACCGTTTAAAAAAGATAATGTTCAAATTTTATTATACTATAAAAACTTAAAATATTCTTAAAAATTCCATTATTTAAATATTGAATAAATTATAGTATTTTTTAATTATATTTATATATTTGAAAAAATTAACTATTTTATTAAAGTAAGTAAAAGAAATAGTCGATAAAACAAAAAGGAGAAGTGGAGGTGATACTGAAGTATGAAAAAATTAATAATGATGATAATTTTGGTGTTAACAGTAATACTTACATCTTGTGTTTTTCTACCTGATAATAAAAATTTAGATTTAAAAATTAAATTTGAAGATAATTTTATCGAACTATCATGGAATCAAATTCCTGCTGCAGAAAAATATGAAATATACAAAAAAAACAAAAATGACGAAAATTATAAATTAATAAAAGTTATAAATTCTAATAAGATCACGAAATATGCGGATTATGATTTTAATCCACATCAAACTTATATATATCAAATAATGTATTATAAAAATAATTTTGTTTCAGATCCAGTGGAAGAATCTATTGAAATACCAAATAGATTACCCTCTAAAGTAACGGTTATTTTTCCAATAAAAGATGCTAAAGTATCACCTGATAATGTAAATATAACCTGGAATTCATCAAAAGATGAGGATAATGATGATTTAGAGTATATATTAATAATAAAAGAAAATAATGTAGTTATAAAATCAGATAAGGTTAAAGATACAAAATATACAATAAATTTGAAATATGGAAAAACATACTCCCTTAGAATAGATGTTTCTGATGGGTATGAAATAGTAAAAGGTGATGAGATAACATTTAAAACACAAGATCCACCAAAAACTTTAGAAGCACCACAATTAACTATTTCTTCCTATTCAACATCAACAATAAATCTTCAATGGAATCAAATTAATAATGCAACAGGATATGAAATATATAGGAAAAATAATGATAAGTATGAATTTCTCAGTAAAACAAATGAAACAGAATATACAGATAAAAATTTAGAAAGAAAAAAAGAATATTATTATAAGATTAGAGCTATAAAAGAAGAAAATAATGATATAATAGCTGTTTCAGATTATTCAAATGAAGTATCTGCTACTACAATTAATAATCCTCCAGAAAAACCAGAATTAATATATCCATCAAATAATGCAACTGGAATAGATTTAAATATTCAATTGAAATGGAAATCGTTAGATGTAGACGGAGATAAAATAACTTATACAGTTTATTTTGGCGAGAATAAAAATGATGTAGAAAATAAAGGAGAAAATTCTAAAATTGCGGAAAATCTTGGAAAAACAGAATATTCTCCAACTATTTATATAAATAAAACATATTATTGGAAGGTCGTAGCGACAGATGAATATGGAGATTCTTCTGAATCTGAAGTATGGAGCTTTACAACAAAAAACATAGAAAATGCAAAACCTACTTTAAATATTCCAGATCAAGAAATGAGTGAAAATTCCACGTTGACAATAAATTTATCAGATTATGCTTCAGATGAAGATGGGGATAGCCTCACATTTAGCCTTATATCAGGTCCAGGTACAATAGTTACAACAGATGATGCAACTAATTATGAATATTATGCTGATTATGAGGCTTCAGGAATGCATGAAGTAACCATAAGGGTTAGCGATGGATATGAATATACAGATTCAATATTTGAAATTATAGTAACTAATGTAAATAGAAAACCTATAATTTTAAATCATAATGTTGGCCCAGAAGCTAAGTATAGCGGAATTGAAATAAAAAATGTAGTTTTAAATTGGGAAGTTAATGATCCAGATAATGATAATTTAAAATATATATTATATTTTAGTGATGATAAAACAAAAGTAGAAAATGAAAGTGAAGATGTAAAAATTGTTGATAATTATGAAAGTAATAATTATAACATTGAAGCAGTATTAGATTATCAAACAACATATTATTGGAAGATTATTGCGACAGATGGAGATTTAGAAACAAAAAGTGATATTTGGATGTTTACAACAAAAGAAGAACCTGCAATTTTAAATGTTGAAGATACACAGATAGCATTAAATAATAGTAATTATGTAAATATATTTTTGAGTAAAGGAAATGATGTTGGAGGATTTTCTTTTAAGTTTATATATGATCCAGAATATTTGGAAGTGGATACCTCAAAAGGAAAAAATGGTGTAGTATGGAACTTTGATGAAGAAAATATATATTTTGAAAAAGTAACCTTGGGAGATAATTATATAAAAATAAATGTTGTTTTTAATGATTCTTATTCATCATATGATGGTGATTTATTGAAAATATATTTAAAAGGAATAAAAGTAGTAGATAAAACAATTGTAAGATTTTCCGATGCCTATGGCGTACATGATTCACCAGATGGGTTTGAGATAGATTGTAGTGATATAGGGCAAATAAAAATTTATTAGGAGGGATGATTATGAAAAAGAATTTTTTGTTTGTTATAACAGTTTTGTTGGTTATGATTTTCTTATCAGGATGTCTTACAAAAGAAAAAAACTTAAGTTCAGTAAATTCACAAAACGAAAATGATAAAATTTCGTTTTTAAACACAAATGAATTTGTTGAAGTAAAAGATAATGGAGATGTAGTATTAAAGAAAAGTTTAAAAGGGTTAGAACTTCAAATTTCAGGAAATGAAAATGAAGACTATATAATTGAAAAAGATATTTTAAGTATGAAAGATAAAAAAAGAAATAGTATAATGCTCGCTAAAATTGGAATTCCTTTTAAAAAAGGAGACATTTTACTTAAATTAAAGAAAAAAGTAGATTTAAAAGTTATTTCATATGCTCCAATAGATATTGATAAAACAAAAGTGAGTTCAGAATCTATTCAAGACGGTTTATCAATTATAGATGAAGAAATGAATAAAGATGGATATGGAGAGGTAACAATATATGCAAAAAATATTATGGGAGTAACAAATTTAAATTTAGTAATATCTTATGATAAAGATTTATTAGAAGTTGATCAATACAGAGGAGAAAAAGGAGTATATTCATTTCCTGTTGTAAGTGGTAGTAGTTTAATTATGATTCCAACAATTGATGAAGAAAATGGTGAAATAGAAATAAATCTTTCAACAATAAATGGCGAAGAAATAGATTTGGAAGATAATGAAATCTTTAAAATTTATTTTAAAGCAAAGAAAGATGAAAATGGTAAGGGTAAAATAGGTATTAGTAGAATACAATTTGCCAACGATCCTAATTCCGGCGAAGAAAGAAGCATTGTAATATCTTCATCAGGGAATGTAAATTTTTATGATGGAGAGTTAAAATTAAGAGATCCTAAATTATTAGGAGATTTTAATAATGATGGAGTTGTTGATATAATTGATGTAAAAGATTTTTCGAATTATAGTAATGTGAAAGAAGGAGATACATCATATAGTGAAGATTATGATATAGCACCAGCATATAATTTATATAAAAAAGAAGGTTGGGAGGATATTTATGATTCAGCCTTTGCTGATGGTTCAATAGATATTAATGATTTCTCTGTTATCGCTGCTAATTTTGATAAAGCAGAACCTAATAATGTGCCACTTGAACCTATAGCTGTAGATCCTGAAAATAATGACGAATCTACGATTCAACCTGTGTTAAAATGGTATTCTGAAGATCCAGATGGCGATACATTAACATATGATTTGTATTTTGGTGAATCAGATGATAATTTAACATTACTTGCAACGAATCTTACATTTTCATCTGATGTGGTTCCAAATTATGATATAACAAAGAAATATGATAAATTAGAGAATTCAACAGATTCTTTAACAAAAACATATTATTGGAAAGTTGTTGTAACAGATAGTAGAGATGCAACAACAGAGAAAGTTTTTTCATTCTATACAGAAAAACAATCAAATCTTAAACCATCAGCTACAAGTATAGAAGATCAAGAAGTATATGAAACAGAAACATTAACATTAGATTTATCTCAATACTTTGAAGATCCTGAAGGTGATGAAATATATTATGGTAGAGATGAAGAAAGTGAATTAAAATCAGATGATGGTTTTGAAGTATCTACAGAAGGAACATTAACCTTTACTCCTGATTATGATATGGTAACAGATGGTGATTCTGTAACGAAAAAGGTTGTTGTAAAAGCATGGGATAATGAACATATAAATGATCCAACAAAAGTTGAATTTTATATAACTATTAAAAATAAAAATAGATTACCAGAATTTGTAACAAGTGTATTTTCACCAGCATTGATAAATGGTAATGGTAGTTCGATAGATACAGAAAATATTAATTTTAATTGGAATGCTACAGATGATGATGGTGATACTATAACTTATTATTTTTATTTTGGAACATCACCATCAAATTATGATTTAGTAAATGGTATAGAAGAAACACCACCTTATACTTATAATGAAAGTACTCTTGATGAAGGCACTACATATTATTGGAAAGTAGTTGCAAAAGATTCAAAGGGTGGTGAAACATCTAGTAAAGTATTAACCTTTACCACAAGAGGATATAAAAATGGTGGTCAAAAATTAGTAAAAGATGTTGAAAATCCCATAAGAACTGGTATTATATTCTCACCAAATAGCGTTATTTACTTTGGTGCAGATGATGAAAGTGGAGGAAAATTATATGCAATTAAACCAACAGGTGAAGATTATAAAGAACCATACGTAGTTGATAGTCCAATAACAACAACTCCAGCAGTTGATAATGATGAAAATGTTTATTTTGGAACATTAGAAGGGAAATTATATTCTATTAATAATAATAATACATCTAATTGGGAATACATTATAGGGTCTCCAATATATTCTTCGCCTGCAATAGGAATTGATACTATATATGTTGGATCAACAGATGGTTATTTATATGCTATAGATAAGAATAACGGAGAATTAAAATGGAAGTATTTAGCAGGAGGAAAAATAAAAGCAAGTCCAATTTTAGATAATGATGAAAATATATATTTTGGCGCATATGATGGAAAAATTTATGGTTTAGATAAAAATGGAACAGAATTATTTGATCCAATAACTCTAAATGCTCAAGCTGAAGAACAAGTGGTGGCGGCAGGGGCTATTAATAATACAAATAAAAAATTATATATAGGAACATTAGCAGGGAAGATATATGTTATAGATATAGATTCAACAGGTGGAAATTATGGGAAAATTGAAGCTTCATATGATTTAGAGTCTTCTATAAAATATTCGCCAGTAATAGGAAGTTTTGATATTGTTTACGTTATTACTCAAGAAGGTGAAGTTTTTGCTTTGAAACCCGATTTAAGTGGTAAAGAAACTACTAAATTATCAAATGGAGAATATGATGCAAAAATAGAACCTGCAGGACCAATTTCTCTTGGTGTAAAGGGTTCAAATGATATATTATATGTTCCGTTATCCAATGGTAAGATTTATTCAGTAAAAGATGATGGAACATCCAGATGGGTGTTTGGCGATGCTCAGAAAGCAATAAGCGGTAGTGTTGCAATAGGTAAAGATGGGAATATTTACGCAGGATCTTTAGATAATAAATTTTATGTAATATATGATTCTCAAAATGAAGGCATTGCTGAAACAGAATGGCCTGTGTTTAAAAGAAATAGTGCAGCAACAGGTGGTAACAGACCACCTAAAAAACCATATAATTTATCTCCAGAAGATAAATCAGGTAAGGTGGATCCGACAGCAGATAAAACAATAAGTTGGAAATCAAAAGAATATGATGGAGATACTGTTTCATATGATGTTTATTTTGATGAAAATGAAGATCCGAGTGCAGTGGTTTCTCCGAATCAAGCAGATGAATCATATACTATTCCTAATGCTAATATGAAATATGGTCATAAGTATTATTGGAAAGTGGTAGCAAAAGATGACAATGGAGCAGAAATTTCAAGTGATATATATTCCTTTACAACTAAAACTCCGTTGATTTTAGGAAAACCTGGAAATGCAGGAGTTTCTGAATCAATGATTGTAATAGGTGATATAAGTGAAAAAGATTCTCCAGAGCAAATAACATCAGATGATATAAATGATAATAATGCTAATGCTAATGATTCTGAAATGAATGATATAAAAGTATATGGAAATTATGCGTATGTTGCTGCAGGACCAGATGGATTAGAAGTAATTGATATATCTAATCCAACTGCACCTACACATGATAGTGCAATTAGTGATGATGGTGGAGGAAATAATTTTGATACACAATATGTAGAAGTTGTAGATGCAGATGATGATAATGATGTAGATCTTGCTATCTTGTTAGATTCAGATAATACTAATCTTGGTTTAGTGACAGTAACTTTAACTGATGGTACTAATCCTGTTTATCATAATAAAGATAATACAGGTTTATCAAATGATGTTAGAGGATTAGCATATAGCAACGGTTATGCTTATGTAATAGATGGAACAAATGGATTGGTAGTATTTCAAGTTGATAATAACGGTGATATTACACATAAAACAACTTATGATTATTCAACAGATTCTGATTATACACCAGGAAATGGAAATTTAGATCCAAAAGATATTTCAATTGATGGTGATTATGCGTATATAGCAGATGGTGAGAATGGACTTGTAGTAATAGATATTTCTACCCCAGATAATCCAGACGTAGTAGATGTTTATGATTATAGTGACGATGATACAGATTCTGATAATACAGAAGATGCAATAGCTAATACTATATACTTAGCTAATGGAAATGCTTATATTGGTTATATGGATAACGATAATAATGATGGGGTTGTTGTAAATTATGTAATAACAATAGATCTTTCTGATCCAGAAAATCTTGATTCGTATAATAATACAAATACTATTTCAAAGATAGATATAGGTGATGGAGCTACAGAAGAAATATATGTTGATGGTGATTATATATATGTTGCTGCTGGAACAGGTGGTTTAAGAGTATTGTCATTAACAAAAGAAGCTGAAATTGGGTCTGGAACAAACGATGATATGGATAATATTGTAGCAATAGGTGGAATTTGGACAGAATAATAATAGAATATCAATCCCCCGATTTCGGGGGATTTTAAATTATAGACAAACCCTACATTTAAATACAAAGTATTTTCAAAAAATAATAATTATTAATATGGAAAATTCTAAATCCTCAAAATTGGAATCAAAATAAAACTCATTCAAACGCTTGATTGCTAATCTGAAAAAATGAAGAAAATTATAAAATAATGTTCTTCACCAGGTGAAAATTCTAAATCCTCAAAAATTCTCATTTTGCAGGTCGTGTCAAACTCACATCCGTGTTCGGTTTCACTCAATTTTGCATCCATGCAAAATTGACCTGCTTCATTCGAATTTTCTCGGGAATTTTCAATGGTTCAGCACATTATTTTTATAAGTTTTCTTTACGAAAAACAAACAATTTTCGAGTTTTCATTCGTTTTATTTTTGAATTCCAATATTTTTTTAGAAAATACTTTATCGACAGTTTGCAATCCCCCGATTTCGGGGGATTTTATGTTATAATATTAAAAAAAGAAAAAGAGGTGAGTGAGATGAGATTAAGAATAGGTCTTGCACAATTAAATGCACATGTAGGGGATTTAAATACTAACTTTGAAAAAGCAAAAAAGGCATTGGATTTATCAGAAAAAGAAAAGGCGGATATATTAATATTTCCAGAATTATTCTTAACCGGATATCCACCAGAAGATTTAGTTTTAAAAACCGGTTTTTTAAGTGATTCAAGAGAATATTTAAATAAATATATAGAATATTCAAAAGGGAAAAATACAATTTCTGTCATGGGGAATCTTGACTTTAAGGTTGATGCTTATAATACAGCATATATAATATATAATGGCAAAGAAGAAGCAAAATATCATAAAATATACTTACCAAATTATTCTGTTTTTGATGAGAAAAGATATTTTTCTCCAGGGAATAGTCCATTATTGTTAGAAATGAAAAACGGATTAAAAATTGGTATAACAGTTTGTGAAGATATTTGGGTTCCTAATGGACCAGCAGTTGATCTGGCGGAAATGGGAGCACATGTAATTATAAATATTTCTGCTTCACCATATACAAAAGGTAAGCCAAAAGATAGATTAGAAATGTTAAAAACCAGAGCTTCTGAACTTTCAACATGGTTAGTATATGTGAATCATGTAGGAGGTCAGGATGAAATAGTTTTTGATGGTGGAAGTGTAGTTATTAATCCATTTGGTGAAGTTGTTCATTCATTACCTTTATTTGAAGAAAAAATAGATTTTATTGATATTGATCCTATTTCATCCACAAGGGCTAATTTAAGAGAAGGGAAAAGAAGACATCTTATATATGACACTCATAATGTAGAGACACAAAAGATAGATAAGATCATAAAAAGAAAAGATAATATTTTAAAAGGTAATAAAAAAATATTTTTATTAAATAAATATGAAGAAATATATAACGCTTTAAAATTAGGATTAAAGGATTATATTCATAAAAATGGATTTTCAAAGGTTGTTTTGGGATTAAGTGGTGGAATGGATTCTGCTTTTGTTGTAGCATTGGCTGCAGATGCTTTTGGTAGTGAAAATGTTTTAGGAATATTAATGCCTTCGCAGTATTCATCAAAGGGGAGTATAGAAGATTCGTTATTACTTGCGGAAAATTTAGGTATAAAAACAGAAACTATACCAATTAGAAGGACTTTTGAAAGTTTATTAAAAGAACTGAATGTAGCATTTAAAGAATTGCCAATGAATGTGGCAGAAGAAAATATACAGGCCAGAATTAGAGGAACTATAGTAATGGCTTTTTCAAATAAGTTCGGTTATATTGCTCTTGCAACTGGGAATAAAAGTGAAGTTGCAACGGGATATGCTACATTATACGGTGATATGGCAGGCGGATTATCTCCTATAAAAGATGTATATAAAACAGAAGTGTATAAATTAGCAGAATATTTTAATAAAATCAAAGGTGGATGGGTTATACCTGAGAATATCTTTACTAAAGCTCCATCAGCTGAATTACGTCCAGATCAAACGGATCAGGACAAATTACCACCTTATGAAATATTGGATGCAATACTTGAAAGATACATAGAGTATGAAATGAGTATAGATGAAATAGTTGAAGATGGATATGATAGGGAAACTGTAAAATATGTAATAAAGTTGGTTGATTTAAATGAATACAAAAGACGTCAGGGAGCACCAGGAATTAAAGTTACCCAAAGAGCTTTTGGTAAAGATAGAAGAATGCCGATAACAAATGGTTATAAAATCTGGAGGTAATAAAATGAATAATAAAGATTTATTGAATAAAGAAGAAAGAAAAAAAGGCGCTAAATCTTTAATAATAATATTTAGTATAATGTTTTTTACTTATTTAATTGTATGGTTTGTTTGGACGAAGTATGAAGGACTTTTAAATGAATTTAAAGTTTTACCAACATTGCAAATAGAAAAATCTGATTGGGTAAACATTTACTCAAATAAAAAAATATTTGAGACAAGTAAAGGTAATATAGAAGTTGATAAAATAGATGAAACCAACTATGTTATAAAGTATAAAGACAAAGTTTTTCATGAAAGGGCATTTAGATATTTTAATGTTAGGGAATTTGATAATGCGATATTAATATCATTTCCGTCTTTTTTTATGAGAGGAATAAAAAATATCCTTATAACCAATAATACTGTTTATGAATTTTTTAAAATTCCAATAGATTTACAGGATGAATATGATGAGATTTTTGCTCAATATTTGATTGGTAAAAATAAGGAAATAAATTTTTCAGATTTGCCAATAAATTTAAAAAATAGAATTAAGAATGGAAAAATAACAATTAATTCTAAATATACGAGATTTATATTAGAAGATATAAATAAGGTTTATAAACTATCAGAAGATTCATATTTATTTGTTAAAAATCCAAAAGCATCTAATTATATAGAATATTATTATATTAATGCAGAAGAAGAAAATAGAGAAGAAAAAAATTATATATTAAGAATGTTTTTAATGGAAAAATAATTGGGGGATAGTTATGTATGAAAATCTTAAAGATACTATACAAAAAATAAAGAAAATCGTAAAAGGAAGTATAGATAAAAAACTAAATGATATGGGCTTTTTAAAAGATGAAAAATTATTTAAAAAGAAATTTGTTAAAAAAGATGATGAAATGTATAATATGCTATTTGAAATGTTTTCAGATAATTATGAAGTTCAAAGAGAAAAATATATAGAAAATTATACATTTAATTATTTAAATAAGATTTTGGCACTAAAAATTTTGATAGAAAAAAATATTATAAATAAAAATAGGAATATATTTGAATTAAAAAAATATATTCCAGAGCTTTTTGATGACATATATAATATTGATATAGATAAAGAGGTAAATGAGAATATATTTAATGAGATAAATAATGTTAAACATTGGAAAAAAGAGGATATACTTGGATGGGCCTATCAATATTATAATTTAGATGAAAATAGACCAAAATTATTTGAGCAATCACAATTCTATACCCCAGAGTGGATAGTTGAATACCTTGTTGATAATACTCTCACAAAATATTATTGTGAAATATACGATGATGTTGAAATAGCAAATAAGTATAAAATAATATATGAAAAAAGAGATACAGAAAAAAAACTTGAAGAATTTAAGATTATAGATCCGGCATGTGGTAGCGGACATTTTTTAATAAAAGTATATGATAGATTGAAAGAATTTTATGAAAGACAGGGTTATAATAAAAAAGAATATATAAAAAGTATTATAGAAAAAAATATATATGGTATGGATATTGATGAAAGAGCAATTGAAATAGCAAAAATAATATTAAAGATAAAAGCATTAGAAGATGGATATGAAAATGATTTTAATTTTAATCTCGTATCTACAAATTTTGAAATGATAAATTCTGAAGATATAGAAGATATAGAATTAAAAAATGTATATAATGTAGTTAAAGAAGATCTGGAAGGATATAAAATATTAGGTAGTTTGATAGTGTTGAGCAATAAATCAAAGAGAAAAATATTGAGTTTACAGAATAGAAATACCATACCAATGTTTGAAGAAAAAACGCATTTAGAAAGATATTATTTGGAAAAAATAAAAAAATTTTTTAAGATTTTGGTTAATAAGTATGATATTGTGATTTCAAATCCGCCATATACAGATTCACATGATTATACACCAGAATTACGAAAATTTATTAGAGAAAAATATTTTGATTTTAGAAAGAATTTATATGCTACTTTTATTAAAAGGAACTATGAATTTTTAATTGAAGACGGTTTACTTGGAATGATTACTCCTCAAACATTTATGTTTATTAGCAGTTATGAAGAATTACGAAAATTTATTATAAAAAATATGTATATAGAAAACCTTGTTCATTTTGGCTTGGGTGGAGTATTTGAAGATGCCATGGTTGATACGGCGATGTATGTTTTTAGAAAAACAAAAGATAACGTTAATAAAGGTATATATATAGATCTTAATGAAATTCCATATAATAATAAAAAAACAGTATTATTTGAATCAATAAAAAAAATATATAATGGGGAAAAATCTCAATATATATTTGAAGAAAGTCAGAAAGAATTTACTAAAATTCCACGATCACCATTTGTCTATTGGATAAATGATGAGATAAAGAAAATATTTGAATATGATAAATTAATTAAATTTGCAGATGTGAGGCAGGGTATAGCAACTGGTGATAACAAAAGATTCTTAAGGTATCACTGGCAAGTCCCTAAGGAAGAAATAAGTTTTAATCATAAAGTTGATAACAAAAAATGGGTTCCTTATGCAAAAGGAGGACCATATAATAAGTGGTTTGGTAATTTGTGGTGGGTTATAGCATTTGATGATGAAAATTATAATATTTTAAAAAATATGGGTAATCACCTACCAAATAAAAAATATTATTTTAAATCTGGAATAACTTATTCTATGACTACATCAAAAGGTCCAACTTTCAGAATACTTCCCGAAAATTTTCTTTTTGATTGCAAAGGAAGTAGCATTTTTACAGATGATGAAAATTTTAAATTTGCATTATTAGGTTTTTTAAATAGTAAATTAGCTTTTTATTTGTATAAATTTATAGCAGGAAGTGTTGATTTGGAAGTGGGGGATTTAAAACATTTACCTATTTCTAATAAATTGATAAAAGATAGTAAAAAGAGAAAATTATTAATTAAATTAGTAAAAACAATAATTCTTATAAAAAAGCAAAATATAGATATTTCTCCTTTAGAGCTACATTATAAAGGCTCCCCATTGCATCAATTTAAAAATGGTGAAATAAAAGAAAGATTATATAATATAATTATATCAAAAGATATATTAGATACTTATATATTGCTGATAGAAGCATTAATAGAAAAAATTATTTTTCAAATTTATAAATTAAAAAACAATGTTATAAAAGATATATTTAATAGTGAAGGTATTCCAGTTGGTTGGATGACTGTAATAAAAGATGACAAAATTCAGTCATTAAAAAATTTATTAAAAACTGAGTATTTGGAGGAATTTAGTATAAGTAAGAATGATGTTGAGGAGATAGAAAGTGAAGTGTATAAATTTTTAGGTTATTTGAAGCATGAAAATAAGATATTAAATAAAGAAGATATAAAGAAATTATATTATAAGAAAAATAGAAATGCATATGATAATGCAATAGAAAGAGCATCTTATGCAGGAAATGCAAATCCGATTAATATATTTAATACTCTCAAAAATGATATAATATTTTCTAAAAATTACAGAGTAAATAGAATTCTTTTTTTAGCAATTAATGAAGAATACATTAAAAATAAGGGTAGTTATAATAAAATTAAAATTGAATTGGAAGAAATTGGATTAAACGAAAATATTATAAAAAAATATTTAAAAATATCATTAAAAGAGTATCTTGAAAATAAATTTTTAAAGGAACAATACTCATATTATAAAAATACATATCCATACATTTAGGAGTGGAATTATGGAAGAATATAGAAGAATATTTAAACAAATAACAGTATCTATAAGTATTATATTAATAATATTTCTTGTAGGAATTATTGGATTTATGATTTTAGAAAAGTGGGACTTTTTTACAGCTTTTTATATAACGGCCATTACTTTATCTACTGTTGGGTACGGAATGCCAGATAATATTTCCCATGCAACTATAATATTTGATACAATTTTGATTTTTTCTGGTATTTCTGTTGTGTTATATTTGATTTCTTCGTTAACAGCATTATTAGTAGAAGGGGATTTTAATAAAATTGGAGGGGGGCTAAAAATGCTTAAAAGGATTGAAAATATTAAAGATCATTATATAGTTGTTGGCGGTGGAAAAACTGGAAAATACATCATAGATGATTTTATTAAAAACAATATTCCATATATAATAATTGAAAATGACCAAAATAAGATAGATAAGCTAATAGAAAAAGATGAATATAAAAATATTAATTATATAATTGGTGATGCAAAGGATGAGGATATTTTATTTAAAGCTAAAATAACTGAAGCAAAAGGATTGTTGTTAACGCTTCCTGATGATGTTGATAATTTATATATATCATTAACAGCTAAAACATTAAATCCTTCACTTTATGTAGTATCAAGAGCTAATAGTTCTGAGGAATTACGAAAATTATTATATGCTGGTGTAGATAATGTAATTTTGCCACCAGAAATAACAGGTAAAAGAATGGCTTTAATGATATCGAAACCAAATGTTTTATCTTTTATAGAAAGTACTCAAATGGATTTTGGAGAAGAGTTTGGATTTGCAGAGATAAGAATACCAGAAAATAGTTGGATGGTTGGAAAAGAATTAGGAGAATTAGAGTTATCTAGATCATTAGATATTATAGTAATGGCAATTAGAAGTAAGGGAAAAGCTCAATACAATCCGAAATCAAATTATAAAATAAAAGCAAGGGATTCTCTAATGGTTATAGGAAATAATGAAGATATAGAAAAACTAAGGAGATATGTAATAATGGCGGAAGTATAGAAATAGGAAAAGAAAAGGGTTAGGAATGAATTCACGAATGATTAACAAAATTAACGAAGTTGTAAGTTGACAAAGTGAAAGAAAGATGGTAATATATATACTCGGACGCGGACGAAGAGGTCTGCGGGAGAAAAAAGGAAGAAGCTCCTTGACAAGTGAACAGAGACACCCAGCGGAAGTAAGAAGTGAGAGTTAAGATCGAACTCGAAGTCTTGGATGGAGGGTTTGATCCTGGCTCAGGGCGAACGCTGGCGGCGTGCTTAACACATGCAAGTCGAACGAGGAGGCAGTCTTCGGGCTGTAGTACTAGTGGCGAACGGGTGAGTAACGCGTAGGAAAGTGTCCCTCAGACCGGGACAACCACTGGAAACGGTGGCTAATACCGGATAAGACCGAGAGGTGAAAGCGTGCTAAGGCATGGCTGAGGGAGCTGCCTGCGACCCATCAGGTAGTTGGGAGGGTAAAAGCCTACCAAGCCGACGACGGGTAGCCGGCGTGAGAGCGTGGCCGGCCACAGGGGGACTGAGACACGGCCCCCACTCCTACGGGAGGCAGCAGTGGGGAATATTGGACAATGGGGGAAACCCTGATCCAGCGACGCCGCGTGGAGGACGAAGTCCTTCGGGACGTAAACTCCTGAATTTATCGAACAATAAAGTGAGCAGGGAATGGCTCACAGATGAGGGTAGATAAAGAAAAGCCCCGGCTAACTACGTGCCAGCAGCCGCGGTAATACGTAGGGGGCGAGCGTTGCCCGGAATCACTGGGCGTAAAGGGGGTGTAGGCGGTCATCTAAGTCAGATGTAAAAGACCTTGGCTCAACCAAGGAGTTGCGTCTGAAACTGGAAGACTTGAGGTTACTAGAGGGAGACGGAATTACCTGTGTAGCGGTGAAATGCGTAGATACAGGTAAGAAGGCCGGTGGTGAAGACGGTCTCCTGGGGTAAACCTGACGCTGAGGCCCGAAAGCTAGGGGAGCAAACCGGATTAGATACCCGGGTAGTCCTAGCCGTAAACGATGCCCACTAGGTGTGAGCGGTAGTACCGTTCGTGCTGAAGCTAAGGCGATAAGTGGGCCGCCTGGGGAGTACGTCCGCAAGGATGAAACTCAAAGGAATTGACGGGGACCCGCACAAGCGGTGGAGCGTGTGGTTTAATTCGAAGCTAAGCGAAGGACCTTACCAAGGCTTGACATATAGGTGGTACTCACTAGAGATAGTGGGGACCTGGTACTTCGGTACTGGGAGCCTATACAGGTGGTGCACGGCCGTCGTCAGCTCGTGCCGTGAGGTGTTGGGTTAAGTCCCGCAACGAGCGCAACCCTTGCCGTTAGTTACCAGCACGTAAAGGTGGGAACCCTAACGGGACAGCCGCCGACGAGGCGGAGGAAGGAGGGGATGACGTCAGGTAATCGTGCCCCTTATGTCTTGGGCGACACACGCGCTACAATGGTAGGGACAGAGGGCAGCGAGGCCGAGAGGTGGAGCGAATCCCAGAAACCCTACCCCAGTTCAGATTGCAGTCTGAAACCCGACTGCATGAAGCCGGAATCGCTAGTAATCGCAGGTCAGCCACACTGCGGTGAATACGTTCCCGGGTCTTGTACACACCGCCCGTCAAGCCACCCGAGTTGGAAACGCCCGAAGATGGGTAGTCCAACCGCAAGGAGGACGCCTATTGAGGGTGGAGTCAGCGAGGGGGGCTAAGTCGTAACAAGGTAGGTGTACCGGAAGGTGCGCCTGGATCACCTCCTTTCTAAGGAGAAAAGAAGAATGGGTGTCTCTGTTCAGTAGTGAAGGAGTTGGGGTAGTAGCTCAATTGGGAGAGCGTCTGCCTTGCACGCAGAAGGTTAGGGGTTCAAGTCCCCTCTACTCCACCAGCTCATTGACAAGTGCATAGTGAAAGATAAGGTCAAGGTAAAAAGGGCTTACGGAGGATGCCTAGGTGACGGGAGGCGAAGAAGGACGTGGCAAGCTGCGAAAAGCTGCGGGGAGCTGCAAGCGAGCGTAGATCCGCAGATATCCGAATGGGGCAACCCGAAGACCGGCGAGAGCCGGGGCGAACCCGGGGAAGGGAAACATCTTAGTACCCGGAGGAAAAGAAATCGAAAGAGATTCCCTGAGTAGTGGCGAGCGAAAGGGGAGGAGCCCAAACCAGTTAGGTGTAAAAGGGTGCAGCCGTTGCCTAACTGGGGTAGCGGGAAGTAATCGGAGCCAACTGCATGAGGCTCGGGAGTGAAAAATGTATAGCCGAAGTATCTGGGAAGGTACACCGGAGAGGGTGAAAGTCCCGTAGGCGAAATACATAGGAACTCCTGGATTACTCTCCCAAGTAGCGTGGGACACGAGGAATCCTGCGTGAATCAGGGTGGACCACCATCCAAGGCTAAATACTACCCGTTGACCGATAGCGGAAGAGTACCGTGAGGGAAAGGTGAAAAGGACCCCGGGAGGGGAGTGAAAGAGAACCTGAAACCGTAAGCCTACAAGAAGTGGGAGCTCTACGGAGTGACCGCGTGCCTTTTGATTAATGTGCCCACGAATTGCATGCATTGGCGAGGTTAAGCCGGGAGAGGTGGAGCCGAAGTGAAAGCGAGCCTGAAAAGGGCGTGAAGTCAATGTATGCAGACCCGAAGCCAGGTGAGCTATCCATGGGCAGGGTGAAGTTGCGGTGAAACGCAATGGAGGCCCGAACCGGTATGCAGTGAAACGCATTCGGATGACCTGTGGATAGGGGTGAAAAGCCAACCGAACCTGGTGATAGCTGGATCTCCCCGAAACGTGTGTAGGCACGGCCTCAACCAAGAGTTGCGGGGGTAGAGCACTGATAGGCGTAGGGGGGTAACCTCCGAAACTTGTCAAACTCCGAATACCGTAACTTAGTGGTTGGGAGACAGACTGTGGGGGAAAAGCTCCATGGTCGAGAGGGAAACAGCCCAGACCGCCAGCTAAGGGCTCAAAGGGACAGCTAAGTGTGAAAGGTAGTGGACTGCCAGAGACAGCCGGGATGTTGGCTTAGAAGCAGCCATCATTAAAAGAGTGCGTAACAGCTCACCGGTTGAGGCGGACTGCGCCGAAAATGTAAGGAGGCTGAAGCTGTACCCCGAAGCTGCGGAATCTGCGGATTGGTAGGGGAGCATTGTGCAGTAGGGAGAAGGCAATTCGTGAGGAATGCTGGACGAAGCACAAGAGCGGATGTGGGCATGAGTAACGAGAGGAAGGTGAGAATCCTTCCCCCCGAAAGCCCAAGGGTACCTGGGGAAGGGTCGTCCGCCCAGGGTAAGCCGGGACCTAAGGTGAATCCGAAAGGAGTAACCGATGGAAAACAGGTAAAGAATCCTGTGCCATACATGACCGATAGTAAGAGGGGGGACGCAGAAGGCGAAGCCTCGTGAGCAAGTGGCACGCTCATCCAAGCGCAAAGGTCGAAGAAGCTGGTAGGTAAATCCGCCGGTGGAGGCTGAAGCGTGATGGGGAGGACGAAGGTCCAACGAGGTCGTAGCCAGGCTGCCAAGAAAAGCCTCGCTTACTGGGAAATGTATGCCCGTTCCGAAAACCGACACAGGTGGGTGAGCTGAGAAGGCTAAGGGGAGCAGGCTAACCTCCGCTAAGGAACTCGGCAAAATAGCCCCGTAACTTCGGGAGAAGGGGTGCTCCTTGATGTAGGCAACTGCATTGGGGAGTCGCAGTGACAAGGTCCAGGCGACTGTTTACCAAAAACACAGGACTCTGCGAACTCGGAAAGAGGACGTATAGGGTCTGACGCCTGCCCAGTGCCGGAAGGTTAAGGGGAGTGCTGAGAGGTACGAACCGAAGCCCCGGTAAACGGCGGCCGTAACTATAACGGTCCTAAGGTAGCGAAATTCCTTGTCGGGTAAGTTCCGACCTGCATGAATGGCGTAACGATTTGGACACTGTCTCAGCGGAGGGCCTGGTGAAATTACAGACTGGGTGAAGATGCCCAGTACCCGCAGTTAGACGGAAAGACCCCGTGGAGTTTTACTGTAGCCTGACATTGTAACTTGTCATGATATGTACAGGATAGGTGGGAGGCAGAGAAACCTGCTCGCAAGGGTAGGTGGAGCCGCCGGTGGGATACCACCCTTATCATGATGGGTTACTAACCATTGATTGTGAAGAGCAGTGATGGGACAGTGTTAGGTGGGCAGTTTGACTGGGGCGGTCGCCTCCTAAAGAGTAACGGAGGTGCGCGAAGGTAGGCTCATGTGGGTTGGAAATCCACAGGAGAGTGCAAAGGCAAAAGCCTGCCTGACTGCGAGACTGACAGGTCGAGCAGGGTGGAAACACGGTCTTAGTGACCCGGCGGATCCGAGTGGAAGGGCCGTCGATCAACGGATAAAAGTTACCCCGGGGATAACAGGCTTATCGCGCTCAAGAGTTCATATCGACGGCGCGGATTGGCACCTCGATGTTGACTCATCGCATCCTGGGGCTGAAGTAGGTCCCAAGGGTTGGGCTGTTCGCCCATTAAAGCGGTACGTGAGTTGGGTTCAGAACGTCGTGAGACAGTTCGGTCCCTATCTGCTGCGGGCGTAGGAAACTTGAGGGGGGTCACACCTAGTACGAGAGGACCGGTGTGAGGGTACCGCTAGTGAATCAGCTGTTCCGCCAGGAGCAGGAGCTGAGTAGCTATGTACCTGACCGATAACCGCTGAAAGCATCTAAGCGGGAAACGGGCCCCGAGATGAGGTTTCCCACTCTTCGGAGGTAAGGGCAGTTCGAGACTAGGACGTAGATAGGCCGGAGGTGTAAGTACAGTGATGTATTGAGCCGACCGGTACTAATAGCCCGAGGCCTTGACCTTATTAAGTAACTATGCACATGTGAATGAGTTTTGAGGGGTGCAGATACCAGATATGGGCACACGCGGATCCATACCGAACCCGACCGTTAAGCATATCTGGGCCGATGGTAGTATGGGCAATCCATGCGAGAGTAGGTAGCGCCCCTCTTTTTATTTTTCCCCCTGTCAAAAGACAGGGGGTTTCTTTTTATTTCCTTTATTTTTTTGAAAAATTAGACGATTTTAATATAGAATAAATTTCAAATTTTTAGACTAAATAATTGAAAGTTACTTTAAAATTATGTTTTTTTTTGTTATAATAAATATGTATATTAATTATTCAGGGGGTGTGGTATGTATAAAAAAAATTATATATATTTACTTTTGTTAATATTACTATCTCTTTTTATTTTTAATAGTTGTTCGTTACTAAATTTTTCAAAAAAAGATGAAGTTAATATTAATACTTCTACTAAGATTTCTTCGAATGAAAAAACTGCTTCTAAAACTGCTTTAGAGAATGAAGTAAAAATTATTTATACAAAAGATTTTAATTTAAATAAAATTAATACAGACAAAAAAAGAGTGGATGATTTTTTTATTTATAATAACACTCTTTATTTTCATGATTTAGATACTTTATATATTTATTCATTTAAAGATCAAAAGATGATTTTTTCAAAGAAATTTGATTCAACTATATTTACTCCATTTTTGATTGATTATAATAATAATTTAGTTTTTTCTAATGGTACCAAATTATATGTTTACGATTTATTAGGAAAAGAAATATATTCAAAAGATTTTTTTGAAAATATATATTCTATAGCCTCTTTACCTTCAGGTGATTTGTATTTAGTTACTGATGTTGGTACTTTGTATAGATTTAAAAATTTTAATATAATATGGAGAAAAAAATTAAATTCTACAATAACTTCTAATTTGATTATTTCATATGACAAAAAAATATATTTTGGTGATGGAAATGGTAATATATATTGCTTCGATTCTCTTGGAAATAATTTATGGATTGCAAAAATTAGCGGAAGTGCCATTGGTGATTTTGCAACTGATTTATCAGGAAATATATATGTTATAAGTAGCAATCATATATTATATTCATTTGATGAAAAAGGTAATAAATTATGGAGTAAAGAATATAATAATGTTGAAAAAATGTTTAATGTGCTAATTGATAATAAAAATGATATTTATATGGCTACTAATAAAAATATTGTAAAATATGACAAATCAGGGAAAGAACTTTTAAATTTAGAAATTAATGGAATAAACAGTGATATTTTATTAGTAAATAATAAAATTCTTTTTTCTACAGACGATAAAAAATTAAATATCTTGGATATATCTTCTAAAAAAATAGAAAAATATAATATGAGTTTTAATTCAGAAAAATTTTTATTTTATGATAATAAAAGATTATTTTTCATATCAAGTAAAGGCGAAATATATTATTTAGAAGTGGGAATGCCTTTTGATTATTTAGTATGGACTTATAGTAGAGGTTTTTTAAATAGAAGATATTTAAATTTACCTCCTAAAAATATTGAAATAGTATATCCTGAAAACGATTCAACAGTTGTGATTGATAATAGTTTTACCATTTCTTGGAAAGCAATAGATCCGAATGAAGATCAATTAAGTTTTGATATATATTATAGTCAGAAAAATAATGATCAAATGATTCCGTTAATACAGAATTTAAAAGAAAACAAGTATGAGGTTAATTCATTAAAGGGAAATAGTGAATATTATATAAAAATAATAGCTAACGATGGATATTTTAAAACATCAAGTAATATTTATAAATTTAAGTTGTATTATAGACCTCAAAAAGCTATAGCTGTATACCCATCTAATAATGCTACAAATGTAGAAATAAGTCTAAAACTTATGTGGAATTCAAAAGATAAAGATAGTAAGGGTATTTCATATAATCTATATTTTGGAAAAGATAAAAAAGAATTAAAGATTATAGACAAAAATATTAAAAATAATTATTATAATATCACTCAAAAGCTAAAACCTGGAGAAAAATATTATTGGAAAATAGAATCAATAGATTCTGAAAATAATACTAATGTTAGTGACATTTATGAATTTACCACATCTCATGCTCCAGCAACACCAATATTAAATCTTAAAGATATGGAAATAACATATGATTCTACAATTTCTTGGGAATCTACAGATGTTGATAAGGATAAATTATTATATGATATATATTTAGGTGAAAGTAAAGACAATATAAAATTAATTAAAGAGAATTATGAAAAAAATTATATAGTTTTATCTAATAATTTAAAACCAGGATCAGAATATTATATAAAAATAGTAGCAAAAGATGATAAAGGTAATTATTCTAAGGAAGGAATTTATAAATTAAAAACACGATTTTCTCCTATAATAACTTGGAAATATAAATTGGATTATAAAATTGAAGGAAGTCCTGTAATAGATTCTAAAGGAAATATAATAATTGGTGATAATGGCGGTAATTTATATAAATTTAATTCAAAAGGTTTATTAATATGGAAAATAAAAATAGGAGATAAAGTTTGGTCTAATCCTACAATAAGAAAGGATTTAGTATATGTTGGAAATAATAATGGATATTTATATGTAATTAATGAAAATGGAGAAATTGTTTGGAAATTTAAAACTGGTGATATAATATCTTCATCTCCTACTATTGATATAGATGGAACTATTTATGTAGGTAGTTGGGATGGATATTTATATGCAATAAATCCAGATGGAACATTGAAATGGAAGTTTAAGACAAATAATTCTATTAGCGGTAGTGTAGTAATGGGAAGAGATAGAACTATTTATGTAGGTAGTTGGGATGGATACTTATATGCAATAAATCCAGATGGAACACTGAAATGGAAGTTTAAAACAGAAAATAGAATATCTCGAACACCTGCTTTAAGTAAAGACGAAAATATTTATATAGGTTCTGAAGATGGTTATCTTTACGCTTTAACTTATGAAGGAAAGTTAAAATGGAAGTTTAAGACGGAAAATTATATTAGATCATCACCGATTATAGATAGTGATAATACAGTCTATGTAGGTAGCTGGGATTATTATTTGTATGCAATAAATCCAGATGGAACACTGAAATGGAAGTTTAAAGCTGATTATATTGTTTCCTCGACTCCTCTTGTCGGAAACAAAAAAAATATCTATTTTGCAAGTTATGATCATTATGTTTATTGCCTCAATAGCAAAGGATATTTAGAATGGAAAAAAGATATTAAAGATATAGTTAACTCCAATTTGTTATTAACAAATAATTCATTGATTTTCTCTGATATAGATGGGACATTATATTCTATGAATGTTGAAGATTTAAATTTAGATGAATTTGCACAATGGCCAAGATTTAAAAAGAATAATTTTAATGATGGAAGATTAAAAGTAATAAAAAATTCATTACCTTTAGGACCAGGGAATCCTTATCCTGAAGATGGACAGGTAGATGTTTCATTATATACAACATTATCCTGGCAAGCTTATGATATGGATGGAGATACAATATACTATGATTTATATTTTGGAGAGAATCCAGATAAATTAAATTTAATTTCAAGAGATAGTACAATTTCAATATATAAACCAGAAAAATTATTAAAACCAAAAACTACTTACTATTGGAAAGTTGTCGTTACAGATTCAAGAAATGGAAAAAAAGAAGGGAAATTATGGAAATTTAAAACAATCAATCCATATGGAAAAATAAAATGGAATTTTAAAACTAAAGGTTGGATAGAAAGTGTTCCACTTGTTGTTAATGATTCAATTTATTTTGGTAGCTATGATAAATATTTCTATTGTTTAAGCTTAAAAGGAGAATTAAAATGGAAAGTTCCTGTTGAATCAGAAATAATAGGTTCCGCCAATATTGATAAAAATGGAAATTTATATTTTGGAGATAATTCTGGAAATGTGTATTCTATTAGTAAAGAAGGAAAGTTAAATTGGAAAAATAAAGTTACTTATAAAATTGTTTCTACACCACTGGTAATCGATGATAAAATATACATTGGTGGATATGATGGAAATTTATATGCATTGTCTTCTAAAGATGGAAAAATTGAATGGAAATTTAAGACAGGAGATTACATTGCAGGAATACCAGCTTATTACGATAAGAATATAATATTTGCAAGTGGAGATTCATATGTTTATTCTATTACTCAAGATGGAAAGCTGGAATGGAAAATTAGAACAAGTAGTTCTATAAAATCTTCGCCTTCAATAGATAAAAAAGGTAATATATACATTGGAAGTGATGATAACTATATGTATAAAATATCTGATAAAGGTATTATTATATGGAAATTTAAAACAAATAGTTCAATTCAAACAAAAGTAAGTATTGATGATAAAGGGAATATTTGTTTTGGAAGTTTAGATAATTATTTCTATATTTTGAATGAAAATGGTGAATTGATTTATAAGTTAAAAACAGAAGGTGGAATAATATCGACCCCTACGTTTGATGATAGAGGGAATATTTATTTTGCAAGTTTAGATGCAAATGTTTATGCAATAACTAAAGATTATAAAATTGATTGGATATTTAGTAGCAATTATGGAATTTCATCAAGTCCTGTTATAAAAGATGGAATTCTATATATTGGAAGTAAAGATGGATACTTATATGCTTTAAAAATAGAAGGGAGTAATGTGCCATCAAATTATATAGTAAAGGATTATTTTAATAAATAAAAAGGGGGTTATTAGATGAAAAAAGTATATTTAGCGGTATTATTGATTTTTATAATGATTGTATTAAGTAGTTGTGGCCCATTAGCTTTTTTAAACCCATTTGGTGGGAAAAAGGGCTCTGAGCCGGTTAAAAATATGTCCGGGGCAGAAAAGTTTTGGAATGATCAAAAGATATTTGTAGATAATTCAACAGAAAATATATTAAAAGTTTCTGTTGTACCTGGATTAGAAGGTAAGAAAAAATTAACAATATATGATGACTCAGTATCAAAAGAAGCTGCTCAGATCGATATTCCATCAGTATTTACAGTTTTTTCAATAGATTATGCATTAAGGATAAAACCAGATTATTATTATTTAATAGGTAATTTTGCAATTTCTATTGGGAAAAGCAGTGGAAGAATCTGGAAAATAGTACTTTTAGAAAATGCTTCAAAAAATCCAAAATTGAAAATTCCAGATGCAGAGGCAGAAACTGAAAATTTAAAAATTAATGTTTTAACAACTAGAAATGAAAAATTTCCAGGTTCATGGCAACCTGTTCAAATGGATTCTACAGGCTGGCTATATTTTATAAATACTGAAAATAAAGGATTATATGCATTTGATTATGAACAAAGTGAATATTACAGATTAGCAGATCCTGTAGGAAATACATTAAAAGGATTTAATATAAATGATTATTATATGATAGTAAATAATTTAATAGTATATAGTGCGAATAATAAGGTTTATGTTGGAAAACTTGGAACTACTAAAGTACTGGATAGTGGTGAAAAAGTTAAAGAAATAAAAGATGTAAGAGAGCTATATAATTTAAGCGATAAATCATCGTATCCAATTTCTTTATCAAAATCTGGATATTTAGCTTATCTCGATAACACAGAAAATATTTCAAGACTTAAATATATTAATTTAAATAATTCATCAGAAAAAGATTTTACAGAATTAAAATTATTCACATCTGATGGGATTCAAATTTCAAACACATCTGAAGTAACTTTAGGTGGAACGCTATTATTGCAGAAAAGCGATGTTAGCATAAATATTCCTTCAATAGATAGTGTTATATATAGCAAAAATAAAACATATATTTTATTTTCAGAATTAAGAATTAAATATAATGTGAAAATTATATTGGATTATAAAGTTCAGATACCTTTAGAAGATCAAAATGAAGTTAAATATTATGCTGTTTTAGTAATACCAAATGATGCAGATAATAATCCAGATTTCGATGAAAAAGAATTATATTTATTTGAGAAATCAGATAATGAAAAACAAAACGTAAAGAAAATTTTGAATAAATATTATTTTGCCTTAGTTCCAGTGGATTCAACAAAAACATTAGAAGATGGAGCATATATTAAGAGATTCGATTTAAGTTCATCTTCGGAATATTCAATAGAATTTAAAAAAGTTCAAGAAAATCAAGTAAAAGATGCTGCCGATATTAATCTTGTTATTAAAGGAAATAAAATGAAAACAAAATTAATGGCACCAGTTAATTTAGATTTTGAAAAATTAAAAAATATTGGTGTAAAAAATAATATTCCATATAAAATAAAATCAGTAACTTCTAAATTTACTGATGATTTTGGAATTTATATGTATTTTGAAGGAAAAGATATAAAGGATAACCCTCTTTATGGCATTATAGATTTATCAAATATAAACAATGAAAAGATGGTAATGATTAGATTGTTATCTTCCTCAGATGAAGAATCGTTGAAAAGAGAAGCTGTTCAAGCTATAATCAGAAAGTGAGGTGAGCATTATGAAAATGGTAAAATTACTAAGTGTTATATTATTAGTAATGCTTTTTTTAGCAGGATGTGTAACCACTGAGAAAAAAGGAGAAATAATAACACCGCATTTTATAGATAAACCAGTTCAGAAAACTACTGTTAATTTTGAAGATAATCATTTATACGTAAGTTATGATGCAAATGGTAATCAGGTCGTATCGGGTTTAATAACTATTGACAGTAAAAATAATCTTTCTTATTTAAGAGTAAGTTCATTAGAAAAAACATTATGGTATACAGATATATTAGATAAATTCGATGAGCATTTTATCAATACTGTGCTTTCTGATAAAATAGATGGAAATGTATATGTCAATGGAAACTTTAAATTTGGAGACAATGTTAGAACGGTATTATTATATCCTGAAGGAAAAGATTTACCTCAATCAATATCTAAAGAATCATTATTCAATAAATCTGTTGAAGGAAATGGAAAAATATGGTCACCTTTACAATTTGATGGAAATAATTATTTATTCGCAATTTCTAATGAAAGTACTAAGCTATTAGTTTTTGATAATAAAGTAAATATAAGCACAGATCCAACAAATTTGGGGATTAAATTAGATAAGGATAATTTATATTTTAAAGTTTTAGAGAATGATAAATTATTGTATAAGATGAAAGATAATGATAAAATAAAACTAAAAATAGTTCATTATTCAGCAACTTCAGGATCAACAGATTCAGAATATACTTTGATTTCAGATATGTCAAACATAAAAGGTCCAGTTGTATTAAATAATAAAAACATTTTATATGCTATAAAAAAGGATAGTATTATAAGTTCTTTAGATATTACAGATGATTTAACTACTTCAAGTAATAAGACATTTAAATTTATTGGAAATAATAGAACGGTTGGAGATTTTGAATTAGTTGGCGAGCCAAATGCTGAAATAGATAATAATGAATCTCATGTTTCTACAATAACTTATGGAGATATTATTGATGGCTATACATATGAAAATTCTACATTTGTTGTATTAAAAGATTTAACATGGGATTCTACCATGGTAGTTAGAGATTTGACACAAGGAGCAACAAATTTAGTTGAAGCAAAATATAATATACCATTAGTTGTTTTAGAATTTCCATATGACAATACTCAAAATAAAACATTAATAGGAGATAACGAAGTAAAAATCCATTATTTAGATGATAATATTATTAATGAGAATTCTAAAATTTTTATTTCACCAGAAAATTATATTATTGTAAAGAATGAGGATAATAGTTTATATAAAATGGATTTAAGATCAAGTATTCCTTCGGATTTTATTGTCCCATACAAATCAGGAAATCTCTCTTATAATATAAAGTTCCCATATTTGCAATCATATAAACTAAATGTTGTTAATTTAACTACAAATAGATTAAGTTCTTTAAATAGTATAAATAGTATAGATTTTTATGATAATTATGGGAGATTTGCATATATTACATATAATACAGATAAATTAGCAATATATGATATATTAAAAGATAACTTATATTTATATAAAACAGGAACCAGCGATTTATTAAATAAAAATATGAGTATTGAGGAATTTACTCAAGTATTTGAAGAAATTATCAGGAATTCAAAGTGAGGTGTGAAATATGAAAAAAATAAAATTATTAATTCCATTTTTTGTATTGATTTTGTTCTTAACCTCCTGTGCTAATTTTGATATTAATAGTTTAATGCAATCAAAGGTTAAAGTAACTATTACCAATGATGTTTATTATAATGATGCAACTACGACTTCGGCTAATATATCAATTTATAAAGATAATGAAAAGATTGCTGAAGTAAAAACTCTTGGGAGTGGAAAAAGATCAGATGAAATCCAATTAGATAAAGGGACATATACTTTTAAAGTATTTATTGATGATAACAATAACGATGAAAAAAATATAGAAGTAAAAGAGAATATGGACATCAAAGTATCTGATATATTGAATTAAAAATAAAAATAACGGAGGATTTTTCCTCCGTTATTTTATTAATTTATTTCATTACAAAATGGAATTCTATCATATTTTTACCTTCTGGAGATTTAGTATATACAGAAGTAGCTAATCCTCCAAATTCTCCATCTAAACCTTCAACCCCCAAATAATCCTTTAAAAAGTTTATTAAAGGTTTTAAATCAAAGAATATTAAACCGATATTTGATTCAGGAACTTTTGATTTTAATTCTGTATATAATTTATTTTGAGATAACTTAATAGCTTTTTTATCATATTCATTTATTTTATTTTTATCAACATTCGAAATATACAATATATCTGAATCTTTCCATAAATAAAATGAAATAGTGTTATCTTTTACAGTATGTGTAACTTTTATATAATTCGAACCTAATTTTTCTATTGATGCATCTGATGGAATAAGTTTTTCTATTTCATCAAAAGAACTTTTTGTATTTATCATTATTTTTAATGCCATATCAGCAGACATATCTCCGGTTTCATCATCCATTTTTAAATTGATTAATGATGTTTCTTCGGCCCAATTTGACTCATTTAAAATATTATTTATTAAATTTTCTGGCAAAGTAATTCCGAAGGAACTAAAATTAATAGATAAATCTTTAGGTAAATAATTTGTTCTCGAAAAAAGTAATCCATAAAAATCTGAATTATCAACATTTACATGGGTTGGAGTTATTTTACTATTAGTAAATAAATCAAAAGTGCTATATAAATATCCATCTTTTACATTTGAAAATCCATAACCTTTTAAAGAACTTGTATCTATTTCCTCATATATTCCGGTATCATTAAACCTTTTTTGAGGTGCAAATTTTAATTGAGAATTTTCATAAGCTTTTTTATTTGTGGTTATTATCAAATAATCCTGTAAATCACTTTTCCTTACAATATAATCAAAACTCATTCCTGCATCATCTGGCATCAAAGCATTAATAACTTTGCTGAAAATATCCACATATTTATTTCCATCATCAACAGGACCTAATACAATACCAAAATCATATTCATTATCTGTTGGTTCAATAATAAATAAACCAACATTTTTTTCTAGTGCAGCATATACTTCATCACTATCCATTTCTAATGATTGAATATATGCATCAATCATTCCAGAAATAAGACTTTCAGCATAAGTAGGATCATCTAAAATTTTTCCAAAAACAGGAACAGTTTTTAAATCTTCATATACAGTTTTTGCGTTATTCATTACAATAACAGCTTTAGAATTTTGAGGAATTACATCATAGATATCTGCAAAAGCTGTTAATGTAAATATAAGAATAAATAGAAAAAATATAACTTTTTTCATAGTCCACCTCCAATAATATTTTCATTATAATTATATCATATATAAGTAAAAATATATTATTTTAATAAAACAAACGAACGTTCGATTTAATTATACATTTTTTAATTTATATTGTCAATATAAAAACAGAGCCATATTAGGCTCTGTTAATTAAATATAAATTAAGGTTTTTGATAAGCTTTAATGATATCATTAATTAGTGGTTTCATATTATTTTTTGCTATTTTTATTGAATATTGATCAATTAACATATCTTTAAACCATTTTTCAGTATTTGATTTTGGCAATAAATCACTTTCAAAAGCATTGGAATTATACATATCTTTAAATACTTTTGAGAAGACAGATCCAACTAATTCAGCAGCCACATCTTCTTTTTTTAAATTATTGTAATTTTTAGGTATTCCAGATAAAGAAACTGCTGAAATCATCTACATCACCACCAAATCTGCATATAAATATCCAGCTGCAGATAAGTTTTGGATTATTGCTATAACATCCTGAGGAGTAGCACCAGCAGCTTTTAATGCGTTCACTAAATTGTATATTGTAGCATCACTATCCCCGACTTTTCCATTGTTGACAGATATTACAAAATTACCATAATTAAGCGTAAAATCAGCGACTTTAACATTTCCACCAAAGACAATTGTTCCAGTTTTTTCATTAACAACAATTTTTGCTCTAGAATCAGGATCAACTTCTACTTCTTCAATTAAAGCTAAAAATGAAATTAAATCGTCAGAAAATACATCTGGTATTGCAATTTTTATTGATGATGGGTTTACAGCTTTTGCTAGCTTTTGACCAAACTGTTTATTTATAGATAACGCTGTTCTTGCGGCAGTTGTAACATCAGGATTTCTTAATAGTACAGTTACAGTATTGTTGGAAATTATAGATGTTGGAATTTCATTTTCAACAATGGCTCCTTGAGGAATAACGCCTGTGACTTTATTTCTTTTCTGTAAGTTTGCAGTTCCACTAACCTCTACACCACCAGTTAAAACACTTCCCTGAGCTATAGCATAAACTTGATTATCTGCTCCATACAATGGTGTTTGAATTAAAAATCCACCTTCAAGACTTTTTGAATCACCGGCAGCTGTTACTACAACATCTAACTTCATACCTTCTTTATAAAATGCTGGAATATCGGCAAATACAAACACAACTGCGGAATTTTTTGTAGTAAATGTATTCTGTAAACTTATATTCAAATTTTTCATCATATTGTTTAATAATTCAGAAGTAACTTTACCAGAATCGCCTGTTCCGTTTAAACCCGTAACAACACCTATTCCGAAAAGTTGATTATCTCTAGCTCCTCTAAAATATGCAATATCCTTAAGTCTTACAGTAGAAAATGTAGTTATGGTAATTAAAATTAAAAATATTGATAAAAATCCTTTTTTCACATCAATCACTCCTTAAAAGAATAAATTTGATATTCCAGACAATAACCAGGCAAGCCATGTTTTATTGTTTGGGTCTTTTTGAAGATCGGTATCACCTTGATACCAGATTTTAGCTTCTGCTAAATTTTTTGAATCTATTACACCATCTTTAATATTTGAAGGATCAGCATATCCTTCTATTATCATTATTTTTTTCTGTGAGTCCACCTTAAATTCCTTTTCCCCATGAATTTTTACAATTCCATTTTTTGAAACTGATATTACTTTAGCAGATACATAAAGATTTACGTTAGCTTTGCTTTGAGAGGAAGATTTTTTGTTTGATACTTTAATATTTTCTGGTTTATTTGCGCCTAATGGAAAGAATTTCATAAGATCAATATTTCCAACAGTATTAAAAATAGCACCAACAGTTCCCATAACTCCTGAAAAAGGATCTGGGTTATTATCAGACAAACTTAAAGAAGGATTTTCTGAGACCGCAACTGTTATAATGTCTCCGATAGAATAATTTTTTTCAGGATTGGAAAATAAATTTTTAGTATTAGCTTTTTTCCAAAGTGAATCACTAAAAGAGACAGTGATTATTAATAAAATACTAATAAAAATCGAAATCCTTTTCATTACAAATTACCTCCTATATTTATTATTATTTTAGGTCCAGAATATAACTTTCCATTGATTAATACACCAGTTTTTTCATTTCTTGCCATTACAATATCACCTATAATAGCATCATTTAAAATTCTTACCCAGGATAATATTTTCACTCCATCATAATATACTTCAATAGGTATTATCTGCCCAGCTTTAACATCAGGAATTTTTTTTACAGAGTTTTCAAAAATAATTTCACCTTTTCTAATAGTTCTATTCGCCATAAATTTTATTAAATTTGATTCTTTTGTTTTTAAAGGTTTCATGGTAAGTGAAAATATATCTATTTTTCTTTTTTCTATTAAATTAGTATTTAAAACAGTTTTATATGATATATTTTCTTTTGAAAAATATACATAATCATAATTAGAAACTAAAGCTTTAAATGAAATATATTTTCTTATATTTTTTTCATCCAGAACTAGAAAATTACCATAAATATTATTCATACTTCTTCTATAATCCATATCTAATATGGTAGAAACAAGAGTATCCTTCATATATTTACTAATCTCAAAATCATTTATAGTTGCATTTGGAGTAGATTCTAAAAAATCCTTTTCAAAAAAATTTTCTAAAAGTTTTTCTGTATTAGATTTGTTTTCAGTATTTGATTTGTCAATATTTGGCAAATAATAGATTGTAATAATTGTAGAATCAAAGCTAATATTTGATATATCTGTAGATGATAAGATTAAATTTTTAAGTGTAGAAGCATCATATGTAATTGAATCATTTGAAAAAAAGGCTAAAGTTCTATCGTTTTTTATATCAGGAAAAATATCTTTTAAAGAAAAAACTTTGTCATATGATGTAATAGATGCTGGAATAGTTATATTTGAAAACAAATAAATATTAAGAGTAATTATAAGAATAATAAATAAAGTTTTTTTCATACGATCACCACACTTATTGAGCTATTTAATTTTTCGCTTTAATAATGGTAAAATCCTTAAAACAATAAGCCCTTTTTTAGGGCTTATTGTTTTGGTTCAACATATAAAGTTTTAAAATTATTATAATGTACCATACCTGGTTTTGCGCCTTTGGGTTTCCATACGTGTTTTTTTTGTGTATAATCAACAGAAACCTTTGAAGAATATCTACCTTTAGAGTATTTCGCAGCCAAAGATGCAGCAAACATCAGAACGTCTTCAGGAACTTCCTGTTTATTTGTCTTAATAATAACATGGGCACCAGGAATCCCCTGAGCATGCATCCAAATATCCTCTCTATCCGCTTCCCTTGTAATCTTATCATTTTGTATATTATTTTTCCCTACTAAGATTCTAAACCCTTTATAATTAAACTCATATGGTTTTGACCCTTTTCTCTTCATTTTCTTTTTTGATGATTTTTCTGTGATTAATCTTTCATCAACCATTTCTTCTTTTATTTCTTGTAAAGTCTCAATGTCTTCTGCTAAGTCTATGCTTTGCCAAAGTTGATATAAATAATTAATCATATCTTGGGTTATTTTTATTCTCTTTTTTAAATGTTGTTCTTTTGACTTTAGTTTGTGAACTTTTTTGAATATACTTTGTAAATTTTCATTTGGAGTTTTTAGAGGGTTTAGTTTTATTTTTACCTTTTCTCCAGTATCCCAGTCTTCTACAATTATTGAATCAGTTTTTTCTTTAAATTGATAAAGATACGCCTGTAATAAGCGACCCTGTTTTTCTAATTCTGGTATTTTTTCAATATCTTTTTCTTCTGATTTTAGTTTTTTATACAATTTCTCATATTTTTCAATTTCTTTAATAACAACCTTTTCGAGTTTTCTTTTTAATTCTGTAAATCTTGAATTAATGCTTCTCAATTGAAAAAGATTTAATAATCCTTCAGAGGGAGATTTAAATTCTTCATAATCATAATTTATTGGTTTAAAAGCTATTATTTCTTTTTTCCCTTCATATTCGAATGTATATACATTTGAATTATCAGTAAATTCAGCAATAAAAGTGATAAAATCAAATTTCTCAATATATTCTAAAAAAAGTTTTTTACTAATTTTAGAAAAACCCATTAATTGTTGGTTTAAATCAAAATCAAGATTATCGTGTTCTAAAATATTAATGTAGTCAGTATTATAAAAAGGAAAATATTCAGCACCAGGCATAATACTTCTTTGTGGAGTTATCCCTTTTTTCAATGCATCAAGTATTCTATTGTTTTCATCAATTAATAAAATATTAGAATTTCTTCCCATTAATTCAAAATATAATTTGTAATTTCTTAATTCAAAAGTTTCATCTATTACAGATAAATCTATATATCCTAATCTATCAAGACCTAATTGTTCAATTTTATTGATCTTTGCATTTTTAATTCTTTTTCTGAGAAACATAGAAAAATTTTGAGGTGAATCAGGCATATTTGGTTTAGTATCTAAAGAAATTAGATAAGAAGGATTTTTTAATACAAAAAGTAAAAATCCATTTTGTAGCTGTAATAAAACTTCATCGTTTACAGGTTGATAAATGTTTCTAATTTTCTGTCCTTCAAATTTTTTAGCTTCTCTTATTAATTTATTTAAAAGCAATCCATCAATAGGCATAATTTTCCTCCATTATTTTTCATCTTCATTTATTTTTAAAATAGCTAAAAAGGCATTTTGTGGAATAGTAACACTGCCTATTTGTCTCATTTTCTTTTTGCCTTCTTTTTGTTTTTCAAGTAATTTCATTTTTCTTGTAATATCACCACCATAACATTTAGCAAGAACATCTTTTCTATATGCTTTAATAGTTGATCTTGCGATAATTCTTCCATCACCCTTTGCTTGAATTGGTATTTCGAATTGATGTTTTGGTATTAAATCCTTTAATTTTTCTACCATCTTTTTAGATACTTCAAATATTTTACTCCTATGAACAATAAAAGAAAGTGCCTCAACAGGTTCCCTATTAACCAATATAGTTACTTTTAGCAAATCAGATTTTCTGTAACCTATTAATTCATAATCCATTGAAGCATAACCTCTACTAATGGCTTTCATTCTATCAAAAAAGTCAAATATTATTTCTCCAAGAGGAACTTCAAAATGCATAACAACCCTATTTTTACCAGCATTTGATACAGAAACAAATTCTCCTCTTTTTTCATTTTGAACAACACCCATTAAGCCGCCCATATAGTCAGTAGGTGTAATTATATCCAGTTTGACATAGGGTTCATAAACTTCTTCTAATAAATCTTGATCAGGAAATTGGGTGGGGTCATGTATTTCCTTTTCTTCACCATTTTTTAATTTTACTTTATATACAACATTTGGAGCTGTTAGAATTATAGCAAGTTCAAACTCTCTTTCGATTCTTTCTCTAACAACATCCATATGTAATAATCCAAGAAAACCACATCTAAAACCAAATCCTAATGCGGGAGAATGTTCTGGTGTAAAAGTTAAAGCAGCATCGTTAAGTTTTAGCTTTTCAAGTGCTTTTCTCAATTCTTCATAATAATCTGGAACGCCAGGATATATACCAGCATATACCATAGGTTTAACTTCTTTGTATCCTGGTAATGGTTCATCAACAGGATCAGTTGCGCTAGTTACAGTATCACCAACACGAGCCAATTCAACATCTTTAATACCAGCAATAATATATCCTACTTCACCAGCAGATAATGATTCAGTTTTTTGCATTTCTGGATGGAATATACCAACTTCTACAACTTCATATGTTTCTTTATTCGACATTGTCATTATTTTATCTCCAGGTTTGACAGTTCCACCAAATAGTCTTGTATATATAATTACTCCTCTATACTTATCATATTTAGCATCAAAAATTAAAGCTTTAAGTTTATCTTCATTTGTGCCTTTTGAAGTTGGAGCAGGAATTCTTTTTATAATTTCTTCTAATAAATCTTCAACTCCCTCACCAGTTTTACCAGAAATTTTTAAGGCATCATCGGCAGGTATACCAACTAAATCTTCAATTTCAGCTAGGGTTTCTTCAACATTTGCATTAGGTAGATCAATTTTATTTACAGCAGGTATTATTTCTAAATCATTCTCTATTGCTAAATATGTATTTGCTACAGTTTGAGCTTCAACCCCTTGTGATGCATCAACAAGTAATACAGCACCTTCACATGCTGCTAAACTTCTTGAAACTTCATATGTAAAATCAACATGTCCTGGTGTATCTATAATATTTATTTCATATGTATTACCATCTTTTGCATCATATAATATTTTAACGGGTTGAGATTTAATAGTAATGCCTCTTTCTTGTTCAATATCCATCATATCAAGATATTGATCATGCATTTTTCTTTTTTCGACACTTTTTGTTAATTCTAATATTCTGTCAACAAGTGTAGTTTTTCCATGGTCTATATGTGCAATAATACTTATATTTCTTATCAATTCTGGATTATACATTTTTGCACCTCCAAATTCTTTTTTTCTTATTATATCAAACTTTTCTTTAAAAAGTATGACAAAATTATAAGAAAAATAGAGTTTAATGTATGATATAATTAAGCTGGAGGTGGAAACGATGAAAAAATTGAAACGATTACCAATAGGACGAAGTGACTTTAAAAGCATAATAGAAGATAATATGTATTATATAGATAAAAGTATGCTGATAAAAGAAATAATAGAAAGTGGAGATGTAATATTAATAACCAGACCAAGAAGGTTTGGAAAAACATTAAATATGAGTATGATGAAATATTTTTTTAGAAATGATCAGGATAATAAACATTTATTTGAAGGACTAAAAATATGGAAAGAAAAAGAGATAATAGAAAAATATTTAAATAAATATCCTGTTATATATTTGACTTTTAAAGATTTAAAACAAAGAAATTATGAAGATATGATAAAAGCAATAAAATATGCAATAACAGATTTATATAGAAAACACAAAGAATCAATGGAAGTATTAGAGGAATTTGAAAAAGAAGATTATATAGAAATAGCAAAAGGTATTGCAGATAATGTAAAATATGAAAATAGTTTAAAAAATCTATCAGAATATCTCTACCGATATTACAAACAAAAAGTAATATTATTAATAGACGAATATGACACGCCAATACAGCAATCATATTTAAATGGATATTATAATGAATTTATAAATTTCATGGGAAATATATTAGGAAATGCATTAAAAGACAATGAGTATTTAGAAAAAGGAGTATTAACAGGAATAACAAGAGTAGCAAAAGAAAGTATATTTACAGGTGTAAATAATCTTGATGTATCAACAATACTAGGAAAACTATTCAATGATAAATTTGGATTAACATGGGAAGAAGTAGAAGAAACATTAAAATATTATGGATTAGAATATGAAAAAGAAAAAGTAATAGAATGGTATAATGGATATAATTTTGGAGGATTAGAAATATACAATCCATATTCAATAATAAACCTGGCAAGAAATAAAGGTGAAATAAAATATTATTGGATAAACAGCAGTGGAAATGAATTAATAAAACAATTAATAAGACAAAGTACAGCAGAAGTAAAAACAAAAATAGAAGAATTAATAGAAGGAAAAACAATAGAAAGCAGTATGGATGAAAATTTAGTATATGGCGACTTAGATAAAAGTACAGAAGAAAGCATATGGACATTATTTCTATTTACAGGATACCTAACCTGGGTAGAACATGTAGGAGAAGAAGGGGAACCAAGATATAGTCTTAGAATAACAAACAAAGAAACATTACAATTCTTCAAAAAAACAGTAGTGACAATAATAAAGGAAACAAAAATAGAACTTGAAAGTATAATACAGGATATAATATTGGGAAAATACAAAGAATTTGGAATAAAATTCAAAAAAATAGTAAAAGAAACATTGAGTTATTTTGATGTAAGTGGCGAAGAACCAGAAAGGTTTTATCATGGATTAATACTTGGAATGGTAGTAGGACTAAGTAAAAAATACATAGTAAAAAGCAATAGAGAGGCAGGGTATGGAAGAGCAGATGTAATATTAATACCCAAAGAAAAAACAGAACCAGGAATAATATTTGAATTCAAAAAATATAGTATAGATTTTGATAAAGATTTAAAAGAAAGTGCAGAAAAGGGAATAAAACAAATAGAAGAAAAAGGATATGAAGAAGAAATAAAAAGTTATGGGATGGAAAGAATAATAAAAGTTGCTATTGCTTTTGATAAGAAAGATGTTGAGATTATAGTGAAATAAATTATTTTAAAAGTTAATATTTTCAGGGTTAAGGTGTAAAGGAAGATGGTGAAAGTCCATCACGGCCCCGCCACCGTAACTGGGAACGAAACCAACAAAATGCCACTGGGAAACTGGGAAGGCGTTGGGAGTAGATAGATCCAGAAGTCGGGAGACCTACCTTAATTCTAAGTTAATCCCATTCGCGCGGGCGAAATGGGATGAAAATTAATTTAAAGGAGGAAAAATTATGATAGTTTTAGTTACAGGGGGTGTAAGAAGCGGTAAAAGCATATTTGCACAGGAATATATAAATAAAATAGGTAATGAAATAACCTATATAGCAACAGCGATACCTTTTGATGAGGGTATGAAATATAGAATAAAAAAACACAGAGATTCTAGACCTAAAGAATGGAAAACTATAGAAATGTATAAGTCATTTGAAAAATTAGAATCTAATACAGATTTTTTAAGCAGTGATTCAATTTTATTTGAATGTATGACACTGATGGTATCCAATCTATTATTAGAAGAAAATATAGAAAATGCAGATTATGAAAAAATAGATATTATTGAAAGAAAAATATTTTTTGAAGTAGAGAAAATTATAGAAATAATAAAAAAATATAATAAGAATTTAATTGTAGTTACCAATGAAGTTGGGATGGGCATTGTACCATCATATAAACTTGGTAATATTTTTAGAGATATTGCAGGAAGAATAAACCAGTATTTAGCTAAAGAATCTGATGAAGTATATATAACCATATCGGGTATCCCTTTAAAATTAAAGGGATGATAATATGAAAGGTATAATTTTAATATTAAATTTTTTTACCAGAATACCGATATATACTGAATATAATGAAGAAGATTTTTCTAAAGGAATGTATTTTTTACCATTAATTGGATTAATTATAGGTTTTTTAATGTATATATGTTCATATATTCCTATTGATAAACCTATATATGTATTACTAAGTTGGATATTATATATTTGGATTACAGGTGGGCTTCATTTAGATGGTGTAGCTGATTCGTTTGATGGAATATTTAGTAATAGAAGTAAAGAAGAAATATTAAAAATAATGAAAGATAGTAGAATAGGTGCTTTTGGCGTAATAGGTTTGACTATTTTAATATTAACAAATTTAGTTTTTAGTTATTATATAAACTACGTATATATTTTAATTATGCCAGTAATAGGAAGAAGTTCGGCATTATTGGCAGCATCAATATCCACATATGCAAGAAATAATGGGATGGGATATGTATTTATAACTCATTCAAATATAAGAAAATTTTTTATATCCTTCTTAATAGTATTACCTATATCAGTATTATTTAATATATTTATATTATTGCCAATAATAATAACATATATATTCGTTATATTTTTAACTAAAAAAATAAGTAAAAAAATAGGTGGTATGACTGGTGATACCATAGGTTTAATAATTGAATTATCACAAACCATATTTTTAATAACAATATATATTTTAAGAGGTATGTTATGAAATTGATAATTGTAAGACATGTTGAAACAGAAGCAAATATAAATAAAAAATTTAGTGGTTGGAGTAATTATAATATTACACAAAATGGACTTAATCAAATTAATGAATTAAAAAGAAAACTGAAAAACAAATATGTAGATTATATTATTACTAGTCCATTATATAGAGCATATTATACAGCATTAGAAATATCAAAAGTTGTAAATATAGAAATTATTATTGATGAAAGAATAAAAGAAATAAATTTTGGTATTTTTGATGGCAAAACAATAGAAGAAATTAAAGAAAAATATTATAAAGAATATCTATCGTGGATGGAGAATTATAAAAAATATTGTTTTCCAAATGGTGAATGTTATTCTTCTTTTTTTAAAAGAATAGATGAATTTTTAAATGATTTAGATAAAACAAAAAAATATATTATAGTTACACATGGTGGCGTAATTAATTATATAACTAAAAAACGTATAAATTTAGGGGATTATATGGAGGTGGAAATATAATTATAAAAAAAATAAGGGATTTAACAATTGTTGATATAGAGGATAAAGAATTAGTAATATCTTGTGATTCTTCTGGTGCAATTGGAAATAAAGATATGGATGTAGTAAAAATTTCGCCAGATATTGTTGGATATTTTGGAGCACATGTTGCATTATGTGAAAACATTGCATATGGTGCAACACCTATTACTATTGTAAATACATTATCAGTTGAAATGAATAATACAGGAAAAGAAATAATAAAAGGAATAAAAAAGGCAGCGAAATTAATAGATATAGATACGGAAAATGTAATTACAGGAAGTACAGAAGAAAATTTTCCAACAATACAAACTGGAATAGGTATTACGGTCATAGGTATTAAAGAAAAAAACATCAACTTTAAAACAGAAAAAGAAAATATTGCAATATTAGTTGGATTGCCTAAAGTTGGTGAAGAGGTGCTAAATAGTAATGATATTCTCACATTAGATATATTAAAGCGTTTAAGAGATAACAATTATATACACGAAATAGTACCTATAGGTTCAAAAGGTATTCTTTATGAAATTAATGAAATTTCTAAGTTATGGGATTTAGAATTTAAATTACTTAATTATAATGTTGATCTATATAAAAGTGCTGGACCAGCAACATGTGCAGTAATAACTTTAAAAGAAGAAAATTTGAAAAATTTAAATATTGATATACCATTAATTAAATTAGGAAAATTTAATTAAAAAATAATACCTCCAGGATTGAAGGTAAATAATTAAAAGGGAAGATGGTGAAAATCCATCGCGGCCCCGCCACCGTAACTGGGGACGAAACCAACAAAATGCCACTGGGAAACTGGGAAGGCGTTGGGAGTAGATAGATCCAGAAGCCGGGAGACCTGCCTTTAGTCCTAAGGTATTCCCATTCGCGCGGGCGAAATGGGGAAATTTTTATATATATTGGAGGTGTATGGTATGAAGATTTATGAATTTGTGGGTAAAAAACTTTTAAGGGACTATGGGATAATGGTTCCAGAATCCTATTTGGTAAAGAAAGAACCTTCTGAAATTAAGTTTTTACCAGTAGTGCTGAAATCACAGGTTTTAGTAGGAGGTAGAATGAAAGCTGGTGGGGTATTATTCGTCCATGAAGAATGTGAATTTAAAAGTAAAGTAAAGGAGTTGTTATTTAAAGAAATTAAAGGTGAAAAACCGTATGGAGTATTAGTGGAGAAAATGATACCTATACGAAAGGAATATTATATTTCTTTAGTGTTAGATAGGGAAGAAAAAGATATTGTTATATTATTTTCAGAAAAAGGTGGAATAGACATAGAGAATAATAAAGATAGTATTATAAAAACAAATTTTGATGATCTTGAAGGAAAAATTCCAGAAAAAATATCAAAAATATTGCCAAAATTAAGAAAACTATTTAGAGAAAAGGATTTAACATTATTAGAAATAAATCCCTTAGTTGAAAACATAAATGGAGAATTATATGCACTTGATATAGTAATGCATTTAGATGATAATGCGATATTTAGACAGAATTGGGTAAAGGAGTTTGTTGAAGAGAAATTTCTATTTCATTTTGTAAAATTAGATGGTGACATTGGAATAATTGGATGTGGTGCAGGTATAGTTATGGCTACTATGGATGCTGTGAAATTATTGGGTGGAGAACCTGCAAATTTTCTTGATTTAGGTGGTGGAGCCGAAAGAGACATAACAATAGAAGCATTAAATCTTTTAAAAGGATATGGTATAAATCGTATAATATTAAATATTTTTGGTGGAATAACGAAATGTGATGAAATAGCCTCAGGATTAGTAGAATTCAAAAATAAAAATTCAGAAATACAATTATATGCTAGATTAACAGGAACAAATGAAGAGGAAGCTAAAAAAATATTAAAAGAAAATAATATAGGATATTATGATGATATGTATTCAATGATTTCAGATGCTGTAAGGATGGTGAGAATCAATGATTAATGGCAATGAAAGAGTATGTGTTCAAGGAATTACAGGGAAATACGGTAAATTACATACAGAAAAAATGCTAAAATATGGAACTAAAATTTTGTGCGGGGTTTCGAAAAATAAAAATATAAAAAATATAAATGGAGTAGAAGTTTTAAATAATATGAATGATGCAGTAGAAAAATATAATGTAGATACTTCAATAGTTTTTGTTCCTGCGCCATTTGCTAAAGATGCTGTTTTTGAAGCGATAAATGCTGGAATAAAGAAAATTATAATTATTACAGAACATATTCCTCAGCAAGATATGTTGGATGTATATAGAATATCTAAAGATAATGATGTAATGTTAATAGGACCAAATTGTCCAGGAGTAATATTACCAGGTGTATCAAAAATTGGAATAATGCCAGAAAATGCGTTTAAACCTGGAGATATTGCGGTTATTTCAAGAAGTGGAACATTAATGTATGAAATATCAAATTATTTGTCGAAATATTCAACAGGAATAAAAGTGGGTATAGGACTTGGTGGTGATCCTATTATTGGTACATCAGTTGCAGAAGTATTTGATTATATAATAGAAGAAGATATAAAAAAGGTGGTAATTATAGGTGAAGTTGGTGGTAATGAAGAAATTAAAGGTATTGAATATGCACTAAAAAAAGGATATAATGGAGATATAAAAGTATTTTTTGCAGGAAGAACGGTACCAAAAGGTAAGAGAATGGGACATGCTGGTGCTATTATAGAGGGATTTGAAGGCAGTATAGAATATAAAGAGATAAAGTTGAAAGAACTTGGAGTTAAGGTAATAAAACAAATTCCAGATTTAGTATAGGAGGTTAATATGAAAAATCCATATTTATTATTATTTCTATCAATATTTTTTGGAATTTTGTTAGGTAAAATAAAAATTAAAAACTTCAAATTAGGTAGTTCTGGAGCATTATTTAGTGGTTTAATAATAGGCTGGTATTCAACCAGCCTTTTCAATGAACAAACAATTGTTAAATTGAATAGCGAATTTCAGCAATTTTTTTTATTTTCTCTAATACTATTTATATCCTCAATAGGCTTAATAGCATCAAAGGATTTGGATAAGATTATAAAAAAATATGGAATAAAGTTTTTAATTATGGCATTTTTTATTACTTTTACCGGATTTATAACAACATATATATTTTCCAGATTTGGTAATAAATATGAATTTGTTGGTATATATTCTGGAGCTTTAACCAGCTCTCCTGGATTAGCAACGGCATTAGAAACAGCACCAAATCATGAAAAAGAAATAATATCTGGATATACCTTTGGATATATTCCAGGAGTTTTAGCTGTAATTCTTTCTATGTATATATTTCCATATATATTTAAAATAAATATAAAAAATGAAAAGAAGACATTAATGGAAGAAATGCATTTTGTAGAAGATAAAGAAGAAAAATTTGATTTTTTAGCATATTCTTTAGTAATAATAATTGGAATATTAATAGGTAATTATACATTTGATTTTAATTATATTTCTTTTAAATTAGGAATTACAGGTGGTGTATTATTATCTTCATTATTTTTGGGGAAATTAGGAAAAGTATGGATTTTTGATTTTAGAATGAATAAAAAAATATTAAAAACACTTCAAGAATTTGGACTATTAATGTTTTTATCGTCAGTTGGTTTAAAATCAGGATATAATACATTAAATAATTTAAATATTCAAACTTTAAGTTTAATGCTGTATTCCTTTATTATAGCCATAATATCAATAACTTTAGGATTTTTATTTGGCAAATATGTTTTAAAAATTAATTGGATAATATTATCTGGATCTGTATGTGGTGGAATGACAAGTACTCCCGGATTAGGCGCCGCAATGGATGCTAATGCTTCAGAAGAAGTAGCAATAGGCTATGGAGCAACTTACCCGTTTGCGTTACTTGGAATGGTGATATTTAATAAAATTTTGATAATGATAAGATAAACGGTCCCGGAAAGGGACCGTTTTTATTGTTTTAGAAAATTGTCCAAGGAATTATACCAGGATCAACTTGACCAACAAATCTATTATCTTCAACAAATCCCTTTGATTGTCCATATGGAATTATACCAGATACAGGAACAGGGTGGTCATTAATAGTAGCAGTACCTTCAAAAGTTATCTCACTAGCATTTTTTGTTACATCTCTATATACAAATAATCTAAATTGACCACTTAAATTTGAAAGATCAAAAGATACATTAGTAGCTTCTTCATCTATTGAATATGTGTGTACTACATAAAATGGTGAATATAAATAATTAATATTTTCAACCATTAATGTGGCACCACCTGTAAATGTTGAATCAAAGGTTAAATCCAACGTAAATGATGAATCTAAATATAGATAAATTTCTGTACTATTATTTGTAAAAGTAATATCTTTAATTAAAGTAGTAGCTTCTTCTGATCTGAAAATAGGTGAATCTAATTGTAGATAATCAGGTCCACTTAAAATTAAAGTATAGGTTCCGGGATCAACATTAGACAATTCAGCCCAACCATCATCTGTAGTTACATAATAATTACCGCCATCTCCATTTTTCCTAATCAACGATAAAAATATATTTGATAATGGCATACCATCATTGCTATATATATAGAAATCTCTTGTAGATCCAACATCTGTTGGCAATGTTGCATTAACAGCAGCTGCAGCATCAATTCTTCCAAATCCTGATGCATGATCCCAACCAGTTTTATCAATATCTACAGCTGTATTTTCTATCATTTTTCTTATTTGATATGGTGTTGCATTTGGATGTAATTGTTTTAATAGTGCAGCTAAAGCTGAAACATGAGGTGTTGCCATTGATGTCCCATTCCAGTAATCATATGGTTCTCCATATACTGCAGGAGTGCTTCTTGGAACTGTAGATAATATTTTTTCACCAGGTGCAGCTACAGATATTGTATCACTATGATTAGAAAAGTTTGTAATTTCATCTCTTGCATTTGAAGCAGCAACGGCAATAACTCCTGGATATGATGAAGGATAATGCCAGTGTTGATCAGTATGAGAATTTCCAGCTGCAGCTACAAATACAGCATTATTAGATAATGCATAATCTATAGCAGTTTTTAATGTTTTAGAATATCCACCGCCTCCCCAACTATTTGATAATACTTGAGCTCCGTGATTAACAGCCCAGATAATTCCTCTTGCTACATAGGCATCACCAACATAACCAGGTTGGAAAATAGGAATAGACATTATTTTTGCACCATATGCTAAACCAACAACGCCTTTACCATCTTTTTTAGCGGCAATAGTTCCGGCAACATGTGTTCCGTGTTCGTCACCTAAATATTTATCGTTCTCATAATCTTCGTCTGGCATTATTAAATTTCCAGTTACAGGATCAAATCCAGTAACAAATTGTCCTTGTAAATCAGGATGTTGTGCATCTATAGGTGTATCTACAACAGCAACAATTACATTTGTGCCTGTAGCTACTTGCCAAGCTCCCTTTGCACCAATTTTATCTAACCCCCACAAGCTATCTTCTGAAACACCATCGATATTTTTTGTGATCGTATCATCGACAATTCCAGGAGTAGGATCTATTAATTCTCTTTTGAAACTTGGTTCAACATATTTTATTCCTTCTAATTTTAGGGATTTTAACTTTGAATAAGCTTCTTTAACTGTTCCGTTGAATTTAATTCCAACAACCTTAATTTCTGGTATTTCAATATATACTTCTCCATTTAATAATTTTTTTATTTTATTAACAGCTTCTTTGTTTTCATAACCAACGAGAAGCCTTCCTTCTATGATTTGTTCATTATTAAATTCTCCAAAAGATACATTATTTGATAATTTATCAGAATTGTTATTTAATAAAGAAGACTGACAACTGGCAAATAGAAATAAAACAGATAGAAATGCAATCAAAATATATTTTAAATTTTTCATATTCTCCCCTCCTTATTATTGTTTTGACCAATCATTATTATTTCTTAAACTGATTTCCCATTTATTATAAAATTTCAAAATGCCTTTTACATCTAATTTATCGTTTATAGTAGCATCTTTTGTCAGGTTATCAGAACCACCTTTGTATACATATATTAAAGAAGTTCCATCAGTAGTGTCATATTCTAACTCTAGACCATAATTATCCATATTTGTAACAGTACCTGATGTGGTTACTAAAGAACCAGTATATGGATTTAAATTATCTCGGCCAAAAACTTCTTCAAGTAAATCAGGAGTTAAAGTTAATGGAGATAATTCGTTAGATGATTCTTTTGATAATATTTCTACGTTTTTCATAGCAAATTGTTTTCCCGAAGTATCAGAATACATGTCTCCTTTAACAATTAAAACATCTCCTATATTTACGTCTTCAACATTTGAATCAAATTTTAATTTAATTGCTTTTCCTGTATCAGGATCTTCTAAATAAACGTATTTTTTATATACATGAACAACATTTCCTTTAATATTTATTCCGAATAAATATGTATTGTAGTATTTATCTTGAGCTTCTGGAATTGAATAATGATCATATACTTCCGTTCCTGTAGTAAATGTATTAAATGTATCAGCATCGACACCACCAAATGGATCAACCTTATAACCTTGATCAATAGATACCGAAATTGCGCTTGAAATACCATCATATGTCATAGCATATGCTAAATCCACAGCCCAGGAATATGTTTTGTTTGGTTGTAATGGTTCATTATAGTAAAATGCTCCATCAGCATTTAATAAGAACCATTGTTGATCAGAATAACTTATAGATAAAGATTTTGGGCCAACAACATCATACATTTGTTGATATAACTTACCATCTTCACCTATATAACCAGGTAATAAATGTTGATCAGATTGGACTAAATCATATATCCATAATGTGTATTCAAAAGTAGCATTATCTAATGAATCATCATGTTTTACAGGAGTTATTTCAAAAATAGGCTCTCTTGCAACATTTGTTGCTAACATAGATGGAGAAGTTAATTGAACGTCAAACATTCCAAGTGGAGTAACAGAGCCTAATTTGTGCATTTCAGTTTCACCGTCATCATATACAGAACTTACTGCGTAATAAACGGTTTTTCCAGGTTTTAATTCTGGAGAATAATCTCTAAAGACTTTGTTAGTTTTGGCATATTGTGAAACATACCCAACTTTTTCCCAGTTTGATCCATCAAATGATCTATAAATATTATAGCCATTTGGCCATTGATAATATTCATGATTTGGATCAAATGCATCTGCAGGAATCCACCAGACTTCAACCCAAAGATTTGTATTATTAGGAGCACTTTCAACAGTATAATTTAGTGATTTACCGAATTTATTTTCAAAAGCCTTAATTTTTTTATCAATATTCTTTTTAATTAATGTATTTAATTTAATATTAGATTTTTCAATATTATTTCCTTGATTATAAAAACCTATTTCCATTCTTCTGGTATATGCATCTAAGTTTGTTCCTATACCATAACTTGCCCAATCTTGAGGTATGAATTTAGGTAATTTAACATCATTATTATTTAATATATTTAGATATTTAACTAATTCTATTTGATTATCATTATAATCATATACTGTAATATGTAAATCTGTTAATCCATTATAATCAAAAGTATTAAACGCAAATGCGACCTCAGATGCACCGCTGGTATATCCTCTATCTCCAGTCATAAAACTCGAACCTGGAGTTTTTCCTAATGATGCATATATTATATTAATATGATCATTTGATTTTGGAGTGGCAGCAACAGTTACAACTATTGGACCTGCAACAATAGATGAATCTAAACTAATTTCGTCTAATATTCCACTAATATATTTTGAATAATCATATACATGGAAATCAATCTCTGGTAATATTTGTGTATCTGGATCAGGATTTAATTCTGCTTTTCTTAGAGTTAAATATATTTTCTTTGTTTCGCCTACATTTAGCATTAACCCATCTACTTTAGTTAAAGCATGATTCATTTTTGTTGCTTCAATAGTTAATGATGTTGAGTCTTCACTAATATTGAGTGTAAATGTAGCCATACCGCTTTCATCAGTTTTAGCAGTTAATCCATTTACTGTAACTGTTGCATCGGCTACAGCAGGACCGGATTTTGCATCGGTTACATATACAACAGCTGTGGCATTACCAGTTAAGCTTTCTATTGTAGGAGTATATGAAAATGCTTTTTCAGCAAATCCACCAAATGGATCTTTTGCAACAACTATATAATTACCATCTTTATTTTCCGTATTAAAGAAACTTCCAACTTTATCTTTTTCTAATAGTGTTGAAGCATTAGGTGTGCCTGAATATATTTCATATAATAATTCATCATTATCATTATCAATAACATCCCATATAAATCTAACAACAGTATTATTAACTACACTAGATGCTACGTCACTATCAAAAACAGGATTAGAGTTAGCTTTTAATGTAAATGACCATTCAGGACTTTTAGTTTCAAAACCCTTTGAATCTCTTGCAATAATGTACCAAGAATGGGATTCTTCAGGGGATAAACCTGATAGAGTTAATTCCATTTCATCAGTAGTTGCTAACATTGTATCATCAACATAAACATCAAATTCTAAAGCATCATTATCAACATCAGTAGCTAACCATGACAATGTTAATATTGCACCATCATCAAATGTTGAATAATCCCAAGAAACATTAGCTGTACCATTTTCAGGTGTTGGATTTCCAACTTCTGGAGAATGATTTTCTCCTTCGTATGATTCATTAGCTACTTGGAAAGAAAATACAGAACTTTCAACTTCAATATTTCCCAATTCAATAGCAACAACCTTAAACTTATAATCTCCAATAGTAGATAAATTATTAAATTCAAAAGATTTTGATATGGTTGTTCCAGCTAAAGTGAAATCAGCATCTCCAGGTTTTTGTAGCATTACTTTAAATTCATAATTTCTATTATCAACAAGAGATAATACTTCCCAGCTTATTACTTTTGATGTATTTTTTAACACTGAAGTATTATCTTTTGATAATACTTTAACTTTTTTTATACTTGGAACAACTTTAAAAGTTAATGGTTTGGTTTTTACGGTTTGTTTATCTGTAGAAACCTCAACATAATATGAATAATCACCCAAAGTAGCTAATTTTTCTTCAGGAATAGTAACTGAAGTTAAATTTGTTCCATTTTTTTCAAATACAGTAGTTGCACCTTTTTTTACCACAATTTTAGAATTAAAGCTATCAACACCAGCAACAGACCATTGGATATCAACTGAAGTTTTTACTGGCACAACTCCATTAATACCAGTTACGGCTTTCGTAATAGAAACTGTTAACGGAATCTGTTGTGTAACACATGATGAAAATAAAAATAGTAAGAAAACGCTAAGCATTAGAAAATAAAAAACTTTTCTGTCTTTCATTCTTCAACCCCCTTTATTATGATATTGAAAAATTTTATATAAGAATTTAACACACTATTATACAATAAAATTAAATGAAATTCAAGTGAATTATAAGTTAATCTAAAAATGTATAAATTAATTTTGTTTCTTGATTGAAAATTTAATTAACATAATAACATTTATAAAAAATAGAGCGTTTAACGCCCTATTTAAATAATTGCATGATATCTTCTTTTGTTAAATTTTTTAATAATGATTTTTCTTCTGTAATTGCAAGGTTATATAAATCATTTTTTGCATTTTTTAACTTTAATATTTTCTCTTCAATAGAATTTTTTGTAATAAACTTATATACAAATACAGGTTTTGTTTGACCTATTCTATATACCCTATCTGTTGCCTGGTTTTCTACAGCTGGATTCCACCACGGATCATAATGTATTACATAATCTGCTCCTGTAATATTTAATCCGGTGCCACCAGCTTTTAAACTAACAAGAAGAATTTTTATATTGTTATCATTATTAAATTCATTGATTATTTCTACTCTTTTTTTAGTTTGACCGGTGATTTTATTATATTCAATATTTTCTTCTTTTAACCAATCTTCCATTATATAAATCATTTTTACGAATTGAGAAAAAACAACAATTTTATGATTTTCTTTTAAAACTTCTAAAACGAATTTTTTGAATTCATTAAATTTAGAAGATTCAATATTTACGCCTAATAATTTTGGATGATTTACTACTTGCCTTAAACGAAGTAATCCTTCTAATACACTAAAATTTAAAGTTCCCTGTGACATTGCAATTTTTTGTTTATACTCATTTAATATTTGATGATATATTTTTAATTGATGCTGTGTCATTTCATTGAAGATATATTCTTCTGTTTTTGGTGGTAATTCTTTTAAAACATTTTCTTTTTTTCTTCTCAAAATAAATGGATTGATTTTTTTCTTTAACTTTTCTATACTTTCCTTATTTGCATAATTATATTTTCTTAAGAAATCCTTTCTTTTCCCAAAGAATCCTGGCATTAAGAATTCAAATATATTATATAAATCGTTTAAAGAATTTTCTAAAGGAGTGCCGGTTAAGGCTAATTTATGAGACGCTTTTAATTTTTTAATAGCTGAATATAATTTTGTTTCATGATTCTTTATATATTGAGCTTCGTCGAGAATAATATAAAATAATTTCATTTTTTTAAAGTTGTCTATAGAATTTCTTATTGTTCCATAAGTGGTTAATATTACATCAACATCATCAGGAATATCTTTTTGATTATTATGATATATATAATATTTCAAATTAGAAGTAAATTTTTCTATTTCGTATGCCCAGTTATATACTACAGATCTAGGGGTAATAATTAAAAACTTTCTTTTTTTCTCTTTTAAAGATAATATTAATGCTATAGTTTGTACAGTTTTTCCAAGACCCATATCATCTGCTAATATACCATTAAAATTAAATTCTTGAAGATATCTAAGGAAATAATATCCCTGAATTTGATAATCTCTCATAGGTGATTTTAATTCTGGAATATCATATTCTCTGATTTTTTCAAAGTTTTTAATGTTTTCAATAAAAGATTTTGTTTTTTTATCTAAGGATTCCAGTTTTAAATTAGGATTATTTAAAAATGAGTATATATTATAACTTTCAATTTCCACTTTATCTTTTTTAAATTTCAAATCTTCCAATCTTTCTAATATTTTTTCTGGTATTTTAATGATGGTATCATCTTTTAGAACTATAAAATTATCTTTTCTGTTTCTCAAAATATTTATATCAATTTTTTTATTGTCTTTTAAAATTATTTCTCCGTCAACATCAAACCAATTATTTTTTAAGTTTAGTTTCATTTGTATGCTTTCAATTTCCTGTCTTTTAATATTTTTATTCATTTTTATTATTATATTTTTATCTAAGAATTTTATTTTACTATCGATAAAATCAAAAAAAGAATCTATATCTAATGCTCCTTTTCCTTTTTCATCTAAATCAATTCCTGCATTTTTTAATGAATTTAATAATTTATTTTCTTCATCAAAATTTCTATATTTATAATCATTATAGAATTCTATTTCTGTACCATATAAAAATTTTCCTTTTAAATAGAATTGATCGTTTATGAAGCTAATATATAAATTTAATTTAGGAATAAAAATATCTTTTTTAATTCCTAAATTTTCATCAATTTCTATTTCAAAACCATATTTTTCATATTTTATAAGATTATCTTTAATGAAAATTTCGAGTCCGTTTTTATCTTTAAATTTGACATGTGTTTCTATTGGACCATAATAAGGGAAAAGTATATTTGTTTTTGATTTTATTAATGACAAAGTGTTGTTTTCAAAATAAGCATAATCATCATATGTTGAGACGATATTTTTTTTATTTAATTCTGGTAGTAGTTTAATAGTAGAAATATTCTCTTTAATATTACCACTAACATATAATTTAAATTTGATATCATCGTTCCATACTATTTTTTTCTTATTTTTTAATAGAATCTTTTTACTTTTTATTTTTTTAAGTTCTTCAAAATTTTTTAAAATTAATTTATACTCAGAAGTTCCACTAATGTGAATAGGAACTAATAATTTTTTTATATCATTTTCGTCTTCTGGTATTTTTGTTTTTAAAAAACTCAGTATTTTTTTATATGTGTCAATATCTTTTCTTAAGACGACTCTCTTTTCTTTTAAGCGTCCTAATTTAACATAAGTATATGGGTTTTCTGGGTAAATTAAATAATATGTATCTCCATAATCATTTATTCCCAGATATTCATCAATATTTACTTCGAGATGATAATCGTCATTAAATTTTCCTTTATTTTTTAAATTATTTTCTATAGTAAAAATTAATGCAGCTATATGAGAACACATTTTATTTTCCGAAACATGACTGCATGTACACATATGTCCTATTTTTAATGTTTCTTTATTTATATAAAAGAAAGGCCTGAAATTCCTAACATCATCATTTACGATTCCAGTGAAACTTAATAGCTCATCACCATATTCAACAAAATCCTCAACTTTAAGATTTTTAGCTTTTTCAAGTATTTCTGGTGAAATGGAATTTTTGAAATCTTCAATTGCATTTAATATTTTGAATAAATTTTTAATCATAAAATATGCACCTCTTTTTTGAAAAAATGGAGTTTTTTTGTTATAATTGAAAATAAAATGGAGTTTTTATATGGTAGGTGATTTAATGGAAACATTTACATTATCTGTTCAACCTGATATTACATATATTAGTGCTTTTTTAGGTGGGATAATATCCTTTTTTAGTCCGTGTGTTTTACCCCTTGTACCATTGTTTTTTGGTATATTGATGCCGGATTTGAAAAATGTTTCATTAATCTTAAAACGTGGTATGGCATTTTTTATAGGATTATCATTGTTTTTTTCAATTCTTGGAGCTTTGGCAGGAATAGCTGGATCAATGTTATCAAAATACCAATTCATATTTAATATTATAGCAGGAATTTTCATTATTTGGTTGGGGATTTATTATTTGTTTGATAAAAAAGGATTTAAAGGTGCTAAAGTTAATCTTTTAAAACATAAGAATACATCGTTTATCAGTGCATTTGTAATGGGTATTTTAATCTCATTTGTATGGATACCGTGTTCGGGACCAATTTTAGCAGCTGTGTTAACATTTGCATCTACAACATCAAATATATATAAAGGCATGCTTATGTTATTTTTATATTCTCTTGGTATATCTATACCATTTTTGTTTTTAAGTGGAATTGTAAGTAAATTAGTTTCTAAAATAACCTTTGGAACACCAAAATGGGAGAAGTATTTAAAAATTCTTGGTAGTATATTATTGATTATAATAGGAGTATTGGTATTATTAAATAAATTTAACACATTACAGGGAGTGTGAAATAATGAGAAAAATATTAATTGTGGTTGTATTGTTGGTAATTTCTATTTATTCTTTTTCGAATGTGAAATTAGATGATTTTGTTATTCATGATTTTAATAACGCAATAAAAATAGGTGATATAACTGGTAAAAATGTAATTGTAATGTTTTCTTCTGAAACATGTTATTACTGCAAAAAGTTTAAAAATGAGGTTTTAGTTGATAAAGAAATACAAAAATGGTTAAGAACGGAATTTGTTATTGCAGAAATAAATCCAGATAGAAATAAAAAAGCTGTTTATAAGGGGAAAACATTAAATTATGCGGAATTATTTGGTGCATTTGGGGTCAGAGGAACTCCGACATTTTTCTTTTTTAATAGCAAAGGTGAAGCATTAGCGCAATTGCCAGGATATGTAGAGAAAGATACTTTTTTATCGATATTAAAATATTTTAAATATTATAGGAATGAGAAAATTAGTTTTAAAAATTTTTTAAGCAAAAAGGTAGATGTGGTAATTGGTAAGAAAATACTAAAGTTAAATAAAGAAGATATAGATTTTCTTTTGAAGAATGATCCTAATACAAAAAAGTACAATAAAAAATTAGATGAGTTTACAAATGTTGTTATGGATGAAGAAGATAAAAAAGTAGAAGATAAATATTATGTTGTAATATATAAAAAATAATACAATATATTGTATTTTTTTCGACTTATGATATAATATATCTTGTTATAATATTAATCTTAAGGAAGGTTATATTATGCGAAAGAAAAAATTACAAAAATTAATATATAATAAAAAAGCCCTGTAAAGGGGCTTTTTTACTTTGTTGGAGGTGAAAATATGGAAAGGGTTGCGATTGTTGGAGCTCAGTGGGGAGATGAGGGTAAAGGTAAGGTGGTAAATTACTTTTCAAAAAATTATGAATGGATAGTAAGATTTTCTGGTGGTGCTAATGCAGGGCATACTATTTATTATAAGGATAAAAAATATGTGAATCATTTATTGCCTTCTATAATACCAGAAGGTGAATCAAAGGCATTTTTGGGCGCTGGAATGGTTATAGATATTGAACAATTAATAAAAGAAATAGAAATATTAGAAAATGATTTTCCAGGTGTCTCTTCTAAAATATATATTGACTTAGAAGCATTTATGGTTTTACCTTATCATAAAGAGGAAGATGAAATTTTAGAAAAATTAAGGAAAAATCCAATAGGAACAACCAAAAAAGGGATTGGTCCATCTTATACTGATAAAGTGTCAAGAGAAGGTTTTAAGATTTATCATTTATTTGACGAAAAACTTTTGAAACAAAGATTAGAGGAAGTCATATTTTTGAAGAAAAATATTTATGGTGAAATGTTTAATTTTAAATCTGAAGAAATATTTGAATATTTAATAAATCAAAAGAAAAAGCTCGAGAAGATGAATGTTAATTTTACTTCAGCAATAGATATGGCAAATGTATTTAGAAATACTTCGGTGCTTTTTGAAGGTGCCCAGGGAGTATTGCTTGATCTTGACTTTGGTACATATCCTTTTGTGACGTCTGGAGCAACTATGGCTCACGGAGTATCTTCGGTTGGTTTTTCGACATTTGAATTAGATGAAGTTCTTGGTGTATTAAAAGCTTATACTACAAGAGTTGGGGAAGGACCCTTTCCCACAGAAGAGCTTGGAGAAATGGGAGAAATGATAAGAAAAAAAGGTAATGAATTTGGTGCAACTACGGGAAGGCCAAGAAGAGTAGGATGGCTGGATTTACCAGCATTAAGATATGCAAAATTAAGATCGGGTTTAACGAAATTTGTTATTACAAAAGCAGATGTTTTAAATGGTTTAGATAAAATAAAAGTATGTGTAGCATATGATGTTAATGGTGAAATAAAAGAAGTCCCAACATCATCATATGATTTTTTTGTTGGAAAACCTGTATACGAAACATTGGAAGGTTGGCCTGATACAAAGCATATAAATTTTCTAAAATACATGTCTTTTATTGAAGAAAAAACAGGTGTAGAAATTCCATATATTTCTTATGGACCTAAAACAAATGAAATGTGTACAAAAAATGATCTTATATTTGAAATATAAACGACCTCTTTGGAGGTCGTTTTTATAATAGAAATTTTTAGTTAATATTTTAGAAATAAAAAGATAGTATCATAAAATTGTATTAGCAATCTAATGTTAATAGTGATAAAAAGAAAAAGCGATTTTGAACTTTTTTAAAAATATTCAGTCTAAAAAAACGGAATTCAAAATAAATTATTTTTTTAAGTTCTATTTAGCAAATAAAAGTTACAAATGCTAAAAATTAAAATTAAAATAAATAACATTAGGAGGTGTTGGAAATGATGAATCCAAAGAATTTTACAGAAAAGGCTCTGGAGATAATAGAAAATGCAAGGACTTTAGCGAACGGTTATGGAACTAATGTGGTAACTCCAGAACATATTACCTTAGCTATTCTTGACAGTGATGATGAATATGTAAAGAGGCTTTTTGAAACAATTAATGTTGAAGCTATAAGGGAGAATATTGAGAGTGAGTTAGAGGAAAATGTTCAATATTCTTTTGGTGGAGTAAGAGATAATAGAGTATATATTTCTCCAACATTAGAAAGAATTTTTGAAATAGCTAAATCAGAAGCTAAAAAAACAAAGCATAAACTAATAACTACATTACATTTGCTATTAGCAATAATGTTAGATGGTACATCATATTCAGCAAAATTATTTTCAAAATACGGGTTAACAACAAATGAAATCTACGAAGAATTGAAAAATATAAAGGTAACTAAAGAAGGTGCGGAAGAAAATATTGCTGATGTTCTTGCTCAATTTACTATTGATTTAACAAAAATGGCAGAAGAAAAGAAATTAATGCCAGTTATAGGTAGAGATTTAGAAATCCAAAGAACTATTGAAATTCTTAGCAGAAAAACAAAAAATAATCCAGTATTAGTTGGAGATCCAGGTGTTGGTAAAACAGCTATAGTTGAGGGATTAGCTCAAAGAATTATAAAAGGAGCTGTACCAGATGCTTTAATTGATAAAAAGATATTACAATTAGATATGGGAAGACTATTAGCTGGTGCTAAATTTAGAGGAGAATTTGAAGAAAGATTAAAAAATGTAATAGATGAAGTGAAAAAGCAAGGAGATAAAATAATATTATTTATAGATGAATTGCATACAATTATAGGAGCTGGTAAAGCAGAAGGAAATTCAATGGATGCAGCTAATATGTTGAAACCAGATTTAGCACGTGGTGAATTAAGAGTAATAGGGGCTACAACATTAGATGAATACAGGCAATATATTGAAAAAGATAAGGCTTTAGCAAGAAGATTCCAACCAGTTCAGGTTGATGAACCAAGTGAGGAAGATGCTATAGCAATTTTAAGAGGTTTAAAGGAAACATTTGAAAAACATCATAATGTTAAAATAGATGATAGTGCTGTAGTTGCAGCGGTAAAGCTTTCTCATAGATATATAACAGATAGATTTTTACCAGATAAAGCTATAGACTTAATTGATGAAGCTTCTGCTAAAGCAAGATTAGAAAAAAGTTCGAAATTGTCTAATATAAAGAAATTAGAATATGAAGCTAAAGAATTAGAAGAAGAGATAAATGAGTTAACAGTTAAAGGTGAATATGAAGAAGCAGCATTAAAGAAAAAGGATTTATTTGAATTAGAGCAACAAATAGAAAAATTAAAGGAAGAATATGAGAAGGAGAAGGATAAAGAAGAAGAGGAAGTCATAGTAGATGAAGATAAAATAGCAGAAGTAATAGAAAAATGGACAGGTATTCCAGCTAAAAAAATGTTAGAAGAAGAAAGAGATAAACTATTAAATTTAGAAAAAGAGATACACAAACGTGTAGTAGGTCAAGAAGAAGCTATAATAAAAGTTGCTCAACATGTAAGGAAAGCAAGAGCTGGATTGAAAGATCCTACAAGACCAATTGGCTCTTTCTTATTCCTTGGTCCAACTGGAGTGGGAAAAACAGAACTTGCAAAATCTTTGGCTGAAGTATTATTCGATACAGAAGAAGCATTAATTAGAATTGATATGTCCGAATATATGGAAAAACATGCAGTTTCTAGATTAATTGGTTCACCTCCAGGATATGTTGGATATGAACAAGGTGGTCAATTAACAGAAGCTGTAAGAAGAAAACCATATTCAGTAATTCTTATTGATGAAATAGAGAAAGCACATCCAGATGTATTCAATATTTTATTACAAGTTCTGGATGATGGAAGATTAACAGATGGAAAAGGAAATACGGTAGATTTTAGAAATACAATTATTATTATGACAAGCAATATAGGATCAGAAAATATATTATCAAAACTTGAAAATAGAGGAAAATTAGGTTTTGTGAATGAAGAAGAAAAAATAAATGAAGAAAAAGATTTAGAAAAAGTTGTAAGAGAGGAATTAAAGAAATATTTCAGACCAGAATTTTTAAATAGATTAGATGAAATAGTTGTATTTAAACCATTAACTATTGAAGAAGTTAAAGAAATTGTTGGCATTATGATGAGAAGATTAGAAGAAAGGTTAAAAGAAAAAGATCTAGAATTAATGATTACAGAAGATGCAAAAGAATATATTGCTAAAAAAGGTTATGATAGAATATTTGGAGCAAGACCATTAAGACGAGTTATAGAAAGAGAAATTGAAATGGAACTAGCAAATAAGATTATTGCAGGAGAAATACCGCCAAAAAGTAAAGTTATAATAGATTTAGATGGAGATAAATTAACAATTAGAGTAGGAAAGGGCGAAATAAAAACAAAAGATGAAGAAAAATAGATTCCGGCATAAGCCGGAATTTTTTTTATTATGATATAATAAGTAGGGGTGATAATATGTTATGGTTTAAAAAGAAGAAAAAAGAAAAGGATTTAAATAAAAATCCCTTTTATAATGAACAAAATGCATTGGTTATATATTTTAAATGTAATAATTGTGGAGAGAAGTTTAGAAGTTACTTGAGAAAAGGATATGATTTTTCTAATTCTTATGATGGAAAATCAGTATATGTGATTAATAAAGAGTATATAGGATCGAAATGCTCTGAAAGAATACAATTAATTGCTGAATTTGATGGAGGATATAGATTATTAAATTTTGACTTAATTGGAGGAACAGCAATAAAAAAAGAAGAATTTGAAATGGAGGATTAAAATGGAAGGTTGGATACCTACTCAAAGATTAAAAAAAGTTGTAGAATTTGCAGATAAATTTTGCGGAAATGTTGAACCAACTCATAGGTATATATATTTATATTTTGATAAGGTCTTAAGGGTATCCATGACTGATGGTTGTGCAATAGCTGATATGTTTTTTTCAAAAGAATTTTTTCCTTTTGAAAAAAGTTATAAAATACCTATTCAACATTTAAAAGGGTTACTAAAGGGGTTAAAAGAGGAAGAAAATCCATTTGTTAGGATGTTAGCTTTAGATGAAGGATTAAAAATCGAATTAGAAAAAATGATTTTAAATATAGAAAGTCAAAATGAAGAAAGACCGTTTTTAACAACATCAAATAAAAATCCATTTTTAAATATTCAATTAAAAAAATTTATAGATGGTTTGGATTTTACTAGTATTCAAGGAATGGAAGGTGAGTTAATAGATTTTTTTACAGATGAATCAAATAACTTATGGGGAATTTTTAATGGTTATAATATGATTTCATATTATAATTTTGGTAAAAGTAAAGAATCATTATTTAGAAGTATTCCATATGTTAGCATTAGACATTTAATAAAATCTTTGTCATTGATTACAAATGAAAAAATTCATGTTTTTTTGAATAATGAAAGTATAAGAATAAAAGGAACTGGTTATAATATAAACGTATGCAGTACTATAAATCCAGCAAGAAAAAATATAAATATAGACAATTATAAATATAATGAGATTATAAAAAGCGAATTAAAAGATCTAAGGAAATTATTAAATAAAATATATACATCTTTACCTATGAATGCCAAAGCTTATATTGTTTTTGGTAAATCTTCTTATATTGTTGCAAAAGATAAAAACACAACAATTACTTGGAAATTTAATGAAAAATTTCAAAATAATTATTTAGTTGAAATAGCACCGAGAAAATTAAGATCTATATTATCTCGAATGAAGGGTGAATTGACAATAAACTTGAATAAAGATAAAATTTTAATAAAGAAGGATGAAAAATATTTAGAAATAAAAGTTAAAGAATATAAAGAAAATAATTAATCCATATCTTCAATGTAAACATAACCTAGAATTTTTTTAATTCTTAGTTTTTTTTCTTTATTAAGATTTATAGTATCTGTGTCGGTTTTTATTATAGGACTCATTTTGTTTTTTCTATTTGAAGCTACAATTATTCCTTTTTCTCCGTTGCTAAGTTCAACTTCCATTCCTGGTGGGAATAAACCAAAAGCATTAATCAAATCCTGGGTAAATTTAGGATCAAAATCTTTATTAACATGAGAAAGTATATAAGATAAGGCTTTGTATGGCGTCCAGGGTTCTTTATAACTTCTTTTGCTTGTTAATGCATCAAATACATCGGCTAAAGCTAATATTCTCCCAAATTTTGAAATTTCGTTTCCTTTTTTCTTAAAAATGTATCCAGAACCATCAAATCTTTCGTGATGATCTGAAGCGCCATTGATAACAATATTTTCAATAGTTTTTGAATTTTCCAGAATTTCTTTAGTAAAAAAAACGTGTTTTTTGATGAAATTATATTCATCAGGATTCAGTTTTCTTGGGGCGTTCAATACTTCTAAAGGTATTTTTGTTTTTCCAATATCATGTAGCAAACCAGCTAAGGCCAAATTTAATAAATCTTGTCCTTGAATATTTTCTTCCAAGCCAATTAGGGTTGCTAAAATCATAACATTTAATGAATGAGAATATAAGTATTCATCGTATGTTTTTAATTTTTTTAATGGAATATATAATTCATCGGAGAAATTTTTTTCCATTTCTTTTGTAATATTCGCAGCCACAGCGTATGATTTTTCAACATTTAATTTTCCTGTAGTTTCTAAGTCATTAAAAATATCTTTAACTTGTTTAAATCCTATGTCTAAGAGATCTTTAGGTAATGTGCTATGAGAATATGCAGATTCTAAGACATTAAATTCATTTTTTACCTCATTTACTGGAATTCTAAAAATTCCATTATTTTTTATTATTTTGATTTTTTCATTATCTAATACTGTTCCCTTTTCAAATAGGACTTTATTATTAAAATCTCTTATATCCATTGCTAAAACCATACCTTTTGATACTTGATTTAATGAAATAAATTTCATCTTATCGCCTCACTCAATATATATATAATCTAATACTTTTACTATTCTTAATGATTTTTCCTCACTTAAATCAACAATATCTCCGTGATCTATTTTTATTAGAGGCCTAATTTTATTACTTCTATTTGATGCAACAACTGTTCCAAATTTTCCATTGCTTAGTTGGACTCGAGTACCAGCAGGATATATTCCAAAAGCGTTTATTAACCCTTGTGCAAAAGTGCCATCGAATTGCTTTTCAACATTAGTTAATATAAAAGATATAGTTTTATATGGCGTCCAAGGACCTTTATAACTTCTAACGCTTGTTAAAGCATCATATACATCAGCTATAGCAATTATTTTACCGAAATCACTAATTTCATCATGTGTTTTTCCCTCTAAATATCCTCTTCCATCAACCCTTTCGTGATGCTCATATATTCCGCTTACAATAGCAATTTCTTTAATGTTATTTTGCAGAGCTAAATTTTTCCCGAATAGAACATGATTTCTCATAGTATTCATTTCTTCTTCATTTAACGGTCGAGGAGCGTTCATAATTTCTTTAGGTACCTGTGTCTTTCCTATATCATGTAATAATGCTGAAATAGATACATTTAATAACATATCATCTATAATACCATTTTCAACGGCTAATAACGAACTAATTATCATTACATTTAAAGAATGAGAATATAAATATTCATCAAAATCTTTTAACTTTTTTAGTGGAACAAATAATTTTTCAGAATAATTGTTTTCAATATCATTTTTTATAGATGATGCAATATCAATTACAGTATCTATATCAATATGACCAGTTTGTTCGACATTTTTAAAAACTTCTTTAACTTTTTTGTAATTCAAATCAAGATTTTCTTTGCTAATTACACTGTGCTTTTTAGATTCTTTGGCAATATTATTTATAACTTTTGTAGATTTGACAGGAATATTAAAAATTCCAGCTTTTTTTAAAATGTAAATAATTTTTTCATCCATTTCAGTACCTTTTTCTAATATTACTTTTCCAGTAGTATCTCTAACATCTAGTGCTAATATCATTCCATATTGAGCTTTATTAATTGGAATAATTTTCATTCAATCACCTCTTTTATATAGAGGTTGCTATCAGGTCCAGTTTGAGTTCTTTGACCCTTTATAAGAACCTCAGGGAAAAACTCAATATCATTTCTTCTTAAAACTGTTCCTATTGCACCATTACTTAATTTTACTTTAGTGCCAGTTGGATAATATCCGGTAATTTCATATAGTAATCCGACATAATATGGATCAAAAATAAAACCACATTTTTTTAATATCCAGGATAATGCCTGATACGGTGTATAACCTAATTCTGTTAACGAAGTATATGCATCAGCAACTTGAGTTATTCTAACCAAAGGAGGTATTTTTTCACCTTTAAGATGAAATTTTCCTTTTCCATCATATCTTTCATGGTGATATAAAATACTTTCTAATATTTCATGATTTAATGTAGCTTTTAAATCTTGTAATTTTTTATAAGCAACGATATTATGTATAAGTGCATTTTTATCATCTGATTCAAAATCATTTATAACCCTTTCGTCTAACATAGCATAGCCAATATCATGAATTAAGGCAAATTTTATAGTTTGTTTATACATGATATAAGGAGTTTCTATTTTTTTGGCAATAATAGATACTATAATAGCTGTATTTAAGGAATGATATGTGAGGCTATCTTTACCATAGGAATTTAAGAAATTTAAAATAAAATGTTCTTTTACATTTAATGATTTATATATTTCTTCAGTCACATTATTTAGGGAAATATATAATTCTTCTTTTGTAAAATGATGAAATAAATCTCCTATAGAATCAATCCATTTACCATAAACATTTTCATCAATAATTAAAGGGACATCTTCAAAAGCTTTTTGAGTGAAGGTTGAAACATTGCTTTTATCAAGTATTTCTATTTCATTAATATCACTACTAAGAATGAGGTCTATAGTATTTTGATCTAATTTCTGACCTTTCCTTAAGCTTAATCTATTTTTTAAATTATATATATCTTCCCCTACAATCATTCCAGGTTTTAGATTTGTTATTTTAATCTTACTCAAGTTCCCATCCCCATTATTTTGGTTTAACTATAGAAATATAAGGTATACTTTTAAAAATATTTTCTGATAATTTTTTTATGTCACTATTATTTTTAGAATTTATTAATTTAACGATTTTATCGATATCAATAAGTTTGTTAAAAGATAAATAATAGTCCAAAGCTAAAAATCCAAAATTTAAACCGTTTTCTGTTTCAAGCATATATCTTCCAGAAAGCCTTTTTTTTCCATATTCAATCCAATTTTCGATATTGTCAAGATTGGATAAGTTTTGTAGGTTTTCGAATACAGCGTTATTTAATTTATCAAAATTTTCTGGTACTGTAGCAGCAAAAATTGTAAAAGTACCATTTTTATTATAAGCGGAATAATCTGCTGTTATTTCATAAGCTAATCCAAGTTCTTCTCTGATTTTTGTAAATAAAAGTGAACTCATTCCACTTCCTAAAAAAGTTTTTAGAATAGCGGCAGAATAAAAATCATCTGATATTTTTGATGGAGCTTTAAATGAATAAGCCACATAAATCTGGGATAAATCATCCTTTTTTTTCTCTGTTTTTTTAACCATTTCGTTGAATTCAGGACTTTTAAATTCACATTTTTTTCCTGATTTATTAGGAATAAGAATATTGATATCATCTAATAAGGAATTTAATTCCTTTTCTGGCCCAACAAACATCATTACTATATTTTGAGGATTGTATTTTTCATTATAATACTCTTTAAGTTTTTTGCTATTTAGATTAGAAACACTTTCTTTAGTTCCTAACACAGGAAAAGCGAACTCATTTGAAAACATTATTTTATTTAATTGTTCAAATGTGTTTTCTACAGGCTCATCTTCATACATTGCAATTTCATCTAATACAATTTTCTTTTCTTTTTCAATTTCAGTTTCATCGAATTTAGCATTAAATAAAATATCTGTAATTATTTCTAAAGCAACTTTTGAAGCTATTAATGGTACTTTAGCATAATATGCTGTTATATTTTTTCCAGTAAACGCATTTAACGACCCACCAAATTCTTCGATGGGTCTTTTTATTTCTTCCATATTTCTATTATATGTGCCTCTAAAAACAGAATGTTCTATAAGATGAGAAATTCCCATTAATTCCTTAGGTTCATGTGCAGATCCAGATCTTACAGCTGTGATTATAGAAATACTTCTGATACTATTTCTTGGAATTAATAGTATATCTAATCCGTTATTCAGACTTACTTTCTTTATCATTCTTTTCCTCCGATTTATGATATGATCTTCTATTATTACTATTCCTGCTTCCGCTTTTTCTCGGAGCAGTTTTTTCTCCAAATTTTTTCAATTGTATTCTTCCGCTATCATCTATACTAATTATTTCTACTTTCATTATATCACCAATTTTAATTGTTTTTAATAATTCTTTAGCATCTTTACCCAAATTAGACATATGTAATAAGCCTAGTTTTCCAGGAAGTATTTCTACAAATAAACCATAATTCTCAATTCTGGAAACTTTTCCGTCGAAAACTTCGCCTTCTTTTACTTCCTTTATAAGGTTTTGAATATATGTTATAGCATCATCAACATTTTTTACACTAGAGCCACTAACTTTTGTTAAACCTGTTTCATCATCAATGGATACTTCCACATCAAAGTCTTTATGAATTCCCTTTATTACTCTTCCACCTGGTCCAATAACTTCTGAGATTTTATCCAGAGGAATTTTTGTTGTTTTAATCAAAGGTGCATATGGAGAAAGTTCTTTTCTTGGTTCTGGAAGAGTTTTATACATTAAATCTAAAATATGCAATCTTGCAATTTTAGCTCTTTTCAATGCTTCAGTTAAAACTTCTTCGTTAACTCCGGCAACTTTAACATCCATTTGGAATGCAGTTATTCCATCTCTTGTTCCAGTTACTTTGAAATCCATATCTCCCAAATGATCTTCCATTCCTAAAATATCTGTTAAAACGACAAATTTTTCATCTTCAAAAATTAAACCCATAGCCACTCCAGCAACATGCTTTGGCATGGGAACACCAGCGTCCATTAGGGCTAAAGAACCAGAACATACTGTTGCCATTGAAGAAGAGCCATTAGATTCTAAAATTTCAGAAACAACTCTAATTATATATGGAAATTCTTCTTCAGAAGGTATTAAATTTTTTAAAGCTCTTTCAGCAAGATGACCATGTCCAATTTCTCTTCTGCTTAATCTTAAACCTTTAACTTCACCGGTGGAAAAAGGAGGGAAATTATAATGTAGCATAAATCTTCTTTCGCCTTCTTCAAAAACAGTATCAATAATCTGTACATCAAATGGTTCTCCTAATGTAACTACACCTAAACTTTGTGTTTCTCCTCTTGTAAATAGAGCTGAACCATGAGTTTTTTCAAATAATCCAACTTCACAAGTTATAGGTCTTATTTCATCAATTTTTCTTCCATCTGCTCTGGTATTTTCTTCAATAATCATTTTTCTCATTAATTGTTTAATCTTTTCATCATAATTTTCGTATAAAAACTTCTTATATTGTTCAAAAGTTTCATTATCCCATTTTTCAATATATTCTGTTTGGAATTTTTCTAATAATTCTTTCTTATAAGAATCTAAAGCGTCATCCCTATCCTTTTTTCCTTTTACTAATATTCTATTTTTTAATTCATTGTCATCAATGAGTTTTTCAAAATCTTCTACAAATCCTTCAGGAACTTCTGGTGGAATAACTTCCCATTTTTCAATATTAAATTCAGATACTACTTTCTCTTGGAATTCAATTATTTGTTTAATGGCATCATGAGCAAATAATAAGGCTTTTACCATATCTTCTTCTGATACTTCTAAAGCTTCACCTTCAACCATTGTGATAGCTTCTTTTGTTCCTGCAACAACTATATCCATTTTGCTGTTTTTTAATTCCTCTTGTGTAGGAAATACAACGAATTCATCATTTACATAACCTACTCTAACTCCAGCAACCATTCCTTCAAATGGTATTGGTGATAGGTTTAATGCAAAGGAAGCACCTGTAATTCCCCAAGTTTCAATGCTATCGTCATTATCCATAGAAAATGCAGTAACTATAACCTGTATATCATTATGAAAATCTTTTGGGAATAAAGGCCTTATAGGTCTATCTATTAATCTTGAAGATAAAATAGCTTCACTGCTAGGTCTTCCTTCTCTTTTTAGAAAACCTCCAGGAATTTTACCTACAGCGTAAAATTTTTCTTGAAATTCTACTGTTAATGGTAAAAAATCTATACCCTCTTTAGCTTCTTTAGATGCAGTAGCTGTTACTAAAATAGCAGATTTGCCATATTTTAACAAAACAGAGCCATGAGCTTGTTTTGCCATCTTTCCATGTTCAATAACTAATTCTCTGCCGAAAATTTCAGTTTCCCATACTTTCATTTATATCACCCCTTTTAAATATAATTATAACATAAAATTGGGCAAATTCATAAAAATATAACATGTGTGTAAATAATAAATCCTCGGGTATGAAAATATTCCCGAGGATTTATTGGTTCTTAAATTTTAAATTGATTAAGTTTATTATTTAATTGATCCACTAATTTTTCTAATTCTTCTGCTTTGATATTTACATTTTCTATTTCTTTACTTTCTTCTTCGATTTCTTCTGTTATTTCTGTTATTTCATTTGATATTTCTAATATCATTTGTGCTGTTTTGTCACTTGCTGCTGCCATTTCTTCTGTTGATGCACTTTGTTCTTCTGCACTTGCTGTTAATCCTTCTATCCTTTGATTTATGTTCTCTACTCTTTCTAATATTTGTTGGAACTTTTCTTTTATTTCATCTGCATTGTTTTCTACTTCATTTATTACTTTTACTGTGTCTTCTGTTGCTTTGTTTGCATTTTGCGCTCCTTCTTTTATTTCTGTTAGGATTTGGGCTATTTCTTCTGTTGCTTTTTTACTTTCTTCTGCTAATTTCCTTATTTCATCTGCTACTACTGCAAATCCTTTTCCTGCTTCTCCTGCTCTTGCTGCTTCTATTGCTGCATTTAATGCTAATAAATTTGTTTGTTCTGTTATGTTTGTTATGGTGTCTACTATTTCTCCTATGTTGTTTGCTTTTTCTGCTAATACTTCTACTGTTTTTTCTGTTTCTTTTGATTTTTCTACTGCACTGTCTATTATTTTTGTTATTTCTGTTATTGATTTTTCTCCTTCTTCTGTTAATTGTGTTGTTTCATTTACTTCTTCCGCTATTTCTACCGCTGTACTTGATACGTTTTGTGCTGCTGTTGATACTTCATTTACTCCAGATGTGAGTTCTTCTGTTGTTGCTGCTGCATTTTCTGCATTTTCTTCTATCATTTTTGTTTTTCCTAATACTTCTTCATTTGCTGATATGGTTTTTTCTGATACTTCTGTTAATATTTCTGATGATTCTTCTATTTTTTTACCCGCTTCTAATAGCCATTTTATTGTTTCACTTAATTGATTTGCCATGTTTTGTAATGAGTTTGCTATCATTGCTGTTTCATCTTTCCCTTTTGATTCAAATTTTATTGTGAAATCTCCTGTTGCAAATTTGTCTACTTTTTTACTTAGTTCTATTAACGGTTTTGATATTTTTCTTGAGAAGAATAATGATATTATTATGGATATTATTAATACCAATACTGTTGTTATCATCAGTATATTTTTTATTTTTTCCGATGCTCTGAATGCTTCTTTTGTCGATACTTCAGATATAAATGCCCAATTTATTTCTTTGTATTTGAATGGTGTATATGCTGCTAATACTTCTTCTCCTTTAAAATTTTTTGATATTTCCCATCCCGTTTCTCCATTTAATGCTTTTTTTATGTAATCTGTATCTACTTTTTGTTTTAGTATTGTTTCTTTTCCCGGTAAATTACTTCTCATTATTTTATCCTGTCCTACTATATATGTTATCCCTGTTTCTCCCATTCCACTTTTGTCCTGGAGAATCGGATTAATTTTATTTAATGATATTCTAAATATTAAATAACCATATAATCCAAAATCTTCATCTTCTACTTTTATTCCAGCAAAAAAAGCAGGTTCTCCATAGTAGTTATCAATGTTAGAGAAATGAACATCATCATCATTTTTTTCTTTTAATAATAAATATAAATTTGATAGTATAGTATTTTCATTATTTAAATTTGTAGCAAAATCTTCATTTTTTCTAACAGAATAAGCTACAATTCCATTAGGTAATATTAACAACATGTCATCATAATTTTTGATATTTATAAAATCTCTAAAATCATTTTGAAGTTCTGAATGTATTACGCTGTAATCATTAAATAAACTAAGAGTATTTTGATCGAATTCATCTTTTTTGAAATTTTCATCATAATAATAATCATATAATTTTGATTTGTCTTTATAAGGATTATTAAATATATAAATATTTCTTAAAGTATCCAGGATTTTATTCATATTCATAGATGATTGCATATCCTCCATAAAATTAGAAAAAGAAAAAAATGCGTCTTTAATATTTTCAAATTTATGAATGTATTCTAAATCAGAATTTGCTTCATCAAGAATGTTTTTTATAAAATTCATTTTAAGATTTCGAGCTGTTATTAATTTTTCAGAAAAGCTTTCTTTTAGCGAGTTTTGTGAATTAGATACACTTATTATAAAAAATGACAATAATACAATTAAGATAGTTATAGTAAATAGTAAAGTAATTTTTCCCTGAATTTTCACTATTTTTGCCTCCTTTATGAATTTCTATATAATTATATCATGTGATATATTAATTTTCAATTAAATCATGATTCGTTAAATATGTGTATTATTTTAGAATGGCTATCTAATACTTGTAAATTTTGAATATACTATGATATAATTGATTTTGCAAAAAAAAAATAAAAAAATAAAAAAATAATTTTACACGAAAAGAGGTGGGAGATGTGAAAAGATTATTTGGAACAGATGGAATTAGGGGATTAGTAAATGAAGAATTAACAGTGGATTTAGTATATAAAATAGGAAATGCATTAGGGAGAATGTATACAGGAAAATATAAAAGATTGTTAATAGCAAGAGATACAAGAAATTCTGGCGAAATGCTTGAAGCTGCGCTAGCATCAGGTGCATTATCAGCAGGATTAAATGTGGAATTTTGTGGAGTGATTACAACACCAGCACTAGCTTATTTGACAAAAAGTGAGAAAACATTAGGAGTGATGATATCCGCATCTCATAACCCTGCAAATTACAATGGGATAAAAGTATTAGCTGAAGGATTTAAAATCTCTGATGAAGATGAAATAGATATTGAAAATTTAATTTTAGAAAAAAAACCAGAATATGTTCCATATGGTGAGATAGGGAAAATGAATTCATCGCATTTAAAAGATAGATATATTGGGTATATAATTTCTTCCTATGAAATAGAAAATATTCCATATAAAATAGCTATAGATGTTGGTAATGGTGCTACAGGTTCAGTGTTAGAAAATATCTTTAATGCATTTGGATTGGAGTATGATCTTTTCTTTAATGAACCAAGTGGGTTAAATATTAACGAAAAATGTGGATCTACTCATCCGGATGTATTAGCAAATATAATCAAAAATGATGAATATGATATGGGTATTTTATTTGATGGAGATGGAGATAGATGTTTGTTTATAGATAAAAAAGGGAATTTGATAGATGGAGATAAATTAATGGCAATAAATGCCTTAAAATTAAAAGAAAAAGGAAGATTAAAAAATGATACAGTAGTGGCAACTATTATGAGCAATTTGGGGTTAGAAAAATTTTTGTCCAGTCATGATATAAAATTGTTAAGAACATCTGTAGGGGATAAATATGTATTAGAAAAGATGATAGAAATAGGTTCTAATTTAGGTGGAGAACAATCAGGTCATATCATTTTCTTAGACAAATCAACTACAGGGGATGGAATAATAACAGCATTAGAAACATTAGATACGTTAAATTATTTTAATAAGAACATAGATGATATAATACAAGAGATTCCTGAATACCCACAATTATTAAAAAATATTTCTGTAAAAGATAAAAAAGCGATAATGGAAGACAAAAAACTAAAAAAACTAATAGAAGAATATTCTAATATTCCTAATTTTAGATTAGTTGTAAGACCTTCTGGTACAGAACATAAAGTTAGAATAATGGCAGAAGGTGAAGATGAAAATGTTGTATATAAAGTAGTTAATGAATTATATGAAGTTATAGAAGAAATTGACAAATATTAAACAAATAGGCGCTTTTCGCCTATTTGTTTAATACCTTAACTATAGATTTTATAACTTTTTCAGAATCAAAAGGTTTAACTATATAATAAGATGCACCTATTTCAACGGCTTCTAAAACCCTCATTTTATGGCCAAGAGCAGTAACCATAATAACTTTTGCTTTTGGATCATATTTTAATATTTCTGATAAAGCTTTTATTCCATCCATTACAGGCATTGATATATCCATTGTTACAATGTCTGGTAAATGTTTTTTATACATTTCTACAGCTTCTTTTCCATCTGATGCTTCTATAATATCGAAATTTAAGGGTTCTAATATTAACTTCAATTGATTTCTAATAAATGGGGCATCATCTACTATAAGAATTTTTGGCATTATATCACTTCCGGTATAATAATATGAAATTTAGTTCCTTTACCATACACACTCTCCACTTTTATCGAACCACCTAATTTTTCTACTTCTTTCTTTACAATGTTTAATCCTAAACCTCTTCCAGATATTTGAGTAACTTCATTTGAAGTTGAAATTGATTCCATAAATATAATATCTATTAAATCTTTATTTGAAGTATAATTTATATTATTTATTATAGCTATTTCTTTTAACTTATTAATGTCTATTCCTTGTCCATCATCCTCTATTATTATATTAATTTTATCATTTTCTTTAAATAAATCAATTTTTATATTTCCTTTTTCCGATTTTCCTTGATCTATTCTTATTTCTGGTGATTCAATCCCGTGATCTATAATGTTTCTAAATATGTTAATTAGTGATTTTGTGAAATCAAAAAAAACTTCAGGATCTACCAAAATATCATCCTTTGAAATTATAACAGGATCAGAAATTAATTTATTTAATTTTTTTGCTAAATCTTTTGTGTAGTCAATATATGGTATTATTAGATCTTTTAAATCTTTATAGCGTAGCTTTTTGATTTCTGTTAATAACTCATCTTGTCCAGATAATTCTTTTACTTTTTCCTCTAATTCAATAATTTTAATTTTTGGAATTTTTAATATCACATCTAAATTATGGCCTAATTCGGATTCTAATTTTTCTATTTCAACTTTAAGAGTATTATATATTTGTTCTAAATCAGTTTTATTTATAGCGTTGTTAATTATTTTATTTTCGATATTATGCAAATCATTAACTAATTTATTTAAATGGAATTGGGAAAAAATACCTTTGTAATTATGTATTGAACCAAGTAAGCTTTGAAAATTTGAGTTTATATTTTGAATGATAAAGTTTTCAAATTCCTTAATTATTAGTACAAAAGTATCGTAATTTTTGACAACAGAGACAATTTTTTTCAAAGTTTCTCGTTCTTCGTCAATTTTAAGTTTTAAATTTTTTTCTCCTGTGATATTATTTAAAATAACCATTATAAGATCAGCATACTCTATATATTTAAACTTTACTTTGTAGTATTTATCATTAATTTTAAGCTCATTTGGAAGAAATGTCAGATAAACCTCTTTTCTTAAATAATCTTTTTCATTAAATATATCATCAAAAATTCTTTTAATAAATTCTTTATTTTCTATAGAATTAAAAATTAAATTTAAAGCATTTTTACCTTTAATATCTTCTTCAAATATTCTTTCGCATTCTTTACTGTATTGTTCGCTAATAATATAATCTTTATTAAATGCTAAAAAACCTTCTTCTGAGTTATCCAACAATAATTTAATATCTTGAGTTCTTTTTGAGACTTCTAACTCCAAAGCATCTTTCCAATTTTCCAAAATTTTATTTGCCACAGACAATTCAATATTTAATTCTTTAACATTATTAATTGTTAAAAAAATCATAGAGTTTAAAAGAATAAATAGAGACCATTGAATATATGGTCGCTGCCAATTTATTATTCTGTAATCACCCATTATTTCATATATGGTGAAAATAGAAACAATAATAATGGATATTGAAAAAATATAGGCTTTTTTATCTTTAAACCTAAAAATTCCAATATATAGGTTGTATATCATAAATAATATGTCTGCATATATTAAGGAATAAAGAATAATAACAAATTTTACATAAAAATTAATTTCTGGACCTTTAATAATTTGTATAACACTAATAGTTAAAAATAATAAAACATGTAAAGTTAAAAGCCATTTTATATATTTTTTAGATGAATAATCAAATATATAATAGAAAAAACCCATTAAACCAATTGGAGATAGATATTTTCCAACATCCATAGCATATGCCCAAAATATTGGATTATCAAAAAAATATTTAAGCGTTTGATTTAAGCCCATTATGAATAAAGCTAATGAAAAAGAAAAAAGGCTCATATAAAAAAGTATTTTGCTTTGATCCAAGTTCTTGTTTAATATTAAAATGTAAATAGAAAATATTAAAGATAAAATGCCAACAAATAAATTAAAAGATATCAATAATAATCGATCAGATTCTTTAATTATTTGGTGTCTAAGAAGTTCTTTTTCATTTCCTATTAATACCTCACCAAAAAATCCGACATCTCTCTTATTGGATTTAACTTCTAAAGTCAAATATCTGTTTTTATAATCAGTTGGAATTTTAAAAATACTTTTTGCAGAAAAATAACTTTCTCCAAAATTATCATATATTAAATAATTATCAACATATAATCTAAAAAATAACACAGTTCCTGTTATATATATTGCAGGATCTTCAAAATCTATATCAGGTATTTTATATCTTAAATATAAGATTTTATTTTTATTTTCCAATGGAACACCAGGCGTTTCATATTTATGCCAAATATTTTCATCTTTCCATTTATACTCCCAATTTTCATATAATTTTATATATGATAGCGATATTATTGAAATAACTATAAATGTCACCATTAAAAATTTATTTTTCATAAAAACACCTCTGACATTTGTTTTATATAATTATATCATAATTTTGTATTACTGAACTAAAGTCATTTTTTATTAGTCTAATATATAAATTCGATTTTAATATTTTTTTAATAAAGAAAATGTGTTATAATTACAATAATAGAATTAAAATTAAGGGGTGATTTTATGAAGAAAGCGATTATTATTGGTATTGCTATTTTATTATTATTGTCATTATCATCATGTGTAAAAAGTATAAAAGTAAAAACGAAGCCAAAGATAGGAGTTCCAGTTGCGGCTACAACAGTGGCTTTAAATGATTTTGTTAATATTGAAGATAGTATAAAAAACGCATTACCTGATGCGAAGGTGGAAAGTGTAAACGGTATTCAAACCATTAAGTATGCAACAGGATTAAATGTGGATTTAAGTCAATCATTTGAAAAAATAGACGCTTTTAGTACTTCAGTAAGTCAAAATATTTCTGTGCCAGATATAGGAAGTATTGCTCCTGTTACAGTAGATGTTCCAAATATTGATAGTATACCGGATATTACAGTAGATGTTCCTTCTTTTGATTTTAATCCGCAAAATATTACAATAAATGTCCCTCAAATTACTCCTGATTCTGTTTCTCCTGATATTACAATAGGTGAATTGGATGTTGAGTCAGCTGGAGTAGATTTACCAGCAGTTGATCTTTCTATACCTGTTTTAGGAAACACAGGAAATGGTACATCAACGGAAACTTCAATGGAATCAAATGGAACATTTGAAAAGTTAGTATTTTCAACTGGATCATTATTATTAGATGTAACAAATAACGAATCAAATGCAGATATAGATGTTCAGGGTATTATTGAAAATCCAGATAATTCAAAGATAGAATCCCAAGTTTTATCGTTATCAGGGGTTCAAAGTGGGCAATTGTCATTTCCATTGACTGATAAGTATATTTCAAATAATGCAACAATCACATTAATCGCCACAATAACTTCAGGAAGCGGAGATGGAAATAATAATTTGGTTGCGAATAATTTACAATTTGCTTCAGGAACAAAAATTAAAGCAGCTGAAGGTATTACATTTAATACATCAAAAAGTATAACTGAAACTATAGATCCAAACATGGGAAGTACAGAATTTTCAACAGTTACAATTGATGGTACATTTAACGTAAATATACAATTACCAGCAGAATGGACAAATGTAAAAACAGAATTTGATGCTACGGTTACATATATTTATGGAAGTGAAAGTATTGTGCTCGTTAATGATACTTTTAATTCTTCTAAAGATTTAACTTTTAATGGAAAAGAATTACCACCAAATGGAAGTTTTGAATTTACAATAGACTCAACATTTATGAACAGCGATAATACTAAAGCAAATATAGATTTTACAAAATCACCAGTAATAACAGTTACACCAGATATAAAAATTATGAAAATAGATGGTGTGGGTATAGATAATAAACAAAATATGGATCTGCCAGATGATATAAAATATGTAATTTTAAATGGTGGAAAGATTTCGATTGACATTACAGATACTGATGTTAGTTCTATAGTTGCTAATTTTATATATTTTGATGGAACAGAAGATAAAACTAAAGAATTCATAATTGAAAATAATAAAGCAGTTTTAGATATGGATGGTATTAAATTAACAGGTGAAAATACAAACGATGCAACAATTACGGTAGAAAACATATCATTGGATTTTGGAAATTCAGGGTTAGATAATACAAGTTTAACAGCAAATGTAGATTTAACCAAACCAAGCATAAAAGAGGTTAAATTAGGTCTTACAACTAAACAAAAAATTGACATTCCTGATGAAATAGAAGAAGTTAAATTCATGTCAGGAAGTTTAACTTCAAGTTTAAGCAATGGATTTATTTCAAGTGTTGTAGGTAATTTAGAAACAGGATATGAAAATATAGCATTAACTACAAATAATGGCGCTTTAACTGTAGATTTGGCTGATAAATTATTATCAGGAACAAACGATGCAACATTAAATATCAGTGAAATGCTAATAGATTTTTCATCTAATCCGTTGAGTTTTGGAAATTCTTTATCAGTTTCATCTTCTTTAAATGATTTAAAAATATCAGAAGCAACTATAACTACTAATTTAAATCGATCAATAAGCATTCCAGATACTATAAAAAAAGTTATTTTTGGATCGGGAAGTATAGAAGTTAATGTTGATAATATTCAATTCATAAGTTTTGATGGAACATTAACTTATGGCTCTACAGATACATCATTTGCAACTTCTCAAGAAGGTAGTGCTGTTATAGATTTAACTAATCTTGAATTAGGTTCTCCTTCTGCAGAAGTAAGCATAGATAAAATAGGATTAAAATCTACAAGTGGAATAAGTTTAGGAAGTTCTTTAAATGCAAATATAAACTTAATTAATCCAAAGATAAAATATGCAGAAATTACACCTGATAGCGATTTAAAGGTAACAAATTCTCAAATAGTTGAATTTCCACCAGAAGCAAAAGACTTTTTAAATTCTGTTACTTTTGTAGCTCCGTCAAATATAAAGATTGAATGGAATAATGAATTACCTGTCGTAGTAAATGTCAATTTAAGTGTTCCAGAATTAACTATCAATGAATCTTTCCCAATGAGTGGAGAAAATTATCATGAAGTCGACTTAGCAAATAAAACAATTGACTTAGATACCCCAATGCACTTTGATTTTGAGGCATCTCCTGCAAATTATGATGATACGAATAACATTCTAAAAATAGATATTTCAGATCCTGATGATTATCTTTCATTAGGTAGCGAATACACGTTGTCAGCAACGATTTCTCTTGATTATAAATTAGATGCATCTATAAAACCATTTAGTCAGGATATTATACCTGAAAGCGATCCATTAAACTTTGAAATTCCAATTTCTGATGATGCTACATTAACATTAAATGATATAGAGATTAATGGATTTGTTGCTAAAATAGTCGGAATAATACCTTCTGGATTAGTTGATACAAATAATAAGATAACATTATATGCAACATATACTATGAATAATACAAAAAAATCCACAAATGTAGAAATACTTCTTGATAAAACCAATATTGAAAAAGATATCTCGGAATTTTTGAAAGAAATTTTAAAGGGTAAAGATGTATATATGTCAATGAAATCAAATAATATAACAGCGTCATTAAGTGACTTAAGTAATTTTGTGTTTGACTTTAAAATTGATCTAACCATTCCTCTCAGTTTTGATCTTATAAAAGATGAAAATCTAAATATTATGAGCATTAAAGGTGAAGATGATATATTAGGAAGAGAACCTGGTTCAAATGAAACAGATTTACCTATTGATTTAATTATAGGAGATCAAGGAAAGTTGATTTTACATTTGAATTATGATAATACAAGTGGTTTAAAACCTGGATTAAAAATTATAGGAAGAAATTCATCTAATACAATATTATATAAAAAAGATATAGTTCTTCAAGATGGAAAACATGATGTAAATATTGTATTTGAAAAATCTGATATAGACAAAATAATGAATAATAATCCATATTATCTTGATTTTGATGCATATATTCCTGCAAATACAAATCAATCCTTTAGAACCGATGGACAAATAAGTATAAATGCATGGGTTGAAGTAGTAACAGATGTAAATGTAGATCTTTTAGGGAGAGGTGAATAATTATGAAAAAAATAATAATATCTATTTTAATTCTTTTATCAATTATTTCATTTGCAAATCCTAATGTTAATAAACCATGGAATTATTCATTTAATCCAGCTTTAATGGATTATGGAACAAGAAATTTTATTGATGTAGGTGGAGATGTTAATTTAGTTTTTATTCAACCATTTATGAGTTTTGGTGACTTATTTAAGGAAAGCGTAGAAATAGATTTCAATAAAATATATGATAACTTAGATGGAAATAATTTAAAAATGCTTTTAAATGCGGATGTTATGGCATATGGTAAATTGCATATATGGTTTGCATCATATGCAAAAACTGCAGGTATTTATTCAAATACAAAGATAGGATTACCAAATGATTTAATTAAATTACTTTCATATGGTAATGTTGAAGATGGTCAAATGGTAGATTTAAATGGTGAAGGTGTAATTAATTCTAATATTATTTTTGAAAGTAGTGATTATGTTTCTTTCCAAGGTAAAAATTCGATTTTTGGATTAGCTTTTACAAATTTTTATCCTATAAGTATATTAAGAAGTACAATAAATTTTAAAAATACAAATGATATGGAAAATGCAACAATGAATATAGATTATGAAATAAATGGTCATATGTATAGTTCTTTAAAATCTTTAGAATCATTAATATCTGACGAGTATTATGGCGTTTCTATAGAAGAAGATATATTAAATACTTTAAAAGATAGTGCTGGAATGAGAGTTAATTTAGGTTATATAAATAAAAATGGTAAATGGGGATTATCATTAAATGATATAGTACTAAAACCAGCAGATGTTAAATATGATTATACATTAACCGCAACAGGAGCTATAGTAGTTGATAATATGAATGTTACAACAGATAATGGAACACCTGTTATAGAAAAATCTGATGAATTAGTAAATAGAGAATATCCTGAAGCACCTGTAGATTTGCCAATGAATGTTACTTTCTTTAAAACGTTTGATATGTTATTTAATCCTACACCATATATACAATATTTCTTCGGAAAAGGATTATCCTGGGGTATAAATTTTGATGGAAATCTATTGTTTATACCTTTCTGGTTGGATTTAAGTAATAAAATTGATTATTGGTCATTAAACACGGGTTTTGGTTTAAATTTACATATTGTGGATATAAATGTTTCGGCTGAGAGTAATTCCATAGACTTTGGAGATGTTTTTAAGTTTAATAATTTCTCATTTAAGATTAATTTTGCAGCTGGAATTTAGATTTTAATAATAAAAATGCTCCCGTTAAGGGAGCATTTCAGTTTGTAGACAAAGTACAAAATAAAATATCAAAATAATATTTGCTCATATTATTTTTTCATATTTTATTTTGTCAACAATCTGAATGCACCTGTTATAGGAGCATTTTTATTTCTCTAATAAAATCATAAATTATTCTTGCGGTTAATCCCCAAATAATTTTATTTTCATATATATAAAAATAAGTTTTATAATATCCTTTTCTCCAATTATAGTTTTTTCCATTTGGAATAAGATGATAAGGATAATTTTCGGGTATTTCCATTTTAATATTAACCTTATATTTTAAAGGTTCATTGTTCAGGAAAAAAGATAAGGGAACAGTAAAAATACTTTCAACTTCGTCCTTATTTATATTAATTTTTTTAAAATCAAAGTCATTTATATATATTAAAAAAGGATATATTACAAAATTGAATGGGGTAGGAAAATAATCTAATTCTGCGATCTTTTCTACAGCTTTATATTCAACACCAACTTCTTCATTTAATTCTCTCAATCCTGCTAAGTAATGATTTTCATCATCCTCAATTGCTCCACCAGGGAAACTAACTTCTCCTGGTTAACTTAAATTTTGAGATCTTATTTCAAATAAAATATGTAAATCATTATTTGCTTTTATTAATGGAACAACAACAGAAAACTCTTTATAATCAGAAACAAGATGAGAGGTTTTATTAAAAAAATTTTTTTTAATATGTTCAATATTCATTTTATCACCTTTATAAATCTAAATTCTAATAATATTATAACATAAACAAAGGGTAGGGCTTACGCCCTACCCTTATTAATTAAAAGTTATGATCATGGATAAATTCCTCTTAATTTTGTAGCTGTAGCAACTCTTTCAATAGCAATAATGTAAGCAGCTGATCTCATATCTGTGTTGTATTTTTCCATTGTTCTAATTGTTGACCAGAAAGCATCTTTCATTTTTCTATGTAATGCATTTCTTACATCTTCTAATTCCCAGAAGTAATATTGTAATCCTTGTACCCATTCAAAATATGATACTGTAACTCCACCTGAATTTGCAAGGAAATCTGGAACTATCAAAATACCTTTTTCATTTAGAATTTCATCTGCTTCAGGAGTAATAGGACCATTAGCTCCTTCAACAATTAATTTGGCTCTTACATCTTTTGCATTCTTTTCTGTAATAACATTTTCAATAGCAGCAGGAATTAAGATATCAACATCTAAAGTTAATAATTCATCATTTGTTATTTTCTTGAATGTTACATTTCCTTCGTATTCAGCCAATCTGGCTTTTCTTGCTGAAATATAATCCATAATATCTTTAATTTCGTCTGCTGTAAAACCATTTTCTTTGTAAACACCTGTTGAACTATCAGAAAATGCAACAACTTTCATGCCTAATTCTTCTGCTGTCAATAATGCAGCATATGAACCAACATTACCGAAACCATGAACAGCTACTGTTAATTGATTATTTGGTTTATTAATCTTTCCTTTATCTCTTAAATAATTTGTTGCTTCTTCAACACAAACTCTGACTCCTCTACCTGTTGCTTCGGTTCTTCCCTTAGAACCACCAATATCTAATGGTTTTCCAGTTACTATACCTAGAACTGAATGCCCTACATTCATTGAATAAGTATCCATGTACCATGCCATTATTTGTGGATTGGTATTCACATCTGGTGCAGGAATGTCTCTGTCTTCACCAATAATAACCTGAATTTCAGAAAAGAATCTTCTTGATAATCTTTCTAATTCTCCATCTGATAATTCTTTTGGATTAACAGTAATTCCACCTTTAGCTCCACCATATGGAATATCAGCAACTGCAGATTTCCATGTCATCCAGAAAGCTAAAGCTCTAACTTCATCAAGAGTAACGTTTGGATGGTATCTTACTCCACCCTTAGCAGGTCCTCTAGCAATGTTGTGTTGAACTCTGTGTCCTGTGAATACTCTAATTGAACCATCATCCATTTTTACAGGAAAATTAACTGTTAACTCTCTTTTTGGTTTTGATAATACAGCTTGTAAATTTGGGTCCAAATCCATTACTTTACATGCTTTATCAAATTGTTTTAAAGCATTTTCGAATAAGCTCATATCAGCACCCTCCTCAAATAAAATAACTTCATTCTAATTTTATGATTTTTTATCAAATAAAACAACTCTCATGGTGGTAGCTTTGGGACATATATTAGTATTTATTTTAGATTAAACTATAAAATCTCCTTGAATTATATAATATGAAAAAATTTTCACGAAAAATTTTTCAAAAGGAAGAAATATTAAATTTTATGTTTTTTGAAAAATTTGCAATATATTATAATAATAGTAATTATGGGTATTATTTTGTATAAAAGTTAATATAACTAAATATAACCTACTTTGTAATTTAAAAATTTTTTTGATATAATGAATATGATAAAAATTCCAAAAGGAGGAATAAAGATGAAGGTACTTGTTATTAACTCAGGAAGTTCATCAATAAAGTATCAATTATTAGACATGAAAACAGAAGAAGTTTTATCAAAAGGTTTAGTTGAAAGAATTGCTATTGATGGTTCTAGAATTGTTCATCGTGTGAATGGAGAAAAACATATAATAGAACATGAAATTCCTAATCATGAAGTTGGATTAAAATTAGTTTTAGATTTATTAACAGATGAAAAATATGGAGTATTAAAGAATTTAAATGAAATAGAAGCTGTAGGTCATAGAGTTGTTCATGGTGGAGAAAGATTTGCTTCATCTGTTAAAATTACAGATGAAGTATTAAAAACTATAGAAGCTTTATCATTCTTAGCTCCACTCCACAATCCTGCAAATATAATGGGAATTAAATCAGCAATGAAATTATTACCAGGTGTCCCACAAGTTGGTGTATTTGATACGGCATTTCATCAAAAAATGCCTGCAAAAGCTTATTTATATGCTATTCCTTATGAATATTATGAAAAATACAAGATTAGAAGATATGGTTTTCATGGAACAAGTCATAGATACGTATCAAAAAGAGCAGCAGAAATTTTGGGAAAACCATATGATCAGTTAAAAGTTATAACAGTTCATGTAGGAAATGGAGCTTCAGTTGCAGCAGTTAAAAATGGTATTTCAGTTGATACTTCTATGGGCTTTACACCATTAGAGGGATTGGTAATGGGTACAAGAAGTGGAGATATTGATCCAGCTATTGTAGAATTTTTAGAAAAAGAAGAAGGATTATCCGCTAAAGAAGTTGTTAGTATTTTAAATAAGAAAAGTGGAGTTTATGGATTAACAAAAGGATTTAGTAGTGATATGAGAGATATTGAAGACAAAGCTATTGAGGGAGATTCAGTATGTAGATTAGCTTTTGATGTATATGAATATAGAATTGCAAAATATATAGGCGCATATGCTGCTGCTATGAATGGTGTTGATGCAATAGTATTTACTGCAGGAGTAGGTGAAAATTCACCTATAATGAGGGAAGAAATTATTGAAAATTATCTTGGATATTTAGGTATAAATGTCGATAAAGAGGCTAATAAAGTTAGAGGAGAAGAAAAAATAATTTCCACACCTGACTCAAAAGTATCTGTTATGGTTATACCGACAAATGAAGAATTAATGATTGCAAGAGATACAAAAGAAATTATTGAAAAAGGATTAGATGAATTAAAACTATAATAATTATTATAAAACAAATAGGGAAGGCTTTTTGCCTTCCCTATTTGTTTTATAAAGTAAAAAATTAAAATTTTTATTTAAACTAAATATTTTTTAAAAATATTTACCTTTGCGAAGCATAAATTTAGATAAGTTTTGTATTTATCTTTACGAAGCAAATGTTTAGGTGTATAATTAAAATGATAGGATTCCTCAATTTGGAGGTGTTATTATGATAAAAACAATAAATTTAAAAAAAGTATATAAGAATGAAGGTGTGGAGGTACATGCTTTAAAAGGTATAAATATTGAAATTAAAGAAGGAGAAATGGTTTCGATTTTAGGTCCATCAGGATCCGGGAAATCAACTCTTTTAAATTGTTTATCTGGAATAGATAAACCAACAGAAGGGAAAGTTATTATTAATAATGTAGATATTACATCACTAAAAGATGATGAGCTTACTAATTTCAGAGCAAAAAATATGGGATTTATTTTTCAATTTTTTAATTTAATTCCAGTATTAAATGCTGTAGAAAATGTTGAATTGCCATTGCTTATTTTAGGATATGATGAAAAAAAAGCTAGAGAATTAGCGGAAAAGATGTTAGTAGAAGTTGGTTTAAAAGATAGAATGAAAAATTTTCCAAATATGTTAAGTGGTGGAGAAGCACAAAGGGTAGCAATAGCTAGAGCTCTTGTGTCTAAACCGAAAATTGTATGGGCTGATGAACCAACAGGGGCTTTGGATACTAAAACTGGTGTAAGTATAATGAACTTAATTGTTGAATTAAATAAAAAAAATAATCAAACATTTGTTATTGTGACACATGATCCAAGAATTACTGAATATACTGAGAGAATTCTAAAAATGGATAGTGGATTATTAACAGAACATTTGGATTTGAGGTGATATTATGTTTATATGGATTCTCTTAGCTATTTCTTTAATTACAATAATTTATTTTTTTATTAAAGCATCATATCATAAGCATGTTTTAAAAATATCTTTTAGAAATATTTTTAGAATAAAAAGAGAATCTTTTTTGATGATACTTGGATCTATGGTTGGAACTGCCTTTATTATAGGTTCTCTAGGAATGAACGATTCTTTTAAAAATTATATTTATAAAAGTGTAGATATTTTTTTTGGAGAAATTGATGAAGTAATAAACTCTAAAGTTGGAATTGATTATAATAACATTGATCCATTTATAAAAGAATTAAAAGAAAAAGATTTAATTGATGGAGTTATACCTATATATTTTAAACTATATCCTGTAACTAAAAAAGGTAATATTCAGGGTTTAAAAATTTCAGAATTAGCTCAGGCAAGTATAGTTGGTATGGATTATGAATTGATAAAATCTTTTGGAGAGGAAAAAATAAATATCCCATTAGAATTTTTTAAATTGAAAGATAATGAAGCAATAATAACGAAAAGATTAGCTGAAAGATTGAAAATTTCTGAAGGCGATTACATAGAAATAATAACAGGCGCTTCTCCAATAAATATATTGTTTCCAAAAAGATTTAAAGTTATAAAAATTATAAATTCTAAAGGTGTTTTAAATTATAGAGGATTAGATGCTAATAATGGAATTGGTACAGTGTTCATAACGTTAAAAGCTGGTCAAAAAATATCTAAAATTGCAAATAATAAGTATTATCAAATTTTAATTTCTAATAAAGGAAATTTTATTACAGGTAATAAATTAACTAATACAATAAAAGATTTATATACTAAATATAATATTGAGGGAGAGTTTGTTCCCGTAAAAAATAATCAAATTAAAGCAGTTGATAGAGGAGGAGTTTCTTATATATTTTTAGCTTTAAGCTTATTTGCTATAGTTTCAGGCGGTGTGTTAATTATTAATATGTACTCTATGCTTGTAGCAGAAAGAAAAAAAGAATTAGGTGTATTAAGAGCAATAGGTTTTAAAAAGAAAGATATTAGAAATATAATTTTTTACGAAAGTATTTTCTACACCATTTTTTCAATTCCATTTGGGATATTCACAGGTTTATTAATTTCGAGATTTACTTTTTCAAAAGTTACAGCTTTATTTAAATCATTATCCTCGTTTGAAAATATAATAGGAGAAATACCGTTGATTGACTCATACTATATTTCTCCGAACTCTATTATTATAGGTATTGCTGTAGGAATATTATTACCATTAACTATCACTTTTTGGTATTCATATTCAATAGGGAAGTTAAATATAGTAAATGCTATAAAAGATTTAGAAGAAGAGAAAAAGAAAAATAAATTTGAGAAATACAAATATGCAATTGAAAATGCTTTTGCTGTTATAGTTTTTATTATAGCCATATTATTAAAAATAGACAGCTTAATTATTTTAGGTATAAAAAGTTTCTTAATATTAATTTTTGCAATTATGATAACTACTTTTAACCTAAAATACATTGAAATATTTCTATTAAATATTATAAAACTCAAAGGGAAATTTGTCCCCATATTAAAAATAGCATTTTCTTATCCTATGAGAAATAGAAAAAGAACAGGAGCTATTATTACCCTATACGGAATGGTTATCTTTATTATTGTTATTTTAACAATACTTCCATATATACAGCAAGAACAATTAAAAAGTTCAAGAGATACATTATTTGCTGGTTTTGATGGAGTAGTTGTTGAAATGCCAACTAATTTATTTCCTGTTAAAATAGATGAAGAAGAATTTAGAAATGTCAATGGAATTAATAGTGTTGGAGAATTTTATTTTTTGAAAGCAAAAAATAAAGAAAAAGAGGATTATGCTTTGGTATTTGGATCAAAAGAATTTTTTACGCAAAATAAATTAAAAATAAAGGAAAGTGTAAAAGAGTTTAAAAATTTGTCAGATAAAGAAATATGGTTAAAAGTATATAATAATCCAGAATACGCTATTATTCCAGAACGTTTGACAGATCCAAAATATGGTTATAATTTTAAATTGGGTGAAACGTATACAGCATATATTCCTAAACAATCATTTGGTCCTAATCAAAATGAGACAATAACTGGTACAATTACGTTTAAAATAGTGGCTATTACTTCAAAAATAAGTGAATCTTTGGCAATGGGACCAGTTATGAGTATAAATAATAAAAATATAGAAAAGTATAAAAAAGATGCTATACACGGTTTCTTCTTTTCTATGGGGCCTAAATACAAAACAGATGTTGAAAAATATTTAAAAAGTAAAAATCAATTTTATATATTTGTGGATGATTTGCTTGATTTAGGATTAAAAGCTTCTCAAGGAATGGTAAGTATATTTAATTCATTTTTATATTTTGGGTTGATGGTAGGAATAATAGGTATTGCAATAACGATGATGAAATCAGTAAATGAAAGAAGAAGAGTCGTTGGGATGTTAAAAGCCATAGGGTTTACAAAAAATATGGTATTTTTATCTTTCTTTATAGAAGCAACAATAATTATCATATTGGGGATAATTATTGGAGTATCATCAGGAACTTTTACAAGCTATTTAATTTTTACAAAATTATTTGCTGATAGTGGGGCTGTCTTTAAAATTCCATATGGAAGCTTGTCTTTAATGTCTCTTACATTTTATTTAATTTCTGTAATATTTATATATCTTCCATCAAAGGCTGCTTCCAAATTATCACCAAATGAGGCAATGAGATCTTTAGATTAACATATGATAATCAGGATGTCCAAAAAGTTAAAATCACTCAGACAGCTCGATTGCATATCTTTAAAAATTATTCATTCTCAGCCGTCGATCAGATTTTGCATCCATACAAAAGCTTCACTCAAAAAAACGTCCTGTTTTTTTGACGGCTTTCATTCACAATTTTTAAAGACAATCTTCGAGTCTTCGTTTCTTTTATACTTTTTGGACATTCTAATATGATAATAAAAAAACAGGCGAGATTATCGCCTGTTTTTTTAATTTTTTTAATAAGATATATCAGTATCTATTATTTGTTTTTATTTGTAAAAAAACTAATTTCTCCTGAAACTCCAAATAATATTTTTACTACCTTAAAATCATATTTTACTCCGCCGTATATTCCTACATATTTATAAAAAAACACATTATCATATTTTTGAGTTGCATATATACTAATTGACGGTGAAATACCTGATGCTGAAATATTACTTGAATAAACTGGGAAATTAGTTTCCATATTAAAAGTAGAAATTTCATCAATTTTTACAACTAATGTTGCAAATGGATTCAATTCATATAAATCTATAAAATCATTTTTTTCATAATCATAACTTTGAGATTTTGAAAACATAATGCCCCCTGAGAAATATAAACTTTTCATATCTATTCCTAAAACACCATTAATTATATAGCCACTTCCATCATATCCGTAGCCATAACTAGCAGACAATTGTAAAGGAATATTTAAAAGATTCTTAGTTCCAAGTTTTAAATAGCCAGCACCTTCATTTTCTGATGCACCAACTTCTATAAAACCAAAAAGCCCATATCGTATTCCTATATTACCATTAGATATTGCTAAAATCTGAACAGCTCCCTCATCAATAATGTCAGAAGAAGGATTTAAAACGGGAACAGAAAAAATTGTTATAGATATACCGATAATACTTAGCATAATAAATAATAAGTTCTTCATAAAACTCCTCCTTTTAAAATTTAACTGTAAAAGATAAGTAATAGTCTGTAGTAATAAATGGAATATTAATATCTTTAAATGGATCTTCTTCATTTAGTAGGTTGGAATAAATGGAAGTAAGACTAAAATAATTATATATATAATCAGTAGCATTATATCCTTGCAAAAATTTCAGTATTCCATCAATTATGGTAACCCTATAGCCTAATTCTACTCCGAAAACATCTCCAGAATAAAATCTAATGCCTCCACGTCCTAATGAATATAGTGATTTTTCTTTAGCTCTAGTTACAAAAGTATCAAAGTCGGGATCATTTGGATCTGGATTTACATTTATTGAAAGCAGATATCCTCCTTCAACACCTCCGAATAACTCTAAATTATCGGCTAAATAATAACCTATCTGAGAAAATCCTCTTATAGTAACAGCATTAAATCCAAGATCAAAAGACTTATTATCTAATTCGTTGACATGCATTATAACTCCATATAATGACGGTTGAATATGTATTTTTAGTGAAAATTTTCCAAAATTAAAATTATTATGATTATAACCATTAAAATAATAAATATACAAATATCCATCATCAGGTCTTGGTTCACCAAAATATGATGGTAAAACAAATGGATCTATTACTCCACCATTTAAATCTAAAACCATATTTTTATCTATATAATATCTAAATCCAAGATTATATACACCTAAAATATCAAGTAATGGTGCTGTTGTCATTTCCATGTCAGAAAAAGAAAATCCAAAATTCTCAAAATTAACAAAAAATCCCTGTTCATGCTGCGGAACGATATCTGATTTTACTGAAAAGCCAATTACACTCATAATAATTAATGATATAATAATAATTTTTTTCATATTATCGCCTCCTATTCGTATTATACACCATTAAAACAAAAAATGTGCTATAATAGCACTTAACAGACTGTTGACAAAATAAAATATGAAAAAATAATATGAGAGAATCCTTGGAAATTCCCGAAAAAATGTGAATGAAATCATGTATATTATTGGAATTCAAAAATAAAACGAATGAAAACTCGAAAATTGCCTGAAAAAATTATGAATGTAGGTTTCCAAAATCACATGGATGTGATTTTGAGTGAAGCCGAGCATGGATGCGAGTCTGAACGGAAACCGAGAATGATTAATTTTTTCAGATTAGCAATCGAGCGTTTGAATGAGTTTTATTTTGATTCCAACTTTGAGGATTACGAATTTTCACTGGATGAGCAAATATTATTTTAATATTTTATTTTGTATTTTGTCTACAAACTGAAAGGTGCTATAATAGCACCTAAATTAATATATCTTCTCTTTCAAAGATTTTTTCTGCAATAATTGTAATTATAATTCCAAGGATAATAAAAAGTATAGAATTTCCTATATAAACTTTAGAGTATTTAACAGTATCTCCTAAAGGAATGTATTTAAATAATGTTAAGTTTCTTATCCATTCATATTTTTCACCAACATTTCCTAACATATCGGCAACAAACATTATTAAAAAAATACCCATTGTAGTTGATATTGTTGTAAATGAACTTTGGAATATAACAGAAAATAATATTGTTAAAGCACCAAAAAGAATTTCAATTACATATAAGTATAATGCAAATCCAGCTAATATAGAAGAATTATAATCATAATCTACATATATACTAAATAACCATAATACAGATATACAGAATATTAAAGCAAATAAAGTGTAATATATAAATAAAGCAAGTACTTTTTTCATAAATATTTTTCTTCTAGAATAAGGTTTTGTTAGTATATATTCGATGGTTTTTGATTCAAATTCACCAACAAAGACATTTGCTGCTAAAATTACAGCAAATATAGCTGCAAATATTTCCGCTATTATCATAACTTTAGCACTAAAAAAACCTTCTGGTGTAATAAAATTTTCATTAATATTGAAAAGTTTTAACATGAATTTAGGCATTGAGTTAATAAAATCTTGTAGAGATGCAGCATCTTCCATTATTACATCTACAAATGGTGCAATCATAGCAGAAAAAAATAATAAAACAATAGTCCATATTAAAAAAGGCTTGTAATTAAATTTTAATTCTTTTTTTAATAACATATCAGTTCCCCCTAAACAGTTATATCCTGTTTCTCAAAAATTTTCTGAGAAACAAAGAAAACTATAAATGCAATGATTATTATAATAAATGAATTTAATAAATATATATTTTCATTTTTTAAAGTATCTCTAATTGGAATATAATAAAATATGCTTAATTTCCTTAATAGTTCTGTATTTTTCACCCCTTCAGTAACTGTATATCCAAAATACATAAAAAATAATATTCCTAATGATATTGAATTAGTTAATTTTCTTGTTTGAATAAGTGTTGAAATTAACGTTGCTATAGTGGCAAAAAATAATTCTATAACTAAAAGATAAATGGCAAATGCAAATAAAACAGTATTACTAAACTCTCTAGCAACATATTGATTAAAAAACCAAAATTCAGTTCCCAAAAAAACTAAAAATAAAATTATTGCATTAATTAAAATAACAGAAAATTTCTGTAAAAATATTCCATTTCTGGAATATGTCTTTATTAATAAATATTCAATTGTCTTATTATCATATTCACCTGCGAATAATTTACTAGCTAACATAGATGCATATAATCCAAAGAATATGAACATAAATGTCATACCTTCTGTACCTAACATTCCTTCAGGTCTTAATAATGTTTCAGGATCCATATTAAAAGCATCAAGAAAAGTTTTTGGCATTTTTTTAAATAAACTCATAAAAGGGGAATTTTCTTCGCTAATAATATCGGATAAACTTATAAACATTAAATTAAATAAAGTAATTACAATAATCCATATAAAAAGGTTTTTTAAGTTAAACTTAAATTCTTTTTTTATTAAATTCATATCAGCACCCCCTTATTTATACAACTCTAAAAAAATATCTTCTAAAGCAGGGTTTTTAATCTCTATGTCTGAAAATTCTGTTTTTACTAAATCTTCTAAGAAATTTTTTAATTCAGTGCTTTTTACTTCAAATGTATAAGTAGTATTTTTATTTTTTAAATTTTTATATTTATTTAATTCATCAATGAATTTTAAATTATATACATTTATTATTTTTTTAGAAATATCTCTTAACCCTTCTATAGTTCCTGATTTTATAACAGTTCCATCTTTAATCATTGCAAATGTATCACATAATTTTTCTACTTCTGATAATATATGAGATGAAAATAAAATTACTGCTCCCATTTCTTTGTGTCTTTTTATTAAATCATAGAACTTTTGTTGAACTAAAGGGTCTAATCCGTTTGTAGGTTCATCTAAAATTAAATATTTAGGCTTATGAACCAAAGCTTGTAATATAGCGACTTTTTTCTTGTTCCCAAGAGATAGAGCTTTGAATTTTTTATTTACTTCAATTCCTAATAATTCAATAATTTCTTTTTCATATTCTCTATCTATCTTTTTGTAAAATGATCTATTAAATTCTAAAAATTCTGATATTTTCATATCTCCATAGAAGTTTACTTCCCCAGGAATATAACCAATATTTTTTTTAACTAAATCCACTTCATATGGCATTTTTTTACCTTCAATTAAAGCTTCGCCGCTATCAGGTTTTAAAAAACCCGTTAATATTCTTATGGTTGTTGTTTTTCCAGCACCATTTGGTCCAATTAATCCTGATATTTCTCCTTCTTTGATTTCAAACGAAACATCTTCAATTCCCCTATGTTTTCCATAATATTTTTTTAAATTGTTAATCTTTATCATTTTTCCCCCTCCTTATTCCATTTTTTATGATAAACATAAAATCATTGAGAATATTTTTAATATTTTCATAATCCATACTTTTATTATTTATCTTTATATAATCTAAAATGAAAAGAGATATTTTAGAAATTAAGAAAGACACCATTTTTAAATCAATATGTTCATATATCTCACCATTATCTTGTGCTTTTTTTAATGATGAAAAAATAAAATCTTCTCCTTGTGAAGAGTATTCTCCTGTAATTTCAGTAATAAATTTCTCATTTTCCAACATAAAATTTTGACCTATTTTTGCATATAATGGATAATCTAAAGTTAATTTAAAGCCAGCTTCAACCATTGCTTCAAATGATTCAAAAAAGTCATTTGTGTTTCTTCTTTTTATTGCATTAGATAAATATTCCATTTTTAATTTAAATATTTGATCTAAAATATATTTATATAGATCTTTTTTATCACTAAAATACTGGTAAAAACTTCCTTTTGAAATTCCGGATTTTTCTACAATTTTATTTATGCTAACTTTAGAGTATAAATTATTACTAAATTCATTAAGAGCAACATCCATTATTTTTTTTCTCTTTTCTTCAGGAAGATTAAAAAAAGTTTGTTTAGGCATTTTATCATCTCCTTATGACCACAAAGTCACATGACCTTTTTGTCATGTTATACAACAAATATATTACGAAAACATAAATTAATGTTTTTATGATAAAATTAAATAAAATTTAAAAGGAGGAGAGATATATGAAGAAATTCATTATGGGGATTATATTGATAATTTCAATATTCTCATTTTCGGAAGATTTGATAAACCAGATAACGCATGAGGAATATTCAAAAATAGCTTCTGTTTTATCCAATGATATATTAAACACAGTTAAAGGAAATATTGTTATAAATATAACCAATGAAGCTTCAGCATTGAGATATTATGAGGATTATAAAAATGAATATTCAGGATCAACGACGTCAATAATAGCAGAGAAAAGTGTTCCATTATTAAAATACTCTCCTACAGCTTTTTTGTTTTTTGCATTTTCTACTTTTGATATTGTAAAAAACTTAAATTCAGATATTCTATATTACTCATTAATGTTTCCACTTGGGATGGATTTTTATTTTCTCACAAATCCAATCTCTATTTCCAGTAAAAATAAATATATTGATCTAATTCTCTTAAAAAATCTTGTAGAAAAAAACTTAATTAATAAGAAAAATTCAATTATTTTGTCAAAAAAATCGAATATGAATGATTATATAATTAACATCTATGTTCATAATATAACTCAAAAAATTATTACAAATAATTCTGGTATATCTTTTTCGAAAAAATATACTATAAGTTATGTGCTAACAATGGAAATTTTAAATAAAAATAATCAAAAAATATTTCAAAAATCTTATTCAAACTATGAAATAATTAAAGATGAAGAAAAACTTAATGTTCTTGGATTTTTTGGGGATTTAGCTTTATTCGGAACAGGGTTAATACTTTTATTTAATAAATGAGTAAATGTAAAAACTTTTTTTATTATTGCAATTATCCAAACCAACTAATAATAAATTACTATTTTTACCTATTTTATTTAGATTAAATATATCGAAAAAGAAAGTTTTTATTCTCTTAAATAAAAAAGTCTTTTCTTAACTTGACAAATGAAAAAAAATAATATATAATAATACACGGATTGAGCGTGACCCGCTAGCTCAGGCGGTAGAGCACTTGACTTTTAATCAAGGGGCCCTGGGTTCGAGTCCCAGGCGGGTCACCAGTTTTTTATATCTCTGCCATCGCGCGAGTGGCGGAATTGGCAGACGCGCTGGACTTAGAATCCAGTGGGATTTTACCCGTGTGGGTTCAAGTCCCACCTCGCGCACCAACCTACTATGCATGCGGAAATAGCTCAGTGGTAGAGCACCTGCTTGCCAAGCAGGGGGTCGCGGGTTCGAATCCCGTTTTCCGCTCCATAAAAAATTTAAGCTCCCATATTTGGGAGCTTTTTGTTTATATTTTCATTATATTTACTTCTTTATCAGCAGGGTCAATTAATGCAACAGTTGCTATTCCTGTAAGCCATCCTGAACCTTCTCCAGGATTTACAACAATAGTAGTTCCATTTTCATTCTTTCTGCTTACTATTTCATGAGTGTGTCCAAAAAACACAAAATCATATAGTCCACTTTTTTCAGCGGCATTTAAAGCATATGGTTCATGCATCATTAAAATCTTATATCCATTGATATTTAATTCTCGTGGACCAGGCAATATTCTTTTATTTGATTTTTCGCTTAATAATAATTTTTCGCCATCATTATTGCCAAAAACACCATAAAAGTCTATACTATCTTTAATTATATATGGTAATACAAATGGGGCAACAAAATCACCACAATGAAAAACTGCTGTAATATTTTCTCTTTCAATAATTTTCTCAATTTCTTTCATTTTATGCATATTATCATGTGTATCGGAAATTAATAACCACATTATCCCACCTCCACTTTAATTATATCATATAAAAATAAATTTTGTTTTTTTATATCCAAATTGTTTTTGAAAATTCCAATATTGATTTATTTATGTTATAATATAATAAAAATTAGCTTAGCTAATAAATGGGAGGTAAGTATGAAAAACGTAAAAAGAAATTTTTATGCTTTTATTTGGCATGCCGTATTTTTAGCTATTGCAAGTTCTTTTATTGAAATGAATACAGTAATACCTTCTTTGATTTTAAAAGCAGGTGGTGGAGAAATTGTTCTTGGAATTGTTACTGCCATAAATGTAGGAATTCCTTTATTAGCTCAATTATTATTTGCCAGTTTTCTTGTTTCAAAAAAACGAAAAAAACCGTATTTATTAACTGGAATATATTTAAGGATTTTTTCATTATTGGCTATAGGATTAATTTTAACTTCTCATTTTTCAAATACATTATTGCTAACAATAATTATTATAATTATATCTATTTTTTCCTTTAGTGGAGTTTTTGCAGGAGTAAGTTATACTGACTTATTAGGAAAATCCATACCTAAAGACATTCAAAGAAAGTTTATGAGTACAAGACAAATTTCCAGAAGTTCATTTGCATTATTAAGTGCATTTTTAGCAAAATATATTTTGAATGCTTTAAAGTATCCAAAAAATTATTCAACTATGTTTTTAATTGCATCTTTTTCTTTATTTATAGCTTCACTTGGTTTTTGGGCTATTAAAGAAAAAGAAATAGAAGCAACAAAAAAATTTCCGTCTTTTTGGGAAATAATAAAAAATATACCTTCTATTTTATCTAAAGATAGAAACTTGCTAAATTATGTTATATTTAGTAATCTTACAGGGTTTGGCTTAATAATAATTCCCTTTTATATTTTATTAGCAAAAGAATCATTTCCCGCTGCTAATAAAATGGTTGGTAATTTCTTGCTATTACAAATGATAGGTATAGTTTTAGCAAGTTTTTTTTGGAGGAAAATATTGCATGGGAAAGGATATAAAAAAGTTCTATTATATTGCACTATTATCGGTAGCATTTTACCATTTTTAGCATTGTTTTTAAGTCATACCACTCCTATAATATATGCCTTGATATTTTTTGTTACAGGTTTTACTCTTAGTGCAAGACAAATGTGTTTTGAAGGCGTATTAATTGAAATTAGTACAAATGAAAATAGAGCATTATATGTAGGGATTTCCGGAGCTTTAAATATAGTAACTGCAATACTTCCATTAATCATTGGGACTGTAATAAAGTTTACAGGTTTTACAATAGTTTTGAGTTTGGTTAGTATAATGATTTTAACAAGTATTATATTTTTAAATAAAATAAATCTTAGTAGTTTAGAAATTTAGAAATTTCTAATTCTCTAATTTTATTAATAAAAAATTAATGAAAATAACATATCTGTTTTAGAAATATATATGTGAAATATGGTATAATATAGATGGAGAAGTTAATTATAAAATTCACGTGAAATTTATAACATGGAGGTGTTATTATGAAATATGATATTATTGTTATTGGTGGTAGTGCTGCTGGATTAATTGCTGCAATGACATCAAGAAAGTTATATAAAGATAAAAAAATATTAGTTGTAAAAAAATTGGAGAAAGAATTGGTTCCATGTGGAATTCCATATATATTTCACACATTAGGTGCTGTTGAAAAAGACTATATGGGAATAGAAGAGAAATTTAAGGCAAACAATGTCGATGTATTAATTGATGAAGTGGTTGATGGGAATGTTCAAGAAAAGAAAATAGTAACAAAAAGTGGAAAAGAATTTGAATATGAAAAATTAGTCATAGCAACAGGATCAACACCATTTGTTATACCAATTCCAGGGCATAATTTAGAAAATGTATATACTATACCAAAAAATTACAAGTATTTAGGAACTGTCCAAGAAAAGATTAAAAATAGTGAGAATATCGTGATTATAGGCGGTGGGTTTATTGGAGTAGAAGTCGCCGATGAAATAAAAAAATCCGGAAAAAATGTAACATTAATAGAAGCAAGAGACTACTTATTACCTGCTTCATTTGATGCAGATTTTGGTGAAATAGCAAAAAAAGAAATTGAAAGTGATAATGTAAAGGTATTAGTAAGTACAAAAGTTAAAGAAATTGCGGGAAATGGAAAAGTTGAAGAAGTTATTTTAGAAAATGGTGAAGAGTTGCCAGCTGATATAGTAATTATGGCAACTGGTTATAAGCCAAATACAGAATTAGCTAAAAAAATGGGAATAAAAGTTACAGAATGGGGATTTATAGAAACAGATGATTATATGAGAACATCAGTGAAAGATGTATTTGCTGCTGGTGATTGTGTACAACATAAAGATTATTTTACTGGAAAACCTTCCAGATTAATGCTCGCATCCGCAGCAGTTTTTGATGCAAGAATTGCAGCTTCAAATTTATACAAATTAAAATTATTGAGAACAAATAAAGGATCATTAAATGCTTATTCAACTATGATTGGCGGAAAAGCATTTGCGGCTGCTGGTATAACTGAAGCGGTTGCTAAAGCTGAAGGTTTTGATATTGTAATTGGTAAAGCAGAAGTAGTTGATAGACATCCTGGGAAATTTGCTGATGCTTCTAAAATCACAATGAAATTAATTTTCTCAAAAGAATGCGGTTTATTGTTAGGTGCTCAAATTGTTGGAGGAAAGAGTGTTGGAGAAATAATAAATATTATCAGTTTAGCTATTCAAAAAGAAGTTAATGTAAAAGATTTACTTACAATGCAAATTGGAACGCATCCATTGTTAACAGCTGCACCAACTGTATATCCTCTTGCAGTAGCTGCAGAGCAGGCTCTAGCACAAATGTAATGACAATTAATAATAAAATACCCCGGTAGATCATTATCTGCTGGGGTATTATTTATTATATCTTTTCTGCTAATTCTAATGCTTCTTGAGTAGCATCTATTATTTGTCCTACTTTCATAGCGTCTCCAATTAAATAAACATTATCAAATTCATTTTTTAATTTTTCATACAAATCATTTTCAGATTTGGTTCCTGTAGTTATAACAATATCATCAAATTCTCCAAGAGATTCAGTTTCTTCCATATTTTGTACAATAACTTCTTTTCCCTTTATTTCTTTTACTAATGTATTTGTATAAATACTAATTTTGGAAGCATAATTTTTTTGGAATAATTTGCTTGCAACAATTTCCATACCTCTTCCAACTGAATCTAAAGCTTCAACTACTGTCACTTTCTTATTTTCTTTAACTAATGCTTCAGCCACTTCTAAACCTATTAATCCACCACCTATAATTAATACACTTTCACCATTAACCTTTTTACCCTCAAAGAAATCAAAACCGGTAATATAGTTTTCCAATCCTTTTATAGGAGGAACAAATGGTTTAGCTCCAGTAGCTACAATGATTGCGTCAAATTTTTCATTTTTAAAAGTATTTTCATTAACTTCAGTATTTAATTTTATATTTAAAGATTTTTTTGCTTTTCTAATTAAATCATCTAATGTATCTTTCATAGATAGTTTACCAGGTGATTTATAAGCTAATACCCATTGACCACCTAAATAATCGTTCTTTTCAAATACTGTTACATCATACCCTTTTTTCTTTAAATATAATCCCGCAAATAATCCAGCAGGTCCGCCACCAACAATAGCAACTTTCTTCTTTTCAGCTGTTTTTACAACAAATTCTTTATGAATTTCTGGGTTGGCAATACATCCAATAGGTTTTCCAGCCTTAACATTACCAAGACAGCCTTGCAAACAGCTTCCACATCTTAAATAATCATCTGAATTAGATAATATTTTGTTTGGAAAGTCAGGATCTATAATCAATTGCCTTCCGAAAACTACTCCATCCACAACTTTTTCTTCAACTAAATATTTATACCTTTCATTTTTATGCATTCTACCAACAGCTATAATAGGTAATGAGGTTAAATCTCTTATTTCTCTTAATTTGTTATCCATAACTTCTAATGGTAATGACATATGATTATAATACCAAGGAGCAGAATCACATGCATTACCCCAACCAACATGAATAAGCGATATATCAAATTCTTCAGCTAATGCAAATATTTTTGATAAATCTTCATTGGTAATCCCATTTTCTACAAATTCATTTCCTGAAATTCTAATAGAAATTGGAATATTTACAGCATCTTTTAGAGCTAATAATAATTCTTTTGCAAATTTAAATTTATCTTTTCCATATTCATCTGTTCTTTGATTTGATCTTTTAGAATAGAATTGATGAACAATATAACCGTGACCAAATTGAATTTCAATACCATCAGCACCGGCTTTTTGTGCTCTTAAAGCATTTTCTTTAAATGCATAAATTATCTCTTCTATCTGATAATGTGTTAATTCCTTTGGAGTTTTACCGGTGGAAGGGCAGGAAATAGCGGAAGGAGCTAAAACTTCCCCTGATGTTTTCGGATTAGCAGCTCTTCCAGCATGATTTAAATGAACAATAAGTTTTGTATCATATTTGTGTAATGTATCCACTAATTTTTTTAATCCATCAATATGTTCATCTGTGTTCAACATAGTTTGTTTTGGATGTTCTTTACCAGAAGGTAATACAGAAATTGGCTCTAAAATAATTGTGCCAACTCCCCCTTTTGCTTTTCTTTCATAATATTTAATTTGTTCTTCAGTGATAAATCCTGTTTTGGGGGTGGCTAAAGCGGTTTTTACAGGAGCCATAAAAATATGATTTTTCGTTTCAAATTTTCCAAATTTCAAGAAAAATCACCCCTTTTTAGTTTTTTAATATCCCCTATTTCTTCCTAAACCTCTACCCATTCCACGGCCCATGCCTCTACCCATTCCTGTTCCATGACCTCTACCCATTCCACGCATAGATGGATTTTCAGAATTTGGTCTTATAGCATTTTTAGGACATTTTTCCATACATAAGCCGCATCTTGTACATATATCATTATTTATATATGGATAACCATCATTTTTAAGTGTTATTGCACCTTCAACAGGACAAACGTTTACACATATCTTACATTTTACACATTCACTTTCTTTTACCCATGGCATATTATCACCTCCTTGGAAAGTTATTCTACTTCCCCTGCTAACATAAATCTTACTTCTTCCAAAGCATCATCAACAGTTTTACTTTCAACTATTAAAGGTTTATAACCCAATTTATCTAATTTAATCATTGAACCTTTCCCCATAGAATTACCTACCCATACTTTACAATGTCCTAAAAATTCTAAGATTTCCTCAACCTTTGCATGCATATGTGTTTCAGCATAAGGATTTTTTATTTCTTCAACTTTAGTGAAGTTTTCTCCATCATAATCGTATACAACATATATATTGGAATGGCCAAAATGTTCGTCATTTATTTCTTTACCATCTATAGTGCCAAATGCTATTTTCATAATACTTTCACCCCTTAATGAGTTGCATTTTCAACTTTTTCTAATTTACCATTTTTATAATTTTCAATAATATTTGCCAATGTATCTTTTTTTGTTAAATATACTTCAATTCCTGCAGCGTTTAATACTTCAAAAGCATTTTTACCCACGCTTTCTAAAACTAAAACATTTACACCCTTTTCTGCTAACATTTGGGAAACCTTTGGACCCATTCCATGAGCATCATTTGCAGTATTCTCTATTATTTCTGCAATTTCTTCTTTATCTAAATCATAAATAACAAAAAGTTCTGCTCTTGCAAATCTGTCATTACTTAAAGAGTCTAAAGTTTTTCCCTGTGATGGTATTGCTAATTTCATACTAACACCTCCAAATTTATTTTAGTTTTTCCATTACTTTTTCAAATATTTCTTTTATAGCTTTTGCAGCTATACTATCCTCATAATTAACAATTGGATTTATTTCAAGATTAGATTTTTCAACTGTTTCATCAAAGGGAATTTCTCCTAAAATTTCAATATTATCGCTTATACAATAATTTATTATTTCTTTACTTACAACAGGATTTAAATCATATTTGTTTATAACAACACCAAATGGTCTTTTGAAATATCTAACTGTTTCAATTATTCTTTTTAAATCATGTAATCCAGAAGAAGTAGGTTCTGTTACTATAACCACATAATCTGTTGCTGTTATAGACGATGTAGCAGGGCATCCTATTCCAGGAGCACCATCAATTAATACTATATCTTTACCTTTTTCTTGAGCTTTTTTCATAGCTAATTTTCTTACTTCTGCAACCAATCCACCAGATGTTTCCTCACCAGGATTTAAGTTAGCATGAACGATATCTTTCTCATCATTCACAGAAGAATAATAATATTCTCCAGATAATGCTGTTTCTAATCTGATAGCATCTTGAGGACAAGCAATTACGCATGCGTTACAACCTTCACAGGCATATGTATCTACATCATATACACCATTTTCAAAGGTGATAGCTTCAAATCTACAAATATTTTTACAAATTCCACATTTATCACATTTATTTTGATCAATTATAGCTTTTTTCCCACCATAATACTCGTATTTCTCTTTTAATTCACCGTTGAACATAAGATTGAGGTTTGCAGCATCAACATCACAATCAGCAAGAACAGCATTATTTAATAATGCACCAAACGAAGAGCTTAACGTTGTTTTACCCGTTCCACCTTTTCCACTAACTATAGCTAATTGTTTCATTTAATCATCCCCTTTATTGTATCGAAGACATTATTGAATTTTTCTTCCCATTCTGGCAAATGTTCTGCAAATATTTTTCCTTCAGAATACAATTTAGCAATATTTCTATCAAATGGAATTCTCAATAATATAGGAACATTTTCTTTTTCTGCATATTCATCAATCATATTTGTTTTGCCAGTATCTCTATTGACTATAATTCCAGCAGGGATTTTCATTTCTTTTACCAAATCTACAGCTAATGAAAGATCATGTAATCCAAATGTAGTTGGTTCTGTAACTAAAATTGCGAAATCTGCATTTCTTAGGCTCTCAACAACAGGACATGATGTTCCTGGTTGAGAATCTATTAATATTACATCAGCATGTTCATCGATATGTGTCTTTAATTGTCTTATTATTCTAACTCCAGATGGTTCTCCTATATTCAATAAACCCATCCCAAATTTTAAATTATCATTTATTTTACCTAAACTTATTTTTCCAAGACTTTTAGGTTTTTCTGTAATAGCATCAACAGGACATACCATAGCACAAGCACCGCAACCATGACATAAACTTTCAAAAACCATAGTTCCAGTTGGAAAAACAGAAATTGCACCGAATTGACATGCTTTTGCACATTCACCACATTTTATACAAGCATCATTATCTACTACAGGTAATAGCATATCAACACTTTCTTCTTTTTCAAAATTTATATTAAAAAATAAATGATCATTAGGTTCTTCAACATCAACATCTAATAATTGAACATTGTATTTTTTAGAAAGAGCATAAGCTAAATTAGTAGAAACGGTTGTTTTACCCGTTCCACCTTTTCCGCTCAATATTGTAATTCTCATATTCAGCCTCCTATTTTTAAATTATCATATATATTATATCACTATATATACATAAATTATATATAATTTATATTAAAGAGGGTTGAAAAACAACCCTCTTTAAATATTTATTTACCACCAACCTCTACCAAATCCTGCTCCGCGACCTCTTCCAAAGCCAAAACCTCTACCAAAACCTCTTCCATATCCAGCCCCATATCCATAATATCCTCTACCAAAACCTCTTCTTAATCCATAGAAAGCGTTTGTGAATGGTCTGAACCAACCATATCTTGGAGCAACAGGTGCAGCAACATAATTTGGGTTGGAACATGGTCCCATTCTTCTTCCTACTGGGCCTGTACCCATTGGTCCTGTACCATCAAATCCTGGCATCATCTGTCACCTCCTTGAGAATATTTATCAATATCTCTTAATCGTTCTTCCACAAAATGTAACTCTTCTTCAAGATATCTCTTATAATCTAATAGCATAGCCTTTTCTTCTTCTATTGATGGTCTATAATAATCATCATATTCTGCATCATATCCGAATCCTCTTCCATAACCTCTACCGAATCCAGCCCCATATCCAAAACCTCTTCCCATACCTCTACCAAAACCTCTACCGCGACCCATTCCTCTTCCATAACCGTATCCATAATCATCATAATATGCCATGTCACTCACCTCCTATATGTATTATATATATACTGTTCATTTTTATTATATATCTTTTACATATATCTGTCAACTATTTTTGTTGAATTTAATGTTAAAAATAAGAGAAATTTTATCTGTTATAATACAATTAAAGAACTATTTTTCTGGTATAATAATATATATTGAAGGCTATTGATAATGTATTTTAAAAAAAATAATACGAGAGAATCCTTGAAAATCCTCGAAAATATGAATTTTCGAGGATTTAGAATTTTCACCTGGTGAAGATCATTATTTTATAATTTTTCGTATGAGTGAATATTATTTCTGATATAGATATATTAAACTATAAAGGAGAGATTTTAATGAATAAAAAAGATATTCGATGGAAACAGAGATTTCAAAATTTTGAAAAATCATATAAGTTATTAAAAAAATATATCAATATGGAAAATATGGATGAATTAGATAGAGCAGGTATTATACAATTTTTTGAAATGTCTTTTGAATTATCATGGAAGGTATTAAAAGACTTTTTGGAGTATAACGGATATCTTGTAAAAAGTCCAAGAGAAGCTATAAAACTTGCATTTCAACTTGAATTTATAGATAATGGTGAATACTGGCTCAAGACTTTAGAAGATAGAAATTTGACAGTATATACTTATGATGAAAATACTGCAATGGAAATAGTGAAAAATATTAAAGAAATATACTTACCAGAGTTAGATAAATTTTATGAAAACATGTTGAAGGAGTTAAAGAAATGAAATTTGGTTTAAAAGAAGAACATTTAAAAATTATTATAGATTATATAAAAGCTATTCCAGAAATAGAAGAGGTTTTAATTTTTGGAAGCAGAGCTATAGGAAATTATAAGAAAGGATCTGATATAGATCTTGCTATTAAAGGAAAAAAAATCACACGTGATTTACTATTAAAAATTAGTTTTTATTTAAATGAAGAGATATATTTGCCTTATTTTTTTGATATAGTTGATTATAATAAAATAGATAATCCAGATTTAAAAAAACATATTGATACTCATGGAATAGTGCTATATAAAAAGTAGATAGTCATCTACCTACTTTTTATAATATTCATATATTGATTTTACAACATATTCTATTTCATAATCTCTTAATTCTGGGAATATAGGTAATGCTAAAGTTGATTTTGTAGCTTTTTCTGTTACTGGTAAATCTCCCTCCTTATATCCCAAATATTCAAAGCACTTTTGTTGGTGTAAACCTTTTGGATAATAAATCGATGTACCTATTTCTTTTTTAGTTAAAAATTCCCTTAATTCATCTCTATTTCCTTTTTTTAATGTAATAACGTATTGATGATATACATGTGATTTATCTTCAAAAACTTCAGGATAATCAATATAATCTGTTAAATTATATTTTTTAAACAATTCATCATATTTTTTTGCAACATTAATTCTGTTTTCTATATATTCATTAAGATGTTTTAATTTAATTCTAAGTATTGCAGCTTGAACTTCATCAAGTCTTGAATTAAAACCCACTTCGTCATGATAATATTTTTTTGCAGCTCCATGTACTCTTAACTTTCTTATTCTGTTAGCTAAATCCTCATTATTAGTGAAAACCATACCTCCATCGCCATATCCACCAAGATTTTTTGTTGGAAAGAAAGAGGTAATACTTAAATCACCAACAGAAAAAGCATTTTTACCATTCCATTTTGAGCCAATAGATTGAGCACCGTCTTCTATAATATATACTCCATATTTTTCTTTAAAATATTGAAGTCTATCTAAATTTATGGTTTTTCCAAATAAATGAACAGGTATAATAGCCTTTATCTTATCTTTTTCTGGATGATTTTTTAATATTTCTTCAACCTTATCAAGGTCAAGATTATAATATTTTTCTTCAACATCAACAAATATAGGAGTTGCACCGTTTCTAGTTATACAACTGGCTGTAGCAAAAAATGTATATGGAGTTGTAATCACATAATCTCCCTTTCTTATATTCAAAGCCCTAACAGATAAAAATAAAGCATCAGAACCATTTGCTACTCCTATAGCATAAATTGTTCCTACATAATTAGCCAGTTCTTCTTCTAATGTTTTAACATGAGGGCCTAAAATCACTTTTCCTGTTTTAAATATATTATCTAAAGTATTTAAAACTTCATCTCTAAAAGATTCATATTGCCTTGTCATGTCAAATAAAGGTATTTTCATATTACTCCCCCTTCTCTAATGAAACATTTCCTGTTTCATCTATATTGAATATATATATATTTGATAATTCATTTTCTCTAGCATTTTTTAATATGTCTTCAGAATGTCTAAATGAAGCTATAATAATCATGTCATAATCCATATTTTTTACTTCTTTTGGTGAATATATATTAATTCCATGGATTTTATCGCCTTGTTTTGAAATAGAATCATCTATAAAACCTATAACATTTATATTTTCGCTATTTAATACTTTTAATACTATTCCACCTACAACCCCTGCACCATATAATAATATATTTTGATATCCCATATCTTCAATTTTATCCAAAACCTTATTAAATGATTTTTTTGTTTCTGAATATATTTTTGATACTTCGTTAATAAAAGATACAGTTAAAAACTGTAATCTTTTTTTACCATCTGCAGTAATTTCATAATTCATTTTTCTTCTGTTTTCACCAGTTTTTATAATATATTTTTTGTCTTCAAAATCCTTTAGATACCGGTTTACCATAGATGGAACAATACCAACTGTTTTTGCTATCATTTCTTGTGAAACATTTTCATTTTTTGATATTATCTGTAAAATCATTAATTCTCTGAAATTAGGTGATGGATTAAAAAAAGTATAATCTTCAAAATCAAACATAATTCCACTCCTTTTTCATTCACTGAGTGAATTATATCATATATTATTTTTTATGTCAATAAAAAAACTCCTGCACAAAGCAGGAAATTGATTTTTATTTCAAGGAAGGTTGTTCGTATTTTTCATTTTGGTATAAGTTTCAAGGAACTTTTCAATTTTTAAATTGTAATATATTATTTTCATTTTTCTTTCTAATTGTATTTTTTCTATTTGATATTCTTTCTCAAATTTATCCCATTCTAATTCTATATTTTTTATGATTTCTTGGAATTTTTTTAACATATAATATTTTTATGAATATCTTAGCTTAAATTCTTTCTGCATTTCTAAATTTAAATTTTTTATAAGCATATTTTTATAATTATATAATGATTCATAATTTTCTTTTAATAATATTTCTAGTTTCTTTTTTGTTAGATATTTTTTTAATTCTTCAACCTTGGTGGTTATTGGAATATTACTTAATTTACTATATTCTTTTTCTAAAAATTCTATATAATTTTGAAGATAATAAGCATTATAAAATAAGTTTTTAAAATATGAAATATTCTTCTCTTTTATGTTTTCTTCACTTAAACTTGCTATTTGCTTATTTAATTTATTCATTTGTGCTTTATCACTAAAATCTGATCTAAATACATTCCATGAAAAATTTATGGATGATGTATTTAAATTCACTTTACTTATTTTATCCCAACCAAAAGAAAAATCATATGATATATATGGTAAAAAATCACTATATTTTTCTAGAATGCTTTTGTTTTTTATTTCATGGTTTGAATTTAAAATTGAGGCATAATATTTATATGCATCTTCATAATACAAAAAAGTATTTTTAATGTTATTTTCTCCATATGCAACAATAAATAAGTTAAAAACTGTTAATAATAAAACAAAACTTTTTTTCATCTCTGCCTCCTGTTATTCTATTTCTTTAAATATGATAAATCTTTTATAAAATTTATCATATACATAATAATAAAGCATATTATTTATTTTTCTAATCTTCATTTTGGCAGGTATAATTTTATATGATTGAACTGGTTCTTTGCCTTCAAAATTTAAAAATATTTTTGCCTTTTTTTCAATTAAGCCCATATTATTAATTTCATACTTTTTTATAAAACATAAATTTCCTGTATTTGTATATCCAATTTTTGGATTAGTAGTTAATAAATATAAATTATTATCCATAATTTGAGCAGAAGGAATAATTTGTTCATATCTGAAAGCATATCTGGTATCAATAATTTTATTTTTTTCTGTTATTCCATCTTCTGTAATTTTCCATAAAGCTATTCTATCAATTTTCTTATAAAGATTATATTCTTGATTATTTTTATTTTCTTCAAATATCAGTAAATATGGTATTTCATTATTATTTAGTAAAAATGCTTCTAAGTTATTTGTATTAGATAATTCTTTATTTATCTCTTGTTCTTTTTTTACTCCATATATTGTATATCCAAACAAATTTTCCTTTTTATCAATTGAGGATAATTTTTGATATATAATTTTTGGATTATTATTTTCAATTATATCTATAATATGAATATCTTCGTTTTTATCAATCATCATTTTATCCCCATGTGCGTAAGGAATTATAATTTCTCCATTTTCATAATTATTATCTATATCATTTGCAACATCCTCAAAAATATAAAAATCCTTTATTTTAAAATTTTCATCAAAAATAGTTATCCCAGCATTTGTAAGAAAGTATACTTTTCCATTTTTTTCTTTTATATCTCTAACTGCAAGTCCTTCTGGAAATGGGGGTGGTGCAAATCTTTCTATATTTCTTTTTTCCATTTCTCCATTTTTTAAATTTATAATATATACAAATGCTTTATTTTCGTTTAGATCTGAAAATTCAATAATTGGGATTGTATATACATTTTCAAAAATATAAAGTTTATTTCCATCTTCGCTAATTATCCAATACATTGATTGAGAAGAAAAAATATCTTCTGGAATAGTTATATTCTTTTCTTCTGAAATATCTGATCCATCATCAAAATTATATTTTTTATCCGTTGCTATGGTATATAACGGTTTTAAATTTAATGGTTCTACTCCTTTAAAAAAATACTTTAGTTCATGAGAAAATACTTTTCCTATAAAAAATATTAAAATAATACTTAATACTAATTTTTTCATATTTTCACCCCTGTGTATAATGTTTTTTTATTAATAAATTCGATAGGGTGGACACCCTAAACAAGTTTGAAATTATATTTTATTTACTGAAATTTAATTATAGGAAATTATTTTTTAATCTTCCCATGGAGTCCTCCATACCCTAAACTTTGCATTTTCATGATCTTCTATTAGTGGATGATATTCAGAAGTAGGATCTGGTTCATATAAAACTTTTAAAAATGTTTTTATAGGTTCATATGCATCATAAGTTTTATATCTATCTTCTCTCCAAGTTTTAACAATTTGATTATTTTGATACTCTTTGCAATCATAAACAATATGGATTTCTCCTGTTTCATTTTTGTAGTGACGTAACACAAAAACAGCTCCTGTCAAATAAGGCTTTAAATCTATACATTTGTATATGATGCCGAAACACTTCTTCCGACATTTACAGAAACATTAGCTTTTAAAAAATCCTTAACAGAAGCTTCAGCACCTACGGACAAACTTCCATATATAGTACCTGTATAAGTCCTAGAGGTTTTAATATTTCCACAAGTTGATTCTCCAGATTCCCATCCTGACATCGCCTGACATTTAACTGTATAATTATAGAATTTTCTAGAAAGAATAGCGATAGATGTAATTTCTTTTTCAATTCTACTAGTGGTATTTTCCCCACCATTATTGCTACCAGCACCAATAATGTTTTTCATTTCATCATCAGTCAAAACTTTTACATCAACAGCTTTTGAATGAGCAAAAATATTTACAGGCACCATGTTTACAAGCATCATCAACAAAATAGCATATACCACTTTTCATTCTCCATCCTCCCATCATTTTTTGTTTTTTACAACAAATAGCACGCTATTTTAGAAATATTATTGGTTATAGTTATAAATGGACTTAATCCAATCAATTTTTAATCCTTTCCATGTTCTTACTATATAAAAGGTTATTTCAGCATTTTCTGGATATTTTATTTTTTTCATCTTATTATTATCTATTTCTTTTTTTATAATCTTTCCTTTTGAATCCAATTCATAGGATACTAAATCTCCATTTATAATATGAACCATATATCCATTCTTTCTTTTTTTTATATTTATATTTCTTTTGCTTGTATTTGTACCCATTACTAATGAAGCATCATTTTCAAGAAAAGTATAATATTTTTTCATAAGTTTTTCTGATTTTTCTGGATTTAAAACATACTTTTTTCTTTCTTCTATCATTTTATTTAAATAAGCTTTAAGGGAATCATTTATAACATTAGAAGATAATGTATTCTCTTCAAGAATACTTTCATAATATATATTAGCATAATACATTGCATCATAATATTTTTCAATTATATATAAAGGATTAAAGTATAAGTTATAGAATAATTTTAGCGGAAAATACAAAATTATTATTGAGATTATAAAAATTATTAATTTAAATCTAAAATCAATATCCTTCCAATAATACCAATAATTAAACAATTCATAAGACCTCCTAAAATATATATTTATCAAACTTCTATCATTTTATTTAAATAAGATTTAAGGGAATCATTTATAGTATTAGAAGATAATGTATTATCTTTAAGAATATTTTTATAATATATATTAGCATAATACATTGTGTCATAATATTTTTCTAATATATGTTATGGATTAAAATAGGTGTTATATATAAATGTTGTAAAATATACTGATAATATTCCTAATATTGGATAAATAAATTTTTAGGGTTTTTCGTACCATACATAATAATTTCCCCCATTTATATAATTTAAATAATTATCTTTTGCTATTAAACATAACTGGGAAATATTATTGTAATTTGGAGAATCTTTTACATCAAGATTACCTCTGGTTATAGTAGTTTCATCAAGTTTTTCTCGAGTTTCTATTATGTCATTATCATTATATTTATACTTTGCTATTCCTTCTACTCTTACTAATAAACTGCTATAATTATGTTCAGCTATTGCAAAAACTTTTCCCCAACCTTTTTTCCAATTTCCATTTTCTGAAATGTAATGTATAACATATACCTTTCTTAATGTATAATGTCTTGCTTCTTTGGTTGTTGTTTTTGTTATTCTAAAATTGTTTTTAAGATATGAAATAAAATCTTCTGTATATTGTATATATTCAATGAAGTTTTTTAATTCTGAAGCAATAGAATTAATAATGTTATTTGTAGCTATATCTAATATAGTATTTAATGTTGCATTAAATATTCTTCTTGACATTTCTCCATCAGTATATCCAGTTTTTGTAGTATCAAGTCTATATCCAAAAGTATATTGTCCTGGATCTAATTCATCATACAATGATTCATAAACACCTTTATCTTTTATATTATTAAGATAATCTTCAAAAGTAAATATTTTATTCGGTAAAAATAATTCTTTTGTATGACTAATATTATTATAAATATATTTTATTAGCAGGTATTTTTTGACCATTTGAATTTTTTATAGAAGAAATCTTTTCATTTTTTATTTCAAATGTATACTCTATATTACCTTCTTTATCAAATATCTCTTGTTTTACTAAATTTTCATCTTCAAAATAATTTTTGAATACCAAAAAACCATCTTTAGTATAATACTCAGATGTTTTAATAACATTATTATCATACACAGAACTTTCTAAACCATTATTATCTTCAACATTTTTTTCTAATTTTTTTATATTAGTACATGATATAAAAAATAAACTAATAAAAAGAATTAAAACATATACTATTTTTTTTCATTCTCCATCCTCCTATATTTTTTTGCTTACTTTTTACAATAAATAGCGCGCTATTGTTGATTAATAACATTATTGTAAATATAAATATAATTATAATACATGTTTTCTATATATAGAATAAAAAATTTTGCTTAATGTGTATTCTTTACTCTGTAAGAACTCTTTTTCAATATTTAAATTTTTATTATGTTTATAAAATATATCAGGATTAGGAACGTTATTATTATTTAAATTCGAAATATAAAAAGTAGTTAAAATATTCAACAGCAATATTGTTAATAAAAACACAGATATAATAAAAATTTTTCTCATATTTTCACCTTAAGTTTTATATCTTGATAATTCGCTGATAATTTTATCAAAAAAAAAAGTAAACAAAATCGCAGTAAATTTGCTGATAATTTTATATTTCTAAAATTCGATAAATTTACTTAATTATTTTATTATATAATATACCAATTAAGTTAAAAAGTTATTATATACAAATTACTAAAAGAAAAATCTCCTGCACAAAGCAGGAGATTGATTTTCCTGACTTTGACACAAAAATGGCGATTTTTGGGTAAATAGGACGGTAGAATGCGGGTTTGAGGTGCGTATTTTTCAGGAAGTCGAAAAAATGTGTGGCTAACTTTTGTTACATATAATTAACTATACATATTGTTATTTAGCTTCTTTTAGTGGTATAATATATATGACAACCACTAAAAGGGGATGATTATAATGTATCCTAAAATATCAAAAGTTAAAGGTAAGAGATATTTAAGGATAATGGAAAGTGTAAGAGAAGGTAAGAAGGTTAAACAAAAGACAGTGGTAAATTTTGGAAATGTTGATAATTACACTAAAAAAGATATAATTAAACTTGTAGATAGTTTGTTAAGGATATTTGAAATAGAAGGATACGAAAAAATAGATGATGATTTAATGGAAGAAATAGCAAGAAAGAATTACGGAATACGATTAATAGTAAATAAGATATTTGACAGATATGAAATGAAAAGATATTTTGAGAAGATGAATACAACATATGATGTAGAAGAGATGTTAAAAATAATGGTAATGAATAGAATAATAGAACCGAGGAGTAAATTAGGAATATTTAATAATTTAGAATATTTAGGATATACACCAGTAGAAGTTAGTGAAGGAAAAGAATTAGAAAAAGATGAAGTTATGTTGCATTGGTTGTATAGAACATTAGATGTATTAGCAGAAAATAAAGAAGGTATAGAAAAACATTTGTATAATCAAAGAATAAGTTTGTTTAATACAACAGTAGATTTAGTATTTTACGATGTAACTACATTAGCCTTTGAAACACAACAAACAAATGAGATATTACAAATGGGATATTCAAAAGATAAGAAATTTAATGAATCACAAATAGTATTAGGTATGTCAATAGATCAAGATAAAATGCCAGTGAGTTTTGATATATATCCAGGTAATACATTTGAAGGACATACATTTAAAGATGCAGTTGAAACAATGAAAAAAGAATATCAATTAGGAAAAGTAATAGTAGTATCAGATAGAGGAATGATGAGTAAAAAAAATATAGAAGTAGTAGAAAATTCCAATTATGAATTCATAGTAGGTAAATCAATTAAACAATTAAAAAAAGTAAATATATTTGATGGAGAATTCATAGAAATAGCAAAAGGAATAAAATATAGAGAAGTTCAATACGATAATAATAGATTACTCATAATATATTCAGAAGAAAGAGCTAAAAAAGATAGAGCAGATAGACTTAGATTAATTGAAAAAGCAAAGAAAATGCTTGAAAATAATAATGTAGATTCAATGAATAAAAGAGGAGCTAAAAAATATTTAAAAGAAGAAAATAAACAGAATTATATATTAGATAATGAAAAAATAAAAAATGATGAAAAATACGATGGATATTATGGAATAATGACAAATACTAAATTAAATCCAAAACAAATATTAGAACAGTATCATACATTATGGAAAGTAGAAGAAACATTTAGAACATTAAAAAATTATCTAGAAACAAGACCTATATTTCATTGGACTCCTAAAAGAATAAAAGGTCATATAGTAATGAGTTTCATATCTTACATAATGCAAAGAACATTAGAATTAGAACTAGAAAAAAATAACATTGATTATTCACATGAAAAAATTAGAGAGACTATTAAAAATATGGAATATTCAGAAGTAAGATTAAAAGACAAATTATTTGCATTAAGAGCCAATTTAAATGAATTTCAAAAATCAATATTAAAAATATTAGAAATAGAAAAACCTAAAAAAATGATGGATTTAGATGAATTTAAAGGAAAATACTTCTAAAATACGCATGAATAGCTAAAAAGAGGGAGGTGTGTGGCTAATTTCTCTTTTTACAAAAAGTTAACAATCGCTGTTTTTCTTATTATTTCTCTTTTTGAGAATTTGAGTTACAAAAGTAGTGTCAAACTCAGGAAATCTTTTCATTTTTTATTTCAAATGTATACTCTATATTACCTTCTTTATCAAATATCTCTTGTTTTACTAAATTTTCATCTTCAAAATAATTTTTGAATACCAAAAAACCATCTTTAGTATAATACTCAGATGTTTTAATAACATTATTATCATACACAGAACTTTCTAAACCATTATTATCTTCAACATTTTTTTCTAATTTTTTTATATTAGTACATGATATAAAAAATAAACTAATAAAAAGAATTAAAACATATACTATTTTTTTTCATTCTCCATCCTCCTATATTTTTTTGCTTACTTTTTACAATAAATAGCGCGCTATTGTTGATTAATAACATTATTGTAAATATAAATATAATTATAATACATGTTTTCTATATATAGAATAAAAAATTTTGCTTAATGTGTATTCTTTACTCTGTAAGAACTCTTTTTCAATATTTAAATTTTTATTATGTTTATAAAATATATCAGGATTAGGAACGTTATTATTATTTAAATTCGAAATATAAAAAGTAGTTAAAATATTCAACAGCAATATTGTTAATAAAAACACAGATATAATAAAAATTTTTCTCATATTTTCACCTTAAGTTTTATATCTTGATAATTCGCTGATAATTTTATCAAAAAAAAAAGTAAACAAAATCGCAGTAAATTTGCTGATAATTTTATATTTCTAAAATTCGATAAATTTACTTAATTATTTTATTATATAATATACCAATTAAGTTAAAAAGTTATTATATACAAATTACTAAAAGAAAAATCTCCTGCACAAAGCAGGAGATTGATTTTTATTTCTCGTTTTTTACAGGTATTATTAACCAGAACAATTGAAAAGAGAAACTTACTTTAATTTCATTCACTGAGTGAATTATATCATATATTCTAAATTATTGTCAACTTAAAAGAATTTTATTTAAATTATAATAAAAATAGGCAGGCTTAAAAGCCTGCCTAAAGTTTATTTAAACAACGGGACTGTCTGGAATAATTAATTCTTTATTAGCTTCAGCAACCTCAGCGCTTGCTGGTTCAAGTTCAGTTTTTACTAATTGTTTTAAATAATCTTTAATTGAAAGATCCCAGTATTCCTTAGTTACATAATAAACTTTTGCACCACCGAGTTCATGTTGAACATCTGGCCATGGGTATGATGGTTGTGCCATACCTAATCCCCATCTCTTAAATCCATTATAACTTTCATATGTTGCCCACCATTCTTTTGCACCTAATTTTTCAAATGCATATTTAGCCTTTGCATAATACATAATAGCTCCAACCCTTAATCCTCTAACATATGCCATTGAATGAAGACTAATATGAATACCATTATTCATAACTCTTGCATTTGCAAATCCTGCTAATTTTCCATTAATTGTACCAATCATGAAATAAGGATCCTTTAATCTATTTCTGTACCATCCTAATAATTCACCGTATACCCTTACACCAACGATATCATAGAAATCATGATCAACATCTAATAGTTTTTTAATAAATGGTAATAATTTAGGTACTTCATCTTTTTCTAAAGGTCTTATGTATAAATAACTTCCATCTTTTAATTTTGCCATTTCTGGTTCATAAGGTGGTAATTTTAATGATGGTCCTGATAATAAAGGTTCTAATTCTCTAACATCAAATGTAATTTGTTCTTGTGATACTTTTTCTGGTATTTCTTTCCACATAAATTTCCCCTCCATATTTTTAGTGTAAATTTTTATAATTATATATTACTTTTAATATTATTCTTCAATTTCAAATGCTGCAACACGAGCAATACTTGATTCACCATCAACTAATCTCCATGGGAATATACCAATATACATTCTTCTATTTAATACTTTATCAATATCTCCACCAAGATTTTCTGCATGAAGAATCAAGTGTGGGAATAAATCAATGTGCATTAATTGATATGTTTTATCATCGAAATATTCATCAAGTGGTTTTCCATATTTTTCTCTAAAATGTTTATCTGCCATTGCAGCAAATTCAGGCCTATATTCTCTTAATATAGTATTCATTGGGTGATCTGCAGAACCACAATCGACACCAATCCATTTAATTTCCATTTCTTTTAACCAGTCAGCAAATCTTTGATCTGGTCCAGGATGGAAATAGTAATATTTATTTTCATTAGCTTCTGGTTGATCCCAGGCATATTTGTGATAACCAGTGTTAATAATTATAATATCTCCTTTTTTAATTTCAAGATTATTTTCTTTTGCAACTTTTAATAATGTTTCAGGTGTATAAATATCAAAATCTCCAACTTCCTTAGAAATATCTAAAATTACACCTTCATGGAATAAGTAACCATCTAATGGTAATGAAGCTATATCTCTTCCGCCTGTCATGAAATGTCTTTGACCGTCTAAATGTGTACCATTATGCATACTTGTTTGAACTATTTGTCCGTTAACTTTTTGAAGCATCATTCTTTTGAAATACCACAATTTCATTGGCTCATATCCTGGCCATGGTGGTGTTGTAATACCTATCTTTTGAGTTAAATCATATACTTTAATACCTGCCATAATGTTCCCCCCTTAATCTAAATAAGTTTTTACAAATGCTTCTAATGCATCTATAAATATATTCATAGGTGGATAGGTTAAACCTGCTCCAACCTGACCTATACCTGGTTCTTTATGGGCAATACCTGTGTTAATTCTTGGTAATATACCTTTTTCAACAACTTTCTTTACATTTAATCCTGTAGGTGTTCCTCTAAAGTTTAAGAATGGTATTTTATATGTGTTATTTTCAGCATCTGTTATTTCATACATTTTTAATGTTGTTTCAATAGCTTCTTGAACTGTTCCACCAACAAATTTAACTATTGCAGGAGCTCCAGCCATTGCAAATCCTCCAAAACCACCAGTTTCTGTTATAGTACTATCACCAATATCTGGATTTGCATCTTCCTTTGTAAACCCTGGGAAGTATAAACCTTCAACCTCTTGAGCTGGTCCAACAAACCATTGTCCTGGCAATCCAGCTAATCTAATTCCAAAATCTGTTCCATTTCTAGCCATTACAGTAGCTATTGTGCTTCCTTTAATACCTTCAGCGGCTAATGTGGCTGATTTAGCAGCTGGCATTGATAAATTCAAGAAGAAATGATCATTAGAATTGATAAATTCAATTACTTCTTTCTTTTCTTTATTTGAAAAACTGGTATCTAAGATAGCAGGAGCTATTTCTCTTATGAATAATGAGGTTGCTGCTCTATTTCTGTTATGACATTCATCTCCCATTTGTACGGCTTGAGCGATTAGATTTTTTAAATTAATCTCACCTTTTAATTCAATAGCTTCTTTTAAAACAGGATATAATGTTTCTTCCATCCATTTTAACTTTTTAATTACATCAGGACCATTAGCCCCATATCTTAAAACTTTCCCCAAGCCTTCATTCATTGTACAATATGCTTTTATACCATATGTTTTATTTTCTATAATGAATACAGGCATTGAAGGAGTAGCTACACCAGCCATTGGTCCAACACCATCGTGATGATGCCAAGGATCAAATTCAACCTCACCAGATTCTATTAATTCAATAGCTTCTTTCTCATCTTTAGCTTTACCTTCATATATTAATCCACCAATAACAGCACCTTTTAATGGTCCGCACATTCTATCCCATGTAATTGGTGGTCCAGCATGTAAAATCATATTATCTTTCATTCCAGGAACAACATCTCTGGCGATTCCCATACCAACGAGAGTTGGCTGAGAATTCATAATTCTTTCGACAGCTTCCTTATTAGCTGCATCAACATCAATACTTAACATATTAAAATCATTTAATATTTTTAAAGCCTTAGATCCACCAAGAGGTGGTTTCCAATCAACATGAACAACATTAGCACCTTGTTTTTTTAAATCTTCGTAGAATGATTTCAAACCAATATTAACTATTTTTAATTCTTCTTTGAATAAACTCATCTTCCCAACTCCTTCCAAACATTAACTGCAAATTTAACTGCACTTGCATTGCTTGGGAAGACAATGACACCTTCATCTTCCAGCTTTTTCTTTTGTTCATAGTATTTTTGTGGATCTTCATATGTTCCACATATATTAGCAATAACACAACGATAATTATCAGAAGTTTCACGTGCAGCTTTTACTGCTTCTGCAATTTCTCCAGCAGGATCCATGTGAGATCCCCAACCTAATACAACATCAACCATTATTATTGCAGTATCCTTATCTAAATATTCTTTTATTAATCTGGATTTTCTCATAGTAAAATCAATCATTGGATGAGGTCTTCCTACTGTGAATTCATCTTCTCCCATATCAACAACAGTATTTTCTTTACTTGAATTAATATTTTCTAATTTATATTTTGGATCAAGTGGTGCTGGTGAATAAATAGGTCCAATTTCTTTTGATAATAGTACCATCGTTTCATCAGCTAAAGTTCCACCAGAATATAGTCCTCTTATATATTTACCTTCTTTGATTTTTGAGGCTTCTTCTTTTACTTTTGATTCAAAATCAAATGATTCTAAGAAATCAAAATACGTATATACATCTTTTTCTATTTCTTTTCCTTGGCATAATAATGCAGCTTTTATAGCAGCATCTTCTAATGTATATCCAACAGTAATAGTAGGATCTTCAACAACACCATTTACAAAATGAACAACATGTTTTTTGTTTGTTTTTTTCAATAATTCTGTTGCTTTTTTAACTACTTCAGGATAAGGTGGTTTGGATACTAAAACAATAATATCTGTCTCATCATCTTCAATAAGTCTTTTAATACCTTCTAAAAACATTAATCCACCAACGTCTTTTTTTACATCTCTACCGCCAGTACCTATTAATTGTGAAATTCCACAACCAAGATTTGAGATAATAGATGAAACTTCTTGAGCACCAGTTCCCGAAGCTGCGACTATACCAATCTTTCCTCTTTTTACAACATTTGAAAATGCCATAGGAACTCCATTAATAATGGCTGTTCCGCAATCTGGCCCCATGACAAGTAATCCTTTTTCTAAAGCATATTTTTTCAATTCTATTTCTGTTTCTAAAGTAACATTGTCACTAAAAAGCATTACATTTAAACCATAATCCAAAGCTTTTCTTGTCTCAAAACCTGCATATTCTCCAGCTATTGAAATAACCGCCATATTTGCACCATCTAATTTTTTTACAGCACTATCAAGGGAAGGATAAAATTTCTCTCCTTCTTCTTCCTCAGCCTCGGCTTTTAATAATTTTTCTACTTCTTTTTCAATTTCTTCCATATTAACATTTTCCCCTTTTATAACTATTAGTAAATCATTAGGGGTAGTTTTTTCTAATTCCTCATCGATCATATCCAATTCTTTTAAAAATTCCTTGTTTGTGTCTGTTCCCATACCAACTAAAGCTTCTTCAACTTCGTCACGTTTTTTGATATCTTCTGTAATAAGCATAAGTGTAACTGAATCATAATACGAATTTGGTTTAATCATTTTATAAACCACAGTTATCCCTCCAAATCAAAGAAAAATGTAATACCTATAAGCCATCCTAAACCTGAAGTGTCCCCCATGTTTAACAAAGCAGCTTTGTTGCCATTTTCCAAATATTCTTTAACAGGTTTTGGGGCATATCCTTTTGATGCATATAATATTTGAAAATAAGATAATTTATTTGTTTTTTCTTTAGTAGTCTTAATAATATAATTGTCTTCAAATTTTCTATTTATAGAATTCATTAATATTATTCCAGATAAGATATCATCAAACAAAGGAGTTAACCCTGGGCCAAAACCTATTAATTTAACAAATTCATTACATTTTAAAGCTAAAAAGATTTTCTCGAAAATCCTATAATCAACTTTTTCTTTTAATAATGTGATGTTTTCAACAAATGAGTCGTGATGAAAAATAGAATTTATTTTAGGATCATATAAAATATAATTATTAAAAACATAATTATCATCAAAAATCAAATTATTATTTTCAACTTTAATGGATGAAAATTTTAGAAAATGGGAGGGGGCTGTCATTCCCAATGCCCCAACCCTGTTATCATAAGTAGTTAACGTAAAAATATCATCATCATCAAAAACAAAATATTTTGTATGTTTAGTTTTAAAAAATTCTTTAGCGATTAAATTATTTTTCAAAAAAGCTAGTTTAGAAACTTCAATCATATTTTAATATTATTCTTCAGAAGCATGAGTTAAAACGAGAATTCCATTTACAACAATACCAACAATAGCAGCAAGACCTAATCCCTCTAAAGCAAAGGTACCAGCTTTAAATACTGCACCTCCTAAACCTGTAACTAACATCAATGACATTGTTACTAAGTTTCTTCCTTCAACTTTAACATGATTATTTATCAATGTTTTTGTACCTATACTTGCTATCATACCAAATAATAATATTTCTATTCCACCCATTACTGGTACAGGTATTGATCTTACTAATGCACCAACTTTTGGAACCATTGCTAATAAAATTGCAAAGAATGCAGCTATTCTCATTATCCAAGGATTAAATGCTTTTGTAAATGCTAATACACCAGTGTTTTCACTATATGTTGTGTTTGCAGGTCCACCAAAGAATCCACCTAATGATGTAGCAAGCCCATCACCCATTAATGTTCTATGCATTCCAGGATCTTCATAGAATTTTTTACCTACTACAGCAGAGATTGCAAATACATCACCAAAGTGTTCTACTGATGGAGCTATTGCTACTGGAACTATTGCAGCTGCAGCATACCATGAGAATTTTGGTAAGTATATATCAGGAAATCCTACCCAACTTGCTGTTCCTACTTCTGCAAAATGCACGTTTCCTGTTATTGCTGCAACAATATATCCAACTATTACACCCCAAATTACAGGTATTAATCTACTAAATCCTCTGGTATATAATCTTACTATTATAGCTGTAAATAATGATACAAGTGCTATCCACCAGTTTCCACTTGCCATATTTATTGCTACTGGACTTAATATTAATCCTATCAATATAATCATAGTACCTGATATTACTGGTGGGAATAATTTTTCGAATCTTCTGATGCCTATCCATTTTATTAATGCACCAAAAATAAATTTAACCAAACCTGCTAAGAATATACCACCTGTAGCATATGCAAGATAAGGCTTTAAATCAGCACCAGCAGCTACCGCATCTTGAATGTTTTTATAACCAAGACCTGCTTGATTCATATAATGCATTGTAACTGCGACTATTGGAGCTATATATGCGAAACTTGAACCTAAAAATACAGGTACTTTCCATTTGGTAATCCAGTGGAATAATAATGTTCCAAGTCCAGCGGTAAACAAAGCAACATTTACTGGAATCCCTGTCAAATACGGTACTAATACAGTTGCACCAAACATTGTAAAGGTATGTTGTAGTCCTAATAACAATAATCCCCCAACACCCATACCTTCACTTCTGTCTTCTTGCGGAACGACATTCAAATATTCGCTTTCGCTCATACTTTCCCCTCCTAAAAAAGATTTGGATAGACAATAAAATTATTTATTATTTTTTTTATCTAAAGCATTTAATATTTTATCTGCAGTTAAAGGTAATTCATCTATATTTACTCCAAGAGCATCATAAATTGCTGAAGCTATAGCTGGTGGAACAGAAATCATAGGATGTTCGCCCACACCTTTTGCGCCAAATGGTGATGATTCTTCAAAAGTTTGAACAAAATCATATTTAACTTCATCTGGTATATCAGCAATAGTCGGTATTTTATAATCAGTGAATGATACAGTCAAAGGATAACCTTTATCATTATATTTGACTCCTTCAAATAATGCTGGACCCATACCTTGAATCATTCCCCCAACAACTTGTCCTCCAGCAGTTATAGGATTAATTATTGTACCTGCATCAAAAACACCTACTAATTGCAACATTTTTAATTCACCAGTATCAAGATCTATTTCAACTTCAGCAGCTTGAGCGCCGAAAGTCCATTCTGCAGCTGCATTTCCTTGTCCAGTTTCTAAATCAAGGTTTGTAAGCATTTCTGGGGTAAAACTACCTCTACCTATTACTGGGCCGCCAATTGAATGACCGTCTGGATATGTATAACCCATTACAACATCTTTTAATAATAAGTATTTTTCTGGTCTATATTTTACATATACTCTATCATCTTCAACTTCTAAGTTATAAGGAGCAACTCCCAAAACTTTTGATGCTATATCTTTAATTTGATTTAATGCATCTTCGGCCGCTCTATATAAAGCATTACCAACTGTCCATAATGCCCTTGAAGCAACAGTTTGCCATTCATATGGGTTTACATCTGTATCAACTGGCATTACAAAATGTATTTTATCTGGAGATATATGAAGAGCATCAGCAGCCATTTGAGTAACAGCTGTATTAAATCCTTGACCTATCTCTTGAATACTTGCCTGTAATGTGACTGTAGCATCTTCATGGAATTTAATTATTACAGCAGATGCTGCATTTGTAGGCATAGCAGGAGCTTTTACAAGACCAGCAATACCCTTTCCTCTTACTTTTCTTGGATTTTCAGGTTGTTCAGGTTTTTTATCGTATTCAATTAATTCAGCAGCTTTTTTCAAACATGCTTCGACATCTCCAGTATCATGATGTATAGTTTGTCCCATTGAATTTGTTAATCCTGGTTTTAATACATTTTTAAGTCTTAATTCTAAAGGATCAATTCCTAATGTTTGAGCGACTTCGTCAAGGTTTCTTTCTGTTGCCCAATGCAATTCACCATGTCCAAATCCTCTAAATGCTCCACCTAAGAAATGGTTTGTATATACACCGTATGAATCTGTTTTTAAATTAGGAACATAATATGGGCCTGGTAATGTGTATCCTGCAGCTCTAACAACATTTGTCCCATATTCTGCATAAGCACCACCATCAAATATCAATTCAGCTTCCATTGCTACTAATCTACCATCTTTCTTTACACCAGTTTTTATATGAGCATACATTGCTTGTCTTACAACTGCAGCAATATCTTCTTCTCTTGTATATACTAATTTTATATGTCTTCCTTTAACTTTTTCGGCTAAAGCAATAACTAAACCTTCCATATTAATACCAGCTTTTCCACCAAAACCTCCACCAACATATGGAGCAATAACTCTAACTTTATGTCTTGGGATTTTAAAAGCATAAGAAATCAAGTTTCTTAATGTAAAAGGAGATTGAGCACTGGACCATACTGTTAATTTCTCATTGAAATCCCAAAAAGCTATAGCAGCATGAGGTTCAAGAGGAGCATGATACATTTGAGGTAAGTAATAATCTCCTTCAACTATAACATCTGCTTCTTCAAAGCCTTTTTTAATATCACCTTTTCTTGTTTTATGATGATGGAATACATTTTTTTCTGGTTCTACATTATAAATAGGCATTCTTTCATAATTTCCTAAATCAGGATGTATTAAAACCTCACCTTTAATGGATTCTCTTGGATCTTGAACAACAGGTAATTCTTCATATTCTACTTCAATTAATTCTACTGCTCTTCTTGCTATTTCTAAAGAATCAGCTGCAACAACAGCAACAGGTTCTCCAACATATCTAACTCTATCAGGTGTAATAATAGGCCTATCAACAAGATAAATTCCTTGTTTGTATGGAACATCTTTTCCAGTTGCGATAGCCCTTACTCCTTGTAAAGCTTCAGCTTTGGAAGTATCTATTTTTTTGATTATTCCATGTGGTATAGGACTTCTCTTTACTGCAGCATAAAGCATATTTGGGAAGAACATATCTGTAACATATTTTGCAGTTCCAGTAACTTTCTCAAAACCATCAACCCTATTCATAGGTTTTCCAACATGTTCAAATTTTATAGGTGATTTATATTCATATTTCATTATTCTGCACCTCCCATTTTCTGGGCAGCTAATTTTACTGCATCAAGTATTACAGTATAACCAGTACATCTACATAGGTTACCAGCTAACCTTTCAACAATAACATCTTTTGTAGGATTTTTAACTTTTTCTAGCATAGCTTTTGTTGACATTATAAAACCTGGAGTACAATATCCACATTGAAATGCATTTTTTTCAATAAATGCTTCTTGAATAGGATGTAATTTATTCCCTTTTGTTAAACCCTCAACAGTTTCTATTACAGCACCTTCTGCTTCAGGAGCTAAAACAAGACATGAATTTACAGGTCTTCCATTATAAATAACTGTACAAGCACCACATTCCCCATTTCCACAACCTTCTTTAGCACCTGTTAAATATAATTTTTCTCTTAATACATCCAGGAGGGTTTCATTTGGTTTTACATCCACTTCTACATTTTCTTTATTTACAGTAAAAGTAATTTTCATTATAATCCCTCCTTTATCATTTTCATTTCTCTTAATAATTTAATAGGTAATATTTTAGCCATTCTCTTTCTATATTCTGCAGTTCCTCTAGCATCTGTTATAGGATTAATGCTATCTTGAATGATTTGAGCAAATTGTTCAACATTTTCCATTGTTAATTCTTTTCCTTTTATAAATTCTTCTGCTTCAAATATTCTTACAGGTGTAGGAGCTACTGAAGCAAGAGCAACTCTAATCTCTCTTTCTCCTTCAGGATCAATAATTGTTAAAGCCATGCCTATTGTGGATAAGTCTACAGCCTTAATTCTTGAAATTTTATAATATCTTCCAATACTTTCTCCTTCAAAAGGAATATGAATAGATTTTACAATTTCTCCTTTTTCTAAAATAGTTTTTCCTGGTCCTTTAAAGAATTCAGTGATTTTTACAGTTCTTTCACCACTTTTTGAGACTAATTTTAATTCCGCATTGTAGGTCAATAGAGCAGGAGCAGTATCCGAAGCTGGTGAAGCATTACATATGTTTCCTACAACAGTTCCCCTATTTCTTGTTTGGTATCCTCCGACAACACGTATTCCTTGAAAAAGAGTAGGATAATATTCTTTTACATAATCAAATTCTTCAATTAAAACATTTAGTTTTAAACCTGCACCAAAAGTTAAACCTTTTTCTTTTGAAAAATCAACATGAAATAATTCGTCAATACCTTTTAAATCAACTACTAATTTTGGTTTAATTCTTCCGGCTCGCATTTTTACGACTAAATCGGTTCCGCCAAGAATAGGAAAAGCATCGTCTTGACTTAGAGCGTCTAAAGCTTCGTCGAGCGTTTTAGGCTTAATATAATCATAGCTAAAAGTAATCATAATTTCCCTCCTTCTAAAATAAAATGAAAAACTTTATTAAGTTTTTTTGTATAAAAATATTAAATTTTATATTTATATTATATGCTTATTTTAGCAATATTACAAGTTACATTATGTCAAGGAAAAATTAAACTATAAATAATAATTACTCATAATTCTATTTAATCAGTTGTAATTTCTTGTTAAAGGAATAAAATGCAGCTATATTATAAAAATTAAAAGCGCCTTAAATAAGGCGCTTTGACTATTCTTCATCTAAACTCTCTATAAATTTAAAATCAACAGGAACAACTTGTGAAACACCATATCTCATTGTAATTCCATGAAAAATTTCAGCTATTTCCATCATTAATTTATTATGAGTAATAATTAAAAATTGAGTTTTATCAGCATGCTTTTTTATTAACTTAGCTAATTTTCCAGCATTAATATCATCAAGTGGTGCATCAATTTCATCTAATAAATAAAATGGACTCGGATTAACATTCATTAGTGCAAATAAAAATGCTGAAGTAATTAAGGCTTTTTCGCCGCCAGAAAATAATTGTAATTTTTGAAAATTTCTTCCTGGCTTTTTAACGGAGATCTCCACTCCTTTTTCAAAAGCTTTTCCATCTCCAACCATTTTTAAAATACCATCTCCACCAACGAATAATTCTTTTATGAATTCACCAAATTTTTGATTTACAAGATTAAACGTTTTCAAATATTTTTCTTCAGCTTCGTTATCAATTTTTTCAATACCTTCTTTTAAAGATTTAATTGATTGTAAAATATCTTCTTTTTGTTTATATCTGTCGTCCAATTCTTTTTTCACCATTTCATATTCGTCTAAAACTCCTAAATCAACACTTCCAATATGTTTTAATGCTTTTTTAATATCTTCAATTCTTCTTTCTAAGGCTAATAATTCAACATCAGATAATTCTTTATAAATGAAATCTTCTATGTTTATTCCAATGTTTTTTGCTTTTTCAATAATAAAATCTTTTTCATGTTTTAAGTTTTGTATTTCTAAATCTAGTTCATGAGAGGCATTTTTTAATTCGTCTATTTTATCTTTTAATTCATTTTTTTTCAATTCATATTTTTCTAATTCATCAAACTTTTCACTTTTCCCCTCTCTACTCATTTTCATCATTTTAAAAGCATCTTCTATTTCGTTGTTCATTGCTTTTATTTCTTTTTCATACTCTAACATATCTTCGTTTTTTCTATTTATATTTCCTTTTAATTCTTTTAAAAGGTTATTTATAGATTCTATTGTGTTAGTAATTGTTCTTATATTATTTTTTATATTAGAATATTCTGTTTGATAATTTTCTATTTTTTCAGATATAGAATTTTTATAGATATTTAATTCATTTAGTTTTGCAATTTTAAGTCTTAACTCTTCATGAATTGATTCATTATTTTTTTCAATATTAACGACCTCTTTTTCTAAAGAACTTATTAAATCATTATTTTTTTCAATTTCGTTGTTAATAGTTTTAAGTTCTATATTAATCTCATCTACTCTTTCTTCATAAGAATCTATTCTATTAATAATTTCATTATAACGTTTTTTGGAAGAATCATAATTATTTTTAAATTCTTTGTAAGAATTAGCTCCATTTATTCTATTGTATTTTATTTCATTCAATTTTTCTTCTAACTTTCGCAGTTCTATACTTCTTTTTTTGTATTCATATTCTAAATTTTGTAATTTTTCTTCATAAGTGTTTATTTCAATGTTTAATTCATTTAATTCTTTTTTTAATATTTGTAATTCTCTTTTTCTTGTAAGTAAAATCGTTGAATTATTACCTTTAGAGGCACCTCCTGAAATTGCTCCTGAGGTATTAATTATTTCACCATCTGTTGTTGAAATGGTTAAAAATAAATTTTTATGTCTATTTTTAATATTTAAAGCTGTATGAATGCTATCTACTACTATAGAATTACCAAAAACATAGTAAATGGCTTTTTCATATTCTTTATTGTATTTTATAAGATCTACAATATAACCATAAAATCCTGGTTCATTTTCTAATTCTTTGTATCTTCTAATTTTAGAATTTATTAAATCAAGAGGTAAAAAAGTTACTCTTCCTGCTTTTTCGGCTTTTAAGTAATTGATATAAGAAGAAACTTGATTTGAATTTTTTATTATAACATTTTGTAGCTTATATCCAGCAACCATAGTAATAGCTGTTTCTAATTCTTCAGGTACTTCAATAAGATTTAACACAACATCTACTAAGTTTTCATCCTTATGAAAAGCTTCAAATAGTTTTTTTACAGCGAAAGAAAAACCTTCATATTCATTAATTTGTAAGGAAATATTTTGAATTTTTCTTTCTATTAAATCTTTATTGTTTCTTAATTTTTTTAAATAATCATAGGTATTATTTAATTCTGAATGTAAACTTTCTACGGTATTTTTTTTCTCATGTATTTCATTATTTAAATTCTCTTCTTTTTTGCTTATAGTATTTAGATTTTTTTCGATTTTTTGTAATTCATTTTCTAAAGATTCTATTTGTTTTTCAAGGTTTTCTTTTTCGGTATTTAAAAATTTTAGCCTTTCTTCCTTATCAGCTAATTCATTAATTAATTTGTTTTTCTTATTTTCTAAATCTTTTATATACTGATTTGCTTTTTTTATATTTTCTTTTAGTTTTGTTAGATTGTTCATTTCTTCCGAAATAGAACTTTCAATTTCCCTTTTTTCATTTTCTACAATTTTAATTTGTTCTATGTATTTTTTTATTTCACTATTATATTTACTAAGTAAATCAGTAACTTCTTCATATCTTTTTTCATTTTTTTGAAGGTCTTCTTCAAATTTTTTCTTTTCCCAATCTTTTTCTACAATTTTAGAATTTAATTCATTAATTTCTTTTTCGAGTTTTGCTTTCATTTCTTCATAGGATTTAAGACGTTGCCTGAAATTTTCGATTTTCTCACCATAAATAGAAAGTTGCTCTTCTTCCTCTTCAATCTCTTTTTTTAATTCTTTATATAATCTCTCTACTTCAAAACTTTCTGATAAATGAGATTTTATTTTTTCTTTATTTTCCAAAATTGCTTTTTCAATTTCTTTAATTTTTTTATCAATTGAAAGGCTTTTAGCACCAAAATATTCAGTTCCTATTAATTTTAATTCCTTGTTATATTCCACATATTTTTTAGCTCTTGAAGCTCTATTTGATAAAGATCTTACTCTTTTTTCTACCTCATATAATACATCATTAAGTCTTTCGAGGTTTTCTTTAGTTTGATTTAGCATTTTTAATGCAATTTCTTTTTTATCAAGATATGTTTTGATTCCTGCAGCATCCTCAATTATTGTTCGTAATTGGTCGGATGAAGCAGATACTAATTCTCTTACTTGATCTTGAGATATAATTGAGTAAAAAGATTTTCCAACTCCAGATCCACCAATTACATCAAAAATATCTTTTAAACGAGCATTTCTGTTGTCTATTTTATATTGAGTTTTTCCCTCTGCAGTTAATATTTTCCCAATAGTTCTTATTTTATCATTATCATCTTTTATTTTTAAAAACACTTCTGCTTTTTTTGCGGGTGGAAATTTTTCAGAACCACTAAAAATAACATCTATTTTTTCAGAAATTCTAATTTGTTTTGAAGATTGTTCTCCAAGGAGCCATCTTATAGCGTCTACAATGTTTGATTTTCCAGACCCGTTTGGTCCGACAATACTAACAATATTGGAATTTAAATTTAATGTTGTGTTTTTTGCAAAGCTCTTGAACCCTTTAATACGCATTTCCAATAAATTCAAAAATCTCGCCCCCTTGTCCATAATATTATATCATGTAATTAATGAATTTTGATATGATAATTTCAGTAACAAATAAAATATCAAAAATTCATATTTTTAAATTAAAATATAGCTAGAATATTTATTTTGGAGGGATTATTATGGAAAGATTAGAATTTTTTACAATTACTGGTGAGGATGGAAAAGAATATAATTTCATGTTTGTTGAAGAATTAAAGATTGAGGGTAAAAAATATTGGGTATGTTATGAAGCTTTTAAAGAAGAAGATAGTGAAGATATTGTTTTAGGAGATACAGTAGCTTTTAAAGTAAATGACGAAAAAGGAGAAATTTTCTTAGATGCTGTTGAGGATGATGATGAATTGGAAAAAGTTGAAGAAGAATGGAAAAAAATAATGGATGAAGTTGATATTGACGAGGACGAAGATTTTATTATGCTCGATTCTGAAAATAATATTATAAAGGAAGATAAAGATAATTAATTGAACATTTTGTTCCTATATTTGTTTTTTATAAATTAATATCAAATAATATGGTAAATAAAAAATTACCGGATTATACTTGAAAAAATTAAAGTAGGTTGTCCAAAAAGATAAAATTACTCAGACACCCTGATTGCATACCTTAAAAATAAAAGAAATTATAAAATTCTTTTATTAAGATCAAAAAAACTTCGAGTCTTCGTTTCTTTTATACTTTTTGGACACTACTTTAAGAATTAAAGAATTTGGGAAAAAATTTAAAAGGTGGGGATTTAAGATGAAAAAATTATTCTTAATTATATCAATAACTATAATTTCTTTAATTACATATGGTTTTGATTTTTCTGTACAAATAGATGACAATATAAATAATGTAAAAACATATCAAGGAGTTACATTCAAAATTTATCATAATTATGAAGGGTTTACATTTTTAGGAGAACTTAATGCGTATAACGATGGAAAGTATAAATCATCTATGGGAGATACATATTATAAAGGGTTTTATTTTTATATGAAAAATGGTGGAATAATATTAGATTTTGATAGGTATAAGTTTTCATTTGGAAGATTACAACATTATGATATTGTAGATTCACCTTATTCTCTGTTTATTTCTTCAAAAGGATTGCCTGCGGTTATACTTGATTTTAATTATGAAGATGATGAATTTTTCTATGAAACTCGTTATATTGAACTAAATAGGGAATCAACTCTTAACTATCCTGACAGAGGAGCTAATTTGAAAGCTTATGGCATAAAATTTGGGAATTTCAGGTTAGCATATGAAGAATCTGCAGTATATGTAAATACATCTTTTGATATAGAATATTTTGTGAATGTAATACCTAATTTTTTTGTTCAATATGTTAATATTTCTTATGGAAAACCCTGGACTCATGGATACAATGCAAATTCTATAATGGGTTTTTCTCTGGATTATACAGATGAAAATAAATATTTCTATGGTCAAATACTTGTTGATGATATAAATACAAATAGAGTATTTGCTCCAGATTCATATCAAAATCCAGATAAGATTGCATGGAGTTTGGGTGGGAGTATAGAAACAGAATATGGAAAATTTGGATTATATAATGCTGGAGCAACAAAATATACATTTCAACCTTCTGGAAACGGCCAAAATCTTTATTATGGATATACATATTATCCAGATGTAACCTATAATTATGATGGGGAAAAAGTAATATTGCCTGAAGAAAATTATATAGGATATTATAATGGAGAAAACAATATAGCTTTTATGGGAACATATTTTAATAATGTAAATGGTATTAATATTAATGGCTCATTTGAATATGTTATCTCAGGAAGCAAATCACCAGCAAATCCATGGGGTGAATATGCTGTGTGGAGTGAAGGTGGGCAAGGTACACATTTTTTAGATGATAAGATACTTGAAAACAAGTATGATTTTAATCTTAATGTTGATTATATGTTATATGGATTAAAAATATATAATGGATTAAATTTAAGATATACAAAAAATAAATTGGAATTAGTTGATACTGCTGAAACAGATAATTATGACATGAAGATATTTAAACCATCAAATAAAGATGAATTTTATTATAATATAAAATTAGGTGTAGAATATAGTTTTTAAAAAAATCCCCTGAGTATATCAGGGGATTTTTTCCTTATTGATGTTATATTGAAAAATTGAGACCATAAAAAATTTTGTGTAAATAAAAAGTAGAAAAAATAGGTAACCCTCTTCTTGGTATGGTAAAATAAAACCAAGAAGGGGGTATTTTAAATGGCAAAGAGAAAGAAAAAAGAAGAAAGTAACATTGAAAAATTAGCAAAGTTAATAGCAAGAGATCCTGAAGTAAACACAATGAAAGATGTATATGACAAGATAAAAGAATTGATGGGACCAATAATACAAGAAATGTTAGAAGCGGAATTAGAAGATGAATTAGGATATGAGAAATACGATAAGGAAAATAAAGAAACGGATAACTCCAGAAATGGATACAGCTCAAAAAAGGTAAGATCAAGCATGGGTGAGATGGAATTGAAAATACCCAGAGATAGAAAGGGTGAATATGAACCGAAAATAATACCAAAATATAAAAGAGATATTTCAGATATTGAAAGTAGAATAATAGGAATGTATGGTTTGGGATTAAGTACGAAAGATATAGTTAGGAATGTTGAAGATATATATGGTGTAGAATTATCAGCTGAAATGATAAGTAAAATTACTAATAAGATATTACCAGAAATTAGAGAATGGCAAAGCAGACCATTAGAAGAGATATACACTTTTGTTTTCATGGATGGAATAGTATTTAAAGTAAAAGATGATGGTGAGATAATTAAAAAGACTGCATATGTTGTAATAGGTGTAAATATTGATGGATTTAAAGAAGTTCTTGGTATATATATAGGTGAAATAGAATCATCAAAATTCTGGTTAAGAGTATTAAATGATTTAAAAAATAGAGGAGTTAAAGATATATTAATAGCTTCAGTAGATGGATTAACTGGATTTCCACAAGCAATTAAAGCAGCATTTCCTGATACTGTAGTACAAAGATGTATAATACATCAAATAAGAAATACATTAAAATATGTTAATTACAAAGATAGAAAAGAACTTGTAAATGATTTAAAAAAAGTATATAAAGCACCCAATAAAGATATAGCTTATTCAAACCTACAAGATTTAAAAGAAAACAAATGGACAAAATACAAATTGGCATTAGAAAGCTGGGAAAAACATTGGGAAACAATATCTCCATATTTTGATTATGGTGATGAAGTAAGAAAAATAATGTATACAACAAATGTAATAGAATCATTGAATAGGCAATATAGAAAAGTGACTAAAAATAAAACATCTTTTCCAAATGATGATGCATTATTAAAAATATTATATTTAGCAACAATAGATGCAACAAAAAGATGGACAGCTCGATATAGAAACTGGAGTAAAGTCCTAAACGAACTATCCATCTTTTTCAAAGAAAGAATCACAAAATACGTCTATAATTCTTAATACAACTAAATTCCAAAATCTGTAATAATCAATAATACATAAAACTAAATGCTAAAAACTAACGCCAAAAATATATTCTTAATTTAATAATGTTAAATCTTGCAGTGAAAATTGCAAAAAGGTGTTTGTTTTTAAAAATCCACATCAAAAACTTCTGAAAATTACTATTAAAGCATATTACAATATAGACGATAATTCATATGAAAATAATTTAAAAATAATAATCTAATTTAATTAATTTATTACCATCCAAGAAGAGGTTTTTACACAAAAAATTACATGCTACCAAAAAATTTTTCCAATTTTCTGTTTTCATCCCATCCTCCCAACTGTTTTTATTCTTCTTTATTTAATTTGGCAAAATATAACAGTTCTGCTTCTATAAATCCATCCAATTCTCCATCTAAAACAGCATCTGCATTTGAAGTTTCATAATTTGTTCTATGGTCTTTTACCATTTTGTATGGGTATAAAACATATGACCTAATCTGATTACCCCAGGAAATATCTTTCATATCGCCCATTAATTTTAACTTTTCTTCCATTTTTTTCCTCATTTCGAGTTCGAATAATCTTGCTTTTAATATTTGCATAGCCGTAGCTTTATTTTGATGCTGTGAACGCTCATTTTGACAGGCTACAACAATACCTGTTGGTAAATGTGTAATTCTTACAGCTGAATCTGTTTTGTTAACGTGTTGGCCACCTGCTCCACCAGCTCTAAATGTGTCGATTTTTAAATCATCTGGTCTAATTTCTATATCAATATCTTCATCTAATTCAGGGGTTACGGAAACAGAAGCAAATGATGTATGCCTTCTGTTAGCAGCATCAAAAGGTGAAACCCTAACGAGTCTGTGAACGCCGGATTCATATTTTAATTTTCCATAAGCAAAAGATCCATTGATTTTTATTGTAACGCTTTTTATTCCAGCTTCATCACCAGGTAAATAATCTATCACATCTATTTTATATGAATTTTTTTCTGACCATCGAGTATACATTCTTAAAAGCATATCGGCCCAGTCATGAGATTCTGTTCCACCAGCTCCTGGATGTATAGTTAAGAACACATTGTTTGAATCATATTTTCCTGATAACAACATAGCTAATTCAAATTCTTTAACCTTTTTTTCTATTTCTTCTAAGATTTCAAGCGCTTGTTCATCCATAGTAGGATCTTCTTCGCTAAATTCCATAGCGACATTTAAGTCTTCAAACAATCCGTGAAGTTTATTAAATTCTTCTCTTTCGTTTTTTAAGTGTTGTAATTCTCTTGAAATTTTTTCAGCTCTTTTCTGATCATTCCAAAAATTTGGATCAGTCATTTCATTTTCTAATTCTATTATTCTAGAATTTGTTTTTTCTATATTAAAAAGGTTTTGAAGGTTTTTAAATTTTTCATGTAATTCTTCTATTTTAACTTTTATTTCATAATCAAGCATTGTTTCACCTCTTTATTTTAATTCTTTTATGACTTTTTTTCTTTTCTTTTCTTTTTTCAGCTCTATTAATAACACTCCCATCATTATGAACAAAGTTCAATTGATGAATTTTCTTTTTTGTTTCTTCCTCTTCTTTTGATGTATCCACTTTTATTATTCTTAGTAAATAAGAAACTGTGTCATCATATATATTATTTATTAATTCTTCGAATAAAATATAAGATTCCTTTTTAAATTCCATAGTAGGATCTTTTTGTCCATAAGCACGCAAACTAACAGCTTCTTTTAAATGTTCAATAGCCTCTAAATGCTTTCTCCAACGTTCATCTATAATTCTTAGCATTATAAATTTGGCTAATTTATTAAATTCATCTCCAAATTCATTTTTCTTTGAAAGATATCTATCCCATAACATTTTAAATACTTTATCTTTACATTCTTCTATATTATCGTATTCAATTTTTTCAACAATTCCGAAAGCTAATAATTTTTTTGATAAATTTTCTTTATCAACGGTTTCTTCTTCAGTTATAGATGATTCTACAAGCCTTTCAACAACATCTTCAAATATTTCTTTTAAATGCTCGTCATAATTATCCTGGCCAAGAATCCAATCTCTATGTGAATAAATAGAAGATCTTTGATAATCCATAATTGAATCAAGCTCAAATAATCTTTTTCTTATGGAAAAATGAATACCTTCTACTCTTTTTTGAGCATCTCTAATAATTTTGCTTAGTAATCCATGTTCAATTGGTTGTCCGTCTTCAATTTTTAAGGTATTCATGATATTTTTTAATTTATCTCCACCAAATAATCTTAATAGATCATCTTCAAATGAAAGGAAAAATCTTGATTCTCCAGGGTCACCCTGTCTTCCGGAACGACCAATCAACTGATTATCAATTCTTCTACTTTCATGCCTTTCTGTACCAATAACATATAGACCACCTAATTCAACAACACCTTCACCTAATTTGATATCAGTACCTCTACCAGCCATATTTGTAGCTATTGTAATCATGCCTTTTTGTCCAGCTTGAGCAATTATTTCAGCTTCTTTTTCATGGTACTTTGCATTTAAAACATTATGAGGTATTCCTTCTTTTTTTAACATAGAACTCAATAACTCACTTGTTTCAATAGAAGTTGTACCAACTAACATAGGTTGTTCTTTTTTGTATCGTTTTTTTATTTCATTTACCACAGCATTCCATTTTTCTTTTTGAGTTTTATAAATTAAATCATTTTTATCTTTTCTGATAACTGGTTTGTTGGTTGGAATAACGACAACTTCACAATTATATATTTGTTTAAATTCATCTTCTTCAGTTTTTGCTGTACCAGTCATTCCAGCTAATTTTTCATACATTCTAAAATAATTTTGGAAGGTAATAGTAGCATAAGTCAAAGATTCTTCTTTTACTTTTACACCTTCTTTAGCTTCAATTGCTTGGTGTAATCCTTCTGAATATCTTCTTCCATGCATTAATCTTCCTGTGAATTCATCAACAATAATAACTTCTCCATCTTGAATGATATAGTCTTTATCTCTTTTAAAATAATGCAGTGCTTTTAAAGCATTTAAAGTATGGAATAAATAATGAATATTTTTAGGATCATAAAGATTTTCAATTCCAAGCATTTTTTCTAATCTTGATATACCCTCATCAGTTAAAATAACAGCTTTGCTCTTTTCATCTAAAGTAAAATCTTCATCTCTTTTTAATTTTTTTGCAATAGAGGCGAATTTTGTATATAAATGAGAAGGAGTATCAGATGGTCCAGAAATAATTAAAGGAGTTCTAGCTTCATCAATCAAAATACTATCAGCTTCATCAACAATAGCATAATGATGTCCTCTTTGTACTTTGTCATTTAAATCATAAACTAAGTTATCTCTTAAATAATCAAAACCGAATTCATTAGCAGTTCCATAAGTTACATCACATTCATATGCTTTTTTTCTTTCTTCATTATCCATACCAGCTTGTATGAAACCTACACTTAAACCTAAAAATTCATAAACAGGAGCCATCCATTGAGCATCTCTTTTTGCAAGGTAATCATTATGTGTTGCTAAATGGACTCCTTTTTCTGTTAAGGCATTTAAATATACTGGTAAAGTTGCAACTAAAGTTTTACCTTCACCAGTTTTCATTTCAGCTATATTTCCTTCATGTAATGCAATTCCACCCATTAATTGAACATCAAAATGTCTCATTTTTAAAACTCTTTTTGCAGTTTCTCTGACTACAGCAAAAGCCTCAACTAAAATATCATCTAATGTTTCTCCTTCAGAAAGTCTTTTTTTAAACTCATTTGTTTTTGATTTTAACTGTTCATCTGATAACTTTTCAATTTTTGATTCCATTGAATTTATTTTTTCGACAATCTTTTTATACTTATTTAACATTCTTTTGTTTTTATCAAATATCTTTGTTAAAATACTCATTAAAACACCTACCTTAATATTATTTTTTCTATAAACTTTTCATTATTAGAAGCGTTTATTATTAAAAATTCTCCTGGAATTGAATTTCCTATATATTCTTCAAAAAATGAATTTATATTAGAATACCATAGATATAAAATATTTTTTGGTATTGTATTTGAATTAAAAATTTTTATGTTTGAAAACTTTTTAGAACTTACTATTAGGTATTTCATTAATGATGGAGATATAGAAGATAAAATTAATTGATTATCATTAATGTACAAATATACAGGAGATCCTACATTTTTATAATATATATTATAATAGTAATAATTTCCTAAAGTCTTTTTATCAATACCCCAATTTTTAATTTTTTTATCTATTTTTTCAATATCAACTTTTCCTGGGATAATAATTGATATGCCATTAGTTTTTCTTGAAAAGTATTCGCTCAAATAAATATCTCCATTATTTTTAATAGAATTAAGAACAAAATTTAATGCTTCTTTTGAATAATTATCTTGAGGGATAAAAATATTTTCGGCAATATTATAGATTTCATTTTTTGAATTTAGGTTCAAAAAAATAATAGAATCACCAAAAGTTTTAAAAGAACTATCAAATCTAGATTTTTTAATAACTTTTATAGGACTATTAATGTTTATTAAAATTTCCTTATTAGAATAATTTATCGTTGCTGTTCCTATATTAGAATCTGAATAATTGGAAAAGTATTTGTTTTGAATTTGTTCAATATAATAATTAAATTTTTTATTTTTAAAAGATATAAATATAGTATTTTTATTTGATAATATTAAAGAGTTAAAATCGTCTAACAGTTTAAAAATTTTTTTAAGAGAAAAATCTTGATTATAAAATATAGTATGTCCAGCAATAAAAAAAATTTTTAAATTTAATTCTTTTATATAATATTCACCGTTATTATATTCTACATCATAACTAAAAAGATTTTTTATCAAATTAATTAATTTTTCACGATTATTATAATCCGTAATTATGTAACCGTTAAATGTTTTTAAAAATTTTATTATATCCTGTACAGGATTTATCCATAGAAAGTTTGAAAGACTAAAACTATCATTTGAGATAAATAAAAAATTTGAAGAAATAAAACTATTTATTGCAGATGTTTCTTCTGAGTTTAAATTTTTTAATAAATATTCATACAATGATTCTTGACCTGCACCTTCTTTAGAATATAGATATCTAAAAAAAGAAATATTAGTATATAATTGATTATAAAAATTTTGAGGATTCTTAAACAATAAGTAAAAGTCATAGTTATTTAATTCTTTATATGAAAAAGCATTGATATGTATAATCAGTAATAATATTAAAAATATTAAAAAAACTATTTTTTTCATATAATCACCTCATTTTCTGTTATAATAAATTATAGCAGAAAAATATTTTTTAATTATATTTGTCTTAAAAATTTAATTACAATTTAAATAAGGTGATAATTATGGGAATTGATATTCAAGAAAAATTAAAGTTATATGAAAAGTATATAAATAGTACTCAATTTGATATAGGATTTTATTTTTTGATTGAAAATATCAGTAAATTTATAGAATCAATAGATGTAAATATTTATATTTGCGAAAATCCTGATTTTGTTCCTAAAAACTTATTTAAAATTATTAGGATAGCAAGAATTTTTAATTTTCTTAAAATAAAAAAAGTAGTGATTTTAAAAGGTGTTAAAAGACAGCGAGTGGAATTAATATATAAAGAAAAAAATTTAAAATTAAATTATGAATTATTATTAAAATCAGAAAGTGAAATAATGTATTATATAATTTCAGAATCATCTCCTTTAATTTCATTAGAAATGGTTTCAACTTTATTAAAAAGTAGTAGTTTATCATATGTAATGCTTAATTCAAGAACTTTTCTGGAAGAAGCAGCTAAAAAGGAAACAAATGTGGATAAATTAATATATATTTATTTAACAGCAATTACTATAAACATGGGTGGGGCATTTAATAGAGCAATATTATTCCGAAAAAAAGAAGATAATTATGAAGTTTTTAGAGCATTGGGATTTAAAAATGAAAAGGAAGCACATGAAGTCTGGAAATATATGGAAGAGATTAATATAGATTTTAAAGAAGAAATAAAAAACTATAAAAATAGCAAATATTTTAGTTCATTAGAAAAAGAAATAAAAACATTCAAAATAAATAAAAAGGTTATATCAAAAAATCCCTTATTTGAAGAAATGTTAAGCTCTGGTAAAACTGCCCATATTCCAGTATCTATTTTGCCAGTTGAAATTTCGGATGCTTTAAATATTATTGGAGAATGTGCTATTTGTTCTTTAAAAAGTGGAAATAAGGATTTTGGTTTTGTGATAGCAGATAACAGATACAATTATAAACCTATTTCAAAGGATCAATTGTATATTTTAGATTATTTTTCAAAACAAACAGTAATTTTGTTAGAAAATAAATTATTTATTGATGCTTTAAAATTTGAAGCAGAAAAAGATTTTTTAACAGGTTTTTATAATAGAAGAAGTCTTGATAAATATTTGGAAACATTAACGTTATCAGCTAAAAAGAAAGTAGGTGTTATTTTTATTGATTTGGATGATTTTAAGAAGATTAATGATACTTTTGGGCATGATAAAGGAGATGAAATTATAAAAACATTTTCTAATATAGTATTAAAAAATATTAGAAGAGAAGATAAACCTTTTAGGTATGGCGGGGATGAATTTGTTTTAATTCTTGATTCAATAAATAGCGAAAACTTATTTAACATTATTTCTCGGATAAACAATGAGTTTAAAAAAGAAACAGGGTATACATTTTCATCTGGTGGTACTATTTGCAAGGATTCATCTGAAATATATCAATGTTTGAAAAAATCCGATAACTTATTATATGAAATAAAAAAATCCTCTAAAGGTAAAATATTAGTCAAATAATCCAGATTGTTGGCAAACTCTATATTTAAATACAAAGTATTTTTAAAATAATATTCACGGACATATTTTTAATACATCGCATTAAAAATAAATACAAGATTTTACAAAAATATTTTGTCGAAAATGCGAAATAACATTTATTTTTTGTTAAGTTATTTTATTTATTAAATAAAATAACTATATAGATATTGATTTATATTTTTTTTGTTATAATAACATTAAGATTAGAATAATTTAACTTTTAGGAAAGAATGTAAGGCCGGCCTCATAACTTATATTTTTATGAAAGAGTGGTGGTGATAAGATGGATTTTTTCTTAACAGGGTTTTTGAATATTCTGAATTTGATTTTTTCCATTGTCATCTTAATTGTAGTAATAAAATTGTCTTATATTATAATGAAACTACCATTAAAAAACAAAAGTGATGAAGCCAAAAAAATAAAAGATAATTTAACAAATAAATGAAATAAATTGATAAATAAAAAACTTTTTGAAAATCACAAATATTTTAGTTAATAGTCATAAAAAACAATATCTGACATCCAAAGAGATGTTAGATATTGTTTTTTATTAGTATATCTATTAATTTTTCAAATGATAAGCCATACGCGTAAGCAGATTGAGGTAAATCGCTCAATTCTGTTAATCCAGGGATAGTATTAGCTTCGAGAATGTAATAATCATTTTCTTTCACAATAGCATCTATCCTGGCAAAATCCTTTAATCTTATATCTTTAAATATTTTTCCAAAATCATTTTTGATTTTTTCTTCTAATTCTTTATTGAGATGAGCAGGGACTTCGAATTCTGTCAAGCCTTCTGTATATTTTGCTTCATAATCATAAAATTCTTTTTTGGGTTTAATTTCAAGTATTGGTAATACAATAATTTCCTTGTTTTTTTCTATGATACTTACTGAAATTTCTCTGCCTTTTATGAATTTTTGAATTATCATTTCACTATAATTTTTCAATTCTTCAATTAGAAATTTTTTATATTCTTCAATATTGTGACAGATATGTATTCCCAAACTTGATCCGCTTTTTCTTGGTTTTATTATTAGTGGAAATTCAAAAGGTGGACCTATATATTTTTTAGTTGACACATAATCAGGAATAGAAAAATTTTTCCCGATTTTTTTCATGAAAATCAACTTATCAAATGTTTCTTCAGAAACTAAAGAATTAGAACCTACATATTTGATTCCCAACTTTTCAAATTCCTTTTGTAGAGTTCCATCTTCACCTTCATATCCATGTACAACATTAAAAACCAAGTCTATTCTTTTGTGTTCTTTTAAAAACTTTTCAAAGTCATATTTTAAATCATATTTAAAAAGAGTATAACCGAGATTTTTAATAGCTTTTTCAACATTTTTAGCACTTTCTATTGAAACTTCTCTTTCATTTGAATTTCCACCATATATTAATGCGATATTATAATTCATTCAACTCACTCTCTTTAAAATATTTTTTTTCTTCAGGGCAATATAACATTTCTTCTTTGTTTTTCTTTTTATAGAATAATGGTCCATTACATGATGGGCATCTATAATCAGAAGGTTCATCCCAGAACATTTCACCACATTCTGAACATTTGAAGTATATTTTACCTTTTTTGCTTTTGAGTTTATGAACAACACTACCGCATTTAGGGCATTTTCCTCTTGCTGGTAATGGAGCGGTATATTTGCATTCTGGGTAATTAGAACATGCTATAAATTTTCCAAATCTTCCAGATTTTATAATTAAATCTCCACCACACTTAGGGCATTTTTCCCCAGTTTTTTCTTCTTTTCCTTTTTCAGTAGAAGATATGATTTCTTCATTTATATATACATTGTTTTTTAAAGTTACACCCAAAGATCCTTTAGGAATACTTTTGTTATCTCCACATTTCGGACATTTCAAAAACAAGCCATATCTTCCGAATTGTAATTCCATTTCAACATTACATTTAGAGCATTTTATATTAGATTTGTAATAAAAATCAAGTGCCTTTTCTTTCATTTTTTTCTCAGTGTTACTAAGAAATTTCTCGAAATCTTTATAAAATTCAGTTAATACATCTTTCCAGTTAATTTCTCCTGATTCCACTTTATCTAATTTTTCTTCCATATTAGCTGTAAATTTTATATCAACTATTTCTGGAAAATTCTTTTCAAGTAAATCAGAAACAATAAATCCAACGAGTGTCGGTATAAGATTACTTTTTTCTTTAATAACATATTTTCTATTTAATAATGTGGTTATGATTGTGGCATATGTAGAAGGTCTCCCGATTCCCTTTGCTTCCATCTCTTTTACAAGTGAAGCTTCTGTGTATCTCGAAGGAGGCTTTGTTTCGTCTTTCTCAAATTTCAATTCAACAGGTTCTAATATACCTGTTTCTGGTAATTCATATTCTTTTTCAGAAGTTGAAGATTGCCAGAATTTTTCAAATCCTTCGAAAATCCTTTTTCTACCAACTGCCTCAAATGTATATTTTTTTGAATTATCAGTAATAGTGTATGTTTTTTCTATATATTTTGAAGAGGATGATTGAGAAGCTATAAATCTATTCCAGACTAATGTATATAATTTTAATAAATCACCTGTAATTAATTTTTTTGCTTTAGCGGGATCGATAAAAACGTCAGTTGGTCTAATAGCCTCATGAGCATCCTGGATTTTTTTCTTTGATTTTTTAACTTTAAAGTTACCTGTATAATCTTTTCCATAATTAGAATTTAAATATTCAAATGCTGTCTTTTGTGCTTCTTCAGAAATCCGAGTAGAATCTGTTCTCATATATGTGATAAAAGCAATAGGACCTTCTGAAGTTTCAACACCTTCGTATAATTTTTGGGCAATTTGCATTGTTTTTTTAGAAGACCATCCAAATTTTGATATCGCACTTTGTTGTAAAGTGCTTGTGATAAATGGTTGTGGAGGGTTGCGTTTTGTTTCTTTTTCCTCTACTTTATCAATTGAGTAAGTTGCACTTTCTAATTCTTTTAATATTTCGTCTTTTTTCTTTTTATTAATGCTTTCTTTTTTGAATTTTTTCCTATTTATTTTTACAAGTGGAATATTTTGATCAGCATATTTTAAGAAAAATTTATAAAATTCTTTTGGCTTAAATTTAAATATTTCTCTTTCTCTGTCAACGAGAATTTTTAAAGCAGCAGATTGAACTCTACCAGCACTAGTGTTATAATCTTTTAATATTCTCCATAGTATAGGACTAATTTTATACCCAACTATTCTATCTAAAATTCTTCTTGCTAATTGTGCTCCAACTTTCTTATCATCTATTTTTCTTGGAGATTTAATAGCTTCTAAAATTGTATTTTTAGTGATTTCAGAAAATACAATTCTATTTTCTTCTGAATTATCTAAACCTAAGATATTGCTTAAATGCCAAGCAATAGCTTCTCCCTCTCTATCCATATCAGGTGCAAGGAAAACTTTTTTTCCTTTTGTAACTTTCTTTAGATCTGATACAACTTTTTCTTTTCCAGGCATTAATTCAAATTCTGGTTCGAATCCATTTTCTATATCGACACCAAATTTTTTCTGAGGTAAATCACGAATATGACCTTTTGAAGCAACCACTTTATAATCAGAACCAAGATATTTTTCAATAGTTTTTGCTTTTGCAGGAGATTCAACTATAACAATATTTTTAGCAGCTTTTGGCATTATTTATCCTCCGTTTTTGTAATTTTTATTTTCCTACCAAGATTTTTATTGTATTCCGTCCAATGCTCATTATTTGATTCTTCTATATGACTTCTTACCTGTTCAACTTTTGAACTCAGATTATCAGCAAAATGAAGTATAAACGCTTCAATAGTTTTTGGTACAATTGGGCTTCCCCATTCTAATTCTCCATGATGTGATGCTATCATATGTAAAATCTCATCCAATATATGTTTTGGGAAATTACTTATTTTTTTAGCATAATCGGAAACCATATGAATACCTATAGCAATATGTCCAATTAATTCTCCCTCATCTGTTTTTTCTATCCCAGCTGGAGTAATTTTATATTCTTTTGTTTTTCCAATATCATGAAGCAATGCGCCAGCTAAGAGTATATCTTTATTAACTATATTTTTATAATTTTCAGCAATTGAGTTACATAATCTTGCGACATCAATAGTATGTTCTAATAATCCATGTTTATATGCATGATGAACATTAATTGCAGCTGGAGCATATGAAAATGAATCTGCGAATTTCTTATCTTTTATAAAAATATATTTTAATAATTCTTTTATATATTCATTGTTTATACTATCAATTATCGAAAATAATTCATCTTTCAATTGATGAATGTTTTTAGAAGAAGTCTTAATGAATTTTTCTGGATTTATTTCATTTTCATTTAATTTATGTATTTCATAGTTTCTTTCTACATTTAATTGTAATCTACTTTCAAAAACTACAATTTTTCCTTTTACACGAATTATATCTCCAATATTAAGTTTTTCTGAATTCACTTTAGCATTAAACCAATCAATAGCTCTTAATGTGCCACTTTTATCACCTATTGTAAAGAGTAAAAACTCTTTTCCATCTTTTGTTGTTTGAAGTCTTTTGCTCAAAACCTTACCTTCAATCTCTTTATTATCATTTGGTTTAAGATCTGAAATATAAATATCTTCTATCATTTCTTCGAATATTTGTCCTTTGTCTTTTAACAGGTCACCAAGATTTACACCGTTATTTTTCATTTTATTCCTCCTCTATATAAATACGTGGAACTCTTTTTGTTATTTTTGACGTAATATCATAATTAATTGTTCCTGCTAAATCGGCTAATTCTTCAGCAGATATAAAATTTTTATCTTGCTGGCCTATTAAAACAACGTCTTCTCCAATTTTTACATCTGAAAGATTAGTTGCTTCAACAACAAATTGATCCATACATACTCTACCTATTATATTACATTTTTCCCCATGAATCAATACATAACCTTTATTTGATAATTGTCTGAAATAACCATCAGCATATCCTACAGGAATTGTTGCTATAGGAATATCTTTTTTTGCAAAATATGTTCTTCCATAACTTACACTTTCTCCACCTTTTAATATCCCAACTCTTGCAACGGTGCTTTTCCAGGTTAATACAGGTTTTAATTCTTTTTCAGTTTTTATGTCTGATGGTTGTAATCCGTATGTTGCAATTCCTGGCCTTACATAATCAAGTGCATACTTTGGAAAGTATAAAGAAGCTGCAGAGTTACAAATATGTTTTATTGGTATAGAAATATTTGAATTTTCTATATATTTAACAGCTAAAATAAATTTTTCATATTGTTCTTTAACAAAATTATCAAGAGTATCTGCTGTGGCAAAATGGGAATATGCACCATGAATATTTATATTATATTCTTTTATTAATTTGATAACATTATCGAGTTCTTCTATACTTATACCCATTCTATTCATACCAGTATTTATATTTAAATGGAATTTTATTTTGTTAATATCTTTACCAAAATATTGTATTAATTCGTTTAATTGCTTCAATGATCCTATAGTATATATAAAACCTTCGATATTTTCTTCAATGGATTTTGGAGTAGCGTAGTTAAAAACTAATGTTTCAATATTCACTCCACTTTTCCTTATTTCAATACCTTCACCTAAAAAAGCTACTGCAATAAAATCAACACCATAATTATAAGCAGCTTTGGCCAGTGGAACAGCACCATGGCCATAACTATCAGCTTTTAAAACAGGAATTATGTTACTTTTTGTTCTTTGTTTGATTAGTTCTAAATTATGAATATAATTTTTAATATTTACTTCTACAAAGGTTTTTCTATCGAACATTACTGCACCCCCTGTTTAAATTAAGGCTACTTAATAATAAAGTATAAAAGTTAAAAAAAAGTTACAAACTTTCTTGACAAATATAGGAAAAGATGATATAGTTTACATATGTATAAATGTTCATGTATAGGAGGTGTTGCTGTGGAAGATTGTAATAAAAAAAAGTTTGTTAATAAATTACCAGAAAGGGAATTAATTTTAAATGCTGTAGAAATGTATAAAATATTTGCCGATGAAACAAGATTGAGAATATTATTAGCCTTATTGGAAAATGAACTTTGTGTATCAAAAATAGTGTCTATTGCTGGTATCTCTCAATCGGCAGTTTCTCATCAACTTCGTCTTTTAAAACAAATGAATATTGTAAAATATCGTAAAAAAGGAAAAAATGTATTTTATTCTTTAAAAGATGAACATATAGAAAAAATTATAAATATGGTTTTTGAACATTTAAATGAGAAAGGAGAATAAATATGTCAAATCATAATCATCATCACCATCATCATCATCATCATGGAGATGATTTAACAGATAAAAAGTTATTGTTTTCCGTATTATTTAATTTTATTATAACTTTATCGGAAATATTAGGAGGAATATTTTCACATAGTTTAGCTTTGATTTCTGATTCGCTACATAATTTAAATGATACAATGGCAATACTTTTAAGTTATATAGCAAGGAAGATATCAAAAAGACCAAGAGATGAAAAAAGAACATATGGATATAAAAGAGTGGAAATTTTAGCGGCATTTACAAATACACTTTTTTTATTTGCTGTAGCAATATTTTTAATAGTAGAAAGTATAAAAAAATTTTATAAACCTGAAATAATAGATGGGAAATTAATGCTTATTATTTCAATAATAGGATTAGCTGGAAATTTGATAACAGCAATATTATTATTTAAAGAATCAAAGGACAATTTAAATGTAAAGGCTACATTTGTGCATATTGCAAGTGATACTTTATCTTCAGTAATGATTATAATTGGAGCTATTTTTATTTATAAATATAACTGGTATATTCTGGACCCAATTTTTACTATGTTAATAAGTGTATATATACTCTTTGAGGGATATCATATATTAAAAGAAAGTACAAATATTTTAATCCAGGGTACTCCTGGTAATATGGAATTAAATAAAATAAAAGAGGAACTTGAAAAGTTAGATTATGTTGAAGATGTTCATCATATACACGTATGGACAACAGATGGTCAGGATAAATATCTTGAATGTCATATTTCTTTAAAAGAGAATGAAAATTATAATTTAGATGGATATTTAAAAGAATTAAAGCATATTTTGAATGAAAAATTTGGAATAATTCATACGACAATTCAATTTGAAAAAAGGTTGTGTAAGGAGGGAGAAAAGTGAGAAAACAAATAGGAAGATTTAAAATTATTTTAGTAAAGAGGATCTGGGATTATGAGTAATTTAATTTTTGGATTTGGATTATTAATATTTGTAATAATATTTTATGTTTATTTATTTAAAAACAAAGGAAAAAAGGAATTTAAGAAAGCTGTGAAAAAAGGGAATAGAAACCTTATTCAAAATTCTATTAGAATATTTTCAATATTTTTAATCATAGGAATTCTACAAAATTTTCTCTCTCCAAAACAAGTTGGTGATTTTTTATTGAATTTTTCTGGTGTAAAGGGTATAATAACAGGATTATTTACTGGTGCAATAATGATGGGGCCCCCGGCTTCAGGGTATCCTATTGCTCAATATTTATTTGAAAATAATGCAAGTATATCTCTTGTTTCATCGTTTTTGCTTTCCTGGGTTATGCTTGGAATAGTTTTTATAACATATGAATTACAAAATTTCGGAAAGAAATTTACTATTGTGCGAAATCTCTATGCAATAATATCAATAATAATTATTGCATATTTAATGGAGATGATATTATGAAAAAATTTATAAAAAATTATAAAGTAGAAATAGTCATTTTTTTAATAGCAATAATATTAATATTTTTCAATCCAGATAAAGCAATGCTTGGAATAAAATATGCAGTAAAAACATTTTTATATCTTTTGCCTATTATTGTAAGTGTAGCATATTTAACAGGTTTTATTTCTGAAATAATACCAAAACAAACAATAAAAAAATTTGTAGGGAAAGAAAGTGGATTTAAAGGAAAATTATTAGGAGGTATTTTTGGTAGTTTAATGATAGGACCAGCATATGTTTTTTTTCCATTTTTTGCTGAATTAATAAATAATGGTGCAAGTATAGGAGTAATAGCGGTGACAATTGCTGCCTGGTCTATTAAAATTCAATGGTTGCCTTTTGCATTATCAATATTGGATATAAAATTTGTTTTATTGATAAATTTATTTATAATTTTATATGCATTTTCAAGTGGATATATAATGGAGTTGTTTTTTAAAAATAAAAAAATATAAAAATAGATGAAAATTATAAAATAACATTTTTTGATAGTTGGAAATTCCAAGTCCTAAAAATTGGAATCAAAACAAAACTTATTCAAACGCTCGATTGCTAATCTGAAAAAAATAATCATGAGCATATTTTTAATGCAAGCATTAAAAATAGATAAAGGTTTATATTAAAAAAATAATTTAATACATGTTTAAAACAAATAGGTATTTTAATTTATAAGATTTAATTTTTTTCGCGAAGCGATGCTTAGGCAATCTTCGGGTTTTCATTCGTTTTATTTTTGAATTCCAATATATTAAACTCCATTTACATTTTTTTTGGAATTTTCAAGGATTCTTTCATATTATTTATTTATATTTTATTCTATCAATAATCTGGAAGTGATGACATTTTTGTCATCACTTTTTATTTTTAATTATAAAGAAATATTTTAGAAATAAAAATAATATAAAATTATTTTGCATACGAAATATTTCTATGCGAAATATTTCTATAGAAAATTTATAAAAATGAAAATACAAGGAGGGAGAAAAGTGAGAAAACAAATGGGAAGATTTAAAATTATTTTAGTAAAGAGGATCTGGGATTATGAGTAATTTAATTTTTGGATTTGGATTATTAATATTTGTAATAATACTTTATGTTTATTTATTTAAAAACAAAGGAAAAAAGGAATTTAAGAAAGCTGTGAAAAAAGGGAATAGAAACCTTATTCAAAATTCTATTAGAATATTTTCAATATTTTTAATCATAGGAATTCTACAAAATTTTCTCTCTCCAAAACAAGTTGGTGATTTTTTATTGAATTTTTCTGGTGTAAAGGGTATAATAACAGGATTATTTACTGGTGCAATAATGATGGGGCCCCCGGCTTCAGGGTATCCTATTGCTCAATATTTATTTGAAAATAATGCAAGTATATCTCTTGTTTCATCGTTTTTGCTTTCCTGGGTTATGCTTGGAATAGTTTTTATAACATATGAATTACAAAATTTCGGAAAGAAATTTACTATTGTGCGAAATCTCTATGCAATAATATCAATAATAATTATTGCATATTTAATGGAGATGATATTATGAAAAAGTTTATAAAAAATTATAAAGTAGAAATAGTCATTTTTTTAATAGCAATAATACTTATATTTTTTAATCCAGATAAAGCAATGCTTGGAATAAAATATGCGGTAAAGACATTTTTATATCTTTTGCCTATTATTGTAAGTGTAGCATATTTAACAGGTTTTATTTCTGAAATAATACCAAAACAAACAATAAAAAAATTTGTAGGGAAAGAAAGTGGATTTAAAGGAAAATTATTAGGAGGTATTTTTGGTAGTTTAATGATAGGACCAGCATATGTTTTTTTTCCATTTTTTGCTGAATTAATAAATAATGGTGCAAGTATAGGAGTAATAGCGGTGACAATTGCTGCCTGGTCTATTAAAATTCAATGGTTGCCTTTTGCATTATCAATATTGGATATAAAATTTGTTTTATTGATAAATTTATTTATAATTTTATATGCATTTTCAAGTGGATATATAATGGAGTTGTTTTTTAAAAACAAAAAAATATAAAAAATTAAGGTGATGACATTTTTGTCATCACTTTTTATTTTTAATTACAAAGAAATATTTTAGAAATAAAAATAATATAAAATTATTTTGCATACGAAATATTTCTATGCGAAATATTTCTATAGAAAATTTATAAAAATGAAAATACAAGGTGGTGATAAAATTGGATAAAACATATGAAATTATCGCATTATTTAAAGAAATTCGTGAAGCAGTAAAAAAAACGATGATATCTAATTTTAAAAATAGTGACTTAACATCATCTCAATGGATGTTGCTGGGATTATTACTAAAAAATGGAAAAATGAAAATGAGTGATTTAAGTAAAAATATGGGATTATCAAATAGCACTGTTTCTGGTATAGTAGATCGATTAGAAAAACAAGGATATGTTGTAAGAATTCGCGATGAAAAAGACAGAAGAAAGGTTTATGTTGAAATTACTTATAAGTTTCATGAAGTGGCTAAAAAAAGTCATATGAGTATTGAAAAGAGCATTGAAAAAAAATTAAAAAATATAACAGAGGAAGAAATAAATAAAGTAATAGAAGGATTAAAAATTCTTAAGAAAATATTTGAAGAAGAATAAAATAATGAAAAGGAGTAGATAGAATGCTAAAGATTATAAAATATTTAAAGCCATATACATTTTTTCTTATATTAGCAGTTCTATTACTATATATTCAGGCGATGACAAATTTAGCTCTTCCTGACTATATGTCTGAAATAGTAAATGTTGGTATCCAACAAAATGGGGTACAGGATACTGTTCCTAAGGTTGTTAGAAGTAGTCAAATGAAACATCTTTTTTTGTTTATGTCTAATGAAGATAAGGAAAAAGTACTTGAAAATTATGAATATATAAAAAAGGGTAGTGAAAAATATGATATATATTCAAGAGAATATCCAATCTTGGAAAAAGAACCAATATATGTTTTAAAAGATAGCGTAACTACCAAAGGCCTTAGTAATATATTTGCTAAAGCTTTTTTTGCTGTTCAAGCAATAGAAAAAGGTCAAACGGAAGGTTTAAATATTAATAAGAATAGCAAATTGGATATATTTAAACTATTAATATTTATTCCACAACAACAAAGATTGGATTTTGTAAATAATATTTATGAAAAAATTAGTGTTATGGGAGATGAAATGATAAGACAGTCTTTAATAATGGCTATTAAAGATGAATATGAAAAAGTGGGAATTGATTTATACGAAGTTCAAAGGAATTATATTTTAAAAGCTGGTGGCATAATGCTTTTAATAACTCTAATAGGTGCAATTGCAGCAATATTGGTAGGATTATTAGCTTCAAAAACTGCTGGAGGATTGGCTAGAGATCTTAGAGAGAAATTATTTACAAAAGTTGAAAATTTTGCTGGAGAAGAATTCGATAAATTTTCTACAGCTTCTTTAATTACACGAACAACTAATGATATTACACAGATACAAAATGTTATGGTTATATTGATTAGGATAATGTTTTATGCTCCAATATTAAGCATTGGGGGTATTATTAAGGCTTTAGATAAAAGTGTTTCTATGTCCTGGACTATTGCAGTTGCTGTTATTTTTTTGTTAGGAGTTATTTCTATCATATTTGCATTTGCATTGCCGAAATTTAAGCTAATACAAAAATTAGTTGATAAATTAAATCTTGTTTCAAGAGAAAATTTAACAGGTATGATGGTTATAAGAGCATTTAACACAGATGAAAAGGAAAAAAAGAGGTTTGATGATGTTAACAAAGAATTAACAAAGACATCATTATTTGTTGGAAGATTAATGTCATTTTTAATGCCTGCCATGATTTTTGTGCTTAATGGAGTTATGTTATTAATTATTTGGGTTGGCGCACATCAAGTTAATGATTTTAGTATACAGATTGGAGATATGATGGCATTTATGCAATATGCTATGCAAATAATTTTCTCATTTTTGATGATGGCTATGATATTTATATTTTTACCAAGAGCTTCAGTATCTGCAACACGTGTTGCGGAAGTTTTAGAAACTCAACCATCAATAAAAGATCCTGAAAAGCCGAAAACATTAAATAATAAAGTAAAAGGTGTTGTGGAATTTAGAAATGTATATTTTAAATATCCTGGTGGTGAAGATTATGCTTTAAAAGATATTAATTTTAAAGCATTACCAGGACAGATGACGGCTATTATTGGTTCTACCGGTTCTGGAAAATCCACATTGGTAAATTTAATACCAAGATTTTATGATGTTAGTAAAGGACAGGTTTTAATAGATGGTATAGATGTAAGAGAATTGACGCAACATGAGTTGAGAGAATATATTGGATATGTACCTCAAAAAACAACATTGTTTAGTGGGACAATAGAATCAAATATAAAATATGGTAATGAAAACCTAACTGATGAAGAAATGGAAAAAGTTGCAGATATTGCAGAAGCCCTTGAATTTATTAATAAGCTACCTAAAAGATTCAAAGAAGAAGTTTCTCAAGGAGGTATAAATTTTTCAGGTGGTCAAAAACAACGATTATCCATAGCAAGAGCATTAGCTAAAAAAGCAAAAATATATATTTTTGATGATAGTTTTTCTGCATTGGATTTTAAAACAGATTTAAATGTTAGAAGAAAATTAAAATCGTATACAAAAGATAGCACAATTATTTTAGTTGCGCAAAGAATTTCTACAGTAATTAATGCTGATCAAATTATTGTATTGGATAAGGGAAGAATAGTTGGAAAAGGAACACACAAAGAACTTATGAAAACATGTCCGGTTTATAGAGAGATTGCCTACTCTCAATTGTCAGAGGAGGAGTTAGCATGAGCGAAAGAAGAACACAACAAAGACATAGGGGTCCAGGTGGTGGCCCAATGATGAGAGGGCCTGTTGAAAAAGCTAAAGATTTTAAAGGAACAATGAAAAGATTAATAAAATACCTTTCTCCATATAAACTTCCATTGATTATTGCAATTATATTTGCTATGATAAGTGCTACATTTTCTATAATAGGTCCAAAGATTTTGGGTAAGGTAACAACAAAGATTTTTGAAGGTATTATGGGTAAAATAATGGGGACATCTAGTGGTATAGATTTTATATACATAGGAAGAATTATGGTTATTTTATTAGGTATCTATACTTTGAGTGCATTATTTGGTTATATACAGGGATGGTTAATGACAGGGGTATCAATGAAAGTTACATATAATTTAAGAAAACAAATTATGGATAAAATCCATAAAATGCCTCTAAAGTATTTTGATGGAACAAATCATGGTGAAATTCTTTCAAGAATAACTAATGATGTAGATACAATAAATAATACTTTAAATCAAAGTTTGTCTCAGATAATTACTTCTTTAACAACAATTATTGGTGTTTTAGTAATGATGTTGTCTATTAGTTGGCAAATGACTTTGGTTAGCATCATAATTTTACCTATTTCTGGAATTTTAATGATGTTTGTTATTAAACATTCGCAAAAATATTTTAAAAAAAGACAAGATTTTTTGGGTCATGTTAATGGCCATGTTGAAGAAATGTATGGTGGACATGTAATAATGAGAGCGTTTAATGGAGAAGAGAAAAGTATTAATAAATTTCTTGGAATGAATAAACAATTATATGATGCTGAATGGAAATCCCAATTTTTATCCAGTATGATGATGCCGTTGATGAATTTTGTGGGAAATCTTGGATATGTTGTTGTAGCCGTTATGGGTGGGTGGTTTGCAGCAAAAAGAATTATAGAAGTTGGAGATATTCAAGCATTTATTCAATATGTAAGATCGTTTACACAACCAATTGCTCAAGTTGCAAATATCTCTAATATTTTTCAACAAACAGCAGCAGCAGCAGAACGTGTGTTTGAATTTTTAGATGAAGAAGAGGAAGTTGAAGATGTGGAAATACCATTAAAAATTGATAATATTAAAGGAAAAGTAGAATTTAAAAATGTGAAATTTGGTTATAATCCAGAAAAAATTGTTATAAAAAATTTCTCAGAAGTAATTCAACCTGGTCAAACAGCAGCTATAGTTGGCCCTACTGGTGCAGGAAAAACAACACTCGTAAAATTATTAATGAGATTTTATGATGTTAATGATGGAGCTATCTTAATAGATGATCATGATATTAGGAGTTTTTCAAGAAAAGATTTAAGATCAATGTTTGGTATGGTTTTACAGGATACATGGCTATTTAATGGAACTATCATGGAGAATATAAGATATGGAAGATTAAATGCAACGGATGAAGAGGTAATAGAAGCTGCAAAAATGGCTCACGTTGATAGCTTTGTTCATGCATTACCTGGTGGATATAGTATGGTTATAAATGAGGAGATGAATAATATATCCCAAGGTGAAAAACAGCTTATAACAATTGCTAGAGCATTTCTTGCAAACCCAAAGATTTTGATATTGGATGAAGCTACCAGTTCAGTAGATACAAGAACAGAAATAAAAGTACAGGAAGCTATGGATAGATTGATGAAAGGTAGAACAAGTTTTGTTATAGCTCATAGATTGTCTACAATAAAAAAGGCAGATCTTATCATTGTTATGAATGAAGGGGATATTATAGAACAAGGTACTCATGAAGAATTGTTAAAGAAAAACGGATTTTATGCTGAATTATATAATTCGCAATTTGAAGTTGCTGGTGAAATATAATAAGGAGCCATATCTGGCTCCTTAATTTTTCCATAATTCTTTTGGTTTCTTTTGTTTTTTAGAGTATATATGATATAATTTTGAAAAAAAGATTTCGAGGTGTAATATGCGTAAATATGAAGATTATCATAAAAGTGTAATGGTTAATGAAGTATTGGAAAATTTGATAACTAAAGAAGATGGAATATATGTAGATTGTACCACAGGTGAAGGTGGTCATATTAAAGCAATTTATGAAAAAACTAATGGAAAAGCTAAGATAATAGGTGTGGATTTAGATTATGAGGTTCTTGAAATAGCAGAGCAGAGATTGAAAGAGATTACTGATGATATAGAATTTTTCAAATCATCATACAGAGATATAGATATTGTTTTGCATGGGTTGGGAATAGAAAAGGTTGATGGTTTTTTAATGGATTTAGGAGTTTCTACATTTCAGTTAAAAGGTGAAAATCGTGGATTTTCTTTTATGAAAGATGAACCATTAGATATGAGAATGGATCCCGATTCTGATTTTACTGCATGGAATGTGGTCAATGAATATTCGGAAGAACAGTTATCTAAAATTATCTTTGAGTATGGTGAAGAATTTAAATTTTCAAGACGGATAGCGAGATACATAGTGAATTCAAGACCTATAAATACAACATTTGAACTTGTTGATGCAATAAAAAAAGCATTACCACCAAAAGAAAGATATCGACGAAAAAGACATTTTGCTACTAAAACTTTTCAAGCTATTAGAATAGAAGTTAATGGGGAGTTTGATAATATTAGAACCGCTCTTGAGAAGTTTCCGGAATTTTTAAATAAAGGTGGAAGAATTTGTGTTATATCATTCCATTCTTTAGAAGACAAAATTGTTAAGAATTTTTTTAGAAATCATGAAAAATTAAAGATTTTGACAAAAAAGCCGATATTACCTAGTGAAGAAGAAATTAAAATTAACCCCAGAGCAAGGAGTGCTCGAATTAGGGTAGCCGAAAGGATTTGAAAGGGGGCTAAACTATGGAAAAACAATTGAAGTTTTTCCCCGCTATAAATCAAAAAACATTACAAAAAGCTAAAAGCATTTCTTTGTCATTCGTCTTTTTAGTGTTTTTGCTTATTATTATGATTAGTTTTATAATTGCAACTTTAAATTTTGGAAATAAAATTCAAACTTTAAAAAACAATGTTTCCGTTTTAAACTCCAGAATTTCCGATTATAATACAAAAATCCAAACTGTTAACACAGAAATAGAATTTTATAAACAAGCTCTTATTGTAATGGAGGAAGATTAGCCTTGTGCGACGCAGTCGTTTAACTCTTCTCATTATAGTTATTCTATACATAACTTTAGTTTCCTATATTTTTATTTTAAAGCCATATGCTTTAAATAAAAATTATAAAATTGAAGAAAGTAGTAAAAAATTAGCGACCTTAACTGATAAAGAAGGTCGCATTATTGTAGTTGACAAAACTATTTATGAAGTGTGGTTGGATTTGAAAACGATAAAAGAAAGAAAAAAACTTGAAAAATTGAAATATCAGTTAGATAGGTTTTTGAAAGAAGAAGATTATGAAAAACCATATATCATGTTAGGGAAATATGAAGATATTTTAGAATTAAAAACATATATTCCAGAAAGCATCTTGAGGTATTGTAGAATATATAAAACATATGAAAGAAATTATAATACATCATATGATTTAAGAAAAAATATTGGTGAGAAGGGTAAAACTGAATATGGAATAGAACCGTATTTATATAATAATGGAATATTAGCAAATTCTGAAAAAATTAAATTAACATTAGATTTAAAAATGCAAAAAATAGCTTATGAAGAATTATCTAAAATGATAAAAAGTCAGAATGCAGAGGGTGGAACAGTTATTATAATGGAGACAAAAACAGGAAAAATTAGAGCTTCAGTATCTAATTATCCTTATAATATGGCATTTATGGGATATGTTGAGCCAGGATCTACTATGAAACCTATCATATATTCAATAGCCCTTGAAAAAAACCTCATTTCTCCTTATCAAAAATTTTCCTTAACGTCTAAAATTTCTCCAGTTCCAGGGGTTAATTTTACTATAGGCGAAGCAGAAGGACATCATTTTACAAGTTTAGATGCGAAAGATGCTATAGCTTATTCATCTAATGTAGCAGCAGTAAAAGTGATGCAAAAAATAATGGGCAATTTTTCTAATGATTGGTTATATAACAAGCTTGAGCAAATTGGTTTTGGTAAAAAGACTGGTATAGAATTTAATAAAGAAATTTCAGGTGTTTTTACAAAGCCAGAAAAGTGGTATAAAATAACTCCTTATCAGATTGCTATTGGACAAGGTATCGGTGTTACCCCAATTCAGCTTGTTTCTATATTTAACGTATTTGCTAATGAGGGAAAATATGTAAAACCAACTTTTTTAGAGGATAAGGTTACTGATAGTCGTCAAGTGTTTTCACCTGAAATAGCTAATTTAATGAAGGATTGGTTGAGATATACAATGTTAAAAGGAACTGCTAGAAAAGCTTATAAACCGGGTGTCTTAATAGCAGGAAAAACAGGTACTGCACAAAAAGCAATATCTGGAAAAGGTTATTCAGATAAATATTATTCATTATTTGTAGGTTTTTTTCCAGCATCGAAACCAAAATATACTATAGTTTCTATAATTGATGATCCTAAAAATGAATACTATGGGGGTGAAGTAGCTGCTCCAGTTGCTACAAATATATTTAGTAGATTAGAAGAATTTAATTATTATAAAAAAACAGAAATTATAGATGATTATTTGCCTAATTTAAAAGGAAAGACTCTCATGGAAGCTTTGTTTATATTGAAAGAGATAGGAATAGATGAAAAAAAGATTATTATTTATGGTAATGGTAATTATGTAATAAAGCAAGATCCAGATGTATCTTATGATAAAGATGAAGTAAATTACGTCATATTATATTTAGGAGATGAAAAAAATGGAAAAGATAATAATATACGGTGATTCTAATATAAGAATAGAAATGGCATTAAAAAGTTTTTATGATAATGAATTAGAAAATATTAAAATTTCTCCAAATTCTCAAAATGCATTAAATGAAATAAAAAACAATTTATTATCAAATTCTTTGTTTGGTAACAAAAAAATAGTAATTATAAAAGATTTTAATAAATTTAAAAAGAAAGAGCAAGAGGAAATTTTAGATTTAATAAAAGATATATATTCTGAGAATGTTGATAAAATAATAATAATTAGTAATTCAAAAATAAAATTTAAATTTGACAAAGAAATACAGTGTATGTTACCGAAACCATGGGAAGAAGAGAAATGGATTGATTATATAAAAGAAATATCAAAGTTTTTTAATAAAAATATAGAAGATGATGCAATAAGATATATTTTAGATGTGTATGGAACAAATGACAATTATTTGTTTGAAGAAATTAAAAAATTTTCTATTTATTCTGATAAGGATACTATTACAAAAAAAGATATTGAAGAAATAGGTTTTGCATATATAAATATGGATTTTGAGGAATTTTCTTATTTGTTATCTTCAAAAAGAAAAGAAGAAGCTTTAGAAATAGCAAAAAAATATCTATCGGATACAAATTTTAATATAATATTTCTATTGGGTTATTTATTTAAATACTTTTTTGACTTATATCGTGTTATAATTAATATTGAACAAAAGAAAAAATATAGTTGGCCGGAAGTTCAAAGAATATCGCAAATTACTTCTGTATCAAAGTTAAGAGTTAAAAAATTTTTAGGGGTTAAATTTAAAAATGAAAAAAGATTCTATGCAAATCATGCTATGTTATATTCAAAAGGCGCTATAATGGATATTATAATAAAAATAGAAGAATTTGATAGAATGGCTAAAAAGGGAGAAAAGAAGGAAATAATTTTATATAGTTTAATAGAAAATATATGTGGGTGATAATATGGGATATGGAAAAAGCATTTATGAATTGACAAATTTATTTACAATATATCGTTGGAATAATAGACCGGCTGTATTACGATTTACAGAAGCGGATAATGTATTTCACAGTCTCCTTTTAAGTTTAGTTTCAATAGAATTTTTAAACAATATTTTGGATGAAAAACTTTCGATATCTAAAAATATAAAAGCTAAAATTTTTAAAGAATTACCGAAAATAATACTTTCTGATGTTTCTCTTGATACTAAAAAAAGAATAGTATCAAAAGATAAAGCCATTTGGGATAAAGTGTTAGATAAAAGTTATGACGAATTGAGAGAAAATAAGATTTTTGGTGTTTTTGAGGAAGATTACGAAAAAGATTTTGAAAAGTATGCAAATTTTATAGATTTAATGGTTTCGTTAAAGGAGATTGAGATAAATAGTAGACTTTTTCCTGAGTATTATTCAATTCCCAAAATGGAAACAGAAAAAAAATTAAGGAAATTAAGATTAGATCTTCCATATATTAACGAATTAGAGAGTATTTTAAATTATGTTTTAAAAACATCAACGAGAATGACTACAATGTTTCGTTGGAATAAAAATCATAGAAATGTAAGGAGTTCAGTTTCTTCTCACACTTTTATGGTAACTGTTGTATCTGTAATTTTCTTTTATTTAAGTAAAAATTCTGATGAAGAGTTATTGAATGAAATCATTATTGCCAGTATATTACATGATTTTCCTGAAGCATTTACAGGTGATGTTATTACTCCAACAAAGAAAAAAGTAAAAGGATTAGAAAATATAATTTCTAATATTGAAGAAGAAATGATAAATGAATGGCTTAATAATGAAAAAGATACAGAAAAAGTTTTTTCTCGATTAAAGAAATATATGATAAATCCTTTTGAAGAAGAATATGGTAGATATGTAAGAAGTTCAGATTTATTTAATGCTATGTTAGAATGTGCTATTGAAATAAAAACTGGTAATTCACAGTTGCTTTTTAGAGAAGCATTTTTTGGAATGAAAAAAGAATTAAAACAATTTAAATTTGATTTTATATATGATCTTATTGATGATATAGAAAAGTTAACTTTTTTTAATTAAAAGAATTAATATACTCCCCAATAAAATTTTTTGATATATATTAAAGTAATCAAATCTGTATAGGGGAGGGAAAAAATATGTTATTAATTTATTTAGTTATTGTTCCTTTATTAGCTCTTATTTTAGCGTCATTTAATTATTACTCTGTAAAGAAATTAGATGAAGGCACGGAGAAAATGCAAGAAGTTGCTTTAGCTATAAGAGAAGGAGCTAAAACGTTTGTTAATCATGAATATAAAACAGTAGGTATTTATGTAGTTTTTATAGCTATCATTTTAATGATTGTAACAGATATCAATACAGGATTAGCTTTCTTAATTGGAGCTATTATGAGTGGTAGTGCGGGATATATTGGTATGAAAATGGCAACTTATGCAAACGTTAGAGTATCAAATATGGCTCGAAAAACCAAAGATATTGGGAAAACATTAAAAGTAGCTTTTCGTGGTGGAAGTGTTATGGGACTTTCTGTTGCAGGTTTTGCTCTTTTAGGATTAATATTTGTATATTTGATATTTGGTGTGTGGAGAGGTCAATTAAATAAAGAGTATATAGTAGTTATCAGAAATTGGTTAGGAATAAGTTATATACCATTTGCAATGACAATTTCAGGATATGCATTAGGATGCTCTATTATTGCTATGTTTGATAGAGTTGGTGGAGGTATATATACAAAAGCTGCAGATATGGGTGCGGATTTGGTTGGAAAAACGGAATTGGCTTTGCCAGAAGATGATCCCAGGAACCCAGCAACTATTGCTGATAATGTTGGGGATAATGTTGGGGATGTTGCAGGTTTGGGAGCAGATTTACTTGAAAGTTATATTGGGGCTATAATTTCGTCTGTAATATTAGTTCTATATGCAAGTTTTTTGATATCAAAAGATATTAAAGAAATATCTTATTTAGTTACATATAAATTATCAATTTATCCAGTATTTTTTGCTATATTAGGATTAATTGGGGCGATGATGGGAATATTATATGTAATATTTAAGAAGAGTTCTAATAACCCTCATAGAGAGTTAAATAATTCTTTATTTTCATCAGCTTCTATAACTTTAATATTAACTTTTTTCATGAGTTTCTTTTATTTGAAAGATCTACCTGGTGATCAATTGAAATTAATGAATTTTAGATTTGGAGTATATTCACCATGGCTATCAGCATTTATAGGTATAATATCAGGTATAATAATAGGTTTATTGGCAGAATATTATACCAGTGATAAATATGCTCCTACTAAAGAACTAGCCCATTTTTCTAAAGGGGGACCTGCTATAATAATATCTAAAGGAATGGCACTAGGTATGAAAAGCGTTTTATATCCAGTTTTTATATTAATGTTTGGAATTCTATTAGCAGATTATTTCTCCGGATTATATGGTGTTGCTATGGCAGCAATGGGTATGCTTTCTTTTGTTGCGGCAACGGTATCAGTTGATTCTTATGGACCTGTTGCTGATAATGCTGGTGGAATTAGTGAAATGGCTGAATTAGAGCCTGAAGTTAGAAAAATAACCGATACATTAGATTCTGTAGGAAATACAACTGCAGCTATAGGAAAAGGTTTTGCTATAGGTTCAGCAGCTTTTGCTGCATTGTCTTTGTTTGCTTCTTTTGTATATTCTCAAATTAACCCATCTATGCAGGTGGATTTAAAAAGTTTTTTAAATATTAATTTAATAAGTCCAAAGACTATAGCAGGTGCTCTTTTTGGAGCAGCATTACCGTACTTTTTTAGTGCATATTTAATTGATGCAGTAGTGAATGCGGCTGAAAAAATGGTTGAAGAAATCAGAAGACAGTTTAGAGAAATTCCTGGGTTAATGGAAGGGAAAAATAAGCCAGATTATAATAGGTGTATTAAGATTAGTAGTGATGGAGCTTTAAAAGAAATGAAAATTCCTGCTTTAATTGCAGTATTAACTCCATTAATATCTGGATTTATATTTGGAACGGACTTTGTTGGAGGGTTATTAGCAGGAACTACATTTAGTGGAGTTATGTTAGCAATTTATACTGCAAATTCAGGTGGCGCATGGGATAATGCAAAAAAATATATTGAAAATGGAAATTTAGAAGGTGAAGGAAAAGGAACAGATGCACATAAAGCATCTGTCGTAGGGGATACTGTTGGAGATCCTTTGAAGGATACAGTTGGGCCATCACTGGACATATTAATAAAAATAATGGCAGTGACCTCTTTAATTACAGTTTCTATATTTAAAATATACCATTTATTCTAGAAATAGGGGAGATTATTTTGGAAGAATTTCAAGTATTTTTAAGAGAAACTATTTTTGGAAAAGAATTTTTAAATATAATTAATAATAAAACCTTTCGTATGAGAGTTGTGGAAAGGCCTTTATTTTCATATGAATATTATCTAAAAATATTTAAAAGCATTGAAACTTTGAATGAATTTGGAATAGTTTTACCTAAAAAAATAGATAGTAAAAAGGAATATTACCATCTTTTTTTTGAATATTGGAATGAAACTCCAATTGAAGAGATTAATATTACTGAAAAAATCTTTTTTAATATTTTATATAGAGTTTATGATATTGTAGATAGAGTAACTCATTCAACTAATATTGTTATTCCTTATCTTTCATTGGAAGATATATTTATGGATGAAATGGGTAACGTATATATAATACCTCCTATATTTTCATACGTAAAAGAAAATGAAAAAATTTTTATTAATAACAAAAGAAATGAAGATGGCGTGATAGATGTTTTGATTCAATTTACTGAATATTTATTTAATAGAATTGAAAATAAAACCGAAAATATTCATAAGTGCTATAATAAATTAAAGAATAGAAAATTTGAATGTGTTCATGACTTATACGAATTATTATTAATGTATTCTGAATTTAGTAAAACAAAGCCAGAACTGATTAGGGAACCACATTTTATTGATAGAGTAGAAGAAAGAAATAAAATATTAAATTTTGTTGGTAAAAAACATATTTTTATTTATGGACCTCAGAGAATAGGTAAAACCAGGTTAATTCAGTTTTTAGAATTTAAATTTAAAGAAATGAATTATGAAATAATAAAGGCTCGCAGTATTAAAGATATTTATTCAAAAAAAATAAATGTTCCAGAAAGTATGAATATTTTTTATTTTTTGAATCTGGTAGAAACCTTAAGAAAGAATAATAAAAATTTTAAAATGGTAATAATAATAGATGATTATCAGGATATTGATATTCAATTTAAGAATTTTATTGAAGAACTTATTAATAAAAGTTTTGATTTTCCTTTTTCAATAATTATGATATCTCATTTTGAACCCAAATATAAATTTAATAATATAGAATATATTAATTTAAAGCCATTTGATAAAGGAAATACAAAAATATTACTAAAGATAATATTGTCTGCAGATTTTTTGGAAAAGTATCCAGAATTTATTGATATTGTATATGAATTATCCGAAGGATATCCAGGTAATATTTATCAGATTATTAAAGATTTACATGCATTAAAGATAATAGAATTTAAGGAACAAAGATTTATTTTTTATCCAGAAAAATTAAAAAATAAAAAACTTATAGATTTATCAAACGAAAAAATAAAAAGCATTCAGGAAAGTATATTAAAAGATTTAATATACTTATCTTCTCTGGGTTTTAGATTTGATAATAATGATATTAAAAATTTAGAAAGATTTTTAAAAAGATCATTAGATAGTAGTATCTTATATGCGATAGAAAACAATATTATAATAAGAGAAAATGAAGAATTTAGATTTTTTAATTATTCATATTTAGATATATTACATAATAAATTAAATGAATATGATAAAAGATTAATTCACGAATATTTGTGTAAATCAACTAATGATTTGAAGAAAAAAATATATCATTTAAAAATCTCTGGTAAAATTAGATCAACTATTGCTTTAATTATTAAGGAAATGAAGAAATCATTAAATGAATGGTCAAATCTCGATTTTATTGATTATGGGTTTAATGAAATAAAAAATATGACAACAGATATTCCTAAATCAGCGATAGCTATATATTTGACAAAGAAGTTTATATTAAATGAATATAGTAAAGAAATAGAAGTATACAAAGAGAAATTAATAAAAAGTAGTGTATATAATTATTTGCCATATTTGTTTTTGAAATATTCAAATAAAAATGGATTAAATAAAAAACTTCTTCATTGGATAAAAGATAAAGAAAAAATTACCGATTATAAAAAGGGTTTATATATTTATTATTTTTTAAATACAAATTTTACAGATTTAAGCAAAGAAGAAGTTTTTGAATATTATTATGAGTTTGAAAAAGTTTATTCAAAGTATAAAAATCTAAGAAAGTTTAAGATTTTAAAAGGCATGATGTTAAATATGTTAGGAATAAAGATGGAAAGAGAATTACCAGAATTATCATTAAAGTATTATAATGACGCAATAAAAATTTCATTAGAAGAAAATTATAGAAGATTGACCCAAATAATTTATACAAATATGGCAATATTATATGAGAGTTTAAATTCTAGTTTATCTGAATATTACAATAATAAAGTATTGGGTATTTCTAAAGAAATAGGAGATTATAGAACATATAATAGGGTCTTAATTAATATAGCGAATTCTAAATTATATAAAGGTGAAATTATTGAATTTTTTGATTTGATAAATAAGGCAGAGAGATATTCTAAGATAAATAATGATTATAATAGTTATATATTAGCAAATGATTTAAAAAATTACTATTATTTATATGCTAAAGATTATAGTAATTTAAATAGTAATATTAGAAAAATAAAAAATTATATTAAGGATAAACCCTTATTAGGAAAAACCGTTGAAGATCTTAATAACTCTATTTATGTTTTGAAAGCATTATTTGATAAAAATAACTCTATTTTTAAAGAAAAAAAATATATAAAAATATTATCAAATAATGAATTTTTTTCTAATATGTATAATTTAGTATTTGAAAATGACGAAGAAAAATTATATAAATCATGGTTGTTTTTTAAAAATAACCCTTTAGTATATTTTAAAGAAGAAATAGTAAATATAGTTTCAGATAAGATAGCAAGATATTCGTTTAATGAAGAATATGAAAAATGGGTAATGGATTTAATAAATGAATTTAAAGATAAAAAGTTATCATTAGCTTTATTATATGAAGGATTAGGGAACTTTTATGATATAAAAATGGAGAAATTTAAATCTTTAAAACATTTAAGAAAAGCACAAAGAATTTATGATAGTTTAATGATGAAGAATAGATTTGAAGAAATAAATAAAACTTTAATAGAGAAATTTCACTTACCATTATTTTCTTTTAAAGATGTATATTCTGAAAATTATGAGAGAACAAGATTAGATTATGAAATGTTATATTCTAAAATAAAATCTTATGAAAAGATAAATGATTTAATATTTGATTTATTGAAGTCAGAGTCTCCAAAGTCTTTAGTGGACAAAATTGGTGAATATTTAAGAAATACATATCCCGTAAACAAGGTATTTATTAGAGTAATAACAAATGATTTTGAAGTTGAATATAACTTTAATTTTTCTGAAGAGGAAAAAATTGAAATTGATGAATTTTTATTAGAACCATTAGAATTGTCTTATATTTCAGATTATAAAGATTATAAATATTATATGTATATATCAAATTCTGATATTATATTAAGTCATATGGAAGCGGTTAATTTACTAGATAATTTAATTATTTTAGAAGATATATTACATTCGATGTTTGATAAAATAACTCATTATGAGCAAAGTATTATGGATCCATTGACTTTAGCATATACAAGAAGATATATGGAAAATAAATTAAGTGAATTAATTGGATTATATGAAAGGTATAAATTTGAATTCTCTATCATTATATTAGATTTAGATGATTTTAAAAAAGTTAATGATACATATGGTCATCAAAAGGGAGACGTGGTTTTAACAGAATTGGTTAATTCTTTAAAAAAGCATTTGAGAGAATTTGATATAGTTTGTAGATATGGCGGGGAAGAATTTTTGGTTATTTTGCCTAATACTGATATAAAAGATGCTGAAAAGATAGCCTTTAGGCTTTTAAAAGAAATAAATAAAGATTTATTTGAAAAGACGGAATTAAATATAACGTGTAGTATGGGTTTAGCAAGTATCTCACAATTAAAAGATATTAAAATCGAAACATTGATAAATTATGCAGATAAAGCATTATATTTAGCAAAAAATAAAGGTAAAAATAGAATCGAAATAGCGAGAGGAGACTAGTTTATGCTATTAGATTTACATTGTCATAGTACATATTCTGATGGTACTTTATCTCCAAAACAACTTATAAAAAAAGCAAAAAATTTGGGTATAAAAATGTTTTCTATTACAGATCATGATACTATTAACGCTCAAAAAGAAGCGATAGAATATTCTAGAAAATTAAATCTAAAATATGTTCCTGGTGTAGAAATTAATGCTGAATTTCCCACATTAATGGATATTTTAGGATATGGTATAGATATTAATAATGATTATTTGAATTTTATATTGGAAACTATTTATAACAAAAGAATAGAAAGAAATAGAATTATGATTGAATTATTAAAAAAAGAGGGATTTAAAATAGATATTGAAGATTTGGAAGGTATGTCATTGAGTACTATAGGAAGGCCGCATATTGCTAGAATATTATTAAAAAAAGGTTATGGAACGTCTGTTAGTCAAATTATAGAAAGCTATTTAACAAGAGGAAAGAAATGTTATATTGAAAGATTTAAGTTTTCTCCTAAAAAAACTATAAAGACGATAAAAAAATCAGGCGGATTAGCTGTTTTAGCTCATCCAAGAAAATTAAGATTATCAAATGTTCAGTTGGAATCGTTAGTGAATGAATTAAAAGATTATGGACTTGATGGTATAGAGTGTTTCCATTATTCAAGTGATCCACATTATACAAATTTTCTTATAGATTTAGCAAGGAAAAATGGATTATTAGTAACAGCGGGAAGTGATTTTCATGGTTTAAATAAGCCATTTGTTTCGCTTGGAGTTTATGTTGAGGATTTTGTTATCCAGGATACTATTAACTATTTTATAACATATTATTATAAGAAATACTAATCTTTTTACATAAACTAGTCGATAATAACATTAGGAAAGATATAAATTGGAAAGGAATCCATGGGGGTGTAAATATGAGCGAACTGAATAGGATAAATAATGATTTTTCTAAATTTATTGATTCTCTTACAAATGATACTGATATTAAAGATGTTAGACATGATAATTCTAAAAAGTTTCAGAATAGTAAAATAGATGTGGACACGAAAAAAAATGAGAATATTGATACAAAAAAATTAGCTAGCGTCATAGAAGAAAAATTAAACAAGTTAAAAGAAATATTTAAAGGAGAAGTTAAATTTGAGGTAGATAATAAAATTGATATGGTTATAGTAAAGATTGTAGATAAAGAATCTAAAAAGGTTATTAGACAAATTCCGTCTAAAACAGCTGTAAAAATGGCGGAAATGCTTGATAAATTAGAAGGTATATTTCTTGATGAACGCGCATAGTTCGCGGAGGTGGTACAATGAGTGAAAATAGTTATCTTGGGTCCTTTCAATTTGGTGGGATTGCGAGTGGGTTAGATACATCATCTATAATAGATCAATTGATGTCTGTTGAAAGAAAACCTTTAGAAAGATTACAAGCTGATTTTGATAATTTGAAATTAAAACAGAAAGCTTGGAAAGAAGTAGATTCAAAACTAAGTGATTTTTGGGATTATTTAACGACTTTTAAATTAAAAAGTAAATTAATTCCAAAAACCGTTCAAGTTAGTGATGATAACGTATTAACAGCCACTGCCAACACATCTGCAAGCAATGGGAATTTTAAGGTAAAAGTTAATTCTTTATCCTCATCAACGTCGTTTACACCTAATAATACATTAGGAAAAATACCAGATTTAACAACACAATATTATAAATTAGATGGGAGAACAACTCCTGTAGCTGGGACCTTTACCATTAAAGCTTTAGATTCTTCTGGAAATATTTTAGAAAACGTTCAAATTAATTTTTCTGGAACAGATACTATAGGGGATATTATTAATCAAATAGATAGTAATTCAACATATTTTACAGCAACTCTTGATAATGGAAAATTAAAAATAGAAGAAAAGGCTGGGCAAGAGGGTACTGTATCTAGTGTTTTGCTTGGTGATTCATCTGATACAAGTAATTTTATAGATGTATTTAATCTTGAGGGTTCGGATTTTGTTCCGGGAAGTGGTTCGACAGCAGGTTATATTGAAAGTACTGTACATGCAGGTGCCGTTAACACATCAGCAGTGCTCTCAAATATAAGTAGTGATGTTTCATCTGGAATAATTAGAATTAATGGAACAGAAATAACAGTAAGTTCATCAGATACATTAGGGACTTTAATAGCAAGAATAAACGCATCTAATGCAAATGTAATAGCGTGGTATGATGAGAATGAGGATAAGTTAATGCTTAGGAATAAAGAGGGTGGCCCTCAATCTATATCGATAGAGGATGGAGATTCTACGGGTGCGAATAAAACGAATTTATTAGATGATTTATCGTGGGTTGATAATAGTGGGAATTATCTTGGAAATGTGGTACCAGGGACAGCTGCTAATGTAAGCATAGATTTAGACGGCGATGGAACAGCAGATTTAACAAAAACTACATGGGGAAATACAGTTGAATATAACAATGTAACTTTGGATTTAAAATCAATTTCTACTGATTGGGTTAATGTTCAAGTAACTCAAGATGCTGATGCAACATATGATAAAATTAGCGAATTTGTTGATAAATATAATGAGATAATAGGATATATATACGATAAACTAAATGAAGAACCTGTAAAAGCAGAAAAAGGTCAAACGTTAAGTGATGATGATAAAATGAAAGGTATTTTAAAAGGTGATGAAAATTTACAAGATATATTTGATAATTTGAGAGATATGGCTTATGGGGTTGTTTCATGGACTTCAGATGTTGATGCAAAATACAGATCTTTATATGATATAGGTATTAATTCCGGAGATGCTGGTGGTTCATATGAAAATACCATGAAAGGTATTCTTCAAATAGATGAAGATAAATTAAAACAAGCTATTCAAAATAATGCAGAAGATGTATGGAAATTATTTGCTTACGAAGATGATAATAATAAGGGAATAGCTATTCAGTTTAAAGATTATATATGGGATACTACAAAATTTGGTGGAACAATAGACCAAATCTCTGGAACAACAGGGACCATAGGCTCTGAAATGAGAGATATAGCTAAGAGGATGACATCATTGGTAGATCAATTACAAAGAAAAGAAGCATATTATTGGCAAAAATTTTCTGCGATGGAACAATCAATATCTCAAATGCAATCTCAAGGGTCTTGGATAACGAGTGCATTTTCTAAATAAATTAAAAGCGGGATTTATTCCCGCTTTTAATTTATTTTATTGATTAATCTTCTTGCATTATCTTCATCTTTCATCATTTGTTTTATTAACTCTTTTTCGGAATCGAATTTGATTTCATTTCTTAAGAATTTTAAAACTTCAACTTCTATTATTTTATTGTATAGATCGCCAAAATAATCAAGAAAATATATTTCTACTTTAGGTTTTTTAATTTTTTCATTAAAAGTGGGTCTCAATCCGACACTCATAAGTCCATAATAAGAATACTTTGAATTTTTTATCCCGCCTTTTACTAAATATACACCATATTTAGGTATTAATACTTCTTCTTTGTAATTAACATTAATATTTGCAGTAGGGAATCCGAGTTTAAAACCAATATGTCTATCTTCATATACGGGACCTTCTAATGTCCAGTTTTTACCTAACAAACTATTAGCCTCTTCAATATTACCAGAAGCTAATAAGCGTCTTATAAAAGTAGAGCTTATTCTTGTTTCAGAAGTTTTAATATCTTTTAAGACATCAATAAAAAAGTTTTTTTTATGTTGTATTGCTAGAAGATAAGACACATCACCTTTTTTTTCTTTTCCAAAAGTAAAATCTGCTCCACACACAATAGCTTTCATACCAGAATTTAAAAGTAAATCAAGATATTCTTCATGTGTGATATGGATAACATCAAGTAAATCAAAAACCTCTGTTTCAAATCCCATTTTTTCTATTATTTCTTGTCTTTTATAGGATGGTAATATTACTCCCTCGAATTTTCCAAAGTATTTTGTTGCAGGATACTTCATTATATAAGCTTTTGGTTTTAAATTATTTTTTTGTGCAATTTCTAAAGTTTTTTTTAAAATTATTTGATGTCCTTTATGTACCCCATCAAATGTTCCAATAGTTACCGCATACTCCATTATTAAAATTCACCTCTTAATATATATTTATATGATTTCTTGATTTTTTAATTATATTAATCAAAAAATAATTTGGCTAATTTGTAATATTCAAAAGGTACTAGTTTTTTTGTTGCAACTCCATATTCTAAGGGGATGGAAACTATTTGATTACCTTTTAAAGCAACCATTCTGCCAAAATCTCTATTTTTTACTAAATTCATTGCTTCAACTCCGTATCTGGTTCCTAATATTCTATCAAATGCGGTTGGCGTTCCACCTCTTAGCAAATGTCCTAATACAACAGAGCGTGTTTCAAATCCGGTTTTTTGTTCAATAATTTCTGCAAGGTAATGAGCAATACCACCAAGTCTAATGTGACCAAAGGCATCGATGTTAGATTTATCTGCAACAACTTGTTCTAATTCTGTTGGTTTAAAACCTTCAGCTACAGCAATTATCATATATTTTTTTTCTTTCATTCTTCTATTTACATAGTTTACAATTTCATTTATTGTCATAGGAAATTCTGGAATTAATATTAAATGAGCACCTGCAGCTAATCCAGCTTCTATTGTGATCCAACCAGCTTCTCTTCCCATTAACTCTACAATCATAACTCTTTGATGAGATTTTGCTGTAGAATGTAATCTATCTATAGCATCTGCACCCACATTGACTGCTGTATGAAAACCAAAAGTATAATCAGTATTTGAAACATCATTATCTATTGTTTTAGGAACACCAACAACTGGATATCCTAAGCTTGATAACTTTGCAGCAACAGATAATGTATCATCTCCACCTATTGCAATTAGTGCATCGAGTTTCATTTCTTTAAAATTTTTTATTAGAAGTTCTTTACTTTCTTCATCCTTAAAAGGATTAACTCTAGAAGTTCCTAAAATAGTACCTCCTAAGATGTGAATTCCTTCAACATCATTATTGTCTAATTTCATCATTTCTTTTGTTAAGATACCTTTCCATCCATTTAAGATTCCGTAGGTTTCATATCCTTCATTTGCAGCATGAACAATACCTCTTATTACAGCATTTAAACCTGGACAATCGCCACCACCTGTTAATATTCCAACTCTCATTTATACCCCCCCTAGTCCAATGTAGAGTTTATAGTAAATTTCTTGTTTATTTATATTTATTTACAATTATACCAGAAAAGCATTCTAATAAAAAATTGATACTAATTTGTAATTTTTTTGATTTTATAGTATAATAATTATGAAATATTAATAGGAGGAATTTATATGAATGTTAAAGTGATTAACTCCATATTAGATGCTTTTTCAAGGACTTTTAAAATGGCAACAAACAATATGAATATTGAAATTCAAAAACCAATTGTTGATAAAGGCGATAACAATTCATATGAAGTTGTTGTAACAATTGGTTTTATTGGTGATCTTGATGGTAATATTCATATGGGATTATCCGAGGATTCTGCAAAAGTTGTTGTTTCTCAAATGATGATGGGAATGCCCGTTACTAAATTGGATGAAATGGCTTTAAGTGCTTTAGGAGAATTGGGGAATATGATTTCTGGATCTATTGCTATGAATTTGGAAAAATTAGGATTTAAAATAAATATTACACCACCTTCTATAATGTATGGAAATAATATAATTTTTATAAAAGATGGAATTTCTTTGAAGTTCCCTATGTTTATTGATAATAAATATTCTGAAGAATTTTTTGTAGTTTTAAAGAGTTAGTATGAAAAAGGATAAGATTGATGTTAAAACTTTTGCTAATTTAAATTTGATTTTATTTTTTGCATTAGTAGTGCTATCAAATATATTTATAGGTTATATAATTGGTTATTTTTTGTCTTCCTTAACTGGCACAGAAATATGGAAGATTGTGTTTTTGTTTTTAGGAGTAATATCTGGATTATATAATGGAATAATGGAAATGCTTAAGGAGGTCAAAAAACAGGATAATGAATATAGAATTAAAAAAGAAAGTAAAGGAAATAATAATAAAAATAATACTTCTTTCCATAATTGAATTTTTAAGTTTGTTATATTTTTATAAAATTACAGCGCTATTTATATTTCTTGGTAGTTGCGGTGCTATTGCAGGAATTTTAATGATGGCAGATGAAATTAAAAGATTGGTAACGAATCCAAAACATAAAGTTTCAAAAGGGTATATAATTAGGTATACTTTTTTTGCTATAATCCTATTTGTTACAGGGATGATTTCAAAAGAAGGATTTTTTTTAAGTTTTTTAGGATTAATGAATATGAAATTTGCTGCAATTATTTCACCAAAATAATAGGGAGGAATTTATATGAGTCAGAGACAGAAAAAAACACTTTTAATACTTTTTTCAATTTACGCAGTATTAGGTTTAATTAATTTTTTGTTTTTTCCCTCTGCGGATTTAGAAGGTGTGGGGTTAAGATGGGCGTATTCATTTGGTAATACTTCTTCCTTTTGGAATACAATTAATCCGATGACTGTAATTATGTCAAGTTTGATTATAATTATTTTAATTGTTTTTGCAGCAGGTGTGAGATTCGAGCTTATTCCTAATAAAAAACAAGCTTTAATAGAGTCTTTATTGGGATATTTTTGGGAATTGGTAGAAGATGCTGTTCCTAATCCGAAATATAGAAAACCAATTTATGTAATAGCAACAACGCTATTTTTATTTGTTTTAGTTGCTAATTTAATTTCAGGAATTCCAGGGATTAATGTAGTTCCGGTTGAAAATGGTTTAAAAATAGGTCTTTTTACTGATACATGGTATACACCAACATCAGACTTGAATACTAATGCGACTTTTGCTTTAATGGTTCTTGTAATTAGTCATATATTTGCAGCATCAGCTAAAGGTATTGGTAAATGGTTGAAAATGTTTATAGATCCTTCTCCTTTATTATTACCTTTGAATTTAATAGGAGAATTAGCAAAGCCAGTATCACATTCATTGAGGCTTTTTGGTAATATATTTGGTGGAGGTATTCTTGTGTTAATTATTAGTTATATGTTAAAATATTTTATTTTACCAGTATTTTTGTGGGGCTTTTTTGGTATTTTTGTAGGATTAATACAAGCATTTGTTTTTTCTTTATTAGCCATTGCTTATATGGGTTCATTGTTAGAAGAATAATTAAAGGTACATAAAATTATTAAAAATTATTTAAGGAGGTAGATTTAAATGGCTGTTGAACAAGTTGCACAAGAAATAGTGAAATCGGGAAGTGAAGCTGCATTAGGCACAGGATTATATTATTTAGGTAAATTTGTAGGTGCAGGATTGGCTATGGGTATTGGTGCTATAGGTCCTGGTGTTGGAGAAGGTAATGTTGGTGCACATGCTATGGATGCTATGGCCAGACAACCTGAAATGGCTGGGACTTTAACTACACGTATGCTTCTTGCTATGGCAGTTACAGAATCTACAGGATTATACTCTTTGGTTATTGCATTGTTGATGTTAATAGTATTACCATAAAATTATTCGGGGTAAAAATCCCCATAAAAGGGGGTGTAATGAGTGTTAGATTTTAATTTCACATCTATAGTTAATTTAGCTGGTTTTGCAGTCTTAGCATATTTTTTGTGGGTAATGCTTTATAAACCATTTTTTGATATAGCAGATAAAAGAAGACAAATGGTTGAAAGTGAATTGAATCAATCTGAAAAACTTAGAAAAGAAGCTGAAGAAAGACTTCAACAGGTAAATAAGGAATTAGAAGAAATCAAATCAAAAAAAGAACAAATAATTAAGGAAGCTGAAGAGTTAGCAAAAAATATTGTATCTAATGCTAAAGAAGAAGCTATAAATGAAAAAGCAAGAATTATTTCTACTGCTGAAAAAGAAGCTAAAGAAATAAAAGAAGAGGCATATAAAGATATTCAAAATAAAGTAGTTTCACTCTCAATTGCAATTGCTTCAATGATTTTAAAGAAAAATGTTGATGAAAAAGTAAACGAAGAAATAGTAAAGAGAGCGTTTGAAGCATTAAGTAAGGGTGAAAAATTATGAAAAATTCCATTTCTTTGGCAACAAGGTATTCTGATGCATTTTTTGAGTATTTATCAAAAGAAAAAAAATTAGATAAATTTGACTATTTTGTAAAAGGAATAAAAAAAATAGTGGAAAGAATTGATGGAGATCCAGCTTTTTCTGAATTGGTTGGAAATCCTTTATTACCAAAAGATTATATAGTTTTAAAGCTTGTAGAAGCATCAGAAATTGATGATCCTATCTTTAACAATTTTATAAATGCGTTGGTTTATAAAAAAAGGCAATTGTTATTGCCAGTGATTTATATTTTATTAGAACAAAAAAATGACGAATTAAAGAAAGTTATAAAAGTAAAATTAATAACACCATATAAATTAAAAGAAAATATTATGAAAGATTTAGAGGATATTATATTTAAAAAAACTGGAAGAAAATCTATTATAAGTTTAGAACTAAACGAAGAATTAATTGGAGGTATTCAATTACAATTGGAGAATACGGTATTTGATTATTCAATAAAAGGAATATTGGAAAAAATCGGACGCGAGTACGCTTCCAAGCGGGGGTGATTTGTTTTGAGAATAAATCCTGATGAACTTGAAAAAGTTATTGAAGAGCGAATAAAAACTTATGAATCAGGTGAAGTTAAAGAAGTTGGATGGATAATCCAAGTTGGAGATGGTATTGCCAGAGCATATGGATTAAGAGATGTTATGGCAAGTGAATTATTAGAGATATACGCCGATACTGGTGAAATAATTTCAGGTATGGCATTAAATTTAGAAGAAGATAATGTTGGTATTATAATTTTAGGTGATTATAGATTAATTAAAGAAGGAAATAAAGTTGTTAGAACAGGTAAAATTGCAGAAGTTCCTGTTGGTGAAGAATTATTGGGAAGAGTAGTTAATCCTTTAGGCGAACCATTAGATGGTAAAGGTCCAATTAATACAAAAGAAAAAAGACCTATTGAATTTAAAGCTCCAGGTGTTGTTGTTAGAAAGCCTGTAGATACACCATTACAAACTGGGTTAAAAGCTATTGACACAATGATTCCAATAGGTAGAGGCCAAAGGGAATTAATTATTGGAGATAGGCAAACAGGTAAAACTGCAATAGCTATTGATACTATTATTAACCAAAAAGGAAAAGGTGTATATTGTATTTATGTAGCGGTTGGTCAAAAAGCATCAGCTGTCGCCAGAACTGTAGCAAAATTAGAAGAATATGGTGCTATGGAATATACAACCGTTGTTGTAGCTAGTGCAAGTGATCCAGCATCATTATTATATTTAGCCCCATATGCAGGTGCTGCAATGGGTGAATATTTTATGTTTAATGGCAAAGATGCTTTAGCTATTTATGATGATTTATCTAAGCATGCTGCAGCATATAGGGAATTATCTCTTCTTTTAAGAAGGCCACCAGGACGTGAAGCTTATCCAGGTGATGTTTTCTATTTGCATTCGAGATTATTAGAAAGAGCTGCAAGGCTTGATGATAAATATGGTGGAGGTTCATTGACAGCTTTACCTATTATTGAAACTCAAGCAAATGATGTTTCTGCGTATATTCCAACAAATGTTATTTCTATTACTGATGGGCAAATTTATCTTGATCCTTCATTATTTTATGCAGGTCAAAGACCAGCAGTTAATGTTGGATTATCTGTTTCAAGGGTTGGAGGTTCTGCACAAATAAAAGCAATGAAGCAGGTTGCTAAAGGATTAAGATTAGATTTAGCTCAATATAGGGAGTTGGAGGCATTTGCTCAATTTGCTACGGATTTAGACGAATCAACGAGAAAGCAATTAATCAGAGGAGAAAAGCTTTCAGAATTATTAAAGCAAGGGCAATATGTTCCAATGGAAGTTGAGGATCAAATTGCAATAGTATTTGCTGGTGTAAATGGTTATTTAGACGATATACCAACATTAAGTATTGGAAAATTTGAGAAAGAATTTTTACAATATTTGAAATTAAATAAACCATCTATATTAGAAAGCATAAAAACCAAAAAAGTAATAGAAGAAGATATTGAAAAGGAGCTTAGAAAAGCTATAGAAGACTTTAAGCAAGCTTTTCAAGCTTAGGTGGTGATATTTCATGGGTCGAGGTAATCTTAGAATCTTAAAGCAACGTAAAGCTTCTACTCAGTCCACTATGAAAATAACCAAAGCTATGGAAATGGTCGCAGCAGCTAAAGCAAACAAAATTGTTAAAAATATTCAATCATTAAGGGATTATGCTCATTATTCTGAAAAAATAATAAAAAAGATATCACCTATAAATGATACTATATATACTTCTAGTAAAGAAGGAACTTTAGTAGTAACAATAACTCCAGATATGGGATTGTGTGGATCGTTTTCTTCAGAATTAGTTAAAGAAGCAAAAAAAGTTGCAGAAAATTTAGCAGATTTTAAAGGTTATTACAACATAGGAAATGGTGGAGAAATAGAATTAAAACACACAAATGATCTAATTTTATCTAGAATAAAGTTATATGATATTCCATCTCAAGAAGATGCAGAATATGTTTTAGATGATATTATAGATATAATTGAAAAAGAAAATATTGGTAAAGTAAAAGTGGTTTATGGAGAATTTAAGAATGTATTAATTCAAAAGCCTAAAGTTATTGATCTTTTACCAATTAAATTCGAAAATGAAATGGATCCAAGATATGAATATGAACCTGATTCAAAAGAATTGTTTGAGGAAGCAGCTTATTTATATCTTTTATCAAAAATGTATATGATTTTGTATGAAAATAAAATTAGTGAACTATATGCTAGAAAAAATGCTATGCATAATGCTACAGATAATGCAAAGAACTTAATTGAAAAACTTACTCTTGCATATAATAAAGAAAGACAAGCATCAATAACTCAAGAATTAATTGAAATAGTAAATGGTGCTCAGGCATTGCAGGAAGAATAATATTGGGGGTGTAATAAGTGGAAAAAAGTATTGGTAAAATAGTAAGTATAATAGGCCCCGTTGTGGATATAAAATTTGAAACAGGTAAATTACCAAAAGTATATAATGCTATTGAGGTAATAAATCCATATACAAACAAGAAGACAGTATTAGAAGTAGAACAATTAATTGGGGACAATACAGCAAGATGTGTAGCTTTAGATTCTACAGACGGTTTAAAAAGAGGACTTGAAGCTATTGATACAGGTGATGCAATTAAGGTTCCTGTAGGCGATGAAACATTAGGAAGAATGTTTAATTTATTAGGAGATCCAATCGATGAAAGTGGAGAATTAAAAGCAAAAAATTATTGGCCTATTCATAGGGAACCACCATCTATTAAGGATCAATCAACAGATATTGAAATTTTAGAAACAGGAATTAAAGTTATAGACCTATTAGCTCCATTCCCTAAAGGTGGAAAAATAGGTTTCTTTGGTGGTGCAGGTGTTGGAAAGACAGTTTTAGTTATGGAACTCATAAGAAATATTGCTATTGAACATAAAGGGTTATCAATATTTGCTGGTGTTGGTGAAAGAACAAGAGAAGGTAATGATCTATATTTAGAAATGCAAGAAACCGGTGTTTTACCAAATACTGCTTTGGTATTCGGGCAAATGAACGAACCACCAGGAGCAAGGTTTAGGGTAGCTTTAACTGCATTAACGATGGCAGAATATTTTAGAGATGTTCAAAAGAAAGATGTGTTATTGTTTATTGATAATATTTTTAGATTTGTTCAAGCTGGTTCTGAAGTTTCGGCTCTTTTAGGTCGTATGCCATCAGCTGTTGGTTATCAGCCAACATTAGCTACAGATGTAGGGCAATTACAAGAAAGAATTACATCAACAAAAGATGGGTCAATTACATCAGTTCAAGCTGTTTATGTTCCAGCTGATGATATCACTGACCCTGCTCCCGCAACAACATTTACTCATTTAGAGGCAACAATTGTTCTTTCAAGACAAATAGCTGAGCTTGGATTGTATCCTGCAGTTGATCCATTAGATTCAACATCAAAAATATTGGATCCTGCAATTGTTGGTGAAGAACATTATAAAGTAGCTAGAGGGGTACAACAGGTATTACAAAGATATAAAGATTTACAAGATATTATTGCTATTTTGGGAATTGAAGAATTGTCTGAAGAAGATAAATTAACCGTACAAAGAGCTAGAAAAATACAAAGATTTTTAACTCAACCAGTATTTGTTGCAGAAAAGTTTAATGGTGTTCCAGGACAATATGTAAAAATAGAAGATACAGTAAAAGGATTTAAAGAAATTTTAGAAGGAAAATATGATCATATACCTGAACAAGCATTTTATATGGTTGGAAAAATTGATCAAGTTGTAGAAAAGGCAAAAAGTATGGGAATTAAAGTCTAAGGAGGGGGACATAAATGTTTGATTTAAAAATAGTAACCCCCAAAGGAATAAAAGCTGAAATAAAAGCTAAATATGCAGAATTCACCACTATTGAAGGTGGCATGGGAGTTTTAACAAATAGACTTCCTATTGTTGCAAAATTAAAAGTTTCTCCTTTAAAAATAAAAACTGAAGATGATAAAGAAGAACTTTTTGCAGTGCATGGTGGAATATTAGAAATGGATGGACAAGAAATGATTGTTTTAACAACAGCTGCAGAAAAACCAGAAGAAATAGATGTAGAAACTGCAATGAAAGCAATAGAAGCGGCTAAAACTAAATTGAGTCATGCAGCAAATACAGCAGAAAAAGCGAAAGCTCAAGCAGAGATAGAGAAAAATATGGTAAGAATATCAATAGTAAAAAAATAAGGGATCTTAGGAGGTCCCTTATTTTTTTACTATTGATAAATAATTTTCTAAAAAAATAATATGAACGAATACTTGAAAATTCTTAAACTTTCGCTTCGCGAAAATAAAAAACTTTTAATATAAATATTTTGGTTCGAAAAAAATTAAAATATTTTTTGTAAAACCTTGTATTTATTTTTAATACAATGTATTTAAAAATATCCGTGAATATTATTTTTTGAAAATACTTTGTATTTAAATTTTTAGTTTGTAAATAAATTAAAAATCCCCGGAATTTATTTCCGGGGATTTTATTATAATATTAAGATGCAGCACTTTCTTCTGATTGAGATTCTTCGGTTGGGAATGTTGGTAATTCGAATACAGATATCTCTGATTCTAAATACGGTTTTAAACCAGTACCAGCAGGAATTGGTTGTCCAACAATTACGTTTTCTTTTAAACCTAATAAATAATCTTCTCTTCCTTCTAATGCGGCTTCTGTCAAAACTTGAACTGTTTGTTGGAATGAAGCAGCACCAAGCCAGCCTTCTCTTTCTAAAGATGATTTTGTAATTCTTAATAGTTTTCTTTCAAATCTTGCAGGTTCTTTTGGATTAATTAAATATGTTCTCTTTTCACCAACTAAATTTATTTCTCCATCTTCTGTTTCTAATAATTGAGGTTCAGTTTTGAATGCTTCGACCTCTTTTAGTCCAGCTTCGATAATTTTATTTAATAATTCTTCCGTAATTTCATCACCAATAGTTCCGATTACCTCGCTACCTTCATCAGTTTTTATAGCAATCTTTTCAGCTAATTTTTTACCAATAATATCTTCTCTATTTTGTTCAACCATTTTGTTTTCTTCATAGATTTTTTTATTTACTTTTTCAACAGTTTTAATATTAACTAAATCTTTTGGCATGAAATCTGTATCTCCAGCATAAGTTATTTCAACCTTATTAAACATTTGTTTTATAATAATTTCAAAATGTTTATCATGAATTTCAACACCTTGTTCTGCATAAATTTTCTTAATTTCTTTTAATAAGTAGTCGAATGTAACTTCTGCACCTAATTCTTCTAATAATCTTCTAGGTTTAATATTTCCAGAAGTTAATCTATAACCGGGTTCTACTTTATCTCCTTCTGAAACTGTTGGTTTAACTTTCGGATCGGCAATATATGTATATAATTCACCTTTGAAATCTTCAACAATAAATACTAATCTTCCTTTTTCATCCCTATCTATTTTTCTAACTACACCTTTTACTGTAGAAAATTCAGCTTCTGGACCTTTTAAATTCTTTCTTGCTTCAAATAATTCTTCAGCTCTAGGAAGACCTTGTGTAATATCACCTGCAGTAGCAATACCACCAGTATGGAATGTTCTCATTGTTAATTGTGTACCAGGTTCTCCAATTGATTGAGCTGCTATTATACCAACAGATTCACCCACATTAACAACTTTATGATTTGATAAGTCCATACCATAACATTTAGCACAAACACCGTGTTCTGATTCACATGTTAAAATGGATCTTACATAAATTGATGGTCTTACTTCTATTTCAGCTATATTATATCTTTCAAGTTTTTTAGCAGTATCAGCATCTATTTTTTCTTGGTAATTTGCTAAAGTAATTAATTTTCCATTTTCGTCTTCAACTTTTAAGTTATCTCCAACAAAAACAAAATTTACTGCTTTAAATTCTTTTATATTTACTGTTTTTATATTATGTTGTTTTAAAGATAAAATTACATCTTTGTCTATTTCAGTTCCTTTTGAGAATAATAATTCTCCGTCAACTAATACATCATCATTTAATATGTTATATAAGTAAAGATTGATATCATCAATATCAATATTGTTAATTTCTTCAACTACAGGAATTTTTGTTTTGTAATTTGCTAAAAATTCTGCATCTTCTTCATCTAACATTACATCTCTTACATATTTTTTGCCTGTTTCTGGATGGATAATTATTTCATCTGTTTGAGGATCCAATACATCTTTAGCTAATACTCTACCAAATAAATAATCAGAAAGTTTTTCTATTTTTAATCCATCTGCTATTAATTCTCTAGCTTCAACACCCTTTTCCGTTCCACAATCGGGTTCCGTTACTGTAATAGATTGAGCAACATCAACAAGTCTTCTTGTTAAATAACCAGCTGTAGAAGTTCTTAAAGCTGTATCAGCGGAACCTTTCCTGGAACCATGAGTAGAATTAAAGAATTCTAACTCTGATAATCCATTTCTAAAGTTAGATTTTATAGGTAATTCAATAATTTTACCTGATGGATCAGCCATAAGACCTCTCATACCAGCAAGTTGCTTTAATTGGTCAATATTACCTCTAGCCCCAGAATCAACCATCATCCATACAGGATTAAATGGATATTTTCTAAATTCTTTACTAGTTACTTCTGTAACAGCATCAATCGTTTTTTCCCATACTTTAATAACTTCTTTATATCTTTCTTCATCTGTGATATAACCTTCTTCAAAATATTTTTCAATTTGCATCACAATTTCTTCGGATTTCTTAATTATTTCTAATCTTTCCTTAGATTCTACGATATCTCTAACAGAAATCGTAAGACCAGAAATTGTTGCATAATGGAAACCTAAAAATTTAATGTCATCTAATAAATCAGCTGTTCTATCAATTCCATGGTATTTGAAAGTATCAAATATTAAATTTTTAATTTCTTTCTTTTTATAAATTTTATTAAAATCAGGATTAAATCTTCCAATTGGTTCAGGAAGTATTTCTTTAAATATTAATCTACCAACAGTTGTTTTAATTAATTTGCCATCAAGATATAATCCTATAGGTTCATGTAATATTAATGTAGGTTTTTCCCATTTTAATTCTCCATCTTCAACGATTACTTCATGTCTTGTTATCTTTTCATATTCATGAACATAAAATGCCTGGAATTCATCTGAAAATATATATTTAATCTTATCATTATTTTCTGTTAAATCTTTTGGTGATGATGGTAATTCTTTGGAATCAAAATATTTTGGATCAACAGTTGTTAAGTAGTATGCACCAGCTATCATATCTTTACCTGGCATGGAAATTGGTTTTCCATTAGCAGGAGAAATAATGTTATATCTTGATAACATTAAGAATTTTGCTTCAGCTTGTGCTATGTTTGATAAAGGAACATGAACAGCCATTTGGTCACCATCGAAATCAGCATTAAATGGAGGACATACTAATGGATGTAATTGAATAGAATTACCTTCAATTAATTTTGGTATGAAAGCTTGAATAGAAATTCTATGTAATGTTGGCGCCCTGTTTAATAATACAGGATGTCCTTTAATTACTTCTTCAAGCATTTCCCAAGCTTCAGGCATTTCTTTTTCTATAATAGTTTTCTTTAATTTTCTTGCATTTTTGCTTGATGCATTTGAATCTTTTAATAATTTGTTTAATACAAAAGGTTTGAATAATTCCATTGCCATTTTCTTTGGCAATCCACATTCGTGTATCTTTAAATCTGGACCAACTGTGATAACAGCCCTTCCAGAATAGTCAACACGTTTACCAAGAAGATTTCTTCTAAATCTTCCCTTTTTACCTTTAATTAAATCTGTTAATGATCTTAATGGCCTTCCACTTCTATCTGTCATGGCTTTTCCTACACGGCCATTGTATATCAAAGAGTCTACTGCTTGTTGTAAAATTCTTTTTTCATTTCTTATGATAATTTCAGGTGCCTCAATTTCAAATAGTTTAAGAAGTCTATTATTTCTATTTATAACCCTTCTATATAAATCATTTAAATCAGTTGCTGCAAATCTTCCACCATCTATTTGAATTAAAGGTCTAATATCAGGTGGAACAACTGGTAATGCTTCAATTATCATCCATTCAGGTTTATTTCCTGATTTTATGAAATCTTTTACAACTTTTAATCTTTTAATTAATTTTAAAGCTTTTGCACTTTTTTTATCTAATTTAGCCAAATCAGACTCTATTTGTGTTTTTAACTCATATAAATCAAGGTTTTTTAATAGCTTTTTAACAGCTTCTCCACCGTAATCTGCAGTTATCTTATCTTCATATAATTCTTTATATGCTTCATATTCTTCTTGTAATAATGTGCTACCTATTCCTTTTCCAATTTCTTTTTCTACTTCTGGATCAATTTCTGTTATAACTAAAATAGGAGTGTCTCTTTCAATATCTCTTTCAATTTCTATTGCAGATGGATAAAATTGTTCAAATATTAAGTATTCACTAGCTGTTAAAATTTCTTCTTCGTATAAGAATGTATCAGCTAATTGTGTTCCTTCTTCTACTTCATCGCCATCTTCAACAAATAGTGTAGATCCTTCAAAAATAGGCCATTTTTCTTCTACACCATTCTCATCTTTAATTTTTATCCACGTAACTTCGTGTTTTGCTTGTGTCATTTCAGTTTCTATACTTACAATGCCACTTCTTTTTGCGACAGGTTTTTCTTTAACATGTAGAACTTTAATTGCTTGCTCAACTTCAAAATCCATTCTCTCTTTGAAAATTTCGTATTCTGTATTGTGAAGCATATCTCCATAATCAAATAAGTCAGAATCTTTTGGATCAGTAATCAGCCAAATTTTTTCAACAACCCTTTTTGATCCATAATAAATAATATTTTCTAATTCTTTAACTGGTATATTTAATAGTATAGACAAAATAGATGGAGATGATTTCAAAAACCAAATATGCACTACTGGAGCAGCTAATTCAATATGCCCCATTTTTCTTCTTCTTGCTTCTTTAGATTCGACTTTAACACCACATCTTTCACATACAGTGCCTTCATATTTTTTACCTTTGTATCTGCCACAAGTACATTCATAATCTTTAACAGGACCAAAAATCTTTTCACAGAATAAACCATCTCTTTCTGGTTTAAAGGTTCTGTGATTAATAGTTTCAGGTTTTTTTACTTCTCCACTTGACCATTCCCTTATTCTTTCTGGAGAAGCTATTCCCACTTTGATTTTTGCGATTTTCCTTTTAAATGATGATGTCATTCTACCCATGCTTTACCCTCCTTGAGGGGATTTTATAATTTATCTACATCTAATTCATTACCGTCTTCATCAAACAAACGAACATCTAACATTAACCCCTGTAATTCTTTCACTAAAACTTTAAAACTTTCAGGTATTCCAGGATCAGGAAGATTTTTACCATTTAATATGGCTTTGTATACTTCATTTCTTCCTTTTATATCGTCTGATTTATAGGTTAACATTTCTGTTAAAGTATGAGCAGCGCCATAAGCTTCTAATGCCCAAACTTCCATTTCACCAAATCTTTGACCACCAAAATGAGCTTTACCGCCAAGTGGTTGTTGGTGAATTAATGAATATGGTCCAGTAGAACGTGCATGCATTTTATCTTTTGCAATATGAACCAACCTTAACATGTACATATATCCTATTGCTATAGGATAGTCAAAAGGTTCACCAGTTCTACCGTCTCTTAATACAATTTTTCCACTTTCTATTTCTGGTGAATCTCCTAAGTCTAAACCATATTCTTTACGAACTTTATCTAATTCATCCATTCTATTATTTTTTCTTGCTTTGTATAAAGCGCTCATTATTTCATGTTCTTTTGCACCATCAAAAATTGGGGTAGCAAAATGCTTACCTGTCAATTTAGCTAACCATCCAAGATGCATTTCTAATACTTGACCAAGATTCATACGTGATGGAACTCCCAATGGAGTAAGAATCATTTCAATAGGTTTTCCATTAGGCAAGAAAGGCATATCTTCTTTCCTTAAGATATTAGAAACAACACCTTTATTACCATGTCTTCCAGCTAATTTATCACCAACATTTAAAGTTTTCTTTGAAGCAATGTATACTTTGACATATTGATTTACACCAGTTTCAAGATCTGGAATATCTTTTCTTGTATAAACTTTTACATCAATAACTCTTCCTTCAATACCATGAGGAACAGTTAATGAAGTATCTTTAACATCCTTACCTCTATCTCCGAAAACTGACCTAATTAATTTCTCTTCTGGTGATGTTTCAGACTCGCCTCTTGGAGTTACTTTACCAACTAAAATATCTCCAGAAGTTACATATGCACCAACTCTAACTATTCCATGTTCATCTAAATTTCTTAAAGATTCTTTCTTTACATTAGGAATATCAGCTGTAATTTCTTCTGGGCCTAATTGTGTATCCATAGCTTTTGTTTCATATACTTCTATATGTAATGATGTAAAAGAATCTCTTTCAAGCAATTCTTCATTAACAAGTATAGCATCTTCAAAGTTATAACCTTCCCATGGCATAAAAGCTACAAGAATATTCTTACCTAATGCCAATTCACCCATATCAATAGCAGGACCATCGGCTATAGGAGAATCTTTTTCAACAATTTCATTCATTTCAACAATAGGTCTTTGATTAACTGTTGTATCCTGGTTTGATCTGATAAATTTCCATAATGTATATTTATCTTGAACGGGATTCCCATAATTATCTAATATTTCATTTCCTTTTTCATCAATTCTATTAATAACAATTGTTTTTGCATCAACATATGAAACTCTACCACGGTGCTTTGCTTTTATAACATATCCAGAATCTCTTGCAGCAAGCCATTCAACACCTGTTCCGACGAAAGGTGCTTCTGTAATCATAAGAGGAACTGCTTGTCTTTGCATGTTTGAACCCATTAAAGCACGGTTAGCATCATCATGCTCCAAGAATGGTATTAAAGATGTAGAAACACTAACAATTTGTTTAGGTGTAACAGCAATGAACTCAACATCTTCTCTATGAACATATGTAACTTTTCCCGCATGTCTAATTTCAACATATTCAGGAACAATCATACCATTTTCATCAACTTCTACAGAGGCCGGAGCTATTACTTTTTCCTCTTCTTGATCAGCAGTTAACCAATAAACACCTTTATCATATAAGACCTTACTATTCTTTACTTTATAGTAGGGTGTTTCTAAAAATCCAAATTCATCCACTCTTGCTAAAATAGCTAATGATGTAATTAAACCAATATTAGCACCTTCAGGAGTTTCTATAGGACACATTCTACCATAATGAGAATGGTGAACATCACGAACTTCAAATTTTGCATGCTCTCTTTTCAAACCTCCAGGACCAATAGCAGATAATCTTCTTTTATGGGTTAATTCGGACAATGGGTTTACTTGATCCATAAATTGAGATAATTGACTTGTTGCAAAAAATTGATTTATGGTAGTCATTATAGCCCTTGAATTTATTAAAGTATTTGGATTTAATTTTTGAATATTAGGAATAATACTGAGTTTCTCACTTAAAATAGGTAACATTTTTGAGAATGAACGTTCAAACTCTATTTGCATTAATTCCCCAACTGATCTTACACGTTTATTTCCTAAATGGTCTCTTGTATCTAATAATTCTGGGTTTTCTTTCATTTCTAATAGATGTCTTGAAGCTAGGATTAAATCTAATTTAGTCAATATTCTATCATCTTTATGAGGATACTCAACATCTTCACCTTTATCAATATTTTTTCCTTCAACTTCAATTAAATATTTTTTATAAACATCTTCCATTCTATTAACAATTTTCTTTCTTCCAATCAAAGAAAAGTCAAATGTATTAGGATTAAAGTATAAATTATTAATATAATCAGTTGCGATATTCACTCTAGGAATTTCACCAGGTCTCAATTTTTTGAATAATTCTTTATAAGCTTCCTCTGGAGTCAATATTGAATCTTCTGATTCATAAGTTTTTTTAAACAAGTCTAAAGTATTTTGAGCAACAATATGTGCAACTGTTATTTCGGATATACCTAAATCTAATAATTCATCAACTATTTTTTCAGTTAATCTAACCCCTCTATAAGTTTTTGTGTCTTTGTAAAGTTCAGAACTTTCAGGAACTTTTATATCTGAAAGTATAGTTATATTTTTTTCCAAATATTCACTTAAATCATAATTTAAATTAATTTTTTGTGGGTATAAATCCAGAATTGATAGATCAGAATCGAATCCTAAAGCTCTTAAGAATAAGAAATAGTTAAATTTCCTTTTTCTATCTATTCTTATCTGTAAGAAATCTTTTCCAGGGTTTGGATTATAAATTATTTCTAACCAAGCACCTTTAACTGGTAAAAAGTGAGCAACAAAATATGGTCTTGTTTGTTTAACACTTTTTTGTTCTTCGCTAACGAAATATACACCAGGAGACCTTACCAACTGGTTAACAACAACTCTTTCTGCACCATTGATTATAAAAGTGCTTCTATCAGTTATTTTTGGAATATTCCCAAAAAACAACGAATCGCTGGGTTCAATAATTTCCCCAGTACTGTGATCAGTAATTCTTATTTTAGCTTTTAATGGAGTTGTGTAAGATAAACCTTTTTCTTTACACTCCATTTCTTCAAATAAGGGTTCTTCGACCCAAACATCGGTAAACTCCAATGAAATTTTAGCTTTTCTCTTTCCCTTTAATTCAACAGTAATAGGGGAATATTTGTTTAAAACTTCCTTAACCCCTTCTTTAACAAACCATTCATATGAGTTCATCTGAATCTCTAATAAATCATGAAAAAGTGATAAATCTTCCTTTACTTTGCCAAAAAAATGCCTTTCTCTTTTTCCCACCTTTAATACTCGGGTGTTCACAAAGAATCACCTCGTCTTCCTAATTTTTTATTAGCAAAACAATACCGCATCAGACTATAGTCTGATGCGGATAAATTATATCATATAAAAGTTTATATTTCTTTAAGAAATTACTTCAATTCTACTTCTGCGCCAGCTTCTTCTAATTTCTTTTTAAGGTCTTCAGCTTCGTCTTTTGAAGCGCCTTCCTTAACTACTGCATCTGGAGTTCCAGCTTTTTCTACTAAATCTTTAGCTTCTTTTAAACCTAAGCCTGTAATTTCTCTAACAACTTTAATAACATTTATTTTTTTAGCACCGAAGCTCTTTAATACAACATCAAATGAATCTTTTTCTTCTTCTGCTGGAGCTGCTGCACCTGCTGCTGGAGCTGCTGCAACTGCAACTGGAGCTGCTGCTGATACACCAAATTCGTCTTCTAAAGCTTTTACTAATTCTGCTAATTCTGCTACAGTCATTTCTTTAATTGCTTGAATTAATTCTTCTCTTGTCATTCCAATACACCTCCTGAAAATATTTAAGTATTATTCTTTTTCCTTTTCTTCTCTTATAGCATTCAATGCGTATAAGAATTTCCTCAATATGCCGCCTAATGCGCCAACTAAACCTGAAATAGGAGCATTTAAGCCACCAACCAACATAGCAAGTAATTGTTCTTTCGAAGGTAATTTTGCTAATTCTTCAGCTTCTTCAGCAGTAAATACTTTACCTTCTAAAATTCCAGCCTTGATAACAGGTACTTCTAATTTGTTTTTCTTCTTAAATTCTACTAAAGTTTTTAAGGCTTCAATAGGATCTGCTTCTTTTGTGTAAAATAAAGCTGTGTTACCTTCTAAAAATTTTTCGTATTCTTCTAAATTTAATCCAGCATTTTTCATTGCTGTTTTAATCAAAGCATTTCTGGTGATTTTAAAATTTACTTTATCTTCGAATTTTTTAAATAATTCACTTCTAAATGCATTTGATTGAGCAACAGTCATACCTTTAAAATCAACAAAAACAACTATTGAAGAATCTTTAAATACGCTTTCTAATTCTTTTAACAACTCAGCTTTTTGAGCTCTTGTTAACACCGACTCACACCTCCTCTAAAAAAATCTGCGGTCCCGAGGACCGCAGAAGCACTAAAACATTATTGTTTTATCTTCGGCGTACCTCGGCAGGCGGGTTTCCACCACATTATAAAATACCTGCTGTCTTCAGTACATATCTACGTGAGTATTATAACATATTATTTATTACTTTTCAGTTAAATATTCAGAAACGTTTAATTTCAAACCTGGACCCATCGTAGGAGCTAATGCAACTTTTCTAATAAATTTACCTTTAGCACCTGAAGGTCTCATTTTTTCAATTTGTTGTAAAGCTTCAATTATATTTTCTTTTAATTTTGAAAGATCAAATGATTTTTTTCCAACGGCTATATGAACATTTCCTGTTTTATCATTTCTAACTTCGATCTTACCAGCTTTAAAATCTTTTACAGCATCAGCAACATCATTAGTAACTGTTCCAGATTTTGGGGATGGCATTAAACCTCTTGGACCTAATATTTTACCTAATCTTCCTATTTCTCTCATCATATCTGGAGTTGCGATTGCAACATCAAAATCAGTCCATCCACCTTGAATTTTTTGAATTAATTCATCTGAACCAACATAATCAGCACCAGCTTCTGAAGCTTCTTTAGCTTTATCACCTTTAGCAAAAACTAAAACCCTTACGTTTTTACCAGTTCCGTGAGGTAAAGAAATATTTCCTCTAACTTGTTGATCGTTTTTTCTTGGATCTATACCTAATATTAAATGTAATTCTATACTTTCATCAAATTTAGCTGTAGCAACTTTTGGAAGAACTTCTAAAGCTTCATCCAAAGTATAAAATTTTTCTCTATCAACTAACTTTCTTGCTTCTAAGTATCTTTTACCATGTTTTGACATTCACATACACCCCCTTAACCTTCCACTACTTCAATGCCCATATTTCTTGCAGTACCTTTTATAATTTCCATAGCTGCTTCAATTGTTCTAGCGTTTAAATCGGGCATCTTAGTTTCGGCGATTTCTTTTACTTGAGACGTTGTAATTTTTCCTACGATTTCTCTTCCTGGATTGGAAGCACCTTTTTTAAGTCCAGCTGCTTGCAAAATTAAGAAAGAAGCTGGGGGGGTTTTTAAAGTAAATGTAAATGACCTGTCTTCATATACTGTAATTTCTACAGGTATAATCATACCAGCTTTGTCAGCTGTTGCTGCGTTGAATTTCTTACAAAATTCCATCAAATTTACACCATGTTGACCTAATGCAGGACCAACTGGTGGAGCAGGTGTTGCTTTACCTGCTGGCAATTGTAATTTTACCATTCTAGCAATTTTTTTTGCCATAAATGTCCCTCCTTTGTGGTATTAGCGGGGTAACCCTCCCACTATTGTTAATCTATTTTTTCTATTTCAGTTAAACCTAATTCAACCTCAGTTTCTCTACCAAACATATTAATAGTAACTTTTACTGTTTGTTTATGTAAATCAATATAAGTAATTTTTCCAGTGAAAAATTCAAACGGGCCATTAACAATTCTTATATGTTCTCCTATTTCATAATCCGCTCTTAGTTTACTTTCTTTTACTTCATAAGTTTCTTCTCCAGTTAACCTCAATAAAGCTTTAACTTCTTTTGATTTTAGCTGAACAGGGGTTCCACCTATATTAATAAAGTTAATAACATAAGGAATATTTTTAACCATTTCTTGGGTTTCTTTATTTAAAATCATTTCAATAAACATATAACCTGGAAACAATCTTGAAATCCTTGTTTTTAATATAATAATTTCTTTTCGACTTGCAAAATCTCTAATTTCAATCTTTCCTGATGATTTTGCTTTATATTGTCTTTTATTTCCTAAAATTTGTCCTTTTTCTACGTATGTTCCTTTTTTGAAAGCAGATGTGTCAAAATTATCCTTAAAAATAAAATAAATGTCATCGGAATTCATTTCATTATGAATGACAACTTTTTTTAGTTTTTCAATAGATATTACTATTCCATCTAAATCAGCTTCATAACCTTCTTCTCTGGCTAAAGGAATTCCTGCATGAATTTTTGAATTAACTTTTAATCCACCCATTATTTTTGCGCTTTCTGGAATCAGAAAAGTTTTTGTAAATTTTTTATCCTTTGTTTCCACGATGATTTTTCTGAAATTCTTGATTTCTGTTATAGTCCCAGCATTTTTTACTATAACGGCAGGTTCTTCTGCTAATAAATCACCTTTTTTTACAGTTTCACCGTTTTTGACAAAGATTACTGCATTTTCTGAGACAACAATCCTATCAATTTTTTTATTAGTTAAATCAATTTCACTTTCTTCTGGAATAAGTATTTTGCCAAACATATGTTCTTTTTCATATATCCTAGCTTTTTCCTCTATTAATTCTTTAACTTTGTATTCCATTCCAGAAAAAGTTTGCAATATATACCATTTTTTACGCATTTTATCCACCTGCTTTATCAGATCATTGAGAAGCTCCGGTACCTAAACCCGTTTTTATTCCAATTAAAGGATATATAATTTTAGTAAATAAATTTAACAATCCATAATCTGCTATGAATAAATATAACGAAACAAAAATCAATATAGCTAATACGATTAATGTGGAATTTATAGCTTCTTTTCTATTAGGCCATTTAACTTTTTTAGATTCTTGCATAACGGAGCTTAAAAACAACCAAAACCTTGACATCAAAACACCCCCAAAATTTAATCATGACCCCCTATAATAGGGGGTTGATTTTCTTTTAGAAAATTCTAGAATTATATTTTTGATTCAACATGTAATGTGTGTTTATTACAATGAGGACAATATTTTTTAAATTCTAATTTTTTCTTTGAAGTTCTTTTTCTTTGTTTGTAGTAATTTCTTCTATTACATTCTGTACATTTAAGCGATACGGTCAAAACAGGACTTTTTGCTGCCATTTTATTCACCTCGCATAACATTATAATTAATGAAATGGTGGTGAGGGAAGGATTCGAACCTTCGAAGGCAATCCGCCAGCGGATTTACAGTCCGCCCCCTTTGGCCACTCGGGCACCTCACCACCGGTAAGAAAAAAAATATGGAGCCGACGAAGGGACTTGAACCCCCAACCTGCTGATTACAAGTCAGCCGCTCTGCCAATTGAGCTACGTCGGCAACTCATCCGTGGGTTATTATACCAGATAAAAACAACTCTGTCAATTACTTAACGATTAAGAAGTTATTACTCATTTGAAACATTATATCACTAATAAATGAACACAAAATTATTTTATAATGTGAAAAAAATTTCATTATAAACTTGAGCATATCGACGCATACTCACGTATACTTATGATAATTTTATATAACCGTGAAAAATTTATCATACTTAAAAAATTTCATGAGATTTGAGGTTTTTCTTTTTTTGTTACATTAAGTATAATATTATGGGATTTAAAAATAACAATAATGTAGGAGGTATATTATGACTATTAACGTGTATTCAGAAGTTAAAGATTTAAAGAGAGTATTATTACATAGACCAGGGTTAGAATTAGAGAACATGGAACCGGATTTGCTAGAAGAACTTTTATTTGAGGATATTCCTTACTTAAAAAAAGCACAACAAGAGCATGATTATTTTGCAGAAATTTTACGAACTAACGGTGTCCATGTTGATTATATAACAGATTTGTTGGCAACAGCATTAAGTAATGAAGAAGCTAAAAAAGAATTTTTAAATGAATATTTACAATTAAGTGAAGTAAAGAATGAATATATTTTAGATGCTTTAAAAGAATATTTATGGAATTTTGATACAAGAGAAATGATTAATAAAATTGTTAGTGGTATAAGAATAAATGAATTTAGGTTAAAGAAAGAAACATTTTCAACAAAAGTTAGAATGAATAAAGAATTTTATTTACTTCCATTGCCAAACTTATACTTTCAAAGAGATCCTATAGCTTTTGTTGGTAAGGGTATAGTAATAAATAAAATGATGACAAAGGCAAGAAGAAGAGAGTCATTATTTATGAAATATGTTATAAAATATAATAAAGATTTTGAAGGTACTCCAATATATTATGATATGTATAATCATTTTGCTATAGAAGGTGGAGATGTACTGGTTCTAACAGATAAGGTATTGGCAATAGGAATATCTCAAAGAACTGAGCCAGAAGCAGTGGAAATTTTAGCAAAAAAACTATTTTTTGAAACAGATGAAAGTTTTGATACTATACTTGCAATAAATATTCCAAAGAAAAGGGCATATATGCATTTAGATACCATTTTTACAATGATTGATAATGATAAGTTTTTAGCTCATTCAAAATTAGAATCCAATTTATTAGTATATGTTATTAAAAAAGGTGACAAGGATTTAGAAGTTATTGAAGAAAAAGCATCTTTAGAAACAATATTACAGAAATATATGAATAATGGTAAAATAAAAATATTAAAATGTGGAGGAGAAGATGAAATTGCAGCAAAAAGAGAACAATGGAATGATGGATCAAATGTTTTGGCAATAAAACCAGGTGTTGTAATTGCATATGATAGAAATTATGTTACTAATACATTATTGAGAGAAAACGGTATAAGCGTTATTGAAATTCCATCAAGTGAATTATCTAGAGGTCGTGGAGGGCCAAGATGTATGTCTATGCCTATGAATAGAGGATAATTTAAAATAGGAGGTGGTGGTGTGAGTAATAATAAAGTCTTGGGGTTGTTTGCGTTGACTATGATTGTTATTGGTTCAATGATTGGAGCAGGAATATTTAATTCTCCTGCAGATTTAGGAAGTGTAGCAAATCCGGGGGCAATTTTAATAGGGTGGATAATTACAGGATTTGGAGTTTTTGCCCTTGCGATGGTTTTTCAATTCTTATCATACAAAAAACCAGAACTTGAAGGTGGAATTTATTCTTATGCTAAAGAACAATTTGGTGAATTTGTTGGATTTAATTCTGCATGGGGGTATTGGTGGTCTGCATTACTTGGAAATATAGCTTTTTTTGCAGTTATAATGAAAATATTGAGTGGATATTTTCCTATATTAGAACAGAATAAATTTATAGCATTGATATTTTCGAGTATTATTTTATGGGTATATCATTTCTTAATTGTTAGCGGTATAAGAACTGCAGGATTTACAAATGCTATTTTAACAATTTTAAAGTTAGTTCCCTTATTTTTAGTTGCAATACTTTCGCTTTTGGCATTTAATCCTGAATTAGTAAAAGGAATTTTCTTTTCAACCAAATTAGCTGCAACAGGTGAAACATCTTCAATATTTAATCAAATTAATAATAGTTTTGGAACTATGTTATGGGCATTTATAGGTATAGAAGGTGCTGTTGTTTTATCAAATAAAGCAAAGTCTCAAAAAGATGTTGGTAAAGCAACAGTAATAGGATTTCTTATTACTTTAGTAATATATATTGCAGTTTCAGTATTTACAATGGGTGTTGTTCCGCCAAGCGAATTGGTTAATTCAACATCTCCATTGGGAACGGTTTTAAGTAAAATAATGGGGAAACCAGGACAATATATTTTGGATTTTGGATTTTTATTCTCAGTTTTTGGAGCTTTGTTAAGTTGGTTATTATTAACAGCGGAAATTCCATACATAGCCGCAGTTAAGGATAATGTTTTCCCAAAAAGATTTGCTGAACAAAATGAACATGCAACACCAGTGTTTTCATTAACAGTAACTAATATAATAACTCAAATATTTTTATTAACACTTCTCTCAGACACTTTACAAAATGTATATAACACAATCTTCTATATAGCAACAACAACAATATTATTACCTTATTTCTTCTCGGCAGTATTTGGTGTAAGAGTAGCAAATGAAGAAAATAATGGCTTATACAAATTTTTTGGATGGATTGCCGTTATCTATACAGCATGGGTAATTTATGCAGTTGGTTGGATTTATATTATTACAGCATTGGTAATTTATTCGTTTGGTATTTTTGCATACCCTATAGCAAAGAAAGAAAAAGGAGAAAGATTAACAGGAACTCAAAAAACTGTATATAGTTTAATGTGGATTGTATCTATAGTTGTTATTATTTTAGTTTCAACAGGAAAATTATCAGTATAATATTCTAAAATTAAATACAAAGTATTTCCAAAAATAATATTTACTCATACGGAAAATTCTAAATCCTTAAAAATACTCATGGAGATATTTTTAATACATAGTATTAAAAATAAATAAAAGATTGTATAAAGAATATCAAAAGTTTTTTATTTTCGCGAAGCGAATGTTTAGGAATTTTTAAGTATTCGTTCATATTATTTTTTTAGAAAATACTTTATTAACAGTTTACCTCCAGCATTAGCTGGAGGTTTTTTATATAGAAAAGTGACGTGTTATTCGAAGAGGTTGACTGTTTGTCAGAAATTTCTTGAATAAAAAAATAGAAGAGATATAATATAAATTGTGGAGGTGATAATATGAGGGAGTATTGGTATTTTTTGCCATTGGTAGGTGTTATATTTATACTCATGGCATTTCAAATAAGTGATTATAGTATAAAAGAATATACTATTATCCCTGATAAAATAACAGATTTAAAAGGAATTACTGAAATAGAAATTAATGGTTTAAATATTAATATTAAGTTTGATCCAGAATCTGATAAAATTTTTTATTCTGAAGTTTTAAAAACAAGTATTACAAATGGGAAACTAAAATTAGATAGTGTGGGGAAAGATAAGAATATGGAAATTGTTATTGGTTCAAAAAATAAATTTAAAAAAATAAAAATAAATGGTTTAAATGTTCAAATTAATGGAAAACTAAATTCTGAAAATTTTAAGATTGATGGAGCTAATGTTATTTTTAAAGATACCATATTTTTTAAGGGAAATGAAATAATAGTAAATGGAACAAATGTAATTATCAAAGGGGAATATGATATGAATATTGCTAATATAAGTGGTATTTCTACCAATATCGATATTCAAGTAATTAATTGTAAAAATATTAGATTTGATGGAATATCAGTAAATGCAAAGATAGAATATAAGGATACGTGGGAAGGTATTAGAACTATTAATTATGATGGGATTTCAAATAATATTATTATAAGGATGAGAAAAGATAATAAGGGAGAATTAAAAAGCAATAAAAAAGTAAAAATTATAAGGTTTTAAAAAACTTAGAGGAGGGATTATTATGAAAAAGGTATTTTTAATGATGGTTTTAATTTTGTCGATAACAATGTTTTCAATTGACTTTGGTGGTGGGGGGTATTTATTTAATTATATACCTAAAGATCAAATTTCTCAGATTAATCCTTTAAAAAAATATGTAAGTTTTGATGAAATTATATTACATGGTGGTGGTGGGATGGGAATTATGCCAAATGGTTCATATATGGGTGGAGAAGGTTATAGTGGTGAAGTAATAAATGGTGATTATAAACTAATGGTATCTCAAGGATATTTTATCTTTGGAAAACATTTAAATATATTCAAGGTATTTGGTTTTAATATTGGAATAGGAATTGGTGGTGGAGAAACAATTATTAGTAAAAAAGTAGAAGAATCCAGAAGTAGTAAAAAAATAGATGATTTTGTTAATAATGTAGATTTAGTTCCTTATGCTGATACAATTAAAAAGAGATGAATTATCTATCTCGCCTAAAGCAAGTTTTTATTTTAATGTTATGGATTTTGTTAGTCTTTTTGTAGAAGGACGATTTACATATAATTATTCGCCTGAAAATTGGAAAATAGAAGGAGAATATACTGTAACTGATAATATACCAAATTACAATTATTATTACTCATTTGGGGCAGGTATTATGTGGGGGTTCTAATGAGAAAATGGATTATAGTTTTTATTTTATTAATTTTATCGATAAAGATATTTCCAGATAATATTAATATAGTTAATACATACCTAAAAAATTTCGATTCTTTTACTAAAAAAGAGCTGGATAATATTTTAAAGAGTTTTAATAATGCTAAAAATATGGATAATTTGTTGAAAATAGTTCATGGGAGTATATTGGTGAAAAAATCTATTTATGAATGGTTTTTTCCATTAAAATATTATTATATTTATGCAGGTATGTTGGAAATGAAAGAGGTTGTTAAAAGCGATTTTGACAACCTCCTTTACCGTTATATACGTGGAAAAACAGCATATGAAATTATTAATTATGATTTTTCTAAGGAAATATTCATAAATGATTTTGAATATATATACATTAGGGCTAATGAAAAATTTAAAGAAAATTATGATTTTGGCGAGATATTATATAAACTCTCTGAAATATATAAGAATAATAATCCCCAAAAAAGTAGAAAATTTCTGGAAGAGTTAAAAAAATATAAAAGCTCTTATTATTATAGGATGATTTATGATGAAAATTAAGAAATTTTATAAAATATTATTAGAAAATCAAATAGGTGTTTTATTTGTAGTATTTTTAATATATATTTTTTCTCCATATTTTAATTTATGGTATGGTATTTTAATTGCAGAAATTTTTTCAAATTCTATAGGTATAATTTACTATATTCTTCAAAAATTTCTAAATTTATTTGTGAGAATAGAAATAAGATTTTTAAATAAAATAATTAATATTTTAATTTTGATTTTTAGCTTTTTTTCTGGTATAGTTATCTCGGAGTATATAATGTCAAATCTTCTTGCTTTTAATATTTTTTCCTCATACAAATATTTATTTTTAATAACCATTCTTCTTCTTTTATTCTTAATATTTTTTATTATATTAATATATAATAAATTAAATGAAGAAATAAGAAAAAATGAAAGATTGAAAAATGAAAAATTAAAAGCAGAATTAGTATCATTAAGATCAAAATTAAATCCTCATTTTTTATTTAATACATTAAATACTCTACTGGAAATTGGGCAGGAAAATTCTGAGCAAATGGAAAAAATTATAATAAATCTTTCAGATATATATAGAAAAATACTATATTCTTCGGATAAAGATTTAGTATTTTTGGAAGAAGAGATAAATCTAATAAAGGAATATCTTGAGATAGAAAAAATAAGGTTGGGAAACAGACTGGAGTGTGAATTTAACATAGATAATAATTTAAATAAATTTCAAATACCACCTTTAATATTGGAACCTATTGTTGAAAATGCCGTAATTCATGGTATTTCAAAGAAAAAAGAAGGAGGAAAAATAAGCATTTTCGCCTTTAAAAAAGCAAATGAAATAATATTTGAAATTATAGATAATGGAATAGGAAAAGTTGAAGATATAAATATGGGTTTTGGACTTATGAGTATAAAGAATAGATTGATACTAACATATGATAATGCAAAAATTGAATTTGAACAAAATAACCCATCAGGAATAAAGGTAATAATAAAAATCGGGGGATGAAATTATGCTAATAAAAAGTATTATTGTTGAAGATGAGGAACATTCCTTAAATAGATTAAAAAAACTTTTAACTAATTTTGATTATATTCAATTAATTGGAGAAGCAAAATCAGGTAAAGAAGCAATTGATCTAATAGAACAAAATAAACCAGATTTAATATTTCTTGATATTAATTTACCAGAAAAAGATGGATTTGATATATTAAAGGAACTTTCTTATGAACCATTAGTGATTTTTGTCACTGCTTATCAAGAATATGCAATAAAAGCATTTGAAGAGAATGCTGTTGATTATTTATTAAAACCATTTGATTTAAAAAGATTAAAAATCTCTATTGAAAGAGTAATAGAAAGAAAACAAGTAATAAATAAATCTTTATTAGAAAAAATTAATCATAATAATTATTTAAGAAAATTCTCAGTAAAAGATAGGAGTATAATTTCAATTATCTCAGAGGAAGAAATATATTATTTTAAGGCAGAGGATAAATATGTCTTTTTATGCACTAAAAATGAAGAATATTATTATGATGATACATTAAAAAATTTGGAAGAATTTCTTGATCCAGAAAAATTTATAAGAATACATAAGAGTTATATAGTTTCTATAGAACATATAAAAAGGTTTAAAAAGTATTTTACACGTGATTATATTTTAGAATTAGATAATGGTGTGGAACTGAAAATAGGTAGAAGTTATTTGCATCATATAAAAGAAAAATTTAAATTTTAACGGGGGTGTTTTTGTGATTAAAGCTAAAAATTTAGTAAGAAAGTTTGGAGATTTTGTAGCGGTAAATAATGTAAATCTTGATATTAAAAAAGGTGAAATATATGGATTTTTAGGCCCAAATGGTGCTGGTAAAACAACAACTATAAGAATGCTTACGGGTACATTAAAACCTACCTCAGGAGAAATAGAAATATTAGGATTAAATATGAAAACCGATGAAATAAAAATAAAAGCGAACATAGGGGTAGTTCCCGATGAACCAAAGATGTATGAAAATCTAAAAGGTTCAGAATTTATTGAGTTTATTATGAATATATATGAGGTAGATAAAAAAGAAGCAAAAAATCGTCTTGATGAAATTTGTGAGGCCTTTGAAATAGATTATCTTGATTCATTTATAGGTGATTATTCTCATGGTATGAAACAAAAATTAATGGTTGCATCAGTTTTAATGAGAAAACCAAAAGTTATATTTTTAGATGAACCAACCGTTGGACTTGATGCAAAATCAGCAAAAATATTAAAAATGTTATTGGAGAAGTATTCAAAAGAAGGAGCAACAATATTTTTAACTACTCATATATTGGAAATTGCTGAAAAAATGTGCGATAGAATAGGTATTATTTCGGGTGGTAAATTAATAGCAGAAGGAACATTAGATGAATTAAAATCATTATCAAAAACGGATAAAAAACAATCACTTGAAGATTTATTCCTTGAGTTAACAGGTGCTGGAGAATTAGATGATATTATAAAAGAACTTTAGGGGTGATTTAATGAAAAGCAAAATATGGTTAATATTAAAATATTCATATCAAAATAAAGTAAGACCTAAAAAACGAAAAGATGGAACATACAAGAAATCTACTCCTTTTAGTGCATTAGCTGCATATTTAATTCCTGCAGTGGTTTTTGGAATATCTATTACTCCTTTTATTTATTTAATGTTTAAAGATTTAAATATACCATTATCTCAATTAGGAATAGATTTACCATGGACAATTTTAGACATAGTATTTTCAATGTGGTTCTTAATTATGGGATTTATGTTCTTTCTTAATTATTCACCAGCTATTGTTGCTAATTTATATGAAAGTGATATGACTAAAATATTGTTAGCTATGCCGTTAAAACGTTCTGATATTTATTTATCCAGTGCTATAGATAGTTTGGTAATGGCAGGACTACCTCTTGGAATGATGATACCTATTTTCTTCGTATATGGAATAATAGCTAAAACAAATTTGTTATTAGCAACAATTGCTGGAATAGGATATATATTATTTTTATTATTAATATCCAATCTTGGAGGAGTATTATTTTCAAAATTTCTAACTAAAACTTCTGCTAAAAGAATGACAATGATAATGTATTTTATAAGTATATTTTTATATGTAGGAATAACAAATATAATCCCAAGAATAATGGAAAATAATTCTATAAATCAAATAACAGAGTCATTAACTAAATTGTCTACATTGCTATTAAATTATGCATGGCCACATACATGGATAATTTTAATAATGAAAGGTAATATTATAGCATTAACCGTATTACTAGTAACAATAATTATACTTGGCTATATTGTATATAATATTTCTAATTCTTTAGAATTAAGTGTTTCTAGAAAAAAAGGTAAAAAGAAAAATAACGAAATTAATTTCAAATCGACAAAATTTCCAACTATTAAAAAAGATTTTAAATTATTGTTTAGAGATTCTCAAACATTTTTCCTTATACTATATCCCATCTTTTTACCGCTTATCTTTATATTTACAAATTCAGATGCAAATATTATGAGTTTAGTTTTTATAATGATAGCTACAATATACTCTGCCATGTTAGCAATATATTCAATAGCTTATGAAGGAAAAATATGGCCAATGCCAAAATTATTGCCTATTACAATGGGAAATATGATATTTTCAAAAATTATAGTTCCTATTCTAATTTTTTCAGCTGAATATATAGGTATTTCATTTTTAGCATTTTTTTTAGGAAAAGCAACATGGGTAATCTTTGTAACTATAATTCCAGTTATTATTTTAATAGTATATTCTTCAATACTAGGAGTTAGTATATATTTAAAAAATCCTAAAAGAGATTTATCCCAAAAAAATATAATAAAAGGAAAAGAAGTGATGTCACTCGAAGGAATAGTTATGGGATTTGGCTTTGGTATTTTTCTTCCTGGTAATTTATATATGCTTTCATTAAATAATATTCAAATGAAAAATAAGTTTATTGATTTTCTTTTTGATTCATCTATTTTATATCATTTAGTTGGTGGAGTTTTACCTATATTTTTATTAATTTTAGCTATATATTTGACCATTAAAGAAATAAATAAAGTAAAAGAAAGAATGTTGAAATGGGAGTGAAACAGTATTCTAAGCATTTTTTAAGGATATTAGGATATAATCTTATTACAACCCCTTAAAATAGATAAATAATAAATACCAAATTTAGCTCCCGTAAGGGAGCATTTTTTTATGATATAATTTAAATGTAAAATTTTTTGAAAGAAGGGAAGAAATGAAAAAAATAAGGGAAAAAATATTGTATGAAGGAAAATGGTTTAGATTTAAAGAAACAATATGTATTAATAAAGAAGGAAAAGAAATAAGATGGGAGAATTTTGAAAGAAAGAGTAAAATGAAAAAAGCAGTTATAATTATACCAAAATTAATCCCATCCAATAGATATGTGTTAATAAAACAATATAGAGCAGCTATTGATGATTATGTTATAGCATTTCCTGCAGGAATTTGTGATAATAATAATACTGAAGAAAATGTATTAAGAGAATTAAAAGAAGAAACAGGATATAATGGAAAGGTTAAGAGGTGTAGTCCATCATTATATGCTTTTCCAGCAGTTATTGACAGTACTGTAAAAATATGTGAAGTTGAAATTGACGAAAGTTTAAAAGAAAATAAGAATCCAGTACAAAATTTAGAGCCAGAAGAAGATATAGAAGTTGTGTTGAAAACAAAAGAAGAAATAATTAATATGTTTAATAATTGCAAATATAAAATTAGTGCGGCATTGTGGTACGCATTTGGAGTTAATTTATAAAATCCATAATTTAATAAAACAAATTACAAATTTAGAAAGGGGTGTATTATGGTTACAGCGGAATTGTCTAAGAAGATTGTAGATAATGTAGGGATGGTTATTAAGGGGAAAGAGGAGCAAATAAAAATGGTTTTAGCTGTTTTTTATTCCAATGGTCATGTTTTACTTGAAGATGTTCCGGGAACTGGCAAGACGATGCTTGCTCGAGCTTTAGCAAAATCTTTTGATTTAGATTTTAAAAGGGTTCAATTTACACCAGACTTGTTACCAAATGATTTAATAGGATTATACATATTCGATAAAAATAAAAACGAATTTATCTTAAAAAAGGGTCCAATATTTACCAATATATTGTTAGGAGATGAAATAAATAGAGCTACACCAAGAACTCAGTCAGCATTATTAGAATCATTGGCAGAAAACCAGGTATCAATTGATGGTATAACGCATAAACTGGATAATAATTTCTTTGTAATAGCAACACAAAATCCTATTGAATATGAAGGTACATTTCCTCTTCCAGAAGCACAATTAGATAGATTTATGATTAGAATTAGTCTTGGTTATCCTGATATTGAAAATGAAATTAATATGTTAAATTCACAGGAGAAAGAACATCCTATTAATAATATAAGTAGTATTTCAAACTATAGTGAAATAGAAAAAATAAAAAAAGAAATTATAAATGTTCATGTATCAGATGAGATTAAGAAATATATTGTGGATATAGTAAATAGAACAAGAAATCATAAAGATATAAAAGTAGGCGCTAGTCCTAGAGGTTCAATAGCTTTAATGCAATTGTCAAGAAGCATTGCTGCTATTGAAGGAAGAGATTTTGTCATTCCTGATGATGTAAAAAAAATTGCAAAATATACACTTGCACATAGAATAATATTAAAAGCAGAAGCAAAGATAAAAAAAGTATCCACATATAAATTAATAGATGAGATTCTTGATGAAGTTAAAGTAATAAAGTAGATGATAGTATGAAATACAAAGTTAAAAACTTGATATTAATGACAATAATATCAATTTTATTTAATATATTTTATTTTAGCAATTATACAATATTGCTATTTGTTTTAATTGGAGTTGGATGGTATGAATTTTTTCAAAAGAAAAAAGTATTTGAAAATTTAGAAATAAATTATGATTTGGAATATGAAAAATGCTTTATTGAAGAAGAGGTGGAATATAGATTATATATAGAAAATAAATCAGATGAAGAGATTTTTATTACAGTTTCACCATCTAATTTATTAAGTAGATTAAAACCTCCGTTTCAAAAGATAAAATTACTAGCAAATGAGAAAAAGAAATTAGTATTTATAACGTCTTTTGGAACTCGTGGAATAAAAGAAATAGGTTATATAAGTGTTAATTATAAAACCCCATTGGGATTTGAATTTTGGAAAACAAAAAAGGTGGAAAAAACTATAGAAGTATTGCCAGAATTTATTTATTCTGAATTTAATAAAGAAAGTTTAAAAAAATTACTTCCTGGCCAAAAATCTAATATTCGTGTATTAGAGGATGTAACCTATGTTGAAAATATTGATGAATATAATAATGAACCTATGAACAGAATAAATTGGAAGGTTTCAGCTAAATACGATAAACTAATGGTAAAAAAATATTCTCATACATCTACAGGTAAAATATATATGTTTGTAGATTTAAATCTACCTGATGGAATTCCTAAAAATAATATATTTTGGAAAAATGAAAGAAAAATATATGAAGAATATGCTTTAAAAGCAGCAGCCAGCATTATAAAATATCAAAAAGAAAAACATGAAGATGTAAATTTAGTAGTAATTGGAGAAAAAGTAGTAAAGCATTCATCGAATGATTGGATCGAATATTGTGATATTTTATCCAGTATTTCTGGAACAAATAATCCTAAATATAATTTAGAAGAAATTTTAAAAGAAAATATGCCATATTTTACATATGAAGATACAGTTATAATAATTTCTATACATTTAACGGACGAAATAATTCCAGATCTTATAAAATTAAGGGCAAAAGTTTCAAAGGTTATAGTATTAATAATGCCATATGGATTTAGAATTGAAACTGAAGGTAAACTAGATATAAAAGAGCATGATATGTTTAGAGTTGAAGCGATAGATCTTGAAAAAAAGGCTATTTTATTAGAAGAAAACCACATAATAGTAAGATTAGTATCTCCAAATAGTTCCTTGACAGAAGTATTTGAAACAATATAAATGGAGGGGATTTCATTGAAAAAACAAAGGACATTATATTTATTTTCATTATTTTTAACCTTTGTTCCATTTAATATACATTCTGGAATAATAACATTATTGCTGGGAATATTATTTTCTTTTTTGTTTATTAGAATAAGAAAATTTGGAATGCCATATTATATTGCATTTTTATCTTTAGCAGGTATATTTGCATTTGATTTTTTTATTTTAAATTTAGTAGGTTCTAAAAATTTGTTATATAGTTTTAATCTGATAGCTATTGTAGTACTTTCTTATTTTCTTCCACTTGAATCAAAAGATATTATTAAATATACTTTCATATTTTTAATTTCCATAATTTTATTAAGGAATTTTATAAATCCAATATTTCCACTTATTACTTTTATTATTTCTCTTATTGAGTTATTTAAAGATCAAAAGAATAAAAAATTAATTATTGCTGTTTTTTCAATATCTATAATATTTAGTGTGTGGAATTTTAATACATATTATAATCCTTTTAAAGAATTACAATTTTCTCCAGACACTCAATTATTAAATGAGAAGAAGATAGAAAGCAAGAAAGTAACTAGTCAAAATAAAACCTTAGAAAAAATCCCAAAAGAAATAGAAAAAAATAAAAGTAAATTTATAGGAAATATTACAGTAAAAGAAAAAAGGATGATTAAAAAAAATAACAATATTGTTGATACTATAGTTTTAATAAATATTATTATAGGAGGAATAATAAGTATTATTACAGCCGTAATCACATGGAGATTATTTACAAAAAAAGAAAAGAAAAAAATAATAATATCATTAGTAGTTTTCTTTTCTGCATGGATATTAATTGCAACAGGTGTTGCATATATGAATAGAGGAAGACCACCTATGGTTGATAAAGGGCCATTATCTATAAATGATACTCCAAACAAATCAATAGACGCGTTATCCTCAGATAAAATATTAGAAACTTTTAGAGAAATAGCAAATTCACCAAGAACAGCTTATATTAAATTATATCAAGAAATAAAATGGATATTATTTATAGTATCAAGTTTATTTGGGATTACCGTTATAATATTCATCAAAAAGTTTTTTGCTAATCAAGAGAAAGATAAAGAAGAGGTAGAAAAATTTTCTATTGAGAAATTTGAACATGAAGACATTCCATATTTAATAGAAGAAGGATATAAATATATAAGAAAAAGATTTTTTAAAGTATTTTCTCATTTAACACCATATGAATTATTAAAGGAAATAGATTATCCAAAGGAATTTGAACTATTAACGGATTTATTTGTTTTAAAGGAATATGGAGAAAAAGATTATAAACACACTAAGGAGGAAATAAAATCTATAATAAATAAGTGTATAGAGTTCTTTAAAAATAATTAAGAACCAAAGAATATATTAAGCTGGAATTAAAAAGTTATTTCCCTATCCCTTTGATATTATTAAAGTTAATGAAAGAGAAAAAATAAATGTTAAATAACATAATAGTTCGGATACCGAATTGTATAAATTAAAAGCTATAATGTTATTGAAAATCATTATAGGGGAGGGAGAAAAATGAGAATAATAAGAAATTTTTTAAACAAGAAATTAGGATATATGGAGAGTAAAGTTTCAGAAAATGAGATTGATAACTTAGTAGAAAATTTTAAAGAAGAGGCATTGGAAATATATATGAGTAATAATATAATGTAAGAAGCCCAAATTAAAGGGCTTCTTTTTCTATCCTAACTGTGCTTACATCCCAATACACAGCAAGACCATCAAAATTACATTTTTTAATTTCTTCTATTAACTTTCTGATCTTCTCCTTTTCATCAATAACTTCTATTATAATAGGTAAATCTTCACTCAAAGTAAAAAAATCAGCTCTATGAACATGATGTTTTTCACCAAAACCCATAAATCCTTTTAATACAGTAACTCCTTTTAATCCATGATCATAACATAATTTAACTATATGTTTGTAAGCAGGCTCATGTCCACAGTGATCACTTTCACCTAAATAAATTCTTAAAAAATTCATGATCCCATCCTCCCTAATGAGTATCCCAAAAATGCAAAAATTAATCCCAATACAATACTTAATGATAAATATAGAATAGAATATAGACTAAAAGATTCTTCATTTAAAATGATGGTTTCATATATGAGTGTAGAAAAAGTAGTAAAAGAACCTATAAATCCAGTTGTAAAAAAAAGCATAAAGTTTTTTGGGAGTTCAAGTTTATATATACTAAGTGACATTAAATAACTTAATATAAATGCTCCTAAAATATTAACGAATAAAGTACCATAAGGCATGTTTGTAAGTGGAAAGAGAGAGTTTATATATTTTGATACTAAATACCTTGAAATTGCTCCTAAAAATCCTCCTAGACCTATATATATTAGAATCATAATCAATAACAACCTCCATTAAATTTAAACGGAGCCTAAGGGCTCCGTTTAAATTATTTTACTTTTGCTTTTAATTCTTTACCAGCTTTGAATTTAGGAACTTTTCCACCAGGGATTTCAATAGCTTCTTTAGTTTGTGGGTTAACACCTTTTCTTGGTTTTCTTTCTACAACTTCAAATGTTCCAAAACCAACAATTTTAACGCTTTCACCTTTACCCAAAGCATCTGAAACAACATCAACAAAAGAATCAACAAATAAAGCAGCTTCTTTTTTTGTAACATTAACTTTTTCGGCTAATGCGCTAACGAGTTCTTTCTTGTTCATACATGCACCCCCTATATATTGATATAAACGTATTTCAAAGGAATTTTACCACATTTTTTTCTTAAAATCAAGTAGTAATGTAAATTTTAGAGATTTTAAGTATGTAAAAATTCTTAATTCATATTCAATTCTATTATTTTTTAAAATAATACTAAAAAACACGTCACTATTTAGAAACCACTTAGGACTGGAAATGTAATAATTCTTTTGGTAAAATATATTCGGTCAGTTGGGGACGTGGTGCAGTTGGTTAGCATGCCGGTCTGTCACACCGGTGGCCGCGGGTTCGAGTCCCGTCGTCCCCGCCAAAAAAACTCCTGGATTTTTTTCCGGGAGTTTTTTTATTTATGAAAACAACTCTATTATATAGAGAGAAATCGGAGAATAGGTAAAATATTTCCAAAAAAATAATATAACGAATATTTGAAAAATTCAGAAAAAATATGAGTGAAATCAGTTATATTATTTGAATTCAAAAATAAAACAAATGAAAGCTCGAAATTTATTTTATAATTTTTGAGCTTTTTTCAGATTAGTAATCGAGCGTTTGAATGAATTTTATTTTTATTACAATATTGAATTAGAATTTTGCATATTATTGAATATTATTCTTAAAAATATTTGTATTAAATTGTTAGGAATTATATATTATATAAAAAATCCCGGCATAAGGCCGGGATTATATTATTAGTAATCCAATTTAGAAGCTTATAGAACCTTTTACATATGCATTCCAATATAATGCTTTTCTTCCGAATGCAGCATTACTTAAGTGGAAGCCGGTTGTCACATTATCAGTATATGCATATGTTACATCTACTGAGTATAAGAAGTCAGCTGGTTTATTAAATGTTTCTTCAAAGTAATTTCCATCGTTGTCAGTATCATTGAAGTTCTTTAAAGATAAATCTACAGCAACTTTGTCCATAGGCTTAACTTCAACTGAAGCCATATAACCTAAGTTATTTGTAGCATCTTTTGTAGCTGCGTGTAATTTATACCATGTATCAAATGATACTGAAACCATATCTGTTTTATAGCCAGCATTTGCGTGAACATCTACAGCGTATTCATCAGAAACTTTATCTAATGCAACTGAACCTAATGTAACATCATAACCAGCTGAAACAGCATCAAATGTAGTAGAACCAGAAACTTTTGCTGATAAATTAAATGGAGAAGCAACTTCTGTTCCATTAACTTTAGTAACTGTTAAATATTCTAAGTTAAATAAGTTATGCACTTTATTTGAGTATGTGACAGCATATGTATAAGACATATCTCCAGGAAGTGGTAATGTAACAGTATCTGTTAATTTTAGGTTACCTGCTACACCGAAATCAGCAGCTAAATTAGCACCAAATGCAACTTGTGTAGCGTCTGAAACTGGTTTAATAAATACAGGAACTAATTCAGCTTTAGCAAAATCATATGAAACATGTGGAGTTACTGTAAATAAACCAGCTTCAAAATCTTTAGAATAAGAACCTTTAACCATATAAGTCAAGGAACCGTCATGAGATAATACTAAAATATCAGAACTCAAACCTTCTAAAGCTTCTTTTGCTGTTGTTTCAAAAGAAACTGCAAAACCTGTTTCTGTTGCAGAGCCTGTTACTGCCACTCTTGTATCTGTTGCAGCCCATCCAGCAGCTGTTACATTAACATCAAACATAGAAACAGATAAATCTTTTTTAGCAGCAAATAAATCACCATTTAGTAAAATTGGTTTATCAGAAGATGTTGCATCCACATCAACATCATAACCAGAAGTTAAGTCAACATATAATAAATCTAATCCTAAATCTTTTAATGTTACTAATGCATGATGTGCTCCTACTGCAGGTAAATCTAAAGCACCATCACCATCAGCATCTTCGTTGTATAAAATATATGTTGAATATTCTGCGATTCCACTGTTGTTAAAAACAGCTTTTAATAAATCATCTTCTAGAGTAAAACTTACAATAGAAGGAACTGTATTCGATGTTAAATCACCGCTTAACACTACTGATAAAGCACCTTCATCTTTTGAACCAAAACTTGCACTATAATTCCATGAAAAATTAGTAACCATGGATAATCCATTTGCGAAGTTTAAATCTAAACCATTTTCATCAAACCCTAATTCGAAACTAACGCTACCTTTAAAAACTGGGTTAGTAACTGATAATGTTGCTGGCACTTCTGTAGCCGCAAACGCAGATACCAATAAAGCTAATGCCATGACTAAAGCAAAAATCTTCTTCATTCAAACAACCTCCTTAAATATAGTTTAATTTTAATTTGTAATAAACTGTAATTATTCTATCATATTTGTAAATAAATGTCAAGAGTTTTTAACGTTAAATTAATTAATCAAGTGATATATTATTTTTTTACAAAAGGAATAACCACTGCAACAACTGCTAAAGCAATACCAACCATTGCTAATGTATTAGCTTTTTTAGCTGATGCATCAACTGTATTTAATTTTTCTTCGTTAGCTGCAACTTTTCCTTCAACGTTTGTTACTCTATCAGATAAATCATTAGCTAAATATTGAACTTTTAATAAGTCGCTAGGAACATTGGATAATTGTGAAGATAAACTATCTAATTGATCTTGAAGATCTAACATATCTTCTGAAACCATATCTGCATTATTAAATGCTCTATATGCAACCTTTTTAAGAGTATCTAATTCATTATTAGCTTTTTTTAAATCTTTCGATAAACTATCAACAGCAGCCTTGTCAGCTTTTTGATTTATCATAGCTTTTAATGCATCGTGTTCTTTAGCGTTTACTCCAGCTAAATTATCTAAATCTGATTTTACTGTATCTAATTCATCCCATAAACCATCAATATTTTCTGTATTAACTGAAACATCATCTTTAAGTGCTAATAATGAATTCAATTTATCAGATAAGTCTAACACAGTATATTTTAGTTCTAAATAATTTCTTGAGCTACTGGTTTTTAAAGAATTCAAATCATTTTCTAAAGCATTTACTTTCTTTGATAAATTGATTAAAACATTTTGATTTGCTGTAACAGCTGATTCTACCGCACCTAATTTTACATTCAAAGCTTTGTTGTCTTCCATAGCCTTTGATTCTACTGAAGCTAATTTTTCTTCAAACATTTTCATAACAGTTTCTACTCTTTTAATATCTTCAGCTTTTGCTAATACTGGGTCATTTTCAATATAAGTTAATGTATCTGATAATAATACTGCAACTTCAGCTTTTGTTAAAACAATATCAGGATTAAAATTATCTTCCATAGGAAGAATACCTCTATTTGCTAAATCCATAACATAATCATATGCCCAATGATCTTTTGGAACGTCTTTAAATGCAAATGAAAATACTCCAATAAGAACTAATGCCAATACTAAAAGTGTTTTACGCATACGCTCTACCCCCTCTTTTAAATTTTGATTTTTTGTTATTAAAACGCACTAACTATATTATACTATAAAAATTGCAAAAATCATTAATCTAATTTTAGTTTAAAAAATCTTCTTTTACCAATTCTTAGCACTTCATCGCCTTTAATTTCTAATAATTGGAAAGGATCATTGATTTTGACATCATTAATCTTGACTGCACCTTGATTTATAAGCCTTTTTGCTTCGCTTTTACTAGAAACAGAGTTAGTTTTCATTAATAAGTCAACAGCTGATATAGACTTATTTACTTTTATCTCTTCCATTTCATCTGGAATGTCTTTTTTCTGAAATACTTTAACAAATTCATTTTGAGCATATTCAGCCTTTTCTTTTCCGTGGAAAAACTTAACTATTTCAAAAGCGAGAATCATTTTTATATCTCTTGGATTTATAGAATTGTTTTTCATTTTTTCTCCATACTCTTTTATTTTATCCTCTGGTATATCGGTTGCTAATCTCATATACTTTAATATCAATGTATCTGGAATTGACATAACTTTCCCGTACATGTCAAAAGGTTCATCTTCAAAAGCTATATAATTATCGAAAGATTTGCTCATCTTTAAATTTCCATCAGTTCCTTCAATAATAGGCATTGTCAAAACGATTTGAGGTTTTTGACCATAAGCTTCTTGAATTTTTCTTCCAACCAATAAGTTAAAAAGTTGGTCTGTTCCACCAATTTCAACATCAGATTGTACCATCACAGAATCATATGCTTGAGCTAATGGATACATAAATTCAGAAACACTAATAGGTTCGTTATTTGCTAATCTTTTCGCAAAATCATCTCTTTCAAGCATTCTGGCTACTGTATAGTTAGAAGATAATTTTACCACATCATAAAAAGTTAATTTATCTAACCATTCGCCATTAAATCTTATCTCAGTTTTTTCTGGGTCTAAAATTTTAAAAGCTTGTTTTTTATATGATTCCGCATTTTTTACAACTTCTTCTTTTGTAAGCATTGGTCTCGTTTTTGAACGACCAGATGGATCACCAATTCTTGCAGTAAAATCGCCTATGATTAAAACTACTTGGTGACCTAAGTCTTGAAATTCTCTTAATTTTTTTAACACAACAGCATGACCCAAATGCAAATCTGGTCGTGATGGATCAACACCTAACTTTACTCTTAATTTTTTTTGAGATTTTAATCTTTCTTTTAATTCTTCTTCGGAAATTAGATCAATAGCATTTCTTTTTATTATTTCAAATTGTTTTTCAAGATCCACTATTTAATCACCTCGCAAGAAGTGCTGCTACGACGAAGCAAGATATCATAAATAATACTCCTGTCCATAGAGCCATTTTTGCTGCAGGGTCAAAACCTTTTTCTCTACCGAACATTGTGTGTGCTGCTCCTGAGCCAAAAGCCCCACCTAATTCTGCATTTTTTTGCATTCTTTGCAAAGCAAAATAAATTAAGGCTATGGATAGAATTACATGAACTATAACGGCTAATATTGTTAAAATTGACACTTCATCTGCCTCCTTTTTTCTTAATCTAATTCTGTCTCAAAAAATATTATACACTAAAACTTTTTATAATTCAAGTAAAAAATGATTTTAATAGAAAATAAACAAATATGTTTTTATGAAATTAAATTATATGAAAAGGATTTTAAATATAATATTGTTAAAATCTAAAGGAAAGAAAATGATGGGAGGTGTTTAAATGCCTATATATAGATATGTTTGTGATAATTGTGGACATGAATTTACAGTAATGCATGGAATGAATGAAACACCTGAAATTTTTTGTGAAAAATGTGGAAGCCCTGCAAGGAAAGGTATAGGAAGAGTTGGTATATCATTTAAGGGTAGTGGTTTTTATATAAATGATTCAAAATCTTCTAACAATACAACAACATCAACTGAAAATAAAAAATAAGGCGGTTTAACCGCCTTATATCCCCCAAAACATTATTAAAACTTATCTCTTCCCCTTGCCACCTCTTTTCTTATCGAGTCTTTTAGAATACTCGGATAACTTCCTGTCGCTGTCTCTGAGGAATCTAGTGAGTTTTTTTTCAAATTCATCGTCTTTCTTTTCCTCTTTGACATCTTCGGTTTTTAAGGAGAGCTCAACCTTTCCATCTTTTGTTTTTCCTATGATTTTTCCTTCGAGTTCCTGACCAACTTTTAAAAAGTCAGAAATGTTTTTTACATAGTCATTTGAAATCTTTGAAATGTGAATAAAACCCTCTTCACCAGATTCTAGTGTAACAAAAGCTCCGAATTTTTTAATGTCTTTTACCGTTACTTTCACAGTTTCGCCAAATGCCATACTTTTAGCCACAAATACTACCTCCATAAAATAATTTATATATAACAATATGGGAGGCTATCCTCCCACTTATGAGTTGAGAAATTTTGCATATTTGTTCTTGAATTTTTGAACTCTACCTTCAGTATCGATAATTTGAGAACTTGTTTCACCTAAAAAGAATGGGTGACATTTTGAACAAACATCAACACGAAAGTTGTCTTCTGTACTGTACATCTGGTGCTCAGCGCCGCAAGCACATTTTACAGTGATGAGCTTCATTTCTGGGTGGATTCCCTTTTTCATGTTTTTCACCTCTATATTATAATATTTTTGTCTGACAAATTATAACATATTCTTTTTTCATAGTCAAGGATGAATTTATATTTTAATAAACAATTATATTAAAATTTAATTATGCGATATAGTGATAATTAGAATTTCCGGTGGTGAAAAAAGACGAATATTATACCATGATCCTAATCCTCTATTAATATACATAATTTTATTTTTATCTAAAATTTTTTTACCTCTAAGATAAAAAGCATATTTTTTTATTAATTGTTCTGTTAAGAAAGGTATATATACTTGACCACCGTGTGTATGGCCAGCCAAGATAAGATTTGCTTGATCAAAAATTTCTTTATTATAATAAATTGTATCTGGAATATGTTCTAGAACTATGGTATAACTTGCAGATGTAGTATCAATATATGAAATTTTTTTATATATAGGTAATCCGATAAGCTTTAAAGAAAAGTTGTCAAAATATAAGCTTATTGAATTATCATTGATTAAATGTATATTATTAGCATTATATACATCGTTAACCATTTTAAGATTATAATAGTCCCAGTTGCCATATATAGCATATACTGGGGCAATTTGGCTTAATTTATTAAAAAATTTATTTAAACTATCTTTATCAGTATTTTTTATTATAGAATCTCCAGTGTATAAAATTATGTCAGGTTTTTCTTTCTTTATATTTTCTAATATTTTATCGTGAAAAAAAATATATTTATAGATGTGTAGATCCGAAATATCGATTATTTTTATAGGTTTTTCAATGTTTTCATTTATTTTTAAATAGGTTTTTTTTATAGAAAAAGGTTCTATAAAAAAAGCATATATAAGAATAAAAATAATTATATATAATAGTATAAATTTTTTTTTCATAAAGACTCCTTTCAGAATAATATTATTGTAATGATTGGATTTATTATAATAATTATAAATATTTGTGTCTTATATTATATTATATCAGGCTATCAATATTTATAACATTTATTATTTTATGTAAAAAATGATAAAATAAAATTACAAGAATATTAATATAAAGAGGTGGGATTATGGAAATAGTGGCATTATTAAATATAAACGGTGAAAAAATTGAAATAAATACAAATACTGTATTTCCTATTATTTTATCAGATGTTATGTATGAGGGTGATTTAGATCTAATGATGGCAGATTTGAAATCAAAAGATAAGCTGATGTTGGAATCAAAAAAAATAAAATTTTTATCAGAAAATATACCAGGTATTGCATCAAATTTTGTCACTAAACCATTTATTTTTTCAGAATTTTTAGGTTATTTAGATGAATTTGAATTAACTCCATCAGATTTTAATCATGCAACTTTAAATGAATTATATGACATCATTCTCGATTATGCAGATCATCATAATTTTTCTGAATTAAAGAAAATTGTTAAATTTATGATTGAAATAGATCCAAATTATACACCAGCTTATGAGATTTTAGGTTCAGTTTTGGTAGAAGAAGGTAATTTTGAAGAAGGGAAAAAATATTTGGAAATGGCTGTAAAGCAAGACCCATGGAACATAGCAGCTTTATCAGAATTAGGAGAAGTATATTTTAATCTTGGAGAATTTGAAAAAGCAGCAGAAATCTGGGGAAAAGAAGTTGAGTTAATGCCAGAGAATACTGTAACTTATTTTATGATTGCAGATGCATATAGACAAGCAAAAAATTATAAAAAGGCTGCAAGAATATTAGAAAAATTTTTGAATAAATATCCAAAAAGTATTTTAGCAAAGTATGAATTAATAGAAATATATAAAAAATTAGAAAGAAATATAGAAGCTCAAGAAATGGAGGAAGATATTTCAAATGCACAACCAGAATATGTAAGCGATGTGGAAATTTGGGCAAAAATAATGTTCCAAAATGGTAAATATGATAAGGTTGAGAAATTTATTAATAAATTTTTAGATAAAAATACAAATTATGAACACTTTAGAATTTTATTAACGGTGCCATTTATAAAATCTGGAAAAAAGGATAAAGCAAAATCATTGATTAGTGAAATGAAGGAGAAATATCCGTGGTATTATTATGGAGTAAAAAATATATTTGACGAAATTTTAGATGATGAAGAAAAAGTTTTTCTTGAAAATTAATGAAGATTTTCAGTTATTTAAAAAAGCGATTTTAAAAGATAATAAAATAATACTCCCGATTTTATCGGGAGTTATTTTTGTTGGTATTTTCGGAAATTTAAATATTTTAATAATAATAAGTGCATTAATAGCTTTTGTGGATTTTAATACGTTTTATATACCTGATATATTAAATTATTTAATAATAATATATGGGTTAATCAACTTTAATTTATATTATTCTATTTTAGCAATAATTTTAGGTATTATATTATACATATATTTTAAAAAGGAAAAAATAGGTTTTGGAGATTTAAAACTTATTTTTGGATTAACATTAATTTTTGGAACCAAAATTTTTGAAATTATTATATTTTCAATTTTAACAACTTTTATATTTGATAGGAGAAAAAGAATTCCTTTAGGATTTTATTTATATTGGGGAGTTATTATCGAAAATATTTGGTTTTTCAATTTCCATCCATTTACCTTCTTTTAAACCATCTGGAAGATATAAATTTCCTATCGCTATTCTTTTTAAATCTACAACTTCTAAATTTACAGCTCTCATCATTCTTTTTACTTGGTGATATTTTCCTTCTGAGATTTTTATAGTGATTAAATTGTTTTCAATTTTTTCTACTATTGCCGGTTTTGTTATAAAGTCTTTTAATTGAATTCCACTTTCCAACTTTTTGATTTTATCTTGAGTAATGTTTCCATTTACTTTAACTTCATATGTTTTATAAATATTTTTTTTGGGAGAAATAATTTTATGTATCATATCACCATCATTAGTTAAAAATAATAATCCATGTGCATCTTTATCTAATCTTCCAGCAATGCTTAATTCATCTCTATATTTATGATTAATTAATTGTAAAATATATTTATCGTGAGAATCATAGGTTGAAGATAAATATCCAACGGGTTTGTTAATAATAATATATATTAACTTATGTTTTTCAATAATATTTCCATTCATTTCTACAATATCAGTATCTTTTAATTTGAAGTCGCTTTTTTTAATGACATTTCCATTTACTTTAATAAGCCCTTTTCTAATTAATTTTTTTACTTCATTGCGAGTACCAACTTTTGCATTTGCTAAAAATTTATCCAACCTTTCCATAATCTCTTCCTCTAATAATATATGAATATACATCTTCTAATGATATTTTCATCATTCTATAGTCATATTCAATATCATATTTATTGATTAAATTGATAAAATCCTTTTCTTTTAATGGGGTTTCAATAATAGCTGTAGTTGATGAAATAATTTTTAATCCAGTTATATTATCCTCTTCTTTTATTTTTTCTAATTTCGATAAATAATTAGTATTTTTAAGTTCTATTTCATATATGGATAGTTTCTCTTCAAAATTTTTCATAATATTAGTAATTTTATCGTGAGCGACGATAGACCCATTAACCAAAATAGCTATTTCAGAGGCTATTTGCTCCACTTCCCACATATAATGAGAAGAAATTAAAATCGTTTTATTGTTTTTTAAATTTTGGTCAAGAATATATTCCCTGATAAATCTTGAAGTTTCAACATCAATAGCAATTGTAGGCTCATCCAATAATAGTAATTTTGGATCTTTAATTAATGAACGAGCAATATTTAATTTTTGTTTATTACCAGAAGATAAATTTTTGGTAAGCCTATATTTGTATTGTGATAATCCAAAATCTTCTAATAGTGATAAGGCTCTAGATTTTAAATTATCTTTTACATTGCTTATTTTTCCAAATAATATTAGATTTTCATATGGGGTTAATTCATCTTCTAAAACAGTATAATCTGATACAAGGCTGATAAATTTTCTAACTTTATGTTTTTCTTTAACAACGTCTATGCCGAAAGATTTTACTTCGCCAGAAGAAGGTAAAATAAGTGTAGATACTATTTTCATTAAAGTGGACTTTCCTGCACCATTTGGTCCAAGAAGTCCTACTATTTTATTTTCTTCTATGGCAAAATCAATATTCTTAATAGCTACAACATCTTTGAATTTTCTAGTAACATTTTTCATTTCAATTGCTTTCATAATACACCTCACATATCATACTTAAGGCTTTTTTTTATTCGCCTTTCTAAATCTCGTTTAGCTAAATCTTCTCTTTTATCATATAATTTTTTACCTTTAACTAAAGCTATTTCAACCTTAACTAAACCTTTTTCATTAAAATACATTTTTAAGGGAACAATTGTTAATCCTTTTTCTTTAACTTTTTGATCTAATTTTAAAATCTCATATTTATGCATTAATAGTTTTCTTGGTCTTTCAGGATCGTGATTGAATAATGATGCGTTTTTATATTGGTTAATATGAGCATTGTATAGAAAAATTTCACCATTTTCTATTTTACAAAAAGCATCTTTCAAATTTATTCTGCCTTCTCGAAGAGACTTTACTTCAGAACCTCTTAATTCAATACCTGCTTCATATTTTTCTAAAATATGGTATTGATAAGTAGCATGTTTATTATTCGTTATAATTTTCATTAAATTTCCCCCATTCAGAAGAGATTTTTTCAGAAAATTCACTTTTTCTCTTAATTGCTCTATTAATTCTTTCTGCTCTCTTTTTCCCTATACCTGGAACGTTAATTAATTCGTCAATATTTGCCTTCATTAATGTATCTAAATTTTTAAAGGTTTCTACAACGTTTCTTACAGTAATAGATGGGATTCTGGTTGAGTATAGTAATCTAAATCCTCTTGGTGTAACAAAGAATTCTTCCAAATCATTTTCTGTTTCTATTTCATACCCCAATTTTTGAGCAATTATTTTCATATTTAAAAAATCTTCTGTTTTTAATCCTTCGAATAATTTTAGCGAATCTTGTGGATATTGAAAGTCAAGTAGATCTTTTGAATAATCCATTATTAAAGCTCCCAAATAACGTGGAGTTATTCTATATATTTCATTAATTTCTAACCTTGAACTTTCCGCAGCTTCTCCCAATTCTAAAAGATAATTTTCAGCTTTTGCAGCAACTTTTAAGGTCATAAAACCTTTAGATATAGCTTCGACTACGTTAGATAAAATAACTCTATTTTCCATTTCTGAAATGTTAATTTCTGAAAGTAATTCAAAAAAGCTTTGTTTATAGCGTTGAGCAACTGCAATTTCTTGGTTAAGACGTGGTAAAATAATTATTTCTGGGAATAATACTTTACTTTCAGAACCTTTATAAATTGAAACTTGGTTTCTTCTTTTGGAAACAGCTATAAGAGTTTCATTTGTTTGTTTAGCCATTCTTTCTGCTGTTCTATGTCTCATCCCCGTTTGAAAACTAGGGATATCACTGGAAGGGTTTAATTGTGCATTTGCATATAAAATTTTTGTTGCATCTTTATTTAAAACAATGGCTCCATCCATCTTAGCTAATTCATATAGTCTTTCAGGTTCAAAATCTATATCAATAACAAAACCTAATTGTATTAGTCCATTTTTTAAATGTTCTTCAGCATTATCTGTTAAAAAAATTAGAGCACCTAAATTAGCTGAAATTATTAAATCAATACCATTTCTGAGTTTTTTGCCTGGGGCTAAAGAACTTAAAATTTCTAAAAAGCAATCTTTCATTTACATCACCTCGATTATGAGAAAAATCTTTTTACTAGTTCAGAAAGATTTTTAACACTTAATATATCATTATATTTATTTTTTGATTGTGGAATAACAGTTGTTTCAATTCCTAATTTTTTAGCAAATGCTATTCGTTTATCTAAATCTCTAACATTACGTATATTTCCATCAAGACCTATTTCTCCTAGAACAACTATAGAATTGTTTGTGGAAATATCAAAAAGTGAAGATAATAAAGCATATGCAATGGCTAAATCACTAGAAGTATCCGAAATTTTGAATCCACCCGATGTGCTTAGAAAAATATCTTTGGATTCAATAGGCAACCTTAAACGCTTACTCAATACAGCGATTATCATTAAAAGTCTATCTAATGGTGCTCCAGAAGTAACTCTTCTGGGATTGCCATAAACAGGTTTACTAACTAATGCTTGTATTTCAATAGGTATAAGCTTACTTCCCTCTTTTACAATAGTTAAAACATTACCAGAAGCATTTTTATAGTCTTTTAGAAAATAATGTGTATATTCAGAGATAGGCAACAATCCTTTTTGCGTCATCTCAAACATTAAAATTTCATCAGTAGGTCCATATCTGTTTTTTAATATTCTGAGCATTCTCAGTCCTGATGTTTTTTCTAATTCAAATTGTAGAACTGCATCGACCATATGTTCTAATATTTTTGGTCCAGCAATGATTCCACCTTTAGTTACATGACCAACTATTATCAAAGTGATATTCCTTTTTTTACAGTATTCAGAAAGGTATCTCGTTACTTCCTTTACCTGTAAAACACTTCCTGCATATGAAGAGAAATTTTCGGATTTAATAGTTTGTATTGAGTCAATTATCAAAAATTCTGGTTTTTCTTTTAAAGACTCTATTAAAGATATAATTTTTTCTAGAGAATTTTCAAAGACAAGACCAATTTTCTTTTCTTCTTTTTTAACTTTTAGTCTATTAAATCTTTGAAAGACTTGTTCGGATGATTCTTCACCAGAAACATAGACAACAAATTTATCTTTGCTAACATTTGCTGATATTTGAGTTAAAAAAGTGCTTTTCCCAATGCCAGGTTCTCCGGCTAATAAATAGACAGCCCCTTCTACAAACCCATCATATAATATTTCATTTAATTCTTTAAATCCAGTATTAATTTTTTGTGGTTCTCTAATATTATCGGTTAAAAATAATATTTCTGATGGAGGGGTGTTTATTTTATCATTAAAAGTATCCGCGGTGAATTCCACCGCGGTATTCCATTCATTACATGAAGGGCATTTTGCAAACCATTTAGTACTTTCATAACCGCATTCAGAACAAACATAGTAATTTTGCTTCTTTTTCCCCATTATTGCACCTTCTGTTTAGGGGTAGCTCTTCTACCTTTTTTGAAATGTATTTGATTATTTTTTACATCAATTATGATTTTATCTCCTTCTTTAAATCTGCCTTTTAAAATTTCTTCTGAAAGAGAATCCTCTAAATAACGTTGTATCGCTCTCTTTAAAGGTCTAGCGCCAAAAATAGGATCAAATCCCTTTTCTATTAAAAGATCCACAGCCTCTTCTTTGAATTTTAAATGCAAATCTTTTTCCTTTAGTCTTTTTTCAAGATCCTTTAATTGAATTTTTATAATTTCTTTCATATCTTTTTTTGTTAAAGGATGGAAAACAACAGTTTCATCAAGTCTATTTAAAAATTCCGGTTTAAAAGCTTTTCTTACTTCCTCCATTACAGATAACTTTATCTCATTATATTTTTTCTCTTCTGATTCTTCATCGACAAATCCCATAGATCTTTTTGTTTTATTAATTGTCTCACTTCCAAGATTACTCGTCATTATAATGATTGAATTTCTAAAGTCTACCAATCTCCCTTGCGAATCAGTTAATCTTCCATCATCCATTATTTGTAATAAAATATTATATACATCAGGATGAGCTTTTTCAATTTCATCAAGAAGAATTACAGAATATGGTCTTCGCCTAACAGCCTCAGTTAATTGTCCACCTTCTTCATATCCTACATATCCTGGAGGTGCTCCAACAAGCCTTGAAACATTGAACTTTTCCATATATTCAGACATATCAATTCTAACTAATGCCTTTTCATCTCCAAATAAGTATTCAGCTATAGTTTTTGCTAGTTCTGTTTTTCCGACGCCAGTAGGACCTAAAAATAAAAATACACCAGTAGGTCTTCTTGGATCTTTTATTCCGCTCCTTGAACGTCTTATTGCACGGGAAACAGCTTTTATTGCGTCATCTTGCCCTATAACTCTTTCGTGCAATACAGCTTCTAAATTCAATAATCTTTCCATTTCAGACATTTCTAATTTTTTCAATGGAACTCCAGTCCAATCAGAAACTACTTCAGAAATATGTTCTTCAGTAATTTCTATTATTTCTTTTTCTGCTTTTTCACGCCACTCTGAATATTTTTTGGAGTATTTCTTTTTTAATGAAGATATTTGAGATTTTATTTTTTCTATTTCTTCGTAATCATCATTCTGCATTAAATATTCTTTTTTATTTTCTAATTCAGTAATTTTATTTAATAATTTTTTTAAATTATTTGGTAATGTTAAAGCGTTTAAACGTACCCTTGCACCAGCTTCATCAATTAAATCTACAGCTTTATCTGGTAAAAATCTATCAGTTATATAACGTAATGAAAGATTTACAGCAGATTCCAAAGCGTCAAATGTATATTTTACTTTGTGATGTTCTTCGTATTTTGTTTTTATACCTTTTAAAATCTCTAAAGCCTCTTCATATGTTGGTTCATTTACATATATCTTTTGAAATCTTCTCTCTAATGCTGGGTCTTTTTCTATGAATTTTCTGTATTCAGCAGGTGTTGTGGCGCCAATTACTGTAATATTACCACTTGCTAATGCTGGTTTTAATACATTAGCTGCATCCATTGATGAGCCTTCGGCAGCACCAGCTTCAACAATCATATGTAATTCGTCTATAAACAATATTATATCTTTGTTTTTTTCTAAAATTTGCATTAATTTTTTCATTCTTTTTTCAAATTCACCACGATATTTAGTTCCAGCAACCAATGAGGTTAAATCTAGAGAAAAAATACATTTATTTTTCAATACTTCAGGAACGTCACCTTCCACAATTTTTTTTGCTAATCCTTCTACAATTGCACTCTTTCCTACACCAGCTTCCCCTATTAAAACAGGATTATTTTTCTTTCTTCTGGCTAATATTTCCATCACTCTTCTTATCTCAACTTCTCTACCTATCACAGGGTCTAATTCATTTTTTTCTGCTTTATCTGTTAAATCAGTTCCATATCCTTCAAGTTGTTTGAGGGCATTTTGCCTTTGCCTAATTCTTTCTTCATTTTCTTCATCATAAGAAGTAGTTGAATTTTTAATACTATCGCTTTTGTTTAACATTAAATCTGCTAATTTTTTCCTCATTTCGACGAGATTAATTCCTAAACGCCTTAATACATGAGCGGCAATACCCTCTCCTTCTCTACATATACCAAGCAATAAGTGTTCAGCATCAATTTGTGATGTTCCAAGTATTTCTGATTCGTCATATGCTAATTCAATTATTCTTTTAGCTCTGGGGGTTGGTTGTGGTGAGGAACCAACGATATTATGAGAAGCATTAACACCCACTATATTAGTTATTTCAGCTTTGATTTTTCCATAAGTTAAATTATAATATGAAAAAATTTGAGATAAATATTTTCCACTTACTTTTAAAAGTCCTAATAATAAGTGCTCAGTCCCCACATAAGGATGTCCCATAAATCTTGCCTCATTCTGAGCTTCAATGAAAACCTTTGCTGCTCTATCTGTAAAGTTATCAAACATATTATCACCTCCGTATCTAATAATTATTTTAACACATTTTCTCTAAATTAAGAAGAATTTTTTTTTAAAACTTAAAATAGTTTTCAAGAGAACTTTAAAGAAAAAGAGTTTAATTAGAATGTTAAAACTATCTAAATTGGAGGCGGTTGATATGTCAGAGTTGTTGGTATTGGGTATAGCTATAGTCGCGTATTATTTTATAATATTTGCACGAAATGTAAAAAAGTCTATTATCACTTTCTTTTTTGGAGTTCTCCTTTTTATTTTAAAACCAGTTGAAGGATTGGAATTTGACAATTTAGGAAGAATAGTTAGTTTTGAAACGCTAGGTATTTTACTTGGTATGATGATTATTGTTGAGATATTAAAAGAAAGTGGTTTTTTTACATTTACAGCTATAAACGCTATTAAATTAAGTAAGTATAGATTTTGGGTAGTTTTAACTTTGTTGATGCTTGTAGTAACGTTATTCTCTGCTTTTTTGGATAATTTAATTACAATCATGTTGATAGCTCCAATTATATTTTTAGTTGCAGATACTCTTGAAGTTGATCCTGCTCCATTACTATTATTGACAATATATATAGATAATATTGGAGGTATGAGCACTTTAATTGGTAGTCCATTAAATATTGTTTTGGGTTCTGTTGGAAAATTGGATTTTACTAGATTTTTAATTGTTATGTTACCAATAACAGTTTTATCTTTTATTTCTATTTTAGCTATGTATAAAATAAATAATAAAGTTGATACAAAAACATACAATGAAAAATTAAAAAAATTATCCTCTATGGATCCCGAGAAAGCTATTGAAAATAAATCATTGATGTATAAAGGTGTAGGTGTATTTGCTGTTGTCTTAACGGGATTTATGCTACATTCTGTAATAAAAATAGATCTTGCTTTAATAGCAATATCAGGAGCATTAATTTTAATGTTATTAACTAAAAAGGATTTTGAAAGTATGTCAAGTAGTTTGGATTGGGATACAATGTTTTTTTATGGTGGTTTATTTACAATAGCTTTTTCATTAGAGGAAATTGGAGTTACTCAAATGATTGCTAATATCTTTAATCCTCTTTTGGCAACACCAGCAATTCTTATGATTGTAATAATGTGGGTTTCTGCATTTATTATACCATTTTTAAGTGCTGTACCTGGGACATTAATTTTAGCACCAGTTATTAAACTTTTAATAGTTCATGGAGCCCCGTATGAATTATGGTATGCATATGCAATAGGAGCAAATTTGGGAACTAATCTAACTCCATTAGGAGCCGTTCAAAATATTGTAGGGGTATCTTTATTAGAGAAAAATTACAATAAGACAATAACTTTTGCTGATTATATGAAGAAATCATTTTTACCAGTTTTAATTCCTTTGATTTTGGGTACAGTGTATATCTTTTTCGTTTAGTATTATGAGGTGTTTTTTATGAATAAAATTATATTTGAAAAGAATATAAATAAAATTACATTTAGAATTGTAGTAGGAGATTTGACAAAAGAAAATGTGGATGCAATAGTAAATGCTGCGAATTCTTATTTATCCCATGGGGGTGGAGTAGCAGCGGCTATAGTCAGAGCTGGTGGTAATATCATTCAGCAAGAGAGTAATGATTATATCAGGAAAAATGGTATAATAAAAACAGGTGAGGTTGGAATTACTTCAGGAGGTAAGCTGAAGGCTAAATATGTCATTCATGCTGTTGGCCCAGTTTGGAATGGTGGAAAATCTGGCGAAGAAAAATTATTGTATAATGCGATTTTTAATTCATTAAAAAAGGCGGATGATTTAAAGTTGAAGAGCATATCTTTTCCAGCTATTAGTTCAGGTATTTTTGGCTATCCATATAGGGAAGCCTGTAAAGTATATTCTAAAGCAATATTGAACTTTTCAAAAGAAGCAATAAATGTAAATGAAATTAGATTTTGTTTATTGGATGAAGGAAAGGCATTAGAATTATCAAGGTTTTTTTAGGAGGTTAATATGGCTACTTTAAAGATAAATCCTCAGGATAGAAAAGAACCAAGAAAAAAGAAAAAACATATATTATCTGAAAGAGTAAAGCCTGTGACAAAGAGCAAAGGTGCTAAGTTAGAAGTTTCTGAGGAAAAATATAATGTGTTTTCTGGAAATGCAGCTTTAGGGTGGTTAAAAGTAGTATTTTCCAGTTTTAATTTTTTAATATCATTATTACTAACTTTAATGGTTTTAATTGTTCAGATTCAAAAGCCATTAATACAAAGTATGTTAGGTAGCCAATTTACCTTAGATGTTTTAAATGTTATTATTTTGGGGGTACTATATCTTTTATATAGTGTATTAGAACAATTTAATGCAATTTACTATTTAAAAGGAAATATGAAATTAGTAAAGATTACAGCAGCTATAAAATTTATAATATCAATTATAATGATATTCTCAATATTATATTTAATTTTCAGACATGGTATTCAATGGTTTGGAACTTCAATATTTGGGAATACTTCCTTAGGAAAAAATCAATTATTTTATATTCCAAGTATAGTGTATTTGACATATTCTGTATTTTTGTCATTGTTATCATATTACGATATTTTGAAATAGGAGCGAAGCTCCTTTTATTTTTGATAATAATGTTAATAATTGTACTGTTTGATTAATATAAAATATCAAAATTAAATAGAGTTTTTGGAGGTGGAAAAATGGAAAAAATAGAGTATGATGTAGTTGTTTTAGGAGGTGTAGCAGCTGGAACAAGTGCTGCAGCAAGTGCTAAAAGAGTTAATAAAGATTTGAAAATAGCGATATTTCAAAAAGAACCATATATATCATATGGGGGTTGTGGTTTACCATATGTAATTAGTGGTGATGTTAAATCTCCAGAAGCAGTAATAGCATTATCTCCAGAAACATTTAAAGAGAAAAAAGGTGCAGATGTTTTTGTTAAACATGAAGCGTATGAAATAGATTTTGCTAATAAAATAGTTTATGTTAGATCTGAAGAAGGAGAAAAAGAAGTATCTTATAATAAATTAGTAATTTCTACAGGAGCATCACCAATTATTCCACCATTTAAAGCTTGGGGAGAAAATGGAATATTTAAATTAAGAAACCCTGATGATGCTAAAAATATTCTTGATTTTATAAGAGAAAATAACCCTAAAAAAGCAATTGTTATTGGCGGGGGATTTGTAGGTATTGAAACTGCAGAAGCATTAAAAATCCATGGTATAGAAGTTACTATTATTGAAGGAATGGATCATGTTCTTGGAAATATAGAACCAGAAATCCATGAAGAGTTTATAAATGGATTAAAAGAAAAAGGTGTAAACGTTGTTTTTAATACATTTGCTAAAGATATTGCGAAAGAGGATGGTAATTTTAAAGTAATTACAGAAGATAAAAATTATATCGCAGATATGGTTATTGTATCAATTGGAGTAAGACCGAATACATCATTCTTAAAAGATAAAGGATTAAATATGGCAAAAAATGGAGCTATTATTGTTAATGAAAAAATGGAAACAAATATTCATGATGTATATGCTGCAGGAGATTGTGCAACAGTAAATCATTTCATTACAAAAGAAAATGTATATATACCATTAGGAACTACTGCTAATAAACAGGGAAGAATTGCAGGTAAAAATTTAGCAGGAGGTAATGATTCATTTATTGGTGTAGTGGGTTCTTTGATTACAAAATTTGAAGATATAGAATATGCAAAAACGGGTTTGACTTTAGAAGAAGCTAAAGATAAAGGGTTCGACGCAGATGCGGTATTTATTAAGTCAGGAAGCAAAGCTCATTATTACAAGGGTTCAAAGAAATTAAAGATAAAACTTGTCTTTGAAAAGAAAACAGGAAGAATTTTAGGAGCGCAATTTGTTGGTGGAGAAATTCATCCACGATTAAATACTATAACTTCATTAATATATACAAATGGAACTGTTGATATATTAAGAAATATGGATTTAGCTTATTCACCACCATTTTCTCCTGTCTGGGATATAGATTTAGTAGCAGCAACTCAAGCAATAAAGAAGATCTAAAACAAGCATCAAGAGATGCTTGTTTTTTTAACTTTTTTATAGATTGTATAAAAAATACGACATCTTTTAAGATGTTTCAGTTTCTAAAAAATATAAAATAAAATAATCAAAATAATATTTGCTCATTTAGTGAAAATTCTTATTCCTCATTTTTTTAATTTGACATATAAATTTTAAAATTTATATGGTATAGTAAGAATGATATTCTTTCAGGAGGTCTTTCGATGAAAATTTCGGATTTTTTACTTTCCAAAATAGGGTTTGATCCATTTAATCTTCAAGGAGAAATAGAAATAAAAGACGTAATAATTTTAAAATTAAATAATCCTTTAAATGAAGGTGAAGAAAAAAAAATAAAAAAGTTTTTCTCGAGGCTAATGAAAAAGACTGTCAAATTTATTTTGTCTAGTGAAAAAGATCTAAATTATATATTAGAGCATTGGATTGATTTAATAAAAGGACATGAAGAAGAAAATTATTTAAGATTTTTATTACCAGACACTGAAGATGATGACTTAATATTTAGAGTTTCAAATAAATTTGCATTAGAAAAAATTAAAAAAAATAAAAAAATAGTTGAAGATATAATAATAAGGAGTATAGGTTTTTTACCACATTATGATTTTTTATATGATGAATCAATTAATATAAATTACTTGGAATTTGAGGATGAACGAAAATCTTTTTTAGATAGAAATGATAATATTTACGAAGATAAATCTTATAATGCACAAGAAGAAAAAATCTTTAATAGTAGTAATAATCAAGAATTGGGGAAAAATGATGAAATTATTCTGGGAAATAAGTTTAAGAAAGTTTCTATACCATTAGATAAATTAAATGATGTAATGTATCAAACTTCAAAAGTTGTAGTTGAGGGGCAAGTTTTTTTTAAAGAATATAACGATAGAGCTATAATTTTAACTATGTACATAACAGATAATAAAGATTCTATAACAATTAAAGCTTTTAAGAATTCAGCAGAAAAAATAAATGAAAAAATTAAAGAAAATGATTATATTAAAGTTGAAGGAAAAATAACCTATGATGAATATCAAAGAGAATACGTAATAATTCCAGAAAATATATTAAAAGTAATTCCAAAAGAAAGAATTGATGATGCTGAGGAAAAAATGGTTGACTTGCATGTACATTCGAAATTTAGTGCTCTTGATTCAGTTTTGGATGTTGAGGAATTGGTTAAAACTGTAGCAAAATGGGGTCATAAAGCGGTAGCTATAACGGATCATGAGGTTGTTCAATCTATACCAACTTTTTATAATGCAGCTAAAAAACATAATATTAAACCAATATATGGTTGTGAAATAAATGTTGTTAACAATAAAGTTTCCATAATTAATAATTTTTCTGATGAAATACAATTTAATTCTAAATTTGTTGTTTTTGATTTTGAAACGACAGGTCTCGATCCAAATATCGAGGAAATAATAGAAATTGGTGCAGTGAAAATTGAAAACGGTGAAATAACAAATACATTTCATGAATTAATTAAACCTAAAAAAAGTGTTCCATCAAAGATACAAGAAATAACTGGTATAACTAATGAAATGTTAATAGATGCTCCAGTTATTGAAGATATATTACCTAAATTTATGGATTTTATATCGGATTCAGTATTAGTTGCGCATAATGCAAATTTTGACTATAGATTTTTAAGAAGATGGGTTAAAGAAATAATGAATATAGAAATAAAAATACCATATATTGATACACTTGCCATGGCAAGAGCATTATTAAATTTAAAAGGTGGTCATTCTCTTGATAAAGTTGTTAAAGCTCTTGGATTGGGTAATTTTGAGCATCATAGGGCTCATGAAGATGCTAAAGTAACTGCTTATACATTTTTAAAACTTTTGGAAAAAGCTAAAGGGAGAGGTATTAAAACTTTAAATGATTTAATTAATCTTGAAAAAATGATAGATTTTAAAAAGTTGAGAAAATATCATGCTACAATATTGGTAAAAAATAGAATTGGTTTGAAGAATTTGTATAAATTAGTTTCTAAAGCACATACGGAATATTTTTATAGAAATACAACTGTATTACTGAATGAGTTATTAGAAAATAGAGAAGGATTATTAATAGGAAGTGGATGTACTAAAAACATAATTTTTGAAGAGTATTCAAGGGGTGCATCAATTGATGAAATTAATTCTCTGCTGAGTTTATTTGATTATATAGAAGTTCAACCATTAGACAGTATAGAGCATAATGGTGTTGATTCAGATAAAATTAAAGATTTTTATAAACTTTTATATGAATCAGCTAAGAATTTTAATATTCCTGTTGTAATGACAAGTAATGCACATTATTTAAATAAAGAAGATAAAAAAGCAAGAGATGCTTTGATAATAGGCTCAGCAACGAAAGGTAAAAAAAATAAAATATATGAATCTAATAAATATTTAAGAACAACAAAAGAAATGTTAAAAGCAGCATATGAAATTTTTGAAGATGAAGAAATAGCTAAAGAGATAGTAGTAAAGAATACCAATAAAATTGCTGATTTAATAGAAGAGATAAAACCTTTGGAAGGAAAATTGCATCCACCAATTATAGAGGAAGCTGACGAAACAGTAAGAAAATTAAGCTGGGATACAGCTAAAAAAATATATGGAGATCCATTACCTGAAATAGTAAAAGCAAGAATAGAGAGAGAATTGCATTCAATTATTAACCACGGATATGCAGTATTATATTTAATGGCTCAAAAAATTGTAAAAAAGTCAAATGACGATGGTTATTTAGTAGGTTCTAGAGGTTCTGTTGGATCATCTTTAGTTGCTACCATGATGGGAATAACAGAGGTTAATCCATTACCTCCTCATTATGTTTGCCCTAAATGTAAATACAGTGAATTTATAACAGATGGTTCATATGATTCTGGGTATGATTTGCCAGATAAAAAATGCCCAAGATGTGGAACCGAAATGAAAAAGAATGGACAGGATATACCTTTTGAAACGTTTATGGGATTTGAGGGGGATAAAGTTCCAGATATAGATCTGAATTTTTCAGGGGAATATCAGACAAGAGCACATAAATTTATTGAAGAATTATTTGGTGAAGATCATGTATTTAGAGCAGGTACTATATCAACTGTTGCAGAAAAAACAGCTTATGGATATGTAAAAAAATATGCAGAGGAGTATGCTGGAGGATTAAAAAATCCTGAAATAATTAGATTAGCTAAAAAAATAGAGGGTTCAAGGAGAACTACAGGGCAGCATCCGGGAGGATTAATGATTGTACCTAAAAATATGGAAGTATATGATTTTACACCTGTTCAATTTCCTGCAAATGATAGAAAAGCAAATACAATGACTACACACTTTGACTATCATGTTATTCACGATGACCTTGTAAAACTTGATGCACTTGGACATGATGATCCTACATTTTTGAAGATGTTAAGTGATTTAACAGGAATAGAATATAAAAATATAAAAATGGATGATAAAGAAACGATGTCAATTTTTTCTTCTTCAAAAGTTTTAGGAGTTGATTTAAGTTCTGAATTAAGGACAACGGTTGGAACATTGGGGATTCCAGAATTTGGAACTCAATTTGTTAGAGGTATGCTTGAAGAAACTAAACCAAAAACTTTTGCAGCCTTGGTTAGAATATCTGGACTGTCTCATGGAACAGATGTTTGGTTAAATAATGCAAGAGATTTAATTGCTGCGAAACAAGCGACAGTTGATGAAGTAATAGCTTGTCGTGATGATATCATGAACTATTTAATTCAAAAAGGATTAGATAAAAAACATTCATTTTTTATCATGGAAAAAGTAAGAAAAGGAAAAGGCTTAGCAGAGGAAGATGAAGAAGAAATGAAAAAAAATAATGTTCCAGAGTGGTTTATTAAGTCATGTAAAAAAATAAAATATTTATTTCCTAAAGCTCATGCGGCAGCATATGTGAGCATGGCATTTAGAATTGCATATTTTAAAGTTCATTATCCTTTAGCTTTTTACGCTACATATTTTTCTGTAAAAGGTGATGAATTTAATACAGATGTTATATTAAAAGGTAAAAATGCTATTAGATCAAGAATATTCGAATTAAAATCTTTAAAATCTTTGGATGTAAAAGAAAAAAATGAACTTACAGTTTTAGAAATAGCTTATGAAATGATTTTAAGAGGATTTGATTTTTTACCACCAGATATTTATAAGTCTGATGCAAAAAATTTTATTATTGAAGGAGATAAATTAAGAATACCATTTATTAAGGTTCCAAATTTAGGTGAAAAGGCGGCTATAAGTATTATAAAGGCTAGAAAAGAAAAGGAATTTTTATCTATCGAAGATTTGTTAAATAGAACAGGAATTAATAAAACTACAATTGAAACATTTAGAAAATTAGGAATATTGAAGGGATTGCCAGAAAAAAATCAAGTAAATTTATTTGAAGATCTATTTTAAATATATTATATATATCAAAACATCTCCTTGTAGAAAATCCACAAGGAGATGTTTTTTATCGGCTGTCTTGTACATATAATAATATTATATTTTTAAAATACTTTTTGGATTTAAACTTTTATCAATCCTTTTTACTAATCCAGTAAGAACTTTTCCTGGGCCAACTTCATATATCTGAGTAACCCCAATTTCCTTCATTTTTCTAATACTATCTACCCATTTTACTGTTCCAGTAATTTGATTAATTATATTTTCTTTTATTTTTTCTGGATCATATTCTAAATTACCAGTATAATTTTGTATAATTTTGTGTTTTGGATTATTAAATTTAATATTTTCTAATTCATGTTTCATTTTTTCTTGAGCAGGTTCAACAAGTTTTGAGTGAAATGGCCCACTCACATTTAACTCAACAACCTTTTTTGCATCTTTTTCTTTTAGTATTTCAAGAGCTTTTAAAACTTCTTGTTTTTCACCACTAATTACAATTTGTTCTGGGGAATTATGATTCGCAATGTTTACATTATTAAATTTAGATAAAACTTTTTGTATATTTTCTATATCTAATCCAATTATTGCTCCCATACCACCAACTCCAGGAGGACAAGCTTCACTCATATATTTTCCTCTAAGACGGACTAATTTTACTGCTTCTTCGAAAGAGACAACTTCTGCTGCTACTAATGCTGTCCATTCGCCCAAAGAATGACCAGCAACAACATCAGGAATAATATTTAATTTTTCAGTTGCATATAAATACATAATATATGAAATAGTCAATAATGCAGGTTGAGCATTTTCTGTCAGAGTTAAAGTTTTTTCGTCTTCTCCAAAAATAATAGATTCTAAATTTACACCAATGGTTTCAGAGGCCTTATCTAAATACTTTTTATATTCAGGATATTTTTCTAAAATTTCTTTTCCCATTCCAAGAGATTGAGAACCCTGACCAGGAAAGACAAATGCTATCATTTTATCACCTCTCAAAATATTTTCTAAGCTCTTCTCCAAATTCTTCAACAATTTCACTTACGCTTTTTATTTCATTGATCAATCCAGCACTTTGTCCAGCCATGAAAGAGCCATTTTCTAAATCTCCATCTATAAACGCTTTTCTTAAACTTCCAACAAGCATTTCTTCGGCTTCTTCTGGCGAAGCTACTTCAAGTTGTTTTATTTTCTTAGCAAATTTAGTTTTTATGACTCTTGCTGGATGTCCAATTGATGCGCCAGTAACAATAGCATCTCTTATTCCAGCTTTTAAAATTAAATTTTTATAATTTTCATGTGCTTCACATTCATGAGTAGCAACAAATCTTGTCCCCATTTGAATTCCTTCAGCACCCAATGCTAAAGCTGCTCTTGCACCTCTTAAATCAGCAATGCCTCCTGCTGCAATAACAGGAATATTTAATACATCAACGAGCTTTGGTATTAAAACCATAGTAGAAACATCACCTATATGTCCTCCGCATTCCATTCCTTCACCAATAATAGCATCAACTCCAGCTTTTTCTAATCTTTTAGCTAAATTTTCCGATGAAACTACAGCTAAAACTTTTATATTTTTTTCTTTTAACTGAGGAATGTATTTTCCTGGATTACCAGCACCAAAAATCACTACAGGAACGTTTTCTTCTTTTGCTATTTCAACTAATTGATTAGCATAAGGGTTTACTAAAATAATATTTACAGCAAAAGTTTTATCGGTTAAAGATTTTATTGTCTTAATAGATTCTTTTAAAATATCAGGAGTCATACTTCCAGCGCCAATGGTTCCAAGACCACCAGCTTCAGAAACTGCTGCAGCTAATTTTGCTGTTCCAACCCATGCCATTCCACCTTCTAAAACAGGATATTTGATATTAAGTAGTTCCGTTACTCTATTCATTGTTGCACCTCCAGGTTATTGCTGATGTTGTCATACCTCCACCAACTGAAATAAGTAAATGATCTTTTAATGAAATTTCGGTATTTCCATAAGTTTTAAATAAGGTTAAAGGAATGCTTACAGCACCAGTATTTCCATATTCTTCTATAATATCTAAAAATTCAAAATCATTAAAGCTTTTTTTAACGCTTTCAAGTATTCTTTTATTTGCTTGATGTGGAACAATTATTTTTTTACCATATTTATCAATATATTGTGATAACATCTTTTTCATATTATTTACAGCGAATTTATATACTCTCTTACCATCCATTACGATTTTTTTATTTTCATTTATATTTAAAGCATCTAAATATTCTGAATCATACATAACTCTATGATCACAAATACATTTATCATGATTTTCTAAAATCATAGCAACAGCGGCATCAGAAAACAAAATTGCAGTATTGATATCATTTTCTTCGACAAGATCCGACAATTTTTCTGAGACTATTAATAGTATTTTATTCGCAATATTTTCTCTAAACATGACATCTGCAATATGTAATGAGGTTACAAAACCCACAAATCCATTTGATACGTCTATACCATAACGCGAATTTTTAATCTTCAATTTTTCAAATATTCTGACATAAAAAGGAACATAATGTGCTCCTACAGAAGAAACGAATAGTACAGTATCAACTCCACCAAGATCTAAACCTTCTGCTGCCTTTATTCCCATTTGAAATACATCTACTTCAGATATATACCTATTTCTTATACCAGTTCTTTTATATATCCAATCTTCAGAGACATTGAATTTTTTTGCTAAAAATTGATTATCCAAAATTTTTTCTGGGATAAAAGCATTAATTTGTGATATATACATGTTATCCCTTCTTTATTCCAACCATTAATTCTGCACTGGTAACGGTTTTATTTTCTACCTTTGCATTTACTTTTAACTTATACATACCCATTTTTTCCTGTATTACTTCAATTTCATATATTAATTTATCACCTGGTCTAACTTCTCTTTTAAATCTTGCTTTATCAATACCAAGGAATAATGGGATAGAATTTTCTTTTAAATCTTTCATTAATAATATTCCAGCAGTTTGGGCTAATCCTTCTATTATTAATACTCCTGGCATAATTGGATAATCAGGGAAATGTCCTTGAAATTGTGGTTCATTTATGCTTACATTTTTATATGCAATTATTTTATTTTCAGTTATTTCGATAACACCATCGACAAGCAAAAACGGATATCTATGTGGTAGTATCTTTATTATTTCATCAATGTTCATTATTCCCATTGTGTAATCACCCCCACAGCATCTGGACCTAAATGTGTTCCAATTACAGGATCAAGTAAAGAATAAAAAATATCATCATCATTTATTCCTCTATTCCTTAATTCTTCTAAAATCAAGGACCCATATTTAAGGTTACCTGTGTGAATCACTGCAATTCTTTTAAGTCTCATGGTATCAATTCTTTCAATGGCAATATTGGTTAATTCTTTAATCATTTTATTATTACCTCTAACATTTTTTACAGGAATGATTTCACCTTCAGTTAAAGATAAAATGGGTTTCATATTTAGTAAACTACCCATTAATGCTTTAGCTTTTCCAATTCTACCGCCTTTATATAGGTAATCAATGTTTGTTACACTAAAGATGGTTTTAGTAGTTAAATAAAAATGTTTAGCATATTCTAATAATTGTTCTAATGTGTATTTTTTTGACTTAATTTTTTCTAATAATTCCATTACCAAAAAACCTAAACCAAAACTTGTTAATTTAGAATCTATTGCAAATATTCTTTTTTCATCAACCATTGAAGCTGCGAGTTTTGCAGAGTTTAAAGTTCCGCTAAGTTTTTCGGAAATAGTTATGGTGATTAAATAATCATATTTTTTTAACATATCTCTATATACATTTTCGAAATCCTTCACTGATGGTTGAGAAGTAAGTGGAACATATGATCCAACTTTTAATTCTTCATAAAAAGTGGTGGTACATAGATCTATGGCTCTGATATGATTACTATTTCTTAAAATATATAATGAAGCGTATCCAACATCGTTTTTTTCTAAAAAATCTATAGGTAGATTACAAGTGTTATCTGTTACAATTCCAATATTCATTTAAATCAACTCCTTATAAGCTTCTATAAACAATAGAAACATTATGTCCTCCAAATCCGAAAGCGTTCTTTATAGCGTATTTTGTTTTATAATTTACGGTTTCTTTAGGTATATTTAAATCTTTTAATTCATCATCAGGATTTACTAAGTTTGGCATGCCGTGAATAAATCCTTCTTTCATTTGTAATATAAGTCCAATAAATTCTATTGCAGCAGCACCACCTAAGGCATGACCAAATAAAGTTTTTGAACCTTGTATATATATTTTTTTTGCATGATCACCAAAAGCATTTCGTAAGGCTCTAGTTTCTGCGATATCTCCTGATGGTGTTGAGGTAGCATGGCAATTAGCTAATTCAATTTTTTCTGGATCAATATTAGAATCTTTTAAAGCTATTTTTATTGCTTTAGCTGCACCTGTTCCGTTTTCATCAGGAGCACTAATATGATACGCGTCTCCACTCATTCCAAAACCCTCAATATATCCATAAACATTAGCATTTCTTTTTTTTGCATGTTCTTCGGATTCTAATACTACAACTCCAGCACCTTCCCCCATAACAAAACCGTCTCTATCTTTATCGAAAGGTCTTGATGAACCTTTTGGATCATCATTTCTTGTAGATAAAGCTTTCATATTAGCAAAAGCTGCTATTGGCATTGGATCTATAGTAGCTTCGGCACCGCCAACTATTGCAACGTCTACATATCCATGTCTAATTAACATAGTTCCCATTGCTATAGCGTGTAAAGATGAAGCGCAAGCACTAACAGTATTAAAATTTGGTCCTTTTAATCCGAATTCTATTGATACTACACCAGATGCCATATCTGATATCATCATGGGAATTAAAAATGGACTAACAACCTTTGGACCTTTTTTTTCCATTTTTTGAAATTCTTTATATAAAGTTTTAAATCCACCTATTCCTGAAGCGACAATGACGGCAGCATTTTCTTTCCATTCTCCATCTTCTAAATTGCTATCTTCTAATGCTTCTTTTGTAGCAGCAATAGCAAATTGTAAAAATCTATCATATCTTTTTGCAATTTTTTTATCCATATACAATAAGGGATCAAAGTCTTTAACTTCTCCAGCAATTTTTACTTTGTGATCAGTAGTATCAAATTGGGATATGTGATCAATACCTATAACCATATTTTTTAAATTTTCTTTGAATTCATCTTTAGATTTTGCAATAGCATTAATAACTCCTAATCCTGTTACAACAACTTTTCTCATGCTAATACCTCCTAAAATTAATTTTATTTTATGTATTATTATTGCCGTATTTATTATTAGCAACACTATGCCAATTTAAAAATATAGTATAAGTGTTCTATTATAGTAAAATTTTTTTATTAAATAAAAAATTAGGATTTTATAGTATAATAATATTATACTTATAGTTTAAGGAGAGTGAATTATGTCTAATAGGGATAGTAATGTTTTTATAGAAAGATTAAATATAAAAAGAGTATTAGATATAGGTGATTTAATAGATGTTGAATATATTAATCAACATATTATTGCTAATAGTAGAATTATTGATCTGGATTTTATAAATCATAGAGGACGTATATTACCACCTTTATATAAAAATATGAGAATTCACTCAATCAGAGGTGAAAAAATAAATATAAGAATATATGAAAGAGCTTCTAACTATATGATTAAATCTAAGATTTTAAATGTTGAAAAAGAATATTTAGAGATATTCCTTCCTCGTATAGCCTATAAAATTCAAAAAAGATTATTTTATAGAATACCAATTATTAGAGAAGGAGTCTTAAAAGATGAAGAAAATAATATAATTTCTTTTGAAACACGGGATTTTAGTGCAGGAGGAATGCTTATAGTTACTAAAAAAGATATAGATGAAGAAAAGGATTACATTATAGAAAATTTGCATATTGATGAAACTCTTAATTTAAAGGATATTAATGTTAAAACAGTAAGAAAAATAGGCGAAAATATCTTTGGAGAAAAAATGTATGGTATGAAATTTTTAAATATTGATTATAAGACAGAAAAAAACATTGTTAGATATGTTAATTTATATTCAATAAAATCCAAGCATTTGATTCGGGAGGATTAAAATGAAAAATATAAAATTATATGGTTTTCTTGAAATATTTATTATAAATTTTACATTGTTTTTGTTGGATATAACATTAAAATATTTTGGATATGTCTTTGTAGAACCTAATCCATATTTTATTTTTACATTATTTGTTGCTGTTCGTTATGGAATAAATTATTCACTTATATCAGGTGCTATAAGTACTTTTTTGATGTTTTTTTCTGTTTATTTAAATGTTAATAAAGATTTTTTTAATGTTATTATTAATTGGGATGTTTTAAAAATTCCATTATTTATTTTTTCATTTGGCCTTATAATAGGTTTTTTTAGGGATATGTATAAACAACAAATAGATTTAAAAGATGAACAAATAGAATTATTAAAAGAAAAAATAAAATCGTTGGAAGAAGATATTAGAAAGTATCAAAATGTAACTGATGACTTAGAACATAAGCTGGTTTTAGAGAAACAGGGTGTTTCATTGCTTGTAGATAGACTTAAAGATATAGAATATGATAATGAAGAAGATATTTTTAATGAGGCAATAGATCTTGTTTCAGATTTTATAAATGCAAAATCAGTTTCCATTTATACCTTGAGTAAAAATAATTTTTTGAGATTAAAAGTAAGAAAAGGACCTCAATTTTTACCAAATTCTTTTCCTTTAGAAAAATCAGTTGTTATTAGTTTAGCAAGAGAAATAGGTAGTGCTAATGCAAATGTTCTTTACCTAACAGAAGCAGATTATGATTTTGAATTTGAACCAGCTATGGCAGTAGCTATTAAATATAGAGAAAAGATTTTAGGGTTTATTTTGGTTGAAATAATAGATCCAGAAAAAATAAATAAAAATACAGAAATATATTTAAAGATATTAGCTGATTGGTTAAGTACTTTATTATTATCTTCATCTGAATTGAATGAAAAATCAAATTTACCATATTGGTCTATAGAAAACTATAATACTATTTTAGAAAAAATAGAAGAAAGACGAGTTAGATTTAATATACCATATTCTATAATAATAGCAAAGGTAAAAAACGAAAATATTTCATATGAAAAGTTAAGATCTTATATACGTGATACAGATTATTTGTTTTATGATGAAAAAAATAAGGAAATTAGAATAATATTAGCATCAAGTGCTCAAGATGGACTTAATAGAGTATTGGAAAATATGAAAAAACATGAAAATATAAAAATATTGGAGGCATATACAAAGAGTGAATAAAGAAAAAATATATTTTATATTATCTTTTTTAGCAGTAGTATTTGGTATTGTATCAATAATTTTTTTAATTATGGATTTTAAATTATATGGAATGATAACTGTGCTATTATATATAGCAATTTCGTATTTTTTAATCTATATTATTGAAAAAAGAATATTTTTTTCTATGATTAAATTATTTATAGCATTAATATTATACCCATTTTATCCCATAATTTTATATTTTAGGTATAGAAATATAAAACCACTATATAAACCTATAGATTTTGGCGAAGATGAATTAATACAAACGAAAAATGTTAATTTTTCTTCTGTAGATTTAGCTCCATTTCATATAATTTTAAAATATGGAGATCCAGCCCAAAGAAAATATGTTGTAAGATTGATATATAATTCAATAAAAAGTGAAAAAATAGATTTTATTTATGGAATAAAATTGCTTAGAGAAGCTATAAAAATTGATTCTCATCCAGACGTTGTGTTATATGCATCAGATGCTTTATCTAATTTAGAGAATTTTTTAGTAGAAAAAATTTCATATTATATGAATAATTTAAATACTTTGGAAGATTATATAAATTATGGTAAATACTCATATTATTATGCAAATTCCGGATTTCTTGCGGGAGAACATAAAATTGAAGTTTTATGGCAATCTTTGATTATTTTAAGAGCTTCGTTAGAAGTATTTATAGATAGTCCTAAATTAATAATAACAGTACTAAAAATTCTGGAATCTCTTGAAGAATATGAAGAATTAGAGAATATGTTAGAAGAATATTTAGAAAAATTTAAAGCGCAAGAAATTTATGAATTTTCGATTTTATATTATATAAAAAGAAAAAATCAAAAAAAAGTACAAAAAGTTCTTTCAGAATTTTTAGAATTACAATTTTCCCCTAAAGAGGAAGCAATAAGATATATGTTGGGAGGATAATATGAAAAGAAAAAACAAATTAATTAATCAAATTTTACAGCCATATTATTTGTTGTTTGGATTAACAATTTTCTTAATAATTGCTGTAATTATAGCAAATTATAAAACTGGAACAAATTTTGATCCTAATTATATAAAAAATCTTCCATGGCAGAAGCGAACTTCATATTTGAAGAAAAAAGAATTAATATCTAAATTAAAAGATAAAAAATTTTACACTGATAAAGATTTAATATTAATAAATGAATTAATTGGTATATCTAAAACACTTGAGGATAAAAAAACTTTAGAGTATGCCGAAAGATTAAAATATAGTTATTTAGTATCCTCATTAAAGGAAATGACCGGATCCAGTAATATAAATATTTTGAAAAACATGAGCTTTAAAGAAAAATTATCTTTATATACTTTAACAGGGAATAAAGAATATCTTATGGATATTATGAAGAATTCTGATAAAATACAAAAAATAATGGTTTTGTTGATATTAAAACAATATTACCCAAATGAATTTGAAATAATTTCAAAAAACTTTATGTCTGAGGATATAAAATATATAGAAAAATTTTTGGAAAATATGGGTGATAATAAATGAAAGTAGGTATTATATTTGAAGGGACATATCCTTATGTTACTGGTGGAGTTTCCAGTTGGGGACATAATTTAATAAGATCTATGGAAGATATAGAGTTTTGTGTAATACAAATAGGCGATGTTCCGAGGATTAGAAAACCTAAATATATTTTTCCAGAGAATGTTACTGACTATTTTGAATATTTTTTATTTGCGGAATATGATTTTTTTAAGAAAAGAAGTATTCCTGAAAGTTTTTTTGAAGGGCTTAAAAATGTTCTTATATATCCTTTTGAGGAAAAAACTATGGCAAATAAATTGTTTGAACTTTTTAAAAAACAGCCGGATTTAGATTTCACCAGAATTTTAAAATCTGGTTTCTATTGGGATGTAAGTTTAGAATTTTATAAAACATATATACCTTATGAGGATTTCACTAACTATTATTGGACATTACAATCTATGTTATTACCTTTTTTAAATTCTATGACAGTAGATTTCCCAAAATGTGATGTGTATCATACTATTACAACAGGATATGCGGGTATATCGGCAATAATGAATGGTATGAAAAATAACATTCCCGTGATTTTAACAGAACATGGAATATATCATAGAGAAAGGCAATTAGAAGTTTTAAAGGCAGATTGGATAAAAGATGAATATAGATTGGCATGGATAAAATTGTTTAATACTATTAGTTCTCTTGTATATAAAGGTTCTCAAAAAATAACAACATTATTTTCTAAAAATCAAATGTTTGAAAAAGAGCTATGTGATGATGAGTCAAAAATGATGGTAATACCTAATGGAATAGATTATGAAAAATTCTCAAAATTGAAGTATAGAAAAGAAAAAAATCCTTTTATTGTCGGTTTAGTTGGAAGAGTGGTAGAAATTAAAGATATTAAAACAGCAATTAAGGCAGCAAAATTAATAAAAGAAAGAATAAAAAATTTTAAATTGTATATAATTGGACCAACAGATGAAGAACCAGAGTATTTTGAAGAATGTAAAAAAATGATAGAAATTTTCAGATTAGAAGATACAATAGAATTTACAGGTAAAGTAAATGTTTTGGATTATTATCCAAAATTGAATGTGTTATTACTCTCAAGCGTTAGTGAAGGACAACCTTTAGTTATATTAGAAGCATTTGCAGCGGGTATACCTGTTGTTACTACAGATGTTGGTGCTTGTTCTGAAATGATTCATGGAACAAAGGAAGATATTGTTGGAGATACAGGAATTGTAGTTAAACCAAAAGATTTTGTTTCATTAGCTAATGGAATTATTAAGTTATATGAAGATGATGAATTTAGAATGAAAGCATCTGAAATAGCTAGGATTAGAGTTCAAAAAAGATATCGTTTAAATCAGATGATAAAAAATTATAGAAATTTGTATTTATCGGTGGTGAAATAATGGCAGGGGTAGGTTTTAGACTTAATAAGATGTTTCATAAAGGTGGAGTATCAACAGATTTATTAGCAATAGCCTACTCTATTATGGTTTCTTCAGGACCATGGATTATTACAACTATATCGTTATGGATAATATTAACAGTTTTTAAAACAAATGATATATATTTTAATGTCGCAATAGTATATTCTTTTATAGTATCAATAATAATTTCTGGATTATTTATAATGTTTGAGTCTAGAAGGATTTCAGATTTAATATTTTCAAAACAATATAAAAAAATATTGCCAGAAGTCATGGGAATGCTTGTTTGTAGTTCTTTGATATTAATTTTAATTATGATAGTTTTTTTTGCTTTTAATCATCATGAATTATGGTTTGTAGCTTCTTTTTCATATTTAACATTATCTTTATTAACTTTGTGGATAATGTCAATAGCTTCACTTTCAAGTGATTCTGTTAATTGGTATATTATGGCATTTTTGATAATGGGCTTTTTTTCCATATTATTTTCAAATATTTTTGGTAGAGATAATAATTCTATCGGATATATATTAGGTTATGCATTAGGAGTAAATATTGGGATTTTCCTCCATTATCTAATTGCTTTAATATATTTTGGAACTGATTTTGATGTGTCTTTTGAGTGGATTGGTGAAACAAAAAAATATTGGCAAAATATTTTAATAGGATTTACATATTATTTGGCATTATGGATAGATGATTTTGTTACATGGTATTCTCCACAATTTGGTGAAATCCCTTTAAAAGGTTTTCATTTTTCTTTTATATATGATAATCCGATGTTTATTGCTTACTTAACTATAATCCCAACGTCAACTATGTTTATTTTAGTTTTAGAAACAAGATTTTATAAAACCTATAAATTATTTTATGATTCTTTAAGAGAAGGTTATAATTATGAAGAAATAGAAATTCGTAAAAACAGTATGTTAAAAGAATTGAAATATGATGTTAGTTTAGTTGTTAGGGTTCAACTGATAATAACATTATCTTTGTTTTTATTGAATGAAATAAATCTTATACCTTTTGTTTCAGAAAGTTTGAAACCAATTTTAAGAATAGGATTAATAGGTGCTATGCTTAATTCTTTTTATTTGATGATTATGTTATTACTTCTATACTTTGATTTTAGGAACACAGCACTGTATTTAAATATTTCTGTTTTTTTAATTAATCTAATACTAAGTATAATATTTACATACAAATTAGGATATTATGCTTTAGGAGCTAGTTATTCTATAGCCTTTACAATAGGAACATTTGTAGGGTATAAGTTATTATTATCAAAAGTAAATAATATAATACAACTTGAATATTTTAGGCAAAAATTAGCCGTAGAACCAGGGTTTTATTTAGAATTTAATGATATTAAAAAATTAATGGAGGAGCAAAAATGAAAAAAACTATAATATTAATTTTATTGTTAGTATTATCATTATCTTTGTTTGGGCAAAAAAATTTATTATTGTTATATAAAAAATCTGAACAATATGGGGAGTTTATGTTCAAATATCATATAATACCTATTTTAGAAAAATATAATATAAAATACGAATTAAAGAATGTAGAGGAAATGAATTATTATAGAATTGATAATAAAAAGTATTTTGGAGTAATAAGTTGGTATTACTCACCAGAAATAAAAGATTCACATTTGTATTTAAGACAATTAGCAAATTTTATAGAAAACGGAGGTTTTTTCTTTTTCTTTAATAATTTAGGAGTAACTTCAGATATTAGAGAAATAAATAATCTTTTAGATAAAATTGGTATTCATTATATGTATGGGTATAAAGAATTGGAAAATTATCAGATTAATTATAATAAAGATTTTTTTCTTACAGAACCATCTACTCAAATAAAAAGACCTGTAGAAAAGTATAGGGTATTTGAAAGTGAAGATAAAATATTAATGCAATTCGAAACAAGTAATGATGATTATCCGATGATTATTTTAACTAAAAATGGTGGTGCTGCAATATTTAACAGTTTTACCGATGTTAAGGGTAATATCATTATAAATATTGAGAAGATTTTATTAAATTTTATAAATCAAAAGGTTGGAAATAAAGGAAAAGTTTTAATTATAAAAACAAAGTATGATAATGAACAATTTTTATCATATCAAAATAATTTATATAAAATGTTTGATTATGCTAAAATAAATTATGATGTTTTAAATGTAGAGGATTTTTATAATTTTTCATATTTTGATCTTATCCCATACAAAACTATTATATGGAATACTGATGCAAAATATGTAAAGACAAAAACTATAGAAAGATATATAAATAATGGAGGTTCTTTTATACTTTCAACAGATATTTATAATACACCTTGGAGTACTAATATTAAAGAAGATAATATAAATATTTCAAAAATACTTTTTTCTAAAAAATTGTTTCCTGTTGGAAATGACGAAAAAGGAACTATAATAAATAGAGATTTTAATATTTCTTTTAATATTTCTTTAGATAACAAATATCAAATTTTGGTTTATTTAGAAAATGAAAATGCTAAAGTTCCAGCTATCTGGTATAAAAAGGTTAATAAAGGATATATTGGCTATATATATCCAGATATTATATTAAAATCTGTTAGAGGTTTAATTCTACAATCTGTACTTGAAATGCAAGATATTTCTATAGCGGGTTTATTGAATTCTTTTATTTTTTATATTGACGATTTCCCTCTTCCATCATATAATATAGAAAGATTAGAAATTAATGGGAAAAAAGTTACTGATGATGAATATTATTATGATATATGGTGGCCATCTATAAAAAAGTTTGCAAAAAAATATAACATAAAATATACTTTTGTAACTCCTTTAAGTTATAATGGCTCGAGTATACCGCCATTTGAATTTACAGAATTTTTTATTAGTAAAAATAACAATCCATATAAAGCCATGAGAGAAATTGATAAATCGGATTTTGAATTAGGCCTTCATGGATATAATCATAATTCTTTAACAAAAGATAAATGGGCAAATGCTGAAAATATAAAGCTTAGTTTAAGAGCAGCTAAAGAGTTTATTAGTAAAATAATTGGTCATGATATTATTATAAGTAGCTATGTTGCCCCAAATAATTTAATAGATGAATTTGGAGTAAAGAATCTTCTTGAAGGTATTCCCACAATACGAACAATTGGAACAATATATCAAAGTGAATCTAATTTATCAGAATATGTTATTAGAAATAACTATACACTTATAATACCAAGATCAACGTATGGTTATTATCCTTTGACAAGATTATATTCTACAACTATTAATACTTTAGCTAATTTTGGAACATTTCAACATTTTATACATCCAGATGATGCTTTTGCAAAAGATAGAAATCCCGAAAATTTAACTTGGGATGAAATGTATAATAACTTAGAAACTTTTTATAATACAATAAAATCTAAATTTCCATGGTTGAGGAACCAAACAGCATCTGAAGCTTATCCTTATTTTTTTGATTACTTAACCCAAAAAGTAAAATATAATTATGATGAAAATAATTTAACAGTAATAGTACCAAATTCATCATTATTTCCAAAATATTTTATGGTGAAAAGCAAAAAGAATATTAGAAAAATAACTGGAGGTAAGATTATCCATTATTATAGAGAAAATAATTTATTTATTTTAGAAATGGATAGAAATATTATGAATATTGAATTTATGAGTGGTGAAAGTAATGAAAAATGATATTAGAAAGGAATTTCTCAGAAAAAGACTAAATTTAGATGTATCGTTATATGAAAAATATAATCAGGTTATATATGAAAAAGTATTAGAATTTTTATCAAATGTAGAATTTAATAGTATAGCTATGTATTACCCTTTTAAAAAAGAAGTGGATTTATTAAAATTAGTTGGAGTTTTGAAGGATAAAGATATATTATTTCCAAAAGTTATTGGAAATAATATGATTTTTGTAAAAATTAATTCTTTTAGCGATTTTAAAAAAGGAAAATTTGGTATAATGGAACCAAGTGGGGGACCTTATGGAAAAGAAATAGATGTATATCTGATACCAGGTGTAGCTTTTGATAAGAAATTATATAGATTAGGATATGGTGGAGGATTTTTTGATAAATATTTTTCAAAACAGAGAACGGGATTAAAAGTAGGCATTGCGTTTGATTTTCAAATCATAGATAAATTACTCGTCTTTGATTATGATATAAAAATGGATAAAATAATTACAGAAAAAAGAATTATTGAGGGTGATTAATATGAAAATAGGATTAGTTCAATTTAAACCAGAGCTTTTTCAAGTAAAAGAAAATGTTGAAAAAGGAATAAAATTAATAGAAAATGAAGATGCGGAATTGTTTGTTTTTCCGGAATTAGCTTTTACAGGTTATACATTTAATACAAAGAATGAAGTAGAATGGGTTTCTGAAGATATAACTGGATTTTCAATAAAATCTTTTAGAGATTTTGCATTTTCTAAAAATACAAATGTTGTTTTTGGTTTTGTAGAAAAAAAAGAAAATAAATTTTATAATTCTTCTATTTTAATAAAACCCGATGGTAAATATAGAATTTATAGAAAAACTCATTTATTCTATGAAGAAAAATTATTTTTCGAAAGAGGAAATACCGGTTTTTGGGTTGAAGATATTAATGGAGTTAAAATTGGTCTTGCAATATGCTTTGACTGGTTTTTCCCGGAATCATTTAGAACGCTTGCATTAAAGGGGGCTCAAGTAATAGCACATAGTGCTAATTTAGTAATGCCATATTGTCAGGAAGCAAATAAAATAAGATCATTAGAAAATAGAGTGTTTATTGTTACATCAAATAGATGGGGAGAAGAAGTTAATGTTTTAAATTCAAATAATTTTACAGGCATGAGCCAAATTACAAATCCTAAAGGTGAGGTTATCATAAGATTTTCTAAAAAAGGAGATAAAGTAAAAGTTGTTGATATAAATCCTGATGAAGCACTTAATAAAAATATAAATAAATATAATCATATTTTTGAAGATAGGATAGAAAAATTTTATAAATAGGAGAGATGAAAATGTTTTTATCAATAGGCGAAGTTTTGATTGATTTTATAACAGAATCTTTTTCATTAAAAAATGCAAACGTTTTCCATAAATTCTTTGGAGGATCACCAGCAAATATAGCGATAAATGTTTCAAATCAGGGTATAGATAGCTATTTATTATCTGCAGTTGGAGAAGATCCATTTGGGGAATTTATAATAGACTTTTTAAAAGAATATAAAGTAAAAACTGATTATATACATATATCTCCAAAAATAAATACAGATGTTGTGTTTGTAAACAAATCTAAAGACACACCAGAATTTAAAGCATATAGGAATGCATCTTTAAATTTAGATATTCCAAAAAATATTGACTTAAATAAATTTAAAATTATTCATATTTCATCCTGGGCTGTATCAGAAACAACTCAATATGAAAAAATTCTAAATTTAATTAAAATTGCAAAAAAACGCAACATAATTATTGGATTTGACCCGAATTACAGAAAAGTGTTATGGCATAATAAATATACAATTTTAGAAGTTTTGCAAGCTATAGGTCCATATATTGATATTATTAAGCCTTCATTAGATGATGCTGAACATATTTTTGGGAAAGACAGTCTAGAAAATTACTATACGTATTTTAAAGAGTATAATTTTAACAATATTATATTTACCTTAGGTAAAGATGGTGTATTTATTAAAAATAATGAGATAAATAAGAGAATATCAACCTATGCCTCAGAGGTAAATGATGTTACTGGTGCAGGTGATGCAGTATGGTCTGGAATTTATATTGGACTATTAAATGGATTAGATATAATTAAATCAACAAAATTAGGATTGGCTTTTGCTGCTGAAAAATTAAAATATATTGGTGCAATTGCTCCTATCGAATATTGGAAAATATTAAAAAATAAATATGAAATATAAGGTGAGAATTATGTCAAAAGAATTAATTATTATAACCGCAATATTTATAGTACTTATTTCTTTCCTTTTTATACCAAAAAAGGAAACTATTGAAGTACCTGTAATCTATCAAATTAATGGCCCTAATATTGATAATATAATTAGAAACTATAAGCCTAAATTTCTAATTATAGATTATTCTAAGGATGGGTCAGACGAAAAAAAATTTACGCACAATGAGATAAATAAATTGAAAAATTTGAATATTATCCCTTTGGCATATTTAAGTATAGGTGAAGCAGAAGATTATAGATTTTATTGGGATGAAAATTGGTATGATAATCCGCCAAAATGGTTGGATAGTGAAAATCCAAGATGGCCTGGAAACTATAAAGTAAAATATTGGTATGATGAATGGAAAAACATAATTTTTGATTATTTAGATAAGATAATTGATCAGGGGTTTATGGGAGTTTATATAGATTTAGTTGATTCTTATAAATTTTGGGCAGAAAATGGGTACGATATAGAATCAACAGCTTCTGAAATGATTAAGTTTGTAATTGAAATTGCTGAATATGCTAGAAAAAAGAATCCTGTATTTTTAATAGTTCCTCAAAATGCAGAAGATATATTAGAATATGATTATAATGATAAATATCTAAATACAATTTCTGGTCTTGGAGTAGAGAGTTTATTTTATAAAAAAACTAATAAACGTTCTGAAAAATATGTAAACAATAGACTTAAATACATATTAAGAGTTAGAAATTCCGGAAAATTTGTACTTGTTACTGATTATATATATAATCAAAAAAATCCTAACAAAGATATAATTTTTGATTTTATAAATTTATGTAATAAATATGGTTTTTATGGATATCCTGCTAATATAAATCGAAAATTAAATGATATATCTGGAGCATTAAAATATTATAAAATAAATGAGGTGAAAAAATGAGAATTGCATTTTTTAATCCCCAAGGGAATTTTGATAAAAATAATTCTAGACTAACAGAACATCCTGATTTTGGAGGTCAATTAATATATGTAAGAGAAGTTGCTATGGAATTATCAAAACTAGGGGTTGATGTTGATATTTTTACAAGAAAAATAATTGATAAAAATTGGCCAGAGTTTATGGATGATTTTGACTATTATGAAGGTTATAATAATTTGAAAATTATAAGAATACCTTTTGGAGGAAATAAATTTTTAAGGAAAGAGTTGTTATGGCCACATTTAAAAGAATTTGCAGAAGACATTTTAAAATATTATGATTCTATAGGCAAAATGCCAGATTTTGTAACAACCCATTATGGAGATGGAGGTATTACAGGAGCGATATTTGAAAATATTACTCATATCCCATTTTCTTTCACGGCGCATTCTTTAGGAGCGCAAAAAATGGATAAATTAGGAATAAATAAATTTAATTTCGATGAATATGATGAAGAATATAATTTTTCTATAAGAATAAATGCAGAAAGGGTTTCCATGAATCGTTCGGCATTTAATATAGTAAGTACCAATCTTGAAAGATTCGAACAGTATGGGCATCAATTGTATGATGGCGCTATAGATGTAAATGATGATTCTAAGTTTAAAGTTATTCCACCTGGGGTAAATGTTAAAACATTTTCATCAGAAAATAAGGAATTAGATAATGTTTTTTGGAATGAAATAGAAAAATATTTAATTAGAGATATAGAAAATAGAGAGAAACAATATATAATTGTTTCCAGTAGAGTGGATGAAAAAAAGAATCATCTTGGTGTAGTTAGAGCATATGCAAAGTCTAAAGAGCTTCAAAAAATGGCGAATCTGGTTATTTTTGTTAGAGGTTTAAAGAATGGTTTTGAAGATATAAATAAATTATCTGAAAAAGAGAAAAAAATTATAGGAGAAATAGAAAGAATAGTAGAAGATCACGATTTATACGGAAAAGTATCATTATTTGATGTGCCTGGTCAAGATGAATTAGCAAGTGCGTATAGATATTTTGTTAGAAAAAAATCTGTTTTTGTTTTGCCAGCTTTTTATGAACCATTTGGATTAGCTCCTATTGAGGCAGCAGCAGTAGGTCTTGCTGTTGTTGCAACTAAAAATGGTGGTCCTATGGAATCATTTGATAAAGGTAAATATGGGGTATTGATAGATCCATTTGATATAAAGGATATAGAAAAAGGCATTTTAGATGGATTGAAAAATTTTGATAAATATTCTGAATTAGGTAAAAAGAGAGTTTTAGAAAATTATACATGGGAAATTACTGCTAAAAGATATCTTAAAAGTATAGAAGAGTATTTAAAAAAGCCTATTAGAAAAGAGAATTATTTGAAGATACCTGGATACTTTTTTAACGAAAAAAATGAAGTAGATAAAAGTTTTATATTAAAATATTTGAAAAAAGCAAAATAAAAGGGAGCCGAAAGGCTCCTTTTTAAAAATGCTGGTGGAGACGGCGGGAGTCGAACCCGCGTCCGAAAGTAAAGTAAGCCGGACATCTCCGAGCGCAGCCTGTGTTTTAATTTTTGCTTAATCTTCTCCCACAGGCAGGATAAGATTAAGCTATCTCCCTAAGATTTCCCTAAAAACCCGGGAGAAAGGTTTTTAGGTAAGGGTCATAATTATGACGTCCTATTTAACCATTTGACCCAGAACGGTTAATAGGACGGCTGCTAATTAAATTAAGCAGCTAAAGCGTAATTTTCTTCGGCAATTCTCTTTTTTGACCGATTATTTTACGTGGTAACAGTCTTCCACGGCTCGCTTTCCGACTTACTCTACCCCCGTCGAAACCGTTTCGTCCCCAAACGAATATGATTATAACATAAATAAATTTCTTTTTCAACTATTTTGACGTAATTGAAAGGGAAAAGTTTAATTAGAATTATTCAGTAGATACCGTAAGATCTAAAGTTTTTATAAAATTTTGGTAATAAACAATAACTTTAAAATTATATTTTTTTTCAAAATTATTGTTTAAAGGAAGTTTAAACTTATTATTGTCTATTTTAATTTTTTGATTATCAAAATATAAATAATAATTTTCAGCATATTCTTCAGAAAGATTAGAAAAAATAATTTTTGGGTTTGAAATTTTAAATACTGCATAATTTTTTTCAGTTCCTATATAGGAAATAGAAGTTTTTACATTTGTTATATCTTTTGGGTTGTTTTTCACTGTTATATCAGTTATTCCACTTAAAAGTGTATTATTTACAATTGCTTCATAATACAATTTATATATGCCTGGTTTTTCTATAGGATCCAAAGTTATAATGCCATCTAAATAAGAATATTTAATATCCTTATAATCGCCAATGAGTTTAAAATCAATAAATTTCAAATTATAATTCTTTATTATGTTTGAATAATCATCAAAGATTTTAATTTCTTTTATTTTTAGTATGTTTTGATTTGAAGTATATATATAATCTTTATCAAAAAGTATTGATATTTTTTGTGGTAGATTAGGTTTTACATATACATTTATTTTCTTCATAATATTATTTATATTATTCGCATAAATATTTATAATATGATTTCCAGCTTTTTTTAAAATAGGAGTGTTTATAATAATCTCTCCGTTATTATTTGTTTTACCAGCATATACAGTTTTATTATTGTCAATATTATAAAAAACATCAACATTTTCAGCGGGATAAAAATCATTTTTTAATTTAATCCTTAATTTAATATCTTTTCCGGCTATTGAGTTAATACTATTTGGGCAAATAATAGAAGAAGCAACATCTTTTCCAAATTTTATTATAGGAAAAGATATATTAAAACCAACAGTCTGAACAAAATTTTTAGATATATTATAATTAATACCAAAGTTTTTAAATTCAGCTAAAAAACCTAAAGAGAAATTTTTTCGATATTTTAAATATGGATTGATATAAAAATCATTAAAATTGAGATAGGACATAACCATAATAAATGACTGAAGGTTTGTAGAACCTCCAGCTTGAATTTTTAAAGGGATATTTCCGAAATTATATCCGATATATAATTCATTTGTATTTAGTGAAGATTCCAAAGTTGAATAAACTATATTATTGTATCCGATATATACATTATTTAATTTAGCAAAAGATAATACGAATATTGATAAAAATAGCATTAAAATAATAATTTTTTTCATAATATCCTCCATTCTATTCTTCAGGGGTACTCCATCCTAATAATTTAGAATCTGTTTTTATAATATATGAATTACCGTTAATTGTATCTTTGAATGATCTAGTCTGCCCAAAAATAATATAACCACCATCATTTGTATTCAGTAGGCCATTTGCATAGTCTATATTATCACCTCCAAATTTTATTTTTTCAATAATATTAATGTTTTCATCCATTTTTAATATTTCTATGTTGTCTAATGTGTTTAATAATATTAAATATTCATTATTACTGTTTTTTATAATTTTTGAAAAATTATTTTTGTAACCATTTTCATATACTGGATCTTGTAATTCATTGAATCTATAACTGATCTTTTTTATTATCAAATCATTATTTGTAAAACCTAATAAAATCAATTCATTATTATCATTATTTATCATAGAAGTAATACTATTCATATCATTAAAAGATTTTTCAAATTCTGTATTGAGATCTAAGTCGGTTTTTATTATATAACCTTCACTATTTTTTATACCGCCTAATAAATACTTATACTTACTATCATCATCATAAATTTTTATTATAGAATTTATGGTAAAGTCTGGAATATTTAAAGATTTAATTATAGATAAAGAATTATCTAAAACATAAACTTCCCCATTATTAGAATTAGTGCCATATATAATATATTTATTTAAATCCTTCATATATCCTGAAATATTCATAATAATTGCTGTTGTAGTAGCTGTTTTGAAATTTAAATTAGAGTCATATTCTTCAAATTCTAAATTATTGTTATTATTGCCAATTAATACTAAATTATTACCATTTACATCAATGAAATAAGGTGTTATATTGATAGTAGCTGATGAGTTTGTAGTTATTTCTGTTCCTGCGTTATCAAACTTTGTTAGGTAATAAATATTATCTTCTCTTATAATAGAGAATATTTCATTGTTTTTTTCTATAATGTTTATTACTTCATCATTAGACGAGCTGTCTTTTTCAATAGTAAAAATATTAGTATCTATTTGTGGCGTCACATAATTTATATAAGATTCGCTGACACCTTCTTTTTCATCAATGGATCGTACTTTAAAATAATAGGTTGAATTTGGCAATAAACGCGAAATATACTTTTGTGTCAATTCTGTATTATATAAAATTGTACTATAATTTGTATCGTTATTATAGGAACTCAAAAGGTCATATGTAATATGTTGATTTTCAGGATCCACCGAGCTCCAAGATAAATAGAACTCTAACTTATTTAAATCAGATACTGAAATGCTTGGATTGGTTGGAGGACGATTAGTGGTAAAAGATAAAATTCCAGAATCTGTTTCGCCACCGTAACTATCTTTTGCAATTATTTTCCAATAATAAGTTTTTCCACTTTCCAAATTATTGATATTAAATGATGTATTAGTATAATTGTTTTTTATTAAAGATAAATTATCTAACGAAGAGCCAAAATAAATATCATATGATAAATTATCTCCATCAAAATCAGTAAAAAACCATTTTAAAGTAAGATCTTGTTCAACACCAATAGAATAATTTTTTGGATAAAACTTTTCAATATCATACATTGGTAAAGCATTAGTTTTAAAAGATTTTATATCAGAATATGCAAAGGATCCTTTATCATCTTCAGCCTTAATTTTCCAGTAATATGTGGTATTATTTTCTAAATTATTTAGAGAAAACTCTTTGTTTAAAGTTGTTCCAATAACAGATAAGTTATTTATATTTTTTCCTAGATATATAGTGTACGATAAATCATCCCCATCGGGATCATAAGCATCCCACTTTAATTTTTCTCCATTATTCATATGGTTTGAATCACATGAATAAGTAAGAGAATTATCATATATTATAGGTTTTAATGTAGTAGTAAAACTTAATTCTGTTGATGCAGATGATCCTTTATCATCATTGGCTATAAAAATAAGTTTATATGTTGAATTACTATCAAGGTCAAGAATGTAACTTTGATTATTTGTGTTAAAAGATTTAATAAGTGAATTGTTATTATCATATAGATCGATGGAATAGTTTAATTTGTCATAATCTTCATCAGATGCATTCCATTTTAATAAATATTTTAAAGAAATATCAGTTGAGTTATCTGTAAGGTTAATGGAATTAATTATAGGTTTATGTGTTGTAGTAAACTTCCTATATTTAGTGGATGTGACGCCATGCATTTCATCTTCTAATACCATTTTCCAATAATAAGTTTTTCCTGGTAATAATTTAGTTTTTATAGTATATTCTCCTTGAGATTGAGCATTTGAAATAAATTCTTCAGATAAATCATCTATATTTTCTCCGAAATATACACGTATATTAAACGAAGAGGAGTCAAGATCTTCAGCATACCATATTATTTTTGGATTTAATGATAAGTTATTTTCATTGTCACGAGGGAAATAATCTTGTATTAATGGCGGCTGATTCACATTTATTTCTAATTTTTCGCCCTTTATGGAAAATCCGTTTTCATCGTATGCTTTTATATATAAGTTATATCTTCCACCTTTTTCAAAATTTAATATAGCATAATTTTCAATTAAATTAGTAGCTATTTTGGTATCGATATTATATTTATTTATATATACATCGTAATATTTTGCACTATTGCTGTTTTCCCAATAAAGATTAAACATATTCGGGTATTTTTCTTCTGATAAAGTATATTCTTTCGATGGTATAAAATAATCATAAATTTTTGTAATGTTAGGTTTTGTTAAATTAGAGTTAGCAGTTTTAAAAGTAGCTTCTTTAGAAATAACCGTAGCGTAATTACTATCTGTTACCAATATTTTCCATGAATAATTACTATTGGGATTTAGATTATTAATTACATAATGTGTATTGGTAGTAGTTCCTACTTTAGTTTCATTCAAAAATATTTCATATTGAAGTTCATCATTATCTATATCCTGAGCATTCCATTCTAATGTAGCTGATGCTGAAATATTTGAATTTGATATAGGAAACATTAATGTAACTGTTGGTTGATTAGTAGTTTTAAAATAATATTTTTCAGAAACAGTTGATGCATAATTGCTATCTGTAGCGATTACTTCCCATGAATATTGAGTGTTTGGTAGCAAGTAATCGTTATATTTGAATTCTGTTGAATTCAAAGTATATGAAATAGTAGAATTTTCAGTGTATAAATTAAAAGTATATTTTAAATTGTCATTATCAGGATCAAAAGCATCCCATTTAAAAATAGTTTTTAACGAAGAGTTAGTATAATTATTATTTGGTAAAACCAAAGAAATATTAGGTTTTTGTGTTGTAGTAAAATAATTGATACTTGATTCAGATGAAGCTAAACAATTATCAAAAGCAACAACCTTCCATTTATATTTTGTGTTAGGATTTAAAAATTTATTATATTCATAAGTATTATTAGTTAAAGTAGCTATTAATGTTAGAGGGTCATTTTCTTTTGATAAAAACAATTGATAATAAGATATATTATCATCGCTAAATTCCCAACTAAATGTTGGTTTTAAAGAAATATTTGAAGAATTGTCTTCAGGGCTACTATTCAAGAAAACAGGTTTTTTATTTGTTGTAAAAGTTGCGATAGTGCTCAATGATGTAGCGTTTTCAGAATCAATAGATTCAACTTCCCAATAGTAAGTTTTTCCGTAATCTAAATTTTTTAAAGTATAATAATTGTTTTCAGTAGTTGCAATTAAATCAAGATTATCAATAGTATTTCCAAAATATACATTGTATTTTATGCCATTATCAGGATCAAAAGCATTCCAAGATAATGTAGCTTCTTTTGTAGGAATATTGATAATATTATTTGGATATAAGTTATATGGCGAATTTGGAGGTAAATTTGTTCTAAACTTAATAGGATTACTATATGTTATATTACCTTTTTTATCATCTGCAGAAATGATTAAAGCATAGTATGAACCTTTTTCTAAATTAACTCTTATTGACGTACTATATATGGTCACGTTGTATAATAAATCTTCATCAAAATCAATATATGAAATATCTTCATTTTTCTGTATTTTTTTAATTTTAACCACAAAGGATAATTGATCATTGTCTATGTCAGTTGCATTCCATGTGATTAGTGCATTTTCAGGAACACCAATCGCATAGTTTTCTATCTCCGTATTTTTTTGTGGATATGTTATTTCTATTTCTGGTTTGTATGACGTTGTAAAAGATAAGATATCACTTTTAACATTGCTATTTTTATCTATTACTTGCCAATAAAATGTTGTGCCAGAAGGCAAAGACTTTATAGTATAAGAATTTTCAGAAGTTTCTATTCGCTTGTAATATTTATTATCATCTAATAAATTGTTATTTGTTGAAAATAATAATATGAAATTTGAAGAAATTGAAAAGTCCCACTTCAATGTGACTTCGTCGGTAGGAATACTTTTTTCATTATTTGAAGGGTAAAAATTACTAAATTCTAAATTTTCAACATTAATAGTTAAAGTTTTTTCGTTTTTTTCATTTAATTTATCATATGCTATTAATTTAATATAATAAACCTTGCCTCTCTCGAGGTTGCTTATGGAAAAGGTAGTTCCTGTTCCTTCATATAATTTTATTGGATTAGAAAAATTTGGGTCTTCACTTATAAATAATTCATATTTTTTTATTCCATCATTATCTGTAGCATTCCAAGATAGATTGATGGAATTTTTATATGTGATATCTTTGTTTAAAGAAAAATTGACTTTTGGTATGTCTGTAGTTTTAAATGTATATATATCGGAATCTGTATAAACATTTCCTTTTATAGTTCTTATTTTTAAATAATATTCTGTTTCTGGTTCTAAGTTTTCAATTCGCACAGATAGATTGGATGTAGATATTTTGTTGTCCAATAAACTTTTTGATTTTCCATAATAAACTTCAAAATAAAAATCTTTGGAATCAATATTTCCTTCTAGATTCCATAAAACATCAATTTTTGTAGGTAAATCATTAGAAATTTCTTTATTTGGATAGGTTAAAATAGCCTTAGGTAATTTAGGATTTAAAATACAAGAACTTAAAGAAGATATCAATAGAAATGCTACAAATATATATAATAAAGTTTTTTTCATTCTATCACCTCGGTAAATTATTCTATATGAGGTGATAAAATTCTTAAATTTTTGAGATAAAATATAATAAATTTTCTTTAGCTTTTACCATTGAAGTAGGATAAAACTTTCCTTCAAAAATTTCTTTTAAAATTTTTATCTTTTTTTCTCCGGATAATAGAAACATAATATTTTTACTATTATTAATGGTCTTATATGTGAATGTTATTCTTGGGATTTTCGGAGTTGCATGTTTAGGATAAGTTATATCAACATAATTGTTGTTTGAAACTGGGGTATCTGGGAAGATGGAAGCTGTATGTCCATCGTTTCCCATACCCAATAATAACAGATCAAGTGAAACTTCTTTTTTTATAAACCTAAAAAAGTTTATTATATCTTTTTCGTATTGTGCAGCACATTTCTCAATAGAATATATTTCTGTTTTAGGTCTGAAAATATTTTTTTCTGGTATATTAATTTTTGAAAGTAGCAATTCGTTAATCATCTTAAAGTTGCTATTATTATCTTTTATGTTTACATATCGCTCATCACCTAAAAAAATATATACATTATGCCAATTTATTAAATCTCTGTATTGAGAAGAAAGGAATTGATACAGTAGCTTTGGGGTGTTTCCGCCAGATAAAGCTACTGTAAACAAACCATTCTTTTTTATATAATAATTATAGAAATTATAAAAAGTTTTAGCTGCATTATAACTCATTTCATTAATATTATCATATTTAAATATCCTCATAATTCCTCCATTTCCTATTATCTTTTTCTATTAACCTATTAGATTCTTTTGGACCCCAACTTCCAGATGGATAATAATATAATTCTATTTTTTCATTTTCCCATTTTTCTAAAATAGGAGTGACTAATTTCCATGATTCTTCCATTACATCGTTTCTAACATACAATGTTTGATCTCCTAATAAAGCATCTAATATTAATCTTTCATATGCATCTTGGGGTTCGTAATTGAAGAAATTTTTATATTTAAACTCCATATTTAATGTATTTATACAAATTTTAGAACCTGGCTGTTTAGCTTGCAATACTAATTTAAATCCTTCATCTGGTTGAATCCTTATAACTAAAGCATTGGGTTCTATTTTCACTGGATAGAAATCTGAAAATATAGAGTGAGGTACATCTTTAAATATAATAGATACTTCAGATACTTTCTTTTTTAATCTCTTACCAGTTCTTATATAAAAAGGAACTCCACTCCATCTCCAATTATCAATTAGCAGTTTTACAGCGATAAATGTTTCTGTTTTTGAATCTTTTTGAACTTCATCAATATATGATTTTTTTAACTCTCCATTGATATATCCATCTGTATATTGTCCTCTTATAATGTAATTGTTTAGGTTATCTAAATCAAAAGGCCTAATAGATTTTAAAACTTTTATTTTTTCATCATGTATCATATCCGCATCAAGTGATGCAGGGGGTTCCATAGTAATTAATGTTAATAATTGTAAAATATGATTCTGAAACATATCTCTTAATAATCCTGCATTATCAAAATATCCAATTCTATTTTCCACACCTAAATTTTCTGCAACAGTTATTTGAATGTGATCAATATACTTGTAATTCCAAATGGGTTCAAATACTATATTTGCAAATCTCATCATTAATATATTTTGTACTGTTTCTTTACCCAAATAATGGTCTATTCTATATATTTGCTTTTCATTTAAACATTTATGTAATTCATTATCTAAATTTTTTGCACTATTCAAATCATTGCCAAATGGTTTTTCTATAATTACTCTTGAATAATTTTCATATTCTTGATTTAAATCGAATTTTCCTAAATGTCTGATAATTGGTAAATATATATGGGGAGGCGTAGCGAAATAAAATAATCTATTATTTTTTGTATTATGTTTTTCATCTAAAATTTCTAATCTTTTTTTTAAGTTTAAATATAATTCATCATTATCATAATCACCTGATAAAAAATATACATGGTTTAAAAATTTTGATATTAATTCATTATTACCCAATGATTTCCTTATTTTTTCTTTAAACTCTTCATCGCTATAATTTGTTCTGCCGACCCCTAATATATAGAAATTTACTAACTTTCTATTTTTAAGCAATTTAAAAATTGAAGGGAAAAGCTTTCTAAAACTTAAATCTCCAGAGGCACCGAAGATAATAATTCCTGCAGGATCTGGAGTTGGATCTTCGCAAAGTTCTACAATAGATCCTAATTTATTTTCTACAAATCCCATATAATCACCTTCTAAACTTTTCGTCAGGATTTGCAGCTTGAACTTTTCCAGCACCTGCAATATTCTTTTTTACATCTTCTGATTTTTTGTACACAGCATGTCCCCCAAATTCCCTTCTAAGAGCTGCGACAACTTTATCAGAAAATACATCTTTTTGCCTTGACTGGAATCTTTTAAACAACGAATTAGAAATTATTGGGACAGAAACACCACTTTCTACAGCTTCCAATACTGTCCATCTAGCTTCTCCTGAATCTTCCACATAACCCTGAATTTCGTCTAAATTTCCATCTTCTTTAAATGCATTTTCTAATAATTCAAGTAACCAAGATCTAATTACGCTACCTTGATTCCATAAATGAGCTACTTTATGTAAATCTAAATTTTCTCCATATTTTGATGCTTTTAAAAGTTCAAAACCTTCTCCATATGCTTCCATTAATCCGTATTCAATGCCGTTATGTATCATTTTAACGAAATGTCCAGCACCCGTAGGACCACAGTATAGATACCCATCTTTTGGTGCCAAAGTTTTTAAAATTGGTTCTATATAATCAAAAATTTTCTTTTCTCCACCAACCATTGTACAATACCCTTCTTTTAATCCCCATACGCCACCTGAAACTCCAGCATCCATATAATGAATACCATATTTATTTAATTTTTTAGCTCTTTTCAAATCATCTTTATAATAGCTATTAGCACCATCAATTATGATGTCACCTTTATCTAACAATGGAATTAAATTATCAATATTATTATCTGTTACTTTGCCAGCAGGTAACATAAGCCAAATAACTCGTGGTGTGTCTAATTTTTCTATGAATTCTTCTAAAGAATATGCACCACTAAGTCCTTCCTCTTGCATTTCTTTAACTTTTTCTTTGGTTCTATTATATACAACTATATCATGTCCACCTTTAAATAATCTTCTGGCCATGTTTTTACCCATTCTACCTAAACCAATAATACCTATTTTCATGATATCACCTCTCCCATAATTTATAATAAAATTTATAATAATAAATTTTAGACTGTTGACAAAATAAAATATGAAAAAATAATATGAGAGAATCCTTGAAAATTCCCGAAAAAATATGAATGAAGCCGGATAAAATCACATGGATGTGATTTTAAGCGAAGCCAATCAGGATGTGCGTCTGAGCGCCCGGCGAGAATGAATATTTTTGAGGATTAGAATTTTTACCGGATGAACGAATATTATTTTAAATATTTTATTTTGACTTTGTCTATAAACTGAAATTTATAATAATAAATTTTTTAATATTTCTCTATATCTATCATTAATAATAATTTTTCCTTTTTCGCCAAAAATAATTTTTTCCTTATTTTCTGGTGAATTTCTTGATATTGCACTAGTAAATGCAGACACAGATCGAGTATCTTTTAAACTTAAATTTTTTATTAAATCATCTTTAGTACTTCTACCATTTATTACAATATATTTTAAAAATTCCTTGGTAGAATCAGTTAATGAATTAATTAAACCTTTTAACTCTTCTTCAGTCCATTTTTCCTCTGTTATATTTGAGCCATATATTAATTCTTTAAAATATTTAATACGTTTTGAAATATCATCAGATAATATTCCAAAAAGATATTCTGTTGGTAAATTTCCATAATCAATTAATTCAATTAATTCTTTTAATATTGGTTCCATATATATTATACCTTTATTAAGACCAAAAATATCCAAATTAATCTTTTCATTACCATATATTAAAATTCTCTTTTCAATATCAATAGATATTCGTAATCGGTTAAATAATGATATAATAAACAATGATAGAAATTTTTCTTCAACTTTTTGAGAAAATGTTTCTGACTTTAAAAAATCTAGAATTTCATAATAATCAGATTTTGTCGATAATTTATCAAAAATTTCAGTTTTTAATTTCTTTTCTTCATTTAAGATATTTTCACCTAAAAAAGTATATAATGTTTTCAAAATTTCTTTATACAAAGCCATCACCTCTTTATAATTTTATATTATATTATATATTATATCAAAAAAAGGAGTGTTTATATGCAAAAACATAAAATTGTAAATGAAAAAAATTATTATAAAAGATTAGATAAATTTTTAAGAAATAACTTTGATAATTTAAAATTGGGATTTATATATAAGCTCATTAGGAAAGGGTTTGTTTATGTAAATGGAAAGAGAGTAAAAAAACAAGAATTTGAGTTAAATATTGGAGATGAAATTGAGATAAGATATAAAGGACCTCTTGAAGAAAGAAAAAGAGAAAATAAAATTTTACCTAGACCGCTAAATTTAGATATTATATTTGAAGATGAAAAAATAATAGCTATTAATAAACCAGCAGGAATTTCGGTTCATCCTGGTAGAAACGAAGAAAAAGTTACTGTTATAGAAGGGTTGTTATACTATGCAGGTGGAAGATTTGAACCACATTTAGTTCATAGACTCGATAAACATACTTCAGGCGTTTTAGTAATAGCAAAGAATAAGCAAGTATCTAGAGAACTTACGGAAATAATAAAAGGTAGGGATATAACAAAAAAATATCAATCATTAGTTTTAGGAAATTTACATGGAGAACATAATAAATTAGAAAGTGTTTTAGAAGATAAGAAAGCAATATTGTATTATGATGTATTAAATAATTATAAAATAAGAGATATTAATTTGACATTAGTTGACATAGAACTGAAAACTGGCAGAAAACACCAAATAAGAAAACAATTTGCAGATATAGGATCACCAGTTGCAGGAGATAATAAATATGGAGATTTTGAAATTAATAGAGAATTGAAGAAATTAATAGGGTTAAAAAGATATTTTTTACATTCGTACTTTTTGGAATTTACCTATAAAAACAAAAGATATACGCTTATATCAAATTTAACGGATGATTTGAAAAAAGTTTTAGATAGATTGGGAGAGTGATTTTTTGAAAAATATGAAAAAATATATACATTGGAGTTTTATTTTGTACTCTTTTGTAGTGTTTATTTATATTTCGTTTAATGATTACAAATATTTAGAGAGTGGATATCATATTATAGATAATAATAAATTAAAAGAACAATCAATTATGATTGATAACAAGGTAATTAAATATTATAATTATAATGATTATGTTTTAATTAGTGAAAATTCTACTAATATTGAATTAGAGGATTTTAGAAAGTTTGTTAGAAAATTTAACAATATAATTGTAGCAGAATTTTCTGATTTTGGATATCTATTTGATAAATATAAAATATATCTTGATGAGCAAGAACTAATGAAAATAAGATATGCCCATTATATTAAACCCAAAGAAATAGATAAATATAATTTAATTCAAATAGTACAAAGGTTTTGGAGAGCTTATAATGAAAGAAGAATAAATATTTTTTATATACCAAATCATAGTAAAAGAAATAAAATAATAGATGCAATAAAAGAAAGAATGCCAAATTATAATGAAAAAATTCCTTTGATAAAAGCACCAACTATAAATATTAGTATATTATCAGTTTTGATGATTTCAATATATATATTAACGATAAGTCCTATAATATCAATATTGTATATATTATTATATGTTTTTTTGAATTCATGGTCATATGTATTTATTGCAATAGTTTTTTCTTTTGTTTCGTGGATAAAGTGGAAAAAACATACAAATATTCTAAAAGCAGTATTCCTAAATATTATTTATGGAATATTGGTTTATTCTACAGGATATACATATTTATATATTTATAAAATATCTGTAATAAGAGGAGTTAAATTATTATTAGTAACATTGCCATTTGTTTTGTTTTTGGTTCAAATAAAAAATTTTAAATTAAGAAAAAAAGATATAATTTTATCAAGCATTTTTCTTGGAACAATAGCTATTTATTATCTATTAAGAAGTGGAAATTTTGGTTTTTCAACAATGTTTGAAAGAAATATAAGAGATTTTCTCGAAAAAACATTAATAGCCAGGCCTAGATTCAAGGAACTAATAGCTTATTTGTTTGTTTTTATTAAACCACCATCTAATTTTTTTGAAATATTTTGGAATATAGGGCAATCCATAATTTTTGTTTCAATATTAGATACATTTTTGCATATTCAAACACCAATATATTTAGGAGTTTTAAGAACTATAAACGCATTTATTATTGTATATATTATTTACATCCTTGGAGGGATATTATGGAAAAAGAAATCAAAGTAAAAGCGTTTGATGCTGGTGAAAATATTGATATTCAAATAATTGCTGCTAAATTGCAATTACCAATAGTTACAAAATGGGAAATGCCACTTATATTAAAATATAATCAAAAAGATGTTCATATATATCAATTTGGTTCTTTTGTTTTCTATGATTTTACAGACAAAGAAATAAAAGATTTTATAGATTATCTTGAAAAATTGTTGGAAAAAGAGTTTAAGGTAAAAATTGAAGACGAAATTTATATAAAAATAAATGATAATATAAAAAATAATTTTTATATAGATTATAATACAGAAACACTCTATATAAAGGATGAGTTTATTACGCCTGATATGTTATCTTTAATTTCTCTAGCAATTTCTCAAAGCGTTGCTCTTGAAAGATATGAACAATTATCAGATGACTTGGAAGAAGATATAGAAGAGACTATAGATAAATATAATAGGTATAAGCATTTTCTATCAATAATGAGAAATTTAGCAGTAGGGAAAGCATTAAAATTGATAAAAACAAGACATGAAATAGTCTCAGATATTATGATATTGGATAAACCTTCTATAACATGGGAGTGGAATATATATGATGAACTTTATGAATTATTAGCGAGATTTTTTGAATTAAATAGAAGATATAGAATATTATCACATAAATTAGATAGTGCCTTGGAAAGTTATACAGTTTTAAATGAAATAAATGAAGGGTCAAGAGCTAATTTCTTAGAATTATTAATAGTAATTCTAATTGTTTTTGAAATAATAATGGCATTTTTGCACATATAATATATAAAGAAAGGGTGATACAGTGAAAAAGGCAAAATTAACTGAAATTACAACTCTATATAGATTCGGTATTCCTTTTGAAACTGATGCAACCGTTTTCAAGAAAAATGATCTTACTTTTAAAAAATGTGAAAAAATTGATTATTTTTCAATCACAGAAAAAGAAAATAAAATTATATTAACTCTCAAATTATTTAAGGATGATAAAGTTTATGGTTTAGGTGAAACTTTAGGTTCTTTAAACAAAAGAGGTAAAGTATATAAATTATATGCAACAGATGATCCTATACATACACCAGAAAAAGACGCATTATATGGGTCTCACCCTTTTGTTATAATAAGCAATAAATTTGGTTTTTTTATAGATTACCCAGGTGAAATGATATTTGATATTAGTTATACAAAATTAGATAAAATGATTATTACAATTAACTCAAATAATTTTGATATTTATATTTTTGATACTAAAAAAGATGTTGAAGTTATTCGTGAATATTTAAAATTAACAGGAAAACCATATATTCCTCCAAAATGGGCCTTTGGATATCAACAATGTAGATGGAGTTATCCAGATGCTGAAACCATTAAAGAAGTAGCAAATAACTTCAGAAAAAGAAATATTCCTTGTGATGCAATATATATGGATATAGATTATATGGAAAATTATAAGGTATTTACTATTGATGAAAATAAATTTCCTAATTTTCCAGAATTTGTTTCTGAAATGAAAAGCATGGGATTTAACTTAGTACCTATAGTAGATCCTGGAGTGAAAATAGAAAAAGGATATGATGTATATGAAGAAGGAATAAAAAATGAATACTTTTGTAAGGATGAAAATGATAAAAATTTTGTAGCCACAGTTTGGCCTGGATACACGCATTTTCCTGATTTTTTAAATCCAGAAGTTAGAAAATGGTGGGGTGAAAAGTACAAATTATTTACTGATTTAGGAATTACAGGTTTTTGGAATGATATGAATGAGCCTTCTATTTTCTTCGTTCCAAAAACATTGAAAGAATATTTAAAAAAAGTTGATAAATTAAAAGAAAAAGAAGTGGGGTTAGAATTTTTTATGATAAAAGATGAAGCCGTAAGTCTATCTAATAGAAGAGAATATTATAAAAGTTTTTATCATAATACCCCTCAAGGAAAATATTCGAATGATGAAATACATAATTTATATGGGTATTATATGACGAAAGCAACAGTAGAAGGATTTGAAAAAATAATTCCAAATAAAAGATATTTATTGTTGTCAAGAAGCAGTTATGCTGGGCATCATAGAATTGCAACAATTTGGATGGGCGATAATATGTCCTGGTGGGAACACATGTTAGTAAATATCCGAATGTTGCAATCATTAAATTTATCAGGATTTTTCTATACAGGTGCTGATATAGGGGGATTTGGTTCTAATACTTCTCCTGAATTAGTTATTAGATGGATGCAATTAGGAGTATTTTCACCTTTATACAGAAATCATTCAGCATTGGGCACAAGACATCAAGAACCTTGGGCTTTTGATGAATATACTGAAGAAATATTAAGAAATACTATTAAATTAAGATATGCCTTAATTCCATATTTATATTCGGAATTTTTTAATTCTGTTGATAGTTTAATCCCTTTTATTTCACCGTTATTTTTGTATTTTAATGATGAAATATCAAAAAATATTGAAGATCAGTTTATGGTAGGAAATTCTATAATGGCGACCCCTGTTATACAACCAAATGCAAAAGGTAGATATGTACATTTACCAGAGCATAAATGGTTATACTGGAAAGTATCAAATTATAAATATAGAAATGTCAAAGTTTATGAACCTGGAGATTATTATATTGATGCTGATTTAAATGAAATTCCTATGTTCATAAAAGAAAATTCATTAATAGTATTAAATGAAGAAGAAATAAATTACATAAATGAAAAATCAATAAAAGAATTAACGGTAATTGGTTTTGTTACTGATAGTGGAGAATTCACATATTTTGATGATGATGGAGAAACATATAATTTTAAAAATGGAAAATATGTGAAAATAAATATATCGGTAAAGAAAATAGAAAATGGATATAATTATGAAATAGAAAAAGATGAGTCAGAAGATTTTGTGAGTACAATAGAAATAATAAAATTTGAAATATATGATGAAAAAGGTGAAAAATATACAGAAGTTTTAGAAATATAATAATCTCTCTGGAGTTTCCAGAAAGATTTTCTATTTTATACGCTGTTTAAAATTAAAATAAATAAACCTCATTCCTGTATTTAACATCAAAAATAGTATTACTGCTTTTTTCAAAATCTTTTGATTGTTTTATATTATTTTTTGATCATCTGATATATTAATTATAAATTTAAATATCGGAAATATAAAGTAAATTTCTTTTATTATTATTGATTTTTTTTAATATTTTGATATAATCAAAAAGCGGAAAATTTAAATAATATTAAATATACATGATCAAGCTTTTGTTAAATGAAAGGGGGATTAAATGAATTTAATAAGTAAAATTATAAAAGTGAATTTAGCTATAATATTATCAATAATATCTATTGTATTAATTTTTCAAATAATTTCAATTTTTAGTCTTATAGGCGGAGAAAAGGTTTCATTATCAGAAAACAAAATTATAAAAGATATAACGGATAATTATATGCAAATTGAATTTTATTTAAAAAAAGCCAAAAAAGGTGAAAAGATTGATATAAATGGGGTAAATAGATTATTTGAGAAAATAGAAAACTATAATAGTGCTTTAAAACAAGATATTCAAAAATATACTAAAGAAAATAATTAATAAAATCCCCCTGAAAATGGGGATTTTATTAATTATTAGAAATTATTGGTTTATAAATTATCAATTTTTGACCAATAAAGATTAAATCAGGATTTTTAATATTATTCCATTTTGCAATAGCATAAGGATTTACATTATACATTCTACCTAATTTAAATAATGTATCTCCAGATTTGACATTATACATAACATCTGTTGCAACATACCAATTATGATCAACTTTTGCTTCTATAACTTTATGCTCCATAATATAATCAGCCATCAATTCTGAAACTTCCATCATAACTTCTTTTACAACAGGTTTTCCAGCGAACATTGAGTATCCACCACCGCCACCTTCTCTATAATTGTTTAATACAATATCATATTCTTTATCCATTTTAACAGGTTTTCCCTCATATTCTAACCAAACAAATCTTTCTCCAACAGGTTTTTCAACATCAATAATGTAATTGATACCTTCCCACATATCATAATTATAATGCCTTGATTTTGGTTCTACCCATGATTTGTTTACATCTGCTTTACCATTTTTATATACAAAGTAATCTGCGCTTTTTTCTATAGCATCTTTTATATCTTTTCCTGTAACTCTTAATACTTTTAATGTGTTTGGATAAATATATACACCATTAATATCTCTTAATGTAATAGGACCTGACTTCCAACCTTTTATATCATTGTTAAATAATGCGGTTGAAGAAATTTTAACTCCGGAATATATTTGTTGAACTGTGTTTACAAATTCAATTAAAGGATGATCTGCCAATCTGACCTTTAATGGGTTATATACATAAAAATCGCCTTTAGCTGTACCTACTGGTTGATCTAACCATTTTTGAACTTTATCTTCATAATCTTGCACAAGAGCTAATACTTCTTTATCTGATTCTACTGTTTTTGAATCTAATAATTCAGCTTTTTTAGAAACTACTTTCCATTTACCATCAGAATTGTCAAGAGTTAGTTCAATTCTACCCACCTTTTTTCCCCAGCTACTTGGCATTGTAACTGCTACATTATTATATACACCGGAAATAGATCTGTGTTGGTGACCTGTTAATAATACATCAATACCAGGAACTTCCATTAATAACTGATAACCTTAATTTTCTCCAGTTAATTCTTCAGTTGGTTCTCCTGTATTCAAATCTCTTTCAAAACCACCATGATAGCCAACAATTAAAACATCAACTTTTTCTTGTTCTCTTAAAATTTTCACATATTTTTTTGTTACTGCTACTGTATCGTAAAAATCTAAATTTCTAATATTTTTTGGATCTTCCCAATGTGGTATATACTTTGTTGTTAAACCTAAAATTCCAATTTTTACACCCCTTATTTTTGTAGTGCAAATTTATTATATCGCTTTTTACAAAATAATAAAATATATATTAATAATATATATGTTTATATATTTCATCTTTCAGTATATCAATAAACTTGAAATTAATTTTGTTTTCGAGTATATCAATTATTAAAATACTATGTGGAGTATTTTCTTTTGGGATAGAAACACTTCCTGGATTTATTATGATTATTCCACTTTGTTCTTCATATTTAGAGATATGAGTATGTCCGTGAATCAAATATTGACATTTATATTTTTTTGTTAAAGAAATAGAATCCTCTAAATTAGGATCCCAACCATGTGTGAAGAAAAAATTATATGGGCCATAACTTTCTATAGAATAAGGTGTTGGTTCAGGAATGTTGAGTAATTTTAAATCAATAGGAGAATCACAGTTTCCAGTTATAAATGTTCTTTTTTTAAAATTTTTTAGTATTTCGGATAATTTCATGGGATCATAACCTTTTGGAAGAGGATTTCGAGGTCCATGATATAAATAATCACCTAAATGAATGATTCTATCAGCATCTTTTAAATAATTAAGTGCTTTTTCGAAATAAAATAGTGATCCATGAGTATCACTTATAATACCAAGTTTCATTTTTATCCCTCCTAATACAAATAATATTTTGATAGTCAACAATATTTTATCATAAAAATAGATTATAATAAATTCTATTAAAATTTAATATCAAGTTTATGTATGTGAAAATATGGTATAATTATAGAAACTAAAAGTTGAGGGGGAGAATATATGGAGATATTGTTCTTAGGTACAGCTGCATCTGAAGGTTTTCCAAATCCTTTTTGTTCATGTGAAAATTGTCAAAAAGCAAGAGAGAAAGGGAAAAAAAGTATAAGATTAAGATCGAGTATTTTAATTGATGAAAAACTTTTAATAGACTTTGGACCAGATTTAGTGGCTTCTGCAAATAGATTTGGGAAAGATTTATCTCAAGTCGAACATATATTAATAACTCATGGGCATTCAGATCATCTGTTTTTTAAAAATTTTGAATATAGGAATCCTATTTTTTCTGGTAATTATGAGGATTTGCCTCATGTTGATTTGATTGTTCCTGATAAATTAGGTTCTGTAATAAAAGAAAAGACAGAACTTCCAAAATTTAGTTTGATGTCTGTATCCCCATTTGTTACTATACATTTGAACGGATACGTTATATATACATTAAAGGCCAATCACACATCAGGATTTGGTGAAACGCCATTAAATTATTTAATTGAAAAAGATAAAGAAAAAATATTATATGCTGTTGATACCGGGTGCATATTGCCAGAAACTTTTAATTTTATTAAAGATAATTTAAATGGCAAAAAATTAAATGTAGTAATTTTAGATGCTACAATGGGATTTAATAAAAAATATGAATTTCATATGGGATACGAAGAAATTTTGCAAACTAAAAAAGATTTATATGATGAAGGTATAATCGATAATAATACAAAAATTGTTGTGACTCATTTCTCACATCTTCATAATCCGTCACATTCAGAACTTGAAAAAATATATCAGAAACATAATATAATTACAGCTTTTGATGGAATGAAAATATAAAATAATGGGCGACTTATTAAGCCGCCCATTATTTTATTATTATTTATTTATTGAAGTTTTAATTTTTTCAACAGCTTCTTTTAATGCTTGTGCAGGTTCTACTTGACCATTGATAATCTGGCTTAAAGCATCACCCATTGGTCCCCAAACTGAACCCATTTCAGGAACGTTAGGCATTGGTTCTCCGCCAGCTGCACTTTTAACAAAAGCATCAACTATTTCTTTAGGAACTGGTCCGCCTTTTTCTTCAATTATTTGTGCAACATCTGTTCTTGCTGGTAATCTTGGATCTGCTAAATAGAATTGATAAATACCATCTTTTGTAGCTAAGTAATTGATGATGAATTCTTTTGCTAATGCTTTATTTTCACTTCTTGCATTAACCATTAAACCTTGCACACCAACAAATGGTTTGCCAAAATGTCCATTTCCTAAGTCTAATTCTGTTAATGGTAATACACCAAAATCAATCCCAGCATTTATATAATCTTTTACTGCCCAAGGACCGTTGATTATCATTGCTGCTAAACCGTCTTTAAACATTGAATCCATTGTTCCGTAATTAGCACCTTGAGGAATTAAACCTTCATCGAAGAATGATTTTATTAATTCAGCACCTTTTATAGCGCCTTCATTATCTAATCCAATGTTGTTAACATCGTAACCATTTTCTTTTGACCATTTAAATACATATCCGCCATTTCCAGCTATAAATCCGTATGAGAAATAGAAGTTTCCAGCATCATAAACAAATCCTAATGTTTCATCTGTTGTGTATTCAGCTGCAACTTGTTTTAATTCTTCAATTGTTTTAGGTGGTTCCTCAACATAATCTTTATTATATAATAATGCAACAGCTTCAATAGCATATGGAACACCATATAATTTTCCATTAACCGTAAAAGCGTCTAATCCTGATTTAGCAAATTTATCAGTTTCAATAGCTGAAAATGGAATTGAATCGATTAATCCGTTTTCTACTAATTCTCCAACCCAATCGTGAGCACCAACTATAATATCTGGACCTTCGCCAGCTTGTGCAGCTGTTAAAAATTTGGATTTGATATCACCAAAATTTACTTGTTGAACTTCAACTAAAATCCCAGTATCCCTTGTAAACTTTTCACCAAATGTCTTCATGAAATCAACTTGCTTTTCTGAACACCAAACTACTATCTTATTTGAAACGGCAAAGATAGAAGTAAATGCAAATAATACTAATAATGCCAATACTGCAACTTTTTTCATCTTTTTAACCTCCCTTAACTTTTTTGATAAAAAAAATGTTACATTTAAATTATAACACAAAAACATAATATTTTCTATTGATTTATTTGTTTTTGTGTATTATTATATAATTTTATGAAGAAATATAAACGATTAAAGGCATAAAATGTTATTTTATAACCAAATTTACTATACTTTGAGAAATTAATTTTCTATCAGAAAAATATATATTATAAATTTCATCAGTAAATTTATCAGATTCGATTTCAAATATTGCATTTTCATTAGTGTATTCATAAGAAAAAACATTAAAATTATTTTTTAGTTTTGTATATATATTTTTATATTCCTCGTTAGAAATATTTAAAACTATAATTTGTATAGGAATACCATTTGCGAGGTAATCCATCCATTTTTTTAATATTTCTTTACCAAGTTTATCTCCTGCCATTTCTGAACTCTTTTTTATTGCAGTTCTCATCGCATTATCTATAGTGACATCTGATCCTCCGGACTCTGAAGAAATACTCGTAATTAATTTACCAGTAGACGTCCAATATGCTTTTAATGTAATTTTGCTCCGTGCTGTTTTTAGTCCATAATATTCTCCTGAATATTCAACATAAATATCACCTAAAACTAAAATATCTAAACCTTCTCCTGCTAATTTAAATTTATTAGAAACTTCTTTGATTCTATTAGAGTCAAATAAATTAAATCCATATTTATTTAATGAAGATTCTATAGATACTTCAAATGTTTTATCGTCTTTAAAATCTGGATTTGATATGTTATTTAAATAGACTCCTACTTTTGGTTTTTTCATTTGATGCAAAATGTAGAAAAAGTCATCATCACCAATATTTTCAGAAACTTTATATTTTACTTTTATAAAATAAATACCATTTTTTTCATATTTATCTATAATTTCAGAGCCTTTTATAAAACCATAAGTTTTAGATAAAATTGTTTTATCAACTAATTTAAAATTTTTAGTCTTTGTTTCATTGTAGATTTTCATACCTACAATATTCTGTAATGCTTGTACACGAGCATTTCTTTCTGCGTCTTCAAGGTTAGTACCCATACCCTCGACAATTATCTCTTTATAACCAGTGTTTTGAGAAGAAAAATATTCATAAGGTTCGCTTTTTGGCTGTGAGGAACACGAAACTAAAATGAAAAGTATTAAAATTAAAATGAAAAATATAAGTTTTTTCATGAGATACCCCCTTTTAAAAAGTAATTTCCATTACTTTCAATAATGATATTATTCATTGATAATATAGTTAATCTCTGAAGAATTGTAGAAGTTTCTTCTTTTGTAAAATAAATTATTTTTTCAAAAGTATTAAAACCATTATTTATAGCTTCTATGATTTTTTTATCAGTTTTATTTGTAATTTTTATATTATTAGGTATGTCAAGATTAAATAATTCTTTTAAGTGCTTATTTGAAATTATTGGAGTTGCCCCATTATAAATTAAGTTATTAGTACCTTCAGAATTTATTCTATTTATATCTCCTGGGATAGCATATACATCTATTCCAGATTCTAATGCTAATCTAGCTGTAATTAATGAACCACTTTTTTTAGCTGCTTCTATAACGATTATAGAACTACTTAATCCTACGATAATTCTATTTCTTTCAGGGAAGCGAAAAGGTTGTGCGGGAGTTCCAGGAGCATATTCAGAAACAATGCAACCATCATTTTCAATAATTTCATAATATAATTTTTTATTTGAAGATGGATAAGGTATATCAATTCCGCTCCCTAAAACAGCGATTGTCCCATTTTTTAAAGCTCCTTTATGAGAATAATAGTCAATTCCATAAGCCATTCCGCTAACTATTGGGTATTTTTTAGATAAAGTTTCTGAAAAAGATAAAGTAATATTTTTTCCGTAGGGTGTATTTTTTCTTGATCCTACAATTCCAATACATTCTTTTTTTAATAGTTCTGAGTTTCCTAATAAATAAAGAACTAATGGGGGATTAAAAATTCTTTTTAATTTTTCAGGATATTCATCATCAAAGTAAGTAATTATTTTAATTCTTTAAAAAAATCATGTAATTTGTTTTCATCCATTAAAGGTAATTTATTTTTTTTAATATTTTCTATAATTTTTTTATTTGATTCTTTTAAGAATTCTTTCATCCATATAATACTATTTTTCAACATTGTTTACATTCCCTTTGTGTTCTCTTATTTCCTTATTTAAGAAAAAATTTAATGTTGTTCTTATAGCAATTATTGTTGCAAGCTGTCCAATATCATTCCAAGTTGGTGCCACAGTTGTTTTTAAAATACTGGCTCCAATTAGAAAGCCTAAACCTAATGAGAAAGAGTTGCCTAATTCTAATCTGCTTTCCCAAATACTTTCTTCAGATTTCTGACCAAATAAAATATCTTTGAGAAATATTTTAAAACCACTTATCATTCCAAAAGCTATAACGATAATGGCTAATATATAGGAAATATCTGAAATAAAATTAACAGTTATTTCTACAATATGATGTAAAGTCATAAAACACCTCCCGCTCTTTTTAATATAATTTTATCATAAAAAAATAAAAAAGAAAAGAGCAATCCAAAAAGATTGCTCTTTATATGGTTCAACTAAAGATTTATAACTTCTAAGTTTATAGGCATTTCTTTTGATCTGTATATTTTAAAATAAAAATTCAATAAATCTGGTAATTTTTTAAGCCTTTTAGGTTCAGCAAGCATTCTATATAACCATTCTAAACCAAAAACTTGAAATAGTTTGGGCGCTCTAGTAACTTTTCCAGAAATAACATCAATGCTTCCTCCAACGCCCATAGCCATCTTTACATTTAATCTGTGCAAGTTTTTGTATATAAATTCTTCTTGTTTTGGAACACCCATTCCAACAAATAAAATTTCAGCTCCACTTGCGTTTATTATATCAATAACTTTATTGCTATTTTCAAAATAACCATTATGCACACCAACTATTTTAATATTTTCGTATTTTTCTTCTAATTTTATTTTAGCTTTTTCAGCAATTCCTGGTTGAGAGCCAAGTAAAAATATTTTGTGTTCTTGCCATTCACATATTTTTAACATCGTATCTATTCCAGGACATCTCTCGGTTTCGTATCCCCATTTTTTTAAATATTTAACTACACCAATTCCATCAGGAATAGAAACAGTAGAATTTTGAAGCTCATATTTATAATTGTTATTTTTAAAGTATTCTAAAAACATTAAAGCATTTAAGGTTACTACCCAGGTCTTTTCATCTGAGTTTATTTTTTCTTTTATGTAATTCCACATCTCGTCTTTTTTTCCTGATAAAAGTTTCAAACCAAATAGTTCTATCATATGTGTCACATCATTCCCACCTTTTTAATAATCGCTTCTATTTATTTTTTCTTTATTTTTACCTTAAATACCTAATAAATTACATTTATATATGTTAAAATATATTTGGGTTTATTATGATAGAGATTTTATCTTTTTGGATAATCTAATTGATATAAATAATTCTTTTTTTATATTTTATCATACTTATATCTTTATTTATTAATGCAAATGTTAATTTTATAATAAAAATGGAGGTTAAATATATGGATAATAAGAAAAGTATTATAGATAAATTTATTGACGAATCTTCTAAAGAAATAATACCAAATGATTTGCCAGTAATAGCAACTAGAGCTAAATTAGTTATTTTTCCTAATTCTATATTGCCAATGTTAATAGGAAGGAAGAAATCTATTAAAGCTCTAGAAGAATCTTTAGAAAAATATAATAATTTATTATTTTTTGTGTCTCAAAAAGATATAGAACTGGAAGAGCCTACTATTGACGATCTTTATAAAGTGGGTACTGTTGGAAGAATAGTGCAAATAGCAAAACTTCCTGATGGAGAATATAAGATATTAGTTGAAGGTTTAAAAAGAGCTGAAATAAAAAAAGTTTTAGAAGATAAAGAAATGTTTAGATTTGAAATTAAAACAATTGAAAGAAAATATAAGACTACAAAAATTTTGGAAGCTTTAGTAAGAAAAGTAAAAACTCTTTTTGAAAAATATATAAATTTAACGAAAAAGTTTCCGCAAGAGGCAATTATGGTATTGGAAGATACAAATGATCCTGAGGTAATAAGTGATTTAATTGCTTCTGTCTTGCCTCTTGAACTTGAAGAAAAACAAGAATTATTAGAAGAATTGCATCCTAAAAAAAGATTAGAATTAGAATTGGAAATTCTAACAAGAGAAATTGAATTGTTAGAAATAGAGGAAGTTTTAGAATCAAAAGTTAAAGAAAAAATAGAAAAGGGGCAAAAGGAATATTATTTAAGAGAAAAACTTAAGGCTATTCAAGAAGAATTATCTGGTGAAGCAGATGATGAATTAAAAGACATTAGGGAAAAAATAGAAGAATTAGAATTACCTGAATATGTAAAAGATAAAGCTGTACATGAATTAGGAAGATTAGAAAAAATGTCTCCATATTCTCCAGAAGCAAGCGTGGTAAGGACATATTTAGATTGGATAATTAATTTACCTTGGAATGAAAAAACAGAAGATAGGCTAAATATTAAAGAAGCAGAAGAAATTTTAAATAAAAATCACTATGGTTTAAAAGAACCAAAAGAAAGAATATTAGAATTTTTAGCTGTGAGAAAATTATCTGATAAGCCAAAATCACCAATTTTATGTTTTGTTGGAGCACCAGGTGTTGGGAAAACATCACTTGGTAAATCAGTGGCAGAAGCTTTAGGAAGAAAATTCGGAAGAATATCATTAGGTGGAATGAGGGATGAAGCTGAAATTAGAGGGCATAGAAGAACTTATGTTGGAGCCATGCCAGGTAGAATAATTCAATTAATGAAGAAATTAAAAGTAAAAAATCCTGTAATAGTTTTAGATGAAATTGATAAAATGGGTATATCTTATCAAGGGGACCCAGCAGCAGCATTATTAGAAGTTTTAGATCCTGAACAAAATAATAGTTTTGTTGATCATTATTTAGAAATTCCTTTTGATTTATCGGAAGTAATATTTATTACAACATCAAATGTTCTGCATACTATTCCAGATGCATTGAGGGATAGAATGGAAATAATAGAAATTCCTGGATATACTGATGCTGAAAAATATTATATAGCTAAAGATTATATAATTTCTAAATTGTTAAATGAACATGGGCTTAATAAAAAACAAATAAAGATAAATAAGCAGGCTTTATTAAAAATAATATCAGAATATACACGAGAAGCTGGTGTAAGATCATTAGAAAGAGTATTGGCTAAATTGATGAGAAAAGTTGCATTAAAAATTGCAGAAGGTGAAGAAAAAGTAATTGTTAAGGTAAATAATATTAAAGATTTTTTAGGGACACCACCTTATTTTAGACCAAGCAAACTTGAAGCTCCAGAAATAGGTGTTGCCACAGGTATGGCTTGGACGGCTTATGGTGGAGAAATATTGCAGGTTGAAACTTTAATAACTTCTGGAAAAGGGAAAATAATATTAACAGGTAAATTAGGCGATGTGATGAAAGAATCGGCACAAATTTCCTTAACATTGTCAAAAGCTATAATAGAAGAGAAAGATAAAACATTACTTGATAAATTTGAAAAATGCGATTTTCATATACATGTACCAGAAGGAGCTGTACCCAAAGATGGACCATCAGCTGGTGTTACTATAACTTCTTCTGTTATTTCAGCGATATTAAAAAAACCTATAAATAATGAAATTGCAATGACAGGAGAAATTACTTTAAAAGGTAAAGTTCTTCCAGTTGGAGGAATTAAAGAAAAATTATTATCGGCATATAGAAGTGGCATAAAAGAAGTAATAATACCAAAAGATAATGAAAGAGATCTTGAAAAAATTCCAGAAGAAATTTTAAGTAAAATAAAAATTAATACAGTAAGAAATATAAAAGAAGTATTAAGAATAGCATTAATGGAGGAATGAATATGTTTAAGAAAATAGAATTAGTAAAAACAGTTTATACAAAAGGAGAATATCCACCACCATTTGATAATGAAATAGCATTTGCTGGAAGATCAAATGTTGGTAAGTCAAGTCTTTTAAATAAATTATTCGGTATAAAAATTGCAAAAATAAGTTCTAATCCAGGTAAAACAAGATCAATAAATTTTTATAATGTTGATAATAAAGGATATCTTGTAGATTTACCTGGTTATGGTTTTGCTAATGTTTCAAAAGAAGAAAAGAAAAAGTGGGCTCAATTATTAGAAGATTATTTTGTAAATAGATATTCATTGCAGATGGTATTTTTACTTATAGATCATAGACATGAACCCCAAAAAAAAGATTTAGAAATGATACAATGGCTAAAAGAATTAGGGATCCCATTTATGATTGTTTTGACAAAAGTTGATAAAGTAAAGAAATCTGAAAGAATAAAAAAATTAAATATTATAAAATCAACATTATCTAAATATGGAGATTATATTTATTTTCCAGTATCTTCTAACACTGGAGAAGGTATAGGAGATTTAAAAAATGAAATAATTAGATTATTCAGATAAAAAAATAGCTGCACTTTGAGGTGCAGCTATTTGCATTCTGAACACATTCCATAAATTTTTAAGTCAAAATCTTTGATTTCAATATTTTCCATAGGAACTAAATCTTTAATTTTATCCTTATCAATATCTAATTTGATAGCTTTTCCACAATTCTCACATATAAATAAAACATTTGTTTCATCTTGAGCGTCTTCTATTAATTCGTATCTGGAAGTTCCATCTTCAAAATCGAATCTTCTAATTATACCCAATTCTTCTAATAAATCGATGCCTCTTTTTACTGTCATTTTGCTTGTTTTATGATTTTTTTTCTTTCTGATATTCATATATACATCATCTAAGCTTAAAAGTTGTCCTTTTGATTCAAGAAATATTTTTAAAATTAATTCTCTTTGAGCAGTCATTCTTTGTTTTTTGTCTCTAAGAACTTTTTTAAGAATTTGTTGGGACATAGTGTTCAATCCGCCTCCTCATATTTTAGTTCGATACAATTCTACAGCAAAAAAAATACTTTTTGATTTAAATAGTATTAAAATTGTGTTCCCCTTTATTTAAATCAAATGGTATGTATATCTATTTTCCAACCAGTAATTTTAGCTGCAGCTCTTGCGTTTTGACCGCCTTTACCTATTGCTAAGGAGAGTTGATTTTCAGGTACATGAACTAAAGCCATTCTATTTTTGTTGTCTAATTTAATGTTAACAACTTGAGCAGGAGCTAATGCATTTTTAATCAATTCTTCAATATCATCAGACCATTTAATAACATCTATTTTCTCCAAGTTTTTTAAATCTTCTAATATTTGACTAATTCTGACACCATTTTCTCCAATACATGCACCAACTGGATCTATTTTTGGATCTTCAGAATATACGGCAATTTTACTTCTTATTCCAGGTTCTCTATAAATTTTTTTAATTTTTACGATACCATCTTCAACTTCTGGTATATTCATTTTAAATAATTCTTCAACAAATTCTGGAACACTTCTAGAAACTAAAATTTTTGGTCCTTTAGTAGTTTTTTGAATACTTTTAATGTAAACTTTTATAATATCTCCCGAATATAGGGATTCCCCAGGTATCCATTCTTTTTGAGGTAATTTAGTTTCTAATTTACCGATTCTAATATCTGCATAATCTTTTGTTACTAATAAAACTTCTGCTGTAGTGATTTTTCCTTCTAAAGGCGAATATTTATGATATAAATTTTCCTTTTCAATTTCTCTTATACTTTGTTTTATTACTTGTTTTGCTGTTTGAGCAGCAATTCTTTTGAATTCTTTTTTCGGATTTATTTTTTTCCTAATATAATCACCAATATTCACTTTCGAATCGATTTTTTTTGCTTCTTCTAGAGAAATTTCTTCACCTTCATTTTCAACTTTTTCAACAACTTTTAAAATTTGATATATCGTTATTTCTCCATGGTTTTTATCAACAACAACTTCAACATTTTCCATTTCATAATTATTTTTATAAGCTTTTTCAATAGCTTTTTCAATTATTTCTAACAATATTTCTTTTTTTATATCCTTTTCTCTTTCTAATTCTTCTAAAGCCTCAATTAAAACAACATTCATTGTTACACCTCCTGTTATATATCGATTTCTAAATTTGCTCTTAGTATTTTTTCATAAGGTATTTTTATTAATTTTCCACCATCTTTTTCTTCAACAAAAACAGTGTTATTTTCAATATTTTTAATATAACCTTTGATTGCAGTTCGGTTTTCAATTCTTTCTTTTAATATTATTTTTGCTAATTTATCTTTAAACCTTATAAAATCATTGATATTTCTCAATGGTCTATCCAAACCTGGAGAACTTACGATTAAATCATAAGAAGTATCAATTAAATCTTTTTCATCCAAATAAGCTTCAAGTTCTCTAGAAAAATTTTCACATTCATCAATACCAACATAATCATCTAATTTGTCAATAATGACTTCTAATTTCAATTTTCTTCGTATTTTTTTTAATGAAATATCAAAAATTTCAAGACTCATATTTTTAGCAATTTCAATTGATTTTTCTTTTATCAAGTCTTTTATTTCTTTCATAAATGCACCTCCATATTATATAAAAGAGAGTTCGAGGGCTTTGCCCTCGAACATCTGTAATAATATTTCAAAAGTATTATATCACAATTTTTTTACAAAATCAAGTTCCAAAAAACATTATATTATAAATTATTATTTAATGAAAATCCATACACTTCTTTTTCAAAATTAATAATGTCTTCTTTTGTTGTTTTTATATTTTTTGTATTTTCAGTTATATTTTCTCCAAAAACATTGCTAAGTATTTTTTTTGATGTTTCACTGCTGTTCATTTCTATTTCAGAAATCATCCTTAATAATTTTCTTCTATTTTTGTCAAATATATTAAACACTCCAGCTTTTATCATTTGCTCAATTATATTTCTGGTTATTCCTATATTCTTTGCCCTTTTAATAAAATCTTCAAAAGATTTATACTGTCCATTCTTAGAAATATCAGAGTAAATAATGTTTTCAACAAATTCTCCTACGCCTTTAATAATTCTTAATGGGAGAAAAATTTTTTTATTTTCATATTTTCCATGTGGGAAATGTATATTAGGATGATGAATAGATATTTTGAATTTTTTTATTTCATTAAATAAACTAAATGTAAAACCTTTGAATTTGATATATTCTAGATAAAATCTTTCAGGATTAGAACTTTTTAAACTGGCAATCCAATAACTGATATGCGCATAGGCAACACTATGAGATTTATTAAAAGCGTATTGAGCAAAATTTTCAATCTTATTATATAGACTGTTAGCTTCATTAAAACCTATTTTTTTTGAAGCATTTTTAATAAATTTATTTTTCAAATCTTCTATTTTTTTAATCTCTTTTTTAGATATAGCTTTTCTAAAATTATCAGATTCTTCAGGGGATAGTTTTCCTAACTTTTGGGAAAGATACATAACCTGTTCTTGGAAAATCACAACACCTTTTGTTTCAGGTAGAAGTTTTTTTAAATAATCCTTACTATTTCCTTCTATATATTCATCAAACATACCAGAATTTAAAGGTCCAGGCCTATTTAATGCAAGTAATATATATAATTCTTCAAAATCTTTTGGTTGTAATTTTTTAGCTAAATTTTTAGCTAATTTAGATTCGAGTTGAAAAATTCCTTCAGTTAAACCTTTTGAAATTAAAGAATATGCTTTTTTATTATCGAGGTTATAAAAGCTCTCTTTTGAATATTTAAAATTTAATTTTTTTAATAAAGATAAGGTATCTAAAGATAATAAATCAAATTTTTCTATTCCAACTTCTTTAAGTTCATCCATTTCCCATAATGTAATTGGGATTTTTCTACTTCTATCAATAGGAATTTTATTTTTCAATAACCCATCTGATAACATTATTCCAGCAGCATGAACTGACTCAGCAATTTCTAAACCTTCTAAATAAAATGCTAGTGTATAAAAAGTTTTTAATTCTTTGTTTTGAGTATTGTATAATTGCATATTTTTAGGAGATCTTATAGGTTTGAAAAATTTTTCTGAATAATCGTAATCAAGAAATTCTTTTACTTTTTTAAATACGCTTTTACTCTTCATTTTTACATATGTTCTTACTTGAGCAATTTCAAAATAATTTGATAACGATTCTATTATTTCATCCCTTTTTTCAGATTCAACATCAAGGTCTATATCAGGTAATTCATGTCGAGATAAATTTAAGAACCTTTCAAAATATAGATTGTAACGGATTGGATCTATTAAAGTTATTCCAAGTAAATATACTACTAATGATCCTACCGCTGAACCCCTTCCGGGTCCTACTAAACTTCCAGTATTTTTAGCAACATCAACTATTTTTTTCACAGAAAGTATATAATCAGAAATGTTTAATTTTCTAATAGTTTCCAATTCATATTTTAATCTATCCATATATGAATCAGGTAATTTGCTTATTATTGGCAAAAGAGATTCATATAATTTTTTAAATCCGCCCATCTTTGGAATTCCAACATAAAAATCTTTCAAATTATATTTAAAGTCCATATTTGTAATTCTATTATATATATCTTTAGAAATATAATTTTCTATCCCGTAATCTTTCTTGATATAATCACCATCAATGTTATTAATGATTTTATTAAAGTTTTTAGTTGGATAAACAATTTTTTTATATATCAGATTTTTTGAAAAATATGGAATTGATATATTTTTGTTTATACCATTATATAATTTTATAATTTCTATTAAGTCCTTTGAATTAGAAGGAATAAAAACATTATTTTCGTATTCAAAAAGAATAGTTGGCTTTATATTAAATTGATTGCATAATTTTATAAATGAAATCCAAGATTTAGGATGATTTTCTAAAATAGCAATACCATCATAATGAAATCGTTTTGCCAATGGTATTAAATCCCTTATTTGAATATAGGATTCTCCGATTGATTTTGAAGTAACAATAGGTCCTAATATTTTCAAATTATCACCTTCATTTATATACATAATTTGATATTTATTATCTATATTATAACATAAAAAGCGCCTTTAAGGCGCTTTATTATATTGTTTTATATAGCTCTTTTAACTTTGCCTGCTTTTAAACAACTTGTACAAACATTCATTCTTTTAACTGTTCCATCTTCTAAAACAACTTTAACTTTTTGTATATTTGGTTTCCACCATCTTCTTGTTGTAACTTTTGAGTGAGCAACACTATTTCCAGCTGTAGGTCTTTTTCCACAGATTTCACAAACTCTAGCCATTTCAATCAGCCTCCTGTATATTTTAATTATTATTTTATACATTTTATACCTAGTATATTATATACATAAAGATGAATTTAATATTTAAATAAGGTTAAAATTATTCGTCGGAATTAAATAAATTTTCCTCATCCTCAAATCTCATTGGTTTTACAATAGGATAAGCAATAACATCCCTTATAGTTTCAGCATTAGTTAAGAACATTACAAATCTATCAATTCCTATTCCTAAACCACCAGTTGGGGGGAGTCCATACTCTAAAGCTCTAACAAAATCTAAATCCATCATTTGAGCTTCTTCATCACCCATGTCTTTTAATTCAACTTGTTTCTTAAATCTTTGTAATTGGTCAACGGGATCATTTAATTCACTAAAAGCATTTGCTAATTCTCTTCCATGTATTATAAGTTCAAATCTTTCAGTAACTCTTGGATCTTCTCTATGTCTTTTTGCTAATGGGGAGATTTCAACAGGATGTTCTAATACAAATGTTGGTTGAATAACATGATGTTCTACTAATGACCATAATTCATCAATATAATGCCCTTTATCTTCAACCATTACATCTACGCCATTTTCTTTTAGAACTTCTACTAATTTTTCATCTGGATCTTCTAAAATATCAACATCCAAGTGTTCTTTTATAAAGTCTCTCATTTTTACTCTTTTGAATGGTGGTGTGAAGTCAATTTCTACACCTTGATAATTAATTTTAGTTGTTCCATGTATTTTTTTTACAACATAAGAGAGAACTTCTTCTGTTATTTTCATCATATCAGTATAATCTGCATAAGCTTGATATAATTCCATCATCGTAAATTCTGGATTGTGTTTATATGAAACACCTTCATTTCTAAAATTCTTTCCAATTTCGTATATTTTTTCCATACCGCCAACTACTAATCTTTTTAAATACAATTCTGGAGCAATTCTTAAATACATATCTGTATCATAAACATTTAAGTGAGTAACAAAAGGTCTTGCATTAGCACCACCTAAAATGGGATGTAATGTTGGGGTTTCTACTTCTATAAACCCTTTTGAATTTAAAAATTCTCTAATATATCTAATTGCCTTAAATCTAGTTACAAAAGTTTTTAAAGTATCATCATTTGCAATCATATCTACATATCTTTGCCTGTATTTAACTTCTTTATCTTTTAATCCATGCCATTTTTCAGGTAATGGTCTTAAAGCTTTTGAAAGTATTTCAAAATTAAGTACTAACAATGTTAATTCCCCAGTATGTGTTTTGAATGGGAATCCTTCAATTCCAACCCAATCACCAATATCCATATATTTTTTAAATTCATCATATTTTCCTTCTGGAACTTTATCTTTTCTAATATATGCTTGAATTCTTCCTGTATCATCTTTTAAAACAAAAAAAGCGGATTTTCCATGTTTCCTTATTGACATAACTCTTCCAGCAAATTTAAATACATCGTTTTCTAATAATTCTCCAGCATCTATATGGTTGTATTTTTTCTTTATTTCTTCAACCTTCATTTCTTTTTCATATCTGTATGGATATGGATTTTTCCCTTCTTTACGTAATTCCTCTATCAATTTTAATCTTTGCTCTCTTAAATCGCTCAAATCAAGCACCTCCATATTTTAATATAGCTAAAATTTCAATTTCTCTTTCTTTATTTGATGGTGTTTTGAATTTTACTCTATCACCAATTCTTTTTTTCAATAATGCTCTACCTAATGGAGATTCAGAACTAATTTTTTTAGGATTTGAAAAAATATCGGCTTCTTGTGAGTTTACTATTTTATATGTTTCTTCAATATTTTTATTCAAATCTTTAACAATTACAGTATTGCCAAGATTTACCTCTTCTGTATTACTTTCTGATTCATCAATAACTTCAGCATTATCCAAAATATAGTCTATTTCTTTAATTCTTGAATCAATTTTACCCTGTTCATTTTTTGCTTCTTCATATTCACTGTTTTCTGATAAATCACCTAATTCTCTTGCTTCTTTAATTCTTTCAGCAATTTCAGTCATTAATTTCTTTTTTAATTCTTCTTTTTCTTTTATAAGATTTTCATAACCTTCTCTTGTCAATTGTATTTTTTCGCCTGGAACCATATTTAAACCTCCTTAATTTTCTTTTTTTCTTAAATCATTTATTATTTTTACGAAATGGTCAAGATCACCGAATTCTTTATATACTGAAGCAAATCTAACATAAGCCACATGATCCAGACTTTTTAATTCATTCATAACCATATCACCAATTTTTACACTTTCTATTTCAGATATTCCTAATTTTCTTATATTTTCTTCAATTTGAGCAGCAATATTTTCTAATTGTTCGTATGAAATAGTTCTTTTATAACATGCTTTTATTAACCCATTCAATATTTTTTGTCTATCAAAAACTTCCCTCTGACCATTCTTTTTTATAACAAAAATTTTATGAGTTTCATATCTTTCATAAGTTGTAAATCTACTATTGCATTTTAAGCATTCGCGTCTCCTTCTGGTAACAGTTCCTTCTGCGATTGTTCTAGAGTCAAGCACTCTAGTTTCTTCATAACCGCAATATGGACATTTCAAATTTTTTCACCTCTTCTTAATTTGTTAGCTAATTTTTCTATTTTTTTCATTTTATAATACAGTGTTGATTTCGATAAATTCAAGTTCTCAGCCATTTCGCTCAAACTATCACTTTCATTTTCTAATCTATATAATGCTACTTCTTTTAAATCATCAGGTAAATTATCAAGTCCGTATTTATCAATAATAAATTTAATATTTTTAATCTGTCTTGAAGCGCTGTCCGCAGTTTTATTAGCATTTGCAGAAATAAAATTAAATGTTCGAGATACGTTACTTTTTAATTCGCGAACTTTTATAGTATTAGCAATTTTTTCAACAGAATTATGTGCTCCTATCAATTCCAATGTATTTAAAATATCTTTTGAAGATTTAACATATATCTTTATTTTATTATTTTTAGTTATATAATTAGCTTTGATTCCTATAAGATTTTGTAAATTTTTTATTATCATTTGAGCAAAATTTTCTGTAAAATCAGAAAAAATTTCTAGATGATAGTTTTTTGTTATTGAAACAGATCCACAACTTAAAAATAATCCCCTTAAAAATATACCAAATAAATATGGATCATTAGATATATATTTTGGTATAGAATCAGAAAAAATATCTATTTTTTTTTCGTCAAATATTATTTTTGCATGCATGAGATTAAAATAGAGCTCTCCCATTCTTCCTAACTTTAATCTTTTCTCAACTTTAATATAAGTTGTAATCCACTCTTTAAAAAGCTCTTTTGAAAGTTTATAAACTCGTTTTAAAGTGTTCATAGAGGATATTGATAATTTTAAAAAATGATTACTATCTTCTATAACAAAACTTCCTTTACCTTTTATAAATCCAAATAATTCAACCTCAGGATGTTCTATTTCTAAGTTTGATAATTCTAGTTTTACATCTTCAGAAAAAATAGACATAATCTCACCTGTTAATATCTCGATGGAATATTGATACATTGGAGTTTTTATTTTTTAGCAATTCATATACTTTTTCAGCAACATATACAGAACGGTGTTTCCCACCTGTGCAGCCTATTCCAACATTTATAGATACTCTTCCTGTAGCGGAATACCATTTTTGCACTTTAAGTAAAAAGTCATTTATAGATTCTACAATTTGATGAGTTTCTTCAAAATTTTCTAAATATTCCTTTATTTCCTTATCTTTGCCTGTTTGAATAAAAAGTTCTTTAATATAATATGGGTTAGGGAGAAATCTCACATCAAATAGATAATCCAGATCATGAGGTGTTGAATATTTAAATCCAAAACTTATTATTTTAATTTTAGTTATATTCTTTTTTGTGTTTTGCAATATATCTAAAATTTTTTCTCTAAACATAGATGGCTCAAGATTTGTTGTATCAATTATAATATCTGATATTTCTTTTATTGGAGTCATAAGTTCAATCTCTTTGTCTATAGCTTCATCTAAAGATAAAGCATTGTTCTGTAATGGATGACCTCTCCTTGATTTCATAAATCTAATTTTAATTGTTTCAATAGAAGAGTCAAGAAAAATAATTTTAAATGTAATATCTGGCGAATTTAAAAACTTTTCTCTAAGAATTAAAATTTTTGATTTCAATTCTTCTGAATTTTTCCATCTTATATCACTTACAAAAGCTACATTTTCAATGTCAGATGTATTCAATAACATTATTAAAAAATTTTCAATTAAATGAGGTGGAATATTATCTATTGTGTAATAATTAAGATCTTCTAAAATCTTTAATATAGTTGTTTTTCCAGCACCTGATAATCCTGTTATTAGTAAAATTTTTCTATTTTTTTTCATTAAACCACTCCAATTCTTCTAAAACAAGTGAGGAATATTCAATATAATGTAACCTACCCATAATTCTTTCTGAATTATGTTTAAATTTATTTATATCACCAGAAATTAAAAATTTAATTTTTGGCATTGAATTTATAATAGGTAAAAAATATTTTAAATTTTCAATAATTCCATCAGCAGGATCAATAATTTTACCTCTAATAGTCTTTTTTATATGTTTTTCTAAAATTGGATAATGAGTGCAACCTAAAATTATTTTATCATAAGATTTTTGCTTTTTTAAGTAAAAATTTACAATGGATTCAGCGATTGGTCCATGCCAAATTCCTTCTTCTATCAATGGAACAAATAATGGGCATGCAATTTCACTTATTTTCACATTTTTTGAAGCAAGTAATTCTCTATATGTGCCTGTTTTAATGGTATTCTCTGTAGCTAATAATAAAACATTTTCATAAGCATTTATTTGAGAAATTGCATTCTTTAAAATGCTAATATACTTAAAATTATATTGAGACATATCAATATAATTTTTTAATATTATAGAATCTGAAGTATTACATGCTGCAACTACAATATCAATTCCTATCGAATCATAATAATAAAATAATCTTTTTAAAATATCGATTATTTTTTCAATAGGTTTTGAACCATATGGAACATTTAATGTATCTCCAAAATAAAAATATTGGTGGCCTTTGAAGGTATTGACCACCTTTTTAAGAACAGTTAATCCACCTATTCCCGAATCAAAAAAACCTATTTTCATTTTTACAACACCACCATATAAATACTATTTGTTATGGGAGACATTAGAGACTTTATCAATAAGTTCTTTTAAACCATTTTTCAATTCCAATTTTTCGAGATGTTCATTTAATAATAAAAGTAAAAGTATATGAACAATATCTGGATTGTTCATCCTAGCATATATGTTTTCAACATTTTCTTTTATATTTTCTAATATTTCATTAACAACATCTTCTGATTCATCTGTAATAAAATCATATTTTTTACCCATTAAATCAAAATATATATGTTTTTGTCCCTTGTCTCCCACAAAATTCACCGCCTATAAAATATTACCATTTTGGTTCTTCATAGGATGACTTTTCTTCGTTGTTTTCTTCATTATTTTCTAGTTCGATATTAGCTGGTGCTTCTTCATTATTTTCTTCACCTAAAATTTCTTTTAGTTTGTAATTAATTTCTTGAATATATTTTTCCATTTCTTCTTCGTTCTTTTTGAATTCTTCAATTTGATTCTTCAATAAGTCCCGTTCTCTTGTTAAGTTTTCATATTCTGTATAAAGTTCTTCGCTTTCTTTCTTTAGAGAATCTCTTTCCGCCTTTACTTTGTTATACTTTTCAGTTAAATTGTTAATAATACTTTCAAGTTCTTTTAAAAGTTCCATTTTCATACCCCCTTATTCTTTTTCAATAATTTTTTCCACATAAATAATAAATTTCCCTCTTAATTATATCATAAAAATTTCCATAAATCACAAATCTGTGTTATAATATTCTAAGAAAAAATTAATTTGGAGGTGAAGTTTTATGAATATTCATAGTTTAACAGATTTTTTATTTTTTGGACCACCAGAAGCAGCAGCACCACAAACCACAACAGGAGCAGCTGCAACGACTGCTTCAGGTAGTATATGGAGTTTATTGTTTCCATTTATTTTAATCTTTGGTTTAATGTATTTCTTGATAATAATGCCACAGAAGAGGCAAGAAAAAAAGCATAGAGATATGTTATCAAAACTAAAAAAAGATGATAAAATCATGACATCTTCTGGAATAATTGGAAAAATAGTAAGTATTAATAATGACTATGTAAGAATAAGAACAGCAGACAAAACTGAATTAGATATTACAAAAAGTTCAATAGCCGCAATTCTTTCCAAGTCAAATAAAGAAGAAGAAAACAAAAAGTAATATTCGAGGGGGTTGATTTTGTTGAAAACACATAACATAAGGGTAATTATTTCTGTAATTGTCATACTAACAGCCTTGTTGATGTTTTTTTGGCCATCTAAGACAAGTTCTGAAAATACAGGTGTTTTAAAGTATTTTTCAAATATAAAATTAGGATTAGATATTAAAGGCGGAAGTATGTTGGAATATAATATGAAGCTTGATCAAGGCACGGATCCAAATGAAATAATAGACAATGTTATTTTAGTATTAAGAAAGAGATTAGATGCTGCAGGATATACTGAAGCTGTAGTTACTAAAGTTGTTAGCGGTAATAAAATAAGAGTTAGAGTAGAAATTCCAGGTATTACAGATATTGAAGAAGCAGAAAAATTAATAGGTAGTAGAGGTAAATTATATTTTGCAGAAGTTATAGATGTTACAACTTCAGATACAAAACCAGAAGTTAGAAGGAATAAATATGTTGTTATAAATGGAAAAGAAGAACCATTATACGATTATGTAAGAGATATGTATGATGAAACTACATGGTATAAAGTTCAAAAATATTTTACTTTTGGAAAAGAACCATTTGAATTTACTGGTGCAGAAGTTGTAGATGCAAATGCAGATATTAACACAAGAGGAAAAGGATTTTTAGTAAATTTGAAATTTAGTTCTAAAGGAAGCAAAAATTTTGAATTGATAACTGGTAATTTAGTGGGAAAAAGATTAGCAATTGTTTTAGATAATAGAGTAATTATTGCTCCAACTGTAAATCAAAAGATAACAAGTAGTTCAGCTGTTATTGAAGGAATTCAAACAATAGAAGAAGCAAGGAATGTTGCAGCTTTAATTAAAGCTGGTAATTTACCTGTTGATTTGGTAAAATTCCAAGAAAGAACTACTGGTCCAACATTAGGTAAGGATGTAGTAGAAACTATAATAAAAGCTGGATTATTAGGATTAGTTGTTGTTATGGTATACATGATAGCATTTTATGGTTGGATGGGTGTAGTTGCAGATATCGTATTATTATTTAACTCAGTATTGTTATTGGGTGTTTTAGCGGGAACTCACGCAATTTTAACCTTACCAGGTTTAGCAGGTATTATTTTGACTTTTGGTACAACCGTAGATGGTAATGTTATTATTTATGAAAGAATTAAAGAAGAATTAAGGCATGGAAGACCTCCATTAACAGCCGTTAGATTTGGTTTTGATAAAGCATTTTGGACTCTTTTTGATGCAAATTTAACAACAGTATTAGCAGGTGTTGTTTTATACTACTTCGCAACAGGTACAGTAAGGGGATTTGCTGTTACATTGATAATTGGTGTTTTAGGTAGTATGTTCACAAATCTTGTTGTATCTAGAGCAATATTAGAAACATCAAGCCATTTAATCAATACTAAGAAATATCAAAAAGCGGCTGTAGAGGAGGGAAAATAATGATTGATTTCGTTGGGAAAAGAAAAGTATTTATTTCTCTTTCACTATTATTAATTGTGGTTAGTTTAATATTTGTATTTACAAAAGGATTTAATTTAGGTGTTGATTTTGCAGGTGGAACAGAATTTATCATATCTTCTGATAAAGAGGTTACTATAGATGATATTAGAAATGTTTTAACAAATATTAACTCAGATTATGCAACTGCTAAAATAGCAAAATTAAAAGATTTAAGTGTAGAAAACTCTAAATTATCCCAATATATGATAGTTTTAAAAGAATCATTATCAGGTTCTACTGAGTTAAAAGAAACATTAATAAAATCTTTAACAAAAGAGTTCAAGGATAAAGGCGTAACAATTAATTTTTTAGAGTTTAATGATGTTTCAGGTTTTGCAGCTCAAGAAATTAAATCTTATGCATGGTATGCAGTAATTATTTCTTTGATATTGCTGTTGGCATATATAACATTAAGATTTAAATTTTCTTTTGGTGTTGGAGCTATATTAGCTTTAGCTCATGATATAATCATTACAATGGGATTTTATTCTATATTTAATATAGAGATTAATGTTGCTGCAATAGCTGCATTTTTAACATTAGCAGGTTATTCTTTAAATGATACTATCGTTGTTTATGATAAGATTAGAGAAAATATGAAAAAGTTAAGAGGTAAAAAGAGTATAGAAGAAATTGTTAATACAAGTATTAATGAAGTTATTGTAAGATCTATTAATACATCATTAACAACATTTTTGGTAATTTTACCAATATTGATTTGGGGTGGAAAGGCAATAGCACCATTTGCATTTGGATTAGCAGTAGGTGTTGTTGTTGGAACATATTCCTCATTATATATTGCAAGTCCTATAGTTATTGGTTGGATAAAAAAGACGAAAGTATATTAAAAAGTATATTATATATGCTAAAACTCTCTTCCAATTTGGAAGAGAGTTTTGGTTTGTAGACAAAGTTCAAAATAAAATAAAAAAGGGCGAATCCATTCGCCCTTTAAAAATAGTTATTATCTTAATAATTGCAATACTTGTTGAGGTAATTGATTAGCTTGAGATAACATAGCAGTACCAGATTGCATAAGAATTTGTTCTCGAGTGTATTGAGCCATAACCTTAGCCATATCAGCATCTCTAATTCTTGACTCAGCAGCAGTTAAGTTTTCAGAAGCTACACCTAAATTCTTGATAGTATGTTCAAGCCTATTTTGAGCAGCACCTAATTTAGCTCTGAAAGCAGAAACCTTATATACTGCAGCATCTATAGCACTTACAGCAAACTCAGCGCCACTTTGTGAATCGATCTTAACGGTTGATGTAATACCGAGGTCATCAGCCTTCATGCTTTCAAATCCCATGTTGATAACTTGACCTTCATTTGCACCTATATGGAAGTTTAATGGTTCAACTCCTGTAGAACCAGCTGTAACTTGACCATAAGCTACAATTGCTGCACCATCAACTTTTGTTCCTGAAGCTAATGTTCCACCGTAGTCATCGATTTTCGCAATTTGGTTAGTATCCCATTTAATAGTTACAGTTCCTCCTCCAGCTACAGTAACTTGAATGCTTCCTGCGCCTACACTAACAATAGAAGAACCTACAGTTGTTACACCATTGGAATCAATTCTTTTAACTAAAACATCTAGTTGTGATGTAGCTCCACCACTAAATTGACCAACTTCTATAACGAAATTTGCATCATTTGTCATACTTGCAGAGAATGTACCAACCTCAAAGTGTGCAGAACCAGGAGATACTAACTTTACATCAGCATTTCTTGTTTCTTTCAAAGAACCATCTAACAAGTTTTTTGTATTAAATTGTGTAGTTTTTGCTATTCTATTGATTTCATCTCGTAATTCTGTAAATTCATTTTGCAATTGAACTCTGTCAGCATCAGTATTTGTATCTGTGGATGCTTGAACAGCAAGTTCTCTCATACGCTTTAAAATTGAATGGATTTCATCTAATCCACCTTCTGCAGTTTGAATCATAGAAATAGCGTCCTGAGCATTTCTTGTAGCAGTGTCTAAACCTTTAATTTGATTTCTCATTTTTTCAGAGATAGCTAAACCTGCTGCATCATCAGCTGCTCTGTTGATTCTTAGACCAGAAGATAATTTTTCGAGTGATTTACTCATTTCACTCTTAACACCACTTAATGTTCTCCAAGCGTTTAAAGCTTCCATATTGTGATAAATTCTCATAATTTCACCTCCGTGTGAAATGTAATATTTTTCCAACTGTTATATATTTCGTCTGTTTTTTAATAAACTTTAGTAGGAATAAAATAAAAAAGGGCGAATCCATTCGCCCTTTAAAAATAGTTATTATCTTAGTAATTGCAATACTTGTTGAGGTAATTGATTAGCTTGAGATAACATAGCAGTACCAGATTGCATAAGAATTTGTTCTCGAGTGTATTGAGCCATAACCTTAGCCATATCAGCATCTCTAATTCTTGACTCAGCAGCAGTTAAGTTTTCAGAAGCTACACCTAAATTCTTGATAGTATGTTCAAGCCTATTTTGAGCAGCACCTAATTTAGCTCTGAAAGCAGAAACCTTATATACTGCAGCATCTATAGCACTTACAGCAAACTCAGCGCCACTTTGTGAATCGATCTTAACGGTTGATGTAATACCGAGGTCATCAGCCTTCATGCTTTCAAATCCCATGTTGATAACTTGACCTTCATTTGCACCTATATGGAAGTTTAATGGTTCAACTCCTGTAGAACCAGCTGTAACTTGACCATATACTACAACTGCTCCACCATCAACTTTTGTACCTTTAGCTAACGTTCCGCCATAATCATCAATATCGGCAACTTGATCAGTATCCCATTTAATTTTAATTGAACCTCCACCTACACCAACAACAGCTGAACCATTAGAAGCAAGTGTAGTAACGCTACTACTACCACCTGCTGTTACAATTGTTAATTTAACGTCAATACCAGATGTTGCAGCACCAGTGAATTGACCGACTTCTATAATAACATTTCCATCTTTTGTTACTGTATGTGCAACTCCATCTGTACCAAATGTCGTATCAATTTCGAAATGAGCAGAACCAGGAGACACTAATTTAGCCTCAGAGTCTCTTGTTTCTTTCAAAGAACCATCTAATAAATTCTTTGTATTAAATTGTGTAGTTTTTGCTATTCTATTGATTTCATCTCGTAATTCTGTAAATTCATTTTGCAATTGAACTCTGTCAGCATCAGTATTTGTATCTGTGGATGCTTGAACAGCAAGTTCTCTCATACGCTTTAAAATTGAATGGATTTCATCTAATCCACCTTCTGCAGTTTGAATCATAGAAATAGCGTCCTGAGCATTTCTTGTAGCAGTGTCTAAACCTTTAATTTGATTTCTCATTTTTTCAGAGATAGCTAAACCTGCTGCATCATCAGCTGCTCTGTTGATTCTTAGACCAGAAGATAATTTTTCGAGTGATTTACTCATTTCACTCTTAACACCACTTAATGTTCTCCAAGCGTTTAAAGCTTCCATATTGTGATAAATTCTCATAATTTCACCTCCGTGTGAAATGTAATATTTTTCCAACCGTTATATATCTCGTCTGTTTTTTTTATAAACTTTAGTAATTTTATAAGATTTATGATAAAATTATTTAGAAAAAATAAGGAGGCGATAAGGTGTTTTTAGACAATATATCAAAAGATACAAAAGTAATATATGAAAAGTCATATCCTTTATTTTTAGAAGGTGGAAAAGATGCAGTATTGCTAATACATGGATATACAGGAACGCCACATGATATGTATTATTTAGGTCAAAGATTAAACGAATCAGGTTTTACTGTATGTATTCCAAGATTGCCGGGTCATGGAACGAATTCAATAGATTTTTTAAATAGCAATTGGAAAGATTGGTTAAGAAGAGTGGTTGATTCATATATTGAATTAAATTCAAAATATGAGAATGTATATATATCAGGATTATCTATGGGAGGAGTCTTAACGTTATTATTATCAGCACAATTTAATCCTAAAAAAATAGCATTGGCTGCACCAGCCCTGGAAGCTAAAGATTGGAGATTAAAATTAACTCCTGTTATAAAGTTATTTGTAAAAAAATTAAATAGAAGAAAAAGAATAAATTATGAAGAAGAAGAGTTAAACAAATTAGCAAGAGAATATTGGGATTATGATTGGCCACCAAAAGCTGCAGATTTGTATAAATTACAACGTTTAGCTAAAAGAAGATTAAATAGAATAAAAAGTAATACATTAATAATTGTATCAAAAAAAGATGGAGCAGTTCCTTTAAGTGTAGCAGATACAATTAAAAATAATATTAGTTCTAAAGTGATTAAAACCATAGTATTAGAAAAAAGTCCGCATGTTGTAGTAAATGATATAGAAAAAGAAAAAGTTGCCGATGAAATAATTAAATTCTTTAAAGGAAATGAATAAATACTCATTTCCTTTTGTAAAATTCTTCTAATAATAAATTTTTGCTAATCATTCTACCTTTGTTTTCTAAAGAATAAGAATAAGCTATATTCCCTAGAAGTAAAGCATCTTTTAATGATTTTCCCTCAAATAATGAATTTACGATTACACTTTTGAATGAGCATTTTGCCTCAAAAATATATTCATCATTAATTGAAAAGGGTTCTATTGTCCAGCTTTCATTAGAAAATTCGAATTTTATTTTTCCATTATTTAAAAAAGTTACTTTATAGATATAATGTATATTTTTTGGTAAATGTATATTTTCATTTATAAATATAAAATCTCCAAATATATCTTTTGAGTCAGGTATAATAGTGCTTTCCTCAAAGTCTAAAAATAAAAATTTTCCCAATAGCTTAACATTTCGTGCTATATTGTTTTCAAAGTTATTTAATATTAAATAAACCCCTCTAACTTCATTATAAACGTCAGATAATATATTTAAAGAATGATTATAATCCATTTTTTCAATATTTCTATAATCTTTATACACTATTTCTTCATTATTTTTTATTAATTTTAATACTCTTTTTGTTCCATATGGTTGTCTGGAAAAAAACAAAGTAATATCATTTTTTTCAAAATATTTATTAATAAAATCAAAGAATTCATCATTTCCAATAAAGTCATAAATAATTGGTGAAATTCCTAATTTTTTTATATGTGTAGCAATTTTTGTTCCAATACCATTAACTTCTAAAGAAATATTAGGTATATCTAATATAGATCGTATTAAGATCTCAACCCCACCAACAATTAATAAATCAAAATTTTTTTCTATATCAAATATCGGTAGCATATTTTCCTTTATTTGAAATTGGATTCTCATATAATCACCTTTATTTTCTATATCTTATATTATAGGAATTTGGATCTGGCCAATTAAAATCTATATCTAATGAGATATTAAACTTTTTTTCTATTTCTTTTTTCTTTTCTTTTGTGAAATATCCAGAAAGGTTATGATATACACTTGTATGGACCTCTTTGATATCATATTTCTTTTTTAGATCTGTGAGAGATTCTTCCAATTCTTTTATAGCTCTCCTGAATACAATCCTTGGCGAGGCGATTTTTCCAGTTCCTTGACAAATTGGACATTGTGTGAATAATAATGAGTCTATAGAAGGGGTAGTCCTTTTTCTTGAAAGCTCCAATAACCCTAATTTTGTAAATCCAGAAATATAAATTCTTGCTTTATCTTTCATAGCTTCGTTTCTAAAAACATTAATAATTTCTTCTTTATGATAATCGTTTTTCATATCAATAAAATCTATTAAAATAATACCAGCTATATTTCTTAAGCGCAATTGTCTTGCTATTTCTTTTGCTGCTTCTAAATTTGTTTTAAATGAAGTATTTTCAACATTATTTTCTAAAACATTCCCAGCAGAATCAACATCAAATACAGTTAATGCCTCAGTTTTATCTACAGTAATAATTCCTCCGCTTGGTAATTCGACCTTTCTTGAAAATAAATCATCTAATTGCTCATATATTCCAGTCCATGAAAACGCATCGATATCTACTTTTCTCACTTTTAAATTTTTATAATTTTCTTTTAATTTATTAAACTTTCTAAATAATTTAGAGTCATCTGTTATTATCTCATTTGTATAAATATCTAATTTTTCTCTTAAAATATATTCAACAAAATTTTCCTCTTCAAATAATAATTTAGGTTTATTAATAGTTTTTGCTTTTTCTAAAATATTATCCCATATATTTTTTAAATTTTCGAATTCTTCTTTTAAAGTATCAAAGTCAACATTTTCACTATTTGTTCTAAATATAATGCCTTCCTCTTCATTTTCTATTAATATTTCACCTATTTCTCTTAATCTATCTTTTTCAGAAGAAGAAAAAATTTTTTTTGATATTCCAATACTATTTTCACCATATGGCATATACACTAGATATCTTCCTGGAATATCAATACGCATAGTTAATTGGGGGCCTTTTCGACTATTTCCATCTTTTTTAACCTGAACAATTATAAAAGAACCACGATGCAAAGTATCAGTATCAACTATAGTATCTTTATATCTTAAGAAGCCATTTTTTTTTGTTCCAATATTTACAAAAAAAGATTCTAGTGCAGGGACAACATTTTCTATTCTCCCTAAAAAAATTTTTCCTGACAACTTATTGGCTTCTAAATCTTCAAAAAAAATTTCCATTAATTTTTCATCTTCTAACAAAGCTACTCTCATTTCTTCAGAGTATGTGCTAAAGACAATGGCTTTTTTCATTTTATCACCTACAACTATTTTTATTCATTTTATTATATCACAATCTTTTTTTAATACAAAAATAGATCAGACTGTTGTCAAAATAAAATATGAAAAAATTAAATATTTTAAAGAATTGGACGATATTCAATATAGTAATTCTCAAGGAGGGGATATAATGAAAAAAGGAATTTTCATTTTACTAATTTTAATGCCTTATATAGTATTTTCAGAAACTTATTATGTAATTGGCAATACTATATATAAGGGAGATTTAAATACATTAAATAATGACTATAAAGTTGAAGTTGTATCTCCAGAGAATCGGTTAAATGAGATATCAGATAAAAGGATTATATTGATAAAAGATGGGGTAAAAGAATCTATTGATCAAATGTATACTAAAAACGGGAATATATCGAATAATTTTGAGAATAAAAGAGTAGATGATAATTCTAATGGTTTGGTTTATTCTGGTAATATACTTGGAAAAAGTAAAGAAAAAAATAAATTATATGAAAAATCACATGTTTTTTCTTATTTTATGCCAAAAGATTATGAATATTGGAATATTGGCGGAAGGAAAGAAAAAGTTAGTTATGCCGATTTAGACGCTATTGGAAATACAATATGGTATAGAATTCATAAAGAGGGATATTCTGAAATCACGTTGTATAAAGATTTTGAATTACCTTATAATTCAAAAAGTTTTGTAGATTTTTATGCTGAGATTGCAGGTTTAGCGGTAAAGAGTAAAATATTGCCAGAGAATGCATACAGTGTTTCAGGAATAATCTTTTCTTTTCTTAATGAGAAAAAAGAGAGTGTGGATAAAATGGCTTTTGTCTGGAGTTCATCTGAATACCCTTTTAAAGAACATCTGTGGATAAATCCTATGCCATTAAAAGATTCTAATGATTTTAATTTGAGATTTAATGTAGCGGATATTGTTGGTGAAAAAAGAATAAAATATATTAGAGTTATATTTTGGGTGTATTGTAGTGAACAATATAAAACATTGTCTGCAGATTTATGGATTAGAAATGTAAAAATAAAAGTTTCTAAAATTCAAGAGAGTGAAAAATAAAAACTTGTTTTTTATATGGTAAAGTAATAAAAATGTTCTAAATGAGGCCGAAAGGCCTCATTTTTATGATATAATATATATGTTATTAATAGAAAGATTAAAAAATAAAGGGGGTATTTTTATGAAAATATTTTTAGACACGGCAAATCTTGAAGAAATAAAAAAAGCAAAAGATTGGGGAATAATTGATGGAGTTACAACAAATCCAACATTGGTATCTAAAGAAGGAGATATAGATTTTGAAACTAGAGTAAAGGAAATATGTGATGTAGTTAAGGGGCCTGTAAGTGCAGAAGTAGTTTCTATGGACTATGAAAATATGGTTAAAGAGGCAAGACACTTAGCTTCATTAAGTGAATATGTTGTTGTGAAAATTCCAATGACACAAGATGGTATTAAAGCAGTTAAAACTCTTTCTTCAGAAGGAATAAAAACAAATGTAACTCTTGTTTTTAGCCCTTTACAAGCATTATTAGCAGCTAAAGCTGGAGCTACATATGTAAGCCCGTTTATTGGTAGAGTTGATGATATAGGCAATCAAGGGCTTGATTTAGTGGAGGAAATATTACAAATATTTTATAATTATGATTTTGATACACAGGTTATTGCAGCAAGTGTTAGACATCCTTATCACGTTGTTGAAGTTGCTAAAATGGGATGTGATATAGCAACAATACCATTTAATGTTGTCCAGAAATTATTTTTCCATCCATTAACAGATAAAGGAATTGAAAGATTTAATGAAGATTGGAAAAAATATTTAGAGTTGAAAGGTAAGAATGAATAGAAGAGAACTGTCTGAGTTGATTAAAAACAAAATAAAAGGATTAAACGAAAATATAATACAAGCTTTTGCAAAAGTTCCACGAGAGGATTTTGTTTATAGTGGGATTAATGAAGGTAATGTATATTTTGATGAAGCAATACCAACATATTATGGTGGAAATATATTATCAACATCAAGTCAACCTTCTTTAATGGCGCTTTTTTTTAAAGAAGCAGGCTTAACAGAAGGTAAAAGGGTTTTCGAAATAGGAACAGGTACAGGTTATAATGCAGCTATTATCTCTGAAATTGTTGGTGAAAAAGGATTAGTAGTTTCTACAGAACCTGAGGAAGAAATTTTTAAAATAGCAAGAAAAAATTTGAAATATTATAAAAATGTTATTTTATTAAATAAAGATGGTTATTATGGATATAAAGGTGAAACATTTGATATAATAATATCAACAATAGCAGTAGATGGTATCCCTGTAACGTGGATAAATCAATTGAAAAATGGTGGGAAAATAATAGCTCCTATAGTTTTAGGAAATGATTTTACAGATTATACATTTTTAATAGAAAAAGATAATCAGAGAATATATGCTAAATTTTTAATTCACACCTCTTTTTTAAGAGCTATAGGTAAATTATCATTTAAAAAAAATATAATAATAACTAAAAATGAATTTTCTATAGTAAAGGAATTAAATATACAAAAAAGATTATTTGAATTTTGTGTTACTTTTTACAATAGTAGCAATGGTAATATTTTAATTGATTCAGAATATGGTATTTATAATAATGGAATATTAAAATATACAGGCAAAAATATGTTGGATATATTCGATAACTTAAAAAATGTTGATATATTTAATTCTGAATTTATTGCAGTAAAAAAATTTGATTTTTTAAACTTTATTCCAGCTTAGCGGAGATGATTATATGTCTGAAACTATACTTAAAATTTCCGGATCAAAAATAGAATTTCCAGATATTGAGATTATGCCAAAAGATAAAATAGGAATATATAGTCAAAATCCAATAGTTTTATTTAATAATTTAATAAAAATAATATTGAAACCGAAAAAATATACTGAAGAATATATATTAGAAAGTATGGATGCAGAAAATTTAACTTTTTTTAGTAGAAGAATATTTCATGTGATATCAAAAGATTTATGGGGAAATAAAAGCATTTTAGATATATTGAAGAGAAAAAATGAAAAAAGAAAAATAATAATAATGCTAATACTTGAAAATGAAATAAACATCCAAGAAATGGTAGAAATTTCAAGATATATAGAAAAAAACTTAAATGAAGAAAATATTTTGGTCATTTCTGATTCTACTGAAATATTAGAAGCAATATGTGAAAAGGTTATAGATGATAAAGGTAATCAAATACCATTTGATGATGGGATTTTTATAAAAAGAATTGATACAAACGAAAATGTTGAGAAATTAGAAGAAATTGAAGATAAATATGTTCCATTGATATTCAAAAAACGGGAGTTGAATCTAAGATAATGTATTCAAAAAATATTAAGATATATATAATATTAGTAATTGGACTAACTATCTTTTTGTCGTTATCTCAGATAATTTTTGATTATATATTTCAAAAAGAACCATATTTTTATTATGGTTCTTTTCCTATTGAAAATGAAAATTTAAAATTTTCAAAAAATTTTCCTAAAGAAGCTAAAGCAGTGCTTTCTTTAGAGGGAAAAATTTTAAAAGTTTATTTGCCAGATAATAGTAATTATTTTGATTTAATATTTAAAGATTTAAAAGTTTTTTTATACGATACTTCTATAAAGTTAAATAAATTAGTAAAGCCTTATTTTATTGACAAGAAAAATTTAAAACCACCCAAAGTATATGAAAAATATATAAAAATACAGGGTATAGGAATTTTAATAGCTTTGTTTTTATCAGGAAGGATTTTTTCTTTATTCAATTATAAAAATATGAAAATATTTTTATTGCATTATTATAAAGAAATCTTTCAGAGACTTTTAGTATTTGCTTTTTCTATAATATTAATGCTTTTTTTAATATGGATTGTTTTTAAAGATATTAAATTTATATATTCATTTATATTTTATTCATTAGGAGCAGTTTTTATAGCTTCTATTTTTTCGAATATATATTGGAATTTAATGACAATTACTATTTTTATTCTTTTAAGTATGTATGCGAATAATATTTTTTATTCAATAATTTCATTAGGCATAGCTATAATTTTAAACTTTGTTTTTAGTATTATACTTCTAAAGAAAAATTGAGAAATTAATATATTAAGAGGAGGAAAATAAATTGAACGACATAAGGAATAAAATATTAAATGAATTGAAAGAAAAAATTGAAGAAGTAAAAAATGTTCAGGAATTTCAGATTGTGAAATCTAAATTTCTTGGGAAAAAAGGTGAAATTTCTAAATTAATGAAAGAAATTTCTAAGATTGAAAAGGATAAAAGGAAAGAATTTGGGGCATTTGTAAACAGCATAAAAAAAGAAGCTGAAGAAATGTTAGAAGATTATTTTGTTAAGTTGAAAGAAAAGATGAAAGAAGAAGAAGAGAGAAAAAATTGGGTTGATATTACTTTACCCGGTGCAAGAAGAAAAATAGGTTATGAGCATATATTGAAGCAAACAATTAGAGAAGTATATGAAATATTTTCTAATATGGGATATAAAATTGTTGAAGGTCCTGAGGTTGAAACAACCTGGCATAATTTTGATGCATTAAATACCCCAGATTGGCATCCTGCTAGAGATATGCAAGATACTTTTTATATATCAAATAAAGATAACATAATTTTGAGGACTCATACATCACCAGTCCAAATTAGAACGATGCTAAGTCAGGAACCACCTATTGCTATAATTTCTCCTGGAAGAGTATATAGAAAAGATGAACCTGATGCAACTCATTCTCCAGCATTTAATCAAATAGAAGGCTTATACATTGATAAAAATGTAACTGTTGGTCATTTAAAAGCAACTTTAGAACAATTTTTAACAATGTATTTTGGAGGATCAAGAAAAGTATTATTAAGGCCCAGTTATTTTCCATTTGTAGAACCTGGTTATGAAGTAGATGTTGATTGTATGTTTTGTGGAGGAAAAGGATGTAATGTATGTAAAGGTACAGGATGGATAGAAATTTTGGGTGCAGGGCTTGTTCATCCAAACGTATTAAAAAATGTAGGATATGATCCGGAAATCTGGCAAGGTTTTGCATTTGGTACAGGAGTTGAAAGAATAGCGATGTTAAAACATGGAATTGCTGATATGAGAGAATTTTATAGAAATGATATGAGATTTTTAGGATTATAAAGGAGGAATAGTAGTGAATATATCAAAAAATTGGATATCTGAATATATAGACTTAAAATTGACAATAAGTGAATTAATAAATAAAATAAAACTACATTCTACAAATGTTGAAGGGGTAGAAAGAATTGGTAATGGAATAAAAGGGGTAATAGTTGGTAAAGTTATTGATATAAAAGATCATCCTGATGCAGATAAAATTATTATTTGTACAGTAGATGTTGGAGATAAAAAGTTACAAATTTTAACGGCTGATAAAACTGTAAAGGTAAATGATCTTGTTCCTGTTGCTGTTGATGGCGCTATTTTAGCTGGTAATTTTAAAATAAAATCAAGAAAAATGAGAGGAATAATCTCTGAAGGTATGATGTGTTCACTAGAAGAATTAGGTTTAGAAGAAAAATCAGAATATGTATATAGAATACCAGAGGATATTAAACCAGGGACAGATTTTGTTGAATATCTAAAATTGCCAGATGATGTTATTGATATAGAAATATTTCCCAATAGACCAGATTTATTATCTTATTTAGGAGTAGCTAAGGAATTTATAGCTATAGATGCAGCAGAAAATTTAAAATATCCAGAAATTAAAGAATTGAAAAAAGGGAATGGCTTTCCTGTAGAGATAGAATATGAGGGTTGTAAAAGATATGCAGCTTTAGTTATTGAAGATGTAGAAATTAAACCTTCACCAGCTTGGTTAGTAAAGAGGTTGGCAACTGCAGGTATAAGAAGTATAAATAATATTGTTGATATAACTAATTACGTATTGTTAGAAACTGGGCATCCAGTACATGCATTTGATCTCGATTTAATAGGAGATAAAATAGTAGTTAGAAAAGCTAATAAAGGTGAAAAAGTTTTATTATTGGATGAAAAGGAATATGAAATGAATGGTACCGAAACATTAATTACAGATGGTGAAAAAATTCTTGCACTTGGTGGAATAATGGGAGGGCAAGAATCTGGAATTAATGAAAATACAAAAAGAGTATTATTAGAAGTAGCATATTTTGATCCAGTGAATATTAGAAAAAGTTCAAGATATCATAAAGTGTCTTCCGATTCTTCATATAGATTTGAAAGAGGAGTAGATCCTAATGATGTTGAATTTGTAATGGGAAGACTTGCATATCTCATAGAAAAATTAGCTAATGGCAGAATAGCTTCACCAATGACAGATGTTTATCCGGAAGAAATAAAACCTAAAAAAGTAAATGTTAGAAATGAATATGTAAATAATAGATTGGGTATAGAAGTAGATAAAAAAGATATTAATAAAATTTTAGAAAAATTAGAATTTGAAAGTAAGGAAGCAGAATCAGGGTATATAGTTACTGTTCCCACTAGAAGACCGGATATCTCTGAAGAAATAGATCTCGTTGAGGAGATTGGGAGAATATATGGTTATCATAATATACCATCAACTTTACCATATAATAATCTTGTTGGTGGTGTTTCTGAGTATATTAAGTTTAGAGAAAAAGTTTCTGAAATCATGAGATTAAATGGATATAATGAAGCGTTTACTTTTGCATTTATGGATAATTCTAGAATGTGGTTAAAATCAGGGGAGGTATTTCTTGAAAATCCAATATCGTCTGAATTAGCAACATTAAGACCTTTATTGATTTACGGTGTTTTAGAATCAGCATCATATAATTTTAGAAATCAAAGCAGGAACATAAAATTATTTGAAATAGGAAAAAGCTTCTTAAAAGATGAAAGTTCTGAGACTAAGGTAAAAGAGATAGAAAAATTAGCTTTTGTAGGTGTTGGAGAAGAAAATCCTAATGATTATACAGATAAAAGAAATATTAACTTTTATACTTTTAAAGGAGTATTAGATAATTTATTAGATTATTTTGGAATTGAAGCTGATTTAAAAAGGGGAAAAATAGAAGGATTATCTTATTCCCAAAGTGGTAAAATTTTTGTGAAAAACGTTGAAATAGGTTTTATTGGCAAGGTAGACAATGATATAGCAAAGAATATTTATGATATAACCCAACCTTTGTATATAGCTGAATTAGATATAGAAAAGTTATATGATTTAAAATCAAACAAAAAGAAAAATATAATATCTTTAGATTATCCATCTATGAGAAGAGATTATTCTATGTTAATAGATGATAAAGTTACTTATTTAGATATTAAAAATGTAATATTAAAAGTTGGTAAAAAACTTGTGGAAGAAATAAAAATATTCGATATATATAAAGGTAAAAATATAGAAGAAGGAAAAACAAGTATTACAATAACCGTTACATATAGAGCTAAAGATAGAACATTAACAGACGATGAAATAAATAGAGTTTCAGAGAAAACTATTAATATGTTGAAAAATGAATTAGGAATAGAAGTTAGAAAATAAATTTAAATATTAATATCTGGCAAAATTTAGACGATATATTATGTGAGAGTGATTTCGGAGGTGCAAAATATGGATATAAATAAATTAAATAATGCGTATAATCAATATGTAAAAAATGAAACGTTGAAAAAAGATACAAAAATAGGGAAAACCTCCAAAGAAGATAGAATAATAAAACAGGAAGATACTCCTGTAAAGGTATCAGTTGACGGTTCTTCAAAAAAATATATAGAGATGGCCAGGAATGAAATCCCTGAAGTAAGGGAAAGCCTCGTGGAAGAGCTACGCCAGGCCATTGAGCAAGGTCTATACAAAATAGATCCAGATAAGATAGCTGAAAGGATGCTGGGAGGTTTTTAAAATGCCAGATATTAATATAATAAAACAATTAATCCACGAGGAACTTAGTATCCTCGTGGATCTTTTTTATTCAATGAATAATTTGAAAGAATTTGTTTTAAATAATGCAGACATAAAAGATATAAATAATTCAGTCTCAAAAATTAGTGAAAATGCATTAAAATTGGCAAAAATAGAAAAAAAAAGGGTGGAGCATTTTGAGCAAATATCCAAAAAAGAGAATATAAAAAATAGTATAAATAGTTTTTATGAATATTTTTCAAATGTAGATTTAGAAGTAGCAGATTTATTGAAAAAAATGTCGGATAAATTTATTGATATAAATTCCTTAAGTTCTACCCTAAAAGATTTATTAAAGGTTAAAGTTGAATACAACGATATATTGATAAAATTATTTATGGAACCTAAAAATAATGTTCCAGTATATGGGAAAAACGGATTATATAGCAAGCCAGTAAACCAAGGTAAAGCTAATTGGCAGGGATGAGGTGATAAAATGTCATTATTTAATACTTTAAATACAGGTGTATCTGGATTATTTTCTAGTAAAACAGCTATGAATGCTGTTTCTCAAAATATAGCTAATGTGAATAATCCAAATTACTCAAGGAGACAGGTTAATATTACTACCAATACCCCTGTTAGTTATGGCGGTTTCGAAATGGGAACTGGCTCAAAAATAGAATCTATTGAAAGAATAAGGAATCAATTTTTAGATATACAATATAGAAAATATAATAGTGATTACGGTTATTGGAAAACAATGAATTCCAATCTTAATTATATTCAATCTTTATATGGCGAACCATCAGAAGATGGATTCAGAAAGTCATTTGATGATTTTTGGGGGTCGATACATAAAATATTATCAGAACCAACAGTACCAGAAAATAAAAGAGAATTGGTATATAAAGCTCAAGAATTAGCTAATAAAATGAATAGCTTATATTCTGATATTAATAATGTAAAAGAAAATCTTAATAATGATTTATCAACATCTGTAAAGGATATCAATGATAAACTTGAGGAATTATCTAACTTAAACAAGCAAATAAAAGGATTGAAAAGTCAAGGGATAAGTGTTAATGATTTATTAGATCAAAGAGACAAAATTTTGGATGAATTATCAGAAAAATTTAATTTTACAGCTAAAGAGCAAAAAGATGGTCAGATTAGTATAATCTTAAAAAATACAGTAATTCTAAATGGTGAAACCTATAAAAAATTAAATATAAAAGAAGTTGATGGTAAAAAATTTATATTTGTTGATAAAAATATTTTACAGCTTAAAAGTGGATCTTTAGGGGCTATTTCTGAGTTGAGAGATAAAGTTATTTCAGATCAATTGAATAGATTGAATGAATTAGCAGCAACGTTTTATGATACTCTAAATTTAATACATGAAGAAGGATTTGATTTAACAGGTACAATAAGAGGTCTTAATTTTTTTAATGAAGTTCCTTCTGGTAATTTACAAACTGATAAATTACGTAGAATAGCAGGATCTAAACTCTTAAGTGGAGAACCCAAAAATTATGTAGACAGTTATTTAAAATTTAATCAAAATACCAAAGATGATATTAAAGTTAATTTTGATATAGGTACTGGAGAACTAATAAATATAGAAAATGGATTTGAAGATACAAATGACTATACTGCAACCATAAATTCTGGTGAGGGCTTAGATAATCTGTCAAAAGGTAATAAATTTAGAGGAGATTTTAAATATAAATATAATGTGCAAAATGGTGGATTACTAACTTTTTCCAATGAGGGTGGGTCGTCATTGGATAGCAGGTTAGTAATAGATTTTAACAATAATGTTTTTAAACAATTAGGATTACCAACCAAAGAAGTAAATGCTTTAAAATGGTCATCAATTCCAACGGATAAAGGGATAATGACTTTTAAAGGACCTGGAAATTATTCAGAAACGCTCAATCTACAAGGAATAAATAGTATAAATGAAATTGCTCAAAGGATAAATAGTGATGCAGATGGTGATGGAAATAATGATGGTGGTTTAAAATTAGTTAGAGCTTTTGTAAGAGATAATGAGTTATACATTGTACCTACAGATAAATCATATCTTGATATGAAGAATGTTATAATAGATGATCCGCTTGGAATGTTACATGAAATGAATTCAAATTCTGTGAGTTTAACAGCTTTGGATACTTCTCAAAATTCACTAAAAAATGCAATGGGATTATATGCATATAAAACAAAAACATTTGATTTATCTTCATTTGATGAAACAGATAATGTTAATATTACCATTAGTTATAAAGATGGATCAGCCCAATATTCAAATACAATTTTAAAATCATATTTAGATGGGACAACTATTGGAAATAATAATGAATTTCAAATAGTTAGAAATGGAGAAGAATTTGAAATTTTGCCTGGAGCTGATAATTCAACTTTTAGTTGGGAAAATATTAATAATATACAAATACAAGTTGGTTCAAAAACCATTTCGGTAGAAAATTTTTATTATGATGAAGATTCAGCAGCAAACAAAATAGTTAGTCAAGGATGGGCAGGCGATAAGCAAAGTGCGAAATTAAAATTAAAATCAGATGAAGATTTAAAATGGCGAATGAATTTTCTTGATTTTGGATCGTTTATATCAATTCAAGGGAAAAAGGTTCAGTTAGATTTTAATAGAGATACATTAAAAAGTTTAGTTGATAAAATTAATGAAACCAATACAGGAGTTTTAGCGTTTTATACGCCAGGTGGAAGACTTGTATTAAAAGCTGATAAAACAATAAATTATGATTTGAAAAATGCGGAAATAAAAGGACCAGAAAAATTGTTTGAAATGTTAGGTTTATGGAAACATATAGATTCAAGTCAGCCGTATTCAGAAGAATTTACATTGCTAAATCCAGATTTTCAAAGTTCAGAATTTGAAAATAAACTAAAATATGTTTCAAAGTTCATACTTTCAGATAATATAAATATGGCTGAAAATTTGAAAGTGAAAGATTATCTATTAAGTAATCCTGATATGCTTGCGATGGACTTAGGTAAAAAAGTAGATACAGATGATGATGGAGAAGTTGATACATTAATTCCAACAGGAGAACATTCTTCCAGCTTATGGGAAGAAGGATATATGTTAAAAAGTGCAAAATTATTATCTGATGGAAGACATGATTTTGAGGATTATATATCAGATATGATAACAGATGTGGGATTATCAGGTCAAAAAGCTAAAAAAATGGAAATTAATAGTGATAGTTTAAGAACAGAATTTTATAATCAACGTGAAAGTGTAAAGGGAGTATCTTTAGATGAAGAAATGTCTAACATGATAAAATATCAGCAAGCTTTTAACGCAGCGGCTAAAGTTATAAATGTTGTTGATGGTATGTTAGATAAGATAATTAACGGAATGATGAGGTGATTATATGAGAATTACCCAAAGTATGATAGCAAATAATGCTTTAAAGAATATTAGGAATTCGATGTTGAGAAGAGAAGAATTAAGTGAGCAAATATCTACAGGGAAAAAGATAAATAAACCTTCAGACGATCCTGAAAAAGCAGGAAAAGCTAGTTATTTCATGAGTAGAAATAGATTACTAAATAGCTATATAGATGATATTAAAAATACCAGATCAGTTTTGGTATATTATGATACAGCGTTGCAAGAAATGCAAAATGTAAATCATAGAATAAAAGAATTAACAGTTCAAGCGGCCAATGGAACTCAGACAATAGAAGATAGACATCATATTGCCTTAGAATTAAAACAATTGAAGGAACATCTTTATAAATTAGCTAATACACAAATTGGTGGGAAATATATTTTTGGAGGAGCAAAAACAGATATTCCACCAGTTAGAAAAGAAAATAATAAAGTTGTAATTAATACTCCACAAGAAGCTAATATTAGAGCAAAACTCCCAATAGAAAACATTAATGTCGAATATGGAGTAACAGTTTATGATGTTTTTAAAACAGATACTGGAGAAACAGTATTTGGAATATTAGATAGATTAATAGATTCTGTTGAAGAAGGTAAAAACGACAATATCGAGAGAGATTTAGGTTCTCTTGATAGTATATTAAATAATGTTAATTCAAATTTAGCAAGAATTGGTAGTGTTGATAATATGTTAGAATCTATGGAAAAAAGATTTGAAAATGTTGTTAATAATAATAATGATATTGTAAATGATTTAGTTGGAACTGATTTGCCAAAAGCTTTAAGTGATTTATCTTTGGAACAAACAACATTACAAGCGGCATTAAAAACAACAGCACAAATATTACCACAATCCCTTGTGGACTTTATTAGATAGGGAGGAGATTAAAAGTGGCTTTAAAAAAGTTTAATACAAGAATAGGTGAAATTGAAGTAGATGATGATGAAATAATAATTTTTGAAGAAGGATTGCCAGGATTTGAAAACTTGAAAAAATATGTAATATTAACATTAGAAGAAACATATCCTATAATGTGGTTACTCTCTTTAGAAGATGAATTAATTTCTTTTCCAATAATAGAACCAAAATTAGTAAAAATAGATTATAAAGTTAAATTTCCTGGTGAAATTGCAGATAAATTAGGTATAAAGAACGTTGAGGATGCAGCAGTGTTTGCTATTATGACAATACCTCATGATAATCCAGATGAGGCAACAGTAAATTTAAAAGCACCATTAGTAATATCAAAAAATACAAATAAAGGTATTCAATATATAATAGATGATGATACGTTGTCATTGAAACATAAAATTAAAGAGGAAGTTTTACTTAGTCAGCAAATATTAGAAAAACAAATTTTAGAAGTTTCAAAAATATCTCATGAAAAAAAGAAATATAATACAAAATTTGGTGAATTAGAAATATCAGAAAATGATATTATTACATTTGATAATGGAATACCAGGTTTTGAAAATCTAAATAAATTTTATATACATTTTATAAAAGATACTTTCCCAATTCAATGGTTATTATCTTTAGAAAACCCGGAGATATCATTTCCTATTATAGATCCTCTATTAGTAAGAGTAGATTATTCGTTTGAATTATCAAAAGACATAGTAGAATACTTAGAGATTGAAAAACCTGAAGATGTTAAAATTTATGCAATAATGACAATACCACATGGTGATCCGGACAATATAACAGTAAATTTAAAAGCTCCAATAGTAATTTCTAAAGTAAATAATAAAGGAATACAAATAATTTTAGATGATGATAATTATAATTTAAAGCATAATGTAAAAAAAGAAATAGAAAGAAGTGATTCTATTTTAAATGAAAAAGCACCTGATAAAGGAAGGGGTGCATAATATGTTGGTATTATCAAGGAAATTAGATGAAGGTATTACTATAATGATAGAAGATAAAATATTAAAGATAAAAATATTATCAATAGATGGAAATGCTATAAAGATAGGATTTGATGGACCAAGAGATTTTAAAATATATAGGGAAGAAGTATATGAAAGTATAATGAACGAAAACATTTCAGCAACAAAAGTTGATGATGTATCTCATGTAAAAAAATTATTTGAAAAAAAATAGCACCGAATGGTGCTATTTTTAGTTAGTTTAATTATATAAATTTTCATCTATTTTAATATTATTCTTTTTTTCAAAATTTTCAACTGCTAAAGGTTTTTGTAAATATAAAATTTTTAAATTTTCAGGTAAAAGAGCTTTATTTCTGTTATTTTCAATGTATGAAATAAAAGTTTCAGGAGAAAATTCTGCTTTTAATAATTCATTAGGCAAATCTAATTTTTCTTTGAAATATAAACTTTCCTCTCCTAATAAATAAGCATTATCTATTAAATTTTTAAGATCATTTATATGAATTAAATTAGGATTAAAGATAGTTTTACCATTTTCAAAAATATGAACATATGCAGCATCAACACGAGCACGTTTTAAAATGGCAATTTTATCTAATTTATACGGGCCGTTATAACTATTATATATAATTTCTGTTGAAACTATAGGAACAACTTTCTTATTTTTATTAAATAATAACCCCTGTAAAGACGCAATTGAAATTCTGATTCCAGTAAAAGAACCGGGGCCAATAGTGCATCCAAATAAATCAATATTATCTATAGAAATAGAATTTTCTTCTAAAATTTCTTTAATTAAAGGTATAATATAATTACCTGAATTCTTCTCGAAGTTTTGTTTGTAAAAAATATTATTATCTTTTTTTAAAACAACTAAAAGTCCTTTATTAGAAGCATCTAATACTAATATATTCAAAATAATCACCACCTAGAAAGGAGAGTTTGAATGCCAAATTTCAAAACACATGTTATAACAGGTATATTGTTTTTTCCAACATTTTTTTTATTATATTCATTTTTTATGGATATATTTAATGTATCTTTTAATCCAAACATTAATATGATAATTATTTCATTTTTCTTTTTTGTACTTGGAGCCGATTTGCCAGATGTAGATCATAATTTTTCATTAATAAACAAGTTTTTTAGAATTTTATTAGTAGGTTTAGGAATATATATTATTTTCAAAGTAAAACAATCATATGATATATTATCTTTTTTACAGATTAAATTATACATTATAAATACTATATATATAATACTTGGCATATTAGTTGGTGGAATGATGGGCTCATTTTTTAATTATATTACTAAGCATAGAGGTAAATGGCATAGTCCAATTACAGCATTAATTTTTGGTGTAATAACATATTATTTAAACACTAATAATTATTATCAAATAGATTTTTATTCGTTATATTTAGGGCTTTCTATAACTACAGGATATATTATACATCTTTTTTTAGATTATCATTTTAAATCTTGATTTTGTTTTTTTGTATAAGCCATCTTATAAGCCATCATTGCTTGTTCAACTTCATTCATTTCTTCTAAAATGTGTGCCATTAGAATATATGTTTTATAATTATTAGGATCTTTTAAAATGAGTTTTTCTGCTAGTTTTAATGCAGTTTTATGCATTTTTAATTTCATATAAAACTTGACGCTTTTTTGGGAAGAGAAGAAAAACGGAATATATAATATAGCTAATATAGAAAAAATTATAATTAAGGAAAAATAGATAAAAATATTTATTTTTGATGTATTATTTTTATTTGTTTTTGTTGAGGGTTTTGAAACGTTTGAATTATTGGATTTTGTACTAATTTTTGAGTCATTTTTTTCTTTTTTTAATGAGGAATTAATAATAGTAGTTTTTAATTTTTCTAATTCATTTTTTAATGTAGTTGGTGATCGTTTTATTAAATCATCTAATTTTTGAGGATAAGAATCAAAAATAATTTTATTTGAACTTTCAATTCTTATTCTAATGGTTTTTATAATGCCTGATATTAAAGTTATTAGAGTACTTTTTTCTATGCTTAAATTTAATGTATCTTCAGTAATATCTAAAAGGTTAATAGTAAAACTTTTTAAATTATTCGGTTCAATAATATATATATTTGATGAAAGTTCACCAATTTTGGTTTTAATATCAAAATATTTTTTTAACAAAGTATAAGTTTGTAATTCTTTTGTATTAATAATACCTTCTCTTTTTAGGAAGTCTAAAAGTTTATATGCACCTAAATAATTATTTTCATCTAAAAAATAGGTAGAATTAGATAAAATATCATTGATGTTTTTGATTTTTGATTTTGGAATAAACTTCTTTATAAAGTATTCCATATCCCTATCAAGAAAAACAGGAGATTTTATAGATTTGTCAACAAAAACCTGTAAAAAACCTTGATATGAGAAAGGAGAAACATATTTTTCTAAACCATCAAGTTTATATAAATATTTATAAGAATTCATTTCAATGATGCCAGTTTCTAAAGTTCTTTTTATAGTTAAAGGAATTTGGGGAAATATTTTTAATATTAGCTTTGTTTCATCTTCATTCAAATAATTATTATATAAGCCTAATGAATTACAAAATTTATTGAAGTTTTCTTCTAAAAGAGGTTCAAAAAAAGGTGTATTTTTATAATGTTCATAAAAATATTTTTTTGCAGATAAAATTTCACCCAAAATTCCTATTGAGGGATCATTAGGATTTTGTGCAATATATTTTATAAACTCACTCCATGCCTGGTTAAGTGTATCAGGCACTTTTGAGAGATTCCTAATATCTTCAATTGTTATAGAAAAAGAAAGGGTAAATAATACTAAAAAAAACAATAATAAACTTTTTTTCATCTTAACTCCTTTCTAATTCTGGCTTAATATAAATATTCCAAAAAACTTTTATTATCATAGCTGTAGGAACGGCAATCAAAGCTCCAGTTAAACTTAAAATAGAGCCCAGAATTAATAAGGAAAATACAGTAATTACAGGATTAATTCTCCCATAATCTTTCATTATAGAAATGAATATAATAAAAGCGATTCCATGTATTATAATCATAATAAGTATAAATATTAGCATTGTAGATAATCCACTAGAAACACCAACAATAATCATAGGTATAAATTCAAGGACAACACCAATAACTGGTATAAAATTGGTAACAGCGGCCCAGAAACTTAATAATAATTGATATTTAATACCAAGGAAAGACATTGCTAAAAATGCTGAAATTCCTACAAATGCTGCAGCAAATAATGTTGCTACAACATAATGCTCTATTTGACTAAAAGATTCCTCATAAAAAATTTTTGCAGAGTTACGCAGAGATCTAGGATATAGATATTGTAATCTTACTTTGAATTCTTCAAAGTAAAAGCTTAAATAAATAGAACCAATGGTCAAAAAGAATAAAAAGGTAAATGCTTTTTGACCATATGAAGGTATTAATTCAATAAAATTAGAAAGCATTTCTATCAATTTAGGTTGTAAAGAATTCATAAAATTTTCAATGTTATTAACAATATTTTCTGGTTGATTTTTCAACAACACTTTCCATGAACCATTTTGAAAAAAGTCATTAAGGAAAACAACAAAATTACTTATTTCTTTTATTACCGTTGGTACCAATAATACTAATAATAAATATAGAAAAAATAACGACCCTATTAAAGAGACTATTGTAGCAATCTTTATAGGTATTTTTAGTCTATTTAATCCTTTAGCTATTAAATTAATAGCTAAAACAAATCCAATAGTAAAAATAATTATAGCAAAAACATCTTGTGATATAAAAGCAATACTTATAAAAAGCATGAAATATAGAAAAGAAAACAATGCACCTCTTAAATTAGTGCTCAATTTCAATTTAATCAACTCCATTAAGTTCAAAAAATTTTTTTAATTCTTCAATATTATTGGTAACTCCCAAAGCAACAGTTAATTTAATTCTAGCTTTTTGTCCAGAAACTTCATTTCCAAGAATAGCTCCTTTGTTTTTTAAATCTGCTCCACCACCATGATAACCATATACTCCAAGAACTCTTCCTTTAAAACATCTAGATACAACAATTACAGGCAAATTTTTTTCTTTGACCAGCCATTCAATTTTGTCAGCAACTTTTGGAGGTACATTACCTCTTCCAAATCCTTCCACTACTACACCTTTAAATCCTAAGTCTGGTAAAACGCTTAAAATAGAACCATCATCGCCTGTATATGTTTTTATTAAAGCCACCTTATCTTCAACATCAGTAGCATCTATATGCATTCTTAAAAGAGATTCTCTATAGAAAATTATAGCATCTTCATCGACAATTCCCAATGGGCCATAACCTGGAGAATCAAAAGTAGCAACATTGCTGGTATAAGTCTTTGTTACTTCTCTTGCAGAGTGTATTTCATCATTTAAACATACTAAAACACCCTTATTAATGGATTTTTTAGATGCAGCAACTCTTACAGAGGAAATTAAATTTGCAGGTCCATCTGTGCTTGGTTCATTCCAATTTCGCATAGCAGCAGTTAAAACAATAGGCTTTTTTTCATTTAAAACTAAATCTAAAAAATATGCAGTTTCTTCTAAAGTATCAGTTCCATGAGTTATAACAACACCATCAATATCTTTTCTTGCTAATACATCTTTAACGAATTTAGATAATTTAAACATGATCTTTGGAGTCATATGAGGACTTGGTATGTTTGTAAATTCAAGTAATTCTGTTTCAGCAATTTTTTTTAATTCGGGAATTTCATTAAGGTGTTTATTTCGTTCTTCTGAAGGGACAACTCCAAGTAAAGGATCATGTATCATTGCGATAGTACCGCCAGTTGTGATAATCGCTATTTTTCCCATATTTATCCCCTTTCTTCATTATTTTTGTAATCATTATTAATTTTTATTTTTGCAACATAAAAAGGGATTAAACATTCATCAGGATAAAAGTAGTAACCAAATCCATCAAAATAGCTTTTTATTCCATATTTTTCTAAATCTATTTTTTCAAACGTTATATCATTATATTTTTCATTAATATATTCCATATTTAATGTATTTTCTTCTTTTGAAATTGTACATGTAGAATATACTATTTCTCCATTATTTTTTATTAGATTTTCAATAGCATTTTCTAATAATTGTTTTTGTATATTTGAATAAATGGTAAAATCATTTTTTGTAACTCTATGTAAAACCTCAGGATGAATAGAAGAAGTGCCTAAAGAGGTACAAGGTGCATCAATTAATATTTTATCATATTTTCCTTCATTATATTCATAACCAGAGACTAATTTTGTTTTTATAATATCAATTCCTAATCTTTTAGCATTTCTTTCAACTAATTCTAATCTATCAACATCTATATCAAGGGCCATTATTTCTCCCTTATTTTCCATCATTTGAGCAAGTTCAGTAGTTTTTCCTCCAGGAGCTGCACACATGTCAAGAACAGATTCTCCTGGAAGAGGATTTAAAATCAAGGGGATTATTTGAGAACTTTCATGTTGAATATAAAAGAATCCATTTTTATAAAATTCAGTAACTTCAATAGGGGATTGTGGATTTTCTACAACAATACCATAAGGAGAATGTTGAGTTGGTTTAATAGAATATTCGGATAAATTTTTGATTAAATCTTCTCTCTTTATTTTTAATGTATTTGCTCTTAATGTGAGTGGATTTATAGAATAATTTTTTTTCATAAATTCTTTTACATAATATTCTGGAAAATTCCCATTCATATAATCATATAACCATTTTGGAATAGAAAATTCAACCCAGTTTGGCAAAACATAATCATTTTTTTTGCTTAATAGATTCTTTAGAGTAGCATTTACGAAACCTCTGACTTTCCTGTTTTTAGCAACTTTTACAGTTTCATTTACTGCAACATAAGGCTTAAAGTCATTTAATATTTGGTAAGCACCTAAACGTAATATCCACTTAGAAGCAGGAGGAATATTTTTGTAATTTTTAATTAATTTTTTTAAATAAAAGTCAATTTTAACAAGATTCCTTATAGTTCCCCATACAAGATTTTTTAATAAAGCCATATCTTGATTTGAATAAATTTCATTAAAATAATCAAATGATTTCTGGGGTATATAATGTTTTTTATCAAATTCTCGCAATAATAGATAAGCGTCTTTTCTAATCATAAAATCACCTCTTTTAACATATTATATCAGAGGTATATTACAATTAACATATAAAAAATCCAGCTATAAAAAAGCTGGATTTAAATTAAAAATAAGACTAATCTTTATAATTTAATAATTCTTTTAATTCATCAACTGTATAAACTTTAGGTGGTTCAATACCATTAAAGTGTGCAGCATATTCAACGGTATAAGCACCAGCATTAATAAAATAAACAATGTCATTATAATCAATATTTGCAGGTAATATATGATCTTCATATATTGTATCTACACTATCACACGTAGGCCCAGCTAATGTGAATACATCTGTTTCGTCATAATTCTTTCCTTCAACTTGTATTTCATATTGAAAATTTTCTATTGTTTCCATTAATCCGTGAAATACACCAGTATCTAAATATATCCATTTTTTACTGCCTTTTCTGCTTTTTAATATTACTTTTGAAACAAGTATTCCAGCATCACCAACCATTGATCTTCCAGGTTCAGTTAAAATCATTAAATTTTTATGTTTCCATAAATATTCTTTTATAGAGTCTTCAACAACTTCTCCTATTTCCTCAACAGTAGGTATAGGTTTTGTATGCTGTACAGGTATTCCACCACCTAAATTAAGCATTTTTAGGTCTATTCCATTCTTTGATAATTTATTAAATACAACACTTGCTTCTAAAATAGCTTGTTGCCATTTATATTTATTATATGATTGAGAACCAACATGAAAACTTACACCATATGGTTTTAATCCGTGTCTATTAGCCCAATTCAAAATTGAAATCACATGATCTATATCTGTTCCAAACTTTCCAGAAAGTGGCCAATCACTATCTGAAGAACTAGTTGCAATTCTAGCGTATACTTTTGATCCAGGGGCATTTCTTGCTACTTTTTCTACTTCCATCTCACTATCAACTGAGAAATATTCTATTCCGATATCCCAGGCATAAGCGATATCTTTTTCCTTTTTTATAGGATTTCCAAAACTCATTTTTTTAGGGCTAACACCTAAAGATAATAATTTATTAATTTCACCAACAGATGCAACATCAAAAGAAGATCCTAGATCCCTTAAAGCTTTTAAAATTTCGATATGAGAATTAGCTTTTACAGCATAAAAAATTTCAACATTTTTCATAGATTCTTTTAATCGTTTGTAATTTTTTTTAACCTGGTCAATATCAATTACCAAAAAAGGAGTTTCCAATCTTTTTGCAGCCTCTCTAATTAAATTAGTAACTTCCATGGCTTACCTCCCATTATATAAAGATGGGAATATGATAAATCAATAATGTTACTAAAACAGACATGAATGTTTAACAAAAAAGGCTTTTTTCATTAAAATATGATATTAAACATTTCCAATATCAAGTTCAAATTTTTCAACTAGTTTTTTTGTTAAATCATATTCGGATTCAGAAAGCTCACCAATAATAACTTCTTCTTGAAATACATTACTAAATCCAAATTTGAAAGCTTCAGCCATTTCTTCAAAAGAAATATCTTTGTTTAATACGGATTTGATATCAATAACCTTCTTTTTTAAAAGGTTTAAAAGTTTTTCTTTTTTTTCATTGTTTAATTTAAAAGAATTTACATAATTTTTTAAGGGAAATTCAATAGGAATAGATCCGTGTTGCAATACATAATCATCGTTTCTATATTGAGCACTTCCAATAAATTTTTTTTTGTCTATTGTAATTTCATATATAGAAGGTGCATCATAGCATGCTGGTGTATTCATATGTTTATTTTTATTTTTTTCAACATCACAAAAAATATTTAAATATTCTAAACTTTTTATTAAAGCATTTGCGATTATTTTATAACTACCAATTACACTTTTGGGTAATAGCGGGTGATTTGCAGATGCTGTGAATAAATAAGTAATTTCTTTATGATGCAATACGGCTCTTCCGCCAGTTGGTCTTCTAACGATATCAATATTATTATTTTTTAAATAATCAATATCAATATCATCTATTTTTTGAAATCGGCCTAATGATAATGTCGGTAAAGTCCAGCCATATAATCTAATAGTAGTTGGTTGGGAACCTTTTCCGACATGTTTAGCAATTGCTAAATCACATGCCATATTCCATGAGCCCATATGATAAGTATCAATAATTAACCGTATCATAAAATACCTCCCAAAGGTTTTTTTAAAGCCATACCAATTTTTCTAGGAAAACTGGAAGGAGTTTTGGCTAATTTTTTAAGTACTATAAAATGTCTTTCCTTTCCACCTAATACATAATAATGTTCATCTATTATTTCAAAATATATTTTTTTCATAGCTTCTTTTAAATAATGCTTTTCTTCAGAAATATATGTAGGACCTTTATATAAGAACAATATACCATTAATTTTTAATAAAGGAGCGGCATATTCTAATAATATATCACTTCTAGAAACAGCTTTTGCGGTAACATAATCAAAACTTTCCAAATTATTTTTTGAAAAATTTTCAACACGTTCATTAATAGCTTTAGAGTTTTTTAAAGATAATTCATTAATAAAGAATTTTACAGCTTTTATTTTTTTTTCAATGCTATCTAACAATGTAAAATTGACCTTTGGAAAAATTATAGATAATGGTATTCCAGGTATTCCTCCACCAGTGCCAATATCCAAAAAATTTCCATTATCTTGCAAAGAAACAAATTTGTAGAATGGGAAAATACTATCTAAGATTAAAGATTCTGCTGCAATTCCATATTCTTTTATTGCAGTAAGATTAATAGGGTAATTTATTATTAATTCAATAAAATCATTTAATAGTTTATATGAATTTTCGTTCAATAAAATGTCATATTTTTTAAGAAGTCTCAATAAAAAATTCATTGACAAGTACCTCCTAATATGGTATAATACTCCTCGGAGACGTAGCCTAATTGGCTAAGGCGTCGGTCTTGAAAACCGATGGGGTTAACGCCCCGTGTGGGTTCGAGTCCCACCGTCTCCGCCAAATTTAAACCGCCCGATTTAAGGGCGGTTTTTGGTTTATTTTACTGAGCCAAATCTATTATAAGGCCATATTCTTAAAAAAGGACGTCCAATAATATTCTTTTCTGGAACTATTCCAAAATACCTGCTGTCAAAACTTTCTGTAGTGTTATCTCCCATAAAGAAATAAAAACCTTTAGGAAGAACAACTTTTACTCTACCATTTTTTTCTATAAATACTTTATTTAAATCCAAATTTGATAAATACTTTTTGTAATATTTAGTATAATCTAAGGTGTTGTTATAATATCTAAATGCTCCTAAATCAAACATTGGTTTTCTAATTTCTGTATATGTTCTATAAATGTCACTGCTATATTTTTCAGGATAAGCCATAAATTTATAATAATTTTTTGAGGCAAAAATACCATCGATATAATAATATCTATCTTCAAATCCTTTTGGAATTTTTCCGTTTACATATAATTGAGCAACGGAATTCTTTACGCTTGATGGTAATTTATCAATACTTCCATAATTCTCAATAATTTTTTGTAACCAATATGGAGTTTTGAAATTGGGATCATTTTCAATTCTATCCCAAATTTTAGAATCTGGTATAAGTTCTATAGTATCTCCAGGCGTTCCCACTAATCGTTTTACATATTTTACATGACCATCAAATTCTTTTGGAGCAAATAAATCCATAAATTTATCAAAAGCACCTAATTGTTTTTGAGCGGTTTTGTCAACAAATGGGGTCCAAAATACAATAATATCACCAATTTTTGGTTTTGTATAGTCATAAGTAACTTTTTCAATAAACAAACGGTCCAACACCTGTATGGTAGGTACCATAGAAGGTGTTGGAACCATCATTGTTTCAAAAACAAATAATCTTATTATGGTACCAAAAATAACAGCATATACTAGGGCATTGATCCATTCATATGTTTCTTTTTTTATTTTATTTTTTAGATTATTATTAGGCAAAAAGGATCAGTCCCTTCTCTCCTTAATTTTAATTTTACCTCTTACATTTCTTAAGTAATAAAGTTTAGCTCTTCTTACTTTACCTTTTCTTACAACTTGTATTTTTTCTATTGATGGAGAGTGTACTGGGAATATTCTTTCTACACCAATACCATTAGCTCCAATCCTTCTAACAGTAAAGGTTTTTCCTAATCCTCCACCTCTTATTTTTATAACAATACCTTCATAAGCTTGAACTCTTTCTCTTCCACCTTCAACAACTTTTACATAAACCCTTACAGTATCACCAGGTCTGAATTCTGGAATATCTTCTCTCATGTACTCTTTTTCAATGGCTCTGATATATTGATCCATGTTAAACCCTCCTTGAGAATATTTTTAATTTATTAATTTTCACCAAAAAGTCTGTCTAAAGAAATTGCTACAGCTGCTCTAACTGATAAATGGTTAAATTGTGCTTTTCCTCTTATAGGTTCTAACTCGTAATCACATATTAATCTGATTTCTTCTGGCATACCCCAACCAGTCCCAAATAAAATTAGATGTGGTTCTTCATTCTCAGTGATTATTTTACTAATTTCTTTAAAACTTTTAGTTCTTTCTCTTATTTTTGCAGATGTAAAGATTAACTTTGGCTTTTTACCTTCTATTTTTTCAATGTCTTCAATAACATCTTCTAAATATGGTTTTAACTTTGCAATAGATAAAGCATCATGTCTATTAGGATTATATTCTTTTCCAAACCCTTCATTCCAATACTTTAAAACATTTTTAACGATTTGTTGTTGGGCAGGGAGATTAGTTACAATATAATAGTTTTTAATATTATACGTTCTAGAAGATCTGGATATATCATGTATATCTAAATTTGTAATAGCTGTAGAAATTATTTGTCCTTCTCTTCCTAAAATAGGATAATGTATTAAAGCTAGATAAACATTATTTCTCATTTAAAATCAGCTCCCTGATTATATTAACAATGACTTTTTTTTCGAATTCATCCAAATCATGTTTAATAAACAGATCAGGACGTTTTAAAATTGTTCTTAAAATACTTTCTTTTTTTCTATATTCTTCAATTTTTTTATGATTTCCACTTAGTAATACCTTTGGGACATCCATTCCTCTATAACTTCTTGGCTTTGTAAAATGAGGATAATCAAGTAATTGATTATAAAAAGAATCATTTTTAACGCTTTCAATATCTCCAACCACACCAGGGATAAATCTACTTATGGCATCTATCATTAGCATAGAAGGTAATTCTCCACCAGTCACAACGAAATCGCCAATAGAAAGTTCCTCATCTACTAATGACATAACCCTTTCATCTATTCCTTCATACCTTCCACAAAAGAAGACTATATTTTCTATAGAAGCTAATCTTTCAGCATCTTTAGAGTTAAATTGTTTTCCTTGTGGTGATGGCATAATAACATATGGTTTTTTACCTTTCTTTTCTAGGTAATTATCATAAAATTCAAAAAAAGGTTCTGGTTTCATAACCATACCAGGGCCGCCACCGTAAGCATATAAGTCTGTAACTTTATGTTTGTCTTTAGTGTAGTTCCTGAGATTATGAGCATTAAAAGAGATAATATTATTTTTTATTGCCTTTGATATGACCCCGTATTTTACTATAGCATCGAACATTTCAGGAAAAATAGTTACAACATCAATCTCTATCTTCGGTATTATCATTGTACCATTCCAATCGTTTTATTACTAACTCATTTTCATCTTTGTTAAAACGAACAATATTATTTTTTATTAATGGATATAATAGCTCATCTTTTGTATATTTATTAATCTCTTTTTCAATTATTAGGACTTCATTAGCTCCGGTTTCTAAGATATCAACGATTTTTCCTACAAAGGTTCCGTCATCATAATATACATCTTTTTCCAATAATTGAAAATAGTAAAATTCGTTGTTATTAAGTTCTGGTAAAGCTTCTTTACTAATATATAAAATAAAATCCTTATATCTTTGTGCTGAAGAAATATTTTCGACGCCAATAAAACTTATAATATAAAATTTATTAGCTTTTCTTATTGAATTAATTTTAGCATATAAAAATCTTTTTGTTTTAGGATTATATAATAATACATCTTGTAAAGAATCAAATACACTTTGTTCATTAGTATATGGAGTTAACTTAAGTTCTCCATTTAAACCATGTGTATTAGAAATTTTTCCAATAGCTATTCTATCCTTCAAGAGGTCGTCTAACCTCTTCATTCTATCACCTAATTACCTTTAATAAAAATTTAGTATTTTCGTCTTTCTTTGCAGCTGTTAGTAATGTGTTTATTGATTTTATAGTTCTTCCGTCTTTACCAATAATTTGACCAACGTCTTGAGGATCCACATGAATTTCAAAAATAATTTCATCATTATTGTCAAATTCCTCAATTTTTACAGCCTCAGGTTTTCTAACTATACCTTTAATAATATTTTCTAATAACCCTTTCATTTATATGCCTCCTGGCATTAAGCTTTCTTTTCAAATTTGATTTCATGAACTTTTTTCATTACTCCAGCTTTTGATAAAATATTCTTAGCAGTTTCAGTTGGTTGTGCTCCTTTTAAAATCCATTCTACAGCTTTTTCTACGTTAACTTGAAATGTATCGTTTTCTCTTAGTGGATCATAAAATCCTAATGATTCAATATACTTTCCACTTCTTTTTTCCCTTGAATCAACTACCACGATCCTATAAAAAGGTCTGTGTCTTCTTCCCATTCTGTTTAATCTGATTTTTACCATGTTAATAATACACCTCCTAAGAATTTTAGTTTTTTATAATAATTTTTTATTAAAATCCAAATGGCATTTTTCCGAACAATGATTTTTTGTTTTTCATTTTTCTAACTTGCTTCATCATTTTTTTCATTTGCTCATAAGATTTAATCAATTTATTGATATCCTGTAATGTTGTTCCGCTACCTTTAGCAATTCTCTGTTTTCTTGAATAATTTAAGATTCTTGGTTTTCTTCTTTCTTCTTTAGTCATTGAATTAATTATAGCTTCTATTTTCTTTAATTCTTCTTCGCCTTTACTTAAATCAACGCCTTCTGTTGGAGCTCCTGGAATCATTTCAAGTATTTTTGATAAAGGTCCCAATTTTTTAATTTGCCTAATTTGTTCTAAAAAATCGTTGAAATCGAATTTTCCTTCAAGAAACTTATTAGCTGATTCTTCTGCTTTTTCCTTATCAATTTCAGATTCAACCTTTTCAATAAGAGATAAAACATCACCCATTCCTAAAATTCTACTTGCATATCTTTCAGGATAGAATAATTCTAAATCTTCAACTTTTTCTCCAATACCAACAAATTTAATAGGTTTTTGTGTAATTTGCCTAATTGATATAATTACACCACCACGCGCATCACCATCTAATTTTGTTACAATAAATCCATCTAATTCGAGTCTATCATTAAATTCTTTAGCTGAATTAACAGCATCTTGACCTATCATGGCATCTACGACCATTAATATTTCTTCTGGTTGTGCTATTTTTTTTATTTCATCTAATTCTGCCATCATATTTTCATCAATATGTAGTCTACCAGCGGTATCGAGAATTACAATATCGTGTAGAAGTTTTTCAGCATATTCCATGGATTCTTTAACAATTTTGACAGCATTTTTTCTATCTCCAGTAAAAACTGGGACTCCGATCTGTTCTCCAAGTTGAACTAATTGGTCAATAGCAGCTGGCCTGTATGTATCAGCAGCAACTAATAAAGGAGCTTTTCCTTGTTTTTTAAAATAATTTGCTAATTTTGCAGCATGTGTAGTTTTACCGCTTCCTTGCAAACCGACTAACATAATATATCCAGGTCTTTTTGAAATATTTAATTTGGGTTTTTCATTACCGCCCATCAATTCAATAAGTTCATTTCTAACAATTCTAATAAACTCTTGATCTGGAGTTAAACTCTCCATAACCTCTTTACCTAAAGCTTTTTCCCTTACCTTATCAATAAACTCTTTTACCACTTTGTAATTAACATCAGCTTCCAATAAGGACATTTTTACTTCTCTAACAGCTTCTTTAATATTTTTTTCAGATAACTTACCCTGTCCTTTTAAATTCCTAAAGGCTTTAGATAATTTTTTCTGTATATTATCAAACATTAACACACCTCCGATGAGGAATTAAAATAAAAATAAAAAAGAAAAGCATCAGATTATAGATTTTTATTATTCTATAATCTGTGTATGTATTTCATTGATTATCGTATTTTAATGAATTAACATAAAAATACATGTTTAGTATACTATAAAAATTCTTTTTTTTCATGAATTCTATTGAACAAAATGTGAGAAGGTGGAAAATTTAAAGTTACAATTTGATTACTGTAATAGAAAGAGAAATTTAATTCATTCTCAAAGAATATTTTACATTAAGAAAGAGTATAATTAAATTGGGTGGTGAATAATACAAAAAGCCATCTCTCTGACACGAGAAAGATGGCTTCTTGAGATTTTAAGAACTATTATAAAAGCTCTCCAGGGGATTTTAGCAATGCTATTAGTATTTTTTATATTTGCTTTAATAGTTTTTGTTGTAATGAAAGTTATTGAAAGCAAGCATTCAGAAAAAAAGAATATATAATAAATGAGTTATAAATCCAGCAATAATACCAGCAATTGTGTGAGAAAGTATAGCTTTGCTTGCTAATTTTCTTGCCTTTAGAGAATCCATCATAGCAATATGAGTAGACAAATAACCACTCCATGTCATTCCAATTGCAGTTAAAACAGCAATATCATTAGGAGTGATAGAATTGGTTTCTATAAATTTAGGGATTAAGGCTAATGCAGCACCAGTTGACCCCAAAGAGGTTAATGGAAATGCGATTAACTTTGGAGATTTAAAACCAAAGAGAAAATTTAATACAAAATCCAATTTATTTCCAATCCATTGTAATACAGGGACACCTTCATACGGAAGACCTTGATAGCCAATGGATGGGTCTTTTGGACCATTTGTAAACATCATAACTATCGTACTTATAATTAATACACCAGGTATAATGGATAATCCTAAATCAACACCTGTTTTACCTCCTTCAAGCAAAGCATCAATAAGCCTTGAAAGAGCACTGCCTTTTGTGGAATTCCAATATTCTACATCTTCTGTATGAGCAATATATTTAACCTCACTATAAAATTTTTTTGTATAAAAAGAAAATATTCTTACACTAATAATACTTCCAATTATTGCCCCAAAATTTCCTAAAAATACTGGCCAAAGTAGGTTTTCCTTCATGGCAGAAGATTGTGCTATCATAAATGTTGTTACAATTAAACCCATTCCAAATGAAGTTCCTAAATTACATAATAAAGGAATTTGCCATTTTTCAAAGTATTTTGTGAATTGTTTGTCTTGGGCTAGAGATAAAATAGCGGGATTATCAGATAAATAAGTTGTCAATATACCTAATGCTGCCGCGCCAGGTAGATTATATAAAGGTTTCATTAATTTTGATAAAATTTTATTTAATAAAAAAACAACACCAAATTCAGATAGAACGTTACCAAAAGCACTGGTTAAAACTGCAACAGCCATAATGAAAAATACGGTATTTAAAAGTAAATCATGAGCCGTAGACATCAATGTTTTAAAGAAATTGCTAATGCCCATATAATTCATTACAGGTAAAAATATAATTAAAGAAAAAACAATAAACAATATAGGCTCCAATATACCAGTTTTTTTTACTGAAATTTTTTCTTCCATATTATTCCTCCAGAATATTGAAATATTAAACAAAATATATTATAATAAATATGAAAAAAATTTCAACCATTAAATTAAGTAATTTTAAGTTTTTATGATGAAATAAAGTTGGTTTAAGAACAATATGTTTTTAAATTTAATTTAAGCTTCAAAATTAAATAACTTATATATGTTAAAATGTAGTTACAAACGGAGGCGTGTTCCGAATTGGCTAAGGAGCCGGTCTCGAAAACCGGTGAGGGTTAAACCCTCGTGTGGGTTCGAGTCCCACCGCCTCCGCCATTTTTATATATTTTGGTGGGAGGGTTTTAAATGAAAAACTTGAAAAATGTATATAATTTTTTAAAGGCAAACATAGAAAAAGGAAAGATAAATTACGCCATTCCAAAGAGATGGATGCCTGATGAATATGAAGGCAATGTAAGACTAAAAGGAAGGACATTTGTTGTAAATCCTTATGAATACTTTACAAAAATTATAGAAAAAATCTTAAAAAATACAAATGAAAATGTTGAGTACTCAAAACCTTTGTCATTTTCTACAAATGAAAAAACAACTGATTGGTTGAAAAAAGCTATTATTTATAGTGCTCATGTAAGAATGACAGTTTCATATAAACATGATGCAGAAGCTCCTTTTTTTAAACCTGAGGATGATCTTGGTTACAAAGAAAGTGGTACATTTTTAAAAATGATAGCATTATTACCATATTTAAAACAATATAATGTTGATGCAGTATATCTTTTGCCAATAACTCAATCAAGTAATAAGTTTAAAAAAGGAGAAGTAGGTTCTCCATATGCAGTAAAAAGTTTTCATAACGTAGAAGAAGACTATCATGACCCGTTATTAGAAAGTTTTAATTCTAATCAAGAATTTTCTGCTTTTGTAGAAGCGGCTCATATGATGGGAATAAGAGTGATTTTAGATTTCATTCCTAGAACATCTTCAAGAGACAATAATTTGATTTTGGAACACCCGGATTGGTTCTATTGGATAGATATAAATGAATTATCTTCATATAAACCACCAAAGATTGAAAGCCTTGATTTCGAACAACCATCGAAAGAAAATTTGCCAATATTATATTCATCACTTGAGGTAAAAAAACATTTAAAGAAATTTAGATGGGCACCAAATATAACTGATCCACAAAAATGGGAAAATTTTGTGAAAAAGAATAAAGAGAATCCGGACTTTTTGGAAGAAATAGTAAAAGAATTTAAGGTAATAACTGTTCCAGGTTTTTCTGATTGGATAAATGATCCTCAACCAACATGGGATGATGTGACTTTCTTAAGGTTATTCTTAAGCCATCCAATGGAATCTGAAAAATATTTAGAAAATCCAAATGAGCAACCTCCATATGTTTTATATGATGTAGTAAAATCCAGCAATTTTCCTGGAAAAGAAAAGAATGAAAAATTGTGGGATTTAATTGCAAATATAATGCCTTATTTCCAAAAAAATTTTGGGATAGATGGTGCAAGACTCGATATGGGGCATGCGCTGCCAAAAGAGTTAGAACATAGAATAATATCAAATGCTAAGAATTATGATCCATCTTTTGGAATAATAGCTGAAGAATTATCTATGGACAATCACATTAAAGCAAAATTAAGCGGTTATGACGCTATATTAGGAAATACATGGTGGAGTGAACCAAGACATAAAGAAAGTTGGTTTATTAAAACTGTTAGAGATATAATGCCTAAATTAGAAGTTCCATCATTTGCAACTTCAGAAACACCTGACTCTCCAAGAGCTGTTATCAGAGATGGAGGAGAGTTGTTTGCAAAATTATCTGCTGTTGTTAATACATTCATGCCAAATGGTATTACAGTTATTAACTCGGGAAGTGAGATATTTGAAAAACAACCTATGAATTTAGGACTTGATTTTGAAAAACCTGAAGAAGAAAGATATAAATATTTAAAACCTACTGATCAATTCTATGGGAAGTTAGCATTCTTTGATTATTATGCTTTACATTGGGATGTAGATAAACATATGGTAAATCTTTTAAAAGCTTTAGGAAAAATAAAGAAAGATCATATAGAATTAGTATCAAAAATTAGTAATTATAGGTATACAGAGCATATGGAAAAAGTATTTTCTATGTTTTATTGGGATGGTAATAGGGGATTGTTAATTCCAGTTAATTTGAATTTCGAAAAAGCAGTTAATTTTGGATTTGATTTAGGATATCATACATGGAGAGGAAATCATAAAATAAGTTTATTGCTCGAAAATTATAGAAGATGTGATTTTAAATGGGATGAAGGAGCATGGTTAAATATAAATCTAAATCCTGGAGAAACTAAAATATATCTTGTGGAATAGCAAAAGTGAGGCTTTGAAGCCTCACTTTTATTTTTATTTTTATTATTGATATTACAAAAAAAGCAATTAAGAAGGAATAATTGAATATCATTGATTATATTTAGATGCAAATAGCTTTAAGTAAGGTTTAAAATAAATATAAAATAATGTAAAATTTAATATAGATGAAAAATAAAAAAAATAGGAGGAAAAATAATGGGGAAATATAAATTAAGATGTATTAATTGTGGAAAAGTTTATGAACCTGATGAAGTTGAATATACTTGTCCTGTATGTGGGGATAGATTAGGAACATTAGAAGTGATTTATGATTATGAGGATATAAAAGTTCAAAGAGAAGAATTTTCTAAATTTGAAAATATATGGCAATTTGAGAAAATTTTACCAATCGAAAAGGGAAGTTATAGAACACATTTACATGTTGGCGGAACGCCACTGTATAATATGCCAAAAATGGCGGAAGAATTAGGAATAGAAAAATTAACGATAAAATATGATGGAACGAATCCTACAGCATCATACAAAGATAGAGCTTCAGCTATAGCTATCACTAAAGCATATGAGAAAGGTTATGATACAATATACTGTGCTTCAACAGGAAATGCAGCAAGTTCTTTGGCAGGCTTAAGTGCCCCAACTGAATTAAAAACTTATATATTTTTGCCAGCATCAGCTCCCATAGCAAAAATATCTCAATTATTCATATATGGTGCTAATGTATTACCAATAGATGGAACATATGATGAGGCTTTTGATATATCTATGGAAATTGGAAAGGAAAAAGGATGGTATTGCAGAAATTCTGCTATAAATCCTTATTTGCTTGAAGGGAAAAAAACAGGGGCATTAGAAATAGCTGTACAAAGTGATTGGGAAATCCCTGACTATGTTTTTGTGAGTGTTGGTGATGGTACAGTAATAAGCTCATTTTATAAAGGCTTTTATGATTTCTATAAGTTGGGATTAATTGATAAAATTCCTAAGATTATAGGAGTGCAAGCAGAAGGAGCAGCAGCTGTTAAAAGAGTTTTTGACAAAGGAGAACCCTTTTTACCTGATGATATAGAAACAAATACAATTGCAGATAGTATTAGTGTTGGAAAACCAAGAGACGTTGTAAAAGCATGTAAATACGTCAAAAAAAGTGGAGGATATTTTATATCAGTATCAGATGAAGAAATATTATCAGCAATACAGGAATTAGCGATTAAATCGGGGATTTTTGCAGAGCCAGCTGGGGCTACATCATATGCTGGATTAAAGAAAATTGCGAATACATTGGGAAAAAATGCAAAAGTGTCAATAGTTGTTACAGGTAATGGTTTAAAGGATGTAAAAGCTATAGAAAAATTTGTAAATCTCAAAAAAATAAAGCCAGATGAAGTTAGAGAGGTGTTGAAGAATGAAAATTAGTTTTAAATTAAATGGTAAAGATGTAAGTGTTGATGTTGCTGAATACAAAAGAGCTTTGGATTTTTTAAGAGATGATATGAGAATGACTTCTGTAAAAGAAGGATGTGGTGAGGGAGAATGTGGAGCTTGCACAATAATATTAAATGGTAAAAATGTAAATTCATGTATGGTTTTAGCAGTTGAATTAGATGGGCAAGAAGTTTGGACGTTGGAAGGATTAAATGAAAAAGGAGATACCATAATACAAGATTCATATGTTGAAAAAGGAGCAATACAATGTGGATTTTGTACTCCCGGATTTATAATGTCAACTAAAGTATTATTAGATAATAATCCAAATCCAAGTGAAGAAGATATAAAAAATGGATTAGAAGGTAATTTGTGTAGATGTACTGGTTATACTAAAATAATGGAAGCAGTAAAGTTAGCAGCAGAAAAACGAGGTGAGAAAAAATGAAATTTAAATATTACAAACCTCATACAATAGATGAATTAAGTGAAATAAAGAAAAATGAAAATGTAATGTTATTATCAGGTGGAACAGATTTGATGGTAAAAATGAGAGCAAAAGTTATAAAACCAAGTATAGTTATTGATACAAAAGGATTAGAAAAGAAAGAATTAATATTTGAAAATGATAAGGTAATAATACCAATAAATACAACTTATACAGAATTAATAAATAATTATGAATTTAATAAAAAATTTCCTATGGTAGTAGAGGTAATGAAAAAAATAGGGTCACCGCAAATTAGAAATAGAGCAACTCCTATAGGAAATATTGCAAATGCTTCACCAGCTGGTGATTTTCTGCTAACAACATATTTGTTTCATGGTTATGCAGATATAAAACCTTCAAATAAAAAAATAAAAATATCAAACTTAGTTACTGGACCGGGAAAATTAAGGTTAAAACCAGAGGAATTTATATATTCTATAGAATTAAGAGAAAGACCAGATTATGAGTATTATTATGAAAAAGTAGGAAAAAGGAATGCAATGAATATCTCTATTATTAGCTTGGGAGTACTATTAAAAAAGGAAAATAACATCATTAAAGATATAAAGATAGCATATGGTTCTGTAGGTCCAACAGTAATTAGATTCGAAGATTTAGAAGATGAAATGAAAGGAAAAGAATTTTCAAAAGAATTATTTGAAGAAATATCAGAGAAGTATATGCAAAGAATTAATCCAATAACAGATGTAAGAGCAACTGCTAAATACAGAAAGAAAATGGTAAAAAATCTATTAATGAAAGCTTATATTAAATTTTCTAAATAAAATTAGGGAAGGGTGATAAGGGTGATAGAAATTAAAGATTATTGTAGGCCTAAAAGTGTTGAAGAAGCCTATGATAAGTTGGTAAATGTTGAAGGTGCTGAGGTTATAGGTAGTGGTGCTTTTATGCGATTATCCTCAAGAAAGATAAATTTAGCAATTGATTTACAAGATACGGGATTAAATTATGTAAAATTAGAAGATGGAGAAATAAAGATTGGAAGTGCAACTCCATTAGGAAGTGTTGAAAAAAATGAAATTATAAAAGAAGTATTTGACGGAAAACTAATTGAGGTTTTTAAAGCAATATGGTCAGTTCAATTGAGGAACATAGCAACTATTGGTGGAACTATATTTCCAAAATTAGGTTTTTCAGATTTGATCACTGCATTATTAGCATTAAATACAGATGTTGTTTTATTTAATAGTGGAAGAATGCCATTAGAAGTATTTTTAGAAGAAAAAATCAGAAAAGATATTTTAACTGAAATTATAATAAAAAAAGAAAACAGGAAATTATCTTTTCAATATATGAGAAACTCTTTTTATGATTTTTCAATATTAAATGTTGCAGCTTCAGTTGATGAAAATGAAGATTTTAGAATTGCGATTGGAGCTAGGCCTGGAATTGCAAAATTGACCAAAAAAGCTATGGAATATATGAAAAATAATAAAGATATTGATAAAGTTTCAGAGATGGCGGCAGATGAGGTAGAATATGGTTCTAATATTAAAGGTTCAAAAGAATATAGAAAAATGATTGCACCAGTAATGGTTAGAAGAGCGTTAGAGGAGGTTTTAAAATGAAAATAACATTAATAATAAATAAAGAAAAAAGAGAAGTGGATATAGAACCTTCAGAATTTTTATTAGATGTTTTAAGAAAACTTGATTATATGAGTGTAAAAAAAGGTTGTGATACTGGAACATGTGGAGTATGTACAGTATTAATGGATGGAAAGCCTGTATTATCCTGTTCTGTCTTAGCTGCTTCAGCAGATGGACACGAAATAACAACAGTTGAAGGATTAAAAGACGATCCTGAATATAAAGCTATATCTGAAGCTTTATTAAGCGAAGGTGCAGATCAATGTGGATTTTGTAGCCCGGGTTTAATTTTAAATGTTTATTCTATGAAAAAAGAATTAAAAAATCCAACAGAAGAAGATATAAGAAAGTATTTAGTTGGAAATTTATGTAGATGTACAGGATATATTCCACAAATGAGGGCAATAAAAAAGTATTTTGAGGTGAAAGCATGAAAGAAGTAAAAAGTTCTATTAAAAAAGTTGATGGGTATGGTTTAGTAAGTGGTCAACCAGTATATGCTGATGATTTAGCACCTAAAAATTCATTAATAGTTAAAATATTGAGATCACCTCATGCATTTGCACGAATAAAAAATATAAATACAGAAAAAGCTAAGGCTTTAGAAGGTGTGGAGTGTGTATTAACTTATAAAGATGTTCCAAGAAATATTTTCACAAGAGCAGGGCAAGGCTATCCTGAACCTTCACCATATGATAAATATATATTAGATGAATATGTTAGATATGTGGGAGATGAAGTAGCTGTAGTAGCTGCTAAAGACGAGTTCACAGCAGAGAAAGCACTTAAATTGTTAGAAGTTGAATATGAAGTTTTAGAACCAGTTTTAGATTTTGAAAAAAGTAAGGGATCAAAATCAGTAATTCATCCAGAAAAAGATTATAAAAGTGAAAGTTTTGTAAGTTCAGATCCGAAAAATAATATAGCTGCAACATATGAAATGAGCATAGGAGATATAGAAAAAGAAATAGAAAATTCAGATATTGTAGTAAAAGATAGATTTTATACACAAGCACAAGCGCATGTTGCGATGGAACCTCATGCAGCATATTCATATATAGATATGCAAGGAAGATTAGTTGTAGTTACCTCAACGCAAGTTCCATTTCATGTAAGAAGAATTCTTTCTAGAGCATTAGGTATGCCTATAAAAAATATAAGAGTTGTAAAACCACGTGTTGGGGGAGGTTTTGGTGGAAAGCAGGGAATACACGGAGAACCATATGTAGCTTTAGTTACCTTAAAAACAGGTAAACCCGCAAAAGTCTATTATACAAGAAAAGAAGTTTTTGAATCTACATATACAAGACATCCAATGAGATTTGATATAACAATAGGAGCAAATAAAGATGGGAAAATAAATGTAATTGATGTAAGAGGTCTTTCAGACACAGGTGCATATGGAGAACATGCATTAACTACATTTATGGTTGCAGGTTCAAAAGTATTACCAATGTATAATAAAGTAAAAGCTGTTAGATTTGGCGGAGATGTAGTATATACTAATCATCCTCCAGCTGGTGCATACCGAGGATATGGAGCAATACAGGCAAATTTTGCAATTGAATCTGCTATGGATATATTAGCTGAAAAATTGAATATAGATCCTGTAAAATTAAGAGAGATAAATATGATTAGAGAAAATGAAACATCTCCTATCTTCAAGATTATGGGTGAAGGTAGAGAAGGTGTTGATATGATAGTTAGAAGTTGTAAATTAGATGAGTGCGTAGAAAAAGGTGCACAAAAAATAGATTGGGAGAATAAATTTAAAGCTAAAAAAGAAGGTAAAAAAGCTAAAGGTGTTGGGATGGCAATAGCTATGCAAGGTTCTGGTATTGCTAAAATAGATATGGGAGCAGCAACATTAAAATTAAACGAAGATGGATCATTTAATTTATTAATAGGTGCTACAGATATTGGTACTGGTAGTGATACGATATTATCGCAAATAGCAGCTGAAGTATTAAATGTTCCTACAGAAAATATAATTCCATATTCGTCTGATACAGATGTAACTCCGTTTGATGTTGGAGCATATGCATCCTCTACAACATATGTATCAGGAAATGCAGTAAGAATAGCAGCAGAAAATATGAAAAAAGAAATAATAAAAGCTGGAGCAGAATATTTTGAAGTTCCAGTAGAAGAAGTTGAATTTGATGGAAAAGAAATAAAAACCAAGGATAATAAAATTACTTTACCTAAACTAGCAGAAATTTTATATTATAATGAAAATCAAAAGCAATTAAGTGCAACAGGATCATATGTTGGTGAAGAGTCTCCACCACCATTTATGGCAGGATATGCAGAAGTAGAGGTGGATACAGAAACAGGTAAAGTAGATTTGTTAAATTATGTAGCGGTTGTTGATTGTGGAACACCAATTAATCCAAATCTTGCTAAAGTTCAAGTTGAGGGTGGACTTGCTCAAGGAGTAGGTATGGCAATGTATGAAGAAGTTATATATGATAAAAATGGAAGATTATTAACTAATAATTTGATGAATTATAAAATACCATCACGAGCAGATATTAAAAATCTTGATGTAGAATTAGTTGATAGTTACGAACCAACTGGTCCATTTGGTGCAAAAAGTGTAGGGGAAATTGGAATAGATACACCTCCAGCTGCAATTGCAAACGCTATTTATAATGCTGTTGGAGTTAGAATAAAGGATTTACCAATAACACCAGAAAAAGTACTAAAAGCATTAAAAAATAAATAAATTAAAGACAAACGAGGCCATATTGGTCTCGTTGATTTTTTGAGAAATATAAGGCATATAGTAACTAAAAATATAAATTTAAACCAATTCTGTAACATTAAATTAATATATCTAAGATATAATAATTCTGAAATCCCCATCCCCCGATTCCATATAGATATATGGCATCATAAAAGCTCCGGAGAAATCTGGAGCTTTTATTTTATCAAATTATAATTCTAATGTATTTCTATTTTCTTCATTAATTTCAATGACCTTTAAAGAAGATAAAAAGGGATATCTTTCTTGAAAAAATAATCTAACGACACCTATAAAATTTTTAGATTCATTAATAATTCTTTTTAATTCTTCTAAAAAAAGTGGATGTTTCTCTTCTAAATATCCGATTTCATCGATAACAAAAAACTCTGGAATTTTAATCTTTTTTAATTCTTCAACAAGAGAATCAAAACCTTCCTTATTTATTTGCATACCGTAGTCAGATCTTTTTCCGATAATATATTTTTTGTTGGAATCTAATAACCACGCATAAACGTTTTCACCAATTTTTTTGGTGAAAATGCCATTTTTTATATCATATTTTTTTATGGCTTTTTTTAATATTGTAGATTTACCAACACCCATTTTTCCTGTTAAAAGTATTTTCATTATAATTTTTCCCCTAAGCTATAAAAGTTAATATAGCAGCTATTATAGTATAATATCCAAAATATTTTAATTTTCCATTTATAACAGTCTTTTTTAATATAAACAAACCTAAAACTCCGAAAATAAATGTGAATATTCCAGAGTAGATAACAGGTGCAGTAAAGTTAACCTTATGTATTTCAAGCATTCCAGCTCCAAAAGTTACTGGTAAACTCATTAAAAATGAATATTTTAATGCAGCTTCTTTTTTAGTATTTAATAATAATGCACCAAATAATGTAAAACCACTTCTTGAAATTCCAGGGAAAATAGAAGCGGCCTGAAATAATCCTATTATTATTGCATCAATATATGTAATATCCATTAATTCTTTTTTTCCATTAAATCTATCTGATAGAATCATTGCTATTGAAGTGAATAAGAAAAATACACCAACTAATTTTAATGATGAAAAAGCTTCACTAATTTGATTTTCAAACATTAATCCAATAAAAGCTGCAGGGATAGAAGATACAATAATTTTTAGTGCTAAATTCCATGCATCTTTTTTACCAGTAAACATTCCTTTTAAAATAAACCATACTTCTTTATACACAAACAATAAAACAGCAAAAAATGTCATTAAATGAAGAAAAGCAAAGAACGATACATTTGGATCAAAATTAATTAGTTTAGAAAATAAAGCTAGATGCCCTGAACTGGAAACTGGTAAAAATTCTGTTAAACCTTGAATAATGCCTAATAAAATTTCCTGCATACCACACCTCTTTCTTTATATTATTCTTTTAATATTTTCTCAAGATATCTTGATAAGAAAATTCCAATTAGAAAAAATACATAAGTTAACCATTTGGAAGTTATAGGAAAAATAATAATAGTTCCAGCAATAGTTAAGCCTATTAAAAAAGCAATAACCTGTTCATGAAATTTTTCTATAAGTTTTTCCAACAATTTTATTATTAAAACAAGACCAAGTAAAACACCAATTCCTACAGGTATGATGATTTTCATATTCATATTAGAAATAGCATCTATTACAGGTTTGTAAATCCCCATAATCAATAGCATAGAAGAACCGCTAATTCCAGGTAATACCATTGTTGCAGCACCTACTAATCCTCCTAGTATTAAATACCAAAAAGAAATGTTTCCGTTTGATGATTCTAATGTTTCGGCGAATTTCAAAAGAAAAAAAGTAATTATAAAAGAAATAGTGATTACTGAAAAATTACTCTTCTTTTTAAAGTCTATTTGATTTAATAAATATAGTAATCCTCCAATAATTAAGCCAGTAAATATACCATAAGAATATTCTGGGTATTTTTCAAATATAAATGAAAGAATTTTAGATAATAAAATTATAGATGTACCCATTCCAGCGATTAAAAATAAAATAATGCTTAAAGACTCTTTCTTCCATTTAAAAGAAACAAAGTTTGATGCAGCCTTTAGTATAATTTCATATCTTCCAGAAATTGCAGCAATAGTTCCACCGCTGATTCCAGGTAAGAGGTTAGCTATTCCCATTATTAATCCCAGAAAAAAGTCTTTCACTTATACACCTCCATTTTAAAATTATTTGCGTTTAAAAATTTTTTTGAACAAATAAAAATGTTTTGTACCATAAGATTTAAAATAAAATGCTATAAGAGTTATAGTAGATATAAATAATAATATAGTCCAGAAATTAATGACAATTGTAGAGTATAAGTATATCCATAAAAATGCACCTATTCTATCAATGAAATTAAAATCTGGAGAATCCAATTTAATTAATTCATATGAAACATTATCATCATTTACATGGATTTTAATATAATGATAAAAATCATGTTCAGGATTTTTACCTACTAATTCTGCACCAGCACCACCAGTAACAGTATAAGGAACATTATCCCATTTTCCTACATAATAACCATGAATGTGTCCAAAAAACACTTGAGTTATATTATAATTATTCAGAAGATCTAACAATTCTTTAGCGTTGGATAAATTTTTTAATGAATGTCCTGGTTGATGATTAATATTATTTCGAGGGTCATATATAGGAACATGCATAAAAACGAAAGTATATTTATAATTTTTAGATTTTTCCAGTTCACCTTTTAACCAGTGCATTTGCCAAGGATCTATTTCTTTTTCATTTGAATCATTTAACATAATAAAATAAGAATTTTTTAAATGGAATGAATAATATAATGGTCCAAATATTTCTAAGTATCTACCTACTCCATCATCAGCGATATCGTGATTGCCAACCACAGGTAACATAGGTTTATTTAATTTTTTTATTTGTTTTAATAAGAAGTCATATTTTATAGGATTGCCATCAAAAACCATATCACCAGTATTTACTACAAATTTAATGGAATTATCGTTATTTATCTTTTGAATAATTTTATTAAAGGTAGATATAGAGTTTTTGTTATCTCCAAGAATAACAAAAGTGTAATCATCAGAAGTTACATTATTTTTTACTATATTTGTATTTTGAAATATTAGATTTTCATCTCTATCTTTTATAAATGGGTATGAAACTTTAAAAATTGAAATGATTCCTATTATAATAATAAATAGTATAAATATTTTTTGTTTATCTAAATTAAACACAATATTTTCCCCCTCAAAAATTTTTAGTCAATATATTATAACATGAAAAATATAAAAGTAAAATGAATTAAATTTTATGATATAATGTTATGTTAAATTATACCAATTTTTAGGAGGGATTTAAGATGAAAAAAAGTGTTCTCGTATTAATTACTTTATTTATGATTGTTATAGCATTTTCATCTAATAAGGTTATTAGCATCTCAGATGCAAGACAGTTAAAAGATTTGCAAACAGTAACTGTTAGAGGAATAGTCACCGTTGAGCCTGGGCCATATGATGTTAACATAATCATAATTCAAGATAAAACAGGGGGGATAAACCTATACTTTAGAGGTGGACAATTTGAAAATGTTAATAGAGGAGATTTAGTAGAGGCAAGAGGATATATTTGGACACATAGAAATAATACAGAATTAGTTTTAGAAAGTGATAATAAATCCCATTATTATAAAATAATATCGAGAAATAATCCTTTACCAAATCCTATAAAAATAAAAACTAAAGACATAAATAAAGAACAATATGAAGGTATGCTATTAGAGACTGAGGGTAAAATAGTAAAAATAGACAAATACGATGTGAGAAAAATCTTTATAGATGATGGAAGTGGAGAAGGAATGGTATTTATTCGTGAAAATACAGGAATAAATCCAGCATTATTTAAAACAGGAATAAACATGAAAGTTATAGGGGTTTTAGGTCAATATATGTCAGCATATGAACTTTGGCCAAGAGATATGAAAGATATAATTGTGGATGATGTATTTCCTCCAGAAGTGGAAACATATGCAATAAAAGATAATTCAATTTATATAGAATTTAATGAACCATTAAATGAAAAAAGTATTATAGCTAATAAGTCTATTAGAATACTAAAAGGCAACATAAAAAATGTAGAATTATTGAGAAATAATACAATTATAAAAATTGATTTAGAAACAATACCAGAAAATTTCAAATTAGTATTAAGAGCTATTTCTGATAAAAAAGGAAATAAAACAGGTATGAAAATTATTCCAATGAATAAAGAGAAGGACAGTTATAGTAATAAAGTATTATTTGATAATTATCATGGACAAACTGCTGGAAATGCTGATTGGGTAATAAATGGAGCATATTCGGATTTTGCTGATGCTGTTAGAGATTTAAGTTTGAATGTTGATGAAATAAAGGAAAACTTAGATAAAAATATACTTCAGATGTATAAAATATTAGTTATTCCAGAGCCTAATAAACCATTTAAGGAAGAAGAAATATCTGCAATATTAAATTTTGTTAAAAATGGCGGATCATTATTTATAATTGCAGATCATGGTGGCTCTGATAGGAATGGAAATGGCTGGGATTCGCCGAGAATATTCAATACTTTTGTTGAAAACTTTGGGTTTAAATTTGTTGGAGATGATTTAGAAGAAGCACCTTTGAAATATGTATATGATCATGAAATTACACAGGGGATTAAAAATATAGGGGTTTGGAATGGATCATCTATAAAGATATTAAAGGATAATGTAAAAGTTTTAATTGCTAATTCTGAAAATAAGCCTTATATGGTAGTGACTAATTATGGAAAAGGAAAAGTGGTTGCAATTGGAGATAGCTCTCCATTTGATGATGGAACTGGAGATACCAGTGATTTATTACATAATGGTTGGCAATGGGGTGATGATGCACAGCTTGCAATAAATACAATTAAATATTTAATGAAATAATATATACTCCTGGAAGTTCCCAGGAGTATATATTATATATAAAATTTATTTTAACTATTTTGTAATTTGTAAAAACTTAATTGTTAACAATCGTTATCTATAATTAAAGTATATTGTGATTTTTATAATTAATAACGGGGGTGATAGGATGAAGAAGTTACTTATTATTTTATTATTGTTGCCTGTGTTTGTTTATGCGTCTATTACTGTTAATTTAAGTCAAACAAAAATTGGTATGATGCAGACATTATTTAAGCCAATAGTATTATATCAAAAGCCGTTGGAAATTTTAGTATATCCAAATCTTGAAAAGATTCAATTTGGTAAAATTTACATTGGTAATAGCTATTTTAATCTAATTACAGGTATAAAGAATAATAAAAGAGTTATTATTGTAGATTCTAATAATAATAAAAATTTGACAGATGATTATACAGATAACTATATATTTGAAAGTATGGATAATAAAATATATGATTTTACAACAATTAATTATAACTTTGAAGGCCAAAATTATGAATATACTATTGTATTAGAATATTTTTTAGATAAATTTGGATATTATGGAATAACAAGAAAAGAAGGTTATATTAATATTAATAAGAGAAAATATAGAATGTTTATCGCAGACACAAATTCAGATGGAATATATGATTTAGAAAATATAGTATTAGGTATAGATTTAAATTCAGATAACAAATACGAAAGTAATGAAATATTTAAAAAGTATATTAATATAAATGGAGAAAACTATGAAATAGCAGAAGTTTCAGAAAATGGAGAAAAAGTTGTTTTAGATAAAACAAGTGAAAATATAATTGGCAATGTTGGTTATGAATTTCCTGAAAATATAAATTTTGCAGATAAAAAAATAGAAATAAAAAATAATAAAAAGTGGGAAATAATACTATTTGTACCATTGAATAAAGAATATAATAAGATATTTAGATATTTAAATGATAATGTTTCTGATAAATTAGAAGTTAAAATTTTACTCTTAGTAAATAAAGAAGAAAAAGATAATATAAAAGAAATTATTGAAAAAGAATATTCTAATTTAGAAGTTACTTTAATTAAAGGAATAAATGAATATGAAATTATCCAAGAAAAAATGAAGTTATTTTACCCTCATACAATAATTATATTAAATCCTGATAATAAAATAATATATAAAACTAAAGCGGAAATTTTTGAAAAAGAACCAATATGGAAAATACAAATGCCAACCTTAGAAGAAGAATTTAATACTTTAAAAATTTTTATAGAAAATATAATTTATTAAAATTTATTAATAAAGTGTCTGATTTTGATTAAAGATCAGGCACTTTATTTTCCTGAGTTTGACACTACTTTTGTAACTCAAATTCTCAAAAAGAGAAATAATAAGAAAAACAGCGATTGTTAACTTTTTGTAAAAAGAGAAATTAGCCACACACCTCCCTCTTTTTAGCTATTCATGCGTATTTTAGAAGTATTTTTCTTTAAATTCATCTAAATCCATCATTTTTTTAGGTTTTTCTATTTCTAATATTTTTAATATTGATTTTTGAAATTCATTTAAATTGGCTCTTAATGCAAATAATTTGTCTTTTAATCTTACTTCTGAATATTCCATATTTTTAATAGTCTCTCTAATTTTTTCATGTGAATAATCAATGTTATTTTTTTCTAGTTCTAATTCTAATGTTCTTTGCATTATGTAAGATATGAAACTCATTACTATATGACCTTTTATTCTTTTAGGAGTCCAATGAAATATAGGTCTTGTTTCTAGATAATTTTTTAATGTTCTAAATGTTTCGAGACCATAAAAAATTTTGTGTAAATAAAAAGTAGAAAAAATAGGTAACCCTCTTCTTGGTATGGTAAAATAAAACCAAGAAGGGGGTATTTTAAATGGCAAAGAGAAAGAAAAAAGAAGAAAGTAACATTGAAAAATTAGCAAAGTTAATAGCAAGAGATCCTGAAGTAAACACAATGAAAGACGTATATGACAAGATAAAAGAATTGATGGGACCAATAATACAAGAAATGTTAGAAGCGGAATTAGAAGATGAATTAGGATATGAGAAATACGATAAGGAAAATAAAGAAACGGATAACTCCAGAAATGGATACAGCTCAAAAAAGGTAAGATCAAGCATGGGTGAGATGGAATTGAAAATACCCAGAGATAGAAAGGGTGAATATGAACCGAAAATAATACCAAAATATAAAAGAGATATTTCAGATATTGAAAGTAGAATAATAGGAATGTATGGTTTGGGATTAAGTACGAAAGATATAGTTAGGAATGTTGAAGATATATATGGTGTAGAATTATCAGCTGAAATGATAAGTAAAATTACTAATAAGATATTACCAGAAATTAGAGAATGGCAAAGCAGACCATTAGAAGAGATATACACTTTTGTTTTCATGGATGGAATAGTATTTAAAGTAAAAGATGATGGTGAGATAATTAAAAAGACTGCATATGTTGTAATAGGTGTAAATATTGATGGATTTAAAGAAGTTCTTGGTATATATATAGGTGAAATAGAATCATCAAAATTCTGGTTAAGAGTATTAAATGATTTAAAAAATAGAGGAGTTAAAGATATATTAATAGCTTCAGTAGATGGATTAACAGGATTCCCACAAGCAATTAAAGCAGCATTTCCTGATACTGTAGTACAAAGATGTATAATACATCAAATAAGAAATACATTAAAATATGTTAATTACAAAGATAGAAAAGAACTTGTAAATGATTTAAAAAAAGTATATAAAGCACCCAATAAAGATATAGCTTATTCAAACCTACAAGATTTAAAAGAAAACAAATGGACAAAATACAAATTGGCATTAGAAAGCTGGGAAAAACATTGGGAAACAATATCTCCATATTTTGATTATGGTGATGAAGTAAGAAAAATAATGTACACAACAAATGTAATAGAATCATTGAATAGGCAATATAGAAAAGTGACTAAAAATAAAACATCTTTTCCAAATGATGATGCATTATTAAAAATATTATATTTAGCAACAATAGATGCAACAAAAAGATGGACAGCTCGATATAGAAACTGGAGTAAAGTCCTAAACGAACTATCCATCTTTTTCAAAGAAAGAATCACAAAATACGTCTATAATTCTTAATACAACTAAATTCCAAAATCTGTAATAATCAATAATACATAAAACTAAATGCTAAAAACTAACGCCAAAAATATATTCTTAATTTAATAATGTTAAATCTTGCAGTGAAAATTGCAAAAAGGTGTTTGTTTTCAAAAACTCACATTAAAAACTTCTAGAAATTACTATTAAAGCATATTATAATATAGACGATAATTCATATGAAAATAATTTAAGAATTATAAGAGACCATAAAAAATTTTGTGTAAATAAAAAGTAGAGAAAATAGGTAACCCTCTTCTTGGTATGGTAAAATAAAACCAAGAAGGGGGTTTTTAAAATGGCAAAGAGAAAGAAAAAAGAAGAAAGTAACATTGAAAAGTTAGCAAAGTTAATAGCAAGGGATCCAGAAGTAAACACAATGAAAGACGTATATGACAAGATAAAAGAATTGATGGGACCAATAATACAAGAAATGTTAGAAGCAGAATTAGAAGATGAATTAGGATATGAGAAATACGATAAGGAAAATAAAGAAACGGATAACTCCAGAAATGGATACAGCTCAAAAAAGGTAAGATCAAGCATGGGTGAGATGGAATTGAAAATACCCAGAGATAGAAAGGGTGAATATGAACCGAAAATAATACCAAAATATAAAAGAGATATTTCAGATATTGAAAGTAGAATAATAGGAATGTATGGTTTGGGATTAAGTACGAAAGATATAGTTAGGAATGTTGAAGATATATATGGTGTAGAATTATCAGCTGAAATGATAAGTAAAATTACTAATAAGATATTACCAGAAATTAGAGAATGGCAAAGCAGACCATTAGAAGAGATATACACTTTTGTTTTCATGGATGGAATAGTATTTAAAGTAAAAGATGATGGTGAGATAATTAAAAAGACTGCATATGTTGTAATAGGTGTAAATATTGATGGATTTAAAGAAGTTCTTGGTATATATATAGGTGAAATAGAATCATCAAAATTCTGGTTAAGAGTATTAAATGATTTAAAAAATAGAGGAGTTAAAGATATATTAATAGCTTCAGTAGATGGATTAACTGGATTTCCACAAGCAATTAAAGCAGCATTTCCTGATACTGTAGTACAAAGATGTATAATACATCAAATAAGAAATACATTAAAATATGTTAATTACAAAGATAGAAAAGAACTTGTAAATGATTTAAAAAAAGTATATAAAGCACCGAATAAAAATATAGCCTATTCAAATCTACAAGATTTAAAAGAAAACAAATGGACAAAATACAAATTGGCATTAGAAAGCTGGGAAAAACATTGGGAAACAATATCTCCATATTTTGATTATGGTGATGAAGTAAGAAAAATAATGTATACAACAAATGTAATAGAATCATTGAATAGGCAATATAGAAAAGTGACTAAAAATAAAACATCTTTTCCAAATGATGATGCATTATTAAAAATATTATATTTAGCAACAATAGATGCAACAAAAAGATGGACAGCTCGATATAGAAACTGGAGTAAAGTCCTAAACGAACTATCCATCTTTTTCAAAGAAAGAATCACAAAATACGTCTATAATTCTTAATACAACTAAATTCCAAAATCTGTAATAATCAATAATACATAAAACTAAATGCTAAAAACTAACGCCAAAAATATATTCTTAATTTAATAATGTTAAATCTTGCAGTGAAAATTGCAAAAAGGTGTTTGTTTTTAAAAATCCACATCAAAAACTTCTGAAAATTACTATTAAAGCATATTACAATATAGACGATAATTCATATGAAAATAATTTAAAAATAATAATCTAATTTAATTAATTTATTACCATCCAAGAAGAGGTATTTACACAAAAAATTACATGCTACCAATTATAATCCAATTTAATTAATTTATTACCATCCAAGAAGAGGTATTTACACAAAAAATTACATGCTACCAATGTTTCTTCTACTTTCCATAATGTATGATACTGTTCTAATATTTGTTTTGGATTTAATTTAGTATTTGTCATTATTCCATAATATCCATCGTATTTTTCATCATTTTTTATTTTTTCATTATCTAATATATAATTCTGTTTATTTTCTTCTTTTAAATATTTTTTAGCTCCTCTTTTATTCATTGAATCTACATTATTATTTTCAAGCATTTTCTTTGCTTTTTCAATTAATCTAAGTCTATCTGCTCTATCTTTTTTAGCTCTTTCTTCTGAATATATTATGAGTAATCTATTATTATCGTATTGAACTTCTCTATATTTTATTCCTTTTGCTATTTCTATGAATTCTCCATCAAATATATTTACTTTTTTTAATTGTTTAATTGATTTACCTACTATGAATTCATAATTGGAATTTTCTACTACTTCTATATTTTTTTTACTCATCATTCCTCTATCTGATACTACTATTACTTTTCCTAATTGATATTCTTTTTTCATTGTTTCAACTGCATCTTTAAATGTATGTCCTTCAAATGTATTACCTGGATATATATCAAAACTCACTGGCATTTTATCTTGATCTATTGACATACCTAATACTATTTGTGATTCATTAAATTTCTTATCTTTTGAATATCCCATTTGTAATATCTCATTTGTTTGTTGTGTTTCAAAGGCTAATGTAGTTACATCGTAAAATACTAAATCTACTGTTGTATTAAACAAACTTATTCTTTGATTATACAAATGTTTTTCTATACCTTCTTTATTTTCTGCTAATACATCTAATGTTCTATACAACCAATGCAACATAACTTCATCTTTTTCTAATTCTTTTCCTTCACTAACTTCTACTGGTGTATATCCTAAATATTCTAAATTATTAAATATTCCTAATTTACTCCTCGGTTCTATTATTCTATTCATTACCATTATTTTTAACATCTCTTCTACATCATATGTTGTATTCATCTTCTCAAAATATCTTTTCATTTCATATCTGTCAAATATCTTATTTACTATTAATCGTATTCCGTAATTCTTTCTTGCTATTTCTTCCATTAAATCATCATCTATTTTTTCGTATCCTTCTATTTCAAATATCCTTAACAAACTATCTACAAGTTTAATTATATCTTTTTTAGTGTAATTATCAACATTTCCAAAATTTACCACTGTCTTTTGTTTAACCTTCTTACCTTCTCTTACACTTTCCATTATCCTTAAATATCTCTTACCTTTAACTTTTGATATTTTAGGATACATTATAATCATCCCCTTTTAGTGGTTGTCATATATATTATACCACTAAAAGAAGCTAAATAACAATATGTATAGTTAATTATATGTAACAAAAGTTAGCCACACATTTTTTCGACTTCCTGAAAAATACGCACCTCAAACCCGCATTCTACCGTCCTATTTACCCAAAAATCGCCATTTTTGTGTCAAAGTCAGGAGAATTTAATACTTTAAAAATTTTTATAGAAAATATAATTTATTAAAATTTATTAATAAAGTGTCTGATTTTGATTAAAGATCAGGCACTTTATTTTTTATGATAATGTTTATTATTTCTTATATGGTATAATTGAACCGGAGGTGGAAACAATGAAAAAATTGCCTATCGGAATACAGGATTATAAAAAAATAATAGAAGGAAATTATATATATGTAGATAAAACAAAATATATATTTGATTTAATAAGTTCAGAAGTGCCAATATTTCTATCTCGACCAAGGAGATTTGGAAAAAGTTTAACAATATCGACATTATATTACATATTCAAAGGAGAAAAAGAATTATTTAAAAATACATATATATATGACAAATGGGAATTTAAAGAATATCCAATAATAAAATTTGATATGTCTGATAATACCTTAACAACATATGAAACTTTTATAGAATCTTTAGACGAAGTAATAAATAAAATATATATAAATGAAGAAATACCAGTAATAAAAAATAATATTCCAACAAAATTTGGTAATTTAATAGAAAGTTTAAATAAAAAATATAATGAGAAAGTAGTAATATTAATAGATGAATATGAATCACCAATATTAGAGCATATAAACAATAAAAAAGAAGCAGAAAAAATAAGAGGATTCTTAAGAGAATTCTATAAAAAAGTAAAAACAAAAGATGAATACATAAAATTCGTATTCATAACAGGAATAACGAAATTCACCAAAACGGGAGTATTCTCTGCGTTAAACAATCTAAATGATATATCATTAGACAATGACTATTCACAAATGTTAGGTTATACACAAGAAGAGTTAGAAAGTTACTTTAAAGAATATATAAAAGAAACAGCAAAAAAATTAAAAGTAACAGAAAAAGAACTATTACAAGAAATGAAAAAATATTATAATGGATTCTCATTTGATGGAGAACACTTTGTATATAATCCATTTTCAATATTAAAATTCTTCCAAAAAAAGAAATTTCAAAATTACTGGTTTGAAAGTGGATCACCATCATTTATATATGAATATGTAAAAGGAAGAAAAATAGAATACGAAGATTTAGTAAAATACACAGTAAATTCATTAGACTTTACAACAAGAGAAATAGAAGATGCGAATGCGAATATATTCTTTGCACAAGCAGGATATTTAACCTTTAAAGGAAAAGAAAAATATGGACTTGAAGAAGAGTATATATTAGATTATCCGAACCTTGAAGTAAAAAATAGTTTCTCAAAATTAATATTAGAAGCAAATTATAATTTAGAAAATGATAAGATAAAGGAATTAAATAAAGCAATATGGAAATTATTATCAAGAAATAAAATAGAAGAAATAATAGAAGAAATAAAAAGGATAATAAGTGCAATACCATATAACTTACATCAAAAAAGAGAAAGTTATTATCATTCATTAATATATACAATATTAGCCTCAGCAGGATTAAACGTAACAGCAGAAGAATTAACAAATCTTGGAAGAAGTGACTTAGTATTAGAACATAATAATAAAATATATATATTTGAAATAAAATTAGACAAAAGTGCAAAAGAAGCGATAAACCAAATAAAAGAAAAGAAATATTATGAAAAATATATGAGTAAAAATAATGAAAAAGAAATATATATAATAGGAATAAATATAAACTCTGACAAAAGAAATATTGATGATTATATGATTGAAAAAATATAATATTACAAATAAAATTAAAATTCCCTGAAAAGGGAAGTTAGTCTATAGTCAAAGTACAAAAAAACTTATTTAAACACGTGATTGCTAAACTGAAAAAATTAATCATTCTCGATTTCCGTTCAGAACCGCATCCATACTCGGCTTCATTCAAAATTAAATCTATGTGATTTTGGAAACCTCCATTCATAATTTTTAAAAAATCACTAGAAAAGAGACCATAAAAAATTTTGTGTAAATAAAAAGTAGAGAAAATAGGTAACCCTCTTCTTGGTATGGTAAAATAAAACCAAGAAGGGGGTTTTTAAAATGGCAAAGAGAAAGAAAAAAGAAGAAAGTAACATTGAAAAGTTAGCAAAGTTAATAGCAAGGGATCCAGAAGTAAACACAATGAAAGACGTATATGACAAGATAAAAGAATTGATGGGACCAATAATACAAGAAATGTTAGAAGCAGAATTAGAAGATGAATTAGGATATGAGAAATACGATAAGGAAAATAAAGAAACGGATAACTCCAGAAATGGATACAGCTCAAAAAAGGTAAGATCAAGCATGGGTGAGATGGAATTGAAAATACCCAGAGATAGAAAGGGTGAATATGAACCGAAAATAATACCAAAATATAAAAGAGATATTTCAGATATTGAAAGTAGAATAATAGGAATGTATGGTTTGGGATTAAGTACGAAAGATATAGTTAGGAATGTTGAAGATATATATGGTGTAGAATTATCAGCTGAAATGATAAGTAAAATTACTAATAAGATATTACCAGAAATTAGAGAATGGCAAAGCAGACCATTAGAAGAGATATACACTTTTGTTTTCATGGATGGAATAGTATTTAAAGTAAAAGATGATGGTGAGATAATTAAAAAGACTGCATATGTTGTAATAGGTGTAAATATTGATGGATTTAAAGAAGTTCTTGGTATATATATAGGTGAAATAGAATCATCAAAATTCTGGTTAAGAGTATTAAATGATTTAAAAAATAGAGGAGTTAAAGATATATTAATAGCTTCAGTAGATGGATTAACTGGATTTCCACAAGCAATTAAAGCAGCATTTCCTGATACTGTAGTACAAAGATGTATAATACATCAAATAAGAAATACATTAAAATATGTTAATTACAAAGATAGAAAAGAACTTGTAAATGATTTAAAAAAAGTATATAAAGCACCGAATAAAAATATAGCCTATTCAAATCTACAAGATTTAAAAGAAAACAAATGGACAAAATACAAATTGGCATTAGAAAGCTGGGAAAAACATTGGGAAACAATATCTCCATATTTTGATTATGGTGATGAAGTAAGAAAAATAATGTATACAACAAATGTAATAGAATCATTGAATAGGCAATATAGAAAAGTGACTAAAAATAAAACATCTTTTCCAAATGATGATGCATTATTAAAAATATTATATTTAGCAACAATAGATGCAACAAAAAGATGGACAGCTCGATATAGAAACTGGAGTAAAGTCCTAAACGAACTATCCATCTTTTTCAAAGAAAGAATCACAAAATACGTCTATAATTCTTAATACAACTAAATTCCAAAATCTGTAATAATCAATAATACATAAAACTAAATGCTAAAAACTAACGCCAAAAATATATTCTTAATTTAATAATGTTAAATCTTGCAGTGAAAATTGCAAAAAGGTGTTTGTTTTTAAAAATCCACATCAAAAACTTCTGAAAATTACTATTAAAGCATATTACAATATAGACGATAATTCATATGAAAATAATTTAAAAATAATAATCTAATTTAATTAATTTATTACCATCCAAGAAGAGGTATTTACACAAAAAATTACATGCTACCCTAGAAAAGTATGTTAGTGTTTGGAGATAAAAAGCATTTTATGTTCTTGAATGAATTAATAGCTCCTCAAAATTTGAGGAGCTATTCTGTATATCCAATTTTCCAATATTCGACAAGTCTATTTGGTATTTTATCCGTAAAATCTGGAAGTTTTTGCCTCATATAAAATGAATTACCATAATAAGGTTTAGCAGTGCCAGTTAATTGTTTTACAATATATAATTCATCCTTAGCTCTTGTTACTGCAACATAGAAAAGTCTTTCTTCTTCGTCTAATTTCTTTTCTTTCAAAGCCATACCATTAGGAAAATCACCAGGATTTACTGAAATTATTATTACAACTTTCCATTCAAGCCCTTTTGCACCATGAACCGTGGTTAAAGTTACTTTTTCCACATTTCTGTCTTTTTCTGCACCTTGAATTTCAATGTTTTCACTTAAAGCCAATTCTTCAAGGAATTTATCAAGAGTTTCATACCTTGAAGCAATTTCTGATAGTCTTTCAACATCTAATTTTCTTGAATAAGCGTCTTTAAAATTTAATTCAAGATATTCTCTATAGAATTCCAGATAAACATAATCAATTAAATCTTGTGGGTTTTCTGTTTCATTTTCATATAAGTATAATATAATGTCTTTTAATTTAGGATATTTCTTTAAGTTAATATGTTCAAATGCATCATATGGTGTAGTATATTCCATCAAATTAGCATAAAATTCATTTGTGATTTTCGTCATTGTTTTTTGACCGATTCCAGGAAATAATTTTAATACTCTTGACCAAGATATGTTATCAAAAGGATTATTTATTATTTTCAAAAATGCCATAATATCTTTAATATGTCTTGTTTCAATAAATCTCTTACCTGATAATAATTTATATGATATTTTATTTGCATCGAGCTTTTGTTGTAATGTCATAGATAAACTGTGAGAACGATATAATATAGCAATATCCTCTGGTGAAATGCCTTCATCGAATTTATTTTCTATTAATTGAACAACAAATTCTGCCTGTTCTAATTCATCATATGTTTTTACAATTTTTGGTTTAATATCAAAAGATGATCTATAAGGTTTAAGTTTCTTTGGTATAGAATGTGTAGGAATTAAATAATTTTCTAATTCTACAATTTCTGGAGTACTTCTATAGTTTGTTTGAATTTTAAATAATTTCACATTATCGTGATTTTGGAAATCCTCAACATTTTCAAATCTTGATCCTCTAAATGAATATATACTTTGAGAATCATCACCGACTACAATTAGATTTTTATGAACACTGGATAAAAATTCAACTATTCTCAATTGAACTAAACTGGTATCCTGAAACTCATCAACCAATACCCATTTATATTTAGAAGCAATATGATTTCTAATATCTTCATTATTTTCTAAAAGACGTAATGTGTTTACTAACATATCATCATAATCCATAGCATTTATTTTTTGTTTTAATTCTAAATAATTCATATAAATTTTTTCTATGTCTTCTTCATAATCTATTAAATATGAAGCAATATCTAAAATAGCTTCTCTTAATGATTTTAAAGTATTTGCTGCATATCCTACAATTTTTAGAATAACACCTTCATTTGGTATTTGTTTAGCTTCTTCTTTAGTTAAGTTTCCCTTATATTCATTTTTAGCAATTCTCATTAAATCTTTAGCATCTTCGGAATCAAGAATGGAGAAATTATTTTCGTAACCGAGAACTTTAGCATATCGTCTTAAAAGCATATTACACACGTGATGGAATGTTCCGGCGGTTAATGGGGAAGTGTCTATATTAGTAACGTTTCTAACCCTTTCTATCATTTCTCTAGCAGAAGCTCTTGTAAAAGTAACAAGTAGAATATTTTCCGGTTTTATTCCTTGAGATAACAAATAAGCTATTTTATATGTAATAACCCGGGTTTTCCCAGAACCCGGGCCAGCTATTATAAGAGACCTTCCGTTAGAATTGGTAACCGCTTTTAACTGTTCTTCGTCAAGTTCTTCTTTGAAAAATTCTGGAATAACATATTCACTTTTTTTTATATTAAAAACTTTTTCTTCCATATTAATCCTCCGATTATAATTCTTTACCTAACATGGAACTTAATTCTTTTAATTGAGCACTTCTGCTTGGGTGTCTTAATTTTCTTAAAGCTTTTACTTCTATTTGTCTAATTCTTTCTCTGGTTACATTAAAATATTGACCAACTTCTTCTAATGTTTTAACTTTCCCATCAAGAAGGCCATATCTCATTTTTAACACCATAGCTTCTCTAGGTTGTAATGTATCTAATATCTTTTCTAATTCTTCCCTTAATAACATTTTCATAGCAACTTCAGAAGGTTTGTCTAATGAATCATCTGCTATAAAATCTCCAATAGTTGAATCATCTTCATCAGATGAACCAAGCGGAGAATCTGCAGAAATAGTTTCTCTTGCAGTAAGCAATATTTCATTTACTTTTTCTATAGGTTTTCCAGTTAATTCTGCTAATTTTTCAGGAGAAGGATATTCTCCATATTCTTGAAGGTATTCTCTTATTATTTTATTGAATTTATTTATAGTTTCAACCATATGAACAGGAATTCTTATAGTTCTTGCTTGATCAGCAATAGCTCTTGTAATAGCCTGTCTTATCCACCAGGTTGCATATGTGCTAAATTTAAATCCTTTTTTATAGTCAAATTTATTTACTGCTTTAATAAGACCAATATTTCCTTCTTGGATTAAATCAAGGAATGATAAACCTCTTCCAACATATTTTTTTGCGATAGAGATAACCAATCTTAAGTTAGCTCTTATTAATTCATCTCTTGCTTTTTTGTTGCCTTCATGAGCTCTTTTAGCCAACCTTTTTTCCCTTTGGGGCGTTAATAATTTAATTTTACCAATTTCTTTTAAATAAACTTTTATAGGATCTTTTAAAGACATATTATCAAATACCTGTGTTTCACCATCTTCTAAATAATCCATTAATTCAATTGTAGCAGCTCCATCAGATTCAATCATATCTTCAATTTCTTGAATGCTGTCATCATCTAATTGATTTCCATCATCAATCACTATGCCTTCTTTATCTAACGCTTCATATATTCTTTCTATTAATTCAGTATCTAATTCTGTTGGCAATAACTTATCTATATCTTCATAGGTTAGAACCATATTATTCTTTTTGGCTTTTTTTACTAAATCTTTTACAATTTTTTCAAATGGCTTTGGTGGCTTATAGCTTTTCTTTTTCTTTTTTACAGTAACATATTCTTCAGAAGTAGCAACTTCTTTGTCTATTTCTAAATCTGCAATGTCTTCAATTGCCTTCATTAAGTCTTTATCTGCCATTAAAAACACCTCCTCGCTTTTTGAGGGTAGCGAGTATTTCAAAAATTTTTCTCATTATTTCCTTTTTCTCTTTAGGATCATTAGTGCTATTTAATTTCTTTCTTAATTCCTTAACTATTTTCTCTTTTTTTATTCTCTCCACTGAATCTATTAGACTTAAAAATACTCGCTCTGGTTCTAAATCATAGTCAAAATTCCATGAAAATTTAATTAAATCTACTAATTCTTCACTAGCTTGTTCTAAAATTTCAGAAAGTTCATGTTTATTTTCTATATATTCTAGAAATTCTTTCCCTAATCCTTCAAAATCTTTTGAAGAAAGTTTTTCTGTCAATTTTTTTCTATATTTTTTATGTTTAATCCATAACCATATTAATTGTTTATCCAATTCATTATACTTTTTTTCTTTATTAGAAAACTCTTCTTCATTTTGTGCAGAAATATAAGGAATTACTTTCTTATTAAATTTCTTATATTTCAATATATTGTCAATTGCTTTTTTTATATTAGTTTCAGGCTTTAATAGAATTAAAGAAATCCTTTTAATAAACGTATCAAGTATAGCAGCATGTTTTGAACGTTGAAACTTTAAATACCATTCTGCCATTTTTTCAAGATATTGTTCTATTCCAAATTCATCATTTAAATTATATTTATCTTTAAAATATTCTGGGATAAATTCATAGAATTTTTTAGAGTTTTCTAATGTGTTTAATATTCCCTTAGATCCAGATTTTCTGATTAATTCATCGGGATCTTTAGAATTGTATTGAGCAATAGCTACTTGGAATCCATAAGATAATAAATAATCTAAAGATTTTAATGTTGCATTTTGCCCAGCAGAATCCATATCAAACATAGTAATAACTTTATCTGTTAATTTTATTAATTTTTTGGCATGATTTGATGTAAATGCAGAACCAAGAATAGCTACTGTGTTTTCAAAGCCATTAATATGCATGTTTATAGCATCAAAATAACCTTCAACTAATATAGAATATTTTTCTCTTTTAATAATATTTTTTGATCTATCGTATAAAAATAATATATTCGATTTTTGAAAGAATTTATTTTCTGGACTATTTAAATATTTTGGATTTTCATTATTTATAGATCTTCCTGCAAAAGCAACAACTCTTCCAAAATCATCTTTTATTGGAATTATTATTCTATTAGAAAAAATTTCACTACCATCTTTTCTAATTATTCCTAATTCATTACCAAGGGTTATAGGTAAATCAAAATCATCTAAAATAGAAGATTTTAAAGAACCATTTGAAAACCCTAAATCAAATTTATCTGCATATTCTATTGTAATTCCTCTATTATTTAAATACTTCCATGCAGGGTGAGAATTTGATAAATTCAAAAGAATTTCTTTATACTTTTTATGATAATTTTCAAATATCTGTAATTCTATAGGTAATTCTCTCTGTTTTAAATATTGAGAAATATCTATACCAGCCAATGATGCAGCTTTTTTTACTGCATCAATAAAATTTAATTGTTCGTATTTTTGAATAAAGCTAATAGGGTCTCCATGAGCTCCACATCCAAAACAGTGAAAAGTGTTTGTAGCTGGGAAAATAAAAAATGAAGGAGTATCTTCAGGATGAAATGGACACAAAGCAGTGTAATTCTTTCCAGTTTTTTTTAAGGAAAGATAATTCCCAACAATATCTTTAATACTCAATCTTGAGTTTATTTCATCTATGACTTCTTTTGGTATCAAAATACCCTCATCTCCATATAGCAAAAGTATGGGAACGGAAAAACCGTTCCCTTATTATGCAGCATTTTGGATATATAACAAGAATCATCTCTTTGAGAATTGTGGAGCTCTTCTTGCTTTTCTTAAACCATATTTCTTTCTTTCTACTTCTCTTGGATCTCTTGTTAATAATCCGTGTTTTCTTAAAACAGGTCTTAAGTTTTCATCAAATTGTAATAAAGCTCTTGCAATGCCTAATCTAATAGCACCAGCTTGACCATTCATTCCGCCGCCTTCTACAGTTATAACTAAATCGAATTTTCCTTCGTTTTCTGTAACTGCTAAAGGTTCTAAAGCGTGTTTAGACCATACAGGATTATTATTGAAGTATTGAGTTAAATTTTCAAATTCTTTTTTATTAACTCTAACTTTTCCTTCTCCTGGTCTTAAATGTACTCTTGCAATAGAAGCTTTTCTTCTACCTGTACCGTAATAATCTATTAATTCAGCCATGTATTATTCCCTCCTTATAATTCCAACTTTTCTGGTTTTTGTGCTTCATGAGGGTGATTAGAACCAGAATAAACCTTTAATTTTTTGAACATATGTCTTCCTAATGTAGTACTTGGAAGCATACCTTTAACGGCTTTTTCGATTAACCTTTCAGGATATTTTTCTAAAATTTCTTTAGCTGTTTGTTCCTTAATTCCTCCAGGATAACCTGTATGTCTATAATATTTCTTTTGAGTCAATTTTTTACCTGTTAAAACTATTTTTTCAGCATTTATCACAATTACATAATCACCTGTATCAACATGAGGTGTATATGTTGGTTTATGTTTTCCTTGTAATATTTTAGCAACTTGAGATGCTAATCTACCTAATGACATTCCAGTAGCATCAACTACATACCATTTTCTTTCAATTTCTTCATTTTTTGCTAAATAACTCTTTTGAGTCATAATTGAAGCCATTTTGCTGTCCTCCTTTCTTAGGAAAAAAAGTTTTTAATTCTTTTATATAGCAAGTCCCCTAATATTGCATTTGCAATAAATTTTATTAAGTTAAAACTTATTATAGTGATAATAAGCGTCCATGGAGTTAATCCGAAATATTTTGCTGCATCATTAAAAGACATTTTAAAATATATCGGTATAATAGCCATATTCATTAAAACCATTGCAATTCCAACACCAAATGCTGCTACAACATATTTAATATATTTATTTATATTTAATCTAAAGATTGCAATAATTGAAATAAAAGTAAAAATAGCAACAAAATCCATTGAAACTCCAATTAAATCTCCTGATTTTACAAAATAAAAAACAAGATCTTTTGTTATTAATGAAAACATAGCTGTTTTCCAATCAAACAAAAACAATGATGCAATGATTAGTAAAGCACTTGGATCATACTTTAAAAAATTAGCAAAAGGGAAAATAGGAAATTCTAAAAACATTAATAGTACAGATAAAGCTCCTAATATTCCTGCCGTGGATAAGATTTTTACACGGCTCATGCTATCACCAACTTACCTTTCAGGGTAAACACTTACTAATTTTCTATTGTTTTTGACTTCAAACTTTACATAACCTTCTATTTTAGCAAATATTGTATGATCTTTTCCCATTCCTACATTGTTTCCTGGATGGAATCTAGTTCCTCTTTGTCTAACAATTATATTTCCAGGAATAACTTTTTGTCCATCACTCTTTTTTACGCCAAGATATTTAGGGTTACTATCTCTTCCGTTTCTTGCAGTACCCCCACTCTTTTTGGAAGAAAAGAGTTGAAGATTTATTTTCATTATATATTCACCTCCACTTTCAAGTTATCAGGATAACTCTCTTCAATGCTTTTTAGTGCATCGTGTAGATATTTTATCAATTTATCAGATATTTCATTATCTTTCCAGCTGATTTTTAAATATCCATCTTTTTTCTTATATTCTCCACTATTCTCATTTTTGATTATTTCCGCAACAAATTGAGTTAAAATACTTACAGCACTACAAACAATGTCTTTTCCAAATTCATCAAATTCAGCATGTCCTTTAATTTCAACAAAATTCTTTTTGAAATTAAATTTTACATTGATCATGCTTCAATCTTTTTAATTTTTAAAGCTGTGTAATGTTGGCGATGTCCTTTTTTTCTTCTGTAATTTTTTCTTCCTCGGAACTTTACTACTAAAACCTTTTTATCTTTTCCGTGTTCTACAACTTCGGCAACAACTTTAGCATTTTCCACATAAGGTTTTCCAACTTTAGCCGAATCCCCTTTTACGAATAAAACCTTATCTAGGATAACTTCGGAACCAGGCTCATATCCGTTTAATTTTTCTGTGTAAAGTTCCATGCCTTCTTCTACTTTGTACTGTTTTCCGCCAACTTCGATAATAGCGTACATATAGTCACCTCCTCTTGGAATAATAATAGTGGGCTAAGGTACCATTACGGTTTTGAGACCTTAGACCCTTTCCGGAATATTTTATCATATTTCACCCTAAACATTGATTAAACTTATGTTAAAATTATAAATCAATTTCAATGCTAATAGGACAATGGTCAGACCCCATTATATCAGATAAAATAAATGCATCTTTAAGTTTATTTTTTAAAGAATTAGTTATAAAGAAATAATCTATTCTCCATCCTACATTTCTTTCCCTTGCTCTTGTTTTATAATCCCACCATGTGTAATTATTAGGTTCTTTATTAAACATTCTAAATGTATCTATAAAACCACTATCTAATAATTTATCAATCCATTCTCTTTCAATTGGTAAAAAACCAGAAGTATTTTCATTTTCTTTTGGCCTTGCAAGATCGATTTCTGTATGAGCAGTATTAACGTCTCCACATATAATAATGTTTGGTTGATTCTTTTTATAATCTTCTAAAAATTCTAATAAATAATAGTAGAAATCCATTTTATATTGTAACCTTTCATCACGAGCCTTTCCGTTAGGAAAGTATATATTAAATAATGAAAAATTTTCATATTCTGTGATTAATGTTCTACCTTCTGAATCGAATTTTTCATTTCCAAAACCTTTTAATACATTTTTTGGTTCGATTTTAGTAAAAGTAGCGACACCGCTATATCCTTTTTTTTCAGCAGAAACAAAATATTTTTTCCATGGACCATGCTCAAGAAATTTTTTTGTTAATTGTTCTTCTCTTGCCTTAGTTTCTTGAATACATAATATATCAGGATCTTCCTTATCAAGAAATTCCACAAATCCTTTTTTTATTGCTGCTCTTATTCCATTAACATTCCAGGATAATATTTTCATAATTTACCTCCGTGTTCATATTTTCAATTTCATATATATATTATAAAATATTATTTTAGTTAAAATAAATAATTTACAGAGAAAGATAGTTTTTTGGACTAAGCTTAAAAGCTTGCGACTGTAGTTATCTTCCCTTTTTGCCATGTTTTAGAGAATTAAGAATTAAGCTTGCACGAACCACGGTTGTATGAAAAAAGGAGGCGTTTTCGTATGATTATTGTATTACATTCATATTCATTAAAAACTTCATGAAATCTTTTAGTCATTCTAAAACAAATAAGACGAATGCTAAAAACATTGCTAAAGCTATATACATATTGAGTGATTTCGCTATTAAGTCATTTGAACCTGGAAATCTAATAATAAATATCATAATACATATAAAATAATTACTTCAATTACATAATTTAATTAAAAGAGGTAAATTAAAAAAGTATCTTTAATAGCAATAGTACGAAAATTGGCTGAATTAGTATATACACTTCTCAAGTATAATGTAAAATATGATCCTAATTATCTAAATCATGCTGTCGTTATTTAAATATTTTTAAATAATACAAAAGATACATAATTATATATATATTCCTTTTATTATCTTTGACTTTTTAGAGAATACAGCTTATTAAATTAATGATGTTAAAAAAGAACTAGTTCGCGCTAATTCTTTATATTCTAAACTTTTTAATTAAATTTTTCATATTTTGAACTGCATCTTCCAATTCTTTAGAAACACTCTGTAATTCTTTACTTCTATTTTCTATATTTGCAAAATTATCTTTTGAACTTCTGATATATTCATTTACATTGATTACATTTTTAGAAGCCTGATCCATTGCTGCTGCCATTTCTTCAGTAGATGCACTTTGTTCTTCAGAACTTGACGCCAAACTATCAACCATAGATACTATATTTTCAATTGCATTCTTAATATTTCCAAATTCTTCAGAAACTTCATCACTTTTAATTGATACCTTTGAGATTATTTGTGATAATGATGTAGATTTTTCTCCTACTGCATCTGTTTCATCTTTTATTCCCTTTAATAGTTCAGCAATGTTTTCTGTTGCTTTTCTTGTTTCTTCAGCTAACTTTCTTATTTCATCTGCAACAACAGCAAACCCCTTACCCGCTTCTCCGGCTCTTGCGGCTTCTATTGCGGCATTTAAAGCTAATAAATTAGTCTGTTCTGCAATACTTACTATGGTATTAACTATTTCGCCAATATTAGCAGATTTTTCTTGTAATTCCTTTACTTTAATCGCATTTTCTTCTGCAGCGATACTTGCTTCATTTGCTATATTATGAATATCTTTAATGCTATTTTCGCCTATTTTAACAGAATTTTCAACTTCATTACTTTTTTGGCTTAAATCCTGTGCAGCAGAACTTACCATTTGTGCTGCTGAAGCTACTTCTTCAATACCAGATGTTGTTTCTTCAATTGAGGTTGCAGCATTGTCAGATTCTTCAGAAGCTATTTCAAGTGATTTTTCAACATTTTCAACTATTTCTTTTAATTCATCCGCGCTTTCCAAAACCTTATCTTTTTCTTTATCTATCATTTCATTTCCTTTTATTAAAGAAGAAATTAATTCTTTTAATGATTTTCTCATATTTTCAAAAGAATGTTCTAACAAACCTATTTCTGTTTTAGATGTAACTTCAATTTTTTCATTTAATATACCTTTTTCAATCTTACCAATATTTTCTATTAATTTATGAATAGGTTTTGAAATCAATATCTTAATAGAAATAGATATAACAATTATAATTATAACAATGGTTGTAAATAAGGAAATTATATTTGTCATATTTGATTTCGTTAATGGTTGATAAATTTCATCTTCATAAACTGCTAAAACAATATATAAATCACCAATATTTTTCACGTAAGCGAGTTTCTTATATAGTTTATCTGATCCTTTAACCTTTGGATACATATATTCGTAAAATCCATTTTTTGTTTCCCTTGCTAATTGAGATATTATTTTTCCTGTGCTTGGATCCTTTGCCGAAGATTTTGTTCCTATTTTTGTTTTATCCTTATACATAAAGAATGATCCGTCTTTATTATAAACAATTGGGTATGTATTACTTCCAACATAAGATCGAGAATATAATTCACCATATAATTTATTTAAAAATTCTTCCTTTTTTGCTTGAATCTTTTTATCAATTTCATCAATATAAACTCCTGTTCCGACCATCCATTTAAATTCCGGAATCCAAAATGATACTCCTAATTTTGGAAATAATTTATCTTCAGGTTCCCCAGGTTTAGGCCAATAATAAACAACAACTCCACTGTCATTGTTTTCATAAGCTTTTTTAGCTTCATTTATCAACTCTTGAATTAAATAAATTCCTGTTTTGTCCTGTAAATTATATAAATTTTTTCCTTCCAATGATGGTTTAACCGCATGCATAACATTTACACCATTTTCATCATATATAAAATAATAACCCTGGCCGTTATCAAATCTTATCTTTCTTAATTCTTCTTTTATTCTATTTTTGGCTTCTTCTTCATCTATTTTTCCACTTTTCATATCCTCAAGTATTTTATTTACTAAACTTTTTGTTGCAGCATTTATCGTTTTCATTCTGTTTATTTCATCATTTCTCAAAGTATTTTCCAATGTTTTTAGTCCTTCGTTAAATGTTTCAATTGTAGCAGAAATATTTTCTACACTTTGCTTCATTAATCCTTCTTTAACAAAATCATCCGTTAATTTTTTCATGTTATAATATGAAATAAATCCATTCATCAAAAACGCTAAAGCAATTATTAAAGATACCATAAATATGGTTTTGAACCCCATTGTTTGATGAAATTTAATTTTTTTCATAAAATCATTCCTTTCACAATTTTTTTTGCTTTACTATCTAGGAACATTATATCACTAAAATTATTAATTTTTATATTTTTATTTATAAATTTATTAATCGCTTGATATATTAATTTATAAATTTCAGTATATTTAATTCTCCCCTCTAAAAATTTCTGAACGGCTATTTCATCAGCGGCGTTATATACGATTTGTAATTTTTGATTTCCTAAAATATCAAAAGCCAATTTTAAAGAAGGATATCTATTATAATCGACTTTTTCAAATTTTATTGGTTCCAAAGTCAAATCAGGATATTTGTATTCATATATTCTTTCAGGATAAGTTATGGAATATGCAATTGGAATTGTCATACTCGGAACACCATAATGGAATTTCATAACACCATCTGGATAACCTACTATGGCATGTATATGACTATTTCTATTTATCAAAACATCAATATTATCTTTCTTTAAATCAAATAAATGATAAGCTTCAATTACTTCTAAGCCTTTATTTACCATAGTTGCAGAATCAACTGTAATTCTCTTTCCCATAGACCAAACAGGATGATTCAATACATCTTTAACAGATACTTCATTGAGTTTTTCAATAGGCCAATCTCTTAAAGCTCCACCAGAAGCAGTTATAATTATTTTTGAAGGTTTTATATCTCCCAACTTTAATTGAAATAAAGCACTATGTTCGCTATCAACTGGGATGATTTCTGTATTGTTTTTCTTAGCATATTCAAGTAACATATTTCCACCACAAACTATGGATTCTTTATTGGCTAATCCAATTCTTTTTGATACTTCAATAGCTTTTAATGTATGCTTAATGCCGATTGCTCCACCTGTAGCTACTAAAACAAAGTCTGGCTTGGATTTTTCTAACATTTCTATTGTTGCATCTTTTCCAGTTAATATCTTTGTCTCATTAAATTTTTCAAGTTCAGCATTTTCAAGAGCTGCATATTCTGGTTTCCATCTTTTTATTATTTCAATCATTTTTTTAACATTGCTTCCAGCACTTATACCTACCAATTTAAAATCGAAATTTTTTGTTTTTAAAAATTCCAAAACTTCTAAAGTTTGAGTACCAATTGAGCCTGTAACTCCTGTAATTGCTATTCTCATATTAATCCTCCTTCAATTTCTTGTTTTAGTTATTATATCATAATAATAAAAAACACCTGCGCTCAAGCACAGGTGTTTTTAAAAGTATATTTTAATATTTAAAGAGATTGAGTTTAATTCTTCCATTGATTTTAAAGAATGTTCATCATCTTCAGTATAAGCATATTTTAATTGCATTGATGGTTCAAAATTGTCTATTCCTGAATAAGCAATTTTTAAATTTGTCATATACCCTGGTTTATATTCATCATTAATTTTTGAAAAAGCTGCTAATCCCAAACCTTCTATTAAAATATTTGAATATTTAGCTTTAACATATACATCTCCACCAAATGAAATATGATCTTTTAATTCTTCAGTTGGTAATCCATTAAATCCTTCTATTCCTAAAGTAAAGTCTTCACCTTTTGTATATTCTATACCACCAACTGCTTTTACATAATATTTATCAAATATTTCTACTTCAGTTGAATTTGTAGTTAAAATTGTTTCTGTTGGTTTTGAAGTATTTGGAACATAATAACTGGTATTTACTGTTACATAATTTTTTTCTGGCATAATAAATGCTACTTCACCATGATAACTAATTGAATCAAAGAAATTTGAAACACCTTGAACATCTAAAGTAATAGAATTTCTTGCTGGTCTATACATTACTGTATTTGAAACGCCTGTTCCATCATCAGAATATTTTATATCTATTTTTTCCGGCACCATGAAATGATAATGATCATGTACAAATCCCATTTTTAAATCATATCCCAAAACATTAAAGGAAACTTTTGCTGCATAATTCATATTTTTTACGTTTAATTCATCTATATCCGTTGCCTCAGCAGTTATTGTATTTACTTCATAAGTTGAAGGTAATGTCATTAATGTTTGACCGGCATATACTTGATAAATTTGTTCTTTTGTCAAACCAGCGCTTTTTAATAATTCTGGATTTTCTAACATTGCATTTATTGCCTTTTGATCTAATCCTGCATTTGCTAATTGAGCTATAAGCTCTTCTGTTGCTTTTTCAACTTCTTTTTTACTTTCAGTAAATTGATAAGTTAATGTTGCTGCGTTTTCCGAAATGATATTTTCATTTATAGTTTTTGGATATAATACAAAATCAGGTATATTATCATATGTTTCTGGAATTACTGTTAAATCATATACAAAATCACCTAAGTAACCATTTATATTAATTCCTTCTACTGGTAATGTTTTATAATTTTCAAATGGATTTAGTCCATCATGAGCACTTAACAAAACTGAAGGACTATATAATGTAGAACTACCATTGTTTAAAATAAATCTTCCAAATCTCATAGTTGCTTCATCAAAATATATATCAGCATATGCTTCATTTAAAACATATAACATCCAAGGCATATTAGGTTTTATCAAATACATTTCTGAAGGTAGAAACATTGAATAATTACCACTATCAAAATCAAAATTTGTCTTTCCATTTTTTAATTTAAATAAATCCAGTGATAATTTATAATATAATGTATCTAAAGAATTTTCAAAGGTTATATTTGTTTTTAATCCACTTATTGTAGTTGAAGCATCTTCAGAAAAGTTATATCCATAAAAGTATTGCAAATCACCGTTAAAACCAAAAATTACAAGTGTTGATAATATCATTAAAATTATTAATAGTCTTTTTTTCATCTTTTACACCCCCATCATTTATATTTCAATACAGGTTTTGATATATTTCTTCTATCAAAGAATTTCTTTGTAATTGGAATATCAAATTCTACTTTCTTTATTTCAAGAATTGTTGAATGATTTTCTTCTAAATTATCTAACTCAATTGTTGTTGCTAAAATATGTCCATCAAAATCTTTTTCATCTTTAAAATTCATTATCTTAATTAACTTATTTTCATGATTATAAAATTCGATTTTTTCAAACAACATATGTTCTTTTTTTATTGTCATAACTATTCTTCCATAATCATTGTCCTTTTCATGTGGAATAACTTCAACAATATATTCTTTATCTGTTTCTTTTACTAAATTAGCATCATAATCGCCAGTTTGTTCGTTATATAATAAAGAGATATCGTTATATTTGAAATCCGATCCCACAAATTTTCCGTTCTTTGCCCCACCAGAAATCCTTTTTGTCTTTCTATATGCTGGCATATATAAGTATATTTCATCATCAGATAAAGTTAATAATGTAATTTTTTTAACTTCTGATGGTTTATTGAATCTTACTAAAGCCAATGAATCATCGCCTGAATGCATTAAATACATATCAAATTCTCTTTCTCTTACATCTCCATTTGAATCTTTTAATTTCATTATTACCAAAGATTTCTCTGTTTTAAAGTTATCATGTGCATCCTTTACATTATCAAGTACTTCCTGACCTGTAATAGCAAACACAAAAGAAGCTAAAATCAATACAACTGTCATTAATACTGACTTTCTTTTCATGCTTTCACCCTCCTACTTTTTAATTTTCTTTTTATAACTGATTCTTTAGAAAATTTAGTTAATAATTTATCGCTTAACATAGTCATTAAAACAGGGAATATCGTTAGAGTTAAAAATGGTGCAACTATCATTGCTGTTGCTGTTAAAATTCCAAATTGCTTAAGCATTCCTATTTCAGAAAAGATAAATGTTGCGAAACCTAAAATAACAGCCAACGAATTGATTAATATAGCTCTTCCTGATGTTGCAGAAGTTCTTATAGCTGCTTTAAATTTGTCTTTATTTTCTCTATATTCCTTTTTAAATCTTGATAAATAATGAATTGTATAGTCAATACCAGTACCTATAGTAATAGATGCTATAGTAACAGTTGCTGCATTTAAAGAAATTCCAGTTAATCCCATAATTCCAAAGTTTACAATAATTGTTAAAGTTATTGGAATTAAAGCCAATAATCCTAAAATTATTGAATGCATTTGAATTGCAAATAATATAAATACTAAAGCATAAGCTAACAACATACTTTCTTTTTGATTGTCAAAAACCATATCATTAACCTTATTTGTTAAAACAGGAATTCCGGTTACTCTAACCTCAAGAACATTATTTCCACCTTCTACAGGAACTTGTTCATCATTTACATATTGAGCTAATTCGTCTAAGGCTTTTTCTGATAAATTGGTATTTAAATAAGACAATTTGTTTTTTGCATAATTTGCTCTTATATTTGGTTCATAATCGTATAAAAAGTATTCATAATATTCAGAAATATAATCTTCTACTTTTTCACCATTAATTAAATTTAAAAATATTTCATAATCAATACTGTCTTCATCATTGTATTTAAGATAATCATTGAACATGTTAAATAATGATTTTTTATCTAAATTTGACACAAGTTCTTCAATATCTTTTGATTTAGCTTCTATCATTGTATTTAAAATATCTCCATTATAATGACCATTTCTGGAAATAACAAATTGTTTTATTTCTTTACCATACGCTTTTATATGCTCTGGATTTTCTATATCAAAGTCTTCAACTTTGTATTCTTTTATAATATTCTTATCAATATATTCTTTCAATGATTTTTCTAAAACCTTCACATCACTAAAACTTTTGGTATTTACCATAATCTGAGAAATTGCTTCATTTTTTTCTGGGGATAATATCTTATCTATTCCTTCACTACCTTCAATTAACATATAGTTTTGTTCCATTGCATAATTAGAACCCGGAACATATTCATAACCTGTAAATCCTTCTGTTAAATTCGCTACAACATCACCTATGTTAGTAATTTGAGATACTACTGGTGAATTTTTTGCATACATTGAAATATCCCTTATTGTTCTATTAAAGTAAAAATCTCTAAATGTGTTATCTTTTTTTGCAAGAAAATCTATAAAAATATAATCATTTCCACCAAAATTCTTTCTCAAAAATTTAGAACCCTGAACCATATGAGTTTTTTCACTCATAAAGTTTTCAATTTGCATATCAGATTTGATTTTTGGAATAAAGAAAGATGTTAATATTATTAGAAATAAAATAATTGACAATGTAATTGTTCTGTGATGAATTATTTTACTTGTAAAAGCTTTTAATAAGTGACTTTCCCCTTCTTCTGAAAGATTAACTTTTGATTTAGGTTGAAAAATCATCAACATAGCAGGTACAAAAACTGTAGCCATTAATAATGCTAAAGCTATACCTAAAGATGTAAAAATACCTAACTGCCATACAGGAGTTAAATCAGCTGTTAATAAAGATAAAAATCCTGCTATAGTGGTTAATGCACTCAATACCACTGCTGTACCAACATGTTTTAACGTTTCATTAACTGCATCTGTAGCAGAAATTCCTCTATGTAATTCTTCATAATATTTGCTAATAATATGAATTGAATATGCTGTTCCAATTCCAACTACAGCAATTGGTACTGCAGATGTTGTAATGTTAAAATTAATACCTAAGAGATACATAATTCCCACAGTCCAAATATCTGCTATTAATACAGAGATTATAGGAAGAATTACGCCTGCAATGTTCTTATAACTAAAGTAAAGAACAAGCATAACAAGAACTAATACAATAGGAATTAACTTTAATAGATTATCTTTAACTATCTCTTCGATTTCTCTATTCGCAATTGCTGTTCCAAAAATGTAATAGTCAACATTTGCATCTTTAAAAACATTTTCAACCATTAAACCTGCAGATTTTTCTTCAACATTCTTTTTTAATCCAATAGCAAATAACACACTTTTTCCATCTTCTGAAATAAATTTACCTTTTATCATATCATCATTTAACAACTCATTTTTCAAATTCTCAAAGTTATATGAATTATCTGTTGAAAAATCATAACTGGATTTCAAATTTCCAACAGATATATCTCCATCTTCTGTAACGCTAATTCTTGGAGCATTAACTGGTGAAATAACATTATCCACTACATTTAATTTCTTTAAATTTTCTGTCAAAGTGTTTATTTCACCAAAATGTTTATATGCATCATCAAATTTTACACCTGTGAGTATAATCCCGTTTAATCCAAATTCATCTGCAACTTCATCATATATCTTTTTATCTAGATCGTTCTTTGGAACATAACTTGCTATATTATCTTTAACACTAACTTTTGCTGCGTAAAATGCAAAAAATACCGTAAGTAAAGATATTAATATAACAATAAATGCCGAACTTTTCTTGTTTATTTTCATACTCTTCCTCCTTTGGTGGCAAATATTGAATACTTATTTCGAGATATACTTTACTCTTAAAATGTTTCATTAATGTTTAAAAATAAAGAAAATTTTGGTGGCAGATAATTAAGTCTTGATTAATATGGTAAAATATATCATAAAGAGGTGATTTCATGAATATTGAAGAATTGAAAAATGATATAGAAGCAGAAAATTTTTTAATCGACATTGGCGTATTAGAAATAAATAGAGTTTGTCCGTATTGTGGAAGTACGGAAGTGTATTCAATTAGAAGAAATCATTTTAAATGCAAGAACTGCAGAAGAGAATGGTCTAAATATATGGTACAATTTTTAAAGATATTAGAATTAAACCTTTAAAATTTGTGAAAATCATACATGAACTTTCAAAAGGAAGGTTAATAAAAAGGATCTCTGAAGATTTAGAAGTTTCATATAATACAGTTTTGAAAATTAAAAATTTAATTTTAAAGAGATTATTAAAAAAAATTTTTGATATTGATGAGTTAAAATCATTGTTTTCTGTGGGCATAAAACTAACTGAAAGCGGAATGAATTTAAATTATATAGAAAATATTGATATAAAAGAATTATCAACTTTGAAAAATGAAAAAATTGGAAGGCTTTATATTTTCAAAAATTATGATAATTATGATTTATATATAGTATTTTCAGAAAAAATAATTAAATCATTTGAAAAAAACTCAATCAGATTGGATTTAAAAGATGTCAGAGATGAATTTAGAAGTTTATTAAAAAGTATTTCAGAAAAAATATCTAAAGGAAAAATAACAAATATTAATACTCTTCTGTTTACAATTATACAAACACATTTTATTGATTATCATGGTAGTGATAAATTATTTTATTTATTTTTAGATATATTAAAATATAAATAAAATATAAAAAATAATATAAGAGAATCCTTGAAAATTCCCAAACTTTCGCTTTGCGAAATTTTAAATATTATAAGCTAAAATAATTGTTTTATTTATAACTTATATTAATTATTATATTTTTTAATATAAAAACCTTTATTTATTTTTAATGCTTCGCATTAAAAATATGTTCATGAGAATTTTCGAGGACTCAGAATTTTCACTGGACGAGCAAATATTATTTTGAATATTTTATTTTATACTTACTCTTCAAACTAAAATTGCCCTCGAATGAGGGCAATTTTATTTAATGTTGTAAAAATACTAAATAATATACAAAGGCTAAAGCTAATACCCAATTAAACCAATGTATTTCTTTACCTTTTCCTGAGAAAAGTTTGACTAATGGATATAATACCAAACCAAGAGCAATACCATTTGCAATTGAATAAGTTAAAGGCATCATTATTATAGTAATAAATGCTGGTAAAGCTTCAGTTGTATCTTCCCATGTAATGTGAATTAAATTTTTAAGCATTAAAGAACCTACAAATATTAAAGCAGGAGCAGTTGCTGCAGCAGGAATTGTTAATCCTAATGGTGAGAAGAAAAGCATCAATAACATTAAAACTGCAACTGTTACAGAAGTTAAACCTGTTCTTCCGCCTTGAGCTATACCAGTTTCACTTTCGATATATGTAGTAACTGTTGAAGTTCCAAATAAAGCACCAACTGTAGTACCTACAGCATCTGCCATATAAGCTTTATTTGATCTTGGAAAGTCACTTTCACCTTTTTTTATGAAACCAGCACTTTGAGCTAATCCTGTTAAAGTTCCTAAAGTGTCGAAGAAGTCAACAAAGAAGAATGTTAAAACTACTACCCAGAATGAACCTGTAACTAAATCACCCCATGTAAGTTGCATTTTTAGAAAAGTTGGAGCAATACTAGGAATTTTTCCGACAATTCCTTGATAATGAGTAACTCCAAAAACTGGAAAAGCACCGACAACAGTAGTTAAAATAATACCTAATAAAATAGATCCTGGAACTCTTAATGCAAAAAGAACCCCTGTTAAAATTAAACCGATAATAGCTAATAATGCATCTGGTTTTGTTAAGTCACCTAAACCAACAAATGTAGCAGGATTAGATACTATAATATTAGCGCTTTTTAAACCTATGAAAGCTATAAACAAACCTATACCAGCACTTGTTGCAAATTTTATATTTTGAGGTATTACTTTTACAACAAATGTTCTTGCACCAGAAGCAGTCAAAATTATGAATATAATACCTTCAACGAAAATAGCGCCTAAAGCTACTTGCCAAGGGATCCCCATTTTTAAGACTACGGTATATGTAAAATATGCATTTAAACCCATACCAGGAGCTAAAGCGAAAGGATAATTAGCATATAAACCCATTACTAATGTTGCAGTTGCAGCACCAAAAATAGTTGCTACCATTAATGCACCGAAATACTGAGCATATACTGAAGTATCAGGTCCAGCGCCTGGAGCCATAGCCGTTACCAAAATACTTGGGTTAACAAAAAGTATATAAGCCATACTTAAAAAGATAGTTAACCCCGCTAAAATCTCTGTAGTTACAGTTGTTCCGTTTTCTTTTAACTTAAAAAACTTTTCCACCCCGTAACACCTCCTGAGTTATAGAAATATAAAGAAACTTTAACATTATTGTATAAAAATAAAGTTTCTTAATTATTACCTTCATATTAAAATGAGGTTAATGTTAATTAATGGGTAACTTTATTTAGAAAGATTTATTTGATTATTAAAAATAAAATCACACCTCTATGGAAGAGAGGTGTGATTTAAAAACTCCACATCCCTCTTCCTATAGTCAAACAGTTTGCGGCTGTTTGGTAGAGACTCCTGAGCCATATTCTCAGGATTATATAGGAAGAGATATTTTTATATTTTTTGGATATATATTTTCTATAGGAAATAAAATACTAGAGAAATAATAATTTCAGATTAAGTGAGGATAAAAAAGTTAAAAATGCTAATGTAAATTTAATTTAATATAATCTTGTTCAATATCGGTGTTTTTTTCTTTTTCTTTATATTCATTATATATTTTATCAAATTCTAAATGATATTTTTTAAAAACTTCTAAAACATTTGGGTCAAAAATAGTAGGTTTAGTTTTAAAGTCACCATTTACAATTATATTATAAGTTTCTTCATGTGTGTATTCATCTTTGTATGGTCTTTCGCTTCTTAATGCATCATAAATATCAGCTAATGCAACTATTCTTGCCTCAATAGGTATTTCATCTCCTTTTAATCCAAAAGGATATCCTTTTCCATCATAGGTTTCATGATGAAATATAGCAATATTTTTCGCCATTTCAAATCTTTTATCATTACCAAATATTTTCTCCGCATAAATAGTATGCTTTTTCATTTCCTCATATTCATCTGTTGTCAATCCTCCAGGTTTATTAAGTATTTCATGTTTAATCATTAATTTTCCAATATCATGAAGAGGTGCATAGGCTTCAATATCATTTACAAATTTTATGTCAAATCCCATTTTTTCTGCTATTAATTTTGAATATTTCGCAACTCTATCTATATGACTTCCTGTTATTTCATCGTATTTTTCTGCTATAGCGGAAAGATGTGATGAAAATTTTCTATATGAATTTTCTAAATCTGAATAAGCTTTTTCCACCTGTATATAAAGATCTTCCAACTCTTTATTAGTAGCTTCTAATTCCTCAGTAGAAGCACTTATTTCATCGAATAAATCTATTATTTCTTTTATAGAAAGTGATTCGACTTCTTTTATTTCATTTAAATCATCAAAAAAGAATTTAACATCTCTTATAGGTTTTAAAATATCTTCAAAATCTTTTTCAGAAATACTTAAAAAAGTTTGTTTGTCTAAAACTCTTAATTCTTTTAAAAACTTCTCCATACTTTTGATAATAATGGAAAATTCTTTTTCAAATATATTCATTAATTTTCTATTTTTTACTCTGGATAAAAAATTCCACATAATTAATGAAAGTATAAATATAGATATTATTATATTAGTAATTAATGGATAGGTTATATCTAAGGAAGTAGCTACGATCAGATCATTCCATTTTGTATATGAATTCAAGTAGAATCTTTTTTTATATATTAACCATTTTCCAAGCATTGATTGTAGATTAAATTTAGAATATATAATATTATTATTTTCATTTAAAATAGAAAAGTGATAATTTGCATCTTGCTCAAAATCTAAATTTGTTAATTCTCCCAATAAAAATGTTTTATTATACGCTCCTCCAACAAATACTCTTTTTTTATCACTGAACAAAGAACTTTTAACAAGAAAAATTCCAGAATGTTTTTTAAGTATTTCTTGGAAAAGAGGTGTGTTATTTATAGTTTTATAATTAAGGGAAGGATATGATGATTTCCTTATGGTTCCATATTTATTTATAACAAAAAAACTTTTAATATTTACATCTTTAAGCAAAGATTCATCATTAATTAAACTTATATATTTTAGATGATAATAGTAGTGATTCATAGTATTATTAAAATTATTTATATTAATTTTAGATATAGATTTTAAAGAATTTTGTATATTTAAATACATAACAAACCACAATACAAAAAGTATTATTATTAAAATAACATTTTGTATTGTGGAGTTTTTGATATATTTTTTTATAATTTTATTGTATTTCATATCGTATCTCCTTCATAAATATTAACATAGAATTAATATATCAGATGATTAATTAATTATCAGAAAAATTATAGCATATTTTTTCTAAAATGCAAATCAAAATAATATTTATAAAAATGTATTTAGAATATCAATTATCCAATATATATTTCGACGATAATAATAAAAATCCTTATTTTTGCTATAATTATAAAAAAGAGGTGATTTGACTAATGGAAAGTAGAATTGAAAAAATTATAAAAAAGTATAATTTAAAATATGATAAAAAGAGAATTGAAAATATAAAAAGAATAGTAAATTTTTTTGATAATATATCTGATGAAGAATTAGAAAAAATTATAATTGAAAATTACACTATTGGAGAATCATATTTTTTTAGGGATAAAGAACTGTGGGATAGCTTGAAAAAATATATTTTTTTAAATAAAAAGGATAAATATAATATATTAAGTTTAGGATGTTCTAGAGGCGAAGAAGTATACACTTTATCTTTTATTCTCAGTGAAATAAAAGATATAAATTATAAAATCACAGGTGTAGATGCTTCTTTTGAGAGAATTAAACAGGCTAAAGATGGTAAATATAAATATTGGAGTATTAGAAAATTGTCTCAAATAGAGATTAATAAATATTTCGAAAAAAAAGATAATTGCTATTATGTTAAAGAAAAATATAAAAAAAATATTAAATTTGAAGTGGGTGAAATTGGTAATTATCTAAAAAAAGATGTTAAATATGATATAATTTTTTTAAGAAGAGTGTTAATATATTTTTCAGAAGATCAAATAAATTCTATCTTGGAGAGTCTCAAAAATATGCTTAATAATGAAGGTTTATTGATTTTAGGACATGGGGAATTTTATCCTTACCTTACAGAATTGTTTGAATTTGAAATAATAAATAATGTTGTGTTGTGGAGAAAAACAAGTAATAGAAATATTAAGAATAAATCACGAAGTTTTATAAACTTTAATAAAAGGAGATTATTAAAAAAGGACACTAATTTAACGGAACCAACAGAATCTAATAAAAAGAAAAAATTAATAGAGTCAATAGTAGATATTTCTGAAGGTGAATATTTAGAAATTATAGAGAAGCTAATATCAGAAAAAAATTATGTTTTTGCATATAATTTAATAAATAGAATAGCAGATAATTCAATAAATTACTTAATCTGGAAATATAAAGCTTTTTTAGAAATTCATCTTAACTTGGATTATAAAGACTCATTGAATAAAGCAATTTTTCTAAATCCAGATGATGAAGAGCTGTGGAATATGAAAAATTACGGGAGAGGATAATATGAATTACTATATTTGCGAAATTATCGATAATAATGATGAGTCAATAAAAATAGCTTTGGAAGATAGAATTATAGGAGTATCATCAGAATTTATAAAAAAGAATATTGATGGAGGTTTTTTGGGATATTCTGAATATAAGAGCCAATTATTCCCAGTTCTCACTTTGCCTAAAAAAAATGAATTTATATTAAAAGTATTTTTAATATATAAATCCTTTGCTTTTGGAGTTACTAATATAATTAAAAAAGAGAAAATAGATAAGATTGAAAAATTCAATGAGGAAACATTAGAAATGTTTCCTCACTTAAAAATATTTTCAGGATATTTTGAATATAATGATGAGGAAATATATATTTTTAATATAGATAAAGTTTTTGATGAACTTCCTGATGATATTGTAGTTAAAGTTCCAAATAAAAAGAAAGAGGAAAAAAAAGAGGTTATAAAGTCCAATGCATATATTATTGATGATAAAATTTCAATTTTAAAAAACAATATCATAAGTATTATTGATACTAGCGGATTTTGCCCTTTTAAATCTGGAGAATATGATGGATTTGTTGAATATAAAAATAAAATTTATAATGTAAAAAAAACTTCTGAAAATCCCAAATGGATTGTAATAAGTAAAAAAATGGCGTTATTAAGCGATAAAATTGAATTCGAATATGGTGAAATTTTTGATTCGGAAAATAAAAAAGTATTAAAAGTAGATGATAAAACCTTACCTATTTTGGAGTGATACTATGGAATTTATGGATATATATTTTACAGAAATGGAAGAAAAGCTAAATGAGGCCATAGAATTGTTAAAAAACTATCTTCAATCACATGATCCTATAATAATTAAGGATTTATATAGGATTTATCATACCTTAAAAGGATCTGCAGGATTAGTTGGATTACCTAAAATTGGTGAATTTATGCATAAATTAGAATCAGCATTTAAAGAAAAGTTAAATGAAGATTTAGATGAAGAATTTGTAGCTAGAGTAATAAAAATTTCTACAGAAATTATAAATAAAAAGAATGATTTAACGGATGAAGAAATAAATTATTTTGAATCCATTTTAAATGGAAAAATAAGTTTAAAAGAAGGCACTGTAGGTAGCATAGAATCTAAAAAGATATCTGTAGAATTATTAGAAAAATTTTATGAAAGAATATTAAAATTAGAAAATAATTTAATAAATAAAAATTATACAATAGCTTTAAAAGAAGCAAAAGATATAAGATTATATACTCAAAAATTAATTGAAGAAAATAGATTTATATCTATTTATAAAATAATCAAAAGCTTTGAAAATTTAGTTTTTCAAGAATCAGTTTTTAATAAGAAAAAAGTAAATTTAAATATAGAAGTTGAAAATACTAAAATAGAAAAAGATGATGCAGAAAGCCTCAAAGATGTATTAGTTCATTTAATAAAAAATGCTATTGCTCATGGTATAGAATCACCAGAAGAAAGAAAAGAAAAAGGGAAAAATGAAGTTGGTAATATAACGGTAAAAAGTTATATTAAAAATGATTATATATATTTAGAAGTAATTGATGATGGAAAAGGAATAGATCTGGAAAAAGTTAAAGAAAAAGCAGAAAAATTAGGTTATTCTAATGTTGATCCATTGGAAGTAATTTTTTATTCAGGATTTTCTACTAAAGATACTGCAGATCAATCCTCAGGTAGAGGAGTTGGGCTTGATTCTGTAAAAGCTTTTGCTGAAGCAAAAGGTGGTTTTGTAAAATTAGAAACTGAGAAAGATAAAGGTTCAAAGTTTATAATTTCCTTTAAAACTAAAATAACCTCTAAAAAAGTTTTGGTTATAAAAAGAAGTAATAATATATTCTCAGTTGATTCAAATGATGTAAAAGAAGTTATTAATAAAATTGAAGTAATAGATGGAAAAATAAATTATGGAAATAAATTGTTAGATATAATAGATTATGGAAGTGGAACGATTAAATTTGCAATAATAACAAAAAATAATAAAGCTATTATTGCTGATAAAATAATAGGTCATTTTGAAGCGTTTATTTCTCCATATAATTATAATGAAATAGTGGGATTTGCTAAGAATATTTTTTCATTTCCAGTTCCTATAATTTCTATAGAAAAAGTAATATCTAAAGTAAATTCAAATAAAATAAAGAAAAAAACTGTATTAGTATTGGATGATTCTGTGCTTACAAGATTTGTGATATCAAGGATGATAAAAAATAATGGATATAATGTTATTGAAGTAGGGACAGGTGAGGAAGCTATTGAAAAAAAAGGATATGATGCTGCTATTGTAGATGTTGAACTTCCAGGAATAGATGGATATGAAGTTGTAAAATATATAAAAAAGAAAAATAAAGATATACCAGTTATTATGCTTTCAACTAAGTCTGCACCTGAAGATATAAAAAAAGGCCTTGATTCTGGGGCTAATGCTTATGTAGTTAAAGGTGAAAATACAGAAAAAATATTAGATCTTTTGAATAAATTTTTAAGGGGATGATTATTATTATAAAAGTTGTAGTGGGTGCATCCGCTGGAGGGCCACAAGCTTTAAAAATATTGTTTAAATTTAATACAAAAATAAATTATCCTATTATTCTAGCAATGCATAATTTGGAAAACCAAACGGATAATTTTAAAAGATACATATATAATATTTCTAAGCAAAATGTATATATAGTAAATAAATTAACAGTTTTAAATAAGGGAATATATATTCCAAAAGGTGGTAATGATTTAATATTCTTTAGTGATTCTACAATTACAGTGGATAAAAAAAGTGATATAGTTTCACCATCTATAAATCATCTTTTTACCAGTTTAGTTCCATATGCAAATAATACATATGTATTATTACTTGGTGGATTAGGTAATGATGGAACTGATGGTTTAATAAAATTAGAAAATACAAATGCAAAAATTTATATTCAAAAAGATGCTCAATTTCCATATATGACAAAAAGTGCAATGAGTGAGTTAAAAAGATATAATTTAAAAACATTGGAAGAATTGAATAAATTATTATTATCATTAAATGAGAAGGTAGTATGATGAAAAAAGTGGAGAAACATTGAAAAAGGAAAAAGTTTAACTGAATTTATAAATGATGCAGATAAGGCGTTATATTTAGCAAAAAAATGGGGAAAAATAGAATAATTACAGGGGAGGAATTAAAATGAAAATTGAATTAAAGTATTCTATTTTGATTTCAATAATTTTTACAGTAGCAATAAGTATTTTGTTTTATTTATCATATGTTATATTTTCTAATAATATAAAAGAAGATGTGAAAAATGAGTATTTGTCATCAGTAAGTGGAATAGTTATAGGATTAAAAAATAATTTTAATATTATTAATGAAACAAATTTTAATGAGAGATTTGGTAATGAAGGAAAGGGTTATTATTACATTTTAGATGAAAATGGTGATGTAGTTTTTCATACTGATAAAACAAAAATAGGTATTAATATTCTTAGAGATGCTAAATTAGCAGAACTTTGGGAATATATGAAAAAAAATGAAAAAGGTGTTTATGAATATATATATGAAAACGAAAAAAGATATGTTGCTTTTGCTAAATTTAATTTTAATGCTTACACATATTATTTTGCTCATGCTGTAAAAGAATCTGAACTATTTAGCGGATTAAGAAAATCCAGGAATATTTTAATTTTCATATTACTTGCATTTATTGGAATTGTTTGCATTTTGTCATTTGTTATTAGTAAAGCAATAGGAAAAAAATTTAAAAAACAAATAAAAACCATTGAGGAATTTACAACTAATGTTTCATCATATATTGCAGAAAACAGTTCTGCAGCTAGTGAGATAGAATCAGTTGCAAATAATACACAGAGTAATATTGAAAAATTAGATGAATTAATACAAAACTTTTCTTCTTCCATTGAAGAAGGTAGGAGTGAATTAAACGCTACGTTGTTAAATATGAAGGGATTTTTTGCAAATATTCAATCGATGAATCAAATGACATTAAAAATAGCTGAATTTATCAACAATCTTTCCTCGTTAAATGATAAAATAAAAGATATTTCCGATACAGTATCTATATTATCTATTAACTCTTCAATAGAAACGAGTAAAGAAAATATTGATAAAGAGGGAATATCAAAAATAGCTGATCTTATAAATGAATTAGCAACTGATGCAAGAAATACATCTAGAAATTCAGAAAATGTATTAAAAGAAATAGAAAATAGTATTACTTCAAATGTGTTACTTTCAGAAAAAATATCTAAAGAATTAGTAAACGTAGAAAATTCATTAGATTCTATTTCTCAGGTAGTAGAAAGTTTTGCGGAAAATGTAGATTCTTTATCTGGGTTTTCTCATACAACAAGATTATCAATGAATGAAGTTTTAGAAGGTATTAAACAAACTTCCGAAGCTTTAACTGAAATAAAAATAAATTTAGATAAATTATTAAGTTTAGCAAAAATAGATGGAGATTAAATAAGGAGGGGAAAATATGCTAAATGATATTGAAATTGCAAAAAGTTCAAAGATGGAGAAAATTATTAAAGTATCTAATGATTTGAATATTAAAGAAGAATATGTGCATCAATGCGGAAATTACATTGCTAAAATTTCACATCATTATTTGAAAGAATTGAATAATAATGAAAATGGAAAGTTGATATTAGTAACTGCTATTAATCCAACACCTGCAGGAGAGGGGAAAACGACGACGAGTATAGGATTATCTATGGCAATTAATAAATTAGGTAAGAAATCTATAGTTACATTAAGAGAACCATCCTTAGGTCCTGTGATGGGAGTAAAAGGTGGTGCGGCAGGTGGAGGTTATTCTCAAGTTCTTCCAATGGAAGATATAAATCTACATTTCACTGGAGATATTCATGCTGTTACAACAGCACATAACCTTGTATCAGCTGTTATTGATGCTCATATAAAATTTGGTAATGAATTAGATATAGATTCAACAAGAGTATATTGGAAAAGGGCTATGGATATGAACGATAGAGCTTTAAGAGAAATAGTTGTTTCTCTTGGTGGTCATTCAAATGGAAATCCAAGAGAAGATGGTTTTATTATTACAGCTGCTTCTGAAATTATGGCAGTGTTATGTTTAGCAGAAGATATACCTGATTTAAAAAGAAGATTGCAAAATATAGTTGTAGCAAGAACCAGAAAAGGGAAACCGGTAACTATAGGAGATTTAAAAATTGAAGGAGCTTTAGCTGCTGTATTGAAAAATGCTTTAGATCCTAATTTGGTTCAAACAATAGAAAATACACCTGCATTTATTCATGGTGGGCCATTTGCTAATATTGCACATGGCACAAATTCATTAATTGCTACTAAAATGGCTTTGAAATTATCTGATTATGTTGTTACTGAAAGTGGATTTGGAGCAGATTTAGGTGCAGAAAAATTCCTTGATTTTGTTTCTCCAACAGCAGGATTTAAACCAGATGCAATTGTTTTAGTTGCAACTATTAGAGCTTTAAAATATAATGGTGGGACTAAAGATTTTAATGAAGAAAATATCGATGCATTGAGAAATGGTATAGCAAATTTAAGGGTGCATATTGAAAACTTGCAAAAATTTGGCATTCCAATAGTTGTTGCTCTTAATAAATTTGATACAGATACAGATGCTGAGATAAATTATGTAGTGGATTTTGTAGAAAATATGAATGTTCCTATTTCTATAAACGAAGCATATTACAAGGGTTCAGAAGGGGCATTAGATTTAGCAGAAAAAGTAGTAAAAGCTACAGAATTAAAAAGCGAATTAAATACAATATACAATTGGCATGACCCTTTAGAAGTTAAAATAATGAAATTAGCTAAAGAAATATATAGAGCAAAACATGTTGATTATGAAATGGCTGCAAGAAATAAAATGAAATTTTTGAAAAAATACGGATATGATCATTTACCAGTAATTGTAGCTAAAACTCAGTATTCCATCTCTGATGATCCTAAGAAATTAGGTTCTCCATCAAATTATAATTTTACAATTAGAGATTTTGAATTATCTGCAGGGGCTGGATTTATAGTTGCCTTAGCTGGTGAAATAATGAGAATGCCTGGATTACCTAAACATTCTAATGCTGAAAAAATAGATGTTGATGCTAAAGGTAATATCTCTGGTTTATTCTGAGGTGATATTATGATTATTTCTATAGATTCATTATCAGAAAAAATAAGAAATAATATTATGAATATTTCAACAAAGCATAAATTAAAATTAGTTAGTGTGGCTTTAGAACCAGATAAAGCCACACTTGCTTATCTGAATTCTCAAAGAAGATTATCTAAGAAATTGCATATTGATTATGAAGTAATAGAAACGAATTCAAAAAAAGAGTTGATAGAAACTATAAAAAAATTAAATAATGATGAAAGCGTAAACGGGATTTTTTTATCTCAACCATTACCTTTTGATTCTCATGAAGTGTCTATATATATTGAACCTAAAAAAGATATTGAAGGAATAACTCCATATAATTTAGGAAATCTTATATATGGGAAATCTATATTTAAACCATGTACAGCAGATTCTGTTGTGAGAATATTGAGAGATTTTACTGAAATTGATGGAAAGAGAGTTGCTGTAATTGGCAGAAGTGTGATAGTTGGAATGCCTGTTTCAGTAATGTTAGCAAGTAAGGAAAATAATGCAACGGTGACTATATGTCATAGCCATACTAAAAATATAAAAGATATTACATTAAATTCGGACATTATTGTTGCTGCTGTAGGACATCCTGAATTTATTACGAAAGATATGGTTAGGGAAAATTCTATAATAATTGATGTTGGTATAAATGTTGTTGATGGGAAAATTGTTGGTGATGTTAAAAAATCTGTGAGAGATATTGCTTATGTAACAGAAGTTCCAGGTGGAGTTGGTGAAATAACATCACTAATTCTATTCGAAAATCTCACAAAAACCATTTTATATAAATAACAGGGAGTTTACTCCCTTTATTTATATAATAGAAAAAAGTATCATTCCTATTATTGCAGAACTCAATATTATATAAATAGGATCTAATTTTGTTTTTGTAAATAGTATTAATGCGTATATAGCTATAATAATACTTCCAAAATCTTTTATAATTAAAACAGGTTTTAAAACTGACAAGAATGTCATAGAAATAAGAATTATAGTTCCTAATCTTAAAGATTGCATAACGTTTTTTCTATTCAGATTGAGTTTCAATAAAAGCCATTTTGCGATATAATAATATATTATTGCAGGGATAACTAAGAAGATAGTGTTTAATGTTGCTCCTAATAAACCGCATTTTAAATATCCAATATATGTTGCTAGATTTACAGCAACAGGACCAGGAGTCATTTGAGATATAGAAATCGCTTGTTGTAGAGCTTTTTCATTTAATAATTTATTTTCTAAAATCAACTGTTTAATTATTCCTAATGAGGCCCATCCTCCACCGAAAGAAATAAATCCAATTTGAAAAAACAATAATATCATTTTAAGCATTTTTACCATATCCTTTTTCTAAAAAATAAAATAAGATTATTGAAGAGAAAAATACTATAACTGTATATTTAGGATATATAAACATTATTAAAGTAGAAAGTATTATTATAAATATATCATAAATATTAGTTTTAGTAGTTTTTATAAAATCATATAGAATTCCAGCAACCATTCCTATCAAAGAAGCATAAGCTCCTTTTGTAAAAGCCAGGACAAAATTATTATTGGCATATTTTTTTAATATTGATGCAACTAAAACTATACTGAAAAATGGAGGGATTAATATTCCTAATGAGGTTATTATTGAACCTTTTATTCCGTTAATTTTTTTTCCAATTAACCAGGACACTTTAAAGGCAATAGGGCCAGGCATAGCTTGGGCAATTGATAAAATATTTTTAAATTCTTCTTCTGTTAATAGATTTGCAGAAGTTAGATTTTTTAACATTACAGGAATCATAGCATATCCACCGCCAAGAGCTAATGCGGATATTTTAAAGAACATAAAAAATAATTTTAGCAATATCAACACCTCTTTTATATGATTTTCTATATTTTATCATATTTTTTTATTTTTGAATTTTCTTCTTAATTAAAAAAGTGTATAATATTATGGTAAAAATAAATTTTATTAAGGGAGGAATTGATGTGATACCAACACCACATATTGAAGTTGATAAAAAAGGAGTTATTGCAGAAACTGTTATTATGCCGGGAGACCCATTAAGAGCAAAGTTTATTGCTGAAAATTTTTTAGAAAATCCAGTTTTATTTAATAAAGTAAGAAATATGTTTGGTTATACCGGTACATATAAAGGGAAAAAAATAAGTGTTATGGGAAGCGGTATGGGAATGCCAAGTATTGGAATATACTCATATGAATTATTCAAATTTTACGATGTTCAAAATATTATAAGAGTTGGATCATGCGGTGCTTATTCTGAAGAAATAGATTTGTATGATGTTATTTTAGTAGAAGAATCATATAGCGAATCTACATATGCTAAGGTTATGGCAGGTATTGAAGATGAAATATTAAAACCATCATTTGAATTAAATAAAAGATTGAAAAATGCTGCTAATCAATTAAATATTCCTATTCACAAAGGCAGAATTCACAGTTCAGATGTGTTTTATAGACAAAATTTTGATGATTACAAAAAGATTAGAGATAAATATGGATGTATTGCTGTTGAAATGGAATCATTCGCATTATTTGCTAATGCAAAAGTTACAGGGAAAAATGCAGCATGTTTATTAACTGTTTCTGATTCATTGGTAACTATGAAAGCTACAACAAGCGAAGAAAGAATGAAGTCATTTACAAATATGATGAAAATAGCTTTGGAAATGGCATAATAAGAAATCAAAATAAAAACGAGCATTTTGTGCTCGTTTTTATTTTTTATGATATAATCTATATATAAAGAATTTCTTAAATGTAATAATTTTAAAAATTTCGGAGGAAAAATATGGATAACGTAATTTTAAAAAATATTTTTGAAAAATCGGAAAATGCAATATTTTATTGGGATAAAAATTTAAAGCTAATAAAAGCTAATAAAAAAGCAGCAGAAATGTTGGGTTATAAGTCTGTTGATGAAATGATTGGTATTTCATATAAAAAACATCTTGATGAATCTGATGAAGAAATTATAAGAAAAATAAGAAATGCTCTTGAAAGAGGACGTTTTTTTGAAATATTTGAGAAAAAATATATCTCTAAGAATAATGAAATATTATGGGTAGAAGCTTATTTGTCTCCAATACCGCTCGAAAATGGAGATTTTATAATTCAAGAAATAGATTATGATTTAACTGAAAGAAAAAAACTTGAAAAAAATATCGAATTAGAAAAAGAAAAGTTTAAACAATATTTTGAACTATCTCAAACGATAAATGTAGTTTTGGATAGAGAAGGAAATATTTATGATATCAATAAAAAAGCTTGTGAAATTTTGAAAATTAATAAAAAAGAAGCTATAGGCATAAATTGGTTTGAAAATTTTATACCTCAAGAAATTAGAGATCAGGTGAAAGAAGTTTTTATTAAAATAATGAATGGTGAAATGAAAGGTACTGAATTTTATGAAAATGAAGTGATAGACAAAGAAAATAAAAAACATGTGATTTCTTGGCATAATGCTTATATAAGAGATTCTGAAGGAAAGATAAATTATACAATAAGTTCAGGAATTGATGTTACAGAAGAATTGAAATATATGGAATTATTAAAAAATTCAGCTGTATTTTCTACCGAACTTTTAAAACTTACAAATTACGTTTTATCAAACTCAACTTCAGATGATCTATATAATACAATACTTGAAAAATTAGTTAATATAGTTCCTCATGCAGAAGCAGGCTCTTTTTTATTAAAAAATAATAAAGGATTATTTGAATATATAGCTGTTTATGGTTATGATCTTGAGAAATTAAAAAAAGTTTGGTTTAATCCAGAAATACTAAATAATTATGAACCTTATGTTATATATGATCTTAAAAGACATAATAAATTAAATGATAAAATGGAAAAAATTTTAAGTAAATATGGTAAAACAAACGAAATAAAAGAAACTATATTGATACCATTAATTGTGGATAATCAATTATATGGTGAAATTACTTTAGATACTTTCAATTATTCATTTGAAGAAATGGAATTAAATTTTGCAAAGATTATAAAAAGTAATTTAGAATTTTTGTTATATAAGATCAAGTTAGAGGAAAAATTAAAACAAGCTGCAGAATATGATTTCTTAACAGGCGTATATAATAGACAAGCCTTTATGTATAAAATAAAGGAAATATTAAAATTATCAAAAAGGTATAAACAAAGTACTTCAATAATATATTTTGACATCGATAAGTTTAAACAAGTAAACGATACATATGGGCATTTAATTGGTGATGAAGTGTTAAAGTTTTTTACAAATAATATTAAATCATCTATAAGAGAAAGTGATTTATTTGGTAGAATTGGTGGAGATGAGTTTGTTTTAGCTCTTCCTAATACTGATGAAAAAGGCATTCATATTATTATTGATAAAATACAGAAAAAATTTGAAAATACTTTCAAATATAATGAAATAAATTTAAAAGTGAATTTTAGTTATGGTTATGCAATTTATCCTGATGATTCAGAAGATATAGATAAATTATTAGAAATTGCAGACAAAAGAATGTATGAATATAAAAGTAAATTAAGGTGATTATATGAAAAGAATTTTTTTAATAATAATATTTTTGATAGCTATTATTAATATTTTTTCTTATGTATATATGGAAAATAAGCAATTATATCCTGGAGAAAATACTGTGATCCATGGATATAATGAAAACATTATAGAAATGAAAGTGTATAAAATAATAAATCCTATGGAAATATTTGTTCAGAAAAAAAGAATTAAGGATTTAGATAAAAGTTTTTTATATTCTAAAAATATCAAACTTAAAAATAATAAATATTATGAAAAAATAAAAAAAGAAGGAGTATATTTATTTGAATTAAAGGGGAAGGAAACTACATATTATAATATTATTATAGTAAGAAATGTAGATTTTATATCTATTTATGATGGAAAAAATTTAAAGTTGAAGGTTGTTAACTTAAAAAATGGAAATTTATCTACGGCTGATGTGTTTTTAATAGATAAAAGTAATAAAACATTGCAATATAAAAATACATCAGAGATTAATGTAAAAATATATAATTTAAAGAAAATAATAGTTAATAAAAATGATTCGTATGCTATAAAAGAGTTCTATAATCAATATAAAATATATACAGATAATAGAATTGTTATTATTACTGACAAACCTATTTATAAGCCCGGAGATATTTTGCATGTAAAAATCTATCTTTTCAATGAAAAAGAAAATATATATTCACCAGCTAAAAATGAAAAGGTTACTATAAAATTAAAAGGGCCAGATAATTTGGAATTATTTAATAAAGAAATAAACACCGATGAATTTGGAGGTGCGTCACTAGATTACAAGTTAAATACTGAATTGCCTATAGGATATTATTCTTTAATTGTATCTTATAATGGTGAAGAAGAATATCATGGTTTTTATCTTCAAAACTATATAAAACCAGAATACAAAACTTTTTTAAGTGCGGATAAAGATTATTATTTTTCCAATGAGGTTATACACTTCAAAATAAAATTAAAATATTATAATGAAAGTCCCGTAAAAAATGCACAAGTTGCGTATTATGTAAGATTTTATTCATTGAATTCTAATAACCAAAATATGGTATATCATGGAGTTTCCTTCACCAATGATAATGGAGAAATACATCTTCAGATTAAAGTTAAATCACAGGATAATGGATATTATGTTCTACAGATAGTATCTACTGATGAGAGTCAAAGACAGATGGAAGATGAAATATCAGTAAAAGTATATAATGGAAAGTATTTAATTAAAACTAATGATTATTATTATCAGAGTAAATTAAATAATAAATTTACTATTTATGGAACAGTTACAGATATTAATAATAATCCAGCTTCTGGTGATATAAAAGTAGAGATCTTCGATGAATCGAGCAATGTTATTAAATCTTCTATAAAATCTTTTGAAAAGAACTTTTCTCTTCCGATTGTACTTACCAAGGAAGGGTCTTATAAAATAAAGCTTTCATATAAAGATTCTTATACTTATGTATATACATATACTTCTAAATATTATCAAGAAGAAAAAGATATTAAATATGCGATAAAAAATAATGTTATACAACTTATAAATTTCAATGGTTATGCTTATTTATGTGGAAGACTTTTATATGATGAAGGAAATATATTGAAAATTCCAAAACAGATATTAGAAAATAATTTATTCATTGTAGCTTTTTATATGGATAATCATAAAATTATTAAAAAAATAAAGAGAATAAATTTAAACCAAAACAGAAATCTTAGATTTTCAATTAAATTATCAAAGGATACTTATAAACCTAAAGATCTTGTTGAATTAGAGATTCATTCTAATGAAGATGCTGAATTTTCTATTTCTGCTGTAGATGAAGCTATATTTGCTTTATCAGAAGATAACTTTGATTTTGAAAAAACATTATATCCAAAGCTATATAGTCCTGAAATTATTATAGATACATCAGATAAATACTTTTTTTATAATATTAGAGCAACATTACCTATATCAAAAAATGCTTTAGCCTCTACTAAAGCCGTTAATTCTCAAAAAAGCAATACAAGGGAAGTTTTTCCGGATACTGCATTATGGTTACCTTCTGTAAAAACAAAAAATGGTTATGCAAAGATTACATTTAAAAATCCTGATTCTATAACCAAATTTAGAATAACAGTCAATGGTGTTTCAAAAAATAGTGTAGGGACTAAAACAAAAAGTTATATATCTACAAAAGATTTTTATATAAGACCAATTTTGCCAAAATTTGCTATTAAGGGAGATTCTTTTGAATTCCCGGTAATTGTATATAATAATACTAAAGATGATATAAAAATCAATTATAATATTGATAGCGATTTATATATTTCACCAAAATCTGGAATTATTGAAATTCCACATAATTCAAGTAAATCTGTTAAATTAAAACTCAAAACAAGTGAAGAAGGAAAATACTCGATTTTATTCGACTTTAAAAAAGATATAGTGAAGCTCTATTTTAATGTATATGATAATATTTTAAAAAGACAAGAGAAAGAAATTGTTCAAAGTAATGAAGGTAACATTTTTGAAGTAAATACGTTGATAAAAAATAATATTGATGAATTATTAAAATATCCATATAATTGTACAGAACAAAGTGTGTCTTCTATTTTTCCTGCAGTTTTGAACGGATATAAAAATATTCAAGATAATATATTTAGATTATACAAATATCAAAATGATGATGGTGGTTGGGGATGGTGGCCAAATGATAAATCAAATCCATATTTAACAGCATATGTTTTAGAATTATTTCACTATATTGATAATATAGATAAAAATATTATTGAAAATGGGTTGAATTATTTAAAAGAAAATTTATTGAATTCAAAATATAAGGGTTACGTATGGTATGTTTTAAAATTATATGGTGTGGAAATTAATATAAAACCAGAAAATACTTTTGATCTATTATTTCTTTCATTTTATGATAATAATGCTTTAGAAAATTTAAAGAAAAAAATAAAGACTATTAATAACATTGCATATTTAGAATATAATGATAATAATTATTTTATAAGCCCAATTGAAATCAATGCATGGTTATTAAAATTATTATCAGAAAAAGGTGAAAAAGAATTATCCTTTAAAGTATTAAAATATTTGTTATTAAACAAATGGTATTCTACAAAAGATAAAGCGAGAGCTACCATTGCTTTATTAGACTTTTCAAATTTTAAGTTTGATAATTTAAAAGTGATAGAAAAAGAAGTTATAAATAAAGAAAATGTTGATAAAGGCATAAAAATAGAAAAAACATTATATAAAAATTATCCGATGTTTGTAACTCAAGAAAAAAATAAATATTTGGTAGATGTTTTTATGCCACTAAATAGAAATTATATTCCTGAAAATATAAGTATATTACCTATAAATGTAGTAGAAAAGAGAGAAGATGAATACATATGGTTGTATAAAGGTAAAGATGAGAAATTTCAAATATATAATAAATATTTTGAAGTATATAAAGGTGAATTAAAGATTGATAATAAAAATTATGGTCGCCCATATTCTTTAAGAGCTTTTAAAAATAAAATATACATTCACACATCAAAAGGATTGTTTGAAGCTATATCCAATTCTAAAATTGATGAAAATATAACAGATTTTGCAATATATAATGGCAATATAATAATATTAAAAAACAATCAACTTATTATGGATAATAAAATTATTGAATTAAATGAAAATATTCATTATATAGATGTGCTAAATGGAGAAAATTATTTATTCGGTAATGCTATGTATAAATTAAATAATAATGAAAATTTAGAATATATATTACCTATAAGTGCTTCAAGATTGTTGAGTGAAAATACATATTATGGAGTAGTTAAATTTGAAGGAAACTCATTACCTTTAATGAGCTTTGGAAAATTTAAAATTTTGTTTAAAACTGGAGATCATAAAATATCTATCTCAGATATTTTAAAAACAAGAATAAAATTCACTTCTAAAATACCAGCTTATTTAATATTTGAAGATCCGATTATAGGCGCTTCACAGATTTTGATTTCATATAAAGAAAACACAATTAAGCCTTCATATAAATTTTATTATAATTGGTATAATGAATGGAATTACTGGTATAGTGCTTATCAAATAAATAAAAATAAAATTTCATTTTTTTCTAATGGATTTAATAAAGGAATTTTTGAGTATTACTGGAAACCAACGGCTGTAGGTAATTATATGCTTCTACATACTGTAGGGTATTCAATGTATTGGAGTGGTGTATATGGAAGTTCGAAAATTTTTAATATTCATGTTTATGATAATTAATTTATTTGGATTTGGGTATAAAATCCATATTTATCCAAATAATATAGATTTAGATTATACTTTTGACAAGAAATTTGAAGTGATAATTATAGAGGCAGATACGTTATATGAATATAATTTATTAACAAATCAGCCATATTCAAAAGCGGCTATTTATGAACCAGAAGAAAATATTATAATTACTGAACCATTTAGCATATTAAAACGACTAAATATTTTTAGAAAAACTCTTATCCATGAATTATATCATTATTATTTAACCAATTTTTATACTATGAATTATCAATATCAAGAAATATATATAAAGGAATTGGGATTTTAAAATGAGAAAAATGTCTGTTATAATTATTTTTATACTTTTTTTATTTATTAGTTGTAAAAAAGAATATATTCCTATAGATAAAAATTTAAATGGTTTTGAAGATTCTCTTGAATTTAATGAAGAAGAAAGCAAAATATTTAGGAGTTGGTTTACCAATATCATTATAAATACTGCCTTAAAAAATAACTTACCAGAAAATTATAGAGATTGTTCGGGATTTGTAAAATATGCATATAAAGAAACATTAAAAAAGCATGATGCAAAATGGATTTTAGAAAATCAATATGATGGTCCTATTTTCGAAGATTTAAGGTATAATTACCCAGATATTCCATATTTAGGAGTTAGGATTTTTAGAAAAAAATCGGGAGTATTTGATACAAATAATATAAATGAAGATTTTTCTTCATATGTCACTGCAAGATATTTAATTGAATATAACTTAGATTTTGTTACAAAAGACATAAATAAAGCAAAATCTGGAGATATTCTCGCTTTTTTTCATCCGGAGGATCCTGAATATCCTTATCATTTAATGGTATTTGTAATATATAATAACGAAAAATATCTTATATATCATACAGGGCCAATAGAAGGTGGAGGATACATTAAGATAGTAAAATTACAGGATTTTTTTAAATTCGATCCGTCATGGTTGCCTGTAAAAAATAATAAGTATTTTCTTGGGGTTTTTAAATTTAAGATTTTAATGTTATAATTACATCTGAGATTTAATAATTTGGAGTGAATTATATGCTGGTTAATATAGATAATGTTTCTCATAATTTTGGAACCCAAGACATCTTTTATGATGTCAATTTATCTGTTTACGAGAATGACAGAATAGCATTAATAGGATCAAATGGCTCTGGTAAAACAACATTATTAAAAGTGATTAACGGAGAAATTGAACCTTTGGAAGGAAAGGTTACAATAACTAATAAGGCTAAAATAGGTTATATGAAGCAATTTAGAGCGGATGAATTAAACTTAACATTATATGATTATGTAAAGAAAGAAATAGAAAAAAGTATAAACGATGAGATTAAAAATAAAATTATAAGATCAGTATTAAAAGGAATGGGATTCGAAGAAAAAGATTGGGATAGAAAAATTAATTCGTTAAGTGGTGGAGAATTAACAAGGCTTGCTTTAGGAAGGGTTTTGGCAGGTGATTATAATCTTTTAATCCTCGATGAACCTACAAATCATTTAGATATTTACTCTATAAATTGGTTAATTAATTATTTAAAAAATTATAAAGGGGCATTGATTTTTGTATCTCATGATAGAAAATTTCTCAAAGAATTAGCAAATAGATTTTGGGAGATAAACAACTTTAAAATATGGGATTTTAAAGGGAAATATGAACAATATCTTCAATTAAGGAAAAACATGTTACTTAATATTTCGAGTAGAAAAAAGAATTTAGAGAAGGAAATAGAAAGATTAAATTCTATGATTGAACGTTTCAGAAAATGGGGAACAGAAAAGATGATGAAGCAGGCAAAGTTTAGGGAAACATTAAGAAATAAATTAATAAAAGAGTATGAGTCTATAGATTCTTTAGTTGAAGAGCAAGTTATTAAGATTAAAATTCCTGAACCCAAGAGAACAGGGTACAAAGTTTTAAAAGTAGAAAAATTATCTTTTGGATATACAGATTCTATGAAATTATTGAAAAATATAAATTTTGAAGTTAATGAAGAAGAAAAAATAACAATATTAGGAAAAAATGGTTCAGGAAAATCAACGTTATTAAAATTATTGATGGGTAGATTAATACCTAACTCAGGAAAGATAGAGTGGGGATATAACATTAAAGTTGGGTATCTTGATCAGGTCATATCTTCTCTTAATAAAAGTTTAAATGTAATGGAGATAATATGGAGAGAAATACCAGAATGGAAAGATTATGAAGTTAGAAAATATTTAGGAAGATTTGGGTTTAATGGTGATTTTGTTTTTAAGAGTGTCGATGCTTTAAGTGGTGGGGAATTAACAAGATTAGCTTTAGCAAAATTAATTCTTCAAAAACCTAATGTGTTAATATTAGATGAACCTACAAACCATTTAGATATATTTACTGTGCAAACACTTGAAGAAACATTAAAAGAATTTAAGGGATCAATAATAATGGTTTCTCATGATGAAAATCTTATAAAGACTATATCTGATAGAATATTTTTAATTAAAAATGGTAATTTAAAAGAGTATAGTAGTTTTGATAATGTTTTGCCAGAATTAATGGATGATTCATTTAAATTGAAAAAGAATAATAAAGTTAATGTTGATTATGAAGAGGCAAAGAAAATAAAAAATAAAATAAAATCATTAACAAGAGAGAAAGAGAAGTTAGAAAAAGATTTTGAGAAAATAATATTAAAAATAGAAAATATTGATAAAGATATAAATTTATATTCTCAAAATTATCAAAAATTAATGGAGTTAACCAAAGAAAAAGAAAAGTTAGAAAAAGAATTAGATTTAATTACAGATAGAGAAAATGAAATAATTCGTGAATTGGAAGAATTAAGAAGTTATGGAGGATGATTATATGATATTCGGAATATATTCCGATCAAAGTAAAAATTTTTTTAATCCAACTAATCCTAAAATAAATGATGTAATTGAGATTAGTATTAGAGTTCCTAAAATATATGGTGAAGTGTTTGGGAATTTGTTTATTTCGACTCAAAAAAATTCCAAAAAGTATAAAAATACACCAATGGTATTGCAGAAAGAAAAAGATTTATTTTGGTATTTTTCTACAAAAATAAAACTAACAGAAAGATTTATTAGATATCATTTTGAATTAGAATTTTTGTCTTACAATAAAACTATAAAATATGATTCTAGAGGAATAGTTGAAAATAGGCATGTTGAAGATTTTGTTATAATACCAGACTTTGAGGTGCCTGAATGGGCTAATGGGGCTGTTTATTATCAAATTTTTCCGGATAGATTCTATAACGGTGATCCATCAAATGATCCTGTTGATGGGGAATATATTTATGATGGAGAACCCATAAAGAAAAAGCAATGGGATGAGATGCCGCATCCTACTAAAGGTCACAAGGAATTTTATGGTGGAGATTTACAAGGTATTATTGATAAGTTAGATTATTTACAGGATTTAGGTATAGAAGTAATCTATTTAAATCCGATTTTTGTATCACCTAGCCCTCATAAGTATGATACACAAGATTATGAACATGTTGATCCTCATTTAGGAGTAATTGTTGAAGATGTTGATAATATAGATGAAAAGTATAAGGTTAGAACAACATCTGAAAAAAATTTGATTGAGAGTGATAAGTTATTTGCTAAATTAGTAGAAGAAGCTCATAAAAGAAATATTAGAGTAATATTGGATGGAGTTTTTAACCATTGTGGTTCGTATCATAAATGGGTAAATGAATATAAAATATATGGAGAAAATGCTGGTATTGCAAATGATCCAAATATTCCAGAATCCGAATACTTTTATTGGAATAAAGATGGATATGAAGGATGGTGGGGATATAAATCTTTGCCAAAATTAAATTATGATAAAACAATGCTTGTATGGAAATATATTTCTGAAATCGGGAAAAAATGGGTCAGCTATCCTTATAATGCAGACGGTTGGAGACTTGATGTTGCTAGAGATCTTGGGAGAAGTAAATCTGTTAACAAAACATTCTGGAGATATTTTAGAAAAATTGTTAAAAGAGCAAATAAAGATGCTATTATTTTTGCAGAAGATTATGAATCACCAAAAGAGTGGATAGAAAGTCTTTCTTGGGATGGAGTTATGAATTATATTGGTTCTATGGATCCAATAAGTTATTTTTTAACAGGAATGGAAAAACATAATGACGATTTTAAACCTGAATTGATAGGAAATTCTGAATGGTTTATTAATCATTTAAGATGGGCATGGAGTCAATTGCCATTAAATTCAAAATATATTTCTTTAAATCAATTAAGTAATCATGATCATTCAAGATGGGCAACTAGAACTACCCAAAAGATAGGAAGATCACATCTTAATGGACATGAAGATGCTGAAAATGGTATAGATTGGAATATTTTCAAAATAGGATATTCAATGATGTTTACGTTGCCAGGGTCTCCTGGATTATATTATGGAGATGAAATAGGTTTAGCAGGTTGGACTGATCCGGATAATAGAAGGACATTTCCATGGAATAAACTTAATGATAAGAGCTATCAAAAGCGTCTTGGATTTATGAAAAACATGATACAATTTTATAAGAAACATTCTTCATTAAGAAATGGTTCTATAGAATTTTTGAAGTGGGATAAAGGATTTATTTCATATGGTATATGGGATGAAAATGAAAATTTGGTAATTATTGTAAATATAAATGAAAATTCAGTCGAATATAAAATCCCAGTATGGATGGCAGAAATAAATAATGGCAAGTTGAAAAAAGTTTTTTCTATAAATGATATTGAAAATGAAGAATATGATGTATATAACGGTTTAATTTCTGTAAAAGTTCCAGAAAAAAGTTTTTTAGTGCTTCAAAAAATATAGAAAATATGATATAATGATATAAAGTAGAGAGGAGGAATATAATGAAAAAAGAAATCTATGGAAATAGTGCAACAATTTTTTTACAAGGTAGAATTGATATTAATAATTCTGAAGAATTAAGAGATGAACTAAATGAATTAGCCGAAAACGGTATAAAAAGAATATTTATAGATATGTCTGGATTGGATTATATTGATAGTAGTGGATTAGGAAGAATCTTATATTTCTTCATGAATTATAAGAAAAAAGGTGGTTCAATGGAACTGCATAATGTAAGAAATGAGAATGTGAAAAAGGTTATTGAAATTGTTAGATTGGATAAAATTATACCAATAAAAGAATATAATGTTGATTAATCTTCCCATTTGGGAAGATTTTTTTATTCTTAACAAAAAGTGCTTGTAATTTTAAATATTATATGGCATAAATATTTTGGATATATACAAATTGTATATAATAAGGAGGGAAAGTTGTGGCTCATGTGAAAATAGCAATATATACAACATCAAGATGTCCATGGTGTAAAAAGGCAAAAAGATATTTTAAAGAATTAGGGATTCCATTTAAAGAATATAATGTAGAAAAAGATCAAAAAGCAGCTGAAAGAATGGTAAGAAAAACAGGACAAATGGGTGTTCCTGTTATAGAAATAGGTAATCAAACTATAGTTGGTTTTGATAAAGCAAAAATTGAAAGATTATTGGGGATAAAATAATTTTTTACTTTTTTAAAATAACCTGCGCATTTGCGCAGGTTATTTGTTTACAACTCAAAATATAATTCAAATTCTTTTGGATTTGGAATTGAATAAATCATATTAGCTTCTTTTATTTTTAAATCTATCCACTTATTTATTAACGGTTTTGGGAATGTTTTCAAGTATTCATTATCTTTTTTAAGTCCATATATGACATCTTTTAAATTTAATGGAAATTCTTTATCATTTTCTCCTTTTGAATGAAAACCTAAATCAATAGGGTTTAAATTTTCTTCTATGCCAGTTAGTCCAGCTAAAATCATTGATGATAAGAAGAAATAAACATTTGATGTAGCATCTCCTGTTCTAAATTCAATTCTTGTATCAGATTTTTTTAAATATCCTGGAATTCTTATAGAAGCACTTCTACTTCCTTTTGAAAATGATGCAGATATAGGCGCTTCAAATCCAGGAACTAATCTTTTATAAGAGTTTGTGCTTGGATTTGACCAAGCTAATAATGAGCCTGATAAGCTATGATTTAAAATTCCAGCTATATAGTTTAATGCTATTTTACTTAAATTATATAACTCATCACCAACAAACAAACTTTTTCCATTTTTTTCTAAATATTGATGAACGTGCATACCATTGCCTGGCATATTATATAATGGTTTTGGCATAAAGGTTACATATAGCCCATATTCTTCTGCCACTTTTCTTATTAAATATTTAGCTAATGTTACATTATCTGCAGTATCAACAAGAGATGTGAAATTTAATTCTATTTCGTGTTGTGCAATACCAACCTCATGGTGATGGTATTTTACAGGTATTCCAGCATTTTCTAATACTTTTACAATTTCATTTCTTAAATTAAAATGTATATCATATGGTTCATTTAAATGATAAGAAGAGTCATTTGTTTTAGGATAGTCTTTATTGTCGCCCAAACCTTCAGAACTTTCTATATAATAATATGATTCATCAGATGATATTTTATAATTTACATTATCAAATATATGAAATTCTAATTCAACCAATAATTTTACATCATCTGCAATATTTGATTTTTTTATATAATTTAAGGTTTCTTTTGTTATACTTCTCGGATATTGATCAAAAAAGCTTCCAGTTGAAGGATTTATTACATCTGCTAAGACATGTATAATTTTCATATTATCATTTTCTTCTAAATACATTTTTGTTAAATCGGGAATGGCAACCATATCAGAATCTGTAACTTTTGCAAAACCATAATTGGATGCATCAAATCCTATACCTTCTTTGAATATTTTTTCACTAACGTAGCTTTTAGGTAAGGTTACATGCTTTAGCTTTCCATATATGTCTACAGCCATAACATCTAAATAATCATAATCTTCTGGAATAATGTCAATTTTATGAAAATTGAACATTTTTTCACCTCCATATTAAGTTCTAATTTAATATACCACCTTTGAAAAAAATTTCATAATAAGATTATTCATTATGTGGAGCTGATAAAAATAAATAATGCTATTTACAATCAACCAAAATCAAAATTTATAACTTTTTAAATATAAAAAAGCCATCCATTTAAGATGGCTTTAATATATTAAAGGATTTCCTGTATGGAATGTATTAAACTTGTATTGATTAATAACTTCTTCATTTGTGTCTAAAATAGCAACTACACCATTAGATGAAGCACTATAAAGAAAACCTCTGCTATCCATTGTTAATATTGAAGAATATCCTAAATGAAAACTATCAACTATTTTTCCATCATCTTTAGAAATAAATAAAATATCATGATTTAAATTATTCAATATAATATAATTTTTAGTTAAAACTCCTGCACCGGGTACATAGCCTACTTTTTTCTTCCATAAAATTTTTCCATTATTTAAAGCATATAAATAATAATCATTAGCGACAATATATATATTTTTTGTTTTTTTATCTATTAGCGGGAAAGATGAAGGGGTTTTGTTTAATTTATATGTATTTAATATATTTCCATTTTCGTCTGTTACAGTAAAATTATTTTCTGGACCACATATATAAATATTATTGTCTTCATCTATATTATAATAATCAGTTTTACCATCAAGATTTTTTTGGATGAGAAGATTTAGATTTTTATCAAAAATTTTTAAATTTCCATATCTATCTAAGTCGATTATTTTGTTATTATAATTAATTAATGGGCTTCTTTTAGAAGTTATTGAATCAATTTCTTTAATCATATTACCATTAAAATTATATAAGTAAGTTTTTTTAGAGAATAAATGAACAACATACTTATTTTCATCTACAATTGAAGCACTGGAATATGGAGATTTGATATTTGTGTATTCTATCTTATTGTTAGAACGGTCTATCATTATTAGATAATTTCTAAAACCAGAGAAAATAATATAATTTTTATATAGTACAGGTGAATCATAAGAAAAACTATTAAGTTTATAAGTATTTTTTATTCCACTTTCTATGTCTAATTCATAAAGGATTTTTGAATATCCAGATATAAATATTGAGTTGTTATCAACAGAAAGTCCACTATAAAAAACATCATTTAAAATATAAAGGTTTACTAAAGAATTAGAAATAAAATTAATTTTTGGATTTTCAATTATTTTATCATTTAAAATAATTTTATTATTTTTAATATCATATGAATCTACAAAATAATATTTATTATTTATGTTTAAGCGGAATTTTTTATTTGTATGAATAATTTTTGGAGTAAAATATTTATTTTTTAAAAACAAAATATCTTTTTTTGATATTTGAATATTGAAATCATTAATATTAAATAGGAAAGTTGAATCCAGTAGTGTTAAATTATTATAAAAGAAATAATCACCATTATTTAAATATAAGATATTTTTATTAAAACTATCGATATCAGGTCTAAATGAAGGTTGTATTAAAGCAGAGGAGATTGATATTATGCCATATTTTGTTTCTACTTTCCATAATTTATCTGAAATTATTTCAATTGGTTTGAAATGGAATCTTCCGAAATTAGTAGCAATTATGTTGGAGGTAGCTCTATGTCTTATTACAATGATTTTTATATCATTTTTATTTATTTTATAAAAAGATTTTTTAGAAACAAATTCAAAATAATTTTTGTTGATATCTTTTAAATATCCCTTAAATGTATATCCATTGGTTAATGAAAAATACATATTTTCTTTTTCTTTTTCGGTAAATGATAATTCTTTAATTTCTGAAATAGGAATTTTGTTAATTTTATTATCAGTTTTGAAGAAAACTTGAGAATTATTAATTGAAATCAAATCACCGCTTAATGTATTTCCTGAAAAAGTTATAATTTTGATAGGAAATGCAAGGATTATATTAAACAGTAAAAAAAAAGCTATTAACCATTTATTCATTTTAATACCCCTTTCATTAATATATCAAGCGTTTGATTAATAATATTATACCATATATTGTTAAATTTCACAAATAAAAACTCCATAAAATAGACTCTCCAAAGAGTAGAAAAGGAACGGACACTCGAAGGTTACCTATGCTTCGCTTCGCGAAAAAACTCAATTTTCTAAATATTAAAATATATATTTGTTTTAAATATGTATTGATTTATATTTTTTAATATAATTCTCAGATTGCTGACAAACTCTATATTTAAATACAAAGTATTTTCAAAAAATAATATTTACTCATACGGAAAATCCTAAATCCTCAAATTTGCAATCGAGCTGTTTGAATGATTTTAATTTTTTGGAAGTCTATTAATTTAATTTTACTTGTAATCTAAAAGTATATTTAACAAATTATTAAAATATCGTCTTGAAAAGTCCATATGAGGGTGTTAAAATAAATTGAAACTTATTAAATAGGAGGATTTCTTTATGAAAGAAAAATATTGTTCATTTTGTGGAAGACCAGCAAGTAAGGTAGAGACATTAATAGCCGGTCCAGGCGTATATATATGCAACGAGTGTATAGAATTATTTTCTGATCTTATTGAGGAACAACATTTAGATTTAGAACAAAAAAATATTAAGAGCAAAGATCAAGAAAAAAAATTACCTACTCCAGCTGAAATAAAAGCTGAATTAGATAAATATGTAATTGGTCAAGAACAAGCTAAAAAAACCTTATCTGTGGCTGTATATAATCATTATAAACGTGTATTTTATGGAAATAAACATGACGATGTGGAAATTGAAAAATCAAATGTATTAATGATAGGTCCAACAGGGACGGGTAAAACTTTGATGGCTAGAGTATTAGCTAAGATTTTGGGTGTTCCTTTTGCAATAGCCGATGCAACACCTTTAACTGAAGCAGGATATGTTGGTGAAGATGTAGAAAATATCATTTTAAGATTATTACAATCTGCCAATTTTGACCCTAAAAAAGCACAAATGGGCATTATATATATAGATGAAATTGATAAGATTACAAGAAAATCTCCAAATCCATCTATAACAAGAGATGTTTCTGGTGAAGGTGTTCAACAAGCATTATTGAAAATTGTTGAGGGAACAATTGCCAACGTACCACCTCAAGGTGGAAGAAAACATCCATATCAAGAATTTATAAAAGTTGATACATCTAACATATTATTTATTGCTGGCGGTGCATTTGATGGTTTAGATGAAATAATCAAACAAAGGATTTTAACAACAACAATGGGATTTGGTTCTGAAGTAAAGAGCAAAAATGATATGAAATTAGGGGAACTATTAAAAAATGTAACTCAAGATGATTTAGTACATTATGGCTTAATTCCGGAATTCGTTGGGAGATTCCCTGTTGTAACAACATTAAATGATTTAAGCGCTGAAGATTTAGTAAAAATTATAAAAGAACCTAAAAATGCTATTTTAAAACAATATCAAAAAATGTTGGAATTAGACGGAATAGAATTAGAATTTACCGATGATGCGTTACTAGAATTGGCAAAAGAAGCTTTAAATAGAGGCACTGGTGCTAGGGCATTAAAAAGTGTATTCGAAGATGTAATGCTGGATATAATGTTTGAGGCCCCAAATAAAAAAGGCGTTGTTGAAAAAATTATTATTGATAAAGATGTAGTTAAGGGCAAAAAAGAACCTATAATGATTGAACGGGAGAGTGCATGATGGAAGAACCCATTATCTTTTCGATAGAAAGTTCTTGTGATGAAACAGCTGTCGCTATCCTAAAAGGGAAAAATAAGGTTTTATCTCATTTGGTAGTTTCTCAAATAGATATACATAAAGTTTTTGGAGGTGTTGTACCTGAAATTGCCTCTCGTAAACATTTAGACTATTTAAACCAATTAGCCAAAAAATCTTTTGAAGAAGCAAAAATAAGACCAGAAGAAATTTCTGCTATTGCAGTTACATATGGCCCCGGATTAGTCGGGGCTTTGCTTATTGGTTTAAACTTTGCAAAAGGATTAGCTTTAAATTTAAATAAGCCTTTGATAGGCGTTAATCATTTATATGGTCATATATATGCAAACTTTTTAGCTTTTCCAGAATTAAAACCACCATTTTTAGTATTATTAGTATCTGGTGGTCATACGATGATTTTACATGCAAAAGATTATTTGCACTTTGAAATAGTTGGCCAAACGATGGACGATGCAGCTGGAGAAGCTTTTGATAAAGTGGCAAGAATGTTAAATTTAGGATACCCTGGCGGTCCAAAAATAGATAAATTATCTCAAAAAGGAAATGCTATATATGATTTCCCAAAACCACTATATCACAAAGGATATGATTTTAGTTTTAGCGGTTTAAAAACAGCACTATTATATTTTACTAGAGAAAATAATGATTATAGGATAGAAGATGTTGCGGCTTCATTTCAAAAAGCTTTAATAGATACTTTAATCCATAAAACTATTAAAGCTTCAAAAGATTTAAAAATAAATGATATTATAATCGCAGGAGGAGTTGCAGCCAATTCTTATTTAAGAAAAAAAATAAAAGACGAACAAGAAAAAAATAAAAATTTACATATTTATTTCCCATCATTAGAATTATGTACAGATAACGCTTTAATGATTGCAAGAGCTGCATATGAAAAATTTATTAGAAATAAATTTTCAAATTTAAGTTTAGATGCAGTTCCAAACTTGGGGTTGAAAGATATATGTTAAATGGCAAGATTGGTTTAGCCCCAATGGCTGATTATACAGATTATGCTTATAGAGAGTTATGTAGAGAATATGGTGCAGAATTTACCTTTACAGAGATGATTAGTGTGGAAGCTTTGGTAAGGGATAAAAAAGAGAATTTTCAAATGCTTCCTAAAGAAAATGAAAATAATATAGGTATACAATTATTTGGATCAAATATTGAAAGTTTTGTAAAAGCAGGTTTAATGGTTCAACATTATGGTGATTGGATAGATATTAATGCAGGTTGTCCTGTAAAGAAAGTAGTGAAAAAGGGTGCAGGTTCAGCTCTTTTAAAAGACTTAAACAAACTAGGAGATATAATAAAAGCATTAAAAAATACAGTTGATATTCCTGTTGGAGTCAAAGTAAGATTGGGATTTGATGAGGATATCGGAGAAAAAATTATAAATACCGTTCAGAAAAATAATGCTGATTATATAATAGTTCACGCCAGGACACAAAAGCAATTATATTCTGGCAAAGTAAACTGGAATAGATTTAAAGATTTAAAAAAAATTTGTGATATCCCGCTTGGTGCAAGTGGTGATATATACTCTTATAACGATGCTAAAGTATTAATTGAAGAATATGATGTGAATTTTGTAGTAGTTGCAAGAGGTAGTATAGGAAATCCATGGATATTTTCAAATAAAAAACCAGATATTGATGAATTAAAAAGAGTAATATTAAGACATACTGAGATGATGATAAATGATTATGGCGAAGAAAAAGCAATACGAAGATTTAAAAAAATATTTATTGGTTATACAAAAGGGCTAAAAAATGCTCGGGAATTAAGAAATAAAGTAGCATATATAAACTCATATAGCGATTTATTAAATGTAGTAAGTGAACTAAATAAATAAAAAATAGTCTTATAAAATAAATAAATTTTTTTGTTTTTTGGGGTGGGAATATGGAAAAAATAGAAAATATAAAACAACAACTGAGAAAATTTAAAAAAACTATTAAAGAAAAATATAGAGCTGAAATTATAGGGATTTTTGGTTCTTATGCGCGTGCTGAAGAAACCAAAGATAGTGATGTGGACATTATAGTAGAATTTGATAAAGGGGCAACTTTATTTGATTTTGTTGAATTAAATGATTTTCTTGAAAAAAAATTACAATTAAAAGTCGATTTAGTAACAAAAAATGGTATAAAAAAAGAAATAAAGGACATAATTTTAAAAGAAGTGATTTATATATGAACAGGTTATATTCTTTGTACATAAAAGACATATTGGATGCAATCAAATCTATTAATTATTTTATAGAAGGTCAAAAATTTGACGATTTTGTTTTGGATGATAAAACATCCAGTGCAGTTATTAGAAAATTTGAAATAATAGGTGAAGCAGCAAAAAATATTCCAGAGGATATACGTAAAAAATATCCAGAAGTTCCATGGAGAAGTATGGCAGGAATGAGAGATAAATTAATACATGCATATTTTGGAATCGATTTTGAATTAGTGTGGGAAACAATAAAAACATTGAATGCATTAAAAGAAAAACTCTTTAATATTTATGAAGAATTGTTAAGAAATAATATGTAAAGGTGTGATGAATATACTTCGATTTGGAATAGTACAGTATCCAAAAAAGTTAAGTATGTCGGAGAGGATTTTTAACAAATATTTTCAAGAAATAAATATAGATGCTGTTTATGAAGGGATTAATATAAATCCTAACGATTTTGATTTTAAAATAAAAGATATTTTGAATAATTATTATGGTTTAAATATAACCGTTCCTTATAAAGAAAGAATTTTCAAATATCTTGATTCAGCTACTGATAGTGCAATCTTCTTATCTGCTATAAATACTATACATAAGGGAATTGGTTATAATACTGATTGGGTAGGTTTTTATAATTCTATATTAAATGAAAACTTAAATAAAAATATATTAGTATTTGGTGCAGGCGGTGCAACAAAAGCCATATTATATGGTCTACATAAAATAGGAGTTGACAAAATAATTCTTATAAATAGAACATATGAAAGAGCAGTTGAATTAAAAAAATTGTTTGATAAAAAAATAAAAATCAAGATTGAAAAATATGAAAAAATAAACACAATAATTAATGATGTTGATATATTTATAAATACAACTTCTCTAGGTATGTTCAATGAAAGATTACCAATTAAACTAAATAAAAAATTAAGTTTACTATATGACGTAGTTTATTTTCATACACCATTGCAAAAAGAAGCAGAAAGTCTTGGAATAAAAACGATTAATGGAAAAATGATGTGGTATTATCAAGCAATTGAAAATTTAAAAATTTGGAATTTATTTGATGAAGAAAAATTTTTTAAAATCAAATTATAAGATAAAAATGCGGCTAAAGTCTTATTTGAGATTGTAGTTAGACTCGCATCTGTGTTTGGTTTCATTCAAATTTTTTCAGGAATTTTTAAAGATTCTCTTATATTATTTTTCATATTTTATTTTATCAACAGTCTGAAATAAAATGAGGCTTTCGCCTCATTTTATTTTTATATGGTATAATTGAATCGGAGGTGGAATTGATGAAAAAATTACCGATAGGAATACAGGATTATAAGGAAATAATAGAAGGAAATTACATATATGTAGATAAAACAAAATATATATATAACTTAATGGATAATGGGAAATATTATTTTCTATCCCGACCAAGAAGATTTGGAAAGAGTTTAACTATATCGACATTATATTACATATTCAAAGGAGAAAAAGAATTATTTAAAAATACATATATATATGACAAATGGGAATTTAAAGAATATCCAATAATAAGAATAAGCTTATTGGATACAACAAGCAATACAGAGGAAGAATTAAAAGAAGGATTATTGAAAATAATAAAAAAAGAAGCAATGAAAAATGAAATAAAAATAGAGAGTAATCATTATAAATATGCATTTGATGAATTAATATATAAATTATCTAAAAAAGGAAAAGTAGTGATATTAGTAGATGAATATGAAAAGCCAATATTAGATAATATAAATAACAAAGAAAAAGCAGAAAAATACAGAGAAATACTAAGAGATTTCTATGTAACGGTAAAATCTAATGATGAATACATAAAGTTTGTATTCATAACAGGAATAACAGAATACACACTAAAAAGTGTGTATTCGGGTTTAAATAATTTAATGAAAATTTCTTTTGATAAAAATTATTCAAATTTTTTGGGTTTTACCCAAAAAGAACTTGAATTTTATTTTAAAAAACATATAGAAGAAACAGCAAAAGAAATAGGAATAAGTAAAGAAGAATTACTAAAAGAAATAAAAACATATTATAATGGATTCTCATTTGACGGGGAACACTTTGTATATAATCCATTCTCAGTATTAAGATTCTTTGATGAAAGAAAATTTCAAAATTATTGGTTTGAAAGTGGATCACCATCATTTATATACGAATATGTAAAAGGAAGAAAAATAGAATATGAGGATTTAGTAAAATACACAGTAGATTCATTAGACTTTACAACAAGAGAAATAGAAGATGCAAATGCAAATATATTCTTTGCACAAGCAGGATACTTAACATTTAAAGGAATAAAAAAATATGGAATAACAGAAAAATATATATTAGACTATCCAAATTTAGAAGTAAAAAATAGTTTCTCAAAACTAATATTAGAAGCAAATTATGGTCTAAATGAAGAAACATATGAGAAAATATATGAAATATATGAATTAGTAGAAAAAAATGAAATAAAAGAATTAATAGAAGAAATAAAAAGGATAATAAGTGCAATACCGTATAACTTACATCAAAAAAGAGAAAGTTATTATCACTCATTAATATATACAATATTAGCATCAGCAAGGTTAAACATAACAGCAGAAGAACTAACAAATCTTGGGAGAAGTGATTTAATATTAGAACATAATGATAAAATATATATATTTGAAATAAAATTAGATAAAAGTGCTAAAGAAGCGATAAATCAAATAAAAGAAAAAAAATATTATAAAAAATATATGAGTAAAAATAATGAAAAAGAAATATATATAATAGGAATAAATATAAATTCAGAAAAGAGAAATATTGAGGATTATATTGTAAAAAAAATATGAATAAATGATAGAAACTTATTTCTTATAGTTTGGAGACAAAGTAAAAAATAATATTCGTGCCTAAGGTGAAAAATTTGAGTCCTCGAAAATGCACATGAACATATTTTTAATTGCTATACATTAAAAATAAATACACGTTTTTACAAAGAATATTAAAAAAAATTTTATTTTCGTGAAGCGAAAGTTTAGGAGTGATTTTATGAATTTTGTTATATCGGGAGATTCTCATGGACCTATGATGATAGGTACAATAACAAATATTCCAGCTGGACTAAAAATAAATATTGATAGTATTAATGAAGATTTAAAAAAGCGCCAAAAAGGTTATGGACGTGGCAAAAGAATGCAAATAGAAAATGATAAAGTTGAAATTGTTTCAGGAATCTGGAAAGGTTATACAACTGGATCACCATTAACTTTAATTATTCAAAATAAAGGAAGCAACACAGAAAAAGAAATCAGAAGTGTTCCAAGGCCTGGACACGGTGATTATAGCGCATATATGAAGTATAAAATTCCAGATTTGAATATCTATACTGAGAGGAATAGTGCAAGATGGACTGTTGTATTAACTGCATTAGGGTCTATAGCAAAACAATTTTTAAAAGTATTTAATATTGAAATAAATGGATATGTTAAAAATATAGGAAAAATGAATATTAAAAACGGAGAAATAACAGAAGAAGTGAAAAAATATATTGATGAGATGAAAAATAAAGGTGATACATTAGGAGGTACAGTAAAAATAGTTGCAAAAAATGTAAAACCTGGTATAGGCGGATATTCGACTATTTTTGAAAGATTGGATTCAAAAATTGGAAAAGTATTTATGTCAATACCATCTGTAAAAGGTATTATTATTGGTAATGAAGATTTTTCTTTAGCTGGTAGTGAATATCACGATGAATTTTATATTGAGAATAATAAAATTAAAAGAAAAACCAACAATGCTGGGGGAATAGAAGCTGGATTTACAAATGGAGAAAGTATAGAAATAACCGTATTTTTAAAACCAATACCAACATTGGGAAAACCTCTTAACTCTGTGGATTTAAAAACTTTAAATGAAAAAAAATCACCATATATAAGATCTGATGTCACAGTAATTTCTTCGAGTATAATTATTTTTGAAAACACTTTAGCTTTAATTTTAATGGAGAGTATAATAGAAAGATTTGGAAATGATAATATAACTGAATTAGTAAGGAGGTACAATGGTGCCGATTTATTTGATTGGAATGATGGGTTCTGGAAAAACAACAATAGGTAAAATTTTAAGTGATATTTTAAATAAAAAATTTATTGATATCGATGAAGAAATAGAAAAAGATCAAAATATGAAAATAAACGAAATATTTTCTAAAAAAGGTGAAGAATATTTTAGAGGAATAGAGAGTAGAATACTTGAAAAAATAGAGAATGAAAATGCAATTATTTCAACAGGTGGAGGAGTTATATTAAAAGATAAAAATAGAATTTTTTTAAAAAAGCATAAAACATTATTCTTATACGTTCCCATAAAAGAATTAATAAAAAGGATAGAAATAGAAAATAGACCTTTATTAAAATCAGGAAAAGATAAACTATATGAAATATGGGAAGAAAGAAAAAGTTTATATGAACAATTCGAAAAAATCAATTTATCACATTTAAGTATATACGAATCAGCAGCAAAAATTTTATACAAAATATTAGATTCTAAAGAAGAAGTAATAAAAAATGATTTTCAAAATGTTATTTTAAAAATAAAAGGTTTAGAAGATTTAAAAAACAAAAAAAATATTTTTGTAAGCAATAGTGTTAATCGAATATACGGGGAATATTTTAATAATCCTTATATTTTATCAGATGGTGAAATTATAAAAAATTATGATAATCTTAAAAATATATATCGTTATTTAATAAAAAAAGAAATCAATAGATCTGATACATTAATTGCAGTAGGTGGAGGAACAGTAACAGATTTAATAGGATACGTTGGGGCTACATATAAAAGAGGTGTCAAAACTATATTTTATCCTACAACATTGTTATCACAAGTTGATGCATCAATTGGAGGGAAAAATGCAGTTGATTTTGATAATATAAAAAATGCCATCGGGACATTTTATATACCTGAAAAAGTTATAATAGATCCGTTGACTATAATTTCTCAAAGTGATGAAAATTATTTAGAAGGAATAGTTGAAGCATTTAAAGTATCTTTAATAGATGGTGATATTAATCTTTTCATCAATAATGTTGATAAAATAATAAAAAGAGATTTAAATATAATAATAGAAATAATAAAATACTCAACTAAAATAAAATTAGATATAGTTTCTAAAGATCCTTATGATAATAATATAAGGGAGGTTTTGAATTTAGGACATACCTTAGGTCATGCTTTTGAAAGTTATACAGGTATCTCTCATGGCCTTTCTGTAGGTTGGGGAATTATAAAGGAATTAGAGTTATTTAGTAAGGAATTTAAGGGAAAAAATATTATTATAGATTTTCTTAAATCCATTTTACCAAATATAATTTTTAATACAAATATCAATAAAAAGAAATTCATGGAATATCTTCTTCAAGATAAAAAAATTACTTCAAAAGGAAAAATTGATGTTCCTATTATCGAAAAAATAGGTAATATAAAATTAAAAAATATTAATATAAAAGATTTAGATATTGAAAATATTTGATTTAAATATTATCGCAGTAACAATATCAGAACGTTTGAGTTAAGAAAAATAATTATAAAAGAAAAAGTGGGGGTTTTGTGATATGATACTAGTAGTGAATGGTCCTAACCTTAATATGTTAGGAAAACGCCCAAAAAGTATATATGGACTATTTTCTTATGATGATTTATTATTAGAAATTAAAAAATGGTCAGAAAAAAATGGAATACCTGTCGATGTTTTCCAATCAAATAGTGAAGGGAAAATAATCGATAGACTTCAAAAAATGAACTTTAAAGGGCTCATTATTAATGCAGGTGCTTATACACACTATAGTTATGCAATTAGAGATGCTTTAGAAATCTTAAATATACCAAAAATAGAATTGCATATTTCTAATATATATAAAAGAGAAGAATTTAGAAAAGAAAGTGTAATAGCCCCTGTATGTGATGGACAAATTACAGGGTTAGGACTCGATGGATATATCCTAGCATTGGATTATCTGAAAAAATTATTATGGAAAGAGGTAGAAAATGGTAAAATTAGAAAAGTTTAGAAAATTAGGTTTATCAGAAGGAACATTAAAAGCATTAAAGAAAAAAGGTTTTGAAGAACCAACACCTATTCAAGAAAAAGTTATACCGTTATTATTAGAACAAGATGTTGATATTATTGGTCAGGCACAAACAGGAACAGGTAAAACTGCAGCATTCGGACTGCCTTTAATTGAAAAATTAAAACCATCTAAAAAAGTAAAAGCTATAATTTTAACACCTACAAGGGAATTGGCTGTTCAGGTTGCTGAAGAAATAAATTCTTTAAAAGGAACTAATAAATTAAATGTATTTCCTATTTATGGGGGTCAATCAATAGAAAACCAAATAAGTCGTTTAAGAAAGGGTATTGATATTGTTGTTGGAACTCCAGGAAGGGTTTTAGACCACATTAAAAGAGGGACACTTAACTTAAGCCATGTTAAATATTTTATTTTAGATGAAGCTGATGAAATGCTGGATATGGGGTTCATAGATGATGTTGAAGAAATTTTATCAAATGCTCCTGCTGATAGACAAATATTATTATTCTCAGCAACAATGCCTTCAAGAATTATATCATTAGCAAAAAAACACATGAAAAATTATAAGATAATTTCTGTAAAACCAGAACAATTAACAACAGAATTAACAGAACAAATATATTTTGAAGTTTCAGAACAGGATAAATTTGAAGCATTGTGTAGAATTATAGATATTGAACCAGAATTCTATGGTCTTGTGTTCTGTAGAACAAAAGTAGATGTTGACACTGTATCTAATAGACTAATAGATAGAGGGTATCATGCTGAAGCTTTACATGGAGATTTATCCCAATATCAAAGAGAAAGAATATTAAGAAAATTCAAATCAAAAAGAGCAAATATACTTGTAGCTACGGATGTTGCAGCAAGAGGTATAGATATTAATGATTTAACTCATGTTATAAATTATTCTTTACCTCAAAACCCAGAATCTTACGTTCATAGAATCGGAAGAACTGGAAGAGCTGGTAAAGAAGGAACAGCAATAACATTTGTAACTCCTGAAGAATATAGAAAATTATTATTTATAAAAAGAATCTCAAAAAGCAACATCAAAAAAATGCCTATACCGAAGGTTAAAGATGTTATCGAAACTAAAAAATTGAGAATAAAAAGTGAAATAAATTCTATATTAGAACATAATGCATATGAAAATTATTTATCATTAGCAAAAGAAATGCTTGAAGATAATAATCCTGAAGAAGTATTAGCTGCAGTTTTAAAATATGCATTTCAGGATGAATTAGATGAAAGAAATTACAGGGAAATTAAAGAAGTTTCTTCTGTCGATAAAAAAGGTAAAACAAGATTATTTGTAGCTTTAGGAAGAGATGATGATTTAACTATAGAAAAATTAAAGAATATGATAAAAGAATATACTAACTTGCAAAATATTTATTTGAGAGATGTTAGAATACTCGATAAATTTTCGTTTATGACTGTACCATTTGAAGAAGCGGAAGTAATTTTACAGGCATTTAAAAAGAAAAAGAGAGGCAGAAAGCCTATAATATCAAAGGCAAAAGAAAAAAAGAGAAAGGCGGACTAATATGAAAGTACAAGAAGGAAGTGTAGTAAAATTACATTACAAAGGAACATTAAGTGATGGAACTGTATTCGATTCATCAGAAGGAAGAGACCCTTTAGAATTTACAGCAGGTGCAGGACAAGTAATACCTGGTTTTGATAAAGCCGTTATGGATATGGAAGCTGGAGAAAAAAAGACATTTACTATTCCTGCAGAAGAAGCATATGGTGAATATTCTGAAGAAAAAATATTTGAATTACCAAGACAAAGCTTCCCACCAAATATCGATGAAGCTTTAGGCCAAACAGTACAATTAGGCGATCAATCAGGAAATGTATTTTTAGCTAAAATTTTAGAAGTTACAGATGAAACAGTAAAAATGGATACCAATCATCCATTAGCTGGGCAGGATTTGACTTTTGAAATTGAGATTGTAGAAATTAATTAATTTCATTCATAGGAGGAAAGACGATGAAGAAAGTTGAGTTGCTTTCCCCTGCTGGTAACATGGAAAAATTAAAAATGGTTTTCCGCTATGGTGCTGATGCAGCTTACCTTGGCGGAAAATTTTTCAATTTAAGAGCATTAGCAGGGAACTTTTCAAATGAAGAGATTATAGAAGCGGTAAAATATGCACATTCCTTAGGAAAAAAAATATATGTCACATTAAATATAATTGCACATAACAACGAAATAGAAAAAGTTGCAGATTATTCAAAATTTCTTGAATCTGCTGGAGTTGATGCTGTAATTGTAGCAGATTTAGGTATATTCAAAGTTGTTAGAGATAATACTAATTTAGAGATAAATATAAGCACTCAGGCAAGCAATACCAATTGGATGAGTGTTAAAGTATGGAAAGAAATGGGGGCTAAAAGAATCATTTTAGCTCGAGAACTTTCATTGAAAGAAATTAGAGAAATTAGAGAAAAAGTCCCAGATGTTGAACTTGAAGTATTTATACATGGTGCAATGTGTATGTCTATATCTGGAAGATGTTTATTAAGTAATTATTTAACAGGAAGAGATGCAAATAGAGGCGCATGTGCTCAACCATGTAGATGGAAATACCATTTAGTTGAAGAAAATAGACCCGGAGAATATTATCCTATTTATGAAGATGAACGTGGCACATTTATAATGAATTCACGCGATTTATGTACAATAGAATTTATAGATCAAATTTTGGATACAGGTATTGATAGTCTAAAAATAGAAGGTAGAATGAAAGGTATATACTATGGTGCAATGGTAACTAAAGTATACAGAGAAGCTATAGATAGATATTATGAAGGAAACTTTAAATATAATCCTAAATGGATGGATATGTTAAATTCTGTAAGCAATAGAAAATATACAAAAGGATTCTTTTTTGGAAATCCTGGTTCAGAAGGTCAAAATTACGATTCATCATCATATAATAAAACTCATGATATAGTGGCAAAAGTCATTGGAAAGTCTAAAGATTATAAAAGTGTTCTTGAAATTAGAAGTAAAGTTAATGTAGGAGATGAAGTTGAAATAATAAAACCAAAAGGTGACCCTATTAAAGTTATTATGCCAGAAATGATTAAAATGAGAAAAGGTCAGGAAGAAGGTAAAATAGAAACAGCAAATCCAAACGTAATTGTTAAAGTTTGACCTTGATTTAGAAGAAATGGATATATTAAGAAAAAAAATAAAATAATAAAATGCTGTCGAAATTCGACAGCATTTTATTTATTGAATAAGTGGGTAGCATGTAATTTTTTGTGTAAATACCTCTTCTTGGATGGTAATAAATTAATTAAATTGGATTATAATTCTTAAATTATTTTCATATGAATTATCGTCTATATTGTAATATGCTTTAATAGTAATTTCTAGAAGTTTTTAATGTGAGTTTTTGAAAACAAACACCTTTTTGCAATTTTCACTGCAAGATTTAACATTGTTAAATTAAGAATATATTTTTGGCGTTAGTTTTTAGTATTTGTTTTTATGTATTATTGATTATTACAGGTTTTGGAATTTAGTTGTATTAAGAATTATAGACGTATTTTGTGATTCTTTCTTTGAAAAAGATGGATAGTTCGTTTAGGACTTTACTCCAGTTTCTATATCGAGCTGTCCATCTTTTTGTTGCATCTATTGTTGCTAAATATAATATTTTTAATAATGCATCATCATTTGGAAAAGATGTTTTATTTTTAGTCACTTTTCTATATTGCCTATTCAATGATTCTATTACATTTGTTGTGTACATTATTTTTCTTACTTCATCACCATAATCAAAATATGGAGATATTGTTTCCCAATGTTTTTCCCAGCTTTCTAATGCCAATTTGTATTTTGTCCATTTGTTTTCTTTTAAATCTTGTAGGTTTGAATAAGCTATATCTTTATTGGGTGCTTTATATACTTTTTTTAAATCATTTACAAGTTCTTTTCTATCTTTGTAATTAACATATTTTAATGTATTTCTTATTTGATGTATTATACATCTTTGTACTACAGTATCAGGAAATGCTGCTTTAATTGCTTGTGGAAATCCAGTTAATCCATCTACTGAAGCTATTAATATATCTTTAACTCCTCTATTTTTTAAATCATTTAATACTCTTAACCAGAATTTTGATGATTCTATTTCACCTATATATATACCAAGAACTTCTTTAAATCCATCAATATTTACACCTATTACAACATATGCAGTCTTTTTAATTATCTCACCATCATCTTTTACTTTAAATACTATTCCATCCATGAAAACAAAAGTGTATATCTCTTCTAATGGTCTGCTTTGCCATTCTCTAATTTCTGGTAATATCTTATTAGTGATTTTACTTATCATTTCAGCTGATAATTCTACACCATATATATCTTCAACATTCCTAACTATATCTTTCGTACTTAATCCCAAACCATACATTCCTATTATTCTACTTTCAATATCTGAAATATCTCTTTTATACTTCGGTATTATTTTCGGTTCATATTCACCTTTTCTATCTCTGGGTATTTTCAATTCCATCTCACCCATGCTTGATCTTACCTTTTTTGAGCTGTATCCATTTCTGGAGTTATCCGTTTCTTTATTTTCCTTATCATATTTCTCATATCCTAATTCATCTTCTAATTCCGCTTCTAACATTTCTTGTATTATTGGTCCCATCAATTCTTTAATCTTGTCATATACGTCTTTCATTGTATTTACTTCAGGATCTCTTGCTATTAACTTTGCTAATTTTTCAATGTTACTTTCTTCCTTTTTCTTTCTCTTTGCCATTTAAAATACCCCCTTCTTGGTTTTATTTTACCATACCAAGAAGAGGGTTACCTATTTTTTCTACTTTTTATTTACACAAAATTTTTTATGGTCTCAATAAGTGACAACTAACTTCATGTTGATCATCTAATTTTATTGCAGGTGGTTCTTCAACTTTACATATATCTATTGCATATGGACATCTTGGATGGAATCTACATCCTTTTGGTGGATTTACCGCATTCGGAACTTCCCCTTTAGGAATAATTTTCTTTTTTTGTAGTTTAGGATCTGGTTCAGGAACAGCAGAAATTAATGCTTTAGTATATGGATGTGCTGGATTTCTATATATATCTTCAAAAGTTCCAATTTCTACTATTTTCTCAAGATACATAACAGCAATTCTATCACATATGTATTTAGTTGTTGCTAAATCATGTGTAATAAATAAATATGTAAGATTAAATTCTTCTTTTAAATCAATCATAAGTTTTAAGAGTTGTGATCTAACTGATACATCAAGCATAGCAATCGCTTCATCGGCTACGGCAAACTCAGGTTTTAATACTAAAGCTCTTGCTATAACAACACGTTGTCTTTGACCACCAGATAAATCTCTTGGATATCGATTATAATATTCTTCTGCAGGTTTTAAATTAACTCTTTCCATGATTTCATAAACAAGCTTTTTTTGTTCAGAATAATTTTTCTTTTTCTGATATTTATGATTATTTTACATTATATAATCTTTGGTATATCAATTATTAGTTATTTTTTTGTAAAAACGGTGTAATTTTTTTATTTGTATTGACTTTTTTTTTTGTGTGTTATAATGTTTATGTAATGTTTTATAATCAATAACTTATTAGAAAAATAGGTTTAATATAATAGTTTTTAATATCATATGGTCTTAGTATATATTCTTTTATAACTTATAGTAGTTTATATTTAAATTCTGGCGCCAGATAATTAAATCAAAAACATTTTAGAATAAGAGGGGGATTATGATGTTTTTACTAAGTGATTTACTATTTATATTATTTGGTATTGTCTCATTTATTTTAAAGAGAAGATACAAAGATATATTTTATAGATATTATCCTATTTTATTATTAGTTTGGACAATAATTGGATTATATTTCAAATTTCACTTTATTCCATTATTAGGACCTATTTTTATCACAGCTTTTGAATATAAAAGAATTAATAATAATCATATGGGGATTTTGCTAATTACGGTAGGTTTATTCTTTATTTTCACCATATTTGGAATTGACAAAATTTTATCATTATATTTAATATCATTAATTTTAATAAACTATTTTATTATTTCACTATATAAGAATGTAATAGCTATATTACTTCTTTCTTTATTATTTGTTTTTTCTAATTCTATTTTTAAATTTTCCTCGATTGAAACCAGAATTTTATTATATAAGATTTTTTCATTATACCTACTAATAGCTTTATTTATTTATTTATATATATACAATGATGGCAAAAATTTTAAAAAGAAAAGACATTTTAAAATAACAAACAGCTCTGCAGTTGCAGAGCTGTTTGAGTATAGAGAGCATTTATTTATTGAATAAGTGACAACTAACTTCATGTTGATCATCTAATTTTATTGTAGGTGGTTCTTCAACTTTACATATATCTATTGCATATGGACATCTTGGATGGAATCTACATCCTTTTGGTGGATTTACCGCATTCGGAACTTCCCCTTTAGGAATAATTTTCTTTTTTTGTAGTTTAGGATCTGGTTCAGGAACAGCAGAAATTAATGCTTTAGTATATGGATGTGCTGGATTTCTATATATATCTTCAAAAGTTCCAATTTCTACTATTTTTCCAAGATACATAACTGCAATTCTATCACATATATATTTGGTCGTTGCTAAATCATGGGTAATAAATAAATAAGTAAGGTTAAATTCTTCTTTTAAATCAATCATAAGTTTTAAGAGTTGTGATCTAACTGATACATCAAGCATAGCAATTGCTTCATCAGCTACAACAAATTCAGGTTTTAATACCAAAGCTCTTGCTATAACAACACGTTGCCTTTGACCACCAGATAAATCTCTTGGATATCGATTATAATATTCTTCTGCAGGTTTTAAATTAACTCTTTCCATAATTTTATAAACAAGCTTCTTTTGCTCAGAGTAATTTTCCCCAATTTTATGTATTTGAAGTGCATGACGAATAGCTTCACCTATTTTCATATAAGGATTTAATGCTGCCATTGGATCCTGGAAAATAATTTGTATTTTTTTTCTGAACTTTCTTAATTCCTCATTAGACAATGAAGTTATATCAACACCATTAATTTTTATTGTACCAGATGTTGGTTCTAATAATCTTAAAACCATTCTTCCTGTAGTAGTTTTTCCAGAACCCGATTCTCCTACTAATCCCAGAGTTTCACCTTTTTTTATAGTAAAAGAAATATCATCGACCGCTTTAACATATTTTTGTTCTTTCCCAGTTAAAAATTCTGAAATGGATCTTTTTAAAGGAAAATATTTTTTTAGATTTTTTACTTCGATTAATGCATCACTCATACTATCACCTTCTCATCTTTATACAACCAGCATTTTACTCTCGTTCCATCAACTTTAAATTCAGGTGGAACTTCTTTATGACAAATATCTTTTGCATATGGACAACGAGATGCAAATCTACAACCTTTTGGCGGTTTAACTAAATTCGGCAAATCACCTGGGATATATCTTAATTCTCTGTCATCAATATTAGTATTTGGTATTGATTTTAATAATGCTTGTGTGTAAGGATGTTTTGGTTCATAATATATTTTTTCTGCTGTAGAAAGTTCAACAAGATGACCAGCATACATAACACCAATTCTATCTGCTAATTCTGCAACAACCCCCAAATCATGGGTTATCAAAATCATAGACATTCTATGTTCATCCTTTAGTTTTTTCAATACTTCCATAATTTGTGCTTGGACAATAACATCTAATGATGTAGTAGGTTCATCTGCAATAACTATTTCTGGTTTTAATACTAATGACAAAGCAATCATAACTCTTTGACGCATACCTCCAGAAAATTGAAAAGAGTATTCGTTCATACGAATGGGATCAATTCCAACATCCGATAATATTTTCCCTGACATTTCAAGAGCTTCGTCTTCTGGGATTTCTGGATAATGAGCTTTTATTGTTTCTAAAAATAAATCTTTTACCTTCATAATGGGATTTAATGATGTCATTGGATCCTGAAAGATCATAGAAATATGTTTCCCTCTAATTTTTCTCATTTCTTTTTCATTATAATCTGCAATATTTTTACCTTTAAAATTTATTTCACCAAGTATTTTTGCATTTTTAGGTAGAATTTTCAATAATGACTTTCCTAATGTGGATTTTCCACAACCAGATTCTCCAACAAGTCCAAGTGTTTCATTTTCTGAAAGATCGATATTAACATTTTGAACGGCACTAACATAACCATTTTTTACTTCATAGTTTATGTTCAAGTCTTTTATTTGTAATATCATCAATCGTCACCTTCTTTCACGAATAGTAGGATTCAATAGTTCGTTAAGTCCTTCACTGAATAAGGAAAATCCTAAAACTATGGTAATTATAGCCATACCAGGATACAATATTCCCCACCATGCACGTGATAGAACAAATCTTTGCCCATTACTTAAATCATAACCCCAATCAGGAGTAGGTGGTGCAATTCCTAAGCCTAAAAAGCTTAGACCGGCCTCTGTCATAATAGCATCAGCTAAATTCATAGATAAAACAACAACAACAGAAGGTAACACATTTGGGAGAATGTATTTAAATAATATTTCCCAATCTTTTGCTCCAATAGCTCTTGCACCTTCAACATATAATTCATTTTTAATACCAGAAACTTGATTTCTTATTACCCTAAAATACGTAGGTGTATAAACAACAGCAATAGATAAAGCAATATTAATCATACCAGGTCCTAATACAGCTGCAATAGCTATTGCCAAAATTAAACCAGGAAATGAATATATTGCATCCATGATTAAAGTTAGAATTCTATCTAATGGACCTCCGATGTAACCTGATAATAATCCCAATGGAATTCCAAAGGCAGAAGCAAATCCAACAGAGATAAAAGCTATGGATAGAGCAATTCTTGCTCCATACATTATTCTACTGAAAATATCTCTTCCAAGATTATCTGTACCAAATACAAATTGACTATTTGGGGAACTTAATGCTCTACCAACTCTTTGAATAGGGTTATATGGAGAAAGTTGAGGAGCAAATATTGCCATTAAAATATAAAACAATAATATCATTGCTCCAACAAAAGTTATCCAGCCAGTCCCGGTTTTAAATAAATCTTTAAAAAATGAAGCTATTTTATGTGATAAAAATTTTTCTTCCATCATATCACCTCAATATCTAACTCTTGGATCTATAAGTGCATTAATTATGTCAACAACAATACTAATGATAATAACAAAAAACGCAAAGAACACAATTGTTCCCTGTATAGCAGGAAAATCTCTATATCTTATTTTCATAACCAAATAACTCCCTAATCCTGGCCATGAAAATGTTGTTTCTGTCAAAACAGCACCTGCTAATAATATAGCTAATTGAAGTCCCATTACTGTCAAAATAGGAACCATTGCATTTCTTAAAGCATGTTTGTATAATACTCTTTTTTGACTTATTCCACGTGCTCTAGCAGCAGTAGAAAAATCTTGAGACAACATCAATATAGTGTTATTTCTAACCATTCTTAAAAAAATACTCGAAATAACTAAACCAAGAGTTATTCCTGGCATTAATAAGTGTTTTAAAACATCAACAAACGCTTCCCAATTCCATGTTATTATGGAATCAAGCAAGAAAAATCCTGTCTTGGTATCAAGGGATACAATAGGGGATAATCTTCCTGCAACAGGTAACCATCTTAAAACCATTCCAAAATAATATTGCATCATCAACCCAAACCAAAATACAGGAATAGCATATATAAAAACCGCATATACCCTTGCTGTAACGTCTATTACACCATCTCTATGCGCCGCAGCCTCACTTCCCCAAAAAATACCTATTAACACTGCTACTAAAAATGCAAATAGAGTTAACTCTACTGTTGCTGGAAATCTATCTTTTATCTCATTCCACACAGGTCTTGAAGTTAAAGTAGATTTACCAAGATCCCCTTTCAATAAATTCCCGACATAATCAAAAAATTGTACTATAATCGGTTTATCCAATCCTAATTCATGACGTTTTTGAACTATAACTTCCTGTGGAGCTTTTCCGCCTAAAATAGCGAGAACAGGATCTCCTGGTATTATTCTAAGAACAAAGAAAATTACAATTAAAAGTATAAACATCATAGGAATTGCTAATAAAATTCTTGTGAGTATGTAATCTTTTAAGGACACCAGTCATCACCTCTTTTAAAAACCCCGCCAATTGGCGGGGAGATTATTATTTCTTTTCAATAATATAGTATCTGAAGATTTGTGTAGGTTCTAATAATACACCTTTTATATTCTTTTGTGTAGCAACTACTGCAACACCTTGCCATAATGGAATATTTGGAACATCAACAACTAAATGATTTTGCACTTGATCATAAAGATCAGATCTTGTATTTTGATCAACACAAACTCTTGCAGCTTTCATAATAGCTTCTGTTGTTGGATTTTCATAGAAACTCCCCATTGATTTTGCACCATTTACACTTAAGAATGGCCATAAATAATCATCAGGATCTATGTAATCTGGATACCATCCTAATAAGAATAAACCCATTGTTCCATTTAAGAAATAATCTACATATGTTGACCATTCTGCATACTTAATATTAACCTTTATAATACCTGTTTCTTCTAATGATTCTTTTAATACTTGGGCAACATCTGCTTCAGTTGTACCATAATGTGTAGGTGAATACCATAAATCTATTGTTAATGGTTTATCTGTCCAATATCCTGCTTGTTGTAATAATCTCTTTGCTGCTCTTAAATTTCTTTTTGGGAATATATCTTCATGACTCCACATTCCCATTGGAACCATTGAATATAATGGTTGAGCTAATCCTACAAATACATCATCAACAATTCTTTGTCTATCAACAGCATACATAATAGCTTTTCTTACTAAAGGATTTGAAAATGGTGCTTGTTTTGTATTTAATACTAAATATCTAATTTGAGGACTACTACCTTTTATAACATTGATATTTGGATTATTTTCAAGATCAGAAATATCTCTTGGATCCAAATGTCTAAATGCAATATCAATTTGACCTGTTTCAAGAGCCAACCTCAATGTTGCTGCACTTTCATAGAATGTAATAACAACTTTATCTACTTTTGGTGCTGGTCCAAAATATTTGTCATTCTTTTCTAAAACAATTCTAACATCCCTTATCCATTCAGTAATTTTATATGGTCCTGATGAAGAAGGAGCACCTTCATAAAATGCATTTTCAGGATATAAATTTGGATTTACAGGCCATGCTACTGTATATCCTAAAACAGATAAAAATGCAGAGAATGGATATTTTAATTTAATTTGGAATGTATATTTGTCAACAACTTTAGTGCTATCAACGATATCGGTTAATAAAAATGCAGGATCACCATTTAATTTCATAGCTCTGTCTATGGAATATTTCATAACAGAAGCATCGATAGCAGTTCCATCTTCAAATTTAGCATCTTTTCTAAGATGGAATGTGTAAACTAAACTGTCAGGAGAAACTTCCCAACTTTCTGCTAATGACGGAATGAGATTAGAAGTATTTACCTCATAATCAACTAACCCTGTTAATACATTTTGCAAAATATTACTGGAAAAATAATCATAACATTTTGCAGGATCCAATGTCCTGATTTTATCAGTTGTACCGACAACTAATACTTTTGATGAAAAAGCCAAAATAGAAACAACTAACAATAAAACAAGTAAAACTTTTTTCATACTATCCCTCCCTTTCTAAAATGATGATGTAAAAAATATAATACCTTAATGTAAAATTTTAAACAGAATTATTTTTTTGATAATCATATTATAACACAAAAAATATATTATTTACAAGAGGCAAAATAAAAAAATGCAATTTCAAAAGAAATTGCATTTTAAATACCTTTAAACGTTCATAATAAACTATTTGCTTATATTAATTTTTTTATTCATTTTTTTAAATATCCTAATACAACCTCTCTGAAATCTGGTGCTCTTCCTATATTCTCTTCTGTTTTCACTAAAATCCCATCATCTAGTGGAGTTATAATTTCCATTTCTTCTGTCATTTCACTTTGTTTAACAATTTTATGAGCTGATAAAGCTTTTTCTATATTTCCTTCAAAAGTAGTTTTTCCAGAATTTATTATAGCAAATCTTGTTGCAATTAATTCAACTTCTTCTATATGATGTGTTGACATGATAACAATATTCTCCTCATTTGAGACAAATTCCTTTAACATCTTTAAAATTTTATCTTTTTTAACTGGATCAATATTTTGTGTGGGTTCATCCAAAATCATTATTTTAGGTTGTGCAGAAAACATAAGAATAATATAAAATAATGTTTTCATACCTGAAGAATATGTATGAACAGGTTTATTAATAGGCAAATTGAATTCCATCATTAATTCTTTATATTTTTTATCATTCCAATTTGGATATAATATTTTCCACAATTCTGCATAATCATATGGAAATAAACCTTTAAATGTAATTCTATCTTCCAATAAAACCGTCATATTTCTTTTTCTAATTTTATTTAATTTTTTGCCATTTATTAAAATTTTCCCTTCATCAGGCTTTAAGTCTCCATATATACATTTTAATGTAGTTGTTTTTCCAGCGCCATTTGGACCAACTAATACATATATATCTCCAGGATTAATAATAAGGTTAACGTCAATTAGTGCTGGTTTTGGCCCATATGATTTTTCTAAATTTATAACTTCTATCATATTAATCACCTCAATGAATTTGTAATTAACCATGTCACAATTATTAGGACAAAAACGAGACCAATTATAGTAAATAATTTGTTTTTGTTTTTTGTATAATTAGACGAATCTGAAAAATGAAAAATTATCATTACAGAAAAAAACAAAAATAACGAGATAAGATTTATAAATATATTTTTTTGAGTAACCAAACTATAATTTTTTATCATATCATTAGATTTTAAGAATAAATCTACTAACCAAATAGAAATAGGTATATATATTCCACCTAAACCTTTAATAGAAGATAATACACTTAAACTATAAAAAAAAGCAAAAAATAATAAACTTCCCAATAAACCTATCAAATCAGAATTTTTTGTTATCCCAAAATATAATGCTTTTGAAAAAAGGAGTAAACTTGCACCAAGTATATAATAAGATAAATAAAAATCCATTCTGGATATAGGCAAAGTTGCAATTAAAGAATAATTTTTATTTTCAATTTCTCTTGTTAATAATGTAGAAGCAAAAACAACTGCAAATAAATTTCCTAAATCATTTGGTAAAAAAAGTAAGATAGATATAAATATTAAATAATATGATCTTTGCCTAAATTCTTTTTCAAAAACAAATCTTATAGTTTTTATCATTATAACCACCTCATTATTTTATTGTTAAAACAAAATTAAAATCTGGAATATAATTTGTAATTATTAAAACAAATATAGCAAAGAAAATAATTAGATATAACCATTTACCTTTTTCAAATACCATAGAAAAAACTACAGCAGCTAGTGCTTCTAAAACTATAGGTAATATTGGAATCTGAGAGAAAAACACTCCTAAAACAGCGATTAAAATAGATGCATAAAAAATTAATATTTTCATACGAACACCCCTATTTATTTATATTAAATACTTCTTGAAGTTTTAGCAACGTAAACAATTTTTCTACTTTTTCATTCATGTTTATAAGAACTAACTCTTTTCCTATTTCTTTTAATTTTCTTTGAAGAGAAATAAGTTGTCCTATTCCAGTACTATCAATTGTTATTAATTCTCTAAAATCCATAATTATAGTATTTATATCCTTTTTATTGACTATTGGTTTAATCTCATTCTCAAAATCGTGAATATCATATAATGTAAATTCTCCAATAATTTTAATCGTATAAATTTTATTTCTTTGTGTTTTTATTATTTTCATAAATCACCTCATTTATTTAAAGATAATTCCAATATATATTATATCATATCATAAAAACCTCCTTTTCAGGAGGTTTATATTATTAAATATTGAATATTTTTCTTGAATTTTCTACTAAAATTTGTGAAGTATCTTCAATATTCATATTTTTAATTTCAGCTATTTTTTGGATTACGTATTTCACATATGTAGGATTATTCTTCTTTCCTCTAAAAGGAACAGGTGTTAAAAAAGGCGAATCTGTTTCTGGTAATATATATTCGATAGGTGTATTTTCTACAACTTCTACTAATGTGTTATTATTTTTAAAGGTTATAGGACCATCTATACCAATATGAAATCCAAGATCTAAAAACTTTTTTGCTGTTTTCCAATCAGAAGAAAAACAATGTACAACACCTAATTTATCCGGAACACCTTCATTAATCAATATATTAAATGCATCATCATAGGCTTCTCTTATATGCAAAATTAAAGGTAATTTTAATTCTTTAGCTATTTGAATTTGATTTATAAATGAAGAAAATTGCTCTTTTTTAGATGTATATTCTCTATAATAATCTAAACCTATTTCACCGATGGCTACAACTTTTTCATTTTGAGCAAGAATCTTAATTGTATCAAAATCTTTATTTGTTAAATTAGAAGAATCATTTGGATGAATACCTACAGAACAATAAATTTTATCATAATCGTTAGCTAATTCTACAGTTTTAAAAGAATTTTCTGCGTTTATTCCAACTTCAACTACAAACTCCATATTTTCTTTTTCAAATAATTCAATTATTTCCTTGCTATTTTCTATCAAATTCAAATGGCAATGAGTATCTACAAGTTTCACTTATTATTCCCCTCCACTTTTCGGAATTACACATATAAATTGACTTTCGCCATCGTTAATATTTTTAAATTGATGTTCAATATTTGGTGGAACAAAAACAAAATCCCCTTCTTCAGCAACAACGTATTCTTCTCCATCAAATACTTCCAATTTCCCTTTTAATACATACACTTCATGTTCCCAATCATGAGAATGTCTTGGTGAAAAACCATCTTTCTCCAAAGTAAATAATCTCATTACAAAATTAGGAGCACCTAATTTATTTCCAATTAATACCCTCTTATGAGCCCCTTTAACTGTTTTACCACCATCATCATATATAATTGGTTCAACTTCCATTGCTTTTCCTATATAAACCTTTTTCATAATTCACCTCCTCCATCTATAATACAGATTAATTTTTCTGATATTTCCTTAATACAAAATACATTATTATTCCCAAGATAATAAACACAATGCTTATTAAAACAGCAACTTTTAATCCCATAAACATTAATGAATCTGTTCTTAATAATTCTATCCATCCTCTCCCAGCAGAATATAATATTAAATAAAGCGATATAATTTCACCATCAAATTTTTTCTTGTTTCTTGCATAATAAAATAAAAATAGAAATATTCCCAAATCCCATAAAGATTCATATAAAAATGTTGGATGAAAATATTCGAAATTTTCATATCCCGGCATTCTAAAAGGTTTTGGGATAAACATTTTCCATGGTAAAGAAGTTGGTCCTCCATAAGCTTCATAATTAAAAAAGTTTCCCCATCTTCCAATTGCTTGACCTAAAGGTAATACATGAGCCATTAAGTCCAACCCTTCTAAAAAATTAAAGGTAATATTTTTCTTTAATTTTGTATAAATATACACAGATAGTAATGCACCCAATATTCCGCCATGAATAGCCATACCACCATGCCATGTTTTAAATATTTCAGAAGGCATTTTTGAATAAATATCCCAATTAAATATTACATAGTATAACCTAGCTCCAATTATTGAAAATATTATACCTATCATAACTGCTGTAGATAAATCATCTTCGGATATTTCCCATTTTTTAGCTGTATCACTTGCCAAATAGAAACTTAAAAAAACTCCTGTTGCTATAAGTAATCCATACCACCTAATTTGTAATGTTCCAATAGTTAATAATACAGGATTTAATAATATTTTCCCAGAAAATACACCAGGCAATAAAAAAATAATCAAAATAGCCATTATCGATGTTGAAATAATTAAAACTTTTTTGTATAATTTATCTTTCATATAGAACCCCCTTGAAAAATTGTTCGAAAAATGATATAATAGATAACCGATGCGGGTGTAGCTCAGTTGGTAGAGCATCAGCTTCCCAAGCTGAGGGTCGCGGGTTCGAGTCCCGTCGCCCGCTCCATTTTTTATTCTATCATAAGATTATCTCTATTTTTATCTGCAAATACTTCTTTAAATATATTATGTAAGTCAGCTTTACTAAATTGCCCACCTTTCTTTTTTACTTCTTCATCAATATTTTCTAATTCTTCAACCCCCTTTATATTAGAAACAACAATATTGCCTTCTGGTTCAGACATTATTTTATTATATTTTGTAATAACATCAATGTTTGGTTTCACTGTTTCTATTGAATCAAGATCTACCATTTTCTCTTTTTCTATAATAGATTCTATATTATTATCCTCAGATTCTTGTTCATCATTCTCTGTATTTTCTATATCTTTTTCTACATGTTCCTCTGAAGGTTCTTTAATTTCTGTTTCTTCAACTTTTTCCAGATTATCCTCTTCAAGAATATCCTCTAAATCTAAAGTTTCCTTTTTTTCTTCTATTGGCTCATTAAGTAATTCATCAATATTTAATTCCTCCACATGTGATTCGGCAGCCGGAGGAGTATTCGTTGTTTCTTGAGGTGCTATATCTTCTTCATCTACATCCATTTTTTCTTTCATTTTTTCATATTCACTCCATAATTCTTCTAATTCATCAATTTTTACTTCTAAAATTTGTTCCATAGGTATTGATTCTTCAACTTCTTCTTCCATTCCTTCTTCTTTGGGCTCCAAAAATTTTTCTTCAACTTTTTCTCCAAATGAATATTTCTTTAATATAAAGAAATAAATCAAAGCTACTACTAACACTACAATAAAAAATATGACAAATGCTACTATAATATAGTAAAATAATCCAACTTTTATATCACTTTTTGTAGCTTCTGTAGAAGCTGGTGTGGGTGATACTTTTATAGTAGTAAAATGCAAATCTTCTCTAACATTACCTCTTTTTATACTATTTAAGGCTATAACTACTTTAGGATCATCTGTATAATATTTTAAATATTTTTCTGCTTCACTATATTTTTTTAGATAAAATTTTGTCCATCCTAACATATATCTAATATCTGGATATTTGATTTCTATTTCAGCCGTAAGATTTAATGCTTGTTCAAAAAATCTTTCAGCATTTGCATAATCTTCCGTTTGAAATGCACTTCTACCATTAAAATAATACACTTCAGCTTTATCAAGAAGAGTCTGCCCATATGAGTATATTATGATAATTAAAGAAATAATTAATAATATCTTTTTTAATATTGAGCTGTCCATAACTCATATCCCCCTGATTTTTTAATAAAGAATAAAAATGAATCTTTTTTATAATCAGCAACATCCATTAATTCAAAATCATTTAATGTTTGATATTCTCCTGGAAAATTCTTATCAATTAAGTCTATATAAGTTATGTAATTTTTATCGAATATCCATAGTTTATTATAATTTTCTAACAACTTCATTTTTCCAACATCGCTATCTCCTAATACTTGAATCTTATCTTTTTTTGTATCATATATTATTAATTTATAGTCCGAGGTGAGCAAATACATATAATATGATCTAGAAAAATAATCTTCAAAATATCCAATTTTTTTCTTTAGAATATCTTCAATACCTTTTTTAGTAACTAAAGTAATCCACTCATTATTCTTTCGTTTCATTATTTTGTTTCCTAAAACCAAATAAAAATCATTATTTAATACTTTAATTTTATTAAAGATATCCTTTTCTACAATAATTTTATCATCTTCACTAATTTTCGCTAAACCACTGTTATAATCAACAAAAATATATTTTCTTATTTCTGGTAAATAGAATACATTATCATGTAAAGCAAAATTTAAATTTCTAATTTTCACAAACTTTTCTGTACTATTATCAATTGCATATACTCCATCTTCCGTAGTAACATATAATCTGTTTTTATAATCTAAACTTCCATATATTTTTTTATTTAATATATTTTCTCCATCTAAATTATATACCCCTTTATCTGTAACTAAAAGGATCTCTCCATTTAAATTGCATATTTTTCCGTATATTACTTTTCTTAAATATAATAATTGTTTAGATAATTTCAATAATTCTTTTTTTTCATATTTCACTGGCTTATTATAGATAGATGTCAATTTTTCCTTTTCTTCTTCTTTTTGTTGAGCTTTTTCGATCACTTCTTTTTTTGTTTCTGGAAATTCATCACTATCTATTTTTGGTACATTTACTTTTTGAATACCTTCGGACAAATTCTTTTTTAATAAATTTAAAACATCGTTATCTGAATATAATTTATTATATGGTAAATCAAAAGTATAATATTTGGCTCCTTCTAATTTTGCACTTTCAACAGTAACTAGTCCGTCACCGTTACCATTTATGAATTCCGGATAAAAAGTAGCTAACTTTGTATTTTTTATATGAACATTTATGTCTGGTTTAGTTCCAACATATACATAATATTTTATATCTTCTCTCTTCTTTAAAGATTCTAATTTTTTTATAAATTCAGAATCTGGCAAAAGCTCTTTATAATAAGAAGATATTAATTCAAGTTTAGAACTAACATTTAAAAATAATGAATTATATTCCTCTTTATTAATTCCATAAGCTAACTCCATAATTTCAGGGCTTTTTTTATAAATTATATTATAATATATAGGGTTAACTATATTAATACCATGATTAGGAGGTGAAAATAAACTAACAGTCCTAACATTTTTTATTTCCGGATGCTTTTCTAAAGCATATCTGACTATTAAACTTCCTATACCTTGGGCTATAATATCAAATTGCTTATTTTGTTTTGCTTTAAGTTCTGCAGCAAATCTTTCAGCCTCAAACTCAAGATAGCTATTCGAACCTGTTCTTATATAATACCCAAAAAAAGCTTCCATATAACTTTTGGGTTTTGTTTCTAATAGTGGATATTTATAATTCCATATAGTTCTATTAGGGAAATATAAACTCCATACATTTTCCCCATACAAATTATTTATAGTTTGAGTATTTGGAACAAATCCAAGAAAATTATTATCTATTCCTGGCACCAAAATTATATCAGGTTCCAAGGATGGTGGTTTTTCAATTAATGTTTTTAACCCAAAAGATACTTCTTTAGGATTAGGATCTACATATAATCCAAATTTAGAAAAATGAAAAGTATTTGCTTGAACTATATAATCTCCTAATGATTCATCCTTGAATATTTCACAACCAGGAATTTTTCTAATTATAGGAGGATCATCATCTGAAGCATACATAATAGAAAAATTATTAAAATTATCCCCATAATATAAATCCATAGGAATTCTATATTTTATCTTTATCGGTTTAAGGGATGATTCTTCTTTGTTATCATCTGGAATAATCTGATATATAGGTCCATAAAAATTACCCATTGTTTTCAGATTTTGATATTCTGCAGAATTCTCTTTTAATGGCTTAATTGTAAAGGTTTTTTTATATTGAAAAGCATCTGGTGGAACATATAAAAAAAGATTTGAAATAGAGGCAGTTTTTGGTTGACTTTCAACCTTTAATTTTCTAATAGAAAATCTTGGAATTAGTATAATAACCAATATTAACGCAATAAATAACAATATACCTCCAAGCATTAATCTCTTCTTCTTTTTATCTAATTGCTTGAAGTTTTTTAAATCAGAAATAACCTGTTTAATATTAATTTTTCTTAAATTTATTTTTTTAAAAATACCTGTAATCTTACTTAAATCTAATTTCTTTTTCTTGTGTTCAGCCTCTTCATCTGTAACCTTTTTCTTTTTCTTGGCTTTAACCTTTTTTTTCTTTTCTTTCTTTTCTTTTTTAGCCATTTTTACTTCCTTTCAATCAAAGATTTTATTTCCATTAAAGCCTTTGCAAATTCAGACATCCCCAATTTCAATAGCGTATTAAAAGATTCATTAAATAAATTATCTGCATAATTCTTTGCGTCTTCATCGGACATAACTTTTAACAACGTATATTTATTTTCATCTTTATTTAAATCTTTACCTATATCTTCAAATATGCCATATTTATCTTTTAAATCATCATAAATTTGAAATGATAATCCAAAATTTCTCCCTACTTCTTTTAATATTTCAAATTCATCATTTTTTCCTTTTATCAAAGGAGCTACACAAAAAGAAAATTCAAATAAAGCTGCAGTTTTTTTCACATACATTTCTTCTATATCTTCCTTTTTTGGTAATAATAATTCTTTTTCAAATGCTATATCAAGTGCTTCTCCTTCAATTAATTCTAAAATTGTTTTAGAAAAAAAGGAATTTAATTCTTTTGATTCCATTTCATCAAACCGAGAAAACAAATAAAATGGTAACACAAACCCTAAATCTCCAGCTAAGATAGCTTGCCATTCACTAAATTTTATATGATTTGTTTCTTTACCTCTTCTAAAATTACTATTATCTATAGACGGTAAATCATCATGAATTAAAGATGCTGTGTGCAATATTTCTGTAGCGAACCCTATCTTTAACAATTTTTCTTCCTCTACATTATAATATCGTCCAATATTATATATTATCCAAGGTCTTAATCTTTTTCCTCCTGAAAAAAATGAATATTTTAAGGATTTTTTTAATAAATCATTTATTTGAAATAAATCAAAATAAACTAATGCTTTTTTATCGAAAAAAATTCTGAAATTATTTATTTTCACTACCTTCATTCCCTTCATCAAAAAAGTGTTTTTTAATAGTATCAATATCAAAATTCTTTAAAAATTCTTGGAATTCTTTTCTTTTATTTTCTTCATCTTCAATTTCTTGATCATCTATAGGTATAAAAGATAAATCTATTCCATTTTCTATTACAATTTTATCCTTAATATATATAGGTGATTTACTTTTAACAGCTAATATAATCGCATCAGATGGTCTGGAATCATAAACGGTTTCAGAGCCATCCTTTTCTAAAACTAAATTTGCAAAATATGTGTCTCTTTCCATATTTATTATTTCTATTCTTTTTAATATATATCCTTCTTCTTCAAGAATATTTAGCATTAAATCATGAGTTAAAGGTCTTGGGGTTTTTTCTTCTTTTATTGATAAAGCTAAAAATGTTGCTTCACAAGCACCTATCCAAATAGGTAATCCCATATGAGTATTTTCTATCCTTAAAAAAATAACAGGCGAATTAGAAACCTTATCCAAGCCCATTGTGATTACATCCACCTTTTTTAGCATTAAATCACTTCCTTTTTTATTTATTAACTTCAGAAGCTATTAAATTATATACATACTCTATTAATTCATTTTCATTTTCAAATTCTTTTGGGTCTATCGCTTTAAATATTTTTATCTTTATTTTATGAGGCTTTATCAAATGTTCTCCTTTTTTATTCATATAATATGTTCCATCAATAGAAACTGGAACTATTTTAATGCCATATCTATATGGTATCATTAAAGATCCCTTTTTAAACTTTTTTACATTCCCATCTAAAGTTCTAGTCCCTTCTGGAAAAAGAGTCAATTTTCTTCCCTCTAATAATTTTTTCCTTAATTCTCTTAAAGCTTTAGCAGCTTGGGAAGGATTTTTTCTATCAATAAAAACTGAACCTAATGATTTAATAAAAGAGGATATAATTGGAGCTTTTTCTAATTCTTTTTTAGCTATAAATCCTGCTGGATATACATAACCTATAATCAATGGTATATCAAATAAACTTTGATGATTTGCCACAATTATATAGGGTTCACTCTCTAATTCTGCCAAATCTATCTCTTTTTCAACATTTACTTTTATTCCCATTAATTTAAAGGATCTTTTTCCAAAATTATAAATTACCTTTCTTAAATAATTTTCTGATGATTCTTCGCCTTTTATTTTTTTCAAAAATTTAGAAATTAGTAAAACTATAGATCCATATATTACAATGTATCCTAAAAAGCCAACATAAAACCATATAGTTAATAAAAAGGTATGTATATAAAAAAATATCTTTTTCATTCTATCACCTCTTTATCAGAAAATATATAGCTTTCAATCACTTTTCCATTCTTAATTACATAAACTAAACCTCTGTTTAAAGCTTCATTTTCTAATCCTTCTAAATTATTTATTCTTTCTTCATATTTTTTTAGTTTATCACTATAAGATTTGGTAGCTGGATTTTTTGGTAAAAAAGCCACACAACTATCTTTATACGGCCATATTGAAATATCATAAGTACCTATCTCTTGAGATTTGTTGACTATTTCCAGTTTTTCAAATCCTAACAAAGGCCTTAAAATCAACATATTTGTAGCCTCAGAAATAGCTATCATATTTTCTAATGTTTGTGAAGCTACTTGCCCTAAATTTTCACCTGTAATCAAAGCCTGACTATTAGTATGTTTTGCTAATTTAGAAGCTATTCTTAACATGGACCTTCTTTGCAAAATTAAAGAATAGCTCTCTACATTTAAATCTTTAATTACAAGCTGAACCTTTGTAAAAGGTATAATATAATGATAAAATTTAAATGGATAAAATTCACTTAATTTCTTGCTTAATTCAATTAATTTCATTATAGTTTTTTCATCGTTACTTGGTGGACTATAAAAAGATATAGCATTTAGTTTCATTCCCCTTTTCATCATCATCCAGGCAGCTACAGGACTATCAATTCCTCCAGAAAGCATTATACTAGCCTTTCCACCTGAACCTACTGGATATCCCGCAAAACATTCAATATTTTCAAAATACACAAAAGATATTTCATGTCTTATTTCAACTCTAATTAAGTAATCTGGATTATGAACATCTACTGATAAATTTGGAAATTCTTCTAAAATATCCGCACCAAGATTCTTATTTAAATCAAAACTTCTAATAGGAAAACTTTTGTCAGTTCTCCTAGCCTCAACTTTAAATGTCCCAGTATTTATTCCTTTTTCTCTAATTAATTTAATTATTTTACTTTTTATATCTTCATAATTTTTTTCCACTTCAATTGCTGGTGAAATAGACTTAATACCAAATACTTTTTTTAAAGAATTCAGCATGTTTTTATTTATTTTTTCATCATCTTTGGGTAACACAATTATTCTTCCATATATTTTTTTAGCATTTACTTTGTGATCTAATTGAAGTACTATGTTATTCATTAATTTACTTTCAAATATTTTTCTATTTTTCCCTTTTGTTCCTATTTCACTATACTTTATAACAACAAAATCATACATAAAAAATCCTCCTATACTTTTAATTTTTCAAAACCCTGACCATATACTCCAGTTGCTGATGACATTGAAACAAATGCATTTTTATCATGTTTTTTAATTATTTTTAAAACTGTTGGTAATTCACGTCTTTTAATAACTGTTAAAATAATATTTTTATTTTCTTTAGTATACCATCCTGTACCTTGTAAAATAGTAACTCCTCTTCCAAGTGTTTTAGTAATTTCATCTGCAATATATCCATATGATTCTGAAAAAATAAATAATTGGACTGATGATTTGATACCTTCAAGTACTAAATCTGTGGAATATCCTGCTATTGCCATGGTAACATATCCATATATAATTTTTTCAAAAGATCCAAAAATAAAAATTGAACTACCTATTATAATTATATCAAATAAAAACATAGTTCTACCAGGGCTAACATTTTTATATTTATTTATAATCATAACAATTATTTCAGTACCTCCAGTAGTACCTCCGGCTAAAAACACAATTCCAATTCCAGTTCCTAATAATATACCACCTACTACAGTTGATAAAAATTCATCATAAATTATAGGTGAATGAAAATATCCCTGTAAGAATGTAATAAAAAAACTAGAACTGGCTATTCCATAGATAGTCTTAAATCCAAAAGATTTTCCAATAATTTTCATAGCTGCATATAACAAAACTATATTCATTAATAAATAACTTATACCTACAGGTATCCCAGTAACATAGTAGATCATTGTTCCTACACCACTTAACCCTCCGCCAATAATTTTCCAGGGAATCAAAAACATAGTCCATCCAATCGCATTTATAAATGTACCAAATGTAATTAATGTTATTTCTTTTATCGTTTCTTTGCCCACACGTATCTCCTCCATACGAAAGATATGTAATTATATCAAAATAATTTTAATTTATGAGTATTATTGTTAAAAATTATTGTTTTTTATAGTATAATAGTATTGTAAGATTTTTATTCCTTTTACAAATTCCTAATTGGGAGTGATTAAATGCTAAATGATATATTAAAAAATTTTTCAAATGAAGATCCTTCTAATCTTTTAAAGTCAATATTAAATGATACTGCAAAGAATTTATCTGAAAAATTTAATACCAAGGTTTTCATATTTATACATGAACCCCCTAGAAATTTATTAAAATTATTAGGGGCTTCTAGCGAATGTGACGCTATTGGGAAATTTAAAATTTATTTTTCAGATAACAAAGGATTATTAGAAAATTTATTATCAAAAAACAATTATAAAATAACAATTGATGAATATGAAGAATTAAATTGTTTAAATGTAAAAAATTTATATTTAATTCCTATAGTTTTAAATAATTCATTAATTGGAGCTTTTGGAGTTCCGATTGAATTTGATAAAGAAAAATTAAATGATTTTTATTATGAAACAGAAAGTTATGCTATAATTTTAAAATTAACTATGGAATTTCTTGTGTTGGAAGAAACAAGAGATAGATTAGGATATATTGAAGAAATCACAGATTTATTTGAAAATATTTTAGACGAAAATGAATTAATAAAAAAGATGTTAGAGACCATTAAAAATATGCTTCATGCTCAGGGAACTTTATTCTGGAAGACGGAAGGTAATAAATTAATATTAAAGAATTATTCAGGATTTTCAGAAGAGGATATTAGTAAAAATATATTAAATGAATCATCTTCTCTTGAAGGATTATGCAAAAAAAACAAAAAACCATTTTTAGTTGTTGGAAAAAATAGATTTAAAGAATTTGAAGTCCCTGTATCTTCAGAGGTATTATCGGCTCTATATGCTCCAATAATAATAGATAATGTAGAATATGGAGTAATTAGTGTATATAATAGAAAAGAAGGATTTGGATTTAGGCCTTATAAACATTTTGATGATTTCGATCTTGCATCTTTAAGAAATATCACCAGAAGACTTGGATTGGCATTAAGTAGAATATACTTATATGATAAGCTCAAAGATGAAATTGAAAAGCTTATAACTTTGAAAAAAAATCACGAAGATCTAATTAAAGTTCAAAGAGAACATTTAGATAAATTAAATTCTTTGCATAAAATCAGTCAAGCTGTTAGATCAACATTTGATAAAAATAATGCTATAAAAATAATGTTAATGGGACTAACAAGTGTTAGAGGACTTAAATTTAATAGAGCCCTTTATTTAGAAAGAGATAGAACAAAAGGTGTTTTAATACCTAAAATATGGGTAGGTCCATCTGATGATGAAAATGTTGAAGCAATATGGAAAGAAGCAAATAAAAGGGCATTAAAATATGGTGATATCGTCCAATATTTAAGAGAAGAAGCTATTCAATTAACTTCAAATAATAAATTAACAGAATCCATTAAAAACAGATTAATTGTATATAAGGGTCAACCTATCCTTGAAAGAGCTGTTACTAAAAAACATATAATTCACGTAGTCCCTCAAATGATAAAATTAAAATATGATGAATTACAATATTTATATGAAATTATTAATTTTGATGAATTTGTTATTATTCCTATCACAGGAAAATGGGAAACTAAAGGAATAGTTATTGCAGACAACAAATTTACTTATAAAGAAATATCATCTGTTGATATTGAAATTTTAAGAATATTCCAAGACAGTATTGGATTATCTATTGAGACAATAGAAAATTATGAGGAATTGAAAGAAAAAACAAAGTTTTTAGAAGAACAAAAAAACTTAATAGATTTTTATAGACGTTTTAACGAAAATATTTTACAAAACCTTGCACTTGCTGTAATTGTTATAGACAGAAAAGGAAAAATACTTGAATGGAATAAAAAAGCAGAACTTTTTTTTGATAAAAATAGAGAACAGATAGTTGGTGAAAGTGCTGAAATTTTAAAAGAAAAACTAGGTGATGATGTTATCAATTCTATTGAAAGTATTTTTTTCACCAGAGAAGAAATGAAAATGCCTAAATATATCATAAATCATGGAAATGAAGAAAGGGTTTTTGATATACAACTTTCTCCATTATGGAACAGAGACCTTGATGTTATTGAAGGAGTTATAGTTACTTTTGACGATGTTACAGAAACTTACAAGATGGAAAAAGAAATTGCCAGAAGAGAAAAATTAGCAGCAATTGGTGAAATGACAGCAAGAGTAGCTCATGAAATAAAAAATCCTTTAACAATTATTGGTGGATTTGTTAATAGAATGATGAAAAAATTAGATCAACCTGATAAAATAAAGCAGTATTCACACATAATAATGGATGAATTGTCTAGATTAGAAAGTATAGTTTCTGAAATACTTGAGTTTAGTAGAGGAAGCAGAATACCCACATTTGAATATGTTGATATTAATTCTCTTATAAATGAAATAATTTTGATGTATCAAGATTTTTTTGTACAAAAAAATTTAGAGTTGAAATTTGAAAAAATGTTTGATAAAATAGATGTAAAATGTGATAGAAGTAGAATAAAACAGGTATTAATAAATTTAATAAAAAATGCTATAGAAGCAACAAACGAAAATAATTATATAAATATTAAAACAGGTATAGAAAATGATTATGCATTTTTTCAGATTGAAAATAATGGCGAACCTATTCCATATGAAGAACAAAGTAAAATCTTTTCACCTTTCTTTACTACAAAAGTTCAAGGAACAGGTTTAGGATTACCTATTTGTAAAAAAATAATAGAAGAAGAACATAAAGGTAAACTTTATTTAGTAAAATCAGATGAACGATCCACTATTTTTAGATTTGAATTACCTTTAAATTAAGGGAGGGGTAAGTATGGCAAGAATTTTAATCGTCGATGACGAAGATAATATAAGATTATTATTAAAAGAAGAATTAGAAGAGAGTGGTTATGAAGTTGTTGAAGCTAATTGCGCAAAAAAAGCTTTAGAAATTTTATCAAAAGATCAAAATTTTGATGTTATTTCACTGGATATAGAAATGCCAGAAATGAATGGATTAGAACTTGCTTCAGAAATAAGAAAAAAATATCCAAACAAAAAAATTATATTAATGACTGCATATAGTCATTATAAGAGTGATATGGCATCATGGGTTGCAGATGCTTACGTTGTAAAATCATTGGATTTAACAGAATTTAAAGATACTATAGATAGACTTTTAAAAATTTAGTGGAGGTGCTTTACATTGGATTATAAAGATACGTTGAATTTACCAAAAACTTCATTTAAAATGAAGGCAAATTTAAAAAACAAAGAGCCAGAAACATTGAAAAAATGGGAAGAACTAGATTTAGAGCACTATGTTAGAAAAGAAAGAGAAAAAGCGCCAACTTATATTTTGCATGATGGACCTCCATATGCAAATGGACATATTCATCTTGGACATGTTTTGAATAAAGTATTAAAAGATATTGTAATTAAATATAAAACAATGCAAGGTTATAATGCACCATATGTTCCTGGTTGGGATACACATGGACTTCCAATTGAACACAAAGTTACTACGGATTTAGGCGAAAAAGCAAAGCAAATGTCAAAACTTGAGATAAGAAAATTATGTAAAGATTATGCATTAAATTTTGTAAACATTCAAAAAGAAGAATTTAAAAGACTTGGTGTTAGAGGAGACTGGGAAAACCCATATGTTACTCTAAAGCCAGAATATGAAGCAAAAGTTCTTGAAATATTAAAGAAAATGGTTGAAGATGGAAATGTATTTAGAAACAAAAAACCTATATATTGGTGTCCGAGCTGTGAAACAGCCCTGGCAGAAGCTGAAATAGAATATCATGATCATACATCTCATTCAATATACGTTAAATTTGAAATGACAGATGAACCTAATACATTTGTAGTTATTTGGACAACAACTCCATGGACTTTACCAGCAAATGTTGCAATAGCTGTTCATCCAGATTTTGATTATGTAAAAGTAAAAGTAGGAGAAGAAAAATGGATTTTAGCCAAAGGTTTATTAGACAATTTATTAAAAGTAGCTGGAATTAACGACTATGAAATAGTTGAAGAATTTAAAGGCAAAGATCTTGAATACAAAAAAACTAAACATCCGTTTATGGATAGAGAATCGTTAATAGTATTAGCTGATTATGTAACTCTTGAAGATGGTACAGGATGTGTTCATACTGCTCCAGGTCATGGTGCAGAAGATTATCAAACAGGTTTAAAATATAATCTTCCTATATTATCTCCTGTAAATCATGAAGGAATATTTACAGATGAAGCTGGAAAATATAAAGGTTTACATATTTGGAAAGGTAATAAAATTATAATAAATGATTTAAAAGAATCTGGCCATTTAATAGCTCAAATAGATATTAGGCATTCATACCCACATTGTTGGAGATGTAAAAATCCTGTTATCTTTAGAGCAACAGAACAATGGTTTATTTCTGTAGATAAAAATAATTTAAGAGAAAAAGCATTAGAAGAAATTAAAAAAGTAAATTGGATTCCAGACTGGGGCGAGAACAGAATCACAGCTATGGTTCAAGATAGACCAGATTGGTGTATTTCAAGACAAAGAGCTTGGGGAATTCCAATTCCTGCATTATATTGTGAAGATTGCGGAGAAACATTCTTAGACCCTAATGTATTAGATAATGTAATTAATATAGTAGAAAAAGAAGGAACAAATGCATGGTATGAAAGACCTGTTGAAGACTTCTTACCCGAAGGATATAAATGTCCAAAATGTGGTGGAACTCACTTCAAAAAAGAAGAAGACATTTTGGATGTATGGATTGACTCTGGTTCATCATGGGATGCTGTCGTAAATGTTAGAGATGACTTGAAAAAATATCCTGTAGATTTATATTTGGAAGGTACTGATCAACATAGAGGTTGGTTCCAAAGTTCATTATTCTTATCAGTAGCAAAAAATGGAATAGCACCATATGAAACGGTTTTAACCCATGGCTTTATTAAAGATAAAGATGGAAAGAAAATGTCAAAATCGTTAGGTAATGTAATTAGTCCTTTTGATGTTATAGACCAATATGGTGCTGATATATTAAGATTATGGGTAGCTTCCAGTGATTATAGAGGTGATATTAGAGTATCCTTCGATATCTTAAAACAACAAACTGAAGTATATAGAAAATACAGGAACACTATAAGATTCTTATTAGGTAATACATCAGACTTTAATCCTGAAACAGATGCAGTTCCTTATGAAGAAATGGAAGAATTAGATAAATGGGCATTAATGAAGGTTCACCAATTAATAGAAAAAGTTACTGAAGCTTATGAAAAATATGAATTTTTCAGAGTACATCATCTAATAAGTAACTTCTGTACAGTAGAAATGAGCTCTATATATTTAGATATTATAAAAGACAGAGTATATACAGAATTACCAAAATCAAGATTAAGAAGATCCGCTCAAACAGTTATGTATGAAGCGCTAGTAGCTTTGACAAAATTAATGGTTCCATTATTAGCATTTACAACAGAAGAAATTTATTCATATTTACCCACTAAAAAATATGAAACTGTTCAATTAGAAGAATGGCCAAAGGTTAATGAAAAATATTTTGATAAAAAATTAGAAGAAAAATGGAATAAAATATTCCAATTAAGAGAAGATGTTACAAAAGCTTTAGAAGAAAAAAGAAGAGAAAAGTTCATTGGTCATCCATTAGATGCCAAAATTATTGTAGAACCTAAAACTGAAGAGTTAAAAGAAATTTTAAGTTCATACGATCCATATTTTGTAGCTGATTTATTTATCACATCACAATTCGAATTAGGCATCGTTGATGATGGATATGATGGCGAATTTGCAAAAGTTAAAGTAGTTAAAGCTGAAGGTAGAAAATGTGAAAGATGTTGGAAAATACATCCTGAGGTTGGGAAAAACGAAAAATATCCAGATACTTGTCCAAGATGTGCTAATGTTTTAGAACAATTATAATTAATATCTTAACATCAAAGGTGCGGTTTCCGCACCTTTGATGTTAATTTTTATTTCTCACTATCTTTTCCACAAATCTTCTAACCCCAAATGAATCATTATATATTTTTGTTTTACCTAAGTTAGATAATATTTCTACAGTTTTATCTATATTAAACTCAGTAGTTTCAAATATCATATGTTTTTTTAGTAAAGTATCTTTATATTTCAATAAATTTCTAAAAAATTCTTGCCCATCACCTCCAGCTTCAAGAGCTATTTTGGGCTCATATTTCAATGAAGAACTATTAATATAAAACTCACTTTCAACATAAGGCGGATTAGATACAATAAACTCTATATTATCGAGTATATTATTAGGAATATTTTCAAAAATATCGCTTTGTATAAATTTTATATTTACATCATAATTTTTAGCATTTTTTTCTGCAACTTCTAAAGCGTCTTTTGAGATATCCACAGCATAAATTGTAGCATCTGGAAATAATTTTTTTAAAATAATAGCAATAACCCCACTTCCAGTGCCTATATCCATGATATATTTATAATTATTTTTTATTATTATTTCTTTTGCAATATTTATTAAATCTTCAGTTTCTATTCGTGGTATTAATGTATTATTATTCACATAAAATTCGTATCCATAAAATATAACTTTATTTGTTATATATTCAGGTGGATAATCATATAAAATAATTTTTTTTAATTTAGTTAATGTATCTTCAGAAATAACAAAATTGTTTTCTATTAAAATATTGGAAAGATTTATATTTTCTATTTCAGAAATTAATTTTGCAACAAAATAAAGGGGATTATTAATCCCCTTTTTAATAAGAATATTTTTATATTTCTTGATTATTTCTTTTAGCGTCATATTCCTAAAATTGTTCTTACCTCATCTGAAGCTTTGGAAGGGTCCCATGGTGGATCAAAGGTTAATTCAACATTAACACTATTAACTCCTTCAATAGACCCTACTTTATTTTTTGCATCTTCAGTGATAAAACCTGCTAAAGGACACATTGGAGTTGTTAATGTCATTAATACATGTACGTTATTTTCTTCATCTATATTAACATCGTAAATAAGTCCTAATGAAACAACATCAAATCCAACTTCCATATCATATACATTTTTTAATACTTCCATTACTTGCTCTTTAGTTACCATTTATCTCATCTCCTTTAAAATATTTCGAATTTATAATAACTTCAGAATTATTTTTAAATTGTTGAAATTCTGAAGAAACTAATTCATCAAATAGTTTTTTAGCTTTCTCATCTTTTAAATTTTTAATTATTTCAGATTTTGCTTCTTCAAATGTCATTTGAGTTTTTGGATATTTCTTTTCTATTTTTATTAAAGCATAAGAATCATTATTATATTTCATAGGTTTTAATATAGCACCTGGAAATGATGATCTAATTGTTTTAAGAAAATCACTTTGTTCATTATCAATATTTACTCTCATCATCGTAGCTTCATTTGAAGAAATCTTATTATTATAAATATCATCAAATGTATAGTATCCATCAATTATTTTTTGATAAGCCAATGATGCATCATCAGAAGAATTTAATAAAACGAGTTTAATATCAGCAGCTTGTGGTTTGAAATATTTATCTTTATTTTTATCATATTCATCTCTAATCTCATTTTCTGAAACTGTTACATTATCAATCAAATATTGATATATTGCAGAAACAGATCGTTGATACAGTTTGTCATGATATATATTATAAATATATTGTTCTTTATTTTCAAATCCTTTGGAAATTAAGTATAATAAAATATCATTTTCTGAAAGTTTGGAGGAATTAAAAATACTCTCAACTTGAGACTTTATGGAATTATATAATTCATCTCTTTTCAAATCTAAACCTTTGACTTTTTCTGTAAATTGAATAAATAAAATTTCTCCGGCTAATTTATCTAATTTTGTTTTTTCATACTTTTGTATAACTGTATTACCTTCAGTAGTTCCTACTAATATTTTATAAAAAACATTATTTAGTTTATTAATTCCTCTCAAAACTTCTAATGTCTTTGCTTGTGATTGAAAATAATCGTAATTTATTGATTCACCATTAATGATTGCTATAGTTTTAGCTTCAAGATCTTCATATTTCACAATAGCAAAAGAAGTAAAAACAAACAATAATATGAATACCAGTAATAAACCTTTTTTCATTATAAATCCTCCCTATTTTCATTTTTTTTATATTCTTCAACAAAAATTTCTGCAGCTTTTGAAATAATAGAATCTATATTCATGTTATTTTTAACATAGAAATATATCAAATGTGTTAAAAAATTAATATTATATCTTTTATTTAATTTGTCACTTTTTATTTTTTTCAAATCTTCAATTAATAAATTTATAATATCTTCATTTTTAAACGGATCATGATTTACGGCCAAAGAATTTTCAATTAATCGTCTCAAATTCATTAAAGGAGGCATACCTGGATTATACTCTCCTATTTTTGAAAATTCTTTTTTCCCTTTTTCTTTAGCTTTTAATTTTTCCCATTGCTCATAAGAATACTCACCTTTGTTTTCAAAAACATGTGGATGTCTTCTAATTAATTTCTCATTTAATTTTTCTATGACATCATTAATAGAAAAATCATTATTCTCTTTTGCTATCTGCGAATGAAAAATAACTTGCAGTAAAACATCACCTAATTCTTCTATCAAATAATTTTTATCTTTGCTATCAATGGCATGAACTAATTCATAAGCTTCTTCTATAACATATGGTTTTAAACTTTCATGAGTTTGTTTTTTATCCCATGGACAACCATTTTCTGAACGTAAAGTTTCCATTATTTCTAATAATTTTTTAAAATTCTCTAATTCTTTCATAATCCCTCCTATAAACCTATTTTCATTAATCTCATAGAATTGAAATCATTTTTATTATATTTTATCTCATTTTTCAATAATAACGTTTTTATAGGATTAAACGTTATTCTATGAAAGTTTTTTATGCCATATTTTTTTATATTTTCTATATGTTCTTTGGTTGGATACCCTTTATGTTTTTGAAAATTATACTCTGGATATTTTTCACCTAATTCTACCATAATTCTATCTCTATAAACTTTCGCTAAGATTGATGCTGCTCCTATTACTTTTGATTTCATATCTCCTTTGACTATACATTCATAATTAATAATATCTAACTTAAAATTTTTTCCATCTATTATTATAAAAGCGTTTGAAATATCAAATTCTTCTAAATTTCTTTTAATACCAAAAGTTGTGGCAGAAAAAATGTTATAAATATCTATCTCTTCTGGACTTGCGATTTTTATGGAATATTTAAAATTATTTGTAATGATTTCAAAAGCTTCATTTCTGGCTTTTTCTGTCATTTTTTTTGAATCATTAGATATTTTATTTAAAATCTCTAATTGCTTTATATTTTCTAATAAAACAGCCCCAACAACAACTGGTCCCGCTAAAGGCCCTCTACCAGCTTCATCTACTCCAATAATTTTACCATATTTTTTAAAATATTCTAAATCCATACTTCACCTCTTCTTAGACATAAGAAATTAATTATTATCACATAGTATTATTACAAATTAATATGAAAAAATTCTTAACATTTATGGTAAAATTAAATATCGAGAAAATTATTTCACAGGAGGGAATAAAATGAACTTTTCAAAAAGAGTGTTAAACATGCAAGCATCACCAATTAGAAAATTAATTCCATATGCAGAACAAGCAAAAAAAGCTGGGAAAAAAGTGTTGCACATTAATATTGGACAACCTGATATTGCAACTCCAAAAGCTTTTTTTGATTATATTGAAAAAAAGAGCAAACCAGAGGTTGTTGCATATACTCATTCCGCTGGATTGTTAGGATTAAGAGAAGCATTTTCCAATTATTACAACAAGCATAATATTCCATTTACACCAGAAGAAATAATAGTTACAAATGGTGGTAGTGAAGCAATTATATTTGCTATGGGTGCAATTGCTGATCCTGGTGATGAAATTATCGTAATTGAGCCATTTTATGCTAATTATAAAGGTTTTGCAGAAATGATAAATGTAAAACTCGTTCCTGTTAGAGCATTACCGGAAACAGGTTATGCTGTGCCTCCTACAGAAGATTTTGAAAAAGTTTTAACCAATAAAACAAAAGGAATTATTTTTTCAAATCCCTCTAATCCAACTGGAGCCGTTTATTCTGAAGAAGAATTAAAAAGAATTGTTGATTTTGCTAAAAAACATGACCTATTTATTATTTCGGATGAAGTTTATAGAGAATTCACATTCGATGGAACAAAACACATCTCTACAATGGCTTTTGAAGAATATGATAGAACAATAGTTGTTGATAGCATTTCTAAAAGATATAGTGCATGTGGAGCGAGAGTAGGAGTTTTCGCTACCAAAAATAAAGACTTATATAATCAAGTTATGAAAATGGCTCAATCAAGATTATGTCCTCCTATGGTTGCTCAATTAGGAACGATAGGATTATTAGAAATGGATGAGTCTTATATTAATGAAGTGTATAAAGAATATGATAAGAGAAGATTGGCTGTATATGAAGAATTATCAAAAATTGAAGGTGCTATATTCCAAAAACCAAAAGGTGCTTTTTATGTATCTGTAAAATTGCCTATTGATAACAGTGAAGAATTTGTAAAATGGGTTCTTACAGATTTTAGCATTGATAATACCACTGTTATGGTATCTCCTTTAACTGGATTTTATGCCACACCAAATTCCGGTTTGCAAGAAATAAGAATAGCATATGTTTTAGAAAGCGAAAAACTTAAATTAGCTACATATATCTTGGCAGAAGCTGTAAAAGCATACAATAATAGGTAGGTGGTATTTTTGAAGCGTGAAATTATAAATGGCATTACTTATTTAGAGAAAAAAGGTTTGATAAAAGGAACCTGGGGAAATTTAAGTATTAGAGTTGATAATAAAGTTTATATAACTCCATCAGGTGTTCCTTATGATATCTTAAAGGAGGAAGATATTTCTACTCTAGATTTTGAAACAGAAAAACATATTGATGGTTTAAAGCCATCAAGTGAAAAAGCTTTACATTTGGAAATTTATAAAAATTTCCCTGAAATAAAAGCAGTAGTTCATACACACAGTTTATATGCGTCTATTTATTCTGCATTAAGAAAACCAGTGCCATGTTATATTGAAGATCAAGCACAAATAATAGGCGGAGATATACCTGTTGCAGAATATAAATTACCTGGAACACTCGATTTAGCTCTTGAAGCTGTAAAGAAATTTAAGCTTGGAGTATATGGCATATTGTTAGCTAATCATGGAATAGTCTCTATAGGAAGAAATTTAAAAGAAGCATTAATTGCTGCAGAAATAATAGAAAAAAGTGCTAATATCGCATATAATGTCGAATTAATGGGCGGAGGTCATAAACTTTCAGAAGACGACATTAAATGGATGAGAAATTTATATATAGCTTCTTATAGCAAAAATATTTGAAAAACAGCAAGAGATTTGATCTCTTGCTGTTTTTTTGTAAAATGTTAAATTTATGGTATAATAATATTACATTGCTGAAAACAAAAAGGAGGGGGAAATATGAAAAGTTTGAAGAGTCAAATGATATGGATAATTATTTTAATTTCTGTAATTCCTATGGTTGTTTTTACTATTATCAGTACATATCAAAATTATAACAAAACATATAATAACATTACAGGGCATTTGGAATTTTCAACAAAAAATCGTGCGGAAATTTTAAAAACATATTTTAAACCCATATTTGATATGGCAAATATGTTATCAACTGATGCAAATGTTAGAGGAGCTTTTGATAACAAATATGATGAAAGAACTTGGATGTTAAAATCTTTTGATAATATTATAAAAAATTATAAAAACTATGATGCTGTTTATCTTGGATTAAAAGACAAAACAATGCTTATGAAACCCGATGTTGAATTGCCTGCTGGATATGATCCCACTGGAAGACCATGGTATAAAGCCGCTATAGCTAAACCTGGAAATGTTGTTGTTTCAGAACCATATGCAGATGCTTCCAGTGGGAAAATACTTATTACAGTATCCAAAACAGTAAGTGATGAAAGCGGAAATATCGTAGGGGTTTTAGGAATTGATTTATCAATAAAAAGTTTAGTTGATTCGTTTTTGGGAGATCAGCTTTTTGAAGAAGAGGTTCCATATATTATAAATGAAAAAGGGATAACTTTAATTCATGAAGATCCTGATAAATGGGGAACTGATGTTAGCTCTATGGAATTTTTTACAAAAGCTAATGATAATAGTGGTGTAGTTGAATATACATATAATAATGTTACTAAACTTGCTTTTTATTATAAAATACCAGAATTGGGTTGGACAGTATATACTGCAATACCTAAAGCTGTCATTCAAAATACTGTGTGGAAAGAAACATATATTTATATCTTAATTTTTGGAATCATCATAATTCTTGCATTTATAATCGGAATAATGTTTGTCAATAATAGTATTGTAAAACCAATTTCAAGGATGACTCAAGAAATGGAAAAAGTTGGAAAAGGAGAATTAAATGTTAGAGTTGAATTAAATTCTAAGAATGAATTAGGAAAATTAGCCCAAATAATGAATCAAACTATAGAATCTCTTGCATTGCTTGTTAAAAAAGTAAAAGATTCATCAGAAACATTGATTCAGATGTTAACAGAAGTATCTTCTGCCATTGATAAAAGTGCAAGTGTAAATCAAAATATTTTTATTGAAGTGGAAGAAATTAATGCCAAAGTTCAGGATGCATCATCATCATTAGAAGAAACAACAGCAGGAGTAGAAGAAATAGCTGCAGCTGCACAAAGCGTTTCTAAATCTACTCAAGAAGTTATGGAAAGAACAACAGAAACCTCTAAATTGGCAAAAGAAGGTGCTAAGAACGTAGAAGAAGTAAAGGAAAAAATAAATGATGTAAATGAAAAAGCAAAAGAAAATGCAAAAACAGTAAAATCACTGGCTAATGAAACGGCAAATATTCAGGAAATTGTTGAAACAATAAATTCAATTACAGAACAAACAAATCTATTAGCATTAAATGCTGCAATAGAAGCTGCAAGAGCAGGAGAAGCTGGTAAAGGGTTTGCTGTTGTTGCGGATGAGATAAGAAAATTAGCAGAAGAAAGTAAAAAAGCAACAGAAGAGATAGCAATAATATTAGGTAAAATTCAAGAAAGTGCAAAAGAGGTTGATAAAGAAACTGAAAATGTAGTAGAAAGTATTACAGAAACAAATAAGATGGTATTTCAAATTGCGGAGCAATTTGAAAGTATTACAGATAAAATAGAACAAATTTCGATGATGATTGATAATACGGCAGCTTCAGCTGAAGAACAAACAGCGTCAACAGAAGAAATAGCAGCGGCAACTGATACAGCTAATAAAGCAGTTTTAAGTGTTTCAGAAGATGTTGTATCATTTAAAAATGAAATAGCAGAACAAAATAAAGATTTCGAAAATGTTGCAAAGGCATCGAAAGAGTTATCAGAATTAAGTGGAGAGCTCAATGAATTAATTAAACAATTTAAAATATAACAAACAAAAAAAGGAAGAGCTTCTGCTCTTCCTTTTTAGATTAATATCTTCAATAATTCATCATAATTTCTAACTTTTTTACAATCTAAATTATGTTTATCTTCCGGATCATAAAGTATAAAGTCCATACCCACATTCTTAGCCCCTAAATAATCTGAATCAGGATTATCTCCAATATAAACAGACTTTTTTATAGGAACTCCAGAAATTTTCGATGCTTCGTAAAAAATTAATGGATTTGGTTTTGGTTTCCCAACTTTTTCCGAAGTTAAAATAAATTCAAAATATTTATGTAAATTCAAAGCTTTACTTCTTCCCTGTTGAACTTTTTCTACCCCATTCGTAATTGCCGCCATCCTTTGCTTTCGCTTCTTTAATTTTTCTAAAAACTCTTTTGCACCATCAAAGAAAAAAGCAAGATGCGAAAGCTTTTCTAAATATAATTCAGATGCTACACTACTATTGATTTTTGAATCTAACCCTATTTCGGCAAAAAAATCTCTAAAACGTTCAACTACAATTACTTCTTTAGGATATTTACCTTCAGAAAATAATTTCCACCATTTTTCATTTATAGGTTTATAAATTTCTAAATATTTTTCTTTAGGTTTTATATTAAATTTTTTAAGAATTTCAAATAATGCATATTTTTCTGATTTTTCAAAATCTAACAAAGTATGGTCTAAATCAAAATATACTATTTCATATTTCATATTTTACTCCTTTCTTACAAGAAAATAATAAAACGAATGTTTAAGATGTCCATATTCTAATAATTTAAACCCTGCATGTTTTATATATTCTAAAGGTTTCCTAACCATAGATGATCCAACTGTAGGATATGTCAGTATATTGGTTAAATATAAAACAATATCCTGTAATAATTGTCCAGTTAATCCATGTTCTACAAAAATACCTTTTCCACCATGTTTTAATACTCTTTTAACATTCTCCATAGACTTATAAGGATTTTTTACTGAACAAAATACATCTATGGATAAAATGGTGTCAAAAGTGTTATCCTTAAAGGATAAATCTTCAACAGAAGAATGCACAAACTCAAGTGTAAGATCATTTCTTTTTTTAGATCTTTCTTTAGCTATTTTTAGCATTTCTATACTTTTATCTATTAAAACAACATGAGAGTTTGGCGGATAATATTCTATATTGTGACCCGTTCCAACAGCTAAATCCAATGTGTAACCCTCAATTTTTGGAACAAATTTTTTTCTAAAATCGTTCATTGTAGATTTTTCTAATGGGTAAAGAAGAATATCATAAAAATTTGCTATAAAATCATATCTGGTCATATTATCACCTCTTGTTTTAATTATATCATATTTTCCAAAAATATGATATTTATCTAAAATTATAGATATTTCTTTTTATTTTGTTATTATATCTTTTTATAACTTAATATAACCATTGCATTTTTATTTTTTTTTTGATATCATACTTAATACAAAAAATTTATGAGGAGGGTGAAGTATGAAAAAAGTTCTTATTGTATTGGTAGCAGTTTTATTTTCTGCTTTGATTTTTGCAAATACAGATTATTATGTAGTAAAAAGTGGGGATAGCTTATCTAAAATTTCTAAAACCACAGGTGTAAGTGTTGATAAATTGATCAAATACAACAACATTCAAAACCCAAATCTTATTGTTGTTGGTCAAGTATTAAGACTAACCCCAGAATATACGCAAAAAGATTTAAATGAACAAATGGTTTTAGCAATGGATTGGTATCAAACATCTGGAGAAATGAAAGCTTTGGCTTATCAAGCATTCAATGTTGCAAAAATGGTTTTTGATAATGATTTAGCAAATAATAATGATCCAATGAAAAGAGCAGTTATAGTTGATATTGATGAAACTATTTTAAATAACAGTCCATATGATGCAGGACATATTGATACAAATCATGCATACCCAACGGGTTGGAATGATTGGTGTAATGCAGCACAAGCAACGGCATTACCTGGAGCTGTAGAATTTTTGAATTATGTTGTTGAAAAAGGTGCAGATGTATATTATATCTCAAATAGAAAAGTTGCTGTAAAAGAAGGAACTATGAAGAATTTAAAAGCTTTAGGATTTCCTCAAGTTACAGATGATCATGTCTTGTTAAGAACTGATACATCCGATAAAGAACCAAGAAGAAAAATGGTAGAGAAAGATCATAGAATTGTATTATTAATGGGAGATAATTTAAATGATTTCACATCAGTATTCAGACATAAGGGATTAAAAGAAAGAAATTCTTTAGTTGATCAATTTAAAAATGAATATGGTGTAAAATTCATCTTATTACCAAATCCAATTTATGGCGACTGGGAAGGCGCTATTTATAATGGAAATTGGGGCTTAAGTCCTGAAGAAAAGAGCAACGCAAGAAAAGCAGTTATAACAAAATGGCCAGAACAATAATTTCTAAAATATTTACAGCCTCCTTTTAAGGAGGCTATTAAGTTTGTTTACAAATATAGAATGTCCAAAAAGTATAAAAGAAACGAAGACTCGAAGATTGCCTAAGCATCGCTTCGCGAAAAAAATTAAATCTTATAAATTAAAATACCTATTTGTTTTAAACATGTATTAAATTATATTTTTAATATAAACCTTTATCTATTTTTAATGCTTGCATTAAAAATATGTTTATGAATAATTTTTAAAGATATGCAATCGAGCTGTCTGAGTGATTTTAACTTTTTGGACATCCTGAAAATAAATAAAAGTAAATATTAAAAAATTTTTTATAAAAGAATTTAAATTTTGCGAAGCAAATGCTTTTGGAGTGATAATATGAAAATAGATATTTACGGTGCTATATTTTATGATGTTTATATTTATGGGGAAAAACCACATGAAGTTGAAATAATTGAAAATCCTGGTGGTTCTGGATTTAATATAGCCTATTTATTATATAAATTGGGTCATGAGATTTCTTTTAATGGTTTTATAGGAAATGATTTAAAAGGTAAATATTTGAAAGAAATAGTTCCATTTAAAGATATTGAAGTAAAAGAAAAGAAAACAGCAATATTTATATCTAAGAATGATAACCCTATTGGTATTGAAAGAAAAATCAATGATAGCAAATATTCTAATTTAGAAAAAAAATCTGATGTAGCAATAATAACCACAGAAATATCAAAAAATGAATTAAAAAATATTGAAAAACTAAATTATAAAAAAGTATTTTTTGACATAGGACCAAGACCATTTATAGCAAAAAATATTTTTAAAAATGCATTTATATTAGGTACAGAGGAAGAATGCAAATATAGAAATTGTGACTTAATAAAACAAGGAAATAAAGGTGTAAAATTTAATAATAAAATATATAATTCAAATGGTAAAATTGCAAAATGTAAAACCGGATTGGGAGATATTTTTGATGGATTTTTTATTCATTATATTTTAAACAATTATCACATTGAAAAGGCCATAAAAAATTCGATAGATAAAGTCGAAAAAGTTTTAGATATACCAGGTGCATATAATAAAATAAATTATTTGATTTAATATTAGTATTTTTTATCTTTTTAAAATAACACTATTTTTTTTGTAAAAAATTTAAAATTTTCTTTCCGACCAATCTTTTGAATAAAATACTGCTTTTATGACCTGTTGGGATTTTTTGAACCGAAACATTGGGTAAAAGTGAAATTAAATCATCTGTAGCTTCTTTGGGAATAATTTTATCAAATATTCCTCTAATAAAAAGAATAGGTTGATTAACAAATTTGGCGAAAGATATTGGATCATACGAATAGCATGGAATTGGAGCTTTGTCAAAAATATCATCTATTCTTTGGAAATTTTTAGATACAAAATTTACAGGATCTTTTCTAAAATGATTTATACAAAATTCTTCCGAATTGCATCCATATGCATTTCCTTTTGCTTTATATTCCTCTCTCACTTTATAAGTATATGGAGAATGAAAATTAATCCATCTCCAATTGCCTCCTGTGATCATTAAAACACCTTTTTTTATCCTTTTATCCAATGCCAATGTCATTGTTCCTATAATACCTCCAAAAGAAACCCCAAAAAGAGATAGATTATTTTTATTAAAATCATTAAAACTTTCAATTAAATCTATTGTCCTTCTAACATCTTTTACTGCATTATGAAACTCTATTACGCATTTATCAGGATCTGCTGAATAAAAAGGATCTCCACCATTCATTCCCTTTGGAGTTCTTTTAAGATGGTATGGTAAAATTACTACTGATGTTCTGTAGCCTTGTGTTTTAAAAAACCTCGCATACCATTCTAAATATGGAATATTATTATTGCCTATACCGTGTAAAAAAATTATATCTCCATGAATTTTGTAAGGCTCAAATAAATGTACGTAAACATTTTTATTTTCTTCATAATGTGTAGAATAATTAACAGGAAATTTGAGAACAATATAATCATTTTCATTATATTTTTCATATTTTATAGTATTTTTTTTATATTGATATAAGTACATAAAAGACCTCCTGCTTTTTAGAAATCATAATCTCTCTTATTATATTATAGATATTCTATATTATTGCTTTAAAAAAGTTTTATGTAAATATAGTTAATTTAAAAGCAATTAATCAATGATATAATATGAGTGATAAAAATTTAAAATTGTGAAGGAGGAGATAAAATGCCAATTAACTATGGTGCTGATACTGGAAAAGGATTTTATAAAGAAGAAGATTTATCGATATTTTTAAAAGCTATAGAAAGTTCAATAATAAAAGCTCCTGTAAAAAACAATAATAGAATTTTATTAAGTGATTTATGGGTAATATCTTCATTGCCCAAAGATTTAATAATTGAAGTTTTGCAAGAATTTTCTAATGACTTAACTGTTCCTGAGGATATAAAAGAAATATATGACGATAGAAATAACGAAGTTATTTGGTCAAAAAAAGAAATATAAAGAAAAATTGAGATTTTTCTATTTAAATTATTTTATTCGTATATAATTACAAATAATCATGTATAATCAGACTTGAATATTTTTTCGAGAAGAGGTATTATATCAATAGGAATTAGCACTCGAATATATTGACTGCTAAAAATAGAAAAATTAAGAATAAGGAGGGTGATTTGAATGACAGTAAAACCACTTGGTAACAGATTATTGATAAAACCTGTTGTGGAAGAAAAGAAAACTGAAGGTGGTATTGTATTACCAGATACTGCTAAAGAAAAACCTATGAGAGCTGAAGTCGTAGCTTTGGGTACTTTAGATGATGATGTTGATATTAATGTTGGTGATTATGTAATATTCGCAAAATATTCAGGAACAGAAATTAAGATAGACGATGAAGATTATATTTTAATTGACGTAGATGATATTTTAGCAAAATATGAAGACTAAGGAGGTGTTGTAAAATGGCTAAAATGATGATGTTTTCAGAAGAAGCAAGAAGAGCTCTTGAAAGAGGTGTAGATAAAGTTGCAAATGCTGTTAAAATAACTTTAGGTCCTAAAGGTAGAAATGTTGTATTAGAAAAAAGTTGGGGTTCACCAACAATAACAAATGATGGTGTTTCAATTGCTAAAGAAATAGAATTAAAAGATAAATTTGAAAATTTAGGTGCACAGTTAGTAAAAGAAGTAGCTTCTAAGACAAATGACGTCGCTGGTGACGGTACAACAACAGCTACAGTATTAGCTCAAGCAATGATTAGAGAAGGCTTAAAAAACGTAGCAGCAGGTGCTAATCCAATGTTAATGAAAAACGGTATCCAAAAAGCTGCTGCAAAAGCTGTTGAAGAAATAAAAGTAATGAGTAAGAAATTATCTAACAAGGAAGATATTGCACATGTTGCTGCAATTTCTGCAAATAATCAAGAAATTGGAAACTTGATTGCTGATGCTATGGATAAAGTTGGAGAAGATGGAGTTATCACTGTAGAAGATTCGAAAACTATGGAAACATTTGTTGACTTTACAGAAGGTATGCAATTCGATAGAGGTTATATTTCACCATATTTTGTAACAGACACAGAAAAAATGGAAGCAATAATGAAAGATCCATATATTTTAATTACAGATAAGAAAATATCAACAGTTAAACCATTAATTCCTGTTTTAGAAAAAGTTGCACAAGCAGGTAAACCATTAGTAATTATTGCAGAAGATGTTGAAGGTGAAGCATTATCAACATTAGTATTAAATAAATTAAGAGGAACATTAGAATCTGTAGCTGTAAAAGCTCCAGGTTTTGGCGACAGAAGAAAAGCTATGTTACAAGATATTGCAATTTTAACAGGTGGCATTGTAATTAGCGAAGAAGTTGGTTTAACATTAGAAAATGTAACTTTAAATGACTTAGGTAGAGCAGATGTTGTAAAAGTAAGAAAAGATGACACCATAATCGTTGGTGGAAAAGGTAATGAAGAAGATATTAAAGAAAGGATTAAACAAATAAAAGCTCAAATTGAAAATACAACTTCAGAATATGAAAAAGAAACTTTACAAGAAAGACTTGCAAAAATGGCTGGTGGTGTTGCTGTAATTAAAGTTGGCGCAGCAACAGAAACAGAATTAAAAGAAATGAAACACAGAATAGAAGATGCTTTATCAGCAACAAGAGCAGCTGTTGAAGAAGGAATTGTCCCTGGTGGTGGTGTGACATTATTAAGAGCTAAAAAAGCTGTAGCTCCATTATTAGATGAATTAGAAGGTGACGAAAAAATAGGTGCTAAAGTTGTATATAGTGCTTTAGAAGCTCCAATTAGACAAATCGCATTAAATGCAGGAGTTGATGGTGCTATAATAATTGATAGAGTATTAGCAAAAGACGAAGTATCTTATGGTTACGATGCATTAAATGATGAATTTGTTGATATGTTTGAAAAAGGTATTATTGATCCTGCAAAAGTTACAAGAAGTGCTGTTCAAAATGCTGCATCTATCGCTTCAATGTTATTGACAACTGAAGTATTAGTAGTTGATGAACCAAAAGAAGAAAAAGCTCCAGAAATGCCTGATATGCCAGCATATTAATGATAATAATATGACCCTCCAGTGAATGCTGGAGGGTTTTTTAATAGATATGAAAAAATTTTCATATGAAAATGAGATTTTTTAATTTATTTAAACATAATCATTAAAATTTGAGATTTATGGTATAATATAACTGATAATAGGTAATAAACAATATTTCAAATATATAAAAGCGAGGGGAAAGAAATGGCTAAAAAAATTCGAGGTTTAGGTGGAAGAAGCTTAAAATCTTCTGGTGGAAAAAAAAATGATATTATGAAATTAATGCAAGAGGCTCAAAAAACTCAAGAATTAATGGAACAAGAAATGAAAGCTTTTGAAAACGAACTTGCTTTAAAAGAATTTGATGCAACAAGCGGTGGCGGAGTAGTAAAGGTTATAGTTACAGGAGATTTAAGAGTAAAAGATATTTTTATTTCTGATGAATTATCTGATGAAGAATTCGAAATAGTAAAGGATATGATAATTGCTGCTACTAATGAAGCAATTGAAAAAGCTAAACAGTTTAAAGAAGAAGAAACTGAAAAAATATCTCAAAAATATTTAGGTGGATTAAATTTAGGAATGTAATTAACAATATTTAAATATAATCAACTTTAAAACTTTAAATATGAAAAATATAACCTTTAAATATAAGGTATATAATACAATTAGAGAAAAATATAACAATTTATTATAATTCAGGAGGTGTTTTTAAAATGGGTATTAAAATTGCTATTAACGGTTTTGGAAGAATTGGTAGAGTAGTATTTAGAGAAATGATGAAAAGAGGAAATTTTGATATCGTTGCTATAAACGATTTAACAGATCCAAAAACTTTAGCTCACTTATTAAAATATGATAGTGTTCACGGAAAATTTGATGGAACAGTAGAAGTTGTTGAAGGCGGATTTGTTGTTAATGGTAAAGAAATTAAAGTATTTGCAGAAAGAGATCCAAGAAACTTACCTTGGGGAGATTTAGGAGTAGATATTGTTATAGAATCAACAGGAGTTTTCAGAAATAAAGAAAAAGCTATGCCACATATCGAAGCAGGAGCTAAAAAAGTAATTATAACTGCTCCAGCAAAAGGCGATGTAGATTTAACAGTTGTTTTAGGAGTTAACGATGAATTATTATCAAAAGATCATGTTGTAGTTTCAAATGCATCATGTACAACAAATTCAATTGCTCCTGTAGTTAAAGTATTAAATGATAAATTTGGTATAAAATCCGGATTATTAACCACAGTTCATTCATTTACAAATGACCAAAGAGTTTTAGATTTACCACATTCAGATTTAAGAAGAGCAAGAGCTGCTGCAGTTAATATTATTCCTACAACAACAGGTGCTGCAAAAGCTGTAGGAATTGTTATTCCAGAATTGCAAGGAAAATTAGATGGTATGGCTATAAGGGTTCCAACTCCAGATGGTTCAATCACAGACTTAACAGTTGTTGTTGAAAAAGCTACAACTGCTGAAGAAGTAAATGCTGTAATGAAAGAAGCATCAGAAACTTACTTAAAAGGTATTTTAGGTTACAATGAAGAAATGATTGTTTCTTCAGATATAGTTGGAACAACTTTTGCTGGCATTTTTGATGCAACATTGACTAAAGTAATGGATGGAACATTGGTAAAAGTTGCTTCATGGTATGATAATGAATATGGTTATTCATCAAGAGTTGTAGATTTAGCAGAAAGAATGTATGAATTACTTTAATAATAAAAGATAAATAAGGGGACTTATAAGTCCCCTTTTTTGAAAGAAATGATAAGGAGGTATGAAAATGAATAAAATGACTATTAAAGATGTGGATTTAAAAGGTAAAAAAGTTATAATGAGAGTAGATTTTAATGTTCCAATGAAAGATGGAGTTATTACTAATGATAAAAGAATAAAAGCAGCATTACCTACAATAAAACATGCATTAAAAGAAGGTGCAAAAGTTATATTATTATCTCACTTAGGAAGACCTAAAGGAGAACCTAAACCAGAATTCTCATTAAAGCCAGTAGCAGAAAGATTAGGAGAATTATTGGAGCAAGAAGTAAAATTTGTTCCAGAAGTTGTTGGAGAAAATGTTAAAAAAGCTGTCGAAGAGTTAAATGAAGGTGAAGTATTATTATTAGAAAATACACGATACATGAAAGGTGAAACAAAAAATGATCCAGAGTTAGCAAAACAATGGGCAGATTTAGCAGATATCCATGTAAATGATGCATTTGGTACTGCACATAGATCTCACGCTTCAAATGTAGGAATTGCACAATTTATTCCAAGTGTAGCAGGTTTTTTAATGGAAAAAGAAATTAAATTTTTATCCAAAGCTACAGCAAATCCAGAAAAACCATATGTAGTAATTTTAGGTGGTGCAAAAGTTTCTGATAAAATAGGAGTTATTAACAATTTATTAGAAAAAGCAGATAAGATTTTAATTGGCGGCGCTATGATGTTTACTTTCTTAAAAGCCTTAGGAAAAGAAATAGGTTCTTCAAGATTTGAAGAAGATAAGGTGGAATTAGCTAAAGAATTGTTAGAAAAAGCTAATGAAAAGGGTGTTGAGATTGTTTTACCAGTTGATGCTATAGTAGCTCAAAAATTAGAAGCTGGCGTTGAGAAAAAAATAGTAAAAATTGATGATGGTATAGAAGATGGATGGATGGGATTAGATATTGGTCCAGAAAGTATTGAATTATTTAAGTCAAAGTTAAATGGTGCAAAAACAGTTGTATGGAATGGACCTATGGGCGTTTTTGAAATAGAAGATTTTGCAACAGGAACAAAAGAAGTTGCAATGATGGTTGCAGATATCACAGAAGAAGGCGCAACAACAATAATAGGTGGTGGCGATAGTGCAGCTGCTATAGAACTTTTTGGACTTGAAAGAAAAGTTTCTCATGTTTCAACAGGTGGAGGCGCTTCATTAGAATTCTTGGAAGGTAAAGAGCTACCTGGTATTGCAAGCATAGCTTCCAAAAAAAAAATAAATAAAAGAAAATATATTTTAGCTGGTAATTGGAAAATGAATAAAACAAATATAGAAGCTGCTGAATTTATTTCAAAATTAACAGCTACTATAGGAAAAGAAAAAAAGTTTGATGTAATAATTGCTCCAACATTTTTGGCTTTAGAAAAAGCCGTTGATTTAACTGCAAGTACAAATATAAGCGTTGCTGCACAAAATATGCATTTTGAAGATAAAGGAGCATTTACAGGTGAAATTTCAGCAGATATGTTAAAAGCAATAGGTGTGAATTATGTAATACTGGGACATTCTGAAAGAAGAAATATTTTTGGAGAAACAGATGAACTTATCAATAAAAAAATAAAAAAAGCATTAGAGAAAGATTTAACTCCTATATTTTGTATAGGTGAAAAATTGGAAGAAAGAGAAAAAGATTTAACATTTAATGTTATAGAAAAACAAATAAAAGAAGGTTTTTACGGTTTAAACAAAGATGAAGCTAAAAAAATAATTGTTGCTTATGAACCAGTTTGGGCAATAGGTACAGGAAAAGTGGCTACACCAGAGCAAGCAGAAGAAGTCCATGCATATATAAGAAAATTATTATCGGAAATTTATGACGAAGATACAGCTGATTCAATTACCATTTTATATGGCGGTAGTGTAAAACCAAATAATTATTTTGGATTATTCACAAAACCAAATATTGATGGTGGATTAGTTGGTGGCGCTTCATTAAAAGAATCCTTTATAGAATTAGCAGATATAATGAGAACTATTATATTATAAAAATATAGCAGGGATAAAATTCCCTGCTATATTTTTATATTTTTTATATCTTTTTGCATCTTTAAAACATTTTTTATTACAGCATTAAGCATTGAAATTGTATTTATTAAATTTATTATATCATCTTTAGACATACTTAAATTTCCAATATTTTCTTCCAAAATTAATGTGTTCGATTCCAATAAACTTACCAATTCATCCAAAAACTTTTCATTCTTTTCAAGAATATCTAAAGAATCTTCAGTTACTCCTGCAACTAATTCAAATAATTCAGAAATGTAATTTATTTTTTCTAATACAGTTTCTATTTCTTCTGAAAGATTCCTTATCTTATCATTTATTTGTTTTGCACTTTCATTTGTTTCTGTTGATAATTTTTGTATTTCTTCTGCTACAACAGCAAAACCCCTACCATGTTCTTTTGCTTTTGCTGCTTCAATAGATGCATTAATAGACAACATATTTGTTTTTTTAGCTATTTTATTTATATTCTTAGTTATTTCTTTAACCTCATCAAAACTTTCTAAAGCGTTTGATACTAAATTAATAGATTCAGAAACATCTATTTTTACCTGATTTAAATTTCCACCAACATTATGCAATTTATTTATGATATTTTTATTAAGCTCAGAAACTTTATTTTTTTCTATACTACTGTTTTTTGACATATCTTCTATTGAATGAGCAATATCTGTGGTATTTTCAATTGTTTCAATTATTTTATGTCCCACATCATTTGTTATTTTACTAGCTTTTTCAAATCTTTTGCCTAAAACTTCATCCAAATTTTCTATAAATGAGGTTAAAATATTTTCATGGTATATACTTTGCGAAATTTTTTCGATTGTATTCTTTAAATTGTTTATATTTTTATTACTCATTTTTTCACTTCCTAATAAATTTTATCAATGATATCTACTCCGCATTTTAAATCTTTAAACCAATTTAGAAATTTTAAATATTCATTCTTCTTAAACAATAAACCGTGCTGCGGCGTCATTATTTCGACATCAAGTTTAGAAACTAAATTCACCCATTTTTTTGCAGCAACATTGGATGCCATATATCGTTGATGAAATCCTTTCATAAATTCTATATAATTTTCAAAATCTTCTACAAAGATTTTTTCTTCAGAAGGTTGAACAATACCGACTCCAATATCCCCAGAAAATAATATTTTAGATATAGGATCATATAATGAAAAATTACCAAGAGAATGCAAGAAATGTGCAGGTATTATTTTTAAAGATTCTCCATCTGAAAATTTTATTTCTCCTCCTTTATCTTCAATAGGTACCAAACTAGAAGAATCAAAAACTCCAAAATGTGGTAGAAATCTTTCCCACAATCCAGAAATATAAATTTTTGCATTTTCTAAAGTTGAACTCCATAAAGCAACTCCTGAAGAAACGTCTGGATCTTGATGAGTATAAAATATTGCTTTTATATTATCTGTATCAATATGCTCCGAAACATTAGCAAGTACTCTTGGAAAAACATGAACTCCACCTGGATCTAATAATACTCCTTCATTATTATGAATTACTAAAAATTGATTCGTAAAAATACTTTCTAAATTATTTTTTTCTACTCCCAAATAAATAAATTTATGATTTTCATTTTCAAATAAAACAATAGAATTTGACATTTTTCTACCCCCTATTATATATGTTTCCTATTATATCCTCGCCACATTTCAGTTCTCTAAACCAATCCAAAAATTCTAAATATTCTTTCTTTCTAAATAACAATCCATGTTGCGGAACCATCATTTCAACGTCAAGGTTTTCAACCTTTGAAATCCACATATTAACAATTTTATTTGAAGACATATATCTTTTATGAAACCACTCCATCTCTTTTTTATATTCATTAAAATTATCCACAAATATTTTTTTAAACGAAGGTTGAATTATACCAACTCCAATATCTCCAGAAAACAATACTTTTGATGTAGGATCATAAAGTGTAAAATTTCCTGAAGAATGCAAAAAATGTGCAGGTATAAATTGTAACTCCACACCATCTTCAAAATAATATTTTCCACCATAATCCTCTATTAAAGAAACTTTAGATTTGTTATATACTCCATAATGAGGCATAAATCTATCCCACAACCTAGAAAAATAATATTTAGCATTTGGTAAATGAATATCCCATAGACTCAATCCTGCAGCAACATCAGGATCTTGGTGTGAGAAAAAAACACCTTTTATATTTCTCAAATCTATATATTTTGATACATTTGAAAAAACCCTGGAGAACACATGGGAGCCTCCTGGGTCTATTAAAAATCCTTCATTATTATGAATTATTAAATATTGATTTGTAAATATCCCTTCAACATTCAACCTTTCTAATCCCAAATGAATAAATTTATGATCATCATTTTCAAATAAAAGAAAAGAAGAATTCATATGTTCATCCCCTAGTTATTAAATTCCCCAAAAGTCATCCAAAACAATTTTTTTACATATATTGGATTTTCTGGATTTTGAATATTAAATATCATTAAACCATTTTTGCCATCAGCAACATAAAGATAATTATCTTTTACATATAAGTCTTTAGTATTTCCAGGTGTATTTATCATAGATAATATCTTTCCGTTATTTAAATCAATAATTGCAAATCCTTCTTCACCTAAAGCTGCAAATCCCAAATTATTAAATATCTTAAATTTTTCTACTCCAGAATTATTAATATTTATAACTTTTTCAATAAATGGATTTTCTGGATCATTTATATCGACGACATAGACTCCCGGATTTCCTATAGGAACAGTATTATTCTTTAATACAGTATATTTCCAATCAACTGCAACATAAGCTTTATCTCCTTTTATTTCAATATTCTTTGCAAATCCATTTATTCTAAACTTTGGAGATAAATGATTTATTTTATTTTCAACTATTTTAAATGTTTCGAACCCAACATCATCGGTAGTTAAAAATAGATAATCACCTTTTTTAACTACATCCATAGCCCTTCCTGTTACCCTGTTAATAGACAATATTTGAGGCTTATTTTTATTTTCAATATCTAAAACAACTAAATCTTTATAAGCATCAGCAATATAAGCTCTGTTTCCATCAATTACAAAATTATTAGTATATCCTAAAATAACATTATTATTTTCCTTCACATCAACATAATTAGATAATAATACAGGTTTATTTATATTTGAAATATCAAAAATTGTAAATCCATTTTGTCTATCAGCAACATACGCATATTTATTATTAGCATAAATATTTACAGCATCATTTAAGGTTTTTTCTAATCTCCTAGGTAATAATTTTAAATTTAACGTTTTCTTTGAAGTTATTTCTTTTGGATTTTCAGGATTGGATATATCAAACACAATCATTCCATCTTTTTTATCGGCTGCATATAAGTAATCTCCTGATATATATAATCCTTGTAAATCAGTATGATTATTAAATTCTTTAACTAACTCAGGAGATTTTGGATTAGATATATTATATATTTCCAATCCTCCCCAATCATCGGTTACTACTAAATAATTATCATTTAACATTTTTAAATCAATTGGAGTATTAACTGTATAATGTTGAAAAACAGGTTTAATTTTCTCGTTTTTATCTTCTGAGGGTTTAATAATATCCTTTAAATTAAAAACTTCTAACCCATACCATTTATCTGTTACATATAAGTAATTACCATTTTTTAAAATTGCATTTACTCCTCCACCTGTATCAACTGTTTTTACAAGAAATGGCAATAACTTAAAAGATATATCAAATACAGAAATTCCTTTTGCTCCATCTAATGTATATATATATGAACCATCTATATATATTTTTTGTACATCCCCTCCAGTTTTTAGATGTCTCATATACTTATATGATCCATTAGATTTAGAATATATTGCTAAACCCTTTATTCCATCTGCTACATACAAATAATTATCTACAAATTCAAAATCATAAGTATCACCAATAGAATTAATTCTAAAACCTTTTACTACTTTATCTCCCCTTATTTTAAATGGAATAATCTCGCTTTTATACACAGAAACATAAATAGTATCTTCATATTTTTTTATTTGAGTTGGATAATCTTTTAATTCAAATATTTGAGATGTGTTTTTTTCTAAATCGATAAAATAAATCTTTTTTGATTTTAATCCTATAACCATATATTTATTATCAACATAAAATGATGTAACTTTAGAATCGAAAAAAACAGGTACATTTTTAATACTTAAAATATTTGGATATGACGCAATAAGCTTTGGATTTAATGCATTTTCAAAATTTATCAGGCTAACACCTTCCTCATAGCTATTTATAAACAACGTATTTGTGGAATTTGCTATTATCAACACTGAAAATAGCAAAAAAACTGTTAGCAAATGTAATTTTATTTTCATATTCAAAAACTTCCCCCTTTCAAAATTTTTATTTCTTACGTATAGTATACCAGAAAAAAGCTAAAATTTGACGATGTTAAATTAAAAATGGTAAAATATATATAAATATTTTTTTAGGAGGATTTATTATGATTGCTAAAAAATATATTATATCAGGAAGAGTACAAGGTGTAGGATTTAGATGGTTTATAAAAAAAATTGCAGAAACACTTGATATCAAAGGATATGTTATGAATTTACCAAATGGAGATGTGGAAATTTGGGCAGAATGTACAGAAAAAAGTCATGATAAATTAAAATATTTTATTTTAAAAGGAAATGGCATTTCATTTGTTGAAAATATAAAAGAGGAATTTGTTCCACCAAATGGTTATACTTATTTTTATATAAAACATTAATTATTGAAAGCAGGTGTATAAAATGTGGAAAAATATATTAAAAGAAATTTATAATAATAAAATAGAAGGTGTAGGAATACTACCTCATTATGAAAAATACTCTATTTTAAATATTTCTAATTGGATAATTGATAATTTTGGAGGAGAGTCTTTTCATCCTCCTTACCCTATCCCTTTCAAAAATAAAAAACATGTTATTTTATTTTTGATAGATGCTATGAGTTATAATACATTTAAATTAGTTTTGAAAGAACATAAAAACGAATTCCCACTTTTAAGAAAAAAACATTTTTTACCAGCAACTTCTGTATTTCCATCAACTACCGCTAATGCTATTACAACATTTATGACTGCAAAATCACCAGCTGAACATGGTATATTAGGATATATTTTATTTTTTAAAGAATTAGGTTCATTAGTTAATATGATAGACTTTTCTCCTTTATATGGAGGAAAGGGAATATTTGAACCCTATCTAGTTAATGATATATTAAAAATGAATACTATTCATGAGACATTAAATGATTTAGATGTAAAAACATTTATTCACACACATTCTGAAATTGTTGGAAGTGGATTAAGCAAAATACATAATAATGGAAGCAATATAAAAGGCTATAAATCATTAGTTGAATTATTTGGAATGGTTTATGATAAACTTATAGACTTTTCAAAAAATGGCGATAAATCATATCAATTTGCTTATTACTCGCATGTTGATAGCATTGGACATAAATATGGTGCAAAAGATTATAAATATAAATCACAAATATATTGGTTTTTAAAGATGTTAGAAGAAGAATTTCTTAAAAAAATTACTGATGATATATTAAAAGATACCATAATACTCATAACTGCAGATCATGGAATGCTTGAGAGTCCTTTAACCAAAGAAATAAGATTTTCTAATGACGATGATATTTCTAAGTATTTATCTGTTCCCCCAGGTGGAGAAATGAGAATGATGTATTTTTATACAAAAAACAGAAAAGAATTTTCCGATTTTTTTAACTCAAATTATAAAGATTATGGTAATTTAATAAGTATTGATGAAGCAGAAAAATTTAATCTTTTTGGAAATAAATTAAATAAAACATTCAAAGAACGTATTGGAGATTTTGTAATGATTTCAAAAAGTAACTATAGTTTTGTTTACAAATACGGCAGCTCTTTTGTTCATCTTAAAGGAAAACACGGAGGATTATCTTTTCATGAAATGATTGTTCCTTTGATAATTTTTGGATAATATTAATAATAAAATAGAATTAAAAAAAATATATGAATTAACAAAAACATATAATTTATCATAAAAAATATATGTAAATATCGAATAAAATATTCCACCTAAAGCTAGCATAAACAACATCAATTTAATACTTTTGGTGGGATTAAATTTATTAAGATCTACGAAACTATAGTGCAATGATATATTCCATATAATTGTTTGAACAAATATATTTAGAGATAAAAAATCTAAAATATAATAACCATTATCTAAAAATAAACTAAAAAAACTAATAATCATTAGGAGCAATGTAAGCACTTTCATAAGTGTAAAAATGTTATATTTATTATATAAAAAGATAGAGAAAATATATCCAATTAATATTGAGAATGAAAAAATAATAATTCCAATATTTGATAACATATAATCGTTAAGATATATCATTAATATATTTTTTATATTCATTGATAACGTGTAATAATTAGTACCTACTAAAAAATATAAAATAGAGTATATCAATATATTTTTATTTTTTAAATAGAACGAATTCTCATTAAAATCCTTAAATTTATATATATAAGACATACTTTTAAGTCCAATTATCACAAATATTCCAGTAGATAACATTAAAAAAGCATATTTCCAACTTAATATCTGAGAAAAATAAAAAGCAACTATCGAAGCTAATATTGCTCCTAAAGCTCTTCCCCATCCAAAGGTTATGTCTTTTATGTTAACCCTTAGTTTATATTCTAAGTAAAAATTATTTAAATATAAAAACAAGTATCCAAACCATATACCAGTTAATAATCTCAAAACTAAAAAATAAACATAATTATTTATAAAAAATATCATTGAATATAACAAAACAAGAATTATTGAAACATTAAAAAATATATTTTTATTTTTTTTCTTTTCTGAATATAAAGTATTTCCAATTAACATACCTAAAAAAATGGCACCATTCAGAATATTATAGTTTTTTGGACTAATACCAAAATAAGTGTATATTTCAGTAGATAAAAATCCTTGAATAAATATACCATAGGATATATACATAAATATGAAAAATATAATTGGTATCAATAATTTTCCCATTAATTTTATTTCAAAATTTAAATAATCATTTTCATTCATATAATACACTTCCTTATATCCTAAAAAATAGGAAAAATTTATCAAATAAATTATATTATATACCTCTCAAAAAGTCAAACTAAATTTTTAATATTTAAATTAGCAATTATTGACTACAAAAATAAAATATGGTATAATAGTGTGCGACTCGGGGCGTGGCGCAGATGGGAGCGCGTTTGCATGGGGCGCAAAAGGTCGCTGGTTCAAGTCCAGTCGCCCCGACCAAAGCCAACCTAATGGTTGGCTTTTTTATTTATTTAAATAAAATTAGGAATGATTTTTTTATTATAGAATAATATATTGAATAAAAATAATAGAGGTGATTAATTTGAAATTGAAATTTATTATACTTGCAATATCTGCTTTTATAGTTGTAATGACGGGTGTCGTTATTTTACCAATTGTTTTTAAAAATGACCCCCCTTCAATACCGGATTTATATACTCCTAAAAATGGAGCTGTAAATATTCCGGTAAATACTGTGTTTACATGGACTGCAAGTGATCCTGATGGTGATACTCTAACCTATGATTTATATTTATCAACTGATAGAAACAAATTAACTCCTATAGCTTCAAATTTAACAGAAAGTTCTTTTTCTAAGGTATTAAATTATAATAAAACTTATTATTGGAAAGTTGTTGCTAAAGATAAAAAACATAAAACTGATAGTGATATCTGGTTATTTAGTACGGAAAATGCTATACCATTAAAACCTCATGATCCAAAACCTGCTGATGGTGAAACCAATGTCCCACTTATTACAAATTTAAGTTGGGAATGTGAAGACCTTGATGGCGATAAAATTCATTACGATGTATATTTAGGACGTTCTATAGATACAATGAAACCACTTGCAACTGGTATAGAAGAAAATACCTTAGAAGTAAATTTAAAAGAAGATGCCAGATATTATTGGAAAGTTGTTGCTAAAGATGGACATGGTGGTATTAGATATGGAGAAATTTGGGCATTCCAGACTAAATCCGTAAAAGAGTTAGGAAAACCTTTTGATCCTACTCCAACTAATGACGCTACCAATTTAGAAACCAATATAACCTTAAAATGGAAATACGATGGTAAAGAAGCTTTGTTTGATGTTTATTTGGGATTAGATCCAAATGATCTATCATTAATTGCACAAGATTTAGGTTATCAATTCTATGATATTTCTGTTGATTATGGAAAAGATTATTATTGGAAGGTTGTTGCGAAATCAGAGAATGAATCAAAAGAAAGCTCTATATGGAATTTTTCAACAAAACCTTTATTAATAACAGAAGAAGTTACCGAAATTTCAACTCCTTTAACTGTAGATAGCACTGTTATTACTAAAGAATCAACATTAATCACATCAGACTCTACTACATTATCAATAAAAAACGTAAAAGAAAATAAAAAATATGTATATACTACCGGAAGTGGCATTGGAATGTACATTATAGACGTTACAGAACCTAAAAAACCAAAAATTATAAATCATGTATATACTGAAGGTTGGGCTGTTGGATTATATGTTAGAGATAAACACGCATATATTGCAGATTGGATAAATGGTGTAATAGTTGCAGATATAAGTAATATTAATCATCCTGTTAAAGTTGCAAAACTCAAAACATTTGGAAAAGTTTACTCAATATTTGCCAAAAATAATATTGCATATATTTTAGAAGGTAGTTCTGGAATGGAAGTTGTAAAAATTAATGACGATTATTCATTAAGCACATTAAGTTACCTGGAATTAAAGGGGTCTTCAGGAAGAATTTTTGTAGATGGCAATTATGCTTATATTCCTATGGGATATGATGGATTTGTAATAGTTGATGTGTCAGATCCTAAAATTCCAAAACTCCTAAGCTATTTTGATGCTGAAGGATTTGCTTATAACGTTGTTGTAAGTAATGATACAGCTTATCTTGCTGATGGGGATAAAGGATTAAAAATAATTAATGTAAAGGATAAAAAACATCCTAAATTAATTTCTAAATTAAATATTAATTCAGAATGGGGAAGAGTTCATTTTGATCCTATAAGTAACGTTGTATTTTATGCCGAAGGTGAAAAAGGTTTTTCATTAATCGATGTATCAAATAAATCAAAACCAATATTACTTTCAACTGTTAATACCAAAGGTTTTTGTTATGGAGGATATATAAGAGATAATTATCTATACGTTGCTGACGGTGAAAAAGGTCTTATCATATACGATATTTCTGATCCTGAAAATCCAATATTATTATCAAATCTAACAAATATTTATTTACAAAATATAATTCTCGAAGTTAAATGAATTTGAACAAAATATAATATTTATAGTCTAAAAGAATGTAACAGCCTCTTTTGTGGTATAATTTTAAAAAACCACAAAGAGGTGATTTTTCTTGAATGAAAAAAAATTAATTGAAAAATTAAAGAAGAAGGATAAAAACGCTTTTGAAGAATTATATAATACTTATGCTCCAAAAATTTATGTAACATTAAAAAAATTTGTCGATCAAAGTGAAATAGAAGATGCTCTCCAAGAAGTTTTTTATAAAATATTTAAAGGAATACATACATTTAGAGGAGATTCTAAATTATCTACATGGATTTATCAAATTACAATAAATGTTGGTAAAGACTATATAAGAAAAAAGATTAAAAACCCTGTTGAAAATATTGATTTAACTGAAAATTATTCAGAAGGATTAGGAATTCAACCAGAAGCAGACGTTAATGTATCTAATGAAGTTTTAGATGAAATGGAAATGGATAAGATAAATAAAATTATGGAAAATTTATCAGAAGAAGATCGAATACTTATAAAGCTAAGAGATATTGATGGTTTAAGTTATGACGAAATTGCTAAAAAATTAAATAAACCATTAGGCAGTGTAAAAAGTAGACTGCATTATGCACGAAAGAAATTCCAGAAACTTTTGAAGGAGGAAAATCTCGCATGATCGATGAAAAAAAATATGATTTAATGAACCAAATCTTGGATGGTGAGTGTTTAGAACAAATAGATCAAACTTTAGAAAAGGAAATAACAATGTATAAAACATATGTTAAGGCTTATTTTCTTTCTAAGGAAAGTTATACTATAGTAAATAAATATAAAAAGACAATAATCTCAAAAATACTTATAGATTTAGAAATGGAGGAGTAATATGAGAGAAGTTTTTGTTGTTAACTCTATAAATGAACATAACATAGATTTAATAAGTACTAGAAGTTCGAGTTGTGAAAGCTGTGCAATAAGCGGTGCATGTAATTTAACTGGAAGCAATAGCGAAAGGATCATGCGAATAGAAAAAAATCAATTTAAAAAGATGCCTAATATTGGTGATTATGTTATAGTAGAAATTCCAGATTTTTCTGTTTCTAAAATTTCTTTTATAATTTATGGGTTTCCTCTATTATCCTTTTTAATTGCATTATTAATTGCATATTCTATTACAGGCAAAGACATGATATCATTTTTATATGGTCTTCTTGGATTAGGAATTTCCTATGGAGTCATAGCTTATTTAGATAGAACAATATTTAAAAAGAAATATAAACCATCAGTTGTAGAAGTTTTACCTAAACAAAATAATTTGAACTTAAAATTAGGAATACAAAATTAAAATGGGCGGATTAATATCCGCCTATTATTGTAGCAATTTTTCTATATTTTAATAAATTACTAGAATGTCCAAAAAGTATAAAAAAATGAAGACTCGAAGATCGCCTAAGCATCGCTTCGCGAAAAAAATTAAATCTTATAAATTAAAATACCTATTTGTTTTAAACATGTATTAAATTATATTTTTAATATAAACCTTTATCTATTTTTAATGCTTGCATTAAAAATATGTTTATGAATAATTTTTAAAGATATGCAATCGAGCTGTCTGAGTGATTTTAACTTTTTGGACATTCTATAAATTACCAAATTATTTTTTTATAAAAATAAAATTAATTAGCATAAGCAAGGAAGATATAACAATTAAAGAAATACCTATGTCAAATTTATCAGCTATTAACCCCATTAAAGGAACTAATATTGCACCTAAAATAGTTTTTAATTGTGATTCAACAGATAATACAGAAGCTAATATATTGCTATTTATATTATCAGAAATATAAGCAACACCTATAGGTCGTCTAAGATTTTCTATTAAATAAATGCCGATGTATAATATTATTGAAAATAAGTATAGGTTATATTCATATAATATGCCACTAAAAATTCCAAAGATAAACCCTAAATTCATAGTTATTATTAATGGTGAAAATAGATTATTAAATCGTTCGGAAAAATATCCGGATTTTCTTGAAAAAAATGAAGTTGCTAAATATATTAGAAAATAAGTTATTCCAATAACAATAGAAGATCTTTTTGTATTATCTAAATAAATAAAAATAGGAAGAGCCAATGCAAAATTTTTCAAAACTGGTTGTAAAAAATCTTTTATTGCAGAATAATAACCGCTATATGTTGCTGTTAAAAATATGCTTTTTAAAAGGTTAATTCTTTTAAATGAAATTGCAAATTCCTTTAAAACATTAGAAAAAGATTTTTTAAAATTCTCTATATTAAATTCTTTTAATTCACCATCTAACTCCTTTGGATAAGTTAACATTAATATAAGATCTAAAATATAAGGTATAATTGATGCTAAAAAAATAGATTGATAACTACCTGAATAGAATACAATGCTTGCAGCTATTAATGATGATATTGCTGAGCCTAATTGAGAACATGATCTGGTATTTCCATAATAAAAAACTTTCATACCTTTCCAACCTTTGATTTTTAAATATTCAAGAATCATAGCTTTATGTGTCCCACCTGAGTTTGACACTACTTTTGTAACTCAAATTCTCAAAAAGAGAAATAATAAGAAAAACAGCGATTGTTAACTTTTTGTAAAAAGAGAAATTAGCCACACACCTCCCTCTTTTTAGCTATTCATGCGTATTTTAGAAGTATTTTCCTTTAAATTCATCTAAATCCATCATTTTTTTAGGTTTTTCTATTTCTAATATTTTTAATATTGATTTTTGAAATTCATTTAAATTGGCTCTTAATGCAAATAATTTGTCTTTTAATCTTACTTCTGAATATTCCATATTTTTAATAGTCTCTCTAATTTTTTCATGTGAATAATCAATGTTATTTTTTTCTAGTTCTAATTCTAATGTTCTTTGCATTATGTAAGATATGAAACTCATTACTATATGACCTTTTATTCTTTTAGGAGTCCAATGAAATATAGGTCTTGTTTCTAGATAATTTTTTAATGTTCTAAATGTTTCTTCTACTTTCCATAATGTATGATACTGTTCTAATATTTGTTTTGGATTTAATTTAGTATTTGTCATTATTCCATAATATCCATCGTATTTTTCATCATTTTTTATTTTTTCATTATCTAATATATAATTCTGTTTATTTTCTTCTTTTAAATATTTTTTAGCTCCTCTTTTATTCATTGAATCTACATTATTATTTTCAAGCATTTTCTTTGCTTTTTCAATTAATCTAAGTCTATCTGCTCTATCTTTTTTAGCTCTTTCTTCTGAATATATTATGAGTAATCTATTATTATCGTATTGAACTTCTCTATATTTTATTCCTTTTGCTATTTCTATGAATTCTCCATCAAATATATTTACTTTTTTTAATTGTTTAATTGATTTACCTACTATGAATTCATAATTGGAATTTTCTACTACTTCTATATTTTTTTTACTCATCATTCCTCTATCTGATACTACTATTACTTTTCCTAATTGATATTCTTTTTTCATTGTTTCAACTGCATCTTTAAATGTATGTCCTTCAAATGTATTACCTGGATATATATCAAAACTCACTGGCATTTTATCTTGATCTATTGACATACCTAATACTATTTGTGATTCATTAAATTTCTTATCTTTTGAATATCCCATTTGTAATATCTCATTTGTTTGTTGTGTTTCAAAGGCTAATGTAGTTACATCGTAAAATACTAAATCTACTGTTGTATTAAACAAACTTATTCTTTGATTATACAAATGTTTTTCTATACCTTCTTTATTTTCTGCTAATACATCTAATGTTCTATACAACCAATGCAACATAACTTCATCTTTTTCTAATTCTTTTCCTTCACTAACTTCTACTGGTGTATATCCTAAATATTCTAAATTATTAAATATTCCTAATTTACTCCTCGGTTCTATTATTCTATTCATTACCATTATTTTTAACATCTCTTCTACATCATATGTTGTATTCATCTTCTCAAAATATCTTTTCATTTCATATCTGTCAAATATCTTATTTACTATTAATCGTATTCCGTAATTCTTTCTTGCTATTTCTTCCATTAAATCATCATCTATTTTTTCGTATCCTTCTATTTCAAATATCCTTAACAAACTATCTACAAGTTTAATTATATCTTTTTTAGTGTAATTATCAACATTTCCAAAATTTACCACTGTCTTTTGTTTAACCTTCTTACCTTCTCTTACACTTTCCATTATCCTTAAATATCTCTTACCTTTAACTTTTGATATTTTAGGATACATTATAATCATCCCCTTTTAGTGGTTGTCATATATATTATACCACTAAAAGAAGCTAAATAACAATATGTATAGTTAATTATATGTAACAAAAGTTAGCCACACATTTTTTCGACTTCCTGAAAAATACGCACCTCAAACCCGCATTCTACCGTCCTATTTACCCAAAAATCGCCATTTTTGTGTCAAAGTCAGGAAAAAATGAAGACTCGAAGATCGCCTAAGCATCGCTTCGCGAAAAAAATTAAATCTTATAAATTAAAATACCTATTTGTTTTAAACATGTATTAAATTATATTTTTAATATAAACCTTTATCTATTTTTAATGCTTGCATTAAAAATATGTTTATGAATAATTTTTAAAGATATGCAATCGAGCTGTCTGAGTGATTTTAACTTTTTGGACATTCTATAAATTACCAAATTATTTTTTTATAAAAATAAAATTAATTAGCATAAGCAAGGAAGATATAACAATTAAAGAAATACCTATGTCAAATTTATCAGCTATTAACCCCATTAAAGGAACTAATATTGCACCTAAAATAGTTTTTAATTGTGATTCAACAGATAATACAGAAGCTAATATATTGCTATTTATATTATCAGAAATATAAGCAACACCTATAGGTCGTCTAAGATTTTCTATTAAATAAATGCCGATGTATAATATTATTGAAAATAAGTATAGGTTATATTCATATAATATGCCACTAAAAATTCCAAAGATAAACCCTAAATTCATAGTTATTATTAATGGTGAAAATAGATTATTAAATCGTTCGGAAAAATATCCGGATTTTCTTGAAAAAAATGAAGTTGCTAAATATATTAGAAAATAAGTTATTCCAATAACAATAGAAGATCTTTTTGTATTATCTAAATAAATAAAAATAGGAAGAGCCAATGCAAAATTTTTCAAAACTGGTTGTAAAAAATCTTTTATTGCAGAATAATAACCGCTATATGTTGCTGTTAAAAATATGCTTTTTAAAAGGTTAATTCTTTTAAATGAAATTGCAAATTCCTTTAAAACATTAGAAAAAGATTTTTTAAAATTCTCTATATTAAATTCTTTTAATTCACCATCTAACTCCTTTGGATAAGTTAACATTAATATAAGATCTAAAATATAAGGTATAATTGATGCTAAAAAAATAGATTGATAACTACCTGAATAGAATACAATGCTTGCAGCTATTAATGATGATATTGCTGAGCCTAATTGAGAACATGATCTGGTATTTCCATAATAAAAAACTTTCATACCTTTCCAACCTTTGATTTTTAAATATTCAAGAATCATAGCTTTATGTGTCCCACTTCTAAAAGCTTCACCAAAAGCATAAATAATCATTGAAAGAGAAAAAATATAAAAACTCTTAGAAATATAAAAGATAAAGAAGGAAATAATGTAGCTTGAGAAAGAAAAAACCATAGATCTTCTTCGTCCTATAGAATCTGCAACAATACCAGTAGGTATTTCTAAAATATTAGTTGAAATTTTCATTATTGAATAGAGAATACCTATTTGAAAATAAGACAATCCTTTTTCAAGAAAAAAAAGTATTAAGAATGGTTCGAAAAATCGAAGATTTTTTAAGAATCCATATGCACAAAATTTATAAAATTGTATATCTTTATATTTTCTGTCCATCCTTACCCTCCACATAGTTAATTTGTCATACAAATTATTATACCATAAAATATTCTATTAAAAATTAGAATTAAATTTTAAAAAATTTTTAAAGTTATATTTTTATATTTCATATATTATATTGTCCAAAAAGTTAAAATTACTCAGATAGTTAGATTTCAAATCTTAAAAAAATGAATAAAACTATAAAATAATGTTCTTCACCCAGTGAAAATTCTGAACCTTCAAAGGTTTATCACATTATTTTTATAAGTTTTATTTTATGAAAATTGGTCAAGTTTCGAGCCTTCGTTTTTTATATATCTTCTATAGTTATTTTGTAATAATAAAGCAATGAAAACTTAATCTATATTGTATAGAATATTATTGAAATAATTTTAATTTTGTATTTATTAAATTTAAAAAGGGGGAAATAATATGGTTGAAAGAGAAATGACAAGAAAATTTTTAGAAGATGCATTTTGTGGGGAATCAAAAGCTCATATGAAATATTCTATTTACGCTGAAGATGCTGAAGCACAGGGTAAAAAGAATTTAGCAAAATTATGGAGAGCCATTGCATATGCAGAATTTGTTCATGCTAGAAATCATTTTAAAGCATTAGGCTATTTAGGCGCAGTTGATGCTAATTTAGAAGATTCTGCAGATGGAGAACATTTTGAAATAGAAGAAATGTATCCTGTATATAAAAATTCCGCAGAATTTCAAAAAGAACAAGAAGCTGTTAGAAGTGCTCATTTTGCATTAGAAGCAGAAAAAATTCATGAAAAAATGTATAATGATGCAAGAGAATATTTAAAATCTAATGAAGATTTAGAAGATAAACAAATTTTTATTTGTGAAGTTTGTGGATATACTACATTCGATGCTGCTCCAGAAAAATGTCCAGTTTGTGGAGCACCTAAAGAAAAATTCAAAGAATTTTGAGGAGGGATAATATGAAACTAGGGGATGTAATTAAAAGTGCTGATTTTAAAAATGAAAAACACGTTCCAGTAATAGATGCACCAGAAAAAGTTAAAGCTGGTGAATTATTTAAAGTAGAAGTACAAGTTGGAAAGGATATTCCACATCCAAATACTATAGAACACCATATTTCATGGATTGATTTATATGTTCAATTTGAGGGAAATCCAAATACAGTTCATTTAGGAAGATTTGAATTTGGCCCATCTGTAACAGAACCGCATGTAATTACACATATAAAACTCGATAAAAAAGGAACTTTAATAGCTCATTCATATTGTAATCTACATGGTTTATGGGAATCAGAAAAAGAAATAGATGTTGAATAAAATAAGCGAGCTTTTGGCTCGCTTATTTTATTGTATTTACTATTTTTTACTTCTTAACATTTTTGCAATATGCGAATGTTATAATAATCACAAATAAATGTGAATAATTTCTCCTGAGATGAAGGGTGAAAACCTAACATCAAGGGAGGGGAAAGAAAAGGAATATAATATTCCCCTTCCTTGATGTATAAAAAAGGAAGGGGGTTTTTATATTGGAAAAAAAGATTAGTACTATTTCTATAATTGTATATAACAGAAAATTAGCTTATCAAAAAGTAAGTGATATTTTACACAATTATGGTGAAAAGATTCTTTTAAGAGTGGGGTATCCAATGAAAGAGAAGGGTATAGCTATAATATTTTTAGTTGTTGAAATGACAACTGATGAATTAGGAGCTTTATCAGGCAAATTAGGTCAGGTTGAATCTGTCAAAGTGAAGACAAATACTTTAAGAATATGAGGTGAGATTATGATGCATTTTATTAAAGACAATGAGAATTTAAAATCTTTTATTCCACAACAGACTATTTTAGATTTATTAGAAAAAACAAAAAATCCTGATCGTGTTAAAGTTAGAGAAATTATTCAAAAATCACTTGATAAAAATAGATTGGATCCTGAAGAAATGGCTACATTATTAAATGTAGAAGATAAAGAGTTACTTGAAGAAGTATTTGAGGGAGCAAGAGAACTAAAAAGAAGAATATATGGTAATAGAATTGTATTGTTTGCACCGTTATATATTGGTAATGAATGTATTAATAATTGTCAATATTGTGGTTTTAGAATTACTAATAAAACAATTGAAAGAAGAAGTTTATCATTAGATGAAGTTGTTGAAGAAGTAAAAGCCTTAGAGAATAAAGGTCATAAAAGATTAATAGTAGTTTTTGGGGAACATCCAAAATATGATGCAAAATTTATGACAGAGACAATTAAGACTATATATAATACAAAATTTGGTAAGGGTGAAATAAGAAGAGTTAATGTTAATGCAGCACCTCAAACTGTTGAAGATTATAAGCTGTTTAGAGAAGTAGGAATAGGAACATTTCAAATTTTCCAAGAAACTTATCATTATGAAACTTATAAAAAATACCATTTAAGCGGTCCGAAATCCAATTATTATTGGAGATTATATGGGTTAGATAGAGCATTTAAAGCGGGATTAGATGACGTTGGAATAGGTGCACTATTCGGATTGTATGATTGGAAATTTGAAGCAATGGGATTATTATACCACACAATACATTTTGAAGAAAGATTTAATGTAGGTCCGCATACAATATCGTTTCCAAGGATGGAACCTGCATTAGATACTCCACTTGCAGAAAGGCCTCCTTATGCTGTTTCTGATGATGACTTTAAAAAATTAGTAGCAATTTTAAGACTTGCTGTTCCATATACAGGATTAATATTAACTGCAAGAGAACCTGTAGAAATAAGAAATGAAGTAATGAAATTTGGTGTTTCACAAATAGATGGTGGTTCTTCAATTGGTGTTGGGAGTTATCATGAAACAGATGAAGAAAAAATAAAAAGAAGTCAATTTTTATTGGGAGATAATAGAACATTAGATCAGATAATAGAAGAATTAGCTGAAGAAGGATATTTACCATCATTTTGTACAGGATGTTATAGATTAGGAAGAACAGGAGAGCATTTCATGGAATTTGCAATTCCTGGATTTGTTAAAAGATTTTGTACTCCTAATGCTATATTAACATTTTTAGAATATATTGAAGATTATGCTCCAGAGAAAACAAAAATAATAGGTATAAAAAGAATAGAAGAAGAATTGAAAAATATGAATAATAATCCTTTAAAAGAACAATTACTTGAAAAAATCAAAAAAGTAAAAGAAGGAGAGAGAGATCTTTATTTTTAGGCGGTGATGAATATTTCAAAGAGATTAGAGAGACTGAAAATAAAATTAATGGAATTAAAAAAAGAAATGCCATTAGAGATAAATGAATTAATTGATTATTTTTTAAAACATATGACTTTAAATTATGAAAAGATATTATGGATACTTTCTTTAAATGAGGAGAATTTAAAAGAAAAAATATATAAGATAGCAGATATAGTAAATAAAGAATTAAATACAGATATTATAACTTTAAAGGGTGTAATTGAATTTAGCAATTATTGCAAAAAAAGCTGTTATTATTGTGGGATTAGAGTTCAAAATAATGAAGTTTATAGATATAGAATTCCTATTGACGAAATGTTTGAAATAGCAAAACATGGTGTTGAAATGGGATTAACCACAATAATTTTACAATCTGGAGAAGATGAGTATTATAGTGATGATGATTTAGAAGAATTAATATATAGAATACATCATGAATTAAAAACAGCAGTATCAATATCTATTGGGGAAAGAAGTAAAGAAGCATATAAAAAGTTTAGAGATGCTGGAGCCTCAAAGGTGTTGTTGAAACACGAGACTATTAATAGAAAGATATTTGAAAATGTGCATCCTGATAAAGATTATGATTTGAGAATAGAATTGCTTGATTATTTAGTAGAATTGGGGTATATAACAGGTTCGGGTAATATTATAGGATTACCAGGTCAAACATTAGAAGATATTGCAAAAGATATATTGTTTATGAAAGAACATAATATTAAAATGATAGGAATGGGTCCGTTTATTTCCACACATAATACACCGTTGGAAAATTTGGAAAATGGTTCAGCGGAGCTAACATTAAATGCATATGCAGCAACAAGATTAACAATACCATATGCCCAAATGCCAACAACAACTGCACTTGGTACAATAGATAGAAAATTTCAATATGAAGCGTTAAACTGTGGATGTAATGTAATTATGGTTAATATTACTCCTGATAAATATAGGGAAAATTATAATATATATGATGAAAAAATAAAAGTGGATTTAGTTGGTACTGCAAAAAAGATTATTGAAATGGGATTAAGAATTCCACCGTATACTATGAGAAAAATATATGAAATGGAGGCGTAATATGGCTTCTGCAATGAAGGGGTATAGGAAATATATTGCTATAACAGGAAAAAGGAATGTTGGAAAATCTACTTTAATAAATGCAATATTAAATCAGGATATAGCAATTACCAGTGATGTTCCAGGGACTACAACTGATCCTGTATATAGAACAATGGAATTAGTGCCGTTAGGTCCTGTTACAATTGTTGATACACCTGGAATAGATGATGAAGGGTTAGTTGGAGAAAAAAGAATACAAAAAGCAAATAAAGCTATGTATAAGGCGGATATTGCTTTGTTAGTTGTTACTGATGTTATATCAGAATATGAAAAAAAATTAATAGATGAATTTAATAAATTGAATATACCTTTTTTAATTGTAATTAATAAGATAGATGAATTAAAAAAATTAAATAAAATAAGAGAATCATATGGTAAATACGAATATATAGAGATTTCTGCAAAAGAGAAAATGAATATTGAACAATTAAAAGAAAAAATGTCTAAAATTTTACCTGAAGAAGAAGAGGTTCCTTTAGTAGCGGATTTGATTGAACCTGGACAATTAATAATATTAGTAGTTCCTATTGATTTAGGAGCTCCCAAAGGAAGGTTAATAATGCCACAAGTTACTGCAATTAGGGAAATATTAGATAGAGAAGCGATTGCAGTAGTTACAAAGGAAAGAGAGTTAAGACATACATTAGAAAAATTAAATCAAAAACCGGATTTGGTAATTACAGATTCTCAAAGTGTAATGAAAGTCGTATCTGATATTGATTTTGATATACCTCTTACTACATTTTCTATATTAGAAGCACGACATAAGGGAGATTTGAAAGTATTATCTGAAGGAGTAAAAGCGATAGAAAGTTTAAAAGAAAATGATAAAGTGATAATAATGGAAGGTTGTTCTCATAGACCGTTAACTGAAGATATAGGTCGAGTAAAAATCCCAAGATGGCTTACAAATCATTTAGGAATTAATTTAAATATAGAGTTTTTTGCTGGAACAGAATTTCCTGATTATGAAATAGTAAAAGATGCAAAATTGATTATTCATTGTGGTGGATGTACTTTAACTAGAAAGAGTATGACAAGAAGAATAAATATTGCTAATATGTATAATATACCAATAGTTAATTATGGAGTTATAATATCTTATTTACATGGTGTTCTAGATAGAGCTTTAGAAGTATTTCCAGAATTAAAGAAGGTGTAAAAATGAGAGTCGAAAGAGATTTTATAGGTGAAGTGGAAATTCCAGACGATGTTTATTATGGAATCCATACATATAGGGCTTTAAATAATTTCCCAAGTACAGGTGAGAAATTAAATAATAGCTTTATTTGGGCATTTTTTATGATAAAAAAAGCTGCAACTATTTTAAATTTTGAATTAGGATTTTTGAATGAAAATGAAAAAAATGCTATTGTTCAAGCATGTGATGAATGGAAGATTTTAAAAAATTATATAGTAGTTGATCCGTTGAGTGGTGGAGCTGGTACATCAATAAATATGAATATAAATGAAGTAATTGCTAATAGAGCTACGGAAATACTTGGGGGAAAGAAGTCTGAATATATTATTGAGCCTTTAGATCAAGTAAATATGCATCAATCAACTAATGATGTTTTTCCTACAGCTGGAAAAATAGCGATTATAAAAGAGTTAAGAGAATTAGTAGAAAATGTGATAAAATTACAGGATTCAATACAAGTTAAAGAAAAAGAATATATTAAAATAAGAAAAATAGGAAGAACACAATTAATGGATGCTGTTCCTATTTTATTAGGTCAAGAATTTGGCGCGTGGTCGGATGCATTAAGTAGGGATAGATGGAGATTATATAAAGTTGAAGAAAGAATAAGAAGTGTAAATATTGGAGGTACAGCAATAGGAACGGGAATAGCTGCACCAAAAGAATATATTTTGAAAATAGTAAACAAGGTTAGAGAAATAACAAAAATTGGTATAGCAAAAGCAGAAAATTTAATAGATGCAACACAAAATTTAGATGTATTTTCTGAGGTTAGTGGTTTATTAAAATCTTTAGCTGTAAATTTAATAAAGATATCTAATGATTTAAGGATTTTAGGGTCAAATTCAGTAAATGAAATTAAATTACCAAAAGTACAGGCAGGAAGTTCTATAATGCCTGGTAAAGTGAATCCAGTTATACCAGAATATGTTATACAGTTATCAACTAGTGTGATATCTTTTGATAATTTAATTACATATGCATCAAGTATGGGGAATTTAGAGTTGAATCATTTAACACCTATGATTATTCATTATACGTTAAAATCAGTAGATTTTCTAAAAAAAGCAACATATTCGCTAGAAAATTATATTGAATTAATTCAACCAAATGAAGAAAAATGTCATAAAAACCTAATTAAATCATTTACTTTGGTAACCCCATTAATAGAAATATTTGGATATAATGAAGTATCAAAAGCTTTAAAGGAGAATAATTTTGATATTGAAAAAACAGTAAAAAATTTATCAGAAAAAAATAGTTTAAATTTCGAGGAGATAATGAATAAAATAAATTCAAATAAATCTGCAGGATTAGAATATCGCCTAAAGTGAATCTTTAGGCGATTCTAAATATATAGTTTGACTGGGGAAAGCAAAATCTATATCATTATGTTTGGAAAATTCATCTAAAATACTTTCCCATATTTCATGAGCAGTTCCTCTTCTTTTACGCGGATGACACAAATATCTTATTGTCAATAAAATACCGCTATCCTCAACGTTTGTATAAACTATCGGAGTTAGTTTTTTATAATATATCATGTATTTTGCAGCAGCTTTCTTTAATTTTTCTTCAGCTTCTTTACTTAAATGTTCTGAATGTTCAATTGCTATGTTTAATAATATTTCTTTTGCTTTTTTCCAATTGCTATTAAAAGTAACGAGAACAGGAATTTCATTCCATATATATCTAAAATCTTTTGTATAATTTGCCAGATTTTGATTGAAAATTATTCCATTAGGGATATGAATGATTCTTCCTGTACTTTGATCCGCATTAACCCAATTTCCTATTTCAAGAATTGTAAAATTTAATATACTAATATCTATAACATCTCCGGAAAAATTCCCAATTTCTATTCTATCACCGATTTCAAATGGTTTTTTTGAAATTATATAAATCCATCCAGCAAAATTTGTAATAAGCTCTTTTAAAGCTATAGCTAACCCAGCAGAAAACAACCCTAAAAATGTTGATAAAGATTGAAATCCCACAAACCATATTCTACCAACTGCTAAAAAACCTATAATAACCAATAAATAATTAGTTGTTTTATTCCAATAATATTTATATTTTGGTTCTTTTATTTTTTCTATAATAAGCTTTTCATTTATTTTTTTCAGTATATATATAATGAATATTACTATAAATGAATATAGTATTTTCTCTCCATAATTGCTATTTATAAAACTGTTCAAAAAATCCATAATTCACCTCAATTTTAATCTAAAATTTAATGCCGTTTTTTGCAGGTAGATTTCAATCTAAAAATATAAGAGAAATATCACTATTATCCAATATTTTATTAGTTTTTAATGTGTTTTCAGCAAATAATATTTTATATATTCCTTTGAAGTATTTGAATCATCGATAACCAGATATTTCCCCTATAAATTTTAATAGAAGCATCATATATATTATATCATAAATAAAAAAATTATATTATAGAAATACTAAGTTAAAAAATTATATATATAATTCTTAGAGAAAATATAAAGGAGGTTTTTTTATGCAAGTATCTTTAGATCAATTGATAAATGTTATAATGGCTAAATTAGAGGGTTTAGAAATGTCTCTTGAGGATTTAAAATTTAGAACCAATATAGCTTTAAGGGTTTTATACAAAAACGAATTATTGACAGAAGATAATTTAGTAGAAGCTATAAAAGATGAATTTAAAGCAAATACAGAATTAGAAGGAAAAGCTATTGATCTTCCTGATGAAAAAGCAAAAGAAATGTCTAAAGATATTTTAAATTGGATTAAGATTGATTTGGAAGAAATGAAGAAAAAAATGAAAGAATACGAAGAACAATTAAAACAATTAATGCAACAAGCTGATACCCCTGATATTAGCGTTGCTCCGCCTGATTTATTAAATCAATTAGATCAAATGAAAAAATCAAACAAAGGTAATAATGGTGGTTTAATATTATAGTCCGGAAGAATTTTCCGGACTTTTTATTATTTATTTTCAATTTCTTTTAAATATTTGACCTTCCACGAAAGAAAAGCCACAATCATAAGTGAGACAAATGGAATTAAGTAACTATATGCCATTGAAAAATCTCCAAAATACCCCATTAAAGTTGTTAAAAGTGCTCCACCTATTCCAATACTCAATGATACCATTCCAGCTACTAATCCTACTTCTCTATGGGATAAATTTGAATTTAAAAATTTTTGAGTAGATGGAAAAATAGGCCCCAACATTAATCCCAACAATGAAAACAAATATGGAGAATATTTGCTGAGTAGAAACATAAAAATAATATCTAAAACAGCTAAAAAAGAAAAGATTATTGTAACCTTTATTTTCATATGTTTATAAAGATAATCTGTAATAATTCTCCCGATAGTAAACATTATCCAAAAAAGGCTTAAAAATATTGATGCGTATTCTTTTGAAAAATGAAAATAATCTTTAAATAAATTTGATCCCCAAGTTATTATTCCTATTTCTGACCCCGAATATAATATAAAAACTATTATAAGAATTATAATAAATTTATTTTTCAATACTTCAGATGCTTCTGAAAAATTGTATGCCTTATATTTTATATTTTCTGGGACTCTTTTTATAATGATAAATAAAAATAATGATAATATAATAGCTAAATAAAAAATAAAAGGATATTTGAAATTTATATTATTTTTCAATGTTATTGAAATAATTAAAGGTCCAATTATACCTCCGAAACCAAAAAAAGCATGAAATAGTCCATATTTTTGATACTGTTCATCAAGATGGTCAAACATTGAAATCAATACTAATATAACCTGCCCCATAGCTGATCCTAAAAAAAACATAGATATTATTAACAAGTATGAATTATTAGAAAATATAAAAAGAACTAAACTTAAAATTTCGTATAACATTCCAATAATTATACTTCTTCTTAAACCCATAATTGCTATTAAGAATGCTCCCGAAATAGAAATAAGTATATTTCCAATATTCCTAAAAAAAGGAATAACTGAAGATACACCTACAGACATATTAAAAGTCTCTTGTAATGTGGTCATTAAAGGCGGAACTGAATTCACAACAAGGGACAACATAAAAATACTAAAAAATATCAATTTTTGTATATTTTTCTGTTTCATATATTCTCCTTTTAAAAATTAAATTTTTATTGTATAATATTATATAGCATTATAGCAAAATAATGACGGGGGTGCAAGATGAAAAGGAATTTTATTATTATATTTATATTTTTATTTATTTTATTTCTTCAAAGTTGTTCAATTTTTAACTTTGCATTTAAAAATAATAATATTAATAATATTAATAATATTATAATGAAAAAAAAGTATTTTAATATATCTTTAGAAAAAAACGAATTTATTGCTTCAAAAAGTTTTAAAACTAATCTTGATATATATATAGAAAATATACATGCAGCAACTCCGTCTGAAATTATAGATAATATTTCAATATTTCCCGAATCCAAAGAAGCAACTATTCAATTATATAAAAATAGTAATAATCTATACTTTTATAATTTTACAAAACAAGGAACATATACATTAACTTTTCAGCATTCAAATATATCTACCTCTCTTTCAATAAATATAATACCAGAAAAACCTAAAAATCTTCATTTAGAGGTTGAAAAAGATCTTTTCCTTGCTGACGAGGAAATAGAAATCCCATTGAATATTTATTATACTGATAAATTTAATAATATTATTTATAAACCTATAAAAAACATATCTATATTTCCTTTTGTAAAGCATAGTTTCGAAAAAAGAAACGACAAATATATATTAAAATTATTTAATATAACTAAACCTGGAAAATATATATTCTCTTTAAGAATTAATGATTATATTACTCGAGATATAAACTTTGAAATAGTTCCAAATATTCCAAACAAAATAAAATTTGATAAAAATATCATAATTTTAGCGACACAATATGATGATTTATCACATTTTCCTCCTAAAAGTTCCAAAATAAATTTTACATTGTTAGATAAATTTGATAATCGAACTAAAATATACAATATATCATATAAAATTTTATCAAACAGCTTTTTAAAACCTGAAATAAATATAATAGATAATATTATAAACATAACTTCAAATGTATTGCCAGGAGAATATAATATAGAATTTTATTATAATGGTAAAAAATTATCCGGAACTCTAAAATTAAATATATTAAGTGTTCCAAGAGCAATAATATCTATAGATAAAAATTTATCAAACAATCTATTATATTATGAGTTTTCTATACAGGATGGAAATACAAATTCAGTTAACAATATAGAAATAACTAAAATATCTATAAAATCTGGTAATACAAAAATTTTAGCTGGAAACTCTTTAAAAAAATATTTAATTAAAAAAGAAAACTCTTATATAATTAATAACTTTCCACTCACGAAACCTTTTAGTAAAGTAGAAATTACATTTTATATTAAATCAAATATATTTAATTATACAAAGAAAATAACAAAAATTTTATATTAAAGAGGTGATTATTGTGAAGAAATTTTCTTTATTTATTTTCTTAATGGCAACTCTTGTAATTTTTGCTGGAACCTTTTATAATCCATTAGGACCAACATTATTACCAGCAGCCGGATTATACATTAATAAAGTTCCTACATTACAAACTTATTATTGGAGAAATATTGATCAAGCACAAACCCTTGTTTTAAAAGGACAAGCTGATTTTATTGTATTGCCAGTTGCTCTTGGTGTAGAGTTAATTAACAAAGGAGCTAATTATAAATTAGCAGGAATTTCTTTATGGAAAACATTTTATTTAATTTCTTCACAAAAAATTAATAGCATCAACGATTTAAATGGTAAAAGAATAGTTACATTGCATGGCCCAGGGCAAACTGCAGATGTTATTTTAAAGATACTCAAAAAAATGAAAAATATTAATTTCGAAATAGTATATGTTACAAGCGGTCCAGAAATAATACAATTATTAGCCGCTGGAAAAGAAACAATAGCTGTTTTGCCTGAACCATTTGTTTCATTAGCTGAAGTAAAAACCAATGGTAAAATACAAGTGCAAATGGATTTACAAGAACTATATGCTTCTTTATTTAATTTAAAAGATAAAAGGTTACCTATAGCTGGAATTTTTGTTTCAAATAAAAAAATTAAAGAAAACCCTAATTTTGTAAAAAGAGTATTGAATGCCTATAAACAATCAGCTAATGAATTTTATAAAAAAAATTTTGATGATGCTGTAAATTATGTTTTTAATATAATGCAAACAATGCCAAAACCTGTATTAGAAAAAGCAGCTAAAAGGTCTGAAATTTATTATACAAAAGATATAAAAGAAATAACAAATTTATATTTAAAAAATCTTCAAGAATACGGTGCAATTTCCAATATTCCTAAAAATTTATATTTAGATTACTAAGGAAATAATATGGATAAAGAATTTTTAAAAGAATTTGAAAAACTTTGTGATATTGTTCAAAGAAATATTAATAAATGTCCATGGGTTGAATCTATAAATCTTAATATTATGGTTAACGAAGCCTCTTCTGAAATAAAAGAAATAGAAGAGGCTCTCAATAAAAATGATATTGATAATTTAGAAGAAGAATTAGGAGATTTAATATATGACTCATTTCTATTATTGAAAATAGCAGAAAGAGATTATAATATATCTACTAACAAAGTAATAAAACGTGTTGTATCAAAAATTTCAAATAGAAAGCCATGGTTGTTTTGGGATGAAAAAATTTCGAAAGAAGAAGCTTCTAAAATTTGGAGAGAAAGAAAAAAAGCAGAAAAGAATTTAGGTGAGAATATTGACTAAAGTTTATTTAAGTGATTTACATATAGGCAATGGTAGTCAAAAAGACGATTTTAAATATGATGATGAATTAATAAAAATTTTAGAAAATTTAAACGAGGAATCAAATAATGAACTATTTATTGTAGGTGATGGGTTCGAAATTTTGCAATCTTACGAAAACAATGGAAAGATAAATGATGTTAATGAAATAATTAAAAGCATAGATACTGATTTTTTATTAACTAGTATAGAGAAAAGTCATAATAAATTAATAAAAACCTTTAGAAAATATTCTCAAAATCATACTATTCATTATATTGTTGGAAATCATGATTATTATCTATTATTTAATGAAAATATTAAAAATAAATTTAGAGAATTTCTAGGAAAAAACGTTGAAATTCATCCATATTATTACGATGAAAAATGGGAACTTTTTATAATACATGGTAATCAATTTGATGCTTTAAATAGATTAACGTTAACTTCTTCTGGAAAAATTTTACCTCCTTATGGAGAAATAATGGAAAAATTCATTTCAAAATATTTTGATAAAGAAATTTTAAATGTTTTGCCAGATGAAATTCTTATGGATTATGATAACATAGAACCCAAAACTGATATATTTTTATGGTTAGAGGAAGTTAGAAAAAAGTATTCTGTTGGTCTTGACCTTGAATATAAATGGATAGATATGTTTGTGAAATTTGTAAGAAGCAAAGAATCAAAAGAATGGTTAAAAATTAATTATCCTACACTTCACTTTTTCTCCTATTTGTTTGTAAATAAAATCGGTGGTATTAAACTTGGAGAATTACTTGTTAGAATAATTAGTTCCTTAAGGGGTGCAAAAAAAACAAATTATTTATTAGAAAATGTAAAAAAAATATTATATAAAAATAGAAAAATACCTAAAAAATATTGTATTGGTTATTCTGATGAAGATATTATTATTCCATCAAAATTACAAGGAATTATTATGGGACATATACACGTTCCTACATATGAGATATTTCCAAATAACGGCGGAGAAGTCTTTTATTGCAACTTAGGAAGCTGGAAACATACTGTAAAAAAAACTACTGTTAAAAATAAAACACGTTTTTTAAGAAGAACCCAAATAAGTTATTTTATAGTAAAAGAAAGTAACAAAAGCCTAAACACTCAATTTATTATAAAAGATATGATATAATTAAGGAGGAAGAAATGAATATCAGTATTATTGGATCTGGAAGTTGGGGAACAGCTATTTCTAAAGTTCTTTTAAATAATGGTCACAATGTAAAAATTTGGACAAGAGATAAACATGTTTTTAATTCCTTAAAAAACGGAGAAAACCCATATTATTTACCTGGTATTTCCATACCAAAATCCATAATTCCAGAATTAGAATTAAAAGACACTATTTCTGATACTGAAATAATTGTTTTAGCCGTACCAACACAGGCTATAAGAGAAGTTGCAAAACAAATAAAACCTTATTATACAAATCAAATTATTGTAAATCTAGCAAAAGGAATTGAAATTTCCACTCAAAAAAGAATTAGTGAAATTCTAAAAGAAACATTTGATAAAAATATAAAATATGTTGTACTAAGTGGTCCTAGTCATGCTGAAGAAGTTGCAAGAGATATACCAACAAGTATTGTCGCAGCTTCTGAAAATGTTAAATGGTCTAAAATAGTCCAAAATACTTTCAGCAATATATCATTTAGAGTTTATACAAATAGTGATGTTATCGGCGTAGAATTAGGTGGTTCTATTAAAAATGTAATAGCTATTGCAGCTGGTGTGATAGATGGTATAGGTAACTGGGATAATACAAAAGCTGCATTAATTACCAGAGGGCTCACTGAAATTATTAGATATGGTGAAAAGAAAGGCGCAAAAAGAGAAACATTTATGGGTCTTGCGGGATTAGGTGATTTAATTGTTACATGTAATAGTCAACATAGCAGAAATAGATATGTAGGAGAAATGATTGGTAAAGGCAAAAACTTAAATGATATTATTGAAAATATGAATATGGTTGCTGAAGGCGTATATACATGCAAAGCTTTATATAATGAAATCAAGCACACCAATATTGAAATGCCAATAGTTGAAAAAACATATGAAGTACTATATTTAAATAAAGATCCAAGAAAAGCTATTCATGAATTAATGACAAGAGAATTAAAAAATGAAATTTAACCTTTTACATTTGATAAGGAGGGAGAAACACATGGACAAAAAGATGGTATATTTTTACGGAGGTGGCGTTGCAGAAGGTAGCGCAAAAATGAAAAACTTACTTGGTGGTAAAGGAGCTAATCTTGCTGAAATGGCAAGAATGGGATTACCAGTACCTCCAGGTTTTACAATCACAACAGAAGTTTGTGACTACTATTGGAAACATGATAGATCATTTCCTGAAACATTAGAAGCTGATGTAGAAGCTGCTTTAAAAAGATTAGAAGAAGTTTCCGGTAAAAAATTTGGTGACAAAGACAATCCATTATTAGTATCAGTAAGATCAGGTGCTGCAGTTTCAATGCCTGGTATGATGGATACAATTCTAAACTTAGGTTTAAACGATGAAACAGTTGAAGCATTAGCTAAAAATACAAACAACCCAAGATTTGCATACGATGCATACAGAAGATTCATTCAAATGTTTGGGGATGTTGCATTAGGTATTCCTCATCACGATTTTGAAGAAGCTTTAAATCAAGTAAAAGAAGAAAAAGGCGTTAAATTAGATATAGAATTAGAAGCTGATGACTTCAAAAAGGTTATTGAATTATACAAAGAAATTTACAAAAAAGCCGGAAAAGAATTCCCACAAGATCCTAAAAAACAATTATGGATTGCTATTGAAGCAGTATTTGGTAGCTGGATGAATGAAAGAGCTATTAAATACAGAGCTATTAACGGAATTAAAGAAGGAGAATTGTTAGGTACAGCTGTTAATGTTGTTATGATGGTATTTGGTAATATGGGTGACGATAGTGGAACTGGTGTATGTTTCACAAGAGATCCTAATACTGGTGAAAATATAAAATATGGTGAATATTTACCTAATGCGCAAGGTGAAGATGTTGTTGCTGGTATAAGAACACCTTACCCATTGGAAAAATTGAATGAAATTTTACCAGATGTATATAAGCAATTAACAGAAATAATGGATAAATTAGAACATCACTATAAAGATATGCAAGACATTGAATTCACAGTTGAAAAAGGTAAATTATATTTCTTACAAACAAGAACTGGTAAAAGAACAGCTAAAGCTGCTGTAAAAATTGCTGTTGATTTAGTAAAAGAAGGTTTAATTGATAAAGCTACAGCTGTTATGAGAGTAACTCCAGATCAAATAGATAAATTATTACACCCTGCATTTGATACAGAAGAAGTTAAAAAAGCACAAGAAATTGGAGAAGGATTACCAGCTTCACCAGGTGCTGCTACAGGTAAAGTAGTATTTAGCGCAGATGAAGCAGAAGAATTCGCAAAAGAAGGTACACCTGTAATTCTCGTAAGGCCAGAAACAAGCCCAGAAGACGTTGGAGGTATGAACGCTGCTGAAGGTATCTTAACAGCTACAGGAGGTATGACATCACACGCTGCTGTTGTTGCTAGAGGTATGGGTAAACCAGCTATCGTTGGTGCAGAAGAAATTGTTATTGACGAAGAAGCTAAAGAATTTACAGCAAGAGGCGTTACTGTAAAAGATGGAGATTGGATTTCTATAGATGGTACAACAGGAAAAGTTTACTTAGGTAAAATTAAGACAATAAAACCACAAGGTTTAGAAGGTGAAGTAGCTGAATTATTAGAATTCGCTGATGAAATCAGAGTATTAGGTGTAAGAGCTAATGCTGATATTCCAAGAGATGCTAAAGTTGCTAGAAACTTCGGTGCAGAAGGTATCGGATTATGTAGAACAGAACATATGTTCTTTGAAGGCGACAGAATCCAAAAAATGAGAAGAATGATTGTATCAAAAACTGTAGAACAAAGAGAAGCTGCTTTAGAAGAATTATTACCATTACAAAAAGATGATTTCAAAGGATTATTTGAGGCAATGGAAGGATTCCCTGTAACAATCAGATTATTAGATCCACCATTACATGAATTCTTACCAAATGACGAAGAACAAATGAAAGAATTAGCACCACAATTAGGTATCACAGTTGAAGAATTAAAGGAAATAGTAGAAAACTTACACGAATTCAATCCAATGATGGGACATAGAGGTGTAAGATTAGCTATCACATATCCGGAAGTTGCTGTAATGCAAACAAAAGCTATTATATTAGCTGCAATTGAAATGGTTAAAGAAGGTAAAAAAGTTAAACCAGAAATTATGATTCCATTAGTAGGAACAGTTAAAGAATTAAAATACTTAGACAAAATCGTTAGAGAAACAGCAGATAAATTAATTGAAGAAGCAGGTGTTGATTTAGAATACAAAGTTGGTACAATGATCGAAGTTCCAAGAGGTGCTATTACAGCAGATGAAATTGCTGAAGTTGCACAATTCTTCAGCTTTGGTACTAACGACTTAACACAAATGACATTAGGCTTCTCAAGAGACGACTATGGTAAGTTCATCAATGATTACATTGAAAAAGGAATATACGAAAGCGATCCATTTAAACACGTAGATCAAACAGGTGTTGGTAGAATGGTTAAAATCGCAAAAGATTATGGTAGATCAGTAAATCCAGAATTAAAATTAGGTGTTTGTGGAGAACACGGTGGAGATCCAGAATCAATCGAATTCTTCCACAAAACACAATTAGATTACGTAAGTTGTTCACCATACAGGGTTCCAATCGCAAGATTAGCAGCAGCACAAGCAGCTGTTAAATTCAAGAGAGGAAAATTTGTAAATTACGCTGACTAATAATAAAATTAACTCCGGGATTCATTTCCCGGAGTTTTTTATTCATTTGATGAATTTTAATAATTTTTCATTTCTTTTAATACTTCTAGTAAGAATTCCCATGTTCTTTTTACAGAGGATATACTCATTTTCTCTTGTGGAGTGTGAACATCATATAAATTAGGACCAAAGGAAATCATATCTACATCTTTCATTTTTCCAGAAAGAATACCACATTCTAAACCAGCATGTATTGCGGCAATTTTTGGTTCTTTCCCATACATTTTTTTATATACCTTTTTCATCAATTCTCTTATTTTTGAATCTGGTTTATATTCCCATGCTGGATATGGTGCATTTGTAGTTATTGAAGCTCCATTTAATTTAGCAATAATTTCTGATTTATTGTGTATAAAGTCTCTTAATGTTTCCACTGAACTTCTTGTTGCAGAGGTAAATTCTATTCGATTTTTATATGTTTTTACAATACCCAAATTGCTTGAACTTTCAACAAGTCCTTCTATTGCCTTACTCATTGTTTGAATACCATCATGAACAAGCATTAATATATTTACTGCTTTTTCAAATAAATTATTATTTAAAACTTTTGATGGTTTTTCTATTTCTTCTAGATCTACTTTTACATCAGGATCTGAAATACTAAATTCATTGCTAAATATTTTTTGCCAATATTCAACTACTTTTTTTGTTTTTTCAATATCATTTACAACTATTTCTGCTTCTGCTTCTCTTGGAATAGCATTACTCTTATCTCCACCATTTATTGTTGCACATTCCAAATCAGTTTTTTTCATTAAATCATATAGTACTCTTCCTAATAATTTATTTGCATTTCCTCTTTGTTTAATTATTTCCATTCCGGAATGTCCACCTTGTAAGCCAGAAATTTTTAATTTTAATCCATATTTATTTTTTGATTCTACATATTCTATAGGTAAAGTTATAATATCCCTTAGTCCACCTGCACAACTAACATAAAATATTCCTTCTTCTTCTGAATCTATGTTTAATAATACTTTGCCATTTAATAATTCAGGATTTAATTCATTAGCTCCTGTCATACCTGTTTCTTCTTCAGTTGTAAATAAGGCTTCAATTGCAGGATGTTCAATATCATTTGAATCTAACAATGCTAATGCATAGGCAACAGCAATACCATTATCTGCTCCTAATGTTGTATTAGTAGCTTTAATATAATCTCCTTCAATTTGTAGTTTAATTGGATCTTTTGAAAAATCATGCGTTGAATCAGATGTTTTTTCACATACCATATCTATATGTCCTTGGATAATCACTCCAGGTGCATTTTCATATCCTTTAGTTGCTGGTTTTTTTATAATAACATTTAACGCTTTATCTTGAATATATTCTAAATTTCTTTCCTTAGCAAAATTTACAAGATAATCACTTATTGCTTTTTCATTACCTGAACATCTTGGAATTCTACTAATTTCTTCAAAAAAATAAAATACCTTTTCTGGTTCTAAACCTTCTAAAACTCTCATTTAAATTCCTCCTTTTGTAGGTATAATTATTTCAATGATATTATATCATAAATATTTAGCTTAACAAATTAAAAAATACCTCCAACGTAGTTAGTGTCATTTTCAGTAATTACACTAACTACGTTGGAGGTATCATTAAATAATTATATATATTATTTTATATTTTAAATATTTTCATCAGTTCATCATCTAATTTTGCATTTATAATATCATTTTTTATTAAAATATCATAAAATTTATATACTTTTTCCTGTAATTCCTCGCCAGAAACATATTTAAACGTCACCCTTTCTAAGAACTTTTCCACATTTTTGATAGGCGCCCTCATCATATCAAATGAAAGTTTTGCTGCTTCTTTTCTATTATTATTTACCCATTCTATAGCTTCCTTTAACTCTTCAAGAAATACTTCAACTATTTCAGGATGTTCTCTAACTAATTCTCCTTTAAATACTACACCAGCATTTGGTAATAATCCAAATCCTTCATTTATCTCATTCCAAATTTCACCATATGATAATTCAGAATATTCTATATTGCTTTCTTCAAGCGCTTTAATAACAAATCCTGCTTCTGGTTCTCTTAAAAGTACGGTATCTGCTTTCCCTGATAAAAAGTCCATCATTATTTCTTTAGGCCTTCCAAATGGGTTACCATATGTAAATTCAAAATCATTCACATCTAATCCTTTTGCTTGAATTAAATATTTTGTTATTTTAGCTGGTGGTGCATCTTCAAATAATGGAACATGAATTTTTCTACCTTTTAAATCCTCTAATGTTTTTGCTGTATATCCTCTTGTAATAATCGTAAAATTATCCCATACAAATACTACAGGCATTTTTACATCTGCATCTCTAAGTTTTGCCGCTGTAATCAATGCAGAAAAACTTATATCCGCTTTCTTGTTTATTATCCATCCCAAGTGCTTTTCTGTTTCCTCCCAAATTTTTAGTTCCTTAATATTTACAGCTTTTTTTATCTTTTTTGATTGCAACAATCTCATTATTATTGGATATCCAACTGGCGTTGCTGATTGTATTGTAATAGTAGGTTTACCATCATTTTCTTCTATATTCTCTTCATCTTCTACTCTTCTTGTAAAGAATACTTTTACCTCATATGGACCTACTTCTTCTACTCTATGGTCAAAACCCATACCATCAAGCATATTTATTAATGGTGTTGGAACAAATGTCTGTACAAGAATAAATCCTTCTCCTGGATTTAAAGAATATGCTTTTTTTATTATTACATCAAAGGGATCCACATTCATCATTCTAACATCAAGAACATCGTATTCATCAACGTTTTCCTTTTTCTTACTTTTATTATATATAGAAATTCTTGTTTTATATTCATTTATTTTATTTATATTATATAAATATCCCTTTGATTCTATAACTTTTATTATCGGCTCAATTTCAAAGTCTCCTTCAAATACAATTGATTTACCTGATGGCAAATTTTCAATTTGTTCTACTATTAAAGATAATGTTTCTATATTATTTTCTGCTATTTTTATAGTTGTATCTGGTTCTTCCCATATAATTTCAACACTATTATATTTTTTCTCTGTTTCCCTTATGCATTCTGGAAATAATTTATATAATTCTTTCTCAAGTCCTAACTCTTTATTAACTGTATGTAGTATTTCACATAATGATACTCCTACCATCTTTGCTGCATTTTTAAATGTTGCATATTTAGCGACTGTATTCCACATTACTGGATTTTGCATTGTCTTAAATTTAGGAGAAATTTTTAATAATACATCTTTCAGCTGTGGATATTTTTCAATAGTTTCTCTTACTTTAGAATCTCCAGTTATAGGCTTTTCATCATTTTTAGAAAAAATAGCCTTTGTAGGACATATTTCCATTGCTTTTCTACTTTTTTCTAGTTCTTCTTCATTTTCTGGTTGTTTAAATACGACAGCTTTTCCTTCTTTGATTTTGAAATTTTCTGATGCTGTTCTTACACATGCTCTACAAGCTATACATTTTTCTTTTTCAACTATAAATTTTTCCATATATAAATCACTCCTTTATATTTTTAATCCTGATAATTTTTATCCAAATATATTATATACCATTTGTATATAATATTCTGTAACCAAAGTTACAGTTCCAATTTTTCAGCATTTCTTAATTAAAATGTTATAATATATATAGATTATCTAAAAAGTTAAAATCACTCAGACAGCTAGATTGAAAATCATTAAAAATCATTCATGAACATATTTTTAATGCATAGTATTAAAAATAAATAAAAGATTCCTATTAATTTTATAATATTCTTTATTATTCGCGAAGCGAAGCTTAGGCAATTTTCGAGTCTTCTTTTCTTTTATGCATTTTGGACAGTAATATAAAATATAATATTTGAAATAATTTATTTTCAGTATTTAAAAAATTAACATATAAATCAAAAAAACTTGACAAAAAAAATAAAATATATTAAAATATAAAATAGGTATAAAAAAAACGGGGTAAAAAAACCCCGTTTTGGTGGGCTCGGGTGGATTCGAACCACCGACCTCCCGGTTATGAGCCGGAAGCTCTCACCAACTGAGCTACGAGCCCAAATGCTTAAGCGATTAGATTATAACATCTAATTTTGTATTTGTCAAGAGTTTTTTTTGAAGGGAGTGAAAAAAATATGAAAACATTAGATGTTGAAAGTAAAAATAATTTTAATAATGTAGATCCGATTAAAATAACATTAAACAAATATCCAAGAATGCTCGTGATAAAAGCAGCATTTGAAACATTGAAAGAAGGTAATAGAGTTACTTTGGTTGAATTAGAAAGAAAGATAATTTTATTATTGAACTATTCTTATCATATTAAAGGAAAAAAGAGATCTCATTAAGATTTATAGGGAGGTCTCTTTTTTTCTTTATGTATAAAATTTATTTATTTGAAAAAATATATGTTAGAATTTAAAAAAAATATGGTAAAATAACCTTGTCAAAAAATATGAGGGAGGAATTAAAATGAATTTTGAAGAGTATATAAGAGATATACCAGATTTTCCAAAGCCTGGGATTATTTTCAAAGATATTACTCCATTATTAGCTGTACCTGAAGCATTTAAAGGAGTAATAGATACTATGGCTGAGAAAGTTAAAGATTTGGATTTTGATACTATAGTTGTACCAGAGGCTAGAGGTTTTATTTTTGGTTCAGCATTAGCCTATAAATTAGGAAAAAAATTAGTTCCAATAAGAAAGCCGGGTAAACTACCATATGAAGTTGTAGAAGTTTCATATTCCTTAGAATATGGTGAAGCAAAAATACAAATGCATAAAGATGCATTATCTAAGGGAGAAAAAGTTTTAATTGTAGATGATGTTTTGGCAACAGGAGGAACAATAAAAGCTATTGAAACATTAGTAAAAAAGTTGGAGGCAAATATATCAGGTGTATTATGTTTGGCTGAATTAAGTTTTTTAAACCCAAGAGAAAAACTTTCTAATGTAAGAGTGGAAACTTTATTAAAATATTGATTTTTTAGTTTTTAAGGGAGGGGTAAGTATGAAAGGTATAAAGTTTGATTTTACAAATATGTTTTTTCCTAATATAGAAAAAGGTATAAAATTTGATGAAATTGATGAATATAAAGAAAAAATTAAAGAGATTATTAATGAAATAATGGATGAAGAACCAGGTTTTATTAGCTTGTTAAAGGATACAAAATATCTTGAAAAAATATTAGATATTCAAGATTGGGTTCAATCATTTGAAAGTTTTGTTGTTTTAGGTATAGGAGGATCAGCATTAGGGAATATTGCATTACAAACAACATTAAACCCATTAAATTATAATTATATGAAAGGTAGAAAAACACCTAAAATCTTTATAGTAGATAATGTGGATCCTGATTTTGTTGCATCAATTTTAGATCAAATTGATCCTCATAAAACTTTATTTAATGTGATTTCAAAATCAGGAACTACGGCTGAAGCAATGTCCAACTATCTTATAGCAAGAGGAATTATAGAAAGTTATGGATTAGATCCAAAAAAACATATTATATTTACAACAGATCCTGAAAATGGAATTTTAAGGCAAATATCAAAGGATGAAGGAATTGAAACATTAGAAATTCCTCCTGAAGTTGGTGGGAGGTTTAGTGTATTAACTCCTGTTGGTTTATTATCAGCATTAGCTGGTGGTATTGATATTATAGATTTAATAAACGGAGCTAAAGATATACTGGAAAAATCAAAAAATACAAATGTATATGAGAATCCAGCAGCGCTTAATGCATTGCTACATTTTTTATATTATAAAAAGGGTTATAACATTTCTATAATGATGCCTTATTCAAATAAATTGTTATTATTAGCAGATTGGTATAGGCAATTATGGGCAGAAAGTTTAGGAAAAAAATATAATATTAATGGCGAAATTGTGAATGTTGGTCAAACTCCAGTAAAAGCATTAGGTGCAACTGATCAGCATTCCCAAGTACAACTATATAATGAAGGACCAGATGATAAGATAGTAACCCTTATAAAATTAGAAAAGTTTGAAAGAGATATTAAGATTCCTAAACTTCATGAAGGATATTCAGCACTTTCTTATCTTGGTGGAAGAAAACTTTCTGAACTTCTTAATACAGAACTTTTTGGAACTGAGTATGCATTAACAGAACATGGAAAACCTAATATGAAAATAATTTTTCCAGAGATTAATGCATTTAATGTAGGGCAGTTTATTTTTTCATATGAATTTCAGACTGCAGTAATGGGAAAATTATTAGAAATTAATACATATGATCAACCAGGTGTTGAATTAGGTAAAAAGGTTACTTATGCATTAATGGGAAGAAAAGGGTACGAAGAATTTTCTAAAGAAGTAAAGGAAAAAATTGAGAAAAAGGAAAAGTTTATCATATGAAAGTAATAGGTATAACAGGATATGCTGGTAGTGGGAAAAGTACAATAGCCAAGATTCTTAGGGATCTTGGTTTTGTTGTGTTAGATTTAGATAAAATTGGTCATGAGATATTAAAATATGATTCTGTTAAAGATAAGTTAAAGGAAAAATTTGGAGAATTTATATGTTCTGAAAATGGCACAATTGATAGGAAGAAAATAGGAGAAATAGTATTTAAAGATAAAAAAAAGTTGAAAGAATTAAATTCTATTGTTCACCCTTTGATTAAGGAATATGTTATTAATAAAATTAAGAATTTAAAAACAGATATAGTATTTATTGATGGTGCACTTATCGAAGAAATAGGATTGTCGAAAATATGTGATTATATAATATTAATTGATTCATCTGAAGAAAAAAGAAAAGAAAGATTAATAAAATATAGAAATATGAGTGAAGAAAAAGTAAAGGATATTATAAATGCTCAGAGGAATATTAAGTATAACTATACATTTAAAATAAATAATAATAATGGAATAGAAACAATTAAAAAGGAATTATTAGGTATTTTGGGAAATATTTAATTTGATTTTAGTTCTATAGTGTAGTATAATTATATGTTATGAAAATCTATTCAGGAGGTGTTATTGGTGAAGAAACTACTTTTAGTGGTATTGTTAGTGTCTGTTATGGTTTTTTCTTTTGGTGAAAAAATCAAAGTTGAATTTTGGCATGCTATGGGTGGGGGACATGGTAAGACATTAGAAGAATTAGTAGCAGCATTTAACAGAGAAAATCCTTATATTGAAGTTGTTCCTGTATATGTTGGAAATTATGGTGCTTTATCAAGAAAATTATTAAGTACTGTAGTTGCATATAATGAAGGTACAAGAGATAATTTGCCAGTTATCGCTCAAGCATATTCAAACTGGACATCCAAATATCTTCAAAGTGAAGGAATTGTAGAACCACTTAACAAATTTATATATGGTGATGCAGAATTCAAAGATGTATGGGAAAATCAAATATATAAAGTATTCAAAGATATGTGTACATGGGGAGATACAATATATTCTATACCGTTTAATAAAAGTGTATATACAAACTATTATAACGTAGATTTATTTGATTTGTATGGAGTAGAACCACCAAAAACATTAGATGAATTATATGATGTTGCAAAACAATTAACTGAAGATATTGATGGTGATGGGCAAATAGATCAATATGGATTGGGCTTTAGAACAACAGTAGATGATTTCCAAACATTCTTATATGCAATGAATGGAAGAGTATTAGAATATGCAGGTAAAGGAAAATGGAAAATAACATTGGACAAAGAAACAACAATAAAAGTTTTGAATTATATGCACAAATTAAAGGCTGATGAAGTTGCATTTGTACAAGGTGGATATTTAAATGATCCATTTGGAAATGGTCAGATAGCTATGTATATGGGAACAATTGCTGGAAAACCATATGTAGAAAAATCAATTAAAGGTAAATATGAATGGTCATGGGCACCATTACCTTCAGTAGATGGGGTACCACATTCTCCAATTGCTGGAACTGATTTAATTATGTTTGCATGGGCAGATAAATCACAAAAACAAGCAGCATGGATGTTTATGAAATATTTATTAGAAAAAGTAAATCAAGCATATTGGGCAGTTAACACAGGGTATGTTCCTGTAAGAAAAGATGTTGTTGATACTCCACAATGGAAATCATATGTAGCAAATGATGAAAAGCCAACTATAGCTTTAAATTCTCTTAAAACTGCAGTACCTGATCCAAAACCAGCAGCATGGTATGATATTAGAAAGTCATTAGGTACTATTACAAATGATTTCTTATACGATAAAATAACTGCTGAAGATGCATATAATAGAATGATTGAAGAAATAAAGAACTTACTTATCGAGAATGATGAATTATCAGAATAACATAATTTATAGGGCGCGTAAGCGCCCTATTTTTTTATTTAAAATGTATCTTTACAAAAAATTAACTATTATAATATATCGAGCGATTTGACAATTATATAAAATGATGATATAATTTCATTATAAAGATATAAAAAGGAGGTTAATTTTTATGGCAAGAAGGCCAAATCCAACTTTAAGAGCAAAAAGAAAAGAAAATTTAATGGATTCTATTATAAAAATTATTACTGAAGAGTCAATTGCTGAAGCAACTACAAGACATATTTCAGAAATGTCTAATTTAACAATAGCTTCTTTGCATTATTACTTTGGTTCAAAAGATGGTGCTTTAGTAGCTACAGGTGAGGGAATTTTAGAAGATTGGATTAGTGAAATTCTTAAGAAAAAAACTATTACAGCTGAAGAAAAAATAAGAAGATTATTTACTCCTCCAAAATATATGGTAGCTTTTTCTCAGATTATAACTTATCCATATAGGCAGAAAGAGGTTTCTAGAAAAGCAAGGATTGTTGATATGAATTATACAAACACTATAAAAGAATTTTTGAAGATACATGAAATTGGCTTAGATAATCTTGAGAATAATGCTGAATTAATAAAAACATTTTTAATTGGTCTTAGTTTTAAAATATTGGTTAATCCAGATATTTTGGATTCTGAATTAGAGAATTTGAAAAACTTTTTCAATAAAAAAGAGGAATTACCAGATATAAAAGGTTTTAAATGAGGAATTTTATTCCTCGTTTTTTTTTAAAAAAAGAGTATTACGAAGATATTTAAGTTTATCTCGTTGTAATTAATGTTTATAAATAATGATAGGATTTTGTTGAATAATGCTTTTGTTATAGAATATATTCTTGTAATGTACTTTAGATTATGCAAAAGAAGGTGAAAAAATGTTTTTCTATTTATTACCAGCAATATTTTTTGGTTGGTCCTTAGGTGCCAATGATGCAGCTAATATATTTGGAACAGCTGTATCTAATAGAGTTGTAAAATATAGAATTGCAACTATAATATCTGCAATTTTTATTTTAGTTGGGGCAATTTTAGGTGGGGCTAAAGGTATAGAAACAATTAGTAATGTAACTTCACAAAGTTTGTTATCAGGTTCTATATCGGTATTATCTGCTGCAATCACAGTAACGGTAATGACATATTTTGGAGTTCCAGTGTCTTCTTCACAAGCAATAGTTGGTTCTATAATGGCTGTTGGTTTAATAGAAGGTGGAGTTAATTGGGGAATTATAACTAAACTTGTATTGGCGTGGGTAGGAACTCCGATAGGTGGTGCTATATTTGGATATCTTTCATACATTATTTTATCTATTCCATTTAATAAGATAAAGTCTATTTATGTAAAAGAAAGAGTGGTTCAAATTGCTACTTTAGTTATTGGAGCATACGGGGCATATTCTTTAGGTGCAAATAATGTTGCAAATATTACAGGTGCGTTTGCTAGTAGTATAGGAGTAAGTATGGCTGCATTAGTAGGTGGTTTAGCAATATCTTTTGGAGTTTTGACATATAGTTATAAAGTTATGATGACGGTTGGAAAACAAATAATAGAACTTGATTATTTTTCTGCTCTTATTGCTGTATTGGGTGAATCTATTACTGTATGGATATACGCATTATTGGGAATACCAGTATCTACATCTCAAGCTATAGTTGGAGCAGTTATAGGTGCAGGTTTTGCCAGAGGATCAAGATTGACAAATAAAAAAGTATTATTAAAGATAGTAGTTGCATGGGTGAATACTCCAGTATCAGCAGGTTTAATTACTTCTTTAATATATTTTCTTTTTAAAGTTGTTTTTAAGATAAATATTTAGTAGGAGGTGTTAACCTATGGGATTGTTTTTTGGTAAAAAAGAAAAAAATATAATAGAATTGTTCAATAAACATCTTGAGGCTGTTGATAATACAATTGAAGAGCTTGTTGAGCTTATAAGGAATTTAGATAAAGATTTTCAAAAAGTAAAGGAATTAGCTGAACAAGTCAGAAATGCAGAAACGGAAGCAGATCACATAAGAAGACAAGCAGAGTCAGAAATGTATTCAGGAGCATTTCTTCCAAATTTTAGAGGAGATTTACTTGGTACTATAGAGGCAATGGATAGAATTGCAAATAAAGCAGAAACTGTTGCAGATGAAATAGAATTGCAATCTTTGGAAGTCCCTAAAGAAATTTTAGAGGATTTAGAAGAATTAATTTTAAAATCACAGGTAACTTACAAAGCAGTTAAAGAAGCAGCTAAAGAAATGTTTGAGGATTTTGAAAAAGCAAATGAAATGATATTAAAAACAGAAAATTATGAACATGAGACAGATATTATTGAGAGAAGTATAATAAGGAAAATATTTTCATTAAGCATATCTTTAGCGGAAAAGATTCAATTAAAAAAATTAGTTCACAGAATAGCAGACATTTCAGATACATCTGAAGATGTTTCTGATAGAATTCAAATTATAATATATAAAAGGAAAGTTTAAAATAGCCCCCGAAGGGGCTATTTTTATTGGATATTTATTACAATATGATATTCAAATGATGTATTTTCTGACCAATTATAAATAACTAATTCTATTAAATATATTCCTTGTGTATCAAAAATAGAAGCAGGAATTGTAAAGGTTTCATCTTCTATATAGAAATTTTCCATATCATAGTCATCAGCTACTCTTATTCTATTTTCCCAATCAAAATCTTCAGTAGAATCATTAAATTTAAATATATTAATTTCAGCACCCTCATAATAAGGTAATGTATTATTTGGTATATTCCATGTCAGTTGAATATTATCTCCTAAATTAAAAGTATTATTATTTAGAGGATTAGTTATTTCAAAAGTATCAACAGGATACAATGTTCCTAAAAATGATGTGGCAGAATCAGCAAGAGTATTAGAGTAATCATAAACTTCTAGTGTATAATAACTATTTTCAAGATAAGAAGTCTCTACTATATCACGATATTCTTCATTATAGAAATAATTTTCATCAATCCAGTGTAAATATGTTATATAATCATCATCTTTGTATATTTCTGCATAGTTAACATTTTCAGGACTTGAAATATGGGAATCAAATCTTAGAGCAATTTCTGGATGTACATCACCATTTTCATCGGGGATGGGTATTCTTGTAATTCCTTCCATTTTGAAATCAATTATATGAACATTTGTAGAAGGTAATTCGGGAGGTTGAAAAATATCAGGGTTCTCTATTATTATAGAATTTTGAATCCCGCTGATTAGATCTCCAAAATGAGGATCAGGAAAATCAATTGTTATTTTGCTGATTTCAGGTGTTTCGCTATTAAGAGTTCCTTCTATAGTTATATTTGGTAAATAATCTCTTAGATCATGGAAATTAGCAGAATTTTCGAAAAATGCTGCAGGATATAACATTATATGGCCTCCGATGCTAACAGGAGTATTAATATCTGTCATCAATAATTTTGTGAATTTACTATCTGATAATGACCATAAATCCATTAAATCCATAGGACCAGATGTAATGTCGTGAGGAATATATAAATAATCAGTTATAGAATCATCTATAGCATATTTTATTGGAATATCTCTTGTTATAAATGAATGTTGTATAGAAGCAACACGTGTTTCAAAATCACTTTTAGCTGTTAGCATATTTCCAAAAATATTATCAATTAACTCCTGTTGAGAGATGATATTGTCATCTTTTGCCATATTTAATAATAATTCTGTGATAGATGCATCAAAAGAATGATTTTCAAGCATATTTATAACTGTTGCTGTAGGAGTAAGATTATACAAGAAAAGCATATTTCCATATCCAAAGATATTTTTTAAAATGAAATCTATCATGGAAACAAAACCTTCATCAATTAATAAATAGTCATTTTCGTCAAATACAGGTGTATATCCAGCTGTTACTGTTCCATTATTACTTAATTGTTCTACTAAATCCCAATCTAAAATAGCGTCACCGGGAGTATTTGAATCAATACCAATGAATTCGATATTATCTATATTAGACATATCACCTAATATTAAATCTGAGTATATTCCTAAACTTTCCTTTTGTACAATATTATTCGTATAAGTTACAGTAGCTTCTATATGTAGTTCATCGTTATTTGTTATAACTCCATCATTATTCCAATCAAAATCGTTTATCATCCATTTAATATCTTCATATAGATAATTGTCCAGTTGCAGTTTTTCTGCGTAAGTACCCAATTTTTCTAAAAGAGTTAATATATCGTTTTTGAAATCTGTAGGCATATTTATTAAGTTTAATAATACTTCATTAGGATCTTCATTGTTTAATGCTTCTAAAATAGAAGAAATATAATCTTCGTGAGTTGAAATAATATTTGATAAATTATGTATAAAGTTAGGTATATCTGTTAAGAAATAAGCTATATTACTATATGTTGGTGTGGAAATTGAATCTGGTATAGTAGAAGAATCTATTGTTATGGTACCAGGAGGGGTTTCGGAATTTATATTTTGACCGTAATTAGCTGTAAAAATTGAGAAGTCTATAATATTAACATTCCAATCTTCTAATTTATAATCGTAAATATTAGACCAGATTCCTTTTTGGGAAATATTTAATGCAGGACCAATATCAAATCTTGAAAACTCTTCAGGAACATCATCTATACACGGTTCCATACCGTAATAATATACAAAAGAAGCAAAATCTGTTAAACCAACTTCTCCATCTAAATTAAAATCTCCTAGAAGGCCTCCCCATTTCCAATTATATTGGTCAATATCATAATATTCTTTTTTAATGGAATTTCGTGAATAATAATCTATATTTTCTACATTAAAAGAGTCAGAGTGAATTTTTAATAGAACTTCACCAGGTTTTACATTATCAGCAGTAGAAATTGCTATTAATAGTTTGCCTTCTTTGTTTTTTGTTATACTCATAAATTTATTTGGAATTTCAATATTTTCTACGTTAACCCCGCTCAAAAGAAATTCAAAAGAATCACCTTCAACCTTTGAAAGAATTAAAGAACTGTCGTTTTCATAAATTATATCAATAATATTTTTAACTTCTGTTTTTGTTTGGGTTTCATGTGTCTTTGTTTGTAGACAGCCAACTAATATAATTGATATTATAAATATACTTAAAATTATTTTTATATATATTCTCATATCCTCGCCCTCCTTACTCTGAAGTTACATTGAGAGTATTTTCTACCTCAAGTTCTACAGGTGCAATGTTGTCTTCGAAAGTTACATAAGCATTAATAATGTTTATATTAGTATGTATATTAGTAGATGTGGAGTTTGTTGTAAATTTAGCTATATCTGTATTTGATAAATCTAAACTGCTGTCTGAATATAGTGAAATAATTACTTCTAAATAATCTTCATTATTCCAATTATCGTATCTCATAAAAGATTTGATAAAACCATTATCTGAGGTAAGCAGTATAGAACTTGAATCAATACTTATAGTTTCAGGATCTATTTTTAAATGTATTTCTAAACCTTTAACATTACTGATATCAGGGCCTTGAGTTCTTATAGTAAAAGTTGAATCTTGAGATAAATTTATTTGTTCTTTGTCAAAAGAAGCAAAATTTCCATATAATGTGTTATCATAATAGAATGATTGAACAGGAGATATAATCATATTTTCACCATCATCAGCAATTATTGCATAATAATAAAGATCACCGAATTGTTGATTATAAAATAATTTCCATATTTCTAAATCTACAGGGGAACCTGAAGGGTGAATTAGGGCATTTTCAAATGGATTTGGTATTACGGATATTTCTCCCCATGAACTCATTAATAATATATAATATGTTATTTCTGAATTGCTTAAACTTGTAGCAACAAAAGAAATAGTATCAAATGGTGTGACTCTTTCCTTATCTGTCGGTCCTATAACATCTAACTCAATATTTTGATTGTTTAATATGTTAAAACTTCTTATAGGTGATTGATAATCAATATCATTTTCATAATCATAAGTATGTACATTCCATAAATAAATCCCGTTTTTTAATTCAAGTGAATAAAAGTTATTTGGAGTATAATCTATTTCATCTATATGTCCTTGTACTGAATCTAAAAATACATTTGCTGGAATAAAATTAAATGAATAACCATCGATATTTTCCACATTACTCCATGAGAAATCAATATTTGTATAAGTAGCATCTGGCAAAATGACTTCACCATTTAAAGGTGTATATAAATTTATCTCATTTTCTTCTGGTGGATTCCACCAATCTTTAATTTCGAAAGTGAAAGTAGCACTAACAATATTATTACTAGAATCTTTTAAATACCAATAATAAATTCCCGGATTTTCAAAAGTTACAGAGATCCAATTGTCGCTATTTGTTATTTCAGAATATATGATATTATCATTTTCATCCTTTACTTCAAAAATAAGATCATCCAAATATTCTGTTTTGAATAAGTTAGCATGCCAACCAAATGAAATAGTGTAATAATCAAATGTGGACAATGGTTCTGGGTAATCTAATAGTACATCAAAAGGTGTTGAGTTAACAAATAACCATCTATGTTCTGTTTCTCTATAATTATCAGTATTTTCTTCTTGTGGAATATCAACCCACCATTTATAAATACCATCGGGTAAAGTTAATGTATAATTAAATGTCATTTCTCCTGTAACAGGGTCTGTATCTGTAGAGTAATCAGTTGGAGTAATTAATGTATCATATGTTTCTTCCCAGGTATCAATTGGTCTAACATGTAACTCAAAATCACCAGTGTAATTTGGATCATATTCCCATATAAATTCTACATTGTTTGTGGTGGTAGATTCACCATCTAAAGGCTGAATTGAATGTAAATCTATTAGTTGTGTTTCTTCACCAATATAAAAGTTCCATATTGGACTTTCAATATAATTAATATTATCTAAATAAGCACGTACTTTCCATTCATAAGATTTATTAGGGACAAATCCTAGAATAAGAGCTTCTGCTTCATAATTTCCAAATTCATCCATCCAGTACACATTAATATTAGTTGTTGATTGCCACGTGTCTGTTCCTTCTTCTCTATAATATAATTCAAATATATCTTCTGAAGTTCTTTCAGTATGCAAATTGTTAACTCCCCATGAGAAATATATATCTGTTGATGTAGTTTCAGGAGGGACAGAAATAAAGTCATAAGGTTCTATAGGATAAAAATATGTATTTTCAGTAACATTTCCTGCTTTAAATGTATAATAATTACTATGTATTTCAATTGTTTCAAATGTTTCTGGATCTGTATAATAGCCATCTACCCACCATCCATATTTTCCATCTTCATTTATTTCAATAGTTGTGGAATTAATAGTTTCTTCGCTTTCAATATAGAAACCTGTACCATCAAGTTTTTCAAGGTGGAATATATAATAATCAACATCAATAGGATTATCTTCACCATTTTCTGAATTAAATGCCTGCCAGCTAAATGTGATGTCTGTAGGTATTTCGGAGAAATCAGTTTCATCTAAAGGACTTATAAGATCTATATAATAATATATATTCTTTAAAAATACACTGAACCAGTATGGATTTTCTGGATATATTTTTTCAATCTTTCCATTACCAAAATCAGCATATCCTATAACTGCCCAGAAGTAATCACCTTCATCCAATTCTAGAGTTATTTGAGTGTTGGAAGTTTTAGCAAAGATAAGCAAATTCTGAGAAGGTATATTACCTTCAATATAATTCCATACATTATCTTCATTTCTATCAGCTATTATCTCATATGTTATTGTTGCATTTAAATCTGGTGAAGGATACCATTTAAATGTGACAGAAGTTCCTATAATAGTAACATCTTCTTGATGAATGAAATATTCTTCTCTTCCTAATTCTTCAAGATTTATAGTAAGAGTTGCAGGTAATCCCTCTATTAAACCTTTAAATGTTGGATCAGGTAGTTCTATTAAAAGATTGGTAGAGTCGAATGTTGAAATAATAGAAATATCAGGGAGAAAAATATTTAGATCTGAAAAATCTTCAGGGTTATTGAAAAATACTCCTGGATGTAATGTGAAGTATTCATTATATCCAATTGGAATCTCAACGCCATCAGCGGGGTTATTTATTAAATTGACCATTTTTTCTGTTTCATGCAATAAATCCATGGACATTTCAAAATCATTTTTGAGAATAGGGGGTTTTTCTCCAGAGGTAGGATCATGTGGTTGAAAAATATAATCCATAATCTTATCTTCGAATAACATTTTAATTAAATCATGTAAAGAGGAGAGGTCGTTTTTTATGTGGTTAATTAACTCAATAGATTTTGCACTGTCTTTAAATTTTAGCATATTTCCAAATATTGATGTCTGTAGTTCACTACCTAATATTTTTTGAGAATCTGAAGGTGGTGGATTTTGTAATAAAGTCAATAAAAGTTCAGGTATATATTGTGTTAAATCTTCATTGTTATTAATAGCATTTTTTATATTAATTGAAGGATCATTTAAATTATAAATGAATAAAGTTTTTCCAATAATTCCAATAATTTTTGCTAATATGCTCATTCCAGCAGCACTGCCTTCATCAATTAATAAATAGTCATTTTCGTTGAATTCAGGGGTATAATTTTCATCAACATTTCCCAAGAACATTTCATAATCAAATATTGCATCGCCTCCAGTTTGATCAATTTCAATTGATTTTGGAGGGCCATCTAAGGTAAAAATATCATAGAAAGGAATTGAGATATTTGAACCATCTTGAGTTATTACTTTAAATTTTAAAGGAGAAGTATTTTCGATATTACCATCTAAATCCCAATCAAAATTATTAATTTCATATTTCAAATCATCGTATAAATAGCCATTTTTAACACTTCCAGTAAGATCTGAAAAATTATTTATGTCTTCTATAATATTTAAAATTGCTGTTTCTGTGGCATCAGATATATTAACGATATATTTTAGTAATGCTGTTGGAGAAGGATTTTCTGTCGTTAAAAGATTTATTAAATCGCTATTTTGAGAAATAAAATTTAACAATTCCGAATAAATATCATAAATTTTTATAAGTCCATTGACAACATTCATCTCTGTTTCATCAGATATTGTTGATGGATCAGTATTACTATTTACAACAATAGTTGATTGTTGAGAGGAAATATCAATACTATAATTTGCTGCAAAAATAGAAAAATCAGCTAACCCAATTTCTCCATCTGGTTGCGCTAAATCGAAAATATTGTTCCAAATACCTTTATGAGTATAATTAACAGCAGGTCCAATATCAACTAAATCAAAATCTTTTAAATTTCCATAAAAATCATTTCTTTTCAAACCGTAAAAATATGTGAATGAAGAAAAATCAGTAATATCAACCTTTCCATTAAAATCAAAATCACCAAGTAATCCATATGCTAATCCTTTGTCATAATAATCAATATATTTTTTTATAGTATATCTATTATAAGTTTTAATATCAATAATTTTAAAATCTGTTTTTTTAATCTTTAGAAGTATATCACCTTTATGTACAATAGTAGGAGAAGAAATAGCAATTTTCAAATTTTTATTGTTTTTTATAATTTTCAGAAATTTTGAGTTTATAACTATTTCATTTTTATTTACATTTTCCATAACAAATTCAAAAGAATCAGCTTCAATATTTGATTTTATTATAGTTTCATTTTGGAATTTTTCTATAATTATTGAATTTAAATTTTGTTCTATAACAGTAGAATTTGATTTTTTAAAATTAAAACATGAAGCAAAAGTAAGTATGATTAAAATAATAATTATAAACAAATAATATTTTCTCATACATTCACCCCCTTTATTCTGATATGGTGACTGTTAAATTGTCACCAACTGTGAACATTATTTCAGGTTCATTTTTGCCAAACATATATGTAGATTTTTCAAATTTGATTTTTGTTTCTCCAGTATTAATTGTTGAGAATTTTATGTCTATAATATCATCTGGCAACATAAAATTATTTTCTTTTGATATAGCACTGAAAATAAATTCATTGTAACCATTATATTCATTGATTTTTTTGATTATATGGAATTTTGTAGTATTAAATAAATTATCGAGAATACAATCGTTTACATTTATATTTACAAATTGAGGATCATAAGAAAATCTTATATCAAAACCGTAAATATTAGAGTTAAATGAAGTTTTAATTCTAAAGTGATGATCTGAATTTGGCGTTGCAATAAGACTTTCAGGTGCAAAATATAAATCAGGAAGAGTATTTTCTTCTTTTTTTACAAATTCAAAACTCCAAATTGGTCCTAAAACTTCATACATATCATCTTTAGCAACTATTCTCCAGTAATATGTGGATGAATAATCTAGTTCAATGTTTTCTAAATATTTGTTACTTAAATTAAATTTGGTATATTTGTTTTGAACTAGATTTTCTACATCTGATTTAACATCAGAAATATAGAAGTTAAAGTTTAAAGGTATTCCTTCGGGGTCATAAGCTTTCCATTCAAAAGATATGGTAGTTCCGACAACAGTAGGAATATCAGGTTTATGATAATCATCTATAACAGGAGGTTTATTTTTTGATATAATAGTTATTTTTCGCAGTTCGCTTTTTACAGGAGGATTAACATTGTCAGATACTTCAACATTCCAATAAAATTCTCCTGGCTCTGGTAATTTGTAATTATAAGATAATACTTTATTTTGATTATCTTCAAAATTCAACACCTCTTTTAGAGAAGTTTCAGATTTTCCAATATTAAGTGCATAACTTAATGTAGAATTGTCTGTATCAGTAGCTATCCAACTAAAATTAACGTTATTTGTATTAAAAGTTGCATTATCTGAAGGTGAAATTAATGAAATTACTGGAATTGAATTTAATGGTGGATTATATGTAAATGAACTAATATCAGATTCTGTTGTTTCTTTACCATCTGAAACTAAAACCTTCCAGTAATATAATCCTGTTGATTCAAGTGAGTATGAATATGTACTTTTATTATATTTAGATACTATATTTGTAAAGCTATTTAAAGACTCTCCTAGGAATAAATCATAAGTAAGAGGATCTTTATCTATATCGGAAGCTTCCCAAGAAAATAATATTTCAGAGTGTTGTAAAGTGGATCCATCAATAGGTTCTTTTAGAGTGATAGTTGGTTTATGGTTTATTGTAGAGTCTGAAGTAGGTTCGTAATCAAATGTTGGAGCTTCTAATACCATTATCTTGTTATCTGTGTTTAATTCGTCCCATAATTCTATTCTCCACTGATATTGTCCTTTTATTGGAGGTTCATAAGTATATGTGTTAGCTGTTAATGGAACATCATTTAATTTAATAAAACTATTTCCAACGTATTTGAGATAAATGTTATAATAAATAGTGTCATTTTCAACATCATTTGCATTCCATTCGAAGTTAACTTTTTGTGTTTTGACAACTTGATTGTCAATAGGAGATATATATCTTATAAAGGTAGGTGGATTGTTTTCAGTAGGTTCTAATAATACATTTACACTTCTTTCCTCTTTTGCATAAACTTTAGCTTTTGCACTTAAAGGTAAATAATTTAATTTTGAAATCTCATAGTCATAATCTCCTTCAGCTAAAGTAAATGTATATTTTCCATTTTCATCCGTGCTTCCAGAACCTTTAAAAGTACCATTTTGAGTAATTTTTATTTGAGCTCCAAAAATAGGTTCTTCTGAAATTTTATCTTTTACAGAAAAGGTTAAAAGCCCATCAGATGTTTGCTGTATTCTCTCACAAGAAAAAAATAGAAATAGAAAAAATATTAAGAAAATTAAAATAAAAAAATATTTCTTTTCCATACATTCACCCCCATTTCAAATTTGTTTAATTAATATTAATCTTATATTCATTAAGACTGATAAAAAAATATAAAGTTCGTTAATAAAATGTAAATTTTGAACTTTTTTAGAGATTTGGTGTCTAAATTTATAAGGATATTATAATGAGGGAGGGACCCCTATGAGAATCGGAAATAATTATTTAAGTCAAACAAATAGATTATCAAATTTGTCGAATTTATTATTGCAAAGATCACAGCAATTAGCAAGTGGGAATAGATTAATAAATGCTAATATGGATCCTGCAGGTTTTACTATTGCACAAAGATTAAATACACAGTTTAGATCTGCATATCAAGCGGCAAGAAATATTTATGATGGTATAGAAGCATTAAACGTAGCTGATCAAGGTATTGCATCCATTCAAGATACTTTAAATAGAATGAAAGAATTAGCAATTAGAGGTGCAAATGACACTTTATCAGAAGAGTCCAGAAGTGCTATTAATGATGAATTTAATCAATTAAAACAAGGAATTACTGAAACTGTAAAGGATACTCAATATAATAATAAGCAATTATTAAATGGTACGTTTGAAGCTAAATTACCTCTTGATACTAATGCTAATAATAATTTAGAGGTAAAGATTCAAGATATGAGACCAGAAGCATTAAACTTGGAAGATGTTAATTTGACAACGCAAGAAGGAGCAGAGAATGCAGTAAATACTCTTGAGAATGCGGTAAAGCAGGTAAATAGCACAAGAACTCAAATAGGATCTTATGTTAACAGATTAGGTGTTGCAGCAGAGAATTTATTGAATAATGTTCAAAATACAGGAACAGCAGAGAATAGAATTGCAGGAGCAGATATGGCAAGAACTATGGTAGAATATTTAAGAAATCAAAACTTGCAACAAATGAGTACAATGTTACTGGGACAAACAGGACAATTAAACACAAACTCCATTTTAAATATATTACAATCACCATAAGCAAAAAAGGACCGATTTTACAATCGGTCCTTTTTATTATTGATTACTAATTAATTTTAGTAAGGCTTTTGCAGCATAATCTGGCCCAGAATCTTCAAATCCTATAACTCCCAATTGTGTTTTTATTTCTCCAACTTTTACACCTGTTTTAATCATTTGGTTCAGAAACTTTTGAGCAATTTTTTCATGTTTTTCTTTTCTTTGAATAGCTCCGAATGGATTTGCGAAATAGCTATATGTTAATCCAACTTCTGAAGTTGTTCCTTTTGCCATTCTTGCACCTTTTGAAAAAATATTATATGCATCTTTCCAATCATTATAAAATACGATATAATCATCGTCATTTTCAACTTTGGTATAATTATTTGCATAAAAGAAATAATCAATTTTTGTTGGTTGTATAATTTCTTTATAATTTGAATATGGGACAATAACTCGAGCATTAATTTCGTTAGGGTTCATAAAAATACTTCTATCTATTGCGGAATAAGCATAGCCAGGTTGTAAATCATCTAATCTTACAAATGCACCAGTTTCTGTACCAAATGCAACAACATTACCATTATCATCTATTTCTAAAGAACCCATATCATCTATTAATATATTTACTTCAGAAACTTCTTTTGAAAGCCTATTTAATGCATCCAATGTTTCAGATTTTCCAGCTCCACTATCACCCATAAGCATAACATTTGCTTTTTTACCATTCTTTAATACAATTTCAGCTAAAGCACCATGTATTGGTAAATTTCCATCGTCAATGACTTTCAAATTATGAATAGTTAATATTACTTTTTTCATATATCCAAAATAATCTACACTATCATCTCTACCAAGAAGTCCAATGTATGTTCCATCATCTTCTCTATAAATTACTCCATTTTTGTATTCGGATTTTTCAAAATATTTATCATCCAAACCATAAAAATAAATACCGTCAGGTTTTTTCCTTTGAACAATTCCAAATCCTGCAAGTTCAAATAAATTAGTCAATCCTGCAGCCATAGATAAAAACTCTTTATATACATAAACTAAAATATATCTCTTCCCTACATGAATAGGAAATGCAAACCAGTCTTCTGGATTATCAAGGTTTATTTTATTTAATATAGGAGAATCAATAACTTTAAATATACCACTTCTTTTATTAGATTTGGTATAAAATATTACTGGAGGTTCAAAAACCACTCCCCAGACAAATGGAACATTGTATAAGGTCTCATTTTCATTAAATACATTTGCTTTAAACCTTGGAGTATCGACAGAAAAAGCGACTTGAGCTCCACTTGGAAGTTGTCTTAAAACTTTTAATCTATCATCAGAAACATTGATAAGAATTTGTCTATAAAAGTTTGTAACTAAACTTTTAAAATCAGTATTATTTTTTACCAGTATCATTTCTTTATATATTTTTTGGATGCCGTTAGAAACATAATCACTTTTTTGTATCATAAATCTATGTTTGTTTCTCCATAGATTATATAATCTCTCAACAAATTTCACTATTTGTTCTTTTTTATCGCTTAATTTTGGGAAACTGTAAAAAGGTGATGCATCGATTTCATCAATTTTTTCAGCTGATAATGCAAACAACATTTTTACAATTTGTTCCAAGTCATAACGTTCATCTATTTCTACAGCATCTTCATTTTTAAGAAATAAAGCAAAAAAGGTTAATAAACTTTCATTTCTTTCTTCTAAATCTGTTAAAAATTCTATTACTAAATCCTTTAATATTTTGCTGTGAATAATTTGTGCGTTTGATGAATAAGAAACAGTTCCGTTAATTAATACAGTTCTTGACATAAAATCACCTCTTATCTTGTATTGTTAATATAATTATACCACAAAATATTAGATGATATTTTTGATTTAAAAATTCTATATTTTTAAATCAAAAATACAACTTTTAATGATAAAATTAAATAAGAATCTATTTTTTGGGAGGTAATAAGATGTTTAAAATGTTATTGAAAGGAAAAATTCATAGAGCAACAGTTACCGAAAAAAATATTCATTATGAAGGAAGTATTACTATTGATGAAGAATTAATGGAACTTGCTGATATTGAAGAAAATGAATTAGTTCAAATAGTTGATGTTAACAATGGGGCAAGATTTGAAACATATGTTATAAAAGGTGAAAGAGGATCAAGAATAATTGGATTAAATGGTGCTGCTGCAAGAATGGTAGAATTAGGTGATACTGTAATAATAATGGCATATGGTTTATATTCTAAAGAAGAAAAAAGTAATCCTAAGATTGTTGTAGTTGATGAGAATAATAATCCCAAAATTATAAAGAATCATGAAAGTCCTCAAACGGGGTGTTAAATTTGAAAGTATTAGGGGTAATAGTTGAATATAACCCTTTTCATAACGGGCATTTATACCATTTAAAAAAAGCTAAAGAACTCATAAATCCAGATTATACTGTAGCTGTTATGAGCGGTAATTTTGTTCAACGTGGAGAACCTGCTATTATTGATAAATTTTCTAGAGCAGAAATAGCACTGGAAATGGGAATAGATATAATTTTTGAACTTCCATTTTTATACTCGATTCAAGATGCTAATGGTTTTGCCTTTGGCTCGATAGGGTTATTAGATAAAACAAAGATAGTAACAGATGTGGTATTTGGTAGTGAATCTGCTGATATAAAAACGTTAGATATAATAGCCGAAACTTTGTATAATCAACCAGAAGATTACCAAATATTACTAAAAAAATATTTAAAAAAGGGTTATTCATTCCCGAATGCTAGAAAATATGCTTTAATTGAATATTTTGAACAAAATAAGATTTTATCCAAAGAACAAATTCTTATAATAGAAAAATCAAATGATATTCTTGGGTTAGAATATCTTATAGCATTAAAAAAATTAAATTCTAAAATAATTCCTCATACAATAAGGCGAAAGGGATCAGATTATAATGATGAAAATTTTATAGGTAATTTTTCTAGTGCTACAGCAATTAGAAAATTATGGAAAGAAAAAAAGTATGAGTTAATAAAAAATGCCGTTCCGTTTAAAACATTTGAAATTATTCAAAGGGAAGAAAAATTAGGAAAAGGGCCAATATTCATTGAAGATTTTGAACTTTCATTTTTGTCTTATTTAAGAACGTTAAGTAGAGATAATTTAAAAAAATATTATGGTGTAAATGAAGGTCTGGATCAAAGAATAATAGAAGCTGCAAAACATACTAATACAATTAAAGAGTTATATCATAATATTAAATCTAAAAGATTTACATATACGAGAATTAAAAGAACACTGTTAAATATATATTTTGGTATTACCAATGAATTAATTGAAAACATAAATAATACAGGCCCTCAATATTTAAGAGTGTTGGGTTTTACAGAAAAAGGTAGAGAATTATTATCAGTAATGAGAAATAAAGTTGAATATCCTATAATAACAACGCCTTCTAATTATGTTTCAATAATAAAAAATATTGAAAGAGATTTAAAGAATAAAAGAAAAATGTGGAACATTGATAAAAAAACATATTTTAAAATGATAGAATATGATTTTAAATCTACCAATGTTTATTCGCTTTATTATAAAAATAAAGAATATTCTAGATATGAATTAGATAAAAAAATGAAAATAATATATAGGAAGGGGAAAATATGAAAAGACATATTTTAATAAATATAATCATTGTTATATCAATAATACTATTTTCAAGAAATGTGACTGTTTATTATACGAAGCCAGCATCATCTGTGTATATAATTGGAGATTTTACTGATTTTAAGCCTGTAAGTATGAATAAATCAAATACTGGTATATGGAAAAAAGTTTTTAATTTAAATGAAGGAAAATATAAATATTTGTTTTTAGTAGATAATCAAAAGATTTTGGACTATAAAAATCCAAATACAGCATATTATAATGGAGAATTATATTCGGTATTAACAGTAGAAGATGAGGAAACATATATTCCGTCTATAAATGATGGAATAATCGGAGTAGTAAAACATACAATTGAAAGAAAATATGTAAATCCAGTTAAACCAGGAGAAATATATCTTTCCTTGGAAGTTCAAAAAAACGATGTTCAAGATGTAATATTTATAGGCAATGGAAAAGTGTTAAAAAAAGAAAAATTAACATATGACAATTCAGAACTGTATAGATTTCATATTCTTACACCTTCAAATATTTTAAAATATAAATTTTTAATAAAAGATGGAAAAACTTCTTTAGAATATCCTGAAAATTATTATTTTGAATTTGATTTTGATAAACCAGTTATCAAATATTTGAACGTTCCTGAATGGTCTAAAGGAAGAATATATTATCAAATATTTCCAGAAAGATTTAGAAATGGCGATAAAAACAATGATCCAAAATATACAAATAATTGGTATGGACCTTATACATCTTCATCTTTAGGATCAAATGGTTTTTATGGTGGAGATCTTGAAGGTGTGATAAAATCTATAAATTATTTAAAAAATTTAGGAGTAGAGGCAATTTATTTCAATCCCATTTTTGAATCTGTATCCAGCCATAAATATGATACAAAGGATTACTTAAAAATAGATCCGCATTTTGGGGATGAAAAAACATTTGAAAAATTAATAAATGAATTAAAAGAAAATAATATTAAAATAGTTTTAGATGGTGTTTTTAATCATTCTGGGGATGAATTTTTTGCTATGCAGGATATATTTAGAAATCAAAAAAATTCAAAATATTTGAATTGGTATTTTATTAAAAAATTCCCTGTAACAAAGTCAGCTGATAGTTATCTTTCATGGTGGGGATATGCTGATTTACCTAAATTAAATGTGGATTATTATGGCGTTAAAGCATATATTTCTTCTGTGATTGGTAAATGGATGGGATATGGAATTGATGGATGGCGTTTAGATGCTGCAGATGAGGTTAAAGAATCATTTTGGGAGAATTTCTTTTATCCTTTGGTGAAAGGGATTAATAATGAAGCAATAATTAGTGGTGAATATTGGAAGGATTCCACAAGATTTTTTGAATATCCAGCTTTTGATACTGTAATGAATTATCTCTTTAGGGATGCAACTCTTGGTTATGCAAAGGGAGGAAGTGCTTTTAATTTTGTAAGAAATACCAATTTATATTTAGAAAAATATCCACCTCAAGTTTTAAATTCATTGTGGAATATGTTGGATAGTCATGATACACCTAGAGTATTGACAGAATTAAATGGTGATATTAATAAATTAAAAATAGCTGTAGGGATTCAAATGACATTTGTAGGAGCTCCAGTAATATATTATGGTGATGAAATTGGATTAGATGGTGGAAAAGATCCTTGGTGTAGAAAACCATTTCCATGGGATAAAGAATTTTGGAATATGGAGATATATAATTATTATAAAAAAATGATTAAATTAAGAAAAGAACATGAAGCATTGAGGTATGGAGAGTATAAAGTTTTAAAAACAAAATTAGGAGCATTAGTATATAAGAGATATACAGATACTGATGAAGTTATAGTAATGACAAATTCCAGAAAAATACCAGTAAAATTAAATATGAAGTTAAATGGGAAATATAGAGATTATATTACAGGTGATGAGGTTAATTCAATAGATAAAATATCAGGATTAAGTATCAAGATTTTAATAAGGCAGTGATTTTATGTATTATTATAAAGTGGCAGTATTTGGAACATATACATATAATACATTTACATATTCATATGAAGAAAAATTAGCACCCGGTCGAAGGGTGCTAATTGAATTTAGAAATCAACAAAAGTTAGGAGTAATTCTTTCAGAAACCAGTAAAAAAGATTATAAAATAAAGGAAATAGAATTAGTGATCGATAATATTCCTTTGATAAATGATTCTCATATAAATTTGATTTATTCTGCATCTAAAAAATTTCTCATGCCTATAAGTGAAATAGCGAGATTGGTATTTCCGTCATTATCTTCAGATAAACTTAAAATTAAAATATTACCAAAATCGTCACTATCAGGTATTGAAAAACCGATCTTTTTAAAAGAGTACTATAAAAATTTTAAAAATAGGAAAGATGCTAATAAACGTATAAAAGAATTAATAAAAAATGATTTAATTAGTTTATCGGTTCATATTAAAAAAACTGTTGAAAAAAAGAACAATATTATAATACTGAAGAAAAATATAGATGAAATTCTAAATGAAAAAGTATCAAAATCTGCAATGAGGGTAATAAATTATTTAATAGAAAAAGAAGAAGTGACAGAAGAAGAATTATATAATAATAAAATTATTTATAGAGGATCTACAGTTCTTAAAACACTAAAGAAGAAGAATATAATAGATATTATTGTTAAAGAAGAAAATTTTGATGATGAATTTAAAGTACAATTAACAGATAAACAAAATGACATATTAACTGGTTTATTAAAAGAAGAAAGATCAATAGATCTTTTATATGGAGTAACGGGAAGTGGTAAAACAGAAATATTTTTTGAAGTAATGGAAAAATATATTCAAGAAGGGAAGAAAATTTTAATCATAATTCCTGAAATTTCATTAACTCCACAATTTTTATACAGGATAAAAAGGAGATTTCCTGAAAGTAAAATAGGAATTTATCATTCTGGTATAAATTCCACCGAAAGAATTAAAACATGGTACAAAGCAGTGAATGGCGAAATAGATATTATAGTTGGTACAAGAAGTGCTGTTTGGATACCAATAAAAAATTTAGGAATGATAATAATAGATGAAGAGCACGATAATTCTCTATATCAATTTGATCAAATTTCTTATGATGCAGTTGAAATAGGGTATATAAGGGCAAAATTAGAAAATATTAAATTGATATTATCATCTGCTACACCAAGTTTAAGAGAAATTAAAAGAGCATTAGAAAAAGAAATTAATTTATTTGAATTAAAAGAAAGAGTTTATACAGAAATGCCAGATATTGAAATTATAGATATGAAAAAAGAAGAAAAGTTAAGCTGGATATTTACAAAAAAAGTATTAGAAGAAATAAAAGAAACATTAAAAAAAGAAGAAAAGGTTTTAATATTTTCTCCAACAAAGGGATATGCAAATTATTTAATTTGCACAAATTGTGGAAATGTATTAAAATGCGAAAATTGTGATGTCTCATATACTTATCATAGATACGAAAATAAATTAAAATGTCATTACTGCGGAAGTGAAAAAAAAGTTCCGCCATCCTGTCCTGTATGTGGAAATCCGGAATTGCAATTAAGAGGTTACGGAACGGAAAGGGTTGTAAATGAGTTATTGAAGTTTTTTCCAAATAAAAAAATTATTAGAATGGATAGAGAAATAATAAAAACAAATGATGATTTATATAAAGCATTTGAGGAAATAAAAAAAGAAGGTTCTGCAATAATAGTTGGAACTAAAATGATTACTAAAGGGTTAGATATAGCTGATATTAAGTTAGTAGTAATTTTAGATAGCGATAGATATTTGAATTTTCCAGAATATACATCACAGGAACATACAGCATCTCTTTTGATTCAAGTAGCAGGAAGATCTGGTAGAAAAGAAAAAGGTAAAGTATTAATTCAAACATTTAAATCAGAAAGTCCATTTTTTGAATATATTAAAGAACATGATTTTGATAATGTAGTTGAATTGGAATTAAGCAATAGAAAGAAATATAATTATCCACCATATTCTGATTTGTTATTATTAATATTTTCTCATACGGTTCAAGAACAAGCATTAAAGGATGCTGAAGGATTTTATAAATTATTGGAAAGTAATTTTTCTGATGTTGACATAATGGAACCTACTGAACCATTAATACCTAAATTAAGAGGGCAATATAGATATCAGGTTGTAATTAAAGGAAATATTGATCATGATAAATTTTATGAAATAATAAAAAAATATAATAAAAAAATGTATGTTTATTTAAACCCGCCAACAACACTATTATAAACTAAAAGCCCAAATTTGGGCTTTTAGTTTGTTGACAAATAAAATATGAAAAAATAATATAAGAGGATCCTTGAAAATTTTTGAGGATTAAAAATTTTCACCGGATGAACGAATATCGTTTTGAATATTTTATTTTATAATGGTAAACTCAAATTCTGCTCTTGCCAGTATTTCATATTTTCCATTTTCTTTCCAAACTTCACCATAAATCATAATCTCTTTTCCTTTTAAATCATATAAGTTTAAATTATTAAAAAAGGCATTATATTCGTCCCTTCTGATGCTGATATAAAAATTCCCGCTTTCCGAATAAACATGATAAAAAGATCCTGAGCTGGAAACATTTGAAACTTTTAATTTGACGTTCCTAATTTTACCGATATCCTTATCAGTTAAATCCTTATCTTCGACAATTCTATCTTTTGAATCAAAAAATTGAAAAATTCCCTTTCTGTCTTCGAAAGCCTTTTTGTAAGCTTCTATAAAATCATCTCTGTGTTTTGAAGTATCAGAATAAAATAATGGTCTAGCCCATCCATTTTCTAATATTTCTTTATTCAAAAAATGCATTTTTCCATCTTTTCCTTTATAATATATATAAGCTAACAATCTATCATAGTTTCCATATTTATCATTGTCAAATTCTAAAAATACATATGATTTTTTTGCATTATCTGTATATATTTTATTTCTTGTAAACCAATAAGCTTTATCGCCTAATTCGCCTAAGGGTTTGCTTCCACTATGAGTTTCTGGAGTATCAATTCCAATAAATCTAACAGATACCTCATCACCATTATAATATATTTTTATAGTATCACCATCTATTACTCTACTGACATAATATAATTTTTCCATGTTTTGAATATTATTTGTTGTTTGTTTTGAACATGAACTAATTAAGAGTAATGAGAGTAAAATAATTACAATTAATGAAATTTTTTTATACATTGTTACATTACACCTCCGTTTATTTTGTGTTATAATGTTATGTTAAAATCATCCGACGTAATATTATATCACAAATTTCATTTATGTGAATCAATTTAAGATAAACTTTTAGGAGGTATTATTATGAAGAAAGTATTTTTAGGGGTATTTTTGTTGCTTGTTTTTCTTTCCTTTGCAGCTTTTAGTGGTACAAAATTCTCAGTATTGGGTATTTATACAATGAATTTAGATGATCCTGATAATTATGCTGATGTATTTCCAATAACATATTTTGATATTGGAATTACACCAAACGTAATGTTAAGGTTCAATGATTATGTAACACTACCTTCATCCACGCTTTTATATGATTTAAACGATAAGACGTTAAAATTTAAACTTCCTAGATATTATTATTTACAATATAAAATAGGATATGATATTTTACTTATGTTTGGTAAATTTAAATTTAGAGATTATCCATATGATTTAAGATCAGATTTTTCATTTAGAGTAGGCGGTTTTAGAGATGATTTAGGAGATAAAAATTATACTTTAAATCCTATGAATATGGCAGTAGGTGGATACATAAAACCGTTTGGTGAGATGAAATTTGGTGGTGCATATGATTTAGAAAATAAATCGATTTATGCTTATGCTGGCTTAGATGATAGATATACAAAATATATGTTCTATTTATCTCAGGATAATAGATATAATAAATTATCTGCATCATTTGCAGGATATAATTCTATAAAATGGAGTAGAAAGCTTATTACTCAATTATATTATGGTGTTGGATATGCTGTTCCTTCAACTGTTGATTCTATTTCTGAAATAACAAATAATATTTCAGATTTAGTTAAAATATTACCATCACCTAAAATTGCTTTAGGGGGAAAGATAAATTATTATCCAGTTTATTTAAAAGGATTGATGTATTATAATATGGATCAAAATAATGAGAATATATATTATCTTGATGTAGATGCTGCTACTAATAATCCTTCAAATAAAACATGGTTGTTTGAAGGAAGATTAGGATATTATTTACCTAGACCATGGAAAATGGAATTGTTTTTCCAGGGGAATTCTTTAGATGATGGAGTTTTAACAGATTACATTACAAATTATGGAATTAAATTAATTGGGGAAGATTTTGATTTGACTTTTGCTATGAAAGATATTAATGGTAGAGTAGACGGGGAACAAAAATTTGTTATGAGTTTTACAACATGGACAGACTTTGTTATAACTGAAAGACCTTTAACAAGAATATTATTTTAAAGTTTATCATACTAATTAGGGGGTGTTTTTGGTGAAGAGAAGTATTATTTATTTATTGGTTATTTTGATGGGGGTATTTTTATTAAGTGGATGTTTGACAAAAGAAAAGGTTGATGAAGAAAATGGTGATGAAAACTCTCAGGTAGTATCTTATTCTATAGCAGATATTAAAGCTGAAATTAAAGATAATTATGTTAAAGGTACTGCAGGTTGGGATACAGCAGATCCTGATGTTGTTCCTCTTAAAAATGTAAAAGATGTTATAGTTGTTTATGATGCTTCGAATTATGGATATATATATGGTGTAACTTCAGATGGAACAGGGATTTACTTTAAGGTTGATAAGACATTAGATATAGAAATGAATGACACATTTGATGCAACAGGAAGACCATATTATGTTGAAAGAGATAAAGACAATGGATATTTCGAATATAGGTTTACTTTAGCTCAAAACGATTCTGATGTTTCAACTTCAATAAAGGGAACAATTCCTTGGGATAAAGCCGATCATTTAACAATGAATAATTTACCAGGAATGGACAATTTAGGAAATTTGGTGATATTTGAGGGAAAATATTTAGGTAAAGATGGATATGGACACTTTGTTTTTGATTTAAATGATGATGGAAATGCTGATATAACAGTTGTAAAATATTCATCAATGCCTGCTAATCTTGAAACGGGAAATCTTTATGAAGTAAAAGGTGTAGTAGGTTATAATTATGGGTTTAAAATTTATGTTGGAGATTCTTCTTTTGTAACAGCAAAATAAATTCGAAAGCCCGTTTGGGCTTTCTTTTTTAGAAATGGAGGTAAATATGAAATTTAAATATATTATAGTAATAATAATGTCAATAATGATTTTAATATTATCAAGTTGTATAATACAAAATAAAAATATTGCATTTGATTTATCAAATAAAAAAGTTTTATTTGATAATGCTCACTCTCAAACAGCAGGTAATGCGGATTGGACTATTCATGGAGGTTTTTCAGATTTAGCAGATGATTTAAAGAATCTTGGAGCTCTTGTAGAAGAATGGGGAAACGATGAAACAGGTAGAAATCAAAAAGATGATGATAAGCCTATTACATACGATGTTTTAAAAAATTATGATGTATATATAATACCTGAACCAAATGTTGTATTTACAAAAGATGAACAAAATGCAATAATAAAATATATTTTAGATGGAGGAAATGTTTTTTTTATTGCAGATCATATTGGTGCTGATAGAAATAATGATGGCTGGGATGCTGTTGAAATATTTAATGGATTTTTAAAAGGGACTCATCAAATAGAAAGTAAAAATATCTATGAAGACGATTTTGTGGGGAAATTAGGTTTTAGATTTAAAGAAAAACAGTATTCTGAACATCCAATAACAAAAATGGAAAAACATCCGATAACAGAAGGAGTTAAAGAAACAGGAGCGTGGGCTGGGACAGCAGAATATATTATAAATACAGATAAAATAATTGGTGTAGTATATTATAATAAAGAATCTTGGGGTCCATATGTTATAGCTGGTAAATATGGTAAAGGGAAATTTGTAGCAATAGGAGATTCTTCACCTATTGATGATGGAACAGGGACAGCTGGAGATAAATTATATAATGGATATAGTTATGGTGATGATAGAAAATTGATGATTAATATAGTAAAATGGTTAGCCTTAAATAATTGAAAAATAAATCTATAACGTTATTAGAGATCAATTCACGAATGATTAACAAAATTAACGAAGTTGTAAGTTGACAAAGTGAAAGAAAGATGGTAATATATATACTCGGACGCGGACGAAGAGGTCTGCGGGAGAAAAAAGGAAGAAGCTCCTTGACAAGTGAACAGAGACACCCAGCGGAAGTAAGAAGTGAGAGTTAAGATCGAACTCGAAGTCTTGGATGGAGGGTTTGATCCTGGCTCAGGGCGAACGCTGGCGGCGTGCTTAACACATGCAAGTCGAACGAGGAGGCAGTCTTCGGGCTGTAGTACTAGTGGCGAACGGGTGAGTAACGCGTAGGAAAGTGTCCCTCAGACCGGGACAACCACTGGAAACGGTGGCTAATACCGGATAAGACCGAGAGGTGAAAGCGTGCTAAGGCATGGCTGAGGGAGCTGCCTGCGACCCATCAGGTAGTTGGGAGGGTAAAAGCCTACCAAGCCGACGACGGGTAGCCGGCGTGAGAGCGTGGCCGGCCACAGGGGGACTGAGACACGGCCCCCACTCCTACGGGAGGCAGCAGTGGGGAATATTGGACAATGGGGGAAACCCTGATCCAGCGACGCCGCGTGGAGGACGAAGTCCTTCGGGACGTAAACTCCTGAATTTATCGAACAATAAAGTGAGCAGGGAATGGCTCACAGATGAGGGTAGATAAAGAAAAGCCCCGGCTAACTACGTGCCAGCAGCCGCGGTAATACGTAGGGGGCGAGCGTTGCCCGGAATCACTGGGCGTAAAGGGGGTGTAGGCGGTCATCTAAGTCAGATGTAAAAGACCTTGGCTCAACCAAGGAGTTGCGTCTGAAACTGGAAGACTTGAGGTTACTAGAGGGAGACGGAATTACCTGTGTAGCGGTGAAATGCGTAGATACAGGTAAGAAGGCCGGTGGTGAAGACGGTCTCCTGGGGTAAACCTGACGCTGAGGCCCGAAAGCTAGGGGAGCAAACCGGATTAGATACCCGGGTAGTCCTAGCCGTAAACGATGCCCACTAGGTGTGAGCGGTAGTACCGTTCGTGCTGAAGCTAAGGCGATAAGTGGGCCGCCTGGGGAGTACGTCCGCAAGGATGAAACTCAAAGGAATTGACGGGGACCCGCACAAGCGGTGGAGCGTGTGGTTTAATTCGAAGCTAAGCGAAGGACCTTACCAAGGCTTGACATATAGGTGGTACTCACTAGAGATAGTGGGGACCTGGTACTTCGGTACTGGGAGCCTATACAGGTGGTGCACGGCCGTCGTCAGCTCGTGCCGTGAGGTGTTGGGTTAAGTCCCGCAACGAGCGCAACCCTTGCCGTTAGTTACCAGCACGTAAAGGTGGGAACCCTAACGGGACAGCCGCCGACGAGGCGGAGGGAAGGAGGGGATGACGTCAGGTAATCGTGCCCCTTATGTCTTGGGCGACACACGCGCTACAATGGTAGGGACAGAGGGCAGCGAGGCCGAGAGGTGGAGCGAATCCCAGAAACCCTACCCCAGTTCAGATTGCAGTCTGAAACCCGACTGCATGAAGCCGGAATCGCTAGTAATCGCAGGTCAGCCACACTGCGGTGAATACGTTCCCGGGTCTTGTACACACCGCCCGTCAAGCCACCCGAGTTGGAAACGCCCGAAGATGGGTAGTCCAACCGCAAGGAGGACGCCTATTGAGGGTGGAGTCAGCGAGGGGGGCTAAGTCGTAACAAGGTAGGTGTACCGGAAGGTGCGCCTGGATCACCTCCTTTCTAAGGAGAAAAGAAGAATGGGTGTCTCTGTTCAGTAGTGAAGGAGTTGGGGTAGTAGCTCAATTGGGAGAGCGTCTGCCTTGCACGCAGAAGGTTAGGGGTTCAAGTCCCCTCTACTCCACCAGCTCATTGACAAGTGCATAGTGAAAGATAAGGTCAAGGTAAAAAGGGCTTACGGAGGATGCCTAGGTGACGGGAGGCGAAGAAGGACGTGGCAAGCTGCGAAAAGCTGCGGGGAGCTGCAAGCGAGCGTAGATCCGCAGATATCCGAATGGGGCAACCCGAAGACCGGCGAGAGCCGGGGCGAACCCGGGGAAGGGAAACATCTTAGTACCCGGAGGAAAAGAAATCGAAAGAGATTCCCTGAGTAGTGGCGAGCGAAAGGGGAGGAGCCCAAACCAGTTAGGTGTAAAAGGGTGCAGCCGTTGCCTAACTGGGGTAGCGGGAAGTAATCGGAGCCAACTGCATGAGGCTCGGGAGTGAAAAATGTATAGCCGAAGTATCTGGGAAGGTACACCGGAGAGGGTGAAAGTCCCGTAGGCGAAATACATAGGAACTCCTGGATTACTCTCCCAAGTAGCGTGGGACACGAGGAATCCTGCGTGAATCAGGGTGGACCACCATCCAAGGCTAAATACTACCCGTCAACCGATAGCGGAAGAGTACCGTGAGGGAAAGGTGAAAAGGACCCCGGGAGGGGAGTGAAAGAGAACCTGAAACCGTAAGCCTACAAGAAGTGGGAGCTCTACGGAGTGACCGCGTGCCTTTTGATTAATGTGCCCACGAATTGCATGCATTGGCGAGGTTAAGCCGGGAGAGGTGGAGCCGAAGTGAAAGCGAGCCTGAAAAGGGCGTGAAGTCAATGTATGCAGACCCGAAGCCAGGTGAGCTATCCATGGGCAGGGTGAAGTTGCGGTGAAACGCAATGGAGGCCCGAACCGGTATGCAGTGAAACGCATTCGGATGACCTGTGGATAGGGGTGAAAAGCCAACCGAACCTGGTGATAGCTGGATCTCCCCGAAACGTGTGTAGGCACGGCCTCAACCAAGAGTTGCGGGGGTAGAGCACTGATAGGCGTAGGGGGGTAACCTCCGAAACTTGTCAAACTCCGAATACCGTAACTTAGTGGTTGGGAGACAGACTGTGGGGGAAAAGCTCCATGGTCGAGAGGGAAACAGCCCAGACCGCCAGCTAAGGGCTCAAAGGGACAGCTAAGTGTGAAAGGTAGTGGACTGCCAGAGACAGCCGGGATGTTGGCTTAGAAGCAGCCATCATTAAAAGAGTGCGTAACAGCTCACCGGTTGAGGCGGACTGCGCCGAAAATGTAAGGAGGCTGAAGCTGTACCCCGAAGCTGCGGAATCTGCGGATTGGTAGGGGAGCATTGTGCAGTAGGGAGAAGGCAATTCGTGAGGAATGCTGGACGAAGCACAAGAGCGGATGTGGGCATGAGTAACGAGAGGAAGGTGAGAATCCTTCCCCCCGAAAGCCCAAGGGTACCTGGGGAAGGGTCGTCCGCCCAGGGTAAGCCGGGACCTAAGGTGAATCCGAAAGGAGTAACCGATGGAAAACAGGTAAAGAATCCTGTGCCATACATGACCGATAGTAAGAGGGGGGACGCAGAAGGCGAAGCCTCGTGAGCAAGTGGCACGCTCATCCAAGCGCAAAGGTCGAAGAAGCTGGTAGGTAAATCCGCCGGTGGAGGCTGAAGCGTGATGGGGAGGACGAAGGTCCAACGAGGTCGTAGCCAGGCTGCCAAGAAAAGCCTCGCTTACTGGGAAATGTATGCCCGTTCCGAAAACCGACACAGGTGGGTGAGCTGAGAAGGCTAAGGGGAGCAGGCTAACCTCCGCTAAGGAACTCGGCAAAATAGCCCCGTAACTTCGGGAGAAGGGGTGCTCCTTGATGTAGGCAACTGCATTGGGGAGTCGCAGTGACAAGGTCCAGGCGACTGTTTACCAAAAACACAGGACTCTGCGAACTCGGAAAGAGGACGTATAGGGTCTGACGCCTGCCCAGTGCCGGAAGGTTAAGGGGAGTGCTGAGAGGTACGAACCGAAGCCCCGGTAAACGGCGGCCGTAACTATAACGGTCCTAAGGTAGCGAAATTCCTTGTCGGGTAAGTTCCGACCTGCATGAATGGCGTAACGATTTGGACACTGTCTCAGCGGAGGGCCTGGTGAAATTACAGACTGGGTGAAGATGCCCAGTACCCGCAGTTAGACGGAAAGACCCCGTGGAGTTTTACTGTAGCCTGACATTGTAACTTGTCATGATATGTACAGGATAGGTGGGAGGCAGAGAAACCTGCTCGCAAGGGTAGGTGGAGCCGCCGGTGGGATACCACCCTTATCATGATGGGTTACTAACCATTGATTGTGAAGAGCAGTGATGGGACAGTGTTAGGTGGGCAGTTTGACTGGGGCGGTCGCCTCCTAAAGAGTAACGGAGGTGCGCGAAGGTAGGCTCATGTGGGTTGGAAATCCACAGGAGAGTGCAAAGGCAAAAGCCTGCCTGACTGCGAGACTGACAGGTCGAGCAGGGTGGAAACACGGTCTTAGTGACCCGGCGGATCCGAGTGGAAGGGCCGTCGATCAACGGATAAAAGTTACCCCGGGGATAACAGGCTTATCGCGCTCAAGAGTTCATATCGACGGCGCGGATTGGCACCTCGATGTTAACTCATCGCATCCTGGGGCTGAAGTAGGTCCCAAGGGTTGGGCTGTTCGCCCATTAAAGCGGTACGTGAGTTGGGTTCAGAACGTCGTGAGACAGTTCGGTCCCTATCTGCTGCGGGCGTAGGAAACTTGAGGGGGGTCACACCTAGTACGAGAGGACCGGTGTGAGGGTACCGCTAGTGAATCAGCTGTTCCGCCAGGAGCAGGAGCTGAGTAGCTATGTACCTGACCGATAACCGCTGAAAGCATCTAAGCGGGAAACGGGCCCCGAGATGAGGTTTCCCACTCTTCGGAGGTAAGGGCAGTTCGAGACTAGGACGTAGATAGGCCGGAGGTGTAAGTACAGTGATGTATTGAGCCGACCGGTACTAATAGCCCGAGGCCTTGACCTTATTAAGTAACTATGCACATGTGAATGAGTTTTGAGGGGTGCAGATACCAGATATGGGCACACGCGGATCCATACCGAACCCGACCGTTAAGCATATCTGGGCCGATGGTAGTATGGGCAATCCATGCGAGAGTAGGTAGCGCCCCTCTTTTTATTTTTCCCCCTGTCAAAAGACAGGGGGTTTTATTTTAATAGTGAAATTATTTATTACTGGAATTCAAAAATAAAACGAATGAAAATTCGAATAAAGCAGGTCAATTTTGCATGGATGCAAAATTGAGTGAAACCGAACATGGATGTGAGTTTGATACGACTTGCGAAAACGAAAATTTTCGAGGATTTAGAATTTTCACTTGGTGAAGAGCATTATTTTATAATTTTCTTCGTTTTTTCTAGATTAGCAATCGAGCGTTTGAATGAGTTTTATTTTGATTCAATTTCTTTACAAATTAATGAGGAGCATAAAACTCCTCTTATTTAAAAATTTCAAATAATGTTTTTTCCGAATCTATTGAATAAATCACTATTTTCTTTTCATCAGAGAAGTGATTAAATCTTTTAGAATATTTTCTTAGCGTTTTTATATCAATGTCTAAGTGATTTTTATATTCAATAATTAAACTATTATCATATATTTCAATATTTTTTGCTCCTTTTTTGTATGCAATAATTCTTAATTTTGTATATTCTAACAAATTATTGACTTCTTCAGACATTTTACCGAATCTATCTTCAATATCTTTTTTTATATTTTCTATATTCTCAATATGGTTTTCATTAGCAATAGTTCTGTATATTCTCATTCTTTCAACAGGGTTTTCTATATATTCTTCTGGTATTATAATTGGCATTTTTATCCCTTTAATTTCTAAATCTATTTTTTCTTTTATATCTTTTGTTTTAAAATCTTTAGAATAATATTCTGCTAGAGTTCTATTTAATATTTCTTTATACATATGCAACCCAACATTGTTTATATGACCTTTTTGATCAATTCCTAATAAATCTCCGAATCCTCTTATTTCTAAATCTTGCATTGCAAGCTTAAGCCCACTTCCAGGTCCTGAAAAATTTTTAATAGCTTCTAATTTTTTCATTGTATCAGGTTTAAGTTTTGATTTATATAAGAAATAAGCAAATGCCCTTTTATTACTTCTTCCTACTCTTCCTCTTAATTGATATAATTGAGATATGCCATAACGTTCTGCATCATCTATTATTAAAGTATTGGCATTTGGTATATCAATTCCATTTTCAATTATTGTTGTAGCTATTAGAACGTCAATATCTCCTTTATAAAACATTTTTATTATTTTAGATAAATATCTTTTTGGCATTCTTCCGTGAACTGCAACGGTGTTTACTTCATGAACTATTTTTCTAACCCTTTCTTCAATTTCTTCTAAATCATTAATTCTATTGTGAATGTATAATATCTGACCACCTCTTGATTTTTCTCTTAATATTGCAGTTCTTATAATTTTATCTGAGTATTTAAACACAAAGGATTCGACAGGAACTCTTCCAAAGGGAGGAGTTGATATTACTGATAAATCTCTTAAACCAGTTATAGAAAAATATAATGTTCTAGGGATAGGAGTCGCACTCATTGTGAGAACATTTATGCCATGAGATATTTCTTTTAGTTTTTCTTTTTGAAAAACACCAAATCTTTGCTCTTCATCAACAACCAATAAACCCAATTTTTTAAATTTTATATTTTTGTTTAATAATGCATGGGTTCCAATTATTACATCCAACTTTCCTGAATTAATTCCTTCTATAATAATATCTTTTTCTTTTTGAGTTTTAAATCTATCTATTAATTCTACAGTTATTCCAACTTCTTCAAATCTTTCTTTTACATTATCATAATATTGTTGAGCTAATATTGTTGTAGGAACTAAAATTGCTGCTTGATAGCCTGAACTTACAGTTCTAACAACAGCTCTTAAAGCAACTTCTGTTTTTCCAAACCCAGCATCGCCCGCAATGAGTCTATCCATAGGTTTAGTAGAAGATAAGTCATTTAGTACTTCTTCGATAGCTTTTTCTTGATCTATGGTTTCTATATAATCAAAGGTTTTTTTAAATTTTTCTTCTATTTCTTCATCACCATTTAATACAATACCAGTAGTATGTTCTCTTAAAGCGTATAATTGGATCAATCCTTTTATTTTACTTTTAATATTTTCTTCAACTTTTTTCTTGCGTTTTTGCCATGATGAAGAGCCTATTTTATCAATTTTTACTAAATCTTTATCTCCAACATATTTAGTAATTTTATCGATTCTTTCAATAGGTAAAAAAACCTTAGCATTATTCTCATATTCAATTTTTATTAATTCTTTTTCTCCGAAATATGTTTTAACTTTTTCTAATCCTTTATATATACCTATCCCATAATCCTCATGTACTATTAAATCATTTATTTTTAAATCATCCCATTCTAATATAGGAATTTCTTCAGTTCTTTTTTTTGGAGTAATTTTTTTTACTAAAAGATTATGCTTATTAACCTCGATATTTTTATATTTAAATTTTAAAATATTTTCAATTTTTTCTCCACTAAATTCTTTATATAACTCTTTTTTTACGTCAGAAAATATAAATTCTAAATTTTCTCTTTCTCTATTATAGTAGGATTTTATGCTTTCATTTTCATTTATAACAAATATATCAGTATTTTTCATATCAATATAGTCTAATAGTGTTTGTTTTTGATTGTACAATATATCAGGTAATGTTTCAAATGATTCTATATCTAAAGAAACATTTTTATAATTATTTTTATCAAGGAATTTTTTTAAATTATTATAATAGTTATTTTCAAATTTAAGCATAAATTCTGAGCCAGGTGTAAATATAAAATCATTTAAATGTTCAATGCTTTTTTGAGAATTTATATCAAAAAAATTTATTCTTGTTATTTCGTCATCAAATAGTTCTAATCTTATAGGGTACTCATATATTGGTATAAATAAATCTTTAACAAAGCCTTTTTGAGAATATTCATCATATTCATACACATTCCAAGTTTTTTCATAACCATATACAAAAGGATTAATAATAAAATCTTGATTTAATTTAAATTTTAGAATGTTTTGAATAAAAATGTCTTTTGGAATAGTATATCTACTAATTGCGTGAAATGTAGTGAATATAATATTATTATCATTGTTTAAACAATTAAATAATGTATTGATTCTTAAAGCCTTTATTTTTTTTGATATTTTAATTGATTCAAATGGAAATACATCGTAATTGGGATATAATAAAACCTTTTGATCTACTAAATTTTCTATATTCCATGTATCCGGAAAAATTATTATTTTAAATTTCTTCTTTGATTGCTTTATAGTATTCATTATATCATTTAAAATAATCATCACCTCTGCATAAAAAATACGGACTTATGTCCGTATTCTAAATTCTTACATCTAAAGAATGTCCTCTATATTCATCTATTATTATTTTTTCTTTTTCTTCTTCTTCTTTCTTCTTTTCTCTTTTTCTTTTTTTATATTCTGAAGAATTTTTATTTTCATTATTAATACCATGTGATGCAGATTTTTCATCCGTATTTTTCACCTGAGATTTTGCTTCTTCATTTTTTTTAACGTGTTCTTCAAGATTTGTACTTTTAGAAGCCACTAGTGCATCATTTAAATGTTGAATATTGTTTGAAACATCAACGTTATTTATATAAGATATACTAAAATTAATAGGATCAGGCATTTTAATCACCACCAAGTTTTTTCTTTAATTTAGATATAATAGAAGAATGAATTTGAGAAACCCTTGATTCAGAAATATCTAATATTTTTCCTATTTCTTTAAATGTTAATTCCTTTTCATAATAAAGAGATAAGATCAATTGCTCTTTCTCATTTAGACTTAATATAGCTTTTTTCAGTTCATTTTTTAATAAATCTTTATAGGCTAATATTTCTGGGTCATTCTCTTCATTTGATATTTCTATATTTAATTCATTAGTGCCTATTAAGAATGAATCTAAACTTAAAATTTGACTTCTATGAAGCTCAGCTTTAAGTTTTTTAACTTCTTTTTTGGAAATATCAAGCATTTCTGATAATTCGTCATCACTTATATAATCGTCTATATTTTGTTCAGCAAGAATTTCTTCCATTTTTTTAATTTTATGTCTTAAATCTTTTGGAAGCCAATCTATTTTTCTTAAATAGTCTAACATAGCTCCTCTAATTCTTTTTACAGCAAATGTATAAAAAGTCACACCTTTTTGTGGATTGTATTTTTCTAACGATTGAAGCAACCCTATTATCCCTTCCTGGATTAAATCGTCTAATTCAACATTTTTAGGAAGGGTAGATAATAAATTTAAAGCAATATATTTTATTTTGGGTAAAAAGTTTTTTATTATATCATCTTTGTTTATATTTTTCATTATTTATTAATCACTGCCTTTATTGTGGTATTCAATATTATGACAACGGCTATGCTTATTATTGATCTTAATAGAGAGGTAATAAAAAAATTTTTTGATATAAATAAATTTATAAATAAGAATATTAAAAAAAGGGAAAAATATATTATAAGTTCAGTATTTGAAAATTTCAACTTTTTCACCACCACCCACCTTTTTAACCATTACTTCACCAGTATCTAAATTAAATTCTATGCTTCTTGCTCTATTTCCCCCAGTATCTTCTGCTATAATTCTTATATTTAAAATTTTCAATTGTTCCTTTACTGATTCAACATTTTTTTTACCAACATCCATTGATGAGCCTTTAAACATTGCAGCACCACCAAAAATTTTTGCAGTATAATTTGATCCACCCATTTTTTTTAGTTCTTCCATTAATAAGGATATTCCTAAATCTGCATATTTTCCCGGTTTTACAACATTACTATTAGGTGATTTTGGTAACATTACGTGTATTAAACCACCTACTTTTTTATTTTTATCCCAAATACAAACTCCAACGCATGAACCTAAACCTAAAGTGACTAATATATCAGGAGATTTTGATACAGCGTATTCGCCTATTCCTATTATTTTTTTCATTTTTTAACCCCCATAAAAAACCTTTTTTACGTATTCAAATAATTTATTTCTATTGTCTTCATTCATTAAGAAAACTATTTTTCCTTTTATAATGTTTTCCCAATCTTCTACTTGTATTTCAGTTTCTGTTAAAATGACCTCGTCTTCAAATGTAATACTCATAACAATAGATTCAGCTATTAATGAAGCAAAAGTATCAACAGCAACTTGGGGGGGGGGTAATTTGTATATTTATTTTCAAAAATTGAGAAATAGCACTGGTATAGGAACCAAACATTATATTTCCTAATTCTCCAATCATTGATGAAGACATTTCGTCTAATTCTGTAATATTTTTAATCTCTAAACCAACACTTTCTTTAATTAATCTTTTAACTGAATCTTTTTCTATTAAAAAAACAAGTGAAGATTCTAATTCACCCTCCATTTTTACATAAGAACACGCATATATCTCATCAGGTTCTTCCATATTTAAAAAAATATCAGAAAGTTTTATTACTTCTAAGTTAGGGACAGAAATGTCTACCTTTTTATTCAGCATCATAGAAAGAGAACTTACAGCATTTCCCATACCTATGTTAGTAATTTCTTGAAAAGCAGACATAAAAAATTCTAAATTGTCTTCATTCATTAGATTGCACCTCCGGATTTGTTTTATCTTCAAATAAATTTTCGCCACTTATAATATTTAAATATTTACCAAAAAGGCCTGTAGGATCTTGTAATATTTTTATTTCAAATATAAATTTACTTAAATTAAAAAATTCTTGTCTTATTTTTTTTATACTACCATGAAAAGTTATATTATAATTTTTAATAGATAGCTTTATACTTATGTTTTTTTTTATTACGTTCAGATAATCATTTAAAATTACAACACCTAAAAAATTCTCATTCAAATCCCAAACTATACCATTATATTTATCTTCAATAATTACAGGTATCGATATATAATGTCTTTCAGATAAACGTTTGTTTTTAATTTTAAAGTTACTCGTCAACTTTAATTTTATCAAAACTTCAAATTCTCCAAAATTTTCAACATTAATTATTTGAAAATCCGCTTGATAATAAGCACCTTCAAAAATGGATTCTAAAGAGACATTATCACCTGGTATAAAATCATATCTAGGTGTAATCAATTCTATCTCCTTGCCTTTAAAGCTTTTTATTTTTGCTTTTAAGACTGTATCTTTTATATATATTCTTATTGAATTACCTGGAAAAAAAACAAGGAAAATTCTTTTTATAAAATTTTTTTTATCCATATTTTCACCTATTATAAAAACCAAATAATAATAATAATTTTTTTAATAAATTATCATTTTTTGCTTCAACGTTAGTAGATATACTCTCAAGATTTTCAGCAATAGACATTAAATCATTAGCAATATGTGATGAAGGTTTAAAACTTGATATAGGTATTTGCGACTTAACACTATCATGCACTAAGTGATCAAAATTTATATAAAAAACATGTCTTATATCTTTATATAAATATTCTTTTATTGTTTTTCTTAATACTTGCTCAGCAGTTTGGGCTTCGGATTTTTTTCTGATCATATTTATTACAACGTCAACAACACCATCGACTTCAAGAAGAGATAAAGCTTTAACTACAGTATAAGCATTAACTATAGCCGTAGGTTCTGGTGTTGTTACCAATAAAATATTATCAGCGGCTATATAAAATGGTTTTAAATTTTCATTATACCCAGCGCTAACATCAATAATAACATAATCATGTTCTTTAGCAATATTAAAAAATTCTTCAATAGCTTTTCTTGTAAAATTTTTCTGAAATGATATCCAATCTTTTATATCCATACCTGTACTTAATAATTTAATACCATATGGTGTTTTTACTATACATTCATCCAGGGTTAATTTTTTATCAAAATAATCTTTAATACTTACATTTGGAGATACGCCCAGTAATATAGAAGCATTAGCAAATCCAGCATCAGTATCAAAAATTAACACTTTTTTATTTAATTTGGCCAGATTAACCGCAGTATTTACAGCTACAATAGATTTTCCAACACCGCCTTTTCCACCAGTTACTAAAATTATTCTTGTTTTATTTTTAGAAAAAGTTTTTCTTAAATTTTCTGCTTGATCTTTTATTATACTCATAATGTCAACTCCTCATAAAAGAGGTTAAAGATTTTTTGAGAATTTGGAATTTCAATATCATTAGGCACATTTTGCCCTGTTGTGATATAGCTTATTGGAAGTTTAGTTTCTTTTGCAACAGATGGAATTTGGCCATATGAAGAAGTTTCATCTAATTTTGTAATGATAATATGTGTTGGCTTACATATTGAAAAACGATTATATACATCTATCATATCCCTAAGCCTCATATTAGCAGATATAACGAGAAAGATAAAATTTGGTTTTATTGAGTCTATATACATCTTAAGCTCTCCAATTTGTATATCATCCTTATGACTTCTCCCTGCAGTATCTATTAATAACATATCATAATTCTTTAATGATTCAACAGTTGTTTTAAGTTCTGTAGGAGTATAACATACCGATGCTGGTATATCCATTATTTCAGCATAGGTTTTTAATTGTTCAGTTGCAGCTATTCTATACAAATCTATAGTAGCAATAGCAACTTTTTTGTTACTATTTAATTTATTTAAAGCTGCAATTTTCGCTAAGGTTGTAGTTTTACCTACTCCAGTTGGTCCTATAAGCATAATTGTTCCATGTAAATTTGGAACCTCAACAGTTAAATTACTTCTGAATATATCAAATAATAAATTTTTAAAATTCCTATTAGATTTCCAATTTTCCTTTGTTATATCTGAAGGCATATTGTTAACTATTTCTTCTATTAAATTGTCAGATAAATCTTGTTTTTTTAATATCTCTATTAATTCTGATATTAAAGGATTTGCACCGTTAAGAATTACTCTTTTAGATAATTTTTCTATTAAATTTTTAATTTCAACTAATTCGCTATTTGGAGTTTTATTTTGAGATGTATTGTTGTTTATATTATTATGATTACTTTGTTGAAAAGAATTATTATTTATTTTTTTATATGGATTATTGTAAGTTACTTTTCTATAATTTAATTTTTCAAAATCGTTTTGTTTATGATTACTATAAAATTTTTCTGCATCTTGATCCAATAATTTAGAAACTTCTCTTTGTTCTTCGATAAGTTTTAAAATTTCATTTTTTGCAGTGAGTTCAAGTTTATCATTACCAGGTGCATAAGGATTTTCATCAAGCATTTCATCACGTTTTATTCTTTTGATTTTATCATCTAATTTTTTATTTCTTTCTACCATTTCTTTAATTTCATTTATTTTTCCTTGAGTATTATTAGAAAATCCTGGACCTGATGGCCTTTTTATATTTTTTACAACAGTTTCTGGATTATCGTCAAGTACAGCAGTAACTTCAATATATTTTTTTCCACCTATCCCTAAAAATCCCCCTTTACTTATTCTTTTAGTATCTAAAATATAAGCATTTTCACCTAATTCATCTCTTATTTTTTCCATCGCTTCGGGGATTGTGTTAACAATATATTTTTTAACTTTCATAGCATTCACCTCTAAACAGCAATATTTTCATCAGCGGAAATAGGAATTTCTTGAATAATTTCATTATATGAAATAACATTTACATTTGGAATATTTGATAACAACCAACGTGAAAAATAAAATCTTAATGGTGAGCTACATAAAATAACAGGATTATATCCTTTCATCATTTGTGATTCAAGTGTCTGACTAATTTTATCTAAAAGTTGTTGAGACAATTGAGGAGATAAAGCTAAAGTATAATTTCCACCATATTCTATTGTGTAATTATTCAAGTTATTTTCTAAATTTTTGTCTAAAATAACCAGATGTAAAATTCCATCTCCAGATTTCATGTTTTCACAAATCTGTCTAGCTAAAGCGCTTCTAACTCCTTCAACTAATGAAACAATATCCTTAATTTCATTATTACCTAATTCTATTAATTTTTCAAATATTACAGGTAAATTTCTGATAGAGATTCTTTCATACAGTAATTCTTTTAATACATTTCTTATCTCGTAAGTTTTAAATAATAATGGTGTTAATTCTTCAACTAAAGAAGGTTCCTTAATTCTTAATCCTTCAATAAGAATTTCGGTTTCTTTTGAACCAAGAATTTCATGAGCATATTTTTTAATTATTTCAGATAAATGAGTAGCAAAAACACTTGGAGAATCAACTACAGTATAACCTAAATTAACAGCATCTTCTTTTTGTGATTCATCAATCCAATAAGCATCTAAATTAAATGAAGGTTCTTTTGTTTGAATTCCTGATAATTCTTCTGTAGCCATTCCAGAGTTAATAGCTAATAATTTATCTGGAAAAAGCTCAAACCTTCCAACTTCTACACCTTTTAGTTTAATAATATATTCATTAGCACTTAAAAGAACGCTATCTCTAACTCTAATGGGGCTAATAACAATTCCTAACTCGTATGCAATTTGCTTTCTGACCATAGTTATTCTTTCAAGCAAATCCCCACCTTGGCTTGGATCAGCTAAAGGTATTAAACCATAACCAATATCTATTTCAAGGACATCGCTTTGAATAATTTCTGATACTTCTTCGGCTGAGGTCAAAGGTGGTCCAGATGAAGGTTTTCTTTGACTTTCACCAGATTCAGATTGCTGCCCAACAGGCGTTTCAAAACCTTCTTTTGGACCAGCTGCTGGAACCATTTTTTGAAAATATCCACTTGTTGTTAAATAAGCTAAAAGAAGCATACCTCCTCCTAAAATAATAGAAGGTAATATTGGTAATGGTGTAAATAAACCTAATGAAAGTATAACGCCACCAGCCATATATAATACTCTTTTTTCAGAAGATAATTCTTTTAATAAATCTTTTCCAAGGTTATCTTTAGAAGCAGCACGAGATACTACAATACCTGTTGCAGTAGATATTAAAAGTGCAGGTATTTGAGCAACTAATCCATCACCTACAGTAAATAAGGTATATAATTGAGCTGCTTCACCAATATCAAGACCTTGTTGCAATACACCTATTATCAAACCACCCAATATATTAATTAATGTTATTATTATACCAGCTATAGCATCACCACGAACAAATTTTGAAGCACCATCCATTGCACCATAAAAATCTGCTTCTCTTCTTATATCTTCTCTTTTTTGTCTTGCTTCTTCTTCTGTAATTATTCCAGCGCTTAAGTCAGCATCTATACTCATTTGTTTTCCAGGCATAGCATCAAGAGTAAAACGAGCAGCTACTTCAGCTATTCTTTCAGCACCACGTGTTATAACTACGAATTGAATAACAACTAAAATAAGGAATATTACAATACCTACTACATAATTTCCGCCAACAACAAAATCTCCAAATGCTTTAATAACCTTTCCTTGAAAATTTTTACCTTGTAATAAAATCAATCTTGTAGAGGAGACATTTAAAGATAATCTAAATAAAGTTGTTATTAGTAATAATGTAGGAAATGCAGATATATCAAGTGCATTTTTAATATACATTGTAGTTAATAACAAAATAATAGCTAATGATATATTAGCTAATTGTAAAAAGTCCAATAAAAATGGAGGTATAGGTATTACCATCAATATAACAACACTAACTATAAGTAGTGGTATTAATAAATCAAATTGCTTTAATAATCTATTTAAAGCTTCAGGCATTTAATCACCTCGGGATTTTTAATACAGTAGCAATTATTTTTGCAACGATTTCATACATATCTTCTGGAATTTCCTCATAGATGTTAACTCTTTCATATAATTGCCTTGCTACAGGTGGATTTCTATGAATTGGAATATGATGTTCTCTAGCAATTTCTTTTATTCTAAAAGCAATTTTATCATACCCTTTTGCTACAACAATTGGAGCCTTGCTATCGTTTTCATCATATTTTAAAGCAACAGCGTAATGAGTAGGATTAGTGACAACAACCGTAGCCTTTGGTACTTCTTTCATTAAGTTTTGATTGATAATTTGTCTTAATTTTCTCATTCTGGCAGATTTTATTTGTGGGTCTCCCTCTATATCTTTCATTTCTTGTTTAACTTCTTGTTTTGTCATTCTTAAATTCTTTTTATATTCTTTTTTTTGATACCAATAATCAAATAGGCCTAATAATAGCATCAAAATACCTAATTTAAAAAATATTTCTATTATAATTGAGTTTAAAAAAGATATAGCATGTGAAGTATCTGTATATGGTAAAGATATTATTTGTTGCCACCTTGTTTTCATTATACTATAAGATACATATCCTACTAAAATCAATTTAACTGTGGATTTTAACAATTCAAATAAAGTTCTCAATGAAAAAATTCTTTGTAATCCCTTAATAGGGTTAAGTTTACCCAAATCAAATTTAAAAGCTTTCGGAGCAAATAAAAACTTTGTTTGTAACATTCCCAGAATTAAACTAATTAAAGCTGCAGAAAAAAGGAAAATAGCTATTTCTAAAAAAATATTTTTTTGTTGAAGTAATAAATTCATTAAAGCATTTTCATCTAAGAAACTTGTATCTAATTTCAAATATCTCATAAATGCTGATTTTAGATCCATAAATAAATATTTTGATAAAACATAAAATACAACAGATACGCCTAAAAATGAAAAAGCAGTTAAAAGTTCCTTCGAAACAGGAACGTTACCTTCTGAACGTGCCTGTTGTAATCGTCTAGGAGTAGGTTCTTCAGTTTTACTAGGATCTGCAAATAATTGAAGATCTATTTTATAATTAACCCTATAATAGAATTTATCCATTTTATTATCTCCATCATATTAATACTGAAAATTTCAACCCATACCCCAATAATTGTTAATAATATAACTGTTCCTGCCAAAATATTTAGAGGTAACCCTACAATAAATACATTTATTTGAGGAATCATTCTTGATACTATACCAAGACTTATATTAATAAATAACATAAAAGCACTCATAGGAATTGCAAGTTGAATTCCTATTTCAAATACTTTGCCAAATACAGAAATTAATTCAGGAAAAAAATTAACATTTATAGAAAAAATTAAAGGTACAGAATGAAATGAGTCTATTATTATTTGAAATAATCTAATATGCATTTTAAAAGATAAAAATGCAAAAAGTCCCAGTAAAAAAGACAGTTGCCCAATAATTGGTGATTCTTCTCCACTTATTGGATCAAAAATACCAGCCATTGCAAATCCCATTTGAAAGGCAAAAAATTGCCCTGCGAATTGAATAGCAGCTACCGGAATATAAGAAACTAAACCTATCAATATTCCAAGGAAAAAATTTAAAACCATTAAAGTAAATAAATAAAAAAGATGTAAGTCAGGTATTGATAAATTTACTAATGGTAATGAGATCCATGAAATAAAAACTGTTGAAAATATTCTTAGATACAAAGGTATAGTTCTAGATCCTATTATTGGAGCAGAAACACTTAATCCTAAAACTCTAAAGAAAATTATAGCCCACACCCAAAATCTTGTCTCTAAGAATGTTGTAACATCCATATTAGATCATTCCAAAAAAAGTAGTTAATATCTGATAAGTAAAATCCATTAATTTTTGTGCAATCCATCCAAATAACAAGCCAACTACCAAAAAGGTAATAATAATTTTCGGAGCAAACGTTAATGTTTGCTCATTTATAGAAGTTATAGTTTGAAAAATACTAATAATTAAACCAACAGCTAAACTTACTAATAATATTGGTGAAATTATAGATAAAAAGACGGTTATACCATCTCTAAAAACATCTATAAAGGTCTCTAAAGTCAATATCATTAACCTCCTGATATTTGAAAGCTTCTAATTAATCCTCCAATTAACAAATCCCAGCCATTAACCAAAATAAATAATAATAATTTAAAAGGCATTGAAATCATAATTGGTGGAATCATCATCATTCCCATAGACAATAATATACTTGCTACAACCATATCAACTATGATAAAAGGTATATATATTAATACCCCCATTTTAAAAGATATTTCTAATTCGCTTAATGCAAATGCTGGAATTAATATTTCTGGAGGAGTATTATTTATGTCTTTAACCTCTTTATGGACACTAGCTGCTAACATAAAAACATTATCCTGATTTTTGTGTGCAACTATCTCATTAATCATAAATTTTTTAATAGGGTTCCAAGTGTTTTCAAACATTTGAGTATAAGATATTTTTTCTTCTGAATAAGGAATTATAGCCTTTTGATAAATTTCATTGAAAACAGGAGACATTATTAGAAAAGTTAAAATTAGAGCTATACCTATTAATACTTGATTTGGTGGAGCCTGTCTGCTTCCCATAGCGGTTCTTAAAAAGGATAATACAATTATAATTCTCATAAATGATGTTAACATCATAATTAAAGAAGGAGCTAATGATAAAACCGCTAGTAATAATAATATTTCTAAGGTTGGGATTAGAGTATTTGGTCCAGGAGTATTTCCACCTATGTTTATAGATATTTCAGGTATAGGTAAAGGTTCTTGTGCTGAACCAATAAAAAATGTCATCAAAAATATTATCAAAAGAAAAAATTTTTTATTAAATATTTTCTTCATCAATTTTATTCTCCCTTTTTAATGCTCCAATGAATGTATTAAAAAATTCTTTTTTTCCTTTTAATAGTTCTGAAAGTTTTTCATAATCAAGCTTGTCTAAATATGCGATAGAATTATTGTTTGATAATACCAAATAATAGTCATCAAGTACTTTTATAATATTTAATGTCATATTTCTATCAATGTAAAATTTTTTTACAATTCTAACCGATGGACTATTTAGTAAACCTTTATTAATTAATTTTTTTTGTATGAATATTAATAATAAAATAAATATTAAAAGAAAGAAAAGAAGGAAAAAAGCCCATAAAGTCCAACTTGTTATAAAATTTGTTTGAGTCGATGAAAAAGTAAGGGGCGTAAAATCACCCCCTAACAACTTTTTGTATAGCTTCTATTACTCTATTAGCTTGGAAAGGTTTTACAATAAAATCTTTTGCACCAGCTTGTATAGCTTCAATAACCATAGCTTGCTGTCCCATGGCACTACATACTATAATTTTAGCAGCTGGATCCTGTTTTTTTATTTCTTTAATTGCTTGTATTCCATCCATTACTGGCATTGTAATATCCATAGTAACAACATCTGGTTTTAACTCCATATACTTTTGAACGGCCTCTTCTCCATTTGCAGCTTCTCCAACAACTTCCATCCCCGCTTTTGTTACAATATCTTTTAATAACATTCTCATAAATGCAGCATCATCAGTTATTAATACTTTTATCGCCATTAAAAGCACCTCCGTTTATAATAATTATTTATTATTTCATACTTCTATAGACATAAATAATTTTTCCAAATTCAAATAAACGATTAATCTATTTTCAAATTTCAAAACACCATTTACTTTCCCTATAAATTTTCCACTTTTTGAAGGTAGAATATCTAATTCTTCATCATTAAATGAGATAACATTATTTACTTTGTTAACTAAAATACCTAATTCTTCTTTTTCGTGTTTTAATATTATTATGCTATCGAATTCAAAATTTTCATCAATATCTAAATCCAATATTTTTGTTAAATCAAAAACTGTAACAATTCTGCCTCTAAGATTTACAATTCCTTCAATAAAATCTTTGGAATTTGGTACAGGTGTAATTTCTTCTTTTTCAATCACCATCTCTACGTATTCTATATCTATACCAAATTCTTGATTAGAAATCTCAAATGATAATATTTCCTTTTGCATTATATCACCTCATTAAAGTTCATTTAGATTAATTATATCTAAGATCAATGCAATTCTACCATCACCTAGAATAGCTCCACCACTAAATTCTTTAACAGAATTTAAATATTTTCCAAGAGATTTTATAACAATATCATCTTGACCTAATAAATTATCAACTACAACACCATATTTTCTATTTGCAGTTTTTACAATCACCACTTTCTCTGTAGAGCTATCTTCAGATTTTGGCATTTTAAATACATCTCTTAATCTTATTAATGGAATAACTTCTCCTCTTAATACAAAAACTTCATTACCTTGAACTATTTGTATGTCGCCATCTGTAATTTTCTGTGTTGTATCAATGTTTGCAATTGGTATTGCATAAACATAATTTTCAATGGTAACTAATAAAACTTGAATAATAGATAAAGTAAGAGGTAACCTTATGGTGATCTTTGTTCCTACATCTTTTTTGGAAGAAATACTAACACTACCATTTAAAGATTCAACTACTGTTTTAACAACATCCATCCCTACTCCCCTACCGGACAAATCTGTAGCCTGGTTTTTAGTTGAAAACCCAGGTAAGAATATAAATGAGAATATTTCATCATCACTCATATTTTGAACCATAGCAGGATCCACAAGTCCTTTTTCAATAGCTTTATTTGCTATTGTATCTCTATCCAGTCCTTTTCCATCATCTTCAACACTTATTACTACACCATCACCTTCATGCCATGCAGATAACTTAATAGTGCCAACCTTTGGCTTTCCTTTTTTTATTCTTTCTTCAACAGGTTCAATTCCATGATCTATAGAATTCCTAATTAAATGAATTAAAGGATCACCTATTTCATCTACCACAGTTCTATCTAATTCAGTATCCTCACCTTCAATTACAAGATTAACCTCTTTATTTAATTTCTTTGCTGTATCTCTAACAACTCTTGGGAATCTATTAAAGACAAACGCAATTGGAATCATTCTAATTTTCATAACTATATTTTGTAAGTCAAGGGTTATTCTACTTAGATTAGCTAAACTTTCATCAACATCTTTTATTTCATATTTTCTCAATGTTTCAGTAATTCTACTTCTTGATATAACAAGTTCAGCCATTAAATTCATTAATTGGTCTAATTTTTCAATATCTACTCTTACAGATTGTAATTGTATTTTTTTCTTATGTGTAGAATCCTCAGTAGGTTTGTTGGAATTATTAGTCGGAGTTGATTTTGTTTTGTTTTTCTCATTTTCTTGTTTGTTATTATTTGAAAGCTCAAAATCAGCTTCTTTAAATTCATTAATCGCAACACTTTCAACTTCAGAAATTCCTAAAATAGCATTTCTAACCTCTTCTGCAGATTTGTTTATTATTATACCCAACGCAATATCTAAATCGAACTTTTCATCTTCTATGTCTTGAGAGGAAGGATTAGTATATACAACTTCTCCACCCATATCATCAATTTTATGTAATACCATAAAAGCTCTTGCGGCTTTTAATTGAACATTTTTATCAAATTTTACATTAATTAAAAAGAAATTTAAGTTTTTTTCTTTTGCAGCATTATAAAGATTTTTTAAAGATTCTCTTGTGATATCATCTAAATGAGAGAGTAAGTTAGTGCCTTCTTCAACATTTACAGAGGACGCAGATTCATTATTATTTTCAACTGTAGCACTTGAATTAGTACTAGAATATTTTTCAAGAGTTTCCACAAGTTCGTCTAATGAATCCAAATTGCCTTTTCCCCCATTAGAAATGTCTGCAATACTTTCATTTAATAAATCAAGAGTTTTAAATAATAAATCTATCAAATCTGAATCAACTTTTGTTTCACCTTTTCTTATCTTATCCAATATGTTCTCCATTCTATGGGATACCTTTGCTATTTTGTCAAATCCCATAGTCCCAGCCATACCTTTAAAGGTATGCATAACTCTAAATATTTCATTGACTTTTTCCATATCTTCAGGATTATTTTCTAATTCTAAAAGTTCATCATTTAATCTTTGCAAATTTTCATTCGCTTCTTCAATAAATACATTGAGATAAACATCCATTTCGCCCATATCATGACCTCCTAAAAAACAATTTTAAAAATCTAATTATCGCATAATAAGCACATTTTTCTCTAATTGAACCTCGAGTACCAGAATATAGTTTCTTTTCAATATATATTATATCACGTTTCTTATCAAAAAAAGAAAAATAAATTGTTCCAACAGGATTTTCTTTTGTTCCTCCATTCGGACCAGCAAAACCACTAATTGCAATAGAAAAATCAGATTCTAAGATTTTTGCCGAATTAATTGCCATAAGTCTTACAGTTTTTTCGCTTACAGCACCATCATTTTCTAAAATATCATCATTTATATTTAAAATTTTATTTTTTATTTTATTTGAATAAGCAACAATACTTCCCATGTATACTTTAGATGAGCCTGGAATATCTGTTATTAATTTTCCTATAAGTCCTCCTGTACAAGATTCTGCAGTAGAAATAGTGTATCTATTTTGCGATAAAGTTTCTATTAAATACTTAATGGGATCGTTTGGAACTATATAATCATTCATATTTTTATATATATAATCAATTATTTCATTTGTTTTCTCATTTTTTTCTTTAAAAATTATAGAAGGCCCTATATTTAACTCTAATTTAGTAGAATACTTTATGTATTTTAGTTTATCTTCTAATAAAGACATTAAATTTGATTCAGAAATATTATAAAACTGTATTTTTGTAAAAGTAGAAGGAGTGATATTATTTAAATTTAAGAATAAATTTATATTATTTTTAAACATAGATATAGCTTCCAAAGGAGGCCCAGGCAATAAAATATATTTTTTATGATCTTTTTTAATTAACATTCCAGGGGCACTTCCATATTCATTTTTCAAAATAATAGAATCAGGAATAACATAAGCTTGTTTTTTTATTAGTCTATTAGGAATTTTACCATAAATTTTATATCTATTTATAATGTATTGATATACTTCATTATTAAACACTAAATAAGAATTTAAAAATTCAGAAACAGCTTCTCTTGTTAAATCATCCGCTGTTGATCCTAAACCACCTGTAATAATAATTATATCATTAAAGTTACTCAAAAAATTCAAAGCGCTGATAATATCATCTTTGTTATCTGATACATTTATATGCATTTTTACTTTTAATCCGTAAGTTGTTAATATGTTAGATATTTCTTTAGAAGTAATATTTAAAATATCTCCTTCAGTAATTTCATCGCCTGTACTTATAATAGATATATTTATATCCATCACTCCCAACATATAATATAATTGATTTTATTTACTTTGATATAAGAACAATAATGCTTTTCGATTTTACTATATAGTAATCTTGTGTTTTTTGGGGGAAATCTAGAAAGTCATTTGGAGAATCAAAAAAAGTATCAATTACTCTAAACCAATTTTTGTTTAGTAATTTAGGAAGCTCGAATTTTAATTCGGAATCATAAAAGTTTATGGCTACATAAATGTCATTATCAGGTGGTACATCAGAATTAACAAAATCTAATCCGCTTATCATAAAAGCTAAAGATTTTGAACTATAAGAGAAATCTGGCTGATTTAAATTTATACCATGCCAAGTAATATCTGGTATTCCATCTCCAGAATAATCTTTTCCTGTAAAGAAATGTTCTCGCCTTAAAGTATGATGTTTTTTTCTAAAGTCAATTAGCTTTTTTACATATAAAAATATATCATGGAATTTTTCCTTTCTCATCCAATCTACCCAATTTTTTGGAGTATCTTGACAGTAAGCATTATTATTTCCATATTGAGTTCTGCAAAATTCATCTCCCATATAAATCATAGGAGTTCCTTGAGATAGCATTAAGATAGTGAAAAAATTTTTTACTTGTCTTTTTCTTATATTTATTATATTCGGGTCATCAGTTTCTCCTTCAAATCCATAATTAAAGCTATAATTATCATTTGCACCATCATTATTATTTTCTCCATTTTCCTCATTATGTTTATTATTATATGAAACCACATCACACATCGTAAAACCATCATGCGATGTAATAAAATTAACACTTGCAACTGGAGATTTATTACCATATAAATCTTCACTACCAGAAATTCTACAGGCAATTTCTCCAACTAAACCTTCATCTCCTCTAACGAATTTTCTAACAGCATCTCTAAATTTTCCATTCCATTCAGCCCAACCCTCAGGGAATTCTCCAAGAAAATACCCCCCAGCTGCATCCCAGCCTTCGGCTATCAATTTTGAACCAGCTATAATTGGGTCATCAGCGATATCCTTTAATAAAGATAGATCTCCTATCCAATTTCCGTTCGGATCCCTTCCTAATATTGAAGCTAAATCAAATCTGAAACCATCAACATGCATTTCTGTTACCCAATATCTCAAACTATCTATAATCAAATTTTTTACCACAGTGTTATTACAATTAAAAGTATTTCCAGTTCCTGAATAATTTTCATAATATCGTTTATTTTTATTTAGTATGTAGTATACAGGGTTATCAATACCTCTAAAAGATAGAGTTGGTCCTAATTCATTACCTTCACCGGTATGATTGTATACTACGTCTAAAATAACTTCAAAGCCTTCTTTATGCATTTTCTTGACAAAATCTTTAAACTGAAAAACTTGTTCGCCGATTTTTAAACCAGTAGAGTAATTTCCTGTTACTGCAAAAAAAGCTAAAGGATTATATCCCCAAACATCTTTCAAACGTTCATTAGTTAAAGGATTATTTCTTATAATTGAATTTGGATTAAACTCAAATATTGGCATTAATTCAACAGCATTAACTCCTAATTCTTTTAAATGGTCTAATTTTTCTAATATTCCATTAAAGGTTCCATTGTTTTTAACGTTTGAGTTTGGATTCATTGTAAACAATCTTACATTCATTTCATAAATTATTAAATCTTTTAGAGGTATTCTTGGATGAAAATCATCTTCCCAGTCATAAACACTATCATCTATAACTATAGATTTTGTAGGACTTTTTGCAGAGTCTATAGTAGAAAAAGACAAATCTAGCATAGGAGAGTTTTTATCATATCCATATACACTATCTTCATCCCAGTTATATGATCCAGATATTGCCTTTGCATATGGATCAGATAATAGTTTGTATTTATTAAATCTATATCCATTCATAGGATCATACCGTCCATCTACTCTCCAACCATAAAATTGTCCATGCTTAATTCCATATACATAAATATGCCATATATTTCCTGTCTTATTTTTTATAGGATCTAATTCAAAAATATGAGAAGGAGTATCATCATAGAAATTCTGGTAAAGTTCTAATATAACTTTTTTTCCATTTTTTGTAAATAAAGCAAAATTAACCCCACCTGGGTCAACAGTAGCTCCTAATTTTGGATATCCCTTTTCAGTTTTTAAAATAACTGTACTATCAGGGTTATCATAATAAAATTCATCACTCATATATATCACTATTCTTTTTTATTTAAAGCTTCTTTTAAAGCCTTTTTTACTTCAAAATCTTCCTGAGTTAATTCTTTTATTAAATCTCCTATTTTCCAATTGACATTTGTTTTTGTTGTTGTAGCAAAGATAATTCTTGGTAATCCTTCAACGTTTTTTATTGCACGCATTATTTTATTAATTTCATCACTATTGAATCCATTTAAAACTATAACAGGAGTATCTTTTACTTCTTCGTACATGATATAACCTCCATTAATGTTTTTATGTTATTAATATTATACCACAATATATTACAGATAAGATATCAGGATATCTAAAAAGCATAAAAGAAATGAAAATTCGAATGAAGCTGGTCAATTTTGCATGGATGCAAAATTGAGTGAAACCGAACACGGATGTGAGTTTAATACGACCTGCGAAAATGAGAATTTTTGAGGATTCAGAATTTTCCGTATGAGTGAATATTATTTTTGAAAATACTTTGTATTTAATTTTGAGTTTGTTTACAAACTGAATAAATATAATTTATTTTTTTCTTGACAAATTGAATAAAAAATAGTATAATATTTTTGGAACCATTACAAAATTAAAAAAGATTAAAATAGGAGGGGTTTTTATGAAAAAATTTGTATGTACAGTTTGTGGTTATATTTATGATCCGGAAGAAGGAGATCCAACAGCTGGAATACCTGCAGGTACATCATTTGAGGATTTACCAGAAGATTGGGTATGTCCAATGTGTGGTGTAGGAAAAGATATGTTTGAACCTCAAGAATAATTTAAAATAAATAAAGTGCAGCAATATATGCTGCACTTTATTTTATAACCTTATTTATTTAATATTCTTTTTAAATATTGTCCAGTATAAGTATTTGCTTTAATAATATCTTCAACAGCCCCTTCTGCTACAATATAACCACCTTTCTCGCCACCTTCAGGACCCAAATCTATAATATAATCTGCATTTTTTACAACATCCAAATTGTGTTCAATTATAATTACTGTATTTCCTTTTTCAACTAATTTATGTAAAACTTCAATTAATTTTTTAACATCTTCAAAATGTAAACCAGTAGTAGGTTCATCTAGGAAGTAAACAGTTTTTCCAGTAGATCTTTTTCTTAGTTCTGAAGTTAATTTAATTCTTTGGGCCTCTCCACCTGATAAAGTAGTAGCGGGTTGCCCAAGTTTAATATATCCAACTCCAACGTCGTTTAACAGTTGAAGAATATTTTTAATCCTAGGGATATTTTCAAAAAATTTCAATGCTTCTTCCACAGACATATCTAGAATATCGGCAATTGATTTTCCTTTATATTTTACATTTAATGTTTCTTTATTATACCTTTTTCCTTTACAAACATCGCATGTGACATATACATCTGGCAGGAATTGCATTTCTATTTTTAAATAGCCATTTCCTTTACATGCTTCACATCTTCCACCCTTTACATTAAAACTAAATCTACCTTTATTAAATCCTTTCATTCTTGCTTCTTTTGTAGCAGCAAATAAATCTCTTATTAAATCAAAAACACCAGTATAAGTAGCTGGGTTGCTACGTGGTGTTCTACCTATTGGTGATTGATCTATTGCAATAACATTATCGATATTTTCCAATCCTTCAATTTTTTTATAATGTCCTGGTTTTACTCTTGATCCATTTAGTTCTTTTATTAATGCTGGATATAAAGTATCCATAACTAATGATGACTTTCCAGAACCTGAAACACCAGTTACGACAATAAATTTTCCTAATGGAAATTTAACATTAATATTTTTTAGATTATTATGTGAAGCACCATATAATTTTATATATTCATTTTTTTCAATTCCCTTTGTTTTATATTTTACAATTTCAATTTTCTTTTTACCAGAAACATATTGCCCGGTTAAAGAATCTTTTGGATTTTTTAAAAGATTTCTAATCCATCCACTATATACCACCTTTCCCCCGTTAATTCCAGCACCAGGACCTAAATCAACAATATAATCTGAAGACTTTATGACCTCTTCATCGTGTTCAACTATAATAACAGTGTTACCTAGATCTTTTAATTTTCTTAAGGTTTTAATGAGCCTATCATTATCTCTGGGGTGTAAACCAATTGTAGGTTCATCTAGAACATATGTTACTCCAGTTAATCCAGAACCAATTTGGGTAGCTAATCTAACTCTCTGAGATTCTCCACCAGATAAAGTATTAGCAGATCTTGAAAGAGATATATAACCCAGACCAACATCTACAAGAAATCCAAGGCGTTTTTTTATTTCATTTAATAATTCTCCCACAATTTTTTTTTCAAAATCTGATAGCTGTATATTTTCAAAAAAATCTTTTGATTTATTTATAGGCATATCAGAAATTTCATGTATATTTAATCCATTTATTTTTACGCTTAGTGATTCAATCTTTAATCTTTTTCCACCACATTTTTGACATGTTTTCATTGTCATGAATTCATTTTGATATCTTAGTTTTATTTCATCAGATTCTGCAGAATTATATCTTCTTTCATACATATTATATAATCCTTCAAAATGTTTTTTGAAAGTATATACTCCATTTGGAGTAATATATTCAAATGTGATTTTATCCTTTGAGCCGTATAACAATGCATTATATGTTTCTGGTTTTAAATCTTTAATTTTTTTATTTGGATCATCATTATAATGTAATATAACACGCTCTAAATTTTTTGTCATATACGTATCTTTTCCTGTTTTAGCAGCACCATCGTATATACTTTTATCGGGATCAAGTATATATGTAGGTTCAAATTCATATTTAAAACCAAGCCCATGACACTCTTCACATGCACCATATGGACTATTAAAAGAAAATAATTTTGGTGTAATTTCAGGAAAACTAAAACCACATTTAGGACAAACTAATTTTTCGCTATAGGTTTTCGATTTAATTGTTTTATTTTCATTATCTAATTCTCGTATTTCTACAAACCCATCTGACTCTTTTAAAGAAAGTTCTATTGCTTCATATAATCTATCAAAATTTTCTTTTTTTAATTTTAGTCTATCAATTAAAAGATTTATAGTGTGTCTATAACTTTTTTTTAATGATGATATATCTTCTAAATCTAAGATTTCACCATCAATTTCGATTCTTTTATATCCGTTTTTTTTCATTTGCTCTATTTCTTTTTTAAATTCACCTTTTTTTTCCTTTGCAATAGGTGAAAAAACGTATATTCTAGAATTTTCATCAAACTCTTTAAATACTTTTTCTATAATTTCATCAATTGATGATTTTTCAACTGGTATATTACACTTTGGGCAAAATGGTTTTCCAATTCTAGCAAATAATACTCTCATATAGTCATAAATTTCTGTAACAGTTCCTACAGTAGATCTTGGATTATGTGAAACAGACTTTTGTTCTATAGCAATAGCAGGTGAAAGACCTTCTATATATTCAACATCTGGTCTTTTTAATTCACCTAAAAACATTCTTGCATATGATGAAACAGATTCTAAATATCTTCTTTGTCCTTCAGCATAAATTGTATCCATAGCTAAAGTGGACTTTCCAGAACCAGATAATCCCGAAATAACAACTAATTTATTTTTAGGTATATTTACATCAATATTTTTTAAATTATGTTCTCTCGCCCCTTTTACATAGATATAATCCATATCATGCACCTCTATAAAATGATATTTAGAGTATTTATCTCCAATTTAATATTATAACATACTCCTCTTAAAAAAGAAAAATCTGTTTAAAAAGATATCCCGGCTGTTGATAAAATAGACATAAAAATAATATAAGAAAATACTTGTAAATTATACGAATTTCCTAAAGAAAAGTATAAAAATAATGTAATGAGTCATTGAAAATTTTCGAGGATTTAGAATTTTCCGTATAAGTGAATATTATTTTTGAAAATACATTGTATTTAATTTTAAGTTTGTCTACAAACTAAAGCACCTAAAAAGGTGCTTTATTATATCTCATATATATTTTATATAATGCCGGAAAGTTGACTAAAAAATGTAAAATTATAGAATTTAACAGTCCATATTTAAAATAAACATAAGAAAAGAATAATCCAAATAAAAACCTCAAAGGGAATGTAATTATAAAATATTTTTTATTTTCTATTCCATTTATTAGATTAAAAATATGAACTAATGCAAATAAAAAAGATGAAATAATAGAAATATAAACTAAATTATCAATAATATTTAATAAAATTTCGTTCAATATACCTCTAAAAAAAACCTCTTCAGTAATTGAAGCAGATAAGGGTATAAGAAACAATCTTTTTTTATTGATATAGATTTTAAAACTACCCATTTTTACCCATTTTTCCGGTAAAAATATTAATATAATACCGTATATAATAAAAATGATGTATAACATATATGGAAGTTTTTCATAAAAATTTAATTTGAAAATAGGTATTAATAAGCTAAAAATAATTGTTTTTAATAAGAGTGCTCTTTCAAATATAATTCTTTTTTCTATATTATATATAATAATAAAATATATTAATAACGATAAAAAAAACATGAATATGTTCATTTTAACTCCTTTAATTCTTTTAATTTTTCAACAAAAGCTTTAAATATTGGGTGTGGGTTTCCCACTTTACTTTTTAATTCTGGGTGATATTGAACGCCTATAAAAAATGGATGATTTTTTAATTCAACTGCTTCAACAAAATCGGATTTTGCTGAAATAATTAATTTATTTTCAATATTTTCATCATCAGGATAAGCAAATAAATCACTGAATTTTTCTAAATTAACTTCATATCTATGTCTATGTCTTTCAAAAACAATTTCTTTATTATAAATATCAAATAATTGAGAATTTTTCAATATTTTTGTTTTCTGGGCACCTAAACGCATTGTTCCACCTAATTTTAATATTTCTTTTTGTTCTTTCATCATATCTATTACTGGATATGGTGTTTCTGGATCGAATTCTGATGAATTAGCATTTTTTAAATTACCAATATGTCTGGCAAATTCGATTACCATAATTTGCATACCAAGACATATGCCTAATATAGGGATGTTATTTTCTCTAGCAATTTTAACTGCTTTTATTTTTCCTTCAATACCTCTTTTACCAAAACCACCTGGGATAATAATACCATCGTATTTTGATAATAATTCTTTAATTTCATATTCCTCTAAATCCTCTATAATTTGCGAATCAATTAAATCAGGTTTTTCTGATCCGCTTAAAAAAATACTTTCTATAATACTTTTATAAGCATCGTCTGTTCCAAGATATTTACCAACCATAGCTATTTTTAAAGGATAAAAAGTTTTTGGATAATTCCAAATTAATTTATTTTCAATTTTTAAATTAAGTTTTTCAGCGATAATATTTTGTATTCCTAAGTTAAATAATTTTTCTGGTACTTCATAAACATTTTCTGCATCGGGAAGATTAACAACATATTTTCTATTAATTCCTGCAAATAATGCAATTTTATCTAAACTTCCAGAATCAATTGTTTTTTCTGTTCTAATAATTAACATGTTAGGATGAATACCAATTTTTCTTAATAATTGTACTGATTGTTGAGTCGGTTTTGTTTTAAATTCGTTTGTAACATTTAGATATGGAACGAATGTAACGTGTATAAAGAAAAAATTTTCAATACCTTCTTCTAAAGAAAGTTCTCTAACAGCTTCTAAAAAAATTTCACCTTCAATATCACCCACAGTTCCTCCTATTTCTATCATTAATAAATCAGTATCAATATTTTTAATTCTGTTTTTAATTTCTTCAGTAACATGAGGAACCATTTGAACTGTTGCACCCAAATATTTTCCTTCTCTTTCCTTTTCTATAATGCTTTTAAAAATTTGTCCAGCAGTAATATTATTAAATCTTTTCATATTTATACCTAAAAATCTTTCATAATGACCAAGATCAAGATCAGCTTCGTAACCATCATCAGTAACGAAAACTTCGCCATGTTGATTAGGGTTCATAGTTCCAGCATCAACGTTTAAATAAGGATCTATTTTTAAAGAGTTGACTTTAACACCGCAATCCTTTAAAACTCTTCCTATTGAAGCAGAAACAATTCCTTTTCCAATACCACTTAATACTCCACCAGTAACAACTATATATTTTTTAGCCATAGTTTCTCCCTCCTGCAGGTCATATTAAATAAAATAAGGGAAGCGAAAGCTTCCCTTATAAAGGACATCATTCTTCTTCTATATTTAATTTTTCTGCTAATGAATTTACAACATCCTCAACGGTTTTGATATTTTCCAATTCTTCATCTTCTATGGTTACGCCAAGTTCAGATTCAAAAGCCATGGTTAAATCAACAAGTTCTAAAGAATCAGCATCTAAATCATCAGTAAAAGATGCATCAAGAGTAACATCTTCCTCTTCAACATTTAATGTTTCTACTATAATTTCTTTTACTTTTTCAAAAAGTTCATCTCTTGTCATATTTATACCTCCCTATAAGTTTTCACAAGACAGCCAATAAATAAAATCGGTATTATTATATTAATAAATTACCACGTTGTCAAGTAAATTTTTTGTGTATTTTTTGTAAAATCTAAAACATTTTTTTAATTTTTTCTATGTCTTCTTTAGTCAAAATGTTTTTTTGTAAAAGTTCATCCATTTTCTTGGCTCTATTAACGGTATCTAATTTTGAAAGTTTAGAATAGACATAACTTAATAATTCATCCTTACTATTAAAATTTTCTGGATTAAATATCTTTGAGATATCTTCTTCAATATTTTTTTCTTCTTTAGTATCATTATCATTTTTAATTTCCTTTTCAATTTTATAAGTTTCATCTAAGATGTAAAAATTATTAGTTTCCCTTATTAAAGACATAAGTAAAAACCATTCATATAGATTAAAAGTAATAATTCTTAAAAATAATACGAAATTTGGATCTCTATATTTTAAAGTTGGTTTTTCTATAACTCCTTTTTGTATTTCAATGTTTTGAATATAAAATTGGTCTTTAATGATTTTATTTATTAATTTAACATAAGTAAACCATATAAAGAATAAAAATATAAAGAAAAGAAATAAATCAAATTTAGGTATTGTATATTCTAAATTTTGTAAATCCTCAATTGAAGAAATTTTACTATATATTTTTTCAAGTTGATTCGATATTTTAATAAATATTAAAGAAAATCCAAAAAAAGAAATTAAATAGCTGATAAGAACTTTAATAGAATTTCCTATCTCATATTTTTCTAAGGAAACTGTTTCAATATTCTTTTGTTTAAACAATAATTTTAAACGTTTTATGTGTTCATCTCTATTTTTTAATAATATATGATATACAAACATGGTAATTGCAAAGCTTAATGGCCACATATATGGAATAATATATAATATCATTCCTAAAAAAATAATAAAAGGATTTAAAAATACCATTTAATCACTCCAATAAAGATTTTTCTTTTAATATTTGAGGTGCCCAAAATTTTTCAATTTCGAATTGTTCGCCTGTTGACATATTTTTAATTGTAACTGTTTCTGTATGGATCTCATTTTCACCAATAATAGCAACAAATTTTGCATGCATTTTATTAGCATGTTTCATTTGATTTCTAATGCTTCTATTTGATAAATTTAAGAATACCTTTAACCCTTCATCTTTAAGCAATTTTGACAGTTTCAATGCTTCTACATCAGTTTTATCACCAGAATACGCAATGTATACATCTATAGTTTCTGGATTCTCAATTTCAACATTTTCATTTTTTAAAGCCAAAATTATTCTTTCGATACCCATACCGAAGCCAATTGCAGGAGTTTCTTTCCCACCAATTTCTTCAACCAATGAGTTATATCGTCCTCCACCTAAAATAACGGATTGTGCTCCTAAACCAAGATGCTCAATTTCAAAAGCAGTTTTTGAATAATAATCTAATCCTCTAACGATTTTCGGATCTATTTCGTATTTTATATTCATTGAATCTAAATACTCAATTACTTTATTAAAATGTTCCTTACATTCATCACATAAATAATCTAAAATAATAGGAGCATCTTTAGAAAATTCTTTATCCACTTTGCAGTCTAATAATCTCATAATATTTTTATCAAATCTATTTTGACAATCATTACACATTTTTGGTAATAAAGGCCTATAATAATTTTTTAGTATCTCTCTATATTTAGGCCGACATTTAGGACATCCAATGCTATTTATTTTAATTTTGTAATTTTTTAAACCAAATGATTTTAATAATTCATCTGCAAGTATGATGGTTTCTGCATCAGAAATAGGAGTGTCTGTTCCAAATATTTCAATTCCAACTTGATGAAATTGTCGTAATCTCCCAGCTTGTGGCTTTTCATATCTAAACATTGGACCAATATAATATAGTTTTATTGGTGATCCTAAATTTATCATAGAATTTTCCACATAAGCCCTTACAACAGAAGCAGTACCTTCAGGTCTTAATGTAACAGATCTGCCACCTTTATCTTCAAAAGTATACATTTCTTTTTGAACTATATCTGTGTTTTCACCGACACCTCTTTTAAATAATTCTGTTGGCTCTATAATAGGAGTTCTAATTTCTTTAAATCCATATTTTAAAAACATTTCACGAGATTTTTGTTCTATAAAATACCAATATTTTGATTCATCACCAAATATATCTTGTGTACCTTTAAATTTGCGATATTGCCCCATATATTACCCTTTAAAGGGTTCACCTCCTCTTAAATTAGAGAATTTAATTTGCAGAATATCTTTAACATCTCTTAGCATTTTAATTATAGCAAAGAATATTACAAAGAATTCAAGTCTTCCCAAATACATACCAATAGTTTCTATCCAAATTACACCTAAAGGAGAATTTGGTGTTGTTATCCCAACTGATAAACCTACAGCTGATAAAGCTGAAGCATATTCAAACATTGAATCTTCCATAGAATAACCATATGACAAAAGAACTAATACACCAATTGTATATATAATAAAGTACATAAAAACAACTGCAATAACATCTTTTAAAGTATCATAAGAAATTTTCTTTTTAGATATTCCTTTATAAACCTCTATATGAAAAATGCTTCCTTCAGGTTTAAAATAGCTTTTTATTTGATGAATTATAATTTTCCATATAACAAAGACCCTAAATAATTTTAAACCACCTGAAGTTGAATCCATCATACCACCTAATATCATTAAAATTGTCATTATTAATAGACCAAAATTATTCCAATTATCAAAAGATACAGTTGAAAATCCTGTTCCAGTTAAAGCAGAAATAGCTTGAAATGCTGCATACCTTAAACCACCCCAAAAACCATAAAGCATTTTTGTTGTGAAAAATAATATTAAAGGTATAGAAATTAATAAAATAAAAAACATAGTTTTTGGTTCAGGGTTTTTTTTAAATAAATCTCTTCTTCTCAATGCTGCATAATGAACTCCAAATCCTGTTCCTCCAGCGATCATTAATGCCATAATAATTATTTCAGCATTGATATTATTAAATTCTCCAACACTATTAATTTTTGTAGAAAAACCACCTGTAGCTAAAGCAGTTAATGTATGATTAAATGAATCAAAAAATGATAATCCAGCAACGAATTTTAGAAGAATAATTCCTATTATCGCCCATGAAATATAAATTCCAAAAATAATTTTTGCTGAATCTCGTAAGTTTGGTACAACATTATCTGTTCTTCCTTCTGCTTGATATAAACCGACACCTAATGCACCTGTGGCTATAACCATTATTAATGCAAATCCAGCACCGCCAAAGTATTGCATTAGACTTCTCCATAATAAAAATATTTTAGGGATTTTTGTAACATCTACAAGAGTTAAACCTGTTGTTGTCCATCCGCTTGTAGACTCAAAAATAGCTTGATGAATATTTAAAATATTTGAAAATACAAAAGGAAGTGCAGAAAAAAATATAGATAATGTCCATACTAAAAATATAATGACAATAGCATCTTGTATATTAATGGCTGATTGTTTAGTGTTCCAACTTAATAATATAAAAAATGTACCTGTAAATATGCTTATTATTCCAGATTCAAGAAAACTATAGAATGAATTAAAATCCTTATAAAAAATTGCAAATGTTCCAAATAAAATTAATCCAATTCCAAAGGCTATTAACATTAAACCGGTATTTTTAAATATCAATTTATATCTATATTTTAAATTTAATAAATATTTAGGCATATTTTCATCCCTTCATGAGCTTTAACTTAACTTCTGGAACTTTATCCTTTAATGAAAAGATAACCAGTTTATCACCCGGTAATATTTCAGTATTACCTTGCGGAACAAATATTTCCTTTTCTCTTATTAACATACTAACTATAGAATTTAATGGCATATGTAAATCCTTTAATCTTTTGTTTGCAGCAAAATCACTATTTTTAATTTTAATCTCTATTATAGCTAATTTATCAGCATATGGATTAAAGAAACTTAAATTTGTTTGATATTCAATAGAAGCTTCTATTAATTTTTCTATCCAGTTGGTTATACTTACAGTTTCGATATGATTATTTAAAAACAGTTTTTCATTTTCTGGATAATTTACCAAAGAAATAACTCTTATATCTTCATATAATTGCTTGACTAGCCACGAAACAACAAAATTTAAAGCATCATCTTCCGATAAAGAAATTACCCCACCAACTCTATTAGGAGCCATATCAATACTTTCCAAGAAACTAATTTCAGTAGGATCATGTAGTATTCCATCCAAATTTGAATAATAAGCCTTTAATGATAAAATTCTATTAATATTTTCTTTATTTGATGAAATATAGTAAACATTATGACCTTGATATAAAAGGTTTCTAACAATAGAATATGCTATATTATCTCCTTCTACTATGTAAAAAATTTTATTTTTCATTTTCCACACCTTCGTTTCCAACCAATTCATCAACCGCATGTTCTATAGGACAGAAAATATTTAATCCAGCCTTTTCGAAAAGATTCTTTTTGTGTGGATCGTTAACTCTAGCTATAATTTTTAAATTAGGATTTTTCTTTTTATAAAATGTATTACATGCATTAGCCAACATAAAATTTAAATTATCATCAGGAGTTACAATATATATTAAATCAGCTTTTTCAGCTTTAACCTGTTCTAAAATTGCAATATCTGAGCTATCTACAACCATTGAAAATCCTGTGAAATTATATTTCTTTAATCTTTCCAAGGCTTCTGGAAGTTTATCAACAACTATAACATTATGATCTTTTGAGAACCTTCTGGCCAATTCAGATCCTAATCTTCCACAGCCAATAATGATTATATATTTTATTTTATTTTTCATTATTTTGAGCCTCCAGGATTTTTACAATTAAATTTTGTAAATCTTTATCCTTTATAGCATTTTCTGAAAGAGCTAAAGATGCATTATAATGTTTTTTAAGTAGATTAACATTTTTTAATTTTTTCCAATATAAATATCCCAACAAGAAATGTCCTTCATATCTATTAGGATTTTCATATATTAATTTGCTTATTTTGTCTTCTAAAATAAAAAATTCTAAATTATTTTCTTCTTTTAATTTAATAACTTCGTCCTTTAATTTTCTATATTTACTTTCAAATGTTTCACCTTTAAATATTGATTCAGCTAACATAATGGCAAACTCTTCTGGAACAATGGGTTTTTCTATCCAATCCAAAGCTCCGATTTTAAAAACATTCTTAATAGCATTTAGATTCATTTTATTACTTACTATGTATAAAGGTGTTTTAGGTTGATAAGTTTTTAAAACTTCTAGATAATCAGTAATTATTTCGCCATGCAATTCTATTTCACTTATTATAAGTGAAAATCTTTCATTAAAATTTTCTTCGTTTTCTAAAAATGATTTTAAATCATTTAATGTATATATTATAGTATTTATATAATCAACATTTTGAAGATAATTATTTATCATTTTTTCATACAAAATTACAATTTCTGGTGAATCATCAATAATCAGTATTTTATGCATAATAATCCTCCTAAAGGACAAATTCACTTAAATCCTTATTATCAGCAAGTTTTCCAATTCTTTGTTTTACATATTCTTTTGTAATTTGAATGTCAACTACAGAATCTAAAGGAGCTTCAAAAGATATTTCTTCTAATACTTTTTCAACCACGGTATAAAGTCTTCTGGCACCTATATTTTCAATTTTTTCATTTAATTCAAAAGCTATTTTTGCAATTTCATGAATTCCTTCTTCTGTAAATACAAGATTTACACCATCAGTGCCTAATAACGCTTTATATTGCTTAGTAACAGCATTTTCTGGCTCTACTAATATTCTTACAAAATCTTTTTCTGTTAAAGCATCTAATTCTACTCTTATAGGAAATCTTCCTTGCATTTCAGGTATTAAATCAGAAGGTTTAGCTACATGGAACGCACCAGCTGCTATGAATAACATATAATCAGTTTTAATAGGACCATGTTTGGTAACAACAGTTGTACCTTCAACTATTGGTAATAAATCCCTTTGAACGCCTTCTCTTGAAACATCGGGACCAGAACCACCAGATTTAGCAGCTATTTTATCCATTTCATCTATAAATATTATCCCTCTATTTTGTGCTCGATCAATAGCTTCTTGAACCATTTTATCTTTATCGATTAATTTTTCAGCTTCCATTGGTAATAAAACTTTTCTTGCATCTTTTATTTTCATTTTTCTTTTAATAGTTTTTTTAGGCATCATATTAGAAAACATTTCACCAATTTGAATACCCATATCTTCAAATTCTGGACCCAATCCTGCAAACATTGGTGCAGGAGATTCTTCAACCTCAATTTCAATTTCAATATTTTCTAATTCTTTATTTTTCAGTTTTTGTTTTAATTCTTCTCTTCTATGGAAATTATTTGATTCTTCTACAGGTTCTTCCTTTTTAGGTTGGTTTTGATTAAACATATTAAATAATTCCATGAAATTTCCAGCAGAAGGTTGTTTATGTTTTTTTACACCCATTATCGCATCTAATATTTTTTCTTCTACCATTTCAGCAGCTTTTTCTTCAACATCTTTCATCATTTCATTTCTTACCATATTAATAGATACATCAACTAATTCTCTTATCATAGATTCAACATTTTTTCCTACATAACCAACCTCCGTAAATCTTGTTGCTTCAACTTTTATAAAAGGAGCATTAGCTATTTGAGCCAATCTTCTGGCTATTTCAGTTTTACCCACTCCGGTAGGTCCTATCATTAAAATATTTTTAGGCATAATTTCTTTTTTCATTTCTTCAGGTAATTTTAATCTTCTATATCTATTTCTTAGTGCAACAGCAACAGCTTTTTTGGCTTCATTTTGACCTATAATATATTTATCTAACTCTTTTACTATTTCTTTTGGAGTTAATTCTGCCATATTTTTACACCTCCGTTTAAAGCTTAATCCCCCAAACGGGGGATTCTATCATTTTCCACTAATTATATTATTAATGTTATTATAAGTAGTATATCCATTATTAAAGAAACTCATGAAATTGCTTACAGTGCTCATAACATTTACAACGTTAGTTAAAACATTCTTTGGAACATAAATTATATTTCCAGGTTCTAACAATTTATTCATATTTTCTGGAACATTACCTCCATTATAGAAATCCTTTAAATTTAAAACAATAGGTGGTTGATTTGGACCGTCAGTAAATAAGAAAACATTTGATAATTCAGCAGTTTGAGCATTAACCCCAGCTTTGAATAAAGCTTCCATAACGTTTAATCCTTTTGTATATGGTAAAAGACCTGGATGCAAAACTTCACCAAAAATGTAAACATATTGATTATGTGTTGAAGGAACATAAACAACACTACCTGGCTCAATTAATACTGTATTTAATTCTTTAACTTTATCTAAATCTATATTCTCTATATTTCCATTTGGTTTGTAAATATCAATATATTTTTGGGTTCTCCAATCTATAGATAATTGTCCTAAAATTTCAGTTAATGGAACAGCTATTTCTGTTTTTATACTTCTTGGTGTAGTGCTTCCTAATACAGTGATATAATTTAGATTTACATCTAATACAAAGTTTACATAAGATCCTTGAGGTATTTTTGCTAAAGGATTATTTATTACATCTAATGAATTATATTCAGCAATTTTTTTATCATTATTATAAACCATAATTGTTCCTTCATTTGAAGGAGAAAACCCTCCAACAGAACTAAATACATCTATTAAAGTAACATAATCATTAATTTTTGGAGTAATAACCTTGATTTGACCATTCTTATAAATTAAAACATTATCATTTTTCACTTTTCTTACGTTAATATAAACTTCTCCTGAAATTGGTATTTTACTTAAAAAACTCTCAGCATTTGAACCCTTAATATTTTCTATAGAATCGCCATTTTTTAATTCAATTACGTATTTATCTGAAGGTATAAATCCAGCTCTTAATAATATATTCCATACTGAATCATTTAATTTAGCAGTATAAGATCCATTTACAACACCTTCACCAAAAATATAAACAATTCTTTTTGAAGTTTTAGCTAAAATCATGGATCCAGGTTCTATTAAATCATTATATATCTTATTTTCTTCTATTGTAATAGTTTTTGTTTTATCATTATTCATTATTAAAATTTCACCACTAAATTCGGAATTAAATCCTCTTGCTTTAGAAATAATTGCAGAAAGAGTTATCGGTTCATTTATATCGAAATCTAATCTTCCAGTGTAATTAAAAGCACCAGAAGTATATATATAATTTTTCTTTATATTTATTTTTATAATAGAGCCTGGTTTTAGAGTATCATCGTATTCAAAACTTTGTATTTTATCTTCAGAAATTCCTAATTTAGCAAGTATTGTTTTTTTATCAATTGATTCTGTTTTATTAAAGTATAGAGTTTTTGAAACATCTCCAACAACATAAACGAATTTTTCAACAGGAATAATATCGATATACATATTATTTTTCAAAGGGATATTTTTATCAGCAATAAAAGTTTCTTTAGAATCAGGATCAAAAATTTTAATTTGAGATAAATCCTTATCAATACCCAATTTACCAACTAAAGTATCTAAATCGAAGTTTTCAGTTTTGGAGAATAAAACCTTACCCTTATTAGCAACATAAACGAATTTTTCAACAGGAATAATATCGATATACATATTATTTTTCAAAGGGATATTTTTATCAGCAATAAAAGTTTCTTTAGAATCAGGATCAAAAATTTTAATTTGAGATAAATCCTTATCAATACCCAATTTACCAACTAAAGTATCTAAATCGAAGTTTTCAGTTTTGGAGAATAAAACCTTACCCTTATTAGCAACATAAACGAATTTTTCAACAGGAATAATATCGATATACATATTGTTTTTCAAAGGAATATTTTTATCAGCAATAAAAGTTTCTTTAGAATCAGGATCAAAAATTTTAATTTGAGATAAATCCTTATCAATACCCAATTTACCAACTAAAGTATCTAAATCGAAGTTTTCAGTTTTGGAGAATAAAACCTTACCCTTATTAGCAACATAAACGAATTTTTCAACAGGAATAATATCGATATACATATTATTTTTCAAAGGGATATTTTTATCAGCAATAAAAGTTTCTTTAGAATCAGGATCAAAAATTTTAATTTGAGATAAATCCTTATCAATACCTAATTTACCAACTAAAGTATCTAAATCGAAGTTTTCAGTTTTAGAGAATAAAACTTTACCTTTATTAGCGACATAAACAAATTTTTCAACAGGAATAATATCGATATACATATTGTTTTTCAAAGGAATATTTTTATCAGCAATAAAAGTTTCTTTAGAATCAGGATCAAAAATTTTAATTTGAGATAAATCCTTATCAATACCTAATTTACCAACTAAAGTATCTAAATCGAAGTTTTCAGTTTTGGAGAATAAAACCTTACCCTTATTAGCAACATAAACGAATTTTTCAATAGGAGTGAATTTAACGATCATTCCTTTAACAAAGGAAATATTTTCAGTAGCTTCAGTAGTTACACCATTTTGAGGGTTGAATACTTCAATATTATAATCGTTTTTATCTACACCCATTTTTCCTAGCAATGTGTTTAGATCGAATGATTCTTTTACATCAAATAAAATTTTTCCGCCTCCGATATTTGAGCTAACATATACATAATTTTCAATAGTTTCAAATTCTACAATTTCTCCAATTTTTAATTCAGAATTTTCTTTAATGTTTTCTAATTTTCCTTTTTCTTTATCATATACAGTATAACTAACATATTTAGGATCTACTCCTAATTTGGCCATTAAAGTTTTTAAAGTAAATGGTTCATCTTTTTCAAATAAAATTTTTCCACCTTTATTTAAACCAAAAACATAAACATATTTTTCTAATTTATTAAATATAACGGTATCCCCTTTTTGGAGAAGGATATTTTTATTTTCTTTTAAATCATCGAATGAAAAAGAAAGAATTTTATCATTTCTTAATACTATTATGGAGCTTTCAAAATTTTGAGGGTTAATATTTGAATTTGAAACAATGTCTTTTAGAGTTATTCCATCAAAATATTGAATTGTTTTTATTCCAAAATCAGTATAGATGTTAATATTAGTATTAAATTCGAAAGGGATAACGATAGTTGAATTTTCTGGTATAATAGGATCTTTTTCTAACAATAAACCTTTAAAAAGATTTGTTATATCATATTTTTCTTCTTTGCCATCAGGATATTTTATGATTGCATAAGTGCTTTTCCACGCTTCTGCAAATCCACCACTCAAAGAAATTATTTTAGTTAAACTTAATTCTGGTTTTGGTAATTGTATTATGCCAGATTTTTTTACATTACCAATGACCTGTACTTCAAAGGGGGCATAATTAACTATTCCTAATGTAACATTTGGAGATTTTATATATGTGCTTATTTTTTCTTTTATTTCTTTTTCAAGAGATTCTAAACTTTTTCCTAAAGCTTGTAATCTACCTATTGGAGGAACTGTTATTTGTCCATCAGGGCCGACTACAATCTTTTGATTCGAATATTCTGGATACCCAAAAACCCATAATCCCAAAACATCACCCGTTCTAATTGTGTAATTAGCAAAAATAGAAACACTTAATAAAAAAACCAAAAAGATAGATGCTTTAATCTTCACAACTAAGACCTCCTAATGTATATTTTTTGAATTAATTATTTTTTCAATTAAATTTATTTCCTGACTTGAAAACCCACTCATCTTTAAAGTATTTAATAACTGTTTTGCAAGTTTGATTTTGTTTAATTTCATAGCTGCTTTTAATTTTATCATATTCATATCTATAAAAAATTTTTCAGTTGTATCAATTTTTAAACATTCTTCATACATTTCTGCATCAAAAAGAGCTTTTAAATAATAGTATAATGTTTCATCGCTTTTAAAGCCAAGTTCTATAGCTTTTTTAAAATTTTCTATTGCAGAAATGAATTCGCTTTTTATTAAATAGGAAACGCCCAAATTATGATATATTAAAGGGTTGTTTGAATCTTCGTTTAAGGCCAAAAGATAATTCTTAATAGCTAGTTCTATATTGTTTAAGCTTAAATATTTATTACCTATTTTTAAATAATAATTACTTTTATTCTGCAATTCCAACACCTTCCGAATAGTAATACATAGTATCACTAATAGTTTTATTTCGCATTTGTAAATATACACTTACTGGTCTAATCCCAGGAGCTATTGGAGGAAATATTTTATAAGAAACTTGTTGAATTATTTTTTTATTTGCTTTTATATAAGAATTAAATATATTCAAATCATTTCTAGGAATTATCCTTCCTCCAGTTAAATGAACTAAATTTAATACATTATTGTTTATAGGATAATCTGTGACTATGTATAAAGCAGTGTTTGTAAAAATAAATGGAATTATATTTTTTATTGTTATATATTTATCAAAATTAGAATTATTTTCATCATTAAGTATTACAATAGAATCATTTTTTAATAAGGGAAGCATATCCAAAAATAAATGTTCCATATTATCAAAATAATAAATGTTAGCCTTTTCTAATATTTTATTGTAATTAAAAGCATATCTACCTTCAGAATCAGTTATATATATTTTTTTATCTACAAAATCAATCAAGTTGTTTCCAGGAAATATAGTGCTTATTTTAGCAGTAATAGTCATTTTTGGAACATCAAATTTAATACCATATAAAAATACAAAATATGGCATTATATCACTTTCGAAATCAATATTATCTAATATTAGTTTATAATTTAAATAATTAAATTTCATCAATACTCCATTATTATAATTTAATAAGTATGGAAAATCAAACAACTTGCTAAATTTGTTATTTTGGAAGATATAGGTTCCATCATTCATAAAAGAAATAAGTATTATATTATATGGAAGAGTTACAATATCCAAGGGTAAATGTTTATTAGTGAATTTTGTTGATTTAATTATTTTATTATTTAAAGTTGAAAATGTTAATAACTGTTTATTTTTTACATCTAATAAATTTATATTGTTTTCAAAAAGACTAGCAGCAGTAATCATATAATTTTCATTTAAAATTATATTTGATAAAAATTTTCCATTATAGTCAAGTACCTGTAATGAATTTTTTTTGGAGTTATATGTCCAAAATCTTCCAACTTTATCAATTCCAATCAATAAAAGGTTTTCGGTGGCATTGATTTTTTCAAATTGGAAACTTTTTTGTTTTGAAAAATCTTTTATTAGATATAATCCCAAATTTCCAGAAATATAAAAATAATCAGTTCTATTATCATAATACATGCTTAAAGGAATAAATTTTTTATCTATAAAATTATCTAATTTTATCCAGTTTTCATAGCTATTATCTAAGTTGGTATAATATATAAGATCATTTTGAATATCAAGTAAATACACATAAGAATTAATTACTACAAAATTATTAGCAACATAATATTTCTCGTTGCTATTTATAACATTATTTATTTTTCCAATTTCTTTTATTTTAATTTTTGGAATAATATCTTTTCCGATGTTCCCTAAAGAATTAATAAATTTTAGCAAGGAAATAGCTTCCTGATTAGATGGAGAAAAGAAAAGTATATTGTTAAGATCCTCTTTCGCCTTTTCAATATTTCCTAATAAAAGATCAAGTTTAGCAGCGTAATACCAAAAATAAGGGACATCTTTTAAATATATTTGATTAGACATAGCTTCCTCTAATTTTAATCGAGCTTCATATTTTTTACCAGAATAATAATCATTAAGGCTCTCTGAAAAAATTTTTCGAGCCATTTTTTCGCTTTCTGTTAAATTTTGAGAAAAAATGATAGAACTCATTAATAAAAAAATAAATAATATTTTTTTCATCATTTTTTTAAAGATTTTTTAAATATTTCTACAACATCTGTTCTTCTTTCTGTACCATTTAAAAGCCTTTCTATATTTTCTTTATGTTTATATATGCTTATTAATGCAAAAATAACGTTTAGTAGTCCTAATGATGGAGAATAAATGAAACTAATAATTCCTATTATTGACAGCGTTGTAATTGAGGCTAATGAAACATATTTAGTAGTTAAAGTTAAAGGCAACCACAATAAGTAAAAAATCAAAGCTAATGTAGGATTTAAAGCAAAATAGGTTCCTACAGTTGAAGCTACACCTTTTCCACCTTTAAATTTTAGCCATAATGGAAAAATATGTCCTATAACAGAAAAAAATGCAACAAAATAAGCAATATTTGTACCACTGAACTTTACTGCTAAATATGTTGGAATAAAAGATTTTAATAAATCTAAAATCATGCTTAAAACACCGTACAAAGCACCTGCTGTCCTTAAAACATTTGTTCCGCCAACATTACCACTACCAACTTTTGTAATATCAATTCCTTTAAATTTTGCAATAATATAGCTAAAAGGGATGGAACCGCATAAATATCCAAAGAGTATCCATAAAAAAACAGACAATTTTATCACCTCATTATTTATTTCTGCTTTTAAATTTGATAAATACAGGGGATCCAATAAAAGGATCTATATATCTTCTAATCATATTTTGAATAGCTCTTTGATAGGATTTTGGGATTTGTTGTGGCATATTACTAAAAAATGTAAATATTGGTGGTTTTATATCAACCTGTGTTCCGTAATAAATTTTAATTCTTTTTCCTTTTCTGATAGGTGGTGGTGAAACCATCATAAATCTTTCTAATGCAGCGTTTAATGCGCTTGTAGGAATTCGCCTTGTGTAAGATTTATAGGCAGTATCTATTGCGTCCATCAGTTTTTCAATACCCCAATGTTTGGTAGCAGAAGTAAATACAACAGGGCTATAACTAACAAAATATAATTCTTTTTCAAACAAGTTTAGATACTCTTCAATTCTTTTATCATGAAATTTTACCAAATCCCATTTATTAAAAGCTATAACAGTGGCTTTTCCTCTATTTTCTGCTGTGCCAATTACCTTTTTGTCCTGCTGGGTAATTCCTTCTACTGCGTCTATAAGTAAAACTACAACGTCAGAATTTTCTATAGCTCTAATAGTTCTTACGGTACTATACATTTCAACACTACCATATTCAGTTTTTGATTTTCGCTTTAAACCAGCAGTATCAACAAAAAGATATTTTTGCCCATTAATTTCAATTAATTCATCAATCGTATCTCTTGTAGTTCCCGGAACATCGGAAACAATTGCCCTATTAATACCAGTAATAGCATTAAATAAGGAAGATTTACCAGCATTAGTTCTTCCAATAAGTGAAACTTTAATAATATTATTTTCATTTTCTTCTTCAATTGGATGTTCAGGTATTTTTTCAAAAATTTCATCAATTAATTCATCTAAATTTTTATTGTGTTCAGCAGAAATTGGTATAGGTTCTCCTAAACCCAGTTTGTATAGTTCTGGTAAAACATCCATTTCAAATTTATCAAAAGATTCTACTTTGTTAGCTACAAGAACAACCTTGTTTTTCACTTTTCTAAGAACATTAGCTAAATAATAGTCTTCAGCGGTTAATCCATTTCTTCCATCAGTTATAAATAAGATTAAATCAGAATCATTTAAAGACTCCATAACTTTATTCTTTGCAACTTCTTCTAATTCACTAGTAGGTTTTTCAAAAATTCCACAAGTGTCAACTAAGGTGAAGGCACGCCCATCGTAGCGTGCCTCACTAAATATTTGATCTCTAGTTACACCTGGATAATCCATTACTATAGCTTTTTTTTCTTTAATCAACCTATTAAATAGCGTTGATTTTCCTACGTTTGGTTTTCCTATTATTAGTACAACGGGTTTCATTATTTCACCTCAATTATTTTATTAAACTAACAATCATACTTCCTTTTTGTTCTTCGTTTTCAAATTCTATAGATAATATTTCTCCTTCTACAGTACTACCTATTTCTATTTTATCTTCAATATTTTCGTTTTCTTGTAAATCTATTTTAGATTTAGGGATAAATGCTTCAACTTCATATTCATCAACTAAGATAACAGCACCTTTACCAACGTATTTTAAAACTTTTCCAGTAATTTTATCTCCTTTTTTTAATTCGCTAGAAACTTTTTTCCAAGGATTATCTTTTGTTTGTTTAACGCTCAATTTGATTTTTCTATTTTCTTTATCAATATGTAATACTTTAACCTTTACTTTATCTCCTTCTTTAAATAAATCTTCCACATTATCCACAAAATTCCAGGATAATTCAGAAACATGGGAAAATCCAGTTAAATCATTATCTAATTTTACAATAATTCCATTTGGTAAAAGTTTTTCGACTTCACCATCAACAATATCTCCTTCTTTTAATGAATTATCAATATTTTCCCATGGATCACCAATAACTTGTTTATAACTTAAAGATATCTTTTTTTTATCTTTATCTATATCTAAGACTTTTACCTTAACAATATCTCCCACTTTTACAACATTTTCTATTTTACCTTTTCCGGTCCAGAATATTTCAGATTCATGTACAAGACCTTCTATACCTTCATCTAACTTAATAGCAAAACCAAATGGGAATATTTCTATAACTTCACCTTTTACAACTTCACCCACTGGAAATTTTTTATCAATTTCCTCCCATGGATCATTTTTTAATCTTTTAACAGATATAGATACCTTTTTATTTTCTTTATCAAGTTTAATAATAACCCCTTTTATTTTATCGCCAATAGAATAGAATTTTCCATGATCGAATTTTTTATCCCATGATAATTCGCTTTTTGGAGCTAAAGCAGTTATATATGGGTTTAAACTCACGAATAATCCAAATTCTTTTATACCAGTTACGATTCCTTCGACTATCATGTTTAAATGGTGATTATTAAAAAATTCTTCAACGAATTTATCAACTAAGCCTTTTCTGGAAACAACTATATTAATTCTTTTTCTTCTTTTTTCATTTTTAAGTACTAGAAAATCCATTTCCTCTTTTGGATAATCATCTCTTGGACTTAACATTGATAATGAACCAGGAAGAAATGCATTAATAACATTTTCAAGTTCAACAATGTACCCTTTTTCAACTTTTTCAACGATTTTACCTTTTACAATTTTTCCTTCAACTATCTCATCAATAATCATATCTCTTTTAGCGGCTTTTTCAGAGCCAAAAGCTTGTCCTTCAGCTTCATTTATCTTTAGTAATTTAACGCTAATAACATCACCTAATTTATAATTTTTAATATTAGATAATAAATAATCTTTTCCAACATAAACATCAAAAGGTTTTCCCTCAGCAGAAACAAAAAGACCATCAGGACTAATAGATATAATTTCACCCTTGATGATATCCCCCTTCTTTATTTGAAATTCTGTTTCCTCACTTAAAAGTTTTTCAAATTCGTTTTTATCCTCAACCATCAAAAACCCCTCCTTAAAAATTCGATAACTTCATTTATAGATTTATTTGGTGTAGAAGTACCTGTTAAGATACCTATTTTTTCATATTTCGATAATTCATAACTCTTCAATTCATTAACCGAGTCTATATGAATAGAATTTTTATTATATTTTTTAGATATTTCATATAATTTTCTTGTGTTAGAACTATGTTTTCCTCCTATTATTATAACAAATTCTGACCAAATTGCAATATCTTTTGCCTCTGTTTCTCTGATTTTTGTTTCATAACAAATTGTATCTTTTATCGCGATTTCATTGTATTCAGATATTTTAGTTAATTCAGAAGCAAAATCTTTAAAATTATGATAATCCATAGTTGTTTGACTAATAACACATATTTTATTGTGTTTAAAGGTTTTTGGATCTTTTAGTATTTCTATTTTGTTTTCGTCTATATTACCTTTTAAACCAATCATTTCGGCATGTTCTTTTTTTCCATAGGCAATTATAAAATATCCTTTTTTTTGCATTTCATGTGCATATTTAAAAACATTTTCAACTATTGGACAGGTTAAATCTATTACTTCTTTAAATCTTTTTTTTAATAAATCTTTTTCTTTTTTTGGTATTCCATGTGCTCTAATAATTCCAATTGATTCATTTGAATCAATTGGTAATTCATTTAAAGAATAAAAAAAACCAACACCTTTATTCATTAATTCATTTTTAACTTCATTATTATGAACCAAATCTCCATATATGTATACTTTTTCGTTATTATTTACTAATTCTAAAGCTTTTTCATAAGCTCTTTCAACACCATAACAAAATCCAACTTTTGATGCTAATCTAATTTCCATTATATTCACTCCATATTCATTTTAGAAACAATAATATTTTTTATTTCATTTACAACAGTTTTAATATCTTTTCCAGTTGTATCAACAATAATTGCATCATCAGCAGGTTTTAAAGGTGCAATTTTTCTTGTGGAATCAGCTTTATCCCTTTTTTCGATATCTTTTAAAATATCTTCAAATTTCACATTTTCTCCTTTTTCTATGAGTTCTTTATAGCGCCTTTCAGCTCTTTCTTTTATGGATGCAGTTAAAAATATTTTTATTTCAGCATCAGGTAATACAACTGTTCCTATATCTCTGCCATCAATAACGACACCATTGTTTTTAGCGATTTTTCTTAATATATTATTTACTTTTTCTCTTACATGAGGATTTTTAGCAACTATTGAAGCTGCTTTTCCTATTTCTGGAGTTCTAATTTGAAAATCCAACTTTTCATCAAAAAGATAGTAATCTCCATCAATTATTTTTATATCAAAAGATTTCAACGCATTTATTATATCATTTTCATTATGTAAATCAAAACCATGTTTTTTTAAATAATATCCAAAAGCTCTATATAAAGCTCCACTATCTAAATAATACAAATTAAAAATTTTTGCAATTTCTTTTGCAATAGTACTTTTACCTGATCCAGCAGGACCATCTATAGCTACTTTAAATTTGTTCATACTTCTCCTCCTTAAAGGTCAACATTGATCTTTAATTCTTTTAATTGTCTTTCTGAAACAGGTGAAGGTGCTTCTGTCATAGGATCTGAACCACTTGCTGTTTTTGGGAATGCAATAACTTCTTTAATGGAATCTTCTCCAGCCATTATAGCAATTAATCTGTCAAATCCTATAGCTGCTCCACCGTGAGGAGGAGGACCATATTTGAAAGCTTCAATTAAAAATCCAAATTTTTCATTTATTTCTTTTTCACTTAAACCAATTAATTCAAATATTTTGTTTTGTAAATCTTTTCTGTGAACCCTTATACTACCACTAGCCATTTCATAACCATTAATAACCAAATCATAACATTGAGCTCTTATTTTTAATGGGTCAGAATCGGCATATTTTTCAAATTCGTCTAATTTTGGCATAGTAAATGGATGGTGTTCAGCTACTAATCTATTTTCCTCTTCATCCCAAGCGAACATTGGAAAGTCTATAACCCATAATACATCAAAACCATCTTTTTTAGGCATTTCTTCTTTTATTAATTTATTTCTAATGTGACCTAATATTTTATTAATGTTATCTTTTTCACCGACTAAAATAAATGTAATATCATTATCTTTTATAACATTATTTTCTACTAACTTTTGTAATTCTGGTTCAGCAATTTTTTTAATAGAAGATTTAATATTGCCTTTTTCATTTTTTACCCAAATTAATCCTCCAGCACCAACGGATTTTGCAAATTCTGTGTATTCATCGATTCTTTTTCTTGAAAATTTATCAGCTTTATTTTCTAAAATAATACCTCTAACTTTTTCCCCTTTTTCAATAGCACTTTTAATAAATGTTGCACCAGTATTTTTAAATACATCTGTAAAATCTTGAATTTCCAAACCATATCTTGTATCCGGTTTATCAGAACCATATTTATCCATAACTTCATCATAGGTATATCTTCTTAAAGGAAGTTCTAAATCATAATTAACTAATTCTTTGAATAATTTTTTTAATAATCCTTCTGTTAATTCCAAAATATCATCCATTTCAACAAATGACATTTCAAAATCTATTTGAGAAAACTCTGGTTGTCTATCTGCTCTAAAATCCTCATCTCTAAAACATCTTGCAATTTGGAAATATCTGTCGAATCCAGAGACCATTAATAATTGTTTAAATAATTGTGGTGATTGAGGTAAAGCATAAAAATTACCAGGTTTTAATCTTGAGGGAACTAAGAAATCTCTTGCACCTTCAGGGGTGCTTTTTGTTAGATAAGGTGTTTCTATCTCCATAAAATCATTTTCTGAAAAATATTGTCTTGTTATTTGCAATGCTTTATGCCTTAATAATAAATTGTTCTTCATTTTGTCTTTTCTTAAATCAAGATATCTATATTTTAATCTTAAATTTTCTGAAACATCATCGTCTTTATTAACATAAATTGGTGGAGTTTCAGATTCTGATAAAATTTCTAAATCTTCCACAAATAACTCAATTTCTCCTGTTTTCATATTCTTATTAATAGCATCATCAGGTCTTTTTCTAACAACACCTTTAATGGCAATAACGTATTCATTTCCTATATTTTTTGCTATTTCATATATTTCAGTATTTTCTGGATCTACAACAAATTGAACTTTTCCATATCTATCTCTTAATAATCCAAACTTAATTCCACCTAAATCTCTGATTCTTTCAACCCAACCGTTTAATATAACAGTTTCTCCAATATTCTCAATTCCTAGTTCTCCACATTTATGTGACCTCTTTAATCTCATTGAAACACCTCCAGTATATTTTGAGTATTTTAAGGAATTTGATATAATAACATAGAAAATAAAATTAGTGATTATAGTATTTCTAATAATTTTATTAAAGTATATCATAAAAATATGTCTAAAAATACTAATTTATTTTACCATTTTTTTTGAATTTTGTGGTAAAATAAGAGAGAGAGTTATAAATAATAAAAATTTTTTTGGAGGTGTTAGGATGAAAAAGCTTTTAATCATCATGATGGTATTAGCTTTAGCAGCGTTTTCTTTTGCGGCTACAACGTATAAAGATGTTCCTGTAAATCATTGGGCATATGATTCAATTGAGAGATTATCTTCTTTAGGAATAATTGAAGGTTTTCCAGATGGAACATATCAAGGATTATCGCAAGTAAATAGATACCAACTAACTGTAGCATTAGATAGAGCATTAAAATATGTAGAACAACAATTATTTGCAACATTAGCAGAAAAAGTAGTATCTCTTGATAAACAAGTTCAAGAAATTTCAAAACAATCACAAGGATTATCAAAAGATGAAGTAAATTCAATGATTAAAAATGCAATGGCAAATATTGATACCACAGCATTAGATAGTAAAATCAATGAATTAGAAAAATCAGTAAATGAATTAAAAAGTGCATATGATGTAATTAGTTTCTTGAGCTCAAAACTTGACTCTTTAGATAAAAGAGTAACTCAATTAGAAACAACAAACACTTATGAAGAAAGAATATCAAATTTAGAAAAATCTATTAATGAATTAAAATCATTATCAGTAGATTTATCAACACTTAAAAAAGATGTTGCTACAAATAAAGCAGCTATAGAATCAATAGGTGTTATAGCAAATAAAGTTGCGGATTTAGAAACAAAAGTGAATGCAATTGATTTAGATTCAGTAAAAGCAGAAATTGCTTCTTTTGAATCAAAATTATCATCTAAAGCAGATATAGAATCAGTTAATACAGCTATAGACACTAAAGTATCAGAATATTTAAAGGGTTATGCAAAATTGTCAGATTTAGAAAGTTTAAATATTGACACTTTAGTAAACAGGATTTCTTCAGTTGAAACAGAATTGAACGCATTAAAATCAGGTGTTTCTGCGAATGGTTCAAAGATTGATGAATTAAGTGCAAATTTAGAAACTTTAAAAACAACTGTAAATGCTAATTCAGAAGAATTAAGTGCCTTAGAATTAAAATTTGATGGATATGTAACAAAAGACACATTAAAAGAATATCCAACATTTGCAGATTTAAAACAATATGCAACATTAGGTGATTTAAATTCAACATTAAAAAATTATGCTTTAAAGACAGATCTAAGTAAGTATGCAGTTGCAGCCGAAGTTGAATCCAAACTTGGAAACTATGTAACGAAATCTGATTTAGAAGCACAATTACAAAATTATGCAACATCAGATTCTGTTGTAGATACAGCTAGAATTGATAAAATTGAAAAAACTGCAAATCAAGCAAATATTCTAAGTTGGTTGGGTATAGCAGCAGGTATTGCTGGCGTTGCAATATACTTTATAAACCCAGCAAATCATTAAACGTAAAAATTACGGTGGCTTTATGCCGCCGTTTTTTTATGATATAATATAATTGATATTTAAATGAGGTGGTGAGTTTATGAAAAAAGATTTTAGCTGGAAAGAAAAGTTTAATGAATATAAAAATAATGAGGAAATGAAAGAAGAATTAAATAAATTTAGAGCTGGCTATTATAGAAGGAATGATGATTGCACAGAATGTTTGCAATGCATTGGAACAGTAGCGGTTGCTGATACATGTTGCGAATGTGCAGGAGGAGATCTCTGCCCGTGTATTTGATAAAAAATAAAATTGTTCAAACCAGTTTATATTTAGTAATTGCATTTTTGTTATATATTATTTCGAAATTTTTTCATATTGCGCCGAATATAATACCTTTATCATTACCAATTTTTATCCCGCTGTTGAATAATCTTTATTATTCTATTACATTTACAGTGGGATTTTTCTTTTTAAATTTATTTGTTGGATTACATATGCAAGTTTTACCATTAATTCTATTATTCTTTTTACCATTAATTTCCTTTGTTTATTTTAAAAAATACATATATCCCATAATTGTGTCTATAATTTCAATATCTATTTATATATATTTTTTTCAATTTTTAATCCCTTCTTTTTTGATGAGAAATAAAATATTATATACATTATCTATTTTATTTTATCTAATTGGAATCCATATATATAATATTATAATTATTGAATTATCTGTAAGAATAAAAAGGTATTTAAATAAATATTTGGAGGGGTAATATGAAAAAAATTCTATTATTCTTTTTTCTGGGGGTATCTATATTATTATATTCTGATAATGATCCGTTTTTAATGCCAGATATTAATACTGATATAAATACAGATATCGGTATGAATGATATATTTGATTCGGATTTATTTTCTGAAGAATTTAATAAATATTTTGAAGAAATGAATCAAGAATGGAATGAACATTTGCAATATATGGATGAAGAATGGAGAAAATTATATGAAGAAAGTCAAAAAGAGTGGGATAAATATTATGAAGAATATGCTAAACAAGAAACAGAATTTATGAAAAAATTTGAAAAAATATGGGGAGAAACATTTGAGTATACACCTGATAAATGGTATGATTTTTCCGATGATTTAAATTCATTTAGTATAGTCACTTTTAAAGGAGATGAGAAAAATAAAAATGGGTATATAGAAGTTAAAGTTATAACTGATAAAAATGTAACTAAACAAGAAATTGAAAAGAAAATAAAAAAACAGGCAGAAAAAACTATTAATAAAAAGGATGAATATACAAAAAAACCTATTTTAGATAATCTTGTTGAGAAAAAAGAGATAGAGAAACCTAAAATAGTAAAAGAAAAAGAAGTAAATAACAAAGTTGTATATACAGCAAAAATTCCTATTAAAAATAATCCATTTTTAGAAAGAGCTAAAGGATATATTCCTTTGATTACAGAGATGAAAAGTAAATATGGTATTCCAAAACCATTTATATTGGCTATTATTCAAAAAGAATCATCGTTCTTACCAAAAGCAAGATCAAAAAGTGGAGCGTTAGGGTTGATGCAATTAATTCCACGTTATGCGGCTACAGAAGCTTATATATACCTTTACAAAAGAAAGCCGAATCCCAGATCATTAGTATATGAATTATATAATCCAGAAAAAAATATTTTATATGGAACAACATATATATATTTATTACACAATAAGTATTTTAAATTTGAAAAGGATTATTCAAAAAGAAAGTATATGGTTATTGCCAGTTATAATATGGGACCTGTTGCAATTTCTAAAAGAGTAAGAGGATTAAATCTTGATAATATGAATTTATCTTCATTGTATAAATATCTATTAAATAACACTAGAAAAGAAACATCTGATTACTTAAAAAAAGTTTTACAGTATGAAAAAGAATGGAATAAAATTTATCCTTAATTTAATTACAAAAGCTCCGGATTGAACCGGAGCTTTTGCATTGTTTAATTATTGCTGATTTGGATTTTGTGTATCTTCTGGATTTTGTCCAGGATTTGCGTTTGCGTCAGCTGTTTGTTGAGCTTGTTGATAAATGTATTGTCCTAATTTCATTGATTCATTCTTTAAATCTTCCATAACGATTTTTAATTTTGCAATATCATTGTTATTTATAGCGTCTCTTACATCACTAATTAATGATTCTAATCTTGTTTTTTGATCTTCTGGAACTTTATCCTTATTTTCATTAATTAATTTTTCAACTTGATATGCTAAATCATCAGCTTGGTTTTTAAGCTCGATTTCTTCTCTCTTTCTCTTATCTTGTTCTTCGTATTCTTGAGCTTCTCTAATCATTCTTTCGATATCTTCTGAAGATAATTTGTTTCTTCCTGTAACAACCATTGATTGTTGTTTTCCAGTACCTAAATCTTTAGCTGAAACGTTAACAATACCATTAGCATCTATATCAAATGAAACTTCTATTTGTGGAACTCCTCTTGGTGCTGGTGGAATACCTGTTAATTTAAAGCTTCCTAAGAAGAAATTATCTCTTGCAAGAGGTCTTTCTCCCTGGAATACTCCGATTTCAACTTCAGTTTGGAAATCTCCAGCTGTTGTAAATACTTTACTCTTTCTAATAGGAATTTTACTATTTTTTGGAATAATAACTTCCATTAATCCACCTTTTACTTCAACACCTAATGATAATGGGGTAACGTCTACTAATACTAAATCTTGTTCAGTGTTACCTGTCATAATAGCAGCTTGTACAGCAGCACCTACTGCAACAGCTTCATCAGGGTTAACGCCTTTACTTGGGTCTTTGTGGAATATTGATTTTACTAATTCTTGAACAGCTGGGATTCTTGTAGAACCACCAACTAACAATACATCATCAACTTCATCAGCTGATAAACCTGCATCTTTTAAAGCTGTTTCGATTGGACCTCTTGTTGATTCGATTAAATCTCTTACTAATTCTTCGAATTTCTTTCTTGTTAATGTTTTTTGTAAATGTACAGGTTGTCCGTTTACCACTGTGATAAATGGTAAATTAATTTCTGTCTCTAATTTTGTTGATAATTCAATTTTTGCACTTTCAGCAGCTTCTTTTAATCTTTGCATTGCTTGTCTATCGTTAGATATGTCTGCATTATGTTCTTTCTTGAATTCTTCTACTAACCAGTCAATTATTCTTTGGTCGAAATCATCACCACCAAGATGGTTATTACCTGATGTTGATACAACTTCAATAACCCCTTCTCCAACATCAAGGATAGAAACGTCAAATGTACCTCCACCTAAATCATATACAACGATTTTTTTATCTTCGTGAACTTTGTTTAAACCAAATGCTATTGATGCAGCTGTAGGTTCGTTTATAATTCTTAACACTTCTAAACCTGCAATTTCTCCAGCTTCTTTTGTTGCTTGCCTTTGAGCATCATTAAAATATGCTGGAACTGTGATAACAGCTTTTTTAATTTTTCCGCCCAAATATGCTTCAGCATCTCTTACTAATTTTTGTAAAACAAAAGCACTAATTTGTTGTGGGGTAAAACTTTTATTATCTATTGACACTTTATAATCCGAACCCATTTTTCTTTTAATTGATCTGATTGTTCTATCAGGGTGTAAAACAACTTGTCTTTTTGCAGGTTCTCCAACAATTACGCTACCATCTTTTGAAAAATGTACAATTGAAGGAGTTGTTCTTTTTCCTTCAGCATTAGGTATAACTTCAACGTTTCCATCTGGTTTCATCCATGCAATAGCTGAGTTGGTTGTACCTAAGTCAATACCAACTACATATTCTTTTTCAGCCATATTATCTACCTCCTTAATTTAAACTTTTGATTTCCGTATATATTATACTCCAAAAATCGCAAAAATGTTCAATCGAAAAAAATTTTTAACAAATTAATATAATATACTAATAATAATAGTTATATTATAATATAATATAATTTTTACTAAAACTTATAGCAATCTTAACTATAGATTGCTATAAAAATAATAAAAAAATTCAATTTACCCATTATAATAATTTATTATTTTTTTAACAAAATCTATGTTATAATTGTAGTAATAGAAAATGAGAATGAAAGGGGAGTGTATTATGAAGCTTATAGAAAAAATGTTAGAAGATTTATTGGAAGAATCAGTGAAAAAGATATATCCTGATGTTGAAATAAAAAATCCAGTTGTTCAAAGAACATCTAATGAAAATTTTGGTGATTTTCAAACTAATTTTGCTATGATAAATGCTAAAAATCTAAAAAAATCACCAAGAATAATTGCACAAGAAATAATAGATAATATTCCTGAAAACGAAGTTATAGAAAAAGTTGATATTGCTGGTCCTGGTTTTATCAACATTTATATAAAAGATGAATTTCTTACTAATTATCTACCAAAAATAGAAAAAGAAAATCCAGACTTTTCATTTATAGAAGATAAAGGAACAGTGGTAATAGATTATTCTTCGCCTAATATAGCTAAACCTATGCATATTGGTCATTTAAGAAGTACAGTAATTGGGGATTCAATAAAGAGAATATATAAATATTTAGGATATAATGTTATAGGTGATAATCATTTAGGAGATTGGGGAACACAATTTGGAAAATTAATTGTTGCTTATAGACTATGGTTAGATAAAGAAAATTATGAAAAAGATCCAATAGGAGAAATGGAAAGAATATATGTAAAATTTGAAAGAGAATCAGAAAAAAATCCTGATTTATTAGAAGAAGCAAGACAAGAATTAAAAAAATTACAGGATGGAGATCCAGAAAACAGAAAACTCTGGCAGGAATTTATTGATTTGTCTTTAAAAGAATATAATAAAATATATAAAAGAATGGATATAGAATTTGATACATATTATGGTGAATCACATTATCATAATATTATGCCTGAAATAGTAAAAATGTTATTAGATAAAGGAATTGCAACATATAGCGAAGGTGCGGTTGTAGTATTTTTTGATGAAAAGGAAAATCTTCCACCAGCCATAATACAAAAGAAAGATGGGGCATTTTTATATGCAACATCGGATTTAGCTTGTATAAAATTTAGAAGAGAAACATACCATCCAAATAGAATATTATATGTAACGGATGAAAGACAACAAACACATTTTAAACAAGTGTTTAATATTGCAAGAAAGCTTGGTTGGGATGATAATTATCAACACATTTGGTTTGGCTTGATGAGATTTGCAGATGGAGTATTTTCAACAAGAAAAGGTAATGTTATAAAGTTAGAAGAATTGTTAAATAAATCAGTAGAAAAAGCAAAAACAATTATCGAAGAGAAAAACCCTAATTTAACGGAAGAAGAAAAAAATGAAATTGCTGAAGTAATTGGTATAGGTGCAGTTAAATATGCAGATTTAAGTCAAAATAGAATTAGTCATATAATTTTTGATTGGGACAAAATGTTGGCATTTGATGGAAATACTGCTCCATATTTATTATATACTTATGCAAGGATACAATCATTAAAGAGAAAAGCGAAAGATAATGGATATACATTTGAAAATGCAGAATTAATAATAAATGAAAAATTAGAGAGAAAACTTGGATTATTATTAACTCAATTACCAATAGTTGTTATGAGAGCTGCAGATGATTATAAGCCTAATTTAATAGCTGATTATTTATTTGAATTAGCTCAAACATACAATTCATTCTATAATAGTTTACCAGTACTAAAAGAAAAAGAAAAAATATTAAAATCAAGATTATTCTTATCACATTTAGCAGGTGAAGTTCTAAGAAAAGGATTAGATTTATTAGGAATTAAAGTTGTAGACAAAATGTAAGGAGTGAAATAAATGATATATTCTGTAGTTTTTTCAATACTTTTGTCAGGAGTAGCTGCTTATTACTTAAAAGTTAGTATTCTTTTTATGATTTTAGCTATAATATCAGGATTAATAACAGCAATATTTTCATTTTTATCTAAAAAATACGATAAACTAACAATTACTTTTTTGTTTATAGGTGTTCTATTATCGGTTTTTGGTATAATTAGGAATTTTAACATAGATTTATTTATAGTTTTAGTTTTATTTTCAACTATATTTTCTTCATTATACAATTATAAAAACAATAAAATATTTATCACATTAGCCTGGTTAATAAACGCTATTGCTATAGGAACATACATATATGTAAATATATCAACTGCTTCTGCTTTAATTATAGGTATATTGGTATTTGCTTCTGGATTAAGAGATATATTACCAAAGAAGAAAGCTGAGGAGGATACAGTTGAAAAAGATAATCTTTAGACTTTTTAAATCAAATAGATATTCAATCGTTGCTTTAATCGCAGCTATGGAAAAAGAAAATATAAATATAGAAACAATATTAGAAAAAAACTTTAAAAAAATATTAGATTATAATCCAGAAGATACTTTAATAGTTTATTCTTTTATGAGTTTTGATATCTTTGATGTAGAAAAAGAAGTTCCAATATTAAAGGAAAAAGGATTTATTGTGATAGCAGGTGGTCCGCATCCAAGTGCTATGCCTGAAGAAACATTAAAAATAGGTTTTGATCATATATTTGTTGGTGAAGGTGAGAAAACCTTCACCAATTTTTTGAAAAATGGATCTAATAAAAAAATAATATACTCTAAAGAATTTGTGGATTTGAACTTTTATCCACCTTATGCAATTAAAAATAAACATTTTATGCCAATTGAAATTACAAGAGGGTGCCCTTTTGTATGTGGATATTGTCAAACACCAAATCTTTTTGGAAGAATAGTTAGACATAGAGATACAGATATTATAATTGAATATGCAAAAGAAGGGATAAAGCACAATAGAAAAATTGCAAGATTTATTACTCCAAATTCATTTGGCTATGAATCAAAAAATGGAGTTATTCCAAATGTAGAAAAAATTGAAGAATTACTATTTAATTTAAAGAAAATAGGTATGGAGGAAATATATTTTGGTTCTTTTCCATCTGATGTAAGGCCGGAATCAGTTACACCAGAAGTTTTGAAAATAATAAAAAAGTATGTAAATAATAAAATGGTGATTATTGGAGCTCAAAGTGGTAGTGAAAATATATTGACTAAAATAAAAAGAGGACATAATTTACAAATAGTGGAAAATGCATTATCTTTATTACATGAACATGGTTTCATTCCATATGTAGATTTTATATTTGGATTTCCTTTTGAAACTGAAGAAGATATAAAAAAAACATTTGATTTTATGGATAAGATAACGGAAAAATATAATGCTGTTATACATTCTCACACCTTTATGCCTTTGCCGGGAACGCCATTATTTGATGTAGGACCTGGAAAATTAAATAAGAAATATTATAAGAAGTTAGGTGATTTATCGAGAAATGAAAAATTAGCAGGTTACTGGCATAAACAGGAACAATTATCTATAAAATTATATAATCATTTTTTTGGAGGTGAATAAAATGAAAAAAATAGTAGTATTATTAATTGTGTTAATTCCATTATTTATGTTTTCAAAAGTTATTATTCAAAAGGATGTTGATTTAAATGGGGATATGATTAATGAAAAAGTTATATTAGAAGGTGATTATATTAGCTCTATTTATATTGATAATCTCAAATTGAGTATTATCGGTAAAGAATCAACAACAATTGAATTAGGATTTGGAGCATATGAACCTACAATGGAATTTTATGATTTTGATGGCGATAAAAAACTAGATGTATTTGTAAAAGGTTATTCTGGAGGTAGTGGGAATTTTTTATATTACTATCTATATTCATATGAAAATGGGGAATTATTGAGTTCAGAAGATAAAATATTAGAGTTAAAAACATCATTTATGGACAATTTTAAAGCTTTAGTGAAATACGAAGATGCTTTTACTTATTTAGATTTATCAGATAGGAAAGATGAATATGTAAAAATGAAAGCATATAATAAATATGGACAGTTTATAGGTGAATTTAAAGAATTATTTGTTGATGGAATAGGAGAATTAGAACCTTTTGATTTTGGAAATGATGGTGTATATGAATTAAGAGGAGTAATAGGAATATCTGGTTTATATCATGCTGATAGAATAGGATATGCACATTTTGTCTATTCTGTAAAAGAAAAAAGAATTAGATGGCTTGAAATATCAAAAGTTATTTATGTAAAATAAAAGAAGATTTAATATTTGTAGCAAAAAATTTTCTTGATTTATTTTGAAAGTTATGTTATAATATGTTTTGGAGTTGTTCCGGCGTAGCTCAACGGTAGAGCGGGTGGCTGTTAACCACTAGGCTGGGGGTTCGAATCCCTCCGCCGGAGCCATAAAAAGCCCAGCGTAAACTGGGCTTTTTTATTTTTTTTATCTTGACATTATGATTAAATTTTGATATAATACAAAAAATTCGGAGGGATTATTATGAAACAACAATTTTTTATTATATTGAAAAAAATAAATAGTTCATTAGAAAAATTTAATAAATGTTATTATTATGCAGGAGAACACTTATGGTCTCCTGCGTGGTTTGCTATTTAAACCAACAGGATATAAAAAACAATGGCCGTAAGTGCAATAAAAAAAGCACTTGCGGCTTTTTTTATTGGAATATTAATATTATAATTTAAAGAGGGAGGAATATACATGGGAAATGATTTAAAAGATTTACGTTTAGTTTCGAAAAAAAATAGAGAAAAAAGTTTAATACATGTATCTAGTAGTTCTTTAAATTCAGAAGTTGTTTTTGGAAAAGATTTCGCATTTATTGCTGGTCCATGTTCAGTAGAAACCGAGGAACAAACTATTCAAACCGCAATTGCAGTAAAAGAAGCTGGAGCACACATGCTTAGAGGTGGTGTATTTAAACCACGAACATCACCATATTCGTTTCAAGGACTAGGATTAAAGGGATTAAAAATATTGAAAAAAGCTTCTGAAATAACAGGATTACCTATTGTTACAGAAGTTCTTGATCCAAGAGATGTTCATTGGATAGCTGAATATGTAGATATGCTTCAAATTGGTGCGAGAAATATGCAGAATTTTTCTTTACTCCGTGAGGTTGGAAAGAGTAATAAGCCTGTATTATTAAAAAGGGGAATGAATTCTACATTAGTTGATCTTTTATATAGTGCAGAATATATATTATCAGAAGGAAATAACAATGTAGTTTTATGTGAAAGAGGAATACGTACATTTGAAAATTATACAAGAAATACTCTTGATATTTCAGCAGTTCCTTCTTTAAAAGAACTCACCCATTTACCAGTTATTGTTGATCCGTCTCATGCTGCTGGTAAAAATTCTCTTGTAATTCCACTTGCTCAAGCTGCTGCTGCTGTGGGAGCGGATGGGATAATTGTTGAAGTTCATATATGTCCTGAAAAAGCATTGTCAGATAAAGATCAAGCATTAACTCCTCAACAATTCAAATATCTTGTGGAAAATGCCTTAGCTATAAAAAAAGCATTGAAAAATGTAGAAAATAAAAAAATTATATAATATAATTAATGATTTTAGATCTTAAAAGGAGTTGGAAACAATGATAGAAAAAGCAAATAATACAATAAAAATATCTAAATCTACAGTAAATGGTATGTGTTTGATTCCACCTTCCAAAAGTTATTCCATTAGAGCGTTATTTGCAGGATTACTCAACTGTGGTGAAGCAAAATTATACAATATTTCAAAGTGTGAAGATGTATTAGCTACAGTTGAAGTTATAAAAAAATTAGGAGCTCATATATCTATAATAAATGAATCAGAGGTAAGCATGGATATATTAATTTCTGGGAATTGTGGATTTAGCAATTTTAATTCTAAAGATATTTCTATTATTAATTGTGGAGAATCTGGTTTATGCGCTAGAATGATAATTCCTATACTTGGGTTAATAAAAGATAATAATAAAATTTATACAGTTACTGGGAGAGGTTCACTTTTAAAAAGACCGTTTAATGTTGTTAGTTTTTTAAAAGATTTTGGTATGAACATACAATTAACAAAAGGTAGTGTACCAGTATTAGTTGGTGGGAATTTGAAACATTATAATGGAGTTATAGATCTTTCATTAACAACACAAGTTTTTTCAGGATTATTAATGGCATTACCAATAGTTGCTGGAAAAAGCCAATTGAAAATTATTAATAAAACAAGTATTCCATATGTAATGGCGACTTTAGAAGTTTTAAAAGATAGTAATGTAGAAATAAAGTATTCAAATGATATGGATGAGTTTGAAATTGAAGGTAATCAAAGATATTCATTTTCAAAATATATTATTGAAAATGATTGGTCTAGTGCAGCTTTTATATTAGTAGCTGGGGCTATTGCAGGAGGTAAAATTGGAATTTATGGATTAAAAGAGAATTCATCACAAGCTGATTCCGTGATAATAGAAATATTAAAAGAAATAGGCGTAGATGTCGAATTCTCAGAAGATGTGATGTATGTTTCTAAGTCTCAAGAAGTGTATGCTCCCTTTAAATTTGATGCAAAAGATGCCCCGGATGTTGTTCCGACTTTAGTTACATTAGCAACTAATTGTAAAGGAATTAGTGAGATTACTAATATAGATAGATTAAAATATAAAGAAAGTAATAGAGTGGAAAGTTTGATTGTATCTTTTAAAAATATAGGTATAGATATATGGTATGAAACAAAAAATGGAGGGACAATGTTTATAAAAGGTGGAAAGGTTAAAGGTGGAATTGTTGATTCACAAAATGATCATAGAATAGCTATGTCTCTAGCTGTAGCAGGTCTTGTAAGTGAAGAAGGAGTAATTATTAATAATAACCCCTATTGTGTAAGAAAATCCTTTCCGAATTTTTTTGACGTATTAAAAGAAATATCTAATAATAATTAATAAGAAAGAAGGTGTTAAAATGTTAGAAAATAAAAAGTTATTAATTATAGGTCATGGAAGAATGGGAAAATGGTTTGCTAAAGAGTTATCAAAAATAGAAAATACCGAAATAATGGTTTATGAAATTCAAAAACAAAATTTTCAAAAGAGTGGAAATTATGTAGTAACAAATGATTTAAGAAAAGTTTCTGAATTTATACCGACTTTTATATTAAATTGTGCATCGCTTTCAAATACGATAAATGCTTTTGGAGATATTATAGATCTGATTAAGGATAAGAAAAATATTGTTTTTGGAGATATAGCCTCTATAAAAAATGATGTGAAAAAATTTTATCAATCACATAATTTAAGATATGTATCTTTTCATCCAATGTTTGGTCCAACATTTGCAAATATGGGGAATTTAAAAGGGGAAAATGTTATATTTATTTCAGGTTCTGAAAATAAATATTTTGAATTTTTTAAATCGTTTTTTTCTAAATATGATTTAAAAATTCATTCTCTTAGTTTTGATGAACATGATAAAATGATGGCGTATTCGTTAAGTGTACCATTTATATCTTCGTTGGTCTTTGCTGGACGTGTTGATAAAACTATTGTTCCTGGGACAACATTTGCAAAACATTTATCAATAGCAAAGGGTGTTCTTATGGAAGACACCGATTTAATTTCAGAAATACTATTTAATTCTCTTACAGTTGAAGAAATAGGACGAATAAATTCAAATTTGGAGTATTTAAAACATATAATAATGACAAAGGATAAAGAAGAATTAGAAAAATTTCTAAATAAATTAAGAAATAATGTTCTGTGAATTAATAGGGAGGAATTTATATGAATTTTGTTGATAAAATACCAATTTCAAAGACAATAGAAATTAATATTTTAGCTAAGAAATTAATCGAAGAAGGGAAGGATGTGATAAATTTAACTGCAGGTGAACCAGATTTTCCTACACCTAATATTATTAAAGAAAAAGCAAAAGAAGCTTTAGAAAATGATTTTACAAATTATACTGATAGTAAAGGTATTCCTGAATTAAGAAATGCAATCTCAAGATTGCTTTATAAAAAAAATATTCACTTTCTATCAAATGAAATTTTAGTGACAAATGGAGGGAAACAAGCTTTATTTAATGTATTTCTCTCTATTTTGGATAGAGGAGATGAAGTTATTTTATTTTCACCATTTTGGGTGAGTTATGTTCCTGTAATATTATTAACTGGAGCAAAACCTGTAATTTTAAAAACAAAATTTGAAAATTCTTTTTTACCAGATATAAATGAATTAAAGAAATTAATTACTTCGAGAACCAAAGCTATTTTAGTAAATTCTCCAAATAACCCTACAGGTGTTATATATCCAGAAGAGATTATAATAGAAATATCAAGAATAGCAAATGAAAACAAAATTTTTGTGATTACTGATGAAGTTTATGACTTTTTGGTATATGAAGATAATTTTTCATCTTTTGCTAAATATGTTGATAAAAATCAATTAATTTATATCAATTCTTTTTCAAAAAGCTATTCAATGACTGGATGGAGAATAGGTTTTGTTGCGTTAAAAAATCAATTAATTTACAATAGAATGATAAAAATACAGGGACATTCAACAACATCTGTGAATTCAATAGCTCAATATGCCTCAACAGTTATTGACAAAGTAGATAATTCTTATATGTTAAAAGAATTTAAAAAAAGAAGAGATTTTACTGTAAAAAAATCAAAAGAAATTGGATTGGATTTTATTTATCCCAAAGGAGCTTTTTATTTATTTTTTAAATCACCTATTAAAGATGATAGTTTATTTTGTAAAACGATTCTTGAGGAAAAATTAATTGCTTTAATTCCTGGAAGTGCATTTAATGAAAAAGGATTTGTGAGATTATCCTTTACAAATTCGATAGAAAAATTAGAAGAGGGTTTTAAAAGAATCAAAGAGTTTGTGTAATATAAATTACATCCATTTTTTCTTTTTAGACATACTTTTTAACCTCCGATAGTTTTTAACCATCTAAAATATATTAAACTTCCTTTTGAATAAGAAACTTCAATATGTTTGTTAATAGTTTCGTTGCTTATACCTATAGGATTATTGAAATATAATATATCATTATTTAAGGGATATTTGAATCCTTTAAGATATATTCCTTCTGTTTTTTCTGATAATGAAATTATAGACCAAGTTTCACCAGTTTCTACATTTTTTTTAAAATTTTTTGAGATTTTTGATATTTCTAAAAATTCCTCCATAAAAATAATGTTTTTATCATATTTATTTAATAATAATATTGCACCAAAGATATGATCAAGTCTATCTCCTAAAAATCCAGAGATAATAATTTTATCTGAATTATTATTAATTGCGAAATTAATAGCTAAATCGATATCAGTAAAATCTTTTTCAGGTTTATATTTTATTATCTCAACATCATTAGACTCTGCCCATTCAATAGATTCTTGAGATGCTGAATCTAGATCTCCGATTAGATAATCTGGCTCTATATCAAGTTTTTTAAATAATTCTATTCCTTTATCAACAGCAATTAAAATATCTGATTCATTAATAATATTTTTATAGAAAAATAGATTACTTTGAGGGGTTCCTCCGGATACTAAAAATGTTTGCATTTTAAGCTCCTTTCTTAATCTGGTTTTTATATTTATTTACTGTTCTTCTAGATATTTTTATATTTAATTTTTCCTTTATTAATTTTGACAATTTATTATCAGATATATCCATATGCTCTTTTATAAATTTCATTATAATCTCTTTTTCATTTTTTTGGGATTCTTTGGTATTAAAAACACTAGAAAAGGGTAAAGTAATTTTTTTAATGTTCACAAAATATTTTGAAGCAACGCTCCTACTAATCGTTGAAGGAGAGAGATTAAGTTTTTTTGCAACATCTCTTATTCCAAACCTTTTTAGGTTTGTACCGTTTTCTAAAAATTCTTTGTTTTTATTTACCATTAATTCAGCAAGTTTGTCCAAATATTCCTCTCTCTTTTTAATTGCATTTTTTAATATGTATAATTTTTCCATTTCTTTTTCAATATAAATTTTTAAGGATTTATCATTTATATTTTTTAAATTTTTCAAATAGATTTCATCAATTTCAGGTATTTGAGGGATATTGATTTTCCATTTTATATCATTATTTTCTTTAAAAAATATAATATCCGGTTTAGAATTTGCATAAATAATATTTTCATTTGTTTCTAAACTAGATAAAGGTAAACCATTTTCTCCTGATTCTTCTCTTATTTTTAAAGCGTTTTCAATAGATTCTTCAGCAAAACCTGTAGGACCTAAATTCTTAAGAGTTTTTATCAATAAATCATAATCTTTATTTTTTATATTATATTTTTTTATAAATTCATTTTTTGATATAGTTAAAATTCCTCTATTATCTAAATAACCAAAAAGCGTTTCAGCAATTATTTCTAAGTTATTTGGGATAAGAGCAAGATATATAGGTTTTATTTCTTCTAAAAAACTTCTTTTATATGAAGTTGTTTCTAGAATATAATCCATATAGTCTAAACTATAAAAATTTATATTATCTTCTTCGAATTTTAAAAATACATTTTCAAGTATAAAATCTTTGATTTCATTATCAAGTTTATTTAAAGGAATCTGTATTATATTCAATGCTTGTATTTGTTTTTGATTTAATAATTGTTTTTGCTTTAATTGTTGAATAAGTTTTCCTTTAAGCATTTATGACCTCCAATAATGCACGATAAAGATTTTTAGCAATATCAAGAGGAGTTGAGAAATATTCTGTTTTTTCAGAACTAATTATTTCAGCAGTTCTTCCGGATAAATAAGAAGCTACTATACTTGCCTCCATAACATTTAAACCTTGAGCAATTAATCCGGCAATTATACCTGTTAATAAATCACCACTTCCACCTTTTGATAAAGCTGTATTTCCTGTAATATTAAAAAATGTTTTTTCTCCATTTGTAATAATTGTTGTCGCATCTTTGAAAACAATAGTAGCCTTCTTATTTTTTGCAAAATATTCTGTATATTCATAATTTTGTCTTATTTCAATTTCATCAGTTCTTACGATTCTTTGCATTTCTCCTACATGAGGTGTTAATACAATATTTTCTCTTAAAGTTAAAGCGTCTACTGCATAAAGGGCATCCGCATCTACAACAATTGGTGCTTTAGAGTTTTCAACAACACCTCTTACAAACTGCATGGTTTCATTAGATCGTCCTAAACCAGGTCCTATGACTATTGCAGATGCTTTTTTAATGTTTTTCGATATAGTATCAATATCTCTTAAAGAAAATTTTTCTTTATTTAATGATTTATAAATTATTCCAGGCTCATGTTCTAAAACAGATGAAGATAATGAAGATGGAGTAATTAATTTAACAAGACCAGCACCTATTTTTTGAGCACCAATAGCAGAAAGTACTGAAGCGCCGGGGAATTCAGATGAACCTGCTAATATTAAAACATTACCAAAATCATATTTTTGAGAAAATTTCGGTCTTTTAGGCAATAATGATTTAACCATTTCTTTTGTGACCAATTCTCTATGAGAAATATTAAATATCTTTTTAGGAAAAGATAAAGGAGAAACTTTAACCTCTCCAGAGAATTCTCTCCCTGGAAAGAAAATACTTCCTAATTTATAACTTCCAAAAGTAACAGTTTTATCGGCTTTTATGGCATTTCCAAGGATTTTGCCACTATTAGCATCTATTCCTGAGGGGATATCTATTGAAATAACCTTCCCTCTCTTGTTTTTATTTATTATTTCTATAATTTCTTGATGTTTTTTGCTTAACTCTCCTTTTAATCCAATTCCAACAATGCCGTCAATAATACAATCAGCAGTTTTTACGTGGTTTGGAAATTCACTATCATATTCAATAAAGTTTTGAAAATCATATTTTTTTATTGATTCTAAATTTTTTTTAAAAAGAGAACTTTTATTATTTCCTATTATCATAATTTTTATATTTTTATATCCTTCATTATATAATAATCTAGCAGTAGCTAAACCATCACCTCCATTATTTCCTGTGCCTAAAACAAATAAAAAGTGTGTGTTTTTATTAAATTCTTTTATAATTTCATTATATAAACATATAGCTGCATGTTCCATTAAAACATCAGGGGCAATTCCAAAATTTTTTGAAGTCATTTCATCAATTTTTTTCATTTCTTCTGCAGTTAATATATGCATTATAACTCCTCCTTTTTATTTTTACACTTTTATTTTATCACATTATCAAAATAAAAATAAATTTGTTAAATTTAACCTAAATATTATATAATATCCAAGAGGTGATATTATGCATCCATTGGTAAATCAATTTTCAAAGTTGGATATATTCAAAAAATTAAAATTATCAGAAATAGAAGAGTTAATCGAAAAAAATTTAATGATTATTAGAGAATTTGAAAAAGATGTCTTAATAAAATCAAGAGGTGAAAAAATAGATGAGGTAATGATATTATTGCATGGAAGGGTTAGGACTGAAATGACAGAAATAGATGGGAAAATTATTCGTATTGAAGATATGGCAGCTCCATCAATTCTTGCATTAGGAGCCACTTTTTCCAAAGATTCTAAAATTCCTGTTGATATTATTACAGAAAAAAAATCAACAATAGCATATATACAAAAAGAAAAGATTTTTGATTTGTGTGTGGAAAATAAAGATTTTTTAAAAGAATTAATAATATATTTAGGTACAAAGTTTAATTTTATTTCTCAAAAATTATGGTTTATAACATTAAATAATTTGAAAGATAAAATACTATTTTATTTACATGAAAAAATAAAAAATGAAAATGAAAATGAAAATGTAATAATTTTAGATTATTCTATAGAACAACTTTCTCATTTGTTTGGTGTTACAAGACCAGCACTTTCTCGAGCATTTTCTCGATTAGAAAGTGAGGGTATAATAAAAAAAGAAGGAAATAAGGTGTATATATTAGATAAAAAGTATTTTCAAAAAAAATTTGTTGGCAGCCTGTAACTCTCTTGAAAAAGGGAGTTTGTTATTTTTACCAAAAGTTAGGTATTTGTGAAAACTAATTTAATTTTTAAGAGTGTAACATAGGTTACGGACAAATTGGATAAAAAAGGTTATAATTATATCGTAAATAAATAATTTTTTTCACAAAGTGAGGAGATATTATGAGTGAATTGTTTAATAAGAAAGAATATTTAAAAAATTTGATAAAAAGAGTAAATAGTGAAAAAGAAAATGAAGAATTGAAAAAAGAACTTCAAAATGTGATAAAAGAGTTATCTGCAGAAGAAATTGCAATAATTGAGCAAGAATTAATGGATCAAGAAGGTATAACGATAGATCAAATTCAATCAGTTTGTGATGTCCATCTTGGGTTGTTTAAGGAATATATTGAACAGGAAAAAATTGATGTAGAACCATGGCACCCTATATACATATTAATGAAAGAACATGATTTTATTATTAAAACTGTTGAGAAAATTAGAGATGTAGCTAAACAGGTATTAACAAAAAAATCTATTCAAGGAGCATTTCCATTATTTATGAAATTAAACTTACACTTTGATGATTTAATGGCTGCAGAGAATTATTTCTTAAAAGAAGAAAATGTTTTGTTTCCATATATAGAAAAACATGGAATAACAAAACCACCAGCAATTATGTGGAAGGAACATGATCAAGTTAGAGAATTTAGAAAACAATTAATAGCTATTAAAGATAATAAGAATTTTGTACAAGCAAAACAAGAATTATATAATTTATCTTTGGTGTTATTAGAATTTTTTATGAATCATGTGCATAAAGAACATTCAGTATTATTCCCAACTGCTTTAAAATTAATTAGTGAGGAAGAATGGATTGATATTAGGCATCAATTTGACGAAATAGGATATTGTGGATTTGATCCTGAACCAATGAATATTGAGAAAAAAGATGTAGAAGAAGTAATAGAAGGTAAAATAAAATTGCCTAGTGGAGAATTAACTATTGAACAATTAAAATTTATGTTAAATACTTTACCTATTGATATTACTTTTGTAGATGCAAATGATGAAGTAAAGTATTTCAGTGAATCAAAAGAAAGAATTTTTGTTAGAAGTAGAGCAATTATAGGGAGAAAAGTTCAAAATTGTCATCCTTCAAAAAGTATAGAGATAGTAAATAAAATAGTAAATGATTTTAAATCAGGTAAAAGAGACAATGCTGATTTTTGGTTAAAACTTGGAGATAAATATGTATATATTAGATATTTTGCAGTAAGGAATGAAGAAGGAGAATATTTAGGTGCATTAGAAGTAACTCAAGATATTAAACCTCTTCAAGAAATTATTGGAGAAAAAAGAATTTATGACGAAAAATAGAGATAGTTAATTATGGAGGTGTTATTATGGGTATGTTTTGTTATCAATGTGAAGAAACAGCAAGAGGAATAGGATGTAATGTTAGAGGAGTATGTGGAAAAACTCCTGAAGTAGCAAATTTACAGGATATGTTAATTTGGATAACTAAGGGGTTATCATATTGGGCATTAAAAGCAAAAGAATATGGTGTAAAAGATGATGAAGCTAATTTATATGTTGCTGAAGCATTATTTAGCACTATTACAAATGTAAACTTTTCAGTTGATAGAATGGTTGAATTTATAGATAGAGCAATTGAATTAAGAGAAAAAATAAAACATATGTTCTTAGATGCATATGCTACAAAAGAAGGTAAACCATTTGATGAAAAAGTTCCAGAACCTGCTGAATGGTACAAACCAGGTGGTGCAGAAATTTATGAATTAAAAGGTTCTGAAGTTGGAGTATTAGCAGATAAAGATGAAGATATTAGATCATTAAAACAATTATTGATAATAGGGTTAAAAGGTATTGCGGCATATGCAGATCATGCTTATGTGTTAAAGTATGCAAATGATGATATATTATATTTTATTCAAAAAGCATTAATAGAAACATTAAGAGATGATATTACAGTTGATGAATTAATAGGATTAGTTATGGAAGCAGGTAAATATGCTGTAGAAGCTATGGCATTATTAGATAAAGCAAATACATCGACATATGGGAACCCAGAAATTACAGAAGTATATACAGGAACATATAATGCACCAGGTATATTAGTAAGTGGTCACGATTTATTAGATTTAGAAGAATTATTAAAACAAACAGAAGGTACGGGAATTATGGTATATACGCATGGTGAAATGTTACCAGCAAATGCATATCCTGAATTAAAGAAATACAAGCATCTTGCAGGTAATTTCGGAGGTTCATGGTGGAGACAAAATAAAGAATTTGAAGAATTTGGGGGAGCAATATTAATGACAACAAATTGTTTAGTTCCACCAAAAGAATCATATAAAGATAGAGTATTTACAACAGGATTGGTTGGTTTTGATAAATTAACACATATTCCAAATAGAACAGATGGAAAACCGAAGGATTTTTCACCAGTAATTAAAAAAGCGTTAGAATTAGGTCCAATTCCAGAAAGAAAAGGAAAGAAGATTGTTATAGGTTTTGCACATGAACAAGTTTCTCAATTAGCAGATAAAGTAATAGAAGCTGTAAAATCTGGTGCAATTAAAAAATTCTTTGTAATGAGTGGTTGTGATGGAAGACATAAAGAAAGAGAATATTATACAGAATTTGCAGAAAAATTACCAAAAGATACTGTAATATTGACATCAGGTTGTGCAAAATATAGATATAATATGCTTGATTTAGGCGATATAAATGGTATTCCAAGAGTATTAGACGCTGGTCAATGTAATGATTCATATTCATTAGTAGTTACAGCATTAAAATTAAAAGAAGCATTTGGTTTAGATGATATAAATGAATTACCAATTGAATATAATATAGCATGGTATGAACAAAAAGCAGTTGCTGTATTATTAGCATTATTATATTTAGGGGTAAAAGGAATCAAATTGGGTCCAAAATTACCAGCATTTATTTCACCAAACGTATTAAAAGTATTAGTAGAAAATTTTGAAATTTCTCCAATAAAAAGTGTTGAAGAAGATTTAGAATTTTTCTTAAATAAATAATATTAATTATAATATTTCCCTCTGCTTTGCAGAGGGATTTAATTTATATTTATGATATTCAAACAATTTTATCTAGGGAAATTTTCTATTTTCAGTAATATACATGGTTTTAATAATATTTTTGTTTTTTTAGAGGAATGGTATGAAAAAGTAAAAATGTTTATTAAATATTATTCTCTGGTAAAAGAACATAGAATAGGAATAAAATATAGAAACATAATTATAGGTGAATTAAATGAAAAAGAGTTTAAAGAAACTAATGTAAACACCATAAAAAAAGAATTTAATTATAAAGATGAAAAAGGTGTATTTTGTGTAAAATTTAAATATGATATAAATCCTATAGAAAAAGGGATAATATTAACTTTTATAGAAAATATATACCTTAGTTTTGTTTCAAATAATTATTTTCTTGATATGTATAAGTCTCATAAGCAAATTGTATATAAACTCTCAGATGTGATTGAAGCAAGATCCGGCGAAACAGGAGCACATGTAAGAAGTGTTGCTGAAATAGCATATATAATTGGAGAATCATATGGCTTAGACAAAGAAAGATTAAATATATTAAAATTGGCATCTCCTTTGCATGATATTGGTAAAATAGGTATTTCAGATGCAATATTAAATAAACCAGATAGACTTACAGACGAAGAATTTGAAATAATGAAAGAACATCCTGTAATAGGATATAATATATTAAAAGATTCGAAGTGGAAAGTATTCGACATTGCTGCTAAAATTGCTCTCCAACATCATGAAAAATGGAATGGAAAAGGATATCCCTTTGGACTAAGAGGAGAGAATATTCTTTTAGAAGCAAGAATTGTTTCTATAGCAGATGTTTTTGATGCTTTAACTCAAGATAGAGTATATAGAAAAGCCTGGACCATTGATAAAGCTATAGATTATATTAATTCTTTAAAAGGAGTTGATTTTGAACCAAAACTTGTAGAAATTTTTAATAAAAATTTAGAAAAAATAAAAAAGATAAAAAGTGAATTAGGATTAATAAAATAATGCTGCGCTTTTACGCAGCATTATTTTATTTCAGCAATATGCAAGAAATTTGTTTTGCTTGAGAAACCATATGGAATGCCAGCAGTGAAGATAATTTTTTCTCCTGGTTGGACTAAACCCTCATTTTTTAGAGTTTGTTTTACAATATAAAGCATAGTATCAGTACTTACAAATTCGTTTACGATCATAGGGGTAACTCCCCAAACAAGTGCTAATCTATTATATGTTTTTTCTGAATGTGTAACAGCAATAATATTAACATTCTCCCTGTATCTTGAAACTGCTCTAGCGGTATATCCTTTGTCAGTAACAGCAACAATAGTTTTTATTCCAGCAGAAATAGCTATTTCATTAGCAGCTTTAGAAATTGCATTAGTTGTAGAGTCTTCTTCATCAAAATCAAAAAATAAAGCTCCATAGTTACTCATGTATGGTTCTGTTTCTTTAGCCACTCTATCCATAACTTTTACTGCTTCTATAGGGTATTTTCCAATAGATGTTTCTCCAGATAACATAACAGCATCACTACCATCTAAAATAGCATTTGCAATATCTGTTGTTTCAGCTCTAGTAGGGACAGGATTTTCTATCATTGTTTCTAACATTTGTGTAGCAGTGATAACAGGTTTTGATTTTTTATTTGCTATACTAATAATTCTTTTTTGTAATACAGGAATTTTTTCAGCTTCAACTTCTACTCCCAGATCTCCTCTTGCAACCATAACGGCATCAGATAATTCTATAATTTTTTCAAGATCGTTTTCAATAGCTTGTTTTGTTTCTATTTTGCTAATAATTTGAGCATCTTTTGCATTTAAAGAATTTAATATTTCTCTCATTTCTAAAACATCTTCAGGTTTTCTTACAAAAGATAAAGCAAAATAATCAACATCATGTTCTATTCCAAATTCTATATATTTTTTATCTTTTTCTGTTAAAGCTGGTATTTTAATATCTGCGCCAGGTGCATTAATCCCCCTTCTGTGAGTTATTGTAGCGGTATTAAGTACTTTAGTTTTTATGTTAACTCCATCAGCTTCGACTACTTCTAATTTTAATTTGCCATCGTTAACCAAAATTAAATCTCCTGGCTTTACATCTTTAGGTAATCCCTTATAATTTATTGAGACTTTTGTTTCGTCGCCAACAATATCTTCAGCAGTTAAAATAAATTCTTGACCTTCTTTTAATGTTACTTCATCTTTGTTAAATTTGCCTGTTCTAATTTTTGGCCCTGCTAAGTCTAATAATATTGCAACAGGTTTTTTGAATTCTTTTCTAACTTTTTTAATAGTTTCAATACGTTTTTCATGTACTTCGGGAGTTTCATGAGATGTGTTAAGTCTTAATACATCAGCACCAGCTTTTATTAATTCTCTAACCATATTTTCAGATTCTGTAGCTGGGCCAATAGTTGCAACGATTCTAGTTTTCCTCATATAATCACTCCTTATGATAATGTATTTACTAAATCAATTAATTTAGGATCTAAAACTTTTTTCTCACTTAAAACTTTTTCTAATGGAACAGTTGTTGTTTGTCCTTTTTCTAAAGCAACCATAGTTCCAAATTTACCTTCTAATAAGAAATTAACTGCAGAATATCCCATTCTTGAAGCTAATATTCTATCAAATGCTGTAGGAGATCCGCCTCTTTGAATGTGTCCTAATATTGTTATTCTAGTTTCATATCCAATCTTATTTTCAAAATGCCTTGCTACTGAATATGCACTTGCAGCACCTTCTGCTACCACTACAATACAATTAATTTTTCCTCTTTTTCTTTCTTGCCATATTTTATCTGTTAATTCATCGTAATCAACAGGAACTTCTGGTATAATGACTGCTTCTGCACCAACAGATAAACCAGACATTAATGCAATGTATCCTGAGCCCCTTCCCATAACCTCAACGATAAAAGCTCTTTCATGAGATGAAGCAGTATCTTTTAATTTTTGCATTGCATCAACAGCAGTATTTAAACATGTATCGACCCCAATAGCCATATCAGTATCTGGAATATCATTATCGATAGAAGCAGGAATTCCTATAACAGGAACATTATGTTCTTCATATAATAATTTTGCGCCAGTTAAACTACCTTCACCACCTATAACAACTAAACCATCTACTTCTAAATCCTTTAGATTTTTTGCAGCCTCTGATCTTATCTCAGGTGTTTTAAATTCTGGAACTCTTGCGGTTCTCAATATTGTTCCACCTTTTTCCATAATTCCACCAACAGAAGAATAAGTTAATTCAGTAAAATCTTTATCTAATATACCAGCATATCCTTTATAAAAACCAATAACTTCAATTCCTTTTGAAGCAGCAGTTCTTGTGACAGCTCTAACAGCTGCATTCATTCCTGGAGCATCTCCACCACTGGTAATAATACCTATTTTTTTAATTTCTTGCATAAAATTCTCCCTCCTTAGTTTTTAAAACCAAAAAACTGAGATTATATGAAATATTTTTCATTTATCGCTGCTTATTGTAATTATACCACGTTTTTTATAAAATTTCTTTTCTTTATAAATACAAGTTTTAGATGTATAATATAGTTGTTGAAAGAGGTGATAAAATGTGGAAGGAATTGAAATCATATGTTAATGATTTTGAAGCGCAGATTATAAAACAACTTTTGGAAGCTGAAGGAGTAAACGCATTAATAAAATCCCCCAAAGAAATTGGAGTAGGTAGAGAATTTTTTGGAAATGGTACAATAATGAATGTTTATGTTGATGAAGAAGATTATGAAAAAGCAATACAAATTTTAAATAACAAGGAGGCAGATTAATGGAAAATTTAAAAAGGACCCCACTATATGAAGAACATGTTAGATTAGGAGCAAAAATGGTTCCATTTGGTGGTTGGGAGATGCCAGTATGGTATACATCATTAAAAGAAGAGCATCATGCAGTGAGAAATAATGTAGGGATTTTTGATGTGTCTCATATGGGAGAAATTGACGTTAGGGGTAAGGAAGCAGTTAAATTCGTAAATTATATAATTACTAATAATGTTGAAAAAATCAAGACGGAAGAAATAGTTTATTCTCCAATGTTAAATGAAAATGGTGGGATTATCGATGATTTATTAGCTTATAAATATTCAGATGAACATGTGTTATTAGTGGTTAATGCTTCTAATATAGAAAAAGATTACAATTGGATTGTAAAGCAAGCAGAGAATTTTGATGTAGAAGTAAAAAATATATCTGATGAAACAGCACAAATTGCAATCCAAGGACCTAAAGCCGAAGAAATGTTACAAGAAATTTCAGGGGTTGATTTGAAAAAAATTTCATATTATAATTTTACTGAAGGAAGAATAAATGGTATTCAATGTTTAATTTCTAGAACAGGGTATACTGGTGAAGATGGTTTTGAAATTTATTTTGATAGAGAAGCAGCAGTGCCTATGTGGAGAAAATTATTAGAATTATTAATAAAATATGATGGGAAACCTGCTGGATTAGGAGCAAGAGATACATTAAGATTAGAAGCTACATATCTGTTATATGGTAATGATATGACAGATGAAATTACACCATTTGAAGCTGGTATTAAATGGGCTGTTGATATGGAAAAAGATTTTTTAGGAAAAGATGTATTGTTAAAAGAAAAAGAAACTGGTATTAAAAGAAGATTAAAAGGAATAGAAATGTTAGAAAGAGGCATTCCAAGACATGGTTATAAGGTTTTTGTTGGTGATGAAGAAGTAGGATTTATTACAAGTGGAACGGTTTCTCCTACATTAGATAAGCCTATAGCTTTAGCAATGTTAAATAAACCATATTATAAAAAAGATACAGAAGTAGAAGTTGAAATTAGAGGTAAAAGAGTAAAAGCAAAAGTAATAAAAACACCATTTTATAGAGGTAGTGTAAAATCTAGAAAATAACTTAGGAGGGTTAAAAATGAAGAAATTTACAAAAACACATGAATGGGTAGAAGTTGAAGGTAATATTGCTACAATAGGTATCACAAATCATGCTGCTGAAGAATTAGGTGACGTTACATTTGTAGAATTACCAGAAGAAGGAAAAGAAGTAAAAAAAGGCGAAGCTCTTTGTGCTGTTGAATCTGTAAAATCTGCAAGTGATGTTTACTCTCCAGTTTCAGGAAAAGTTGTAGAAGTTAATACAGAATTGGATGCATCTCCAGAAATCATTAATGAAGATGCAGAAGGAAAAGGTTGGATTGTAAAATTAGAACTTTCAGATGAAAGTGAATTAGATGATTTATTAACAGAAGAAGAATATAAAAACTCATTATAATCATAGACCCGGATTTCCGGGTCTATGAAATTTTAAGAGTGAGGTGAAATAGGTGAAAAGATTTCCATATATACCACACACAGAAGAAGATATAAAAGAAATGATGGAAGTTATAGGAATTAATGATATAAACGAATTATATAAAGATGTTCCTAAGTTATTTGAAGGAGAATTAAATATACCAGAATCAAAATCAGAAATAGAAGTGAAAAGAGAATTAAAAGAATTGGCTGGAAGAAATATAAATTTAGATGAATATGCAATGTTTAGAGGTGCAGGAATATACAAACATTATGTTCCTTCAGCAGTATATCAGTTAGCTACAAAAAGAAATTTTTTAACTGCATATACTCCATATCAAGCTGAAGTGTCACAAGGCACACTACAAGCGTTATATGAATTTCAAACTGCCATATGTGAATTAACAGGAATGGAAGTAGCAAATTCATCAATGTATGATGGTGGCACTGCAGTTGCTGAAGCGATATTGATGGCATCAAGGGTTAACAAAAAGCATAAGTCATTAGTAGCAAAATCTATTCATCCAGAGTATATAGAAGTATCAAGAACATATACAGAGTCTCAAGGATTAGAAATAGAATTAATTAATTATGATGAAAAAACGGGAAGAATAGATTTAGAAGATTTAAAAAGTAAAATAGATGAAAATACAAGTTCTGTTGTTATATCTTATCCAAATTTCTTTGGAGTAATAGAAAATATAAAACAAATTAAAGAAGTTTTACCAGAAAAAGTATTATTGATAGTTAATGCATATCCAATAGCTTTAGGATTATTAGAAGCACCTGGTAAATTAGGTGCAGATATTGTTGTAGGAGAAGGTCAATCACTTGGAAATTATATGTCATTTGGTGGTCCTACATTTGGATTTTTTGCTTCAAAACAAAAGTATATAAGACAAATGCCTGGAAGGATTATAGGTGAAACAGTTGATGCTGAAGGTAAAAGAGGTTTTGTAATGGTTTTACAAACAAGAGAACAACATATAAGAAGGGCAAAAGCTACATCTAATATTTGTTCAAATCATGCTTTAATGGCTGTTATTGCTTCAGTTTATTTAAGTATTATTGGTAGAGAAGGATTAAAAGAAATAGCATATCAAAGCTATCAAAAAGCACATTATTTAGCAAAAAAATTAGTTGAAACAGAAAAATTTGAACCTGTATTTGAAGGAGAATTTTTCAATGAATTTGTTATAAAGCCTAAGTTTGATTTAGATAAATTTAATGATATTTTGTTAGAAGAAAAATTTGTTGGTCCATTAAACTTAGGAAGATTTTTTGATGATATGAAAAATTATGGACTATTTTGTGTAACAGAATTAAATACCAAAGAAGAAATTGATTATTTGGTATCTAAGGTAGGTGAAATAGATGAAATTAATCTTTGAAAAATCTAAAGAAGGAAGAACAGCATTTTCTTTACCAAAATTAGACGTTCCAGAAGTTGAAATAGAATTAGAAAATGAATTATTAAGGAAGGAAGAACCAAATTTACCTCAGGTAAATGAATTAGAGGTTGTAAGACATTATAATGAACTTGAAAGAAAAAATCACTCAGTAGATAGTGGATTTTATCCGCTTGGTTCATGTACAATGAAATATAATCCTATGTTAAATGAAGAAATGACAAATTTATTTAATAACATTCATCCTTATCTTGATGAAGAACAAGTTCAAGGTGCATTGGAATTAATGTATAATTTACAAAAATATCTTGGTGAAATAACCGGTATGGATGCTGTGACATTACAACCAGCTGCAGGAGCTCATGGTGAATTAACAGGTATGCATATTGTTAGAAAATATGTAGAAGATAATGGTTTTACAGATAAAACCAAAGTAATATTACCTGATTCAGCTCATGGAACAAATCCAGCTTCTGCAAAAATGGCAGGGTTTGATGTAGTAGAAGTAAAATCAGGTTTAGATGGTAGGGTTGACTTGGAAGAATTTAAAAAAGTAATGGATGACAGTGTAGCTGCTATTATGCTTACAAACCCAAATACATTAGGGTTGTTTGAAAAAGATATATTAGAAATTGCCAGATTAGCTCATGAACATAATGCATTATTGTATTATGATGGAGCTAATTTAAATGCAATTATGGGTAAAGTAAGACCTGGAGATATGGGTTTTGATATAGTTCATTTAAATTTACATAAAACATTCTCGACACCTCATGGTATGGGTGGTCCAGGTAGCGGACCTGTTGGGGTAAAAGAAAAATTAAAAGACTATTTGCCTAAACCTATTGTAGATATTAATGAAGATGGAAAATATTTCTTTAATTATGATATACCAAAAAGTTGTGGAAGATTAAGAACTTTTTATGGAAACTTTAGCGTAATGGTTAGAGCTTATACTTATATTTTAATGATGGGAAAAGAAGGATTGAAATTTGCAAGTGAAATGGCAGTTTTAAATGCAAATTATTTAAGGAAGAAATTAGAAAAAGAATTTGATATAGCAATTAATGATGTATGTAAACATGAATTTGTTATAGATGGATCTTTCTTAAAAGAATATGGTGTAAAAACACTTGATTTTGCTAAAAGATTATTAGATTACGGAATTCATCCACCAACAATATATTTCCCATTGATTGTTCATGAAGCTATGATGATAGAACCAACGGAAACAGAGTCAAAAGAAGAATTAGATAGATTTGTGGATGTAATGCATAAGATATTAGAAGAAGTAAAAACAGATTCAGAAATATTAAAAGGTGCTCCAAGAAATACTCCTGTAAGAAGATTGAACGAAACAATAGCCAACAAACAATTAAAATTAAGAGGATAAATATGATTATTTAAATAATCCGGCTTTGCCGGATTATTTTTTTATAACCTAAAAACGATTTTAAAAAAATTAATATTAACTTTAAAAATATTAAAGTCACACTTGACAAATATTAAAAAAAGTGATATACTACTAACTGATCTTCAAAATTATTAAGTTATTTATTAAAAATATTAAAATCTAATTTAATATTAGGGGGGTGTGGAAATGCTTAATATTAAAAAGTCAAATAAGAAAAATAAAAGAATCAATTCATATTATGAAGGCTTTGAACAAATAGAGGAATTGAAAGATGTATTAATAGAAATGAAAAGATATCAAGTATAAGTAGGTACAATAATAACTATTATGGGACTAACAAATGCATTTGTAAATACTCCGATATCAGTATTTTTTCAAAGAATTATTCCAAATGAAAAAAGATCAAAAATATTCTCGGTAATAGGAGTGTTGTTTCAAGCAGCAACACCTATTGGAATGGCATTAATGGGATTTTTGGTAGATAGATATGAAGTGCATATATTGTTTATTATATTAGCGATATTGATATTATTAGATGTATTGATTTTTTCAAAAAAATTGGATAATATTGATTTAAATCCTTCCCTTGAAAATGAATAAACAAAATTAACCCATCTTGAATGATCAAGATGGGTTAATTCATTGGTTAAATTATAATACTATCTTATCAGTTAATCTAATATCTTTAGAAGAAGATCCAACTCTTATTTCATATTCTCCTTTATCTAATTTCCAACCATCACAACAATAACTAGATAAATCTTTAATATTAATAGTTATTTTAATATTTTCTACTTCACCAGGATTGAGTAATTCTGTTTTTCCAAAGCCTTTTAATTCTTGAAATGGTTTATCTATTAAACCTTTTGGTGCTCTTACATAAACTTGAGCAATTTCTTTTTCAGGTAAATTTCCTATATTTTTTACATCAAAAGAAATATATAATTTTTTATCATTATTTTTAATATTTAAGTTAGAATATTCAAAGTTAGTATATGATAATCCTTATCCAAAATCATATAAAGGTTCTTTTTTAAATGTATCAAAATATCTATACCCCACATAAATATCTTCATATGCTATTTTTGCATGTTTTTCTAAATCTGGATTATTAGAATAATTATAATTATTGTATTTTGGGGTTTTAATTACTAATTTTAATAAATTTCTTACTGCTTCATCAATATCATCTTCAGTTAAAATCCCTTCTTTAATCCCTTTCTTTATTTCCTCTCTTTCATCAATTCTATAATCTGATACTTGATAAGATTTACCAGGCATTATTAAATCATTTCCAGACTTCACTTGATGAGCACCAGAATCACCTGCAAACCAATCACTCATTACTATTCCATCGAATCCCCATTCTTCCCTTAAAATCTTTTTTATTAAATACTCATTTTGAGAACAATAATATCCATTTACTTTGTTGTATGCTGTCATTACAGTCCATGGTTTTGCTTTTAATGCAATTTCAAAACTCTTTAAGTATATTTTTCTCAAAGCTCTTTCTGAAATTATAGTATCAATTTTTTTCTATTAGTTTCTTGATTATTAGCAACAAAGTGTTTTAAGGAAGTTCCAACACCTTTTGATTGAATATCTTCAACAAAACTTGCAGCCATTTCGCCAGATACTAAAGGATCTTCAGAATAATATTCAAAGTTTCTACCACCTAATGGATTTCTTTGAATATTTAATGCAGGAGCTAATAATACATCAACACCATATTCTTTTGTTTCTTCTCCGATAGCTTCTCCTACTTTTTTTAATATTTCTCTATTCCAAGTAGAAGCTAACATTGATTCAATAGGAAATGAAGTTGCGTAATATTTTTTTCATCATTAGGTCTATCAGGGAAAATTCTTAACCCAGCAGGACCGTCTGCTAAATAAATATCCGGTAAACCTTTAACACCCTAATAATTCCAACTGTACCTCGAACTTCAACATCATCATTACCAAATCGACTTGGAAATCCGGGACCAACTATAAAATCTAGTTTTTCTTCTAATGTCATATCATTAATTGTTTGCTCAATATCCATTATTAATTCCTCCTTCATTATTATTTATTCTAAATTCTTTGATATAAACTTTTCTAATTTTTTATATTAAAATTACAACTATATTTTTAATATTATATCAAATTAATTTTAAAATATAAATGGATTTAACCAAAATCTAAATTACTAATTTATTTATTTTTATTAATGTGTTTATATTATTGAACAATAAACATTTGATATATCTACAACGAATTAGCCAATATATTGTCTTTTTATATGAAAAAGGGAATAATACATATTAGCATATAAAGTCATTATGGAGCAATTTTTCTTATTTTTATATAAAAAGTTATTGACAATTTTAATAGAAAGTGATATTATTAAGTAAAAGATTTGTAAAGCTAACTATTTTGAAAAGGGGGGAGTAATTATGGAGTTTATGAATACAAAACTTCCAGAAGAAATTATTCGAGAAGAATACTTAGGAAACTTTGATTTAACGAGCCGTATTATTGAAAGATGGCTTAAAAAGAACCTACCAGAAAATCTCAAAATGAGATTGATGTTTGAAAAAGAAAGAATAAAAAGACTTTTAAAAAATTATCCTTATGATGAGAAAGATGCTATTACTAAAGCAAAAGAACTTTTAGATAGTTTTACTAATGAAGAGTTTTATGATCTTCTAAATAACGGATTTTTAGATTATATTTTAGTTAATGGAGAAAGAAAGTTTGAAAAAAGGTTTGTTCAAAATATCGCCTTTGCACTTCCAGAATATAAGAAAAGAATAAAAAGAGACAAAAACAGTGAACAATCAAGAAATATGAATGATAAAAGGATAAGAGAACTTTTAGATGGGAATAATCCTAAAGAATATAAGGTTAGAGCTAGAATTTCGCTAAAAATCACTGAAGATGTGGAAAATGAAAAATTAAAAGTTTGGTTGCCATTTCCTAAAGAAGAATTTCAGCAAAAAGATGTAAAACTTATTTCAGTAAATCATGAAAACTATTTTTTAGCACCGTCTAATGTCCCTCAAAGGACAATCTATTTTGAAGGTAATAAAGATGAAGAGTATTTTGTGGAATTTGAATATGTAATAAAAGAGTGGATAAATAAGGTTATACCTTCAAAAGTTGAAAGTATAAAAGATTTTGATTTTCTATCAGAAGAACCACCACATATAGTTTTTACTCCATATTTAAAAAAACTTGCTGAAGAAATAGTAGGAGATGAGAAAAATCTATATCAGAAAGCTAAAAAAATATATGATTGGGTAACTTTAAATGTTGATTATTCTTATGTTTATCCTTATGCATTGTATGAAAATATTCCAGAATTTGTTGCTAGCAATTTAAAAGGTGATTGTGGATTTAAGGCATTATTATTTATAACCTTATGTAGAATTGAAGGAATTCCGGCAAGGTGGCAATCTGGATGGTATATTACACCATTCTTAGCTTCACCTCATGATTGGGCATTATTCTATATACCACCATATGGATGGCTTCCTGCAGATTTATCTTTTGGTGGTCGCTATAAAGATAATCAAGAATTAAGAGAATTTTATTTTGGGAATTTAGATGCTTTTAGAATGGTAGCAAATTCAGATTTTATGAAAGAATTTGTTCCTAAAAAGGAATTTTGGCGAACAGATCCTTATGATAATCAAGTAGGTGAAGTAGATGCAGATAGTAAAAATATTTATGATTTTAAATATAATATTCAAATTTTAGATTTTAAGGAGATAGGAGGTAAATAATATGGGAAAAATAAATGATGTAAAATTTTCATTAAAAAAATATAGTTATTCAAAACCTTTTCATATAGTTGGAAGTATTTCATCAGAGGCAACTAATATAGAAGTAGAAATATCTCTTGATAGTGAAGCAAAGGGATATGGTGAAGCTGCACCTTCTTTTAGAGTAAATGGTGAAAGAGTAGAAGCTTTATTTAAATTAGAAAGTTTTGTAAAGGAATTAATTATGGGAATAGATGTTAAAAATTATAGAAAAATTTTCAATATTACAGATAAGATGTTTGCAACTCCGAGTTTAAAAGCAGCTGTTCAATATGCAGTACTTGATGCATTTTCTGAAGAAATAGGAGTTCCTGTTTATCAGATGTTAGGGGGAGCTAAAGAGAAAATTGAAACAGATAAAACTGTCGGGATAGATACTTTTAATAACAGGGTTGAAGATGCTAAGTCTATACATAATGAAGGTTTTAATGTTATAAAAATTAAGGTTGGAGAAAGTTTAGAAGAGGATATTAAAGTTATGGAAGCTATTTCAGAGGTTACAAAAGGTTCGAAATATATTGTTGATGCAAATATGGGATATACTCCTAAACAAGCGGTGGAATTTGCAAAAAGAGTATACAATATGGGAATTGATATATCAATATTTGAACAACCTGTTATAGCAAGTGATATTGAGGGTTTAAAATTCGTTAGATTTAATTCTCCTTTTCCAGTAGGAGCAGATGAAAGTGCGAGATCTAAATATGATGTCTTTAGACTCATAAAAGAAGAAGCTGTAGATTATGTAAACATAAAACTTATGAAATCAGGTATTTCTGATGCTCTGGCAATAGTAGAAATGGTTAAAGCTGCAAATTTAAATCTTATGATAGGATGTATGTCTGAATCAAGTGTTGGTATAAATCAAAGTGTTCATTTTGCACTTGGAACAGGGGCCTTTGATTTCCATGATTTAGATTCGCATTTAATGCTTAAAGAAGAAATATTCCGAGGAAAATTCGAACAAAAAATACCAGAGATATTTCCTAAATTATAGGAATTCTCATAATAAATACTCCATCCTTAATATAGGATGGAGTATTTTTATATTTTGAAATAATATTATTCTAATTCAATAATTATTTCATGAATCTTATTTTTTAATAACTTAATTTCAAACTTCTATTTTTGATTTCTTCTTTTACTGTTTTAATAAAGTCATCAAGTTCTAAATCTTCAACAGTATTTCCTTCTCTTGTTCTTACATTATATTTTTTAGATTCAAGTTCTTTTTCACCAATAACAATCATATATGGTATTTTTAACATTTGAGCATTTCTGATTTTATATCCAACTGTAGCATTAGAAGAATCTAACTTAACTCTTAAACCTTCAGAATCTAATTTTTCATATAATTCTTTTGCTGCATCAACATATTTATCAGAAACTGGTATAACAGCTACTTGTTCTGGAGATAACCATGTTGGGAATGCGCCAGCAAAATTTTCAATTAATATACCAAAAAATCTTTCTATGGAACCATATATTGCTCTATGAATCATAACAGGTCTTTGTAATTCGTTATTATTATCTACATAATGTATATCAAATCTTTCTGGCATTTGGAAATCTAATTGTATAGTAGCACATTGCCATTTTCTTCCGATGGAATCTTTTATATGGAAGTCAATTTTAGGACCATAAAATGCTCCATCACCTTCATTTATTTTATAATTAATTCCAGATCTTTCTAAAGCTTTTCTTAAAGCTTCTGTAGCAACTTCCCAAGTTTTTTCATCACCCATATGATCCCTGAGTTTGACACTACTTTTGTAACTCAAATTCTCAAAAAGAGAAATAATAAGAAAAACAGCGATTGTTAACTTTTTGTAAAAAGAGAAATTAGCCACACACCTCCCTCTTTTTAGCTATTCATGCGTATTTTAGAAGTATTTTTCTTTAAATTCATCTAAATCCATCATTTTTTTAGGTTTTTCTATTTCTAATATTTTTAATATTGATTTTTGAAATTCATTTAAATTGGCTCTTAATGCAAATAATTTGTCTTTTAATCTTACTTCTGAATATTCCATATTTTTAATAGTCTCTCTAATTTTTTCATGTGAATAATCAATGTTATTTTTTTCTAGTTCTAATTCTAATGTTCTTTGCATTATGTAAGATATGAAACTCATTACTATATGACCTTTTATTCTTTTAGGAGTCCAATGAAATATAGGTCTTGTTTCTAGATAATTTTTTAATGTTCTAAATGTTTCTTCTACTTTCCATAATGTATGATACTGTTCTAATATTTGTTTTGGATTTAATTTAGTATTTGTCATTATTCCATAATATCCATCGTATTTTTCATCATTTTTTATTTTTTCATTATCTAATATATAATTCTGTTTATTTTCTTCTTTTAAATATTTTTTAGCTCCTCTTTTATTCATTGAATCTACATTATTATTTTCAAGCATTTTCTTTGCTTTTTCAATTAATCTAAGTCTATCTGCTCTATCTTTTTTAGCTCTTTCTTCTGAATATATTATGAGTAATCTATTATTATCGTATTGAACTTCTCTATATTTTATTCCTTTTGCTATTTCTATGAATTCTCCATCAAATATATTTACTTTTTTTAATTGTTTAATTGATTTACCTACTATGAATTCATAATTGGAATTTTCTACTACTTCTATATTTTTTTTACTCATCATTCCTCTATCTGATACTACTATTACTTTTCCTAATTGATATTCTTTTTTCATTGTTTCAACTGCATCTTTAAATGTATGTCCTTCAAATGTATTACCTGGATATATATCAAAACTCACTGGCATTTTATCTTGATCTATTGACATACCTAATACTATTTGTGATTCATTAAATTTCTTATCTTTTGAATATCCCATTTGTAATATCTCATTTGTTTGTTGTGTTTCAAAGGCTAATGTAGTTACATCGTAAAATACTAAATCTACTGTTGTATTAAACAAACTTATTCTTTGATTATACAAATGTTTTTCTATACCTTCTTTATTTTCTGCTAATACATCTAATGTTCTATACAACCAATGCAACATAACTTCATCTTTTTCTAATTCTTTTCCTTCACTAACTTCTACTGGTGTATATCCTAAATATTCTAAATTATTAAATATTCCTAATTTACTCCTCGGTTCTATTATTCTATTCATTACCATTATTTTTAACATCTCTTCTACATCATATGTTGTATTCATCTTCTCAAAATATCTTTTCATTTCATATCTGTCAAATATCTTATTTACTATTAATCGTATTCCGTAATTCTTTCTTGCTATTTCTTCCATTAAATCATCATCTATTTTTTCGTATCCTTCTATTTCAAATATCCTTAACAAACTATCTACAAGTTTAATTATATCTTTTTTAGTGTAATTATCAACATTTCCAAAATTTACCACTGTCTTTTGTTTAACCTTCTTACCTTCTCTTACACTTTCCATTATCCTTAAATATCTCTTACCTTTAACTTTTGATATTTTAGGATACATTATAATCATCCCCTTTTAGTGGTTGTCATATATATTATACCACTAAAAGAAGCTAAATAACAATATGTATAGTTAATTATATGTAACAAAAGTTAGCCACACATTTTTTCGACTTCCTGAAAAATACGCACCTCAAACCCGCATTCTACCGTCCTATTTACCCAAAAATCGCCATTTTTGTGTCAAAGTCAGGAAAAAATACCAGAGATATTTCCTAAATTATAGGAATTCTCATAATAAATACTCCATCCTTAATATAGGATGGAGTATTTTTATATTTTGAAATAATATTATTCTAATTCAATAATTATTTCATGAATCTTATTTTTTAATAACTTAATTTCAAACTTCTATTTTTGATTTCTTCTTTTACTGTTTTAATAAAGTCATCAAGTTCTAAATCTTCAACAGTATTTCCTTCTCTTGTTCTTACATTATATTTTTTAGATTCAAGTTCTTTTTCACCAATAACAATCATATATGGTATTTTTAACATTTGAGCATTTCTGATTTTATATCCAACTGTAGCATTAGAAGAATCTAACTTAACTCTTAAACCTTCAGAATCTAATTTTTCATATAATTCTTTTGCTGCATCAACATATTTATCAGAAACTGGTATAACAGCTACTTGTTCTGGAGATAACCATGTTGGGAATGCGCCAGCAAAATTTTCAATTAATATACCAAAAAATCTTTCTATGGAACCATATATTGCTCTATGAATCATAACAGGTCTTTGTAATTCGTTATTATTATCTACATAATGTATATCAAATCTTTCTGGCATTTGGAAATCTAATTGTATAGTAGCACATTGCCATTTTCTTCCGATGGAATCTTTTATATGGAAGTCAATTTTAGGACCATAAAATGCTCCATCACCTTCATTTATTTTATAATTAATTCCAGATCTTTCTAAAGCTTTTCTTAAAGCTTCTGTAGCAACTTCCCAAGTTTTTTCATCACCCATATGATCTTCAGGCATTGTACTTAAATCTGCTTCATATTCAAAACCAAATGCACTATATAATTCATTTGTAAAGTCCATAACTTTAATTATTTCATCTTCTATTTGGTCTTTTGTACAGTAAATATGAGCATCATCTTGTGTAAATGCTCTTACTCTAAATAATCCATGAACAACTCCACTTCTTTCGTATCTATGAACTTTACCAAACTCTGATAATCTTATAGGTAAATCTCTATAACTATAAACTTTTGATTTATATATCAATATATGCCCTGGGCAATTCATTGGTTTTACAGCATATTGTATATCATCTTTTTCTGTGAAATACATATTTTCTTTATAGTGATCCCAATGTCCCGATTGATGCCATAATTGAATATTCATAATTAATGGTGTGATAACTTCTTCATAACCATATTTTTTATGCAACTCTCTTGAGAATTCTAATAATTCATTTATAACCTTTGCACCTCTTGGTAAGAAAAATGGCATTGCAGGAGCTAATTCGTTTTCAAACATAAATAAATCTAATTTAGGTCCTATTTTTCTATGATCTCTTTTCTTTGCTTCTTCTAACATTTTTAAATATTCATCTAATTGATCTTTTTTAGCAAAAGCTGTTCCATAAATCCTTTGTAACATTTTATTTTTCTCATTACCTCTCCAATAAGCACCAGAAACAGATAATAATTTAATATGTTTAATTTTTCCTGTAGAAGGTAAATGAGGTCCTCTACATAAATCAAAGAACTCACCTTGTTTATAGTATGTTACTGTTTCATCTTCAATGTCTTCTAAAAGTTCTAATTTATATGGTTGATCTTTAAACAATTCTTTTGCTTCTTCTTTAGAAATTACAAATCTTTCAATAGGTAAATTTTCTTTTATTATTTTTTTCATTTCTGCTTCTATTTTAGGTAGATCGTCTTCTGATATTTTTTCTTCTAAATCAAAATCATAATAAAAACCATTTTCTATAACTGGACCAATAGCTAATTTTACGTCTTTGCCATATAATCTTACAACAGCTTGAGCCATAATATGTGCAATAGTATGTCTAAATATCACAGGAGCTTCAGGATCTTTATCAGTAATGATTTTTACTGTAGAATCTTTTTCAATAGGTCTTGTAAGATCATATAACTCTCCATTAACTAAAGCACCTAAAGCTTTTCTGTATAAACCTTCTGAAATTTCTTTTGCTATGTCAGCTGCAGTAATACCTTTTTTATATTCTTTTTCAGAACCATCTGGAAGTACTATCTTTATCATATCCATATATATATCACCCCTTTAATATTATTTCTTTGCAATACATGCTATTTCTACATTAACATCTTTAGGAAGTTTAGAAACTTCTACTACAAATCTAGCAGGATAAGGTTTTTTAAAATATGTTTCATAAATTGCATTAAATTCACCAAATTTAGACATATCTGTTATGTATACACTAACTTGGACTACGTCTTTAAAAGTATAACCAGCGGCATTTAATACATCTTTTAAATTTTCTAATGCTTGTTTAGACTGTTCTACAAAAGACTCAGGAATTTCCCCAGTTTCAAAATTTATAGGTATTTGTCCAGAAACATATAATTCATTGTCTTTTTGTAATGCTGGAGAATACGGGCCAACAGCAGAAACGCCTTTCGGTATTATAGCTTTTTTATTATTAAATAATCGTATATGGATTTCTGAATCGAAAAAATCAAAATAATTTAAATTTAATGTTTTAATAAGTTTTGAAAGATGATTTTTATTTTCAAAATATAAAAAATAATTGTTTAATATGAATGATAGCATTAGATTATAAATTATGAAATATAAAATAAAAGAAATAATATTTATTTTCATAAGTGAAATAGAAATTAAAAATGCCATAGCTATTATAACAATAGTAAAATAATGAACAAATATTTTTAAGCCATCTTTTTCTTTTGCGAGTAAATAAGTGCCGATTAATTGAGAAAGTGTAGTGATAGTAAAAAATAAAAGGAAAAATCCGTTAACTCTTGAATTTGTTGCGATTGAAAAAAAGCCAGTTATAACAGTTAAAATCCAAGATAATTTGTAGAACATATCAAGGAATATTTTCATATAATCCCTCCCTATATTTCAATATTTTCAAGCTTTTCAGATAAATACCATTCTATTAATTTATCTATAATTTCATCCAAGTCTCCATCTAATATAAAACCTAATCTATATGAAGTAAAACCGATTCTGTGATCAGTTACACGATTTTGAGGGAAATTATATGTTCTAATTTTTTCGCTTCTTTCACCTGTTCCAATTTGCGATCTTCTTTGAGAAACCATTTTTTCCTGTTGCTTTTTTAAAGCTTCTTCATATAATTTTGCTCTTAATATCGTCATCGCTGCTTCTTTGTTTTGATGTTGTGATCTCTCATTTTGACATGTTACGACGATACCACTTGGTATGTGTACAATTCTAACAGCAGACTCAGTTTTGTTAACATGTTGTCCACCAGCGCCACCAGCTCTATATGTATCTATTCTTAAATCTTTGTCATCAATTTTAACATCAACATCAGTAGCTTCGGGTAATACAGCAACAGTTGCAGTTGAAGTATGAATTCTTCCACCTGACTCTGTTACAGGAACTCTTTGTACCCTGTGAACTCCACTTTCATATTTTAATCTTCCAAATACACCTTTTCCCTTGATTTTTATAACAGCATTTTTAGTTCCACCAATTCCAGTGTCACTTAATTCAAGTATTTCATGTTTCCAACCTTTGTTTTCAGCGTATTTTAAATACATTCTCATTAAATCAGATGCAAACAAAGCAGCTTCTTCGCCACCAGTTCCAGCTCTTATTTCCATGATAATATTTCTTTCATTAATTTCATTTCCTGGTATTAATAAACTTAAAATATCTATATTTAATTTTTTAATGGTTTTCTCGGATTCCTCTATCATTTCATTATATTCTTCATCATCTATTTCTTCAGCATGTTTTAGTTCGTCAATAGCCTCTCTGTCAGCTAATGCGTTTTCTAATTCATTAAATAAATCTCTAAGAGTAGATAGTCTGTTATGTTCTTTTCCTAAACTTTGTAGTAGATCTAAATTGGATGTTATATTACCATCTGAAAGTTTATCTTCAACCTCTTTTAATTTTTCTAAAACCTTATCTTTAAAAGATAAAATATCCATACAAACACTCCTTGTTCTTTTTTTGGTATTATACCATATTTTCCTTTTTTCTTCAAAGGAATATATATATTTTTATTCTTTATTTAGAAAATTAGAGATATTGAATATTATGAATATAACGATAATTGTTATAGAAGCTAAAGCTTGACTTTCCAAATAATATCTTGCAGTAGAAAGTTTATAATTAACATTTGAAATTAAGGGAAAATAATCAATAGATTGCATAGTATAGGATATTGTAAATTCCCCAAAAATTATGGCGAATATCTGCAAGAATACAGCGATTAATGTATTTTTTAATAATGGAAATTCTATATATATAAATGACTTAATTGTATTTGCACCATCTATTTTGGATGCTTCAATTATAGAATAGTCAAAGGATAAAACTCTTTGTTGTAAAAATGTATAGGCTAATGGAACAGATATTATTATATATCCTAAACTTAGAAGGATAAAATAAGGTATTGAATAATAAATATTTAAGTATAACAAACCCATAGCTAAAAATGCTGAAGATATACCCATAGATGAAATAATAAATATGTTTGAAATCATCATATCTCTATGTGTTTTAATATTTCTTAAAATTGTATAAGTGAATATAACAACTAAAAAACTAACGATAGATGAAATTAATAGTGTATTATAAAATGCTCTTATTATCGGATAGTAAGAATTTATTTCTTTTGAAAAAAGATTAATGAAACCCTTTAAAGTGAATTTCTTATTTATAAAATCAAAAAAACCCGAAAATGTTCCTGTTAAAACTATGGAGTATTCAAATATTAAATATGCAATAGAAAATATAATAGTAAATAAGTTGTTTTTTTCTTTATGATTTTCATCAATACCAATTTCATATACTTTTGGAATGGATATGATATAATTCAATATAAGCAAAATAATAAATTGTATTATGGCGTAGGTTAAAGCTTTAGAGAAATCTAAAGAACTTCTTAGAGTGGTAAAAATAGCAACTTCAAAAGTGGAAAATCTTATTCCACCTAAAGATAATACTATAGCGAAACTAACAAAAGAATATGTAAAGACTAAAAAAGATGCTTTTAAAATCGAGGGTAAAATTATTGGCAATTTAATGATTTTGAAAATATTCCATTTATTAGCACCGTCTATAATAGCGTTCTCAACATAATTTTTAGGAATAGATCTTAATGAATCCGAAATATATTTTACGAATATTGGTGAATTATAAAAAGAATGGGCTAAAATTATAGCTGTTAAAGAGTACAATATGTTTAAATGAAAAATATTTGAAAATATTCCGTTTGATCCATATAATAATGAAAAGGCAATAATAGTTGGTATAGGTGGAAAAAAGAAGGGAATAAAAAAGGAATCTTCTAATACTTTGCTTAAATAATTCTTGTTATTAGCAACATAAAGTGCTGGTAAAATGGATATTAAAAACGAAAATAAAACTGATAAGATTGATTGTAATAGTGTATATTTTAAAATTCTTATAGTTCTCGATTTCATTATTATTTTAATAAATTCACTAAAATTAAAATAATTAAACATCAAAATTCCTATAGGTACAGTCCATAACAATAAAAAAATAAAGATAAAAATATATATTTTCTTCATAGTATCCTCCTAAAAAATTGAAAGGGGTATCAAAATGAAAAAGATAATTTTGATTATATTAATGATAGTAATAACTAATATTTTAATAGCAAAATTCATTTGGCCGCCGTATTTGACAAATCAAGGAGAAACTTATGCTACTATTAATTTTAAAACATTAGATGAAAATATTCAAGTAAAATTATATGAAGATAATGTTTTATTTAGGACAATTGATAATATAAATCCTGGATTAATACATTTAAAAGTAGAAGGGTTAAAACCATCAACAAAATATACTTTTGAAGTAATTACTAATAATGATTATTATAAAGGATTTTTTAATACAAAAAATAATGATGCTAAAGAATTTAAGACTGTTGTATATGGTGATACAAGATATTATGATAAATTGCATAGAATGATTGTAGAAAATATAATTAAAGAAAATCCAGAATTTGTTGTAAATATTGGAGATATGGTGGAAAACGGAAAAGAAGAAAGATATTGGAATAATTTTTTTAATGTAATAAGAGATTTAAATTCATTTTATTATCCTATTTTAGGTAATCATGAAAAAAATGCGAAAATATATTATGATGCATTTGATTTACCAAATGGTGGAGGAAATTACAATAAAGAATGGTATAGCTTTTCATATTCTAATTATCATTTTATAATACTTGATTCTGAAATTTCAACATATTCTAATTTATTCAAAGAACAAACTAAATGGCTTATAGAGGATTTGAAAAAGAATAATGATAAAACAACAATAATTTTTTATCATTATCCATTTTGGAATAATTCTGCTGTTATATGGAGAAAGCAATATGTAAAATTGGAGAAAGTATGGAGGCCAATTTTTGAAAAATATAAAGTTAAATTAGTTTTTAATGGGCATATTCATGCATATGAAAGATTTGAAAAAAATGGAATAACTTATATTACAACTGGTGGTGGTGGAGCTCCATTTGATGCAGGGGTGAAAAAAAAACTTGTCCCTTATACCAAAAAAGTGGTTTATGGAGTTTTAGAATATGTTGTACTGTATTTATCAAAAGATAAAATAAAAATTCTTGTAAAAGGTGTAGGAGAATCCAAAGATTACAATATGCATCATGTTACACCTATTAATAAACTAATAGATTTCGCAGAAATTAAATAGATTATCTAAATACTTTATTTAATGAAGATATATTGACTTTTAACAAATTTTATTATATAATAACTGTGGATTGTGGGGTCGTGGCGCAGCTGGGAGCGCGCTACCATGGCACGGTAGAGGTCGTGGGTTCAAGTCCCATCGACTCCACCATAAGAAACAGCCTTGGGAACCCAAGGCTGTTTCTTATTATACTTGATTATTTTAGTAAAAGAATGATTAAGGAAAGTACCAAAAAATATTAAAAAACTCTATTATAAAACTTTTAAATTTTTAATTTTATGTTATAATTTATCTGGAGGGTAAAAATGAATAAAACTGTTTTTATTTTTGATTTAGATGGTACATTATTGAACTCAAAAGAAAAAATGACAGAGAGAACTATAAATGCTATAAAAAAAATATACGAAAAAGGCGCTTTTATAATAATAGCAAGCGGTAGAATGTATAAATCTACTAAATTAGTTGTAAACAAATATCTATCTTTTTTAAAAAAAATTCCTATTATTTCATATAATGGTGCATATGTTGTTTCACATAATGGTGAAGCCATTTTCGAATCTGATATTGATAAAAATTTAGCTATAAAAGTTATTAATGAAGCTAAGAAGGAAAATTTACATGTACAAATATATTTGAATGATGAATTAATTACAGACAATGATAATAATGAAATTAAAGGTTATGCTAAGCATTCTGGTGTTAATTATAAACTTGTAAATAGTTTAGAAGAATATATTATTAATAGTAAAAATGGACCTACTAAAATATTAACTATAGCTGATGAAAAAAAGCTAAATTTATTTCAAAACAAAATGACGTTAATGTATAATAATAGATTAAATATTGTTAGGTCATTTAATATATATCTTGATTTTTTAAATAAAGACACATCAAAGGGAAATGCTTTAAAAAGAATAGCTCAACTGTATAATCTAGATTTAGAAAATGCTTATATTTTTGGAGACAGTGAGAATGATATTTCTATGTTAATTTTATCGAAAAACTCATATGCTATGGGTAATGCTGCAAATCATGTAAAAAAATTTGCAAAAAATGTAGCATTATCCTCTGATGAAGAAGGTGTAGCAAATGTTATCGAAAAGATTTTATCTAATTATCCTAATAATTAGTCTATCTATATTAGCGTATGCTATTAAAATTCCGTTATATAAAGAAAAAAATTTTATAGGGTATTTAAATACATCTCTTAAAGACTCAACAAATGAAGAGATAATAAATGGTTATTGGTTGGATTTAAATGAAATCAATAAAGAATTAGATTATTTTGTCATAGGATCTTTAAATTCATACGATTTAATTTTTAATTTTAGTAATGTCTTAGGAAGTTTTTTAAAAAATAAAGGTTATGATTTTGTTGTGTTTGGAAATATGAAAACATTAAAAAAAGGCTCAGATAATTTTTTGAAGTATATTGCAAGTTCTCCTTATATTGTTTCTCAAGTTATGTATACTATGATAAGAGGTTTTGAATCTTCTGGGATTTTTCCTGTGATATATTTGGGCAAAGGATATGATAAAGATATAAAAAATTCTTTAGACCAAAAAGGAGGAAAAATCTATTATTTATCGGATTTTGATAATCAAAATTATCTTTTTTATGATAAAATAAATAAGAAGATACAAATTAATGATGAAATAATCCTTAAATTGGCTTGGGAAATTCCATATGATGATTCTTTGGATAAAGTAATTGAGGAAATATTTAACAATTCAATAATTATAACTGGTTGGATAGGAAAAGATTATAAAATATATTATAGAAAAATACCTGAGAATAGCAAAGAGAAAAGTATTGTATATTTTTCAAAAACTGTTGAAAATAGGATAAAAGATTTTTTAAATAGTAAAGTAAATATATATACAGCTAAAAAAAATTGGGATTGGTAAGGGGGAACATTTATGAATGAATTTGATTATGAAAATAAGGTAAAAGTGCTTGAAGAAGAGAATGATAAATTGAAAGGTCTTATTAAAGATTATGAGAAAGAAATAAAAGAAATAAAAGAAGCTTTAGATTCTACAAATAAGTTGTTAGAAGAATATAACACCTTTGCAAAAGAAGAAATAAATGCATATAGCGATTTTGTTCAAGGGTTTGTTGAGAGGAAATATATAGATCCGTCAACAAGAGTTTATTCAAGAGAATTTTTTGATAAAATATTCTTTTTGCTGCTGGAAAAAGCTTTTGAAAGTGGAAATAATTATGGATTACTATTAATAAAAATACCAGAATTAAAGGAGTTAAAGTATGAAGGAGAATATCATAAAGGTCCAGAGATGGAAATAGGAAGAATTTTGAGAAGAAATGTAAGACTTCCTTTGGATCTTATTATGAGATATTCAAAATCGCAATTCGCAGTTATTATACCAGATATAGATGAAGAAACATTATTTAAAGTATTAGATAGAATTAAATATCAATTAAAGAACTTTGTGAAATCACCAGAAACATTGGAAATTTATTCATTTTATTTACCAAAAGATTTAACAACCACAAAGGAGATATTAAAATATTTTGATTAGTTCTAGATTGGAGGATAAGAAATGGACCACAGATTGGAGATAGAAACTATGGGAAAAATAAAAGTAAAAGGACCACAAAAAGCTAATGGCGAAATAGTTATTTCTGGATCAAAAAATGCAGCCCTTCCAATATTAGCAGCAACATTGCTAACAGATGAAAAAATAATTCTGCATAACATACCAAATTTAGCAGATGTTAATACAATGATAGAAATATTAGAAAATGCAGGAAAGAAGATAAATTGGGATGAAAATTCTTTAATTATAGAAAGGAATTCAGATATGAATTCGGTACTTCCCTATGGTCCAGTAAGAAGAATGAGAGCATCATTTAATGTTTTAGGTCCATTAACAATTAGAAATGGTTATGCTAAAGTAGCATTACCAGGAGGGTGTTCTATTGGTGTTAGGCCAGTTAATTTTCACTTAGAGGGGTTAAAAAAGTTAGGAATAGAATCTAAAATAGAACATGGTTTTACTCATTCAAAATATATATCCTCTCCACAAAAAGTTCATGTATCTTTGCCATTTCCAAGCGTTGGTGCAACGGAACATCTAATAACTACAGCTGTTTTGTTAGAAGATACAGAAACCATATTAACTAATTGTGCTCAAGAACCAGAAATTATTGATTTATGTAATTTTTTAATCTCCATGGGAGCTCAAATTGAAGGTCAAGGAACTTCTAATATTAAAATTAATGGTGTAAAAAAATTATATGGAACCGAATATTCAATTATTCCTGATAGAATTGAAGCGGGAACCTATGCTATATTAGGAGCTATATTAGGTGAGAGAATTACTTTAAAGAATATAATTGAAGAACATATTTTTTCATTATTAGATATATTTGAAAAAATAGGTGTAAAATATAGTGTTGAGAATAATACTTTAAAAATAGAAAGTATTTCAAAATTAGAATTATCTCCTGTGGATGTTGAAACAGCAACTTTTCCAGGATTTCCAACAGATTTGCAACCTCAATTAATGGTTTTGCTTAGTTTAATACCTGGAAGATCTTCAATTACAGAAAATGTTTTTAAAACTAGATTTAATCATGTTGATGAATTAAATCGTATGGGTGCGAAAATATTTGTAGAAAGTAACACTGCTATAATAACAGGGGTTACAAAATTATCAGGAGCACCATTAGAAGCTACAGATTTAAGAGCTTCAGCCGCATTGTTAATTGCTTCTTTAGTAGCTGAAGGAGAAACAGTTATAAATAATGTAGATCATATTTTTAGAGGTTATGAAAAATTGTTTGATAAATTAGAAAAAATTGGTTTGAAAATAGAATACTTTGAATAAATGAGCATTTAATGCTCATTTATTTTTTTATATATAATATTCTATCTAAAAAACTAAGTAAATATATAATTTAAGAAATTCTTGTTCAATATTTAACATAAAAACACATAAATGATATTGCAAAATTTTTCATATAGAGGTAAAATAAATTTGAAATAATGATATTGGAGGGATGATCTTGTTATCAAAAATTGTTAAAAGTATTCAACCATCTATAACTTTGGAACTAAATTCAAAAGCGATTGAAATGGAAAAAGCTGGTGAAGATGTTGTTAAATTAACAGCTGGAGAACCGGATTTTATAACTCCTAAAGAAATAATAGAAAATGCATATAAAGCTATGCTAGAAGGGAAGACTAAATATACTGATTCTGCTGGTATATATGAGTTAAGAGAAAAAATTGCAAATTTTATTAATAAATCTAGAGGAACAGATTATAATGCTAATAATATAGTTGTATCTAATGGTGGTAAACAAGCGCTATATAATACTCTTTTAGCGTTATTAAATCCAGGTGATGAGGTTATTTTATTAGATCCCGCATGGGTTAGTTATGAAGCACAAATAAAATTAGCTCGAGGAATACCTATACATGTTCCTTTAAAGTTTAAAAATAATTTTATTCCAAAAGCTTCAGATATAAAACCATATTTAAGTGAGAGAACAAAAGCAATAATTATTAATTCTCCAAATAATCCAACAGGTGTAGTTTATTCAAAAGAAACTTTTTTGGAATTATACGAATTAATAAAGGATAAAAATATATATATTATTAGTGATGAAGTATATGAAAAATTAGTGTTTGAAGGAGAATTTTTCTCTCCAACACAAATCGATGAATTAAGAGAGAAAACGATAATAATAAATGCATTTTCTAAAACATGGTCAATGACAGGTTGGAGAGTAGGATATTCTGTCGCACCATTGACAATCTCAAAAGAGATAAAAAAAATACAAAGTCATATAGCCTCTAATATAAATACTCCAGCACAATATGGTTCTCTTGCAGCTTTTGATGTTGATATAAATTATTATATAAATAAATTTAATGAAAGAAGAAAATTTGTTCTTAATAAAATGAAAGAATCAGATCTTGAATATATTTACCCTAAAGGAGCATTTTATTTGTTTATTAATATATCCAAATACGATAATAATGATTTGAATTTTGCTAATCAATTATTAAAGACTAAAAAATTAGCTGTAATTCCTGGAAGTGGTTTTGGAGCAAAAGGATTTATAAGAATATCCTATGCAACATCAACAGAAATGATTGAAAAAGGTTTAAATAGGTTATTTGAATATGTTAATGGGGTGAAATAATGGAAGTTGATTTACTTACAGCTGAAATTGGCAGTACTACAACTATTGTTACAGCTTTTGGTAAAATAGATTCAAAAAAACCTATTATTTTATCTCAGGGGGAACATTATACAACTATAAATGAAGGTGATATAACTTTAGGTATAGAAAGAGCTATAAAAATACTTGAGGAAAGAATTGGAGAGAAAATCACATGGAATAAATTTTTAGCCACCTCTTCTGCAGCAGGAGGACTGAAAATGACTGTTCATGGTCTTGTATATGATATGACTGTTAAAGCTTCAAGAGAAGCAGCATTAGGTGCAGGAGGGGTAATAAAGTATGTAACAGCTGGCAAAATGAGGTCTTCTCATATAAAAAAAATACTCGAAATAAAACCTAATGTTATTTTTTTAGCTGGTGGAGTAGATTATGGAGAAGAAGAAACTGTGTTGCATAATGCAGAGTTGTTAAAGGGTATCCCATTGGATGTTCCAATAATATATGCAGGTAATATAGCAGTAGCTGATGAAGTAAAAGAAATACTATCTAATAAAAAATTATATATAACAGAAAATGTATATCCTAAGGTTGATCAATTAAATGTTGAACCAGCAAGAAAAGTAATACAAGAGGTTTTTGCAGAACATATAATTCATGCACCTGGAATGGAAAAAATAGAGCAATATGTAGATGAGAAAATAATACCTACTCCGGCTGCTGTTATGAAAACAACTCAATTATTAAGTGAATTATATGAAGATGTTTTAACTGTTGATATTGGTGGTGCAACAACAGATGTTGATTCTGTTACTGAAGGTGACCCTGAAATACAGAGTATAATGACTGCACCTGAACCTGTAGCTAAACGAACTGTTGAAGGAGATATGGGAGTATTTGTAAATGCTCATACTGTAATAGATCTAATTGGTGAAAACAATTTAAGAGGAAAGTTTGAAAACTATGATGAATTAGTAAAAGAAATATCACCGTATCCGAAAAGTGAAAGAAATGAGAAATTTATGGCAACACTGGCAGAATATTGTTTTGTTGAAGGAATTAGAAGACATGCTGGTAAGAAAAAACACATATACACTCCACTTGGAAGGAAAACGATAGCTCAAGGAAAGGATTTAACAGCAATCAAATATATTTTTGGAACTGGTGGAGTTTTAACTAGATCTAAATATAATAGAGAAATATTAACTTCTATTTTAAATGAATATAAAAAATATCCAGATGAATTACTACCAAGAAACATAAAAAAAATAGGAGTTGATAGTAATTATATTTTTGCACCTATTGGTGTAATATCAACTATTGATAAAGAAATAGCAATGAATATTTTAAAAGAAGATATAAAGTTTTTTGATACCTGATTTTATGATATAATTATCATAAAAAAGGGGGGAGAAAAATGAAAAAAAAATTTATTTTATTTATTTTATTTATATTTATTAGTCTAAATATGTATGGTGAAAAAATCTATTTAAAAAATGGAACGGTTATTATAGGAACTATTACAAATATGAAAAACAATGTTTTTACAGTAAAAGAAAAAAATAAAATTATTAATATTAAAAAAAATGACATAGTGAAAATTGAAATTTCAAGGGAAGTATTTGATTATAATTTTATAATGTCTAAAGATTATAAAGATTGGAAAATTGGTGGAAGAAGAGAAAATGGCAGTTTGATATATATTGATAAAATAGATAATAGTGAATGGCTAAGAATTCATAAAGATGGATATACAGAAAATAATTTATATAAAGATTTTGAATTACCATATATGAATAATACAAATATTTATTTTTCGTCAGAAATGATGGGATTTACATCCAAATCGCTAAAATTATCTGAGAAAAAATATGCTATATCAGGGATTATTTTCATATTCTTAGATAAAAATAAAGATGAAATAAACAGAGTAGCATATGCATGGGGTACAGATGCATATCCGTTTGAAAAACATTCTTGGATCAAAAGATTATATGCATCAATTTATAATCCTTTTGAAATATCTTTTAACATAAGAGATTTTGCAAAAGATAAGAATGTAAAATATTTAAGAGTGTTATTCTGGACATATTGTAGTTCTAATGATAAAGAATTATCAGCAGATTTATGGGTTAAAAATGTAAAAATTATTTTAAAATATAATACAAAGTAGCTGGTAATCCCAGCTACTTTTTTTCATAATAATTAACAATTAATTCAACATTATCAGTTATTATAGCATCGAAATACCCTTTTAATTTTTCTAATGTCTCAATATCATTTAATGTCCAAAATACTATATGAAGTCCTAATTCCATAAATTGAGAAATCAGATTTTTATAATTATCCAAACCAAGCATCTTTATTCCATCAACGGGTAAATTAATCGAATAAAAATTAAGTTCTTTATGTAAAGGAATAATTTTTTCAACCATTTCTTTATCTTCAATTAGAAGCCCTAAATCTACGTTTTTATCTAGTCTTCTTAATGTTTTTAATGATTCAACGTTAAAAGATGAGAATAAAACTCTTTCTAAAGCATTAAAACTTTTTACTGTATTGTAAGCCATTTCTGTAGCATTTACATCTTTTATTTCAACGTTTATATATGCGTAATCTGGAAGTTTAATAAAAACTTCTTCTAATGTTGGAACTGGTTCACCGTCAATCTTAATATTTTTGATTTCTTTAGAAGTTAACTCATTAATCTTTGTTTTATTTCCTGTAATTTTTTCAAAATTGTCATCATGATGAATAATTAAAGCACCATCTTTTGATAATTGAACATCTAATTCTACACCATCTGCACCATATTCAATAGCTTTTTGATAAGCTAAAATAGTATTTTCTGGAAACTTTGCTCTATACCCCCTGTGACCTAAAATTACTGGACGATTTGCCATTTTTACTCCTCCTTTAATAAGAAATATATAAAAATATTTTTCTATTAATATATTATACCTCGATTTTGTTAAAAACTTGATTTTTATGCCCTTTTTATTGTAAAATAGATTATAAGAAAGAAATATAATAGGGGAGGCTAAAAAATGATATATAAATTACAGGTAGAAAGAAGTAAATTAAATTCTCTGATGGATATGGCATCTAAAGCAGTGGCAAAAAAAACTACTAATCCAGTGCTTTCTGGGTTTAAATTTTCTGTTAAAGAAAATGATTTACATTTATATGCAACAGATTTACAAACAGCATTTCATGGAGTTATTAAAAATATAATTTTTGAAAAAGTTGAAAAAGTTACTGATGATTTATTTAAACCTAATTCTGAAACAGAAGAAAAAGAGGCCGAAAATTTAAATGAAAATATAGATGTTGTAGAAGAAAAAAAGGAAGTTTTATTTGAAGAAATAGTAAAAAAAGAAACAAAACCTGAATTTGTTATAGATGCAGCAAACTTTATGGATATAGTAAAAAATTTGAGTTTTGAAAATATAGATATATATTTAGAAGATAAAAACATAAAAGTAATAGCAGGAAAATCAGAATTTTTATTACCAACAATGGATCCAGAAGAATTTCCTGAAATAGTTCCAAATAAAGTTGAAGAGGGAATAATAACTTTTGAAAGACAAAAGTTATTATCAATGATAGAAAGAGTAATATTCTGTGCATTAAGAGATTCAGAAAATGTATCAAGAAATTTAAATGGTATATATTGGGATTTCAGAGAAGGTGGCTATCTAACTTTAGTAGCTGCTGATGGTTATAGATTGGCTTTATCTGAACTATCAATGGAAATATTAAATACTCCACCTTCATTTTTATTATCCTTAAAAAGTATGGAAGAGTTACTAAATGTGTTAAGAAGCTCTAAAACTGAAAATGTTGAATTATTTTTCGATGGCGCAAGAGTATTGTTTTTCTTAGATGATGATAATATAGAAATTATTTTGAATGTTGTAGATGCAACATTTCCAGATTATGTAAGAATAATACCTCAAGCATTTAAAACAAAAGTTATTACATCCACAGATTTATTTTTGAAGGTATTGAAAAGGGTTTCAATTGCCGCAAGAAATGATCAAGTAAAGATGGAAATAAAAGATAGCATCATGGAATTAACTGCAAAATCACCGGAAGTAGGATTAGCAGTAGAAGAATTGGAAATTGAAAAAGAAGGTGAAGATATAATTATTGCATATTCACCAAAATATTTAAGAGAAGCTATTGATCATATTGGTACCTCTGAAGTAGAATTTAATATTACAAGCGAAAGCTCACAAACAATGATAAAACCTGTAGGTGATGATTCATATATGTATATTGTAATGCCTGTGAGGTTGAAATAGTGAGAATAGGATTTGGATATGACGTTCATCCTTTTGAAGAAAATAAAAAGTTATATATAGGTGGAGTTGAAATACCTTCAAATAAAGGTTTAAAAGGACATTCTGATGGGGATGTCCTTATTCATTCTATTATTGATGCACTATTAGGTGCATTAGGATTGGAAAATATTGGTGAATTATTTCCAGAAACTGAAGAGTATAAAAATATTGATAGTAAAATACTGCTAAAAAAAACAATGGAAAAATTAAAAGATGTTAAAATAATAAACATTGATTCAACAGTAATAACTTCTTATGTAAAATTGAATCCATATAAAAATGAAATGAAAAAAACTTTAGCAAAATTAATGAATATTGATATTTCTCAGATTAATATTAAAGGAAAGTCTGGTAATGGTTTAGGGATTGGTGGGAAAAATGAAGGTATTGAAGCATATGCGGTGGTTTTAATAGAAAATGGAAATAATTAATATCCATGATTTCAAAGATTTAAATCCTAAACATTGTATTGAGTTACAAAAAAATTTAATAGAAAAATTGAAATTAAAACCATTTAATAAATTCCCTGAAATAGTAGCAGGGGTAGATTTATCTTTTTTAAATGATCTTGGAATTGCAATAATTGTAGTAATAGATAAGAAGTTTAAAATGTTAGAATTAGTATATCATACTCAAAAAATAGAGTTTCCATATATTCCTGGATTATTAGCTTTTAGGGAATTACCCGTGTTTTTAGAAGCATGGAAAAAATTAAAAACAAAGCCAGATTTAGTATTTTTTGACGGTCAAGGAATAGCTCATCCAAGAAAAATGGGAATTGCAACTCATGGGTCTTTTTTTATAAACCTACCTACAATTGGTATTGCTAAATCAAGATTATATGGTACGTATGATGAGCCTTGTATTCAAAAAGGATGCTTTTCATATTTATATGATAAAAATAAAAATAAAATTGGAGTAGTTTTAAGAACACGGGAAAAAGTAAAACCCGTTTTTGTGTCTCCTGGAAATTACATAACGATCGGTGAAGCAAAAGAAATAACACTGGAATATACATCAAAATACAAAATTCCAGAACCAACAAGATTAGCCCACATGTATTCTCAAAAAATTAAAAAGGAAATATCGGGGTGATAATATGGATATTTTGCAGACAATGATAAAAGCTGCAAAAGAAGCTGGGGATATTCTTTTAATGAAAAAGAAAAAATTAAAAAATATCAAAACAAAAAAATCTTCATCTGATTTAGTAAGTGAAGCGGATTTGGAATCTCAAAAATTGATAATAGATATTATAATGAATGAGATGTCTGATGCAATTATTTTAGCAGAAGAAACCTGGAATGGTGATAAAAGAATATTAAAAAATGGAAAAAAAGTTTTTGTTATTGATCCTTTAGATGGAACACTAAACTATGTTCATGGAATGGATTTTTATTCCATATCTATTGGAATGATGGATAATGGTGAAATTAAGTATGGAGTTGTATATTTGCCTGAAACAAACAAATTATATTATTCAGAAAAAGATAAAGGTTCTTATTTGAATGGAGTTAGATTATTTAGAAATGATTATAAGAGATTAAGTGAATCAATGTTTGTAACTGGATGGCCATATGAAGAAGAGTTATTTAAAAAAGCCTATGAAACAATAGCTAAAGTTCAAAAAAATATTCATGAAGTAAGAATATTAGGTAGTGCAGCTGGAGAATTATGTATGCTTGCTGAAGGAAAAATTGATGGCTATTGGGAATATGGATTAGGTCCATGGGATTTAGCTGCGGGTGTTTTAATTGCAAAAGAAGCTGGAATGGAAGTTTATAGCATATCCCAAAAAGAATTTGATATTTCAAAAGGTGAAATAATAGCAACATTCAAAGATAATATTGATAAAGTATATAATATATTGAAGGAGTGATTTTGTGGACAAATATGAAATGGAAGTTTTAGAAATAAAAGGAGAAAAAATAGAAACCTGGAAATTCAAAATAAATACAGATAACAAAGATTCCGTGAAATTACTTAAAGAAATTGTCGACTATATAAATGGAACAAATTTAAAATTAGTAATTGATCCTATAGACGAAATTTTTGCTAATATATATTTATATCCTCAAGATATATTTACACCAATTGACAAAGACTTTTTTATAGAAAGGATAAACAAAATAGTGGAATAGCATCGCTATTCCACTATTTTTAATATATAAGATCATTTAATTTTTCCAACGGGAGCTAAATAAACAACAAATTCATCATTTCCATCAACACCAATTAATTTATCCATAGCCTCTTGATCATAAGCTGCGACAGCACATGTTCCACAATTAATTGATTCAGCAGTTAAATATAAATTTTGACAAGCATGGCCAGCGTCAATAGCAATTGTCTTATGAGCTTCAAAAGAATATTTCCACTCTGTTCTATATGGAATAGCACTCCAAACAAAGGCAACAGCACCTTTTCCAATAAATGTTTGACCCAAAGTTGCATCTACAATCTCTTTTGAAAAATCCCCTTTTTTTATTAATAGCAGCTTATGGATTGTTGGAATATATCTATATAAACCTTTTTCTATACCTTTAACATTGAATATTAACAAATATGTTTCTAAAGGATGTGTTGCACCAGCAGAAGGGACAGTTCTAAAAGTAACTTTATTTTTTGCTATACTTTTTACGCCTTGAGTATAATATAATAAATAAGATAATTCTTCTAAAGTTAGTGGTTTATCTTCAAAAGTTCTTCTGCTTTTTCTATTTTCCAAAACACTTCTAATATCAATATCTCCAAGTTTAATATTTTCTGGTGGAATTAAATCTATAAACTCTCCATTTTCATCATATGGATTAATATATGGTGGAATTGGGATTTTTTTTGCTCTATCTGGTTTTTCAATTTCTAACATTTTCCAATTTGATTTCAAAATGTCTCTTCCGCATTTTTTCACTCATACTCACCTCCAACTAAAATTAAAAACACTTAATTATCATAAAAGAAAATGTATAAAAATAATGTGATGAATTATAATTTTCTTCGTTTTTTTAGATTAGCAATCAAGCGTTTGAATGAGTTTTATTTTAATTCCAAGAATTTAAATTTAATTTCCATATATATTTTGTTGGATGTTTACCAGAATTTATGTATTTTAAAGCAGCAGATTCAAATAAAATATATAAAGAATTGCCTATTTTCGTTATCCCTTCTGACATAGGTAAAATATTTATTGTTTTTACTGGATTGTCTAAAAACCAAAAAGGAATATTATTTATTTTTCCATGTGGTTTTTTATTTAATACATTAGGATAAAACTCTAATTTTGAATCATTTTTTCTACCATATGATCTACTTAAAACTATATAATTTTCAGTAAATTCTATATCTTGAACAATATCTGGTATTGATAATATATATTCAAGATAAGAGATATCTTCATTTTTATCCAATAAAAAACCGGTTATCCATGCATTATATTCAGTACCTTTTCTATTAATTAATCTGTGAGATGCATTAGTTAAATAATCATAAAAATGATAAAATTCTCCTACCCATATATGATTATTATAATATTGAACAAAAGCACCTTTTACAGGAATTTTAAAACTATCTATAATAGTAATTTTATTTCCAGATTCAGTATTAATTAAATCATTTATTCTTATCTTGTATAGATGATAATCAGAAGATATCCATACATACTTTTTACTAACTGTTACTCCACCAGCATGACCAGTATATGGTTTTCCATTTGAATAGTATATATTTAAATATTTAATAAACTTTCCAGTATTTTTATCTAAGACAACTAAAATGCTTGGATTATTCTCATAACTATAATATGAGATAATAATCCAATCATTAAAATAGCTTAACCCTTGAGGAACATAATTTTCATTAATTTCGGTATTATAGCAAATTTAGATGAAATATCAAAAAAATTATTATATTCATTTTTAGGGAAATACAGCACCAAAGCTAATATAAAAGTAAATAAAAGAATTTTTTTCATAAGTCCTCCTGGTTAGTATTCTTTACAAGTATTATAACAAATAATTAACAAAAAAACAATATAATATATGTAATAAGTATAAATATACAATGATTAAAAAGGAGAGATAATATGAATAAAGATATAATTTATTTTGCAGCGGGATGTTTTTGGGGTGTTGAACATTTGTTAAAAAAACTTGAAGGTGTAATTGATACAGAAGTTGGATATATGGGTGGAAATTTGGAAAATCCAACATATGAAGATGTTTGTACAGGAAGAACAGGCCATGCTGAAACTGTTAAAGTTGTATATAACAAAGATATAGTTTCTGATGAAGAGTTGATTAAATACTTTTTTGAAATTCATGATTTTACAGAATTTAATAGACAAGGACCAGATGTTGGAACTCAGTATAGAAGTATAATATTTTATACAAATGAAAAACAAAAAGAAATTGCAGAAAAATTAAAAAAGATTTTAGAAGAGAAATACACTGTAGAAACTTCTATTGAAAAAGCAAAAGAATTCTATCCAGCAGAAGATTATCATCAGGATTATTATGAAAAGACAGGTAAACAACCATATTGTCATTATAAAAGAAATGTTTGGATAAATTTTAAGTTAAATAAATAATAGCCGCAATTTGCGGCTATTATTTATTCCTGACTTTGACACAAAAATGGCGATTTTTGGGTAAATAGGACGGTAGAATGCGGGTTTGAGGTGCGTATTTTTCAGGAAGTCGAAAAAATGTGTGGCTAACTTTTGTTACATATAATTAACTATACATATTGTTATTTAGCTTCTTTTAGTGGTATAATATATATGACAACCACTAAAAGGGGATGATTATAATGTATCCTAAAATATCAAAAGTTAAAGGTAAGAGATATTTAAGGATAATGGAAAGTGTAAGAGAAGGTAAGAAGGTTAAACAAAAGACAGTGGTAAATTTTGGAAATGTTGATAATTACACTAAAAAAGATATAATTAAACTTGTAGATAGTTTGTTAAGGATATTTGAAATAGAAGGATACGAAAAAATAGATGATGATTTAATGGAAGAAATAGCAAGAAAGAATTACGGAATACGATTAATAGTAAATAAGATATTTGACAGATATGAAATGAAAAGATATTTTGAGAAGATGAATACAACATATGATGTAGAAGAGATGTTAAAAATAATGGTAATGAATAGAATAATAGAACCGAGGAGTAAATTAGGAATATTTAATAATTTAGAATATTTAGGATATACACCAGTAGAAGTTAGTGAAGGAAAAGAATTAGAAAAAGATGAAGTTATGTTGCATTGGTTGTATAGAACATTAGATGTATTAGCAGAAAATAAAGAAAGTATAGAAAAACATTTGTATAATCAAAGAATAAGTTTGTTTAATACAACAGTAGATTTAGTATTTTACGATGTAACTACATTAGCCTTTGAAACACAACAAACAAATGAGATATTACAAATGGGATATTCAAAAGATAAGAAATTTAATGAATCACAAATAGTATTAGGTATGTCAATAGATCAAGATAAAATGCCAGTGAGTTTTGATATATATCCAGGTAATACATTTGAAGGACATACATTTAAAGATGCAGTTGAAACAATGAAAAAAGAATATCAATTAGGAAAAGTAATAGTAGTATCAGATAGAGGAATGATGAGTAAAAAAAATATAGAAGTAGTAGAAAATTCCAATTATGAATTCATAGTAGGTAAATCAATTAAACAATTAAAAAAAGTAAATATATTTGATGGAGAATTCATAGAAATAGCAAAAGGAATAAAATATAGAGAAGTTCAATACGATAATAATAGATTACTCATAATATATTCAGAAGAAAGAGCTAAAAAAGATAGAGCAGATAGACTTAGATTAATTGAAAAAGCAAAGAAAATGCTTGAAAATAATAATGTAGATTCAATGAATAAAAGAGGAGCTAAAAAATATTTAAAAGAAGAAAATAAACAGAATTATATATTAGATAATGAAAAAATAAAAAATGATGAAAAATACGATGGATATTATGGAATAATGACAAATACTAAATTAAATCCAAAACAAATATTAGAACAGTATCATACATTATGGAAAGTAGAAGAAACATTTAGAACATTAAAAAATTATCTAGAAACAAGACCTATATTTCATTGGACTCCTAAAAGAATAAAAGGTCATATAGTAATGAGTTTCATATCTTACATAATGCAAAGAACATTAGAATTAGAACTAGAAAAAAATAACATTGATTATTCACATGAAAAAATTAGAGAGACTATTAAAAATATGGAATATTCAGAAGTAAGATTAAAAGACAAATTATTTGCATTAAGAGCCAATTTAAATGAATTTCAAAAATCAATATTAAAAATATTAGAAATAGAAAAACCTAAAAAAATGATGGATTTAGATGAATTTAAAGAAAAATACTTCTAAAATACGCATGAATAGCTAAAAAGAGGGAGGTGTGTGGCTAATTTCTCTTTTTACAAAAAGTTAACAATCGCTGTTTTTCTTATTATTTCTCTTTTTGAGAATTTGAGTTACAAAAGTAGTGTCAAACTCAGGAGACAGGTAAACAACCATATTGTCATTATAAAAGAAATGTTTGGATAAATTTTAAGTTAAATAAATAATAGCCGCAATTTGCGGCTATTATTTATTCTACATTTTCTAATTCTAATATTTCTGATATATCTTGAACGATTTTATCTATATATTCTGGATTTTCAACTATATCTATTTTATCTCCATCAACCACATATATTTTTGATTGATCATAAGTATTTATCCAATCTTTATATAAATCATCTAATTGCTTCCAATATTCAATAGGAACAGCCATTTCCATCTCTCTTCCTCTTTTTTTAATTCTTTTTACTATAGTATCTACACTAGTTTTTATATATATTAATAGATCAGGTTTTTTTAAATATTCAAGCATTGTATAGAATATTTGATTATATGTTTCATATTCTCTTTGACTCATTTTTCCATTATTATATAAGTTTCTTGCAAAAATTTCTGCATCTTCATATATTGATCTATCTAAAATAGCATTGTCATCAGAAGCTATAATTTGTTTTATACTGTTAAATCTATGAAATAAGAAGAATGTTTGTAAATGATATGACCATTTTTTTTGATCTTTATAAAAATCTTCTAAAAATGGATTATCATTTACAGATTCATAATAAGGTATAAAATCTAATCTTTCTGATAATACTTTCGTAAATGTTGATTTTCCTGCCCCTACATTCCCCGCTAATACAATCATTTTACCCATATTTTCCCCTCCAGATAATTTACTATATTTTCTAATAACTCTTTTAATTGAGTTTCGTCAAAAACATTAAAATTATTTCCGTCTACGTATATATAATCTTTTAAATTTGAAAAATACGATTTATATCCTTTATCAACCATTTCTAAATATTCTCTGGCTATGGTTTTTTCCATATCTCTGTTTCTTTTTTTAATCCTTTCAACAACTGTATCAACATCTGTATCTATATAAATTAAAACATCTGGTTTCACTATATCTTCAGTTAAAATGTCGTATATCTTCAAAAATTTTTCTTTTTCTTTTAGGTTGGTTATTGTGATGTCAGCAAATATTTTATTTTTAAGCATATCATAATCAGATACTACAATATTTGAGTAGGAATCTTTATGATACTGTTTATACCTCGAAACTAAAAAAAACATCTCTGTTTGAAAACCTACATCTTCATTTTTATATAATAATGGTAAATAGGGATTATTTTCAAATTCTTCCAATATTAATTCATCTGCATTAATTTTATAAAAAATAGCATTTGCTAAAGTAGTCTTTCCACTACCAATGTTTCCTTCAACATTTATCCTTATATTTTTTCCATTAAAATATTCTGCAATTTTTTCCATATAATCCCCTCCAAAAGTGGTATAATATATTATATATTAAAAATATGTATCTTATCTTTATTTTTCTTTAAATTTTTCTATATGTTGTAGTTATTAAAATCACAAATACTATAGATTGTGAGGTGTAACATGATATTTGCAAAAAATTATGATGATAATCCAATAATATTAAAAGAAGAAAATAGCAAAACAATTTTAAAATCTAATTATCCATGTGAATATCCCGAGTCCTCTAAAATACCTTTGTATATATATGATGCTAAATCTGATAAAACGCTTCTTTTTATACATGGGTTGGGTACTAGAAATTTAAAATATTTAAAATGGTTTCCAGAAAATTTTGCTAAAAATGGTTATAATAGTGCTTTAATGATTTTACCTTATCATTTTGATAGAACACCTAAAGGCCATAAAAGTGGAGAGTTATTTTTATCAACTACGGATAATTATATTTTAAGATCACGTTTTGAGCATTCAGTAGTGGATATACTTACTACTTTAAATTATTTAAAAGGGAAATTTAAAACAGATTTATATTTAATGGGCTTTAGTTTTGGAGGTATGGTATCAACAATAGCTGCTTCATTAAGAAATGATATTAAAGGGTTATCTTTAGCAGTTACAGGAGGAAATTTTTATCATATTACGTGGAAGAGTTTTGTAACTGGTGTTCTAAGAGTCCAATATGAAGAAAATAAAGAGTGTAATCCCGAAAAATGTTTAAATTACCATCTAAAAGAATATCCTGAATATTTAAATAGTTTAGAAAATCCAGAAATAGAGTTAGATAAAGCACCAATTGCTTGTTTTGAATATGATCCTTCCACATTTGCTAAATTTATTAAAAGTCCAGTTATTATGTTTAGAGCATTGTTTGATATATTTATACCTAAAAAATCTACTTTAGATTTATATGAAAAGATAAAAACACAAAAAGAATTATACACAATTCCTACAGGACATTTATCTTCATATCTGTATAGAAAATATATTTTGAAAAAAACTATAAGTTTTTTCAAAAAAGAGGTGAAATACGATGAAAGTATATTTAAAAACATGTAAGGATTATAATAATGTTGAAAAGGTATTATTACCTATTTTAGAAAATTATAAAAATAGATTTAAAAGTGGGGATAAAGTATTAGTAAAACCTAATTTGTTATCACCCAAAAAAGTTGAAACGGGAATAACAACTCATCCAAAGGTAGTTGAGGCTGTATTGAAATTTTTATTAGATTTAGGCACAAAACCTTATTTAGGTGATAGTCCAGCTATAGGAAGTGCATTAGAAGCAGTTAAAGCTAATGGTATTTATGATGTGTGTAAAAAATTAGATGTTCCTATTACGGAATTAGATGAACCTGTTGCTGTAGATGGTGAAATATATAAAGGAATAAAAATCTCTAAAAAAGTTTTAGAAGCTGATAAAATTGTAAATATTGCCAAACTAAAAACACATGTGCAAATGATAATGACATTAGCTGTAAAAAATACATTTGGATGCGTAGTAGGGAAAGAAAAATCAGCATGGCATTTTAGAGCAAAGACAAATACTAATTTTGCTAATGTATTGATAGATATTCATAATATAGTAAATCCTACTCTAAATGTATTAGATGGTATATTAGGTATGGATGGTAATGGACCAGCCAATGGATTTACTAGAAAATTTAATGTTATAGGAGTTTCTGAAAATGGTTATGCATTAGATCATGCAATAATTAAGTCATTAAAAGTAAAGGAAAAATATGTTTATATAATAAGAGAAGCCATGAAAAGAAATTTAATACCTCATTATGAATTAGAGAGTGATTGGGAAGGAGGAAAGATTAAATTACCTTTAACAGCACCAATATTTGAGACAGTAACAAATTTAACAAGAATTTTTGAAAGAGTGCCAAAAATAAATCCAGATAAATGCGTTTCATGTAAAATATGCCAAAATAGATGTCCAGCAGAGGCTATAGATATTGATAATAACAAAACAATTGATTATTCAAAATGTATTAGATGTTATGTATGTCATGAAGTTTGTCCACAGGACGCTATAAAATTAATAAGAAGAATAATATAAAAAGAGGCTTTAAGCCTCTTTTTCATTAAATTCTCTTATTTTTTTAATTCTCTCAGGATTTAAATAATTTAAGCAACATCCTGATCCAAACATTTTTACTTTTAAATTAATGCTATTTTCATATTCTACAATTTCATTATATTTACTACATTTGTTATCTTCTGTTAAATATTCACATTGATTTTTTTCTTCATTCCATTTTCCATAATAACATGGTGTATGTTTACAACAATAACCGCATTGAACACACACAGGGCATTGTTCTTCAACATTATTCATTTTTTCAAATAATTTATCAAAATTGTCAATATCATCTAAATCTTCAAAATCATCATAAAAAAACATAAAATTCCCCCTAATTTTTTTTATAGTATATAATATTTGAAGGAATAACAAATTGCGGTGTAGTTACAATAATTTTAATTTTTGGACATCTTATTTCTTTTATACATTACAGGAAAAATTATTCCAAGGAATATTGAAAACAAACTAACGCTAAAAAGCACAAAACTTACATTATTGCCAAAAAGTGCAGAATATCCACTTGAAACAAAATTACCAATAGCCCATGCAAATCCCATTGAAACAGAAGAAGCAAAACTCTTATTTTTGGGCATTAAAAATTGTGCTTCTACTATATTTGCTGACATTGTTAGAAATCCAAAAGCATCAAATGCAGCAAATGCTAAAACTCTCAAAAACTCTGTATTCATATATAGTAGTAATATTCCAAATACACCCATTCCCATGAATCCGATGAAATTAATAAATTTAAATCCTATTTTGTCTCTTAAATATGTTCCATAATAATTAGTGAACATTCCTACAATCATGCCTATACTTAAAGTTGCACCACCTATAATTAAACTGGAGCCTTTTAAATTAACGTATATAGGTACAAAAGTATGAAATATATTCATTATAAATCCTCTTAAAGCAACCATGAGAAAAACAGGAAACAATAACCAAATTTCTTTAAAATCTGGAATTCTTTTTTTAGATATCTCAGTTTTTTCATAATTCCATAATTTTTTATAAAAAAAGATTAAAGAGAACAGACTTATAAAACCAATATAATACATTTTTTCTATACCAAACAATTTTATATAAGAAGTAATAAAAATTGGACCTAAAGCAGCACCAAATGTCCCAAAAACAGAAAACCAGGCAATATGAGAACCTTTATTTAATCTTCCAGCAAAACTTGCACCAACAGGATGAAATGCAGAATTAGTTAAACGAATAAAGAATATTAATGTTATTAAAATATAAAAGCTATTTACAAAACCAATTAATGAAATTAATAAAATCTCTAAAAATAATAATATTATTACATAAACACCATCTCTTTTTTTTCTATCAAAAAATAATCCAAAGGCAATTTGAAATAAAGAAGAAAAAGCACCTATTAGAGTAATTAAACTTGTAAAAGTTCTGCTATCTATTCCAAATTTTTCAATAAAATATGGTCCAAGTGGTTTAAAAAAGGAGTTTAAAAAATCAGCTAAAAAATGAGCTAATGAAATAGAAAAAGTCATAATATACCCCCTATTGTTAGTATTACGAACAAATTATATCATAAAAAATATTAAAAAACAATAAAAAATTCGGTTGCTATAAACAACCGAATGAAATTTATATTATATATTCTGTAAAAAAAGCCCGAAATATCGGGCTTTTCAGACTAATTATTCTTTTTCGTATGGGATACCATCTGCTGCTGGTGGTCTTGTTTTTCCAACAAATCCTCCCACAACTATAATTGTAATAACAAATGGTAATAAGTTAAGTAAAGCTTTCATTTCAGGAGGTATATCAAGAATTGATTGTAATTGAATATTCAAAGCATCAGATGCACCAAATAATAAAGCGGCCCACATAGCTCCAACTGGATTCCAATTACCAAGAATCATAGCAGCTAAAGCAATAAAACCTTTACCACTTGGCATATTTTCTTGGAATTGACCTAATTCACCTATACTTAAATAAGCACCAGCAAATGCTGCTAAAACACCACTCATTAATACACCAAAGTACCTAATTCTAAAAACATTAACCCCCAATGTATCTGCGGATTTTGGGTTTTCACCAACAGCTCTCATTCTCAAACCTAAAGGGGTTTTATATATTAAGAACCAACTTATAGCTACAGCTATAAATGCTAAATAAACAAATATACTCATTTCATCAAATATTTGTCCGAAAAATGGAACATTTTGAATTGCGTGTATTTTTATTTTAGGAATTTTTGCAACAAAATCTGTTTGACCTGAATGGCCAAAAATAGGTTCCATTAAAAATCCTGATAATCCAGTTGCAATAAGAATTAAAGCAGTTGCACTAACTATTTGGTCCGCACTCCATCTAATAGAAACATAAGCGTGCAACCATGCTAACATAACACCTGCAACAATAGCACCAATAAGTCCTAACCAAGGATTTCCAGTATAGAAGGTGAAAACTACAGCTGTAAAAGCACCAATTTTCATAATTCCTTCTAAAGCAATATTAGTTACACCAGTGATCTCACTAAATACGCCACCAAGAGCTGCAAAAATTAAAGGTGTTGCACTCATTAACATTAATTTATAAAAAATAGGTGTAGATAAACTATATATAACGGCTTGGAATACGTTCATTTGGATTCACCACCTTTAGGAGATGAAAATTTAAGTAATAATGTTCTAACAATTCTATCAGCAGCAACAAGGAATATTATAATACCTTGAATTATAGTAACAATATCATCAGGAACTTTTGCGAATTGCATAGCATTTGAACCTGTTCTTAAAGATGAAATTAAGAATGCTGCAAAAATAATACCTATAGGATTATTCTGACCTATCAAAGCGATTGAAATACCATCAAAACCTTTACCACCACTAAAATCTCCAAAAATTCTATGATGTATAGCCATAACTTCCATTGAACCAGCTAATCCAGCTAATGCACCACTAATTGCCATGGTTAAAACAATATTTTTACTTAATGATATAGCTCCAGCTTCAGCAGCATAAGGATTGAAACCAACAGCTTTAACTTCATAACCAGTTGTTGTTTTTTCTAATAGTATATAAACTAGTATTGCAGCTACAATTGAAACAATAATACCTGAAGGTAAAGTTGTAGCTTGTACTGTCATTAAAGGAGGTAATTGGGCACTTTGGGCTATTTCAGGTGATTTTGGCACACCTTGCCCAACAGCTAAAGGTCCAGCAACAAAATAATTTGTTAAATAAACTGCAATCCAGTTAAGCATTATAGTAGTTATAACCTCATGTGCTCCTGTGGTAGCCTTTAAATAACCAGCAATTGAAGCCCAAAAAGCACCGCCTAAAATACCAGCCAACATAGTAATAGGAATGGCAAATACTGGTGAAACACTACCCAAGTTAAGACCTACCATTGTAGAAAAAATAGCTCCCATCATCAATTGTCCTTCAGCACCAATATTAAAAATACCAGCTCTAAATCCAAATCCAACAGCTAAACCTGTTAAAACAAGAGACATCATTTTAGAAATATTAGCAGCTAATGCAGCTTTATTTCCGAATGCACCCTGCAACATAACCCAATAAGCAGTAAATGGATTTTTTCCGATTAGCAATATAACGATTCCAGCAATAAATAAGGCTATTATTACAGAAGTAACGGGTACCAGTATATTCATTGCATTTTTTGAGAGTTTATTTTTCAATTGAATCCCCTCCATGTGATAGCTTTTCTTCGATTTTGACATCTTCGAGTTTGTGTCCTGCCATCATTAAACCGAGTTCTTCTATGGTTACCTCATCAGGTTTTACCTCACCCATAATTTCTCCCTCATACATAACAATTATTCTATCAGAAAGAGAAAGAACTTCTTCTAATTCCATAGATACTAACAATACAGCCACATCTTTGTCTCTTAAATTTAATATTTCTTTATGAACATATTCAATGGCTCCAACATCTAATCCTCTTGTTGGCTGAGCAATAACAATAAATTCAGGATTAAAACTAACCTCTCTAGCAATAACAACTTTTTGTTGATTACCACCTGATAAATTACCTGTAGGAATAGTTCCGTCTGGTGGTCTTACATCAAATCTTTTTATTAATATATCAGCGTTCTTATAAATAACTTTATGGTTTAAGAATCCATTTTTTGCAAAAGGTTCTTTATAATGTTTACCTAAAATCAAATTGTAATAATTAGGATATTCTTTAACCATTGCATATTTATATCTATCTTCCGGTATATGTCCAATATTTCTTTCTCTTAATTCTCTAACAGTTTTTTTAGAAACATCTTCACCCTTAAAAATATATTTACCTTTTTCGATTTTTCTTAAACCTGTTAAAGCTTCTACTAATTCAGTTTGACCATTACCAGCAACACCAGCAACTCCTAAAACTTCCCCTTTTCTAATTTTAAAATTTATACCTCTTACAGCATCCAAGTTTCTATTGTCTTTTACCCATAAATTTTCAACTTCAACAGCCACTTCTCCGGGAGTTTTTTCTGGTTTTTCAATTCTCAAAACTACTTCTCTCCCTACCATCATATTAGCCAATTCTCTAGCATTCGTATCTTTTGCAGCAACATTACCTGTAACTTTTCCTAGACGCATAACAGTGATATTATCACTTATTTCCATAACTTCGTGTAACTTATGGGAAATAAAAATAATACTTTTTCCGTCATCTCTTAATTTTCTTATAATTTCGAATAGTTCTTCTGTTTCTTGAGGAGTTAAAACAGCAGTAGGTTCATCTAAAATAAGTATTTCTGCACCTCTATATATAGTTTTTAAAATTTCAACCCTTTGTTGCATGCCAACAGGGATATCTTCTATTTTAGCATCAATATCAACAAATAAACCGTATTTTTCTGAAAGTTCTTTTACTTCTTTCCTTGCTTTTTTAAGGTCAAAAAGCATACCATTTTTTGGTTCTGAACCTAATACAATATTTTCAGCTACTGTTAATGTGTCAACTAACATGAAGTGCTGATGAACCATACCAATACCTGCTCTAATTGCATCACCAGGACCTTTGAAAACTTTTTTTTCACCAAAAATGTAAATATCCCCAGATGTTGGGGTGTATAATCCATATAATTGATTCATTAATGTGGATTTTCCTGCACCATTTTCACCTATAATTGAGTGGACTTCTCCCTTTTTAAGCATAAAATTAACATGATCATTAGCTAGAACTTTTGGGAATTGCTTTACAATGTCTTTCATTATAACGGCATATTCCTTTTTATTTATGGAAGACAAATCTATACTCAACTCTTACACCTCCTAACATTAATAGCTTATAAATATTGAAGGACTTCAATATTTACAAACTATTAATGTTTTAAATTTATAAATAAGGCGGGATAACCCCGCCCCATAAATCAAAAATTTAATTAAAATGGAAATTCAATATCTGCTGAGAAGTTGTTTAAATCATTTTCATTGTCAGGAACAACTAACAAACCGCTCTTTATAGCATAATTTAAGTATTCTATTTCAGCTAAAACTCTTGCAGGTACTAAACCTTTTGTGTATTTCATTTGTGATAAACTTACACCATCATCTTGAACACCTAATACTCTTACTCCGCCTCTAAATCTGTTTCTATAAGCATCACTTACACCTTTGTATGATGCATTGTCAACTCTCTTTTGAGCACTTGCTAAAACATATCCTGGAGCCATATAATCTTGATCTGAGTCAACACCAATTGCGAAGTAACCTTCACCTTTTTCAAAATATTTGTCAATAACTGTAGCTAAATTAGCATTTGCATCGATTCCGTATAATTTTAATGATTTTTCTTTTGCAGCATCAATAACACCATTTCCACAAGCACCAGCAGCAGCAAATATAATATCAGCGCCTTCTGCATATTGTGCTAATGCCATTGATTTACCTTTTGCAGCGTCTGTAAACGATTCTGTGTAACCTACAATAACTTCAACATTTTCTCCATAAATATCATTATATGTTTTTACACCAGCCATGTAACCGTATCTAAATCTTTCAACTGGAGGAATTGCAATACCACCAATGAAACCAACTTTTCCTGTTTTTGTCATAGCAGCAGCTAAGTAACCGACAAAGAATGCTGATTCTTGTTCTTTAAACAAAAATAATTGAACATTTTTAGGTACTTTTCCGCCTTCTGGAGGAGCAATATCAATACCGATGAATTTTGTTGCTGGATATTGTGGTGCAACATCAAATAATGCATTACTCATCATGAATCCAACAGCAATAACAACATCTGCTTCTTTAGCAGCGTTTGATAAATTATCAACATAGTCACTTTGTTCTTTTGATTGAATAACTTGAACGTCAATACCATATTTATCTCTTGCTCTTAATACACCAGCCCAAGTTCCATCATTAAATGACTTGTCACCTAAACCCCCTACGTCTGATACCATAATAACCTTAAATGCAAATGAAGAAACTACCAATGCCATCAATAAAACTAAAAGTACAGCTTTCTTCATAACCTTACCTCCCTTTATAGAATTTGATAATTAATAATCCGCTTAAAGCGGTAAATATTAACATTAAAATCCCAACTGAAGCGTTAATACTAAACGTTTGAGCACTTAAAACAGGATATTTAAATTCGGATAATATGTGTAATGTATGTGGTTTTATAAACGATAGGATTGATGCTATTCCCATTATCGTTAAACCTACACCTTTTAATATAATGTTTTCATTTAAATAGAAATATAAAAATCCTAAGATCAATAATAATAAAACTCTATTACCCCAATCAGAGAGAAGAGGTTTAATATTAATTGGTTCATTAATCTTCGATGAGAATACTGATAATAAATTAGGCTTATAATTAACAAGAATATTTGATTTAATTAATTTATTTTCTAAAGTATTTTTAAATAAATTTCTAAAATTTTCATCCGAATATTTTAGAATATTTGAAACATGAGTATTGTATCTGTTTAAACCTTTTTTAATATATTTAGATCGTTTTATAGAATTTTTTTCAAATTCTTCCAAAACACTTTTGAATTCATCAGTTAATTTATTATATACTTCATAATTTTCAATATATAATCCATCTTTTAATAAACCAACACTAGCTCTTCCATCTTCAAATTTTAAATAATCGAGAATTTTATTTTTTCCTGAATCAACCAAGAACTTTTTTAAAGCTGAATTGTATATGTATCTTATATCAGAGTACTCAGCCGATAATTGTGAATCAATATATGCAACATCTTTATTTGCAAAAGAATATGGATATAATAGGACATCATTAAGCAATGTTTTTTGCATAATAGAACTATGAAAATCAGGATTATTTTCCATTTTTATTTCTTTTACATCTTTAAACATTGGAATATTCATTATTACTAAGAACAAAACAATTAAAGATATGTTTATTATTCTATTTAACCAGTGGACATTTCTACCAAATGCTTTAAAGAAGGAAGTAATTAGTATCAAAGCAAAAGCTAATAAGATAAATGTACCATAAATAAATGATGTTATCATATCTTTTGAGAAATTATAATAACCTATGATGTAGACAAATTCACTTAATGTTATACCAAGAAATAACCATTTATATAAAATCTTTTTCCTTAAAGCAAAAACCACAATAAGAGCGATTAAATAAATTAAAAATCTTATCCATTCATTGCTTTTTTTAACCTCTGCGTTATTTAAGAAAATATTTATTACTTGTTGAGTATCGTTTTTTATAGTACCTGGAACAAACGATAAAACTTTTGAAGCAAGATCATCTATTTCTATTTCTAAATCTTCTCCAGTAATATCCATCTTCGATATTTCTTTTATTCCTTCTTCTAAAGTATCTTTGTTCTTTGCTATAATATTATCAAAAAATGAATCAGGGTCTCCTTCATAAATATAATATTCAGGAGCTTCTAATTTTGCACGTCTATTTTTCATTCTAATTTTCTTTAATGTTTTGTTAGGGGAATCTTTAACTAATCCTAAAGAATAAGCAATTGTATTTTTTACATATAAAAAACCAGTATCTTGTAAATATGAAGAATATTCTTCTAGAGCAGTATAAAAAGCTGGCAATGATCTAATTGATTCTTCTTTTAAACTTTTTCCTGCTAAATCGCTTTGAACATATGCAAGAAATCCTGCAAAAGCAATTTCATCTTCAAGAGAATTAAAATGATGTTCTTGGGATATTGAAGAAAGGTGTTTGGGTATATAGGAAGGTCTATCTGTATATTCAGCACTTCCAACCATCTGAGTTTTATAAAATTTATATAATCCCATGTTTTTTAATTCTTCAAAGAACCAATTTAACTTTTCTGAATGGCTATTATACATATTAACATACTCTACATATGATTTTTCTATATTAGCCATATTTAAAGAAAAAATACTGATAGTTATAAGGGAAAATATAATTATCAAAACACTCTTTTTCACAAAAGCACCTCCTAAGAAATTTCAAATTACTAAAATTATTATATCACAATATATATGAAAAATGCATATGGATATTATCACATTTTTTTTTAAAATTCAAGAAGATTGTGTAATAGGTTTTATTAAATTTATATGTTTATTCTGTTCTGAATAAACTTCTTTAAAGTTTAAAGCAAATAATCTAGATTTTTAAAGAAAAAATGTTATAATTAGTTGTGTTTAGAGTTCTTTAAAGGAAACTTTTTTAGAATTTAATTTTGAGGTGATATTTGTGAATATTCTTGTAACAAATGATGATGGGATTATGGCTCCTGGGATTTTTGTTTTAAAAAAAGAATTAGAGAAAAAGCATAATGTATATGTTGTAGCTCCTGATGTAGAAAGAAGTGCAACAGGACATGCTATAACTATAAGAAATCCATTATGGGCGAAAAAAATATACACAAATAATGAATTTTTAGGTTATGCTGTTAATGGAACTCCGGCAGATTGTGTTAAACTTGGATTGGAGGCTATATATAGTGATATAAATTTTGATATAATAATAAGTGGTATAAATAAAGGTCCGAATTTAGGTACAGATTTATTATATTCGGGAACTGTTTCAGGAGCCCTTGAAGGGTCTTTGAATGGATATCCATCTATTGCAGTTTCTTCTGCGGACTATCAAAATCCAAATTATGAAACTGCAGCAAAATTTGTATTAGGATTTCTTGAAGAAATTGAAATTACGGAAATGCCTGAATTTAGTGCTTTAAATATAAATGTTCCAAATGTTGAGTATTCACAAATAAAAGGTTATAAAATAACCCGACAAAGTAAAAGAAGGTATAGAGATTATTTTGAGGCAAGAAAAGATCCATATGGTAATACATATTATTGGATGTTGGGTGAAATCATTGAAGATGACAACGAAAAAGACTCTGATTATTTTGTTTTAAATGAAAATTATGTATCAATAACACCTATTAAATCATTCTTAACAGATTTTGAATATATGAAAAAATTAAAAAAATATAAGGAGGATAAAGATGAATTTGAAGGTTAGATTGATTGGTGATCCAGTTTTAAGAAAAAAGGCTAATAAGGTTGATAAAATAGATGAAGAATTTTTAAATTTATTAGAAATAATGACAGAAACGATGTATAGAGAAGATGGTGTTGGATTAGCTGCACCCCAAGTAGGCATAAGTAAGAGATTTTTTATAATGGACGATGGAAAACAATTGAGAAAGGTTATTAATCCAGAAATAATAGAGTTTTTGGGCGATGAAGTTGTATTTGAAGAAGGTTGTTTAAGTATTCCAGGAATATTTTTGAATGTGAAAAGGCCTGAGGGAGTTAAAGTGAAATATACCAATGAAAATGGTGAAGAAATTATAGAAGAATTGCATGAATATACGGCCAGAATTTTTCAACATGAATATGATCATCTTGAAGGAATTTTATTTGTTGATAAAGTAAGTACTGCAGCTAAAGCAAAAGTAAAGAGCAAGATAAAAGATTTAATGAAAGAAGGAAGAAAAATAGCTAAAGAATTTGGGGAAGTTGAAATAAAATGAGAATCGTCTTTATGGGTACTCCGGATTTCGCTGCTATTCATTTAAAAAGATTAATAGAAGAAAAATTTAATATAGTTGGGGTGTTTTCACAACCAGATAAGCCAAAAGGTAGAGGTAAAAAAATTATTCCAACCCCAGTAAAAATAATAGCTGAGGAAAATAATATTCCGGTTTTTCAACCGAAAAGTGTTAATTTGAAATTAGGATATGAGTCTTTAAAAGAATTGAGCCCAGATATTATAATTACAGTAGCATATGGAAAGATATTAAAAGAAAAAGTAATAAAATTACCTAAATATGGTTGTTGGAATGTTCATGCTTCATTATTGCCAAAATATAGAGGAGCTGCTCCAATTCAAAGAGCATTGGAAAACGGCGAAAAAGAAACGGGGATATCTATATTTAAAATTGTGGAAAAATTGGATGCTGGACCAATAGCGTATATTAAAAAAACACCAATTTATTTAGAAGATAATTTTGAAAGTTTATATAATAGATTAGCTAAAATAGGTAGTGAGTCATTAGTAGAATTTTTAAATAAATTTGATAAATATACGGAGAAATTGATTTATCAGGATGATTCTATGGCAACATATGCTGATAAAGTAACAAATGAGGATACTTATATAGACTGGTTTGATACCAATGAAAGAGTTTTTAATAAAATAAGAGCATATGATCCAATACCTGGTGCAAAATGTGAATTAAATGATCAAATCATAAAGCTCTATGGTGCATCTTTAAGTAATATGAAAAATGATGTACCGGGTAAAATATTATCAATAGATAAAGAAGGTATGGAGGTTTTTACAGGACAAGGAAGTGTGAAAATAAAAAGAATTCAATTTCCTGGTAAAAAGATAATAAATGTAATTGATGCATATAATGGTAGAAAAATTAAAGTTGGAGATATATTAAAAAACATAAAAAGGGGTGAATGAAATGGCAGAAACATTTAACATGTATATGATTAAAGGATATAAAACAGAAAAAGATGCAGATATTATTGAAGAAGTTTTAAAAAATATTGATGGAATAATTAAATTTAAAATTGAGAAAGCATTTGGAGCAGTAGAATTAACTTATGATGATGAAAAAGTTACCAGAGAAGAAATTAGCAATAAATTAAAAACAAAAGGTTTTGAGTTGAAATATTAAAATGAAAAATAAGAAAAAGTATTTATTAGGTTTTATATTTGCTATAATAGCAACGATAACTATATTAATATTATTTTCAGGAATAAGAGGTTTTGTGAATAGTTTGCAAGAACTTGCTGAATATAAATATTTTTATTTATATTCAGCAATTGCATTGATAACATTTAAATGGTTAGTAGAAAGTGCAATAATTAAATTATTATTGCCTGATATAACTTTGAAACATGCATTAAATTTTACTCTTATAGGTCAATTTTATAGTTATTTAACTCCATTTTATACTGGAGGTCAACCATTTCAAATAGTATATATAACTAAGCATGGTATTGATCCGAGTAAATCCACAGCGACAATTTTATTTAAAACATTTATTTTTCAAATAACCATGGCAATTTTTGGTGTTATAGCTATAATATATTCATACTTTAATTTTCCATATACCATAACTATAGGTATTATTTCTGGAGTGCTTTTAAATTCATTTGTAGTGTTTTTAATATTGTTTTATGTTATTAATCAAAATGCGGCTATAAAGACAACTTTGTATTTTGTAAAATTACTAAAAAAAATCGGTATATTAAAAAATCCAGATAAACATTTTGATGAAATTATAGTAAAAGTAAAAACGTTTATTAATATTTTTAAGAATGAATCAAGAAAGATTTGTAAAATTTCTTTAGTATTTCTTTTAAGTATTTTTCAGTTTGCATGTTCTTTTCTTGTTTTGCCAGTGGTTTTAAAGGGATTTAATAAAAATATAAATTTAAACACAATTTTTAGGTCATTAATTACTCAAATAACTGCGTCAGTTGTTCCCACACCGGGTACATCTGGCGGAGCAGAAAGTATTTTTTATCTGGTTTTTTCGGATGTATTACCTCAAAATAAAATACCTGCAGTAATAATATTATGGAGATTTTCTATATATTATTATGTATTATTAATAGGTGGTATTGTAGTATTATTTAATCATAGATATAAAAAAACAATAACCAAATAAAAAGAAGGAACCACACGGTTCCTTCTTTTTATTTGGTGCCGAGGGCGGGACTTGAACCCGCACGGGATAAACTCCCACATGGCCCTCAACCATGCGTGTCTGCCGATTCCACCACCTCGGCAAGCCTTTCATATTATACAATAACTTTTATTTTTTGTCAACTGCTTATTCTAGAATTTTCACCGGATGACCGAATATTGTTTTGAATATTTTATTTTGAACTTTGTCTACAAACTGATATTTATTAAAAATAAATGTTTTTTAGATATATTTAATCAAACTGTCTGGGTTATTTTATCTTATAATAATCGATATATTTTTTGTTAACACTAAAAACTAATTTAATATTTATTTTTTATTCACATATATGAAATTATATCCAAAAATTTTTTTTGGAAACTTTTAATAAAGATGAAAATCATAAAAAATTTACATAGTATGTTGGTAAAATAAATATTTTTTCAAAATATTGTATATATTTTTGTATTATTATTAAGTAGGAGGTGTTTTGATGGAATATAAGAAAGATAAAATAGACATTTTATCCCAATATGATTTTTTAAAAAAGATAAAAGAGATTCAAAATGAAGAGGATTTAAAGGTTTTTACAAAAAAACGTTTTTTTAATTCCATCCAAAACGTAAATGAGAGGTCTGAAGATAAAGAAATCAAAAATAGGTGAAAATATGATGTATTATGAAGATGAAGTGCCTGTAATTGAAGTAAAGAATTTTTCTTTATATATGAATAATAAAGAAGTTTTGCAATCTGTAAATTTGGAATTATACAACAATGAATCTGTTTTGATTTATGGTGAAAGAAATTCTGGAAAATCAGCATTGTTAAGATCATTTCTCCATTTAAACGAAGAGCTTTTTCAAAATGTGTATGGTAAAGGCGATATAAAATATAAAGGTATAGATGTTAGAGAGCAAGATAAAGATTATCTGAGAAATAATATTACATATACTGAACCACAATATTTACAAAATCTAAATTATATTTCCTTAAAAGAATTACTAAAAGTATCTTTAGGTATAACTCCTCAAACGTTTTCATACGAGCATATAGATTTATTGAAAAAATTAAATCTAATGGAAAAATTTTTAGATTTAAAAAGTTTAAAATATTATAATGATCTTTCAAACTGGTCTAGTGCTGAAAAATTGAGTTTATTAATTTTTATATCTTTAGCAAGAAATCCTAATGTGTTTATGTTTGATTCTATATTAGACCATTTGGATGATATTTTATTAAAAAATATAAAAGATGCAATATCAGAATTTAAACAAGATAGAGTTATGATTTTTGCTACAAGAAATTTATTTAGATATTTGGATATATGTAATAGAATAATATATCTAAAAGATGGAAAAATTATTGCAGATTCTACCCCTAATGAATTTATTATTAATTTTAATCAAAATAAATTTAGAAATTTGTAACTAAAGGGTATTGACAAAAAGGATAAAAAATGATAAAATAATCACGGTTGAAATAACCAAAGAAGGTTGCCGAGGTGGCGGAATTGGCAGACGCTGCGGACTTAAAATCCGTTGGGTGGAGACACTCGTGTGGGTTCAAGTCCCACCCTCGGCACCATTTTTATTTACTCTCTCTACTACGCGGTGCGGGGTGGAGCAGTCTGGTAGCTCGTCGGGCTCATAACCCGAAGGTCGTAGGTTCAAATCCTGCCCCCGCTACCATTTTTTTTATGGCGGCGTAGCTCAGTTGGCTAGAGCATGCGGTTCATACCCGCAGTGTCAAGAGTTCGAGTCTCTTCGCCGCCACCAATGAAATAAAAAAAGAGAAGCAATTTCGCTTCTCTTTTTTTATTTATATTTATATTTATATTTATATTTATATTTATATTTTCTGGTCTTTTTTAGGATTGACTTCATTCTGTACATATTCTTATCTGCAATTTTTAAAGTGTTTTCTAATGATTTATTAAATTTTGAAACTCCAAATGAAATTGAAACTGGAATAGGATGTTTTTTTAAATCTTCTTGGATTTGTAAAAATTTATTCATAGCAATTTTTTCTTTACAATCTTTCATTATTGCAATAAATTCATCTCCACCATATCTAATCAAATAATCAATAACTATTATTTTTTAAATTATTTCCTAGAAATATTAAATGTGGTTTCAAATATAAATTAACAAGATTTTCTTTACCATATCCTATTTTTTCTATTAAAACATTATTTAGAAATATTTCTGCATAATTTCCAGATAGTTCGGGAAATACTAAATAATTTTTATTAGTTTTATTAAAATATGTTTTAAGAATTAAAGTATTTCCCTTTAATGTTTTAATAATAGGTATTTTTAATTTATTCCCATTTTCGTCTATCCAAGTATTTAGTTTATAACCATTTAAATTATTAAGGTTATAAATTGTAATCCATATAGCTATAAAAATACTAATTCCTGCTAAAAATGATAAAAATTTTTTCATCATTACCCCATCCTTCTATATCTATTAGTAAAACTAATTTAATTATATCTTTCTTAACATAAAATGTCAATAAGATAAATATATTTAAATTAATAAACAAAAAGTTAACTTATAGATTATTATTGATATATCATCATAATATATTTAAAAAACACCAATAAATTCATAAGGATTTTGTAACTAAAAAGGTATTGACAAAAAGGATAAAAAATGATAAAATAATCACGGTTGAAATAACCAAAGAAGGTTGCCGAGGTGGCGGAATTGGCAGACGCTGCGGACTTAAAATCCGTTGGGTGGAGACACTCGTGTGGGTTCAAGTCCCACCCTCGGCACCATTTTTATTTACTCTCTCTACTACGCGGTGCGGGGTGGAGCAGTCTGGTAGCTCGTCGGGCTCATAACCCGAAGGTCGTAGGTTCAAATCCTGCCCCCGCTACCATTTTTTTTATGGCGGCGTAGCTCAGTTGGCTAGAGCATGCGGTTCATACCCGCAGTGTCAAGAGTTCGAGTCTCTTCGCCGCCACCAATGAAATAAAAAAAGAGAAGCAATTTCGCTTCTCTTTTTTTTTATTTATAAAATATCTTTCCACTTATTTTTTTCATCTACATGAATAAATTTAATTCCAACTTTTTCACTAGCTTTATCAAAAGCAGTATCTCCTATCATAATACAGTCTTTTGGATCTATTTTCAATTTATTTATAATTTCAATAAAAAATTTTGGATTGGGCTTACAATAATGAGAGTTTTCCATATATGAAACATATTCAAAATCATTAAAAGTCATATTTATAAAATTAAGCCTTTTTTCTACAGCGATTTTTGGAAATACTGGATTAGAAGCAAAAATTAATTCATGTTTAGTTTTCTTAACAGCTTCTAATAACTCATTATTTAGCTTTATAATTTTATTTAATTTTGGAAATTCATTTTCATAAAAATTGATAAATAAATCATACCAGTATTCTTTTTCTTTTCCATTTTTTTCTGCCATTATTTTGAGATAATAATCCAAATTATTAGTATCTTCGTTGTTCTTTTTTATCAATTCAGATGTTGCTTCTAAAATAATATTTATAATGTTTTTATCATTTATCTTAGCATATTCTAAAAAAGAAGTAAAGTAATGTTTTTGAAATTCTTCTTCTGGATTTTTTATTAAAGTTCCATCATAATCTAAAAATATATAAATAATTTCACCTCCAAATAAAAAGGTCTGGATTGTGGGGAGAGGGAGAGATTCACAATCCAGACAATGGTTTTAGTTAAATTTTATTAAGGTATAATTTTTGTTCCAGTTTTTCCTTCTAAAGCATCTTTTAATTTTTCCATATCAGTTATTAATGCGGGTTTTCCAGAATCTTTTACAAATGATATACAAGATTCTATTTTAGGCAACATACTACCTTTTGCAAAATGTCCTTCTTTAATATATTTTTCTGCTTCCTCAATTGTAATAGTATCTAATTCTTTTTGATCTGGTTTGTTAAAATTAAGATAAACTTTTTCAACAGCTGTTAAAATAATAAATTCATCAGCACCTAAAATTTTAGCTAATAATGCAGAAGCTCTATCTTTATCAATAACAGCTTCTACTCCTTTTATGTCTCCGTTTTTTTCTAATATAACAGGTATACCACCGCCACCACCTGCTACAACTATAACGTCATTTTCAACTAAATCTTTTATAGTATTTTTTTCAATAGCATCTAATGGTATTGGAGATGGAACAACCCTTCTCCAACCTCTACCAGCATCTTCCTTAAATAACCAACCTTTTTCTTCCATCATTTTTTTAGCATCTTCTTCACTATAAAATGGTCCTACTGGTTTTGTTGGGTTTTGGAAACCAGGATCATTTTTATCTACAACTATTTGTGTAACAACAGCTGCAACATCTCTTTCTACTTTTCTATCTTTTAGAACGTTTTTTAATTCTTGAACTATCATATAGCCCAAATATCCTTGTGTCATTGCACCTAATACATCCATAGGAAATGGAGGTATAGTGTCTTTTGCTATATCCTGTTGTAATAATAAATTACCTACTTGTGGGCCATTTCCATGTGTGATTACTAAATCATAACCCATTTCAATCATGTCTGCCAAATAGGATGCAGTAGATCTAATGTTTTTAAACATGTTTTCTGCTGTTGCTTTTTCACCAGGTCTGTTAACTGCATTTCCCCCTATGGCTACAACTGCTAATTTCTTCATGTTTCTCCCCCCTTAGTTTTATAATGTAGCTATCATAATAGCTTTTATTGTATGCATTCTGTTTTCAGCTTGATCAAAAACTTTTGAATATCTGCTTCTAAATACTTCATCAGTAACTTCCCTAATATCTAAACCTCTTTCTTTGGCTTCCCTTGCAACGATCGTTTCAAAATCATGGAATGAAGGGAGGCAATGTAAGAATATTACATTTGGATTTTCTGTTCTTTTTATTAAGTCCATATCTACTCTGTATGGAGTTAATAATTCAACTCTTTCAGGCATTTTATCTTCTTCACCCATTGATACCCAAACATCAGTATAAATTACATCTGCACCTTTAACTCCATCTAAATCAGGAGTATATTCTATAACTGCTCCTGTTTCCTTAGCAGTTTCTAAAGCTTCGTTCATCATTTCGTCTGATGGTTTTAATGATTCAGGTCCTACTGCAACATAGTGCATACCTAATTTTGCTGATATTCTCATTAATGTGTTAGCAACGTTATTTCTTGTGTCACCTATAAATGCAACTTTTATTTCATTTAATGGTTTATGAATAAATTCCATCATTGTCATAACATCTGCTAAACCTTGCGTTGGATGGGCCTCATCAGTTAAACCATTCCATACTGGAACTCCTGAGTATTTTGCTAAATCTTCAACTACTTTTTGTTTAAAACCTCTATATTCAATACCATCATACATTCTTCCTAATACTTTAGCTGTATCTTCTATAGATTCTTTTTTACCCATTTGACTATTTGTTAAGAAGGTTACATGTGCTCCCTCATCCAATGCAGCAACTTCAAATGCTGTCCTAGTTCTTGTAGATGTTTTATCAAAAATTAAAACTATATTTTTACCTTTTAATGACTCAGTTCTAATACCTGCTCTTTTTTTGGATTTTAAATTGAAAGCTAAATCTAATAAATATTTTATTTCATCTGGTTTATAATCTTTTAATGATAATAAACTTCTACCTTTTAAATTAATAGGCATATTTTCTCCTCCTTATAATAAAAGTATTAATAGACTGTTTTTATTATACATTTTGTTTTCTATTTCTCAAAACGAAAAATATTTGAAAAAACAGCGAGTATGAAGAAATTTTCATAATTATTCCTTTTTATTGAAAGTATGCGTAAGTATAATTGAGTATGCTTGAGTATGCAATTTTATGTTATAATATAATAAAATATGAGGAGTGATAAAATGAAAAAAAATATATTAATTATAATTATATCATTAATTTTTGTATTTGCGTCATGCACAAAAATAATTTCTAAAGTAGAAGATACCAATTTTTCTGATTTAACTCAAAATCAAAAAGAATTGTTAATAAGGTTAATTGCTACTGGATATAATAAAGGTGGGAATTATACATTTGATAAATTAAAAGAATTGGCAGATACGCCTGGTTATGATTATGACGATAATGTTTTAGAGTTTTATAAATATTTTGTCGGAGAAATAGCAAATACAACAAAAACTAAAAGTTTGTCAGAAGATGTACATTATAATCCTAAAATAAAAGAATACATAAAAAATATTACAGAAAATAATTTTAAAAATAATTCCTCAGACGTATTTTTAATTGATTATTATGATGCAGAAATACCAACAAATTCTACAAAATCTTACTCGAATTTGAATCCAACAAAAATTACATCTTATGAAAAAAGAGATGCCTTAGTAGATAGATTATACAGAAAATTAAAAGAATATTATGATAATTCAAATACTACTTTTAAATTATGGTTCGATTATTACTATCCAGATAAAAGTTTGTCTGATTTAGATATTAAAAAATATTCTGAATATATAGTAGATATAGCTTATACCTATACACATTCAAATATAGAATTAAGTAGATTACATTTTACTTCATCAGAATTATATCCGATGAATATTAAGTTAAATGACATTCCGGTAGAATTGGTCTTAGCTATAATAATGCAAGAATCAAGATTTTTCCCTGGTTCATTTAGAGCAGAAATTGATAATAATGAAAAAATTTATGCATTATCTTTTGGACTTACACATGTTTTAATAGACGCGGATTTCTTATGGATAGCAAATTCAGATGATTCAATTGGAGACGGAAATATTGGAGAAAGAAATTTTGATTTAATATCTTATTTTTATTTAGGAAATAAAAGAAATGAAGAAACATATTTTTCTGATTGGGATTTAGTGACAATAAGGGGATCGATATTATATTCTCTTATAAATTTAGATATGTTATATCAAAAATTGATAAAATACTTTCAATGATTGTGGAGGGGAGAAAATGATAGGTGTTGTAGGAAGCTCTAATATGGATATCGTTTTAACAGTAGAGAAATTTACTAATCCTGGTGAAACACAAAAAGCAATATCTCTTGAATATTTTCCAGGGGGAAAAGGCGCTAATCAGGCTGTTACAGCTGCAAAACTTTCTAAAGAAGAAGTATATTTTTTTACTGCATTAGGAAATGATGATTTTGGTAAGGTTTTATCAAATAATTTTGATAAAATGAAAATAAAGGGATATGTATATACAGATTTACCAACGGGTAGAGCTTATATAGAAGTTACAAAAAATGGAGAAAATAGAATAATAATTTTTGAAGGCGCTAATGGATTTATCACACCTGAAATAGTAGAAAGTAAGATAAATGTTTTGAATGAATATAAGTATTTTTTATTACAAAATGAAATTCCATTTGAAACTTCTTTACATATTGCAAAAACATTAAAATCAAAGAAAAAAATAATAATTTTTGATCCAGCACCAGCACAAAATATTGAAAAAGAAATTTTTGAATATGTTGATTATTTTACTCCAAATGAAGAAGAATTTAAATATTTATCCATGAAATTTTTTAATTTAAACTCAGAGAAAAATCTTAAAGAAACTTTAAGGAAATTCTTTAACTTAGGTATAAAAAATATAATATTGAAACAGGGGGAAAAAGATATAATACTTTATAATAGAAATTCAATTTTAAAAATTCCTGTATTTAAAGTTGATAATGTGGTAGATACAACAGCAGCAGGCGATGTTTTTAATGGTGCTTTAGCTGTAGCATTAGAAGAAGGTAAAAATATTAAAGAAGCAATTCGATTTGCATCTGCAGCAGCAGGAATAGCTATAACAAGAAAGGGTGCTCAATCATCTATTCCTACTAGAGAGGAAGTAGAAGAATTTTTAAAATTAAATAAGTAGGGCTATAAAGCCCTACTTATTTAATTTGTGAACAAATATTTTTCATATTTTTTAGATATATAAAACAAATAGGGGATTTATGACCCTACTTGTTTATTATGGTATAACCTATAAATCCAATGAATAAAGCCAATAATGATAACAAAATATATTTAGTTGCAGTTTTATTGCTTCTATTAACTTCAAAATCGATTTCTTCAGAAAAACTACCTTTTTTATTATATACAATTAAGTCATCTTTATAATATCCATCTGGGTAATTTACTGGGAAATATAATTCATTTTTTCCAGGTTGTATTTGTTTTTCAATGTTTAAATTATTGAATTTTATATAACCATAAGTATTTGAATATAAAAGAATTTTTAAAGTATCATTATACCAATCGTTATTTGGTGATACTTTTTTTGTGTAAGAAATCAATTTAATATTTGGAATAACTTCTTGATCCAATCCAATATTTAATTCTTCATTTTGTAAGAAAAATTCATATTCTTTATCATTATATACTATCTTAATTTTACCAGAACCAGTAATAAATTTTTGATTTTTTGAATAAACAACAAAATCTTCACTATTTATTTTGATTTTTTGAGGATATTGTTTAAAGAAAAAAGTTATTGTTGAGATAGAAGAGTCATCAATATAATGTAATTTAACATATTGACTATATGTCGTATTTGTGCTTCCAAATGTAAAAATAAAACCAAAATTAATGCTAGTATATCCAAAATATGTTATACTGCTAACCAATAATAAAAGTAAAAATATTTTTTTCATTTTTTCGCCTCACTTTGTCCACCTTTCTGATACATTTATATCTACTTTTAGTGGAACATCAAGTGATACAGCATTTTCCATTGTATCTTTAACAATTTTTGAAACTTCATCAACCTTGTCCTTTGGCAACTCTATAACTATTTCATCGTGAACCTGAAGTATCATTTTTGCATATTCTGGTAATCTTTCATTTAATTTTATCATGGCTATTTTCATTATATCAGATGCGGTTCCTTGAATAGGAGTGTTTATTGCTGTTCGTTTTAAGTCGTTTTTATTTAATCTTAGGTTATTTAAAAATCTTTTTCTTCCAAAAATAGTTTCAACATAACCATTTTTTGCTAAATTTGATAAAATTTGTTGTTGATATTCTTCTACTTTTTTATACAATTCAAAATATTTTTTTATAAAAATACCGGCGTCATTAATAGAAACACCAGTTCTTTCTGAAAGACCATAAGAAGAAACACCATAAATTATAGAAAAATTAATCATTTTTCCAATTTGCCTCATTTTATGATCTACTTGACTTTCCGGAACATCAAATAGTTTTGAAGCTGTTATAGTGTGTATATCTAAATCATTTTTAAATGATTCAATTAATACAGGATCTTTACTCATATGTGCTAATACTCTTAATTCTATTTGTGAATAATCAGCACTTAAAAGGACATAACCATCTTTTTCTGCTTTTACAGCATTTCTTATTTTTTCTCCTTCAGCTTCTCTAATAGGTAAATTCTGAAGGTTAGGATCACTACTACTTAATCTACCAGTTGCAGCACCAGTTTGATTAAAAGAAGTATGAACTCTTTTTGTTTTTTTATTAACTAATTTAGGAATTGATTGGATATACGTGGATAAAAGTTTTTGATATTTTCTATAATCTAAAATTTTTTGTATAATAGGATGATCATTTTTCATTTCTTCTAATACTTGAGCATTTGTTGAGAACTGACCACCTTTAGTTTTCCTTTTAGGAATAAGACCCAACTTTTCAAATAAAAGTTCTCTTATTTGTTTTGGAGAATTTGGATTAATATCATATCCAGCTATTTCTTTTATTTCTTGTAATATATTATTTGAAATTTTAGTATATTCTTTTTCTAATTGCTTTAAATATGGTATATCGAAAAATACTCCATTTAATTCCATTTTTGCTAAAACCGGAATTAATGGATTTTCTATATCAAACATAACTTTTTCTAATTCAAATTCATAGATTTTAGGTCTTAAAACATGAAAAAGTCTTAATGTAATATCTGCATCTTCCCCAGAATATTCAGCAACTTTGTTTGGATCAATGTCTTTTAATGTATTTGCAAAAAGAGTATTGTTTACAACTTCATCATATTTTATGGTTTCATAATTTAAGTATTTTTTTGCAAGATCATCCATATTAAATCTTCGTGAATCAGGCGAAACCAGGTAAGCAGCTATCATTGTATCAAAATATGGAACTTTAAAATCGAAACCATATATTTTCATAACAGACAAATCATATTTTAGATTTTGACCTATTAAATCTTTATTTTTTAATATATTCCATAATTCAGATAATATTTTTATTTTTTTATCATAAGATTCATTAGATATATCAATATAATATCCTTTTTTAGGTTCAAAGGCTATAGCGATACCCAAAATTTCAGCTTGATATGGATCTATAGATGTGGTTTCTAAATCGAATGATATGATATTTTGATTTTTCAATTTTTCGAAAAATTCTGGCAAATCTTTTTCATATAATAGTTCATAATTGCCTTTTCCAGATAAATCATCTATTTCTGGTAAACTTTCAACTTTAACTAATTTCTTTTGTTCTTTTAAACCTAACTCCTTTAGAATTGATCTAAACTCAAATTTATTTAATAAATTTTCTAAATTTTCGTTAAATCCTCTATATATATATTCTTCCCAATTAATATCTAAAGGAACATCTGTAACAAGTTGAACCAATTTTTTGCTTAAAAAGGCCATTTCTTTTCCATTTTCTAATTTTTTTTGAATAGATTTCGTAGTATTTCTAATATTTTTATATATTTCTTCTAAAGATCCATATTCTTTTATTAGTTTTGTAGCAGTTTTTTCACCAATACCTTTTACTCCTGGTATATTATCTGCAGTGTCGCCTGTTAAAGCTAAAAAATCTTGTATTTTTTCAGGACCAAATCCATATTTTTCATAAACTTTTTTTATATCATATTCTATGATATCTGTTATACCTCGGCCAATTCTAAGCATTTTGATGTTATCATTTACTAATTGCATTAAATCTTTATCGGAGGATAATATATAAACTTGGTTAAATTTATTTTCACCTGTTAAAGCTAAAGTAGCAATGACATCATCCGCTTCAAAGCCCTCTTCGGCTATTGTTTTGATTCCTAATGCGTTGACAATTTCTAAGATATATGGGATTTGATCTTTAAAAATTTTTGGTGTTTCTGGCCTATTAGCTTTATAGCTTTCAAGAAGTTTATGCCTATAAGTTACAGTTTTTTTATCCATTACAAATATAATAGCATCTTCATTTTTGGTAACATATTTTTCTAATATTTTTAGAATCATTTTAGTGACTCCATATATAGCATTTGTAGGAATTCCAGTAGAAGTTTTTAATCCTGGATCCAATGCAAAAAAAGCCCTATATGCGACACCACTTCCATCTATTAAATATAGATTTCTCATTATCTCCCTCTATTCTGCTCTAACATATTTTTTTGTTCCATCAGGCATTTTAAATTTTACAACTATACCTTTTGCTGGTTTAATTTCACCTCTATATATTTTATTAATGTTTTGTGGAGTAATTCCATATTGAGCACCTTCAGAGCTGATGTGTGCATCAAATGGATGTTCTGAATATACGAATACAGTTACTTCTACCTCTTTCATAATAACACCTCCAAATTTTTTAGAATGTCTTTTCTGAATCCAATAATAGTGTTACCGGGCCATCGTTTATCAAATTAACCTCCATATCAGCTTGGAAAATACCTTTTTGCACATTTAAATTATATTTTTCTTCTAAATATATCATAAATTTCTCATAAAACTCTTTACCTTTTTCTGGTGAAGCAGCGGTAGAATAAGACGGTCTTCTGCCTTTTCTGCAATCGCCGTATAGTGTGAATTGGGATACTACTAAAATTTCACCTTTTACATCTAATAAAGATAGATTCATTTTTTCATCTTCATCTTCAAAAATTCTCAGGTTAACAATTTTATCAGCTAACCATTCTATATCTTTTTGTGTATCATTTTGTCCAACACCTAATAATACTAATATTCCTTTTCCAATTTTACCAACAGTTTTTCCATCAACATCAACATGTGCTTTTTTAACTCTTTGAACAACTGCTCTCATCTAACTCCTCCTTACACTATATACTCCTTTAATACTTTTTATAGCTGTTAATACCCTCATTAAATGTTGTACATCTTTAACTGCTAAACGCATTTTTAAATCTATTCTATCAATTTTTCTGGTGGTTTCGTACATTTCAATATATGCCTTTTCCATTTTTACTTTCTTTCTTATTTCATCTAAAACAGATTTATTTTCCATTTCAATAAGCAGATGAGTAACAAATTTTGAGTTTTCAATATCATCAGTTATCCAGGATACGTTAACTATGCGTGACTGGGGGACTTCTTTGATATTCATACAATTTCTTCTATGTATTCCAATACCTTTTCTGCTAACTATTCCAATTATGTCATCACCTAAAACAGGATTACAACATTTAGCAAAATAGACGTCAATTCCATCTTGACCATCTACTATAACCCCGATACCTTTTCTTTTATAAGTGATTTTAGATTGTTCAAAATGTTTTTGATTATCCTCAGGAAAATCTTTCTTTTCAAATAATTTATATATTTCTTTTGGATTGAGATCGCCAAAACCAAGTCTTATGTATAGCTCATCTTCATTTTTTATTTTATTTTTTTCACAAAAAACTTGATTATTTTTTATTTCGTGAATAAGATTATCTATAGACATGTTTAAGTCTTTTGCAATATCTCTTAATTTATCTCTACCTTTATCTTCTAAATTCTTTTCATTTTTTAATCTGTAATATCTTTTTATTTTGTGTTTTGTTCTTGAAGATTTTGCATATTTTAACCAATCGATACTTGGACCAGAACTATTTCTGTTAACAATTATTTCAACAATGTCACCGTTTTTTAATTCGTAACTAATTGGAACGATTTTGCCATTAACTTTTGCGCCAGCAAAATGATTTCCAACATTTGTATGTATGGCGTAAGCAAAATCTATAGGAGTAGCACCATATGGTAAATGTAAAATTTCTCCTTTAGGAGTAAAAACAAAAACTTCGTGGGCTTGTAATTCTTCTTCGATTTCATTGATATTAAAAGCTGATTGAGCAATTTCTTTGTGTAAATCCATTAATCTTTTTACAAAATATAATTTTTTGGAGTCAATTCCTTCTTTGTAAGCCCAATGTGCAGCTAAACCAAATTCACTTTCTTCATGCATTTCCCAATCTCTTATTTGAATTTCTAGTGTCTCACCTTTATTTGTGATAACTGTGGTGTGTATAGATCTATATCCATTAGATTTTGGAACAGCAATATAATCTTTTATTCTTCCAGGGACTGGTCTCCAAACCGAGTGAACAACACCTAAAGCGGCATAACAAGCAGTTGGGGATTCAGTTATAATTCTTAATGCAATAAAATCATATATTTCATCAAAACTTTTATTTTTTCTGAGCATTTTTTCCCAAATGCTATATAAATGTTTAGTTCTCCCTTGAAGAGTAGCTTTAATATTATTTTTTTCTAATTGTTCTGAAATAATCTTTTTGTAATCTTCCATTCTATCATGTACATTTAATACTTTTTCTTCTAATTTTTTCTTTAAATCCTCATAGGCTTCTGGATACAAGTATTTAAAAGATAAATCTTCTAATTCTGCTTTGATTTTGTGAATACCTAATCTATGTGCAATAGGTGCATATATTTTAAGTGTTTCTTGGGATTTTATAATTTGTTTCTTATGTGGGACATATTGTAGCGTTCTCATGTTATGTAACCTATCTGAAAGTTTTACTATAATTACTCTAATATCATTTGACATAGCGAGAAGCATTTTTCTTAAAGTTTCAATTTTTTCAAAAGATTTCATATCTACTTTATTTAATTTTTCATTTAATTTCAAATTACTTATTTTAGTAACACCATCAACTATTCTAGCAATGTTAGTACCAAACTCATTTTCGATTTTTTCTATTGGAACATCACAATCTTCTACTACATCATGTAATAAAGCGGATGCAATACTTTCAATATCCATTTTTAGTTCAGCTAATATTTTTGAAACAGCTTTTGGATGCTCAAAAAAAGGCTCACCAGAAGCTCTCATTTGACCATTATGAGCTTCTTTTGCTAAGAAATAAGCTTTTTTTAAAATTTCTATTTCAGAATTTTCCAGCTTTCTATTTAGAATATTTTCTATCTCATTTAAATATTCTTTGAATTCTTGTTCCATTAATCCACATCCTTTCGTTTAAATTATATCATAAAAGCGCTTTTAAATGAAATTAAATGTCCAAATTATGAAATATCGCCTTTGCTAAATATAGGAAGATTATGGTATAATTTTGATATAATATTTATATCTAAAAAACTTGAAATGGAGGATGAAAAATGAAATTAAAAGATAAAATATGTATTGTAACTGGTGCAAATAGAGGAATTGGAAAAGAGATAAGTAAAAAATTTGTTGAAGAAGGTGCTACAGTCTTAGGTTTTGCAAGAAATATTGAAGCTTTGAATAAAGTTGAAGAAGAATTGAATTCACTAAAAAAGGGGATTTTTAAAGGTTATAAAGTTGATGTTTCCAATGCAGAAGAAATAAATAATACAGTAAAAATAATAGCTAAAGAATATAAAAGGATAGATGTTTTAGTTAATAATGCAGGTGTAACAAAAGATACATTATTACTTCTTATGAAAGAAGAAGAATTTGATTTTGTTATAAATGTTAATTTAAAAGGTGTATTTTTGGTTACAAAAGCTGTTGCTAAAATTATGAGAAAGCAAAAAGAGGGTTCAATTATCAATATTTCAAGTGTAGTTGGTTTAGATGGCAATATTGGACAAACCAACTACTCTGCAAGTAAGGCTGGAGTAATTGGTATGACGAAGACATGGGCTAAAGAATTGACTATGAAAGGGGAACAAATAAGAGTTAACGCTGTAGCTCCAGGATTTATAGAAACAGATATGACTAAAGATTTAAATGAAGAATTTAAAGAAGCTGCATTGCAAAGAATTCTTTTGAAACGTATGGGGTCACCAGAAGAAGTTGCAAAGGTAGTTTTATTTTTAGCATCTGATGATTCTTCATATGTAACCGGACAAGTTATAAGAATAGATGGAGGTCTTTCATTGTAATGGGTGAATATATACCTAATTACATTAAATTGTATGAATCTGGAAAATTACATCGAAGGCGAGACTTACTATATGAAAAATTGAAAGCATGTGATTTATGTCCAAAAAAATGCATGGCTAATAGGCATAAAAATTTAGGTGTATGTAGAGTAGGAGATAAAATAAAAATTTCTGAATTTGTATTGTATAAAGGTGAAGAGCCACCATTGGTTGGTGATACAGGAGCTGGAGGGGTTTTCTTTAGTAATTGTGTAATGAAATGTGTTTATTGTCAAAATTTTAATTTCTCGCAAAAAGGTTTTGGAAAAGAAATTTCTGTAGAAGATTTAGCAAATAAATTTATATGGTTGCAAAATGAAAAAAAAGTTCAAAATATTGATTTAGTTACTTCTACACCGTATTTGCCATTTATTTTTGATGCATTAATAATAGCAATTAAAAAAGGATTAAGAGTTCCTCTTGTTTGGAATACTTCGTCTTATGAAACTATAGAAACACTGAAAATATTGGATGGAGTTATAGATATATATTTAGCTGATATAAGATACACTACAGAATACGCATCTAGTAGATATTCCAAAACGCCAGACTATTGGGAATATGCTCAAAAAGCCATCAAAGAAATGTATAAACAAACAAAAGGAAATTATATATTTGAAAATGATGTAATGAAAAAAGGTTTAATAATTAGAATATTAGTTTTACCAAATAATACAGATGAGGCAAAAGCAGCATTGAGATTTATTTCGAAAATTGATAAAAATATTTTAATTAGTCTTATGGATCAATATGTTCCAGTTTATAAAGCTAATGAATATCCTGAAATAAATAGGATCTTAAAAAAGACAGAATACGATAAAGTAGTGGATTTGATGTTAGAATTAGATTTAAAAGGATGGATTCAAGAACATAAATTAATAGAAGGTGATTGATATGAAGAATGAAGAAATGATTATGAGAATATTAGATGATATTCAAGAGGCTGTAATTTTAATAAACGAAAATGAAGAAATAATTTTTTTAAATAATTCAGCATCTAATATATTAAATATACCAAAAGAAAAAGTGTTACATACAAAAGTAACAGATACTATAACTGATACCAGACTTCATATAGTTTTAAAAACTGGAATACCAGAGTTGGATAGAATTCAAAATTTAGGTAAGAAAGTTATAGTAACTTCTAGATTTCCTATAAAAAATGAAAATGGAGAAATAATAGGAGCTGCAGCTATATTTAGGGATGTTACAAGCATTCAGAAACTTGCAGAAGAAGTAACTAATTTAAGAGAATTAGAATCATTATTAAGAGCAATAATAGACTCTACCTATGATGCTATATCTGTTGCTGATGAAGAAGGAAGAATAGTAATGGTTAATAAGGCATATACAAAAGTTACAGGATTATCTCCAAAAGAGGTAGTTGGTAAATTAGCCTCATATGATATTGCTGAAGGTCATGAAAGTATGCATATAAAATGTGCAAGAGAAAAAGAACCAATATTAAATGTTAAAACTAAATTGTCTACAAACAAAAAAGAAGTATTAATTAATGTTAATCCGATATTTGTTAAAGGTGAATTTAAAGGTAGTGTTGGGGTTATCCATGATATATCTGAAATAGAAAGATTAATTAGAGAATTAGAAGCAACAAAAAGATTATTAAAAAAAGATCAGGCTAAATATGATTTTGAAGATATAACTTGTGAATCTGAAATAATGAAAAATGTTGTATTTCAAGCTAAAAAAGCAGCAAATACAAATGTAAATATATTGCTATATGGAGAGCCTGGTTCTGGAAAAGAGATATTAGCTCAAGCTATACATAACTATAGCAAAAGAAGAAATGAACCTTTTGTATCAGTAAATCTATTATTACTTGATGAAAAAAAGCAATTAGAAATATTATTTGAAAATAAAGAAAATTTATTCTTAAGAGCGGACAATGGAACCCTGTTTATTGATAATACATATCTTATGAGTCCTAAAGTTCAAGAATTAATATTAGAATATTTAAATGAAGGAAGTATATATTATAAGAAGAAGAAAATAGTTTCTAATGCAAAAATAATTTTTGCAACTCCAGAAAATTTAAAAGAATTAATGTCATTAGGAAAATTTTCAAGAGAACTTTATTATAAAATTTCTGTTGTAACTATAGAAGTTCCACCTTTAAGAGAAAGAAGAGAAGATATTCCAAAGATGGCGATGCAAATATTACATATATTAAATCAAAAGCATGAGAAGGTAGTTTTTAATATATCAGAAGATGCAATGAATATTTTAAAAGAATATGATTGGCCAGGAAATATTAGAGAATTAGAAAATGTTCTTGATAGAGCATTGATGAATCTTTCGCAATCAGATACAATGATAACTTCAAGACATTTACCAGATTTAAAGGTTAATGAAAATGGAAAAAATAAATTAAACGGCACATTAAAAGAAATTTTAGAGCAATATGAAAAATATATAATAATAGAAACTTTAAAGGAATTTCAAGGAAATAAAACTGCTACGGCTAAAAAATTAGGGCTTACAGTTAGAAATCTTTATTATAAACTTGAAAAACTTGGTTTAAAATAAAAGGTGATTATATAATGAGATTTCATTTTAATTTGGAAAGATTAAAGAATTTGAGGGAAAGATTAGAAGAAGATGCTAAAAGAATTTTTCTGGAAGCAACCGCTGAAAGAATAAAAGCAGAAAACGCTCTTGTTGAAATTAATAAAAAAATCAAGGATGAGAATAACAGATATTTATATGAGATTTCAAACAATTTAATTAATATTCAAGAAATACAACAATGGCGTTCATATCTGGAATCCTTAGAAAAAGAAAGGATTAGATTAGGTGAAGTTTATAGACAAAAAGTAGCAATAGAAGAAGAAAAAAGGCAAAATTATTTAGAGGCTCGTAAAGAAAGATTAATACTGGAAAAATTAAAAGAAAGAAAATTTGAAGAATACAAAATTGAATTTCAAAGAGAAGAAAATAGAAATCTTGACGAAATAGGTATTCAAATGTTTTATAGAAAAAAAGATGAAATTTAAACAAATTTTATATTTTCTTCTATATACCTTAATAATATTTATGGTATAATAGTTGCGGTTAAGGCAACGTAGCCAAGGGGTCTAAGGCGGCGGTCTGCAAAATCGCTATTCGTGGGTTCAAATCCCACCGTTGCCTCCAATACTCCCGGTTTTTCCGGGAGTTTTTTTATGGTATAATATAAAAAATGGAATTAGGGGGATATATATGGATTGGTTAGTTTTTTTATCTTTTACATTTGTAGCTGTAATTACGCCAGGTCCCAATAATATTCTTTCAATGGCAAATTCTAATAAATTTGGATATAAAAAAACTATACCTTTTTTATTGGGAGTTGCAGTAGGGTTTGGATTTTTAGTTTTGTTTAGTGGTTTGTTTAATAAAGTTTTGTTTGAAATAATGCCAAAAATCCGTGTTGTTATGGGTATTATAGGTTTTACATATATGCTCTATTTAGCATATGTTTTGTTAAAAAGTTTAAATCATAGTAATGAAAAAGAAGAAGCTTTGAGTTCTGCATCTTTTAAAACCGGAGTTATAATGCAATACATAAATCCCAAAGCAATATTATTTGCTATTACAGTTACAGGAAATTTTATAGTTCCAGCTTATGATTCTGTTTTTATGTTGATAAATATGTCTATTTTTTTAGGGATAGTAGCTTATTTTGGAACGTCAGTTTGGGCTTTAATGGGAAGTGCATTAAATATGTTCTTATCTAAATATGAAAAAAGTTTTAATATAATAATGTCTCTTTTATTAGTATATACAGCTATATCGATATTAAAATCTGCATTTCATTAAAAAAGAACTTCCAATAACGGAAGTTCTTTTTTTATAAATATTATAACCATTTTTTTCCTTTAAACCATAAATATGTCATTATCATAATTATAATAGAAGAAATAATTATATTTATATAAGTTAAAGGATTTTGTTGAAAAGGGAGTTTTACATTCATTCCATAAAAACTGGTTAGTATAGTCGGTACTTGTAGTAATATAGTAACAACTGTCAATACCTTCATAACGATATTTAAATTATTTGATATAACAGAAGCGTATGCATCCATCATTCCTGATAGGATATTGCTATATATATTAGTAACTTCAATGGCCTGCCTATTTTCAATTAAAGTGTCTTCTAACAAATCTTCATCATCTTCATATAATTCAAGTATTTTTCCCTTTAAAAGTTTTTCCATCATTATTTCATTAGACCTTAATGATGTAGTGAAGTACACTAAACTTTTCTCAAGATACATCAATGTTTCTAATTCATTATTTTTCATTGATTTATGCAATTCTTCTTCTATTAAATCAATAGTTTTATTTATTTCTTTTAAGTAGTCTAAAAACAATTTTGCGTTTTTAAAGAAGATTTGAAAAATCATTTTGCTTTTTTTGTGTGGATTTAATAAACTTGTTTCTATCATTTTTTCTATAAAATCTATATTTTGTTTCATTGATAACAAAATGAAATTTTTACCAATGATGATACCCAACGATACGGTTTTATAAGGTATTTTTTCATCTTCTTCATTTCTCATAGGAACCTTTAAAATTAATAAAATTGTATCTTCATCAACTTCTATACGGGCTCTTTCATCTTCATCTAAAGAATCAGCTATAAAATCTGGATCAAAGTTTAATAAACTTGATAACATATGTATTTCATCAGATGATGGATTAACCACTTTTATAAGTGCATCTTGAGAAAAGCTTTTTGTCTCCACTAATTTATGTTCTATTCTGTTGTAAAATTTTACCATATTATCTCCTCCTCTTCTTTGTTATGGCGGTCTAGACAACGGATCTTCACTACAACTAAAATAATCCATAAAACTCACCTCTCTTTTTCATTGGGATAAAATTCCTATTAACTACATAATTATATCATAATATTTTGTTGTTTTTATATGTTAAAAAAACTAACTATTTTTTTTAACATATATTTTGTTTTTTAAGTAACTTATTATATATGCACCTAAAAATAATGAAAATAATGTTACAACAATAGATGGTCCAGGTGGAATATCAAGATAATAAGCAATTATTATGCCCAAAAATCCTGATAAAGTACCTACAATACTAGAAATTATCAACATTTGATTTAGTGAATTTGCAAAAAGCTTTGCGATTACACCAGGAGTTATTAAAAGTGATGTAACAAGAATTATCCCAATTATTTTTACAGAAGTTACTACAACAATTGATACAATAACTAAAAAAATATAATTGATAAAGTTAACTGGGACACCAAAGTTTCTTGCCATTTTTGAGTTGTAGGTATAATATTTTAATTCTTTATTAAATAAAATAATTATTGATAAAATAATAAGAGAAACAACAGATAAAATTTTGACGTCATTAAAATTAACCATTAGTATATCTCCAAATAAATAGCTTGTTATTTCAGGAGTATATCCGGGTTTTAAATATAAAAATATTACACCTAAAGCCATTGAAAAAGATAATAACATACCAATTACACTATTTTCATTTACTCTATCTTTTTTGCTAATAAAATATATTGTTGTCCCAAAAAGAACAGCTGTAATAATGCTTACAGTATCAATATTTAAATTTAAAAGAATGGCTAATGCTATGCCGCCAAAGGCGGTATGTGCAGCGCCTTCGCCTATAAACTCCATTTTCTTTAATACTATATAATTTGATAATAATGAAGCACTAAATCCAGCTAATACAGAAGCTAAAATAGCATATATCATAAAATCATATGAAAATAATTCAATCATTTCTGCTCACCACTTTCAATGGTTTATTTATATGAACTAATAATTCTAATTCTTCTGAGTAAATTTTCTTTAGATCGTCAGCAGTCATATCCATAGCATTTTTGTGACAATGTAAAGTTTTATTTAAACACATAATTGTATTAGCTTTTTTTACAACCATTGATATATCATGACTTATAAGAATTATTGTCATACCTTTTTTATTTAATTCCTCTAATATGGTATAAATTTTCACTTGAGCTTTGCTATCGACACCAGCTTCTGGTTCATCTAAGATTAAAATGTCGGGATCACTTACAAGAGCTCTGGCTAAACTAAGTCTTTGATATTCACCACCTGAGAGTTTTCCTACTTTTCTATTATATAAGTAATCAATTCCGAGCATTTTCATAGTGCTTTTTGCTTTCTCATAATGTTCTTTTTTGAATCTTTTAAATAGTCCGAGTTCTTTATACATACCCATCAAGACTACTTCAAAAGCTCTTATTGGAAAAGATTTGTCAAATTCATCTTTTTGAGGGACATATCCAATTTTTCCATTTATTTCAATTTTTCCTGTGTAATTTTCAATTTCACCAATCAAAGTTTTAATAAGAGTAGATTTACCAGCACCATTAGGTCCTATTATTCCTACAAAATCATTTTCATAAACATCAAAAGTAATAAATTTAAGAATTTCATTATCCTCAACTTTATAATTCAAATTTTTAACAGAAATCATTTTTTTACGCATTTTTGTCACCTTCTTTTTGGCATTCGCTACAAATTCCTTCAAAATATAGAATATGGTCGGTGATTTTAAAATCAATATTTTTTTCAATGTATTCTTTAAACTGTTTTTCAAAACATAAATTTAAACGTTCAAACTTTTTACATTTAATACAATAAATAAAATGATAATGACCCTTTGGTTTATAATAGTAAGTTATTTTATCTGAAAACACTATAGACTTTAAAATATTTTCTTTTTCAAAAAAATTCAAATTTCTATAGATCGTAGAAAGATCGTATTCATTATTTAGAAGATTATATATTTCCTCGGCGTTTAAGGGATGATCTATTTTTTCATATAAATTTAAGATATCTCTTCTTGGTCTGGTTAACTTCATAATATCACCTTGTTGTATTAAGAATCTCAAAGAAATTCATTAAATACATTTCATCTATTGAGTTATATACAGTTCCTAAAGGGTCTAATTCTCCTAAGTTCAGTTTCAATGATTTAGCTAATTTTTCAGCTAATCTTTTATTTAATTGAGGTTCGGAAAATAAAGCTTTAACTTTATTCTTTTTAGCTAAATCGGATAATTTTTTCATTTCGGAAATTGATGGTTCAACTCCAGGAGAATTTTCAATTACTCCTACGATTTTTATATTATATCTTTTTGCAAAATAGGGAAATGAATTATGGAATGTTATAATACTACCCATTATATCCTGTGATTTTAATAATAAATAAGCATCTAAAAACTTTAATTTTTCGATTAATATTTCTGCATTATTTTTATATACATTTATTTTCTCAGGAGCAATATTTTTTAATTCATCTAATATTCCAGGAATTATATAAGAATATACAAAATATGGGTTAAGCCATATATGAGGATTATAATAGCCATGATCATGGTCTTCATCATGTTTTGCATTTGAAATCAATTCTTTTTCTGGTATAAAATTTGCTGCATAGATATAAGGTATATTCTTTTTTTCTAAAGTAGGAATAATTTTGCTTATAAAAATTTCTGAATTTAAACCATTAAATATTACTAAATCACTTTTATAAATTTTTACAAGATCTTTTGAAGAAACAGAGTATGTATGAGGGCTTTTGCCAGCAGGAACGATAACATTTATGGTATCATCCTTATCAACTATATCTTTTAAAATTAGGTAATATGGGTGTATGGATACAGAAATATTTATAGAATATCCAATGATTCCAATTAATAAAAGTGAGAGCACAAGAACTTTTCTCATTACACCACCTCCAAATAAAAATTAATTGCAAATGCAAATCATTTGCAATTATAACTTATTTTTTTTCCTGAGTTTGACACTACTTTTGTAACTCAAATTCTCAAAAAGAGAAATAATAAGAAAAACAGCGATTGTTAACTTTTTGTAAAAAGAGAAATTAGCCACACACCTCCCTCTTTTTAGCTATTCATGCGTATTTTAGAAGTATTTTTCTTTAAATTCATCTAAATCCATCATTTTTTTAGGTTTTTCTATTTCTAATATTTTTAATATTGATTTTTGAAATTCATTTAAATTGGCTCTTAATGCAAATAATTTGTCTTTTAATCTTACTTCTGAATATTCCATATTTTTAATAGTCTCTCTAATTTTTTCATGTGAATAATCAATGTTATTTTTTTCTAGTTCTAATTCTAATGTTCTTTGCATTATGTAAGATATGAAACTCATTACTATATGACCTTTTATTCTTTTAGGAGTCCAATGAAATATAGGTCTTGTTTCTAGATAATTTTTTAATGTTCTAAATGTTTCTTCTACTTTCCATAATGTATGATACTGTTCTAATATTTGTTTTGGATTTAATTTAGTATTTGTCATTATTCCATAATATCCATCGTATTTTTCATCATTTTTTATTTTTTCATTATCTAATATATAATTCTGTTTATTTTCTTCTTTTAAATATTTTTTAGCTCCTCTTTTATTCATTGAATCTACATTATTATTTTCAAGCATTTTCTTTGCTTTTTCAATTAATCTAAGTCTATCTGCTCTATCTTTTTTAGCTCTTTCTTCTGAATATATTATGAGTAATCTATTATTATCGTATTGAACTTCTCTATATTTTATTCCTTTTGCTATTTCTATGAATTCTCCATCAAATATATTTACTTTTTTTAATTGTTTAATTGATTTACCTACTATGAATTCATAATTGGAATTTTCTACTACTTCTATATTTTTTTTACTCATCATTCCTCTATCTGATACTACTATTACTTTTCCTAATTGATATTCTTTTTTCATTGTTTCAACTGCATCTTTAAATGTATGTCCTTCAAATGTATTACCTGGATATATATCAAAACTCACTGGCATTTTATCTTGATCTATTGACATACCTAATACTATTTGTGATTCATTAAATTTCTTATCTTTTGAATATCCCATTTGTAATATCTCATTTGTTTGTTGTGTTTCAAAGGCTAATGTAGTTACATCGTAAAATACTAAATCTACTGTTGTATTAAACAAACTTATTCTTTGATTATACAAATGTTTTTCTATACCTTCTTTATTTTCTGCTAATACATCTAATGTTCTATACAACCAATGCAACATAACTTCATCTTTTTCTAATTCTTTTCCTTCACTAACTTCTACTGGTGTATATCCTAAATATTCTAAATTATTAAATATTCCTAATTTACTCCTCGGTTCTATTATTCTATTCATTACCATTATTTTTAACATCTCTTCTACATCATATGTTGTATTCATCTTCTCAAAATATCTTTTCATTTCATATCTGTCAAATATCTTATTTACTATTAATCGTATTCCGTAATTCTTTCTTGCTATTTCTTCCATTAAATCATCATCTATTTTTTCGTATCCTTCTATTTCAAATATCCTTAACAAACTATCTACAAGTTTAATTATATCTTTTTTAGTGTAATTATCAACATTTCCAAAATTTACCACTGTCTTTTGTTTAACCTTCTTACCTTCTCTTACACTTTCCATTATCCTTAAATATCTCTTACCTTTAACTTTTGATATTTTAGGATACATTATAATCATCCCCTTTTAGTGGTTGTCATATATATTATACCACTAAAAGAAGCTAAATAACAATATGTATAGTTAATTATATGTAACAAAAGTTAGCCACACATTTTTTCGACTTCCTGAAAAATACGCACCTCAAACCCGCATTCTACCGTCCTATTTACCCAAAAATCGCCATTTTTGTGTCAAAGTCAGGTGCAAATCATTTGCAATTATAACTTATTTTTTTTAAATAATAATGAATAAAATAAAAAAGGAGCCTTAAGACTCCTTTTCATATCTTTTTATTTTGCTTTTATCAATTTCATTATATCTTTTATTTATAGTTTTATTATATATTGGATGTTTCCAATCTGGTGAAATATCATTAAGAGGTACAATAACAAAATCTCTTTCGAACATATATTTATGAGGAATATTTAAGTCTTCTTTTTCTAAAACTAAATTTCCATAAAATATAATATCTAAATCTATTTCTCTTGGACCCCATTTAAATCTTTGTTTTCTTTTAAGCTCTTTTTCAATATTCTTGCATATTTTTAATAGTTCATATGGTTCTAATTCTGTATTTATTAAGACACAAGCGTTTAAAAAAGTATCTTGTTCTGTATATCCCCAAGGTTCAGTTTCATATATATTTGATATTTTTATTATTTCTACGTATTTTGATAATAATTCAATAGCTCTTTTTATATTATTTAATCTATCTCCTACATTAGAACCTAATGCTATAGCACTTAAAATTTTTTATACCCCCTTAATGCTTCAATCATTTTTATTGTTCTGTAATTTTCTTTTACATCATGAACTCTTATTATTTCAATACCTTTTAAAGCATAATATGAAGTTAATGCAAGTGTTCCTTCTAATCTATCTTTTGTATCAGCAATACTTAAAACATTTCCTATTGTACTTTTTCTAGAGTGTCCCATTAATATTGGATATCCTAATACTCTAAATTCTTCAATATTATAGCTAATATTTAAATTATCTTGAACTCTTTTACCAAATCCAAAACCTGGGTCTATTATTATTTGATTCACACCATTTTTGCGTGCATAATCTATTCTTTCTTCGAAATATTCTAACAAATCACTTATACAATTCTCATAATATGGATTTTTTTGCATATCTTTAGGAGTTCCTTTTATATGCATTATAACTATAGGTAACTTTGATTCTGCAACTACATGAACCATATTCTTGTCAAACTGCATACCAGATATATCATTTATAATATCTACGCCATTTTCAATTGCTTTTTTAGCTACTTCAGATTTATATGTGTCAACGCTTAGAATTACATTTGGGAATTCTTTTCTTAAAGCTTTAATAACAGGTATAACTCTTTCGATTTCTTCTTTTAATTCAACGCTTTCAGAACCAGGTCTTGTTGATTCAGCACCGATATCAAGTATTTCGGCGCCATTTTCAATCATATCTTTTGCATTTTCAATTGCCTGATCAACGCTTTTTATTCTGCTTGGAGCGTGGAATGAATCAGGAGTTATATTTAAAATTCCCATTATTTTTGAGTTGTTTCCAAGTAGCATTTTTTTACCAGCGTTTAATGTATATTCCCATTTGCGTATATTTATATTTTTAAAAGTCTTTTCTATTAATTCTCTTACTTTTGGAATATCCCAATAATTCATTGTTTTTAATTTTTGGATTAAAAGATTATATTGCTTTTTTGATCCGATTAGTAATATATTTGTTTTATCTACCTTGTGATTAATAGCATATTTGTGAATAGCAACATCTCCACCACGAGATAGCATTTCTTGCTTTATAATATTCGCACTTGTTACATCAATATTTTCTATGAGTATATAATAGTTTTGCATTTTAGATTTAAAGATAGGAATACTTGCTGAATCTACATTTATTTCCTTTTCTAAATCTATGTCTTCTAACATTCTAACTCTTACCATGCTTTTCCCTCTCTTTCAGAAAAAGCATTATGATTGTGTATACTTTCATAACTTATAACTTTCACTTTATATCCTTCTACTCTATCATCTTTTTCTAAAAATACGCTTAAATCTCTTACTACATCTTCGACAAAATGTGGATTATCATACATATGTTCAGTTACATATTTTTCGTCTTCTCTTTTTAATAATGAAAATACCATACCGCTTGAAGAGTTTTCAACATATTTAGCTATCTCTTTTATAGAAATATCCTCTTTTAATTTAAGGCCTATTTCTACTAAAGCACGTTGATTATGTGCTCCATAATTTGAAATAGCTTTTGAGCAAGGACATAGAGTAATAATTGGTATAGCTAAGTATAATCTAACTTCTTCATTTATTATTTCATAAGTAATATCACATTTAGTATAACTTTCCATTTTTGTTATAGGAGCTTGTCTTAATGAGAAATAAGGGAATGAAACCTTTATGTATGATTTTTTAGCTTCTAAAACCTTTCTTAATTCTATGCTCATTTCCAATAATCTTTTCTCTGATAGATTATCATGATATCTATTAAGAACTTCAACAAAACGACTCATATGTGTTCCTCTAATATTTTTATCTAAATCTACTAACAATGTGAAGTTTCCAATGGTATGATTTCCATTAAAAATTATAGGATATTCTAAATCTGAAATCCCTACACCATGTAAATATATTCCTCTATTGTCTAATTCAGATTGTACATCTTTCAATTTATTCACCCCTATAATATACGACATTATTTTCTGTTTCATATAGTGCTACTTCATATAATTTGCAATTATCTCTATTAAGCTTTTCTTCTAATTTATTCCAAATCCACATAGAAATATTTTCAGCTGTAGGTTGTTCTATTATATTGTTTATATATGAGTGATCTAATATATTTAATACTTCATCTTTAACAATTTTTTTTAATTCGAGAAAATCTATAACCATTCCTTCTTCATTAGGAGTACCTTCTACTGTAACTTCTAATCTGTAGTTATGCCCGTGTAAAGTTTCGCATTTTCCATGATATTTAATTAAATTATGTGCAGCTGCAAAATTGAATATTCTTTTAACTAGCATAAAACACCTCTTTCTAATAATTTCAAAATTATTATATCACAATAGCACAATATAACTTTTTCAAATATATTTCAGAAATATAACTTTATTTATCCGAATTAACAAGAGTAATAATTTTTCCATTTTTATCTATATAATCAATAAAATCTTTGAAAAGAGGATATTTAATAATAGTTTCTTTATCTCCAATTATTATTAGTTTTTTCTTTGCTCTGGTAATAGCAACATTTAATCTTCTTTCATCAGTTAAGAAACCAATTAATCCTTCTTCATTACTTCTAGTTAAAGAAAAAATTATTACTTCTTTTTCTTTTCCTTGAAATCCATCTACAGTATTTATTGTTCCATCAATTTGTTCTTTTAAAAATTTTACCTGATCTTTATATGGTGAAATAATACCAAAATCAATATTTTTTTCACTTAAAATTTTTGAAAGTTCAATAACAATTTTAGCTTCCAAAGGATTGTATTTAGATGAAGACCCTTTTTTAATTATTTCAAATTTTTCTGGAATTAATGAAGTATCTACAAATACAATAGGTGTTTTATCTAAAATTTCATTGTATGGATATGACATATCTTTGGTATATATTTTTAGAGTTCTATTTTTAACATTTTTATCACTCTTTAAAATACCATTATAAAATTTATTATTAGAAAATTGCATTATTTTATCATTCATTCTATATTGTATGGTCAAAATAGAAGAATTTTCAGGATATTTATTAATCAACTTTTCGAATAATGTTTTTGATAATATTTTTTCTGCCTTTTGATTTAAAATAGTTGGAGGTAATTGTTTATGATCTCCACCCATAATAATTTTTTCGCCATGAACAATTGGTATATAACATGAAGGTTCTGTTGCCTGAGAACCTTCGTCTATAACGACAGTATCAAATCTTATTTTTTCTAATTCTTCTATTCCAGCAGAACCATTTGTACTAACTACAACATTACTTTCCATTATAACTTTTTTTATTAAAGCCTCTTCCATTACTTTTGCAGCATCAAATAATTTTTGTACTTCTTTATTTAGTTTGAGCCAGTTATACATTGATTTCATATCTTCAGGAAATATACCTCTTGTGCCCCGATCCTTTAAAGCATATTTTTCTATTTGTTCATCTGTTAATCCGCGTCTAAATTGTGGTGTAGGTTTTTTATATTTATCTCTTTCTTCTGATAGTTTTATGGCTTTTTCTCTAATTTCATCAATTTTTTTATAATCTGAATGATTTTCAACTATGTGATATAATGAATGATGTATTAATTGTTCATCTATTCTTGTAGGGTGTCCTAATCTACACACTTTTAAATCTTTATATTTTACAAGATTGTATAATAAGTTATCTGTAGCAGTATTAGAGTCGGCTGTGGCTAATACTCTCTTTCCCATTTTAACTTCTTGAAGAATAATTTCAGTTAAAGTTCTGGTTTTTCCAGTGCCAGGTGGTCCGTGTATTAAGAAAACATCATCACTTCCAACAGCTTTTGAAACAGCTTCTTTTTGGGATGAATTTAAATGTTTATCAAAAAAATCTATATTTATTTTTTTAGGGAGTTTGGGTTTTTTATTACCTAAAATAATGGATTTTAATATTTTTAATTTACCTTCTGCATAATGAAGCTTTAAAATAGATTCTTGCATACGTTTGAAAGTAACTTCATTTAAATATAAATCAATTCTTATATTTTTGGATTTTTGTACCCAAAACGGAGGTTTATTTGAAAAGGCAACTATAATGTATTTATTTCCTACTTCAGTAACGAAACCTGTTAAGTCGCTTTTTAAAGGATTGCCTTTACTAACCAATGCTACATCACCAACGCTAATATCTGTTTTGATGCTTTCTTTTCTTCCAAACTTGATTAAATATAATCCTCCCATTTCTTTTCCAATATATTTCCCATTTAAATTATTTATAGCTCTGCCTATTTTTTCTCTATTTTTCCCATATTGCTTTATTTCGTTTATCATAGATTTAATTTCAGCTTCTTTTTCTAATTCTATTGCTTCATATAATTCTTCTAAAAAACCCATATTCTCCCTCCTTTTTTCACTATATTATACTATATATATTGAATAATTTAATTAAATTCTGTATAATCTTAATGAGGTGATAATATGACAGAATATCCAGAGAAATCATGGTCTTTTTCTAAGGATAAATTATTAACAAGATGCCCAAGAGCGTATTATTATGCAAGATTTTTAATGTGGGGCGGATGGGATAAAAATGCTCCTGAAAGAGTAAGAAAGGCATATAGACTGACAAAACTAACTACAATTGAGCAATTTTTAGGTTCTTTGGTTCATAACTATATAGCAAATAATATTACGGCTTTAAAAACAGAAGATTTTAATAGTGTAATAAATTATATTGGGAAAGAATTTAATAAAGCGGTATATTATTCATATAAATTTAAAAAGGAATGGGAAATGAATCCAAAAAATTTTATAATGTTTTATTCTGTTTATTATAAAAATAGGAATTTATTTGAAGGTAATATTGGAAAAGATATAAAAGAAAAAACAAAATTATTACTTCAGAATTATTATAATTCCAGAACACTAAAAGATATACAAAGTGGAATAAGAATAATAGAAATAGATAGAGAAAATAATTTCACATCATTTTTCGTAAATAATTATAAAATATACTCTATTGTAGATTTTATGTACGAAAAAAATGGAAATACATATATAATTGATTGGAAAACAGGGAAAAGATCTAAAGATGATGAATTTCAATTGAAATTATATGCATTATATGCCTATAAAAATTATAATATTGATTTAAACAATGTTTATTTAATTAACGAATATTTATATGAAGGAGATTTTGAAGAAAGAAAATATACAAAAGAAGAATTATTGGAAGTAGAGAATTATATAAAAGAAAGAATAGATATTATGGAACATTATTTGAAAGATAAAGAAAAAAATATTCCAAAAGAAGAAAAATATTTTTCAGCAAGGCCTTCTAAATATAATTGTAAATGGTGTAATTTTAAAGAAATTTGCCCCGAGTATAATGAAAATTTTATATTAAATTCAAAATAGCCTTCCAAGAGGCTATTTTTTAATATTGCAAGAAAAAATTTGATAATTAAATATAATTCTCTTTAATGACCTTTAAAAAAACATAACTAAATTTTGTATAATATGTAAATTGTGTTATTCTTATTTCAGAAAACGTTTTCGAAAACGTTTTCTGGAAGGAGAGATATAAATGAAGAAAACGGGAATTTTTAATTCTGAGATTTCTGCAATAGTAGCTTCTATGGGACATACAGATAAAATTGCTATTGTAGATATGGGTTTTCCTATCCCAGATAATGTAAAAAAAATAGATTTAGTTGTAGATAAAGAAATACCAAAATTTGATATAGTAATGAATACGTTGTTAAAGGAGCTTTATGTTGAAAAAGTTATTATAGCTGAAGAGTCAAGTGAAGAATTCATTAATATGATAAAAAAAATAACAGATAATATTGAAATAATACCTCATGAAGATTTAAAAAAATTATCCCATAATAGTAAAGCTATAATTAGAACTGGAGAAGTAAGACCTTATTATAATGCTATATTTGTTTCAGGAGTGATATTTTAATGTTATTAAAGTTAGAAAATATAACAAAAAAATTTCCAGGTGTTTTAGCCTTAGATAATATAAATTTTGAGTTAGATAAAGGAGAAGTTCATGCTTTATTAGGTGAAAATGGTGCAGGGAAAAGTACTTTGATTAAAATTATTGGCGGTGTTCATACAGCTGATAATGGAAAAATATATTATGATGGAAAAGAAGTTTCTTTTCAAAGTCCATCTGAAGCTATTAGGAATGGCATAGCAACTATACATCAAGAACTGAATCTTTTTGAAGATTTAACAGTAGCAGAAAATATATATGTGGGTAATATAAATAAATCAATAATTAATAAGAAAGAGTTGATAAAACAAGCCAAAAAAATAATCTCAGAAAATAATTTTAATATAAAAGCTGATACCATAGTTAAAAAACTCAATACTTCTGAAAAGCAATTAGTAGCTATTGCAAAAGCATTATCTATAAAATCAAAAATCATTATTATGGATGAACCAACTGCTTCTATAACAGAGCATGAAACACAAAATTTATTCAAAATAGTTAAACAATTGAAAAGTAAAGGGATAGGTATTATTTTTATATCCCACAGATTAGAAGAAATTTTTGATATTGCAGATAGAGTAACAGTTTTAAGAGATGGAAAATATATTGGAAGTGGATTAGTGAGTGAATTTGATCAAGAAAAATTGATCGACATGATGGTTGGTAGAAAAATTGATGATATGTTTCCTAAATATAATAAATTAGAAGATGAAATAATATTTTCTATAGAAAATTTGAATATTGGTAAAATGGTTAAAAATGTATCTTTTAATGTAAAAAGAGGAGAGATTTTTGGTATAGCTGGTTTAGTTGGATCTGGAAAGTCAGAAATTCCATTGGGTATATATGGTTATATGCCTGCTAAATGGAAAAAATTAATAGTTAATGGTAAAGAAATAAAAAAAATTAGAGATCCTTCTAAGGCATTAGAAGATGGAATTGCTTTAGTTCCTGAAGATAGAAAAAGTATGGGATTAGTATTAGAACTAGATATTATGAAAAATATTGTTATTCAAAATACTAAATTAGTAGAAAAAAAAGGAATTTTATTTTGGAATAAAGCAAAAAAAATAGCTAAAGAAGAAATAGAAAAATATTCTATAAAAGCAACGTCTTATACACAAAAAATAAAAAATCTTTCTGGAGGTAATCAACAAAAAGTTGTTTTATCTAAAGTTTTAAAAAGAAATCCTAAAGTAGTTTTTTTAGTTGAACCTACAAGAGGTATAGATGTTGGAGCAAAAGTAGAAGTTTACAATATTATAAATAAATTAGCTAATGAAGGAAATGGTGTGATTTTTATATCATCAGAGTTACCAGAAATAGTAAGTTTGTGTGATCGAGTTTTAGTAATGCATAGAGGGAAAAGTATGGGAATTTTAAGTAAGAAAGACATTAACCAAGAAAATATATTAAAATTAGCCACTGGAGTTGATATATAATGAATAAAGTATTGAAAAAAATGAAAGATTATCCAGCAATAGTTGGTTTTATTGGGATATCTATATTCTTTTCTATTTTAAGTAATAGATTTTTGACTATACCGAATATCATAAATGTATTTAGACAGGTATCAATTCAAGCAATTATAGCTTTTGGTATGACAATGGTTATTATATCTGGAGGTATAGATTTATCAGTTGGTTCAGTTTTTGCTTTGTCTGCAGTTATCATGGCATCTGTTTTAAAAAGTGGCTCAGTATTTTTAGGAGTTATAGTAGCATTAGCTGTTGGAGCACTAATGGGTTTTATAAACGGATTTATTATAGCTAAAGGAAGGATACAGCCTTTTATTGCAACTTTGGCAACAATGGCAATAGGAAGGAGTTTGACTTTAGTATATACTCAAGGAATGCCAATAACAGGACTTCCAAAATCTTTTAGAGTTATAGGAAGAGGAGATTTTTTAGGATTGCCTTATCCTATAATTATAATGCTCAGTATATTTATCTTAATATGGTTTATATCGAAAAATACTAAACTGGGATTATATACCTATGCTATTGGCGGAAATGAAACTGCTGCAAAGTTAAGTGGTGTAAAAGTAATAAAATATAAAATTATCATATATATGATAAGTGGTATTTTATCTGCGGTAAGTGCAATGTTATTAACGGCAAGACTTAATAGTGCCCAACCGACATTTGGTGGTGGTTATGAGTTAGATGCAATAGCAGCAGTTGTATTAGGGGGAGCAAGTTTATCCGGTGGAAGAGGTAGTGTTGTAGGAACAATTTTTGGTGCTTTGATAATGGGCGTAATTAATAATGGTTTAAATTTATTAAACGTATCTCCCTTTTATCAGCAAGCTGTTAAAGGTGCGGTTATCCTTATTGCAGTATTGCTGGAAAGGGAAGACTAATAGGGGGTGTATTTATGAAAAAGGCAGTATGGTTAGTAGTATTTATTATCATTTTATCTTTGTCTGCATTTAGTATTAAAATTGGATTATCTTTATCAACCTTAAACAACCCATTTTTTGTAGAATTGAGAAATGGTGCATTGCAAGAGGCAGTTAATCAAGGAGTAGATATAGTTGTTGTAGACGCACAAGATAAACCATATAAACAACTAAATGATATCGAAGATTTGATTCAACAAAAAGTTGATTTCATAATAGTTAATCCAACTGATAGTGACGCTATAGTTACAGCAGTAGAAGAAGCAAATGATGCAGGAATACCCGTTATTACAGTAGATAGAGCTTCTAACGGTGGAAAGGTTGTATTGCACATCGCATCAGATAATGTAGCAGGTGGAGCAATGGCTGCAGACTACATTGCAAAACTACTTAATGGAAAAGGGAATGTTGTTGAATTAGTAGGTATTCCTGGAACATCAGCAGCAAGAGACAGAGGATTAGGTTTTGAAACAGAATTAAAAAAATATCCTGGATTAAAGTTAATTGCAAAACAAACAGCAAACTTTAATAGAGCAGAAGGATTATCTGTTATGGAAAATCTTTTACAAGCTTATCCAAATATTGATGCTGTATTTGCACAAAATGATGAAATGGCTTTAGGTGCTGTAGAAGCAATAAAATCAGAAGGTAAATTAGGTAAAATAGTAGTTGTTGGTTTTGATGCAATACCAGACGCAGTAAATGCAGTTAAGAATGGTGAAATGGCAGCAACAGTAGCTCAACAACCATCCTTGATGGGTGAATTAGCAGTTAAAAAAGCAGTAGAATATTTAAAAACACATACAATTTATATTCCAGTAAACTTAAAACTTGTGGTAAAATAATAGATAATGGGGGATTTATTTCCCCCGTTTTTATTGAGAGGGGATAATTATGAAAAAAGTTAGTATCAAAGATGTAGCTAAAGAAGCAGGTGTTTCTATTTCGACTGTATCAAGGGTGGTCAATAATAGTGCATATGTTAAAGAAGAATTAAGAGTTAAAGTAGAAAAAGCAATAAAAAAATTAAATTATAATCCTAATATAATTGCTCAAAGTTTAAGAAAAGGAAAAACAAAATCTATTGGTTTTGTTATTCCTGATATTACTAATCCCTTTTTTCCAAATATAGTAAAGGGAGTAGAAGATTATTTAAAAAAAGAAGGATATACTCTTTTGTTGAGTAATTCTGATCAAGATTTAGATATGGAAATAAAGATAATAAATACATTTATTTCTAAACATATAGATGGTATTATATTTACTGGTACTGGATTATATAATCCGCTTTTAGAAAAAGTAATTGTAAAAGGAACAAAAATAGTTTTTCTTGATAGAATATTGGAAGGGGTAAATGCTTCATATGTAATTTGTGACAATGAATATGGAATATTGGAATTATTAAAATATTTATATTCAAGAGGAATAAGAAGTTTTTATTTTGTTAATGGTAATGAAAATACTTTTAGTGCTAAAATTAGATATGAAGCATTTATAAAATTTATGAAGGAAAAAAATATAGAAGACTATAAACATATATTTACTAATTTTTCGTATGAAGCAGGATATAATTTTGGTAAAAATATAAAAAAAATACCTCAAGCTATCATTGGTGGAAATGATTTAATAGCATATGGAATAAGTGATTCGCTTCAAGAAAGAGGAATAAATGTTCCTGAAGATGTTAGTGTTACAGGATTTGATGATATTCTTTTTAGTAAACATTATAAACCAGCATTAACTACAGTTAGGCAACCTATTTATGAAATGGGATACAAAGCTGCAGAATTAATGTTAAAAATAATTAATGGTAAACAAAATAAAATTAAAGGAATAATATTAAAACCACAATTAATTATTAGAAATTCGACAATATGAGCTTATAAATCGCTTGAGACCATAAAAAATTTTGTGTAAATAAAAAGTAGAAAAAATAGGTAACCCTCTTCTTGGTATGGTAAAATAAAACCAAGAAGGGGGTATTTTAAATGGCAAAGAGAAAGAAAAAGGAAGAAAGTAACATTGAAAAATTAGCAAAGTTAATAGCAAGAGATCCTGAAGTAAATACAATGAAAGACGTATATGACAAGATTAAAGAATTGATGGGACCAATAATACAAGAAATGTTAGAAGCGGAATTAGAAGATGAATTAGGATATGAGAAATATGATAAGGAAAATAAAGAAACGGATAACTCCAGAAATGGATACAGCTCAAAAAAGGTAAGATCAAGCATGGGTGAGATGGAATTGAAAATACCCAGAGATAGAAAAGGTGAATATGAACCGAAAATAATACCGAAGTATAAAAGAGATATTTCAGATATTGAAAGTAGAATAATAGGAATGTATGGTTTGGGATTAAGTACGAAAGATATAGTTAGGAATGTTGAAGATATATATGGTGTAGAATTATCAGCTGAAATGATAAGTAAAATCACTAATAAGATATTACCAGAAATTAGAGAATGGCAAAGCAGACCATTAGAAGAGATATACACTTTTGTTTTCATGGATGGAATAGTATTTAAAGTAAAAGATGATGGTGAGATAATTAAAAAGACTGCATATGTTGTAATAGGTGTAAATATTGATGGATTTAAAGAAGTTCTTGGTATATATATAGGTGAAATAGAATCATCAAAATTCTGGTTAAGAGTATTAAATGATTTAAAAAATAGAGGAGTTAAAGATATATTAATAGCTTCAGTAGATGGATTAACTGGATTTCCACAAGCAATTAAAGCAGCATTTCCTGATACTGTAGTACAAAGATGTATAATACATCAAATAAGAAATACATTAAAATATGTTAATTACAAAGATAGAAAAGAACTTGTAAATGATTTAAAAAAAGTATATAAAGCACCCAATAAAGATATAGCTTATTCAAACCTACAAGATTTAAAAGAAAACAAATGGACAAAATACAAATTGGCATTAGAAAGCTGGGAAAAACATTGGGAAACAATATCTCCATATTTTGATTATGGTGATGAAGTAAGAAAAATAATGTACACAACAAATGTAATAGAATCATTGAATAGGCAATATAGAAAAGTGACTAAAAATAAAACATCTTTTCCAAATGATGATGCATTATTAAAAATATTATATTTAGCAACAATAGATGCAACAAAAAGATGGACAGCTCGATATAGAAACTGGAGTAAAGTCCTAAACGAACTATCCATCTTTTTCAAAGAAAGAATCACAAAATACGTCTATAATTCTTAATACAACTAAATTCCAAAACCTGTAATAATCAATAATACATAAAAACAAATACTAAAAACTAACGCCAAAAATATATTCTTAATTTAACAATGTTAAATCTTGCAGTGAAAATTGCAAAAAGGTGTTTGTTTTCAAAAACTCACATTAAAAACTTCTAGAAATTACTATTAAAGCATATTACAATATAGACGATAATTCATATGAAAATAATTTAAGAATTATAATCCAATTTAATTAATTTATTACCATCCAAGAAGAGGTATTTACACAAAAAATTACATGCTACCAATCGCTTGAATTACTAAAATTTTCAAAAAGATCTGTTCGGAGCTCTTTAGCTTTGTGTAAATATATAAAATTTTGTGTTTCACTTTCGCATAATATTAAAAACCTTATAATACCTTCTTTTGAATCTTCGAACATGGCTTCTTGAAAAGTCATTAATGGGATATTTTTTAGATTAAATTCTTTTCTAATAGCTTTTATTGGGTTATATGCAGTTATATCAGAAGTAACAGAACCTAATATAGCAATTATATTTTTTATATTGTTATTTTCTATAATTTTGTTGTATAATTCTATAGAACGATTTATGATATGTTCTTTTTCATTTTTTTCTATTGAAGTTGCACCTCTAATTCCAATCATAATTCACCTCTGAGTAATAAAAATGTATTCTAACACATATTATACCATAAGGGGGAATTTAGTGAAATTTGCAATTGTTATAAACACATATGTGCGAATAAATAAAGATATAATTGATTACTTCGATCACCCTACTTTATTAGAAAAGTTTGAAGAACAAAATACTTTGCATAAAACAATAGAAAGTATTAATAAATTAAATTTAGATTTAGATGATGAATTAAGTGTTTATGTTTTTTCTATAGCAGCACATGAAGATACATCCAAAGATGATGAGATTAGAGAAAAAACAGAAAAAATACTAAAAAAATCAAAATTTAAATATTATATATATACAAACACAGATATAAAAGAATATAGAAAAAAGTATAATTCAGAATTTTTTTCGACAAAAGGATATTCGGAAATAAGAAATCAAGGGCTTTTATTTCCCATAATGAATAATGAAGATGTTATTATACAGATAGATGATGATGAATTATTGAGAGAAAATTATATTATTAAAACAAAAGAAATTCTTAATAATAACCCTGATAAATACTTGATAACAGCACCATATGAAAAAGATGGTACGATAAGGATACTTGGCGAAGATGAATTAAAAAGTTGGAAAAAGTCTAAATCTATGGATGAAGATATTGTAAGATTATCCAAGGATAACTCTTTAAAAGAATCTATCTTTGGATTTGGTGGAAATATGATAATTCGAAAAGAATATGCTGAAAAGATGTTTTATCCTTTAGAAATACCTCGTGGTGAAGATTTTGCATTATTATTAGCTTCAAGATTAATATATGAAAATGGGAATGAGTATGCAAAAATTGAACCTAAAAATAGTATGTTTAAAACATATTATTGTCCTGAAAAAGATATAACAATAATACATGAACCTCCATATGTTCCAGCTGAAGATTTTGTTTTCTATGTAGAAAAAAATTTAAAAAGATTCATATTAGAATGGCTTATGATAAAAGGGCAAAATACATTTGCCTTTGAAGATTTAAAAAAGTATTCTTTATATCTTTATGAAATGATAGGTTATGAAGATTTTAGAGCAAAAATAAAAGAAATATTAAATGAACTAAAGAGAAAATATCAAAATGCTGATAAGCTTGAAAAAGAAATTCTGGAATATTTTGATAAACATTCAAAGATAAATAGATTTGAAGAATATAAAAAGAAACAAAAAGAATATATTGAGCTGGTTAAATCTCTATAAGATATTTCCAATATCGTGTTGGCATATATTGCCTTTGCAATTTTTTGTTTTTTCTTTCAGTAATGGTTGTGTTATTAAAATAAGTTTTCCAAAGATTTTGAAAAGAAATTTCTTCATAAGATAAATTTTCTTCTTTTAAGTAGAAATCATTATCAAATTCATTGATTTTGGACAATTCTACTTTTTTGTTATATGAAAGAACCAGGTTTCGTTTAATATCGTGGATAATCCATTTATTATTAGGATATCTATTAATAAAATGTTTTGAAAGCAATGTGATTATATTATGATCTGGTTCAAATGGTGCATATAATATACCATTTGATAATTTTCTAAATCTAATCAATCCAAGAAATTTATGTTTTTCATTTATTACCTTAGATATAGCATTTTTAATCCTTATAATGTAATCTTTTTCAATATGTAATTCTGCATTGCTATTAATCTTTAATGAAAGATTAAAATATTTTATAATATCAACTTCTATATTTTCTATTTCCGATAAATAAGCGAGGTAAATGTTTTTTAAAATAGTTTTGTTAAGTTTTCTTATAATGAATTCATTGACAATAGCAGCTTTTTTATAATCTGTTTGGATATTATCTATATTAAATATACTTGGATTATATTGCCTAAAAATCATATCAGGTATTTTCTTTTCATTATAGGTATTAAAAATAATGGTTAGAAGACCCTGGAAAGAACCATCGTACAAAACTATTTTCATTTTTACACCGCCTTTTCAATTGCAGTTAATGGAAATAATGGGATTTGGTATTCTTTGTTTTTTGTTAATTCCTCTCTTATTATTTCAGGAGTCAAAAACTGATTTGAATAGTATTTTCCATTACAAGTTATAAAATATTTTGCTCTTTTTAAAACGACTCCCATCTTTTTTAATTCATCAAATGTAATAGGAGCATATTTTCTTGCTTTTACAATAGTTAAAGCGGATTTAACACCTATTCCAGGTACTCTGAGTAAGGTTTCATAAGAAGCTTTATTAATTTCGACAGGGAAATAGTTGAAATTTCTTAAAGCCCAAGAAGTTTTAGGATCAATATTTTCATCTAAAAAGGGATGTTTTTCATCAAGGATTTCATGAGCAGAAAACTTATAAAATCTTAAAAGCCAATCAGCTTGATAAAGCCTATTTTCACGTCTCAACGGAGGTTTGATATTTGGTAATCTTTTATCATTGTTAACTCTTATAAAAGCGGAATAATAAACTCTTTTCATATTGAATTTTTTATATAATCCTTCTGCAAGTTTAAGAATTTGAAAATCACTTTCTGGTGATGCGCCAACTATTAATTGAGTGCTATGCCCTGCTGGTACAAATAAAGGCGCTTTTTTATATTTTTTTCTTTCTTCGGTATTAGCGAGTGCGTTTTGCCCAATAAAACTCATAGGTTTTATTATAGATTCTTTCTTTTTTTGAGGAGCTAACAAATTTAAACTTTTTTCACTGGGAAGCTCAATATTTACACTTAGTCTATCAGCATAAAATCCAGCTTCTCTTATAAGTTTTAAATCAGCTCCGGGTATAGCTTTTAAATGTATATATCCGTTAAAATTTTCTTCTAAACGTAATTTTTTTACAACTTTTAACATTTGTTCCATTGTATAATCTGGGTTTTTTATGATTGCAGAACTTAAAAACAATCCCTCAATATAATTTCTTTTATAGAAATTTATAGTTAAATTAACTATTTCATCGACAGTAAAAGTTGCACGCTTAATATCATTGCTTGATCTATTAATACAATAAGCACAATCATATATACAGGCATTTGAAAATAAAATCTTTAAAAGGGAAATACATCTTCCATCACTGGTCCAACTATGGCATACACCACTACTGGCAGCATTACCTAACCCTTTTTTTGTATTTTGTCTTTTGCTTCCACTGGAAGAACATGAAACATCATATTTAGCAGCACCGGATAAAATTTTTAATTTTTCTTTTAAATCCATAGTATCACCACTCGACTATTATATCTTTTTGTAGATACTAAAATTATACTACATAATTGTATGATAGTCAACTTTTTAATGTAAAAATTATGTTATAGGAGGTCTATGTATGAAAAAGATTATATTTTTATCTATGTTTTTCTTGTTATTTATAAGTGCATTTTCTATTTCAGAAGGAAAATGGATAATTACTCAAAAAGATTTAAATTTACCAGGAGAATATTTTGATGGTAAAAATTATTTTTGGAGAGCAGATTATCATCTTGAGGATTTGAAAAATGCGACATCTATATCATTAGAGATTCATCATATTACAGATGATTCTACAGTATTGTTTTTTGATGAAGGAAATAACGAAAAAGCTAATTGGAAATATATAAAATCATTACTTGATGGAGCAAAAAAATTTGTATGGATGGCAATTTATGATGTCAATTATTATCCTTTTATAACTGAATTGAAAGAATTAAATAAAAGAGGTATTGATGTAAGATTAGTTTATGAAACAAATAATATAAATTCATATATAAGTGGATTAAGTAAAGTTGGAATAAAGACCAAACATGACAAAAATTATAAATTAATGCATAATAAGTTTTTGATTATTGATGGATATTGTGTAATAACTGGTAGTACTAATTTTACAAATAATGGTTTTGGATATAATTCTAATAATTCTATAGTTATATTTTCAAATGAATTAGCTCAGGATTATATGAATGAATTTAATGAAATGTTTGAAAAAGGATATTACGGAAAACAATCATTGGATAATAAGCCATATAAAAAGGTAGAATTTGATAGTGGTTTAATAGAACCATATTTTACACCTGAAGATGATTTAACAGATAGAATTATAGAATTAATCAACAATGCGAAAAAATCAATACATATTATGATATTTACATTTAGCAAAAGAGAAATAGCAGATGCTCTTATACGAGCTAAGAATAGAGGTATTGATGTCAAAGTAATAGCAGAAGAATATCAGTCAAATTACAGTTGGGCACAAATAAATTATTTAAAAGAAAATGGAGTTAATGTAATTTTAGATAAAAATGATAAAACATTTCACCATAAAACGATGATAATAGACGATAAGATAACATTAACAGGATCATTTAATTTTACTAATTCAGCACAATATAATAATGATGAAAATTCTCTTGTCATACATAGTGATTATATTTCTAAAGAATACGAAAAAGAATTTAATAGATTGTGGAAAAAATATACAAAGTAAGTTGTAATAATAAATATGAACTCAGAAAAAGAAATATTGATGAATATATTATAAAAAAATGCAAGTACTTTAATTATAATTTGAACCGGGCAGAAGCCCGGTTTTTATTATTGAATTAAATCAAAGTGTTTGTTGATGGAGTATAAAATATTATTATTGTATGATAATAATTAAGAAATTATTGGCAAATATCATTACTGAAGGGCAATCTGGGGAAATGAAATAAATTTTTTATATAATTAATTACTTAAATGATTAATTAATAGTAGAAAAAACATATTACTTTTGTTATAAAGTGAATTTTTTGTTTTATTTATGATATAATTTAAATATAAACTTTAGAAATTACTAAATATGGGAGATAAAATTTATATACTAAAATTTTTAATGAAAGGGTGGGTGGAAATATGGAAATAAAAGGAAGAGTTGTAGAAGTTTATTATGAAAATTCTAATTGTAAGTTGTTAAAAGTTGAACTAGATGAAGAATATGAAATTATTGATGAAAAAATCCCTCTAAATAATAAAGATGATAGTACTAACAATGAAAAAATTCTTCAAAAAAAATCGAGAGAAATTATAATATGTGTCGATCCTAAGATATCTTTTAGAGCTTTATTAGAATTGAAAGGGAAAAAAATAAAAGCTGATATAAAATATAAAAATTGTGTTAGCAATTGCAACATTTTAATCAAAAAATTCCCTGAAATTTTTGAAATCAATTGGATAGGTGTAATATAAATGAGTTTAAGTAAAAATATAGATTTGCCAGAAACAATATTATTTATTGGTGCTGGTTTTTCAAGAAGTGCCGGAGGATTAACTACATTTGATTTATCTAAAAAGATAAAAGGATATTTGGATGGAGAAGAAGATTTTCTAGCTATTGATAAAGCTGTTTATGATAATAAAATAGGTAAAATGTTAGAAATAGAATCATTAAAAAAAATCTCAGAAATTATAAGAGGAAATGATAATTATTTTTTACCTAATCTATTTACATTGCTTGATTATAATTTAGAAAAGAAAAAAGGATTGAAGATTAAAAATGAATATTTTGATGTTGATAAACTATATAGGATAAAAAAAACAGTTGAATATATGGTTCAAAAAGCACAATATGAAGGGTTTAAGAATAAAATTAATGAGTTTAATCATTATAGAGAATTTTGTGAATGTTTACAGGAGTTTATGATAGAAGAACATTATGAAAAAATAACAAAATACAAACCATATGAACCAGAATATTATATTTCATCATTTGGAGTAATTACACCAAATTGGGATGGAATAATTTTTTATGAGTTAATGAAGTTAAATAATAAGTTTAATCATATATCAAATGATGTAGGGTTATATCTTGATTTTGGAGAACTTCTTATAAAAAAAGAAAATAAATTTATATATAGTATGGATGAAGGATCTATTCAAAGAAATAATAAAAGAAATGAAAAGCCGTATAGAATTATGAAATATATAGCATTACATGGAATGTTTGGAACAAGAGTATGTCCGCATTGTAATACTTATTTTGGAAACTTTGGAGATTTCAAAGATGAGCATTATGAGATGTTAAATAAAGATTATCTTAAATGTCCAAATTGTGGGACTGAAACAAGGATAGTAGATTCGCCATTATATTATCAAAGTTATGTAGAAAGAAATTTTGTATATTTAATAGAGAAATGGGAAGAAGAAACTATTAATTATTTAAGGAAAGCAAAGAGATATGTATTTATAGGTTATTCATTTCCAGAAGATGATTTACAAATAAGGAGAATCTTTTTTAATGTATTTAGTGATGGAAGAAAAAGAGAAGCATATGTTATTGATTATTCTCAAAATAATAAAAGCAATAGATGGTATGATGCTAAAGATGCCAGGGAGAAATTTAAAGACAAAACAAATCTAATAGAGAAGTATGAAGGTATATTTGGTGAAGAAAATGTGAAATTTAATTTTTCTGGAGGTATGGAAGCATTTTTAGCAGGAAATAGCATTTCGTGTGATATGGTTAATGAAGTTTTGAAAGGTGATATGGAATAACTTTTTGAAGTTTATATATTATCCAAAAATTATTTTTTGAATAGGAGGACATTATAATGAACATTACAGTTAAAGATATACTAGATATATCTGAAGATAAATATAATGAATTATGTAAAGATATTGGTGAAAGAATTTTAAAATTATATGATTTAAATGGTTATATAGGTGTTTCTAAAACTCTCATAAATTTAATAATAGTGGATGAACTAATGAAAAAACTATCTGATAACAATCTTAATGTTTTTCCATCTATTTATTTTAGCAATTTTAAATTAAAAAAAGATATTGGAAATCAAGAGAAACAAAATAATAAAGATGTATTAGACATTATTACTTATATTTTAAAGACAGATAGAAATACAGCACAAAACTTAATTAAAAAATCTTATAATATGTGGCATATAGATGAGAAAATGGAATTAAAAAAAGGGAAAATATTAAAAACATTTATAAAATTAATGAAAGAGCAAAGCATTCTAATTGATGAAATTAAAAAAACTGGAAAAATCACTATTGTAGTGGAAAATAAATTATTTAAAGATGAATTAATAAATTTATTTTATGAAAACGGAATTTATCCAGATTATTCATTCAATAAAGACTTATTAAAAATCGATTTATTCCATCTTGGAATATTATTTTTTAATAATGAATATAACAATAAAGGTAATAATGAATTAATGGAGAATTTGAAAGAAATAATTAATAAAAACAAGAAAAATTTTAAGAGTAACAATGAAATTATAAATCTAGTTAATAAAAAAGATCTTAAAGATATATTAATTTCCTTATCAAAAAGTTTTGCAAATAAAATTTTAGGTAAAGCTGGAGAAGATATTGTTGAATTAATATATAATAATATTTTAAATAAAAATATTCCTTAGATCACTTTATTTATTATGAAAGATTTAATTGGATTTAACCAAAAAAAGTGGGCACCAAAAAGTTAACAAAGAATAGTATAATAAAAATAGAAAGAAGGTGACCCAAATGAGTAGAAATGGTAAAAGATATAGTGATGAATTTAAAGAGCAAATAGTAAAATTGCATGAAATGGGGAAAAAAGTATATGAATTAAGTGACGAATATGGCATAAGTGCAGTAACAATATATAATTGGATAAAAGAAACAAAACCAGTAGCAAACGGTGAATTTAGCAAAAAGGAATATGAAAAAATGAAAAAAGAATTACAACAATTAAGAATGGAAAATGAAATATTAAAAAAAGCTACAGCCATATTTGCACGAAAACAACAAGAGAAATAGTAAAATTCATAGAAAGATACAAAAAATATTATCCAATAAAAATGATATGTAAAGTATTAAAATTTGCAAGGAGCACATATTACAAAGCAAAAAATCATAAAAAAAGTAATCTAGAAAAGTTCAATGAAATACTGGATCAAAAAATATTAGAGATATATAATGATAGTAAAAAACTTTATAGAGCACCAAAAATACAAAAAGTACTAGAAAAAAGAGGTATAAAAGTTAATATAAAAACTGTTCAAAAAAGATGAGAAAGTTAGGAATCCACTCAGTAGTAATAAAAAAATTCAAAAATCACAAAACAAAAGAGAAATCAAACAATTGCCAAACATAATAAATCGAGATTTTGAAACAACCCAATAAATTAGAAATTATGTGGAGATATAACTTATTACATATACAAGGAACTGGTTGGACATACTTAACAAGTGTAATGGATATGCATACAAACAAAATAATAGGATACTCATATTCTAGAAAAATGGATAAAGAATTAGTAATAAAAGCAATTAAAAATGCATGTATAAATACAAAAGAAACACAAGGAATCATATTTCATAGTGATTTAGGAATACAGTATACAAGCAAAGAATTCAATGAATTATTAAAAGAAAAAGGCATTCAACATTCATACAGTAAAAAGGGAACACCATATGACAATGCAAAAATAGAATCATTTCATTCAATAATAAAAAAAGAAGAAATATATGTAAACAACTATAAAACCTTTGAAGAAGCAAAAATAAAAATATTTGAATACATAGAATCATTTTATAACAGAAAAAGAATACATAGTTCTATCAATTACATGACCCCACAAGAAAAAGAAGATGAAGCATTGAAATTGTTAGAAAAAAGTTACATTGTTTAAAATGCTATTTTTTAGTTAAACTTAGCCTGCCCACCGTTCTTGGGTAAGACCAATTAAGGAGATAAGGTTTTATTATAATAAAAATAATATTATCATCCTAAATTTCGCGAAGCGATGCTTAGCTTTAATAGAATTACCAATATAAACACCAACAATGGATCTATCAAAAGCATCAATTATACTAAGAATAGGAATATAACCATCATATTTAGTAGGAATAAACTTAATATCAGATTCCCAGTATTGATTAGGTCTGGTAATATCGTGATTTTTAGGTCTTTTTCTTGGATGTTTAGAATGACAATGATAATATCTAACGAGGTTTAATTCCTTTCTTAATCTGTGAATCTTTTTGTGATTAATAATAATATTAAACCTTTGTCTGAATATAGCAGATAGTTTCTTAGAGCCAAGAGTTTTGTAAAAGAACTCAGGGTTAAAAGAATCATTAACAGATAATAATTCCATCAATAATTGTTTAATATAATCATCAGAAACTTTTTTACCGTCATTAGTATAAGAATAACCTTTAAAAGAAGATTTTCTGGTTCTTTTGACAACAAAAAACAACCTGGTATTATAATAAAAGAACTGGGACTAATGTTATAACGATAGAGTAAAAAAGAAGTAGAAACACCAAAATCTCTATATTTAAAAATAAGTAAAAAATCACCAATAAAAGTTACTTTTTCTGACTGTGTTTTTTTTCAAAAAGTTAATCTCGTCTTCTTGCATTTTAATAAGCAACTCTTTTTCAATAAGAAGACGTTCATAATATTCAATTTTTTTCTTCATAACAGCAGAATCATCAGAATTATTTCTAATAATACCAGCAGACTCATAAATAAAAGGTGGAACTTTAGAAATATCAGAAATAATAGACTTAAGGTCTTCCTTTCTTAGAATTGAAGACATTATCATCATAACCGGATTCCTCATATGTTTTAACCCATTTATGTAAAGTATGAGGTGAAGGGATACCATTCTTACTAGCGACATCAGATAAAGACTTATCAGAATTAAGATATTCTTTAACAACTTGAAGTTTGAAATCAGGAGAATACTTATTTCTATTTTTCATACCAAACACCCCTTTCATTTCTTTAGTTTAATGATATCATTTTCTTATTTTTTCTCCAAATATTCTAAGGGGTGATTACGCAATGAAATACTGGATCAAAAAATATTAGAGATATATAATGATAGTAAAAAACGTTATGGAGCACCAAAAATACAAAAAGTACTAGAAAAAAATGGTATAAAGGTTAATATAAAAACAGTTCAAAAAAGGATGAAAAAATTAGGAATCCACTCAATAGTAATAAAAAAATTTAAAAATCACAAAACAAAAGAAGAAATCAAACAATTACCAAACATAATAAATCGAGATTTTGAAACAACTACAATAAATCAAAAATGGTGTGGAGATATAACGTACATACATATACAAGGAACTGGTTGGACATATTTAGCAAGTGTAATGGATATGCATACAAACAAAATAATAGGATACTCATATTCTAGAAAAATAGATAAAGAACTAGTAATAAAAGCAATGAAAAATGCATGTATGAATACAAAAGAAACGCAAGGAATCATATTCCACAGTGATTTAGGAACTCAGTATACAAGTAAAGAATTCAATGAATTATTAAAAGAAAAAGACATTCAACATTCATACAGTAAAAGGGGAACTCCATATGACAGTGCAAAAATAGAATCATTTCATTCTATAATAAAAAAAGAAGAAATATATATATAAACAACTATAAAACCTTTGAAGAAGCAAAAATAAAAATATTTGAATACATAGAATCATTTTACAACAGAAAAAGAATACATAGTTCTATCAATTACATGACTCCACAAGAAAAAGAAGATGAAGCCTTAAAATTGTTAGAAAAAAGTTACATTGCTTAAAATGCTATTTTTTTAGTTAAACTTAGGCTGCCCACCGTTCTTGGGTAACACCAAGAGATAAAATATATTATATGTAATAAATTTTTTTAATAAATGAATATTAAAAAATTCTTTAAAAAAAATAAATTCAATTTAGGAAGAAGAATTTTTAATAGGAATAAAAGGAGATCAATTTTACACACTATTTTTTATAAATTATAATAGGGGGATGATAAAGTGGAAAAGTTGAGAGAAATAAATCCTTCAGATAATTTTTTAAATGCATATGATAAATATAAATATATTTATATCTGGCTCGATATCTTGGGTTTTAGAAATGAATTAGAAAAAGGAAATGAAGAAATATATAATGACTTATTTGATATTAGAGATAAATTTTTTGATAAATTTCAAGAATTAAAAGTATATACGAAAGAAAGTTTTCAAATTTCTGATGGTATTGTTTTTGTTTGTGAAACGACGATTAATTTTAAAAAATTAATAGAGATTATTTCAAAATTACAAATGGAATTTATACTGGAAAAGAAAAAATTAATTCGAGGAGCAATATCTTTAGGAACGATTTCGAAAAAATTATATGAAAATGAAAAATATGAAAAAAGAAAAAGTGATATTTTTTTAATTAGTAATGGGTTAGCAAATGCTTATAAATTAGAATCTGAATATATAATATGGCCGGTTATTGCTACTACTGAGGAAATTTTAAATGGAATAAGGAAATTTAATCATTCTGATAAAAATGAATTATTTGGTTTAAAGCGTATGTTTGGAAAAGGGAGTATTTTATATTTTGTTGATTTTTTAGAAAATATTTCATCTGAAAAAAGGGTTAAATTTGAAGAATTTCTAGAAAATAGCATTAAGGAATACAAAGGTCAAAAACGTATATTTGAAAAATATTATTGGTTGTTAAAGTATTATATGAAAAAAATGAAACAAATAGAAGAATCACTTTCTAATGATTATCTTATTTCAATTACTGGAGATGAAATTTATGGATAAATTTATTGAAATAAATTTGACGGAAATAGGAAAAAAGTATGAAAAACTGTTGGATAATCAATTTTCTATTATATTAGGTAGTCCTGGAAGCGGAAAGAGTTGGTTGGCAAAACATTTAAAGGAAAAGTTTAATGGAACCTTTTTCTCTGTAAAGGATTTTATGGAATTTTGTGAAAAAGAAATTATAGAAGAGATTAATAAAAATGCTAAAAATTCTATTTTGTTACTAGATGGATTTGATGAATATAGAATTTTCGAAGTATCAAAGACGGATACCAGTAAAAAATTGGCAAGAAAAGTTAAGAAAGTAATGGAAGCTATTGATGGTTTAAAAATTATTATGACCTGTAGAGAACTGGATTGGTATGGCGATAATAATAAAGAAACTCTGGAAAAATACTTAGATTTAAATGTGGAAATTTATTATATAGAATCTCTTGACGATGAACAAATCGAAGAATTTTCTAAGTTGTACAATGTAGAAAACGAAGAAGAGTTTATTTCTAAATTTAAAGATAAGGGTTTTTTATCTACCCCTCAATTATTAAGAGTTTCTACAGAATTAATGAATAAAAATATTGATAATAAGATAAATCTATATGAAGAGTTTATAGAAAAAGCAATTTTAGAAGAAAATAATTATCATAAGGAAAGATTACATTTAAGTAAAAAGAGCAATGATGAATTAATTGAAAAATTAGGATATCTGGCATTTTTTTATATGTTTTCAAGTATTGAAAGTTTTGAAGAGGAGTGTTTAAAAAAAATATCCAGTGATAAAAAAGGATTTGAATATGAAATTTTGGAAGAATTAGTTTCAAATGCAAAACTATTTAAAAATAAAACATTTATACATAGAATTTTTGCTGAATACCTGGCAGCGTATTTTATATTTCATTATTTAATAGAGAAAAGAAAAATTCCAAAAGAAATTATAAGAGGTTTATTTTTAAATGATAATTATGTTTATACAGAGCTTAGAGGAACATATGCATGGCTTTGTTCTATTAGTATGGATGAATATTTTATTGATTTTGATCCTTTTTATCAATTACTTTATGGAGAAAATAATCATTTTGGAATTGAGTTTAAGAAGAAAATTCTTTTGTCTATAAAAAAATACTCTAAAGAAATCAATCCTTACTTTATTAATCCCGAAGATTTTTATCTTAGAGGTTTATTAAAAGGATTTTATAATGAGGGATTAGATGATTTTATAATTGATGAAATAGAAGAAGCAATAAAAATGAAAAATCATTATTTATATGTTTTTGAATTTATAATAAGGGATAATATAGTTTCTAAAAAACTTAAAAAGTTTTTATTTGAGAAGTTATATGATAATAATCTTAACTATGGATTTAAAGTTAGTGTTATATATAGTCAGGATTTTGATGTTGTAAAATTAAAGGAACTTTTAAATGCGTTAAAGGAAAATAAGGTTAAGGATGAGGATAATAGAATACAAGTTGCTATTTTAAATAAAATTTATCCAGAAAATGTTGGAATTAAAGAAGTTGTTGAAATTATTGGAACATTTAATGAAACTTCAGTTATAAATACATGTGATTTTTTATTTAAAACCCCAAAAGAAAAAGAAATTGAATTAGTTGAGCTTTTAGAAAAGAAAATAATGGAATATCAAAGAGATAATTACTCTTCTAAAATTCTTTGTGTAAAGTATTTTATTTCTAATTTTTATTATGAGTTAATTAACGGATATAATGGAAAAAATGCAAAAAAAATATATGGTATTTTAAAGCAAGTAAGACAATATTACAAACCGTGGGAAACTATTGAAGTAGAACCATATAATAGTAAAATTGAAAAATTGCCTGACGAAAAACTAAACGAATTAGCAAATAAAATATTTAAACTTTATTTAGAAGATATTTTGAAGGAAAAAAATGGAAATTTGCTTGTTAAAATACTTAATTTTGAATATTTTTTTTCATTAAAAACTCCAATAAATATAATTGATTTGTGTGATGAAAAAATGGAAAAAATTGATAATGAAAAGTTGAGAGAAGAACTTTTTAAGGTTATTCTTAAATTTGCAAATAAAAAAAATCTAGAAAGATTAGATGAAGTTGCAAAAAAGTATAAAATGGAAAAAATATTTGAAGAATTTAAAAAACAATTTTTTAAGATTCAGGAAGAAATAAAACAAAGAGAAAAAAGTAAAGAAAATGAAAAAAGAGAAATAATAGAAAAAAATGAGGAATATTTTAGAGAAATGGAAGAAAACGATTTTTTGAAAGATTTTAAAGCAATAAGTTTTATATCAGAGTTAATATATTTTGACAAAGAAATAGAAGACTATATTAGTATGGAAACATTTGAAAAATTAAAAGAGTATTTAAAAGGACTTATTTTTATTGAGTTTTATGATGAATATATTGATTTAGAGAATGTATTTTTAGAATTCAATAATATAAGGTATATTGATATAGATTTTATAGTATCCTTGTATTTAAACCAGGATAATATAAAAGAAGTTTTAAGCAAACTTTCTAATGAGAAATTAAAGTATTTGTATTTTTTATCAATTAAAGAGGAAAAGGTTGCAAATGGAGTTTCGAACAAAAATTTTATTGATAGATTTGAGAAAGAAAAAGAAAAATTAGCTAAAGAAACATTGTTGGAGGCAATAAAAACAATAGATGAGAAATTTTATAATACTTTAAAAAAATATTTTGAAGATTCAGAACTTTCAGAATTAAAAGAATTTTTAAATATATTAAATTTGTCGAAAGATAAAAATATTGATGCTTTTTTGAAAGTATATAATTTTAGGATTGAGAAAGAAACATTGGAAGAATTAAAAAAAGAATACGATTCAGAACTTTTAAGTATTTTTTATAAGTTTATCTATAATGAAGAAAGTTTAACAAAGGATGAGTTAGTGAAGCTATATGTTTCAGTATATGAATATAGTAATTCTTCAAAAATTTTCAATCTTTTATCAAAAGACGAAAGAATTAGATTAGTATGGAATTTTTTGAAAGAATTTGATTCTGAGGATAAAATGCCAATTCATTCTGGATACCAATCGAATTTAGATTTAACAATTAATTTTGTTAGGTATAAATTAATAGATTTTTTAAGTGTAGATGAATTAAAAAAATTAGATAATGAAGATATTTCTGAGTACTGGAATAAGATAATTAAAAGAGCTATTGTCAAAAAAAGTAAAGAAGAATTAGATTTTGACATTTTGGAGATAAAAAAGTTAAAGCAATTTGTTTTTGAATCTCATCCGATAAACGAGTATCAGTTTTTTAAGAAGGTTGAAATTGAGTTAGATTATTTAATAAAACGAATAGAAAGAAATGAAACCCAAGAGAAAGATATGTTTTGGGAAGTTCAAAATGATACAGAAAGACATATTCTTGAAGAAGATAGTAGAAACAGATTAATTAACCTTTGGAAATCAAATGATTTATTTACAAGAGAAGCATTGATAGAAAAATATAGAGCTGATATAGAAATTACTGAAAAAAAACATAATTGGAAAGTAAGAATTGAATGTAAATTAGATAAAAATCCTCATTTAATTTCATCTGTAAAAAAACAGCTTATAGAAAAATATTTAGAAAATAGAGAAGCAAATTATGGAATTTATTTGATATTTTATTTTGGGGATAATAAGAAAGAAATTAAAGAATTAAAAAAAGAAATTGAAGCCCAAATTCCAGCAACTTGGAAGGAAAAAGTAGTTGTAAAACTAATTGATTTGAGAAGACACAATAAAAAGGATTCAAAAAATGAAAACTAATTGATAGAACTCTTAAAAAGACCATAAAAAGTTTTGTGAAATCAAAATTTATAATCAGGAGTTGAGCCTGATTTTATTATTGAATAAAATTGAAGAGTTTGAAGTAATATAAAATATTATTTTTGCATAGGAATAGTTGATGAATTATTGGAAAGTAAAGTTGCTGAATTGTGATATAATTCAATTATGAGATGATATTTTGAGTAGTATTGATAGTTTTGGGGGTGAAACGATGAAAAAATTACCAATAGGAATACAGGATTATAAGGAAATAATAAAAGGAAATTACATATATGTGGATAAAACAAAATATATTTTCGATTTAATAGATAATGGAAAATATTATTTTTTATCTCGACCAAGGAGATTTGGAAAGAGTTTGACCATCTCGACATTATATTACATATTCAAAGGAGAAAAAGAATTATTTAAAAATACATACATATATGACAAATGGGAATTTAAAGAATATCCAATAATAAGAATAAGCTTATTGGATACAACAAGCAATACAGAGGAAGAATTAAAAGAAGGATTATTGAAAATAATAAAAAAAGAAGCAATGAAAAATGAAATAAAAATAGAGAGTAATCATTATAAATATGCATTTGATGAATTAATATATAAATTATCTAAAAAAGGAAAAGTAGTGATATTAGTAGATGAATATGAAAAGCCAATATTAGATAATATAAATAACAAAGAAAAAGCAGAAAAATACAGAGAAATACTAAGAGATTTCTATGTAACGGTAAAATCTAATGATGAATACATAAAATTTGTATTCATAACAGGAATAACGAAATTCACCAAAACAGGAGTATTCTCAGCATTAAATAATTTAAATGACATATCTCTAAACAGAAAATATTCTCAAATGTTAGGTTATACCCAAAAAGAACTTGAATTTTATTTTAAAAAACATATAGAAGAAACAGCAAAGGAAATGGGGATAAGTAAAGAAGAATTACTAAAAGAAATAAAAACATATTATAATGGATTCTCATTTGACGGGGAACACTTTGTATATAATCCATTCTCAGTATTAAGATTCTTTGATGAAAGAAAATTTCAAAATTATTGGTTTGAAAGTGGATCCCCATCATTTATATACGAATATGTAAAAGGAAGAAAAATAGAATATGAGGATTTAGTAAAATACACAGTAGATTCATTAGACTTTACAACAAGAGAAATAGAAGATGCAAATGCAAATATATTCTTTGCACAAGCAGGATACTTAACCTTTAAAGGAATAAAAAAATATGGAATAACAGAAAAATATATATTAGACTATCCAAATTTAGAAGTAAAAAATAGTTTCTCAAAACTAATATTAGAAGCAAATTATGGTCTAAATGAAGAAACATATGAAAAAATATATGAAATATATGAATTAGTAGAAAAAAATGAAATAAAAGAATTAATAGAAGAAATAAAAAGGATAATAAGTGCAATACCGTATAACTTACATCAAAAAAGAGAAAGTTATTATCACTCATTAATATATACAATATTAGCATCAGCAAGGTTAAACATAACAGCAGAAGAACTAACAAATCTTGGGAGAAGTGACTTAGTATTAGAACATAATAATAAAATATATCTTTTTGAAATAAAATTAGATAAAAGCGCAAAAGAAGCAATAGAACAAATAAAAGAAAAGAAATATTATGAAAAATACATAAGTGAAAATAAAGAAATATATATAATAGGAATAAATATCAACTCAGAAAAAAGAAATATTGATGAATATATAGTAGAAAAATTATAACCACAGCTTTAACGGTAGCATATAATATTTTGTGTAAATACCTCTTCTTGGATGGTAATGAAATTGGATTATTATTCTTAAATTATTTCATATTGATTATCGTCTGTAACGTAATATGCTTTAGTAGCAATTTCTGTAATTTTTTATATGAATTTTTGGAATAAAAATCCTTTTGTAATTTTTAACTACAAGATTTAACATTATTAAATTTAAAATTTGTTTTTAGTATTAGTTTTATGTATTATTAATTATTGCACATTTTGGATTTAGTTGTATCAAGGATTATAGACGTATTTTGTGATTCTTTCTTAAAAAAGATGAATAGCTCGATAGAGGAGCTAAAGTGATGGATGACACAAATTTTATACGTTACCAAACATTTAGAACAATTTTTTATCCTTTTTATATTATTCTCATATTTTTAGTTATTTCTTTCAATGTTGTAATAAAAATTCCTATTGCATAATCCGAAATTCCACCTACCCAAATAACGTATTCTTTATATTTTACAAGCCCATCACCGAAAATAACAAAAGGCCTATCTCCATAATTTTCATCCAGCCCTTCTGGATATAATAAATAATCACTGATTCCTAATAATTCGCCTTTTCCACTTACTATAGCAAAACCATTTTTATAAGAAAGATTACTTTTCATTACCGCATGCCAACCTACTAAGTATTCATCATCAGACAACTTGATAGAATTAGTAGACCAACCTACCTTTGTTTCCCAACTTTCCATTGCAAAAACTGGATTTAATGTTTCTATATCAATAGTTGATTTATTAACATTCGCCAATCCTCTCCAACAAAAGAACTTATCTTTCACTTGAATTCTGGTAAGTAAAGAAGCGTTTTCTCCTTTGAAATTTAAAAAAGCACTGTCTTTCATTGTTTCTGGTAAATAATACTCATTTCCATCAAAAATTCTAAAATAATCTTTTCTTTTTATTTTGAAATCTTTATCTAACTTTGCAAAAGCTAAAACATCTCTTCTTTTTTTTCGGAAATCAATATACCCTTTGCCAGTATATAACATCAAATACTCCCCATGGCTTTCAATTATTCTTGGATCTTCACTCCCCAAAAATTCCCATAAAAATTCCGGATACAAAATTATTTTTGTATCAATATGTTTATCTAAATTTCCTTCTAATATATTTTCAATTTCTATCTCAAAATAACCTATACTAGACGTATATTTATAGTAGTCAAATATTAATCTAGGGAAAATACTTAATATATTGTCTTTTAATATTGTACCAGGATTAAATACAGCAATAGGTCTTTTATTATAATTTAGTAAATTTATATTTTTTGGAAAAATATAATATCTTTTACCAAATATATTTTTCATTGTGTTTTTCCTGATTTTTTTTCTTTTACTTAAAAAATCTTTACTTTTTTTCTCTAAAGAATCTCTAATGCTCATAATTTCATCTCCTCTTTATTTTTTATGTAAGCGTTTTCAAAAATAATTTCTTTAAAATATTACCATTTTTTTTTATTTAAAAAAAATCTAATTTTATACGATAAATAACAATTATACTATTATATAATTGATTACAAATTAAATTCTATGTTTTTTATTATTCATATTATAATAAACTTAAATTTATATATATAATCAATTATAATTTTATATAATCATATATAATGTGCTTTAATACTATCTGTTATTATTTGTTTTTTAACTAAATAATAATGTATAATTAAATATATGAAAATTGTAAGCGTTTTCAAAATGGGGGTGATTAATATAATTACAACAAAAGATATTGCTAAAATAGCGAATGTTTCAATAGCTACAGTTTCAAGAGTTTTGAATAATAATCCCAATGTTTCCGAAAAAACCAGAAAAAAGGTAATCATGGCTATAAAATCATTAGGTTATGAACCAAATCTATTTGCAAAAAATTTAGCCAAGAAAAATAAGTGGAATATAGGAATTGGATGCACTGATGAAGTTTTCGATGGACTTCATAATTCTGAAAACAATTTCTATGTTCCTATAATGTCTGGTATTAAAGATTATTTTTCAAAATTAAAATCAAATTTGTTTATTTTTTCAATTGAAGATAAAAAAATAAATATATCCTTTGATGAAATTGATGGATTCATGTTAGTTGGCGGTGGTTTAAAAAAGGAAGATATCGAATACTTTTTAAATTTTGATAAACCTGTTGTTGTAGTTGATGAATATATTTGGGGTCTTGATGTTGATAGTATTGTAAGCAACGGATTTTTAGGAACATATAATATAGTAAAAACTTTTTTAAATAAAGGTTATAAAAAAATAGTTTATTTTCATTATAAAGAAGAACATTACAGTTTTGAACAACGAAAATTAGGTTACGAAAAAGCTATGATCGAAATAGGTTTAACACCAAAAGTTTATTCTTTTATAGAAATTTCGGATTTAAAAAAATTAACATTGAATGTGGTAAAAGAAAAACCGGAAATTATTGTAACAAGTAAAGACTTATGTGCTATAGAAATAATAAAAGTTTTAGAAAAAAATAACTATAAGGTACCAGAAGATATTGGAATTATTGGATTTGACGATTTGAATGTTGCTGAACAGTTTCAACTTACAACTGTTAGAGTTCCACGAGAAGAAATGGGAAATTTGTCTGCAGGGAGATTATTTAATTTAATGAATGGAATTAATCTGCATCCTATAATGATTTCTCTTTTTACAAAACCAATAATTAGGAAAAGTGTGAAACTTTGAGAAAGGAGTTGTTAAGTATGGTAAAGGTGGGGGTAGTAGGTTATGGTACAATTGGTCAAAGGTTGGCTGATGGAGTTGCTTTACAAAAAGATATGGAGTTAATCGGAATTGCTGATGTTTCACCAACATTACCCGTGTTAGCTTTGAAAGAAAAGGGAATGCCATATGATTTTTATTTAGCTCTTCCTGAAAACAGAGAAAAATTAGAGAAATATGGTATTCCAATCTCGGGTACTTTAGAAGATTTAATACAGAAATGTGACATAATATTAGATGCAACAAGTGCCGGAATTGGAGCAAAAAATAAAAAACTCTATGAAAAATATGGTAAAAAAGCTATTTTTCAAGGTGGTGAAAAAACAGAAATAGCAGACGTTTTCTTCCATGGGTACGCAAATTTTGAAAAAGGGTTAGGAAAACAATTTTTAAAACTTACTTCGTGTAATACCACGGGTTTAATTAGAACCGTAGATGCTTTGGATAGAGTATTCGGGATAGACAATGTAATAATTACAATAGTTAGAAGAGTTGCAGATCCTGGTGATTATCACAGAGGGCTTACAAATGCCTTAAAAGTAGATAAAGTTCCAAATCATCAAGCAGTGGACTTAATGCTTGTAATGCCTCATGTAAAAGCTACAGGAACGTTAGTTCACACTCCTGTTACTCATGGCCATTTTATAACAGTTGCTGCTAAACCAAAAAAATCTGTTACTACACAGGAAGTAATAGAAATATTTGAAGAGCATCCAAGAATTCGTGTTGTAAAAATCGAAGATGGATTTTTAGGAAATGCTGCGATTTTTAAATTTGCTCGCGATTTAGGACATCCAAGAGGAGACTTATACGAAGTATTTATCTGGGAAGAAACAATTACCGTATTTGATGATAGAATATTATATTCTATTCATATCCCACAAGAATCTGTTACGATTCCTGAAACAATAGATGGAATAAGAGCTGCTATGGAAATGCAAAAAGATAGGTTAGAAGCTGTTTCTTTAACTAACAAATATTTAAACATTAAAAATATCAACTATTGATAATTTTTGTGCGGTGACTGTTAGTCGCCGTACAAATTTTATAAAGTGAGGTGATAATATGATAGATCTCAAGATAAATACTTTAGATGATTTTAATTTTTATGACAAAACCGTTATTTTAAGAGTTGATATTAATTCACCACTTGATCCAAAAACAAAGAAAATAGTAGATGAAAACAGAATCAACAAAAGTATCCCAACAATAAAAGAATTATTGGAAAAAGGAGCTAAATTAGCAATTATAGCTCATCAGGGGGATTCGTTAGATTACTTTAATTTAATTCCACTTGAAGAACATGCAAAAAAACTTTCAGAGAAACTCGGTATAGAAATAAAATATATTGATGATGTTGCTGGTCCCGCTGCTCAGGAAGCTGTTAAAAATTTAAATATAGGCGAGGGAATTATTTTAGGTAATCTTAGATATTTAAGTGAAGAAATATCAACATTTGAAGAAGCTGTTAAATTAACTCCAAAAGAAATGTTAAATACATTTTTAATTAGGCATTTAGCACCTCTTGGAGATATTTATGTAAATGAAGCCTTTGCAGCTGCACATAGAAATGCTCCTTCAATGGTTGCATTTGAAGAAATTTTACCTACTGCCGGTGGTAGATTGTTAATTTCTGAAATCAAGGCATTAACTACTGTAATGGAAAAACCAAAAAAACCTTCTATCTTTATTTTAGGTGGACTAAAAGTTTCAGATGCTTTTGGAATGATGAAACAAGTATTAGAAAATGGTACCGCGGATAAAATATTAACATGTGGTGTGACAGGAATAATTATGCATATGTCTCAAGGGAAATCTTTTGGTAAAAAGCAAGAAAAATTTATATATGATCGATCTTTAAACAAGTTTTTTGAACCTGCTAAAGAGTTCATGGAAAAATGGGGAGATAAATTTATTAACCCAATTGATTTTGCATATGGAAATAATGATGAAAGAGTTGAGGTAAATTTAGAAGATTTACCTATTGAAGATGCTTTATTTTTAGATATTGGTACAAAAACAATTGAATTATTTAAAAAAGAAATAAACAATGCAAAAACAATATTTGTTAACGGTCCTGCAGGAGCTTACGATCAAAATAAAATATTTGAAAAAGGAACATATGAAATATGGAATGCTGTAGCGAATTCATCTGCTTATTCTGTAGTAGGCGGCGGAGATTCTGTAAGTGCAGCCAACAAATTGGTAAAAGATGCAGAAAAAAAGTTCAGTTATATTTGTACAGCTGGTGGGGCAATGGTTAGGTTTTTATCTGGAAAAGAATTACCGCTGATAAAAGCGTTAAAAAAAGCATATAAAAAGAGGTGATTTTGTGAAAAAATATAAAATAGCTGTAATACCTGGTGATGGTGTTGGCGTTGAAGTAATAAACGAAGGGTTAAAAGTACTTAACACTATAAGAGATGTTCACGGCGGAATAGATTTTGAATTTAAAACATTTCCATGGAGTTGTGAATATTATTTAAAAACAGGAAAGATGATGCCTGAAGATGGAATAAAAATTTTAAGGGATTTTGAAGCGATATATTTGGGAGCAGTTGGTTTTCCAGGGGTTCCCGATCATGTTTCATTGTGGGGATTGTTATTACCAATAAGAAAAGAATTCAATCAATATATAAATCTAAGGCCTGTAAAGTTATTAAAAGGTATAAAAGGACCTTTAAGAAATGAAAAAATAGATTTTATAGTTGTTAGAGAAAATGTGGAAGGTGAATATTCCGGAACTGGTGGTCGCATTAATCAAGGAACAGAAGATGAAGTTGCAATCCAAACTTCTATCTTTACCAAAAAAGGGACGGAAAGGGTTATGAAATATGCTTTTGAAATAGCATTAAAGAGAAACAAGAATTTAATATCTGCAACGAAATCAAATGCTCTGAATTATAGTATGGTTTTCTGGGATGAAGTTTTTAATAAACTAAAAAATAATTATCCTGAAGTTGAAACTCGTATTATGCATGTAGATGCTTTATCAGGATATTTTTTGCTACATCCAGAAAATATTGATGTAGTAGTTGCTTCGAATTTATTTGGAGATATATTAACAGATTTAGGATCTGCAATGCAAGGAAGCATAGGTATAGCCCCAGGTGCAAATATCAATCCTGAAAAAAAATATCCTTCTATGTTCGAACCTGTACACGGTTCTGCACCGGACGTAGCCGGAAAAGGAATAGCAAACCCTATAGGTGCCATTTGGACAGCAAGTATGATGTTAGAGCATTTAGGTGAAAGTGATTCAGCTAAATTAATAATGGAAGCAATGGAAAAAGTTACAGAGGAAGGAAAATATCTTACAAAAGATATTGGCGGAAATGCAAAAACTAACGAAGTTGGAGATGCAATTAATGAAAAAATCAAAGAATTAGTAAAAAAAGGTTGGTGAAATTATGCTTTCAAAAGAAGATATCAAAGAATTGAAGAAATTCGCCATTCAAATAAGAATCGAAACATTAAAAGAAATCGGACATTTGGGCTTCGGGCACTTACCAGGAGCCATGTCCATTGTAGAATTACTTGCCGTATTATATGGAAAAATTATGAAAATAAACCCACAAAATCCAAAATGGGAAGAAAGGGATTGGTTTATTTTATCAAAAGGTCATGCAGGTCCGTCATTATATGCAACTTTGGCTTTAAAAGGATATTTTCCGAAAGATTGGCTTTTAACTTTGAATAAAGGTGGTACATTATTGCCAAGTCATACGGATAAAAATTTAACACCCGGAATCGATATGACAACTGGCTCTTTGGGTCAAGGCATGTCAACAGCTTTAGGAGTGGCTCTAGGGCATAGACTTTCCAAAAAAGATAATTATGTATACGTAATGTTAGGCGATGGCGAAACTCAAGAAGGACAAGTTTGGGAAGGGGCTTTATATGGTGGTAACGCAAAAATTGATAATTTAACGGTTTTTGTTGACTATAATAAACAACAATTAGATGGATATACTTATGAAATAAATGATTTAGGAGATTTAAGAAAAAAATGGGAAGATTTTGGATGGTATTCACTTGAAGTTGATGGACATGATATTGAAGCAATATACAACGCAATAATAAAAGCTAAAAATATTAAAAATAAAAGTTCTGTAATTATTTTAAATACAATCAAAGGAAAAGGTGTTTCTTTTTTGGAGGGGAAAGTGGCGCATCATGTAAAAGTAAAACAAAGTGAAATTGAAGAAGCAATTGAAAAACTTGAAAAAGAATTAAAGATACTTGAAGAAGGTGAGTCTTAATGGATATAAAAATTTTGAATAATAGAAAAAACGATACAAAAATGATGAGAGATGCATATATAGATAAATTAATAGAATTGGCAAGGAATGATGAAAGAATTGTTGTTTTAGATGCTGATTTAATGAATTCAAATGGAACATTGAAATTTTTAAACGTTTTTCCTGAAAGGGCTTTTAACATAGGTGTTCAAGAATCAAATATGGTGGGGATAGCTGCGGGATTAGCTGCAACAAATAAAATTCCATTTGCTCATACTTTTACTGCATTCATGTCAAGACGTGCTCTCGATCAAGTTTATATGTCAGTTGCTTATGCAAGATTAAATGTTAAATTGGTTGCTACAGACCCTGGAATAACAGCAGCATATAATGGTGGAACCCATATGGCGTTACAAGACTTTGCAGTTATGTTATCAATACCAACTATGTATGTAGTTGAACCTACAGATTGTGTTATGATGGAAAATTTAGTTGAACAAATTACTTATACTGAAGCACCGTTTTATATTAGACTATTACGTAAATTCCCAACAAAAATATATGAAGAAGGTAGTAAATTTAAATTAGGCAAGGGTGTTTTGCTTTTAGATGGAAGTGATGCAACCATAATATCAAGCGGAATTATGGTTGAAGAATCTTTAAAAGCTGCTGAACAGTTAAAAAATGAAAGTATAAATGTACGCGTAATAGACATGTTTACATTAAAACCTATTGATAAAGAGTTGATAATTGAAAGTGCAAAAAAAACTGGTGCAATTGTAACTGCTGAAAATCATACGGTAATTAACGGTTTGGGAATGTCTGTAGCTAAAATAGTTTCAGAAAATTATCCAATACCCATGGAAATGGTTGGAATAAATGATGAATTTGGTGAAGTAGGCGATGTTGAATATTTGAAAAAACGCTTTAATCTAACTGCACAAGATATTATTCAAAAGGTAAAAAAAGTTATAAGTAGAAAATAAGGGGGGATATTTTTGTTAATAAAGAAAAAAAATGAATTTAGAAGAGGATATAATCAAATAACTTCTGAAGATGAAAAAGATAACAACACAATGATGGACTTTGGAATAATAATATTAGAAAAAAATGATGTTTACACGAATGATGAAAAAAAAGAAAGAGCCTTTTTATTAATGAGTGGAGACGTTACTTTTGAATTCGATGATGCTTCATATAGTGTTAGAAGAAATTCTTTACTTGATGAACTACCATACACACTACATGTTTCAAAAAATACAAAAGTAAAATTAACTGCCACTAGCAAGTGTGAAATTTGCTATGTTGCAACAAAAAACGGTAATGATTTCAAAAGTGTATTTTATAAACCCGAAGATACCAGATCTGAACAACGCGGAAAAGGTACAATGAAAGAAACATCAACAAGAATAGTTAGAACTATTTTTGATAAAGCAAATGCTCCATATGCCAACTTAGTGCTTGGTGAAGTTGTAAATTATCCAGGAAAGTGGTCAAGTTATCCTCCACATCATCATCCGCAACCGGAGATCTATCATTATAGAATATATCCCAAACATGGATTTGGAATATCTATATTAGGTGATGATGCTTATAAAGTATTTGACGGTGATACGATAAAAATATTAAATGATAAGGTACATCCACAAGTTTCTGCTCCTGGTTATGCAATGTACTATATATGGGCAATAAGACACTTAGAAAATAATCCATATATTACACCTGTTTTTGTAAAAGAACATATGTGGGTAATGGAGGAAAATGCGTTCATTTGGCCAGAGGAGGAGAAATAAATGAAACGAATAAAATTAACGATGGCACAGGCTTTATTAAAATTTTTAGATAATCAATACGTTGAACTTGATGGAAAAATATATAAATTTGTAAAAGGGGTTTTTGGTATTTTTGGGCATGGTAATGTATTGGGAATTGCAGAAGCTCTGGAAAACATGAATGATTTATCATTAAAATTTTATCAAGGCCACAATGAACAAGGGATGGTTCATGCAGCCACTGCTTATGCTAAACAAAAAAATAGATTAGAAATTTTTGCTTGTACAAGTTCAATTGGGCCTGGTGCTTTAAATATGGTAACAGCTGCAGCAACTGCCACAGTTAATAGAATTCCAGTGTTACTTTTACCCGGAGATATTTTTGCTTCAAGACAACCTGATCCTGTATTACAACAATTAGAATTTCCTAACAATTACAAAATGGTAGCTAATGATGCATTTAAATCTGTAAGTAAATATTGGGATAGAATTGAAAGACCTGAACAATTAATGACAGCTGCAATAAATGCTATGAGAGTTTTAACTGATCCTGTAGAAACAGGTGCTGTCACATTGGCTTTACCTCAAGATGTTCAAGGTGAAGTATATGAATATCCAGAATCTTTTTTTAAAAAAAGAGTATGGACAATTGAAAGAAGACAACCAAATCCGGAGAGTTTAAATAGAGCTTTAAAAGTTATTTTGAATAAGAAAAAACCGTTAATTATAGCAGGTGGTGGCATCCACTATTCATTTGCATATGATGAATTAAAAGAATTTGCCGAAGCATTTAATATTCCTATTGGATTTACTCAGGCAGGAAAAAGTATACTTTCTTGGGATCATCCATTGAATATGGGAGGAATTGGAACTACAGGAACTTTGGTAGCAAATAAATTAGCAAAAGAAGCAGACTTAATTATAGCCATAGGAACAAGATTAATGGATTTTACAACCGCATCAAAAACACAATTTCAGAATCCAGAAGTCGAAATATTAAGTATTAATGTTTCAAGATTTGACGGTATAAAAATGGACTCGACATTACTCTTGTCAGATGCCAAACTCGCTTTGAAGGAATTAAAAAACTTACTTGAAAAACATAATTATAAAGCTTCCTACAAAAAAGATTATATTTCCTCTTTAAAAAATGAATGGAAAAATGAAGTTGACAGATTATATTCTTTAGAATCTAAAAAAGGTATTGTTCAAACAAAAGCTTTGGGAGTAATTAACGAATTTTTGAATGAGAATGATATTATTGTAGGTGCTGCAGGAAGTTTACCAGGTGATTTGCACAGACTTTGGAGATGTAAAGGAAGAAAAACTTATCATCTTGAGTATGGATTTTCTTGCATGGGTTATGAAATAGCAGGATCTTACGGAGTAAAATTATCTGAGCCAGAAAAAGAAGTTTGGACTATGGTTAGTGATGGCAGTTATATTATGTTACATTCAGAATTAGTTTCAACTATTCAAGAAAGAAAAAAAATAAACATCATTATGTTTGACAATGGCGGGTTCCAATCTATAAACTCATTGCAAAAGGGGCATGGAAGTAAAAATGGATTCGGAAATGAATTGAGGTACAGAAATCTTGAAACCAATGAACTTGACGGTGATTATATAGATATTGATTTTGCAAAAAATGCCGAAAGTTATGGAGCAAAATCTTATATCGTAAACTCTATTGAAGATTTAAAAAGAGCTTTAAAAGAAGCTAAAAAATCTGAAATCAGTACATTAATTCACATAAAGGTTATACCTGGTACACAATCTTCTGGTTACGAATCCTTTTGGAGAGTTGGAATATCTCATCATTCTGAAAATAAAAGAGTGATAGAAGCTCAGAAAAAGCATGATGCTTATTTAGAAAAATATTCTAAAGACTACTGATTGGGGGAAAAATCATGATGAGAAGGGAAGATATAAAAATAGGTATTGCTCCCATTGCTTGGACAAATGATGATATGCCGGAATTAGGGGGAGAAATATCATTTGAACAATGCATAAATGAAATGCAAAAAGCTGGTTTTGAAGGCACTGAAATAGGAAATAAATACCCTAAAAATCCAAAAATATTAAAATCAGAATTAGAAAAGCGAAATTTAAAAGTAGCAAGTCAATGGTTTAGTACTTTTTTTACTATAGGAAAATTTGATAAAACTATTGAAAATTTTAAAAAACATAGAGATTTTTTAAAAGAAGTCGGAGCTAAGATTATTGTTGTCGCTGAATGTGGTAAGTCTATTCATGGGAACATAAATATTCCGTTATGCAAAAATAAACCAATTTTCAACGAAAATGAATGGAAAAAATTATCTGAAGGTTTGAATATTCTTGGAGACTTGGCTTTAGAAAAAGATATGAAAATAGTATATCATCACCATATGGGTACAGGTGTTCAAAGTTATGAAGAAACTGTTAAATTAATGGAATTGACAGACCCTAAAAAGGTATTTTTATTGGTTGATACAGGTCATATGGTATTTGCAAACGGTGATCCAGTGGAATTAATTAAAAAATTCCCAAACAGAATTAAACATGTCCATTTAAAAGATTTAAGAAAAGAAATATTAGAAAAAACATATAGTGAAGATTTGAGCTTTTTAGAGGCTGTTAAAGCAGGAGTATTTACTGTACCTGGCGATGGAATTATTGATTTCAAACCAATTTTTGATATTTTAAATGAAATTGATTACACAGGTTGGCTTGTGGTGGAAGCTGAACAAGATCCTCAGAAAGCTCCACCGTTGGAATATGCTATAAAAGCTAGAAATTATATAAAAAAATTAATTGGATTTTGAGGTGAAATTATGGAAAGAAAACTTAAAATTGGGATAATTGGTGCGGGTAGAATTGGAAAAATTCATGCAACGAATATTGTAAAATTAAGTAATGTTGAATTAATAAGTATTGCAGATATTAATATTGATGCAGCAAGGGAGTTAGCTACAAAGGTAGGGGCAAAAAAGTATTTTTCTGATTTTTCGGAAGTTATAAATGATGATGAGGTTGATGCAGTAATTATTTGTTCTCCAACAAATACACATGCACAATTAATAATAGAAAGTGCTAATGCAGGAAAGGATATTTTTTGCGAAAAACCTATAGATTTTAATATTGAAATTATTAAAGAAGCTTTAAATATTGTTGAAAAAAATGGTGTGAATTTACAAATAGGTTTTAATAGAAGATTTGATCATAACTTCAAAAAAATAAAAGATTTAGCACAAGAAAACAAATTGGGAAATCCTCATATAATAAAAATAACCTCAAGAGATCCAAAAGCTCCTCCTGTAGAGTATGTAAAAAATTCTGGGGGTATATTTATGGATATGACTATACACGATTTTGACATGGCAAGATATCTTGCAGGATCAGAAGTAGAAGAAGTTTTTGCAATTGGGAAAGTTTTAATAAATTCTGAAATTGAAAATTTAGGTGATTATGATACTGCAGTAATCACATTAAAATTCAAAAATAATGCTGTATGCATAATTGATAATAGCCGTGAAACTTCTTATGGTTACGATCAAAGAGTTGAATATTTTGGGCTTAAAGGATGCGCTATAGCTCAAAATGATAAACCTACAAACACTATTTTATTAAATGAAAATGGAGTTATAGAAGATAAACCTTTATACTTTTTCCTTGAAAGATATATGCAATCATTTAAAGATGAGATAAAAGTATTCGTTGATTCTATCTTAAATAATAAAAAAGTTCCTGTCTCTGGTGAAGATGGATTAAAAGCAACTTTAATAGCAAAAGCAGCTTTATTATCAGCCAAAGAAGGACGTCCTGTAAGAATGAGTGAAATTTTTTAATATTATTAAAGTGGCGTTTTCACGCCACTTTTTTTGTTTAATAATTATATTTCAATATATTTAGTTTTCTAAATTTTTTCAGATATTATATCCAACTCAACATAATATTAATTCAAACGAAATACTTCATCATTTCTTAAATCTAACAACGTTTTTTCTATATTTATATTATTAACAATAAAATTTTTTAGTTCATTTGTTATTTTTTCTACATTCCAAAGAGTTATAGAAAATCTATCATATTTGTATATTTCTTTTATATTATTCCAAGAATTTATTAAAAATGATGTCCTTATAGATATTGTTATATGATTCGCTATACTCTTATTTGCATAAAAAATCATTTCGTTTATTTGTTCTTTTGAAAAATACCCATTTTCTTTAGGGCCTGTAGTCCATCCTAAAGAAAGAATAGCTTCAGGATACAATTTATTACATGTACCAATAAATTCATAAGGATTAAAAACGCTTTCCGAACCTCCAGCCCCTTTTAAAATATCAGCATGTAAAAATATTGGAATTTTTGGTTTTATCATTTTCAAATATTCAATGGTAGGTAAAATAGAATTTTTATCTTTAAAATCAATTTTTGCTCCTTTTTTACACGAAATTATTTGATCTATCCACTCAAAAAATGTAATATCACTTGTTTCTTTAGGGGGATGTGCCATTATTATATTGCCAAATGGATCTGATTTCACATCACCTTCAATCATCATTACTTCAGAAGAACATGCTTCTTTTAAATCATTTTTGGAATTAACTCCATGAGCCCACTTTACTTCCCATAAACTTTTTAAATTAAAAAATTTTAATATACTATCCATAAAAATCATCTACCAATCTTTTTAATAATAATGGATTATGAGTAGTTATTCCATCTACACCCATTTTTATCATCTTTTTCATATCTTCTTCTTTATCAATAGTCCATACTTGGACAAATAACCCGTTTAAATGTGCTCGATATACAAGTTCTTCATTACATAAATTGTAGTTTAAATTAAGTCCTATAGCACCTGTTTTGATAGCTGTTTTAATAAATATTTTTATGAAATTATTGTATTCTTCCTTTGCTAAAATTTCAAACTCTTGTGAGTTAAGAAAAACTCCATATTCATCAGATAAACTCCTTAATTTAGTAACCCATCTAGAATTACATCCTGTGAAAATAATATTATTTGTGTAATTTAACTTTTTTAATAGTTCTATAACTGACTCTATAACATATTCACTTTTTAAATCTAAATTAAGAGGTATTGTCATATTAATATCTTTCAATACTGATTCCAAAGTGATAATACCGTTTGATTTTAAAACTTCACTTGAAATATTCGAAGTTTTTTCAAAATGTCCAGAATGCTGATAAATAAATGGATTATGAGAAAGTACCAGGATTTTATCCATACTAATGTCAATATCAATTTCAATAATATCGACATTTGATTCAATTGCAGAATTTATATGTTCAAAAGAATTTTCTTTTGTATTATTGCATCCAGAATGAGCTGTAATTAATATTCTTCTCATAATTCCTCCTAAAAAAGAAGATTTTTTCCACTTTCTTTATCAAAAAGATGAAATCCTATTTTTGGGAAAGTTAAATAAACTGTTTCTTCAAGCTTTAAATCATATTTCTCATCACTAATTATTCTGAAAATATTATTACCTAACTTTATATTATAAATTATTTCTCTTCCCAAAGGTTCCAAAATATAGACTTTTGACCTAAACGAATTATTATTTTCTTTTTTAAAAGAAATTTTTATATCTTCTGGCCTTATTCCCATAACGACTTTTTTTGTATTTATTTTTTCAATTTTATTCTTCATGTTTTCATCTTCTATTTCAAACAAAATATCTTTTTCAATTTTTATAAAAATTCTATTATGTAAATTCTCAATTTCAACATCTAATATATTCATAGATGGCGTTCCTACAAATTTGGCAACAAAAACATTTTTAGGTTCATTATAAATATTATTTGGTGTATCAAATTGCATTAATTTACCTTTATTAAAAACTGCTATTCTATCTGCCATTGTCATAGCTTCAACTTGATCATGAGTAACATAAACAGATGTTATACCTAAATCATGTTGTAATTTTTTTATCTCAGCTCTCATATAAGCTCTTAATGCTGCATCTAAATTAGATAATGGTTCATCAAACAATAATATTTTAGGTTCCTTCACTAAAGCCCTTGCAATTGCAACTCTTTGTTGTTGACCACCTGAAATTTGATTAGGCTTTCTATCAAGCAGTTTTCCAATATCTAAGTTTTTTGTTACATCTCTTATTTTTTTATCTATAATATCTTTTGGCATTTTTTTTGCCAATAAAGGAAAAGCTATATTTTCATATAAAGTCATATGGGGATATAAGGCATAACTTTGAAAAACCATTCCGATTTCTCGATCTTTTGGTGGAACTTCATTCACAAGCTGATCATCAAATAAAATCTCACCACTTGTCGGTTTATAAATTCCCGCTAACATTAAAAGCGTTGTTGTTTTTCCACAACCTGAGGGTCCTAAAAAAACCACAAATTCTCCATCATTTATATTTAAAGACACATCATCTACAGCTTTAACATTTCCAAAATACTTCTTCAAATTTTTTAATTCGATTTTGGCCATAATCTCACCCCTTAACCCTTAGTACCTGTTATATTTACTTCTAACAGATATTTATTTGTAAATAAGAAAAATATCAATGTAGGAATAATATAGAATAAAGAAATTGAGGTTAACAATCCATAATCAACAAATCTAAAATCTCCTATTATGCCTTTTATATATCTTGATAATGTCCATGTTTGTTGATTTAAAATAAAAGTATTAATAAAAACAAATTCTGACCATCCTGATAAAAATCCAAAAATTGCGGCAACTGCTATACCAGGTTTAACTAATGGTAAAATAATTTTCCTAAAAACTTGTATACGTGTATATCCATCTACTAGTCCTGCCCATTCTATTTCCCAGGGTAATTGATCATAAAAGCCTTTCATAATCCATGAACCCCATGGGATTTCCAAAGCTGCTTTTAGCAAAATTACTCCCCATAATGAATTGATAAGATTTAAGGTGTTTAATACATAATATATGGCAACCAAAAGCGAAACTGCAGGAAAAGAATGTAAAATTAAGATACTCTTTAAAATAGTTACACGTCCTTTAAATTTAAATCTTGAAAGCGCATAACCAGCAAAACTTGATATAAAAACTTCAAATGCCATAACCAATAATGCTACTACAAACGTATTCCACGTTACTTCCCAAATGTTTGGATATCCTTCAACAGATTGCCATAAAAATCTCCAGTTTTCTAAAGTAAACTCTGTAGGAATAATTCCATACTTCATTCCTTTTGAAAAAGAACTTAATATAAGCCATAAATAACTTAATATTATTGGTAAACTAATAAATATTAATATTAAATAGATAATTAAACGAACTATTTTTTCTTTTTTTCTTTGAAAATATGTTATTTTATATGTTCTTTCATTCATCATGAATCAACCTCGATTCTAGGATCTGACATCATTTTTTCAAAATTAAATACCTTTAAATATATGATCGAAGCAACAAATCCCAAAATAACCAAAACTAATGATAATGATGCACCATAACCAAATCTGAAATTTTCGAAGGCAGTATGGTATGTATATAATGACCAAACTTCTGTTGAAAACACAGGACCGCCATCTGTTAATATTAAAATATATTCAAAAGACGTTAATAATGATAATGTCTGATAAGCTGTAGTAAATAAAATTTGCCATTTTAAAATTGGTAAAATAATTTTTCTTACTGTAAAAAAATATCCTGCTCCATCAACTTTTGCAGCATATAAATAATCACGTGGAATAGATTTTATTGCTGAAGTAAAAAGTATCATACCAAAAGAAGCTCCAACAAATCCATTTGCAAAAACAACGATCATCATAGGATGTGAACTTAAGAAATTAATAGGATCCCTTCCAAAAATTTCTGTTCTAATTCCGTTAATCATACCAAATTTTGTAGGATCAAAAATCCATAACCATAGTAAAGAATATACTACTGAAGGAGTTAATCTTGGTAACATCCAAATTAATCTAAATATTAAGCCACCATTATCATCTATAGTTGTAGTTAAAAGTGATATCAATAAAGCTAACCCAACATTAAAAAAAGATAAGGTGAACAATACATATACAAATGTATTCTTCAATACCAACGGTATCAAAAAATCTGAAAACATATCTATAAAATTGGTAAAACCGTGAAAATCCCAATTAAAAGAATAATCCATATTGGTAAAAGACAAAACTATTGTTAAAATAGCAGGAATAATAAAAAAAACTATTACTAACAATATACCTGGAAATAAAAAGAAAAAAAGAGAAAGTTTGGTTCCTTTTTTATAGTTTTTTAAATTATAAGTTTTCATTTTATCATCTCCTTAACTTCTCAATAAACCCCTCCCCGTTTTATTGGAGAGGGGAAATAAAAATACTAACTATTTTTTTATTATTACTGCATCTTTTAATCTTGATTTCAAACTCATTTCAACAAATTTCACAGCTTGATCTGCATTAAATTTTCCTGCTTCTAATGCTGTAAGAGCATCAAAAATTATTTTATTATATTCATCAAATCTATCGTTGTTAGGTACAAACTTTGTATATGGAAGTAATAACGTTGCTTTCTTTGTGAATTCATCTTTTGAATAATATGGATTACTCATTTCTTCGTGTCTAATAGCTAAGTGACCACTATCTATTGCGTGCTTTGCATTTAAATCAGCTGCTGAAGCTAAGGTTATAAGTAAAGTTGCTAATTCTGGATATTTTGATCTTGCAGTTACCATATAAACTACTGGATGTGATAAAGTATTTCCATGTTTACCTTTATATGCACTTGGAGTTAATGAAAATGCGAATTTTTCTTTTATATCTTCATTTGTATATCCAAACATTTTTTTCCATTCAGCTACATTCCAGGTTCCACCCATATGGAATAAAACATTTCCTTCTGGTCCTGCAAATGAGCTATGAACTGAATTCCAAGGTGTTCCAATTAATGTTTTTGGTGTAATTTTATATTTATTAGAAATATCATAGAAGAATTGGAATGCTTTTCTCATATTTAGTTCATCAAAAACAAGTTTGTTACTTGTTTGATCATAAATTTGAGCACCAAATGATGTAAAGATTTGAAAATAGTCAACTCCTTTTGATGGCCTGTGCCACAATCCCCATTTAACGACTCCCTTATTTATAGCTTCTTGTGAAATTCTTACGATATCGTATAATGTGTATTCTCCTGTATTGAATTTATTCATCATTTCATCTATTTCATCATTACTATAACCTAATTCTCTTAATTTATCTCTCCTTGCATATAATGGCCTTGCTTCCGTATCTTGAGGAATACCGTAAATTTTACCTTTAAATTTTGTTGATTCCCATAATGATTCAAAAATGTCATACAAACCTAAGTCCCAGTATTTTTCTACATATTCATCAATAGGAAGAATATAACCTGCTGATGCCCACATTCCAATGTCCTCATGACCACTTGTTATAATATCTATTTGTTGTTTTCCTGATTTAAACGCTATTAATGCTCTTTGTTTATAGGATCCCCAATCAGTCGAGTCAAAACTAACTTCTAAATCAACTCTTATATCCGATCCTGCAGCTTCAAGCATTTTGTTTAATCTCTCAGCAGCCTTTTCTAAATTAATTTTTCTATTAATAGATGGATCATCTGGCCCAATCGTCCAAGCTACCAATTTTATAGTTCTTACACTAAATGCCAATGTCGTAACAATAAGTAATGCTATTAACAAAACCCCAATCTTTTTCATCCTAAACCCCTCCTAAAATAGTATAGTTTTAAATTCCTTTATAAGGACCTTTATATTGCATTTTTTTTGTTGCAATTTTAGCTACAAAATCCAATGCTTTCTGATAATCCATTTTATTTCTTGCAATCAAATACGCTGCTACACAAGTATCACCTCTTCCTGTTCTTCCTTCAATTTTATATTCCCCAAAAAACGACTCATAAATCTTATCTTCTATTCCTAAAAGAATCCCTTTATTATGAGTCAATAACACCTCTTTAGGACCATATCCTTGTATAACTTTTAACGCTTTTATAGGATTTTTTTCTTGTGTTAATATATATGCTTCTTTAATATCGACTTTGAATACATCTACTAATGGCAAATATAACTTTTTCATATTCCAATCAGAATAATCCATTTTTCCCCCGTCAATAACATTTCTTAAAAAACCTTGAGCATCAAGTCCCAAGATTTCTGAATTTTCACGTATAAAGGGTATCAACTCTTCAGGGAATTCACCATGCCAAAGTGCCGAAATATGTATTATATCATCTTTAACATCAATAATATCTTTTTTTGTGAAAAAATCTGCTTTAGATACCATTCTACTAATTCTATGATCTGGATTATTTGTTGGATAAGTATTACATATAGAAGTGCTTTCTTTAGAAAATATCCATTTAACAATTACTTTATTTTTTTCCAGTTCATTAAAGAAATCTTTATCTTTTTTTGCTACTTTAGTTATAACTCTTGTTTTCTCTCCCAATACTGAAGATGTTATTGCTCCAAAAAAAACTCCTCCACCTGGTATTTCTTGTTTTTCTTTAATTCCATTTTTAATATATACATTTATATCTTTTGAAACATCTCCTATAAAAGTAATTGACATAAAATAGCCTCCTATTAAACACAATCAATTTTAATTTTATTTTTTTCAAAAAATTTTAGAAAATCTGATGGAATTTTTTTATCCACAATGATGCCTGTAATATCATTGAAATTTGCAAAAGATACAAATGATTTTTTTGAAAACTTTGATGAATCAGCTACAATGAATTTTCTTTCTGATGATTCAATTATTGCTTTTTTTAATTCTGCTTCAAGAAAATTTGCAACCATAAACCCTTTTTCTTTCGAAATACCTGTAGTACCGAGAAAAGCTATATCTAAATTTAATTCTTTTAAAAATTTTATAGACCATGGTCCAACTATAGAAAAACTATTCGATCTTATTGTTCCTCCTAAAAGTATTATTTCATAATGACTATCCATTAATTTTTCTGCAATGTATATATTATTTGTTATAATAGTTACTCCATTAATGTGTTTTTCTTTTAATAATTCAGCAATATAATAATTTGTACTACTACTATCAAGAACAACTGTATCATCCTCTTGAATATACAAATATGCTTTTTTAGCAATTTCTTTTTTTTCAATGCTCATTTGCCTTATTTTATTTAAAAAATTCCATTCTACTTTAGCATGATTCGGTAAAATTGCGCCACCGTGTGTTCGAACTATTTTTCCTATTTCTTCTAAATATGACAAATCTTTCCGAATAGTTACCACACTTACTCCTAAATTTTTTGACAATTCATTTACTGATACTTTCCCTTTATTTTTTATAAGAGAAATAATTTTATTTCGTCTTTCTTCAGCAAACATAATATCTCCCTTTCTTTTTATTTTATATTTTAATTTTAATACATTATTTATTTTTATCAAAGTTCATTAACATCCATTTACATACAACTAAAATTCTTAGTATATGATTATCTTTTAATTTCGTTTAATTTCGTATAATTGTAATAAAAGAAAATAAAAAAATAAAAAAAAATAAAACGAAAGCTGGATAGTATAAAATACCATCCAGCACTACATTTTAATAATATTTATCTTATTCTATTTTTATAAAAAATGTTTTAACAGTATTTTCAGCAATCTCTAAACTTATATTTTTCCCGAATGCAATTTCATTTTTTATCTTTTCTGCCATATTAGAATCATAGATATGCAATTCTTTCTGATGATATATATGTAGTTTTTCATTATTTTCTTCTACATTCATAACTCTCAATATGATTCCTTTATTATTCTCAGCAATTTTAAAAGCAGTTAAAAAAATTGATTCTCCAAATTCAAAATGTGGTAATTCTGACATACCTTTAGAAATTGCTAAAATTGGTTTCAATAAAAATTGATAAGCTTTTTTATAAATTTCTTTATTTATTGCATTTTCCAACAAAATAAATGAATATTCCAGTTCATAGATTCCATGTTCTTGAGCACCTGGAGTTTTAAGAAATGGGCCAGCATGTCCTTTCCTTGTAGAAAGATCATCCCTTGATAAATATTCTATTGATCTTAATAATGTAAAAGATGCTTTTATTCCATTGTTTTCATAATGAGTTTCATATTCATGAATGCCCCTTGTAACAATAGCAATTTTAGATTTTTTACCCCTAAATACAACAAATGATTCAGCTGCATATCGAGATACATTTTCTTCTGAAAAATCTTCTGAAAACTTCCTTATATCAACTGGATGATTTATTATTCCAAAATATCCGTTATTTTCAACATATTTTATTTTTTCAGGAATATTTACAACAAACATTGTTTTATGATCATTTGAATCGTTAAATAATTTGACATTAACATCTATTCGTGAAAGTTTTTTATATAGTTTATATGTAACTGAAAATTTTAAATTTTTCTTTTTAAAACTTCGGCTTTTTCTTGCAATATTAAAAGATTCAGGTATTTTCATATTTAAATCAAATGATATAATCTTCATGAATGAAAAATCTTTAATAATTAAATTTTCATATTGATAATTTAAACTTTTTATTGGAACATCATCTGGTATATACGAAAAGTTGTATTCATCTCCAATATCTCCAATATCTTCAAAATAATTAACAGATTCATATTTTATTTCATTAAGTTTATCAAAAAGATTAAAACTGCCATCTTTGTTTAATTCAAAAACAAAAAAATCATTCTCAAAACTTGGAGAAAGGACCTGTTTATTGTCATGTTTTTTTGAAACTACAGATCTAACTTGAAACTTTGTGAAAGATAATGGTTTTAATTTTGCAAAAAAATTTAAGTTTATATAATCACTTTCTAAAACCGTTTTTGGATTTGAAATATTTTGAAAATCTATTAAAAATGAAATTTTATTTAAATAATCACTTCCGCCAATTCCTTGAAACCTATTATTTTTAAAAGGATTTATACTTTTATCAATTGATTCAATATAACTATCTATCCTGTTACCTTCTTCATCAAAAACTTCAATATTTCCAAAATTTTTATCAAATTTAATTAATCCACTAATAAGTGTTTCATTTTCATGTTCAAAAGGATTAAAAACAACAAGCTCTATGTTTTGATTATTTGATGAACCTTTCATTAAATCATTTATAGAGCCGGCAGTCGTTGAAATCCCTAATTCCAAAGAATTTCTCAAACGTACTTCCGTATCCATATGTATTTCGTCTATTCCGCATCCACAAATACTATCATGTGGTTGTGACTTTAAAATATTTTTCCAAAGTTTTGTGGTATTCGTTAATTCGGATTTTTTAGACATTTTCAAGAATGCCTTTAATGGTTCTAAATATCTTAAAAATATTATTTGATTTTCAAAATTTAGCAATTTAAGCTCAATTCTTGTAGATGTAATATCCTTCAAAATATGTGCAACTTTTGGGTTTCTTAATTCTCCTACAAGTTTTTTCAATTGCAAATTTTCTTTATTAATTTCATCTATATATTTTTCTATTGTTGAATTCTCTATCTCAACATTTAATTCCTTTTTTAATTCTTCAATCATTTCAAAAAACTCTGAATTGGGAAATTCATGATCAGTTCCATTCATAATCAAAATATTTTTTGTAGTTGAACATTTTGATAAATTCGAAATTTCATTTTTCAATCTTTCTTTTACTTCCCTGATATTTTCTCCAAAGTGTGCTCCATTAGAATAAGAATTGCGCAAATAAACTACTAAAACTTTGTTGTCATCTGGTGATTCCCAATAAAACTCTGTTTCTTTAATTTTTTCATCTACACCTCTCCAAAGAACCGCAACATCCAATCCTAATTCTTTTAAAATGGTAGGAGTATAAGCATTATGTCCAAACATATCTGGCAAGTAACCAACTGTCGAGAGCGGTATGTTGAATTTTTTTGCCACTTGAATTCCTAAAAGATAATTTCTAATTAAAGATTCCCCCATAACTAAAAATTCATCAGGTAAAATATACCACGGTCCAACCAATATTTTTTTATCTCTAATTTTATTTAATAAATCTTCATTCTCCTTTATTATTTCAAAATAATCTTCAAGTATTATCATTTGACCATCTAAATAAAAATGTTTAAATTTTTGATTGTTATTCATCAAATTCAAAACTTTTTCTATTAATCTTATTAATCTACCTCTAAATATCTCAAACGTAAAATACCATTCTCTATCCCAATGGGTATGTGTTATAATATGAATTTTTATATTTTCCATATAATTCCCACCTTTTCTTAATATCAATTTATCCTTTTACATAGCCTACCATACCCTTAACCATATATTTTCTGATAAATATATACATAATGACTGGAGGCAAAGAATATAACATAGACAATGCGGACAAAAAGCCATAATCCACAGCTCCATATTCTCCATAAGCAGTAAATATACCAACAGAAAGTGGCATTAAATTTATTCTTCTCAATAAAATTAATGGTATTTGAAACTCACTCCATGCAAACATAAATGTCATAAACCATACCACCGCTATTCCAGGCCATAATTGAGGAATTATCACAGTAAAAATTGTTTTCAATCTACTACATCCATCAATCCATGCGGCCTCTTCAAAAACAATCGGTACAGTATCATAAAAGCCTTTCATCAATAAAAAAGCAAAAGGTAACCCTAAAACCGTCAAAGAAATAATTACACTTAAATATGTATTAATAAGCCTTAATTTTACAAAAAGAATATAAACAGGAACCATAAATGTCGAAATTGGTATAATTCTCAATAAAACCATTCCATATAGAATAGCATTTTTACCACGAAAATTTAACCTTGAAAAAGGATATGCTCCAAGTATAGAAACAATAACTACTAAAACGGAAGTTGATAATGCTATTATTAAACTATTCAAGATCCAAACTGCAGACCTACTTGACAATGCCTTTTTAAAATTAATAAAAGTAATATGCTCTGGTATTCTCAATCCTTGTATTGGTTCAAGATCTATTGAGGCCACAAAAAGCCATAGTAAAGGTATAAACATAAATAAAAAAACTATAGACAAAATTATATAAATAATAATTTTATTTTTCATTATTCTGTCATCCTTTCTGCTTTCTTCAATAAGATAAAATAAATAGATGAAATTAATGCTAATATAAACATCATCACAAAGGACAAAGCGCTGCCATAACCGATTTTATAATGTGAAAATGCTTGATTATAAATAAACACGGGGAAAATCTCAGTTAAATGCCCTGGCCCCCCACCCGTTAAGCCATAAACTAAAGTAAAGTAACCAAAAGTCCACATCGTAATCAATATTAAATCAACCAATATTGTAGGTGTTAATAAAGGTAAGGTTATATTCCAGAATCTCCTCCATTTGCTTGCTCCGTCTATAGATGCAGCCTCATATAAATGTTGAGGTATGGTTTCCAATGCTGATGAAAACAACATCATAGAAAATGCTGTCCCCCTCCATATATTCGCGACTATTACAGTTAATAGCGGTTTGTCACTTAACCATCTTACAGATTCTAAATTAAAAATATTTAGAATTGTGTTCAATGTTCCAGACGGAGCTGTAAAAGCCCCCCAAATATATACCGCTACCATATCAGGAATAATCCAGGATAACATTACTACAGAAACAATTACAGTTTTAAATTTCAATTTATTTTTTAAAAATACAGCTAACAATAATCCAAGAATTGTTTGCCCAATTAATGCTGAAAAAATAGTAAAAATAAAAGAAACTTTTAAAGAATTTAGAAATTCTGCATCTCTAAAAATCTTTAAATAATTTTCCACTCCTATAAATCTTGGGAATTTTGCTGCTCTTCCAATTAATGACATATTTGTAAAACTTAAATAAAAAGCATACAATACACCTATAATTAAAAACAAAATCAAAACAAATGCAGGTAAAGCATATAATAAAATTTTTTTAGAATTCCTCAAACTCACCACCTCTTATATTGAAGGGCGATTGAGTTAATCGCCCTTTAGTTCTATGGGATTACTTTTATTTTTTTCAAACCAAATTCATTTATCATTTTCTTTCTCAGGTTCTCCATAGCTGTAGTTACACTCAACTCATCAACTGAAACTTCTTCTGTAGCTTGCTGAATAAATTGTGAAACCATAGAGTATCCTGGATATGTATCTCTGTAAGATGTATATTTCATTAATGAAACTGCTTTTTTCAAATAATCATCTTTTAAATATCGAGGATCTCTTACAACATCTTCCCTAGGACTTATTTTACCTGCATTTACCAACCAATTTACGAGTCTTTCTTTAGAATTTAATATTTCCAAAAATTTCCATGCAAGGTCTGGAAATCTTGTATCTGCATTTATACCGATAGCCCAACCACCTGATACTGATACAGTTTTTCCATTAATTCCTGGCATTGGAGCCCAACCTACTAATTTTTCCCGTTCTTTAACTGAAGGTAGTCTATTCGAAGGCCAAAATTCTCTCCATTCCCAGGAACCACCTAGTCCTATCCCTATATCTCCATTTCTCATTAACTCTCTCCATTTTCCCCAAACATCTGGAACATAATGTGGATCTGTAGGACAAAGTTTATAAGTAACAAAAACATCTCTATAAAATCTTAATGCATTTTCAATAGCAGGACTGTTTACAATCCATTTCTTATCTTTCCAGTCTCTTAGTCTATTTCTATAATCCTTTTCTACATCTCCACCTAAAAGCAGCATATAAAAACCTTGCATTGTAGTGCCTTCACCCCATTTTGTCCCCATTGGGATAAATAATGGAGCATCAACAGAAGGTACTTTTTCTTTTATTTTTAATGCTGTTTCTAAAACGTCTAGCCAGTTTTTAGGTTCCCACGGAATTGCTATTCCAGCTTTTTTAAATATTTCTTTTGAATACCATAGCATTCTTACATCAGAATCCAGCATTATTCCATAAACTTCATCATCAAATTCAACTATTTCCTTCATTCCCGAATAGTAATAATCCCAATCTTTCCATTTTTTTACATAATTATCTAGTGGATATAAGTACCCTGCTTCTGCCCAGGCTGGAATCATATAGCTATCAACCATCATAATATCACTACCTGCACCGGCTGCTAAATCTGTAGTCAGTTTTTGCATCAAATCTACACCGTAAGGTATCATCATTGCATCTACTTTTACTCCAGTTTCTTTTTCAAAATCCTTAATAGCACTTTGAATTAACTCCTTCCATGGTTCCCCATAAGTAATAGAAATAGTTTTTGAAAAAATAACGATACCCAGCATAATAACCAACACTAATAACACTTTTTTTAACATCCATATCCCCTCCTATTAAAAGATTAATTAATATTGATTATACATCTGTTATATTTTAAAACAATTTTATGTTATCATATATTTAATAATTATCCAAATACGATTATATTATATTATAAGCAATTCCAATTACTTATAGATGATTATACTTGAATATACAAGTAAATCCATAAGATGTTAAAAATATGTGTATAAAACATTAAAACCCCTCGTTAACTTTTACGAGGGGTTTTAATGTTTTATACTTTTATCATAAATTACATCCACATGATTCTCTAATTATTAAATGAACTGGAATATGTTTAATTTTAGGAATTTTTTCTCCATTTATCAATTTTATTATCATCATTGCAACATTTTCACCAAGTATTTCAAAATTTTGTTCCACTGTTGTTAAATTTGGTAATATATACTTAGATACTTGATTATTATCGAAACTTACTATTTTTATATCTTCAGGAATTTTATACCCTTCTCTTAGCAAAATGCTTATTCCATAAACCGCCAACAAATCATGACAGAAAAAAATTGCTTCACAATTTTTCTTTTTTAAAGTACTAAGTAATTTTCTTCTATTTTCTCTGTTTTTTTCTAATATTAAAACATCAACTTTCCCGCTTCCTAACCCTTTTTTAAATCCTTCAAGTCTTTCTTTTACACTAGTTAAATCCATAGTTTCCTCAGTTACAAAAAGAACATTTCTTATTTTATGTACATTTTTAAGATGTTCACCTAAAATTTTTCCACCATGATAGTTACTCGATTCAACTGTTGAAATATCTAATCCCTCTATATTTCTATCAACAAAAATTATTGGAAAATTTTGTTTTACTAGCTTTTCAAATACTTTACTATTCGATAAATTATGAGTAGGCGTTATTATCAAACCTTCTACATTTTGACTTAGTAAAGAATGTATTTTCCTTGATATTTGTTGAGGTGAATCTGTTTTTAAATCAAGTATTAAAGCTTTATAATTGAATTGTTTTAATGTTTTTTCAATTCCTGAAATCATAGACCATCCTCTTGTATCAAACCTGTTTTTTATAAGAATTCCTATATATTTATTTTTCTTTTTATTTTCTTTTTCAATATCAGATACAAAAGTACCTATTCCCTGTACTCTTACAAGAAGGCCTTCATTCACAAGATTTTCAATAGCCTTTCTAGCAGTTAAACGGCTTACATTAAATTTCTTGGCGAGTTCGTTTTCAGACATTATTTTGGTTCCGGGAGATAAATTTTTTATTTTTCTTTTTAAATATTCAATAATTATTTGATACGGAGCTTTGGGTTGAATAAAATCACCTCCATTTTTTTATACCTTTTTACTTATATTATAGCATAACCTATTTAAAAATTATAAATATAAATAAATATTCCAAAATAATTTATGTATAAATTTTTTAGAAATGAAGTAATTACTATAAAAAATTGATAAAATATAAATAAATGCTTTAATAAATTATCCATATTTTTTGAAGAAAAGAAAGGATGGTTTTGTGAAAGGTAAAATTTTTTTATTTTTCGTCACAATATGCATTTCATCATATATTTTCTCTTATAAAATCTTCATAACTCCTTCACATGAACTTTTTTATTTTATAAAAGAAAAAACACATCTTTCAAAAAATATAAAAATAGTTGTAGACAAATGGAATAGTGAAAATTTTTCATTATTGAAGTATTTAAAAGGAATAGAAGTAAAAATTATTAAAAAAAATGATGGAAATATGCATTTAAAAATGTTGATTAATGAAAAAGGTGTGTTACTTGGTAGTTATAACTTAACATATAGAGCCCGAGAAAAAAATGATGAATATATTATTTTTTTATTTAATGATAAAATTAAAATGAATTATATTAGCTTGTTCAATAAAATATGTAGAGTGTATTCTCTAAAAAGTCAATAAGTAATAAAAATATATCGAAAAACCTAACATTTATGCTTTTGGAACCTATGAAGCTTTAGAAATAATCGAAGAAAGTTATAGAAATGTCGGAAAAAATATTGAAAAAATAAAAAATTATTTATTAAATAACTTCTTTTCAACATCATTTGGCACATTAACTTTTAATGAATATGGGGAATCAAATCACCAATTGGATTTTGAGGTGATTAAATGAAAAAAATATTATTATTTATATTTTTAATCATTTTTATTGTAGGATATTCTATAGATTTAAAAATTATAGTATATGAAACTCCGCCTATCATGTTTGCAGAAAATGGTAAAATCAAAGGTATTCTTCCTGAAATTATTAATTATATAGCAAAAAAAGAAAATTGGAATATTTAATATATTTATTTGAATTTTTATGATGGTTTAATTTATTTAGAAAATAGAGACCATAAAAAATTTTGTGTAAATAAAAAGTAGAGAAAATAGGTAACCCTCTTCTTGGTATGGTAAAATAAAACCAAGAAGGGGGTATTTTAAATGGCAAAGAGAAAGAAAAAAGAAGAAAGTAACATTGAAAAATTAGCAAAGTTAATAGCAAGAGATCCTGAAGTAAACACAATGAAAGACGTATATGACAAGATAAAAGAATTGATGGGACCAATAATACAAGAAATGTTAGAAGCGGAATTAGAAGATGAATTAGGATATGAGAAATACGATAAGGAAAATAAAGAAACGGATAACTCCAGAAATGGATACAGCTCAAAAAAGGTAAGATCAAGCATGGGTGAGATGGAATTGAAAATACCCAGAGATAGAAAGGGTGAATATGAACCGAAAATAATACCAAAATATAAAAGAGATATTTCAGATATTGAAAGTAGAATAATAGGAATGTATGGTTTGGGATTAAGTACGAAAGATATAGTTAGGAATGTTGAAGATATATATGGTGTAGAATTATCAGCTGAAATGATAAGTAAAATTACTAATAAGATATTACCAGAAATTAGAGAATGGCAAAGCAGACCATTAGAAGAGATATACACTTTTGTTTTCATGGATGGAATAGTATTTAAAGTAAAAGATGATGGTGAGATAATTAAAAAGACTGCATATGTTGTAATAGGTGTAAATATTGATGGATTTAAAGAAGTTCTTGGTATATATATAGGTGAAATAGAATCATCAAAATTCTGGTTAAGAGTATTAAATGATTTAAAAAATAGAGGAGTTAAAGATATATTAATAGCTTCAGTAGATGGATTAAATGGATTTCCACAAGCAATTAAAGCAGCATTTCCTGATACTGTAGTACAAAGATGTATAATACATCAAATAAGAAATACATTAAAATATGTTAATTACAAAGATAGAAAAGAACTTGTAAATGATTTAAAAAAAGTATATAAAGCACCCAATAAAGATATAGCCTATTCAAATCTACAAGATTTAAAAGAAAACAAATGGACAAAATACAAATTGGCATTAGAAAGCTGGGAAAAACATTGGGAAACAATATCGCCATATTTTGATTATGGTGATGAAGTAAGAAAAATAATGTACACAACAAATGTAATAGAATCATTAAATAGGCAATATAGAAAAGTGACTAAAAATAAAACATCTTTTCCAAATGATGATGCATTATTAAAAATATTATATTTAGCAACAATAGATGCAACAAAAAGATGGACAGCTCGATATAGAAACTGGAGTAAAGTCCTAAACGAACTATCCATCTTTTTCAAAGAAAGAATCACAAAATACGTCTATAATTCTTAATGCAACTAAATTCAAAAACCTGAAATAATCAATAATACATAAAAACAAATACTAAAAACTAACGCCAAAAATATATTCTTAATTTAATAATGTTAAATCTTGCAGTGAAAATTGCAAAAAGGTGTTTGTTTTCAAAAACTCACATTAAAAACTTCTAGAAATTACTATTAAAGCATATTACAATATAGATGATAATTCATATGAAAATAATTTAAGAATTATAATCCAATTTAATTAATTTATTACCATCCAAGAAGAGGTATTTACACAAAAAATTACATGCTACCGAATCCCTTAATTAGTTATAATTATGATAATTATTTTATAACATCATAATTTACATTTTCTACTTTTTTATTATTTTCTTCTTCCATTCTTCTTATAACTTTATCTATTACTTTAGGATATAGTTTTTGTCCTATTTTATGAATTTTATCTTTCAATAATAGTAATGTATCTTCTTTCTCAATTTTTACAATTTGTTGTGCAATTATTTCATTATTTTTCAATTCATTATTTGCATAATAAATTGTTACTCCTGTATATTTAACTCCATATTCAAGTGCTTCTTTTATGGGATCTTTATCTACAAAAGAAGGAAGTAAAGAGTGATGAATTTTAATTATTTTTTTAAGAAAATAATTAATTATATATTCTGGTAATACCATATTGTATTCATCTAAAGCTATTAAATCAGGATTTTCATTTTTCATGTATTTAAAAAGCCTATTATTAAATTCTTCAATACTTTTAAAATCTGTATAATCAAAAATTTCATAATCGACCTCTAATGCAATAGCTTTTTGCAATGCAATAGCTTTTCTTGTATTACTAATAAGTTTTATATTATATCTATTCCTCAATTTTTTCACTATTGGTTCAAAGTATATTCCGTCACCAGATGATAAAACTATTAAATTTTTTTTCATGCTATCCACCCCTTTCATTAAATAAAAAAACCTCTCAGGAAGAGAGGTTTTATGGAATACCTTCTTCCTGTAGTCAAGCAGTTTACGGCTGCTTGGTAGATACTCCCAAGCCATATTCTTGGGATTATACAGGATATATTACAATAATATGAAATTATTATTTATTTAATTTTACCAAAAATCAAAAAGAAATATATTTCATCAAAGTTAACTATTGTTTACAATTTGCCGTTTCGTCCTATAGAATAAATATTAAAAACATATTTTAAGAATTTACATAAATTCAATATTTAATTTCTTGACATTTAAAGTTTTTTCTGGTAACATATATTTCGGTTGCGAAAGTGCTCGTAATCAAAATGCCCCCATCGTCTAGCGGCCTAGGACATTGGCCTTTCACGCCAAAGGCACGGGTTCAAATCCCGTTGGGGGCGCCAGAAAAAAGATGTGGGTGCTTAGCTCAGCTGGGAGAGCGTCTGCCTTACAAGCAGAAGGTCGTAGGTTCGATCCCTGCAGCACCCACCATTTTGTTAGATGGCCAGGTAGCTCAGTCGGTAGAGCACTGGACTGAAAATCCAGGTGTTGACAGTTCGATTCTGTCCCTGGCCACCAAAAATCCCGAGATTTTCTCGGGGTTTTTATTTTTTATAATTTTTTCTTTTTTTATTTATATACATAAATTTATCTGCTTTTGATAAAATACTATCTATGTTTTCACTGTGTTTGTATTCTACAAAACCAAAACTTACACTATAATCTATTCCATTTCAAGGATTCTGACTTTATTCAGAACCCTTAATTAGTGTTAAAAATTTAAACTTTTATAACATCGTTATTTTTTTTGATAAATTATCTTCAAATAATTCATTATATTCAACTTCAATTATTTTCCCATTTTTCAAACTAATAATATATCCTTTTTTAGGAATTCCAAAATCTTTTAAAAGATACATATAAAATTGTAATTGGAATTTATAATCTTTTATTTTACTTGGATTATTTAAATCAGAGTATTTATAATCTAATACTTCTATATTGTTGTTTGCATCAAATACAACTCTATCAGGCACTCCAAAAATCATATATTCTCTATTATTTATGATCTTTCTTTTTACCAATCTCCACTCTGTTTTAAAATTTTTATATGAAAATAATCTTTTTATTAAATTATTATCTAATTCTTCTGGCAATATTTTTGATTTTATTAAATTTTTTATTTGACTAAAACTATTTATACTTTCCATTAATGAGTGTAATTCTGTACCTTTGAGAATGAATTCCTGTTCAGAAAAGAAATCATTTATATCCACTTTTATATAATTTTCATCAGTTAAGTCTTTATTATTTTCTTCTCTTTTTAATTCATTGATAATATATGTAGGAGCAATGTACTTTTTATATGCAAAATTAGTTAAATCTTTTAGATTTTCTTCTTTAATATCTTTTATTTTATCGTTTGTCTTTTCTTCTTTGAACTTTATTTCATATTTTAAATCGTTAGACGAAATAATATCTATCTTTTCATATTTCACCTTTTTAAATAAGTCTGATAATGTATTTGATTTATTTTTTTCTTTTTCAATAATAATAGGAATTAACATTTCTTTAGGTCTTGTTATGGCAACATATAATAATCTTAATTCCTCTGTATCCTCTAAAAACTTATTAATGTCAAACATTTTTAAATACTTTTCACCGAGTTCTATTTTTATTTTATCTTGTATTGATAATGATGAAATATCCATACTTTTTATTTTTTTCAAAAAAAGTTTTTTTAAAACAAAATATCTAATGTTATTATCTGGAAGAGAAAATTCAACATTTTCTGTAGAGATTTTCATATCTTCATCGATTTTTTCTTCGCTATCAATTTGTGATTTTTTATCTAATCCGCTTAAAATCACAATAGGAAATTCCAATCCTTTGGACTTATGAATGGTTAAAACTCTTACAACATTTTGTTTTTCATCCTCAATTGCTGCTTCACTTTCTGTGAGTTCCGAGGTCTTTCTAAGTAATCTAATTAATTCAGAAAAAGAAACAGCTAAAGTATTATACTTTTCTGCTTCATTAATAAGTTTTTTAACATTAGCAATAGCATAATGTGAATCTGGTAAGATAGTCAATTTTGAAAAATAATTATTTTCTGTTATTAATCCTTTTAATATTATAGTTGGTTTTAGATAATATTTTAGTTCTACATATTTTTTTAATACTTCGAGCCCTTTTCTTTCTGATTTAGATAAAATATTTTCTTCTTCTGCTGCATTATATAATGATTTATAATTCTTTTCTTTTTTGATTTTTACTAATTTATTCAATTTTTCAAAATTCATACCAACCATTAATGACATCATATAGCTGGTAAAATTAAAATCATTATGTGGGTTTTGCACAGCATTTAAAGCTGAAAATACTGTTTGTACTTCATTCTTATTATAAAATGATTTACTTCCTAATATGTAAAATGGTATATTATACTTTTTAAAAGCATTTCTTATTGGTTCTTCGGAATTTTTGAGTTCTTTAACCAAAACAGCAATATCATTATATTTAATTTCCCTTTCTTCAAAAATTATATTTCCATTTTCTCTTTTTCTAAATTTCATTTTTTTCCCAATTAAGGAATTTATGGTTTTAGCAATAGTTTCATATTCCACATAATCTTTATTATCTTTATTTTTAGAAACAAATATGTATTTTATTCTATGTTTATCATCATTTCCAATGGATGGAACAATATCATTTATAGTTTCTTTTTCATATTCTGATTTATCTTTATCTTCACTATACAATAAATTATTAAAAACATTTTTATATTCATCATTATAGTAGCTTTCTAATAATTCTTTATTAAATAAAACATCTTTAGAAAAAGCATTTGCAAACTCAACTATAGAAGCATTAGAACGTCTATTTACATTTAATTGAAATCTACTATCTTCATCAAATTCCTGTTCAGTTACAGCAAAAACGGATACATCAGCTCCTCTGAATCTATAAATAGATTGTTTTCTGTCCCCTACATAAAAAATATAATTATTATCATGATGAATCTTATCAAATAGAGCTTTTTGAAGAAAATTAGTATCTTGATATTCATCGACTATTATATATTTAAATCTTCTTTGATATTTTTCTTTTATTCTTTCTTCATCAAGAGTTTCAAGTGTTTTGTCCAGAACACCTTTAAAATCAAATTGATATTGGTCGTTGGTGTATGAATAATATATCTCTTGAGCAATTAAAACCGTTATTTTAAATAGCCATAATACATCATTGAAATCTTTATTAATTAAATCAAATTCTGGAACAGAACTTAATTTCATTTCAGTTCTCCAGTTTTTTAAGGTATCTGATAATACCTTTTTAAAAGTATCTAATTTCAATTCTTTAAGGATGTATTTTAAAGAATTGGAAAATTTATCTTTGTTATCAATTATTTCTTTTAAATATTTTTTGACTATAAATTTTCTGTCATTTAGGAAATTGGTTAGTTCATCTAAATCATTCTCGAGGTTTTCATATAATTTAAATAATATTTTTAAAGTATTATATACAGCTTTTTCTATTTCAATTTCCATTTTTAATTCATTTATTATTGTAAAATTTGGATCAACTCCAATTACTATATTATTTTCCCTTAATATTCTTGAGCAAAAACTATCTATTGTCATTATCCAGGCTCTATTTAAGTTAGTTTTTATTTGCCTCCAATATTTATAATTTTTTCCTTTTTCTAATTTTTTGTTAACTTCTTCTAATATTCTTTCTTTCATTTCTCCTGCAGCTTTGTTAGTGAAGGTAACTGCTAAGATGTTCTGAATAATATCTGGATTATTTTCTTTTTCATATTTTTCTAATATTGCTAAATAGTATTGGGTTATTGTATATGTTTTTCCTGTTCCAGCAGAAGCTGAAATAAAATAATTTTTATCTAAGTTTTTTTTCATTTCTTCTATATTTAAAATATTAGGCATTATTTTTCACCTCTATTACTATTAGTAATATGACTTCTATTACTTAAAGAATAATTTCCAGACCATAATAATAAGCTGCATAGTTTATGATATTCACAATAATTCCCATTTCCAATTATACAAGAATAGTATTTCTCATTTGAATTTTGTACATTATACCCTTTATCTTTTAAATAATCCAAAAACCTGAGTTTTAAATTTTTATCTTCTTCAATAAATGCAGGTAAAAATTTGGAGTTTCTAATAGAATTAATAATATCATTAAACCAAATCTCAAATTCTCTTAAACTTATTTGTTCATATGATGTGGAATTTCCAGAATATTTAATATATATACTTTCATTTTCTATTTTTATCCATTGCAATGATTTATATTTCCCGCTTATCTCACTCAGCGGCAAAAAATTGAGAAAAACAGAATTATTTTTAATTTTTTCTTTCCACTCTTTATTATTCAATAAAATTAAATAATAGAAAAATAATTGTTCTGATTGAAAACTGTTTTTATTTTTATAATCAATAATAGAATAAGCTGTGTTTTCTACTTTATTTGAAGGTTTTAATTCATTTTTTTTATTATATTCAAAACGCAAATCTTCATTTAAAATATCTATTCTATCTATTCTTGAAAATAGTGGATAATTGTTATACTTACCAGAAATAGAATATTCACTTTTTAATACTTTATCATATAATATTGTTTTTTCTTCTTTGTTTTTCCCTCTTGAAGAACCAAAATAGATATATGAAGTTATTAATTTTTCAATTACATTGAGGATTTCAATAGATATTTCTTCTATTTCAATTTCTTTTACTATTTTATATGTTTTTAATTCTTCAATACCAGAGTTATCCCATACATCATATGCGATATTCTTTATTTCATCATATAATTCATCCATATTTTGTAATTTTGATTTTATTTCATTATAATTAGGATATTTATCAAATAATTCTTTCATTATTTTATGTTTTAAATTCCCAACATAAAACACAGAAAAATCTTTATTTGTTTTTATTTTTGCTATATAATTTAAATAATATTTGAATGGGCAATCTACATATGTAGATATTTTATTATGACTGATTTCTCCAATATCGTATTTATCATTTAATATCCACTTATTATTATTCTTTTTATTATTTAACTCATTAACTTCTTTAATAATCTCATTAATTTCGTCAATTTCAGAATTCAGTTTATTATATGTAAAATATAATGCGGCCTGATCAAATGAATATATTTCATCAGGAATTTCTGGAATAATTTCTTCACTTTTTGAAAAGAATTTATATTCATGTATTTTAAATATTTTCTCAAAATCTTTTTCATATGGAGACGCAAGTATTTCTTCCCCAGATAGTGTAGCTTTTGGATATGTAAAGATAACATTATCAGCAAAAATCATAGAAATGTATAAATTTTCCCTAAATTGCAATTCTGATATTTTTGAATAATTATTACTTTCTGTAATATATGAAAGAAGAGGGTTTACTCCAATAGAAGGATAATTATTATCTGTAAAAGAGACAAAAATCTTATATTTTTTATGTATAAATCTTGAATCGTTTAATCTAAATATTTCTACAGTGTTGGAATATCTTTCGGATATTCTATATTTTTCTGTTTCTATTAAACTAGATAAAATATTGTAGAATTTGGAAAGTTTAATATTACCCGTTACTAATTTCTCTAAATTTCTTTCTGTTTTTAATAATAGTTCTTGAAATTTATATAATGCATTTAATTCACTTTCTACCTTTTCTATATTTTCAAAATTAATTTTTCCATTATCTATCCATTTGTTTAATAAATTTCTATAATAAGATAATTCAAAATCATTTTTATCTATTTCTTCTAATAAATCAAATAATGATTTGAATAATGAATGCACTTCTTTTAATTCTTCTAATTGTTTTTCAAGTCTTTCTTTTTCATCAGAAGAGTTAAGCTCATTATTTATTTCCTTTATTCTATTTTCTATACTTCCTAACCATTTATTTCTTCTGTTATTTAAGGTGGATTTTGGGAAGTCATAGAATAAATTTAAGTTTTTTAAAATGTTTTCTATTTCATCAATAGATAATGTTCTTTCTCCACCATAGCCTGTTTCTACTAACGCTATTAAATCATTGATCTCATATCCAGAATATTTTGTTTTTAAAGGTAATAATAGTTTTGAAACAACTAAACTCTCTGAAAGAGGTATATCATTTTTCAATCTATAAGGTACATTTAACTCATCAAAAAATTCTGCAAATGAATTTGCAGTTTGACTATCAGAAACAATTATTCCAAAGTCTTGAGGTTCATAATTTTCATATATGATTTTTCTTTTTATTTCTTTAGCAATATTTTCTATTTCCAAAATATTATTTTTAAATTGAGATTTAAAAAATTTAGTATTGGAAAATATATTTTTTAAATCCATTGTTTTGCTATTAAAAACAAAACCATTATCTTTTAAGAATAAAAGTATTTTATTTAAACTATCAAAAGATTCATCATTTACAGGATTCCACGCAAGAAAATAAACATTATCAAACATATCAAATAATGTTACTAATACATTCATTAAAATAGGAGGTAAATCAAAAAAACCTCCTATAACTAAAGTGTTTCCTAATTTATTCTTTATGTTAGGAAATTCTTCATAGAACCACTTATACACACTTATTTGATCATAATTTTTGTTTTCTATTTTTGAGTTATCAAACTTTGCGTTTAAAACATCTTCTAATTTTTCCTCTAAATATTTGTATAATTTTAATAAGCTATCATCACTTTCTATATCCTTATCTATTTCTGAATATAATTCATTTTTTTCGATAATATTTTTATCGGATATTCTAGAAATTTCCCATTTTTTCTCAAAGATTTCTAATAAATATTCAATTGATTGTTTGGATTTTGAAAGAGTTTTCAGATAGTTTTTAAATTCGATGTTATTTTTTTCTAATTCAATTAAATCTTCTAATTCTTTTGCTATATATGCTTTTAAGAATTCTCTATCTATAAAAAGTGAAGAAGGTTCATATTTCTTAAATAATTCTACTGTATATTGATTTATAACTCTAAATGCATCTCTATTTAAGGTTTTGTCTATTTTTCCAGCAACATTTTCTGCTACTTGTTTTACATAATCCCCAGATGGGCCAATAAATAAAAAATTCAAAGGATCTTTTTTATATAACGGTAATATAAAATCAGCAATCTTATTAAAATGTTCTTTTTCTAAATCTATCAATATTGCTTTTTTCATGTTTCACCTCTCGTTTTCAACTTTAATATATATTAATAAAAATTTTATTAAAAAAATAATATTTTATCTTAATAAATTATATCATCTTATTTATAAAAGTCAAAGTAATGAAGTTATTATGCATAAAATAAAACTCCCTGCAAAAAGCAGGGAGCTTATTAATTATTTCTTATTTTTATCTTGATCATAACCTGTTAAATAAAAATCTATTCCTTGTGCTGCCTTGTGTCCATCAGCAATACCATGAATTATATCTGGTCCATGAACGATATCTCCACCAGCGAATAACCATGGAACACCAACAACATGATTATATTCATCAGTCTTTATTCTTCCTCTAACGATTTCAATTTTTTCTTTGATTTCTTCTGGTAAGTATGAATAATCCGGCATTTGACCTATAGATTCTACAACCAAATCAGCTTCTATTTCTAATATTTGTGATTCATCATATTTTGGATTAAATCTTCTGTTTTCATCAAATATTGATAAAACTTTCTTAAATCTTGCTTTTTTAACTTTATCACCATCAGTTACTATTTCAATTGGTCCCCAACCTGGATGGAAGATTACACCTTCTTCTCCACCTTCGTGTTTTTCATCCCAATCAGCAGGCATTTCATCTAATGTTCTTTCTAAACTTACAACATGTACTTCAGATTTTCCATATTCAATATTTTGTAATCTAACCATTGTTCTGGCAACGTCCATAGCAACGTTACCTCCACCAATAACAACTAGCTTTTTAGGAATGTATGGTTTTGGCCCATCGCCTATTACATAGTATTTCATTTCTTTTAATACAACCATAGCTTGTTTTACCATTGGATGCTCTGTTCCAGGAACACCAGTTGATCTTCCTAATGTAAATCCTGATGATAGAAATACAGCGTCATAATTGTCTTTTAATTCTTCTAGGGTTACATCTACACCAACTCTTGTGTTTAATCTGAATTCTACACCAAGTGATTCTATATATTTCCAGTCTTTTTCAAATGATTCTAATGGCAATCTGTATACAGGACCACCATAATTTAGAACACCACCAGGTCTCTTTTCTGCTTCAAATACTGTGACTTTATATCCCATTAAAATCAAGTAATATGCTGCTGATAAACCAGCTGGACCTCCACCAACTATAGCGATTTTTTTATCTACTTTTTTGATTATTTGTTGTTCATGTTTTAATACTTCATGATATTCTTCAGCAGGAATTTGATCAACAATATATCTTTTTAACCATCTTATTGAAACAGCTTCTCCTCTATGACCTATTGTACATGCAGTTTCACATCTATGAGTACACATTTTACCACAAACTAAAGGTAATGGATTTGTTTTATACAACCATCTTAAACCTTCTTTTACATTGTCATCATATACTGTTCTAATATAATCTGGAATATCCATGTGTGCAGGACATGTTTTTGTACATATACCACAATCCACACATCTTGAAGCTTCTTCAATAGCCTGTTGTTTTGAGAAACCCTTAACAACTTCAAGGAATGTTTTCTTTCTTGTATCTGCATCTAATATTTCCATTGGTACTCTTTCTAAATCCAATAATTCTGAATCTTCTGTCCTTTGATATGCTTTTTCAACTTCAATATGATGTATTCCATCTTCTTTTGGTAAAAAGAAGAATGAATTTGGATCTTTTGATAAATGAACATATTCTTTTGACATATTTAATGAGCCTGTAGTACAGATATCAACACATAATCCGCAGAAAGTACATCTTCCATAATCAAATGCTGGTCTTTCTGGTTTTGAGCCTTCTTCATCTGGCAATTCTGGGATTTTTATCATTGTAATAGCTTCTGCCGGACATATTTTTGAACATGTTCCACAACCTATACATTTTTCCCAATCATTTGTGTGAAATCCTCTATAATTATCTGCAGCTTCTCTTGGATTTTTTATTACATCATCTAAAGGTAAAGTTACTGGTTTTTTTGCTAAATATTTCCAAGCTTTTGCTGGTGAAAAGAAACTTTTATTTATTTCAGACATTTTCTCACCTCACCTACCTATCTATTTCTGGAGCACATACGCCCATAGTATCTAACCAGATTGCAACATCATCAAGTCTTGTGCCAGGTAAATACTTTTCAACACCTAATAATCCTTGTGGGTATGAAGCTCCTCTAACAGCAATTCTATATGGCATATTTGAACCATCAGATACAATATAATATCCATATTCACCACGAGCACATTCTATATGACTAAATACCTGACCTTTTGGAACTCTCCATCTTAATGCACTACCTCTTGAAATTCTTGCTCTTACTGGACCTTCTTTTGGCATTTTATCTAATACCTGTCTGATTATTCTAATACTTTGTTGTATTTCTTTATATTTTATGGTTAATCTTGTATATGCATCTGAATATGTAGCTGTTGGGACTTCAAACTCTACTTCATCATATCTTGCATATGGATCAACTTTTCTTATATCATATGGTTTTCCGGATGATGATCTTAATCCTATACCTGTAATGCCTAATTCCCAACAAACTTCTTCAGGTAAAATAATATTATCTACTGTTCTAGCTTGAACCATAGGATTTTTTAAGATTAAGTCATCATATTCTGGTAATCTTTTTTCTAAATAATCTAAGAAACTCTCAATTTGTTTTTCAATACCATTTGGTAAATCTTTTCTAACTCCTCCAGGAACAATATACATATGATAAACCCTTGCTCCTGTTATTTTTTCAAAAATATCTAATATTAAATCCCTGTCAGCGATAGCCCAGTTTGGACCTGTATATAATCCTGTAGGACCACCTATTCCACCTAATGCCATTAAATGATTTGCTATTCTTGCTAATTCTAAAATAATCATTCTTATCCAATGAGCTCTTTCTGGCACATCTACTTTAGCTAAAATTTCTACTCCTTGAGCATAAACCATTTCGTTTATATCAGGTTCAGGAACACAAATTCTTGGTATTAATGCAAGATTGTTCATCCACAATCTTCTTTCCATTAATTTTTCAAATCCACGATGAAGCATTCCAGGTAATGGTCTTGCTTTTTCTACAATATCACCATCTACATATAGATGAACACTAAAATTTCCATGCATACCAGGATGGTTAGGACCTAAAAATAATTTTACCTGTCTTTTCATTCTGCTTCACCTTCTTTCGGAATAAAATCAACTTTATATTCCCTTATATCAAATTTTTTCTTTGAATAAGCTAATGGGTCAAAATCTTTTCTCATTGGTGGTAAATCATCCCATAATTCAAGGAATAATTCTTTTTCATGATTTGGATTACCTTCAAATTCTACTCCAAAAAATTCATGAACGTCTCTTTCATACATTTCTGCACCAGGATAAATATTTATAATTGTTCTAAATTTAGGATTATCTCTATCAATTTTTGTTCTTGCTTGAATAGTTATTGAATTATCCCAATTCATTAGGACATATACTAGCTGAAATTTGTTTTCTTTTATCCAGTCTACACATGTAAGTATCGTTAATTGCTTCCAACCTTGAGATTTTAAATAAGCCAAAGCAGAATGTACTTCTTCATTTTTAAAATCTATAGCAATTTGATTCTTTTTTACTATTTCTGTATTTTCTGGATTAAATCTAGATTTTATATCCTCAATTATATTATTCATGGAATTCATCTTTTACATACACCTCCCCAAGGGCGCGAACCTGATTCTTTTTGTACCAATCATAGTATTTTTGATATCTTTTCCAACCAAGGGCTTCACCTTTTTTTATCATATCCATCAATTTTTTAAATCCACTCATTACAGCTTCTGGTCTTGGCATACATCCTGCTATATATAAATCAACTGGTAAATAATAGTCTAATCTGGAAATAACTGCGTATGAGTCATAATAAACTCCACCATTTAATGTACATGAACCAAAACCAACTACATACTTAGGATCTTGCATTTGTTCATAGGTATATATAATTCTTCTTAAAGTTTTTACACTTAAATATCCAGTTATTAATAAAACATCTGCTTGTCTTGGGGTAGCCATTGGAGCCATACCAATTCTTTCCATATCAAATCTTGATGTCATTGTTGGAGGCAATTCCATAGCTCCACAACCTGTACAATAGTGAAGCATCCAAATAGATTTACTTCTGAATATATTTCCAACTTTTTCCCAAAAAGTCAAAGTATCATTAAGGTCAATTTCATTTACATCAATTTCATTTATTTTTTCATTTTCATTTAAAGCCATATGCTCACCCCCAAACCGGTGAATATTATAATTGCTGTTTGAATAAATGCTAATGCTAATGGAACTTTATAATAAAATGCTACTAATTGATCAATCTTAAACCTTGCTACTACTGATGCAATCATTGTTGCTAAAATATAAACTACAAAATATTTTATTAAGAAAGTGATTATAGTTCCTCCACCCATAAATAAATTTACAAATAAGCCTACTTCTACAAAAGTTGCAAACTCATGTTGTAACATCAACATTCCTAAATGTTTTCCACCATATTCTACTAATGGACCGGATGCTATTTCAGCTGGAGCTATTGGCGTATCAAATGGTTTTTTACCTAACATGCCCATTAATGATATAAATCCAACAATTACTCCTAAAGGCATTCTGAACATATTCCATCCCATTATACCCATAGTTTGCTGTGCTTGAGCGATTGCATGAATAGAAGCTGTTTTATTTGCATATATTATTCCAAATACAGTCATAATATATGGTATTTCATATCCTAACATTTGAGTTAATGCTCTCATAACACCGATACTAGCCCATGGGTTTCCTGAGCCAACGGCACTCATAGCCATCCCCAAAGACCCTATTGCTAATAGATAAACTATAACAAAGAAGTTATCAAGGTTCTTGAAAACAACTAAATTTCCAGCAGGAACAAAAATTAATGTTGCAATTGTTCCACCTAAAGCCATTAATACACCAAAATCATATATAAATCCGTGTGATATTGAACTTTTACTCCACGCTTTAAATAAATCTATAAAATTCTGATACCAAGGAGATCCTATTCTTCTATGAATTCTGGCTGTAACCTTTCTTTGAATACCAGATAATGTAATTTGCCAAAAAAAGGCTAATAGTAATAAAGCTACAGCTAAAAAGAATGTGCTCATATTTTATCACCCCACATTATTATTACAGTCATTACTAACGAAATCCAAAATACAGTAAATGCAGGATTTTCATTAAAGAACCATGTTTTTACTAATTGTCCAAATTCGTGGAATCTCAATGCAATTGCATCATAAAATTTCTCTACTGAAGGATGATTTTTGTATAATCTTTCAAACGGAGCATAATAGTTTGATGAATAATGATATTTATCAGGGTCATAAATAAATTCTCCACCAGTATATGTATCCATTAAATCCACTGATTTTGCTTTTGGTAATACAAAATAAATTACAGCTGCAATAATAAAACCAATAGTAAATACGAGGGTTACAATCCATGAATCCCACATACCATTAGGAGTTAATATTTTAGTTCCATCAATTTGAAGTGGAGTTATTCCGATAGTTTCTTGTATTTTAGAAATATATCTTAACATTAATCCTGGATATACACCATATAATATAGTTAAACCAGACATGATTAACATTGGTAATTGCATCCAAAATGGTACTTCTTTTATTTCCTTATGTTTAGGAGATAATTGACCTAAAAATGCTCCAGCCAATGGTCTAAATACATACATAAATGATCCTACACTACCAAAAAATGCTGCAAAAGCGATGAACATATTTCCTTTTCTCAATAAGCCTTGATATATTAGCCATTTTGAAGCAAATCCACTCATTGGTGGTATACCAGCTAGTGAGATAATTGCAACCAAATATGCTGTAAAGGTTACAGGCATTCTTTTAATTAATCCACCCAGTTCAGATATTTTTGTAGTTCCAGTTCTATATGCTACTGCTGCAAATGAAAGGAACATTGCACCTGAAGCCATAGCGTGATTAAATACATGCATCATACCGCCTGCAAATCCTGTTTGATCAACCATAGCTAAACCTATTAAAATATATCCACTGTTACTTACTGTTGAATAAGCTATAAGTTTCTTTGCATCATCTTGTTTTATAGCCATTAATGTTCCGATGATAATACTAATTGCTCCAAGAATCATTAAAATATAGTTTTCATATGGATTATTTATTATATGTATATGATTTGCAAAAACCTTTGATGTTGGTAATACTGCAGTCATTAGAAATGCTACAAAACCACCCATTTTTACAAGACCACCTGATAATACAGGTGAGAATGTGTGTGGAGCATTACCATGAGCTATAGGTAACCATGTGTAGAATGGGAAAATACCCAATTTCGTTAGTCCTGCCATTACAATTAAAAAGAAGAATAACACTGCAAATTTAGGATCACTTGACATATTTTGAATATTTGATTGAATATCAAATGTTCCATATTTTACATTAAGCATTAAAACTGCGTATAGCATTGCAAAAGAACCTATTGTACTAATTCCATAATATACAACAGAAGCTCTTCTTGATTTACCTAAAGGAATAATAAACATTGATGACCAAACAACTAATTCCCAGAAAATAAATAAGGTTAAAAAGTCTTTTGCATAGAATACACCTAAAGTACCACCTAAAGATAATAAATAAAATAGGTTATATGCTGAAGGGTGTATTACTTTTTCCATCCAATATGGATTAAAGAATGAAACCATTGAATATACTAAAACCATTACAATAGAGAAAAACCATGCATAATTGGAAGTTACTAAATTTAATGAATAATTTCCATAATTAAAAACGTTAAATACTTCTCCTGATGAATCTTTTAGTGAATAAACATAAAATAAAGCTACTAAAGAAATAATTACAGTAAGCCATGCACCAGCTTTATTATTTGCTTTACTTACAAAATAAGTTACTAATCCGCCTAATAATATGAATAAAATTAATGTATTCAAAGCCATGTCACATCCCTCCCGGTATATTGGAAAGGTAATTGCTTATACCTTGTGTTATTAATTCTGGATTAATACTTACATAAATAATAAATAATCCTATAACAACTGCTAATACAGCATAAGCAAATGTGTTTTCCAAAGAAAGTTTTGTTGTATATTCATCTTTTGATTCTTTTCCTTCTTCTCCAGGATTCCATAATTTAACTAACATTCTAATATAATAAATTCCTTCTATTAAACTAGAGAATAAAATAAATGCTGGTAACCAATAGCTATTGATTTTAAATAAATTTGTTAAAGCAAATATTTTTACATAAAATCCATAGAATATTGGCAATCCTACTAATGATAATGCTGCTATACTAAAACCAAAACCTATTAATTTGTGTTTTTTAAATAAGCCTTGTAATTTTTCAACATTATCTGTTCCTGTATAAACATACATTGCACCAGCTATTGTAAACATTACTAATTTAGCAAATGCGTTATTAGCTACTTGCATCATAGCTCCACCAGTTATTCCAGCTAAAAATAATGTTGCGATTAATCCAGCTTGGCCAACACTTGAAAATGCTAATGTGCTTCTAATATTTTTTTGTGAAAATGCTGCTATTTCACCAAAAATAAATGTGGATACTGTTACTGCAAGCAATATAGTTTTTAATGTACCATCTAATGTAAATACATTTGTAAATAATCTTCCAAATACCATAATAGCTGCTGTTGCATATGCGGAAGCAAATATTCCACCATTTAAATCATTTGCATTTCCATAAACACCTTTAACCCATCCATTAAATGGAATCAATTTTGCTTCAACAGCAAAGCCTGCAAATATAAATGTGATTGATAATAAAAGTACATTGTTATTTACTAAGTGTAATTTTGATGCCATATCTGACATATTTAATGTTCCAACTGTTGAATATAAGAAGATAATACCTAATAAATATAAATTAGAACCTAAAGCACCTAAAATAATATAGTTGAATGTACCTTTATATTTTTTAGTCATTGTTGACATTATATATGCTGATATTGATGAAATTTCTAGAAATACAAATAAATTAAATAAATCTCCAGTTAATAACATACCATTTAATGATGCCAATGAAACTAATAATAAGGTTGAATATTTTTTTACTGATGGTAAAGAAGATACTACTGAGAATGCAAATACAATATTTAAAATTATTAATCCAAATATTGAATATTGGTCTGCAACTAAATTAATACCAAAAGGTGGTTTCCATCCACCAATGATAACTTCAGTTTCTTTAAGGAAGAATACAGATATTAAATTGAATAAAACTCCAAGAATTAGAAAACCCTTGTCTGCTTTTTTAAACATTACTGATAAAAATGCAAATAATAATGGTATCGCAATTAATAAGACAGGATTAATCATCGCTTTCACTCCCTATCTCGTCCATTTCCAAAGTTCCATGTTTTTCGTATATTTTCCTCACAACTGTTAAAGAAAGTGCTGTAACTCCAACACCAATTACAATAGCTGTAAGTACTAATGCTTGTGGCAATGGATCTACGAAATTATTGTTTGTTGATGTAGCGCCTTTAAATAAAATTGGAGCGATTCCATCTTTCACATAACCTGTTGAAACAATAAACAAGTTAACTCCAACTTCCAAAACATTTAAAGCTACTACTAATTTAATTAAGTTCTTTTGAGTTAATAATCCATATATTCCTATTAATATCAATCCAATAAATAAGTATTGTATCATTTATTTCCCCTCCTCTGAGAGAAAATCTGAGATTAAATTTGAAAGCTCAGATCCTACTTTTAATCCAACAAAGATGTATATTATTGGAACGATTCCAGCACTGAATAAGTTTCCTACAACTCCTGTTGGTAAGAAATTGTATAAGAAATAACCACCTAATGATAATCCTAACAAACCAAAAATCAAATATAAACTTCCAGCTGTACCTTCTAAGAATTTAAATGCTTTAACTTTAGTTTTGAATTCGTCATCTGAAATGTAAAATAATAATACAGCTGATGCAATCATAGAACCTCCTGGAAATCCACCACCAGGTGTTAAATGTCCATGAATGAAAATATATACGCCTGTAATTAATATTATTCCAGCAATAATTCTAACAGCTGATCTTAAAATGAAGTTGGGTGGTGTTTTGAATTTCATTCTTGATTTTCCACTTAATAATAATCCTACACCTAAAGCTGAAACAAATAATACTGTAACTTCTCCTAAAGTATCGAAAGATCTATAGTTGACAACTATTGATGTAACCATATTTGCTGAACCACTTTCTGCATCTTTAGTTTGATTATATATAACATCAGATTCGTTTCCATTAACATTCTTTTTTACAAATTTATTTGAAACTCTTTCTGATAATTTTACTTCTCCAAATTTTGGAAAGAGATTTCCATTACCAGTAGAATATAAATTTGAATAAATAAAAAATCCCAAAACACCAACTAATAATACTGCAATAACTCTTTTCATCATTTTTTATCACCAGCCTTTTTTAAAGAAAAAAGGGTAAAAATAAACACTGCAGTAACTAATCCTGAACCTATTACAGCTTCTGTAATAGCAACATCTGGAGCTTTCATAAATACAAATGAAACTACTGATAACATACTTAAAATAGATAAATAAATGATTGAATTTATTATTTTTTTGGATTCAATAGCCATGAATGCAAATATCAATAAAGCAAATCCAACAATAATTTCAATTATCTGCATTTTCATCACCTCTACTTTGGTAGAGTTCATCTAAATCATTTTTAACTACTTTAAATGGTTTTACACCATAAATATAAGAAGCTTTTGCTAAAACAGAACTTCCCACAGGGTTTGTAATTGTCAAAAATACTACAATTAATAAAGTTTTTATAAACCATTCTGGTTGAGCTATTCCTACGCCTAATACTAATGAAAAAGTTCCTAATGTTGTTGCTTTTGTTGCAGCTTGAAGCCTATTATATACATCTGGCATTCTATATAATCCTAAACCACCAAGAACATAAAATAGAGCACCTATTATCATTAATATATATCCTATAGCACTCATTTTTTCCCCTCCAAATAACGGGCAATAACAACTGTTTCTAAGAAGGATAAAGCCCCATAAACTAATGCAATGTCTAAATATAAATCACTTTTTAAAAGAAATGCTATAAAAACTATTGATCCTGTTATTATTACATTTAAAGTATCTACAGCTACTATTCTATCTGGAGTTGTAGGACCGAAAATTAATCTTAAAACAGAAAAAAATGCTCCTATAGTTATTAAAGTACCTATCAAAATATTCATCTGTAAATCCCTCCCAAAATTTTCTCAAATTTACCTGAGACATATTTTTGATATTCTTCGGGAGTTTCACCTTTTACATCAATCCAATGAATATAGATGTAGTCATCATCAGCATCAATAGATAAAGTACCAGGAGTTAATGTAATAGAATTTGCTAAAGTTAATTTTCCAACATTTCCTTTTAGTTTTGTTGGGATTTTTACAAAACCAGGATTTAAGGGTAATGATGGATTTAAAACCCTTGCTGCAACATCAAAATTCGCCTTTATCATTTCTACTATAAAAACTGGTACATAAACAAAAATGAAGACAAATAGTTTTGGTATAATTGTAAAATCAAAAGAATAGTCAACTACTTTTGAAATTACTCCAGCCAAAACTAGAGAAACTATCAAACCTGTGAGTAATTCAGCACTGCTAAATCCAGTTAAAGCAATCCATATAACCCACAGGGTTAAAAAAGTTGATAAATACTTTTTCAAAATACTCCCTCCTTTTAAAATAATATTTGTGAAAAAAATCGTTATTTAGCATAAAGTTTTTTTGAGAATACTATGTTCTTCTAATAATTTTATGTGCTTCATTTAATTCTTGTGAAATTATTCTTTTTCCATCGGATAAAAGTTCCAAAACTAACTTATGTTTTAGCTTACAATAAACAACATTTCCTTTTTTTTCTTTAGAAACAATACCATTTTCTTCTAATATTTTTAAATGCTGAGATATGCTAGATTGGCTTGCGTTTAATTTTTCTGTTAATTCTAAAACAGACAATTTTTTTTCGCTCAATAATTTTACTATTCTTAGTCTAATCGGATGTGATAAACTTTTAAAAACATTAGATATTAATTTACAGTCATCCAATAATATCATCTCCCTAATAAAATTTAACGGAAAAAGAATATTAGAAAATTCTAATATTATTATAATACAAAAACTTCAATTGCTAAAATAAAGATTTGTACTTATAATTATAAATAATTCTTTCTAATTACTTTTAATTGATGATAGTCAAGAAAAAATGTAAAAAAATAAAAAAGAGCGTTTTTTACGCTCTTTAATTGTATCTTTACACATGCTTAAATACAGATATTTTTTATCGTATTTAAATTATATATTTCTTAATATCAATGGCATAATTTGTTTTTTTCTAGAGACAACTCTTTTTAAGAATACTATTTTTTCTTCAAAATTTGTTTTAAATACTTTTTCTGCTAATTTATATTGTCCCGCAGAAAAAATATATGATCCTTCGTTTAATACATCAGTTAATAAAAATAAAAATAAAACATAGTTTCTTTCTTTAGCTATTTTTTCCATTTCTTGAATAATTTTTTCTTTCTTATTCAATATATTTGTAGGGTCAATAACTTCAATCTGAGAAACTGCAATTAATCCTCTAGATAATCTTGTTTCTTTAAGGTCTATAGTTAAAATTTCTTTTTCAGTATAACCTTCAAGATTTGTTTTTGCTTTATACATTTCAATTCCATAATTATAATAATCTATATTAAAAAACTCTGAAATTTCTTCTACTACTTTTTTATCTTCAGAAGTTGTAGTAGGAGATTTTAACATCATAGTATCTGATAAAATAGCTGATATCATTAATCCAGCTATTTCATTAGGAGGAATAACATTATTTTTTTTATAAAGATCCCATATAATGGTATTTGTGCAACCTACAGGTCTTATATGTGCTGTAATAGGTAGACCTGTTTCTAGTCCTCCTAATCTATGATGATCGACAATTTCTAATATCTCTGCTTCTTCTATTCCTTCAACTGTTTGGGATTTTTCAGAATGATCTACTAATATTACTTTCTTTGTTTTTGGTTTAATTAAATCATGCCTTGTAATAATTCCTTCTATCTTTCCATTTTCATTTACAACTGTAGCTATACCTTTTTTATCTTGCATTAATTCTTCTTCAAAATCTTTTAAAATTTCTTCAGGATGTGTTGTAAGAGGATTTTTTTCCATAATTCTTTCAGCGTGGGTGCTTAATCTTAATAATCTTCCAGTTACATACGTTGGATGAGGGGATACTACAATAGGAACTTTCTTTTTCTTTGCTAATTCTATTATCTCTTCATCTGGAAGAAAATTTCCTGTTATTATTAAACAACTAACTTCTTTTTCAATAGCTATTTTCTGAACATCTTTTCTATTTCCCGTAATTAACACATCATTTTTCTTAACATATCTTGTTACTTCTTCTGAAGTCATAGCCCCAATAATTGGACAACCTTTTAACTTTTTATTTTCATCTCCAACTATTAATTTTCCATTCATTGTTTTTATTACATCTTTTACTTTTGGTGGATTTTCTTCTAAAGAAAAGTTTTGAATTTCATTTAAAAAATATCTTGCTATTTCTCTTTCTGTAACTAAGCCTTTTAAAATATTATTATCATCTACTATAGGTATACTTTTTATATGTTTTTCTATCATTTTGTTTCCTATTTCATATATTGTTGCTTCAATATTGGATGTGATTACATTTTTCATCATAGCATCTTTTACCTGTATATATACATGTTCCAATAATTCTGGTTTTTTTATATTAAAATATTTTAATACAAATTCACTTTCAGGATTTAAATTTCCTAATCGAAAAGGAATATATTCATTTTCTTTATCTATTTGATTTTTTAAATATGCGTATGTAATAGCGGAAGTTATACTATCAGTATCTGGCCTTTGATGTCCAAATACATAAATTTTATTATCCATATTTCTCCTCCATATTAAATTTAACGGAGATATTATATCATAAATTAAAATATTTTCAAATAATAAACCGACACCATCTATGATGTCGGTTATTCATCAAATTTTTCCAATTCTCTGTTGAAAACACCTTCTTTTTCCAGTTTTTCCAGTTCTTCTTCAACTTCTTTTGCACCTTCTTCATAATACTTTTCCTCTTCTGGATCTAATTCTTTTAATAATCTTAAAAATTCTCCAGCATGTATTCTTTCTTCATTTGCAATATCTATCAATACTTCTTTTGCTAAAACATTATCTGTGGATTCAGCTAATTGCATATATAATTGAACAGCTTCATATTCTGCTGCAATCATATATCTAATAGCTCTAACTAATTCTTCGTTTGTAAGTTTTCTATCTGATTTTAATCCTGAAAATGGATTTGCAAATTCTGGCATTTAATTCCCTCCTCTCTTTAGTTATTTTCGCCAAATAAAATGGTAATACTTGCATCTTTAGTTAAATTTATATGCTTTGTTGCATCAGGGGTTGTAGTCCATAGTTGAGTTACATCATCACCTGATTTGTAATTTGTATATACTTTTAGTATATATTCACCAGGTTCTAAATTTTCAATTTTAAAATAATCATTATGAGTATTTCCTTCATTACCAATATCATAACCCTTTATTTCACCGTTTTGAAAAGCTCCGATAACAAAAGGAGACCACCAATCGCCTAGTTCCCCATTGCCATAATCATCTTTAAAATATCCTTCAATATAGAATGTTTGAGTGTTTAATAGGGTACAACTTGCAAATAAAAAAGTTAATAATACTAATAAGATATAAATACTTTTTTTCATATTATCACCTCCAGTTAAAATTATATCACAAAAAAATAAAAAAATGATGGCTAATTGCCATCATTTTTTAAGGTATATCTATTATCAATAAATAAATGTTATCAGGATTGTTTTTATTTATTATTTCCTCAAAATACTTATAATCATCGATATGTTCAAATTCATTGCCGTCATGATAAACTAATCTCCATTCTTCTGGATAAGCATATGAACCATTTTCATACCTTTTTATATTTTCCTTCAATTGATTTAAAATGTAATCATCTTCAGGAACTTTTCCATCAAATCTTTCTATCATGTTTTCTGAAGCCTTTTTTAATCCTTTATACATAGAAATCATTTCTTTTACAGTATCTTCAAATAGATTTTTTTCTTTTGAATAATTTATACAAGATGAAACATTATGATTTCCATATCTTGAAGCTCTTTTTGATGCTTCGAAAAGAACTTTTTCTTTATTATCTGAAACTAATATTAAACCATATGTATACATCTTTACCCCCTTATAACCATTCTCGTTCAAAATATTTTGTATGTAATAAGTGATGAGCCTTTTCGCTTAATGGTTTTTCTAAGAATTCATCATAAATTTTCTTAATTGATGGGTTTTCATGCGATTTTCTAATTGGTTTGTTTTTATCAATTTTATTAATTGCTTCAATTCTCTTTTTAATAATGTTAAAATCGCCATGGTGATATGGTTGTCCTCCACCACCAACACATCCTCCAGGACATGCCATTACTTCAATCATATGTACTTCAATTTTTCCTTCTTGAATATCTTCCAATAATTTTCTTACATTACCTAATCCATGAGCTATACCCACTCTAATAGTTGTTCCTTTTATATCAACTTCGGCAATTCTTATACCTTCGTAACCTCTAACTGCTTCGAAATCTACATTCTTTAGTTCTTCTCCAGTGATCCATTCATATGCAGTTCTTAAAGCAGCTTCAGCAACACCACCAGTTCTACCAAATATGTCAGCAGCACCTGTTGATTCGCCTAAAGGACTATCATATTCTTCTTCTGGCAAGTTTTGGAAATTAATACCAGATTCTCTAATCATGTCTGCTAATTCTCTTGTTGTAATTACATAATCAACATCTTGATATCCAGAGTCCCTTAATTCTTCTCTATTTGCCTCATATTTTTTTGCTAAACATGGCATTACAGATACTACTATAATATCTTTTGGATCAATTCCAGCTTTTTGTGCGTAATATGTTTTAGCTACAGTACCAAACATTTGTTGAGGAGATTTAGCTGTTGAAGGCATATCTAATAAATTTGGGAATTGATGTTCTAAAAATTTAACCCATCCTGGACAACAACTTGTTAACATAGGTAAATATCCACCATTTTCCAATCTTTCTTTAAATTCTGAAGCTTCTTCCATAATTGTTAAATCAGCAGCAAAATTAGTATCAAAGATTTTATCAAATCCTAGAACTCTTAAAGCAGCAACTAATTTCCCAGTTGAAATAGTTCCAGGTTCATAACCGAATTCTTCACCAATTGCAACTCTAACTGCAGGAGCTGTTTGAACAACTACATGCTTTTTAGGATCTTCTATTACATCCCATACTTGATCTATATAAGATCTTTCCACCAATGCACCAGTTGGACATACGGCAACACATTGACCACAGAAAGTACAAGCTGTGCTTTCTAAAGACCAATCAAATGTTGGTTTTACGACAGCGTCAAAACCTCTATCTACAGCCGACAATACACCTACTGTTTGAAATTCATTACACATTGTCTCACATCTTCGGCACATAACACATTTATTTGGATCTCTTATTATAGCTGCTGATATATCTTTTTTATGTGAAGACATTTTGCCAAAATAAGGATTATTATGAATGTTTAATTCAGCTGCTAAATCTTGTAATTCACATTCTCCATTTTTAGGGCATTTTAAACAATCTTGTGGATGATCAGATAATAGTAGTTGTACAGCAGTTCTTCTTGCTTGAATAGCTCTTCTTGAATGTGTTTTTACAACCATACCTTCAGAAACAGGAGTGGCACATGCTGGAGCTAAATTTCTTCTTCCTTCTACTTCAACAACACATACTCTACATGAAGCTGGTTTATTCTCAATTCCAATATCTTCTAATTTCATATAACATAATGTTGGAACGTAACCTCCAACTGCTTTTACAGCATCTAAAACAGTATAATTTTCAGGAACTTCAATTTCTTTACAATTTATAGTGATTTTTGGCATATTTTTCCTCCTCCCTATATCTTTTCAATAGCGCCAAATCTACATGTTGCATAACAAGCGCCACATTTAATACATTTTTCTTGGTCTATTTCATGAGGATTTTTAATCGATCCACTAATAGCTTCGACTGGACAAACTCTCGCACAAGCAGTACATCCTACGCATTTTTCTTTATCTATTTTATATGTAATCAAATTTTTACATACACCTGCAGGACAAGTTTTATCTAATACGTGTGCTTCATATTCGTCTCTGAAATAATGCATTGTAGATAATATAGGGTTAGGTGATGTTTGCCCTAAACCACATAAAGCAGAATCTTTTATTGTTTCTCCTAATGTTTTCATTCTATCCAAATCTTCAATTGTAGCTCTACCAGATGTTATTTTATCTAATATTTCTAATAATCTTACATTTCCAATTCTACATGGAGTGCATTTTCCGCATGATTCTTCAACAGAAAATTGTAGATAAAACTTAGCCACATCAACCATACACGTATCTTCATCCATTACTATCATACCGCCAGAACCCATCATGGAACCTAAAGCAGTCAATGTATCAAAATCTATTGGAGTTTCTAAATACTCTGCAGGAATACATCCACCAGATGGCCCGCCAGTTTGTACGGCTTTAAATTTCTTATTATTTCTAATACCACCGCCTATATCAAATATAACCTCTCTTAATGTTGTACCCATAGGAACTTCTACTAAACCAACATTATTTACCTTACCAGCTAAAGCAAAAACTTTTGTTCCTGGAGAATTTGCTGTACCAAGTGTTCTAAACCATTTTGCTCCTTTTAATATAATAGGTGCAATATTTGCTAAAGTTTCAACATTATTGATTATAGTTGGTTTTCCCCATAAACCTTTATTAGCTGGGAATGGTGGTTTGGTTCTAGGTTCGCCTCTATATCCTTCTATAGAAGCCAATAATGCAGTTTCTTCACCACATACAAAGGCTCCAGCGCCTAATCTAATTTTCAAATCAAAAGAAAAATTAGTTCCAAATATATTTTTTCCCAATAAACCATATTCTTTTGCTTGATTAATAGCATTTTTTAATCTTTTTACGGCTAAAGGATATTCAGCTCTAATGTATACATATCCTTGATTTGCTCCGATTGCATAAGCTGCTATTGCCATTCCTTCAATAACTGAATGCGGATCACCTTCTAAAACAGATCTATCCATAAATGCTCCAGGATCTCCTTCATCAGCATTACATACTACATACTTAATATCTCCTTCAGCTTTTTGTGCGAAACCCCATTTTAGTCCAGTTGGGAATCCACCACCACCTCTACCTCTTAATCCAGATTCGCGTATTTCTTTAACAACTTCTTCTGGAGTCATAGATAGAGCTTTAGCCAAAGCTTGATAACCATCATTAGCAATATATTCATCAATATCCTCAGGGTTTATTAAACCTGCGTTTCTTAGAGCAACCCTAATTTGCTTTTTATAAAAAGGCATTTTTTTAGATTCATCAATTTTTTCATTTTTTGATGGTTCAATATATAAAAGTCTTTCAACTTTTCTACCCTTTATTATATGTTCATTTACTAATTCTTCTGCATCATCAGGAGTAACTCTAACATAAAATGTATTATCAGGTAAAAATTTTACAATAGGTCCTTGTTCACAAAAGCCAAAACATCCAGTTCTAACCACTTGCACATCATTTTCTAAGTTCTTCTCTTTTATTAATTTTTCAATATTTTCTTTTATTAATTCACTTTTAGAGGAGGTACAACCTGTACCACCACATATCAAAACATGATATTTATATGATGACATTTTTTTCCCTCCTTATTCGTTAATAGAAGTATGTGTTTCACCAATAATAGAATCTTGTAATAATTCTCCATTCAAAATGTGTTTTTCTATCAATTCTCTTGCTTTATCTCCTTTTATTTTTCCATATAATATGGGTTCTTTTCCAGGTTCTACAACTTCAACCGTTGGTTCAGCATGACAATATCCCATGCAACCAGTTTGTATAACTCTTATATTATCTAAACCTTTTTCCTCTATAACTTCTAACAATTTTTCAAAAGTTTCCTTTGCACCTGCAGCAATTCCACAAGTTCCCATTGCTACTTTTAATGTAATTAAATTTTCTTTATCAGAAATTTTTCGTAAAGATAATTTTTCTTTAGCCTTTTCTTTTTGTTTTATCAAGTCTTCCAAACTTCTTATTTTAGGCATATTATCCCTCCTATTCCTCTTTAGCTTTTTCTCTATATTCTTTTATTAATTTTTTAACGTCTTTTTTAGTTAATCTCCCATGAACTTCATTACCAATCATTACAACTGGAGCTAATCCACATGCACCAACACATCTAACAGCATGCAAACTAAAAAGACCATCACTTGTTGTTTCATCTTCTCTTATCCCAAGTTGTTTTTTGAATTCTTCTAAAATTTCTCCTGAACCTCTAACATAACAAGCAGTACCTAAACAAATGCTAATAGGGAATTTACCTTTTGGTTTCATTGAAAAGAAATTATAAAAAGTAACTACACCATATACATCAGATGCATGCACGTCTAATTTTTTAGCTATCAATTTTTGAACTTCAATTGGTAGATAACCAATTATTTCTTGGGCTTTATGCAAAACATGTATTAAATAACTTCTTTTAACAACTTTATCTTTACCCTCTAAACCCAATGAATCAATATAATCCTCAACTTCTTTAAATTTGCTTTCAAGTTCTACGGACATTCCGTTCCCTCCTTGACTAATAAAATTTATATACAGTTTATATATATATTTGATAAATAGATATTTTTTTCACAAATTATATTAAAAAAATATGTATAAAATTTTAAATAAGATAAAAATAGTCGCAATTAATTATTTTTTTCACAATTTATATCGAAAATAAAAAACTTCCATTTCATTATACTAAAAAATAGTTTAATTTAAAAGAATACTTTGACATATATAAAAAGGAAATGTTAAACATTGGTTACGTCACAAAAATAACCTTTTTTAATTTTTGCGTATATTAATATTATGTTGAAAAATATAAATCAGGTTCTGTTATAATTCCCATAAATAATATATCATAATATTTACCATCAATATATGCGGCTTCTTTTCTAGCTCCTTCTTCTTGAAATCCTATTTTTTTATATAAATTTATAGCATTTTTATTATTTGAAAATACCTCAAGTTCTAATCTATGTATTTTAGGATTTTCAAGACACCATAATAAATGATTATTAAGCATAGTAGTTGCTATGCCCATATTTCTAAATTCTTCTAAAACACTTATTCCTAATTTTGCAGTTCTTTCCAATCTAGCTCTATTAATATTCCAATATATATCAGAATTACCGATTATTCTATCTTTATATTTTGCAATTAAAATTCTTAATCCAAAATTTTCCTTTGATAATTCAATTATATTTTTAAAATCTTTTGTAGTTTTATCGAATTCATCTAATTGTGTTGCTAATGTTTTAGAATTTTTAAATACTTTTTCATAAAATTCTATCAGTTTTCCAGCATCATTTATCGTAGGAGAGGTTAAATATATTCCAAAACTATTCATTCTATATAGAAAAAATTTTTTTGTTATACTTCTTTTAGATTCGTTAAGCCATTTAAATAATATTTTTTGATTTGTATAAGCATTAATATGATAGTATTTTTCATTTATAAAAGAAGAAATATCATTTAAGGTTTGTAAAATCAAATTAATGTTATCAACGCTATAAAAAATAAATTCAACAATGTTATCTTTCATTATATAAAAGGCTAAGAGTTTTTCCTCATATTTTAAATATCTAATTACATAATCTTTTTTATAAAAAGTTATTAAATCATGTATTGTAAAAGGAATTATTGATTTTTTTGATAATTCTATAAATTCATAAATTAAATCATTGTTTAACTCAAAATTTGAAAAGGTTTTATTTTCTGTATTTTTTTCTATTTGAAATATGACCATATCTCCAAGATAATTCAAATAGTAATCCTCAATCTTTACTTCCGAAAAGAAGTAAAGATATCTTTTAGGTATTTTTTCTATAGAATCGAGAATTTCTATAAAATCTTTATCATTTTTAATTTTGAAAAATATATCACCATAAAAATTTTTATATATTTTCATCACCTCTAAATTGAAAAGCTTCGGCAACATCTTCGATTGTAACATTTTTATTTGATTTTAAGTCGGCTATAGTTCTTGAAACCTTTAGTATTCTATTCACACCTCTTCCAGTCATCTTATATTTTTTTGCAGCAGATTTTAAAAATTCTTCAGCATCATTTTCTAAAAATATATACTTTTTAACTTCTTTTTGAGAGAGCTTTCCATTTAATTTTCCCTGCCTATTTATCTGTATTTTACTAGCAATCGCTACACGTTCTCTAATAGATTTAGATTTTTCCTCTGTGCTATCTTTAAAAATTTCTTCTATCTTTACTCTTGGTATGTTAATTCTTATATCTATTCTGTCTTTTATTGGACCAGAAATTTTTTTATTATAGTTATTTATTTGCAATATTGAGCATGTGCATTCATGTTCAGGATCTCCATAATAACCACAGGGACAAGGATTTTGAGCTGCAACCAACATGAATTTGGCGGGGTATGTAGCGACTAATTTTGCTCTAGAAATGGTAACTATACCATCTTCCATTGGTTGTCGCAATGATTCAATAACATCATTTCTAAATTCAGGAAATTCATCTAAAAACAAAACTCCATTATTTGCTAAACTCACTTCTCCAGGCTTTGCTTCAGATCCCCCACCTATTATTGAAGCTGTGGATGCAGAATGATGAGGTGCTCTAAATGGCCTTTTATATATAATTTTATTTAAATATCCATATATTGAATAAATTTTTGTAGATTCTATTATTTCATCATGAGTCATTTTAGGCAATATTGTAGGTATTCTGCGTGCAATCATAGTTTTCCCAGAACCAGGACTGCCTTTCATTAAAATATTATGAAAACCGGCGGCAGCTATTTCAGCAGCTCTTTTAGCAAAGAATTGTCCTTTTATATCAGAAAAATCTAAATCTTCATTTTCATCTTCATTATATATATTTTTAGGATTTGATTTGTATGTAGTTCTATCTTCTTCATTAGAAATTTTGACTATATCACTTAGTTTTTCTATGACATATATTTCTCTGTTTTTAATAAATAATGATTCTTCCTCATTTTCTTTAGGGATAATAAATTTAGCGTCCTTATTACTATTTGCAATCTCCAAAAGAAATAGAGTAATTCCTGGAATTCCTCTAATTTCACCATTTAAGCCAATTTCCCCAAAGATATAATAGTTATCAATTTCCATATTTATTTGTTTTGAAGCTAATAATATTGAAATTGCTATTGGTAAATCAAAATGGGTACCTTGTTTTTTTATATTGCTTGGAGCAAGATTAACTGTAACATTACCATTTGGAAAAGTAAAACCTGAATTCCTAATAGCACTGTAAACTCTTTTTTGACTTTCTAATATAGCAGTATTTGGCATTCCAACTATTTTAAAAATTTGTTGTGTAGCTTTTGAATTGATATCAACTTCAACAATAATTGGTTTTACTTCAAAACCGGATATATAAGCACTATTGACTTTTGAATATTTCACCCTCAATCCCCCTTGAATATTGTTATTTTATAAAGTATTTTTCTATTAATTTTATAGTTTTATCAATATCTTCTTTTTTTATCCAATAATGAGTAACAAAGCGATATATTCCTTCATCAGGTGGATTAATTTTTACTCCATTATTTTTCATGAAAGAAATAAAATCTTTATCAATAAAGTCTTTTTTGATTTTAAAAAATACCATATTGATTTCTACTTTTTCAATAATATCAATAAAATCAAATTCAGATAATTTTTCAGCTAAATACTTTGCTTTTTCATGATCTTCATGTAATCTAAATCTCATTTTTTCCAGTGCAACTATTCCAGCAGCGGCTAAAATTCCCGCTTGCCTCATTCCACCACCCATTATTTTTCTTCTTTTTTTAGCTTTATCAATAAATTGTTTATTACCTACAACAATAGATCCTACTGGGGCACATAATCCTTTTGACAAACAAAAATTTATAGAATCAGCATATTTAGAAATTTCTTTTGGATCAACTTTTAAAGTTGTTGCAGCATTAAATATTCTTGCACCATCTAAATGTATTGGAACATTATATTTGTCAGCAATTTTTCTTATTTTATCAAAATTTGATAAAGGTATAACTCTACCATTGGAATGGGCATTTTCAAGACAAATTAATCCAGTTTTCGGGAAATGGATATCTTCTATTTTTCTGATTTTACTTTCAACTTCTTCTGGGGGTAAGGCACCTCTATCTGAATTTATGGTTCTTAATTGAACTCCAGCGATAATTGAAGCGGCTCCTGCTTCATGTTGAACTATATGGCAATCATCTCCGACAATTACTTCATTGCCTCTTTCACAGTGTGTAAAAATAGATAGTTGATTACCAAATGTTCCACTTGGAACAAATAATCCTGCATCTTTTCCTAATATCTTTGCTGCCATTTTTTCAAGTTTTTTTATTGTAGGATCTTCATCATACACATCATCTCCAACTTCTGCTTCACACATAACTTTTCTCATTTCTTCAGTTGGTTCAGTGACAGTATCACTTCTTAAGTCAATAAATTTCATATTATCCCCCCGTTTATGATAAATCTAATATCAAATATTTTTTTATTGCTTTTTTTACTTCCTCAAAAGTTTTTTCATCTTTAACTTCTATTGTGTGAATATGTATTCCTTCTGATAATTCCAATAAAGGAGTGGCATGTGTGGTTTTTAATAGGCTCATAAATTTTATTACATCATTTACTGTTTTTACATCTATTCTACCTTTTATTTCACCATATAAAGGATGTTCTACAATTACATCTAACACTGTTCCGCCAGCATTTACAATAGAAAAGAGCTCATCCTCAATCTCATTAGAAGAATGTTTTACAGCAATCATTTTTCTGATACCTTTTTCTCTTTCTAATATATAACCATCTCTTGTAGAAGCGATTTTATGTCCTTCTGTCTTTAATTTTGAAATATATTGAATGATCATTTGTCTGCTTACACCTATTTTTTCTGCCAATTCTTTTCCTTTTATAGGCTCTTCAGAATCCATTAATATTTCTAATATTTTATTTTTCTTTTCCATGATACACCTCATAATATAATTCTTTTTCTAAACCATTAACAAAATTTTCTACAATTTTTGCTTTTTCATTAGCAAGTTTTTTTGCGGTATCTGTATGCATTAAATCTTTTAATTTTAAAATTTTTGCATAAAAATGTTTTATTCTTTCATCTATGTTGTCGCCATTTCTATGCATAAAAACTCTAGAAATTCCAATATATCCTAGCGCATCTAATTTATCTGCATCTTGTAAAATTTTAGCTTCTAAGGTGTTTGGAATTATATTATTACTAAATCTATGTGTTTTTATACAATATGAAACATCTCTGTATTTTGAGTAATTAATGCTTTTCAGATAAGTTTCGGCTCTTACTGCACCTTCTAAAGCATGGTCCTTTATTTTTCCCTTTAATTCATCTGGTCTCGCTATATCATGTAAAAAAGCTGATATAACTACAACTTCAACGTCTGCATTTTCTTTAATAGCAATGAGTTCAGCTGTTTTGGTTACTCTTAAAATATGTCCAATATCATGAGTATGATCATATTCCAATTCCTTTATATAATTAAAGACTATATTTATGTAATTCATATATTTCCCCACATTCTAATTTAAATTTATCTTAATTATAACATATGATTTTAAAAAGATAAAAATCTATATAAATTAAAAAAAGTTTTCTTTTTTAAAAATAATAAGTTATAAGAGATTACAGTTAATTAATTCGCAATACTAAGTAAAAACAATGTCTTTTTTAATTTATATATATTAATATAAGATGTATAATATTATTGAAAGATTTTTCATAGGGGGGGATATATTGAGAATTCAAGAACATCCAATTTTAGATTTCAAAAAAGGAAAAAAAGTAAAATTTTTTTTTGAAAATGAAGAAGTTTGGGGATATGAAGGAGAAACTATAGCTGCAGCATTACATGCTCTTGGGATTTGGGAATATAGAGAAGGATTAAAAACTGGAAGGCCAAGAGGACTATTTTGTGCTATAGGTCATTGTTCTTCATGTTTAATGGAAGTTGATGGTATTCCAAATACAAGAATATGTATAACTCCAGTTAAAGAAGGGATACAAGTTAGAAAACAACTGCCAAAGGGTGATTTAATTGAAAAACTATGATATTTTAATAATTGGAGGAGGGCCTGCAGGAATAAGTGCAGCGTTGGCAGCTGCTAAATTAAATTTAAAAATAGCTTTATTTGAAGAAAAAGATATTTTAGGGGGACAATTAGTTAAGCAGACACATAAATTCTTTGGTTCAAAAGATGAATCAGCTGGAACAAGAGGAATATATATCGCACAAAAATTAATTAATGAAATTAATAATAAAGATAATATTGATGTATTCTTAAATTCTATGGTTCTTGGATACTATGAAGATGGTGTTGTTACTGCTTTAGTTAAAGAGAAAATGGAAAAATTTAAATCAAAGAAAATTATTATAGCAACTGGAGCGTTTGAAAAATCATTACCATTTGAAAATAATGATTTACCTGGTGTGTTTGGTGCTGGAGCTGTACAAACATTAATGAACGTATATGGAATATTACCAGGAAAAGAAGTATTGATGATTGGTTCAGGAAATATTGGATTAATAGTATCTTATCAACTTGCTCAAGCGGGAGTTAAAGTAAAAGGTATTGTAGAAATTTCAGAAAAAATAGGTGGATATTTAGTTCATGCTTCAAAAGTAAGAAGATTGGGAATACCAATATATACAAAACATACTATAGTTAAAGCTTTAGGTGATAGAAAAGTTAAAGGAGCTATAATTGAAAATGTTGAAACTAAAGAAAAAAGAGAAATATATTGTGATGTAATATGTTTGGCTACTGGATTAATGCCACTTTCTGATATCTTGAATCAAATTAATTGTAAAATGAAATATATACCAGAATTAGGTGGATATGTACCTGTAAGAGATGAAAATATGAAAACAACTGTAGAAAATGTTTTTGTAGCTGGTGATTCTGCTGGAATAGAAGAAGCAACCGCTGCAATGCTTGAAGGTGAATTAGCGGGTTTATATGCAGCATACGAAATAACCAATACTTTTGATAAAAGAATCAATGAAATTAAGGAGCATTTAAAGGAACTAAGAAAAACTTCATCAAAGGTAGTAAGTGGGTTAAAAAAATTAGATTTATATAAAGATTTTATTGTTGATTCACAAAAGGATTTAGGAAAATTACATAGAACAGGCGTTCCTGAAAAAGAAATGATAGAGAATATTATTCCAAAAGATAGTAATAGATTCGCAATAATGGAGTGTTTTCAAAATATACCATGTAACCCATGTGTTTCAAGTTGTCCAACTAATGCTATATCAATGGATTCATTGAATGGAATACCAAAATTAGATGAAAGAAAATGTATAGGTTGTGGGAATTGTGTAGCTGTTTGCCCTGGATTAGCCATTTTTGTAGTGGATAAGAAAAAAGAAAGTGTATTATTACCTTATGAATTTTTACCTTTGCCCGAAAAAGGTGAAATGGTTGAAATTATGGATAGAGAAGGGAATTTCTTAGAAAAAAATGTAGTGTTGAACGTTAGAAAAATGAAAGATAAAACCAATTTAATAGAAATAAAAGTTTCGAAAGAAAATATAAATAATGCACGCCACATAAGGGTGGTGAGATAAGATGGATGAAGAAAAAATTATTGTCTGTCGATGTGAAGATATTACATTAAAAGAGATTAGAGATTTAATTCATGAAGGTTATACCACTGTTGAGGAAATAAAAAGGGTTTCAAGAGCAGGAATGGGGCCTTGCCAGGGAAAAACATGTGGCCCTATTATTGCAAGAGAAATCTCAAAAATAACAGGTAAACCAATTGAAGAAATATATAAACCTAGCAATCGACCACCTTTTGGAGGATTATTTTTTAAAGAGATTGTAGGTGAAAATAATGAAAAATAAAGCTTCAATAGTTATTATCGGTGGAGGTATTACAGGTGTTTCTATAGCATATAATCTAGCAAAAGCTGGTGTCAAAGATATAGTTTTATTAGAAAGAAAATATTTAGCTTATGGTGCTACAGGAAGATGTGGAGCGGGAGTTAGACAACAGTGGGGAACAAAACAAAACTGTATATTGGCAAGAGAAAGTGTGAAAATTTTTGAAAATATAAAAGATGAATTAAATGTAGACATCGATATTGAATTTAAGCAAAAAGGATATCTTTTATTAGCTTTCACTGAAAAAGAATGGAATCAATTTCAGAAAAATGTTCAATTACAAAATTCGCTTGGAATAAATTCAAAACTATTAACTCCAGATGAGGCAAAAGATATAGTGCCATTTTTAAATACTGACAGTTTATTAGGTGCAGCTTATTATGAAAAAGATGGTCATGCTAATCCATTTTTAACAACTATAGCTTATGCTAAAGCTGCTGAAAATTTAGGTGTGGAAATAAATAAAGGAGTAGAAGTATTGGACATTTTAGTAAAAAATGGAAAAATAAAAGGTGTATATACAAATCATGGATTTATAGAAACAGAAAAAGTGGTTAATGCCGCTGGTGGATGGTCGCAGAATGTTGGAAAAATGGTTGGTATTGATTTACCTGTTTGCTCTGAAAGACATGAAATTTTAGCCACAGAACCTGTCAATGAAATACTTGGACCAATGGTTATGTCATTTTCATATAACATATATTGTCAACAAACTCCTCATGGTTCATTTATCATGGGATATGGGCCAAAAGAAAGAACAACGAGTTTGAGAAGCAGTTGGCAGTTTTTAGAAAATATGGCCCAAAAGGTAACACATTTACTACCACCTACCAAAAATTTAAGAGTTGTACGTCAATGGGCTGGATATTATAACATATCTCCAGATCATCAACCCATTGTTAGCAAATGTGAGGAAGTTGAGGGTTTTTATTTAGCAATAGGATTTAGTGGCCATGGATTTATGCTGGCACCTGCTGTAGGTATTTTAATGAAAGATATTATTTTGGGAAATAAATTATCTTGGGATGTAGTTTTAGATATTGGTAGGTTTAAACGTAATGAAATTATCAAAGAACCATCAGTAGTTTAAGGGAGGGATATGGTATGTTTAATAGTATTTTTGTTATGGAAAGGCCAAAAAATGAACCTATTTTATCTTATGAACCTGGTTCGAAAGAGAGAGAAGAATTAAAAGAAAAATTAGAGGAATTATCCTCTAAAGAAATTGAAATTCCATTGATAATTGGCGGAAAGGAAGTAAAAACCGGTAATCTAGGAAAATGTATAATGCCCCATGATCACAATCATATACTTGCCTATTATCATATGGCTGGTGAAAAAGAAATTAAAATGGCTATCGATGCTGCTATAAAAGCAAAAGAAGAATGGGAAAATTATTCCTACATCGATAGGATATCTATATTTTTAAAAGCTGCTGAATTATTATCAACTACCTGGCGAAGTACGTTAAATGCTGCAGCAATGCTTGATTTAGGGAAAAATGTTTTTCAAGCAGAAATCGATTCTGCATGTGAGTTAATAGACTTCTTTAGGTTTAACTCATATTATGCTACTAAAATTTATACAGAACAACCACAATCTTCAAAAGGTATTTTAAATAGAATGGAATATAGAGCTTTAGATGGATTTATTTTTGCTGTACCTCCATTTAATTTCGCTTCTATTTCCGGAAATTTACCAACGGCTCCAGCAATTATGGGGAATGTTGTTTTATGGAAACCAGCTTCCTCGGCAGTATATACTGCATATCATATAATGAAGTTGCTCCAAGAAGCGGGATTACCTGATGGTGTAATAAACTTTATTCCAGGTCCTGGTTCTAAAGTTGGAGAAATAGTATTTTCAGATCCTAATTTTGGTGGTGTACATTTTACAGGTTCAGTTAACACATTTAATTCAATGTGGGAATCTATTGGTAAAAATATTAGAAATTATAAATCTTACCCTAGAATTGTTGGAGAAACTGGTGGAAAAGATTTTGTTATTGCTCATCATACAGCAAATAGAAAAGCTCTTATTACTGCATTAATAAGAGGTGCTTTTGAATATCAAGGCCAAAAATGCTCTGCAGCATCAAGAGCATACATTTCAAAAACTGTATGGGAAGATATAAAAGATGAATTGATTGAAACTACAAAAAATCTAAAAATAGGAGCTCCTACAGATTTTTCGAATTTTGTTAATGCTGTTATAGATAAAGCTGCATTCAAAAAAATAACAGGATATATAGAATATGCAAAAGAAAATGCAGAAATACTTGTTGGTGGAGAATATGATGATTCTGTAGGTTATTATATTAAACCAACAATAGTTTTAACTGATGATCCACATTTCAAAACAATGGAAGAAGAAATTTTTGGTCCCGTTTTAACATTATACGTTTATGATGATGATAAATATGAAGATGTTTTAAAATTATGTGATCAAACTTCTCCATATGGATTAACCGGTTCTATTTTTGCACAAGATAGAGAAGCTATAAGAAAAGCTGAAAAAATATTAGTTCATGCAGCAGGTAACTTTTATATTAATGATAAACCAACAGGTGCTGTTGTAGATCAACAACCATTTGGAGGCTCAAGAGGTTCTGGTACAAATGATAAAGCAGGGAGTTATTTAAATTTGTTAAGATGGACATCTGCAAGATCCATTAAAGAAAACTTCAATCCACCTGAAGATTATACATATCCATTTATGAAATAATCAACAGCCCCTAATAGGGGCTGTACTTTGTCTACAAACTACAAAATAAAATAATCAAAATAATATTTGCTCATCCAGTGAAAATTCTTAATTCTCAAAAATGTTCATTCTCGCCTGTCACGAAAACTCACATCCATGTTCGGTTTTGTTCAATTTTGCATCCATGCAAAATTGACAGGCTTCATTCACATTTTTTCGGGAATTTTCAAGGATTCACTCATATTATTTTTTCATATTTTATTTTGGTAATAATATACATTTTAGTTAGAGACAATATAAAATACTATTTTTTAGTTAAATTTAGACTATCCATCATTTTTGGTTAAATCCACATGAATGAATATTTCAATGCATTATTGAATAATATAATGTGAGGTGATTTTATGTTAGATACTCCCCCTATTGAAGTGATGGAATTTTTTAAAGCTCCTATCGAGAAAGTGTGGAAAACTTTTGTTAATAAAAATGGCTGGGATCCTTGGTTTACAGACGGTATGAAAATGGAATTAACTCCAAATGGAAAAATATATTTTAGATGGGAAAGATTAACTTTAGGCGAAGTTGTAGAAGATTCCGGATATATTGTTGATATTATAGATAAAAAGAAAATATCTTTTTGGTGGTATGAATATGAAAATGGCTATAGGAGTAAAGTTGATATAGATTTTACAGAAGGGGGCGAAGGAACTTGGATAAAAATTTTAGATTATACTCAAATATTTGATATTAATGAGTTAAGTATTAAATATGGATGTGCTGTAGGCTGGGGACAAATGGTTACTTTAGCAAAAGTATATATAGAAAAAGGAATAATCATTATTTGATTATTCCCTTAAATTAATTTCTTTTTCAAAATATATAATATCATTTTTATATGAAAATAATAAAGGATGTATTTTTACACCAGCTCTTTTTGCTTCTATTAATTTTTTTGAAAATTCCGGATCAGTTTCCCAATTTGGAGAAAAGAATTTTGCTTTAGAAAAAATTAAAAAATATACATGGGTTTCATAGCCCATGTTTTTTAATTCAATTAATTCATTTAAATGTTTTAATCCTCTTTTGGTGGGGGCATCAGGAAATAAAGCAATATCATTTTTTGATAAAGTGCATCCTTTTATTTCAATCCATATGTTATTATTTGCTAAAAAATCTATTCTACTATTGTTATATTTTACTTCAGCTTTTAAATCTTTATACTTTTCTTTTAATATTTTTTCAGCAATATATCTGTGATACATAGAATTTACTAAAACATAATCATCTTCCTTTTTTGCTGCAATTAAATCATACTTTGTTTTCCTTTTTAGATTATTAACTTTTTTTATTAGAACTTCGTTATTTTTATATAATAATTCATGTAATCTTCCGGGATCATGAACATGGACATCTTCTATTTTATTATTTATTTTTATTTTAGCTAAATATCTGTTTGGTCTTTCAATAAAGATTCCTGGAATCGCTTCTCCTATATTATATACTTTCATTTTATCACCACTTATAATTATAACATATAAAAGTAGCCTTTCCTAAATCTTTAGAAAAGGCTAAGTTATCATATTTATAAATTATTTTATATGCTCTTCAATATATGTTTTTATATCTCCCATATATATATTGTATTTTTCAGCTAAATCTTTCAATGCTATATTTAAATCTTCATTTTTTGGAATATTATATTTAGATAAAAATTCATCGAAATCATCTATTATATTTTTTATTTCCTTTAACGTTGTTTTACCTCTAACAATAAATGTTGCATTATCATGTTCTTCGCTGGAATTGGCATCATGTATAGTTTCTGTAGATATTTCTGAAATATCCTCATGATTAATCGTCTCATATTGAGATGGCCAATATCCACTAATTAAATATGCTATAAACCCAGGTTTAGTTTTCTTTATAATATCTCTAACTGTCATATTTTCTATTCCATCGATTGATTTTAACTCTTCTATTTCATTTATATCTTTTCCAAGGTAATTAACAAAGTCTAAAATAGGTTTATCTATGTATCCCATAAACGTTCTGATGCTTTCTGGAGAAACTATTTCTAATTCCTCATCCAATCCCATCATTTCAGCTAAATCTTTTAATTTTGCAGTTGTTATTATTGTTCTTGGAATACCAAAAGATTTATAAAGTTCTTCTTTAGATATCGGATAATGATCTATAATTTCCTGAATTGTAGATGATCCTCTAATATCGTTTATATCTTCATATGTCTTTATTCTTTCAGTAATAAAATTCCCCGTTACATTTGCAAATAAAATAACACCTAAAAATATAAATAATACTATAAATGAATATGTCCATTTGTTAAGTATCTTTTTGCTTTTTTCAGGTTTAGATAATATCGGTCTAACTTGTAAAGTTAATTTTTCATTGTCATTCACTGGACAGGCTTCAACACATTTCATACATCTTATACATTGAGGACTATTAAGTGCATTTTTGTTAGATACAACTATGCCAACTGGGCAAGCCTTATCACACAATCCACAATCTATACAAGTTTCTTTTTTCCTTTTTATATTGAAAATACTAAATGAATTAAAAAGTCCATTTATTGCTCCTAAAGGGCATGCATATCTGCAAAATGGTCTTTCAACAAATAATGATAAGCCAAGAGTTAATAAAACCGAGATATAACCTGTAATAGCAATTTCATCTGTCCATATATTAAAAAGATTATAATATGGATCATAAGGTTCAAATACTAATTTGCTTGTTCTTGCAGTTTGAATAATAACAATAGCTAAAACGATATATTTTAAATAACTTAAAATTTTATCGAGTTTAACAGGAACTTTATTATATTTCTTTTTAAATATTGTTTTACCTAATTTCCCAAACCATTCTTGAACCGAACCCAATGGACATATCCATCCACAAAAAGATGCTCCTGAAAATAATAATAATCCTAATAATGCAAATAACATAATAAATACTGATTGATGTAATTTACTTACATAATCACCTGTCGAGAAAAACGTATAAAGATTTACTACACCACCATAGGGACATAATGCATGTAAACTTGCTACACCAAATAATTGAAGATTAGGATATTGCTCTACTAAATAATGACCTATACTTACATAAATTACGAAAGCAACAAATGCTATTTGTATAAAAAGTCGTAATTTTTGTAAAGAACTCATTTTTTTCATTTTTTCGCCCCCTTTATCTATATATAAATTAGTGTTGATATAATATCATTCTTTTCTTAAAAATTCCTTAGAATTTAAATTTATGATATAATGAAGATATAAATACCATTTCAAGGGGGATATTATGGCTGATATTATTGACTACAAAATTATAGGTGATGACATGCAATTAGTGGAGATAGAATTAGATCCTGGTGAAGGTGTTCGTGCTGAAGCTGGAGCAATGATGTATATTGAAGATGGAATAGAAATGCAAACTAACACAGGTGGTGGATTTTTTAAAGGATTAAAAAGAATGATAGTTGGGGAAAGTTTTTTTGTAACGAATTTTATTAATAGTAGCTCTGGTAAAAAACATGTTGCATTTGGTGCACCTTATCCTGGTAAAGTAATTCCTATTGATTTAATTAAATTTGGTGGAGAATTTATATGTCAAAAAGATAGTTATTTGTGTTCAGCAGCAGGAATAGATATTGAGATTGCTTTTACTAAAAAAATTGGTGCTGGATTATTTGGTGGTGAAGGATTTATATTAGAAAGACTTGTTGGAGATGGGTTAGCTTTTGTACATGCTGGAGGTATGATTATTGAAAAAAACTTACTTCCAGGCGAATCACTGCGTGTAGATACTGGCTGTGTTGTTGGTTTTTCAAATACAGTAGATTATGATATTCAGTTTGTAGGTGGATTTAAAAATGCTTTATTTGGAGGAGAAGGATTATTTCTTACCAGGTTAACGGGACCAGGTATTGTTTATTTACAAAGTCTTCCATTTTCTAGACTTGCAGATAGAATTTATTCGGCTGCAAGATTTAAGAATCAAGGTGAAACTAAAGGAATAGATGGTATAGGTGGAAATTTATTAGGTGGATTATTTGGAGGAGATAGTAAATGGTGAATATAGAAGAAAAGATATTTGAATTTGATATAACTCATGATTTAGGTCATATTAAAAGAGTTACATATAATGCTAGGAAAATTGCAGAAAAAGAAGGTGGAAATTTAGAAATAGTAACTTATGCAGCTCTTTTACACGATATAGCTAAAAAAGATGAAGTAGAAGGAAAAATAAAAGATCATGCATTAGAAGGGGCACATAGAGCTGAAGAGTTTTTAATTCAACTTAATTACAAAAATGCATCAGATGTTGCGTATTGTATTGCAAGTCATAAACTTAAAAAAGCAAATATTTTGGAAGCAAATATTTTAATAGATGCTGATAAATTAGATTTATTAGGATATACAGGATTAGCAAGAATATTGATGAATAAAAAAAGAAAGTCTTTAGAAGAACATCTAAAATATATAGAAACTAAAATTTTTAAAATACCTGAAAATATGAATACTGAAACTGGAAGAAAAATAGCTTTAGAAAAAATAAAGATTATAGAAGAGTATTATAAGGGAATAAAAGAAGAAATAAAAAATACCTATAGGTAATTTCACCTATAGGTATTTTTTATTTCTTGAACTATTTTATCTGAAACCATCCCATATATACTTAATCCTTTTTTTACTCTATTTCTAATATCTGTAGATGAAATTTCAATTAAAGGAGAATTTAAAAATATATGGGGTAATTTATAATTTTCAAATTTTAATTTTTCCGAATATCTTTTATAGACAACTAACGTTACTTCATCTATTAATTGTTTCCATTTATACCATGTATGAAAATTAATTAGAGAGTCTTCACCTATTAATAAATATATATCATCATTATATAGTTCTTTTAATTTCAATACTGTTTGATAAGTATATGATGGTTTAGGTAAATCATTTTCTATATCAGAAACTGTAAATCTTTCTTTCGGAAAAGCAATCTCACACCATTTTTTTCGTAATTCAAAATTTGCGATGTTTTTTTCGTCTAATTTATGAGGTGGAATCACTGCTGGAGTTATTAAAAATTTATTTGGTTTTAAATAATCATATGCATATTCAGCTATTATCCTATGGCCAATATGAGGGGGATTAAAAGATCCTCCATACAATACTATCATCATAATCACTCCATATATTCAAATGCAAAGTTTCCCAAATAAACCGTATCTCCTTCTTTTACCCCAAGATTTCTTAAAGTTTTTTCTAATCCACTTTTTTCGAGAATTTCTAAAATCTTAATCCTTGCATCTTTTTGATCAATAGGATATTTTTTTAATAATAATTCGACATCTTTCCCAGTAACTTCATAAACACCATCATCCCATTTTATTATTTCAAAGTTAACTTTTTTGGGAACTTCAAAGTCAACTGGAGAAATTTTAAGTTTTAATTTTTCTGGAGCATTTTTTAAAGACTCTAAAATTTCCTTTTGCCTATCTATTCTCATATCTCTGATATTTTCCCATATTTCATTTAACAAAATATCTATATTTTTCTTTGTTGCAGCAGAAATTGGTATAATTTTTTTATTTAATTCTTTTTCTAATTTTTCAATTTTTTTATTTAATTCTTCTTCACTTAATAAATCGGCTTTGTTTCCAACCACAATTTCTTTTTTTTCTGCTAAATCTGGTGAAAATTTTTCCAATTCTTCACGTATTACATAATAATCGTCTTTGGCACTTCTTCCTTCGCTTTCTGAAATATCTAAAACATGAACTAAACAGTAACATCTTTCAACGTGTTTTAAAAACTTATCTCCTAACCCTGTTCCGTTATGAGCACCAGGTACTAATCCCGGAATATCTGCAACTACAAAAGTATTTCCATCACCCATATTAACAACACCTAAATTAGGTATTAATGTTGTAAAATGATAATTTGCTATTTTAGGTTTAGCATTAGATATAATAGAAATCAATGTGGATTTTCCAACATTAGGAAATCCTATTATTCCGACATCTGCTAAAACCTTTAATTCTAATTTTAAAACTCTTGTTTCGCCTTCGACACCTTTTTCAGCAATTGTAGGTGCTTGAACTTTTGAATTTACAAAATGTATATTACCTCTTCCACCCTTTCCACCTCTTGCAACGACTACATATTGGTTAGGATATTTTAGATCAGCTATTAATTCATTTGTTTCATAATCATATACCAATGTACCGACAGGAACCTTAATTATAAGATTTTCTCCATTTTTCCCGTGCATTTTTTTACCCTGGCCATTTTTCCCATTCTCTGCTCTGAATTTCTTCTTGTATCTAAAATCAGTCAATGTATTTCTTTCCATCGAAGATACTATTATAACATTCCCACCATCTCCACCATCCCCACCATCCGGACCTCCTTTTGGAACATATTTCTCTCTTCTAAAGCTTACTACACCGTCTCCTCCTTTTCCAGCAGTAACTGTAATAATCGCTTCATCTATAAAAATATTTTCACTCATTTTATCGCCTCCGTTTTGATTTTTTAATATTTTCGGTGTATAATATAAAAGATGGAGGTGAAAATGTGGCTATCATAAATGTAACAAAAAACTCTTTTTTGATTGCAGAAAGAATACATTCTATTATACCAGAAAAATTCGCACATTTTAAGAGGTTAAAAAAAGAACATCAAAATACAACTAGTTTAGTTGATTTAACATATGGTAAAAGTGTTAAATCTATAATTTTTACAGATAGTGGTCATATGTTTTTATTGGCTCTTCCGGTTGAAAAAATATTTGAAAAAATAAGGAAGGTGAATAATCAATGAGTATGCCTATACCAGTCGTAGTTGAATCTACAGGAAGATATGAAAGAGCTTACGATATATATTCAAGATTATTGAAAGATAGGATAATTTTTTTAGGTTCAGATGTAAATGATTATGTATCTAATTTAGTAGTAGCTCAACTTTTGTTTTTAGAAGCACAAGATCCAGAAAAAGATATTTATTTATATATAAATAGTCCTGGAGGATCTGTTACTGCTGGATTAGCAATGTATGATACCATGCAATATATAAAACCTGATGTTGCTACTATATGTATTGGTCAAGCAGCATCTATGGGAGCGGTTTTATTAGCTGCAGGAGCTAAAGGCAAGAGATTTGCTTTGCCAAATTCTAGAATTATGATACATCAACCTTGGGGTGGAGCTCAAGGGACTGCGAAAGATGTTGAAATACAGGTACAAGAATTATTAAGAATCAAAAAAATGTTAAATGGTATTTTAAGTAATCATACCGGTCAACCTATTGAAGTTATAGAAAAAGATACTGACAGAGATTATTTCATGTCTTCAGAGGAAGCATTAGAATACGGCTTAATTGATAAAGTTATAAAGAGTAGGAAAGAGATAAAATAAACCAGGGCGCTAAGCGCCCTGGTGTAATATTAATTTAATAATTTTCATTATCAGGGTGCGAAAGCACCCTGATATAATGGGAAGGTGATATTATCAGCAATCTAACCCCGATGATTAGACAATATTTAGAAATAAAAAATGAACATAAAGATTGTATTCTTTTATTTAGATTAGGAGATTTTTATGAAACATTTTTTGAAGATGCTAAAATAACCAGCGAGGCCCTTCAAATCACATTGACTCAAAGAAATGGCCATCCTATGGCAGGAATACCATATCACGCTTTAGATAATTATTTAAAAAAATTATTAGAGCAGGGATACAAAGTAGCGATTTGTGATCAAGTTGAAGATCCGGCTACAGCAAAAGGTATTGTAAAAAGAGAAGTTACTAAAATATATACACCCGGAACAGTTGTAGAAGAAACTATGATTGATGAAAATAATAGATATTCATTAATGATTTATTCCAGGAATAATATGGATTATGTTTTTGTAATATTTGATTTTAGTACGGGTGAATTATATATTGATAATTTCAAGTTTTCAGAAAATGAAATTATGGATTTTATTTCTTCATATTCCTTTGTTCAAATTTTAATTTCAAATAATATTTATGATTTATCAAAAAAAATAAAAAATATTAGATCTGATATATATATTGAAGTATTAGATGAATGGTATTTTAATAACAATTATGAAGAAATTATTAAAGAGAGTTATGAGTTATTAAATATTGATGTTCTTAATTTAGAAAAAAATGAATTAATAGCATTAGGTGCTGTTTTGAAGTATCTTGAAATTACCCAAAAACAAAAAATTACTCATTTTTCTTTACCAAAAAGATTTAAATCTTATAATAATATGATGCTTGATTCAACTACAATTTTAAATCTAGGTTTGTTGCCAAATAAAGAAAATAAAGGAAAAACTTTATATGATGTTTTAAAATTTACTAAAACTTCTATGGGTTCGAGGACTTTGCAACAATGGATTTCAAAACCTTTAATTAATAAAAATGAGATTGAAGAGCGTTTGAATATTGTTGAATTATTTAGGAATGATCCTTTAGTATTGGAGGAATTAAAGGAATATTTATCTTCAATAAGAGATGTTGAAAGAATTTCTTCAAGGATTGCTCTTTTAAGAGCCACACCTAGAGACTTAATTGCTTTAAAAGTAACTCTTGAAGTAATTCCTTATATTAATGAATTGTTGTTATCATTAAATTTAAAAAAATTTGATGAGTTATATGAATTAAAAACTCTTTTAAACGAGTCTATAATTGAAGAGCCATCAAATCAAATTGGTTCAGGAAAAGTTATAAAAAAAGGATTTGATAAAGAATTAGATCAATACAGATTGATATTTGAAAATTCTTCTGAATTTTTGAAAGAAATCGAAATAAAAGAAAAAGAAAAAACTGGAATAAATAATTTAAAAGTTGCAAGAAATAAAATATATGGATTTTATATAGAGGTAACAAAAGCAAATATTGATAAAGTTCCTCCTAACTATATTAGAAAACAAACATTAGTTAATTCAGAAAGGTTTATAACAGATGAGTTAAGAAATTTAGAAGAAAAATATTCTATAGCTGAGAAAAAAATCGATGAATTGGAGAAAAGGATTTATAATGAATTACTTTTAAACTTACAAAAATACGTTAAAGAAATTAAAAATCTTTCTACTGAAATATCTAAAATAGATATTTTAAGAGGTTTTGCAGAAGCTTCTATAAAAAACAATTATGTTAGACCAACTTTTAAAGATGATGTTTTTATTATTAAAAACGGCAGACATCCTGTTGTGGAAAAATTTGTAGAAAATTTTACATCAAATGATATTGTTTTAGATAAAGAGAAAAGATTCGTTATTTTAACAGGGCCAAATATGAGTGGTAAATCCACCTACTTAAGACAAATAGGTATAATATCTATAATGGCTCAAATAGGTTCTTATGTACCTGCTGATTATGTTGAATTACCAATATTTAAAAATATTTATACTAGAATTGGTGCAAAAGATGATGTTGTTAGTGGTAAATCCACTTTTTTAGTTGAAATGTCAGAAGTTTCTACTATATTAAATCATGCCGATGAAGAGAGTTTAATCCTTTTAGATGAAGTAGGAAGAGGGACTGGAACTATTGATGGGATAAGTGTAGCGTGGGCAACATCTGAATATATATATCAAGTATTAAAGGCTTACACAATATTTGCTACACATTATATGGAATTAACTATGTTAAATGATTTTTATAATGGTATTGTTAATAAAAGAGTAAAAGTTTTAGAAACTGAATCTGGTATAATATTTTTGCATAAAATAGAGGATGGCATAAGTAATAAAAGTTATGGAATTGAAGTTGCGAAATTAGCAGGTATTCCCTTGGAAGTTGTTAATAGGGCAAAAGAAGTTATGGAAGAAATTTCTAATAAAACGGAATTTGAAACTAAATTAAAAAATATGAAGAAAATCAAACAACGCAAATTTTCAAGAAATGAAAAACAATTAAAACTATTTTAATTTATGATATAATGTTATAAATACAATTAGATGAAAGGGGATTTTTTTATGTTTGACAACAGAATTAGTCTTTTAAGAAAGAAAATGATTGAAAAAAATTTAGATGCTTTTTTAATCATTAATATTGAAGGTTCATCGAAGCCATCTTCTTATTATTTGACTGGATTTACTGGTTCTTTTTCTATAATATTAGTAACTCATGATGATGTGAAATTCATGACTGATGGAAGATATATAGAACAGTCTGAGAAACAAGCAAAAACAACACCTTTGGTGTTTAAAGATAAATTATCCGATGAATTAAGAAAATTATTAAAGTTTAATAAAGGTTCAAAAATAGGATTTGAATCTAATACAGTGTCTTCTAATATATATTTAAAGATTTTTAAGAAATTTGAAGATTTTGAATTTGTTCCCGCTGAAGATTTATTATTAGAAATGCGAAGAACAAAGTCAGAAGATGAAGTAAACTTTATTAAAGAAGCTGCTATAATTGCGGAAAAAGCTTTACAAGAAACACTTGATACATTTAAGATAGGAATGACAGAAAAAGAGTTTGCTGCCAAACTTGAGTATAATATGAAAATTTTTGGTGCGGATACTTATGCATTTGAAACTATTGTGGCATCTGGCCCAAGGGGTGCTCTTCCTCATGGTATAGCCTCTGATAAACCAATAAAAGAAGGAGAATTAGTAGTTATTGATTTTGGTGCATACGCTAATGGTTATAACTCTGATATTACTAGGACAATTGCTGTAGGTAAAATTAGTGAAAAACAAAAAGAAGTTTATAATTTAGTATTAAAGGCACAAATGACAGCTATAGAATCAGCAAAGCCGGGGATGAAATATTCTGACTTAGATAAAATAGCTAGGGATATAATTTCAGAAAATGGATATGGAGAATTCTTTAATCATAGTTTGGGGCATGGAGTTGGTTTAGAAGTTCATGAGTCACCAAGAGTTTCGAAGGTTTCTGATGTGATTTCAAAACCAGGTGATATAATAACAATAGAACCGGGAATTTATTTGCCTGGAGAATTAGGGGTTAGAATAGAAGATGACATATTAATCACAGAGGAAGGACATGAAGTTCTTACATCGTTTGATAAAAATCTCATAATTTTATAATACTAAATATAGGAGGAATGATGTATGGTAGTTGTTGGTGATTTAAAAAAAGGTATGATTATTATTGTGGATGGTGAATTATATAGAGTATTGGGTATGCAAAAACACTTTACTGGTAGAGGTAGCGGTATTATAAAAACTAAATTAAAGAATATAAAAACAGGATATGTAGTAGATAAAAACTTTAATTCTGGCGAAAAAGTAGAAGAAGCAGCTTTGGACTACAGACCTGCAGAGTATTTATACCATGATGGAGATAATTATGTTTTTATGGATTTAAATACATATGAACAATATTTGCTCTCTGAAGAAGATGTTTCTGATGCAAAAGACTTTTTAATAGATAATTTAGAAGTAACTCTTACATTTTACGATGAAAAACCTGTTGGTATAGTGTTACCTACAGTAGTAGTATTAGAAGTTGTAGAAACAGAACCTAATTTCAAAGGAGATACTGCTTCTGGTGGCGGAAAACCTGCTGTATTAGAAACAGGCCTTAAAGTTACTGTGCCATTCTTTATTGAAGTAGGTCAAAAAGTAAAAGTTGATACTAGAACAGGGGAATATATTGAAAGAGCCTGAAAGGAGGGAGATAATGGCCATAAATGAGAATAACCAATATGGAGAACTGACATTTACAGATACAGCTTTAAAAGAATTGGCCATGAAATCATACCAATTATTTTTTAAAGAAAATGTTCCTGAAACAGAAATAAATGAAAAAGATGTATCTCGAATGATAAAAATAGTTGAAAATGATGATGGAACTATTTCTGTTTACGTAAAAACCAAAGCAAAATATGGAACAAGTATTATTAAATTTGCAAAAGATTTACAAGAATTTTTAAAATCTGAAGTTGAAAAAATGACTGAAGTACCAGTTAGAAATGTTGATATTGTTTTAGATGGATTAATTGTTTCTAATTCCGAAGAGTCAATAGAAGAATTAGAGAAAGAGGAAGAACCAGAACTTGAAGAAATGAAAGAAGAAGAAATTACAGAAGTTAATGATGAAGAAAACAATGGGAGTGTTGAAAATTGATTTCAAAAAGAAGAAAAGTTAGAGAAGCAGTTATAGAATCCATTTTCCAACTAGATTTCAATGAAAATATATCATATGAAGAAATTATACTTTTATTGAGGGACCTATTGAATAAAAAACAGGTCCCTCATAACCTTATCGAGGAAGCAGAAATATATATAAAAAATATTTTAGAAAATAAAAAAAATTATGATGACTTGATTAAAAAATACTTGTTGAATTGGGATTTTGATAGAATTGCAAATATAGAAAAATCAATTTTAAGATTAGCTATTTTTGAATTGGGAAATAGACTTGATATACCTCCTAAGGTTATTTTAGATGAATCAGTAGAATTAGCTAAGAAATATTCAAATGAAAATAGTGCTAAGTTTATCAATGGGGTTTTAGATAGACTCGCTAAGGAAGAATTCAAAAGACTATGAGGTGAATTTAATGATAGAAAAACCATTATATCATGCAATTCGAAAAATGGATTATGAACAATTAAATGAATTCGCTAAAAAAATGCGTGAATATATTTATGAAACAGTAATAAAGAATACAGGACATTTATCTTCGAATTTAGGTACTGTTGAATTGACTCTGGCATTATATAGAATTTTTGATCCTGAAAAAGATATCATAATATGGGACACCAGTCATCAAGCTTATAATCACAAATTATTAACTGGTAGATGGAATGATTTTAAAACAATAAGACAAAAAAATGGGATTAGTGGTTTTACAAATATATTTGAAAGCAAATATGATTATTTTGGTGCTGGGCATGCAGGAACTTCTATAGCTGCAGCTTTAGGATATGAACTTGGTTTAAGAACACAAGGAATTGAAAAAAATATCATAGCAATTGTCGGTGACGGGGCTATGACTAGTGGGATGGTTTTAGAATCTTTAAATCAATTAAAATCCGTGAATTCTAAAATAAAAATAATATTGTTAAATAATGAGATGTCAATTTCTCCGAATGTTGGTGCTATAGCAAAATTGTTAAATAAAGTTAGAATATCTAATGATTATTTTAATTTAAAAGAAAAATTAAAAGATTCTTTAGAAAGTACTGAAGTAGGACAGGATATTGAAACAGTTTTGAAAAAATTAAAAGATGGTGTAAAACATACTGTTTATAATAATGCTTCGGGAATATTTGAGGACATGGGTATAAAATATTATGGACCTGTTGATGGTCATAATATTGAAGAAATAGAAAAATATTTAGAATTTATAAAAAATTATAAAGATAGTCCATGTATTTTGCATTTAAAAACAATTAAAGGAAAAGGTATGGACTTTGCTGAGGATAATCCTACTAAATTTCATGGGGTTAGTAATAAAAAAACTGAAAATGTTTCGTATAGCAAAGTAGTAGGATATACATTAGCTAATATGGCAAAAACAGAAGAATTTCTTACTTTTACAGCTGCAATGGAAGAAGGAACTGGATTGAATATTTTAAAGAAAAAATATCCAGATAAAGTTATAGATCTTGGAATAACAGAACCTTCAATAGTTACTGCTGCAGGAGCTGTAAGATTAGCGGGCACTTTTTCTATAGTTGATATATATTCGACCTTTATGCAAAGAGCATTTGATTCGATAATTCATGATATTGCTTTACAAAAAATACCTGTATTATTCTTATTAGATAGAGCAGGAATAGTTGGAGAAGATGGACCTACACATCATGGGGTTTTTGATGTTTCCTATTTAAGATTAATCCCAAATGTAGAAATTTTGACTCCTATTAATGCTCAAGACTTAGCAAATATGTTGTTTACTTCAATTAAAAAAGATATATCTCATCCTACATTTATTAGATTTCCAAGAGGTGGAGAGTTAATAAATATAGATGAATTATTATCTAATTTAAAAATTGTAGATAATTCATGGAAGATAATTACCAGAAATAATGAAAAAAATATAATTTTTGTTGTTGGTCAATTAATAGAAGAGTATAAAGAATTATGGAATAAATTAAATGCAACAATAATTGGTGTAAGAAGTGTAAAGCCTATTGATGATCATATATTAAATATTTTTGTTAAAGATAATACAAATATTTTTACTATAGAAGAAAATGCCATTAAAGGCGGTTTTAATGAGGAAATAAAATCATATATATTAAAAAACAATATTAAATGTACTATTCAAACATTTGGAATTGATGATGATTTCGTTCCTCAGGGAAATAGAAAAGATCTTTTAGATGAATATGTAATGAAAGAGAATTTGTTAAAAGAACTTTTAATAACAGCTAAAAATGTTAACTTATGAAAGGAGAGACAATGATGAAAAAGCAACTTTTTTTAATTATGTCACTATTAATACTTATAGCATCTATTAATTTTTCGTTTGATTTAATTGCTTTAGGGAATTATGGTATAACTAATTCATCAACTTCTTTGGATATTAATAATTGGGATGAAACATTTAAAAAATATGATTATACATCATTTAAAGTTGCTATAATGTATCCTGCAGAAGACTCTCCGGAAATGCTTTTTGGACCTTATTTTGGATATACAATATACGATAATATTGATCAAACGCAATTAAAAGATTTAAATTCCATAATTGAAAGCACAGGATATGAGTTAGGATTAGCTACTATGTATAATACGGAATTTTTATTTAATTCAAAGTTCAATGTATTAGCTTTAGGTGGAATTCACACTGAAGATCAGTTTCAATCATTATCAACAGTTATTTCTTTGAATTTAGGATTGTCTTATAAAATCGCGTCCTTTAATTTTTTATTCTTTGGAGGATATGAATCAAGGTATTTTACTACTGATAATAAAATGGTTACTATAAATTATATACCAGTTTCATTAGGTATGGAGGTGCTTTTTTAATTTAATGAATCAAAAAACATATAAAGATTTAGAAATAGAGAAAATATTAAATATAATATCTAAATATTCATTTACAGAATATGGTAAAAACTATATATTTAATAATTTTAAGTATATTGATGATTATGATGTTCTAAAAAAAGAGTATGAAATTCTAAATGAATTTCATACTTTTATAATAAAATATGGTGAATTTGATTTAAGAAGTATTCCAAATATTTATGAAGAGATAAACAAACTTGATAATAGTATTTATTTATCACCAATAGAATATAAAAAAATTTCTGATTTTCTCAGTCAATCATTAAATTTATTAAAGGAAAATAAAAGTTATATTTCTGATTTTAATGAAATAAAAAATATATTATATTCTATCCCTGATACAGAAGATTTAGTTAAATTAATTGAAAAATCTATAGATAAAGATGGTAATATAAAAGATTCTGCTAGTGATAATCTAAGAGTTACAAGAAGAAAAATTGAGACATTAAAAAAAACATTGTATTCTTCTTTAAGAAGAATTATATCAAAATATCATAAATATATAAGTTTGGATCAGCCAACAATAAAAAATAATAGATATTGTATTGTAGTTAGAACAGAGCATAAAAATAAAATATCAGGAACTATTGTTGCTTATTCAGATGCAGGAGTTTCAGTTTATATAGAACCTTATGAAATAGGAAAATTAAATTCTGAATTATCAGATTTAATTGCAATTGAAAAGGCTGAAATTTCAAGAATTTTAGGTAAAATATATTTGGAAACTACCAGAAATTTATATAAGATAAAAAAAACTATAAAATATATCGAATTTATAGACGGGACATCAACTAAAATTAGATATGCTAAAAAAAATAATTTTATATTTACGATACCAGATAAGAAAAATAAATCTATTCTTTTAGACAGTGTAAAACATCCGCTTATACCTCAAGAAAAAATTGTACCAACTAACATCAAAGTGCCTGAACGCATATTAGGAATGATTATAACAGGTCCTAATACAGGAGGAAAAACGGTTGTCTTAAAATCTATTGGATTAAGTGTTGTTTTTTCACATTCAGTTTATCCAGTACCGGCTTATAATGCGAAAATTCCATATTTTGAAAAAGTATATAGTGACATAGGTGATGAACAAAGTATAGAGCAAACTTTAAGCACATTTTCAGCGCATCTTAAAAATATTAAAAATATATTAGATAATGCTGATGAAAAATCTTTAATTTTAATTGATGAGCTTGGAACTGGTACAGATCCAATTGAAGGATCAGCATTAGCTTTGTCTATTATCGAAAAATTAATAGAATTAAAATCCCGATTTTTTATTACATCTCATTTATCTGCTGTTAAAACTTTTTCTATTGAAAATGAAAATTTATTATCGGCTTCTATGGGATTTGATAAGGGAAATCTTTCGCCAACATATAGATTATTAGTCGGTGTTCCAGGAGCTTCCCATGCAATTGATATAGCGGAAAAAATGGGTCTTCCAAATGATGTTTTATTAAAAGCTAATAATTTTCTTAGTAAAGAACAAGTATTTGATGAAAAAATTATCAAAAATTTGACACAAATTTATGAAGATCTTGAAAAAGAACGTGAAGAGCATAAATTAAAACATCAAGAAGTTATATCTTTAAAAAAACAATTTGAAGATAAATTGGATTTATTGAAAAAAAAGGAATTAGATAAAATTGATAAAGAAATAAAAAAGTATAAAGAATATTTGAAAGATTTAAAAAAGGAAATAGATGAATATATTAGTATTTTAAAACACGAAAAAAATATAGATAAGGTACGGGAATTAAATAAAAAAGTTGAAAAGAAAAAGAAAGAAATTGAAAATATTAAAGTGAAAAAAAATAAATCTGAAAAGGTTGATATTAAACCAGGAGATATAGTAAATATTTCTGGCGAAAAAGCTAAAGTTGTTAAAGTAAATGGTAATAAAATATTAGTAAAATTTATAAATAAACCATTTGAATTGACTGTTTCATTAAATGATATAAAAATAAAAAAAGATACTATTGAAAAAGATAATAAAATAAGCAATAAAGTTCCAGTTTTAAGAAGCATTAAAAATGAAGTAGATATTAGAGGGATGACTGTAGAAGAGGCTATACCAGAAGTTGAAAAGTTTATATCTGATTTATTAGCATCTAATTTAGATGGTGGTTATATTATCCATGGTAAAGGAACAGGTAAATTAGCTTTAGGAATATGGGCTTTTTTAAGAAATAATAAAAGAATAAAATCATTTAGATTGGGAAATGATAAAGAGGGGGGTTCAGGTGTAACCTTCGTGGAGGTGTGAAAATGTTTGCACTTGATATTGGAACAAGATTTATTGTGGGGATTATTTCTGAAATGACAGAAAATTCAGAAATAATTATAAAAGATTACGCTATTAAAGAACATGAAAATAGAGCTATGCTCGATGGGCAAATTCATGATGTAACTAAAGTTTCAAAAGGTGTAGAGAAGGTAATTAGGCAGCTAAAAGAAAGCAATGATAAATTGGATAATGTAGCAGTAGCATTAGCTGGTAGGTTTTTAGTAACTACTGTTGGTGAGTATGAAAAAAATATATCTGAATACAAATATTTAGATTATAACATTGTAAAAAACTTAGAATTAGAAGCTGTAAAGAATGCCGTAGAAAATTTGGAAATTGAGAAAAACTTTTACTGTGTAGGTTATTCTGTTTTATATAATGAATTAGATGGTGAATGGATAAAGAAGTTAGAAGGGCAAAAAGGGGAAATCGCTAAAGTAAAAGTTATTGCAGCTTTTTTACCCAAAAATGTTGTTGATGCAATGTTAGCAGTTTTAGAATTAAATGGCTTAGAACCCATACATATTACACTTGAACCTATAGCTGCAATGAATCTTATAGTTCCAGAAGATTTAAGAACATTAAATATAGCTATGGTTGATGTTGGAGCGGGGACAAGTGATATAGCAATATCTAAGGATGGTACTATTATTGGTTATGGAATGGTACCAATGGCTGGTGATGAAATTTCAGAAGCTATTTCTAAGGAACTATTAGTTGATTTTAAAACTGCTGAATATTTAAAGAGAGAATTGAATAATAAAAATGATGAAACATTAAAATATAAGGATATTCTTGATTTTGAACATGAAATTTCTAAAAACGAGATTTTAGAAATTGTAGATCCTGTTATTGAGGAAATTACAAGTAAAATTTCTGAAAAAATACTCGAATTAAACGGAAAACCTCCTATTGCTGTAATGGTTGTTGGTGGTGGTGGAAAGGTACCTAATTTTATTGATAAACTATCATTAAAATTGAATTTACCAAGAAATAGAATAACTTTAAAAGATATTAAAAATATAGATTATGTAAAGTTTGAAAATGAAGTTAATATAGAAGGCAGTGAATTTATTACACCAGTAGGTATTGCATATGTAGCACATAAGAATGAAGGAAATGTTTTTGCTCGAGTTATAGTTAATAATAAACCTATCAATATGATGTTAGTTGGTGGTAATATATCAGTTATACAAGTTTTGTTACAAGCAGGTTTCTCTATTAATGATATAGTTGGAAAACCAGCTCCAGCAATTTCTTATGAATTAAATGGTGAATTAAAATTTATTCCTGGTGAAAAAGGAAAAGAAGCCCCCATAAAAATCAACGGTTTATTAGCAGATTTAAAAACACCTATAAAACCAGGAGATGTTATAGAAATAGGAAAACCAGAAAATGGAAAAATTAAAAGAATTTTCCTCAGGGATATAATAAAACCATATAAAATTTATATAGATGGAGAAATTAAAGAAGTTTATCCTAGAATTTTTAAAAATGGCAAAGAAGTAAATATTGATAGTGAAATAAATGATGGAGATAAAATTGATTTAAAAAATCCTTTTGCTAAAAATCTATCTATTGATAAAAAAATAATAAAATTTTCAATTAATAATTCTTATTATGAAATTCCTATGGGAAAAGTTCTATTAAGAAACGATGAAATTTTGAATGATTTTGATGAAATAAACGATGGAGATAAATTATATACAAAAGTAATAAATATACCAACCGTTAAAGACTTTATAGATATTGAGCCAGAAAAATTTATTGTTGTTACTTTAAATGAAAATAAAATTAAAATTCCAACTGAAGAAATAATTGTAAAAGATAAAAATGGAAGAATGGATGTAAATAATAAAATATATGATGATATGCATATAAAAGTAGAAAAAGTAGAAAAAGATATTAAATTACTAGACTTATTCTTACATATTGACTTTGATATTTCAAATTTCACAAAATATAGAATATTTATAAACGAAAAAGAAATTTTTAGTTTTAATGAAAAAATAAATAATGGTGATATTATAAGGATGGAATTTGAATGATAAAAGGAATTGGCATTGACATTATTGAAATTAATAGAATTACATTAGGTATAGAGAGAAAAGTTTTAAGTAAAAAAGAATTGGAATTATTTGAAAAATTTTCTGGTGAAAATAGAAAAAAAGAATTTATTGCAGGAAGATTTTCTGTGAAAGAATCCTTAATAAAAGCTTTTGGAACTTTTATTCCGTATAAAGAAATAACTATATTGAATGATGAAAAAGGGAAACCTTATTTTGATGAGGAAACTATACTGTATTTAAAAGAAAAATTTGGAAATTATAAAGTGCATCTTTCTATTTCTCATGAAAGAAATTATGCTGTATCCTTAGTGGTTTTAGAAGATTAAAGGAGTTGTCTTTTATGTCATATAATGAAATAATATTGAGAATATTATTATCGTCGCTTGCTGGAGTAGCTATAGGTTATAATAGAGAAAAAATAAATAGACCTGCTGGAATAAGGACACATGCTTTACTCTCTTTAGGTGCATGTGTTTTGACTATATTATCCTTAATAGCTTTTTATGATCCTATAAATAAAGCAGGTGATCCAGGAAGAATAGCAGCTCAAATAGTTTCTGGCATAGGTTTTTTAGGTGCAGGGACGATATTAAAAAATGGAAATAAAGTAAAAGGTTTAACAACAGCTGCGACATTATGGGTATCTGCTTCTATAGGGATGACATTTGGAGCTGGCAAATATTATATTGGACTTATTTCTTTAATAGTTACCCTGTTGATATTATACATAAATAAATTTTCTAAACATTCAAATGATGAAATTTCTTTGGAAATAGTATTAAATAATAATAAAAATATTGATAAAATAATTTCTTTTATAGAAAACGATGATTCTTTAATATTAAAGAATATAGATTTTTCTCAAAAAGATAATGGGATATTGTATTTTACCTTTAAAAATTATTCTAATAAATCTATTTCAGAGTTAGAAAAACAACTTATACATATAGATAATATAAGTAATATAAATTTAATTGAAGATAATTAATGGAGGTTTATATGATACCAGAAAATATAAAAAAAGAATATAATGAATTAAAAAATTTAATTGAAAAATATAATTACCATTATTATGTGTTAAATAATCCACTAATTTCGGACACTGATTATGATAAATTATTTAATAAATTTATAAAATTAGAAAAAAAATATCCAGAATTAAAAACGCCTGATTCACCAAGTTATAGAGTTGGTGGATACGTTATTTCAGAATTTAAAACTGTACAACATACAGTTCCTATGTTAAGTTTAGATAATACCTACAATGAGCAAGATATTCATGAATTTCACGAGAGAGTTAAAAAGCTTTTAAATAAAGAAAATGTTGATTATAGCTGTGAATTAAAAATAGATGGTATATCCATTTCTTTAAGATATGAAAAAGGAATATTATCCCAAGCTATTACAAGAGGAAATGGAATAACTGGCGATGATGTTACGGAGAATGTTAAAACAATTCGCAGTATTCCGTTGAAATTAAAAGAAGAAATCGATATTGAAGTGCGTGGAGAAATTTTCATGCCTAAAAAAGAATTTCTAAGAATAAATGAACAAAGAGAAGAAGAAGGATTAACAGTTTTTGCTAATCCAAGAAATGCTACTGCTGGAACGATAAAATCTCTTGACACATCAGAAGTTGCAAAAAGGCATCTTGATTCTTTTATTTATTATATTTTAACCCCAGAAAATTATAATTTAAAAACTCAATATGAAGCTTTAATATATTTAAAAGATTTAGGATTTAAAACCAATGAACATTCAAAACTTGCGAGAAATATTAATGAAGTAATAGAATATTGGAAATATTGGACAGAAAATAAAAAGAATTTAGATTATGATATTGATGGTACAGTAATAAAAGTTAATTCTTTTGAAGAACAAGCGATTTTAGGTAGTACGGCACGATCTCCAAGATGGGCTATTGCTTTTAAATTTCCTGCTGAACAAGCAATAACTAAGGTAAAAAATGTTATTTTTCAGGTTGGTAGTACAGGAATTATAACACCAGTAGCAATTTTTGAACCGGTATTTTTAGAAGGAACTACAGTTCAAAGAGCAAGTTTACATAATTTTGAATATATTAAAGAAAGAGATATTAGGATTAATGATTATGTTAAAATAGAAAAAGCTGGAGGAATAATACCTCAAGTTGTTAATGTTGTTATAGAAAAAAGAAATGGTAATGAAGTACCAGTTAAAGAACCAGAAAAATGTCCTGTTTGTGGTGGAGAAGTAGGAAAATTAAATCCTTCTGAAGTTGCTATAAGATGTTTAAATCCATTATGTAAAGCAAAACTTAAAAGAAATTTGGAAGTGTGGGTTTCAAGAGATGCTATGAATATTCAAGGCCTTGGTCCTAAACTTATAAACAGAATTGTTGAGGCAAAATTAGTAGAAAAAGTATCAGATTTATATAAATTAGATCATTTTAAATTAGCAACGTTAGGTCATGGAGTTGGACCTAAAATGATTAGCAAAATACTTCAACAAATAGAAGATTCAAAACAAAGAGGACTTGAGAAGGTATTATATGGATTAGGAATACCAAATGTAGGAAAAAAAATAGCGAAAGATCTTGCTAAAAAATTTAAATCTATTGATAATCTGATGAATGCTGAATATGATGAATTAATTTCTATTGAAGGTATAGGTGATGATATTGCTCAGCAAATATATGACTTTTTTAGAAATGATAGAGTTAGAGAAATTATAGATGAATTAAAAAAATATGGAGTAAAGCTTGAAATAGAAAATGCAAACTCATCAAATGGAATCTTTAATGGAATGACTATATGTGCAACTGGAGAATTGGAAAGAATGCCAAGAAGTAAGTTAAAAGAAATTATTGAAACCAATGGTGGAATTTTCAAAGATAATGTAACTAAAAAACTAAATTTACTAGTTGTCGGAAAAAACGCTGGAAGTAAACTTGAAAAGGCCAAAAAATATGGTATCCCAATATTAACCGAAGAAGAATTTTTTGATAAATATAATATATAGTATTATGAAAAAACAGGGAGAATATGTATATTCTCCCTGTTTCAATTCCAAAAAGAGGGTTGGTGAAGGTTATTTACTTGCTAATATTTCTACAATATCTCCAACTGTTTTTATTTTTTCTAATTCTGAATCATCAATAGAAATTCCTAATTCATTTTCAAAATCCATTGTTAAATCTACTAATTCTAATGAGTCTAATTCCAAATCATCTGTTAAACTTGCATTTTCTGTAATTTTTTCTTCTTCAACACTTAAACTTTCAACCATAATTTCTTTTACTTTTTCAAATAACTCTTTTTTGTCCATTTTATCTCCTCCTTAGCTTTCAAATAATTCTTTTATGATATCTTCAACTTTTTGAATTTTGCTAATTTTTGAAACAGCTCCACCAGTAAAAACAAATCCTTCTTCAATATTTCCTATTGCTGCGTTGTACAGTGCTTTTGCAATGCAGTATGGAGCTGTTTTAAAATCACATGTTTTTATACAATGATATCTACATTCATATGGTTTCTTTTCTCCCTTTTCAACAGATTCAATAAATGAATTTTTTAACGCTCTTCCTGGTAATCCAACAGGACTTTTTATTATTGTAATATCTTTATCATTAGCATTTATAATTGCCTCTTTGAATTTTATATCTGCATCACATTCTTCTGTTGCAATAAATCGAGTTCCCATTTGAACAGCATCGGCTCCTAGTGACAACACCTTTTCTACATCTTCTTTTGAATACAATCCTCCACCAGCTATAAGAGGTATTTTTTTTCCATAATTTTTTTCAACATTTAACAAGTATTCTTTTAATATAGGGATATTTTTTTCTAATTTATTATTTTCTGAAAATAATTCATCTTTTTTATATCCCAAATGTCCACCAGCTAAAGGCCCTTCTAATACAAAAGCATCGGGAAGATAATTAAACTTAGACATCCATCTTTTTACTATAATTTGAGCAGCTTTTAAAGATGAGACTATAGGTACTAACTTTGTTTTGCTATCTTTTTTCAAAAAAGATGGTAAAGATAAAGGAAGGCCTGCACCAGAAAAAATAATATCTATGCCTTCATCAATAGCAGTTTTAACCATCTCAGCATAATCAGTTAATGCTACCATAATATTCACACCTATAATACCTTTAGTTTTTTCTTTAGCCTTTCTAATATAATTTTTTAGACTTTCTATATTCGCCTTCCTATAATTTTTTACATTAGAGAAAAAACCTATTCCAGCTGTACCAATGACTCCTATTCCACCAGCATTTGCCACTGCAGAAGCTAAACCATCCAATGAAATTCCAACAGCCATTCCACCTTGAACAATAGGATATTTTGTTTCAATATTTCCTATTTTCAATTTTTTAAATATAAAACTCACCTCTCTTTATTAAATGACCAGTGGTCATTTAAAGATAAAATAAAAATGTTTATAAATTATTTTTTTAAACTTTTTTCCATGAAATCAATATAAAAATCTAAAATAGATGAAGATGGAAATTTTTCGTCCCAATTTTCATATAATTTTTTTCTTAATTCATATTGTTGAACAACACCAATTGTTTGCAACCATAATAACATTGAAGTTTTGTTAATATCAATATCTTCCCTTATAGAACCATCATCTATTCCTTTTAAAATTAATAATTTTAATATATCATAAATTTCTTCACTTTTTTCATATGAATTTAAAACTAACGGCTCATTTGTATCTAAATCTGCCTTTTCTGATTCATATTTTATAACGAAACTATAATAATCAGGGTATTCTCTATAAAATTGAATATAAGCTCTTCCCATATTTAATATCTTATCCAATCCTTTTTCACCAGACTTTATATTATTTTTAATCATTTTTTCTAAAATTTCTAATCCTTCATATACCAATGAAAAAAATAAATCTTTTTTACTAGAAAAGTATAGATATATAGTACCTTTTGCCATTTTTGCTTGTTTGGCAATCTCATTCATAGAAGTATTTTCGTACCCTTTTTTGAAAAAAATTTCTTTTGCAATTTCCATAATATATTTTTTTTTTGCTATAATCTTTTCTTCATTGTAATTATGTCTTGACATAATATCTCCTTTGACCATCGGTCATTTTTTTATTTTTACCTATTATAGCATTTTTTTCTTTTTTTGTCAATAATATAATGGTGATTTCAAAAATATAATTACTTATATTTTTATGTTTTACTATGCAATAAAAAAATATTAGTTAATGTATTGTTAAGAATGTGCGAATATTAAAGATTTTTATCTATATAAATAAATAAAAAGGTGTAAAACAAAATGTGAAACTAAGCAGCATTTTTTCATGAAACAAATTTCATGATAGAATCTTTTTGTATAAAAATATAAGGAGGGTTAATTATGAAGTCATTTTGGAAAAGTTTTTTTATCGTGTTTGTGTTAATTGTATTAGCCGTAACAACTTTTTCTGAAACATTGAAACGAGATGAAACATTCTTTTTTGGTGGGGGATTATGGAGTGCTCCTTCTAACTGGAATCCATTAACTCCTTGGGCAGCTGTTCCTGGTACAGTTGGTGGTATTTATGAAACATTGTTTGCATATGATCCATTAACAAATGAATTTATTCCGTGGTTAGCTGAAAAAGGGTATTGGCAAGATGATAATCATTATTATTTAAAGTTAAGAAGTAATTTAAAATGGACAGATGGCGAAGTATTAAATGTTGATGATGTTATTTACACTTTTGAGATTGCTAAGAAGAATACAGGAATTACATATTCTTCTATTTGGAACTGGATGACAAATATAAAAAAATTAAGTGATACAGAACTTGTTTTTGAATTTTCAGATCCACGATATCATGAATGGAATTATCAATTATATCAAATTTCCATAATCCCTAAACATATTTGGAAAAATTATCCTATAGACGAAGTTGTCACATTAGCTAATGAAAATCCTGTAGGTTCTGGTATGTATTTAGCATATGATAAAACAGATGACAGAATGATTTTTAAAAGAAATGATGATTGGTGGGGAAAAGATGTTTTTGGTCTCCCTGCTCCAAAATATTTGGTTGAATTAAAAATATTCTCAAATAATGTAGCATTGGGGATGTTGATGAAAGGCGAATTAGATGTAAGTAATTTCTTCTTACCAGGAATTCCATCAGTTAAAAATATATATGGAATAAAAACATGGTTTAAAAAAGCTCCTTACATGTTATCGGATAATACAGCATTATTATTCTTAAATACAAGAAAAAAACCTATGGATGATCCTAAATTCAGAAGAGCTTTAGCTTATGCAATAAATGTTGCTCCTACAATTAGAAGGGTTTATGAATATCAAGTTAAGGAAGCAAATCCTTTAGGATTTTTACCTATAGATTCTTGGATGAAATATTATGATGAAAATGTTGTTAAAGAATATGGTTTTAATTATAGTCCAGCAATGGCAAATAAAATTTTAGATGAAGCAGGGTATAAAGATATTGATAATGACGGTTATAGAGAAACACCTGATGGTAAAAAAATAGATTTAACTATAATTGTTCCTTTTGGTTGGACAGACTGGATGGAATCAATTAAAAATATCTCAGCTGATTTCGAGAAAATCGGAATTAAAGCTGAACCAAAATTCCCAGATTTTGGAAAATATATGGAAGACATGAATTCTGCAACTTTCGATATGCTGATTAATAATTTCAATAGTAATGTTTCGTCAACACCTTGGACATATTTTAACTGGCTATTTGAATCAAATCAAGTTAATAATGAGAAAGAATATGGTGGAAACTGGGGAAGATACGTTAATCAAGAATTATTTGATTTAATAAATGAATTTAATAAAACAAGAGATGAAGAGAAAGGTAAAGAGATTGCATCAAAAATTGAAAAAATATTCTTAGAAGAAATGCCTGTTATTCCTCTTTGGTATAACGGAATGTGGTTCCAAGCAAGTGAAAAGTATTGGACAAATTATCCAAGTGAAGAGAATCCTGTAGCATGGCCATCACTATGGGGTGGAAGATGGCAAGTTGGTGGAAACATAATGTTGTTAAATTTAAAACCTGCAAAATAATATTTAAATAATAAACCGCTCCAACTCGAAAGGGTTGGAGCATATAAATAAACAGGAGGATTATAATGGGAAAATATCTAAGAAAAAAAATATTAATATATATAATAACATTTTTCGTTGCAGTTTCTATTGATTGGGCTATTCCTCGTTTTATGCCAGGGAATCCTGTTTCATTATTATTATCAAGATTTTCAGGGCTTCCAGAAGCTACAGAAAAATTAAATACATATTTTACTAAAGCATTTGGATTAGATCAACCATTATGGAAACAATATATTAATTTTTGGATTTCTTTATTTAAAGGAGATCTAGGAGTTAGTGTGTTTTTATATCCAAAAAGCGTAGTGAGTATTATAAAAGGCTCTATCTTATACGATATAGTCTTATTAGTTCCGGCAATAATATTAAGTTGGTTCGCTGGAAATAAATTAGGAGCTTTAGCAGCAATAAATAAAAAAACAGATAATTCTATTATCCCTATTTTCTTTTTCTTAACTTCTTCTCCATATTTTTGGATGGCTATGTTAATGGCTTGGTTTCTAGGTTTTATGATTCCAATTTTTCCATTGTCTGGAGCATATAGTTATACAATGACACCATCATTTACTTTAGAATTTATTTTAGATTTTTTATATCATTTAGCTTTACCATTCATATCATTGTTTTTGGTAATGATGGGTGGTTGGGCTATAGGTATGAGAAATATGATTATATATGAAATGGGTTCAAATTATTCAAAATATATGGAAGCATTAGGTGCATCAGATAAGTTAATAAGAAGATATGCTTTTAGAAATGCGATTTTGCCACAAGTAACAGGTTTAGCATTACAGTTAGGAACTATAATATTAGGATCTTTAACAACACAAAGTGTTTTTTCATATCCAGGTTTGGGTTTTTTATTATTGCAAGCAATACAAAATCAAGATTATTTTTTGATTCAGGGAATTTTTTTAGTTATTGTAATAATGGTTTTAGCTGGTAATTTTATAGTTGATGTAATATATGTATTTATAGATCCACGAATAAGATACTCGTATGTCGAGGAGGTTTAAAATGAAATTCAATTTAAAAAAATATGAAAATTTATATTTTGCATTAAAAAATAAAAAAGTTATTATAGGAATGATAATATTTACATTTTTTCTTTTGTTAGGATTGATTGGTCCATATATTGCAAAATATGATCCGTTGGAATATGCTGGTCCTGGATATATGCCACCAAATAAAGAATTTTGGTTGGGAACAAATATTTTTGGTCATGATCTTTTTACACAATTAGTATATGGATTGCGTAGTTCATATTTTGTAGGTTTTTTTGGTGGAACACTTGCAACAATAATAGGATTATTTGTAGGTTTTTTATCAGGATACAAAGGTAAATGGGTAGATGAATCATTAATGATGATCACAAATATTATGCTTGTTATTCCTACATTAGCAGTTTTAATTATAATATCTGCATATTTATCATTTAGAGGTATGGTATTTGAGAGTATCATTATAGGATTAACCAATTGGCCATGGACTGCAAGAGCTGTAAGATCTTTAACAATGTCAATTAAAAATAAGGATTTTGTAAATTTATCAAGAATTTCTGCATTACCAACTAGAAAAATAATATTACAAGATATTGCTTCTAATATGTTTTCATATATATTTATGGTTTATATTCTTCAATTTGGAGGAGCTATATTATCAGCAGTAACTTTAGATTTTATAGGATTAGGTCCAACGAAAGGAATATCCTTAGGTTTAATTATGCAAGTTGCTAGAGATTGGAATGCTATCCAACTTGGAATGTGGTGGTGGGCTATTATTCCTGGATTAGTTATAACATTATTAGTAACCTCCTTATATTTTATTAATACGGGTTTAGATGAAGTATTCAATCCAAAATTACGGGAGATGTGATATTAATGAATAAAGTTTTAGACGTAAAAAATTTAAAAGTGTATTATAAAACTTTAAAAGGATATGTAAAAGCAATAGATGACGTTACTTTTCATATAAATCAAGGGGAAATTTTAGGAATAGCTGGAGAATCAGGATGTGGTAAAAGTACCTTGGGAAACAGTTTAATATTATTAAAACCACCTATGAATTATATATCTGGAGAAGCTAATTTAAATGGAATAAATATAATGAGTTTATCAAAAAAAGAAATGAAAAATATAAGATTTAAAAATATATCTATTATACCTCAATATGCAATGGATGCATTTAGTCCGACAAAAAGAATAAAAATATTTATCTCAGATCTTGTTAAAGAGCATGGTATTGTTCCAAACGAAGAATTTTTCGAAAAAGTAAAAGAAAGAATGAAATTAGTAAATTTAAATCCAGATGTAATAGATAGATATTCTGTTGAATTATCTGGAGGTATGAAACAAAGAGTTATAATGGTTATTTCGACTTTATTAGATCCGGATTTGCTGATAGCTGATGAAGTAACTTCAGCGTTAGATGTTAGTTCACAAAGATTTGTATGTAATATGTTAGTTAAATTTAGAGATATGAAAATAGTTAAATCTATGATATTTATTACTCATGATGTGGCAGTTCTTAATCAAATAGCGGATAGAATTATGATTATGTATGCTGGAAGAATAGCTGAAATTGGAAAAACAGATACGATATTAAATAATCCTAAACACCCTTATACAAAAGCATTGATAAAGGCTATACCAAGAAGTGATATAAGAATAAAAGAAAAAAAATTGTCTAGTATAAAAGGGACACCACCTAATTTGTTGAATATTGAAGAAGGATGCAGATTTAGATTTAGATGTCCATTAGCTAATGAAAAGTGTTTAAAAAATCCACCAATAAAAACATATGAAGATGGACATCAGGTTGCTTGTTGGAATGTAGGTGAAAACAATGAGTGAAATATATATGAAATTAAAAAATGTAACAAAAGAGTTTGGGACTGATTTTTTCGGTAAAAATAAATTTAAAGCTGTAAATAATGTATCTTTTAATATAAAAAAAGGTGAAATTTTATCTTTAATTGGTGAGAGTGGAAGTGGAAAAACAACTGTAGGAAAAATGATATTGAGATTATTAAAGCCAACATATGGTGAAATTTTGTTTTTAAATAAAAATATATGGGATTTAAAAAATACAAAGGAATATTATAGAAATGTGCAAGCTATATTTCAAGATCCATTTTCTTCTTTTAATACTTTATTTAAAGTGGATAGAGTATTTAATATGATTTTTGAAACATTTTATCCTGATGAAAAGAATAGAAAAGAAAAGATAGAAAAGGTTATTAACCAAGTTGGTATGAATCCTGTTAATATATTAGGTAAATATCCTCACCAATTGAGTGGCGGACAATTACAAAGATTGTTAATAGCTAGAGCTTTGTTAATGAATACAAAAATACTAGTTGCAGATGAACTAATAAGTATGTTAGATGCTTCTACAAGAATTGATGTCTTAAACTTATTATCAGATATAAGAGAAAAAACTGGAATGTCTATTATTTTTATCACACATGATTTATCATTAGGATATTATTTAAGCGATAGATCTTTGATAATGTATAAGGGTGAAATTGTTGAACAAGGAGATACATATGATGTATATAATAATCCTATTCATCCATACACAAAAATGTTATTAAATTCTGTTCCCGAAATAAATAAAAAATGGAATCCAAATGAACAATTTTTACCAGAAACTGTAGAAGATGAAATAAAAAATTTTTATTTAACTAACAAAAATTATGATGATATATATATTGAATTTGAAAAAAATCATGTTGTGAAGGTGAGGCAATAGAATGAAAAGGACAGATTTTCCAAAAGGATTTATATTTGGAACAGCAACAGCATCATATCAGATAGAAGGTGGAATAGAAGATAAAAGTCCATCAATTTGGGATGAGTTTTCTCATACACCAGGAAAAACAAAGAATGGGGATAATGGTGATGTGGCATGTGATCATTATAATAGATATGAAGAAGATGTTGAAATAATGAAAAATATAGGAGTTGATGCATATAGATTTTCTATTTCATGGCCAAGAGTTATGACTGATGGAATAAAGCCAGATGAAAAAGGTATTGATTTCTATCAAAAACTTGTTGATAAATTATTAGAAAATAATATTACACCTTTTATTACATTATATCATTGGGATTTGCCATTATATTTATACAAAGAAAAAAATGGATGGTTAAATCCAGATATAGCAAATTATTTTCAAGATTATGCAGCATTAATGTTTAACAAATTAGGAGATAGAGTAAAACATTGGATAACTTTAAATGAACCTTGGTGTTCTGCATTTTTAGGGTATTTTGTAGGAGAACATGCACCTGGTCATAGGAATTTCCAAGAATCATTTTATGTAGCTCATAATCTATTAAGATCTCATGGGAAAGCAGTTATTGCATTTAGAGATATAGTAAAAGATGGGGAAATAGGAATAACAAATGTAGTAACGAAGGTAGAACCGTTATCAAATGATGAAAAGGATGTGCAAGCTGCCAAATTAGTAGATCAATATATAAATGGATGGTATCATGATCCAATAATATATGGTAAATATCCTAAAGAAGCAGTAATATCATTAAAAAATATGAAATTAGATATACCAGAAAATGATTTTGATATTATTTCACAAAAAATAGACTTTTTTGGAGTAAATTATTATTCACGGCAAGTAATAGCCTATGATGAAAATCAATCTTTAAAATTTAAACATGTAGAAGGTCCATTACCAAAAACCGAAATGGGATGGGAAATATATCCAAAAGGATTATACGATAAGCTAATAGAATTTAATAATAAATATAATCTCCCATTATATATAACGGAAAATGGAATGGCCGGTCCAGATAAACTAGAAAATGGACAAGTTCACGATAATTATAGAATAAATTATATAAAAGATCATTTTAAATCAGCATTAGATGCAATAAAAGATGGAGTGGATTTGAGAGGATATTTTATATGGTCATTAATGGATAATTTTGAATGGGCATATGGTTATTCAAAAAGGTTTGGCTTAGTATATGTTGATTATAATACTCAAAAAAGATATTTAAAAGACAGTGCATTATGGTATAAAAATTTTTTATTTAATATATAATTTAATAAAAAATATTGGAGGTATAATATGAAAAAATTTTCTGATGATTTTTTATTTGGAATTTCCATGTCTGGATTTCAATTTGAAATGGGCGGAAAAGAATTAGATGAAAATACTGATTGGTTTAAATGGACCCATGATAAAAGAATAATAAATGGTGGGTTAGTAAGTGGAGATTTTCCTGAAAATGGAACGAATTATTGGGAATTGTATAAAGAAGATAATAAATTAATGGAAAAATTAGGATTGAATATAGTAAGAATTGGTATTGAATGGTCAAGAATATTTCCAAATCCCACCTTTGAGGTAAAAACTAAAGTTATTGAAAAAAATGATGACATTATTTCCATAGAAGTTGATGAAAATTCTATTTTAGAATTAAAAAAATTAGCGAATCTAGAAGCTTTAGAGCATTATAAAAAAATAATTATTGATCTTAAAGAAAAAAATATTAAAGTAATGGTGGATTTAAATCATTTTTCATTGCCGATATGGATACACGATCCTGTTAATGTTAACTTATATCATAAAGGTCCTTTTGGATGGGTTGATAAAAATACAGTAATTGAATTTACCAAATATGGAGCGTTTTTAGCTAATGAATTAGATGAAATAGTAGATTTTTGGTCTACTATGAATGAACCACAAATCGTATCTTCTTTAGCATATTTACAACCTAAATCAGGATTTCCACCATCAATAATAAATGAAAAGTATTATAAATTAGCTCAGAAACATCAAGCAGAAGCTCATTGTAGAGCATATGATGCAATGAGAAAATATACAAAAAAATCTATTGGATTTATTTACTCTTTCACATGGATTGATCCAGAATCTCCTGAGGATAATGATGTTGTTGAAGATGCTAAGTTTTTCCATAATTATCATTTTACTGATATGATTTTTAGAGGAGATGTGGATTTTCATATCGATGGTAATAAAAAATTCAGGGAAGATATGAAAGGTAAAACAGATTTTTTAGGGATAAATTATTATACAAGAACTGTTGTGAAAAAATATGGTAATAAATGGAAAATAGAGGATGGATATGGATATTCTTGTAATGGTAAATTGATAAAAACAGATAAACCTGTTACAGAAATGGGATGGGAAGTTTATCCTTTGGGATTAAAGAATATTATTTTAGAGATTAAAGAAAGATATAATAATCCAATAATGTATATTACTGAAAACGGTATTGCAGATAAAGGAGATATTCAACCGTATTTTATAGTTTCACACATAATAAATATTCACGAAGCTATTGAATTAGGAGCAAATGTAAATGGCTACATGTATTGGTCAATATTAGATAATTATGAGTGGCCAGAAGGATTTTCAAAACGATTTGGCTTGATTCATGTTGATTATGATACTAAAGTAAGAACATGCAAACCTGCTTATTTTGTATATAAAGATATAATTGAAAACAAAGGCATAAATAATTATTTGCTTAATTATATAAAATATCCATACAATTTAGAAAAGGAGTGAGAGAATGGCAACTTTGAGGGAAATTTCTAAAAAAATTGGAATATCTATTGCAACAATTTCAAGAGTAATAAATGGTGCTGAAAATGTTTCAGAAGAAACAAGAAAAAAAGTGCTTAAAGCCTTGCAAGAACATCATTATCAACCCCCTCATGTTGCCAAGAAAAAATTACATTATCTTGTAGGTATTATTGTTCCAAATCTTTTAGGAAACCATTATAATATAATATCTGAAAGTATTGAATTAGAATTGTCTAAGTATGGATATGATAGTTTTGTGACTTCTACTCATATGTTATTAAATAAAGAAATTGAAATTTTAGAACAGTTTTTTTCTAGAAGAGTTGATGGGATAATAGTATGTACCACTAAAAATGATGATAAACATATTGAAAGATTGATTAAATCGGCTATTCCAGTAGTTGCTGTTGATAGGAATGATAGTGAAATAAATGTTGATACTGTAGGTATTGATAATTATCATTCTGCATATATGGCTATGAAGTATTTGTATGATAAAGGACATAGGAATATAATTTTTGTTAGTGGTGAGAGAGAAGTATATTCTGCTAAAGTTAGAGAGAAAGCTGTTATTGATTTTTCTAAAAAATATGAAGTTAATTTGAAAATTTTAGAAGGAGATTTTCAATTTGAGGGTGGATATAGTTCTATAAAAAAATATTTAGAAAAAAACGGGAAGGATTTTTCAGCAATTTTTTTCATAAATGATCAAAGTGCATTAGGTGGAACTAGAGCAATATATGAAGCTGGATATTCAATACCAGATGATATTTCTATAATAGGTTTTGATAATGATAAATATTCTAAGTATTTATATCCTCCGTTAACAACAGTTCATCAGCCTAGAAATGAAATGGGAGAAAATGCAGCAAAATTGCTAGTTGAAAGAATAGAAGGAAAAGGAAGTAAAGTAAAAAGAAAGATTATTTTACCAACAAAAATAATAGAGAGAAATTCTGTAAAAGAGATTAAAAAATGATTCTTGGTGGGAGAATTTAAAAATAGGCGCAGTTCCATAATAAAATTGCTATTTATTATGGATCTGCTGATACTTATATCGGAATAGCATTTACTTATTTAAATGAATTTACAAAGAATAATAATTAAACTGAGAAGAATTCCTTTTTGGAATTCTTCTTTTATTTGAATTTAAAATATAATATGGTATAATAAAATAAATTAGAAAGGAGATGAAAGTATGAATTTAAAAACAAAATTAAATGATGATATGAAAAAATATATGAAAGAAAAAAACACTAAGGCTTTAAATGCTATTAAAATATTAAAGACAGAAATAAAGAAAGCTGAAGTTGAAAAACAAAGAGAGTTGAATGAAGACGAAATTATAGCTTTAATTAGAAAACAAATTAAGATGAGACAAGATTCTATTGAACAATATAAATCGGCAGGGAGAGATGATTTAGTTTCAGAAGAAGAATATGAATTAAATGTTTTAAAAGAATATCTTCCTCCAGAAATGTCTGATGAAGAATTAGAAAAAATAATACAAAATATAATAAGTGAATTAGGAGAAAACGTTAAGTTTGGTCAAGTAATGGGAAAAGCAATGAAAGAATTAAAAGGAAAAGTTGATGGGAATAGAGTAAATTCAATAGTAAAAAGATTGTTAGGATAATATGAAAAAATATAATTTTCTTTTTCTAATCCTAATTTTAATATCTGTGATGATTTTTCCACAGATTTCTTTTAAAAAAGAAAAAATATTATTGAAAAAAGACTCAAATTCTTGGATAATGAATCAAATAATACAAGAATTTGAGTCTAAGTTGTCGTATTCGTATAACGTATTTGCGACTGATAGCAGTACTTCTATAAATGATGAATTAGAAAAATATAATATAAAGATGGAATTAACGGAGGATTCTTCTAAAAATACAATTCGGGTATTAGCGACTTTTGATAGTACTGTATTAGATTTATCAGAAAAAATAAAGAATAATAAAGATTGGATAGATATATTTACAATTAAAGTTTTAGAAAAAATATCTTTCTATAGATTATTTAATAGTAATGATTGGAATGTTTTACAATTAACATATTGGGATGGTATTGATGAATATCCTATTATTTCATCAGACGGGAAAAAGCTTATATTTATTTCTGATAGATACATTGGTAATAGAAATATATGGGGATATGATTTTACAAATAATAAATATATAAATATACCTTTAAACTTTTCTTCAGAATATTTTCCCAATATTACGGAAGATGGGTCATATGTATTTCAAAGTTCACTATATGGAAAATGGGATGTTTTAATTTATAATCCGGATACTCAAGATATAACAAGAATATCAGATGCATCTTATAATGCATATACACCATATTACTTCAATGGAGATATTTATTTTTCAGCAGAAGAAAGAAATGGAAAGAGTTGGACAGAAATTTATAAATATTCTATAAAAGATGATAAATTAGAAAGATTAACTTCTTTAAAAAATACTTTTAAATTTAGGCCTACTATTTATAATAACCATGTGATTTTTCAAATGATAGATTCTAAAACTGGGCAGAATAACATATATATTATAAAAGATGGTCAAATACAACCAATAGTATATTCAAAATTAAATGAAGTTGATCCTTTTGGAACAAAAAAATATATAATATATTCCAAACTAACTGATGGTTATTATAGGATAATTTTATTTGATCCAAAGGAAAATAAAGAAACTCCTCTAACTTTGAATATTTCAGATGATGCATTTTATCCATCTGTATATAACAATATAGTTTTATTTTCTCTTTATTATAAAAATGGGGAACCGGATATTTTTGCTATCCGGTTACCTTAATTCATTTTTTTACTATTTTCTCTAATTCTAGTTTTTCCTCAGATGATAATATTTTTTCTACGTCAATTAAAAAGATCATATCATTATCAACTTTTACAATACCACTAATATAATCAGCTTTAACGCCACCTATAGCGGGTGCCTCTTCAATTTGTTCTTGAAGAATATTCATTACCTCTTTTACTTCATCAACTAGTAATCCATACTTTCTATCTCCCATTTTTACAACTAAAACTTTTGCTTTATATTTGTCTTCAAATGGTTGATAATTAAATTTAATTCTCAAATTTATTATAGGTAATACACCATCTCTAAAATTTACAATACCTTCCACAAAATCTAATGCTTCAGGGATTTTTGTTGCTTTTTGATATTCGATTATTGTATCTACATGATTAATATCAATAGCAAACTTTTCGTCATCAATATTAAAGCTAACAGCTTTCAATTCAATTGCCATACTATCCCTCCTCACTTTTCTTATAATTATATCATATTAAATTTAAAATTAAAATACTGAAGATGCTATTGACAGAAAAATTTTTTATGTTATAATTTTTTTGAAAAAATTTTTAAGGAGAGTGATATATTTTGAATTTAAAAAGCAAATTATTGTTATTATTTATCTCCATTCTAATTATACCTTTCATTATTATAGGTTATTTTTCTTTAAAAATATCAAATAGTGTTTTAGAAAATGAGATGAACTCAAAATTTACTAATATTATAGATTCTAAAAGTTTTGAATTTTCCATTTTAATTAATGATTATAAAAACGCTGTAGAAAACATCGCGAATTTCCAATATTTACCTATAATGCTAAAATCAATGAATTCATACTTTAATGATTTTCAGAACATAAAAAATTTAAAAGATGTTTATGTAAACAAAAATCCAAATCCACCAGAAACTCGATATAAACTCAATAATGTTGATGAAGATAACTTAGAAGCATATGGAGATGATGAATATTCAATTTCTGATTATGATCTTTTGCATAGAAAATATCATCCAAACCTTGTAAAATATGCTTTGGCTCAAAATATTGAAGATATTTATTTAATAAATCCTGATGGTGATATCATATACTCTATGAATAAAGGTGATGAATTTACAGAGAATTTAACTGATGATAATTTAAAAAATACATCTTTAGGAGTTCTATTTGAAAGTTTAAAAAAACAAACTGATGATAAAACGTTTGTGGAATTTTCAAAAATTGAATTATATAAATTTAAAAATAATAAACCTATTCTTTTTATTGGGACACCGTTTATATATAGATATTCTCGATACGGTTATATAATAATAGCTGTGAATTTTGAAAATATTTCTAATTTGATATTAAAAAAAATAAATACAAACAAAAATGTAAATGCATATGTTTTAAATTCGCAGAATATTTTAATTACAAAAATTAAAAAATTAAATCCAGGTCAAAAATTTAATGCTATACCAAAAGAAAATAACAAAATAGAAATATATAAAAATTTTGAAAATATTGAGGTTATTGGTATTTCTTCAGAAATGAACTTAAGCAATGAAAAATTAAAAATAATATTGGAAGAAAATAAAGATATAGCTTTTAGTAAAATTAAAGAATTAAAAAGTACTTTAATTATTGTAATTTTTGCTACTTTAGTAATAGCTATTTTTATAGCTATATTCTTTGCAAATAGTATTGTAAGACCTATAAAACAAATTGAATCTCATGCGATTAAAGTTTCTAATGGAGAGTTAAAAAATGAAATATCTGTTAAAAGAAAAGATGAAATTGGATTAATAGCTAGCACGTTTAAAAATTTACAAAATACAATTAAAAACATTGTTATTTCTTTTAATAATTATTCCAATACGATAAAAAATGTAGAGGAGAAGTTAGATGATTCTGCAAATGAGTTAAATGACATTTCTGCTGAAACGTTCACAGCTTTTGAAGAAATAAAAGAAAATTTAGAAGTTGTTTCTTCTTCTACAGAAGAAACAACAGCAAATATAGAAGAAATAACTTCTAGTGCCGATTTGTTATCAAAATCTGCAGATAATCTTAACACAAAAACAAAAGAAATAGCTATGAATGCGGTTTCCGGAAGAGAAAATATTCAAAAAATGATATCTGATGTATCCAGTATAGAAAATCTAATAGAAAAAAGTAATTCAATGATATTGAGATTATTTGAAAAATCAAAAGCCATAGAAGAAATCGTTGATAATATAACTAGTATTTCAGAACAAACAAATTTATTAGCTTTGAATGCTGCTATTGAAGCAGCAAGAGCTGGTGAAGCTGGGAAAGGTTTTGCTGTTGTTGCTGATGAAATTAGAAAATTAGCTGATGAATCAAATAACTCTGCAGCAAATATTACAGAAAATTTGAATTCTTTAGTTTCCGATGCTAAAATGGCTTTAGATGAAAGTTCAAATATAACAAAAAACGTTACTCAAATTATTACTTCTATAAAAGAGATAGGGGCTCAAATGGAAAATATTTTATCAGAAATCGATAATATTTCCTTAATGGTTGAAGATACATCTAATATTTCGAATCAACAGAAAATATCTACATCTGAAATAACAAATGCAATAGAAGCTATATCTGTTTCAATTCAAAATATTACAGAGAAAGTTGAAAATGTTTCGAAAATGATGAATAAACAAAAATTAAAAATTAACGATTTTGATATTCTTATTGATGAATTAGAAAAAATGACAAAAAGTATGAACGAATTTTCAAATAAATTCGAACTTTAAAAATGATTGCCTCCGATAGCTGATGTGATATATGTTCACAAAATGCTTGAGGAGGTTTTTATTATACTTTTTTGATTTAATGTTAAATCATTTGTAAAAAACATCTTGAATATGATATAATTATATTGGTGATATAATTGAAAAAATTTATAAAAAACATTAAATTAGCTCATATTCTCTTTATTTTATTTTTAATGACATATATAATAACTTATTTATTAAACAATCCATGGATTGAAATTTTTGAGTTGAAAACTTTAGATTTAAGGTATAGAATCAGAGGAGAAAAGAAAATAAATCCTAATGTAATAGTTATTGCTATTGATGAAAATTCTTTGATAAATATGTCTACACAATTTAATGATGAATGGCCATGGAATAGAGAACATTATGCAAGAATGATTGCTAAATTATTCAAATATGGAATTAAGACAATTGGGTTTGATGTATCTTTTACCACTCCTTCAGAAAGCAATTTAATGAATAATGGTAAATCTAGAGACGATGTATTATTATCTGCAATACTTAGAAAATATAATAAAGTAGTATTAGGGACTTATTTAACTGTAGATAAACAAAATTTTTTAGAGTATAATGATACTTTTAAAAATGATTTAGAAAAAAATAAATATTATTTAAAGTATTCGTTTAAACTTAAAAATCCTGAATATCTTTCTTTGTTTTTCCCCTTAACTGCGTATAAAATAATCCCACCAATTCCGGATTTTTCTTCATTAGTACCGGCATCCACTTATGAAATAGGACAATTGGATCCAGATGGGGTGGCTAGGAGTTTGCCATTGATATTTAAAGAAGAATGGGCAAGCGAGAAAGGTTACAGCACAGGATTATTTCCACATATGGATCTTATTTTATATGCTAACTATAAAAATTATAATATTGAAAATTTCATATTTGATCCCAAAACTTATTCTATTGAAATTAATAATGAAAAAATAACAACTGATAAAAACGGGTTTTACTTGCTTAATTTTTATGGAAAAGGAGAAGACATATTTGATACAATATCCTTTTATGATTTAGTTTATACAAATAAATATGATAATTATGATTTCAAAAATAAAGTAGCAATATTAGGTTATTCAGCCACAGCAAAAGGATTATATGATTTGAGAATTACTCCTTTTTCAAACGACGAGCCCGGAGTATATTTGCACGCAACTGCTGTTCAGAATCTAATAAATAAAGATAAAATAGAACGAATCAATTTTTTTTATAGTTCATTAATATTATTTTCTTTACTCCTTTCTTCATTAATATTTTCATCTTTTAAAAAAATATATATAAAACTTTTTTCATTCTCTATACCAACTTTTTATATTTTTGTTTCATATATCCTTTTTAAAAACAATATATGGATTGATACTTTTTATCCTTTGCTTTCAACTTTAATAATTTCTTCAGTTGATACAGCACAATCTGTAATCAAAGAATCTAGAGAAAAGAAAAAAATTAAATCATTTTTCTTTAAATATGTTCCTGATTTTGTTGCTCAAAAATTGTTAGATCAGGGCAAAAATGAATTAGGAGGAGAGAAAAAAGAGGTTGTTTTAATAATGTCAGATATTGTTGGATTCACTGAAAAGTCAGAAAAACTTTCTCCAGAAGAAGTTGTCAGATTTTTAAATTATTATTTATCAGAAATGGCGGATATTATTAGAAATAAATATTATGGAACAATTGATAAGTTTATAGGGGATCTAATAATGGCTATATTTGGTGCTCCAATTGAATTTGGTGATGAGGTTGATAGAGCATTATCTTGTGCATTAGATATGAGAAAAAAGCTAAAAGATATTAATATTGAACTTAAAAATATGGGATTTCAATTTGAGGTAAATGCAGGAATTGGAATGCATTATGGTGAAGTTATTATAGGAAATATAGGTGCTGATTTTAGAATGGATTATACTTGTATTGGCGATACAGTAAATACGACGTCTAGAATCGAACATTTAACCAGGGACTTAAATCAATGGCTAATAGTTACTGAAGAAATAGTTAAAAGATCTAAAAAATATACTTTTGAATATATTGGAGATTTTAAAGTAAAAGGAAAAGAATTACCTTTAAAGTTATACAAAATAAAGGAAGGAGATAAGGATGAGTGATTTACAAAAAATGATTGAAGAAAATATAAAAACTTTAGAAGAAATGGAAATAGAATTTTTTATAAATATTGATAATACTATTTATAAAAATATAAAAACATATTCCTCGCCAATAATTTCTGTAAAATACAAGGGAGAACGTAATGTTATAATAAATTTTTACGATAATATAAATAATATTTATTTATTAAGTTTGGATAAAATTTTAAGAGAATATTGTCATATAGAATACAGTACAAACATTGAAGAAGAGGAAGATATATTTTTTCAATTTTTGTCAAGAATAAAGCCACATATTAAAATTGAAAAAACTATTGAGAATATCAAAAATACTTTATTTAATACTTTTAATCTTAAAGAAGTTGAGTTTTATTTACTTGATAAAAAAACGTTTATTGATTCACATGAATTGAATTTTTCTTTGGTAGATGATAATGTTTCATATTATTGTAATTTTAATACTATGATAATACCTATTTTTTTTGAAGGTAGTAAGTTAGCTTATTTTGAACTAAAAAAAGAAAAAAGTTTTTCTTTATATGACATAGCATTAATAAATAAATTATTTGCTTACATTGAGAAGACTATTGAAAATTCTTTATTAGAAAATAAATTTGAAATTATATTAGATAAATCGTTAAATATAATGACTAGTATATTGGAAACTCGTGTTCCAGGAGCTGAGAAACACTGTGAGAATATATCAACTATAGCGGTAAAAATTGGAGAAAAGCTAAATTTAGATAAAAAAAGTATTCAAAATTTAAAATTTGGCAGTATGATATTTGATATAGGAAAAATTGGAATACCTGAAAAAATTTTATCTAAAAAAGAGGAATTAACAAAAGAAGAGAATGAAATTATTAGAAAACATGTTATATATGGTTATGGTTTGGTATCTAAAGTTCCGACAATACCTGATGATGTGAAAAAAATTGTATTATATCATCATGAAAAATGGAATGGCGAGGGATATCCAGAAGGGTTAAAAGGTAATGAAATACCGATGTTAGCTCAAATTATTGGTTTGTTGGATACATATTTTTCCTTATTAGAAGATAGACCATATAGGAGTAAATTACCTAAATTTAAAGCTACAGAATTAATAGATAGTTATAGTGGTATTTTTTTTAATCCGCTTTTAGTTGATGTGTTAAAAGAGGTGATTTGATGAAGGAAAGTATATTTTTTTATTTTTTGTTATCTCATTTAGTTGGAGATTATGTTCTACAAAATTCTTTTATAGCAAGATATAAAAACTCTAGAATAAAGGTTTTAATATTGCACATATCATTGATATTCCTTTCAATGTTAATTATATTACTTCCATCTTCTCTTAATTTATTTAATTTCTCTATAATAACTTTATTAACTTTTATTCATCTTTTAATTGATACATTAAAATTTAAAAACAGAAATAAGAAAAGCTTTAATTCTCACACTTATTATATTTTAGATCAGGTTATGCATTTTTCATCATTGATATTTGTAAGTTTATTTTATAAAATTGGAACCATTTATTTTCCCATCCAATATACTAAAATTGCGGCTATAGGATTATTTAATGCTTATTTTATTAGTTTGTTATTTTATATGATAGATGGATTTTCAAAACCTTATAAAAGAGATTATCTCGGATATGTTTTTAGATTTTCATTACCTTTTATAAAATATTATAATGACGTTTGGTTTTTAATAATTTCTATATTTTTTGTTTTAGCTTCAATATTAATTTTTCTGAAGAATGAAGAAATAAACGCAAAATCTGAATTAGGGCCATTATCACTCAGTATAATAATTACTTATTTAACCATATGGAGGTGAAACTATGTATAAAAAATGGGGGATAGTTTTATTTTTGATATTTACAGCAAGTATATATTTTGGTAATTTAATGGTTTCAAGTGAAAGTACAACAGTTTTAGCAGGTCAAAGTTTGCCTATAGAAGTAACGACAGATCAGGCTACTTTAAATCATTTATATGTAGATGTTACAAGTGGTGGTTTTGATGATCCGTTGATATTATTTGATGGATTTAACTTGATTGATGGTAAAGCAAATTTAATATTTCTTGCTCCATTAATTCCAGGTGAATCTGATATTCGTTTTTATAATGAAGATAAAAGTGTAGAAAAAACATTAAAAATTAATGTTGTAGAAAAGAAAATGGAATTACCAGAAACTAAACTGGTTATTCTGGAGAAAAGAGGTAACGTATTATACAAATCTCCTGATTCTGATATATGGGATTCATTATCTGAGGATACTATAATAATGGAAAATTCCGAACTTTTAACCTTGAAAGATGGATTTTTATATTTAAAGGAACCAAATCTTAATATTGAAATTAAAGTATCTCATGATACGCAATTATATATTAAGAAATTAAGAGCTTCTGAAAATGGAGATATTGATATTGAATATGAACTAAAAAAGGGTGCAACAGTTAATAAAATAAAAGAAATTTTAGCACCGGGTTCTAAATATCTTGTCGGTTCTGGTTCGGTAGTTGCTGGAGTTAGAGGAACAGAATTTGGATTTGAAAATAACAATGGGAATACACAAATAAGAACTTTTGAGGGAACAGTTTATACTATGGTTAATAATCAATTATTTCCTGTAACTGCTGGAAATATGTTTAATTATAATCCTACTCAACCAAAACCTCAAATAAATGTTTTAGATAAACCTTTAGATGAATATGAAAATGAAATAACTCCAAATAAAGAAGAAACACCTCAGGAAACTCCAAAAGAAGAGCCTAAAGAAGAAAAAAAGCCTGAAGAAACAACTACGACAGAAGCAAAGTCGAATGTAGGGAATATTTCCTTTGGAAAACAAACAAAGGGTAAAGACAGTTATCTTGTATATTCATTTGCTCCTAATTTCGAATTTGGACCATTTGGTATTGGCATAGGTTTTAATGCATATCAAAAAGATATAGATAGCCCGCTTTATTACGGATTACCTACAGATAAAGCATCACCTTCTACGGATATCTTAAGTGCTATAAGTATAAATTATCTTAAATTGGATTTTTCAAGTTTTTATGTTAGATATGGTATTAGTCCAACATATGTAAAGGGTTTAGGATTATTTATGAACAATTATTATGTACCTTATTCTAGAGTATTAGATACAGAATTGCGTTTTGGAAAGTTGAAATTTGGTGCTCATTTACCTTATGAAGTAACCTCATTTGTGCCATTTAATTATCAACAATCATCAAATATATTCTTTGGATATTTGGATGCAAATTTAGGGTTATTTAATACAGAAATAACTGGTGTATTTAATTTAAATGAGAAAAAACCAGCCTCAGAATTTGATAAAGCAATTTTAACAACTATTTATAAAGATATTCTGTTCTTTAGATTGGGAGTTGAAGGGGATTTTGTATTTACTAATGATGGTTCTATGACATATGGAGCATTATTGGGTCCAACTATGAATTTTCCACCTTTTTTCCAATTTATGTTTGGAGTTAATTACTTATCAGATGGATTTAATAATGAATATTTAAATTCTTATTATGAATATAATGCTGCAAATGGTTTCTATATGGATTTAAGTAAAAAATCATCTTTTGGATTGATTGGAAAAGCGATACTATCAGTAGATCCGTATCTACATATTTTATTAAATTATAATAAATTATTTAGCGAAGAAAGGGATAGTTTATTGACAGGTCAAATGACAGTAAATATTCCATCTATTGGTGGGATGCCACAATTAACTGCTGGATTCAGCTATATGCAATATAAATTTTTAGAAGATGCTACGGTTGAAAATATATTCTTAAATGACAATACGAATTTACAAGGATTTATATATTATCCTGTTTTAGAAAATTCTGGAGTAATATATTCTATAAATTATAATATGAAAGAACAGAAATTTGAATATACACTTAACTTTGAAACAAAGGAGTTCTAAAATGTTAGAAATTATTGTTCAAAATTTTGACATATGTGGTATAGAATATAAAGAAGTTCTTTATGGAAATAAAAGTTCTATATTTTATGAAACCAATGAGAATATAAAGATATATTCTAATAAAGAACTTTCTAAAATAGAATTATTAACTATTAAAAATTCATTAGAAAACATATCTCTTGACAACATTAAAAATATTGACTTTGAAAAAAAACATATATTAGAGATATTAGAAATTATAACTGGAAAATTTAAATTAGAAACCATTTTAAAGCTTACAGAAGATGCTTTAAGAACTCTATTAGATTCTGATGGTGCTTCGATATTATTATATAATAAAGATAAAAACGTTTTAAATTTTTATGTAACTTCTGGAGGAGCAAGTGGATATATTGAAACTATAGATGTTCCAATAGATGGTTCAATCGCAGGTGAATGTTTTAAACAAAAGAAAACTATAATCATTAATGATGCAGGTAAAAATCCACTTCATTTTAAACAAACTGATAAAAAATCTAATTATAATACAAAAAATTTAATTGCTACACCACTATTTTTTGATAATGAGCCAATAGGAGTATTAGAAGCTGTTAATAAAAATAAAGGAATATTTACAGAAAAAGATGTGAATATAATAGAATTATTTTCTTCTCTAATTTCAAATAAATTAATGAATTCTAAACTATATAACGAATTAAGTAGTACAATAAAAGGAATTATTCTTGCAGTCGCTACGGCTATTGATATTAGAGATAATTATACACACACTCACTCAAAAAATGTTTCTAATTTAGCCGTTAAAATAGCTAAAAGTATGGGATTTGAAGATTCTTTATTAGAAGAATTAGAAATTTCCGCTCTCCTGCATGATGTTGGAAAAATAGGAATACCTGATGAGATTTTAAATAAACCTTCAAAACTTACAGATGAAGAATATAAAATAATACAATCTCATACTATTATAGGAGCAAAGTTATTATCTGAAATTGATTTTTTATCAAAAAATATACCATTAGGTGCTTTAGAACATCATGAAAAATTAGATGGTTCAGGTTATCCATATCATAAAAAAGATGGTGAAATATCTTTGTTTGGAAAGATATTAGCTGTTGCTGATATATATGACGCATTAACTGCAAAAAGAGTGTATAAAGAACCATGGCCTAAAGAAAGAGTGATAAAACTTTTAAAAGATGATTGTCCAAAAAAATATGACTGTGATATAATAAACGCTCTTGAAAAGTCTATTAATCTATAAAAAGGGGGGTTCCCCCTTTTTATTTTTTCAATAATATGATATAATTTATGTGACCTTATTTTTAGGAGGAGAGTTAATGATTACTTTATATAGAAAATACAGACCATCAACATTTGAGGAATTAATTGGACAGGATCATATAAAAAAATACTTTGAAAAATCTATAGAAAAAAAGGAAATTTCTCATGCATATATATTTTCTGGTCCCAGAGGAACAGGAAAAACTACAACTGCTAGAATTTTAAGTAAAATATTAAATTGTAAGAATCCTAAAGGACATAATCCATGTAATGAATGTGAAAATTGTATTGCAATAAATGCCGGTAACTTTATGGATGTTATTGAATTGGATGCTGCTTCAAACAGAGGAATTGACGAAATAAGAAAAATTAGAGATGCTGCAAATTTTAGACCTGTGTCTGGAAAATATAAAGTTTTTATAATTGATGAATTTCATATGTTAACAAAAGAAGCATTTAATGCTTTACTAAAAACTTTAGAAGAACCTCCTGAACATGTAATTTTTATATTAGCCACAACAAATTTAGAAAAAGTTCCTGAAACTATTATTTCGAGAGCCCAAGTTTTACAATTTAAAAATATTACTGAAAAAGAAATAAAAAAACATATTATATATATTGCTGAAAAAGAAAATAGAAATATTAGTGAAAAAGCAGCTGAAATAATTGCCAGAAAGGCTAAAGGTGGAGCGAGAGATGCTTTGTCTTTATTAGAGCAAGTTTTAAAATTTTCAGATGAAAATATAAGTGATGAAGATGTAATAAAAATATTAGGATTATTTGATGAAAAAATTATTAAAGAATTTTTAGATTCTATTTTAGTAGGGGACACTGAAAAAGTTTTAAATATATCAAATGAAATATTCAATGAAGGAAAAGAAATTGAAGTGTTTTTAGAAGAAACGCTTGAATATATTTTCTCAAATATTATTGAAATATCAGTATCAAAAAAATATGTTTACATAGCAAAAAAAATTTCCGACTTACTTAATGAAATTAAATATTCTGAAAATAAAAAAATTTTATTTGATATAAATATGCTGCTACTTGCTTTTGAAATAGCAAATAAAAATGATGAAAAAACAAAAAACAATGAAATACTCAATATTATTGAATATGAAGAAGAAAATACTCAAAAAAGTGAATCATTAACTTCTAAAATATTGGATATATTATTAAACAAAAAAGAAAAAATGGATTTAGGTTTGTATTTCTCTTTAAAAAAAGCCGATATTACCGAAAAAGATGATTTGATAAAGATAGAATATAAAAAAGATGATTTATTAGAATATCAATTAGCAAAATCAAAAGCTACAGTTTTGGAATTGTTATATTCTAATATTACAAATCACCTTGTAAAAATTGACATAATATATGAAGACTCTGAAAATGTGGAAACAAGAAAAAATAATATTTTAAAACTTTTTTAGATGAGGTGACTTTATGCATCAAAAACTTATTAGTGCTTGTATAATGGCCAAAAATGAAGAGCAAAATATTGAAAGATGTTTAAGTAGTATAAAAGATTTTTGTGATGAAATTATTTTTGTAGATACAGGTTCTACTGATAATACAGTTAAAATTGCAGAAAAATATACAGATAAAATTTATTTCTTTCCATGGAATGGTAATTTTTCTGATGCGAGAAATGAAACATTGAAATATGCAACTTCTGAATGGGTTTTTATTGTAGATGCGGATGAAGAGGCTTCAGATAATCTTAAAAATAATATTCGTGATTTTTTAAAATCTTTAGATAAAGATATTGTTGGCGTATATATTCCTACAGTTAATTATCTTGATTTTGAAAAGAAAAATAGTGAAATTGCTAGTACTGCGAGATTTTTCAGAAATGGAAAGGTTAAATATGAAAATATTGTACATAATCAACCTATATATAAAGGAAAAACTGTAAAAGTTGACTATGAGCTATATCATTATGGTTATATTTGGACTAGATTAAGAAGAAAACAAAAAACCGAGAGGACATTAACTTTAATAGAAAAATATTTAAAAGATCATCCTGAAGATGAATATTATTTAATCCAATATATGAAAACTTTATCTATAGCTCAAAAAAATATTGAAAAAATGAAAATAGGATTTAAAGTGGCTCAAAAAGTTTTAAGAGATGTAAAAAAGAAGGATTATAAGCCTATCCCAATGACTGTTGAATTTATGTTTTTATGGGGAATAGAGTTAATGAATAAAGGTTATTGGGATGATGCTGAGAAATGGTTTAAAATCGGGTCCAAATGGAATTTAGATTCTTATTATGGACTTATGAATGTATATTTTAATAAAAGAGATTGGGAAAACTTGAAATTATCTTCTCTTGACTTTTTAAAATATCTTGATGTATTTGAAAATAGAAGAAGCGAAATTACGTGGTCAGTTCAATCTATTTTTAAAAAAAATGAAGGATTAGCATTCTTGACTATGGCTAAAATTAAAACATATGATTATAAGAATTTAGAAAAAATATTGAATGAATTTAATCATACGAAAAATAATGAAAAGATAATTGTTTTATATAATTTTATGTTGGATGAATTTTCAAAAGAACAAGATTACAAAAAAAAGGAAAAATTAATTAAATATATAAAAGTACTTCATAATAATATAAAAAATAATGAAACTTATTATAATAATCAAACTATTGAAGAGATTAACAAATTTGATTTGATTTTTAAAAATCTTGATGATAAAAATCCATATACTTTCTTAGAGTATTTTATTGAGCGTTTGAAAAATGAAAAAAATATAATAGGTGTATTACTTACTTTTATTGACAATTTATTTAATGATAATTTAGATAATTTATTAGAACTTCTTTTAAAAATTAGAAGAATTAGAAAAGATCTAAGTAGTGATAAAGAAAAAGCTGTAATAGAAATGTTAATTGGCGATGTATTAACAAAAACAGGACGTTTTAATGAAGCAAAAAATAAATATAAAAAAGCAGTATCTTTAGAAAAGTCATTGGCAAAATTTGTACAAGTATTAATAGAAGATATTTTAACTCATATGGATCCCAAAGAACTTATTCCAGCATATGTTGAATTAAAAGAAGAAATGAGTAGAAAAAATGAATTATTTTTTGATATAAATCTTTTCAATCATAAAGAACTTTCTTTATTTGATTTTTATTTTGGTAATATTTTCCCTGAAATAAGGTTCTCATATGCTCTTAAAATAAAAAATGACAATAAAGAATTGTATGAAGATTTATTAAATAACGTTCTTGAAAGTTCTTCCAATAATAATTTTAAAGGATTTATAAGTTTGAGATTATATGATTATTATAAGGAAAACAAGGATTATAATAAAGCGGTAAAATCTCTTAGAAAATCCCTTGAATTTAATCCAATTATTTCTGATTTAGTTGGTGGAAGATATAACTATACAGGATTTTATTTTAACGAAGATATTTCAAATAAAAACGATAATATTGCTAATGTTTTGAATATTGGTAGTGTAATATCTATATTACCAATCATCGATCCTGTAAAAGTTTGGTATGAATCTAGTTTGACTGGTTTAAATTATGTTTCTCCTATACCTAGCTTAAATGCATTAAAAAGTATGGACAGGTTTTTAAAAAATTATACAAAATATTTTAATTCTATATATCCTGATCCTCTTACGTCAAATAAATTAGTTTATATATTAACAAAATTTAAATCAGATAATATGTTAGAAATAAATAATAAAACACCTATTTTTAGCAAAGAACACATATCTATATCTAATTTAGAATATATTGAAGAAGGACCTTTTAATAGAATCTTCGAAACAATAATATTCTTTAATCCGGAATATTCAAGAAATTTATTAAAAGATATTGAATATTTAGAATCAATATCTGAAGATTTGATTGTTATATTTAACCTAAATAAAGATATTTTCACTAAAGATCCTAGAAGTTTTTGGTATTTAGATCCAAAAAATATTGAAAAATTCATTAATTTTAAAAAAACTTATCATCATGAATTTATTAATGATAGTTTTCTTTTGGTTCAATATAAAAAATAATATAGAATGTCCAAAAAGTTAAAATATAAAATAAATTTATGGAGGTGGATATATGTCTTTAAAAAACCCTATATTAAAAGAAGCAAAAGCAAAAATGGATAAAACAGTTAAACATTTGGAAGATGAATATAAAAAATTAAGAACAGGAAGACCGTCACCTGCAATGTTTGAAGAGATTATGGTTGATTATTACGGCACACCTACTCCTATAAATCAAACTTCGGCTTTATCCGTTGGAGAAGATAGAACTGTTGTTATCACACCTTGGGATAAAAGTTTATGTTCAAAAATAGAAAAGGCAATTAATGCTGAAAATTTGGGTATGATGGCTTCTACTGATGGAATTGTTGTTAGAGTAAAATTTCCAAATCCCACAGTTGAAGATAGGAAAAAATGGGTAAAACACGCAAAAGAACTTGCTGAAGAATTTAAAGTCGCTTTAAGAAATATTAGACGTGAAGATATGAAAGCAGTAAAGGAAAAACAAAAAAACGGTGAAATTCCTGAAGATGATGCTAAAAAATTAGAGGAAGAAATACAAAAAATACTAAAAGAACATGAGAACAAAATAGATGAAGTATTTCATAAAAAAGAAAAGGAGATAATGGAGTCTTGAAAATACCAAAACATGTTGGAATAATAATGGATGGAAATGGAAGATGGGCCAAGCAACGTGGTTTAAAAAGAACCATGGGGCATGAAAAAGGTGCAAAGGTTGCTGAAGATGTGATACAATGGGCTTCAGATATGGGTATAAGGTATTTAACCTTATACTCTTTTTCTACTGAAAATTGGAAGAGACCAAAAGAAGAAGTCTCGTTCCTTTTTTCGCTTATGGTAAGATATCTTGAATCAAGATTAAACAAAATTATAAAAGAAAATGTAAGAGTTAGATTTACTGGGCGAATAGAGGAATTGCCTCAAGAAGTGTTTGAAGTATGTAAGCGTATAGAAGAGAAAAGTAGAAATAATTCTAAAATAGATGTAATATTAGCAGTTAATTATGGTGGAAGGCGAGAAATAGTAGATGCTGTAAACAATTTATTAAAAGAAAAAAAGAATAATATAACTATAGAAGATATATCAAATAATCTTTATTTGCCAGATGTTCCAGATCCTGAGTTAGTAATTAGGACTTCTGGAGAAGTCAGAATAAGTAATTTTCTCTTATGGCAAATTGCATATTCTGAATTATACTTTACTAATACATTATGGCCGGATTTCACAAAAGAGGATTTAATTAGAGCTCTAGAGGATTATTCGACCAGAGATAGAAGATTTGGAAGTATTTCCTCAGATGAAGGAAGTGGAAAAAGTGCCCATAAATAAGAAAAATTTATTAATTAGAACATTATCAGGTATAATATTAGGACCTGCGGTTGTTTTTTCTTTTTTTCTATTCCAACTACCATAGGTCTTGTTACATCAATTGTTTTAATAACTTCATTAGAGTTTTTTGATATGACTTTGAAAGAGTATAAATATGAATTCAGAGTTTTTCTTTCAATTTCTATTTCGGTAACTAGCAGTATATATGGTTTTGCTTTAAGGGCTTTTTATTCTGGATTGTCTATTTTTGCACCTATTACAGTTTATATTATATCTATTATATTAATTGCTGGTTTTAGTTTGTTATACCTCAAAAACACATCAAAATATAAAATAGCTATTGAAAGCTATGTATATGCCTTAATAGCTATCTCATTATTTTTATCATATTTTTACCACATTGTTTTAAATTATGGAGCAACAACAGCTGTATTAGTATTAACAAGTGTTTGGGTATATGATGCTGGAGCCTTTTTTGTTGGTTTGAATTTTGGAAAACATAAGCTTTCTCCTCATTACTCGCCTAAAAAAAGTATTGAAGGTTTAATTGGAGGCATGATATTTACTTATTTTTATATTTTGTTATATGAATATGTTAGATCAATATATAATTTGAATTTAATTAATCCTATACAAGCAGTATTTTTTGCTATATTAATCGGACTAACTGATACAATAGGAGATTTAACGGAATCTTCTTTTAAAAGAACTTATAATTTAAAAGATTCTGGTGAAATTTTGCCAGGTCATGGTGGAATGTATGATAGAATTGATGGATTATTATACTTAACACCTTCTTTTTATTTTTTATTGAAAATTTTTGGAATATAACGGAGGGATAAAATGAATTCTAAAGAAATTAGAAAATCTTTTTTAAATTATTTTGAAAAAAATGGGCATAAGATAATGAAAAGCTTTCCACTAATTCCAAGTGATCCTCAATTATTGTTTACAGTTGCTGGAATGGTTCCATTTAAACCTATTTTTTGGGGGAAAGTTGAACCAACTTATACAAGAATAGCAACATGCCAAAAATGTATAAGAACAAATGATATAGAAAATGTTGGTAGAACTGCAAGACATCAAACATTTTTTGAAATGCTTGGGAATTTTTCTTTTGGAGATTATTTTAAAGAGGGAGCTATTAAATTCGCTTGGGAATTTTTAACAGAAGTATTAAAGCTTTCTCCTGAAAAATTATGGGTATCAGTTTATTTTGATGATGATGAAGCATATGATATTTGGAAAAATATAATAGGTTTTCCAGAAGAAAAAATTGTAAGAATGGGGAAAGAGGATAATTGGTGGGGACCTGTTGGGCCTTCTGGACCTTGTGGTCCTTGTTCAGAAATATATTATGATACTGGAAGAGTTGATTTATGTCCTAATCCAGATAAATGTACACCTGAGGATGATTGTGGGAGATATGTGGAAATTTGGAATTTAGTATTTACAGAATATTATCAAGATGAGAACGGTAATCTCTCCCCATTACCAAGAAAAAATATTGATACGGGAGCTGGTTTAGAAAGGGTTACTGCTGCTGTTCAAGGGTTTTATGATAATTTTGAAACAGATTTATTTACTCCTATTATAAATAAAATCGAAGAAATTTTTAATGTAAAGTTTAGAGAAAATAATAAAACTGATGTATCTATTAAAGTAATTGCTGATCATTCTAGGGCTGTGGCTTTTCTTGTTTCAGAAGGGATTTTACCATCAAATGAAGGAAGAGGCTATGTTTTAAGGAGGATATTAAGAAGAGCCTTGAGACATGGAGCACTTTTAGGGAAAAAAGGACCTTTCATGAATGAGGTTATTGATGTTGTATTAAAGAATTATGGAGATATATATCCTGAAATTAGTGAAAAGAGTGAATTTATAAAAAATATTGTTAAAGCAGAAGAAAAAAGATTTCTTGAAACATTAGATAAGGGTATGGAAAAATTAATAGATTATATAAAATCTTCTGGTGACAATATAATAGATGGTGAATTTGCTTTTGAATTATATGATACATATGGTTTTCCTTTGGATATAACAAAAGAAGTTGCAGAAGAATATAAATTTACTGTAGATGAAAAAAGATTTAATGAATTTATGGAATTGCAGAGAAAAAGAGCACGTGAAGCCGCAGGAGAAAAAGAATATGCTAAAATGAATCCCGCTTTTAAATATATAGGTGATGAATTAAAAACTACTATTTTTACAGGTTATACTAAAAATAAAGATGAAAGTGAAATTCTATATATAGTAAAAGAAGATAAAATATTAGATAGTGCGAAAGAAAATGAAAAAGTTATTTTAATTACAAAAAATACGCCTTTTTATGCTGAAAAAGGTGGTCAAATTGGTGATATTGGTATAATAGAAAATGATAAATTTAAATTTAAAGTAGAAAATACGAAAATCATAAATAATGAAGTAATTGGGCATTTTGGGAAAATAATAAAAGGTAGAGTAAACACAGGTGATAAAGTTAAATTAATAATAGATAATGATAGGAGAAAAGCTATAAAAAGAAATCATACAGCTACTCATCTTTTGCATAAAGCATTAAGAGAAATTTTAGGAGAACATGTTAAACAAGCTGGTTCTTTAGTTACTGATGAAAAATTAAGATTTGATTTTACACATTATGAAGGTATTACAAAAGATAAAATTGAAAAAATTGAAAAACTTGTGAATGAAAAGATTTTAGATAATATTAAGGTAATTACTGAAGTTAAAACGTTAGAAGAAGCTAAAAATGAAAATGCTATGGCATTATTTGAAGAAAAATATGGGAATGAAGTTAGAGTGGTTAAAGTTGGAGATTTTAGTGCAGAACTTTGTGGTGGAACACATGTATCATATACAGGAGAAATTGGTTTATTCAAAATTATTTCTGAGAATGCTGTTTCAGCTGGGGTTAGAAGAATTGAAGCAATTACTGGTATTAAATCCTTAGAATATTTAAATCGTCTTGAAAATGAAATAAGTAATATTTCTAAAACATTGGAAGTTACAGAAGAAAATATAATTCCTAAGATAAATTTTATGTCTGAAAAAATTAAAGAACTTGAAAAAGAGATTAAAAAATTACAGGAAAAAATGACTTCGAGGTTAATAGATTTATCTGAAGTAAAAGAATTTGATAATGTAAAGGTTTTTGTAAAGGTTTTTGAGAATGTTGATCAAAATGTTTTAAGAAATATCACGGATATTGTAGAAAATAAGTTAAAAAGTGGATTAATTATTTTATTCAATAAAAATGATAAAAAAGTAAACTTTATTGTTAAAGTTACTAAAGATTTGGTTGGGCAATATCATGCTGGAAATATTGCAAAAAAAATTGCTAAAGAATTAGGAGGAGGTGGTGGTGGAAGACCTGATTTTGCACAAGCCGGGGGGAAAGATTCATCAAAAATAAGTAAGGTTATAAATCAATTGCAAACTATCATAAGGGGATGATTTTACGGAACGTTCTATTGCGCTTATTATTTTCTTATTTGCTTATACTTTATTAATAACTGAAAAAGTAAATAGAACGATTGTTGCCATACTTGGTGCTACTGTAATGATGATTTTAGGTATTTTTGAAAATCATATTGAAGCGATTAAAAATTATGTAGATGTTAACACTATTTACTTGTTAATGGGCATGATGATCTTTGTTTCTGTTATAAGAAAAAAGGGATTATTCGAATATCTTGGAATTGTAACACTTAAAGCTTTTAGAAAAAATGGTTATGTTCTATATTTTGGATTAACCTTTATTGTTGCTTTAATGTCAGCAATAATAGATAATGTTACAACTGTTCTTGTATTTATACCAATTACTTTTGCTATTACAGATTCGTTAGGTGTTGATCCATTGCCTTTTATTTTTGGTGAAATTATGGCATCAAATATTGGAGGTACTGCAACTATAATTGGTGATCCTCCGAATATTATGATTGCCAGTGCAGCAGGATTAAATTTTACAGAGTTTTTTCTTACAATAGGACCTGTAACATTTTTAAATGTTTTTATAATGCAATTAATTACAATGTTTTTTTTCAGAAAAAAGCTTGGTTTTAAAATAGATCAAGATAAGATTTCATCTTTTGATCCAAAATCTGCTATTAAAAGTAAAATTGGTTTTTATATTTCTTGGGCGTTACTTATTTTAACATTAATGCTATTTATTTTCCAACATCAATTAGGAATGGAAAGCTCTACAATAGCACTATTTATAGGATTTTTAGCTTTATTAATTTTAGATAGAAATGAAGTAGAAGATATTTTAAAGGAAGTAGAATGGGGAACAATATTATTTTTCTTTGGATTATTTATTATGACTGGTGGTCTTGTGGAAACTGGAATTCTTAAGGACTTTACTTACGTGTTAGTTGATATTGCTGGTAAATCTATGAGAAGTTTTGCAATGATGTTAATTGGAGTTTCTGGGATAATTTCTGGATTTGTAGATAATATACCTTTTACAGCCACTTTAATTCCAGTTATAAAAAATTTGCAACATGTTAATCCAGAAACATTTTCTAATTTAAAACCATTATGGTATTCATTATCATTAGGTGCATGTCTGGGAGGTAATTTTACACCAATTGGTGCTTCTGCAAATATTATTTCATTAGCAATGTTAAAACAATTTAAAAATGAAGAAATTAAGTTTATAGACTTTTTGAAATTTTCTGTTTTAATTGTTGCAGTAAATCTTATTTTTTCTGCTATCTATATAGAATTAACTTTAATTTAAGGAGGTTTTTTATGATTTCTATTACTGATGAATTAATTGAAAAGTTAGAAAAATTAGCTATGATAAAATTATCATCAGATGAAAAAGATACTATAAAGAAAGATTTAAGCGATATATTAAAATATATGCAAATGATAGATGAGATTGATACAACTAATGTAGAACCATTATTCTCTCCTGTAGAAAAAATGTTGAAAAATATATTTCATGGAGATAAGGAAAAAGTTGATGATGCTATTAAAAGTATATTGGATGAATTTCCTGAAAAGAAAAATAATCTTTTAAAAGTTCCAGGCATTCATAGCTAACATGAACAACAAAGGAAAAATTTATGAAGATGCTGCTGTAAAATTTTTAAAAGAAAAAGGATTTAAAATTATTAAACGAAATTTCACTACTAAAATTGGTGAAATAGATATAATTGCATTGGATAAAAAATGCCTTGTATTTGTTGAGGTTAAAGGTGGAAAAGATTATATTGAAAATCCTGCATATAGAGTTAATTATAAAAAACTTCAAAAAATTGTTAAAACTGCTAATATTTTTATAAAATATTTTGATATTGATTTTGAAGAAACTAGAATTGATGTAATTGGAGTGAATGATAAATTCGAAATATTTTATTTTCCTAATCAAAAGTTATTTTAAGGGGCGTTGCCCCTTTTTTAATTTTTAAAATATTTTTTTGATATATTTCTTCTTTTTGTGTTATAATTTTTAATGTAAGTAAAGTTTAAGGAGGAATTATAATGGGAAAGATAGAAAAAGAAATATATGATAAGTTTAATTTATGGATAGAAAAAGCTGATCAATCATTAAAAAATGAGTTAAATAGCATCAAAGAAAACGAAAAAGAACTTATTGATAGATTTTTCAAAGATTTAGAGTTTGGTACAGGCGGTTTGAGAGGAAAAATTGGTGCAGGTACAAATCGTATGAATATACATACAGTTGCAAGAGCTACACAAGGATTTGCAAATTATTTAAAGAAAGTATGTAGATTCCCTTCAGTAGCAATAGCTTATGATACAAGGAATTTTTCTTTTGAATTTGCTAAAACTGCAGCATCTGTTTTAGCTGCAAATGGGATTACTGTTCATTTATTTAAAGAAGTTACTGCAACACCTATATTATCTTTTTCTGTTAGATATTTGAAGGCTACAGGAGGTATTGTTATTACTGCAAGTCATAATCCTCCTGAATATAATGGTTATAAAATATATACTTCTGATGGGACACAAGCAGTTCCTGAGGTTGCTAATAAAGTGATAGAAGAAATTAATAAAATAGATTATTTTAATGACGTTAAATTTATGGACTTTAATGTGGCAGTTAAAGAAGGATATATAAATTGGATATCAGATAATCTTTTTGATGATTATATTAATACTTTAGAAAGTTATTTGCGTTCTTTGTACCCGAGTTTAGAAAATACACTTAAAATTGTTTATACCCCATTACATGGAACTGGTCTAAAACCCGTTTCTGAACTATTAAGAAGATTAAATTTTGACTTGCATATTGTAAAAGAACAAGCTACTCCTGATGGGAATTTTCCAACATTAAGAGTTCCCAACCCAGAGGAAAAAGATGCATATGATTTATCTTTAACATATGCTAAAGAAATAAATGCTAATTTAATAATGGCAACTGATCCAGATTCTGATAGATTAGGTGTCATTGCTAACGAAAATGGAAAGTTCGTTTCTTTTACAGGAAATCAAATTGGTGTTATGTTAAGTCATTTTATTTTAAGTAGAATGCAAGCTTTAGGAATATTGCCTGAAAATGGACTAATAATAAAAACTATTGTTACCACAGATATGGTAAAACCTATTGCAAAAGATTTCGGAGTTTTTGTAGAAGAAACATTAACTGGATTTAAATTTATAGGAGAAAAATTAGAAAATTATTCGAATAATGGAGAAAAAAAATTTATTTTTGGTTTTGAAGAAAGTTATGGTTATTTAGCAAACGATCATGCAAGGGACAAAGATGCTGTTATTGCTGCTGGTTTAGTAGCAATTATGGCTTCTCATATATATAATGAAGGGAAAACTTTAAATGAATACCTTGAAGAATTAAGGAAGAAATATGGGTATTATAATGAAAAAAATGTTTCTTTTACTTTAGAAGGTATAGAAGGTTTAAAGAAAATAAATGATACGATGGAAAAATTAAGAAATGAGCCACCATTGAAAGTTAATGATTTAAATTTAATAGAAACAATAGATTATTCAAAAGGTATAAATAATTTACCAAAATCTAATGTTATAGAATTGAATTATGACAATAAGTTGAAAATAATCGGAAGACCTTCTGGTACAGAACCTAAAATAAAATTTTATTTAATGGCTAAAGGAAAAGATTTTTCTGAAGCTGAAAGTATAATTAATGAAGCTACAAAGGTTGTTAAATTATTGATCGAATATTGAGGTGGAATTATGGAACCTAACCTGTTGCTAATAAGTAATAATGGTGATTTTTATGTTCCGAAAAATTGGGGATTTATTGATTTAAAAAATCTAAAAATCACTTTATATTTTGAAGAAGATTTAGAAAAAATTAAAAATTATAATAGCGGCATATTAGGATACTTTATTTTAAAAGAGAAAAAAGGAAACTTAGTTGGTATGAAAAGATTTTTAAAAATTGATAAAAGGATGACTTCCTATCTAAAAGTTTCTTTTGTGGATTATTTATCAGAAGAAATTAGGGAGTTATATGGTGATTATATAGAAATAATATCAGAATTTGTTGGGCTTTATAATACTATACATGAGTTTAATAAATTAATTAAAACAAAAAGAATTAGAGAAAATTATGAAGATTGGTTAGAATTATTTGTTAATAATGTTGAAGTATCACATAAAGATACTTTGAAAATGTATATCTCTAAATTTGCAAACTTATATTTAATAAGGGTTTATGAAAGTTTATTTGATAAAAAAGTGGAATTACTTGAAAAATTAGAAAAAGAAATTGCCTATAAACTATTAGAAACTGGTGTTTTAAAGGAAAAAGGCGTTTTATAATGGAGGTAAAAATGAGAAGAGTTGCTGCAATAGTTGCATATGACGGAACTAAATTTAATGGTTTTCAAGGACAACCTAAAGTTAGAACTGTTCAGGGTGAATTTGAAAAAACTTTAAAAAGAATTTTTAAACAAAAAATTATTTCGTGGGGTGCAGGAAGAACAGATACAGGTGTTCATGGATATGGACAGGTTATAGCTTTTAATGTACCTAATGATAAAATGACATTAAAAAATATAAAAGATGCTTTAAATGCAAATTTACCTGAAGATATTTATGTTAGGGAAGTTAGAAATGTTCGAGATAAATTCTCTCCACGCCACGAAGCAAAAAAAAGAATTTATCATTATTTCATTTATCAAAATGATGAGCCAAATATATTTTTAAGAGATAGAGTTTGGTGGTTTCCATATAATCTAAATATTGAAAAAATGAGAAAAGCTGCTAAATATTTAGAAGGAGAACATGATTTTACAACATTTAAAACGGGTAATGATGATAGAAATCCTGTAAGAACTATATATAGAATTAGAATTTTAAAAATGAGAAATAATATTATATTGATACGAGTAGAGGGGCATTCTTTTTTGAGAAGGATGGTTAGAAATATTGTAGGTGCTTTAGTAAAGGTAGGGACAGAAAGTTGGGAACCAGAATATATAAAAGAAATATTAGAAGCAAAAAGTCGTTCCAAAGCTCCAGCATCAGCTCCACCACAAGGATTATACTTTTATTCTGTATTATTTTAATATCAATTAACATATTTTCAAAAGATAAAATTGGGCTTATCTATAATGGCCCAATTTCTATGTTTTCTAATATATTTTATGAATTATATAAATATACAGATATTGAAACCCCCCCTTCCACAAATTCAAAATTATTAGAAATTTCAATAGATTCAACAAAAATAAATATAAATTTTGATAATATTAAATATTCTGATGCTGTTTCAAATTACAAAAATTTGATCAATAAAATTTTTAATGATTCTTTTAATAGAAAAATCTATTTACTTGGTAATAATTGTAAATTATACGATAGTTATGGTGAAATTGTAAATGCCGCTTTTTTTGATTGGTCTACTAATTTAATTATAAAAATATTAAAAGATAATGTTGAGTTTAAAATTCCTGTTAATCTACCTATTGGTCAAAGTATTAAGAAAGTACCTGATAAATGGGTTGAGGTGAAATTTATTGGATATACAGGTGAGGCTACTTTAAATGGAGAGAAAATAGTATTAAAAGACAAAATGGAGTTTCCTCCTGGTAAGTTTTATTTGGAAACGCCTTATGAAAAAATAAATCTAGATTTATCAAGTGTTGAAAATTCTTATATTGTTAATCTGACCTCTGAAATAATTGAAAAAGAGATAAAACTAAAAAAAATTTTAGCTATTTTTGATTTAAAATCTGGAATTGAAATTTCAGGCATAGACAAAAGTATTTGGATACCTAAAAAAAGTGATGAAAAAATATTAGAAGTTGAAAATTCTATTTTTGCATCTCCTTTTGGTTTATTAGAAAGGAAAAAAGGTATTCAATTTCACGGTATTCCTATTTTTGCTTATGAAAATAACTTTACAATATATATTATAACTTCATATGGTGAAATTGTTACTTTAGGGTTGAGAAATATCACTAGAGATATGGAAAGGGCTCCAGCATCCATAAATGTAGATCAAAATAAAATTTCAATAACAACATTTGGAGGTAAAATTTATACAATAGATTTAAAAACTGGTGGATTATATTTTGTTAATCAAACATCTAATATTAAAAATAATATAAACATCGAAACAAAGAAAACTATAATTCTTGATGATAAAAGTATTATTATTAAAGATAACATAATAAAAATAATAAAGAGGAAAGAAAATGGAAATTAGACTTGATATTTACTTGGTAAAGTATAAAAATATTGAATCTAGAGAAAAAGCACAACGTTTGATTAAAGGAAGAAAAGTAAAGGTTAATAATATTATAGTTACAAAACCATCCAGAAAAATAAATGAAGGTGATGTCATTGAAATAATCGAAGTAGAAAAATATGTAAGTAGAGCAGCTTATAAATTATTAAAGGCTTTTAATATATTTAATATATCAGTTAAAGAAAAAGTGTGTATGGATATAGGGTCTTCAACTGGAGGGTTTACTCAAGTATTATTAGAAAAAGGTGCGAAGAAAGTATATGCTATTGACTCAGGAACCAATCAACTACATCAATCATTAAGAAATAATTCAAAAATTATTTTAATGGAAAATACAAATGCTAGATATTTAAAAAAAGAAAATTTTAAAGAAATAGATTTTTTTACCTGTGATGTATCTTTTATATCTATTACTAAATTAATTTCACCAATAAAAAATATTATATCTAAAAATTCTGAAGGAATCGTATTAATTAAACCGCAATTCGAATTGGAACCATCTAAGCTCACAAAAGGAATAGTAAAAAATGATAAATTTAGAAATGAAGCAATAGAAAAAGTAACTTCAGCTTTTAAAAATGAAGGTTTTGAGATTATTGGGATAACAGAATCACCAATCAAAGGAAAAGAAGGTAATATTGAATATCTGTTATATGTTAAATATAAAATGGATTAACAGATTATTAATTATTTAGAAAAAGAAAAACAGCCTTTTTTTGTTAGAATACAAAAAATTAAATACGATTATATTTTTCCTATATAATTCCAGTAATATGGTCTGGAAGTATCTACCAGATGGCCGTAAACCATCTGACTATAGGAAAGGGGTTTTTTTATATACAGTGTATAAAGAATATACGCTCCTCTTTCCTTATAGGGGAGCGTATTTTTTTATAGGAGGTGTTTATGAAAAAAGTTGTTATTATCGATTACGGTTCTCAATACACACAGTTGCTTGCTAGAAGAATAAGGGAATTGGGCGTTTACTCAGAAGTTATACAATACGACGATAATCCACCAGATGAAATTAGTGGAATAATTCTTTCGGGAGGTCCAAAAAGCGTTAATAATATTGACGCCTTACCTTTACCAAAATGGGTATTAAATACTAAGAAACCTATATTAGGTGTTTGTTATGGCCTTCAATTATTATCAAAGGAACTTGGAGGGAAAATTGAGAAAACCGAAATTTCAGAATATGGAAAAACTGAAATCGAAATTTCCAATGATCCTATTTTTGATAATGTTCCGAAAAATATAATAACCTGGATGAGTCATGGTGATTCTGTTATTTCTTTACCAAGAAATAGTACTGTTATTGCGAAAACAAAAAATAATATATATGCTGCTATTAAATTTTCAAACAATATATATGGTTTGCAATTTCATCCAGAAGTAAAACATACTGAATTCGGAAATAAAATCATTGAAAATTTTCTTTTTAAAATTGGAAAGTTGGAAAAAAATTGGTCATTAAATTATTTCATAGAAGAAAAAATAGAAGAAATCAGAAATAAAATCAATGATAAAAAAGCTATTATAGCCTTATCTGGAGGAGTTGATTCCTCTGTTGCTACTGTCTTAGTATATAAAGCCATTGGAAAAAATCTTAAAGCTGTTTTTGTAAATCACGGATTATTGCGATTAAATGAAGAAATAGAAGTAAAAAAAATCTTTAAAGATTTAATTGGGATTAATTTAACTGTTATAGATGCAAAAAAAAGATTTTTAGACAAATTAAAAAATATTATTGATCCTGAAAAAAAGAGAAAAATCATCGGAGAAGAATTTATTAGGGTTTTTGAAGAAGTATCAAAAAATAACTATGATTATTTAATACAGGGAACCATATATTCTGATGTTATTGAAAGTGCCGCTTCTGGTAAAAATACTGCAAAAATAAAAAGTCATCACAATGTTGGCGGGTTACCTGAAGATATTGAATTTAAGATAATTGAACCATTAAAATATCTTTTCAAAGATGAGGTTAGAAAAATTGGTGAAATTCTTGGAATTCCTAAACATATTTTATACAGACATCCATTTCCAGGACCAGGTTTAGCCATACGTATAATTGGTGAAATTACAGAAAAGAAATTGAATATATTAAAAAAAGCTGATCACATATTTATTGAAACCTTAAAGAAAAATAATTGGTATGATAAAGTCTGGCAGGCATTTACAGTTTTAACTCCAATTAAAACTGTAGGGGTTGTAGGAGATGAGAGAAATTACGATTATGTTTTAGCTATTAGAAGTGTTAATAGTGTTGAAGGAATGACCGCTAATTGGTCAAAGATACCTTTTGAAATATTAGAAGAGGCTTCAACAAGAATCATAAATGAAGTAAAAGGAATTGGAAGAGTTGTGTATGATATTACTTCAAAACCACCCGCTACAATCGAATGGGAGTGAAAGGAGGAAATTTATGTTTAGGGAAACTCTAACATTTGATGATGTGTTACTAAAACCAAAATACAGTGAAGTTACTCCTTCACAAGTTGATACAAAATCATTATTAGTCAAAGATATATATTTAAATACACCTTTTTTATCAGCGGCAATGGATACTGTAACAGAAAGCCAAATGGCAAAAGCCATGGCTCATTCAGGTGGTATAGGAATTATTCATAAAAATTTAAGTATAGCAGAACAAGCTCATGAAGTTGAAAAAGTAAAAAAATCTGAAAATGGAATTATATATGATCCCATAACTATAACTCCTGATACAGCTATATTCAAAGCTGAAAAAATAATGCATGAGTATAAAATAGGGGGCCTTCCAGTAGTTGATGAAAATAATAAATTATTAGGTATTTTAACTAATAGAGATATGAGATTTGAAAAAGATTCTACAAAAAAAGCCAAAGAATTAATGACACCACTAAAAAAATTAATTGTTGCTGGACCTCATATTTCAATTACTGAAGCTAAAGAAATACTTCATGAAAATAAAATAGAAAAACTTCCTATAATAAATGAAAAACAAGAATTAATAGGGTTAATAACAATAAAAGATATTTTCTCTGTTATAGAACATCCAAATGCTTCTCGTGATTCTAAAGGTAGATTATTGGTTGGTGGTGCAGTCGGGGTTTCTGATGCTTTAGAAAGAGCTTCTGCATTAATCAATGCAAATGTTGATGTCATTGTTCTGGATTCCGCACATGGTCATTCTAAAAATATTATAGAAACAATAAAACTTTTGAAAAGTAAACTTCCGGAAATTCCTGTGATTGCAGGAAACATTGCAACAGAAGAAGCTGCGAATGACCTAATAAAAGCGGGTGCAGATGCATTAAAAGTTGGTATAGGTCCTGGTTCGATATGCACTACAAGAGTCGTCGCTGGTATTGGAGTTCCACAATTAACTGCAATTATGGATGTTGTAAAAGTAGCAAAAAAACATAATATTCCTGTAATTGCAGATGGAGGAATCAGATATTCAGGAGACATTGTAAAAGCATTAGCTGCAGGTGCAAATACAGTAATGCTTGGAAGTTTATTTGCTGGAACAGAAGAAGCTCCAGGAGAAACTATACTTTATCAGGGAAGAAAATATAAAACATATAGAGGAATGGGATCAATTGGTGCCATGAAAAAAGGAAGTAAAGATAGATATTTCCAGGAAAATATTACAAATACAGATAAGCTTGTACCAGAAGGTGTTGAAGGAATGGTGCCATTTAAAGGTACAGTAAATGAAGTTATCTACCAATTATTAGGTGGATTAAAATCAGGAATGGGTTATATTGGAGCAAAAACAATCAAAGAACTTCACAGTAAAGCAGAATTTATAAAAATAACCGCTGCTAGTTTTAAAGAAAGTCATCCCCATGATATATCAATAACAAAAGAGTCTCCAAACTATTCTATTAAATAAATACTCCCCTTTAATGGGGGATGCAAACTTTTGACAAAATGAATATGAAAAAACAATATGAGTGAATCCTTGAAAATTTCCAAACTTTCGCTTCGCGAAATTTTAAATATTATAAGCTAAAATAATTGTTTTATTTATAACTTATATTAATTATTATATTTTTTTAACATAAAAACATTTATTTATTTTTAATGCGAAGCATTAAAAATATGTTTATGAGCATTTTTGAAGAATAAGAATTTTCGCTGGATGAGCAAATACTATTTTGATTATTTTGTTTTATACTTTATCTATAAATAACACCCCCTAATTTTGGGGGTGTTATTTAATAGGTGGCAATTTTTTTCGCGGATAATAATTATGATTAGGATTAGGAGTATATGGTATATTATTATATCTTGGGTATCTTGGTAATCCTGGGGTATAGTTATAATAATTTGGTTTATTCATCATATTAGGAGGATATTCTGGGTACATATGATAATAATTATAAGGTCTTCTGTTTTTTTGTTTATAATATAACATCTTTTTTCTAGCATATAATTTCCTTGCAATTTCTTTTCTTAAATCAAATGATTTTTCTTTATATGTTACTTTTACTGGTACAAAATACTTTCCTGTTTTTAATTCAACATAATATCCTTCTAATGTAATATCAGTATTTTTTTCAAACCAGTTTGCTAACTTTGGAAAGTTAGGGAATATAGCTTTAAAATCATTCATTCCTTTTAAATTCAAATAAAAAAATCTTCCAGATGTGGTTTGAGTGCTTTCAATGGTGCCTTTTACCTCAATTAACTGATCTTCACTTAAAATAGGAGTTTTTACGAATGCAAAAAGTGAAACACTTAATACACTTAATAATAAAACTATAAATGTTTTTCTCATTTTTTCACCTCCCTATTTCTAATTTCAACTTAATGATACCTTATTTTCCTTAAAATTTCCTTAGAAAATGGAGGTATTATTCAAATTTCGATTTTATTTCTTCAAATTTTTTATCAATTTTTTCTTTTTCTTCTTTAGTTATGGATAGTTTTTCTTTGGCAATCAAAAGTAAATCCAATCCTTTTTTATATATTTCTAAAGCATATTCAACATCTAAATCATTGCTGTTTTTTTGGAACATTTGAGAAATCAATTCAAGCATATTTGATATTTCTTTAAAAGAATATTTTTTTAGCTCAGTTTTTGATAATTTTAAAATTTCATCAATAGTCATTTTTCTTCCTCCCTGTAATGTTTTATTTTATTTATTTTTGCTTCCATTTCTCCATCATATAATATAATTTCTAAATTTTTTCCCATATTTGCTTTATATGCACTATCAATTTTTTGAGAATCCTGAATTAAAACAGCACCACCACTTAAAAAAGCACTAAATGGACTATTTTTTGTTATGTTTAAATAATAATCATTTAGTTTTTTAAAATTGTTTGATAGATAATTATCGAAAAAATATTTTAAGTTTTCTTCAATCTTGATATTATTTTTTTCAAAGTTTTCTAAATTATTACCTATATGATTAGAAAAGAATTTAATACTATTTATTGCTTTATTTAAATTCTGTTCATTGGAATAAATTATATTAGAAAAATTAGTTAATGTGCTTAAATATAATTTCATTTTATTATTTTCTTCTTCAAAAAATTGGTCTATCATACTACTTAAATTATTCAATATATTTTTGGAAAAAAATTCTGCTTGGATAAATATATTATTAATAGAATAAATTATATTTTGAAAATTATCATCTATTTTTTTATTATAATATTCTATTTGTTTTACAATTGCTCTAGCAACCTCAGTTGGTGTTGAAAATCTCATATAAGATACAAAGTCTGGTATGGTAGTATCCTGTTCATGACCAATACCAGTTAAAATTGGAATTTTATTATTCGAAACCCATGCTATATTTTGAGCTAAATTATAATCATCAAAATACATTAAATCAGCTTTAGCCCCTCCACCCCTAATGATAGCAATAACATCATAATCTATTTTTGAATCTATTATTAATTTTAGTGATTTACTAATACTCATTGGAACTTCTATTCCCTGCATTGATGATGGATAAAGGTGGATTAAGGGAGGATTTTTTAATTTGTTAATGTTCTTTATAAAATCTCCATAACCAGCAGCTGTTTCGGAAGAAATTACAGCTATTTTTCTTATAGGTTCAAGGAATTCTAATTTATTTTCTTTAGTTCTAATTAAACCTTCTAATTTTAATTTGTTTAATATCTCTCTTTTTCTTTTTTCAAGATTTGATTCTCCTGATGGCAAAAGAGATTGAAGCTTTATTGCGAATGATGATGAAGATGGCCAAAAAGACAATTTTCCAATAACTATCCATTTTTTATTTTCTAATTCAAAAATATTTTTTAACTTTAAATTATCTAATAGTGTTTTTATGTAATATCTAGATAAAAATACAGTTATTTTATAAGTTTTCCCATTATCATTTCTTTGGGAAATTTCAATATATAAATCTCCAAAACTACTTGTTTTTGCTTTTGATATATCTCCAGAAAATACTATAGTATCCTCTAAAATATCAGTTTTTTCTAATTCATTTGTAATCCATTTAACTAAATCTAATAAATCTTTAAATTTTTTCATTTTCACCCTCTTTTCCGGATAATACAACAGTTATTTCACCTTTTATACTTTTTTCCGAAAAATGAATTATTGCTTCACTAACCTTTCCTCTAAAGAATTCTTGATGTATTTTTGTCATTTCTCTAGCAATAAATATTTCTCTATCTCCAACTATTTCTAATATTTCTTTCAAAGTATTATTTAATCTTTGTGGAGATTCAAAAAAAACAAATAGAATACCTAAATCTTTTATTTTTCTTAAAACTCTTCTTTTGTTTTTTCCTCTTGGCAAGAAACCCTGAAACATATATTTTGATCCTGGAAATCCGCTTACAGCAATAGCAGCAGCTGGTGCATTTGGACCAGGTATAATATCAACTTCAATATTTTCTTGCCAGCATTTGTTTATTAATTGATACCCTGGATCAGAAATAACGGGCATTCCAGCATCACTTACTAATGAACAAATATTATTTTCTTTTACTAACTCTACAGCTCTTTTTAAAACTTTGTTTGCATTATATTCGCTGAATGTAAATAATTCTTTTTTTCCTATATCTAAACTATTTAACAACTTTATAGTAACTCTCTTATCTTCTACAAAAATTATATCTGAATCTTTCAATGTTTCAATAGCTCTTAAAGAAATATCTTTTAAATTTCCTATTGGTGTTCCTATAATGAATAATTTACCCATATTTTCACCTCTCATTAAAAAAACCCGCTAAAGCGGGTTTTTTGGTGCCGAGGACGGGATTTGAACCCGCATAGGCATATGCCCATATGATTCTGAGTCATACGCGTCTGCCAATTCCGCCACCTCGGCTTAATCTTTTAATTCTATATTTCCAATATTTGAAACAATGTCATATGTTAATGCTTTCAATGAAATTGTAAAATCAACATTTTCTACTGAAATTTTATCAGGTAAATTCAAAGATATTGGTGCAAAATTCAAAATACCTTTAATACCAGTTTCAACAATTTCTTCAGCTACATTTTGAGCAACAGAAGCAGGAACAGATAAGATTGCAATATCAATTTTTTTCTGTTTACAAACTTTTTTTAAATCTTTCATATCGTAAACCAAAACACCTGCTGAAACTTGTTTACCTATTTTTGATTTATCCTTATCAAAAGCTGCTTTTATAAAAAAACCATTTTTTTCGAGGCCGGTATAATTTGCTATGGCCGCTCCTAAATTCCCAACACCAATAATAGCAACATTCCATTTTTTATCGAGTCCTAATATTATCTTTATAGAATTCATTAATTTATCAACATCATATCCAACACCACGTTTTCCAAATTCCCCAAAATAGGATAAATCTTTTCTTATTTGGCTTGCTTTAATATGTAGTGAATCTGCTAAATCTTTAGATGATGTTTTTTGAATACCATTAATTTTTTTATTTTCCAAACATCTGTAATATACAGCTAATCTTTTTATAGTCGGTTTAGGTATTTTAGGATTTTTCATAATTTACCTCCAATCATTTTTTTACAACAATATTTAATAATTTACCTTTTACCAGGATAACTTTTTTTATTTCGCCATTTTCAATATATTTTTTAACTTTTTCATCATTAAATGCTTTATTTTTAATTTCATCTTCAGAAGAATCAGCATTAACAATAATTTTTCCTCTGACTTTTCCATTAACTTGAACAACTATTTCTAATTCTTCCCGTTCAAGTGCTTTTTCATCAACTTCTGGCCATTTTGCATTTAAGACAAAGGTATTATGCCCCATCATGTGCCATAATTCTTCAGCAATATGTGGTGCAAATGGAGATAATAGAATTACAAAATCATGTGCAATTTCCTTTAATAACTCTTTATTCCAATTCTCTTCAGAAATCTGATTCATATATGTATTTAATTCATTTATTAATTCCATCATACCACTAATAGCAGTGTTAAATTGGAAATTTTTTTCAATGTCATTTGTAATTTTTCCGATAATTTGATGAAGTTTTCTTCTTAAAGATTTTTCCTCTTTGCTTTTCAAATGCATATTATCTATATTAATATCTTTTGTTATTTCAATTATTTTTGACATCGAATTCCAAACTTTATTCATAAATCTTGCTACGCCTTCTAAACCCGCATCATTCCATTCTGCATCTTTTTCAGGTGGTCCCATAAATAACATATATAGTCTTAAGGTATCTGCACCATATTTTTCTATCATCTCATCAGGAGACACAACATTACCTTTTGATTTTGACATCTTTGCACCATTTTTATAAATCATTCCTTGTGTAAATAAGTTAGAAAATGGTTCGGAAAAATTAATATATTCCAAATCATTTAAAACTTTAGTAATAAATCTTGAATATAACAAATGCAAAATTGCATGTTCAACTCCACCTATATATTGATCCACTGGAAGCCAATAGTTTACATCATCTGTATCAAATGGTTTATCTTCCAATTTAGGATTAATATATCTTAAATAATACCAGCTACTATCTACAAAAGTATCCATTGTATCAACTTCTCTTCTAGCTGGCCCACCACACTTAGGACATGTTGTATGAATGAATTCTTCATTAGTAGCTAAAGGGCTTTTTCCAGTTGGTTCGAATTTAACATTTTTAGGTAATTTTACTGGTAAATCTTTTTCGGGGACTGGAACAACTCCACATTTATCACAATAGATAATTGGAATAGGGGCTCCCCAATATCTTTGTCTAGATATTAACCAATCTCTTAATTTATATTGAATACTTTTTTTACCTAAATTATTTTCTTCTAGCCACTTTATAATTTCTGGTAAAGCTTCTCTATTTTTCATCCCATTAAACTTATCAGAGTTAACCATTATTCCATCTTCAGTAAAAGCTTCTTTTAAATCTGAGGATTCTAAATCGGAATTTTCTGGTTTAATTACAATTCTTATAGGTAAATTAAATTCTTTAGCAAATTCGAAATCTCTTTGATCATGTGCAGGAACTGCCATTATTGCACCAGTACCATATTCAAATAAAATATAATTTGCTACATAAATTGGTATTTTTTCGCCATTTACAGGATTAATGGCATAACTACCTGTAAATGCTCCATCTTTTTTTGCACCTTGTGCAATTCTTTTGAATTTATCTTCTTTTGTAACACGATTTAAAAATTCTTCAACTTCCTTTTTTTGTTCAGAGGTTGTTAATTCTTCAACTAATGGAGATTCTGGTGCTAAAGCCATGAATGTGACACCCCATAATGTATCTGGGCGAGTAGTGAAAACTTTTAATTTCTTATTTGTACTTTCAATAGTAAAGTCTACTTCAGCTCCAACACTCTTACCTATCCAGTTTTTTTGCATTATTTTAACATTTTCTGGCCAACCCTCTAATTTTTCTAAGTCATTTAATAGTTTTTCAGAATAATCTGTTATTTTAAAATACCATTGTTCAAGTTTTTTCATTTCAATTTCAGTTCCACATCTTTCACACTTTCCATTAACAACTTGCTCGTTAGCTAAAACTGTTTTACAACTTGGACACCAATTAACTGCTGCATGTTTTTTATAAGCTAATCCTTTTTCGAATAGTTTTAAAAATATCCATTGAGTCCATTTATAGTAGTCTTCAGTACATGTTGCAATTTCTCTATCCCAATCATAACTAATTCCAATTTTTTTAATTTGACCTCTAATATTTTCTATATTTTTAAAAGTCCAATCTTCGGGATTTACATTGTTTTTTATAGCAGCATTTTCAGCAGGTAATCCAAATGCGTCATAGCCAAAAGGATGTAAGACATTATATCCTTGCATTCTTTTATATCTTGCAACCACATCTCCAATAACATAATTTTTTACATGTCCAACATGTATTGTTCCTGATGGATACGGAAACATAGTTAATACATAATATTTTTCTTTATCACTTCTTTGAGATGTTTTAAATACTTCTTCTTTTTCCCATTCTTTTTGCCATTTTTGCTCAATTTCTATATGATTAAAATCCATGTCTTTCCCTCCTATATTCAAGTGATAACTTTCTCATTTATTATACCAGAAAAATACGTATTTTTGAATATATTTATCAATTTTTTTATTAATTTCCTCTTATTGTTGGAATGTATAAATTTAAATCTTCAGATATATTATTCAACTTTGCAGAAGGCATTTTTTTTAATCTTCTTTGACCAGGTTCTTGAATTAAAAAATAGATATTGTCTGGATTTGCTGTTTGAATTTTTGCATTAACGGGAATTTTAATAGTATAAGATGTTTTTACTGGAGGATCTTTAAAAAAATAAAACTTATATGGTGATAAACCAGGTTTTATCATTCCTTGAAAAACATATTTATTTTTATCATTCTTAATTCCGATCCAAACTTCCCTAGATCCTGTTATATAAAGTTGGAAATATCCAACATTATTTTCTTCTTGAGCTAAAGTCAGAAGTTTTTCTAAGTCATCCATATGTTTTTCTAAATTAGTTTTATAATTAATAAATTTTTCTACAACACCATTTGGTTCATAATATTTATTTAATTCATTTATTTTTGTATTCAACTGAGCAATACTATCTGTTACTTTTGCATTTTGCCTATTAAATAGGCTTTCCATATAATTTTGGAATTTTGAAAATCTAATTTCACTACCAATAGACATAAAAATTGAAGCTAATGATAAAATTATTGCTAAATATAATAATAATCTGGTAATTCTCATTGTTTACCTCCTATCGTTATAGTGGCATTAACATATTCCATCACTCTATTTGCTACTTTTTTAAATTTTTGAATGGTATTGTCAAACTTTCTTTTTAGTTATATTTAATTCCTCAGAAATTTCATCGTAAGAATTATTATCTAACCACATTCTAACAATATCTTTTTCAATATCTTTCATTTGCTCTATTGATCTTTCAAAAATATAATTATATACAACAGATTGATATAAATCAGTTTCAGATGGAACTTCGAAGTAATAGTCTGAATCTTCTGAATAATCTTCAAACATAGATTCAATACTTACAGCATCGGAAAGAACTTTATTTTTTAATCTATTTAAATAAGTTAAAAATGATTTTATTTCAGAAGAGATATTAAGATAAGCAAAAGTAGAAAATTTTGTTTTATTTGTCTCATCAAAAGAATATACACCTTGAATTAACCCAACAAATCCAATTTGAACTAAATCTTGAAATTCTGCCCAAGCACCATAATATTTAGAAGCAATAGACTTGATCATAGGTTCAAACTTAACCATGATCATATTCATTGCTTCTTTATCACCGGATTGTGCTAATTTAATTAAAGACTCGACACGTAATGTTCTTAATTTATATTTACTCATTATTTCACAACCAAATATAGTAAGTGTTCAGCAGTATCAAAAAAATTTTGAGAATAAGTTAATTCTAATTCTAACACATCTGCCCAATATTTTGAAAATTCAGGCTTATTTTCCCACGGAATAGGCATTATTCCATAAATAACAACATTGGAAAAATATTTATTCAAAAAAAATTTAAGTTCTTCTTTTGAATACAGTTTAGAAAAGAATGACATATATTCTGATACGCCAACTTTTACTCTTTTTTCTCTTTCTATTACTTTAATTATATCAAAATCTTTTGAAAAAAAAGCATCAAATATAAATTTGTTTAAATTATCAACAGTGCCAATAAATATTCCATTATATTTTAATACTTTTTTTACTTCACTTATAAAAATTTCTTGATTTTCTGAATAACTTAATACATCACCCATTGCTAATATAATATCAAATGTTTCTTCTTCAAATGGCAATTCTTCAGCAAAGCCATTAATAATAGTTATATTATTATAATTCTCAAATCTCTTTTTCATTATATTGCACATTTTTTCAGAAGGTTCAAGAGAATATACGTTATATCCTTTATCTAAAAATATTTTTGTCCAATAACCAGTTCCAGCACCTATGTCAAGAACCTTACCACTGTTAATATTTAAATTTTGAAATATTATTTTTTCAGAAAGCCTATTATGCATTTGCCAATATGGGTCATTATACATAGAATCATATTTATCAGCAATTTTATTATAATATTCCCATGATTTCATAATAATCCCCCTAATAAAATAAAATCCCCGATAGTTCGGGGAGTTACTGGAGCAGGTGATGGGACTCGAACCCACAACCTCTGCCTTACCAAGGCAGCGCTCTAACCTGTTGAAGCTACACCTGCAAACCCAATATATTATACTATAAAATGCATTTTTAGTCAAGTAAAAAACTCTTTTGAATTATATTAATAATAAAAATACCCGGCGTTTAAACCGGGTATTAAAATTCTTCAACTATTTTTACTTCATCACCAGTTTTTAATAATGCAGCGTTTGCTTCATCTGTATCAACGTGAAATTCCAAAGCATATTTTGGACTTACTCTTATTAAAACATCACCAAATATTAATTTTCTATCTCCTTTTTCAACAGCAACATATACTAAATCTTTATCTTTGACACCATATTTTTCAGCATCTTCTGGTAACATGTGTATATGTCTTTTAGCTAAAATTAAACCTTTTTTAGTTTCTACTTCTCCTTTAGGCCCTACAATTTTAATTCCTGGAGTACCATCTAAATCACCAGAATCTCTAACAGGAGCTTTAACTCCTAATTTAAAAGCATCTGTTTGAGAAATTTCTATTTGAGTTTCTTTTCTTACTGGTCCTAAAACTCTAACTCTTTCAATTTTTCCCTTAGGTCCTACTAATGTTACTACTTCTTCTGCAGCATATTGTCCAGGTTGTCTTAAATCTTTTATTGGATGTAATTCATAACCTTCACCAAATAATACTTCTAAATCTTCTTTTGATAAGTGAACATGTCTGTTAGAAACTCCTACAATTATTCCTGGTTCTTTTAACTTCATTACCAACACCTCCGATTATATAATTTCCCCTCTTTTTGGAGTTATTAAAGGTTCTCTTAAAATTAAATCAATTCCTTTAGGTTTAACAACCTCTATGTTTAAAGGCCCTCGTCTTACAGATATCCATCCTAAACCTGGCATTGCTAATTCATCACCTTCGCCAATTGAAAATATTTCTTTTTCATATTCAATATTCAAAGGATAATCTTTTTCATATGGTGGAAATAGAACGTCTCCTATATGACTTTTCAATAAATCTTCTACTCTTTCTTCTTTCGTTTGGTGAAATGATATATTTTCTGGAGAAAAAATTAAAAATATAGGTTTTAGATTGTCTTTTGCAAGAGATAAAATTTTAAATCTAAATAAGGCACTTACAAATATCACCTTTCCCACATCAGGTTTGAAAGTTTTTCTGCTAATTGTCTTTTTAGGTATCATTTCAACCTGAGTATATATATCAAAAATATCTGTAAATCTTTTATTGGTTTCAATACCCGGAGTATCATATATCTCTATATCAGTGCCTAAAATTTTTCTTTTTACTATACCTAAAGTTGTTCCTGGAAAAGAACTAGTGGTTATTTTTACATTTGTTATGTTATTTAATAATGAGGATTTACCAACGTTTGTAGTTCCGACAACAATTGCTTTTTTTATGTCCTTTTCTTTTAAAATTTTTATCAATCTATTTATACCAAAATTCTTTTTCGCACTTATTAAGCGAATATTATCTTTATTAACATTTATTTTATTTTTAACTCTGTTATAAACCCAATTTTTAAGTTCAGTAAATGGAACGCTTTTGGGTAATAAATCAACTTTATTAATGAGTAAAAATATATCTTTATTTTTAACTAATTCTAATATATTACTATCAAATGTTCCTTCAAAATCTATAATATCTATTACCCACAATACTGTATTAAATTCATGAATAACACTTTTTAATTGATTATAAAAATTTTTATTTATTGAAACTGGTATTAATTCACCATAATGTTTTAATTTAAAGCATCTTTGACATAAAGCTTCATCCTCATGTCCAATAAATTTTTCATAAACATGTTCAGGTAAGAACCCTAATCCATTAGGGTCTTTCGTTTGTATTTCAACTCCACATCCGTGACATTTCATGCAATCACCTCTTCAATTATTTTTTATAAATTTACTATTTTTGTTTTTTATATTTATATTTTATTTAAATATAGAAAAATATATCATACCCAAATATTCATGTATAGCCATGGAATTCGCTCTCAAAGCATCTATATCAGGTTTAAAATCAATCCAAGTTATTTTATCTCTTGTTATTAAATAGTTAGAAGGAACCGGTATTATTTCTGCAGATTTATCTATTAAGGTATGAAAAATTTTATATGATCTAGGTAAATGTATAGCAGAAGTTACCAAAAATATTCTACTTATTTTCATATTATCAATTAATGAATTAACATATTTTGCGTTTTCTTCAGTGGTTTGTGAATCTGGTTCAATAAATATATCTGATGCTGTAATTCCTAACCTAACCAGGTATTCTCTCATTATCAATGCTTCTGGTATATAATTTGTATTTGGCGGCCTTCCACCAGATATTATAATGGGGAAATTAGTGTATTTATGAATCTCATATCCCATAAAAATTCTTTTAAATGTTTGATCTGATAGTTCTCCCATAATAGGAGAATTAGGGGTTTTTGGTATTACACCTCCACCTAAAATAACAATAATTGATGGAATAGATAAATCAATATTATCAAATTTAATTGGAGAATAAGAATTTTCTAATGGATATACTAAAATTCTCGATGTAATTTGAATAGAAAAAAGATATATTATTAATGCTGTTATTATTATTATTCTCCTTGAAATTTTTTCTTTTCTTATCTTGAAATTAAATAAAAAAATTATTGTTATAAAGAGTCCAGGTAATTCAATAAATGATTGTACTATTTTTCTAATCCACAGCATTTTCATACCTCCAAATTATCTTTTTATATATTATATCATATTGATTTATATATTAGTAACTTGTTTTGGCACTATATATATTTATGGTATAATAATTATGAAAATATAATTGGAGGGATGGATATGAAAAAAACTGTTTTTATTATTAGTATATTTACCTTACTTTTTTTATTTTCTTCCTGTGGTTCAAATGGTCTTTCAATTTTTTCCCAACCTTTAAATGAAAAGGGAGCAGCATATCATGATTTTAAAGGATTTGGTATTATTGATTACAAATCATTTCCTCAAGAAGCTCAAGCAAAACTTGCAGCATTAGAAGCAGCTAGACAAGATGCTTATGCTAAAGCTGTTGAATACGTATATGGATTAAATATTAATTCAAATACTACCGTTAAAGATTTTGTTTTAAAAGATAAAACTGTTGATTCTAAATTACAAGGTATTATCAAAGGTGCTCAAGAAATAGATTATGGATTTGATATGAAACAAGGTATGGCTTATGTGGTAATAAGAATTTTTAGAAAAGATATTGAACAAATTATAGGAAAAAGGATACGCAATTTTTAGGAGGATAATATGAAATTATTATTTCTACATAAACATAATTCTTATTGGGATAAAAAATTTGAAGAACTAAAATCTGAATTTAAAGATTTACAAATTTTATTTATTAATGATAAAAATAGTTCAAAAGAAAAATTATTAAAAGAAGTTGATGGTATAATCGGTGGTTTTATTTCTGAAGATGAGATTGATATTGCAGAAAATCTAAGAATTATTTTTGTGCCTTTTGCTGGCGTTGAACAATTACCAATGAAAAAATTAAAAGAAAAAAATATTTTAGTTTCTAATGCTCATGGAAATGGTAAATTTGTAGCTGAAAGAGCTGTTGCATTAGCCTTAGCTCTTTTAGGGAAAGTGATACCATTTCATAATGACTTAAAAAATGGTGTTTGGCATGGGTTTAGTGTTGGTGAATCTGTCTTTGATTCATGGATTTCAATTCAAGATAAATCTATTGGGATTTTAGGATTTGGTGCCATAGGACAAAATATAGCAAAATTTTTAAAACCATTTGGCGTAAAAATTAATATTTTTAAATATAATAAAATAGATTATTTACCAAAGAACGTTGATAATGTTTTTTATAATATTGATGAAGTAATAAATGAAAGTGATATTCTTTTTCTTTCACTTCCCTTAACAGAACATACATATGAGATAATAAACAAAGAGCGCTTAATGAATATGTATAATAAATATATAGTTAATGTTGGTAGAGGAAGACTTATAAGTGAAGAAGGATTATACTTATCATTAAAAGAAGGAATTTTAAAGGGAGCTGCATTAGACGTTTGGTTTAATTATCCAACTGCAGAGAAGAAAAATGTAATGCCTTCAAAATATCCAATATGGGAATTTGAAAATGTTGTGTTATCTCCTCATGTTGGAGGATATTCTTATCATGCTACAACTGCAGGGATAGATTATACCATAGATAGTATTAGAAGTTATATTAGAAACGGGAAATCTTTATCAATTGTGGATTATAATAAAGAGTATTAAAAATAGAGGTGATAGATATAAGGGAATATATAAATGTACCACAAAGTTTAGAATTAGTTGAAGTATTCGGAACCTATGATAATAGATTAAAATTTTTAAAAAATAAATTTAATGTAAATATTTCCTATTCTGAAAATAAAATTGTTTTAAATGGAAGCAAGAAAGAAAATATAATTATAACAAAAAATATATTAAAAGAAATTATAGAAATAATATCTGATGGGCATTTATTAGATTGGACAGAGTTTCAATATATTGTTTCAATATATGAAAGCGAAAAAGGAGTATTAGAAAACAAAAAAACTAGTTATAATAAAGTGATAAATACCACTGTTAGTGGATTAAGAATTCAAGCAAAGACACATGGACAGTCTAAATATATAAATTCAATGAAAAAAAATGATATTGTTTTTTGTATTGGACCTGCTGGAACAGGAAAAACGTATTTGGCGGTTGCGATGGCAGTTGATTTTTTAAAAACAGGAAGAGTGCAAAGAATTATTCTTACTAGACCTGCGGTTGAAGCTGGAGAAAAATTGGGTTTTCTACCAGGAACATTATATGAAAAGGTCGATCCTTATTTAAGGCCATTATATGATTCCTTAATGGACTTCATTAATGTAGATAAAGTTGCTGAATATAAAGAAAAAGGTATAATCGAGATTGTACCTCTTGCATATATGCGTGGGAGAACATTAAATAATGCCTTTATTATCTTAGATGAAGCACAAAATACTACATATTATCAAATGAAAATGTTTTTAACAAGAATAGGCTTTAATTCTAGAGCTGTCATAACAGGAGATACTACTCAAATAGACTTAGAAAACAAAAAGGATTCAGGGTTATTAATTGTTAGGAAGATATTAAAGAATATAAATAATATAGATTTCATTGAATTAGATGAAAATGATGTTGTTAGGAATCCTTTAGTGAAAGAGATTATAAAAGCTTATGACAATTTTGAAAAAACAAAAGGTGAAAAAAATGAAAAAAAATAATAAATTGTATCTTAATCTCTTTTTTTTCTTTAATTTTTTTATTTTATTTATAATAAGCGAATTATTATTGTGGCATAATATTACGGGAAGTTTTTTGCTTAACTTCACTCTTATCTTTATGCCAAGTTGGTATTTAATCATTAAATTTCTAATTTCAAGAAATAAATTGTTTAAACTACATCCTCTAAATTATTGGTTTGCCTTTATTTTGGTATTAGATTTAGGAATATTATTTAATGTTTTTTCATTGAAATATTATTCCAATCCATCAGTAACCCCAATTTTTGTAGTAGTTACAATAACATTAATGATGGATTTTTATACTGGATTTCTTTCAACTTTAGCTTTTTCGTTTTATTTCTCATTTTTATTAGGCTCTCCATTAAAAAGTTTAATAGCATTACTAATTATTGGTGTAACAAGTGCTTATTTGAGTAAAAAAATATACTCTAGAGTTAGAATTTTTATTCCATTTTTAGGAGCTACAATTTCTCAAATACTAATATATTTAATATATTATGATTTAGACTTTGCAGCAATACCAACTGTTTTTGTATCAAATCTTATTCAAATGCTTTTATTATTAGGAACTCTCCCATACTTAGAATACATAACAAGAGTTTATTCAGATATAGGACTTCTTGAATTAGGAAATTTAAATCATCCTTTGTTGAGAAAGTTATCTTTAAATGCTTCTGGAACATATTATCATAGTCTTATTATTGCAAATTTAGTAGAAAGTGCTTCCGAAGCTATAAATACAAATCCTATTTTATTAAGAGTAGGAGCTTATTTTCATGATATAGGTAAATCCCTTAGACCATTATTTTTTACAGAAAATCAAAAAGGCAATAATCCTCATGATAAAATAAATCCTAAATTAAGTGCCCTAATATTAAATTTACATGTTACTAAGGGTCAGGAATTAGCTAAAAAATATAGATTGCCTATTTTAATAGAAGATTTAATTGTCCAACATCATGGTACAAGAATAAAAAGATTTTTTTTCCATAAAAGTATGAAATTAAATGAAAAATTTCCTCCAGAAGTATTTAAATATCCTGGACCTATACCACAATTTAAAGAAGCGGCTATTCTAATGATTGCTGATAATATTGAAGCGATAACTAGGAGTATGGAAAAAATAGATAAAAAAGGTTTAGAAGAAATGGCCGATAATTTAATTCATGACCTGTTTTTTGAGGGGCAATTAGATGATTGTGAATTAACTTTAAGAGAAATTAATGAAATTAAAGATGCAATGGTAGAAACTGTATTAAATATGAATCATTCAAGGGTGACATATCCTGAAATACCGAGAGAATTATTAAAAGAGGTGAATAAAGATTGAAAATAAACATATTTAATGATCAAAATATAAAAAAAATTGACATAGATAAGGTAAAAAATATTGTAAAAAAAATTTTATTAAAAGAAGTAGGCGATGGAAATTACGAATTAAATATACTAATTAGTGATAATGAAACTATAAAAAACTACAATGAAAAGTTTAGGAAGAAAGAAGGCCCTACTGATGTATTATCTTTTGAATATGGTTTAAATGAAGATGTCATAGGAGACATTATTTTATCTGTTGAAAAAATTGATAAGCAGGCTCCACAGTTCGGGAATACTTTTGAAGAAGAATTTTATTATATATTAATACATGGTGTTCTCCATATTTGTGGTTATGATCATATTAAAGAAGAGGATAAGAAAAAAATGTTTGAAATACAAGATAGATATTTTGAGGAGTTATATAATTAATTGTATGAAATATTTTTCATTATTTTTATAATATGTAAGTGTGCCTGATTTTTTAACTTAATCATTAATAATCATTTTTTAATACTCTATCTTAAAAATGTTTATGTTTGAGCTCATTTAAACTAATTGTTATAATAATCCTGATATACAAAAAATAAAGGGGGTATTATATTGTCAGTTATTAGACCTTTTAAAGGATTAAGGCCAAAAGAAGAATTAGTAGAAGAATTTTCATGTCCACCGTACGATGTGCTTGAAGAAAATGAAGTTAAAGAAATTGTGTCAAAGCATCCAAATAGTTTCTTGAGAGTTACAAGAGCTGAAGTAGAATTCGAAAATGAAATTGATCCTCATAGTGAAATTGTTTATAAAAAGGCTAAAGAAAATTTAGAAGAATTCAAGAAAAATGGAATATTGGTTGAAGAAGAAGAGGCTGCACTTTATTTATATAGAGAGACATGGAATGGCCATTCACAAACAGGTATCTTTGCAACATTTTCTGTTGAAGAGTATCAAAAAGGTTTAATAAAAAAACATGAATTAACAAGGCAGGATAAAGAAGATGATAGAACGAAACATATTATGATATTGGAAGCTCAAACAGGTCCAGTATTTTTGACTTTTAAGTCAAAAGAAAATATTAAAAAATTAATTGAAAAAGGAATTGAGAATTCAAAGAAGATTTATGATTTTACAGATGAAAAAAAAGTTCATCATGAATTGTGGGTATTAACTCAAAAAGAATTAATTGAAGAATTAGAAAATGCTTTTAACAGTGTTGATTCCTTGTATATAGCTGATGGACATCACAGAGCCGCGGCTGCATCAAGAACTAGAGAAATATTAAAATCAAAAAATCCATTACACACTGGTAATGAAGAATATAATTATTTTATGGCAGTTGTTTTCCCTCATGATGAGTTAAAAATATTAGATTATAATAGGGTTGTAAAAGATTTAAATAATTTATCAGATGACGAATTTATCAATAAAGTATCTGAATTTTTTGATATTATAGATTCTCCAGAAAGTCCATATAAACCAAAATCTAAACATGAATTTGGTATGTATTTAAATAAAAAATGGTATGTTTTAAGAGCTAAGAAATCTATAATAGATGAAAGTGATCCTGTAAAACAATTAGATGTATATATTTTACAAAATTATTTATTAGACCCAATTTTAGGAATTGAAAATCCTAGAAAAGATCCAAGAATTCACTTTTTAGGTGGAATTAGAGGAGTAAAAGCTTTAGAAGAATGGGTTGATAGCAAAAATTGGAAAGTTGCATTTTCAATGTATCCAACTTCAATTGAAGAGTTAATGGCTGTTGCAGATGAAAATAAAACAATGCCTCCTAAATCCACATGGTTTGAACCAAAATTAAGATCTGGTTTATTGATACATGAAATTTAATTATAAATATATTTATTAAATTAAGTCCATCAAGTTAATTTGATGGGCTTAATTTAAATCTAAATATAATGAATTTTTTGTATTAATATTTTTCTTTTTATTGTTATCAATAAAGAACTCTTCAATTTTACTTTTATGATATAAAGCACTAAATGAGAATAATTTTTTTGCAAAGTGTTTGTTTTTTATTTGAGATTTCTCAAATATATCTAAAATTTTTTTTATTGAATAATCTATAATAAAATCAATATATTCTTTATCTTTATTAGATAAATCTTTTAAACTATTTATTTTATAAATTATACTAATAGGATTAAAGTTTTTCCGTTTTAAATCTTTTTCAAAATCATATAATGCATCGAATAAATAAGTTAAAGTGCCAACATAATAACTAAATTCTTTGGGTAAATTTAATCCGTGTTTTTTTACAATCATTTGGATAATTTTTATTGACGGCATAAAATAGTTTTCTAAATCTAAAACTTTTTTCTCTAATTTAAATTGCTCTTCTAATATTTTTTCATATTCAATTATAAAATTTTCACCATAATAATTTACTATTTTTTTTCTTAATCTATTAATAATGATTCTCATCTTTTCAAGATGAGAATCATATATTTTATCATACAATTTTCCATAAATAATAAAAGCATTGAGGTAAGAAAATTCTTTAAAAAGAGTTAAATCGTTATAAATATATCTTTCTTTAAAACCAACCCATGGGCATTTTATCTTTTTAATATTATTTTCGTCAAATTCTATTTTCAGTATGGAAAAGAAAGAAACTTCTCTTATTATAAACATTCTATAAATATTTCCAAACTCGTTTTTTAATGAATGACACATAGAGCAATAATGACTTATATAATTTTTTCTTTCTTCTGGATTAGGTTTAAAATACAATGATATATATCCATACATTACTTACACATCCTATTTTGATATTCCTACATACAAATCTAAAGTCTTTTCTATAACATTTTCATTAGATTTAACTTCAAATACTAATTTATAATTGCCGGGTATTGATAATTTAATTGGTGGATCATTAGTAATGATATTAATTACACTTTTTCCACCTTTATTTATATATATTCTTCTTTTATCATTATTTTCAAAATTAAAAACAACACTGTTATTTTCAAGATTAATTAATCTAATATTATAACCTTCAATTTCAATAAACCTTTCTTTTTTAAAATCTAAATTATTTATATAAAATGTACCATGAAATGTTTCATTTACAGGATAAAACAGATAAGTATCTATCGACAATGAAACGTTCTTTAACTTTTTTTCAATAATTTTAGTAATTGGTAACTGAATATAAACGGCTTCATTTTTTTCTTTTTTTACAAAATAAACATCGTATATTCCAGGGTTTATTGGAGGAATATTTAATGTATAACTTACTTTTTCTAAAGGTTTTAATGTAGCATATCCAAAATTTACTGGAATTTCTTTTATTAATTTTCCTTTTGAAGAATATATTTGAACTTTACCCATAAAATTAATATTTTTAGGTTCTTCGGAATAATTTTTTGCTTCAATATATAATTTTGGATATTCATTGAATTTATAAAAATTTTTTTCAAAATAAGCATTATATATTATAGTATGTGCATAAGTAATTTCTTTTTTTAATTTAATAATTTTATCATTAAATTTGAATTCAGTTTGAATAAAATATCTTCCATTAGGAATTTTTGATATTGGATTTATAGTATTTAAATCAAAAATTTTCTTTGTTTCCAATGAATTTAAATTATAGTTTATAATTTTTGGATATTCAAATTTATAAAAAGTTGTGCTAGAATAATCGGTAAGTTTATATATATAAAATTTAAAATCAGTTATTTTAATTTCTTTTATTTTTTTTGTAGTATTAAACATACTAATATTTATATCTAAAGAATCAGGATATACATATTTATCAGAAGTCATTAAAGATACAGATATACCATTAATTAATACAGAATTATCAAACTTATATCTGGGAAAATAATATTTTGATAATAAAATAATAATTATGGTAATGCTCGAAATTAGTATTATTAAAATATTATTTATTTTTTGTCTTCTTTTATATAGCCTACTAAATTTATCTTTTTTCATTTTTTCCTTATCTTCTTTTTCCCATTCTTCAGGTGTTTTACTATGATATTTCATAATATCACCTCAATTTTTATTTTCGTTTATTAAAGAAAGAAAATCTTGTTGCAAAATGTCGCCATTAATGTATAACTTATTTAATTCATTTTCTCCAGATATATAAAATGGAGAATTTCTAACATTAGTAAAATCATTTTTATAAATAAGTTCTCTTGTATAATCATTGATCTCTAAAATTTCAAATATAGGTATTATGCTTGAAAAACCAGTAAAATGACATTTCTCACAACCTTTGTTTTTTTCATTTTTATAGCAATCACAAACTTTTTTTACGAACTTTTGATTAAATATTATTTTTATAGAATTTAAAATTTCTTCTTTTTTTATCCCCATTTCGATTAGTCTATTTATAACATTAAATACATTATTTGAATGGATTGTTGAAAAAACTAAATGTCCTGTTATAGAAGATTCTATTGTTAATTTCGCAATTTCTTCAGTTCTTATTTCACCTGTCATTAAAATATCTGGATCATGTCTTAAAATATTTTTTATAATATTAGTTTTTTCAGAATCATTTTTTATTTCTATTTGTTGTGCCCCAGGTATGTGGTACTCTAAAGGATTTTCTATAGTTATAATTTTTTTGGATTCTGATTTTAAAATTTCTAATATTAAAAAAGCTAAAGAAGTTGATTTTCCGCTACCTGTAGGTCCTGAAAATATTATTAACCCATCTTTTAGTAATTTTATTTTTTCGATATTTCTTATAAAAACTTCTGGATAGTTTAATTTATTTAATGTTAAATCAGAGATTCTTCTTAATTTTCTAATTACACAATTTACTCCAAATATATTTTTTATAAGAGATACTCTAAATCTTTGATCTAAAAAAGTAAAGGACCCATCTGACGGATCCTTGTCATTTATTATATCAATTTTGGATAATATTTGAATTTTGGTAATTAAATTATTATATATATTTTTATCAATAGAATCAAAGTTTATTAACTGTGTATTATATCTATAAAATATCTCGCCATAATCTTTATTTATTGAAAAATGTAAATCAGAAACTCTTTCTTTAAAAAGAATATCCATATACTTCTCAAATAGTATATCAGTATCCAAATCATTTTTGTTTTTTTTGGCTTTTTTATTTAAAAAAAGTTGCATTGTAGATAGTTCTTCTATATTATTCTTCATAATCTCCCTGTTGAGCCTCTAAATATTTTTCTAATTTTATTCTTTCTTCATTTAACACATTATTCCCAAATAATCTATAAATCGCTGGTATTTCATAAATATTTTCACCATCAAAATCATTTAAAATTTTATTATAACCTGCGGCAACAATGGTAACTTTTAATTCATCGGGTTGCATATCTTCAACTTCTGTAATACCATATTTTAAATTTACTTCATCTGTAGAGTATGAGTGCAAAATTGATGTAACAGTTTTTAAATCTTTTAAAGTAGGATTCTTACCAGAAACATTTACTAAGGCAGCTGTTGCATTTTGTACAGAATTCTCTAAAAACTTAGAATTTAGTGCGCTTTTTGCTGCTTCTTCTGCTTTATTTGGACCTTTTCCCCAGCCAATTCCCAACATTGCAGATCCTCTTCTTTTTAATACAGACTCAACATCTGCAAAATCCGTATTTACTAAACCCTTTTTTGTAATTAAATCAGAAATACCTGTAATTCCCTGATATAATATGTCATCAGCTTTAGCAAAAGCTTGTCTAATAGGAATATCATCATTGTCTTCTAATAATTTATCATTGGATATTTTAATCAAAGTGTCTACATATGGTTTTAATTTATTTAACCCACCATTTGCAATTTTTTGTTTTGTAGATCCTTCAAAATGAAATGGTATGGTAACAACAGCTACTGTTAAAATCCCCAATTCCCTTGCTACTCTAGCAATTACAGGAGAAGCACCTGTTCCGGTTCCGCCACCTAATCCCGCAGTAATAAATAATAGGTCTGTTCCTTGTATCATTTCTCTAATTTCATCAATACTTTCTTCAGCTGCTTTTTCACCTTTTTCAGGGTTTCCACCAGCTCCTAATCCTCTTGTTAATTCTTTTCCAAGTTGTAATTTATATTTAGCACTACTGGATTCTAAAACTTGAACATCTGTATTTGCTGCTATTAAATCAACATCAGCAACACCCAGCCTAACCATTCTTTCAATGGCATTATTTCCAGCTCCGCCAACTCCTATAACTTTAATAACATATTTAGGCCTTTTATGAAACATTTCTACAGGTTCATTTTCAATAGGTAAATTAAATGGCATCCTCATTACCTCCTAAAAGGATTTTCCCTAATTTTGAGAAGAATCCTCCCTTTTTCTCTGCTCTTTCTTCATTGTTATTTTCAACATATGTTTTAGCATCTTCAATATATAATTTTGGAATGTTCGTTCCGCTAAAATAGAGATTTATTGTTCCAATAATTGGTGAAAACAAAGGATCTTTATACAAATCATCAGCATTTTCAATATAAAAATTATTTGCATTATTTGCAGCTATACCTAATCTTGTTTGAGCACCCATAAAATCTGATATAGTTTTTTCAATATTTTTTATTCTAGCTCCTCCACCTGTATGGACAATACCAGCTTGTAATCCACCAGCTATTTCAAGGGTATTTTCATATTCTAATTTAGCTAAATCACTGTTTAATTTATTAATTATTTCTCTAGTTCTTGCGAAAACTATTTTATTTAACAAATTCTGAGTTGTATATTCATAATGATCGCCTACTAAACTCAAATAATCAATTTTCTTTACAGCTTTTGTATCTTGTAAACAAACAGCATGTTCTTCTAATAATCTTAAGGATTCTGATTCGGATGTTTTTAAAACGTGCATTATATCTTTTAAAACATATTCCATACCGACTTCAAAATCTAAATAAAATTTTGGTATTCCTTCTTTAAATATTAACATTCTTGCTTTAGAATGTCCTAAATCAATAATTCCAACTCCAAGATTTCTATCAGAAGTATTTGTAACTCCATAAGCTGCTGCTAATGTTGAATCATATATTGGTATTTCACCTTCAATTAAATTTTTTATTGTATTTCTAATAGGTGCAAAAGAATTTTCTGGAACCCAAACAACGTTAATAATAGAATTTAAACTATAATTTGCTACAAAAGCTACTGGATTCTTTACTTTTTTATCATCAACTTCAAAATTTACAAATTTTATATCTAATACTTCTTTATTTAATTCCGAATACTTTTGTTGAATGTTGGATTTTATTTTTTCTAAATCAGCTTCAGTAATTTCTTTTGGTTCAGAAAATTCCAAAGTATAACTTTCTCTTGATATTTTTAATTCATTAGTGGCATAAGACAAAACAATTTCTATTTCTTTAGCTTTGTTATTTTCTCCTTCAAGAGAATAAATTACATTTTCTATTTTTCTTCTTAAAGCTTTAACATCTTGTATTTGACCTTTTACTATTCCTTCTGCTCTTTCTGCTGCCTTAGATAAAAGATGATAACTGTCTTTATTTTCCGCTAAAGCAATTCCTTTAATAAAATAATTACCTACATCGATTGCGTAAATAACCTTTTTGGCCATTTTATCCCTCCTAATAAATGCTAATCAAACTTCCTCCAGAGAGAAGATAATAATTCCCCGGTTCCAACTTTTCTATTTTGTTTATTATTATATCAAAAAACTTAACCACATCATCCCATGATGTATAAAAGATTTTATATCCTATGTTTATGTATAATATTCTTTTTTCAAAATCAATCTTAGATATATAATTTAATTTATTTAAGGATAATTCAGATAGATTTTTTCTATAATTTAAATATTCATTTAAACTTATTAGAGGATAACCTATTATTGGAATATCTGAAATTTTAAAGATTACTTCATCTTTATTTAAAAGAAGATACCTTTTATTAAATTCTACCACACATATAGGTTGATATATTGCTGAATCATTTCTTCCTGTTTGTTTTTGTGTAACAAAAATACTTGTTGTTATATATATAAACATAAAAGAATACATCAATACTATTAACAACAATAATGTTCTAGATGGATTCATTTATATGTCTAACTCCTTAACTTTTAAAGCGTGTTCTTCTATAAATTCTCTCCTAGCTGTAGGATCACTTCCCATTAAAATTTCTAAAATTTCTTCTGTTTCAACAAGATCATCTATATTTATTTGTATAAGTTTTCTATGTGTTGGATCCATAGTCGTATCCCATAGTTGATCGGCGTTCATTTCACCAAGACCTTTGTATCTTTGTAAGGAATATTTAGGATATTCTTTTTTCAATTCTTCTAATTCTTCGTCAGTATATAAATATGCTTCGAATTTTCCAGCTTTGAATTTATAAAGAGGTGGTTGTGCAGCATATATTCTTCCCTCTTGTATTAAATCAGGCATAAACCTATAGAATAATGCTAACAATAATGTTCTAATATGTGCCCCATCAACATCAGCATCTGTCATAATAATTATTTTTCCGTATCTCAATTTAGATATATCAAAATTTTCTCCAATTCCAGTACCTATTGCTGAAATAATATTAGATACTTGCTCATTTTTCATTAATCTTTCTATATCATGTTTTTCAACATTAATTATTTTACCTCTTAATGGCAAAATTGCTTGAAAATTTCTATCTCTTGCAGATTTAGCATTTCCACCAGCAGAGTTTCCTTCAACAATAAATAATTCTGTTTCATTAAGATCAGTAGAAGTGCAATCTGCTAGTTTCCCTGGTAATGGGGAATTTTCAAATATTGATTTCCTCTTAACTTTATCTCTTGCTTTTCTTGCATTTATTCTAGCTCTAGCTGCTTCTTTAATACGTTCAAAAATCATTTTTGTATCTTTTGGATGAGAATCAAGATATTTAACTAAATATTCACTTAAAATATCGTTTACAGCAGCTCTTACCTCTTTACTTCCTAACTTTGCTTTTGTTTGACCTTCAAAAACAGGATCCGGAAGTTTAATACTTAAAATAGCTATTAATCCTTCTCTCACATCTTCTCCAGTAAAATTAGCTTCTTTTTCTTTTAAAATCCTCATTTTTCTTGCATATTCATTCATTATCCTTGTTAAAGTGGCTTTGAATGCAGATTCATGTTCTCCGCCTTCTATAGTTCTTATATTATTTACATAACTATAAATAAATGGATAATCATTCCTTGTGTACATCATTGAAAACTCTACAATAATATCTGAGAAATTTCCACCTCTTGGATTTTTAAAAGCACCTTTTCCATATATTGGATTCTCATGTATAGGTATTTTTTTATTTTTCTTTACTAAAAAGTCTAAAAATTCAGAAATTCCTTCCTCAAATTTAAAAACAGTTTTTTTATTTCTTTTTTCGTCAACAAATTCTATTTCCAATCCAGGATTTAAAAAAGCTAGTTCTCTAAGTCTATTTTCAATAATTTGTCCTTCAACTTCAATATCACCATTTTCGAAAATCTCAGGATCCGGCCTGAATTTAATATGAGTTCCGGTTTTATTTGTTTCATTTAATATTTCTACTTCTGTTAGCTTTTTTCCTCTAGAATATTTTTGATAATATATTTTACCATTTCTATATACCCAAACTTCCAAATATTCTGATAATGCATTAACAACAGAAGCGCCGACTCCATGCAGTCCTCCACTTATTTTATATGTTGCATTATCAAATTTTCCACCTGCATGTAATGTAGTAAATACAACTTCAAGAGTATCTTTTTTTTCAGTTGGATGAGGTCCCACAGGGATTCCTCTACCATTATCTATTACTTCAATTGAATCATCAGCATTTATTTTGACAACAATTTTAGAACAAAATCCACTCATATATTCATCAACACTATTATCAACTATTTCATATACTAAGTGATTTAAACCTGGTTTTCCAATTGAACCTATATACATACCAGGTCTTTTTCTTACTGGTTCCAATCCTTTTAAAACTTTTATATTCTCTTGAGAATATTCGCTCACTTATTAACACCTCCAGCAAACTTAATGTTTTTTAACTCAATATTTTCAATCCTATCATTGATAGTTTTTATTATTTTATGTTTTCTAAATAATATTTCTTGTTTGAGATAATTATTTTTTACATACAAAAAAAGTGTGGAGGTTTTTAAATCAACATTAATTACCTCCACTGAGGAAAAACCATATTTATTAAAAACATCATTTACTATTTCTCTTAAATCTTTAATTAAAAAAATTTTTTTTAATATGTTATTTTTAGAGCTAACCTCTTTAAAAATATCATTAAGATCTTTCATTTTATTCCCAGTATTCATTTTTATTAATTATAAAATCCTTCCAGTAATTCATTAAAGTTTCAGTTGTAATTCCTGGGGCATTAAAAGTAAAATTAGGTACTATTCTTCTCACTGGAATAATTCCTACGCTTGTGTGAGTTAAAAATATTTCATCTGCAGATAATAATTCCCATACTTCTATATTTCTTTCTTCGAAATCCATATTGAAACTTTCTATTAAATCTATTACAACTTTTCTGGTAACTCCTGGTAAAATACCAGAAGAAATTGGAGGTGTAGTTATAACACCTGCCGTTACCATGAATATATTAGATTTAGTTCCTTCAGTTACATAGCCATATTCATTTAAAATAATAGCATCATAATATGCATTGTATTTTTGCCTAAGATACATACTATATCCATTTAATGTTGTTTTTACATAATATGGTATAACAGGATTTTTTGGTTTTCTTTCTCTCGATATAGTTAAAACTACTCCACTTTCTTTTAATTCTTCTATTTCTATAAGGGGCTCTATAAATGCATAAAATGATTTTTTCTTTGAAGTATATTTATTTATTAGAATTTTAATTCTAACGTCTTCCTTGCAATTTTGATTTTTTATTCCTTCATTAAGAATTTCGTTCATAATTTCATATTTAGGTATATCTAAACCTAAAAACATTGCAGACTTTCTAAGCCTTTCATAATGTAATGAAAAAGCAAATAAATTCTTATTATAAGTTCTTAAAGTTTCGTAAGTTGAATAACCATTGAATAGGTCAAAATCATTGTTTTTATATTCATTTTTTTCAATCCAGTTTTCTGTATTATAAAACATGAGAAATCACTCCAGTGCTTTTGATTTTTCCTATTTTAACGCTATAAAATTTATTAATAGGTAATTTTTGGTCTATTTCATGATATATATAAAATTCATCATATCCATAACTTTTGTTATTTTCAATCTTTTCAATCAAAACTTTAGCATTTGAATTTAGTAACTTATTTAAATAATTATTCATTGAATAATTTATGTTCTTTTGTAATTCTTTCATTCTATTTTTTTTAATATTTCCCGGTATTTGATTCTTCATTCGAGCTGCTTTAGTATTAGGTCTACTCGAATATCTAAATGCGTGAACTCTTGAAAAACTATACATCTTTAAAAATTGTTTTAATTTATTAAAATCTTCATCACTTTCACCTGGAAAGCCAACTATTATATCTGCGGATATAGAAAATTTATGATTAATCGAAAATATCATATCAAATAGATTATATAAATAATTTTCTGAATATTTTCTACCCATATTTTTCAAAACATTATCAGAAACATGTTGCAATGATAAGTGAATATGTTTTTCAAAAACAGGACTATCATTCATTAATTTGATAAAATTTTCATCAATAAAATCAGGATACAAAGAGCTAATTCTAAATCTAATATTTTCATTCTTATATCTATTATTTACATCAAATATTAATTTTTTTAAATTATAATCTGTTCCAAAACCATAATAGGATAAATTAATTCCAGTAAAAACAATTTCTTTTATATGTTTATTATAATATATATCATCAATCTTTTTAAATATTTCATCTTTATTTGAACTTCTTATTTTGTTTCCACGCGCAAATATAATTCTACAATATGTGCAGAATTCTAAACAACCTTCTTCTATTGGTAAAAAATATCTTGTATAAGAATTATAGGGGAGAGAAGGTAAAAAAACTTTATCTTTTTCATTATTCCAATATGTTTTATCTACAAAAACACCATTATTTTCTATATAATCCTCGATATATTTTTTTTCAAGATTTCCTAAAATAAGGTCAGCACCAGCATCAATAATTGTTTGAGTATCTGTAAGGGTATAACATCCAACAACTATCACTTTTATATTTTTATTTTTTCTTTTTATACTTCTAATTAATTGTCTTGTTTTTCTTTCGGCTTCTGAGGTTACTGTACATGAATTAATAATAACATAATCACTATTTTCAAAATTTTTATCATATTCTACAAGAAAACCATAATTTTCAAGTTTTTCACCTATAAAAGCACTTTCTGCTTGGTTTAATTTACATCCAAAAGTTATTATATTGACTTTTTTTTCACGATTCTTCTAAAATCCCCTTTGCTGCAAGGCTTAATAATTTTATTCTTCTAACAATACCAATTAATCTATTATCATAATCAATAACAGGAACAATTTTTAAGCTGTTTTTTATAATAACATCAGCTGCATGTAATGCAGTATCATCATAATATAATTTTATAGGATTTTTTTCCATAAATTCTTCAACTGGTTTATCTAAAATACTTTTCAAACCTTTTATAAATTGTTGTGAATCTGGTATGAATGATGTAGATTGCATAAGAGATAAATATCCTGGTATGGAAGCCTTTATTACCATAGACTCACTAATTAGACCAACAAGATGAAAGTTTTTATCTACTACAGGAAATGCTGAATATCCTTGCCTTTCACATAATTTTATAAATCGATCTATAGTTACATTCACTACTAAAGAAGTTACATCTCTAAGCATTATATCTTCGACTTTCATCATTTCACCTTCTTTATTTCAAAATAATCTATAAAATTGCTTATTTCTTCAATATTTTCAATAAATTTATCCACATGATGAATTTTTGCTATAGCTGATGACATACCAAATTTTGCTGCTTCAAAATAATCATAACCATTTTTCAAAATATAATATATTACTCCAGCCATAAAAGAATCACCAACTCCAAATAAATGAGATCTATCAACTTTTTCATCTACAGCAAATAACCATACACCTTCTTTCGTAGCTATAATATCTCCCTCAACGTGATAACTCAATATAGCTAATTTAGCGCCATGTTTAATAATATCTTCAGCAGCATTTACATAATCATTTAAATCTTTCAATTCATTTCCAAGATATCTTTTTTCTTTTCTCAAATCAACTCTTACAACATCTGGACAAGATTTTATTATAGCTTCGTTAAAATGTTTGCCGTTTGATTCCATATATGTAGTGATTCCTTTTTCCTTTGCAAGAGTAATTAATTTTGCATATGCATCTTCTGGAGTGTTTGGTGGGACACTTCCCGAAATCAACACATGCTCAACTATAGATAAAGAATTTAAGTATCTTTCTTCTAAATGTTGTATATCTATTTCACTTATTTTAGGGCCACTAGAATTAACTTGTGTAATAGTGTGATTTTTTAAATCTAATATTGCTATATTTTCACGAGTTTCCTCTTCAACAAATATAAAATTCGCTGTAATATTTTTATCTTCTAATAATTTTTCTAAAAAAACTCTTCCGATAAATCCTCCTAAAAAACCAAGAGCCATATTTTCAACGCCTAATTTGCTAAGTATCCTAGAAACATTTATACCTTTTCCACCGGGTTCCATAACAGCATTAGAAGGATTAGAAATTCTATACATATTACCACATTTAAAATTTTCAACTATTATTTCTCTATCAAGAGATGGATTTAGCGTTACCGTCATTACATCCATATTCAAGCCCCCTAAAAAAATTTATTTTCAATACAATTATACCACAAATCTCTTGAATTTAGTTCAGCTCTTTTTAAATATAAAAAATATATTTTTCAAGTATTTAATTTTAAGTATGTATGCTAGCAATAAATATGAAAATGCACCAATAAATACCATTAAAATTGAATAGAGATTTGATGAATAAGCATTTTTTAAAAATATTAACAATAAAAACATCGATATTGAAGCTATTAAAATTTTTATTACTTCAATAATATCCTTTTTATTAAAATGAGAAAAAAATCCCCAACCTAATAGTACTACTCCTACTATTCCAGAAATACTTGTTGCTAATCCTATACCAGCAACACCCATATATTTAACAAAAATAATATCTAAAATAATATTTGTTAAAACCATTATGAAAGAAATTCTGGTTGGCTTTTTTGTGTTTAATCTGGAATAGTAATTTCTAACTAATATTCCATGTATTGAGTAGAAAATAATTCCAATAGAATATGCAACAAGAGTAAAAGAAGTTATAATTGTATCTTTTTCTGTAAAACTACCATGTTGATAAATTAGTTTTATTATTTCTTTACTTAAACCTATTAATCCAAATGTTGCAGGAATAGTCAGAAATAAAGAAATTAAAATTCCGTCCTTAAATTCTTTCAAAAAAAGTTCTTTTTGTTTTTTAAAATCTAATTTAGATAATCTAGGCAATATAACATTTGCTATACTAACAGAAAAAATTGCTAATGGTAATTGATACAATCTAAGAGCATATTGAATAGTGGAAATACCCCCCTCTCCTGTCCAAGATGCCACATTTGTATCAACTATACTATTAATATGAGATATCGCAACTCCGAAAAATGCTGGTATAAACATTCCCATAATTTCATTAATATATTCTTTTTTTATAACAAAATGGTATTGAAATATTTTTTTCTTTTTTACATATATTAGTAAGAAAAGCATTTGAAAAAATCCACCTAAGAAAAAGCCTATAGTAGGACCATATATTTTTACAGAAAAAATATATGAAAAAATAATTCCCAATATAGTAAATACATTAGTTATTGCTGGTGATACAGCAGAAACAAAAAAGTTATTCTCATTATATAAGATACCGGATAAAATAGACCATATAGATATAAACGTAATAAAAGGGAATGTGATTTTCATTAAATTAGAAGATAATAGTAAATATTCTTTTTCCATTCCACTACCTAACAATTCTGAAAACCAATATGAAAATATTACCACGAAAAAATATATAATAATGGTTATTAAAATTAAAAAATTTATAGCTGTACTTGCAAAAATATCAGCTTCTTTTCCTTTTTTTCGTGTATATAGAGGTATAAACACTGTAGAAAAAGCCCCCTCAGCAAAAATACGCCTTAGAAAAAAAGGAAGTAATATGGCAATAATATATGCATCATATTGACCGCTTCTTCCAAAATAGTAAGCGAATAAAATATCACGAAATAAGCCTAAAAATCGGCTTACCATAGTTGCTGAAGCAAATATAGCTGTAAATTTCATTATATCAGACAATAATATCACTCCCAATTAAATAAAGCCCTTACGGGCTTTGTCATCTTGTTTCAACCATGATACATTTGTAGAATAAATAATCAACTTCAGGATCATTTAACGATTCTAGGTATTCTTTAATTTCATTTGATTCAGCACCAGGTTGATACCAGAATTTTTTGAACCCTAAATTATAAGCCTTTTTTGTAACTTCCAAACCTATTTTTGGTGGTACCACAAAATTTAAAACATTGACATCTGGTAATTCTGATACATCTTTAAAAGTCTTAATTCCATCTATTTCTTCATAATTTGGTGTCACAGGCAAAACTTCATAACCTTTTGAAATCAAATCTTTTAAAATTTTGTATCCAAACTTTGATTTATTTGTTGTAGCTCCTATCAAACCAATTTTTTTAATTTTATTTACATCTATCATACTTTACCTCCTAAATCATATTTAATAATTGATATAAAAGTGGAATGGTAATTATAGAAACTAAGGTGCTAATAAAAACAAGTAAATTCCCTAGAGCTGGATTTATTTTTAATTCTTCGGTGATAAATGAAACATTCATTCCAACAGGCATTCCAACTTCAATAATAAATATACCAGCCAATAATGAATTAAAATTCAATATTTTAACAATAAATACAGCAATAAATGGTAATATAATTAATTTAAAGATTGTAGTCAAAATTGTATCATAAAGATCATATAATTTTATTTTTATTCTTGATAAAGAGACTCCAATATTTATAAGAATTATAACAATACTGGCATTTTTAATCATATTTATAGGTTCATAAAATACATATGGTAAATTATTCCAAAACAATCCATAAGCTCCTAAAATCCAACCGATTAAAAATCCCCAAAGCATTGGAAGTTTAATCATATTTGTTAATCCTTTTTTTATATTTCCAGTTAAAATTATTATTCCAATAGAAAAAGATAAAAGTGTCATTACTATTACATAAATTACAGCTTTTGAAATATATTCATCCCCAAAAAGAGCTCCAACGACAGGATACCCTAAATACCCACCATTAGAAAACATCATAGCAAAAGAAATAACACCCCATTCAGACTTTATTAATCTTAATTTCTTTAATATTAATGGTATTAATATTGCTAAAACAAAAATTATTGTATATCCCAAGAAAAAAATTCTAAATTCATTAAAAGTAGGTGGATGTGAATTAATTGCTGTAAATGCAAGAACATTACCAGCTATCCACATTGTAATTTTGTTTAATATTTTATTATCAAAATCTATAAAAATTTTTCCAAATATATGACCTATAAGGATTATTATAAAAAGTGGTAAAACTTTATATAAAGTTAATAAAAAAAGCAAAAAAATCTCACCTCACAGATTTAAGTGCATAGACTTCTGTTCCAATTCCAGTTAAAAAATCTAATAACTCTACATCTTGATTTAACAACCTTATACAACCATGGGATATTCTTTTACCGATTTCCCATGGCTTTGTTGTTCCGTGAATACCATATTGTTCTTTAGATAATTGGAGCCACCTACTTCCAACACCATTTATTATAGAACCTGGTTTTATATATTCTCCATACCAATACAATGCTGGTTCTTTTTCTTTATACATTATTCTATAATATCCTGGAGGTGTTGCATCACTTCTACCTACAGCAGCTGGGAATGTCAATACTTTTCTTCCTAAATAGTACAGATTTAAAATAGATTTATCTAAATCAACTGTAATTACTAAGGGACTTTCACCAAATTTAAGTTTCCCAATTTTCAACAACTGTCCTGGATATATAGTTTTAGGATCTAATATATCATTATATAATATTATTTCACCAGGTTTTACTCCGTATTTTCTAGCAATTTTATAGATGGAATCTCCTTTTTTTACTAAATAATTATCTATAAATTCTACAGTATACGATGCTCCTTTAAGATTTGACGAAGCATAGAACCAATCTTTTTTATAAAATATAATAGTTTTTATTCTTTTTATATTGTATTTATTAAAATATTCAACTTTAATTTCATGAAAACCAGATTCCAAATCTTCAGGTAAATAATATATATTACTTTCACTATTATATATTTTTATTTTCCCATCAATATATACATTAGTTATATTGAATTTCCCATTGGAATTATTTACTAAAACCCCTTTCCAACCATCCAAAGTTTCTATTGTAGAAACTTCTAATTTTATACTGTCAAAAAATTCTTTCATCTTTAAGAAATTTTTATATTTAATATTTTTCTTTCCGTTTAATGAATCATAGCTTATTTCTAAATCTAAAACATCATCCCTAGTAAAATCTTTAATATTTATATTTATATCTATATAAGTTGGTGTATATGAAAAATTAGGTATAACCCTAAACCCTAATGTTCTTAAAAAAACTTTAGGGTTAATTATTCTTTCGCCAGATGAAAATCTTACATATATAATACCATCATGAAAATCTAAAAATTGAACATTATGACTATCTGCTATAATAATTATTTGAAATATAAGAAACAATATTAAAAGCAATTTCCCTTTTAGAAGCTTTTTCCACATGGGTGACATCTCCCATTTTATCAATTATGTATACTTCATTAAAATCGGAATTAAAACCTATTTCTTTTTTGGAAACATCATTTGCGACTATCAAATCACAATTTTTTTCTATTAGTTTTCTTTTAGCGTAATTAATTAAGTCATTAGTTTCTGCTGCAAATCCTATTAATAATTGTTTATCTTTTTTTATTTTGCCTATTTCTTTTAAAATGTCCGGATTTTTTTTCAACTTAATTATTAAATTATCTTTATCTTTTTTTATTTTTATATTTGAATAATTTTCAACTCTATAATCTGAAACTGCAGCTGACATTACTATAATGTCAGAATCATTAAAATATTTCATTACTTCGTTTTTCATTTCTAAAGCAGTATTTACTTTAACAAAATTTTTTATAGTATATGGAATATTTATATTTGCAGGTCCAGAAATTAATGTTACTTCCGCTCCGCTATAAGAAAAAGCACGTGCTAATTCATATCCCATTTTTCCACTGGATTTATTTGTGATGTTTCTAACTGGATCTATTGGTTCAACAGTAGGACCAGCAGTTATTATAACTTTTTTCCCTATTAAAGTTTTTTTTGTTAAAGAATCTTCCAAAAATTCTAATATGATTTCATTATCGGGATATCTTCCTTTACCAATTTCACCACAAGCTAAGTGCCCAACCTCAGGTTCTACAATAATCCAACCATCTTTTTTTAATAATTCCAAATTTCTTTGTAATGCGGGGGAATTATACATTCTTGTATTCATTGTAGGTACAATTATTTTCGATTTTTCTCTAAAAGCCAATGCTATTAATGATAACAAATCATCTGCAAATCCATTTGCGATTTTAGCAATAATATTAGCAGTAGCTGGTGCAATAATCAATGCATCAGATTCTGCAGATAATTGTGTATGTGGGATCCAACCATCTTTTACTTCATTAAAATAATCTGTATAAACTGGACAGTTTCCAACTGCAGAAAAAACTGTAGGAGATACCATTTTTTTAGCATCTTCTGTTAATACAATATTTAAATCAACATCCAATTTTCTCAATTTAGAAGATAAATCTACAGCTTTATATATAGCAATTCCACTGCTTACACCTAATAAAATTTTTTTATTTTTTAAAATATTCATTGATAAACACCTCTACTCTTCTTAAACGAGATAAAACTCTATCCTTTCCTAAAACAGCTATAGATTCAAATAATCCAGGGGTTACTAATTTTCCTAAAACAGCACCTCTAATGCTTTGAAAAGTATTTTTCTTTGATGTTATTTTTAATTCAGCGATTTCTCTAAGAATTTTTTCTACATTTTCTATTGAAAAATCTTCTAAATTTTCAAATTTTTCAATTGATGTTTTAATTAATTCAATAATCCATTCTTTTTTTAAATACTTTTCTATATATTTTTCTTCATAATCAAAATCATCTATAAAAAAGTTGTAAGAAAAATCTTTTAATTGTTTCAAAGTATTTATTTTTTCTCTACAAATTAAAATAACCTTCTTTGAATATTCTATATTTTTTATAATATAGTCTTTTAAAACATGATTGTCTGTGTATTTAAGCCAATCAATATATTCGTTAATTAATTGGTCTGCATCCATTAATCTTAAATGTTTACCACATAACCATTCTAATTTATCATAATCAAAAATTACACCTTTATTAGAAATATTGTCTGGAGAGAAATCATTTATTTTATCTTTATAATCAAAAATTTCATCATTTATTGTCCAGCCTAATAAGGCTAAATAGTTCATTAAAGCATCTTTTAGTATTCCTTCTTTTCTAAAGTATTCAACAGAAGTTCCTCCATGTCTTTTACTCAATGGTTTTCTGTCATTTCCCAATATTAAAGGTATATGCATAAATTCAGGAATGTCCCATCCAAATGCTTTATATAACATTATTTGTTTTTGAGTATTAGAAATATGGTCTTCTCCTCTAATAACATGTGTAATTTTCATAAAATGATCATCTATTACTACAGTGAAATTATATACAGGAATACCATTAGACCTTAATATAATGAAGTCATCTATTAAATCATTTCTAAATTTAATATTTCCTTTTAAAAGATCATTATATTCAGTAATTCCGTTTTTATTCACTCTAAATTTTACAACAATGCTTTCATTTTTATATTTTTCAGGATAATTGTTAGATGTATAAATTTCATTATTATTTTTATCGTAAACAGCATAATATGCCATATTTTTTTCAATTAAAAAATTTATATATTTCTTATAAATGTCTAATCTTTCACTTTGTCTATAAGGGCCATATTCCCCACCAATATCTGGCCCCTCGTCCCAATCTAAGCCACACCATTTTAATGAATTGATTATTTCTCTTTCTGATTCTTTTGAAGATCTTTCTTTATCAGTATCTTCAATTCGTAATATAAATTTACCATTATTTTTTTTAGCAAATAACCAATTAAATAAAGCAGTTCTTACTCCACCAACATGCATACTACCTGTGGGACTAGGAGCGAACCTTAATCTAATCATATTGAAATTTTCCTCCTCTTACTTTATCAATGGAATTTTCTAACTTTTTTAGTAATGTTTCTAATTCCTTTATATCATTTACTATATAAATTTTAGCAAGCTTTCTATTATCTAAATATTTTTCTTCAATCAGTACATTTTGTATTCTATCAGTCCAACCCCCAGTTCCTTTAATTAATATTACTGGTTTTTTATTTGCATAAGCGCCTAAAATTTCGATTGCAGTGCCAATTTCGCCACCTATACTAATTACAACGTCAACAGTTTTTACTAAAATATATGATCTCATTGAAAAATCTAAACCTGTTTTAATAGATATATCAAGATATTCATTCCCATTTACTTCCCAGGGTAATATCCCTATATTTTTTCCGTTAAATTTTTTATTTGCTTTTGAGACCAATTCCATTACACCATTTCTTCCACCACTAAATAATACCCAATTATTTTTAGCTATTAACTCACCAACTTTGAATATTATTTCTTTCAATGAATTTATCGGTTCTTTATCAGGATCTCCAGAGTAGCCAATAACTCCTACATTCATTTTATCACCAACCTAAATAATTTTCAATTACCGTATCATCTTTTAATACATTTTCAGGATTACCATATGCTATAACATTCCCTTTATGTAAAACATATAAAATATCAACAACTTCAGCTATTTCATCAACGTTATGATCAGTAACAATAACACCTAAATTTCTCTCAGATAAAGACTTAATAATCTTTTGTATATCTTTAACTGTAATGGGATCAATTCCAACAAAAGGTTCATCCAATAATATAAATTTTGGATTTGTTAATAATGTTCTAGCGAATTCTAATCTTCTTTTTTCGCCACCAGATAAAGAATCTGCTATTTGATCTCTTAAATCCCATATTCCAAATTCTTCTAAAATCTTTTTTATAAATTCATTTTTATTATCAATTTTCAACATTGTAGCAATTAGATCCATATTGTCCCAAACGGTTAAGTTTCTAAACACAGATGGTTCTTGAGGTAAATATGCTATCCCATTTTTAGCTCTAATATGTACAGGTAGATGAGTAATCTTCCTGTTATCAATAAATATTTCTCCACTTTTAGGTACAACAATACCCAATATAGTTTTAAATAATGTAGATTTGCCAGCACCGTTGGGACCTAAAATCCCAACAATCTGACCTGTGCTGGCTTCAAAATCAACACTATTTAAAACTATTTTTCTCCCATATTTTTTTACTATTTTTTTACAGATAATCTTTGACATATTATTTCTTTAATAATTCTAATATTTGTGGAGTTATATCAACAAGTTCATCGGCATATAAAACGGAAGGTTCATATAATACTAAATCATAACCATTAGCTTTGGCATATTCTATAACTTTATTTTTAACTTCATCTAAAATTTCATTAGTTTTTTGTGTATATTCATCTTGTATTGCTTTTTGATATTCGTTTATTCTTGTTTGCAGTTCTTGTTGTTTTTGAGATAACTCATCTTGGCTAGCACCTGAGTTTTTTAAATCTTCATAGTCTTTCTTTAATTTATCAATTTTACCTTGATAATACTGTAAATCATTTTTATATTTTTCTTGTAAATCAACCCATTTATAGTAGGATTGCGTAACTTTTTGCATTTGCACAAATGCGATTTTTAAATCTTTACCTGTTTGTTTAGAATTTTCTGAAATACCTATCTTTGGGATAAACAGAAATCCCAATAAAACAACTGCCACAATAAAAAGTTTTGAAAAGTTTTTCACCAAAAACACCTCCTGAATTTTATACTTACGTTATATTATATCATTAATTCTTGATTTTAAGAAAATTTTTTTATAACTATTTTGTTTTACTTTTCTTAATTTATAATACATAATTTTGAATAATAAATTGATTTTCATTTAACATTTTAATGCTATCATAAATATACCCCTATCCTCCTTAAAATATATTAAGGAATTTACGGAGCTTTATGCTCCGTTTTTTTATTTTAAAAAAAGCCCCAATGGGGCTTTCTTTAAAATATTTTTCCTTTATATAATGGAAATTTTTGGCATAGTTCTTTAACTTTAGATTTTATTTTTTCCTTAAATGCGTCATCTAAAGTTCCATCTTCATCTTTTATATTCGTAATAACTTCATTAATTAACTCAGCAATAATTTTCATCTCTTTCTCTTTCATTCCTCTTGTCGTTACCGCAGGGGTTCCTATTCTTATACCGCTAGTAACGAATGGTGATCTTGTTTCTTTAGGAATAGTATTTTTATTTACTGTAATACTTGCAGCCTCTAAAGCTTTTTCTGCTGCTTTGCCAGTAACACCTTTGTCATTTAAATCTACGAGAAATAAATGTGAATCTGTTCCACCAGAAACTATTCTAAAACCTAATTTTTCCATTTCTTCCGCTAATTTCTTTGCATTTTTTATTACTTGTGCTTGATAATCTTTAAATTTAGGAGATAAAGCTTCTTTAAAAGCAACAGCTTTTGCAGCAATAACATGCATTAATGGACCCCCTTGAATTCCAGGGAATATACTTTTATTTATTAATTTGTATAATTCTTTATCATTAGTTAGAATCATTCCGCCTCTGGGTCCTCTTAAAGTTTTATGTGTTGTAGTAGTAACCACATGAGCGTATTCTAAAGGATTAGGATATAATCCCGCAGCAACCAATCCAGCAAAATGTGACATATCAACTACCAAATAAGCTCCTACTTTATCAGCAATCTCTCTAAATCTTTTAAAATCTATTATTCTAGCATAAGCACTTCCACCAGCTACAATAATTTTTGGCTTATGTTCTAAAGCCAATTTTTCTACTTCATCATAATCTATTATCTCTGTATCTTCATTTACTCCATATTGAACAACATTGAATATCTTCCCAGAAAAGTTTACTGAAGCTCCATGAGTTAAATGTCCACCATGACTTAGCGACATACCCATTAACTTATCTCCAGCTTCCATCAATGCTAAATATACTCCCATATTAGCTTGAGAACCAGAATGTGGCTGTACATTAGCATATTTTGCACTGAATAATACCTTTGCTCTATTTCTAGCTAAAGTTTCAGCTTCATCTACAAATTCACATCCACCATAATATCTTTTTTTAGGGTAGCCTTCAGCATATTTATTTGTTAAAACACTTCCCATTGCTTCCATCACCGCTGGTGAAGCAAAGTTTTCAGAAGCAATTAATTCCAAACCATATTCTTGTCTGTTTAATTCTTTCATCACTATTTCGTAGATTTCAGGATCAGCAATTTTCAAATTTTTCCACATTTTCTGTTCCTCCTTTTAATGAAAGTTCGTTTTTATTATACACTATAGAAAAAAAAAATGCTAATATTAACATTGAAAAAATTTTCGTGAAATTTTTTTCACACAGCATATAATCACTTATAATTGTATATAACCAGATATATGGCTCCATAATCAACTTTGTAAAAATAAAATTAAAAGTGTAAAATAACATCGAATAGAAAATTATATAAGGGGTGATACTATGAGATTTGAGAAAAAATATTCATCTACGGTAAATAGAATCAAATCCAACATCATAAGAGAATTGTTAAAAACAGCTACAGAAGAAGGGATTATTTCATTTGGTGGGGGAATACCTGATCCGGAAACTTTCCCGATAAAAAAATTATCTGAAATTTCTAATGATGTGATAATGAATGAATACAAAACAGCTTTACAATATGGTGCTACAGAAGGAGATCCAGAATTAATAAAGCAATATATAAGACTTTTGGAAAAATATGAGGGTATTGAAGGATTAACAGAAGAAAATCTTATGATAACGACTGGATCTCAACAAGCATTATTTATTATTGGAACTGTATTTTTAGATGAAGATAGTTATTGTGCTGTTAGTAAACCAATTTATTTAGGTGCTGGTAGTGCGTTTAACCAAAGGAATCCTAATTACATCAGTATTCCTTTAGAAAAAGATGGGATGAACTTGGATATATTAGAAAAGGAATTGAAAAAACTTGACAGTGAAGGAAAAATTGATAAATTTAAATTTGTGTATACTGTAAGCAATTTTCATAATCCAGCAGGAACTTCTTTATCCTTAGAGAAAAGAAAAAGATTGATAGAATTAGCAGAAAAATATGATTTCATAATTATTGAAGATGATCCATATGGTGCATTGCGTTTTGAAGGAGAAAAATTACCAAGTATATTTAAATTAAGCAAAGGTGAAAGAGTAATTTTATTAAATACATTTAGTAAAGTATTATCCCCTGGATTAAGAATTGGTGTAATTATCGGAAATAATGAATTAATTAGAAAGATGGTTTTAGCTAAACAAGGAATGGACTTATGTTCTTCAACATTAACCCAAAGAATAGCAGCAAGATTTATGGAAAAGTATGATTTATTTGAAGAAATACAACCTACTATTGAAATATATAAAGAAAAGAAAGATAAATTTATGGAAGCTTTAGATAAATATTTAGGAGATATAGAAGGAATAGATTGGATTAGACCACAAGGTGGGTTATTCTCATGGATAATATTACCCGAAGGTTTTGATACTATGGAAATGTTTGAAATTGCAAAAAGAAAAAAGGTAATTTATATTCCTGGAGAAACTTTTTATGTAGATGAACCAGAAAGAAATACACTGAGAGTATCTTTCTGTCTTCCATCATTTGAAGAATTAGAGGAAGGATCAAAAAGATTAAGAGAAACAATTGAGGAATATGCAAATAAAAAGGGTATAGATTTAAAAATAAAAAAATAATCTCTTGTGAGGTGAAAATATGAATCGCATTTTAGTGATTAACCCGGGGTCAACTTCTACAAAAATTGCTGTTTTTGAGGATGAAAAATTGGTAGTAACAGAAGAAGTATCACATTCAACAGAAGAATTGGACAAATATGAAAGATTAATGGATCAAATAGATTTGAGAAGAAACGAAATAAAAGAGTTTATTGCAAAATATGGTTATAAGATGAGTGATTTCAATGCTATTGCAGCAAGAGGTGGAGTATTACCACCTTTAGAAAGTGGTACTTATAGAGTAACAGAAGAAATGGTAGATTTTTTAAGGAATAAAACAAAAATTGAGCATGCTTCGAATTTAGCTGCAGTTATTGGTTGGGAATTGGCAGAAAATAAAATCCCAGTATTTATAACAGATCCTGTATCTGTTGATGAATTTATTCCAGAATCAAGAATTTCTGGTATTCCTGAAATAGAAAGAAAAAGTTTATTACATGCATTGAATATGAAAAGTGTAGCAAGAAAAGCTGCTAAGGAATTAAAAAAAGAATATGAAGAATGTAATTTTATCATTGTACATTTGGGTGGTGGAATATCCATAGGAGCACAAAGAAAAGGAAAAATGATAGATGTTAATAATGCTAATGATGAAGGTCCTTTTAGCCCCGAAAGAACTGGGGAATTACCAGTAGGTGATTTATCTAAAATAGCATTTTCAGGGAAATATGAAAAAAGAGAATTGAAAAAAAGATATGTGGGAAAAGGTGGTTTGGTTGCATATCTTGGCACAAATGATTTAAGAGTTGCTATGAAAAAAGCAGAAAATGATGAATATGCTAAAAAAGTTGTTGAAGCTATGGCTTATCAAATTTCAAAAGAAATTGGTGGGATGGCAGCAGTTTTAAAAGGAGAAGTTGATGCAATTGTTATTACTGGTGGAATGGCTCGAAATGAAGATTTTATTGAAATGATTAAGCAAAGAATTTCTAAAATAGCTTTAATTATGTTATACCCAGGCTCATTTGAGATGGAAGCTTTAGCAGAAGGAGCTTTGAGAGTATTAAATAATGAAGAAAAAGCTAAAGATTGGAAAATGTGAGGTGAAAATATGAGAATTAATAAAATAATAGAATTAGCTAAAAATATAGAGATAAAAAAAACTATAGGAGTTGCTGCTGCTGAAGATGAAGTGGTATTGAAGGCTGTTTCTAAAGCTGTTGAAGAAGGAATATGTAATGCATTTTTATATGGAAACGAGAATAAAATAAAGGAAATTGCTAAAGAAAATGATATAGATATTTCAACAATGAAAATTATTCATTGTAATTCAAATAAAGAAGCTGTAATAAAGACCATAGAAGATGTATCTAAAGGAAAGACAGATTTACCAATGAAAGGACATATAACTACAGGTGAATTGCTATCTGTTTATTTGAAAGAAGAATATGGTCTTAGAACTAAGGGAACAATAAATTTAGTAAGTGTATTTGATATAGAAAAATATCATAAATTATTGATTGTAACTGATGCAGGAATGGTGATTGCTCCAACATTAGAGCAAAAAGTAGATTCAATAAATAATGCGGTTAAAGTTGCTAATGTTTTAGGAGTTGAAAATCCAAAAGTTGCTATTGTAGGTGCTTTGGAAAAAGTGAATCCGAAAATGCCAGCTACAATAGATGCAGCCATAATAACTCAAATGAACAGAAGAGGGCAGATAAAAGGTTGCTTAGTTGACGGACCATTTGCTATGGATAATGCTATTTCAAAAGAAGCCGCAAAACATAAAGGCATTACAAGTGAAGTTGCAGGTGATGCTGACATAGTTATTATGCCAGATATCGAAGCAGGTAATATTTTCTATAAATCTATGGTATTTTTATCTGGTGCTGGCGTCGCAAGCACTATTCTTGGTGGAAAGAAACCTGTTGTTTTAACATCAAGAGCAGATTCTGATGATGCAAAAATGTTATCTATTGCATTATCTGTACTCTTGGCTTAGGAGGTAATATTATGTATAAAATTTTAGTTATAAATCCAGGTTCAACATCGACTAAATTAGCTATATATGAAGACGAAAAACTATTATCTAAAGATACAGTCAGACATTCATCAGAAGAATTAAAGCCATTTAAACATATAGCAGAGCAATATGAGTTTAGAAAAGAAGTAATTAAAAAATTTTTGGAAAAGGCTGGACATCATTTATCTACATTTTCTGCTATTATTGGAAGAGGTGGGTTGTTAAGACCTATACCAGGTGGTGTATATGAAATCAATGAATTAATGAAAGAAGAACTTAGAGAAGGAAAATACGGAGAACATGCTTCTAATTTAGGAGCTTTAATAGCTCATGAATTAGCCTCTGATTATGGAATTCCTTCATATATTGCAGATCCTGTTGTAGTTGATGAAATGATAGATATAGCAAGATTTTCTGGACATCCCGATTTTGAAAGAAAATCTATATTTCATGCATTAAATCAAAAAGCTGTTGCAAGATTAGTTGCTGAAAAAATGAAAAAAGAATATGAAAACATAAATTTAATCGTTGTACATATGGGTGGTGGGATATCCATAGGAGCCCATAGAAAAGGGAAAGTTATTGATGTAAATAACGCTTTAGATGGCGACGGTCCTTTTACCCCCGAAAGGTCTGGAACATTACCAATGACGCAAGTTATTGATTTAGCTTATTCAGGGAAAATGACTTTAGATGAAATGAAAAAAAGAATTAAAGGAAACGGTGGTTTAGTTGCTTATCTTAATACGAATGATGCTTTAGAAGTTCAAAAAAGAGTTGAAGATGGAGAGGAATACGCCACATTGATATATAAAGCAATGGCTTTACAAATTTCTAAATGGATTGGTAAAATGGCAGCTACTTTAAATTTTGAAGTTGATGGAATTGTATTAACAGGTGGATTAGCATACGATAAAGATTTTATGGTTAAATGGTTAACTGAACATACGGAATTTATTGCACCAATTTATGTCGTGCCTGGTGGCGATGAAGAAAAAGCTTTAGCAGAAGCTGCTTTAAGAGTATTAAAGGGTGAAGAAAAAACTAAGAAATACCCACCTATGGAGGTAAATAATGCTTAATACTGATTATAAATGTCATGTAATTATTGGAATGTTCGGTTCCGGAAAAACTGAAATCGCTTTAAATTCCGCAATATATTTAAAAGAAAGATATGAAAAAGTGGCAATTGCAGATATTGATGTAATTAGTCCTTATTTTAGGACAAGAGATGAAATTGATATTTTAGAAAAAATGGGGATAAAAGTTGTAACTCCTCCAAGGCAATTTATACATGCTGACCTACCGATAATTCCTCCTGCAGTTAGTGGATATATAGTTAATCCTGAATATCAAACTATTATAGATGCCGGAGGAAATGAAGATGGTTCAACAGTTGTGGGATCATTAAAAAACTTTTTGGATCAAACAAAAACAGCTACTTATTTTGTTGTTAATACAAAAAGACCTTTTATGAATACAGTTGAAGATATTGAATATTATATTGAACGATTAAGTGCAAAATCTAGGAGGAAAGTAAATTTTCTAATATCTAACTCTAATTTACAAGATGAAACGACAGAAGAAATTATTTTAAATGGAGAAAAAATATTAAAAAAAGTTTCGGAAAAATTAGGAATTCCTATTGCTTTTACTGTTGTTCCTGAATTTTTAAAGAATATAGAAACAGAATATCCAAAATTCATATTAAAAAGATTTTTAGATAAAGTATATCAATTATAGAAGGAGGGATACGATGGAATACAAAAACAAGGTTGAAATTGATCAAGAAAGATGTAAAGGATGTGGTCTTTGTATAGATGCATGTCCAACAGGAACATTAGGATTTTCTGAAGGATTTAATGCAAAAGGTTATCACCCTGCTGCAGTTTTAAATCCTGAAAAATGTATTGGTTGTGGTTTCTGTTATCAAATGTGTCCCGATGTATGTATAACAGTATCAACATTAGAAAAGGCAAAAGCTTAAGGAGGGATATTAATGGCTGAAAAAGTTATGGTAAAAGGTACTGAAGCAATTGGTGAAGCTGCCATAAGAGCTGGATGTAGATTATATTTTGGTTATCCTATTACACCACAAAGTGAATTAACAGAATATATGTCAAGAAGAATGCCACAAGTTGATGGCGTATTTTTACAAGCAGAAAGTGAAGTTGCTGCTGTAAATATGTTATATGGTGCAGCATCAACTGGACATAGAGTTATGACTTCAACATCTTCTCCAGGATTTAGTTTAATGCAGGAAGGTGTTTCATATATTGCAGGCGCAGAATTACCTGTAGTATTTGTTAATGTTGTTAGAGGAGGTCCAGGTTTAGGAGATATTCAACCTGCTCAAAGTGATTACTTTCAAGCAACAAAAGGTGGAGGACATGGCGATTATAAATTAGTTGTTTATGGACCTGAATCATTACAAGAAGCTGTTGAATTGACGGCAAAGGCTTTTGATATAGCGGATAAGTATAGAAACCCTGCTTTAATACTTGCAGATGGTATGTTAGGTCAAATGATGGAACCTGTTGAATTTCCTGAATTCAGAGATTTAAGTACCTTACCTGATCATAGTTCATGGGCTATGCAAGGAGCAAAAGGTAGAGAACCTCATAAAATAACTTCATTTGATATAAACGAATATGTATTAGAACAAATGAATTTGAGATATCAAGAAAAATATAAGAAAATAATTGAAAATGAACAAATGTGGGAAGAATATAAAACAGAAGATGCTGATATAATCATAGTAGCTTATGGTACTATGGGAAGAATTGCGAAAACTATAGTAAATATGGCAAGAGAAAAAGGAGTAAAAGCTGGATTATTTAGACCAATAACATTATGGCCATATCCATATGATGCATTGGCAAAATTGGCTGATCAAGCAAAATTATTCTTTACAGTAGAAATGAGTATGGGTCAAATGGTAGAAGATGTTAAATTAGCTGTAAATGGCAAAAAACCAGTAGAATTTTATGGAAGAACTGGTGGAGTTGTACCTACACCAAATGAAGTATTAACAAAATTAATGGAATTGATATAAGAAAGGAGGAAAATTATGTCTTATAAAATAAAATTCAAAGGTCCTGAAGCATTGAGCGGAAAAGAGTTTACATATTGTCCAGGTTGTCATCATGGAATTGTTCATAGACTTGTTGCAGAAGTAATAGATGAATTAGGAATCAGAGAGAAAACTTTAATGGTTGCTCCAGTAGGTTGTTCTGTTTTTGCATATGAATTTTTTGATGTAGATGGTACTGTTGCTCCACACGGAAGGGCTCCAGCAGTAGCTACAGGAATGAAGAGAGCAATGCCAGAAAACGTAGTTTTCACATATCAAGGTGATGGAGATTTAGCAGCTATAGGAACTGCTGAGATTATTCATGCAGCAAATAGAGGAGAAAAAATTACAACAATTTTCATTAATAATGCGATATATGGTATGACTGGAGGACAAATGGCTCCAACTACATTATTAGGAATGAAAACAACAACCTCTCCATATGGAAGAAAAGCTGATAATGAAGGTTATCCTATTCACATGGCCGAGTTATTATCTAACTTACCAGGTGTAGCATACTTAGCAAGAACAAAAGTTAACAAACCACAAGATGTATTAAAAACAAAAAAAATGATAAAAAAAGCATTCTTAGCTCAAATTGAAGGTAAAGGTTTTGGTATGGTTGAAGTATTATCAACATGTCCTACAAACTGGGGTCTTCCACCAGTTGAAGCAAATAGATGGTTAGAAGAAAATATGGTTCCAGAATATCCATTGGGTGTTTATGTTGATAAGGTGGGTGATGAAAAATGAAACATCATGCATTTATAGCTGCTGGTTTTGGTGGTCAAGGCGTAATGTTATTTGGAAAAATCTTATCATTAGCTGCAATGTATGAAAATTTATATACAACATGGTTACCATCATATGGTCCTGAAATGCGTGGAGGTACAGCAAATTGTACTGTAGTTCTTTCTGAAGAATATATAGCTTCACCTGTTGTAGATCAACCAACAGAAGTTATTGCATTCAATATCCCATCAATGTATAAATTTGAAAAATTATTACCAGAAAACGGAATATTATTGTTAAATTCTTCTGTTATAGATAGAGATCCTGAAAGAAAAGATATTCAAGTATATAAAATTCCTGCAAATGAGATTGCAGATGAATTAGGAAATGTGAAAGTTCAAAATATGGTAATGTTAGGAGCATATTTAAAAGCAACTAATGCTGTATCTTTTGATTCAGTAAAGAAAGCCTTAGAAAAATCATTAAAAGGTAAAAAAGCAGCATTGTTGGATATAAATTTAAAAGCTATTGAAGCAGGAATGAATGCATTAGTTAAATAGTTTCATTATTAAATAAATAATCCAGCGATATTTATCGCTGGATTATTTTAAATTAAGCATTATTTATTTTTTCGTGTGCGTTTTTGAGTTCTTCATATACTATTTGTTTAGCATCATCAAACAATTTTAAAATCAATTCGTATTTTAAATCACAGAACACAATATTTCCTTCCTTCACCTTGCTTACAACACCAGCATTTTCTAATATTTTCAAGTGTTGTGAAACACTTGATTGAGATATAGAAAATTTTTCAGCAATTTCAGCAATATTACATTTTCCATTTTTTAAAATTTTTAGAATTCTCAAACGAGTTGGATGAGACAGCGCTTTGAATATTTCTGCAATTAATTCACATTCATCCATTGTTTTAGCTCCTCTTAATTTTTCTAATATTAATACACTTATAGTATAATCTAATTTATTTAAATTATAATATGAATAAATTTAATTTTCTATTAATTTTCGAGCTTCGATTATACCATGAGCTGTAGCATGTACTATACTTCTTGTTTGTCCAGAACAGTCCCCTATAAATTTAAGATTTTCAAACAGATCGTTATCTAGTTTTTTTCCATAAAACTTAACTTCTACTCCATATAATAAATTTTCCTCATCTGCAATTCCAGGAATAATATTATTTAAATTATCTATAAATTCTATCAATGAAATAGATGTTTTGCTTGGAAAAACTAAATTTAAATCACCTAAAACATATTCTTCAGAACTTAATGTTGGAAATACTTTCCACAACTTTTTGGTTCTTTTTCCTTTCTTAAAATCTCCATATGTCTGAAGTATAACTTTATTCCCACCAGCTAAGATATTGGATAATTTTGCAATGTATGAGCCATATCCATTAGGATCATTAAATGGTTTTGTAAATGAATGTGTTACTAAAATTGCAAAATTAGTATTTGTAGATTTTTGGTCATGAATAGCATGACCATTTACAGTAATAAAATCTGAATATTTTTCTGTAACAACATATCCTGATGGGTTGTTACAGAATGTTCTTACTAATTGACCATTTGAAGACTTGAATTTTACTTTGAATTCATATAATGCTTCATTTAATTCTTTAACGACAATATCAGGTAATTCGAATCTAACTCCCAAATCAACTTTAGTATTGGATAATATAATATCGGGATATTTTTTTGTTAAGGTATCTATTAATTTAAAACCACTTCTTCCTACTGCAATATACACCTTGTTAAATTCTTCTTTTCTTTCATTTCTTGTTTCTCTGTCTATATATTCAACAATTACTTTTTCATTAATTTCTATATCCTTAACCAATGAATTAAATTTAAAATTAACCCCTTTTCTAACAAATTCTTCATGTGCATTCTTTAAAAATATTTTTAGTTTATCCGTTCCTATATGGAAAAATTCTGATTCTACCAATTTAAATCCATCAACAAAAAATTTTTTTTGTAATTCTTCAAGATTTTCTCTTGTGCCTATCTCAGGCTCTGTTTCTGATAATTCTGAATAATAATCCACAATTTCTTTTTGTAGTTGTTTATCAAATAGTATTTCTTCTAAATCACCACCCATTTCAGAAGATACGAATAGCTTCCCGTCAGCTCTTATACCACTAATTGAAGAGGAAAAAATATCTTTATTCATTTCATAGACAGTTACTTCATGTTTTGAAGTATCAATTTCTTTTAAAAAACCAACTGCAGCAGCGCCAAATCCTATGATAGCAATTTTCATAAACTCCAACTCCTTTCAAAAAAATAAAAAAACTGAAACCCGTAGGTTTCAGTTTAGTATTATCTTTTTATAGTATAGTAACATCTTTTTGGAGACTCAATTTTCTCCTCTTTCTTTAATTTTTTTATAGCCTTATCTACTTCTTTTTTATCAATCCCGGCTTTTTCCGCAATTTCTCCAGCTTTTAAAGGTTCTTTAGATTCAGATAAAACTTTAACAACTAATTCAATTGAGTCCATTTTATCCCCTCCTCCACAAATTTTATTATATTATATTTTTTATATTTTGTCAAATTTTAATTCATCTCTTTTTGAAGATTCATAACCATCTTTGGACCTATTTTTCGAGGTGTAAACCTAATTGAGAATGCCAATAATTTATTTCTAAAGCCTGGAATAATAACTTGTTTTTTATTCATTAAACCATTATACGCAATTTCCGCTACTTTTTGTGGATGCATTGGTTTTAAAGCATGGAATAATTTTGATTTTTCCATATTCGCTCTTTTTACAAAACCTGTCGATGTTGCACCTGGGCATAATGCACTAATTGAAATATTTCTATCTTTTAATTCTTCATTTAATGCTTCACTAAAACTTAGCACATATGCTTTTGAGGCATAATAATTAGCCATCAATGGTCCTGGTTGAAATGCTGCAGTCGAAGCGACATTTAATATTTTTCCCTCATTATATTTAATCATATCATCTAAAAATAGTTTTGTTAAATGAACTAATGTAACAACATTTAATTGAATCATATTTAATTCTTTTTCTATATCTAAATCATAAAACTTTCCGAAAGTAGCATATCCAGCATTATTTACTAAAATATTTATAAATATATTTTTTTGCTTAATTTCATTGTATACTTCTTTTGGGGAATTTGGATTTGATAAATCCCTACTTATTATTTTAACTTTTATATTATATTTACTTTCTAAATCTTTTTTTATTTCTTTCAATTTATCAAAACTTCTAGCAACTAAAACTAAATTATTATTATTTTTTGCAAATATTTTTGCTAATTCTAATCCTATTCCACCAGATGCTCCAGTTATTAATGTATATTTTTCCATATAGTCCTCCTATTTCAATAAAAATCCAATTTTATATACGTTATTTAATTTTCCCAATCCATGTGGAGATAACTCTGTTATTTCGTATGTTAAATCTTTACCAGCTTCATGTTTCCCTTTATGTTCTCCATTTTTCCATGCCTTAGAATGAGACATATCATATATTATTCCATTTACAGCAACATATGCTTTGTTTCCATTTTTTCCATTATACATAGCTAATTCTTTTTCATTTAAAACTAAATATCCTATTTTAAAAACATTATCTAATTTATTTAACCCGTGTGGAGATAATTCTGTTATTTCATATGTTAAATCCATTCCTGCATTATGTCTCCCTTTATGTTCTCCATTTTTCCATAATTTAGAATGAGACATATCATATATTATTCCATTTACAGCAACATATGCTTTATTTCCGTCTTTACCATTAAATTTTTTTAAATCATTCAAATCCAGAATCAAAACACCTATTGGATAAACATTATCTAATTTTTTCAAACCATGTGGTGACAACTTAGTTATTTCATATGTTAAATCCTTCCCCGCACTATGTCTCCCTTTATGTTCTCCATTTTTCCATAATTTGGAATGTGACATGTCATATACAATACCATTTACTGCTACATATGACTTTTTTCCATTTTTCCCATTAAACTCTTTTAAATCATCTAAAGTAAAACCTAAAATTCCAACAATATCAAATTTCTCTAATTTCCCAATCCCATGAGGAGATAATTCTTTTATTTCATATGTTAAATCTATTCCTGCATTGTGTTTTCCTTTATGTTCCCCGTTTTTCCATAATTTAGAGTATGTGAGATCATAAACTAAGCCATTTATACCCACCCATGCATCTGAACCATCTTTACCATTATTTTTTACTAATTCACTATATGGAACTATTTTATATTTTGTTCCAAAATCCTCAAATTTCACATCTAAAATATTTACATATTCACCAAATACAATCAACCCTAAAATAAATACACTAATCAATAAAAATACTTTTTTCATATATATACTCCTTTCAAATTATAACAACCATGGGTTAATTAAATGAATTAATAATAAGACAATTAATATAAAACCTAAATATCTATGCCATTTAACCCATATCTTTTTAAATACCTGCACTTTCCCCAACCAATACATTAAAAACATTAAAATTATTCCTAACCACAATATCACACCAGTATGTAAATATAAATTTCCATTTAATGCTAAATAACCGTGAATAATACCTGTTATAATTAGTAATATTCCAGATAATTTATGATATCTTTTTAAGATATTCAATATTACAACAAAATATTTTGCAACTTTTGATTTTTTGTCTTTAATAATATACTTATAAATTCTTCTTGATATAAATAACGAAAAATTAAACACCAATAAAAATACGTTTATCCAACCTAATAATTCAATTATTTCCTGCACTTCAATTCCTCCATTATCATTTAATTAATCCTAACCCCTTTAAATAATTTTTCGCAACAATTTCAGGCTCTATACATTTTACATCAACTAAATAATCTATATTTTCACCTACATTTACTATATAATAAATTATAACATAAAATTATAATAAATACAAATTTATACTAAAAATTTTTTTTAAATAGAAAAATCATAATTATGTGTTATTTCATAAATATAATTTTGATCATATTCAAAATTTTTGATTTTTGCAGGTGCTCCTGCTACCAGGCAATTAGAAGGAATATTTTTTAAAACTACTGAATTAGCAGCTATTACTGAATTATCTCCTATTATTATATCCCCCAAAACTTTGGAGCCTGCTCCAATAATTACATTTTCACCAATATCTGGATGTCTTTTTCCTTTTTTAATATGTTTTGCACCCAACGTTACTTGATGATAAATCAAAGTACCTTTTTTTACAGTGGCAGTTGAACCAATTACTATGCCAATTCCATGATCAATTACAATACCGGCATCGAGTTTTGCAGCTGGATGAATATCCATTGAATATAATATTTTACTAATCATATATAAGGTATATGATATTGGGTATATCTTATATTTGTGAAAAAAATGATATATTCTATAAAATACCAAACCATGAAATGCGGTATTAAAAAAAATTATCCCAAATTTTCTATTAGAAGCTGGATCCTTTTTTAAATATTCATTTAAATCTCTATTAAGGTCAAAAAATATTGAAAAAAAATCTTTGAAGAATTTTATTATCATATTCATATATTCACCCCATTTATGATAAATATTGTCATATTTATTATAACATAAATTGGATAAAAAATATCTTATTTAAATTAAATTTATGTAAAAAAAGCGCAGTAAAAATTAACTGCGCTTTGATTTCTATTTTTATTTTAAAATTCCTTTTATAATTAATTCTGTAGCTTCATCTTCATCTAATCCTTTTGCCATTAAGGTTTCTAATTGTTGTGGATTTACTCTTCCTACTGATGCTTCATGAGTTAATTCCGCAAGATCATTTTTTACTCTTAATATAGGTATGGTACTAATATTTACGTTTGATCCTTTACTAATTTCCGTACATTCAATATGACCTTTTGAATATGGTGCATTTCCATATGCTTCATTTATTACCTCAGCATTTGTTGAATCTTGAGCAAAAATATAACTTTTTGCAATACCCGAGGAATATTCCCCATTAAGATTAACTATTTCCCTTATTTCTAATTCGTCATCTTTTTTCCCCCATACCTTTGATTCTAATAATGCTTTAGAACTTTTTTCTAAATCAACAATCATATTTATTTTTAATTTTCCTGCTCTTGATTTGGTCAATTTAAATCTGCTATCAAAAACAGAATTTTCTCCAACTTTAGTGTAATAATTTGTTTCTAAAAAAATTCCATCTTTTTCATTATGAAAATGTTCATCTTCCATAAATACAACAGAATTTTTTCCGATTATCATCTCAGAATCCATTTTATGATGTATTTTTCCAAAAGGGAAAGAGCAATGCGATAAAAATTTAATATCACAATTATTGCCTATCTTATATTTTACATTAATATATTGTTCACCTTGATTTCTTAAAAAACCCACACATAAATGTATTGGTTTATCCAATTTAATATTATCCTGAATAATCATTTCATAATCAACAATGCCTTCTTCAGCTTTATTTATATTTATATCAATACCATCAACAGTATTTTTTCCAAGAATTTTATCTCCACTTATTATTATAGAGACTATATCTTTACTTAATAAATTACTTACATCACCACCTGCTTGTTCATAAGCTTTTTCTATCATTTCAAATTCTTTAGCATAATTTTTTTCTATATTCATAATTTCACCTCATTTTCAAAAAAATCGATTGGAACATTAATATGGGCACAATTATCACAAGTGGTTTTATACACTTCTGAAACCTTTTTCGGATCGCCTTCGGCTTTAATTTTCCCAGAGCATATTAAAAACGCTTCATCAGCAATTTCTGCAATTTCTTCTCTATGAGTAATGCTTAAAACAGAGCCACCATTAGCAGTTATTATTTTAAATATTCTTTCTATCATAATATTTGACATCATATCTATTCCAGAATCTGGTTCATCAAAAATTGCAAATTTAGGTTTTAATATAATTAAAGAAGCTAATTCTATTCTTTTTCTTTCGCCACCTGAAAGCGTTTTATCAACCTTTCTATGTAAATAAAATGGATTTAATCCAACTAAATTTAATATTTCCATCAATTCATTTTCGCTTAATTTTATTCTTTTTCCGAGAGTTAAGTATTCTTTTACACCTAATCCCTCAAATCTTGCTGGTTCCTGCCATGCCATAGTTATACCTAATTTTGCTCTTTCAGTTATGTTAGTATCGGTTATATCATGTCCTTCAAAAAATATTTTACCACCGTGGCTTCCTTTATATCCATCTAATCCCATTATTATTCTTGCTAATGTGGATTTTCCAACACCATTGTTGCCTAAAACAGCATAAATTTTTCCTTTTTTAAAAGTATATGTTATATCTTCTAATATTTTTCTTGGACCAACTGAATAATTTATATTTTTTAATTCTAACATTTCTTTTCCTCCTTGATTTTATTCTAATTTTATTTTATCAAATAAATGTAAAAATTATTCCTACAAAAATTCTCTAATATAAGATTTTGTAAAAAAAAGGTTAATATGCTATAATTTTGTATCAGAATAATATTGCTTTTAATGTATTAAGATTAAATCTAGAGGTGTAATATGAATATAATAAAAACAGAATATTTCGATATAAAATATTCTATTATAAAATCAAAAAGAAAAAGTTTATCTATAATTATTGAAAACAATGGCGATGTGATAGTAAGAGCACCTAATTTTTTATCAGATTATGAAATAAAAAAATTTGTATTTGAAAAAAGTGATTGGATTATTTCTAAATTAATGAATATAAAAATTATAGAAGATAAAAAATATGTAGATGGCGAAAATTTCTTATATTTAGGAAAAAATTATAAACTTATTACTATTGAAGGAAATTATGGAGTAGATATTCAGGATGATTTTTTATATATTTCTTTAAAAAAAGATTTTTTTGACAATATTTCATTGAAAAAAGAAATGATTTTAAAGTGGTATAAAAATGAGGCAAAAAAGATTATTAATGAACGTTTAGAATATTATTCTAAAATAATGAAACTAAAGTATGGCAAGGTATATATTAGAGATCAAAAAACACGTTGGGGAAGTTGTTCAGGAAAAAATAATCTCAGTTTTAATTTTAGAATAATAATGGCGCCAATGAGAAAATTAGATTATATAATAGTTCATGAATTAGCTCATATAGTATATAAACATCATCAAAAAAGTTTTTGGAATTATGTAGCAAAATATTGTGATGATTATTTAGAATCAAGAAAATGGTTTAGAGAAAATGGTTATAAATTAACGCTTTAGGAGGGATAATATGATAAATATCATAGAAGTAAAAAAAGAAAAAAAAAATATTTATGCTATTGCAAAAGATTCCCCATTTTATCCGGATGGAAAAGGCGGTCAATTAGGAGATAGAGGGAAAATTGGAGATGCTAATGTTTTATTTGTGGAAAGTAAAAACGATAACTACTATCATTTAATAGATAAAGAAATAGAACCTGGTGAATATGAATATGAAATAGATTTAAATAGAAGAAAAGATATTGCCCAACAACACACTGCTCAGCACATTATATCTGCGGTTTTTGAACAAATTGCTGATATGGATACATTAGGTTTTAGAGTAGGGGAAGAATATACAACTATCGATTTAAATTATAAATCCGAAAAATATGCTGAAAAAGCTGAAAGAATTTCAAATGAAATAATTCAAAAGTGTATAGAAGTAGAAGAAATTTTCACGACAGTAGATAAAATACATGAATATAATTTAAGAAAGCCTTTAAGCAATAAAGTAAAAGGAACTGTAAGATTAATAAAAATTGGTGATTTTGATATTAATCCTTGTGGTGGATTCCATGTAAAAAATACTGGAGAAATAGGATTAATAAAAATAATTGATAGAGAAAAAATCAAAGGGAGTTTAATAAGATATTATTTTGTTGCTGGAAATAGAGCTTTAAAAGATTATAGTGAAAGAATAAAAATAACAAAAACTATTTCTAATTTAATGACTTCAAAAATAAAAGATACACCGGAAAGAGTAGAAGAAACTATAAATAAAATGAAAGAATATAAATCAAAATATGAAAAATTAAATGAAAAATATGCGGAATTAATAGCTAGAGATATTATAAGTAATACGGAAATTGTTAATGGAATCAAATTTATATATTTAGATTCAAACGAAGATTTTGTTTCTTATTTACCAAAATTTTTACCTATGGAAGAAGCAATATATATAGTAAAAAAAGAAAATAGATATGAAATTTCTTCAAAGAAAGTAAATTGCAAAGAATTAATCAATAATATTAAAAAAGATTTTCCGGAGATTAAGGGAGGTGGTGGAGAAAATAGAGGTAGTATAATAGGAAATATTTCTATTGAAGAGATTAAAAAATATTTATAGATATATTAAAAAAGCCAGAATTACTCTGGCTTTCTTTATTTATCGACACTTTTTTTAACCAAATACCATAGGTATAAATCTAATTTTCCTATAGGTTCATTGAAATGATTTTCCAATGCATTTTTTAATCTCTTCTCATAATCTAAATATCTATTTTTTGTCCATCCTTTCGGGATAGATTTAATCAATTCGTTTGTCAGCATTAATCTCATAATGTGTTTATCAAGTATAGCCACTTCACCATATCCAACATTTCTCAAAAAATGACTAGCTTCTTTCCAACCTATTCCTTTAATGTTTTTTACTAAAAATTCTCTAATTTGATAATATGGTAAAACAAAAAGATGACGTATTGTTCCTATAATCCATCTATTAGAAACAATGTATTGAGCTCTAGCTTTAGGAAATCTATGGCCTACTTTTCTTAATGAATATTCCAACTCATCAATATTTAATTTTACAAAGCCTTCTACGCCTATTTCTTGTTGTGCCTTTATCCCACCTTTTGCGCTCCAATTAGCCGTTAAAACACAAAAGCATAACTCAGAAAAAAGTTCATACTCATTTCCATTTTTTCCTAATTCAACAAATTCTTGCCACCTTTTTTCAATTAACGGTTTTGCTTCAAAATAAATACTTTCAATATCTTTAATTAATTTCATATTTTCACCTCATCTCCATAAAGATACAATCCAAACTAACAGTGGTGAAACAATTAAAGCAGGTAAAAAATTTCCTACTTTTGTATCTTTTATATCTAATATCTTTAATCCTATTCCCAATACCATTATACCACCAACTGCAACTAAATCATTTAAATACATTTTATCAGTTAAAAAAGATAGTTGTGAAGCCAATAAAACTATACTTCCTTGAACAATAAGGACAGACCCTGCAGAAATCATTACACCCAATCCATATATAGACGCTAAAACAGTAGAAGATATCCCATCTAATAGTGATTTTGTATATATAAGTGTTCCATCATTTGTTAATCCTGCATTTATTGAACCTACAATAGTCAAAGGCCCTACTAAAAAAAGGATAGATGACATTACAAAACCCGTAGAAAAATCTCCTTCTTGCATCGTATCTCCAAGTTTTTTCAAAAATCCTTCTATATTAAGTAATTCTCCTATTAATCCACCTAAGGCCATTGAGCCTAATACTATTAAAAAATTATTAGCTGACATAGTCATATTAATTCCTATACCTAATGTAGTTAAACCAACTGCATAGAATAATATAATTTTTAATCTTTCTGGTATTCCTTTTTTAGCTAATAATCCTAATAAACTTCCAATTATTACGGCAAGAGCATTTACAATAGTAGGTACCATATTATCCCTCCCCAAAAACATTTAAAGCATTTTCTAATATTTCAAATTCAAAAGGAGAATGTCCTAAATTTTCACCATCTACTTCTAAATATATTTTATTTTTTGAAAATAATTTTACATTTTTAGCTCTAAATTGTTTTACCCATTTTAAATTTACAAAAGTACCATCAAATATATTTTTTATATTTTTTATTACCTGAAATTTCGGTACTTCTTTTACCAATGTTATGTCAAAATATCCATCATTTGGAATAGCATTAGGTAGCATTTTCATACCGCCACCACTATATTTACAAATTCCAACAGCCATAGTAAATATATTTTCTTTTATTATTCTTCCATCAATAGCTATTTCAGCTTTTTGAGATTTATATTTAAATAATGTTGTTAAAAGATTTAAAAGATATGAAAAAGTTCCACTTTTATTTTTGTCTTTTGATATATTAGTATTTTTTACTACCTCAGCATCAAAAAACATACCTGCTATATTTATAAAATATCTTTCTTTTTTTTCATTATTTTCATAATATAAAACTTTACCAATATCTTGTGTAAATATACTACCTTTTTTTATTATATTAATCGCTTGTAAATAATCATTTGGAATACCAATAGTTTTACCCCAATCGTTTCCTGTTCCTGTTGGTATTATACCTATAATAATATCTTTTGTATTAACATAATTTTGATTAAAAATTCCATTTATTACTTCATTGGCAGTTCCATCTCCTCCAACACTAATAATTTTTCTATAACCTTTTTTTATAGCCTCTATAGTTATATTATATGCATCCATTTTACCTTTAGTTAATTCATATTCAAAATCAAAATCTTCTTTTTCCAGCATTTCTTTAATATTAGGCCATAATTTAATTGCTTTTGATCCTGATGAATGTGGGTTAACAATTATATAATATTCTTTCATCTTATTCCTCCAAAATATTTTGTTTTACTAATATTTTACCACAAAAAATAGGCCATTCGGCCTATTTATCTTAATATAAGTTTATTAAATCTTATTCTATCTTTTGAATTAACTTCAAAAATTTCAGTGGAATTCGCCATTGTAATATACCCTTTTTCATTTTCTAATAAGAAATTTTCAAAAAATTCCACATCTTCCTCTGCAGATAAACCAGAAACATAGGTCATTCTAAATTCATAATCAACATTTGAATTTCTTAATATTTCTATGGTTTTATTTATATTCCTCCAATACTCTTTTGGTACATTTATCAACTTATAATAATTTTCTGGTTTAGCTTTAATATCCATAGCTATATAATCTATTAAATTATTTTCTATTAATTCTTTTACCATATCAGAATTTGTTCCATTAGTATCTAATTTTATTAAATATCCCATTTCTCTTATTTTAGAAATAAATTCTGGTAAGTCATTATGAATAGTTGGTTCACCGCCAGTAATACATACAGCATTTAGTCTTTTCTTTAAATCTCTTAATTTATTTAATACTTTTTCTTCAGAAATAACATTATATTTATTAGAATATGCAATTTTCCAATTATGACACCACTCACATCTAAAATTGCATCCACCAGTATATACCACTGCTGAAACCCTTTTTGGATAATCCACAAAACTAAATGTTCTTATTCCAGCTAATACCATATTATCAGCCCCTCAAAACCTCATCATTAATTCTAAATTGTACTCTTTCAATATATTCCTGTTGTTTTCCGTCATTCCAATTTTGAACAGGTCTATAATAACCTACTACCCTTGAATAAACTTCTGTTTTTTCTCCACAATATGGGCATTCGAAATGTTCTCCAGCTATATATCCGTGTTCTGGACAAATTGAAAATGTTGGAGTAATACTCATATATGGTAAAGAATAATTTTCAAAACTAAACTTGATAAATTCTTTTAAAGTTTCAGCATCTGTAATTTTTTCACCTACAAAAATATGAACAACCGTTCCACCTGTCCATTTATTTTGCAATCCTTCCTGATGTTCTAATAAATCAAATGGGTCTTCAAAATAATTTACTGGAGGATGTACAGAATTAGTATAATATGGTCTTTCATTTGATCCAGATTGTTTTATACTATCTCCAAATTCATTCCTATCTATTTTAGCTAATCTATATGTTGTTCCTTCTGCCGGTGATGCTTCAAGATTATATAGATTACCAGTTTCTCTATTAAACTCATTTAATTTTTCAAGCATATAATTCATTATTTCTTCTGCAAGCTTTTTCCCTTCAGAATTTACAATGCCATTTTCAATACCAAAATTAATCAAACCTTCATGCATCCCTACAAATCCTATGGTTGAAAAATGATTTGCCCAATATTGACCTGTAAGCTTATATACACTATCAAGATATACTTTTGTATACGGGTATAATCCTTGTTTCGTCCATTCTTCTACATAAATTCTTTTTATTTCAAGACTTTCTTTTGCTATATTCATAACGTCATCTAATAATGAATAAAATTTATTTTTATCTCCTTTTGATAAATACATTAATCTCGGCATATTAATAGTTACAACACCTATTGATCCTGTCAAAGGATTTGAACCAAATAAACCGCCACGTCTTTTGATTTCTGTATTTTCATTTTCCTTTTTATCTTCATTAACAAAACCAAATGAGAGTTGTTGCATATGTTGTAAAACCTGTCTATTATCAAGTTTTAATCTGCAACACATACTCCTTGCATCTTCTGGATTCATATCTGAATTTATATAATTAGCAAAATATGGAGTTCCGTATTTCATTGTCATAGTCATAATCATCGTAGCAACTTCATTATTCCAATCAAAATCTTTTGTAATATTATATGTTGGAATAGGAAAAGAAAATGGTCTTCCATCATAATCTCCTTCCAACATAACTTCAATAAAAGCCTTATTTAAAATATCCATCTCTTTTTGAAATTCACTATATGTTTCTTCTTTTTCCTTCCCGCCTATAATAACTCTTTTATTTTTATGTGTTGAAGGAACGGTTAAATCCATTGTAATATTACTAAATGGTGATTGAAATCCAACTCTTGTAGGAACATTCATATTAAAAATAAATTCTTGCATAGATTGTTTAACCTGCTCATAATTTAAATTATCATATTTAATAAAGGGAGCTAATAATGTATCAAAATTAGAAAAAGCCACAGCTCCAGCTGCTTCACCTTGCATAGTATATAAAAAATTAACTATTTGACCTAATGCAGTTCTAAAATGTCGTGCAGGTCCTGAAGCCACTTTACCCGTAACCCCGTTAAAACCTTTTCTCAATAATTCTTCTAAATCCCAACCAACACAATATGCAGATAATGCTCCTAAATCGTGAATATGCATAAATCCATTATTATGATATTCACTTATTCTTTTATTGTGTTTATCATATATCTCATTTAACCAAAATTTTTTTGTAATTTCCTGATGTATATGATTATTTAAACCTTGAAGAGAATACTGCATATTTGAATTTTCTCTCACCTTCCAATCACTATTATTGATATAATCATAAATTAAATTCATATTTCCCCTCCTCCATCAATTCTTATTATAACACGATATATTGTATCACAATAAATCATAAAACACAATATATGTGTATAGTGGATAAATTAGGTAGAAAAAAACCTAAGTCAATACAAAAAATAGATAGAGTAATATGTTAAGATTTTGTATAAAATTTAATTTGCTTTACGAATTATTTTATGATATAATTTAGTAAGTTAGTAGTCAAAAAATTCATATATTTATTCATATATTTTTGACAATAAAATAGAAGGAGGATGAAAAATGAAAATATTATTCAAAAATGCTAACATCTATCCAATCACTTCAGAACCATTTAAAGGAGATTTATTAATTGAAAATGGCAAAATCAAAGAATTAGCTAAAAACATAAGAGCAAAAGCGGATGAAGTTATTGATGTTGAAGGTAAATATATTTTTCCAGGTTTTGTAGATGCTCATTCACACATCGGAGTTTTTGAAGAAGGTGTTGGTGAAGGTTATTATCAAGATGGAAATGAAATGACTGATCCTAATACTGCACAAGTTAGAGTTATCGATGCTTTTTATCCAGAAGATGCAGCAATAAAGAGAGCTTTGGAAGGTGGAGTCACTACAGTAATGGTTGTTCCTGGAAGTGCTAATCCAATCGGAGGGCAAGGAGCAATTTTAAAATTCAAATCTAAAATAGTAGATGAAATGATAATTAAAGAACCAGCAGGATTAAAAATGGCAATGGGTGAAAATCCAAAAAGAGTATATGGTTCTCAAAAGAAATTACCATCAACAAGGCTTGGAAGTGTTGCTGTAATTAGGGAATATTTCTTAAAAGTACAAAACTATATGAAAAAGAAAGAAAAAGGAGATTTCTATGAATTTGATTTAAAAATGGAAATTGGTGAAAAAGTGTTAAAAAGAGAAATACCAGCAAGAATTCATGCACATAGAGCAGATGATATCATAACAGCTATTAGATTATCCGAGGAATTTGGATTTGATTTAGTAATAGAACACGCTACAGAAGCATACAAAATTGTTGATTATATAAAAGAAAAAGGTGTTTCTTTAGTGTTAGGTCCTTTATTTGGATTTAGAACAAAATTAGAATTAAAGGATATGTCATTTGAAGCATTAAGAATAATTAATGAAAAAGGTATTTTAGCAGGATTAATGTGTGATCATCCTGTGCTACATTTAGAACATGCTAATGTACAAGCTGCTCTTGGAATGAGATATGGTGCAAAAGAAGAAGACTTGATAAAAATGTTAACTATAAATCCAGCAAAAATATTGAAAATTGACGATAGAGTAGGATCATTAGAACCAGGAAAAGATGCAGATATTGCAATATGGAATCATCATCCATTTGATATAAGAGCAAAAGCTGAAAGCGTCTATATTGAAGGTAAAAAAGTATTATAATTATTTTTTGGAGTACAGTCATATTTTTCACTCAAAAATTTGGAGTATACTCCAAATATATTAAAAATTATTATAAATACCAGGATTATATTCAATAAAAAATACCTCCTTTGTGGTTTAGTTCTACTTTGGAGGTATTTTATAATATTTTATATTTTAAATATTTCTCTTAATTCATCATCACCAAGTTCAGAAATCCATTTTTCTCCAATACTTAATATATTATTGCTTAAATTCTTCTTTTTTTGAATTATCTCATTTATTTTTTCTTCAAATGTATTTTTAGTTATAAATCTATGGACAATAACATTATTTTTTTGACCTATTCTATAAGCTCTATCTGTAGCTTGAGCTTCAACTGCAGGATTCCACCATAAATCAAAATGGATTACATGTGATGCAGCAGTTAAATTCAATCCTGTACCTCCAGCCTTTAGAGAAATAATGATAACAGGATAATCGTGTGATGTTTGAAATTTTTCTACCATTTCATCTCTCTTTTTTCTTGACAAATTTCCGTGAAAAAATAACGTTTTAACTTTCAAATGTTTTTTTATTATATCTTCAAGTATTTCTCCCATTTCTTTATATTGTGTAAATATTATGGCCTTTTCATTATTTCTAAATATGTCTGATAATAAATCCAATAATTTCTGTGTTTTACCAGATTCTTCTGGACTGAAATTCTTATTCTTCAGATAATTAGCAGGATGATTACAAATTTGCTTTAAAGATGTGATTAATTTAAAGATTAATCCTTTTCTTTCTATGCCAGAAAAATTAGAAATCTCATTTACCATTTCTACTGTTTTATTATATAATGATGTTTGAATTGGAGTTAAATATACATATTGATCAAAAATAATTTTTTCTGGTAAATCTTTTATAATATTTTTATCCGTTTTTAATCTTCTTAATAGGAATGGATTAATAGCTTTTTTAATAGCTTCTAATTTTGTTTTGTTATTATATTTTTCAATAGGAATAGCATAATTTTTTATAAAATTATTATAATTTCCCAAATATCCTGGCATTAAAAAATCAAATATACTCCATAATTCCAATAAACGATTTTCCACTGGAGTTCCGGTTAATGCTATTCTTTTTTCGCCTTTTAAATTTTTAACAGCTTTAGTTTGTTTAGTCAAAGGATTTTTAATATTTTGAGCTTCATCAAGTATTATATACGACCATTTTAAATCTTTTAATTTTTCAATGTCCCTTCTTATAACACCATATGATGTTAATATAATATCTGAATCATTTTTCAAATCACGATTATTTCCATGATATATATGATATTTTAATTTTGGTGCAAATTTTTCAATTTCTGTTGCCCAATTACCTATTAATGTAGTAGGACATACAATTAAAGCTGGGGCATTTAAATTTTTATTTTCTTTATCCTTTAAAATAACCGCTATTGTTTGAATAGTTTTACCTAATCCCATGTCATCCGCAAGACATACACCAAAACCTTTATCAACATTTGATTTTAACCATTTATAACCTCTTTTTTGATATTCTCTCATTTTAGCATTTAATGTTTTAGGTATTCTAATATTTTTGATTTTTTTCATTTCATCAATTATGTTTTTTAAATTATTATCCGAATATAATGGTATTCCATTATATTCTTCTGAAAGTAAAACTCTTAAACTCTCGTAATTAGATAATTCATCAAGAGGTTTTTCTAATTTTTTCAATATGTTTAAAAATTTTTTTGGATCAAGGTGAATATACATATCTTTGAATTTTATTATTCCTTCTGATTTTTCCAATAATTTCCTAAATTCTTCAGCAGATATGATCTGATCACCTATTGCTATTTTCCAATCAAATTTTAGTAAATCATTCAAATTAAAAAAGCTGGTAGTATTATTAATTCTTTTTGCTTGTATAACTACTTTTGGCTCTACTATTTTTTTCATTTCTTTTGGAAGGATTACATCAATACCAAAAACATTTAAAGCAGGTAATACATCATTAAAAAATGTACTTAATTCTGATGAAGTTATTATTATATCCTCATGTTTCATAATGGTTTTAGAAAAATTGGATAAATTAGAAATAAACCCTATTTGTTTTAATATATTAGCTTTTTCATCAAAATATTTTTTGTTTTTTAAAAAATCGGTAAGACTAATAGGTTCAGATAATACATCTGAATTATCTTTTACTAAAAGAGATAAATAATACCTATCTTCAATAAACGGCATGATTTTAATAGCTAATGTATATTTTTGGCTTTTAAAAAATAATGGCTCAAAATAATTTACCAATGAATTAGCAGCATTTTTTTCTTCTAATGTTTTTAATGGATACAATTTATCTTCTGAAAATACAGATAATATATTATGAGACATTGTTTTATTTACATATATTTTTTTTACTATTTCCTTTATAACCAAAGATATAATATATATAACAGCATCAGATTTTTTTAATACCTTATTTTTTTCTAAATGAATTATAAGATTATTTGGAATTATTTTTTCAAGATAATCTAAATATTCTATAAAAGATGAATTTGAAATAAGTGGCATATATTTTACATAAAATTTATCCGATTCAATTATTTCCGGTTTTGGTGCAAATGAGTGATTCATAATGATATTAAATACAAATCCAAAAATCTTTTTAAAAAAGAAAGAGTATTCATTATCATTTTTATCAGGTAAAAAAGATATACTATACATTAAATTAAATAAATCTTCAAATTTTATTATTTCTTTTGAAAAAGGATTATATCCTTTAATTAATATATCTGGATTTTGTAATGAATAAATTATTTTAAATTCTGTATCTTTAAGATATAGATTTTCTTCTAATATTTTTATGTTTTTCACATATTTTTCGCTTTGTGCATATAGATCGTTTAAAAAATCCTTTATTGAAAAATCAGAAAAAATAGGTTTTTCAGAAAGCAACGATATTATTTTATCTATATTTTCAAAATAAATGATAGGTTCTTCTAAAGCAATTTTTTCATCTAAATCTAATTCATTTTTTTCACTATCGATAGGCAAAAAATTTAAGGTATTTTTCGATTTTTCACTGGAAATTTTAGCAAGTTCCAATAATTTCTTCTTTTTTAATCCATGCATTTCAAATAAAAGGAAAGGATCTTTATCAATTTCATTAGCAATAACATAATATACTGCAGCAAGATGTTTACATGGATTAGCCCAATCTGGGCATGAACAATATGCTTCTATATCATCCCATGATTCTGGAAATAATTTTATCCCTTCTTTTTGAAAAATTTCATATAATTCTTCTGGTAATATTCCGTTTAATAATTGTCCTGCAATATATGGATTTTCAGAAAGTATATTTCCAATAATTTCTACATCATATGAAGGAAATTTTATCAAAGAAATTTTTTCCTTATATGGTGTAGCTCTTGTTCCCTGTACTCTAGCAATAATATCGGAATTTCTATTTACTCTAACTTCTAAAACTAACCCCTTATTAGCATAAGTTCTACCTCTTGGGAGCCTATTGGTATTAAAATCTATTTTTTCCATAGCCTCAATCCATTTCTTACCCCACCATGTTTTACCATATATTTTTCTTTTAGCCACTATAAACACCTCTAAAAATTTTATTCTATTTAAATATCAAAATATATCTATATTAAAATTATTATATCATATTAAATATATGAATATTATACTTTTAATTACTTTATCTATCTTACAGCAAATCATTATTGCTATTATATGATATAATTGATTAGGAGGTGGAATTGATGAAAAAATTACCAATAGGGATACAGGATTATAAAGAAATAATAGAGGGGAATTATATATATGTAGATAAAACAAAATATATATTTGATTTAATAGATAGTGGAAAATATTATTTTTTATCTCGCCCACGAAGGTTTGGAAAGAGTTTAACTATATCGACATTATATTACATATTCAAGGGAGAAAAAGAATTATTTAAAGATACATACATATATGACAAATGGAAATTCGAAGAATATCCAATAATAAAATTAGATATGTCTGATAATGTACTAAAAGATTTAGAATCATTTCTAAAATCATTAAATAATAATATAGAAAAAATATATAGAGAATACGAAATAACACCAGATATAGATGATGTATCAATGAAATTTGGAAATTTAATAGAGTTTTTGAATAAAAAATATAATGAAAAAGTTGTAATATTAATAGATGAATATGAATCACCGATATTAGAGCATATAAACAATAAAAAAGAAGCAGAAAAAATAAGAGGGTTTCTAAGGGAATTCTATAAGAAAGTAAAAACAAAAGATGAATACATAAAATTCGTATTCATAACAGGAATAACGAAATTCACCAAAACAGGAGTATTCTCAGCATTAAATAATTTAAATGACATATCACTAAACAGAAAATACTCTCAAATGTTAGGTTATACCCAAAAAGAACTTGAATTTTATTTTAAAAAACATATAGAAGAAACAGCAAAAGAAATAGGAATAAGTAAAGAAGAATTACTAAAAGAAATAAAAACATACTATAATGGATTCTCATTTGATGGAGAACACTTTGTATATAATCCATTCTCAGTATTAAGATTTTTTGATGAAAGGAAATTTCAAAATTACTGGTTTGAAAGTGGATCCCCATCATTCATATATGAATATATAAAAGGTAAAAAAGTAACCTATGAAAAATTAACGAAATATCCAGTAAGTGCAATGGATTTCTCAACAAGAGAAATAGAAGATGCAAATGCAAATATATTCTTTGCACAAGCAGGATATTTAACATTTAAAGGAATAAAAAAATATGGAATAACAGAAAAGTATATATTAGATTATCCAAATCTTGAAGTAAAAAATAGTTTCTCAAAATTAATATTAGAAGCAAATTATGGTCTAAACGAAGAAACATATGAAAAAATATATAAAATATATGAATTAGTAGAAAAAAATGAAATAAAAGAATTAATAGAAGAAATAAAAAGGATAATGAGTACAATACCGTATAACTTACATCAAAAAAGAGAAAGTTATTATCACTCATTAATATATACAATATTAGCATCAGCAGGATTAAACATAACAGCAGAAGAATTAACAAATCTTGGAAGAAGTGATTTAGTATTAGAACATAATGATAAAATATATATATTTGAAATAAAATTAGATAAAAGCGCAAAAGAAGCGATAAATCAAATAAAAGAAAAGAAATATTATGAAAAATATACGAGTAAAAATAAGGAAAAAGAAATATATATAATAGGAATAAACATAAATTCAGAAAAAAGAAATATTGATGAATATATAGTAGAAAAAATATAATTGATTAACATAATCCCCTGAAAAGGGGGTTTTTAATTGTATTGAGCTTCTCAAAATTAAAAAAATTACTATTATTCTATATTATAAAAACTTTTTGTTTTTAAATTTTTTAGTGGTATAATTTAATTATATAAGTTAATTTTTTGTGTAAAAAAAATAACACTTACATACCAGGAGGTAAAAATGAATAATTCAACAGTAGTTTTTAATCAAAAAACTTATCAATTATATAATTTAGTTATGGATATAGATAGCGGAATTATAGCTTTACCGGATATACAAAGACCTTTTGTATGGAATCAAACTAAGGTTAGAGATTTAATTGATTCATTATATAAGGGATTACCTGTAGGAACTGTAATTCTTTGGGAAGTTTCTAATATAGAAAATTTTCATTCAATAGGACTTGAGAAAAAAAGATCACCAAAATATTTAGTCATTGATGGACAACAAAGGCTTACTTCACTTTATTCTATTTTAATGAATAAACCTGTAAAGAATAAAAATTTTAAAGACTTAAAAATAAAAATTGCTTTTAATCCCTTAGAAAATAAATTTGAAGTAAGTAATGCTGCATTGGAGAAAGATCCAGAATGGATAGGAGATATTAGCAAATTATTTTCCACAAATTCATATCAGTTTATCGATGAATATAGAAATAATTTAATGAAAAAAAGAGAGGATATTGTAAGTAATTATAATGAATTCTCTATTATTGCTTCAAAAATTCAAAGATTAGAAAATATTAAAAATTATACATTTTCTGTTTTAGAACTTTCTTCTGAATTAGATCCAGAAGAAGTAGCTGAAATCTTTGTTAGAATAAATAGCAAAGGAAAAACTTTAAATCAATCTGATTTTATACTCACTTTAATGTCTGTTTATTGGGACGAAGGTAGAAAAGAAATAGAAGAATTTTGTGAAAAAGCTCAACATTATTCAGAAAAAAGTTCTCCTTTTAATTTAATTAACATAAAACCGAATCCAGAACACCTTGTTAGAAGCATAGTCGGATATTCGTTCCTTAGAGGAAGATTGAAATATGCTTATTTAATATTGAAAGGTAGAGATTTTGAAAATAGAATTTATTCTGAAGACTTAAAAAATAAAAATCTAGAAATTTTTAAAAATGGACATAAAAAAGTTCTAGATTTAGTGAATTGGCATGATTATATTAAAATAATATATGATGCTGGTTTTGTAAATGAAAATATGATCAGTTCTAAAATAGCATTTTTCATTACATATGTTTTATATTTAATTGGTAAGGAAAGATTAAACTTTAGAGATTTAGAAAGAATAATTAGGAAATGGCTAGTTTTTTCTTTGCTAACTCAAAGATACACAGGTTCTCCAGAAAGTATCATTGAAAAAGATTTAATCAGTATAAAAAATAACAACTTTTTAGAAACATTAGAAAATATTATAAAAAATGAATTAACAGAAAGTTTTTGGGAAATAACATTACCTAATGAAAAACTTGTTACATCAAATACTTCAAACGTTTTATCAATATATGATGCGGCATTAATTTACGAAGATAAATTTATACCATTTTCAAAAAGTAAAATAAGAGAAAGAAAAAGTGTTTTGGTAAATGAAAAGAAAAAAACTATTGAACGTCATCATATATTTCCAAAAAATTATTTACATAAATTAGGAATAAAAGATATTAAAGATGTAAATCAAATTGCTAATTTAATGTTTTTAGATTATAAAAACAATATTGATATTAGCGATAAACCACCATTTGAATATTGGAATTTGCTTACAAAAGATCTTTCTGACGATGAAATAAACAAAATATATATTGATTATGATTTACCAAAAGATTTTTGGAATATAAATTATTTTGAATTTTTAAAAGAAAGAAGATATTTGATGGCAAAAAGAATAAGGAATTATTTTGAAAGCTTATAATGATATAAAACTTATAGAATATATTATTATTTTTTTAGAATGTCTTTCAAATATAGTATTTTTGTATTATAGTTTTTTAAAATACTTTGTGTTTATATTCTTAAATTAAGAAAACTAAATTATTTGAGAAAGGAGAATAACATGAATATTATAGTTAAAAAAGAAAAAGAATTTATAAAAAATATTATAAATTTTCGTGTAAAACTTTATTGTAATATTAAAGTTATATTTTCAGATGAAGAGAAAAAATTGATAAATAAATATAATGATCCAAAAATTGAAATAAGTAATATTAGAAAGTCTTTTAAAGGCTCAGATGAAGAATTTATAATAGTAAAACATTCTATTAATAATCCTCATATAAGTGCTTTCGATATAACTGCATACGTTAATGATGGATATCAAGCTTTGGGTAATTTAATAGAGTTCGAAAATGCTGTATTAGAAACATTAGAGAATTCATTTATGATATTAAAATTATTAGAAGATTGGGATAAAGAAAATATTATTGAATTAAACGATTAAAAGCGGTTTAGAATGAGTACTATCAAAAAAAGAATATTGATGAATAGATAAAAAATTTTAAAAAGATTAACCGAATTCTCTGAAAGGGGGATTTTTTATTTATATAGTAAAAAAAGCATATATATCTTTTTGTTTAAAAGTTTGATTATAAAAATTTTTATGATATAATTTAAATATATATGTTAATTTTTTGTGTATTAGAATGAAAATATAGGAGGATGCATAATGAAATATTATTCATTAAGTGGAGAAAGATCATTATTAAAAGAATTAAGAATAGTATTTAATTTACTAAATCATAGTTATTCATTAGATGAAATAAAAAATAAAGTATATGAAGATAATTTATTTCAATATTCTTCAACTTCATCAATACAAAGAGTTTTTTCTGCAATAAAAAAAGAATTAAAAACATAGATTCTGAATTAATAAAATTATTTATTTCTGAATCATATGATACACAAAGTATAATAAATCTTTATCTTATAATGAAATCTAATAAACTTATCTTTGATTTTATGTATGAAGTTATTAAAGATAAATATTTTTTTTATGATTTTCAACTTAAAGATTCCGATATTAATAAATTCTTTGAAGTAAAAAAAATACAGGTTCCAGAAATTGCAAATTGGAGTGAAAAAACCATAAAAAGGACGAAAACAGAAATAAAAAAAATATTATATGATGCTGGAATATTGAAAGATAAAAAAACAATGGAAATTCAACCATTAATTATAAGTGAAGATTTCAAAAGATATTTAATCAGTAATAATGAATTAATTTATTTAGAAGCAATGGGAGTGAAAATATAATGACAATTCAAGAAAATTTAAACAAAATTCAAGAGATTATAAGTGATAAGAAATTTTTAAATAATAAAGGATTAGGTAATGAAATTAGTTTTTATATTTTTGATTATGATCCAAAATATGAAATTTTGGTAAGAAAACAAATAGAAAAAACTATAGAAAATTTAAAAGAGAGACATGGATTAAAAATAAAAGAATTCAATCTCTATAAAATGCTTATTAAAATGCTTAAAGATGAGGATTTGATTGAAGTAATAAAAGAAATGGAAATAAAAGAAGGAAGCCAAGAAGTATTAAATGCAATAAAAACCTTTGCTCCACCAGAAACTTTTATAGAACAGATAAAAAATGAATCAAGTGATATTGATATTATATTTATTACAGGCGTTGGGCAAATATATCCTTTTATTAGATCACATACAATATTAAATAAACTACATAGTGTGATTGAAAATAAACCTTTAATATTGATTTATCCTGGAAGATATGATGGTCAGAAATTAATATTGTTTAATAAATTTAAAGATGATAACTATTATAGGGCTTTTCCTTTAATAGACTGAAAAAAAGGGGGATCTGTATGATTTTAAAGAATATGTTTAAAAAAGATATAAATAGGTATATAAAAGGAGTTATAAAAGTTGGTCAAGAAAGTGAGGATATTGTATATCAAGAATTAGATGAATATGTAGTTACAAATGAAATATTAAAACATATAAGAACTTTTTTTGAAAATTATGGTAAAAGTTTTGAGATGAACACTGATGAAATTGGTGTATGGATTTCAGGTTTTTTTGGTTCAGGTAAATCACATTTTCTGAAAATTTTATCATATTTATTATCAAATAAGGAAGTTAATGAAAAAAAAGCTACCGATTTTTTTAGAGAAAAAATTGAAGACGAATTATTAATAGCAGATATAGAAAAAATATTATCTTATCCAAATGAAACAATTCTTTTTAATATTGATGCTGAAAGTTCCGCAGATGCTAAGTCGGATAAAGAAGCTATTGTAAAAGTATTTAGAAAAATGTTTTATAAGAATTTAGGTTTACATGGCGAAAATGATGAAATCACTAATTTTGAAAAATATCTATACAAATTTGGAAAACTTGAAGAATTTAAAGAAAAATATCAGGAAAAAATTGGAGAAGAATGGGATGAAGATGGAAGAAGAAAATATCATTTTAAAAAATCCATGATTAAAGATATAATTGCTGAAATTTTAGAAATGACAGAGGAAGATAAAGAATTATTTGATTTTAAAAGTTTAGGAGAAGGTACATCAATAAGAACATTTGCGGAAGAAGTTAAAGATTATATAGAAAAACAAGGAGATAATTTTCATTTAATTTTCCTTGTGGACGAAGTTGGTCAATATATTGGGGATGATAATAATCTCATACTTAATTTACAAACATTATCTGAAGAATTTGCTAATCATTGTAAAGGAAAAGCGTGGATTGTAGTTACTTCTCAAGAAGATATTGATTCAATAACAAAGGTAAGAGAAAAGGATTTTTCCAAAATTCAAGCAAGATTTAAAACAAGGTTAAGCCTTTCCTCAGTTTCTGTTGGTGAAGTAATACAAAAACGTATATTAGAAAAAACCGATACTGCAAATGAAAGATTAAAAGCAATATTTGAAGAAAAAAGTATTGCTTTGAAGAATGCTATTTATTTTAAAAATGCAAGTTCATCATATAGAGATTATTCTAATTCTGAGGAATTTGCTAATTTATATCCATTTATTCCTTATCAAACTAAATTATTGCAAAAAGTTTTTGAACAGGTAAGAAAACATGGAAGTTCAGGAAAACATTTATCTGAAGGTGAAAGATCAATGCTTTCTGCATTCCAAGAAGCATTAAAAACTTATAATGATCGTGAAGACAATATTTTAATTCCATTTGATATTTTTTATGATTCAATAGAAACATTTTTAGCTTCTCCTATAAGAAGAGTTATTGAATATGCAAAAGAAAACATTAATTTAGAGGATTTTGATATTAGAATATTAAAATTATTGTTTATGTTAAAATACCTTAATAACGAAATGCCAGCGAATTTGGAAAATATAACTACTTTAATGATAGAAGAAATTGATCAAGATAGATTAGATTTAAAAAATAAAATTGAAAAATCCTTAATTAAATTAGAAAAACAATCATTAATAGAGAAAAATGGAGATAATTATTTTTTCTTGACAGATGAAGAACAAGAAATAAATAAAGAAATACAACAAATTAATATTGAAGATTCGGAAGTTACTAAAGAATTAAATACCATTATATTTGAAGAATATAACTTAAATTCAAAAATAAGATATAACAAATATGATTTTTCATTTAGTAGATTAATAAATAATACAAAATATGGTGATCCAAAAGGCGAATTAACTATAGAAATTATTACTTCAGATGCTGATAATTATGATGAAAATATACAGATGCGTTCATCTAGAAACCAAAATACATTGTTTGTTAAATTATTAAATGATGAAAAATTCTTAAATGAATTAAAGTATTATATAAAATTAAATAAATATATTAAAAATATTTCTATAAGCGAGTTGCCTGAAACACTTAAAAAAACTGTCGAATTGAAAAAATTAGAAATACCAGAAAGAAGTAAAAGATTAAAAGAATTATTAGAAATTGTAATTCCTAATTCAGAATTTTATATTCTTGGAAATAAAATAAATCCATCTGGAAGTAGCTTGAAGGAAATTTTTGAAATTGCATTGGGAAAATTAATAGAAGTTAATTATACCAAATTAAATTATATTGAAGTAAATTATACTGAAAAAGAATTAAAAGAGATATTATACAATCAAAAGATAAGTTTGGATATAACAATAAATAATGAAAAGGCTATTGAAGAAGTAAGGAACTACATTAATTTTATTGCTGACTATAATGAAACAGTAAATAAAGTAATAAATTATTTTTCAAAAATTCCATACGGATGGAAAAAGGAAGATACTTTATATTGTTTATTGCAGTTATATTTGAGTAAAGAAATTGAATTTAAATATTATAAAGATTATTTCACACACAACGATAGAGAATTTTTGCAAAAATTATTAAATAGTAGAGAAAATGAAAAAATTGAAGTAAAGAAAAAAGAAAAGATTGATGAGGATTTGTTAAACAAAGTAAAATTAGTTTATTCAAATATTTTTGATAAACAGATTGAGAATGATGATGAAGATAAAATAGCTGAAGAATTGAAAAATGCTATAAATAATGAAATATCTATTATTAATAATAGCATTGATTTATGTGAGAGAAATAGATATCCAGGAATAGAAATTTTAGAAAAAGGATTGAATTTGTATAATAACATTTATTTAAAATCTGATAATAAAAACTTATTTAGTAGCTTTATAAATGTGCAAGAAGATATATTAGATTGGAAAGATGAATCTTTAAAAGTTTTCAACTTTCTAAAAGAAGGAAGTAATCAAAAAAATATTTTTGAAAGTGGAAGAAAATATATTAAAGATATAGAAAATAAAAAAGTAGCAGGTGTGGATTTTAAAAATGTTCAGGAAGAAATAGAAAAACTAAAAAATATAATAAATAGTTCAGATCCTTTTAGTGAAATAAAAGAAATCCCATTATTAATAGAAACTATAGATTCTTTTATTAACACTAAAACTCAGAAATTAAAAGAAGATCTAAAAACAGAGTTTAATCATAAATTTGATGAAATTGATGAATTAATTAAAAGTAACCAAGATTATAATAATATAAAAGAAAAATTGATGAATGATATTTTTAATGAAATAGAAAATTATAATAATATTATTATATTGAAATCAAAGTATATGGATTGGTTGAAAAAGATTGTTAATTTATTAAAAGAAGAAATAAAAAATAAAATTACTCAAAAGTTCAAAGAAATTGATGAGTTGATGTTAGAAAAAGGATTAGAAATAAGATATAAGAGTGAAAAGGAAAAATTGATGAATGATATTTTTGATGAATTAAATCGTTATAATGATATTTCAATATTAAAATCAAAATATATCGATTGGTTAGAAAAGATTGATGATCTATTAAATGAAATAAGAAATAATGGTAAAGAACCTCTTAATGTAGTTAATGAAGATATAGAAAAGTATAAAATTAATAATGGAGAATTTACTATAGAAGGAAATTTGGATGAATTAATTTCTAAAATAAAAGAGTATATTTCTGAAAATTCAAAAGGTAAAAAAAGAATAAAAGTAAAAATAGAAATAGAATAGTGGGGGATGAATATGGATAAAAGCGCATTAAAAACATTTGCAATAGAGGCAAGAAGGGAATTATTAGATAAAGTGTTGTTAAAAGCACAATATTATAATTTAACAAAAAACTCTATTAAAGATCCAAATGAAATAAATAGAAAAATTATTGGAAATATTCCATTAAAAATTGAAGAAATAAATGCAAGAAATAAAATAATTAATAAAATGAGATTAGAAGGATATGATAATGTTATAGAAGAAATTGCATATATTTGGTTTAATAGATTTATTGCTATTAAATTTATGGAATCAAATAACTATTTTCCAGATTTTTTACCATCTGGAATGAAAATAATTTCAGTTGATGAAAGTGATGAAATACAAGTATTAAAAAATCCTTTTGAAATAATTGATTTTATTGATTTTGACAGAAATATTGTAAAAGAATTATATAAAACACAAAATAATAATGATCTATTTAAAAAGATAATAATAAAATTAAATAATAAATTGCATAAATATATGCCATTTATGTTTGAAGAAATAAATGATTACACAGAATTGCTCTTTCCAGATAATTTATTTATGAAAGATTCTTTTATTGTAAAAATGACAAAAGATATACCTGAAGAAGATTGGAATAATGTAGAAATAATAGGATGGTTATATCAATTTTATATTTCTGAAAAAAAAGATGAAACTATGTCAAAGAAAAAAGCATATGAAAAAAGTGAAATACCATTTGTAACTCAATTATTCACCCCAGAATGGATAGTAAGATATATGACGGAAAATTCATTAGGGAAATTATGGGTTGAAGTTAAACCAGATACTATATTAAAAGAAAAATGGGAGTACTTTTTAGAAGATCCAAACCAAGAAGATGAAGTTAAGGAAAAATTAGAAAAAATAAGATATAAAAATATAAAACCTGAAGATATTAAAGTAATTGATCCATGCTGTGGTTCGGGGCATATTTTAGTATATGCCTTTGATGTTTTATATGATATATATAAAGAAACAGGTGAATTAGAAACAGAAATACCAAAATTAATATTAAAAAATAATCTATTTGGATTAGATATTGATAAAAGAGCTGCTCAATTAGCTTATTTTTCATTATTAATGAAAGCAAGAGGAAAAAACAGAAGATTTTTTAGAAATGCATTTGATATAAATGTATATGAAGTAATAGAAACCAATGAATTAGATGAAGAATCTGTTGATTTATTAACAAAAGATATGAATGAAGAGGAAAAGAGAATTACAGAAGATTTACTAAATAAATTTAAAAATGCTAAATTATATGGATCATTAATTGAAGTAGAAAATATAGATTTTTCATTTATTTTAAAACATCTTGAAAAGTTAGATCAAGATAATTTATTATACTTTGAAAAGATATCAAAACTAAAAGAAATAATTCCAAATATAATTAAAATTGCCAAAGTTTTAAAAGAAAAATATGATGTGGTTATTACAAATCCACCTTATATGGGTAATAAATATATTCCCACTGAATTAAGGAACTATCTTGAAAAACATTATCCAGATTCTAAGTCAGATCTTTTTGCTGTTTTTATTGAGAGGAATTTTAAGTTTTTAAAAGAGAATGGATTTAATTCTATGATTACAATGCAGTCCTGGATGTTTCTTTCATCATTTGAAAATTTAAGAAAGAAAATAATTGAAAATAAGACAATTTTATCGTTAATTCATTTAGGAGTAAAAGCTTTTGAAGAAATTGATGGGGAGGTTGTTCAAACTCAAACATTTATTATAAGAAATATTTATATTCCTAATTTTTATAGTAAATACATTAGATTGGTGGAATTTAAGTATAGCTTATTAAAAGAAAAGGAGTTTTTTAATTTTAAAAACTTATTTACTATAAACTCCGAAAAATTCAAAAAAATACCAGGTTATCCAATAGCATATTGGGTTAGTGATAAAATAATAAAAATCTTTGAAAAAAGTATTCCTCTTGGAAAAATAGCTGAACCAAAAATAGGACTATCTACAGGTGAAAATAAAAAATTCTTGAGATTTTGGTTTGAAGTATATTTTAATAATATCGGTTTTGGATTTGCTTCGAGAGAAGAAGCAAAAAATTCTGGTTTAAAATGGTTTCCACATAATAAAGGAGGAGAATTTAGAAAATGGTATGGAAATCAAGAATATGTAATTAATTGGAAAAATGACGGAGAAGAAATTAGAAATTTTAAAGATGAATATGGGAAATTAAAATCAAGACCACAAAATACACAATTTTATTTTAAAGAAGGATTAACATGGTCAAAAGTGAGTTCTTCAAAATTTTCAGCTTACTTTCACCCTAAAGGTATGATATTTGATTCCGCAGTATATTACATATTAAAAGATTCTAATTCTTATTATCTACTTGCTTTTTTATTAAGTAAATTAAATACTATTTTATTAAAAGAATTTTCTCAAACTTTAAATTATACAAAAAATGATATTATAAAATTACCGCTAATTTTTCCTGAAAATAACAATTTTAAAGAAAAGATAGATAGTTTAATACAAGAAAATATTGAAATATCCAAAGAAGATTGGAATGATTTTGAAACATCATGGGAATTTAAAAAACATCCACTTTTAAAGTTTAAAGATAATTTTGGAAAAATAGAAAATGCTTTTGAAAATTGGGAAAAATATGCAGAAGAAAGATTTAATAAGCTCAAAAAGAATGAAGAAGAATTAAATAAGATGTTCTTAGAAATATATGATCTTTCTGATGAAATAACACCAGAAGTAGATGAAAAAGAAATAACAATAAATAAAGCTGATAGAATAAGAGATATTAAATCTTTTATTTCGTATGGTATAGGTTGTATTTTAGGGCGATATTCACCAGATAAAGAAGATTTAGTATTTGCTGGTGGTAAGTTTGATTTAAATAATTATCCTAATTATAAACCAGATGAAGATGGCATTTTACCAATATTAGATGATGATTATAACTTTGAAGATGATATAGTGTCAAAATTTGTATCATTTGTGGAATACACATTTGGAAAAGAAAATTTAGAAGAAAACCTTGAATATATAGCTAAAACTTTAAATGAAAATTCTACAGATTCAAGAGAAACATTAAGAAAATATTTTATAAAGGATTTCTATAAAGATCATACAAGAATGTATAAAAAAAGACCTATATATTGGATGTTCAGTTCTGGTAAAAATGGAGCATTTAAAGCATTAATATATATGCATAGATATGATGAAGATATGATTTCAAGATTAAGGACAGAATATTTATTTAGAGTTCAAAGAATATATGAAGAAAGACTAAAAACATTATCAATTTATTTAGAGAATCCTGAAAATTTAACAAAATCTGATAAAAAGAAATATGAAAAGGAATACAAAAAATTAAGAAACTATATTGAAGAAATTAGGGATTATGATGAAAAGGTACAACATTATGCAGATCAAAGAATAAAAATAGATTTAGATGATGGAGTAGAAGAGAATTATAAAATATTTGCTGATATATTAGAAAAAATTTAATAAAGGAGTTTTAAGAATGAATATCAAAGAAAAACTTCAAAATCTATTTTCTAAGAAAGAATATTATGAAGATAGAAAAATTGTTTTTTGGATAGATGATAATAAAGATTTTAAAGAAGAATTTGAAAATATTGAATTAGAAGGTGTTAATAAAATAATTCTTCATAAAAATAATTTTTTTACGATTAAATATTTATTAGAAATTGAAAAGCCTAACGAAAATTTTTTAATATATGTCGATGCGGATTTAGATTTAGAATCTAAAGAAAATTGGTTAATAGATATTTACTTATATTCTGAAAAATTTTTTGCAGATAAAATATCAATTATTATGGATGAACTAAATATTTCCTTTAACTTGAGAAATTTTGTTTTTGAAAATAAAACCTTTTTTAATAATAAAAATAGAGTTGAGAAACTCAAAAAAATAAAATCAGAATTTTCTTCTCAAGAAGAATTATATATTGCAATGTTATGTGTTTTATCAGGATTAGATTATATGGATTTTGAAGAATCATTAAAAAGAATATTTATAGAAGAGTTAAATGAAGAAAATAAAATATTTGAAAATATTAAAAAGTTTTCAAATGAAAAAGATTTTTGGGAGATCATAAAAAATCATTTTGGATATGATGGCAGAAAAGATTTAAAACAATTATTATATGCATTTTTTATAACTGATTTAAGTAAACAACTATCTGAAGATTACTTAATAAATTTTAATAATCACATCTTTTCTAAAAAAGCTAACAATATAATAGTATTTATAAATCATTGGCGTAATTCTATTAATAAAAATGAATATAAAGAATTATCAGAAAAAATAAGTAAAGAATTGGGGTTAAAAGAGTTATTAGAGAAAAAAGAGTATTCTTTTGAAGAAATTATTGAATCAGAAACTTTTGCCTTTTTTGATGAATTTATAATTAAAAAAATAATAGATTTTATAAAATCTGGTATTCTTGATTTTGATAAATATATAAATATTATTGAAAAAAGAAGAACAAAATTTTGGTATGATAATTTTAAAGAAGAATATGAAGGATTATATTATTATTTAAAAATGTATGAATTTATGAATAAAACTACTTTTGCATTTGATAATTTAAAAGAAGGTGTTGAAAACTATAAAAAATCATATTATCTAATGGATTTATATTATAGAAAATTCTACTTAAATTATAATAGAAAATTAGATTCAATTTTAAGAGATATTACAAAAGATGTAGAAAGATTTAATAATGAATACAATAGTAAGTTAAATGAAATTTGGGATGAAAAATTAAGTGATTTAAATGGAAAGTGGGAAATTGAAGATGTAAAACATCAACAGTATCTATTTTCAAAATATATTCCTATAGATAAAAAAACAGTTATTATATTTTCTGATGCATTAAGATATGAAATAGGTATAGAGTTGAGTAGAAAACTCAATAGTAGTTTATCAGGAAAAGCTAATATAGAACCTATGTTAAGTGTATTACCATCTATAACATCTTTGGGAATGGCTGTTTTAATGCCAAATGTTAATAAAAATGGTATTAGAAACAATATAAAAATAAAAGAAAATTCCAGTGATAGAAATAGTTTTTATGTTATGGTAAATAATAAATATGTGTCTTCTTTTGAAGATAGGAGAAAATTATTAGAAGAAAAAGAAGATATAGTAGTATTTAAATATAAGGATTTTCTTAAACTTTCAAAAGATGAAAAAAGGGAAAGAGTTAAAGGGAAAAAATATATTTTAATATATCATAATACTGTTGATGAAGTTGGAGATAATGCAAAAAGTGAAGATGAAGTATTTGAAGCTTGTGAAAGAGCAATAAATGAATTATATGATTTGGTAAAAAATATAAAAAATAATCTTAATATTTCAAATATTATTATTACTGCTGACCATGGTTTTATATATCAAGTTTCTGATCTTGAAAAACTTGACACTTTAGAAAAACTAAACATTAATTCTGTTGTTACAAATAGACGATTTATACTATCGAAAGATGATGTAAAAGAAAAATATGTTCATAAATTTTCTCTTTCATATATTGATAATCCTGGATATTTTGTGTATATACCTAAAGGTAATTTAAGATTCAAGATTCAAGGTGGAGGAAGTAAATATGTACATGGTGGAGCAACACCACAAGAAATAATTATACCCTTAATTTCATATACTAGAAGTAGATATAGCGAAAAACCACATAATGTGAAAATAGAATTATTAAATAGTGAAAGAAAAATCACTAACAATGAATGGAAATTAAGATTTTTCCAAAATGAACCAGTTTCAGATAAAGTTTTACCATCTACATATAAGATTTATTTTGAAGATAAAAATCATAATGTCATTTCAGAAAAAATTGAAATAATAGCAGATATTAAAAATTCTGATAATAGTAAAAGAATAATAGAAAGAAATATACGTATAAGGAGTAATACTGCTTCAAAAACTATTGCATATTTAATAGTTGAAAATATTGAAACTCAATCACAAGAAATGAGAAGAGAATTTGAGATAGATATTGCATTTCCAGATGAATTTTAATGGGGGGATTAAATGGGCGTAAGTGAAATAAATCTTGATGAAAAATTAAATAAATATTTTTCTGGTAGAGTTGTAAGAAAAGATTTGCCAAAATTAATAAAACAAGGTGCTAATGTTCCAATTTATGTTTTGGAATATTTATTAGGCATGTATTGTGCTACTGATGATGAAGAGACAATTAATAGAGGAATTGAAAAAGTAAAAAAAATACTTGCGGAAAATTTTGTAAGACCAGATGAAGCAGAAAAAGTAAAATCAAAAATAAAAGAATTAGGAACTTACAAAATAATAGATAAAGTTACTGTTAAATTAAATGAAAAAAAGGACTTTTATGAAGCTCAATTTTCTAATCTTGGAATTAAAAATGTTTTAATTCCTGTGGAATACATAAAAAAATACGACAAACTTTTGGCTGGAGGAATATGGGCAATTTTAGATATGGAATATTCTTTTGATGAAAGAGTAAAAGATATTAGTCCTTTTATTATTTCATCCTTAAAGCCCATACAAATGCCTCATCTTGAAATTAATGAAATATTTGAAGAAAGAAAATATTTTTCTAAAGAAGAATGGATAGATATTTTACTACGTTCTGTTGGTTTAGAACCAGACAATTTTGAATATAATGTAAAGTGGCATTTATTAACGAGGTTGATTCCATTTGTAGAAAATAATTATAATGTTTGTGAATTAGGTCCAAGAGGAACTGGAAAATCTTATGTATATAAAGAAATATCTCCTAATAGTATTTTAATTTCTGGCGGTCAAACAACAGTTGCTAATTTGTTTTATAATATGTCAACAAGAAAAATAGGCCTTGTAGGAATGTGGGATGTTGTTGCTTTTGATGAAGTAGCAGGCATTAGATTTAAAGATAAAGATGGTATTCAAATAATGAAAGATTATATGGCATCAGGGTCTTTCGCAAGAGGAAAGGAAGAAAAGCAAGCTTCTGCTTCTATGGTATTTGTTGGCAATATCAATCAGAGTATCGAAACGGTTTTAAAAACTTCTCATCTATTTTCACCATTTCCTCCTGAAATGGCTAATGATTCTGCATTTTTTGATAGAATGCATTATTATATTCCAGGTTGGGAAATACCTAAAATGAGACCAGAATTTTTTACAGATAGATATGGATTTATAGTTGATTATTTAGCAGAATTTTTTAGAGAAATGCGAAAAAGAACTTTTTCTGATGCTATTGACTATTATTATTATTTAGGACATGATTTAAATCAAAGGGATGTTATTGCAGTTAGAAAAACTGTTTCTGGGTTGGTGAAATTAATTTATCCTAATGGAGAATTTTCAAAAGATGATATTAAAGAAATACTAGAATACGCTTTAGTTGGTAGAAGAAGAGTAAAAGAACAGTTGAAAAAAATAGGTGGAATGGAATTTTACGATGTACATTTTTCGTATAGAGATAAAGAAACTAGTGAAGAATATTTTGTATCCGTACCCGAAATGGGCGGAGGAAAATTAATACCAGAAGGAAAAGAAAAACCAGGTAATATTTATCTTGTTGCTAGGAGTATTACTGGAATGTTAGGTGTGTATAGACTTGAAAATAAGGTAAATACTGGAACAGGGAAATTTATTAAATCAGGTTTTGGGAGTTCTAGAGAGGCTAAAGAAGCTTTAGATATTGCTTTTAATTATTTTATATCTAATTCAAAAAGGGTATCAACATCAATCAATACAAAAAATTATGATTTTCTTATGCAAGTTATAGATTTACAAGGAATTAATGTAACAGGAGGTTTATCTTTAGCAGAATTAATAGGATTATTTTCTGCTGTTCTAGAAAAGTCTGTTCTTGAAAGTTTAGTAATTACTGGAACTATGACTGTAGGAGGAACAATAAATAAGATAGATAATCTTGCTGATATTATTCAAGTCGCTGTTGATGCGGGAGCTAAAAAAATCCTTATTCCAGCATCGTCAGCTACAGATTTAGCTACAGTTCCACCAGAACTTTTAAGTAAAATGCAAATAATTTTTTACGCGGATCCTATAGATGCAGTTTTTAAAGCTTTAGGAGTTAATTAAACAACACCTTGTGGTGTTGTTTAATTTTTATAGTTTTAGTTATATGATATAATTCTGTTATGGAGATGAGATGATGAAACGATTTTGTACTTCGGGACCTATGGATAAAAATACTTGTTATTATATAGAAAGACCAGAATTAATGAAAGAAGCATTAAATCATATAGAAAATTGGAGATACTTTACAGTATCAGCACCAAGAAAAACAGGAAAAACAACATTTTTAAATGATATAGTGGAAAAAACAAAAGATAAATATTTACCTATATTTATATCTTTTGAAAGTTATTTTAGTAAAGATCAAAATCAATTTATTAAAACTAATTTTGAAAGTCCTTCTAAGTTTAATTAAATAATTAAATTATAACATTTAAGAAAGGGGATAGGTTTATGGGTAAAAAGAAAATGCCAGGTTGGTTAAAGGTTGTTATTATTGTTGTCGTTGCTATTATTTTATATTTCCCGGGAGTTATACTGTTTGGAACACTTACAGATTATAAACCTAAGGATGTAGAGAAAATAAACGTTGAGAGTTATGCTAATGAAATTGCACCAGATGAACTAGTGCTTTTTGATTGGAATATTGGTTATGCAGGATTAGGAAAAGATGAAGACTTTTTCATGGATGGAGGAACGGAATCAGTACCTGATAAAGAACATGTTAGAAAATATCTCGAAGGAATAGCAAAAACTTTAGAAGATAATCCTGCAGATATATATTTAATTCAAGAAATAGATATTAATAGTCATAGAAGTCATAACATTAATGAGTTAGAATATTTAAAGAATAATGTTTTTAAGAATAATTATAATATTGCATTTGCTACTAATTATAATGTGCTATTTGTTCCAGTGCCATTTTCAAAACCTATGGGTAAGGTATTATCAGGATTAACAACTGTTTCTAAATATAAAATTGAAGAAGCAAAAAGATTAAAATTACCAGGAGAATATAGTTGGCCAACTAAAGTTTTTCAATTAGACAGATGCGTAATATTTGCTAGAATACCGACAATCAAAGGGAAAGATCTTGTTATTTTAAATATACATCCAAGCGCGTATGATTCAGGTGGAACTTTAAGAAGGCAGCAATTAAATTTTATTTTAAATACAGCAAAAGAAGAATATGAAAAAGGAAATTATGTTATTATAGGTGGAGATTGGAACAGTGAATTTACCAAAACAAATTTCAATTATACAGAAAAAAAGCCAGAAAGTTATGTTGAATTACCAAAAGATTTAAAAATTGATGGTTGGAAATGGGCTTTTGATAGCTCCAATCCAACCAATAGATCAGTAGCTTTTGCCTATGAAAAAGGGGAAAACTTTGTTACTGTTATTGATGGATTTTATGTTTCACCCAATATTGATATAGAATATGTAAAAACATTAAATTATGAATTTGAAAACTCTGATCATAATCCCGTTAAATTAAAGATTAAATTGAAGTAATTTATTATATTTCTTTAAAAAACAGCCTGGAATTAATATCCAGGCTGTTTTTAAATAATTATTCAATTATATTTCCATTTTTATCAAATCTAAATTTATCCTTACCAATCTTTATTCCAAAAGTATCAATAACCACATCCTTATATATTTTGTCTTTAAACTCAAATTCTCCAGTGAATACGCCATTACAAAAATGACCTCTAAATATTCCACCGTTTAATTCTATAACTAAATTATTATCTACTATTTTGAATGATTTTATTGGATTAGAATTTTCTGATTTTATAATACTCTTATTAAATGCTTTATCTGTCGCTTCAAACCATTGCCAATCTATTGTAAAAATATAATTATCATTATTATCCTTTACTAATGAAACATGATAACCATTTCCTGTTGTTCTTCCATTCCAAAATTCCTTTATTGTTCCTTCATACTCTGCAGTATCTTTACCTTTTTCATCCATCTCTATAATTTCTTTATAACTAAAATTATCAGACCTAATATTTTCAGGGTCTTTCCACCATTCCATAAAAGTTTTTTTGTAATGTGTTAAATCATTATTAGAGCCTGTTGAATCTATAGTAACATCATCTAAAGCAGAATACCATGTAGATCCAATATTCCCAGTTGTAGTAAATGCTTTTGTACTCTGAAAATGACCATTTCGTTCAAATCTCACAACTGTTTTTGTTTTAGTATCCCAAAGCATATCACTTTTAGTCTTAATATATGTAACTCCAGAATTGATATACATGTCTGTAGATGATTCTGTATAGAATTCTTCTGCGACTATATCTCTGAAAAAGTTTTGAATTTCTGATTTTGTATGTGAATACCATCCTATACCTGTTGTAGTTGCAGGTTGTGGAATTGTATCAGGGTATAAATATAAATCTAAATTATTCAAAACTTCTGGAACGTCAAACATAGCATATCCGACATCAGAGTTCCAGTCATCTTTTTGCTCAATAATTTCTCTATTGGCTATACTTCCATCTGAAAGGTAAGTTTTATAATCCAACAGATTTTCTAATTTAAATTCCCATGAATCATGAGTTATTTTATATTTTTCGTAATCATAGTCTACAGAGAGATCGAGATATGGTTCCATATACAAATCTATAATATAACCAGTTGAATCGTCCGTTAATGTTGTGGGTGTCATATAAAATGCAGCTCTAATGTTAGAACCTTCACCATAAAAATTATCGATATATCCAGAATTTGGTACTCTAATTTCATTTTTGCCATCACCGCCATATTCTTTATATACTTCATCTGGGGTTTTACCATCTAAATCAGGAATATTTTCTGTATTAACTGTTTTATTTTGAGGGATCTTATCTATTTTTTTACCACGTGCTAATCCCATAATAGTTTCTGTTGTTGATAAATATTCTCTTAAAGGAGCAAGTGTTGTAGCAACTTCTTTGGTATTACTTTTTAATTCTTCTTTATTAAAAATACATCCACTCAAAAACAGGGTTAAAATCAATAATCCTAAAATAATTTTTTTCATAACATCACCTCTTTGAAATTATTACAAATATAAATATATTTTAATTATACATTTTTTGTATTAAAAACATATTAATATCATTCTTTTATAATTAAAACATCCTCTATATTTTTTCTTTTATATTTTGGTTTTGGATCTATGGAATATCCAATCGGTGAAATCACTTCAAGTTTATATTCTTTTGATAAGTTAATATAATTAGAAATTTTATTAAAATTTGAAGGGGTATATGTAACCGTAGCCAATCCTTTTTCTTCCAACGCTAATAATAAATAACCTATTGAAATCCACACTGATTCTTTTGAAAAAGGTGATTTTATATTAGAATATACAAATAATAAATATGGTGCTTCAGATAAAAAAGGCTTTTCCCATGAAAATCCCATTTTATCCAACCATTCTCTTAATTTTCCTTTTGAATTATCATAAAAAACTTTTTCGCCTTTTTCACATATTTTTCTTATTTCTTTTTTTCGATTATCATCTTTAATCAAAACATATAACCATGGTTGATCATTTTTACCTGATGGAGCTTCTTTTGCTACTTCTATAGCATATATTATATCTTCAAAATTTGGTATTTTGCTATCAAATTTTCTTACTGTTTTTCTTTTTTTAGCCAATTCTAATAAATTCATAATTTCACCTCAATATCATATTTTATATTATAATCGTTCTCATATACTGCTTTTTTAGCTAATTCATCTGCCATATCATTGAACTCATCTCCAGAATGTGATTTTATTTTATTAAACTTCACTTGAAAAAATTTAGAATAATAATCATACTGTTTTTTATAGTATTTTGTTAATTCCGTATTAGTCTTCCATAAGCCTAATGCCCATTTTTCAATTCCCTGATAATCATAATTTATTTCAACACATTTCAAATTTTCTTTTTTTGCATATTCTAATGCAAGTAAAACTGCGAATATTTCACCAGACACATTTCTATGTTTTAAAAACTTCTCATTCATATAACCTTTCCAATATTTTTCCAAATTATTTTCTTTAACAACAACAAAGCCAGCTCCAAATTTTTTCAATTTTTGATCATAACTACCATCTACATATATTTTTATACAATCTTCACTATTTTCTTTATATGTACTTTCTTTTTCTAAGGTTTTCACATTAAAAATTTCAAGGAATTTACGAGCTTTTTCATCATTTGTTGTTTCTATTATTTTTAATTTAGTTGGTTCATAATTTTTATTGTAATACATTTGCACTTTCAAATAGTCTTTGTCTTTTTTTACATAATATACTTCCTGATATTGATGATGTTCTATACCTATTATTTCAAATTGTTTTTCTAAGATTTTTTCTCTAAATGCATGATATAACTTCCTCAATTCAGTATTTGAGAAGTTTAAATTATATGAAATTTTTATTTTTTCTTTTACTGTAAAATCTTTTTCAATTTTTAATTTTTTTTGTGAAAAAACTTTAAAAGGTAAATCCTTAATATATATCCTCTCCTTAGCTCTGGTTATTGAAGTATACAACCATTGAAAATATTCTTTCGTTTTTGGTGAATTATAATAATACGGATCTATAAAAACATTTTTCCATTCGCCACCCTGGGCTTTATGTGTAGTTACCGCATAACCATATTTAACATGCAAAGCGTTAAAATATGGATGAGAATCTATTTGTTGAATTACAAATTCTATAGGTAATCCAGTCTTTTTATGCATATTGTTTATGCAAAAACTATACAATGCTTTTTTCAAATTAATATCTATATCTGCAGTTTTTGAAAACAATGAATTAGCTAATACTTTAAATATAATGGTTTCACCAGAAAATACATTTTTTAATTTTAAATCATAAAATTCTAAAATCATATGTTCTTTCTTTCCTATAAAAGCATCTTTTTTTTCGTGGTTTAATATATCAACTACTTTGAAAAATTCTCCGTTAAAAATGTTTATTTCATTAAAATATACATTTTTTGTATTTAATAATATATCTCCTATTTCAATATTATTCTTATATCCCAAATTTTTTCTAATTTCCTGATTATATTTTAATGCTTTTTCATTTGTTGAAGCTATAATAATATCTTTCCCCGGTTCAGAATAATTATATTTTTCAATTAATTTATCAGTTTTTATAAAATTATCATTATATTCAAACTTCAAACTTATAAACATTCTTTTATCTATATGATTTTTTATTGTATTCGCATTTTTTAATATATAACTCTCTTCTTTTTGTCTAACGATTTCATTGAGTATTATTTTCTCACCTTTTAAATTAAAATTTTTTTCAAGATATTCTCTATTTAAAGCAGGAGAAAAATTAGAATTAACTGGCGGAAGTTGATATTCATCTCCTAAAAATATAATTTTATTGTTATTACCAGATTTTATATAGTCAATTAAATCTGAAAGTAGTTTACCACTACCAAAAATAAGATTTTCATCTGATTGTGGTACATCTGATATCATTGAGCTTTCATCGACTATAAAAATGGTATTATCCCATGATGAATCTTTTAATTTAAAATATATTTTTATTTCATCTTTATCAAGGTTTATTTCTTTATCAAAAAAACTATAAATCTCACTATGAATTGTTCTTGTTTTTAATTTGGATTTTTCATGAAGGATTTTTGCAGCTCTTCCTGTAGGAGCTAATATTACAAAATTTATATGTTTTCTGTATAAATATCTTGCATATTGAGAAATTAAAAATGTTTTTCCTGTACCAGCACTACCCTGAACTATTAAAAAGTTTAATGAATTAAATAGAAAATTCTCTAATTCATTAGATAAATATTCTTGGTCCTTTGTTAAATTATAACTATATAAAAAATCCACAAACAATTTCATCACCTATTTTTGTTTTTTTTAATTATATCTTTTAATTATATCATATATATAAATTTCTTTTTTAATAATTTATATAATCATGATATAATTTTATAAAAGGATCTTTGGGATATAATTAAAAATTAGAAAGTCAAATTCATTAGCTAAATAAAGAGGTGAAACATGAAAATATTACACACATCAGATTGGCATTTAGGAAGACGTCCTGTGGGTGGGATAGGTGAATATTCAAAGACCAGATACGAAGATTATTTTAATGCTGCTGAATATATAATAGATAAAGCAATTGAAAATGATGTTGATGTATTTATTATTGCTGGTGATTTATTTGATAGGAGTTCATTATTACCAGATATATTATTTAGAACAGAAAAGTTATTGGAAAAACTAAAAAATAATAAAATAGATGTGTTATTAATAGAAGGTAATCATGATAAGATATATACTCATGATGATTCATGGATAAAATATTTAGAAAATCGTAATTTAGTTATCATTCCAAAAATGGAAAAAATTAATGATGAATATATTTTTGAACCTTATGTAAAAAATGATATCTATTTTTATGGAGTGCCATATCAAGGTGTAATTATTGATGAAGTATTGGTGGAATTATCCAAAAAGATAGATGAAAATAATAAAAATATCATTATTGTACATACTGGAATTGGAGGAAATTTCATTCCAGGTTGTACAAAAAGCGAAATAATAGATCTCTTTAAAGATAAAGTTATGTATATTGCTGGTGGTCATCTTCATACTTTTAAACATTATCCAAAAGAGAATCCATACTTTTTTGTTCCAGGGTGCCCAGAATATTGGGATTTAAACGAAAAAGATGAAAAAGGCTATATTATTTTTGATACAGAAACTAATACATATAAATTCTTTGAATCAAAGAAAAGAAAAGTTTCAAATTATTCATTTGATTCAAATATTATTGGTGAAAAAATAAATGATTTAAAAGTAGAAAAAGGAGAAATTATAAAATTAAATATATTTGTTAATTCAGATAACAATATAGAATTAGAAAATATAGAAAAAATTCTATTGGAAAAAGGGGCTTTAAAAGTAATTAGCAATATGAATTTTAATACTCAAAAAAACAATATGGATGATATTAGAAATCTTAATAAGAAAGATATTGAAGAAAATGTAATAAAAACTTGGAGAAATATATATTCATATAACAGTGATAAAACTGTAGAGTTTTTAGAAATATTAAAAAATAAAGTATATGAAAACTCTCAAGATATATTTGATTCCTTCGATCATTTTTTAGATGTAATTATAGAAGGTGATAACAATGAAGATTAATAAAATAAAATTAAAAAATTATAGAAACCATAAGGATACAACTATTGAATTTGAATCTGGAATAAATCTATTATTAGGGAAAAATGGAGCTGGAAAAAGTTCAATTTTCGAAGCATTGGGTATAGCTCTTTTTGATGTTGAACCCAGAGATAATAATTTAAAAAATGCGGTTACTAAGGAAGAAAAAACTGCTACTATAACTGTTGAATTTACAGGAAATGATTTTGTTGATTATGTAGTAGAAAGAAAAATAGGTAGTCAAAGCAGACACATTTTAAAAGAATTAAATGGGGCAGTTATTTCTGAAAGAAAAACTAATGTTTTAGAAAAAATAGGTGAATTAGCTGGTATAAATGGAAAAAATACTAAGGATATTTTTAAAAATGTTATTAGTGCATATCAAAATGACTTGGTAAATATATTTAATTTGACACCATCATTAAGAAATGATTTATTTAATAAGATTTTTGATACAGAAATATATAAAAAGATATATGATTCTCTTTTAATTGTTGAAAATGAGTATAATAAAAGAATATTAGCTGATAATGAAAAAATAAATTTATTATCTGAACAATTAAAAAATTATATTAATCTCGAAGAAAGTATAGATAATTTTAAAAATGAAATTTCCTATATAGAAAAAGAAAAATTATCTCTTGAAAGTAAAAAAGAAAAGATAGAAAAAGAAAGAAAAATTATACAAAAAAATATCGAAGATTTAAAAACAATAAAAAGTGAATTAAAAACAGAAAATGAAAAGTTAGAAATATTGACTAAAAATAAAGAGAAGCTGGAAAAAGAAATATTAGAATCCCAGAGTGCTAAAGAAATATTAATGAAATCAGAAAAAGGATATAATAAGTATATAAAAATAGAACTTGAATTAAATGAATTGTATCTAAATGAAAGAAATTTGAGATTAAAAGAAAAACAACTAAAAAAAATTCAGGAGGATATTTCTTCTAATATTAATAAACAAAAAGTTTTGGAGGTTGAAATAAAAAATATATCAGAAAAAATTGAAGAATTAGGGAAAACACTAAATGAATTAAAAGAGGAAAATTCGCAACTAAATGATACATTAAATAAAAAAAATATTGAGTTGAATAAAGTGCTATCAAAAGAAAAAGAGATAATTAATGAAATAAATAAATTTGAAAAAGATTATGAAATATATAGAGATATAAAAAGAAATTTAATGGATATAGAAAATCAACTTATAGAAGAAAAAGATTTAAAGAAAATTATAGAAGATGACCATATAGATTTGAAAAATGTTCAAAAATCTTTAGAGGAAATAAATGAAAAAATATATGAAAAGAAGGATTTAGAATCTAAATTAAGTGAGTTAAAGATAAATTTAGAAAATTTAAAAAAATCAAAAGAACAGCTTAAAGATGGTATGTGTCCTATTTTAAATGAGAAATGTATGAATTTAGAAGAAAAAGGGGGAAGCACCAATTACTTTGATTTGAATATTTTGAAAATACAAAAAGATATAGATAAAAGAAATAATAAAATTATTTCTTTAGGAGATTTGGATAAATTAAAAATGAAATTAGAAAAAGAAATAAATGAAAAGAAAGTAAAAATTGAAACTGCTAAAAATAAATTGGCAGAAATTGAAAAGAAAAAAGTTATGAAAGAAGAGTTATTGTTAAGAAAAAATGCTATTGAAAAAATATATAATAATCTTTCAGAAAAGAAAGATGAACTCGATATTGATAAAAATAAAATAATCTCATTAAAAAGTACTATTGAAAATGAAATAAGAAATATAAAAAATCAAATAGAAAAGAACAAAGAAAATATAAATAATATAGAAAAAACCATTAATGAAAATACAAAATTAAAAGAATTAAATTTATCTAAAAAAGAAAAAATAAATAAAGAATTGGAAAAATTGCATTTAAAAGAAAAAGAGTTTTCTAATGTATTATCAGAAATTGAAAGTATTGAGAAAATAATTAGCGAAAAAGAAAAAATAAAAAATTCTCTAAAAAAAGAATATGAAAAATATATAAAAAATAAAGAGATAGCTGGAAAATTAGAAAAACTACAGTTGGAATTGGAAAAAACAGAAAAAGAGATTTTAACCATTCAAAATAATATAGTATATCTAAAGGAAAAATTAAAAAATTATGAGGACATTGAAACTTTATCAATAAAACTAAAGAATATAGAAGATGAGATAAATAATGTTTATAATGAAATAAATAGAAACTCTTCCGAACTTAGCGAATTAAAAAATGAATTAAAAAATCTTAAAATCCAATTAAATGAAAAAACAGAAAAAGAAAAGCAAAAGAATGAACTTGAATTAAACTTAAAAACGCTTGAGAAAAAATTGAAACTCGTTAAGGATTTTAGAGAAAATATAAAATCAATGGGAACACATGTTAGTTCAAAATTTACAGAAATTATTTCAACAATTGCAACGGAAAATTATAGAAAAATGACAGGGAAAAATGAAATTATTAAATGGGAATCTAAAAATAATTATCGAGTGATTTTAAGAGATTCAATAAAAGGAGAAAGAGAATTTTCTATATTATCTGGTGGAGAGCAGGTTAGTGTAGCAATTTCATTAAGAACTGCATTAGCAAGATTCTTGTCAAAAGCAAATTTCTATATTTTAGATGAACCAACAGTAAATCTTGATGATGAAAGAAAAAATATGCTTGCAGAAAACCTTAAAAATATGTTAGATGAAATAGGACAGGCATTTATTGTTACTCATGATGGGACATTCTCTGAAATGGCGGAAAATGTTATAGAATTATAAATATGATATAATAATTTGTATGATAAATAAGAGATTAGATATATTGAACAATGGGGAACCGGGATTAGAAGAATTATTGATCTATGTAGATTAAATGGATTAAAGGAACCAGATTTTTATGATGATGGAAGATATTTTAAAATAGTAGAAAATAAAAGTATGTTTAATAATTCCACTTATTATAATAATGCCGGAAAAATTAGAAATGGATAAAAAAATCTATGACTATTTAATTGAAAATGAAAAAATAACTAGAAAAGAAGTTGAAGACCTTTTAAATATTAAGGAAAGAAGAGCGAGAGATATTTTGAAGATGTATGTTGAAAAAGGTTATTTGAAAAAAATTGGAAAAGGTAAAAATACTTCTTATATACTTAACGGTAACATATGATTTTTATGGCCTATTTTTATAAAATAACCTAACCCGAAAAAGGGGTTAGGTTATTTATATATTATTTTAATGGAATTTCAAAAGTATCTATTATTTCATTGACTTTTTCAAGGTCTCTGTCATTATTCTTATTTTTAATTTTAGCAACTGCTTTTACTGTGAAAATAATTCTATTATTTTTCATTTCTGCTAATACATAATGTAATGTTCCATAATTTATTTTTACAGTTGTAGGTTCTAATTTTTCTCTATGTTCAATTTCCAATGGTGCCCCACCGCCACCTGTTATAACGTAAATTATTCCATTTTTTTCATGTCTTTCATATGAATGAACGTGGCCATTAAAAACTGCTTTTACACCATATTTTTCAAAGAGCGGTCTCCACAATTCTTCTAAATGACTTTCCATTCCATAATTATAATCTTTACAATTATTCCAAAATGGATGATGGTAAAATACTAAAACTGTTTTATCTGAAGAGTTTTCTAAAATATTTTCTAGCCATTTTAACTGAGATTTTTCCAATTGTTGAGTACCTACAGCATTTGAATCTAGGAAGATAAATCTTATTTTTCCATAATCAAAGTAATACCATCTTTTATTATAATCACCGCTTCCTTTTGGTAAATAAAAAGCCTGATAATAATACGAGTTATTTCTTTCGTGATTTCCTAATAATGGATAATAAATAGAGTTTTTAGCTAAATTAGATATTTCATTAAAGAATGAATTCCAATCATCTAACCAATCTCCTTTTTCTACTAAATCTCCACTATTAATTACAAATTCTGGATTATCTTTTGCCATAGTATCAGCAACATATTTATGCCATTCATGATATGTTCTGGTATCTCCGTAAATAGCGAATTTTAGTTTTTCTTCACTCAAACTTTTGGTTTTAAAATGTCCAGAAATCATTGCATCTGTATTTAAATAATAGTCATTAATATATAATTTATAATTATACTCTTTTCCTGGAATTAAACCTATTATTGGAATATGCTGAAGTGATAAAGGGATATTGACAAAAATAGATTTAATTTTTTTATTTCCATCATATATATCTATTTTAGCAGTTGCTGGAATTTCAGTTTTCCAATTAAAAATAACTGAAGATGTAGTATGATCTGTTAAATATAATGGCCAAATAAAGTTATTTATAGTGGTTGTTGGAGTGATATTAATTAAATTTTCTTTATTTGAAGTTAAAGGAATTTTTTCTTCCTTAAATCCTTCTAATTCTAAAGCAGCATAATATCCGTCTTTGACATTTACAAATGAAAAATTCCCATTTTTATCTGTATAATTTAAAGAAATTGGTGTGTTATTATCATCATACAAAATAATAGGAATATTTTCTTGATGATTTAATTTAGTCAATATTTTCCCCGAAATTATATTATCTGAGTTATATATTTGTTTTCTAACCTCTTCTATATCCTTTGAAATGTAAAAATATCGAGAAAAAATTATTTCATCATTTGCATTTATTTTGAACGGTCTATATATTAAAGCGCTAAAATTATTGGTAAACATTGATCTGAAAATTTTTAAGTTATTTTTAGGAATAAAAGAATATGAAATAAAATCTTCTTGTAATAATAATTTTTTCCCATTTTCATTTGTTTTAATTATTTTTGGGAATAATTCATTAAATGATACAATATCCTTTAAAAGTATTTTTGAATTTTTTGATGAATTATTTTTAATAATGTTTAAGACTTCAATATAATCTTCATTGTCTTTAAGTTTATAAACAGTAGATATAGAAAATGGGTATATGTCATCATTAATTATTTTAAATTCAATTGATTCATTGTTTTTCCTAATTTCTATTTTCTTTGGGATAAGTAATTTATTTTGGCTATAAATTTTATAATTATCTAACAAATTTCTTTTAAAATCATTAGTATAAGCTTCAATTATTTTTCCTGCATATTCATCATTTCTATTTTCAGAACCTATTATAATAGATATTTTATCATTTTTTAACAGATAATCATCCTTTTTTGCTTTAGAAAAATATGGTAATTCAGATAAAGAATTAGTTGTTATTTTTTTTAACATTAATTGAGGAAAGATACTAATAGTTAATAACAAAACTAAAAATACCATAAATAATTTCTTCATAAAATACACCTCCATTATTTTTTTGAAATATTATCTGCTGCAGCTTTAGCAGATGAAAATGCCCATTGAATATTATATCCTCCTGTATCTCCATCTACGTCTAAAACTTCTCCGATAAAATATAAATTTTCAACTAATTTTGATTCCATCGTTTTTGAATTTATTTCTTTAGTACAAACACCTCCAGCAGTAACCATAGCAACATTGAAATCTCCAACTTTATCTATAATAAATTCCTGATTGTACAAATAATTAATTATTTTATTTCGTTCTTCTTTGCTTACACTATTGCATTTTTTGTTTCTATCAAGATTTAAGCGTTTGAACATAACAGCTATAAATCTTCTAGTTAAATTATATTTTTTTAAAACATCAAATAATAATGCGTTTTTATTATTTTTTAATAAATTATTGAAATTTTTTCTAAATATTTCTTCGTTTTCAAAGGTAACAAAAGAAATTTTAATAGTATCCTCATTTTCAAAAAATCTCGATGTATTTAGTATAATAGGCCCAGAAAAGCCCTTATGTGTGAAAAGAAGAGTTCCTTTATATATCAATTTTCCTTTTCTTAAAATAACGTCCATAGAAATTCCAGATAGATCTGAAAAAGGATAATTTTTAATAATAACAGGAGATAATGCCGGTTTTGGTTTAATAATTGTATGATTAAAATTTTTAGCATATATATAACCATCACCATTTGAGCCTAACATGGGATATGACTTTCCACCGGTGGCGATAACTAAAAAGTCAGAAGTATATATACCAATATTAGTTTTTATAACAAATTTCTCATTTTTTTCGATATTTATTATACTTATATTATACTTTATTTCAACATTGTTTTTATTATTAATCTTATTTATAAGCCAATTTAAAACAGTTTTTGATTTCATGCTTTTAGGAAAAACTTTTCCCTCTTCAGTAATTATATATTCGAAATTTACTTCATTTAATAAGTCATAATTTGAATAATTATATAAAACTCTTTTCACAAAATTTTTTTTATTTCCATAATGAGTAATCAATTCTTTTATTTCATCATTATTAGTAAAATTACACTTTCCACCACCTGAAACTAATAATTTTTTTCCAGGTTTTTCTTTTTTTTCTAAGATTAAAACGTTTTTGTATTCAATTTTGGAAGCACAAAATAATCCAGCAGGACCTGCACCTATAATTATGACATCATAATGCATTTAGTTTTTCCTCCTACAGATAAAAAAAGACAGTACAAGACTGTCTCGAAATTCAGTTTAGTAAATTATCTATTATTGATTTATAAAAATTTATGATATTATTATATTTGGAAGCGAAAATATCTACTAAGATTTTTTTATTTTTTAAATTACTATACGTAGTATTCTTATAATTATAGTTTGCGACTAACACTTTATCACTGGTAATAGTTACTTTATCATTATATATTTTATAATCTATACCGTATCTTTCATAAAAATGTGTAAATAAATTATTTATATCAATTATGCTGACCTTTTTATTTTTGATAGCTTTAGAAAATCCATCCGATAATTCTATAATTTTCTGAGTAAAATTTAATAAATTATCTCTATATTCAGAAGCATTTTGTGGATCGATATTTTCTAATTTTTTCTCTATTTTATAGGCTATAACAACTGAATATAAAGGATCTGACCAAATAAAGGGGTTTTCATTATATGGATAAAATAACACACCTTCTGACAAAATAACATTATCAACATTATTATTAATAATCATTTCATTGTTTAAAACGATAAATAAATCCACATTTTTAAAATCTTTTGATTCAACTTTTAAATTTAAGAAAGTATCATAATTATCATAAATGTTAATAATATTTGAGTTCGGAGCTAACTCTTTAGTTATTAATTTTAATGGATTAATAGACGTAACGATGTTTAAAGAAAATACAGATGATAATAATCCTAACATAATTACAATAAATATTTTTTTCATAATTGGACCTCCATTTTTATATCTGGATTCAATTATAACATATTTTATATAAAAAACAAAAATATATTAAAAGGGGTGGTATAAGTGAAAATAACAGGTATAGTTGATAATTTTAAAGTACATCCGTTGTTAAAACGCGATTGGGGATTATCCATTTTAGTGGAAGATGCAGATAAAAAATTTTTATTTGATACTGGTGCTGATTATAGAATTTTAGAACATAATATAAAGCATTTAGGATTAGAACGAAAATTAGAAAATATTGATGCTCTTTTTTTAAGTCATTATCATGATGATCATACAGGAGGATTAGATTTCGTTCTGGGAAATTTTAATGTCAAAAAGTCTTATATACCTTCACAATTTCCAAAAGAATTAATAATTAAATTAGAAAGAAAAACTGAAGTTATTATATGTGAAAAACCTACTGAAATTGAAAAAAACATATATTCTACGGGAACATTTAAAGAAAATATTCCAGAACATTCAATGGTTTTGAAAACAGAGAAAGGATTAGTTGTAATAGCTGGATGTGCGCATCCTAAAATTGAAAACATTCTTAATTTTTCTAAAGAGTATTTTAAAGATAAATTGCATGCTGTAATAGGTGGATTCCATTTTTATAAATTATATGAAGAAAAATTATTTGTTAGATTAGATAGAATTAAAAAAACAGGGGTTGAATTTTTATTACCATCTCATTGTACAGGAATTGAAGCTATTAACGTTATGAATGTTGAATTTAAAGGAAGAATTATAAAATTTGGTGCGGGTACAACTTTAGAAATTTAAGCGAGACTTTTGTCTCGCTTTTTTATATTTTATAAATTAGTAATTATAAAAATCGTAAATAAAATTTATAAATTTCTCAAAGTTAAACTTGACATATTATAAAAAATAGTTTATAATTCTACATATGGGGGGTGATGAAATGGTTGGAGTGATATTATTAATTTTATATGGATTAATACTTATTTTTTTTGGAGCTAAAATTTTTTGGGCATTTTTCTTTATAAGTTTAGGGCTTTACATTTTTTATACTTATTATAAAACTTTTAAGAGAACAAAGGCTCAAAAAAAGATTTTAGAAAAATCAATTATAAACATTATTAAAGAAAATGATCCAGAGGAAGCAGCTAAAATAATCAGTAGAAAAATAGAATATCCTATAGGAACAAAATTTGTTATTAGGGTTAATTCAGAAGATGAAAAAGTTAATTTGGTTTTTCCATTAGGAGTATTAATAGCAACAAAACCATTATTACATGCAATGAAACCAATGATGAAAAAATATATGAAGTATAATTCAGAAGAAGAAAGTGGAGGAATTAATTTTGATTTTGATCCAATATTTGATGTAATAATAGAATCTATTGATTATTTTGCAGATTTTTATGGTGATTTTATTGATGTAGAAACTGATGGAGGAAAAACAAAAGTAAAAATATATGTAGCATAAGAGGAGATGAATCTAATGTATAAAGCGCCTATTATATGTCCAGTTTGTGGTAGTAAAATGCATATTGAAGTATTAAGATGTGATAATTGTAAGTCAAAACTTGAAGGTAATTTTGAAATGAATGAATTTGCTTCTTTGAGTGATGAGAATATAGAATTCTTACGTCTCTATTTATTGAATCGTGGAAACTTATCTAAAGTATCTGAAATATTGAAACTATCATATCCAACAGTTTTAAATAAGTTTAATAAGTTGTTATCTGATCTTGGCTATATTTCGAAAGAATATATTTCAGAAGATGAAAAAAATAAAAATCTTATTATTGAGAAAAAAAAGATTATTAATGATTTAGAAAAAGGGTTAATAAAACCAAAAGAGGCTATAGAAAAATTAAAATTATTAAAGGAGGAAAAATAATGCGGGAAGAATTGATAAGAGTGTTAAATATGGTAAAAGAAGGTACAATAGAAATTGATGAAGCTGCTGAATTAATAGAAGCTTTTTTTGATACAAAGATTGAAGATAATAAAAAATCAAAATCAAAGAAAAAATTAGTTATAAAGGTTGATTCTGCTAAAGGAGATAAAGTAAATGTCAAAATACCTTTGGGATTAATAAAAATAGCAAAAGCAATGATACCATTGGGATTAGCTCAGCAAGGTACAAATATGAGTAAAGAACAAATTGATCAAATTCTAGAAGCTATAGAGAATATTAATTTTGATGAGTTCGAAGGTGAAAATATAGTAGATGTAGATTCAGAAGACGGCGATGTTGTAAAAATATATATAGAATAATATTAAATATTAGATTACCTTAAGTTTTAATTATTCTGAATTTTTTTAAATACTCTTGACTAATAATATTTTTAATGGTATAATAATTTTGGTTTTGCCGAGATGGCGGAATTGGCAGACGCGGTGGACTCAAAATCCACTGAGGGTGAAACCTCGTGTGGGTTCAAGTCCCACTCTCGGCACCATTTTAACCGGCTTTTAGCCGGTTTTTTTATTATATTAAAAATTTGATATAATATTTAATATAAAAATATTGACTATAAAATTTATTTTGGAGGGATAATGATGGCTAAAGTTGCTTTTACTTATGAAATTCCAGAAATTGCTGAAAAAATATTATTAAATGAAGGTTTTGATGTATGGGTAAATAGAGAAGATAGAACATTAACTCACGAAGAAATTATTGAATTAGCAAAGAAAAATGATGCATTGGTTACATTACTAAGTGATAGAATTGATGAAGAAGTTATTAATGCTGGAAAGGACAAATTAAAAGTTATTTCTAATTATGCTGTTGGATACAATAATATAGATGTTGGTGCGGCAAAGGAAGCTGGTATATTTGTTACTAACACACCTGGGGTTTTAAGTGATGCAACTGCTGATTTAGCCTGGGCATTATTATTCGCAGTGGCTAGAAAAATTATAGAAAGTGATAAATTTGTTAGAGAAGGTAAATTCATAGGTTGGAGACCAAAATTATTTTTAGGTTATGATATAAAAGGAAAAACATTAGGTATCATTGGAATGGGCAGAATTGGAAAAGAAATGGCTAAAAGAGCTAAGGGATTTGAAATGAATGTATTATATAACAAGAGAAATAAGTTATCAGAAAGAGAAGAAAAAGAATTAGGAGTAAAATACGCAACTTTAGAAGAATTAGTTAAAATTTCTGATTATATCTCATTACACACGCCGTTAACAGATGAAACATATCATTTACTGGATGAAAAAGAGTTTTCTATGATGAAACCTAATGTCATTATAATAAATACTGCAAGAGGTCCTGTAATAAATGAAAAAGTTCTTATAAAATATTTGAAAGAAGGAAAAATTGCTGGAGCGGGATTAGATGTATATGAGGAAGAACCTAAAGTTCCTCAGGAATTAATTGAATTAGATAATGTTGTTTTAACACCTCATACTGGAAGTGCAACATATGAAACAAGAGATAATATGGCAAAAATGGTTGCAGAAAATGTAATTTCTGCATTGAAAGGGGAAGTACCACCTAACAATGTATATTGATTTAATGGAAGTATATAATAAGTTATATAGTGAATATAATATTCCTGAAGGTTGGTGGCCAGGAGATAACGAATTTGAAATAATGATTGGAGCATTATTAACTCAAAATACAAATTGGAATAATGTGGAAAAATCATTAAAAAATATTAAGAAAAAAAATTTAATGAATCCTGAATCATTATATTATTTATCCATAAATGAATTAGAAGAATTAATAAGACCTTCTGGTTTTTATACTATTAAAGCAAAATATATAAAAAATCTCTTAGAATGGTTTAAAACATATAATTTTTCATTTGATATTATAAATAAAAAAGAAAAAGAAGTATTGAGAAAGGAGTTATTAAATATTAAAGGGATTGGTAAAGAAACGGCAGACTCAATTTTGTTATATGCATTTAATAAATTATCTTTTGTTATTGATGCATATACGAAAAGAATGTTTTCAAGATTAGGATTAAATATTAAAGTTGACTATGATACATATAAAAAATTTTTTGAAGATAATTTACCTAAAGACATTATGTTATATAAAAATTATCATGGGTTGATTGTAGAGCATTCTAAAAATGTATGTAAAAAGAAACCTCTATGTGAAAACTGCAATTTAAAATTCCTATGTAAATATTGATTTTTTATGTAAAATATATTATAATATTATTAATTACTTAAAAATAGAGTTAGGGGGAGTTTTATGAAAAAAAGCAGTTTATATTTTAAATTAGGAATACCAATTGTCTTATTTGTGTTATTATCTTTGATTACTTTTGTGTTTACGAATTATATTACTAAACTTCAAGCAGAAGATGGTTTAGTAATAAACTTAGCAGGAAGACAGAGAATGTTAACACAAAGAATGACTAAAGAAGCATTGGCTTATCATATTTTAAAAGATGAAAAAACAAAACAAAGTCTATTAAATACAATTAAAGTATTTGATACTACTTTGGTTGCATTAAAAAACGGAGGTAAAGCACCGTTTGATTTAGCATGGGAAAAAATGGTAACGCTTCCATCAGCTCCAGAAAAAGTGAAAATACAGCTTGAAAAAGTAAAACAATTATGGGATACTTTTCTTTCAAATATGAATAATTTTATAGAAACAGGAGATGAAAATTCTTTAGATTATATTTTAAAGAATAATATATCTTTATTATCTGAAATGAATAAAGGTGTAACATTATTTCAGGAAGAATCAGAGAAAAAGGTTTCTCTCATGAAAAACCTGCAATTATCTTTTTTTATAATAAGTATTTTGATAGGATTATATGCTTTTTACATATTGAAAAAATCTCTTTCTCCTTTAAAAGATCTTGAAAAAATCGCAGAAGGTGATTTAACAGTTACTTCTAATATAAAATCTAATGATGAAATTGGAACTATAGCTAAAAAAATGTATTATTTAGTAGGCGAAAAATTAAGACCAACATTTGACTTTATTAAACGAAGTATGGAAAGTATTAAAATTTCTTCTGATAATGTTGCAAGTAGTGCTCAAGAGTCAACAGCTATAATTGAAGAATTCAAAGCTTCTTTTGATATAATGGCAGAGGAAGCAAAAGTTATGGAAGCAGAAACAGATAATACTAAAGATGCTATTAATGAAATATCGAGATCTACTGATGAAGTTGCTAATTCTGCTATTGAACTTGCTGATGTTGCAGGAAATTTAGAAAATGCTACAAACAATAGCAAAAGTATAATGAATACATTGGATGATGCTATCAAAAGTGCTTCTAATGAAACATTAAAAACTATCGATGAAATAAAAGAATTAGAAGATTATGCTGGAAAAATTACTGAAGTTATTGAACAGGTATCTAATATAGCTGAACAAACAAATTTGTTAGCTTTAAATGCCGCAATAGAAGCAGCAAGAGCTGGAGAAGCAGGAAAAGGTTTTGCAGTAGTTGCTGATGAGATAAGAAAATTAGCAGAAGAAACAAGAAATGCAACGGATGAGATTTCTAATATTCTTGGTGCTATTAGAACAAATGTTAATAAATCAACTAAACAAATTTTTAATGTTAAGAATACTGTAGAAAAAGTTACTGAACATTCTGTTGTATTAAATGAAGAATTTAATAATATATTAAATCAAGCAAATATTGTATCAGAAAAATCTCAATCGTTGGCAGCATCTGCTGAAGAGCAAAATGCATCTTCTCAAACAATTGCTGAATCCTTTACTAATGTAAATGATTCTTTGAATAGATATTTTGAAACAGTTAGAAATATGAAAGAATCTAGCCAAGAAATTCAAAATATGAGTGATAACCTATCCGAAATTGCAACTGATTTACAAACTAGTGTTGATCTTTTAAACAATGCTTTGTCAGAATTTAAATTTTAATTAAAAATATGGCTCATCGAATTTCCGATGAGCCATATTTTTAATTATTACAATCGTGATCATCACCATGTTTATGAAAATGTTCTTTTACTTCGTACTCCCTATCTTTCAAAATATTTTCTTTTAAAGCATTAATAATTTCTTCTACAGTTCCACTTGCACCTCTTATTACTTGTATTCCTAGTTGTTCAAAAAAGTCAATAGCTCTTCCTCCAATACCTCTTGCAATGAGTAAATCTACACCCTTGCTATGAAGGAAATTTGGTACATCACCAGGTCCGTGCTCTTCAAGAGGGTTTTCTATTACTTCAAGCTCATATTCACCATTGTCTTTAAGATTAACAAAAGCAAAATAAGGGGCATGACCGAAATGCTCACTAATTCTAGAATTTTTTTCTAGATTTTCAATTAATGGAATTGCTATTTTCATTTTCTACACTCCTTTCATATTTTTTTAAAAATGTATTTAGAACTTTTACCCTATTTTTAATATTTTCAGATATTTCTTTTAGATAATCTTTTCCTAATTCTGTAATAAAAAAAACTTTTTTAGGGGGACCTTCATCACTTGCCATAATTTTTGAATAAATAAAACCAAAATTTTCCATTTTTTTTAAATGTCTATAAATAATTGCAGGTTCGTTAATTTCAAACCCCAGTTCTTTTAATTTTGAGATCAACAAGTAACCATGAGTCGGATTATTTTTTAAAAATAATAATAAATATCCACTTAATAAATCAGCACCTTTAAATCTTGGACATTTTTTATTCATGTTTTTCCCTCCAGTATTTATTATACATCAATATTGACAAAATGTCAATAGTTTGTTTTAAGATTAAATATTAATAATTAAATAATATTCCATTTCATAAGTATTATTTGTGTTTTTTATTAATTATTTAGTGATATAATTATAATCTATTAATAATAAGGAGGGGGAATATGAAAACAAAATCATTTATATTATTTTTTATTCTTATTTTTGCTATTTCTACATTCAGTTTTGAAATTTCAGGAAGCTATTTAATGGAGTTATCTGGTTATGAAAGAACATTTTATGGTGGTAGTTTGACATTGGGAGATAAGGATATTTTAGGTTTAGAGGTTGGAGTATTTATACCTCCAGAAACAATTGAAACAGGAAAATTAACTTATCTTCAGCCAACGGCTTTTGTTTTATTTCAACTACCAATTAAAAACTTTAAAGTTTTTGCTGGAATAAGTCCTATATTTCAGTTTTATGAAAATGAATTTTCGCTATATTCTTACACTATGTATTTAACAAAAGTTGGTGCATCTCTATATTTAGGACCCTTAGTATTTACTGCAGGTGCAAATACTATTATTGATCTTTCATTTCAGCAAACATTTGGGATTTATGGGGTATATGGAGAGCTTGGATTAAGATTCTAAAATTGGAGGGGGAGACTATGAAAAAATATGTATATATTTTCTTATTATCAATATTATCAATTCTAATATTATTCTCATGTCAAAAAATAGATCCGTTGTTGGGAAATAGTAATATATCGGGAATTGCAAATTTGAATGATTCCAATAATCATGAAAATATAAAAGTTTCCATAGAAGGTTTAGAAAGTGAAGGCGAAGGATTTAGCCCTATTGATTCTATTTCTGTTATAGGAGATACGATATCAGAAAAAAATGGTAATTTCTTATTAGAAAACATTCCAGCAGGAAATTATATTATCAAAGCGGAAAAAGATGGATATTTTCCTACTAAACAATTTATTGAAGTAACAGATAATTCTGAAATTACATTAGACAATACATTAGTATTATATCCTTTGGGTGATTATGGAACACTAAATGGAAATGTAAAATATATTGATAAATCTGATCATACTGGAATTTTATTAGAAATTAGAACTCCTGAAGGCGAACCATTACCTGGTATGTACACGTTCTCTGATAAAAATGGAGATTATAGTTTTGATTTTGTACCAATTGGAAATTATGTAGTTTATGCACATGATCCTTCAAAAAATTCTGTATATTCCGCAGACGCTGCACCAGTATTAATAGAAAATTCTAAAAATATAATAGTACCTGATCTTATATTGAGAAAAGCTGCAGAACATGTTGTGATTTTTAGGGATGTATCTGCTTGGGGTGCAACTGAAGCCATACCAAATATTTTAGAAGATATAGGATTCACAATCGGTTCTGGTATTCATCAATATGAAATAATGAGTTCTACAGATATAAATAATTTAAATAGTTTTGATTCATCATGGGCAATAATTATTGAAGGAGACCAAACAACTGATTTCTATGATATTTATAAAACAAATTCAAGTAAATTTGACACTTTTGTTGAAAATGGGGGAACATTGTTTTGGATTGCATGTGATAACGGTTGGACCGGAGGAGATTTTACTGGGACTTTACCAGGAAATGTAACCTGGAGAGATTATTATGATAGTTATAATGATATGGTTAATGAAACACATCCATTGTTAGAAGGATTTCCATTTGAAAGGGCTTTAGAAGGAAATTATGCAAGTCATGGTGGTTTTGATAATTTAGATAGTGCAGATATAGATAATTTAGTAGTATTTATTAAAGAAAAATCATCAACTGAAAAATATCCTACATATATTGAATACAGATACGGAGATGGAAGAGTTGTTGCTTCAACATCACCACTCGAATTCTATGTTGAAAATGGTTATAATGATAGTGATTGGTATATCTTATTATTAAGAAGATCGATAGAATATGTATTTAATTTACCTCTTAGTTCTATTAATGTAGTTTCTCAAGAACCTGTTGAATAATATAATAATTATAAACTCAGCCATTAAAATTGGCTGAGTTTTTTTATTAAAAAATGATATAATAATATAGTAATATAGTAATATAAAAATTTAAAGTGAGGGAATTTTATGAAAATAAACTTATCAAATAGCAGTTTAGAAGTTTCAAGAATAGTTCAAGGTATGATGCGTTTAAATTCTTGGGGATATACAGAAAAAGAAGTAACTGATTTTATACAGAAAGCTATAGATATAGGTGTTACTACATTTGATCATGCAGATATTTATGGTAATGGTGTATGCGAAGAAATATTTGGAAACGTACTTAGAAAAAATCCAAGTATAAGAAATAAAATACAATTAATTACAAAATGTGGAATTATACGGAAAAATGAAAATTTAAATATCCGAGTTAAACATTATAATACAAGCAAAAAACATATATTAAAATCAGTTGAAAATTCATTGCGAAAGCTTCATACAAATTATATAGATTTATTGCTAATACATAGGCCGGATCCATTTATGAATCCAGAAGAAATTGCTGAAGCTTTTTATGAATTACATAAATCAGGTAAAGTTTTAAATTTTGGAGTTTCTAATTTCACAATTCAACAATTTAAAACATTGCAGGAATATACAAATCTTCCATTGATAACTAACCAAATAGAAATATCTCCATATAATTTAGAACATTTTGAAAATGAAAATATTTATTTCTTATTACAGAAAAAAATAAATCCCATGGCATGGTCACCATTAGCTGGAGGAAGAATATTCAATCCTTCTGAGGAAAACGGGCAAAGAATTTTAAAAGCACTAAAAGAAGTAGCAAAGGATTTTAATGTGGAATCTTTAGATAAAATCGTATATGCATGGTTATTAAATCATCCTGTAGGAATTATCCCTATTTCTGGTAGTGGGAAAATTGAAAGATTAAAAAATGCTGTTGAAGCTATAGATATAAAAATGAATAGAAAACAATGGTTCATGATTTATGAAGCAGCACTTGGTCATAAAGTTCCTTGATATCGATTAATAAATTTTAAAATATTGGAGGGGTAAATATGATTTTTACATTGACAATGAATCCAAGTCTTGATAGATATATCTATATTGATCAATTAATTCCAGATGACACAAATAGAGCAAAAAAATTGGTTGATTATCCAGCAGGTAAAGGAATAGATGTTTCAAGAGTAATTAAAGAACTAGGAGGAGTATCAGTTGCTGTAGCATTACTTGGAGGTTATAATGGCCGGAAAATAGAAGAAATGCTTGATGAAGAAGGGGTTATATATTCTTCTGTTAGAATTGAACATGAAACTCGTATGAATATTATTTTAGAAGAAAAAACACAATATAGGATGAGTATGCCTGGTGCATCTGTGAAAAGAGAAAAGCTACAAAAAGTTTTTGACATCTTGCATTCTCTTGTAAGAGAAGGAGATACAATTGTAATTTCTGGTAGTTTGCCGAAGGGCGTTGACCCAGATTATTACACTGGATTGATTTTTTCATTAAAACAATGGGGAGCAACAGTATTTTTTGATGCAGATGGAAAAAACTTGAAAGCAGGACTAGAGGCAGAACCATATTGTATAAAACCAAATACACATGAATTATCAAGACTATTAGATAAATATATTGATGAAAAAGATAAATATTTAATATCTAAATATGCTAAAGAAACATTAGAAAAATATAAATTAAGTGAAATTTTAGTATCAATGGGGAAATATGGTAGCGTTTATGCAAATTGGGATGAAGCTTATTATGCATATCCTATTAAATTAGAGGTAAGAAGTGCTGTGGGTGCTGGAGATTCATTTTTAGCTGGATATGTAATGAAATATGAAGAAGATAAATTAGAAGCTTTTAGACTTGCAAATGCAGCTGGCAATGCTGTAGTATTAACTCCTGGTACAGAATTATGTAAAAAAGAAGATGTTTTAGAATTATTACCTAAAATTAAAATTGAAAAGCTTTAGTAAGGGGGTTGTATAATGGGTTATGTAAAATATAATATTGGTGATAAGGTTGACTTTGAAATTGTAGAAACAAATGGTGAAATTATTAAAAGTAAAGATTTAAAAGGGAAGTGGATTGTATTATATTTTTATCCAAAAGATAATACTCCTGGTTGTACAACTGAAGCAAAAGATTTTACATCTTTAATTGATGAATTTCATAAACTAAATGCAGAAATAATAGGAGTTAGTCCTGATAGCGTTGATAAGCATAAAAAATTTATTTCTAAACATAATTTAAAAGTAAAGTTAGGTTCAGATGAAAATAAAGAATTATTAGAAAAATTTGGTGTATGGCAATTAAAAAAGAATTTTGGCAGAGAATATTATGGAGTTGTAAGAACAACTGTATTAATAGATCCAGAAGGAAAAATAGCGCACGTTTGGGAAAAAGTGAAAGTAAAAGATCATGCAAAAAATGTATTAGAAAAAATAAAAGAATTACAAAAATAATGGAGGTAGATTAATGTCGAATGTATGTAATGTTTTTGGAAAATGCGGTGGTTGCACTTATTTAAATATTAATTATAATGTTCAATTAAAAGAAAAAACAGAAAATATTCTTAAAATATTAGAGGTTAGCCAAATAGAAATAAAGAATTATGAAGGTGTATTAAGCTCACCAGAAATTTATCATTATAGAAACAAAATGGAATATTCTTTTGGAAATGAAATGAAAAATGGACCATTAACTATAGGATTAAGAGGTAGAGGAAAGTTTTATGACGTATATTCTGCAAAAACATGTAAAATTGCACCAAAAGATTTTGGGAAAATAATCGAATTTTCAGAAAAATTTTTTAAAGATTTACCCTTTAGAAATTATAGAAAACATACTGGTTATTTAAGGCATCTTGTTATGAGAAAAGGATTTAAAACAAATGAAATATTACTAAATATATCCACTTCATCAGAAGATTATCATTCTCATATCGAAAAATGGGCAAATGAAGTTTTAAAATTAGAATTAGAAGGAAAAATAGTAAGTATATATCATACAATAACAGATGCAAAATCCACAGTAGTTAAAGCAGATGAATTAAAAAAATTATATGGTAAAGATTATTTTGAAGAAGAAATATTAGGAATTAAATTTAAAGTAGGTCCATTCTCATTTTTACAAACAAACACATTAGGATCTGAAGTATTATATTCTAAGGTTTTAGATTATATTGATGACAATGCCAAAACTGGATTTGACTTATATTGCGGTGCTGGCACTATAACATTATTAATGGCTAAAAAACTAGAAAAAGTAATTGGAGTTGAAATAGTAAAAGAAGCTGTTGAAGCAGCAAAAGAAAATGCTAAAGATAATAATGCAAATAATGTTGAATTTTATTTAGGAGATGCAAAAGATATTGTAAAGCAATTAGATGAGAAATTAGACACAATAGTTGTTGATCCTCCAAGAGCAGGATTACATAAGAATGTTATTAATTTTATTATGGATAATCAATTTGACAATGTAGTATATGTGTCTTGTAATCCATCTAATTTTGCAAGAGACATGATTTATTTAAAAGACATGTATGAAATCGAAAAGTTTGTTTTTGTTGATATGTTTCCACATACTAAACATCTTGAATCTGTAGCGAAATTAAAGAGAAAATAATTTAAACTCCATCTATTAAATGGTATTTACTTAATCATATAATCATATATGATATAATAAAAATAATATTTGAAAGTGGTGAAAATATATGTTTCCATTGAGAGATATTAATCCAAGTAGTAAAAGGCCTGTAGTAACTATAATTCTCATAATCATAAATGTTATAGTATTTATTTTTGAAATGATTTTACCTCCACATTTAAGAGAATCTTTTATACAATATTATGGGTTTATGCCTTCAGAATTAACAAAAGCATTTGCATATGGCGATATTGGATATATTATTTTAAACATATTTACAATATTTACTAGTATGTTTTTACATGGAAGCTTTATGCATATTTTAGGAAATATGTGGTCTCTTTGGTTATTTGGTGATAATGTAGAAGACAAATTTGGGCATTTTAAATTCTTACTAATATACTTTTCAAGTGGATTTATAGCCTCTTTTACACATTATATTTTTCATTTAAATTCGCCTATTGTTACTATTGGTGCATCTGGAGCAATTGCTGGTGTAATTGGAATCTATTTTGTTCTGTTTCCATTGGCTAAAATTCAAACATTGTTTTTACTGATATGGATTCCAATATTTGTGAATATTCCTTCATTTATATTTATTGGAATATGGTTTTTATCTCAAATATTTAATGGAATATTATCATTAGTAGGACCTTATTATGGTGCAGGAGTAGCATGGTGGGCTCATATAGGTGGATTTTTATTTGGGGCATATATTGCTAAAAAATATAAAGAGAAAAATTATTATACCTACTATTATTAAAAAAATAGCTTCCGTTTTGGAAGTTATTTTTTTATATGAACTAAATAATTAATATTTATGATATAATAATTCTATATGCTAATTAAAGGAGTGGCGTTGTGGATATATCATTATTAGATAAAGTAATATTATTTCCTTTAATTTTTCTTGCTGGATTTGTTGATTCTATAGCCGGTGGAGGAGGATTAATTTCCCTTCCTGCATATTTATTTATAGGTTTACCCAGTCATAATGCATTAGCTACAAATAAATTATCATCTTCTATAGGTACAACAATAAGTACTTTAAGATTTGCGAAAGGTAAAGCTATAATTTTTGAAATTGGAATATTTTCAGTAATATTTTCCTTTACTGGATCTTTTTTGGGAGCAAAGATAGCATTATTTTTATCGGATAATGTTTTAAAAATTGTTTTAGCAATATTAATTCCCATAGCTGCAGTTATTATTATGTTCAGAAAACCTATAAAAAAGGAAAATAAAAAATATAACTTATCTCATATAAAAACAATAATATTATCTAGTTTAATAGGGCTAATTATTGGTATGTATGATGGTTTCTTTGGCCCAGGTACTGGAACATTTTTAATCGTTTTATATGTTTCTATTTTATCTTTAGATCATGTTAAAGCTTCGGGAACAGCAAAAATTGTTAATTTGGCTTCTAATATTAGCGCATTATTAACTTTTATTATAGGTGGAAAGGTTGTTTTTTCAATAGGACTTCCTGCGGCATTATTTGGCATAGCTGGTAATTGGATAGGTTCTGGATTAGCTTTGAAAAATGGTGAAAAAATAATTAAACCAATAATGATTATTGTTCTTTCTTTATTATTCATTAAAATATTATCAAATATTATATTTTAGTATGGAATATCCAAATTTAATTATAAATTTAAAAAAAATAAGAGATAATACTATTAAAGTAATTAAAAAATGTAAGGAAAATGGAATTGAAGTTGCAATAGTAACTAAAGCTTTTGCTGGTGATAAGAAAATTGTGAAAAGCATTATAGATAGTGGAGCTAAATTAATAGCCGATTCTAGAATAATTAATTTAAAAGAATTTAGTTCTTTTAATGTTAAAAAGATGCTTATTAGAATACCAGCAAAGAGTGAAATAGAAGATGTTATTAAATATTCTGATATATCCTTAGTTTCGGAATTAGATACAATAAGAAAATTGAATTATTATGCAAAATTATCTGGAAAAATATATGAAGTGTTTTTAATGATTGATTTAGGGGATTTGAGAGAAGGTATTTTCTTTGAAAATTATGCTGACATATATGACACCGTAAAAAATGTTATTAAATTAAAAAATATTAAACTAAAAGGATTAGGAACAAATTTTTCATGTTTTGGTGGAGTGTTGCCATCAGAAGAAAAGTATAATATATTAATAAATATAAAAGATAGGCTAGAGAAGGATTTAAACATAAAAATAAAAGAAATTTCCGGAGGAAGTTCTGGAACATTATCGTTAATAGATAAAATAAATATTCCAAAAGAGATAAATAATTTAAGATGTGGTGCATCAATAGCCTTAGGAATAGGTCTTGATGATATGCCGTTTGAATATTTACATCAAAACACATGCGAATTTGCTGTTGAATTAGTTGAAATAAAAAAGAAGATTTTAAATAATAAAATAAAAAAAATCGGAGTATGTATTATTAATACTCCGGGAATGAAAAAAGAATATTTTATACCAACAGATAAAAGAATGAAGATAATTGATATAAATAATGATTATATAATTCTTGATTTAACTGAATCAGAAAAAAAACATAATTTAAATGATGAAATTTTTTTTAATCTTTCATACGGAGGATTACTTCTTTCAATGAATTCTCCCTATGTAAAAAAAGTTTATTTGAATAATTAAATATATTTAGCAGCCATTGTTATATAAGTCATAGCTAATAAACCTTCAAAAACAACATTATAATCATCATGAACTAATTTTACTTTTCTTCCATCTATTCTTTCTACTAATGGCATTGATTCCACCATATCTGCTCTTAGAGTGTCAGAAAATTCTACAATCATTTCAATTGGCTTTTCAAAAGTAAATAGTGTAAAGTCTTCTTTTTTGTAATTAAGCATTACTTGAGTAGCGTTTTCAATTTCCTCTAATAATTTTTTCATAGGTTTAAATTTAGCTGAGAATCTACCTATAGATTCTTTGGTTGATACATAAACTAAATTATTAAAATATCCATTTAATTGTTTTTCTAATTTATCATCACCAACTACCATTGCAAGCGGAACATTAAATAAACCACCAAAAGCAGCATTTATTAAAGTTTCATTCATATATTTTCCGTTTATCCAGATATTATGTATAGAAGAACTTGAATAGGTATGATCCATTGTTGAATATAATTCTCCAACACCAGAATGGTAACCAAAAAATATCATTCTATCAAAAGATTCATCTATTCCTGACATCATATAATATTTTCTAATACCTCCACTTATTAATTCAACGTTTGGAAATTCTTTAGATATTTCCCAGAGAATATTATCTCCCATAGCATGAGAATCGGAAATAACAATCTCATGTTCTTTTAAAGGTTTTAATAAAGCCTTTAGTTGTTCCATAGCATAATACTGTTTAAAATCTTTACCTTTAGTAACATCACTCCATTGAGTAACTCCAGCTAACCCCTCAAAATCAAAAGATATGTAAATTTTCACTCTATCTCCTCCCTGTTTATTTCTAATTAAATTATACAACATATAATCAAATTAGTAAAATAAAAATTGAAAATTTGTATCTATAAATAATTGATCACTACTTTATATTATATAAACAAATAAATAAAAGATTAATATTTTTGTTGACTGAATATGTAAATTTCAATATAATAAGAATAATTAGCTTAGCAAATTTTTTGGGAGGGATAATATGTTATATATTTTAGTATTTTTAGCTGGACTATTCAGTGGATTTATTAATGTTATAGCTGGAGGAGGATCATTAATAACATTACCAGTATTAAATTTATTAGGATTACCTATTGATGTAGCAAATGGTACAAATAGAATAGGGATAATTTTTCAAAATATTACAGCGACTACTAAATTTAGAAAAAATGATGTTTTAGATTTAAAAAGAGCTATATTTTTAGCAATACCAGCTACCTTTGGTGCATTGGTTGGTGCAAATATTGTTGTTAATATAGATAAAGCATTATTAAAAAGTATTGTTGGATTTATATTAATTATAATGAGTATATTTTTAGTTAAAAGGCCTGATTTATGGACAAAAGAAAGAAAAGTAAAAAGGAACAATATTATAAGTTTTGTGGTATTCTTTTTAATTGGTATATATGGTGGGTTTATACAAGCAGGTGTAGGATTCTTTTTAATGTCAGCATTAGTATTATTAGAAGGATATGATTTAGTAAAAACAAATGCGATAAAAGTATTTTTAGTTTTAGTATATACATTATTTGCATTCATAGTATTTGCAGTAAATGATCAGGTTAATTATATAGCCGGTTTTGTATTGGCATTAGGAAGTATTTCTGGGGGATATTTGGGAAGTACCTTTTCAATTAAAAAAGGTTCCAAATGGATACAAAGAGTATTATTTATTGTACTGATCATTATAGGTATTTATTATATTTATAATGCTCTTACAAAATAATAGATAAATAATTAGGGACTTGTTTAAGAATATATATTATTTTTTAATTAAAAGACTGGCTGTATCTAACAGCCAGTCTTTTAAATTTTTTATTATCGATTTAAATTTATGGTTATATTTATATTTTCACTATTTACAGTTACAGTTGTAGAATAATCTGAAATTAATGAACCAAAATTAATGTCATTATCATTATCTGGTAAAGTAATATCTTTATACACATTGATATCATATTCTCCATTACTGTGTTTTCCTAAATAAAATTCACCATCTTTATTGGATAAAGTCACTCTTAAAATTGTTGATTCATCTGTAGCTATAGGTGTTGAAGATAATGTAATTACAGCTTTGCTAACAGGGGAATCATTATTTAAATGATCAAAAATCTTTCCTTGTATAGTAAATAGATCAGCTGCATTCTTTCTTCTAAATGTTGGTTTTAACACAGGTATTAATCTAAAACCAGTTCCTGTACTTTTTAAAGAAGATGCAACATCAAAATCCAATACCAATTCTCCATCGTTGTTTATTTCAATTCCAACATTTGGTATTATTATTTTTCCATTTGCATTTACAGCAACCTTTAAACTTAATCCGTTAACTACAATAGTTGCTTCTGAATTTACATCCATGTGAATAGTTTCTAATTCAGCACCTTCTGGTATTTCAAAATTAAACAAACTTACCTCTGTTCCAGCCAAGCTTAAAATATCATATTCCTTATTTATCGAAACAGGTGTTGATACGTGACTTTCACCATTAAGATCATAGGTGAAATACATATCTTTAATATAGACAGTTAATGAGGCTACATCACTAATAGGCCTATCAGTTAATAATACGTCTAAAGTCACATTTTGATTATTTTCAGGTGTTTTCGCAGAAAAACACCCTACTAAAGTAAAAGATAAAATTAATAATAAAAGTGATATAAAAAATATTCTTTTTTTATTCATACTTTTCCCTCCTCTTGAGTCGTTTTATTTGGTACATATTTATTATACACTTTAACATAAAAAAAAGCAAGATTTATATTTTTCTGGTATAATAGATTATATAATAGTTAGAGGAGGAGATTAATACGAACGAATTTTTAAATGGAATAATAGTAGCTGTTAATTTAGGAGAAAAAGATTTTGACAAGCAAATTGAAGAATTAAAGTTATTATGTGAAAATATAGGTATTAAAATATTGACTGAAATGTATCAAAATAGGAATCATATAGATAAAAAGTTTTATTTGGGTAAAGGTAAATTTCAAGAAATGTTAGAAATCGTTAAAGCATATAATGCAGATGTAATTGTTTTTAATGATTCTCTTTTTAACTCTCAAAGAAAAACTATTCAAGAACAATTAGGAGAAGAAATTAAAATTATTGATAGGAATGAGGTAATACTTGAAATTTTTAAAAGAAATGCTCGAACAGCAGAATCAAAATTACAAGTTGAATTAGCTACATTAACATATGAATTACCCAAATTAATAGGTTTAGGTAAAGAACTTTCAAGAATAGGCGGAGGTGCAAGAGGTACAGGAACTGGGACAAGAGGATCTGGTGAAACACTTTTAGAATATAAAAGACGTAATATAAAAGATAGAATTAATTATTTAAAAAAGCAGCTTAAATATTTAGAACAAGTTAGAGAAGTTAAAAGTAAAAAAAGAAATGAATCATATATTCCACGAATATCAATATTAGGTTATACAAGTGCAGGAAAATCTACATTATTAAAAGCATTATCTGAAGACGAAAAAATTTTGGTTTCCCAAAAATTATTTTCTACACTTTCTACACTCTCAAGAAAAGTCCATTTCCCCTCAGGATTGTCAGCAATATTTTCTGATACAGTTGGATTTATCAGAAAATTACCTGTAGAATTAGTAGAATCATTTAAATCCACATTAGATGAAATTAATTATGCAGATGTAATAATAGAATTAATAGATAGTAGTGAAGAAAATTTTGAAGATAAGATGCGAGTTGTAAATAACATAATAAGCGATATATTAAAAGAAGATATTCCTAGAATTGTCGTTTTTAATAAAATTGACAAGCTCTCTTTTGAGAAGATACAGCATATAAAAACATTATATCCAAATGCTTTGTTAGTAAGTGCAAAATCCGAAGAAAGTGTTCATGAATTTCTTTTAAAACTAGAAGATAAGTTGTTAGAGTTTAATGTTATAAAGTCAACCAAAGTCTTTATTGAATTCGATAATATGTGGAAGATTGAAAAACTAAAAAATGATATAGGTATTAGGAAACAAAAACAATTAGAAAATGGTTATGAATTTGAAATATTAGCTAAAGAGAATTATTTAAATAAGATCTTGAAAAAAGAAATAAATACTTAAAAAGCTAATCATGTATCTGCATGATTAGCTTTTTTATTTGATAGATTAGCTTTTTTATTTGATAGATTAGATATTATAATTCCAAATAGCAAAATAGAAGAACCAATTATTTGTTTAAATGTAAATGTTTCTTTTAGTAGGATAAAAGATAATGCTGCAGAAAAAATAGGTTGTGATAAAAATAATATTGCAGTTAGATTACTACCTATATTTTTTTGATATTTTAGTTGCAAGAAAATTACTATAATACTTCCAACAATTGCTGTATAGACAATTGTAATTAATGAAATAGGTGTTACATAGATGTTTTTTCTGAAAATAAGAAAAGCAATAAAACTAATAACAGTTACAGTTAAAAATTGAAAACTCAACAAATGTTTTTCATCAACAATTTTACTAAACTTAGTAATTAAAACAATATGTAAAGCAAAACTTATAGCACAAATAAACATTAATAAATCCCCAAAATTAAAACCACTTATTCCGCCAGATAATAGATAAGAACCTATTATGGAAAAAAGAAATCCTACAGATTGATATTTAGTTATTTTTTCCTTTTCTATAATATAAGAAAAAATAGGGATAAAAATAATATATTGTGAAACAATAAAGCCAGATTTCGATGCAGTTGTATATTTAATTCCAACAATCTGAGAAATATATCCTACAGAAAGAACTAATCCTAAAATAATAGAATGAAAGATTTCATTCTTTCTAAATATGAGAAAAGAAAAAAATGTAGCAATTAAAAATCTTAGAAAAATATAGGTTAAAGGATCAACATTTAATAAACCAATTTTCTGTATAGGAAATGTGCTTCCCATTAAAACAGAGGCTAATAAAATATATCCAATAGATTTTTTCATATTATCACCTAGAAAGATATTTTTATATATTATAGCATAAAAATTATGCTCATAATATATATGTATTAAATATATATTGTGAATGGGGTGAAATAATGGGAAATGTATTTGGTCCGGTACCTTCAAGAAGATTAGGGAATTCATTAGGAATAAATTTAACACCATTAAAAACATGTAATTATTCATGTATATATTGTCAATTAGGAAAAACAACTAACTTTACAAATGAAAGGAAAGAATATATACCAACAAAAAGTATTATTGAAGAATTAAGTTATGCAATTAAAAATAGCAATATACCTATAGATTATATAACTTTTGTAGGTGATGGAGAACCAACTTTACATTCTGGAATAAGCGATATTATAAAATGGATTAGAGAAACTTATCAAAACAAGTATAAAATAGCAGTTGTTACTAATGGCTTTTTATTTTATCTTGAAGAAGTTCGAAAAGAATTAATGAATGTCGATTTGGTTCTACCAAGTATTGATGCGCCAGATGAAAAAAAATATAAGTTGATAAATAGACCTATTATGAATGTAGATTATAATGAAATAGTAAATGGTTTGAAAATATTCGCAAAAAATTTTAAAGGAAAAATATGGGTTGAAATAATGTTAATAAAAGATATTAATGATTCAAAAGAGGATATTGAAAAAATTGCTGAAATTATAAAATCAATAAATCCAATTCCTGAAAAAGTATTTATTGATGTGCCCGTAAGGCCACCTGTTGAAAAGTGGGTAAAAATTCCAGATCAAAAATCTTTAGTTTATGCATTAAAAGTAATTCCAAATTCTTCATCAATAGCTTTTAGAGAGGAAGGAGAATTTGATATTAGTAGATATAAAAATTCAATAGAAGCAATTTTAGATATTACAGAAAAACACCCTTTACGTCTTGGACAAGCAATGAAAATAATATCTGAATTTAATGAGGATAAAAAAGAAGTACTAGATAAATTAAAAGAAAAGCTTAACATTGTATCTTATGATAATGAAAAATATCTAGAAATTATAAAATAAAGCCCTGTTGAAAGGGCTTTATTTTATATATCAATGAATATTTGTATTTCCATAGAAATAATAATTTATTTAAACTACTTGAAAAATTATTCTATTTGTGATATTATAAAATTGTTTATAAATTAAACAAAAGTTGGGTGATAAAATGACGGATAGAGAAAAAGAAATTTTAAGACTTATAAAAGATAATCCATTTATTTCTCAGGAAGAAATAGCATCCATTTTAAATATTGCAAGATCTTCTGTAGCAATACATATAACTAATTTAATTAAAAAAGGATATATACTTGGAAGAGGTTATATCGTAAATAAAAATAATTATGTTCTTGTAATAGGTGGTTCAAATATTGATATAACTGGATTTCCAAAGAATGATCTTATATCAAAAGATTCTAACCCAGGTGTTGTAAATTTGTCATTAGGTGGAGTTGGAAGAAATATTGCAGAAAATTTGGCGAAGCTAGATTTAAATGTAAAATTCATTACAGCTATTGGTAATGATATATATGGAGAAAAAGTTATAAAACACTCTAAAGAAATTGGTATCGATATAGGAAATTCTCTAATATCTTCAAAAAACCAAACATCTATATATTTAGCCATATTAAATAAAGACAGAGATATGGAAGTGGCTATTTCTTATATGGATATTTGTGATGAACTAACAATTGATTTTTTTAAATCAAGAAAGGGTATAGTACAAAATAGTGAAGTGTTGGTATTGGATACAAATTTACCTAGAGAAAGTATTGAATACTTATTAGAAATATATAAAAATCCTATTTTTTTAGATACAGTTTCAACTACTAAAACAGAAAAAGTAAAGAATATTATAGGAAAATTCCATACAATAAAACCTAATAAATTAGAAGCTGAAATTTTAACAGATATAAAAATTAATGATGAAAATGATGCCCAAAAAGCATGTGACCTATTAATTGCTAAAGGTGTAAAACAGGTGTTTTTAACTATGGGAGAAAATGGAATAATTTGTGCAAATGAAAAAGAAACAATCAAAATATATTCTCCAAAAATCAAAGTAACTAATGCAACTGGGGCTGGAGATGCTTTTACTGCAGCATTAGTTTATTCTTATTTGAATGATTACGATTTAAAATATTCTGGTTCTTTTGCAATAGGAGCTTCTATAATAGCTTTGCAATCTAAAAATACAATATCTGAAGATTTAAGTGTGGAAAATATTAAAAAAATAATAAAGGAGATGGAAATATGTTAAATGAATACTTAGTTATTTCTGAAGAAGTAAAGGAAGCATTAGCATCAAATAAACCAATTGTTGCATTAGAGTCAACCATTATTTCACATGGAATGCCTTATCCTCAAAATGTCGAAACTGCATTAAATGTGGAACAAATTGTTAGAGAAAACGGAGCAGTTCCTGCAACTATCGCTATTATAAATGGAAAATTAAAAGCAGGTTTAAATAAAGAAGAAATAGAATATTTAGGAAAAAAAGGAAGGGAAGTTATAAAGGTTAGTAGAAGAGATATTCCATATGTTGTTTCAAAAAAATTAGATGGTGCAACAACTGTTGCTGGTACAATGATTATAGCAGCATTAGCTGGAATAAAAGTTTTTGCTACAGGAGGTATAGGTGGAGTTCATAGAAATGCACAGGAAACTTTTGATATTTCAGCAGATCTTCAAGAATTAGCGAATACCAATGTAGCTGTAGTATGTGCTGGAGCAAAATCTATATTAGATCTTGGACTAACATTAGAATATTTAGAAACTTTTGGAGTTCCTGTTATTGGATATCAAACAGTTGAACTACCAGCATTTTATACAAGAAAAAGCGGATTTAATGTAAACTTTAGATTAGATTCACCAGAAGAAATAGCAAATTTCTTAAAAGTAAAATGGGATCTTAATTTAAAGGGTGGAGCTGTTATAGCTAATCCTATACCAGAAGAATATCAAATGGATTATGAAGTTATAACAAAGGCAATTGAAGAAGCATTAAAAGAAGCTGAAAAGTTAGGAATAAAAGGAAAAGATACTACACCTTTCCTATTAGCCAAAATTAAAGAAATTACAGGTGGTGAAAGTTTAGCTTCAAATATACAACTGGTATATAATAATGCGAAATTGGCTGCACAAATAGCTAAACATCTATAAAAATAGATTTTGATATTTATATTTATATTCAAAATAAATAATTAGAGAGGTTTATAAAAGAGAACTGCTATATATACAGGTAGAATTTGATTTATCTAATTTGATTTAAAGTTTTAACTATGGTATAATAGAATTGTAAAATACCAAATCAGGGAGGGATATTATGGCTAAATACATTTCAGATAAGGTTGATTTAGATTTGATATTAGTAAAACCAGTAGAAGATCTAAGAGTTGAAAGGATTTCTTTGGAAGAATTAAAACACGGAATTAAAGAAGGTTTTGAAAGTCATATAAGATGTGAAGAAAAAGCAAAAGAAATAAGCGAATTATTAGGTACAGAAGTTAAAATTAATGAAAACCCATATAAATTAAATAAAGAAGATACATTATATGTAGTCTCTGGAGAAAATTATTATAGATTAAAATATATATATTAATAATAAAGAGGTTTCGGATTTTTCCGAAACCTTTTATTTTTTATATGTTGTTCTTACCTTCTTCTACCTTTATTTCCATAGCCTTTTGAACTAGAATTATTAGAAGATGAGCCATTGTTTCCATTTAAAATTTCTTGTAATTCTTCATTGGTTATGTATTGAGCTGAATATGTTGTATTATATCTATCTAATTGACTCACAAATGCTCTCATGTGACTTTCTGATCCGGATATTAAATTTTCATATACTAATTTTATATCTTGATTATCTGTTTCTTTTAATAATTTATCTAAATCATATATATCCAAATCTTCTATTGTTGCTCCTACTTTTAAAGCATCTATAACTGATTTTTGGCCTTCTGCTACTAAATCATAATATAATTTTTGCAATTCTTCATTATTAAAAACTCCAACTGTATAATCTGTTATTGGGTCTTGTAAATCATATTTATCCAAAATACTTTTTACTGCATTCATATGTGTTTGTTCTGCTTGTGCTATGTTGTAAAATGTTTGAATACCCCACGTATCATACAATGTTAAATAAACATCCCTTGCTAATTTTTCTTCCTCTCTCATTTGTAATAATCCTTCTGTTTCACTTGCTGATAATGTTTCAACTGGTAAAGAAGATACTGCTACACTAGGATTATTAAAAAATCCACCTGCAAATGATACTACTACTAAAATCAATGCCATTATTCCTACTAATAAACTTTTTTTCATATAAATCGCCTCCTAAATTTTAAATTATTTTTTTCTTTTTTCGACAACTATATAATAACTTATTATACTTAGAATCCCCTTAAAATAACCTTAGAGTTTCCTTAGAAAATAATTATAAATAATAAAAATCCCCTGGCAGATTGAAATTGCCAGGGTTATATTAATTTTATTTATAATCTTAAAAATTTCTCAATAATAGAATCAAGAAAAAGTCTTTCATTGTCTTCAAAAGAATAATATCCTAAAGCAACACGTTTTTGACCAAGACCATATTTAATTGCAAAATCACGAACCTTTCCTTTAGGATAAGGTGTAATAGGCCATTTTATATCATAACGAACACAATTTCTTAAAAATATATCAAAAATATTTTTTTCTCTATCTGATAAATTAAAATAATGGACAATAAATTCTTTTTTATTTCTTACATTCTTTAATAACTTTAAAATTAAATTTTTTCTCGCGATATAAAATAAACTGACTTTGGCAGAATTTAGAAAGTTATAGTTTTTATTATTAATATTATTTATCAAATTTTCTTCTTGAAAATTTGAGAACATTAAATTAAAAAAGTACATCTTCTCATAATTACTTGAAAAATATTTAATAATTTTATCTTTATCTCCTTCAAAAATCAATCCTAAAATATTATTTTTGGAGAAAGATGGTTTTTCTATTAATGATGAATATGTTGCTAAAAATAATTCCAGTATTTTTATTTTATTTTTCTTTTTAAATTTGATTATGTTTTCTTTAAAGATTTTATTTATATATATTTTATATAATTCATTTTTTATTTCATATGGATATGTTTTCTTATATGTTAAACCATATTTTTGAATAAATCTTTTTAATTCCACAACATTTAATGTTTTACTTTTCAATCTTTTTTTACTTTTTTTATAAATAAAATAATTCAATTTTTTATTTAGTGTATATTCTTCTATTTTAAAATCTGGGCATTGCATATTTTCAATAAATATTTTTAAATCCGGAAATAATATTAAAGCGTTATGAATAATTTCTAAAAGGCCAAAAACTCTTATATCATTGTTTAATTCTTTTACACTTATAATAGTATCAATCCAATTAGATATATAATTAAAATCATCGAAATAATAACCAATATAATATTCCAGTAAATTAGCAGTAATTAAAGCTTTTTTCTTATCTTCATTCCTTATCCACCACGTTGCAGAATTTAAACCTGCACACATCATTGAAGGGTGATTAAATTTTTTAGCATATGAAAAACCTTTTAAAAAATTATTATAAGCTTCATCATATTTTTCTTCAGACAATAATCTTCCGGCCTTTGAATATTCTATTATTGCTTTTTGAACATAACTTTCCTCATATAAATCACCATAACATTTTAAAATCTCAAAATTCTGATTTAATTTCTCTGATTGGGCTTTTAACCCAGGTATAATTATTCTTCTTGCATATGGTGAAATATTGCTTATATTATTTTTTAGTGTATTGAAAACTTTTTTTGATTTATCAAAATTATTCATTCTTGAATATAACAACACAAGTTCATATCTTGAAAGTTCCTTTAGTATTGTTGTTGTTGTTGTTGTTGAAATAGACTTATTTGCATAGTAAATAGCAGAAGAAAAATCCATCTTCCATTTTGATTTTAATAAAGAAATATAATATTTTAATGAAATATCGTTAATATTACTTTCAATATAATTCAAAATTGGTTTTGAAAAACTTCCGTACTCGACTATATCTATAATCTTTTTTAGAAACACATTATTAATCTTCATACATTATCACCAACAAAATCGTTACATAATTTACGAAAATTTAAAATCAAAATTCTTGCTATTTTTTAGAATGTGAAATAAAAAGAATTATTATATAAAATATGCTATTAAAATGTATTATACTATTCACAAATAATGTTACAAAAAACTTTATAATAGGAATGTAATTTTATCGTAAAAATAAAATCCTGATAAATAGGATTTTGTTAATATCACCGTAATAGTTGAAAATCATGTTAGAATTGCTAAAATAAAAATTGGGAGGTGATGGGGATGAAAAAAATTATAGTATCAATATTAATTATACTTTTTCTATTCTCAAATATATTATATGCTGGAGATGATTATGATTATTCATCAACCAATTCATCAAATCCTCAAATTCAAACTGTAATTTATGAATAAAAAACATCTCTAGACTCAATTGTTTTATTAACATTATAACATATGATTTTTTGTAATACAATGTGTTTATAAACTAAAATAAAAAATTTTTTCAGCCGGCTGTTATTATCTAGTACTAGAAGAAAATATAATTGAAAGGAGGTATAAAATGCAAGGTGTAAAAGTAATAAAAAAACCTAAACCAAAATTATCAAGTATTTTCACTAATAATGATGGATGTACAAATACAAATTGTAATTGCAATGGCAAATAAAATTTTTAATAGGAGGGAATACTCCCTCCATGCTGGTTAGAATGATATAGAACAGACTACATAGTTAAAAATAATTAAAATTAATATTTATTTTTTTTTAGAGGTGATCTTATGAAAAAATCTAAATATACAATATATAAAAAAATAGATAATAAAATAATTTTATTTAATACATTATATCAATCCCTTGTTATATTTGATAATTATCATGAAAAAAAACTAATGAAAATATTATCTTCTCATAATGATTCTCTAAAAAATTTTAATAAAGAATTTTATAATGTATTAATAGAAAATAAATTTTTAATAGAGGATGATATAGACGAACTAGATTTATTAAAGAAATATTATGAATCATTTATTAATGAAAATTTGATAATTAAAATATTTCTAACACATTATTGTAATTTTAATTGTTCATATTGCTATCAAAATCATCAAAGAATTCATATATCGGATATTTATGAAAATGCTATAATTAATTTTATAAAACACAAAATAAATTCAAACATTAAGTCGATTGTCTTGACATTTTTCGGTGGAGAACCTATGTTATTAAAGGATAAAATTTTTAAAATTTCAGAATCTGTATATAACATAATAAATAATAGAAATATAAAATTAATTACGAATATTGTAACAAATGGTTCGATTTTTGATGAAAAATTTTATATAAAACTATCAGAAATTTCTGAACACATTAATGTCCAAATAACACAGGATGGTTCAAAAAAGCGACATAATAAAATGAGACCTTTTAAATCAGGCAATGGTTCATATGAAATTATAATAAAAAATTTAAAAAAGTTGGATAGTTTAAAGATTAAAAAGATTAACGTCGTTTATAGATTAAATATTGATGAAGATTTTACAGAAAAAGATTTTGATGATTTGTACAAATTCAAAAATATAAATTATTTTCTTTCTATTATAGGAATATTTAATAATCCAGAACAAGAAAAAAATGCAAATAACGATAAATATGTATATAGTTTGTTAAAAAAAGCGAAAGGAAAAGGTTTTGAAATTTCTAGCTTTTTTAAAAATCCATTATATAGTTGCAGTGCTGGATTACCAAATACTTTTACATTTACACCAGATGGTAAGATTACAATATGTACTGGAATAGATCCACTTAATAATGAAAATAATATGGGATATCTTGATCTAAAAGGTAATTTAATAATAACAAATAAAAAATTATATAATAAATTATATAGCAGAAATAGAGATGTTTTTGAATTGGAAGAGTGTAGAAAATGCAACTTACTTCCTATTTGTTTTGGTGGTTGTGCCTATGCAAGAAAAATAAAAGAGAAAAATGATTTTTGTATTCCAGAAAAATATTATCTTAAAGAAGCAATAGAAGTGGAATTAGAGGTGTAAAAATGGATTTGAAGTTAAAAAATAGATTATTGTTTTTATTTGAAATATTATTAAGAGTTGTGAAAGCAGTGTTATTACCCTTATTACTTAAATGGATAATAGATATGATTACACAAAATCCTCAAATGTCGTTATATGGAGCATATTTGTATTCAATAATAATAATTATTGAATTAACTCTATTATTATATTTTGGAGTTGCAAATAGACATATATGGCCTATATTTTATAAAGAAAAAATAAAATTATACTTATTTAAATCATTACATGACAAGAAAAAACTTTTTGATAATGGTACATTGCTAAATATAATATTTGATGATACATATAATGACGTTGAACCAAATCAAATATTTTTTGCTATGTTTTATGGAAGACTGATAATAAGCATAATATCACTTGCACTCATAGGATATATAGCAGGGATTAAGTATTTTACATTATCCTTAATTTATATAATATTAATAGCTTTAAATTTACGATTACACCGTAAGATAAAATACGATAAAGTTAATGAAAAATATAAAACACTTGTAGATAATCAAATGGATTTTATTTCTGGATATAAATCAATTTCTCAATATAATGTATTTGATAAATTTTATAAAATAAAAGAACGATATGAAACTGAAAATATAAAAGAACATATGAAATATTATATAAAATATGCCCTTTTGAATCAAATAAATTCTTTAATTATGATTTTTTTTAATTTAATGATAATTTATATGTTATTAATGGATATAAAAAATGGATTAATAACGTTAGGAACATATTTCATGATATTTGAACTGAAAGAAAACGTTGTAGATCCAATAGAGGTTTTTAAATTTCTAATAAATGAATATAAAAAGATAAAGGTTAGTAGAAATAAATTAAAAGAAATAGACAAATTAAAAGAAATAGAGTTAATTGAAAATGTTGAAAATATATTAGAAACAACAGAAAGCCCTCAAATAGAATTAAAAAATATTAAATTCCAATATAATGATAAAAAAATAATATTTGAAAATTTAAATCTAAAATTATCCGGTAAAGGATTATATGTAATAAAAGGAGAAAGTGGTAGAGGAAAAAGTACATTGATAAAAATGATATTGGGAATTACGGAACCACAATCTGGTGAAATAAATTTAAATGGAATAAATATAAAAAAACAGAATATCAATTATGTAAAAAATAATATAAAAGTATTAATGCAAGATAGTTCTGTTATATATGATTCTATAAGAGAAAATATTGATTTTGGAAGAAATTATGAAAAGGAACAAATAATTAAAACGCTCGACAAAATAGCCTTAAATAAATTTAAAGAAAATATTGATTATATAATTGATTTTAATGGAGAAAATATTTCAGGAGGGCAATTAAAAAGAATATTATTAGGAAGAACCATAATTGATAATTCACAAATAGTAATACTTGATGAACCATTTACAAATTTAGATGAATTCAATAGAAATTTAATAATAAAATTAATAGAAGAAATAAAAGAAAAAAAGATGTGTATAGTAATAAGTCATGAAAACATTCTTGATAAAATGGCAGATAAAATCATAAACTTATAAGGTGATACTATGTGGAAATTATTAAAAAATGTTGGATACAAAAATTTGATTATCTTCTTTTTAGCTGTAATATTTGGAATATTATCAATGATATTTCAAATTGGAATACCATTACAAATAAAAAAGATACTTGATTATACAATTAATAATAAAGATGTAAAAATTCAAATGATTATCTCCCTATTTTTGATATATATCGCATCAGAAATTACTGAATTAATAAGCGGAATATTATCAACATATACAGAAGCTTCTTCAGAAAAAGAATTAAGAAAAAAATTATTAAAAAATATAATAAATAATAAAAGTGAAAAAATATCTGAAAAAGGTATAGGATATATCCAAACATTAATATTTGATGACATAGAAATATTTTTATCCATAATGAATCCAAGGATAGTTATAACATCATTATACACATTATATATACTTATTTCAGGATATATAATGTTCAAAATAAATATATTGTATGCAGCAATAATAGTCTTTTATCTCGTAAGTATATTTTTTCACTTCAAGATAGCTTTTAAAAAAAATTCAGAAGGATTTCAGAAAGTTCAAAATATAAAAAGAGAATTAAAAGCAAAAGTTGAAAATCTATTAAAGACACGTGTGGACTTATATTTATATAATAAAATCAAATATTTTTTTGAAAAACAAAATAAAGACTTTGATGAATTTACAGAAAAAAATAAAAAAGCATATTCAATTAATCATATATATATTAATATGATACCAGAATATATAAGAACAATATCTTTTTCAATGATATTGATAATATCTATATATCAATTAATTTCTAAAACAATTACAGTAGGAACATTTCAGATGATATTAAATTATTCAGGAACAATATTTATTATTGCCCAGCAATTATCAATAATAACATCAGATATATCAAGAGCTCTTTCTAACAAAAATATTTTATTAGAATATATTGAAAATAATAAAAAAAATTTATCTAAAATATCTGAAGAAGAAATAAACAATATTTTAGTTAAAAATTTATCCTATGGGTATAATGGAACTAATTTAATTGAAAATCTTTCATTTTCTGCATATAAAAATGAAATTATAATAATAAAAGGAAAAAGTGGAATAGGGAAAACAACTTTATTGGATATTTTAAGTGGAAGAAAAGAAATAGGAAAAGGTGAAATAAAAATAAACAATAATAATGATATAGGTATTAAAGATATAACTGACAAAATATCTTATATGACACAAAATGATTATATATTTAATGAGAGTGCATATGAAAACATATCCTTGGGAAGAAATATAGATAAAGAAATAATAAGAGAAATGCTCGACTTTCTTAATTTAAAAGATATTCCTCTTGATTATAAATTAGAAAAAAATGGAAATAATATATCTGGAGGACAAAAATCAAGAATTTTACTTGCACGAGCATTAATAGCTAAAGAAAAAGAAATAATATTACTTGATGAACCTTTAAATGGTGTTGATAAAAAAACAAAGGAAAAGATTCTCCAAGAATTAAATAAGTTTTTAAAAAATAAAATTGTAATAATATCAACACATGATAAAGATATAAGCAAAATAGGAAAAATCATAGACATTGAAAAATATTCAAACTATTCTATTTAAAAAGTTGTTAGAATTAATAAAAATTCTTCATTCAACAACATCGCCTGATCTTAAATTTCAATGTCTTGAACCAGAATATTAGTTCGGATTTATAAAGTGGTGTGTATATCCTGAGTTTGACCATATATATTTACATCTAAATTATTTGGAAAAATTGACTTTTCTGAAAGTATATTAATAGGAACATTATTATGGTATCGGTTAAATCAATATTTTTGGGGAGTAGGAGATGGATTTGGCGAAGAAAGAGCTGAAGGTACATTAACTTCTATAATAATATCTCCTATATCCTTATTGAAATTTTTATTTTCAAAAAGTATTGATACTTTTTTTGCAAACGTTTATTTAACTATATTTACATTAATATTTTTTATGATATCCGGAATAACAATAAAAATGAGTATATGGATATTCCTTTTATTATTGATAAGTGGAATGTATATAACTTTTTTTTCAATATTTTTTGCAGCATTGGCATTATGGAAAAAAAAAATAGGAAGTATGAACTATGCAGTACAATATTTTGTGGGTTTACTATCAGGTATGACAAGTTCTATAGAGTATTACCCCATATACATTAAAATGATATCCTATATAATTCCATTAACTTATTTAATATCTTTAGGAAGAAATATAATAAAGAAAGGTATTATAGGTAAAGAGGATATATTTCTTCTAATAGTTCTAACTATAATAAGTTTAATATATTTAATTATAGGAATATTAATGTTAAACAAAGTAGAAAGATATACACGTGAAAAAGGTGAGTGGGAATCATGGTAAATAGTTTGTATCTTGCAAAAGCAAATTTTTTAACAGCAAAAAAATATAGAATAGATTGGTATGGGGCATTTTTTACACCATTATTAACAATAATACCTGTTTTTTTATTATATTTTTTCGGAGAAAAAAGCGGATTAACGCAATTCTTTTATGGAAATACCAATACCAAAAATATATTCGGATATGTTTTAATTGGTGCAGCATATTGGAATTATATAGAAGTATTGTGGGGAGTAATATTTACATTAAGGCATCATATGAAAATAGGGCAATTAGAGGAAATCTTTTTAATGCCAATAAATCCTTTAGGTTATATATTCGGATGGTCTGTACTGGGAATATTAAAAGTAACCATAGAATCAATACCGATAATAATATTAGCAATAATATCAAATATAACAACAATTAATATTATTAATTTTTTAGGTGCAATAGCTGTATTTATAATTTCTATCTTAGCATCATTTGGATATGTTTTTTTCTTTTTTGGAATAACTTTATTATTTAAGGATGGGGATGAATTGGTTAGTTTAATGGGAAATGCCGCACCTTTAATAGGAGGTATGTTTTTTCCAATAACGGTTTTACCAGCATTTTTGAGGTGGATATCATATTTGTTTCCATTTAGCTGGGGATTAGATATAATGCGTTACTTATTAATGAATACAAATACTATTATAGATATAAAAACAGAATATATAATATTATCAATTTTATCTTTATTTTATTTGATAACAGGAATAATTTCATTTAAATTATTAGAAACAAAATCCAGAAAACAAGGAATTCATGGGTTTTAAAAAATGATGATATGTATATGTAATATATAAAACTTGATAACTTCAGGAATAATACACCAATAATAAAAAAACCCCCTTCTTGGTATTCTACTATACAAAGAAGAGGGTTTTTATTTTTTCTATTTATAGAAAATTTTTATGGTCTATTCTAACTTTTACAGTTCTTAAATATTTATTTATAAGTATCCACTAATTCCATTATAAAAAATTCTCAATAATAGAATCAAGAAAAAGTCTTTCATTATCTTCAAAAGAATAATATCCTAAAGCTACACGTTTTTGAGTAATATTATATTTTAAAGCGAAAGATTTCAAATCACCTTCAACTTTTGGAATAATAGGCCATTTAATATCGTAACGGACACAATTTCTTAAAAATATATCAAAAATATTTTTTTCTCTATCTGATAAATTAAAATAATGGACAATAAATTCTTTTTTATTTCTTACATTCTTTAATAACTTTAAAATTAAATTTTTTCTCGCAATATAAAATAAACTGACTTTGGCAGAATTTAGAAAGTTATAGTTTTTATTATTAATATTATTTATCAAATTTTCTTCTTGAAAATTTGAGAACATTAAATTAAAAAAATACATTTTCTCATAATTACTTGAAAAATATTTAATAATTTTATTTTTATCTCCTTCAAAAATCAATCCTAAAATATTATTTTTGGAGAAAGATGGTTTTTCTATTAATGATGAATATGTTGCTAAAAATACAATTGAAAAATTAAAATCAATTATAGTCGAATTTTTATTAATGTTATTTTTAAATAAAAAACTAATATGTTTTTTATTAGAACTATTATAAAAATCTTTATTAAATTTATTATCGATATTTATATTATTTTTTAATTCATTCATAATTCTTGAAATATCATATAAACCAATATAATTATTAATTGAATAAACATCAAAAATAGTATCAAACCAATTATAAATTTTAAATAAGTCTTCAAAATAATAACCAATATAATACTCTAATAAATCTGCTGCAATTAACGCTTTCTTCTTATCTACTTTTCTTATCCACCATGCTGCATTATTTAATCCGGAACAAATCATAGTAGGATGAGGAAACTTTTTTGCAAGGTTAAACCCTTCAATAAATAAATCAAAAGCTTTATGAAAATCTTTATTATTTAAATATTTTCTGGCTTCAGAATATTTTAATAATGATTTCTGTGCATAACTACTTTCATACTCTTCACTCCAATATCTAACAAGATTTTCATCAATTAAATTTGAAAATCTTATTTCCATAAATCTCAAAGCAGGAATAATAATTTTTCTTGCTTTTTTATTAAGAGATTGAATATTATTTTTAATCTTTCTTAGTTCAATATTAGCTTTTTTAATTTTATTATTATTAAATAAAATACTAATCTTTTCAAGCGTAGCAAGTTCATTTAAAATTGTAGTAGTAGTAACGAGATCGGCATATTTAAAAGCTTCTCTATGTTTGTTTTTCCAAATGGATTTTAAACATAAAAGATAATAAACCAAATCTTCATCCTCAGTATTAGTTAAAATATAATTCACAATAGGTTTAGAAAAAGCTCCATATTCTATAATATCAATTAATTTATTTAAGGAATAATGTTTCATAAAACACCTCTTAAATAAAAATTATAAATATTGAAACAAAAACTTAAAGAATGATATTTAATTAAGGTTAAGTTACATTTTGTTACAGAATAATTACTTAAAAATATATAAATATCCAAAATAAAGAATTTCAGAAATTGAAGTTATATGTCTAAAATATTACCATTTATTAAAAATGACATTGCGGTTTAAAATGTTTATAAAAAGCTAATTTCAGGCTACAAAAGAAATACTTGACAGTCATATAAGAAATGCTAAGATAAATGAGGGGGGTGAAAAAATGAAAAAAATAATTATATTAATAATGGCAATCATAATATTATCTTCAACAATGGTATATGGTGGTGATGATAAAAGTAATTCAACTACTCATTCAACTAATCCTCAAGTTCAAATTGAAAATTCCGGAGGATAATAAGATATCATATGAAAACTAAAAGCTTTATACTCAGTTATTTGTAGAATACATTTAAATTATAGCATATAAGGTTTTATGATACAATATATTTTTAATATTAAAAAGAAAGGAGAAAAAAATGAAATATAAACTCTATCAAAATAATAAAAAAAAGCATCTATTGGATCTTGATAGTGTAACATTAGTCGAACTAGATGAAATAGCCTATTCACATCTTACAGGAAATAAAAAAATGAAGATGTTGAAAAAGATATAAAAACATTAAAAAATATAATCAATAGCCGAAGTATTTCTTGCGAACTAACAAAAATAGGAGTAGAAAAATTAAAAGTATGATCTTGGGGTGGATATAATAGAGGGTATGATAATTATAGAGGAGGATTAAAATATGAAGCATATTAAAATTATTAATTCGGAAAATAATAATGAAAATACTGATGGATGTATCAAAGATATATGTATAGGTTTAGATTTTGGTGATAGTTGTGAAGAACTTGATTTTTGTATCCTTGTAGATCTTACTAAGAAAGAAGAAATAGAAAAATAAGAAATAATATATTTTGGGCGTATCCACCCATTTTTTAAAGTAAAAAGAAAGGAGAAATATGATTATGAAACGAAAAGCAGGAATTTTAATAATTTTAATAATAACAATAATTTCATTTTCAAAAATAGGTATGAATATTCATGTTGAAAAATCTTCATATATATTTTTTACAGAAAAATATATTATTACATTAAATGAAATGGATGAAGATGAAAATAAAAAATACATAGTATTAAAAAAATATAATCGAATAACCAATGATCAAATAAGTGAGAAAAAAATAGAATTAGGATATATGAGATTACCGATAGTAGGAACAAAAGTATACATAAATAGTGCTATAATGTATGACAATGAAATATATATATTTAGAATTTCAAAATCAAATGATAGAAGTGAAATTTTAGTATATGATCCAGAAAATGAAAATATTAAAAGTATTGAACTTGGAAAATATGGTTATCCACAGGGAGGATTACAGCAAAAGAATGGATATATAATTTTGATAGTTGGATATTTAGAAAATTTGGAAAAAAGAGATTTAATAGTAATAAAAAATAAGAAAATAATAATAAAGGAGAAATTAGAAGGAACTAATAATGAATTAGAAGAAATAATTCACGAGGAAAATAACAAATTATATTTTCTTATTTTAGGTCATGATATAAGTAATCCTGTAACAGCTCTTTTTAGATTTCTCACAGGAAGTTTCAATTATATACTTACAATAGTACAATTAGACTTAAATGATGAAGGAAAAAGTGAAATATATTTCAAAAAGGTCCACTCAGGCAATTTAATTCCATCAGAAGTAATAAACATAGACGGAAAAATTTATGTGGTAAATTATGACAAAACAAAAGAAAAACTTATTTTAGTTTCTATAGATGAAGAAAAAGGAAAAGAAATAAACCTGAAAATAGAAAAAGAATTATTAGCTAAAACAGGAAAAATTAAAAATAAGGAATTATATATAGATGCTATTGGAGAAAGATATGTAATATGCCAGGAAATATATGGTGAAAAACAAAATATATCAAAAATATATTTATTAAATAATAAATTAGAAACTGAAAAAATAACAACAGAATTTCTAAATAAAAGTAGAATAAATTTTGAGAATTTAAATAATAAAATATATATTTATTACAGAGAAGGAAATAAATTTATATTTTATATAATTGAAAAGAATAAAATGAAAAAAGAGAAAATAAATAATGTGGTAAAGATATATAACGATGGAAAAACATTACATGTAATAACAAATGAAAATGAGAAAATAAAAGGGATTGAAATGTAATGATGAGACTGATAAAAAACAAATATTTTATAACATCAGCAATATTAATATTTATATTGAGCTATATAATATCAAATTTTATGTATGAAACAATATTATCCTCGACAGGAATAATAGAATTTCAGGAAATATTGGGTAATACAATAATAATGTTATGGAATATGTTCTTTATACCAATAATTTTTGGAATACTAATAAGTACATCAATATTAAAAGGAGATATTGAAAGTAAAATATTTGAAATAGTGTATTTATCACAAAAAGGAAAAATAAGATATTATCTTGAAATAATAAAATACATGATAATAAGTGGAATAAGTCAGGGGTTGTTAATATATATAGGTATAATATTATCATTTTTAATACATAAAAATATTCATATCAGAATGGATTTTATGGGTATTGCGGGAATTATAAATACAATATTAGGAATATATTTTATAGAAATATTGAGTCTGGTAATATATTTAATTGTAAGAAATTATGCAATAACAATATTAGGAATATTATCATTATGGGTAATATATATAATATCCGATACTGATTTAAAAAAGTATAGTATATTTCACTACATAATAGGATTTAACAAAATAATGATGGGAAGGCTTGAAGTTATACTGAAAAAAATGATAATAACTCCGTTTATAAGTTCAGTAATAATAACAATAATACTTTTCATAATATTAAAAAAATATAAAATAAAGGAGTAAAAAAATGGTAATTTTAGAAGTAAAGGATTTATGGGTAAAATACAAAAAAGAAGAAAAATACACATTAAAAAATATAAATATAAAAATAAAAAAAGGGGAATGTATAGTAATATTAGGAGTAAATGGCGCTGGGAAATCCACATTACTTTACACAATAATGGGTGCAAAAAGTTATGAAAAAGGAGAAATAAAAATAAATGGTAGTATGAGCGGATATATAGAAAATATAACCTTTATACCTGAATTAACAGGTGAAGAAAACATAAAATATATAGCAAAAATATATGGAAAGAAAGTAAAAAAAGAAGAAGTAGAAAAAGAATTAAAAAACGTTGGATTATATAAAAAAAGAAAAACAAAGGTCTACAAATATTCAACAGGAATGAAAAAACGTCTTGCATTTGCAATGAATATATTATTAGATGCTGAAATAATGATATTAGATGAACCATTGGAAAATCTCGATCCTGCCGAACGAATAAAATTGATAAAAAAAATAAAAAATTTAAATAAAAGTGAAAAAACCATAATAGTAACAACACATGTGTTATCAGAGGCAGAAAAATTGGCTGGTAAAATAATAATATTACATAATGGAGAAATAATATCAAATACGGAAATAAAAGGTGATAAGAAATATATTTTTAAATACAAAATAAATGAAGAAACATATTCAAAAGAAATAAATGAAAAAGAAATAGTAAAAGAAATACAGAATATTGAAGAAAAAAATGGTGAAATAATAAAAATAGTAAAAATAACAAATGATATAGAAAATCTATTTTTTAAGGTAATTAAAGAATTTTAATACTTAATTGTTTTAAAAAAGTGGATTGAAGGGGTGAAAGAAATGAAAAGAAATATATTAGTAATTTTATTTATGTTAACAATATCAATTTCTTTATTTTCTGATAGATTAAAAATGATAAAAAGAATTGAGATAGAAAATGCCAAAAAACCACCAAAATTAATAGCAACATTTACAAAAAATGAAGCAATAATTACACCATTTGTTGTAACTACTGAAAAAGAGTTTGAGGCACGCATATACTCATTAAAAAATGATACAGAACAAACAATAAAAATGAATGCTCCAGCATTATATGAGATTGGAGGACTTACAGGTGCAACATTAATAACAACATATGCATTTGAAAATAAATTCTGGATAATATGTGGAAATGAAAAAAATGGAGATATGGAAATAAATGAATATATAAAAAAAGAAGGAAAATATATATTTAACAAAAAGCTTAATTTAGGAGTAAAGTCATTTGCAGTTACAATTGATTATGAATTGAAAGATAATATAATAATGAGTGTAGGCATAAATGAATCAGAACGAAAAGTAATGATAGTAGATAAAGATTTAAACTGGTATAAAGAATTAATAACACTAAAAGATTTTTCAGGGATATTAGAAATGGCAAAGTATAAAGATAAACTATATATATTCGAAACAATACCAGAAAAAAGTGTGACATCTTTTTTTGGTTCAAATAGTAAATACATAAAATTAAAACACACATTTGATGCAAAAAACTATGAATTAATAAAGAAAGATGAAAAAGTATTTTCAGATATGAACTATTATACATATATATATATCAAGATGAAAAATATGTATATTTTGGTAATTATGGTGGAAAAATAAATATAAAAAGATATAATCTCGATAATAATAAAATAGAAAATATAAATATGGAAGAAATATATCCATTTTTGAAAGAAGGAAATATAAATTATCATTATTATACCTATAAAAATGAAAAAATATTAATAGAAGTGCAGGAAGATAGTACAACAAAAATAATATTAGGAAAAATAATAGATAATAAATTTAAAATATTATGGGAAAACGAACTAAAAAAATCTGATTATGCTACATTTCTCTGTTCAAATACACCTTTTAGAGTTAATTTGAACTTACAAAATCAATTTGAAATATTTCTTTTTAATGGAAATACTTATAAAATAAATCTTGAAACAGGTAACATAAATAAAATTTTGAATAAAGCAATACATTTTTTTAAAATGAAAGATAAGTATTATGGTGTATTAAACGAAATAGAAAAAAAAGAAGATAAAAATCTTTTTATATTTGAAGTTTATGAATTAAAACTTGAATAAAGATATGAATTTTAAATTCTGTGGCTTAATTGGTGGTGAAAAAATGATAGATGTAAAAAACATAAAAAAGAAGTTTAAGGAAAAAGAAGTTTTAAAAGGAATAAGCTTTGATGTAAAAGAAGAGGAAAAATTTGTAATATTAGGGGAAAATGGGGCAGGGAAATCCACACTATTTTACATATTAACCAAAGTATATAACCCAGATGAAGGTGAAATAAAAATAAAAAAAGGTAAAAAATTATTGGGTTTTGTAGAAGAACCACAATTTATGAAAAATATGAATGCATACGAAAACATAAAATATATAACCTCATCTATATATATAAAAATAAATAAAGAAAGTATGGATAAATATTTAAAAATAACAGGAATACAACAGCACGCAAAAAAGAAAGTTGGTAAATATTCAACAGGAATGAAAAAAAGGCTTGCTGTTTCGATATTACTATTAATAGATCCTGATATATACATATTTGATGAACCAACAGAAGGATTGGACCCAATAGAAAGAAAAAACTTTATTAAACTAATGGAAGATTTAAAAGAAAGAGGAAAAAGTATAATAATAAGCACTCATGTATTATCAGAAGCAAAAGAAATGGCAGACAGAGTAGGTATATTACATGATGGAAAAATTAAAAAAATCTTATCAAAAGATGAATTTAAAAAAAATGATGAATATATAATATATACAGAAACACAGAAATATCCTGAATGGTTAGAATACAAAATAGAAGAGGGTAAAACAATAATAAAAAGCAACAATATAATACAAACATTGGAAAAACTCACACAATATGGAATAAGAATAAAAGATATAGAAAAAAATACATCTATCCTGGAAAAAACATTTATAAAAATATCATCAGGAGATGGAAAAAATGATTAAAGCAGAAATACAAAAGATAAAAAAAGATAAATTTTTTATAGCCTCATTAATAATATACTATTTCTTTTCAACAATAAGGGCTAAAGGTATAGTTTATATGATAGCAAGGGGGTATTATGGAAAACCATCAATATCCATAATAGCCGCAAAATACTTTGGATCAATGTGGAACTTTATGGGATTAATACAATTAATAGCAATAATACTTGGAATAAAAATATTGCATGAAATAACAGAAAGTAGATTATACACATATATATTTATGGAAAATACAAGATTAAAATTCTACATTAAAAAATCAATATCATTATTCTGGATAACAACATTGTATAGTATATATAATCTAATAATATTAACATATTACTATATGATAGTAATTGGAAAACCTGATATAAAAGGGATGGCATTAACAATAGTAGCATATTTAAACTATGAAATAGCAATATTATTTACCGCTTTATTAGGAATGATGATATATGTAATTGTAAAGAATAATCTATTTTCAATAATAATATCATTATTTGTAATATATAGTTATTTTCTATTGCCAGTTCAAAATAAAATATATCATCCATTGAATTTTGTATATATAATGACAAGAAAATTAATATCCTCAAAAGGAATAGAATTTATAATGTATCTTAGTTTGTGGAAAATAATAATACCATTATTAATGGCAACAACAGTATTCGTAATAGGATATCTATTTTTCAGAAAATATGAACCAAAATATTAGATTTGAAAGATTTATGTAAAAACATATAGAATGGAAAATAGAATTTGTAAATGAACACAAAAAAGCTCATGAATTTTCTTAACCTCGTTCACAAAGAGAATATATCAAATATTGTATAATATAAATTAAATAATTAACAATAAAAATATATCATTTGATATAATAAATATGTAAAATGATTAAATTTAAGAAAAGAGAAATTTACATTAACGTTATTTATATTATATATATTCTTTGTTAAAATTATTATAATTAATAAATAAAAACTAAATCTTTATTATAGCAGGTGGAAAAAATGTATAAAGAATCATATTACAATTACTTTTTAGAAATAGATAAAGTTCCGGTATTAGTTAACTTAAGAACAGGAGCAATAGCAGAAGTAAAACATGAAAATGTTCAAAAAATAAAAGAAATATTAAAAGGGAATATAGTTGATGATGAATTATTTGAACAATTAAAATATGGTGGATATATTATAGAAAAAGATTATAATGAATATGAAGAAATAAAAATGAGAAATTATAGAGCGCGATTTGATAATTCTCGAGCAACGTTTACAATAATTCCAACTTTCCAATGCAATTTTGATTGTGTATATTGTTATGAAACAAAAAGAAATAAAATAATGACAATAGAAAAAGCAGAAGAAATAGCAGATTATATAATCAACACAAGCAAGAATAAAAAAATAATATCAATAGGTTGGTTTGGTGGAGAACCATTGATGAACTTTAAAGTCATTGAATATATAAATAAAAAAATAATAGATGAAAGTGAAGCAGAACTATTTTCATCAATGTCATCAAATGGATATTTATTGAATTATATAGATATATCAAAATTTGATGAATTAAAAATAAAAAATGTTCAGATAACTCTTGATGGAATAGAAGAAACACACGATAAATATCGACCATTAGTTGGTGGAGGAAAAACATTTAAAAAAATAATAGAAGGGATAGAAACGTTATTTGAAAATACAAAAGAAACAAATGTATCAATAAGAGTAAATGTAGGTCCTGAAAATTATGAAAAAATAGAGAAATTATTTGATTATTTAGAGAAGTTTCCAAAAGAAAGAATGAAAATATATTTTAGATGGATATTCCAGGCATCAGAAAGGAATGAAGAATTTCATATACATGTTAGAGATTTCAGAAAAGAAAATTCATTTACAAAACTCTCAAAATTATATGAAATAGCAATAAATAGAGGATTTAAAGTAATGTTACCAATATTAAATGGAGATATGTATTGCGAATTTGATAATGTATATAATATGGTAATTGGTCCAGAAGGGGAAATATATCCATGTACAGTTGCAGTAGAAGAAGGAATGGAAATGGGGAAAATAGAAAATGGAAAAATAAAATTAGAAACAAAAAAACAGTTAAAATGGCATAGTTATAATGGATATGAAGATAAAAATTGTAAAGAATGCAAAATATTACCGTTATGTCATGGCGGATGTAGAAATGCTGCACTTCGTGGAAGCAAAGGCTGTCCTGAAGAAAAAAGAGAAACAGAAAGTTTTATAAAATTATGGTATAGAGTAAAAAATTTGAAAAAAAGATGGTGATTAAATGAAGCCATCTAAATATAATACATTAATAGAAAAAGAAGACGGTAGTCTTCTTCTTTTTAATGGAATGACCAATGCAATATTGAAAGTAGAAAAGAAAAATGTCGATAAAATAAAAAAAATATTATCAGGCAAAATAAAAATTGATAAAGATATAGAAATACTTAAAAAAGGTGGATTTATAATAGAAGATGATAAAGACGAATTAAGCGATATAATAGCGAAATATAAAAAATTTCAATTTTCAAACGATTATTTTCATTTAACAGTGACAATGACAACCAATTGTAATTTTAATTGTAAATATTGTTATCAAATCCAGGCAAAAGAAATAAGCGTAAAACCATTTAAGATAAACAATATAAAGGAAAATACAATAGAATCAATAATAACGTTAATAAAAGAAAAAATAAAAGAAAGAAAACCAAAAATATTCAGCGTAACTTTTTGGGGTGGAGAACCACTATTAGAAAAGAAAAAAATAAAAAAAATAAGCGAAAAAATTAAAAAGATTTGCGAAAAAGAAAAAGTGGAATATGACGCATTTATAATAACAAATGGATATTTACTTGATAAAATAACCATAAAAGAACTGAAAGATTCTGGAATAAAAAAATTAATAATAACACTGGATGGAACAGAAGAAGAACACAATAAATTAAGATTATTAAAAAATGGAAAAGGAACATTTAAAAGAATATATGAAAATATAAAAAATGCATCAAAAGAAATTTTTGTAAAAATAAGAATTAATGTGTTTCCACACAATATAGAAAGTATAAAAAGATTAATAGATAAAATATCTGAAGATAGATTAAAGGTGGAAATAAATTTAAGACAGGGTGAAATGGGAGATAATAAAAAATTGAAATCATTCACCTTAAAAGAATTTGCCAAAATAGAAAGTGAATTATATAATTATATAATAGAAAAGATAGATTACTATAATTTCAATCCATTTTTAAAAATAAATCAAGCAAGATGTGATGCGACAAGTATAAACTCATTAGTAATAGATGCAGATGGGAAATTATATAAATGTTGGGGAGAAATTGGTGGTATTTCAAAAGAAATTGGCGAATTAAAAGAAAATGGTAAAATGAAATTAAACTACAGAAAAAACATATGGCTCGCAATAGATCCATTTGATGAAGAATGTAAAAGTTGTAAAGTATTACCATATTGTATGGGAGGATGTATATTGGGTAAAGTATTAGCAGAAAAATATGGTGTAATAGAATACGGAAGGGAAAGATGTCTTCCAATAAAATATAATTTAGAAGAAATGATATTATTAACAGAAAAAACATATGGGAGGCGAAAAAATGGAATTCGTAAATGAACCAAGAGAAGAAAGTTTATTTTCGTTTTGTGATTTTGGAAAAGATAAAGTAGAAAACTGTGATGAATGTAGTAATCAAGGATGTGAACAAAATGCTAAATGCAAAGGAGAAGATAAAGGATTCTGGAATTGGTGTGATGACTAAAAATGAAAAAATTATGGAAATTTATAAATTATATAAAAAGAGATATACTCATATGGAAAAGTTATAAAACACAGGCAGTACTGGGAATACTCAGTGGATTCTTAGGATTATTACAATTTGGATTCATGGGAAGGTTCATAGCTCAGGGTAATTACTTTCCAATGATTGAACAATATGGGGGAAATATTCTTGCATATTTCATATCTGGAAGCGTATTCATGAGTTATACTACTCTCTCTCTAACAACATTTAAAAGTGTAATAAGACAGGAGCAGGTAATGGGAACAATAGAATACCTGCTCCTGTCCGAAACTCCATTATGGGAAGTGTTTATATACACTATATTCTCAAAATTGATATTTACAATATTAAATACAGGAATTGTATTTGTATTTTTAATATATACATTTGATGTAGAAATAAAAATGAATATAATATCTTCAATAATATTATTAATAATAACAATGATAAGTTTAAGTGGAATAGGATTATTAAGTGCCGGATTCATAGTAATAACCAAAAAAGGTGATCCAGTAAGCTGGGTATATTCATTCTTAACTGGAATGTTTTCTGGAATATATTATCCAGTAGAAATATTACCAAAATGGTTAAGAGGTATATCTTATATATTACCAACAACATATGCAATGGATGGATTGAGAAAAACATTAATAAATGGATATAGTTTATACCAGATAAAAGAGGATATAATAATATTGATTATAATGACAATAATAATATTGCCAATAGGAATGTACTGGTTTAAAAACAGTTTTGATAAGGCAAGGAAATATGGAACAATATCGCAATATTAGGATGTGAAAAAATGAAAAAAATAATAGAAATAAAAAATTTGACAAAAATATACAAAAATGAGATAAAAGCATTAAAAAACATAAATCTTACAATAAACAGAGGAGAAAAAATAACAATATTCGGCTCAAATGGAGCAGGAAAAACAACATTAATAAAAACAATAGGGATGTTTATAATACCCGATGAAGGTGAAATAAAAATAAAAGGATATGACATAAAAAAAGAAGTAAAACAAATAAAAAAATTAATATCGATAGCAACATCAAATGAAAGGTCATTTTACTATAGATTGAATTTAGAAGAAAATTTAAATTTTTTTGGAATGTTAAATAATCTAACAGGAAAAGAATTAAAAAAGAAAGTGGAAAAAGGTTTAAAAGAAATGGGGTTATACGAAAACAGAAAAATCAAATATATGGAAGCATCAACAGGAATGAAAAGACGACTGAATTTAGCAAGGGCATTAATAAAAGAAGCGGAAATATATTTATTAGATGAACCGACAAATGGAGTGGATATAGAAACAAAGATGAAAATATATGAAATAATGGAAGAATTATCCAGAAATGAAAAAACAATAATATTAGCAAGTCATGATGTAAGTGAAATAGAAAAAACAGATAGAATAGTGGTATTAAAAAAAGGAGAAATAACAGCAGACATAAAAACAGACGAATTACTGGAAAAAACAACGAGAAAAAACGAAGAACGGTTGTTGGAATTAATAAAATGAATAGTTCGTTTTTATGGTCTCTAATTATAATTTGAATTCTTTTTACTTGAAAAATAGATAAGGGAATGAAAAATGAAAAATCTAAAATTATTATTTAAATACATTATAATATACTCTTTTTTTTATTAATAATAGGAACATAGATAAGAAATTCATATTAGTATCTTTTTTGTTTTTTATGATGTTCTTAATAAATTATTTAATAAATCTTATATCAAAACAAACTTATATCAGAATATCTAAAAAAGTAGATAGTCAATTTGAAGAAGATATTTTAAAGAAAAATGCAAAACTAAGATATGACATATTAGAAAATCATGAAAATTATGAATTAATTGAAAGAATATATGATAATTCTGAAAATGCAATAACAATTGGATTAAATGAAATAAGTGCATTTATAAAAATAATAGTAGAAATATTATCAATATCAGCAATAATAATAAAAAGTAGCATACTAATAGGAACCATAGTGCTTATATTATTAATACTAATGGCGATATAATAGGTTATTATAGTGGAGAACGCGAATATGAATCATATACAGAATCTATGAAATATTTTCGTAAAGCAAAAGTTTATGATTTAATGTTAAATACAGGTGAAATGGCAGATGAAAGAGTATTATTCGATTATGGCGATAATATAGCAAATAAATTTGAAAATTTATATGAAAAAGCTAGAAGAATAGATATTAAAGCAACAATGAAAAACATAGTAAGAGTAAAAATATTAAGTATATTAATGGCTGTATTAGCTTTTGGTATTTCTGCAAGTTTATTATTCGTTTTAAAATCTGGAAAAATAAGCTCAGGAATGTTTATAAGTATAACAGGTGCTGTATTTAATTTAATACATCCAATGTCCTGGACATTTTCAAATATAGTAAAGGATTTAGTAAGACGTATAAATTATATAAAAGATTATCAAAAGTATATAAATTTACCAGAGATAGAAAAAGACATATATTTAATAACGAAAAATATTGAAGATATAAAAGCAATAGAATTTAAAAATGTGTCATTTAAATATCCAAACTCAAATAAATGGATATTAAATAATATTAATCTTAAATTAGAAAAAGGAAAAACATATGCATTTGTAGGGGAAAATGGAGCAGGAAAAACAACAATAATAAAATTATTACTTGGATTATATGAAGAATACGAAGGTGAAATATACATTAACAATAAAAAGCAAAAAAACACAAATATAGAAGAATGGTATAAATATTTTTCTATTGTTTATCAAGACTATACAAAATATCCTTTAACTTTAGAGGGAAATATAAAAATAGGAGATGTGAAAAAGAATAATAATGAACTATATAATAATATAATTCATTTAACTGGTATAGATAAAATAATGAAAAAATTACCCGAAAAAGAAAAAACTAAACTGGGATACATTAACGGGAAAGGTTATAACTTATCAGAAGGTCAATGGCAAAAAGTAATTATGGCAAGGGCTTTATATAGAGATGCTCCAATACAAATATTTGATGAACCAACATCGGCACTTGATCCTATAGCAGAAAGAGAAATATTTGAAAGATTTTTTTCTATACCATATAAATCGATAAAGATTTTAATTACACATAGACTAGGTGGAATAAGATATGCAGACGAAATAATAGTTTTTTCAAATGGAAAAATTATCGAAAGGGGAAGTCATAATGATTTAATTAGAAAAGAAGGTGTGTATTATGAAATGTTTGAAAAGCAAAGAAGATGGTATGGTGAATAATACAACAAAACTATTCAATGTATTTATTAATATTGCTAAAATATCTCCTATAAGATTTTTTTTGCAATACATGTTTTCAATAGTTGATGCGATATCTTTAGGCATGGTTACAGTTCAAATGCAAAAGGTGTTCGATAATGCTATTAAATACTTTAATAATAATAGTGAATACAAAATGATATTATTAAATCTTATATATTTGATGTTTTTTGCTATACTATCAGAAGTTTCAAGTGGAATATCAGAGTATTTTGGAGAATATTATCATGATATCACATTAAAAACTGTATTAAAAAACTTAAATTTAAAAATTTCAAAAATTTCACCAAATTATTTTAATGTACCAGAAAATAGAAATATAATTAATTCTGCAATAATCGGTGCTAAATCAGTAAGGAGTTTATTAAATATAATAATGGATATAGTATTTTTGTATATTCCATATTATATATTTATAGAGCTATACTTGATATCCCTAAATCCATTATTAGGTATAAGTATATTATTGATATTTGTTCCGACAATAATTTCACAAATTATAAAGAAAAAGTATTATGAAAAACTTGAAAAAACACATGCCCCTTTGAGAAGAGAAAAAGAAATATATTCATCATATATAAAAAATAAAAATTATTTAAAGGAAACACGTACATTAGGAGCAACAAAATATATAATTAATCTATTTAAAAAAACTAACTATAATTATTATGATTTAAAATTGATCTATCAAAGAAAGTTAAATAAAATAGAAGCCTTATCAAAATTAATAAATATAATAGGGTATATGAGCATTTTAGGGTTGAGTATATATTTAATAATAAATAACAAAATAACGGTTGGAGCATTCGCAGCTGTATATGCTTCTATTTCAAATTTATTTGGCTTATTTGAAGAAATATTTGAATATAGGTTGCAAAATGCTGTAGAAATATTTGTGAAAGTAAAAAAATATATAAACTTTTTAAATTATGACGAAAAATTGAAAGATGGGAAAAATACTATAGATGAAATAACAAATATAGAATTAAAAAATATATTTTTTATGTATCCATCAGGGAAAATGGCAATTGAGAATATTAATTTAAAAATAGAAAAAGGAGATAGAATAGCAATTATAGGGAAAAATGGTGCTGGAAAAACAACGTTATCAAAATTAATATTGGGATTATATAGTCCTCAAAGGGGAGAAATATATTATAATGGAATAGCTTCTTCTTTGTTATCTTTAGATTCAATAAGAAGAAGAGGAACTGCTGTATTTCAGAATTTTAATAAATATAAGATTTCTTTGAAAGAAAATATATCTGTTAGTGATATGAAAAATGAAAATAATGAAGAAAAAATAAAAGATACATTGAATTATGCTGGAATAAATTATAATAATAAAAAATTTATTAATGGCATAAATACAATATTATCAAAGGAATTTGATGGTGTAGAACTTTCAGGTGGTCAATGGCAAAAAGTAGCAATAGGAAGAGGAATTTTTAAAGATTATGATATTATAATACTCGACGAACCAACATCGGCACTTGATCCGATAGCTGAAAATGAATTATACGAAAAATTTGAAGAAATAAGCAAAGGAAAAATAGCAATAATAATAACACATAGATTAGCTTCTATAAAGTATTGTAATAAGATAGTGATTATGGATAATGGAAAAATAATTGATATAGGAACTCATAAAGAGTTGATTAATAGGTCAGAATATTATAGAAATTTATGGTATGCTCAATCGGAATTATATATAAAGAATAAATAAAATACAATTATATAATTGAAGCATAATAAAGAAAATATAAACCTGGTAGATTGAAATTACCAGGGTTATATAATTTATATTTCCTGATCCATTAAAGTTGAAGTAATATATATTTTAATGTATAATATAATTTGAAATTTTTTAGAAATATAAAATAAAATTTTATTGGAAGGAGGATAATATGAAAAAATACTTTGAAATAATAAAAAATAAAAGAATAGAGTTTATAGTGCTTTTAATATTTACAGGGATATTGAATTTTTTTGAAGGTCTAATACAACCATTAATGGTTAAATGGTTATTTGATGAAGCAATATTAAAAATGAATTTTAGAAAATTTGTATTATTAAGTATTATTTATCTTGGATTGGGAATAACATTTGTAATATTATTTTATATACATAGTCTCTGGAAGAAAAAGTATGAAAACAAGATAGTGTTAAATCTTGAATCTGAATTATTGAAAAAAACTTTAAATCATGATTTAAAAGAATTCAATAAAAAAGGATTCGGATATTTTGTAAATTCAATACACAAAGATGTTCAAGAAGGTATAGTCCCATACATAGAAATGATTTTAAATATAGTATCAATGATAATATCAGAAATAGCATTATTAATCGCAATGTTTTATATATCCTGGAAAGCATCATTAATATTATTTATAATAGTTCCACCATTAATGTACATAGCGACTATTGTTAGTCAAAAAGTAAGAGATAAGACTGCAATTGAAAGAGAAAAAGAAGGAGAATATTTAAACTATTTAACTAAAACACTAAAAGCTTTTAAAATATTAAAAATATTTACTCACATATTTGAGAAAAGTGCGGCTAAACATAGAAAATACTTAGAAGAATATTTAAATAGCAGTTATGAAAGTCATAAAGCAATAAAATCAGCACAAGTATTGGGTGATATAATAAGAAATTCAGCAGACGCAACTTCATTAATAGTAGCAGGATATTTTGTATTAATAGGTAAATTAAGTTTTGGCGGATTTGTGGCAATAATAAACTCATTCTGGCGAGCAGTATCATCATTATTTGGAATAATAAAATCAATACCTGAAGTACAAAGATTTTCAGAAATATTAGATAGAATAATAAAATTATTAGATTTAAAGGATAAAAAATATTATGATATAGATAATAAAATAAGACTGGAAAATATCAAATTATCTTATGAAAACAAAAATATATTAGACATAAAAGAATTAAATATAGAACCATCAAAAAAAATATTAATAGTAGGAAAAAATGGAATTGGAAAAACAACAATTTTAGATATAATATCAGGTCATCTATTACCAGATAATGGAAAAATAACAAGACCACAAACAGTAATATCATTAACTGCTCCATTAGAATTACCAGAATTAAAAATAAAAGAATTGATAAAAGATGAAGAAATACTTAAAAAACTTGATTTAGAAAAACTAAAAGAAAAAGAAACATCAAAATTATCAGCGGGAGAAAAACAAAAAGTAGGAATTGGAATAGCGCTTGAAAAAGAAGGAGATGTATATATATTCGATGAACCAGTAGCAAATATAGATGAAAAAAGTAAAAAGAAAATTTTTGAGTTGATATTAGAAAAAACTAAAGATAAGATTTTAATAATGGTATTACACGGAGAAAAAGAATTTTACAATCTTTTTGATGAAATAATAGATATAAGTCAAATTAGTTTTGCTAAAAAAGCATAACAAGTAATTTTTCATATAAAAGTCTAACAATGTATAATAAAGAATAAATAAAAATTCTCTTCCTGAAAAATATCGGGAAGAGAATTTTTTATATAATCATCTATTTATGCTATATTAAGTAGTTTAACTTCAGTAAATCGTTCTTTACCGAAGTTAAAGGATATTCTTAAAACGTTTATTCAAAGGATTTTGATAAAAATAAAGATATTTACTTTTTTTAGTATCAACCCATTATAAAAGTTTCGATATATTTAATACAAATTATTTTATACATTGTATATATTACATATAATGTATATACTGTTTTATCTACATAATTTAATTTTTTGTCTGAATTTTTATTTTATGTATTATATATAATACACATTATATTGTATATTGTTATTTTGATTTATATATCAGCATACAGACTATTTATATAAATTTATTAATGTAAATATCTTCTTGTTATAAATTTATATTATACTATAAGTTATATATTTTATATTATATTGTATATCAAATATATAATCAAACTCATTAATATTATCTGCGTGATGTAATATGAATGATATTATACATTGTATATATTATATATAATGTATAATATTCAAAGTGATAAAAGCTATCCATATAAAGAAAGAACTAAAGGGATAATCCAAAAATAATTAATTAATATAGAAAAAATGCTCATAAAACAGCTATTTTATGCATTATTAAAGGATTCTTCTTAACTTCGGTAAATTTTGATTTACCGAAGTAAAAACATAAAACAATTTTTATTTATTAAATTGATTTTTATCAAATTAATAAAAACGCTTATAATCAAACGAAGATATCAAATATGATTAATTTATCATCAAAATTTTTTAGAACACCTCATATCGCCTGATTCTTTTTAAGCGAAAATTACTCAAATATTACATTTTATTTAACGTAGAACTTTAATTTAAGGATATGTTTTACCTTTTACATTAGTCTCTATTTTTTATTTTTTTATGTTGTGTATAAAAATAATTAGAATTTGCAAAAGATATCTTTGCTAAATATAACTTTACAAAATTTATATTTGTATTTTTGAGATGATATGTGAAAAAAATTAACAGAAAAAGAAAAGAGCTTTTATAAAAAAGAATTGACATTTATTATAATAAAGTATATAATTATACTATCCAGTATAATACTGATTAGTATAATACTAGTTAATATAATTTTATGAGGTGATATTATGAAATTTTATAATAGAAAAAAAGAAAGTTCTTTCTTTGAGAATAATATTATTAATGAAAAAAAGAAAAAATTTGTTGTAATGTATGGCAGAAGAAGAATTGGTAAAACAACTTTAATTAAAGAAGTATTTAAAAATAAAAAGAATGTTTTATATTATTTTGTTGAAGTAAAAAAAGAAGAAACTTTACTTAAAGATTTTAGCTTATCTTTTTCAAAAGCTATATATTCTGATTGGTATGACCTTTTTTCGGATTTATTTGATAAATATGATTATATAATATTTGATGAATTTCAAAATTTTTTCAAAGTCAATCAAGAGATTTTATATGCACTTCAACATGCTTGGGATGAAAATAAAAATAATACTAAAATGATAGTATTAGGTTCTTATGTTGGGATGATGAAAAAAATATTTACTGATAAAAAAATGCCTTTGTATGGAAGAAATGATTACATTATGAAAATAAAAGAATTCTCATTAAAGGATTCAATAATTATGCTAAAAGATTTTGGATATAATATTATAGAATCTTTTGAAATTTATGCTATGGTAGGTGGAATACCAAAATATTTATGGTTATTTGAAAAAAAGAAAAGTTTAAAGGAACTTATATATGATATTTTTCTTGATGATTTTTCTCCTTTAAGAGAGGAAGCAAAAAACATATTAATTTCGGAATTTGGATCAGAACATAAATCGTATTTTTCTATACTTGAAGCATTAGCAGGTGGTTTAAAAACAAGTTCAGAAATAGCAGATATTTCCGGTATACCTATTACTAATGTCTCTAAATATATAAAAGAGTTATCTGAGATATATGAAATTATTTCAAAAAAAACTCCGCTTTTATATCAAAAAAAGAAAAACATGAAATATGCTATTATAGATAATTATTACAACTTCTATTTCAATAACATATATAAAAATTACTCCCTATTAGAATTTTCTCCAAAAAAAGCTGTAGAAAAAATATATAATAATTTTTCTACCTATATGGGATTCCAATTTGAAGAAATTTCAAAAAAGTTTATTATTGAAAATCCAGAAATATTTGGATTTATTCCAGAAGAAATTGGATCGACTTGGGGCAGAGTACCATACGAAAAAAATGAATCATTTGATATTGATATAGTTGCAAAAGATAAAAACAATATTTTATTTGGAGAATGCAAATGGACTAATAAAAAAGTTGGTGTTGAAGTGTATGATAAATTAAAACTAAGAAGTGAATTTATAAAATCTAAAGCTTTAAATAAAAAATATGTGATTTTTTCAAAAAGTGGTTTTACTGAAGATTTGTTAAATTTCAAAAATGATAACTTATTTTTATTTACTCCTGAAAATATGGGAAAATTTATATTCAATTAAAACAAAGAACTTCCCAAAAACTGGAAGTTCTTTATTTATTATATTTTATCGTTTTAAAAATAATAAAATGAGGTTTTTTATTTAATTTCTTATAATTTCTCTCATCTTGTTCTTTGAATTTTCCTATTGGTTTTGGTTCAATAATTCTTTCTATTAAAAAGTTATTATTATATAAACTATTAGAAATTTTATTAAAAGATCTATGATAAAAATAAACTGGAATCTTATTTATTACATCTTCAAGTAATATCTCTTCAAAATAATTTTCTAAACTAAAGTATAAATATGTCATTATAGGATGATGAATGGAAAATATTAACTTTCCTTTTGGTTTTAATATTCTACTTAATTCTTTTAAAGTAAAATCTAAATTTTTTACATAATGTAAGGTTAAAGAGGAAATAATTAAATCAAAATAATTATCTTTAAAACTAAGTTTTTCATTTAAATTTGCGACATATACTTCAGCTTTCTCATTAATTCTTTTTTTAGTTGATTCAACCATTTTTTCAGAAAAATCTATAGCAACAACTTCTTTTGCTCCATTATTTATGAGCCATTCAGTATAATAGCCTGCTCCACATCCTGCATCTAAAACTCTTAAATCATTAACTTTTCCAATTGCATTTATCATAGCTGGTCTTTCGTAATATGCATTAAAAGCTTTTGTATCTACATCTTTTGCATAATGTTCTGCTAATTTATCATAATTGCTTTTCAATTTCTTTTCCATATTAATCCCCTTTCTGTACTTTTTATTATTATATCATTTAATTATATTAAAACATACCATATGATATAATATTATTAATAAAAAATGGAGGAATATTATGAGCAATATGTTAGAAGAAATTATCAAAGAAATGAATGAAAATTATAATGAAAAGAAAGCTAAAGGAAATTATAAGTTTTTTCAAACACATCCTGGTGGATATGGTGAAGGTGATGATTTTTTAGGTTTAACTGTTCCTATACAAAGAAAAATAGCAAAAAAATATAAAAATTTACCTTTAGAAGATGTAGAAAAACTTTTACAATCAAAATATCATGAACATAGATTAATTGCATTATATATTTTAATTCTTAATTTCAAAAATAAAAAAGAAGAAGTAATTGATATATATTTGAGGAATTTAGAAAGAGTAAATAATTGGGATTTAGTTGATTCCTCTGCACCATATCTATTAGGTCCCTATTTAGAAGATAAAGATAGAAGTATATTGTATGAATTAGCTAAATCTGATAATCTTTGGAAACAAAGAATTGCAATTATAACTACATTATATTTTATAAAAAATAATGATTTTGAAGATGCTCTAAAAATAAGTGAAATACTATTAAATCACAAACACGATTTAATTCATAAAGCTGTTGGATGGACGCTACGAGAAATTGGTAAAAGAGATAAAAAAGTTGAAGAGGCATTTTTAAAAAAATATTATAAAAATATGCCAAGGACAATGCTTAGATATGCTATAGAAAAATACCCTGAAGGAGAAAGACAAAAAATTCTTAAAGGGATATGGTAAAAAGTTTTCATTCATAAATTTCATTTTTTATTATATTATAATTGGGTGAGGTATATTGTGAATATATTAGATCTAAAAGAATATATAAATGGAAAGAAAGTTTTACATACTACACATAAATTATCAGATTGTGATGGAATAGCCTCAATATATTGGGGAATAAACTTATTTGGCGGAGATTATTATATTCCACAGCCTGAGTTAAGAAGTGGGGGAGGATTATTAAAATATCTTGATTTATCTTTAGATAATAATATAAATTTAGATTCGTATGATATTTATTTTATATATGACACTTCAAATTATGAAGATATTGATTTTATAAGTTTAGAAAATAAAGAATATGTTATTTTTGATCACCATAGTAAAATAAATGAAGATTTTGTATCTAATTCGGTTTTTACATATATCAATAAGGCAAGTGCAAATGTTATAAATTTATATGAATTATCAATAAATAATTCCATCCATTTAAATGATGAAATATTATTATCTTTTGCTACTGCATTATACACTGATACATTAATATTTAGAACTGCTCGCGAAAAGGAATTTTATTATTTTTCAAAGTTTATAAAAAATAAAAAATTTGAAGATATACTCAATATAATATATTCAAAAAATATAGATCAAAAAGATTTTATTAATTCATTAAAAGATATAAAAATTTATAAGATAAAGGACTTGATAGTTTCTGTAGATAATTTCAATAATGTAAATCAATATCAAGCTTTTCTCGATGGATTATTAGATGTCTTAGGTATAGATGTTTCTATTGGCATTCTACCTTTAGGAATTAAAATACAGGTTAAAAAAATTCACGTTCAAAAGGTGTATCATAGATTATTAGTGCCTTTACAAAAAAATTTGAATATAAAAAAGCAACATGGTATATGGTTAAACTTTTTTGATTATCAATTAATATTAACCGAATTGAAAAAATATAAAAAATAGCGCCATCTTGGCACTATTTATTTTTAATAATTGCATCAAAAAATTACATGCTATCTAATTTAATCATTATCCATTATATTTTCATTTGATAAAATTTTCTTTCTTTCTTCAAGTATTTTTTCTAAATCATCATGAGAGTTATTTAATTTTTCTTTTACTTCATCAATATATAAATAAATTTCCTCGCGATTCTTTATATAAATATTCCCATCTTCCAAACAGTAAAATTCATACTTGGCATTACCAGCAATAAGCTTTATTTTCTCTTTTTTTGGAGAAGTTGTTCTTTTTACTTTATTATAATATTTTAAATCTTCGATATTTTTATCGAATAACTCCTTCAACTTCTTATTTAAATATATTAAAACAAAATCAAATTCTTTCATGTATTAATTATACCACATTTATTAAAAAGTATACATTAAATTATTTTGTAACATTAATTTTTATGCATTTAATTTGTTATATTTAATATCCTTTTAAAGATTCATCTAATGTTCCGTCTGGCAACATCCAATCTTCATGATATTCACCATTTTCCTCTTTCTGATATCTAATACATTTTTTCCAATTTCCTTTGCAATAATTTTCTATCCATTCTTTATCAATCAATCCTTTTTCAAAATATCTTTTCATGGGACACACAAAATACCATTTACATTGCTTCATATACATAACCCCCTTCATATAGTTACTATAAATAGTATAGTATTATATTTGTTAAAAATCACTCAAAATAAAATACATTCGTGTTATAATTATATATAAAGTATTTTACTAAAGAGGAGGAAGATCATGCAATTTCATGAAATCACAAATAAAGTATTTTATATTAGCGATAATACAAATATCGGGGTTATTAAAGTCAATGACAATAATGATGTGTTAATTGTAGATAGCGGAAGTGATGATTCAAAAGGAAGAAGAATAGTAAAAACTTTAAAAGATAACGGTTTACATGTTAAATATATTATTAATACTCATGTTCATGCAGATCATATTGGAGGTAATCATTATATACAAAAGCATTTTCCAGAAGTAAGAATTTTTGCATTAAGATCTGAAATTAGTATGATAGAAAATCCTATTTATATGCCTTACTTTTTATATTCTGGTGCATATCCCATTAAAGATTTGAGAAATAAATTTTTACTTGCTAAGTCTTCAAAGGTTACCGATGTTATTAATGATGAAGAAGCAACTATTAATATAGAAAATAATTTAATAAACATAATACCATTAGATGGGCATACTGAATTTCAAAAAGGTATTTTATTTGATGATATTTTATTTTGCGGAGATGCTCTTATTTCTGAAGAACTTCTTGAAAAACATAAAATACCAGTTAATGTAAACATAAAAAATGCTAAAAATACTTTATTAAAACTTATAGAATCAAATTATTCTTATTATTTACCATCACATGGAACGTTATTAGAAAATATTTCAGATCTTGCAAAAGCAAATTTAGAAAGAATCGAAGATATAGAAAATAGAATTCTTGATTATATTATAAAGGAACATTCGACAGAAGAAATAGTTTCATATATGCTTTATATATATGAATTAGACATTAATAATGCTATTTTATATTACTTATATAATACAACAATAATGGCATTTTTAAGTTATTTAAAAGATGAAAAAAAGATCACTTTAACTATAAAAAATAATAAAACTTTATGGAAAGCTATATAAATCTATATTTTTAAATTATAATAATTGGACTAATATGGTATAATATAATCGAATAAAAGAATTAACCACAGGTTCAAAACTTTACTATTCGACTATGTTATAATAAAAATAGAATAAATTTAAATCAATTACAATTTAGGAGGGATTTCTATGGACAATATTTTAAACATCACTGATTCTGTATATTATGTTGGAGTTAATGATAGAGATACTCATTTATTTGAAAATATGTGGCCTTTACCAAAAGGAGTTACGTATAATTCTTATATTATACGAGACGAGAAAAATGTGCTATTTGATACAGTTAAAGCAACAAAAACACATGTTTTTTTGGATAAAATAAATACACTTTTAGACGGAGAAAAAATTGATTATTTAGTAATTAATCATATTGAGCCTGATCATTCTGGATCTATTTCTGATATTTTAAGAGCTTATCCAGACATTAAAATAGTTGGAAACAAAAAAACTTTTGAATTTCTAAAAGCATTATATGGAATTGAATCAAACTTATATGAAATTAAAGATGGAGATGAAATTGATTTAGGAAAACATAAATTAAAATTCTATTTGACTCCTATGGTTCATTGGCCAGAAACTATGATGACATATGAAACAACAGAAAAAATATTATTTTCAGGTGATGCATTTGGTGGATTTGGAACATTAGACGGTGGAGTTTTTGATGATGAGGTAGATTTAGAATATTATGAAAATGAGATAAGAAGATATTATTCAAACATTGTTGGAAAATTTGGACCAATGGTTCAAAGAGCTATGGCAAAGTTGTCAGGTTTAGATATTAAAGTTATTGCATCTACTCATGGCCCAGTATGGAGGACAAATCCTGGAAGAATAATTTCATTATATGATAAATGGAGCAAATATGAGACTGAAGAAGGTGTAGTTATCGCATACGGTTCTATGTATGGAAATACAGAAAAAATGGCTGATTTCATTGCTAGATGTTTAGCAGATGAAGGAATTAAAAATATAAGAGTTATGAATGCTTCAGAAGTTCATGAATCTTTCATTATAAATGAAATTTGGCGTTTTAAAGGTGTATTGTTTGGAACCAACACATATAATAATGGTATATTCCCACGAATGGAGAATTTGCTTATTAATTTAGAACATAAAGGAATTAGAAATAGAGTATTTGGAGTATTTGGTACGTATGGTTGGAGTGGTGGAGGAGTAAAAGGTATTGTAGATTATATTAAGAAAAACAAATGGGAAATGGTTTGTGACCCTGTCGAAGTACAATTCTCTGCTCATGAAGAACATTATGAAAAATTAAGATACTTAGCCAAAGAGATGGCTAAAAAAGTAAAAGAAAATTAAATATATAAACGCCTTGCTTCTGCAAGGCGTTAGTTTTTTATTTTTTCAAAGATATGGCATTTACTGGGCAAACTCTCTGACATTCAAAACACATTAAACATTCTTTATTAACGATTTTTCTTTTTTTATTATCTAAAGTAATAATAGCATTATTTGGACAAACATTCTGACATAATCCACATCCAATACATTTATTTTCATCTATTTTTAATTTTACAGGAGAAATTCTTTCACCAATATTTAATAATGTCCCATACGGACATAATTTTTTGTGCCAAAAAGCTTCTTCAAAAAATAGGGTAATTAAAGTTGCAATACCTATAACGTATAATAATATATTTAATTTAATCTTTAGTATTTTTGTTGTAATGAATAATGCTATAAAAGCAAAAAGAAGTATATATCTAATGATATTAGATTCTAAAAACTTTGGAGTTTTAAATCTTTTTATCCCCATTTTTTTATATATAAAATTTATAGGTTTAAATATTGTATTAATTGGGCATACCCATCCACAATAAAATCTTCCTATAAATGGAGAAAGTAAAAGTCCAGAAATAAAAATAAACATCCATTTTATTAACATATGATTTTTTAATAAGATGAAAAACAAAATAAAAAATAATATTTCAGACAAATACATAAAAATTATTTTTGCTGTTATTTTTTTCTTCATAAACTCCCCCCTCTCATATTATGATCTTATAATATTATATCAAAATGACGACTAGAAATATGTGATTAACATCACGCTATATTTCTAAGAAAATTTTAAGTGAATTCTAAGTAATTTTTAAGGAATGTGTTTTATATTATTATTAGAGGATAAATAAAAAATAGTGGAGGTGATTATATGAAATGTATGAACTCTGAATTTAACATAGAAAAATATCAAAATAATTCAAAAAAACTTGATATAATTACTGGAATAATAGAAAAAGTAGAAAAAATCAATAATTCAAAATATTTATTCCACGTTTATATCAAAGATAAATTTAATAATATTTATAAAACAATGGTAAATTCAAGACATACTGGATTATTGATTCCAAATAAAGAAATAATTGTTGAAGGAATTTCTATAAGATTTAAAGATTATTATAAACTTATATCTTATAAAATAATATATAATGGCAATAAATTTTCAACAGCTTTTTAAAATAAAAAATGGGTATTAGAATACTAATACCCTAAAGTTTTTCGTATTTATGCAAAAAGGAGAGACAGTATTTTTAATATTCATTTTTTAAAATTTTACATAATTCAGGAACTATATCTATTGAAATTTCTTCACCTTCATCATAGATTTTCTTTAAACTAGGATTATCTATTTGAACCATTATTTCTCCAAAATCGGTATCAATAAATGATTCGATAGTATTTCCAAGATAAACATTTATTTTTACTTTTCCCTTTATCAATCCTTTTTTTGGATCTTTTAAAACCAATGATTCTGGTCTGGCCATTAATACGTTACCTGAACCAATTTCTACATTTGATTCATATTTTGGTATCTCTAAGATTTTTCCGTGAAAATCAATAATACATTTATTTTCTACAATATCTTTTACTTCAACATCAAAGAAAGCAACTTTTCCAACAAAACCAGCTACAAATTTTGAATTTGGATTTTCATAAATATTATTAGGAGTACCTATTTGTATAATTTTCCCATCTTTCATAACAATTATTCTATCTGACAAACTCATAGCTTCTACTCTATCGTGAGTTACATAAATTGCTGTAATCCCTAATGATTTTTGTATTCTTCTAATCTCTATTCTCATTTGTTCCCTTAAAAGTGCATCTAAATTTGACAAAGGTTCATCCAATAACAAAATAGAAGGTTCTACAATAATTGATCTTGCTAACGCAACTCTTTGTTGCTGACCACCTGATAATCTTGATGGTGCTCTATTTGCCAAATCTTTTAACCCAACCATATCTAAAGTATTTAAAACTTTTTCTTTAATTTTTTCTTTTGGCAATTTTTTAAGTTTAAGACCATAAGCTACATTATCAAATACTGTCATATGTGGGAATAAACCATAGCTTTGAAATACTGTAGCTGTATCTCTTTTATTTGGTGGAAGATAAGTAACATCTTCATTACCTATATAAATTTTTCCTTTTGTGGGTAATTCAAAACCAGCAACCATCCTTAATGTTGTAGTTTTACCACATCCAGAAGGACCTAATAAAGTAATTAATTCGCCTGGTTTTATTTCAAAATTTGAATTATTTACCGCAACAACTTCTGTATTGTATTTTTTGTCATAAAATATTTTAGTAACATTTTCCAATCTTAAAGATACTTGTTTTTTTGTCATATTTCCACCTCTCACTGAGAAACTGTTTTTTCTAAAGTTTCACTTTCTCTAACCAATAATCTCATTATTCCAAATGCAGCTAATACAATTATTATTAACGTTGTAGCCAAAACGCTTGCTAATCCAAATCTTAAGTTTTCAGAGAAATTATATATTAATACAGTAATATGATACCATTTAGCTGAAATCAAGAATATAACAGCACTAACAGCAGTCATTGATCTAACAAAAGTATATGATAAACTAGAAATAAATGCAGGCCTTAAAAGTGGTAGTACTACCGTTTTAAATACAGTTGGAACATCTGCACCTAAATCTTGAGCTGCTTCTTCTATTGAAGGATCAATTTGTCTTAGTGCTGCAACTCCTCCTTCTACACCAACAGGTAACTCCCTAATAATATAGTTTATAACAATAATTGCTCCTGTGCCGACCAAAATAATAGGTGGTTTATTAAATGCTAAAATATAACTAATACCTATTAATGTACCCGGAATAGCAAAAGGTGCCATAATCAATATTTCAAAAATACGTTTTCCACTAAATCTTTTTCTTACTAAAATCAATGCTGTCATCATAGCAAGTATACCAGCTATAGGTGTTGCAATACTTGCAAGAGTTACAGTATCTGTTATAGCATCTTTCCCTCTTTGAAGCGCTTCTTTAATATTCTCTAATGTGAATGTATAATCAATTCCCCAATTTTTCACAAAACATCCTGCTACAATGGTACCATATAATGAAATTAAGAATATTATGATAAAAATCATTAAAGTTACTAAAGTTATTTTTACTGGTTTTGAAACCAATTCAGTTATTCTAGGTGAAGGTTTGCCTGTAACTGTTACAAAGGACTTTTTTGATACCCAGAATCTTTGAACCAAAAAAGCAGTTATCGTAGGCAATAACAACAATATAGACAAAGCTGCCCCATTTCCTAATCTATTCATACCTGTAACTTCTAAATATGCTTCAACAGATAATACTCTATAATTACCCGATAAAATTAAAGGATTCGCAAAATCCGCTAATGAATTAGTAAATACTAATAACCACGCACTTAATATTCCAGGCATTGAAAGAGGTAAGGTTACCTTTAAAAATGTTTTCAATTTAGATGCATTTAAATCAAGCGATGCATCTTCTAAAGTAGAATCAATAGAATGCAGAACACCAACCATGGTCAAATAAGCTATTGGAAACATTCCCATTGTTTGAACTAAAGTTAATCCCGTTAAACCATATATACTAAAATTATGTAAACCTAATATTTTTTTCGTAATTAACCCATTATTTCCAAATAATAGTAATATTGATAATGTCAAAGAAAATGGTGGGGAGATAACAGGTAATGTTGCCATAGTACTAAAGAATTTTTTACCTTTAATTCCTGTTCGTGCTAAAACAAATGCAAATAAAAATCCTACTAATGTAGATAAAGTTGCTGTAGAAATTCCTAACTTAATACTACCCCAAAAAGCACTTAAATATTGTTTAGTAGTAAGTATCCTTTTCCATATTTCTAAAGAAAACTCTCCATTTTTTATAAACGTCAATCTTACAGCTTCAAATAATGGATAAGCTGTAAAAAGCGCCACTATAATAAATATTGTTAATATTATGAAGTTCATTACTGGATCTCTTGAGAAATTTATTATTCCATATAATAATGCAAATATAATTATTATAGAATACATGAAAATATTTACCAATCTATAAAATTTCATATATCCATCCATTTTGAAAAAGAATATACCTATTCCTAAAACATCATAATCATCATTTATGATAGGAGCAAAAATAATTCTGTATTTTGAATTATTAAACTCATAATCTTGTTTTGAGAAATAAAATTCACTATATTCAGCACTTTCAATCCCTTTTTTAAAATCTTCCGAATTATAATTTTCTTTATAAAAATTATATAAATCATTATCATCATAATAGTCAGTTGTTTCAAAAAAACCAGGTAATCCATTAATATAGATTATCTTTAAATTCTCATTTTCTTCTTCATATTTTTTTATCCATTTTTTATAATCTGCTCCATTTTGAGGAATTGATCTGGAGATAATATGACTTGTTTTTAAAAAGTTATCATTTAAAACAGAATTATATGATTTTTTTACATTTGAAAATATCCAGAAATCTAATATACTAACAAAAATTAGCAGTATAATGAAATAGACTATTTTCTTTTTAGTAAACATATTTTCAACTCCTGTACAGTATTTTAATTTAGGCGGCAAAAGGATTGCCGCCTAATAAAATTATTTTGCACCTATTTCTCTATTCCATCTATCAACTAATCTTTCTCTATTAGCTGCGTCCCAAACAAAATTTTGATTTACTATTCTTAATTCATCGATGTTTAAAGGTGCTTTATCTTTTGGAGCCAATTTAGAAACTGGTAAAACATACCATTCAGCAATCATTGCTTGTGCTTCTTTTTGTAACATCCAATTATATAATTTCTTTGCTGTAACTGGATTAGGTCCATTCTTTATTAATGACATAGATGCAAGTTCAAATCCTGTACCTTCTTTTGGAACTGTTACTTTTAATGGTGCTCCATTTGCTATTAATCTAAATAAATCATGAGCATAACCAATTGCAAAAGGTATTTCACCTATAGCTGCTTGTTTTCCTCCAGCAGAACCAGATTTTGTGTATTGATCTATACTTCTATCCAAATGATGTAAAAACATGAATGTTAATTCTTCATCTTCATGGAACATGTGAAGAATTGTAGTTATTACATTATATGCTGTTCCAGAAGTATTAGGATTTGCAACCCTAACTAATTTTTCATACTTTGAATCAATAATATCAAACCAACCTGTTGGTGCTTCTAATCCTAATTCTTTTGCTCTTTCTTCATTTGTTGCAAAAGCTAAAACACCAATATATAAACCAATCCAATAATTTTCAGGATCCCTGAATTGTGCAGGAGTATATTGAGCTAAAGGTGATTTATAAGGAGTTGTTAAACCTTTTTGTTTAGCTTCAACATGACCTAAACCTACTCCACCAACCCAAATTGATGCTTGAGGATTTTCTCTTTCTGCTTCTAACCTAGCAACTGTTTCTCCAGTAGATAGTCTTACCCATTCAACTTTTATACCAGTTTCTTGTTCGAATTTATCAAACAATTCTTTAGCAAGAGGTTCTTCTAATGTTGTATATGCCTTTACAACATCACCAGCTGCGAAAGCAAAGATACCTATCAACAATAACGATACTAAAAATGCCAACTTTTTCATACAAACACCCCCATATTTAAGATATCATTCGTTATTTTTAATAATCCATGAAGCTTTTTCACTAAAAAACAATTTAATATTTTCACCTTTTTTAGGAATACGATTTTCTATTGGATTATATAAAACACCGCTAACAAGATAATTATTTTCTAATCTCACATCATATTCCACATGCGAGCCCAAAAATACTGTTTTTTCAATAATTCCAGAAATACTATTTTTCTTTTCTTTGTAGTCTATAGATTCTGGTCTAACAACTAATAATACATCATCATCTTTTTTCAAAGAAATATTACTAATTCCATAGAAAGTAGCATTTAATTCTTCATTAAATATTGCTATTTTATCTTCATTAATATCAACTACTTTTCCATTTATAAAATTAACTCTACCAATAAAATCTGCTACAAATTTATTTTGAGGTTTAGCATATATTTCAAACGGTGTTCCTACTTGCATTATTTCACCTTTGTTCATAACTACAATGACATCAGAAATACTCATAGCTTCAATTTGATCATGAGTTACATATACACTTGTTATATTTAACTCTTTTTGAATTCTTCGTATTTCTGTTCTCATAGATTCTCTCAACTTAGCATCTAAATTGGATAACGGTTCATCAAATAATAAAACTTTAGGTTCCATAACCAAACTTCTAGCTAATGCTACACGTTGTTGCTGGCCACCTGATATTTGGTCTGGCCTTCTATTTTCCATTCCTTCTAATCCAGTTAAATTAATTATTTTTTTTACTTTTTCTTCAATTATATTTTTGGGTAATTTTTTTAATTTTAATCCAAATTCAATATTTTCTTTTATTGTCATATGTGGAAATAATGCATAACTTTGAAACATCATAGATATATCCCTTTTATTTGGTGGGTCATTTGTTATATCTTTGCCTTCAAGAAATATTTTTCCGTTTGTTGGAGTTTCAAATCCAGCTATCATTCTAAGTGTTGTAGTTTTTCCACACCCAGAAGGTCCTAAAAAAGTTACTAATTGTCCTTTTTCTACTTTTAATGAAAAATTTTTTACTGCCACTGTTTCTGTATTTTCACTTTTAAATATTTTATAGATATTTTTTAGTTCTAAACTCATTTTTGCACCACCCATTCAACCTATTCAGAAGCATAATTATTGTTTACCAAAGAAATTTTATTTTTCAAAAATATTTTCAAGATGAATACAAAAGATAAAATCAACATTATCAAAACAACTGAGAAAGCACATGCCTCAGATAATCTACCAGAATCTGTTTGACTTAATATTTGTACAGTCATTAAATTCCAATCAGCTGATACCAAAAATATTGCAGCACTAATAGCTGTCATAGCTCTAACAAAAGAATATACTAAGGCAGAAAAAAATGCTGGAACAATTAAAGGTAATGTTATTTTGCTAAAAACTGTTTTATCATCTGCTCCTAAAGTATATGCTGCTTCTTCAATAGCGGGATCTATTTGATTAAGCAAAGAAATCCCACTTTGTATTCCTACTGGAATATATCTAAAAATAAAATTCAAAACTAAAATTGCAAAAGTCCCTGTTAATAATAATGGTTTCGAATTAAAAGCTAAAATATATCCTATACCAACAACTGTTCCTGGAACAGCAAAATTCAATAATGATACGAATTCAAGTGTTTTTTTACCAGGAAATGTTTTTCTTACAATTAAAAAGGCTATAATCATGCCTAAAACTGCAGAAATTGGTGTTGATGTTAATGCTATAGTCAATGTATCTTTTATAGCTTCCTTACCAACATCAAAAACATATTTAAAATTTTCTAAGGTAAACTCATTATTCATTCCCCATAATTTTGTAAATGCACCCCAGAAAATAGTTACATAAATAAGTAAGATAAATAAGGATATTATTAATACCAACGTAAAAAGTAGCCATTTAGCAAATTTATTTACACTTTTTAATTGCGAAGTATTAGGTTTCCCTGTTACTGTTATATATTTTTTCTTTCCAATCCAATATTTTTGTATTACAAATGCTATTAAAGAGGGTAATAAAAGCCATACAGCCAAAGCAGCTCCAGTTTTCAAATCAAACATACCTGTAATTTGCAAATATGCTTGAACTGATAATATAGGAAATCTAGAACCAGCTAAAATTAACGGATTACCAAAATCTGCTAATGATTCTATAAATAAAACAAGCATTGTGCTGGCTATTCCTGGAACAGATAAAGGTAATATTATCTTTGTAAAAACCTGCCATCTTGAAGCTTTTAAATTAAACGCAGCGTCTTCAAGAGTAGGTGATATCGTTGAAATGACTCCATCTAATGTGATAAATGCGACAGGGAAAAAAGTAATTACCTGAGCTATCATTAATCCCCATAATCCATATACAGGAAATGTTCTTATACCAAAAATTTTAGCTGTTAACAATCCATTAAAACCAAATAACATAATTATAGCCATAGCTCCAATAAAGGGAGGAAACACCATAGGAATAATGGCTATTGTTCTAAAAAATTTTTTAAATGGGATATTTGCCCTATTTATAGTATATGCATAAAGAAATCCAATAAAAGTACCAATGACAGCTGTTAATGTTGCAATAAAAATACTATTTTTAAAACCTTGTCTCATATAATCATTGGCCAATGCTTCTTTATACACATCCAAAGAAAATTTATTTTCTGAATTTGTAAAACTGATCATAAAAACCTTATATAACGGAAAAATTATAAATATAAATAAAGATATAAAAATTAAAATAAGCAATATTATTAAAGAAGGATTTTTCAACATTTTTTTTATTTTATTTGAGAATTCTTTATTTGCTATTTCCATATAAATTCCTCCAAAAAAAGGGGGAATACCCCCTTTTGTTATTTAACTGGTAAAACCTCTTTTATCCATCTTTCAACTATTCTCTTTTTGTTTTGTGCAGCCCAATTCTCATCAACCGTAATTAACTTTATTGTTGATAATGGTTGTAATGTGCCGAAATCAACATCTGATCTTACAGGATAAAAGAATGTTTTTTCATCAACTATTGTTTGTTGTCCTTTTTTAGACAATAACCAATCTACTAAAACTTTTGCTTCATATTTGTGTTTTGCTCCTTTTATAATTGAAACACATGCTGCTTCATATGGCACTCCCTCTTTAGGAAATACAACTTCTATTGGATAACCTTGTTCTTTAAATTGGAAGAATGCTGGTGTAAATTGAATCCCTAAGCCAGCTTGTCCAACTCCAACAGCTTTCGAAGGGCCTGTTCCACTTTGAGTATATGATTGAACATTCTTTGCTAGTTTCTTTAAATAATCTATCATACCGTCTTCACCGTAAGTAGCTATTAAGCCTGTTATAAACGCATATGCTGTACCTGATGTTTGAGGACTTGGATATTGAATCATATTTTTATATTCAGGTTTTAACAAATCCATCCAGCTTTTTGGTAAATCTGCTTTTATTTGTTCTAAAACTTTTAGGTTAACTCCAATTCCAAGTGGATTCATATAAAAAGCATGGAAATATCCATCAACATCATAAAAGTTAGGAGCTATACCATATACACTTAAAGTTTTATATGACTCTGTCAAACCCTTTTCTTTTGCAATAATGTGATTTGGCATTGGTGCCCCAAACCATACATCAGCTTGTGGATTATTTTTTTCTGCTTCCATTCTTGCTAATGCAGGTCCTGAAGATAAGAATATATACTTTACTTCAATGCCAGTTTGTTTTGAAAAAGCATTTAAAATTTTTCTAGCATTTGCCTCATCTACACTACTATAAATAATTAATTCAGCAAAAGAAAGACTTAATGCAATCAACATTAAACCAATTAACAAAATCTTTTTCATTTCAATACCCCCTATACAAAATTTAGTTACAATATCATAATAATAAAAAAATGAATTAAAAATTCATCAGAAATGTATTAAAAATGTAACAAAATGAAGATTAGAAAGCAGAATTTAAAAATGGTAAGAAATTACCTTCAAGAAGATAGAGGAAGTTGTTCATATAATATATAGAAAAATATTTTTCATCATATATGTTTAAAACTAAAAATTCTTTGTTGTTTCTTAATATTTTAATAACGTAAATTGGGTTAGATTCACTTTGTAAAATTTCTCCTATTTTTTTTGTGGAGTCTATTTTGCTGGATTTTTCTATTATCTGGTACAATTCTATTAATTTATTTGGGTCTTTTAAATAAATTCCTTTCTCATGGTTAAAGATAATAATTTTATTATCTTTATCAAGAAAAGCTCTTGATATATTTTCTAAAGAATAAATTTTATTTATTAATTTTTCCTTTACAAAAAGTAGATCTTCATCATTTTCAGATCCATAAGTCAAATTGTTTATTATTAAGTTATTCGAAAATTCATAATACACTTTTCTACCATCAAGAAAATATATATATCCATATATCTTATTTTCAGAATTATCTAAATTTGGAGAAATGTAGTTATAAGTTGGCAAATCAATAATTTTTCTCCACAATTCTATAATTTCTGTTGGATCATTTAAAATATATGTAGGCAAATATTTCACTTTAACTTCAATTTTAATAGGAGTAGAAGAAATATATTTTTCCATTAATTCTTCATTATCATTTATAAAAAAAACTTTATTATAGTCTTTATTGTTTAAATATATCCCAATAATTACAGAAATGGATGCTAGGAGTATAAAAAAGATTATATATATTTTTATTTTATTATTAATCATACTTTCTTTCTCCTTTATCATTGACATTTAAAGGTAATTTGATAATAAATTTGGAGCCTTTGTTTATTTCAGATTCCAAATATATTTCTCCATTATGTTTTTTGGCAATTCCCTGAGAAATACATAAACCTAAACCGTTGCTTTTTTCTCTTTTAGGAATATAAAAGGGATTAAATAAAGTTTTCTTTACACTATCCTCTATACCAATACCATCATCTTCTATAATTAAATAAAAATAACTTCTTTTTATTTCGGAATATATTTTAATTTTTGAACATTTGCTATGTTTAATTGCATTATCCAATATATTTAAAATAATTTCTTTTATTTTTTCATGGTCAATAAATAATTCTATAAAATCAACATTCGCCTCTATTTTGATATTGAATTTTTTGAATCGAGGTTTCAAAATACTTATACACTCATCCACAAGATTTTTTATATTATATTCTTTAAATTCAAATTCAAAAGAATTTTTATTAAGCTTGGATACATATAATAGTTCTTCAACCAACTTCAATAATCTATTTCCTTCTTTAATAATGTAATTAAGAGAAATATTTTTATCTTCTTCATTATTTAGTTTTTTTATGAGTTCAGCATGTCCTAAAATTGAAGTTATTGGAGTTTTAAGTTCATGAGTAATATTATTTATAAAAACTTTTTGTTTATCTTTTTCATCTTTTAATGACCTAATGTAATGTTCTATTTTATCAACCATAAGATTAAATGAATTTACAAGAGAATTAATATCATCATTACTTTTTATATTTATTCTTTCTTTAAAATTTCCATTAGCAATTTTTTCTGTTTCATTTCTTAATTTTTTAATAGGTATTGTAATAGAATTAGAAAGAATATAATTAAAAAATATTATTGCTATAATAGATATAATATCTATTATAACAAGAGTTTTTTTTATTTCCCATATTAATTGATATTCAGAATCCATAGGATAAATAAACCGTATAGCTCCTATAATATCATTTTTTAAAAAAATTGGGCTTGAAAAAAATAAAATTATATGATTATTTTCCTTTTTTAAAATATAATTTTTCATATTATTAATTGCATAGTGAACATCTTGATATACAAAGTATTTTATATCTGGTGAAGTATCAGTAAGAAGTTTTTTTCTAATATCATATATTTCAATATGTAGATGATATTTTTTAGATAAATAATCTGAAATAAATGGAGCCATTTTTTCTAATTCGCCAAATACATCATTGTAATTATAATCTTTTAAAGCGTTCATAAAGTATATTTGACTTTCTTGGCTATACTCAGTCATTTTTTTAACAGTATTATTGATAATATTTTTTTGAAAGGTATTTAGAGTAATGAAAAAAATTATTATAAGAATAATAAAAGTTGTAGAGATATTTAAAAACAAAATTTCATTTCTAATACTATTTTTCATCAGACACCTCTAATTTATAGCCAACTCCATATAATGATTTAATGTATTTTCCATATTCTCCCATTTTTTTTCTCAATCGTTGAATTGCCATATCTATAGCTCTTGTATCTATAGATGTATCATATCCCCATATTTTTTCTAATAATATTTCTCTTTTTAACACCTGATTATGATTGTTCATAAAAAGCTCCATTAATTCGAATTCTTTTTTTGTTAAATATATCTCATTATCATTTATAAAAAATTTTCTTGAATCATTTTCTAAGGATAGTGGACCGATAACTTTTCTTTTTAAGGAAATATTAGCTTTTTTAATCCTTTTCAAGATATTTCGTATCCTTAAAATCAATTCCTTGCTATCAAAGGGTTTAGTTATATAATCATCTGCACCTAATTCCAATCCCAATAATTTATCATTTTGATTATTTTTTGCTGTTAATATAATTATTGGAATTTTAAAATTTATATTTTGCAACTCTTTTAAAACTTCAAATCCATCTTTATCTGGTAGCATTAAATCTAAAACAACAAGTTCTGGATTTTCTTTTTTAAATAATTCTATTCCTTTATTGCCATTTTCTGCAGCAATAACATCAAAATTTTCCAATATTAAATTCATTCTTATTAAATCTCTAATACTATCCTCATCTTCAATAATTAAAATTTTCATAATCCCCTCCAATATCTTGAAGTTTAATATTATTTTAATTATATTATACCATATAACATTTTACCTTCTTCTAATACTTTAGCTGTAAAGGTTATTCCAAATAGATCATCTTTAGTGTATCTAATTTTCTTTCAATAACGAAACAAAAAATAACTCAAATATATTAATAACAATAATAATTATTAATCCTGCAAAAAGTCCATACAATGTTCCTACCAAACCAATAACATATGAAAAACCACCAGAAATAATAGATGTTGCTGCTGAAGATATACTTAAAGCTATACCTTTATTGCGTTTATATTTTTCAACAATTATGGCCTGAAGAGTTGGATATGTTGTAGCGTATGCTAATCCAGTAAGTATAGTTCCAATAGCTGAAATTATCATGTTTTTACCTAATAAGATAGTAAGTGTAGAAAAAACTATTGATAAAAATACTACAATAAACAACCACTTTTTATACCCCATTTTTTCCGGCATTTCTGATAAAAATGATCTTCCTAAAAATAACCCTAACCATAAAAATGATGGGAAAATAGCTGCATTAGATACATTAAAATTTCTAACTTCATATAAGAATGTAGATATCCATGATGTAAAATTCATTTCATAACCAACATAAAATGATAATGCTAAAACTAATATTATCAATGAAGAATTTAGCACTTCCTTTAATGAACCTTTGCCGCTTTCTAAATAATTCGCATGTAAGTTTAAAATATCATTTTTTATAATATATATTGATATTAATGGAATTAAATTAATTAATGCTGCTAATAAGTAAGTTGATTTCCAATATGGTGTATATTTTAATACTAAAGAAGAAACAATAGGACTAATTACAGCACCCATCGCAAATGATGCGTGCAATAAATTTAAAATTTTACCTTTTTTACCCTCACCAGAAACTCCTATTAAAAAAGGGACTGAAACTTCTAAAGCTCCTCCACCAAAATTTATAAAAAACATACCTAAAATAACCATAATGTATGAATTCATAAAAAACATAGTGAAATTACCTGCTAACAATATTAATATTCCGCTAATAATAACATAAAAAGCTTTGTATTTTTCTAGCAAATAACCATATAATAATGATGAAACCAAAAATGCTATTGATCCTAATGATAAAGCCAATCCAACTAGGGAATGGTCTATAGAATAAGATTTTTCAATAACAGGAATTAATGTACTGTTTAAAATCAAAGAAAAACCAAAAATAAAAAAACTACTAAATCCAAATATCAATTGTGTTTTTTTCATATTTCACCTCTGATTTATTTTTTTATTTATTAGTTATTTTAATTATTGTATAACCATAAAAAGATTTCTGCAAAATGTTTTGCCCAAAAACTTTCATTATGAATACCATTATCATCTATTAATAATTTTACATTTTTATAACCTAAGTTTTTCAATAATTCTGCCATTTCAATTGTATCATTTTTATATTTATTTGCATCATCCATTGAACTTCCCTCTTTACCACCAACATATAAAAAGATTTTTAAGTCACCAACATAACCTCTTTCTTTTACATAATCAGTAATTTTATTGTCAGCAAACCAAAATGCTGATGATAATACACCAACTTTTTTAAATACTTCTGGATATTTCAATGCTGCATATAATGATATTAATCCTCCCATAGAACTTCCCATTATTCCATTATCTTCAGGTATTGTTCTAAAATTTTCATCTATATATGGTTTAAGTGATTTTACTATTGAATCAACATATTTATCACCTTCACCACCCTGTCCTTTAGCAATTTGAATATTAGTATTATCCCATTTCCAGGGGGAATATTCGTTTAATCTGTCACTTCCGCCATTGTCTATTGCAACAACAATAACTCCTGATGTTTTACCTTCTTTAAATAATTTCTCTAATGTTTCATTTACTTCCCATTCTCCAACAAAAGATGTTGCTGCATCAAAAACATTTTGTCCATCATGCATGTATAATACTGGATATCTTTTATTTGATGTTTCATAATCTGGTGGTAAATATATCCAAATTCTTCTTTTTTTATCTAATTCTTTTAAATAAAAATCATTTATAATTTTCACATTACCAGTAATTGTATGTTTCACATTTCCATCTCCTTTTTCTACAAAATCCCTCCAATTATATACTGTAATTTCAATAGTGTTTTTTTTACTGTCAAATGTATATATTCTATTTGATATTTCTTCTCCTTTTTTACCTTTTTCAACAGTTTTCCAATTTCCTCTAGTTATTTTATACTCAATAGTAAATCCAGGTTTAGCTTTTAATGTTATTTTGTATTTACCATTTTCATTTTTTAATTTAAATTTTTCGTCACCAGGGTTCCAACTATTAAAATTTCCTGCAATATATATACTTGAATAATCAGGCGTATAATCTGGTATATTAACAATTATAGTCACATAATTATAACTATCGTCTAAAACATTAGAGTTATTATTTTGAAAAATTGAGCAACTGGTAAATAACATCATAATTAAAGAAATTACAATAATAACTTTTTTCATTCTGAACCCCCTACATAAAAAGGCGGAAAACTCCGCCTCTTAATTATAATGATTCAATTTCAGACATAATAAAATCTACTAACTCCGATATATACTTTTCTGAAAAGTCAAATTTAATTCCAGCAATTTCATATAATTTTTTAACTGGATATTTATAACCGGAACTCAAAAATTCTTTATACTGTTCAATCGCTTTTTTACCATTTTCTTTATAATTCTTATAAACTGCAATAGCTCCTAATTGTGACATTGCATATTCAATGTAATAGAAAGGCACTTCAAATATATGTAATTGCCTTAACCATCTAATTCTTTTCTCTTTATCTAACCCCTTCCAATCAATACCAGTATTAAATCTATCCATTAAACTAGCAAAATAATCATCTCTTTCTTCTGAAGTATGATTTGGATTTAAATATATCCAATGTTGAAAAGCATCTACTATCATTACCCATGGCAATATTTTTAATGTTCCTTCTAATTGTTCTCTTTTTGCTTTCTTTAAATCTTCAGGATCAGAATAATATTCATCTAAATATTCTAAAGTTAGTAATTCCATAGACATAGATGCTAATTCAGCAATCTCACTAGGAAAATCTTTTAAGTGTGATATTGGAATATCTTTTGAATAGAATGTATGTTGAGCATGTCCAGATTCGTGTAATAATGTTCTAACATCCCTATGAATACCCACAGCATTCATAAAAATAAATGCTGCTCCTGTTTCGCTTAATGGATAATTATATCCACCTGGTGCTTTACCTTTTCTATTAATCAAGTCTAAAAATCCAGTATTTTTCATTTTTTCAAGATTTTCTGCGAAACTCTTATCTACTTTTGATAATATTTTTATAGCCTTTTCAACAAATTCTTCTTCTTTTTCAAATGGTTTTAATATTTTTCCGTCAACATCAACTTCTGTATCCCAAGGTCTTAATGATTCTAATCCTAATTTTTCTTTTCTTTCTTCATTTAATTTTGTTAATGCAGGAACTACTGCTTTTTCTACTGCATTATGAAATTCATATAAATCTTCTGGTTTAAAATCAAATCTTCTTTTTGCATCATGCATATAATCCCTATAATTATCATATCCTGCATTTTTTGCAATTTGAATTCTTATTTCTTTTAATTCATCAAATAATTTTTCTAATTCTTCATGATGTTCAAGAATTGCATTATTTATTAATCGCCAAGTTTCTTCTCTAACTTTTCTATCTGGATTTTTTAAATATATTCCCATTTGGGATAATGTTTTTTCTTCTCCATCATATTTTATTGTTATTTTTGAAATAATTTCTCCATATTTTGAACTTAATTCTTGTTCTTTTACCATTAATGGTAAATTTTCTTTTCTGAATATTTCTATATCTCTGGATATTAATCTATTCATATGCTCATAACTTTCTCCTTTTAATTCATTTCTATATGGAGAATCATAAAACTTCTTTTTTAATAAGAAATCATATTCTTGTGCAGGAGATACTATATTAGCATAAAACTCATTAAATGCTTTTGAATTTTCTTCTCTTGTATCACATGTCATTCTAATATATCTCCATGCCATTTCTTCTGATAATATGCTTTCTAATTCAGACCATTTTTCTAAAAAAGTCAATAAATCTTCAACAGAATTTATTTCTTCATTTAAGAGTTTTTCTAATTCTCCTTTAACTTCTTCCCAACTATTCAAATTGATTTCTTTCTTATAATATTTTCTTGGTTTTTTTTCAATTTTTTCATCTGTCACTATCATAATTTACCCCCTCATAATTTTGTTAGTTATACTAATTATACTATATATTTCTTTAATTACAAAATATGCCAGGTAAAAACCTGGCATATAGATTATTTATAAACTTTATATATAAATACAAAGTATTTATATTTTTTCTACTATATATTCATCAATATTTCTTTTGTCAGAGTTTATGTTTATTCCTATTATATATATTTCTTTACTTTCACTCATATATTTTTCATAGTATTTCTTTTCCTTTATTTGATTTATCGCTTCTTTTGCGCTTTTATCTAATTTTATTTCAAATATATATATTCTATCATTATGTTCTAATACTAAGTCACTTCTTCCAAGATTTGTTAATTCTTCTGCTGTTACGTTTAATCCTGCTGATGCTAATATTGTATATATTAATGAGTGATAATAACTTTCTCTTTTTTGATGTAAGTTATACGGTATTGCACTTATTATCCTTTTTATTTCTTCTATTAATTCTTCTATTTCATTTGCTTCTATTTTTTCATATATTTTATTTTCTATTTCTTCTATTTCTTCTAATCCATAATTCGCTTCTAATATTAATTCTGAAAAACTATTTTTCACTTCTATATTTGGATAGTCTAATATGTATTTTTTTCTTAGTCCATATCTTTTTATTCCTTTAAATGTTAAGTATCCTGCTTGTGCAAAGAATATATTTGCTTTTGCATCTTCTATTTCTCGTGTTGAGAAATCCATCGCACTTACTGGATATTTTGTTAATTCTTCATAGGTTACTTTTTTTCCTTTTATATATTCGTATATAAATGATGGGGATCCACTTTCAAACCAGTAATTTTGAAATTCTTTTTTTTGGAAGAATTTTAATATTGAAAATGGATTATATACAAAATGTTCCCCATCAAATGAGAATCCATTATAATATTTTTTCATTTCCTGTAATAGCTCTTTTTCTGTTATTTCTAATTTTTTTGCTGTTTCTTTTATATATTCTTTAAAGTAACTTTCTAACTCTTCTTGTGTATAACCTAACATTTGTGAATAATCATTGTCTAATGATATATCATTTAGATTGTTTAACGCAGAAAACACTCCTGTTTTGGTGAATTTCGTTATCCCTGTGATAAAGACGAATTTTATATATTCATCCCTGGATTTGATTGTTACATAAAAGTTTCTTAATATTTCTCTATACCTTTCTGCTTTTTCTTTGTTATTTATATTATATAATATTGGTTTTTCATATTCATCTACCAATATTACTACTTTTCCTTTTTTGGATAATTTTATTATTAATTCATCAAATGCATATTTGTAATGTTCTGATTCTATTTCTATATTATATTTTCTTCCTTCTTCTTGTATTATTTTTAATAACCCTTCTTTTAATTCTTTTTCACTATCACTTATTGCATCTAATAAATTTATTCTTATTATTGGATATTCTTTAAATTCCCATTTGTCATATATGTAAGTATTTTTAAATAATTCTTTTTCACCTTTGAATATGTAATATAATGTCGAGATGGTTAAACTCTTTCCAAATCTTCTTGGTCGGGATAGAAATATTGGTACTTCTGAACTTATTAAGTTATATATATATTTTGTCTTATCTACATATGTATAATTTCCTTCTATTATTTTTTTATAATCCTGTATACCTATAGGCAATTTTTTCACCGTTTCATCCTCCAACCTATCAATTCTGTTCATAATACAATATCAATTATATCATATAATCATATTACGATAAAATTCATTTCATAATTTTCATATTAATTACTACTCCAAAATTTTTATCTAATTGTGTAATAGAATCTTTCCCTACTCCGATAAAATCTTTACTAAACATACTGTATATATCAGAATTTAATTTAAATTCTGGAACTCTGCCAATTAATTTCTCTCCATCATATAAAAATCCCAATTGTACTGGAATACCAAATTTACCATCAGGAGAAAAGTCTCCACTTGAAGCTATAAATACTAATATTCCTTTTTTACCATTTAATAATTCTTTTAATGTTTTTTCTGAATTTTTTATTGATATAGGATGTTCATTTATTTCATCATTTGGTGATGAAATCTTATGCAATTCATCAATTTCCTTTTGAATATTCTCTATATCAGTTGTGGATGAATAATACCATCTTTTACCATCAAATAGTCTAATAAAAGCTCCTGAATATCTTCTTTCTTTAAATTCTTCTAATCTACCTAAAGTCTTTTGAATACTTGTTTCAAAAAGATTTTCTATTCTAATATCTACATATACGCCTTTAGGAAATTTAAACATTTTATCCCCACAATTATAAAAATTGTAATTAACAATAACATTATTAATTATAGCATTTATTTTTTGAAAATTAATATAAATTATTTAGATAGAAAATATCATGCATATTTTTTATATTTATTATATAATTTTAATGTGGCGCCACAAAGAAGGGGGAGTTATAATGGAAAATTATTTAATTGAATGTATTCAAAAATCTTTAGAATATATTGAAAAAAATATTGATAATTATTTTTCTTTAGAAGATATAGCTAACTATGCAAATTATTCATTATCTTATTTATACAAATTATTTAATTTAATCGTAGGAATGTCCATAAAAGAATATGTAAGAAAGAGGCGACTGTCCGAATCTGTAAAAGATTTAGTAAATTCAAATATGAGTATTCTAGAGATTGCTATTAAATATCAGTATAATTCATATGAATCATATTCAAGAGCATTTAAAAAAGAATTTGGTGTATGTCCAAGTGAAGTTAAAAAGAAAGGTATTAATTTATTATTATTTGAACCTATTAAATTGCAGGGAGATATTATTATGGAAAAAAAGAATTATTTATTCTTAATTGATATAGATAAATTTGCAAATATAAATAAAAATTATGGTAGAAAATTTGGTGATTTTGTATTATCTAAAATACCTGAAAGGATTAAAAAAATATTAGATATTGAAAAAATTGAGTATGAAGATAGTAAAAATGCTAAATTGGAAAGAATGGGTGGAGATGAATTTATATTAGTATTAAAAAATATTGATGAACAAATGGCAAAAAATATTTCTGAAAAAATTTTAAAAGAAGTTAGTAATCCAATAATATATGAAGGAATAGAAGTTAAAGTTACAGTAAGTATAGGAATTACGGAATATGCTATTTATACAAAAGATCCGTATAATATTGCTTATGATGCTTTAGTGAGTGCAAAAAAAGATGGAAGAAACAATTATAAAATAAATTAATATTTTTAGTGAAATTTTCAAAGATTCTCTTATATTATTTTAGAAAATATCTTTATTAACGCAAAATAGCATGAGGGATTTCCTCATGCTATTTTATTAAATCACTATAAATATTAATGCCAATATTAATCACATCATCATCTGGTAAAAAATCTGGTGAATGTAACCCTACTTTTTTATCCGTTTTTGTTCCTAACCAAAACATAACAGCAGGATACTTTTCTGCTATAAATCCAAAATCTTCTCCAGTCATTTTATAACCACAATCTATAATTGTATATTTATTTTTTAATTTCTCAATAAATTCATTATATACATTTTCATCATTAACCACTTCTTTATACATTGATCCTAATGTTATTTTATAATCCACCCCTGTCATTTTTTTTATTGATTCAAGTATTTCTTTTAAAATTTCTATATATTCCATTGTATAGTCCAAGTTCAAAGATCTAATACTACCTTCAATTTTTGCATAAGCAGGAATAATATTTCTAACTTCTCCTGAAAAAACTTTTCCGATACCTAAAATTAATGGTTGAACAGGATTTTTAGGTATTTTTTCTACGGCATCTAAAAATAATCTCATAGCATTTAATGCATTTTTACCATCTTGTGGAAAAGCTATATGAGCATTTTTACCAAAAAATTCTATATCTATTTCAACAGCTGATGCAAATAAGACTCCTTTAGATGTTGCAATAACCCCTTTATCATATTCATCAGTTACATGTAAAGCATGTGCTCTTATTATATTAAATTGATCTAAAATCCCTGTATCTAAAATCTTTTTAGCACCGCCTCCACCTTCTTCTGCTGGTTGAAATAAAAATAAAATATTTTTTTGAATCTTATTTTTAAATATGTATTCCATAAATCCATACAAAATTGACATATGCATATCATGACCACATGCATGCATATTATCATTTTTTGATTTAAACTCTATATCATTTTGCTCTTTAATAGGCAAAGCATCTATATCTGATCTAAATAATATATATTCATTATTATTTATAGGCGCATATTTAATAATTAATCCTGTTTCTAATGGTTTTAATATTTCTATATCTATATTATAATGTTTTGCCAAATCAGTTATCGCATCTTCTAATATTTTTGTTGTTTTAAATTCTATGAATCCAATTTCAGGATTTTGATGCAAAATATGTCTTAATTCAATAGGAGATGTCATAATAATTCCCCCAATTTATTAATAATAATATCTATTTCCTCATAAGTTATGTTCAATGCAGGTAATAATCTAATAACTCTATTACTAAAAATAACATTTAATAGCAAATTTTTTTCAAAGGCTCTTTGCTTTAAATCTGGTAATGATTCAATTAATTCGATTCCTATCATCAACCCCTTACCCCTAATATCAGCTATTTCAAATGATTCTAAGCTATTTAACTTTTCCATAAAATAATTTCCTTTTTCTTTAATGCCATCTAACATATTTGGAATATTTTCTAATATAAATTTTGCACCTGATAACGCAATAGGGTTAGGTGCAAATGTTGATCCATGATCACCTGGTTTTAAAATATTTGCTGTATCATTTAAAAATATTGTAGCTCCTAAAGGTAATCCACCACCTATTGCCTTACCTATGGTGATTATATCAGGTTTTAAATTATAGTGCTCATATGAATAAAATTTACCCGTTCTACCCAAACCTGCCTGTATTTCATCACAAACAAGAATATATTTTTTTTCTTTTTGGTAATAACTTAAAACATCAGCAAATTCCTGGGTTAGAGGAACAACACCTCCTGATCCTTGGATAGGTTCTACAAATACAGCCAATACATCATCACCATGAAATCCCATGTAATCCTTAAATCCTTCTACATCATTAAAAACAAATTCCTGACAATTAGGAATTAATGGTCTAAATGGAGCTTTTAATTTTTCAAATCCATTAATTGATAAAGCACCTAATGTTCTACCATGAAATCCATTATTAAAATATATTATTTTCCTTTTATCTTTTGTAGTTAACTTTTTTATAGCTTTCAAAGCAGCTTCTATTGCTTCAGTACCAGAATTAGTAAAAAATACAGAACCTTTTTCACCAGTTAATTCAACTAATTTTTTTGCAACCCATTCTGCATCTTCATCTAAAAAATAATTAGATAAATGCATATATTTATCCATTTTATTTTTCAATCTTTCTATTAATTCCTTATTTGAATGTCCTAAAGCTAATACTCCTATTCCAGAAAAAGTATCAATATACTTTTTCCCATCTTTAGTGTAAATATTTATACCTTCAGCATAATCAATATCCATTTTATAATAATCATACATTTTTAAAATCATAATTCAAACTCCTTTATTAATGCATTTTCTGCTTTTTTTAGATATTTTTTATCTAATAAACATGAAATTTTAATTTCAGAAGTTGTTACCATTCTTAGTGGTACATCTTCTAAAGATTTAAAAAATCTTGATGCAACTCCTTTTTCTGTTTTCATTCCAATACCCACTACTGAAAGTTTAGCATAACCATGTTCATAAGTTACTTGTGACTCATTGAAATTCGAAAGTGCTTCTTTTAAGTATTTATCAAAATTTTCCATTTCTTCTTCTATTATAGTAAACGAAACATTAAGCCTATCATTAATATTAATAATAGAAATCATATCCACATTAAAACCTTTTTGTGCTATTTTATCAAATATATTATATATTATAGCATGATCAAAAGGTAAATTTGTTATTGTAACTTGAGTTTGATTTTCCATAACACTCATTCCAGTTACAACAGGATTTTCTATGTTATCTGCAACCACATATGTTCCCTCCTCTTCGGAAAAAGTAGACGCACAAGAAACTTTTACGTTAAACTTTTTTGCTACTTCTACTGCTCTACTATGAAGCACCTTTGCACCTAAGCTTGCCATTTCAAGCATTTCATCATAGGTTACATATTTTATTTTTTTTGCATTTGGATATCTTCTAGGATCAAAAGTATAAATCCCTGGAAAATCACTATATATTTCACATTCAGAATGAAGAGCAGCTGCTATTGCAACAGCAGAAGTATCCGATCCTCCTCTACCTAATGTAGTATAATCACCTTCTTCAGTAATTCCTTGAAATCCTGTTATTACTAAAACATCGTGATCTTTTAATAAGTCAATTATTTTTGATACTTTAAATTTTTGTATTCTGGCCTTGTTAAAATCAGATGTTGTAAATATACCTGCCTGGAAAGCATTTAAAGATTTTGTGTTTACATTTAAATCTATTAATGCCATTGATAATAATGCTACAGATACTTGTTCGCCTGTAGTAAGCAACATATCTAATTCTCTAGGTTGTGGTTTTTCTGATATTTCTTTTGCTAATTTAATTAAATTATCTGTTGTTTTACCCATAGCAGAAACAATTACCACTACTTTATATCCATAATCGACTCTTTTTTTACTTTATTAGCAACAAATTTTATTTTTTCTGTATCTGCTACAGATGAACCTCCATATTTTTGAACAACTATATTCATTTTATCACCTACAAATCTCTTAATTCATCCAATAATTTAGTTTTATCCTTTGTTTTTTCATCAACTTTTTTTATTACTCTTGCAGGAACTCCTGCAACTACAGTATTCGGCTCAACATTTTTTGTAACAACAGACCCAGCTGCCACAACAGAATTTTTACCTATTCTTACTCCTTCAAGAACAACAGCATTTGCTCCAATTAAAACATTATCTTCTATAACTACAGGATCTGCACTTGGCGGTTCTATTACCCCAGCTATTACAGAACCTGCACCTATATGACAATTATTTCCAATTTGTGCTCTTCCACCCACAACAACATTCATATCTATCATTGTTTTTTTACCAATTTTTGCACCAATATTTATTACAGCTCCCATCATAATAACCGCATTATCACCTATCTCAACTAAATCTCTAATTATTGCACCAGGTTCTATTCTTGCATTTATTTTCTTTAAGTCTAACAGGGGAATTGCAGAATTTCTTCTATCCATTTCTATTCTATATTTTTTTATCTTTTCTTTATTTCTACTTAAATATTTTTCAAATTCATCTAATTCACAGAATAATATACCGCAATTATCATCACCATAATATTCTTCAAATGGTAAACCTTTTAGATCACCTCTTATATATACTTTTACAGGCGTAGTTTTTTTTGATTTTGCTATATAATCTATTATTTCATATGAATCCATATTATTTCCTCCTTCTTACTTTTTCATGGTTATTTCAAAAACATCCTTAAAAGTATAAAAACCTGCTACTGCTTTTAATGCAAACTCTGCAGACTTTAATACTCCTTCAGCAAATGTTCTTCTAGATAATGCCCTATGAGATATACTTATCACTTCTCCTAAATTACCAAAATATATGGTATGATCTCCTGGTATATTCCCTAACCTCAATGATGATATATTTACATCTTTCCCTATTACTTCTTTAATCATCTTAGCAGTTCCAGATGGTTTATCTTTTTTAAATCTATGATGTGTTTCTGATATTTCAATATCAACACCATCTAATAATTCATTTGCAACTTTTACAAGTTTTAAAAGTACTTGAATACCTAAAGAAAAATTATAACTTTGTATAACTGGAACATTTTGAGAAATTTCATGTAATTTTTTTAACTGTATTTCACTTAATCCAGTAGTACCAATAATTAAAGAACAATGAAACTTATCAACATATTCAATAGTTTTTTCAAATACTTCTGGTAATGAAAAATCAATTAACACTTGTGGTTTTTCTAAAAATTTTTCTCCTGTATTATCATATGAAAAAACTAATTCATGGCCTTTTTCAGAAAATAGATTGTATATTTCATTTCCCATTCTTCCATTTCTTCCTATAATTCCATATTTCATAATATATTCAGCTCCTCAAACAAATTATCTATAACCTCTTTTCCTGATTCACTCATTGGAATTAATGGTAATCTTAAAATATTTTTACAGTAACCTAGCTTAGAAACTGCATACTTAACAGGTATAGGATTAACTTCAATGAATAGTTTCCTCATTAAAACGTTATATTTATTATTTATTTCTTGAGCTTTAGCATAATTATTATTTAATACTGCATGAGTTAATTCTTTCATTTGTTGTGGTAAAACATTTGAAAATACTGAAATAACTCCATCTCCTCCTAATGCCATTAATGGTAATGCTTGATCATCATTTCCAGAATATACTTTCATATCTGCTGGTTTTTTTGATATTAATTCTGCAATTTGAGAAATATTTCCACTGGCTTCTTTTATTCCTATAACATTTGCATTTTTATCAAATATTTCTATTGCAGTATCTGGTAATATATTCCCTCCCGTTCTTGAAGGTACATTATACAATATTATGGGAAGATCTGTTCTTTGTGCAACATATGAAAAATATTCTACTAACCCCTTTTGTGTTGATTTGTTATAATATGGACTAACTATAAGTAACCCATCAGCACCAGATTTTTCTGCTAATTTATTATTATGCAAGACATGTTCTGGGTTATTTGAACCTGTTCCAACTATTACAGGAACTTTTTTATTTGCCACATTAACTACTGTAGAAACTATTTTTTCTCTTTCATCTTCATTAATAGTAGGTGCCTCGCCTGTTGTGCCTAATACAATTAATGCATCTACATAATCTAATTGAAAATTCACAAATTCCTCTAATGCTTTGTAATCAACACTATAATTCTCATCAAATGGTGTTATAATTGCAGTTCCAACGCCTTTAAACATAAATATCCCCTCCTTGTATTGTTGAAAAATAATCTTCTAATGTTTGTGCTTTTCTAATCATTTTAAATTCATTTCCATCATATATAAACTCTGCAGATCTAAGCTTACCATTATAATTAAATCCCATAGAATGTCCATGAGCACCCACATCATGTATAATTAAAATATCTCCTTCTTCTAATTCTGACAATTCTCTATCTATTGCAAATTTATCGTTATTCTCACATAATGAACCTACAACATCATATTTTTTTAAATTATCTTCTTTTCCTAATACAGATATATGATGATATGCTCCATACATTCCAGGTCTCATTAAATTAGCCATATTTGCATCTACACCAACATAAGTTTTATAACTTTCTTTTATATGTAAAACCTTTGTTATTAAATATCCGTGAGGTCCTGTTATATATCTTCCATTTTCTGTGAATATTTTTGGTTTAAACTCATTAAAATAATTTTCATATAATTCTTTTATCATATTACTTAATTTATTCACATCCAACTCTTTTTCTTCAGGTTTATATGGAATACCAAATCCACCACCAATATCAATAAACTCAAATCCTATATTTAATACATTAGATAGTTCACTGACTGTTTTAAATATTATCTCTGTATTTTTCGTAATTAAGGTTGCATCTAATGTGTTTGAAATGAGCATTGCATGTAGTCCAAATCTTTTAACTCCTATCTCTTTCATCTTTTTATATCCTTCTATCAATTTATTAAAAGGCATTCCAAATTTTGAATTTACAGGATCGCCAATTATTTCTGTTCCAAAAGCTTCTTTAGGGGTATATCTTATAGAAGCTATTTTAGGAATTCCAATTTTTTCAATAAATTTATCAATATGACCTATATCATCAAAATTTATAATAGCTCCTAATTCATATGCTTTTTTGTATTCTTCTATAGGTGTATTATTTGAAGTAAATAATATATTTTCTCCTGTAATATTAACCATTTCTGACAAATATAATTCTGCTAATGAGCTACAATCTGTTCCACAATTATTTTTTCCTAAAATTCTCAAAATGTAAGGTGTGGGAGTAGCTTTAACAGCGAAGTATTCTTTGAATTCACCCCAGGAAAAAGCATTTTGTAATTTTTTTAATGAATTTAATATTTCTACTTCATCATATACATAAAATGGTGTTGGATACTTTTCTAATAACTGATGTATTTCATTTTCAAAAGGAAATTTTTTCATATTTTCACTCATCTCTATTATTGTTTAATTCATAATGTTTTAGTAATATTCTTACAGCATTTGTTGCAGCTCCAACTCTAACATTATCTGCTACAACCCAAATTAAAAATGTTGTTTCATCCATTTGTCTTAATCTTGATACGTATGTAATATCTGAACCAGCTACGTTTATAGGAGTTATTAGATTTTCTGTATATACCACATTGCCTACTGTTGATAGTAATTCTCTAATTTTTTCTATATTAGCTTTCTCCTTTACTCTAAAAGTAATACTTTCAGAATGCCCATATAATACAGGAACTCTAACTGCGGTAGGATAAACTTTAATACTATAATTATCATATATCTTTCTTGTTTCATTTACCATTTTCATTTCTTCTTCTGTAAAACCATTTTCTAAAACTGGCCCTATTATTGGTATGACATTATTGTTTATCATTTCTGGAAAGTGATTTATATTATTTATACTATTTTGTTGATCTAACAATTCTTTTATACCTTTATTTCCAGCTCCAGAAACTGCCTGATAAGTGCTTACAAAAATTTCTGAAATTCCTAATTCTTTTTCTACATTTCTTAAAGCTAATACCATTTGAATAGTAGAGCAATTAGGATTTGCAATAATACCTTTATATCCTTTAATAATATCTCCGTTTATTTCAGGAACAATCAAAGGAATATCTCTTACCATCCTAAAAGCTGAAGAATTATCTATTACAGTATTACCATATTCACTTGCAATTGGAGCATATTTTTTAGAAATAGAACCACCAGCAGAAAATAATAAATAATCATATTTTTCTTTCATTTTTTCTTCAGTTAATTCTTCAACATAATATATTCTATCTTTAAATTTAATTTCTTTCCCCTCAGATTTTTTACTTGCAAAGAGTCTTAACTCACTTATATCAACATTTCTTTCTTCTAATACCTTGACCATAGTTCTTCCAACTTCACCTGTTGCACCAACTACACCAACTTTCATATTCTCCCTCCTTTAAAATAAAACTGGCCTTCCGCATGGGAAGGCCAATATTTGAAATAATATTATAATATAACATATTATCTCAAACGGCTCTCCGCATGCAATCATGCGACAGTTGCATAGGTATTCCCTATACAACCAGGCATGTAAGACGGGTAAATCTTACACCCTTCGGCAACCTCGCCTTTCATCTACCCCAAGCCTACCCTAGCGATAGGTAGATTACTCATCTCGGTTGCGCCTCCGTTTGTTCGTAAAACATATTAACTTTTCCGTAGTTTAACAAATAATATTTAAAATTTGTTTTCTTGATAGTTATATTGATGTTAATATATTCATTTTATTTCTATTTTATTAACTTTCACTTTTATCCTTTTCATTCTCAAACGTTCTATAAATCGAATAATTGGACATCTCATTTTCCATTTTTCAAAAAAAGTCATTATATCCTCCAGATTATTTTTTAATTTTTGTTTAATATATTATATCATAAAATCTAAAATAAAAAAAGAGCAGGATAGACCTGCCCTTGATGGCGGAGAGAGTGGGATTTGAACCCACGGACGGGTTGTGCCCGTCACACGCTCTCCAGGCGTGCGCCTTAGACCGCTCGGCCATCTCTCCATCTTCACATTATTAACTTTCCAACATATTTTATCATAACTTTAGTATTTAGTCAACTACAATATAGGAACATTTTTGAAAATTAATATTAATAATATTAATTTTCTGAATTAAGTTTTTCATAACAATCTCTACATACAGCAATATATTTTTCAAAACCACCTACATCTATTTCAGAACCATTCCCAACAATTTTAAAAGATATAGTACCATTATATTCTCCACATTCATGACAAACCGCTTTTTTCTTTATGATTTCATCAGCATAAGCTGATAATAATATAGTAGTTTCAAAAGGATTATTTTTATAGGTTAAATCCAGACCTGAACAATATACATTAATGCCTTTTTTGATTAAATCAAGAATTACATCTTTTAAACCTGTATCAAAAAATTGAACTTCATCAACAAAAACAGCTTTTTCATCATAATCTAAAAAATTATACATTTCTTTAGATTCTTTTATGGGAATAGCTTCTACTTTTGTTCCAGTATGAGATACAACATATTCAGAGGCATATCTTGTATCAATTATTGGTTTGAAAACTTTTATTTTTTTCTTACCTAAAGTATATATTTCAACAAATGAAATGAGTTCTGATGTTTTTCCAGAATACATTGGCCCTACAATAAGAATAAATTTACCAGACATTTAAATTCCTCCTCTTATTGAATATTTTTTCATAAAAACATGGAACATAATTAAAAAAATAAAAGAAATTATGTATAATATTACGCTCCAATAACCTGTTAAGGTAATATATGGTATATATTTATTTATATATTGCAAAAAATATTTTATAATACCTATATAATCATTTACAATGTAACTAATCATATGGGGTAATGGTGCAATTATATATACAGCAGAAAAAAACATTAATGAATATACAATTGGGACAAAAATAATACTCAGCAATGGGCTTAATAATGAAAATCCATTAAAAAACAAGATACTCCAAGGTAGTACAGCTAAAAAAGCTGCAAAAGATATAAAAATAGGATTTTTTGTATATTCTATTATCAACAATATAGAAAATGCTGCAAAGTAACTCATCAAAAATCCAACTGAAAAAACAACATTTGGATTATACAATAAATTTGTTACACCAATTAAACCTAATAAATTTTTTGAATCAATATTAAATCCAACTAATTTATTAAATTCTATTAAAGATAATAACAAAACAGCTCTTGTAGCGGAATCAGAAAATCCTGTTATAGTTAAATAAAAAAACAGAAAAACTATTGTAAATAATCTCCTATAATTTATAGGCAATAATGTATAAGAATATATTAAATATAAAATAGAATAAATTATATACACATGAAACCCTGATACAGCAAAAAGATGTAATAATCCAGCATTTTTAAAATACTCTGCTTCTTTTCCTCTTAATCCTCCAAATACTACAGAAAAAAGTATATTTTTATCGTTATACGGGAAATTTTTTTCTATTCGTTTTTTAAAAAAATTTCTTAAAGAGTATATGCTATTTTTATTAGAATTAGCCATATATTCAGTATCAAAATGATTGTCTTTTTTTATTTTCCCTATAATATAAATCTTATTACCTATCTCAAATGGATCTGTAGAAAATTTATTATATGAAAAATATAATTTTTCTTTCACATTTTTCCATGTATTATTACTAAATAATTTTTCTGTTTTGATTATATAAAAATTAATATTTTTATCAATTATTTTTCCTAAAATTCCGACTTTGCTATTAACAGGAATAGTATTCATGTTTAGAGTTGTAAATAATAAAAGAATCAAAATAGATACAAAAAAGAGTTTTGTTTTAATTGAATATTTAAAACTAAAAAAGACTACAGCCATAAATAAAATGGCTGTAGTCATCATTTTAGCTTTTAAAATAAGAATTAATAATATTCCGCTTAAAAATAAATTTACAAAAAATGGCATTATGCTCCAAATTTTTCAAGTTTTTTTGCGTTTGCCATTAACAAACTCATCAAATCCATTGCATAAATAGTTCCCATTGAACCTCTAGCTGCTTCAAATTCATTAAATGCTTTTGACAATCCTGCTCTTGTATATGGTGATTTAATCATAAATGGAACAGGATGCCAGCTATGGCCACTCATTGCAACAGGAGTTGAATGATCTCCAGTAACAACTAATACATCTGGATTTAATTCTAATAATTTTGGTAATGCTTCATCTACCATTTCAATTACATGTACTTTAGCATCAAAATTTCCATCTTCGCCATATGAATCAGTTTTTTTGATATGAACATAGAAGAAATCATATTCATCCCAATGTTTTTTCAATGTTTCAAATTCATCTGCTGGTGTTTCGCCATCAACATGTAAAATATCCATTCCTACTAGTTTTGCTAAACCTTTATACATAGGATAAACTGCAATAGCAGCTGCTCTTAATTTATATACTTCAGGAAATTGTGGAATATTTGGATATTTCGAAAATCCTCTAATCAATGCAAAATTAATTTTTGGTTCATCTTTTAATACTTCTCTAATCTCTTTCATTAATTTCGTAAATATCTCTGCAGTTTTTTCTGCATCTGGATGCATAGCCTCTGCCCATTTTATTGGTAATCCTTCTTTTTGTGGATCAGCATCTTCAATTCTATCGTCTAATCCTTCTCCTGTTAGTTTAACAACAAATCTGTGTTCTTTACCTGGATAAAATTGAACTTTAACTCCGTCAATTTCTTTGATATTTTCATTTAATTTTTCAACAATCTTTCTTGATTCTTCTGTTGCTGGTCTTCCTGCTCTTCTGTCAACAACTATATCACCATTAATAGTTGCAAAATTACCTCTTGCTACAACATCTTTTTCTCCTACTTCTACATCAATACCTAATGCTTCCAAAATACCTCTACCAATTTGATATTTTATTGGGTCATATCCAAATAATCCTAAATGTCCTGGTCCAGAACCTGGTGTAATACCTGGTAATACAGGAATTGTTTGACCCAAATCTGATTCTGTTGCTACTTTATCCAAATTAGGTGTTTTTGCAGCTGATAAAGATGTTTTACCATTTATTGTTGTATCTCCTATACCATCCATAACCAACATTACTATTTTGGAATCTGTTTTTGTAATCAATTTTTGTAAAAATTCTTGTCTATCTACCATCATGAGTTACTCCCTCCCCAAGTTAATTAATTTCAATAACATTATATCATACTTTAATTCTAACAATATAATAATTCAGTAAATTTTTAGATAATAGATTATGGTATAATACTGTGAAAATAACAAAATATTAAAAGAGGTGAAATAATGAAAAAAGGAGTAATTTTTGATTTATACGGAACATTAATAAACGCTAACCATCTTTTTTTACCAATTGCTAAAATTATTTCTAAAGAAACAAAGTATCCAGCTAAACTATTAGAATTAAAAATAAGAGATACTTATAACAAATATTTCAAGGATTATCATTTAAAACCTTTTAAACCAGAAAGAGAATATTACAAAATAATGTTTAATGAATCAAAAGATTTTCTGAATTTAAAAAATTCAATTGATTGGTATATAAACGAAATGTATAAAACTTTTATTGATCTTAAACCATATGATGATGTGGATTATTTAAAAACATTAAAAGAAAAGGGTTTAAAAATAGCTATTTTATCAAATGCTGATAACGATTTTGTAATTCCAGCTTTAGAAAAAAAACCTTTTCCATTTGACATATTGATTACATCACATTCTTCAAAACTATATAAACCTGATCCTAAAATATTTGAATATACATTAAATAAAATGAATCTAAAAAAAGATGATGTGATTTTTGTTGGAGATAATTATTTTGTTGATGTAATAGGCGGAAATAGTTTTGGAATGAAATCAATATTGATAAAAAGGACTTTTAATAAATTTGAACATCCTGATACTATTTATAATTTATATGAATTAGAAAAATATATTTAAAATACTAAATTTACCTTACGTGCAGCGCCACTTCTAAATAATGTTCTGGTGCCTGCACCTTTTTTTATTAAATCAAATAATTTTTCTGAGTCTTCTATATATGAACCAGATAATATTTTTACTGGAAATACATCTTCTACCATTATAGTTGAAGGCCCAGAAATTGCAACTCTATCTGTATTTACATAATTTAATATATAATCAATAGTTCCATTTACTATTGTAGTTCCTGTAATTATTACAGCTGTACACTTTGGAAGCATTTCTATTATTGCCCAATCTGGTAAGACATCTTCATTTCTTCTCTGCCTATCAAAAATCAAAACGTCCCAAACTTTTGGTCTTAAAGCCTCTACAAATGGAGTTATTTCTCCAACAATACCTACTATATCTTTCTTATTAAATTCCATTAATTCTAAAGTATCCCCTTTAACGAATCTTTCTGGATTTTTATTAAATATAGCATTTACAGCTGCATACGATACAGATCTTAATAATGGATCACCAGAAAATAAACCAACATCTAATAGTTCTTTTACTTTCATCCCGACTTCAGCCTTACTTTCAGGTTTCCCATCTAACCCCATACATTTGTAAAATTCTTCACATTTACCCAAAGTATCTTCGCGATTTGTAGCTACAAAACCAGTTCTACCATCACTTAATTTAACAGCTGTTTCACCAATACCAATAACAAAATCTTCAACATAAGTGTCATCTGTAATATTTTCCAATGACTTTTCATATAATTTTTTTGCTATAGTCATACTATCCCTCCAAATCCCATTGAATTTTATCTAAAAATAATTATACTATTTTTAACATTCTTATCCAAATATAAATTAAAAAAATTTGTAAGATTAAAATGGTAAAATTAAAAAAATCAAATACGAGGAGGTTTTAATATGAGAAGTATTTTACAAGATTTTACTCCTGAATTTCTAAAAATATTAAATAAAGATAAAATTTATTGGTTTGAAGGTTGGCAAGAATATAAACAAAATAAACCAAAAATTATTAGAGAATATGAAAAAAAGGAAAACTTAACAGATAAAAAAATTAAAGAAAGACTAAATTCTATTACTCGAAAAGAATTCGATATGTTTAAACAAGATTGGGAAAATAACTTTTTGGAAATAAAAAAAGAAATAGTAATGAGATTATCTAGAAATTCTGAATATTACCAATTAAAAAGAGGAGATTTTGTAGTATTTATAATGGGTCTTCTTGGTTTAAACTCACATTATTATATTGAAACATACTATGGAACTGTTATATTAGTTGATTCATTTTATCATTTCTTACACAAAAAAGATATTAAAAAAACTATAGATGATGCAATATTAGAATTTATAAATAACACACCAGTAAATTCTAAAAAAGCTCTTTTCGCAAAATTACTATCACAAATAGAAAAATATATATATGATAATAATGATATAAATAGGGTAATGGAAAGAATTGTAAAAATTTTATATGACAACGTAGATTACTATAATTGGGTAGGATTTTATTTAACGGATAAAAAAGATAAAAACATGTTAATACTCGGTCCATATCTCGGAGAACCTACCGAACATGTGAAAATACCTTTTGGAAGCGGAATTTGTGGTCAAGCTGCATCATTAAAAAATACTTTTGTTGTGCAAGATGTAACAAAAGAAACAAACTATTTATCCTGTAGTGACAAAACTAAATCTGAGATAGTTGTTCCTATTTTAGATAAAAGCGGAAATGTTTTTGGAGAGCTGGATATAGACAGTCACAAATTAGAACCTTTTACTATTGAAGACTCCCAATTTTTAAAAGAAATTATTAATTTATTTGTTAAAAAATTTCTTTAATTTTGTTAATTTTTATTTTTTTTACATATTCACACAATTGAGAAATAATGCTTATTTAATAGACATCTTTCTTAATGAAAGTAAAAAAATATTAAAATTGTTTAATTTAGGATTATGCTAAAATGACCATAAAATAATAGTTTTATTGATTTAATTCCTTAATTCACTAAGTTTTAAATCTCAACAAAGTTCATAAAAATTTTTCTTGATTAAAAGTGTTAAATCTGATATCCTATATAGTGCTAAACATTATTATTATTTTTTTGGTCAGGGGGTAATTGGTGTGACAAACGAAGAATTATTAGAGCAACTAAAGTCCAAAATAAACCACAACACCTGGGAACAATGGTTTACCTCTGCCCAAATATTAGAAATATTAGAAAAAAAAGTAATAATTGGAATAGGAAATCTATTTGTAAAAGATTTTGTTGCCAGAAAATACGGATCATTGGTTTCAAATACATTATCTGATATATTAAATAGAAAAATAACTGCCGAATTTACTTTTATTCCAGCAGACCAAACTACAAAGAAAAAAGCTGGCCCTTTAATAAAAGAAAGGCCTTTAAAGTTATCTGATTTCAATCCTGAATATACTTTTAATAGTTTCGTGATAGGTGAAGCTAACAGAGTTGCATACTATTCGGCGCTAGAGGTGGCAAATAATCCAGGTAAATATAACCCATTATTTATATATGGTGACGTTGCTTTAGGTAAAACACATCTTCTTCATGCAATTGGAAATCATTTAATGGAAACTTCTCCAGATTTAAAAGTTATGTATGTAACTGCGGAAGAATTTATGAATGATTTAATGAAATCTTTGCGTGAAGAAAAAATGGATGACTTTAGAGAAAGATATAGAAAAAAAATAGACATATTATTGATAGACGACGTTCAATTCTTAATTGGTAAAGATATGGCTCAAGGAGAACTCTTCCATACATTTAATACTTTATTCAATTTAGGAAAACAAATAATAATTTGCTCTGATAGAACTCCTGAAGAACTTGCTACATTTCATCCTAGATTAATAAGTAGATTTGAAATGGGTTTAGTTGTGAATGTTGATGAACCAGATAAACAAACAAAGTTAAAAATAGCTAAAAAAATGGCAGAAATGAGTTCTTTGTATTTATCAGATGATGTTGTAAATTATTTGGTTGAAAATATTGATAATAATCTTAGAAGATTAAGAGGTTTAATATTAAATCTATTTTTTCATAGTAAAGTTACTGGGCAAAAAGTTAATATTGAAACTGTGAAAAAACTTTATAGTTCTTTAAAAGCACAAAAACAAAAAATACCTCAAACTAAAGAAACATTAAGAGTATTAAAGAAAAATCTTATTTTAGAAGCTGTTATTAAAGAATATAATTTAACAAGAGAACAATTATTTAGCCCAACTAGAAAAAAAGAAATTTCAGAAGCAAGGCAAATCTTATCCTTTATGCTTAAAAATTATGGAAAAATGAAAGTTAAAGATATCTCCGAGTTTATAGGAAAAAATCACTCAACAATTAGCCAATCAATTAAAAAAGTGGAAAAAGAATTAACTGGCGGAAATTTAATTTTAAAAAGAAGAATAGATGAAATCAGAAGACAGTTTGAAGAATCAGAAAAAATACAAAGTCAAACAGCAAGTTAATAATAAAAATGATATAAAAAAACTAGCGGCTGATTTAACCGCTAGTTTTTTTATGCATATGCTGTTAAGTCTAAAAGCCCATGGCCAGATAAAGTAAAAACTATAACCTTCTCTTCCTTATTTTCTTTTGCTTTAATTGCTTCTCTTATAGCTCCTGCAATTGCATGAGAAGATTCTGGAGCAGGAATTATACCTTCTAATTTGGAAAATATCCTTGCAGCTTTAAAGGTCTCATCTTGATCAATAGCTATAGCATTTAACATATTTTCATGTTTTAATTTTGCGATAATTGGTGCTGAACCATGGTATCTTAATCCACCAGCATGAATTTTAGGTGGAATAAACTCTTTTCCCAAAGTATACATCATCATTAAAGGAGTTAATCCTGCTGTATCACCATTGTCATATCTATACTCACCTTCTGTTAAAGTAGGGCAAGATTTTGGCTCACAGGCTAAAAATTCAATTTTTTCTCCAGATAATTTTTCAGGAATAAATGGTAATATTGTTCCACCTAGATTTGAACCTCCACCATGACATCCTATGATAACATCTGGCTTTATATTTATTTTTTCAAATTGTTTTTTCATTTCTAACCCTATAATAGTCTGATGTAATAATACATGATTTAAAACACTACCTAAAGCATATTTTGCATTATCTTTTTTAAAAACCTCTTCTAATGCTTCACTAATAGCAATACCTAAACTACCAGGATTTTCACTATTAATATCTAACATTTTCTTTCCAAATTCTGTATTTAAACTTGGACTTGGAGATACTTTACCACCAAAAAAATTAATAATAAGTTTTCTCATAGGCTTTTGTTCAAAACTTGTTTTTACCATATAAACTTCAATATTTAATCCAAACTTTAACCCTGCATATGATAAAGCAGTTCCCCACTGTCCAGCTCCTGTTTCTGTTACCAGAGTTTTAGTTCCAGAAATTTTATTATAATAAGCTTGTGGAATTGAAGTATTAGTTTTATGACTGCCTGTAGGAGAAACTCCTTCATATTTATAATATATTTTTGCAGGAGTTTCAAGATATTCTTCTAAATTAGACGCTCTAATTAATGGTGATGGTCTAAATACAGCATATTCATCGAATACTTTTTCAGGAATTTTTATAAATCTTTCTGTACTGACTTCTTGTTCTACAAGTGGTTGTGGAAATATAGCCCCTAATTCTTCTGGTTTTAAAACTTCTCTTGTTTGAGGATTTAAAGGTGGATCTAATTGAAAAGGTAAATCAGCTAATGCATTATACCAATATTTTGGCATCTCCTCAACAGATAAATATATTCTTTCTCTTCTACTCATAATAACACTCCCCTTTCGTTTTTTTATAATAAAAAAACCGGACATCCATATGGATATCCGGTGATTGTCTACAATAATAAAAATACTCCAAACCTATCTCAGAGCATGACAAAGCAGTAGACACCCACCGGGCGTCCACCACCAATTTAAGCTATTGATATTTATTGAATTAAACAAATTTTTGCTATTTTTAGTTATTTTTTCCATACTCATTCCTCCAATTTTTTTACTATTATACTACATTTTTTTCAAAAAGTAAACTACTTCATTGAAAAAAGCAAAATAGAAATATTAATAAGCGTTTTTAACTAACAACCTTATTTTTGACATGTAACAAATAAGCAATCTTTAATTCCGATAAAAATAGTATAATTTAAATGAAATAAAATTAAAATTACTACAAAGAAGGAATAATTATGAAAATAAATTTAGTTAAAAGCAAAAATACTAATATATATAATAATTTAGCCATAGAAGAATATATTTTAAACCAAGATATTAAAGATATCTATTTATTTTTTTGGAAAGCAAAAGATGCTAATGAATTAATTAAAAAACATAAATCCTGGGAACGAATATATGGAAGAACGTCAAAATTTACCATTGAATTTGGAAATAATATTTATCAAATAGAAAATGGATACATTATTTCAATTAATGATAAAAAGGTTTATAAAAAAGAAAAATTTGATTTTAAAAACTTATTATTAAACGCTTAAGAGGCGTTTATTATGGATAAAAATGATGTTATTATGATCTGAATTAATACATAAAATTTTAATTTCAAAAATGATACATGAACACCCTACTTTATCTAAAGATATTATGGAAGCATTTAGAGGTATTGAAGGTTGGGCAATATACATTTAATACTCTTTATCTTGTTGACATAATTAATTAATATATACTTTTTATTTATTGTATAGAATATTAATTATAACATAGATATGGGAGGCTTTATTATTAAGGAATTCATAAAAAAAGAAAAGCTGTTATTTTTTTTAATTTTACTATTTACAGCTTTAATCATTTTTATTAAACCTCAAAATATCCTTTCTCATATAGAATGGAATACTATAATCTTTTTAAGTGGGCTAATTATGATCACAAAGGCTATGGAAGAGAGTAATTATTTTTTTGTTTTATCAGAAATATTGATAAATAAATTACATTGCAAAAGAAATTTAGTATTATTTTTGATGTTTATTTCAATAACTCTTTCAATGTTTTTAACAAATGATATTACTTTGTTTATTATTATACCTTTTACCGTAAAATTAAAAAAAGTTTTAAAAGAGGATTATTTGAAAACAATATTTTTAGAAATCATTGCAGTTAATGTCGGTTCGGAATTAACACCAATTGGAAACCCTCAAAATGTATTTATTTGGCAAAAATATAATATTTCATTTATAGAATTCATTTTTAATTTATTTCCATTATTTATTTTTCAATTTATACTTTTATATTTATTTGCCATTTTATTGATTAAAAATGAGAAAATTAATATAAAAATTGAAAAAGAGAATTATGATAATAGAATTTTTTTTGTATCAATATTATTTTTAATTGTGTTCGTATTAGCAGAAAAAAATGATTTTTCATTATACAGTTTAATAATACTTTTTGCATATTATTTATTTTTTGATTTTAAAATAATTAAAAAATCTGACTGGAATTTAATTTTGACTTTTATTCTATTTTTTATTAATTTTGGAATAATATCTGAAATTAACGTAATAAATAGTATTATATCTCATATGAATTTAAAAAATGATTTTTCATTATTAACTGCTAGTGTTATTTTATCCCAAGTTATAAGTAATGTTCCTGCAACAATTTTTATTTCTAATTTTACAAATAACTGGAATATTCTTAGTATTGGTGTAAATTTAGGCGGAACAGGATTTGTTTTAGGTTCATTGGCTAATATTATTGGGTTAAGATTATCTGGTAATCTTTCCAAGATAAGTTTATTTCATAAATATTCGTTTTTATTCTTTGTAATATCTTTTATATTCACTATATTCTACTTCAAATAAAAAATATATATTCTCATAAAAATATTACAAACCAAAATGCTCCAAAACGGGAGTATTTTTAAAATAAACTCAAGTATTTATCTCCAAAGTCTGGGGCTATAGTAACTATTTTTTTGCCAGGATATTTTTCTGCTAATTTTTTGGCAGCTAATATATTTGCAGCAGCTGATATTCCAACAAATAATCCTTCTTTTTTTGCTAAAATATCCTGCATTTCAAATGCTTCTTCATCTTTTATTGTAATTACTTCATCTAAAATAGAAATATCTAAATTCTTTGGAATAAAACCAGCTCCTATTCCCTGAATTTTGTGTTTCCCAGGATTTTTTCCAGAGATAACTGCTGAATTTTCAGGTTCGACTGCTATTATTTTTATTTTATCTTTAAAAAATCTTTTTAATACTTTTCCAACACCACTTATTGTTCCACCTGTACCTACACCAGCTACAAAAATATCTAAATTATAATCCATTTGTTTTAATATTTCTGGCCCTGTTGTCAATTCATGCGCTAAAACATTTGCTGGATTTTCAAATTGATTAGGCATAAATGCATTTTTTTCATTTACTATTTCTAATGCCTTTTCAATAGATCCTTTCATTCCTTTATCAGCTGGAGTTAATATTAATTCTGCACCATATTTTTCTAATATCTTTCTTCTTTCTATGCTCATGCTTTCTGGCATAGTTAAAATAACTCTATAACCTCTGCACTTTCCAATTGCTGCCAAAGCTATTCCTGTATTTCCACTTGTAGGTTCTACTATAATATTATTATCTTTACCTAATTTTCCTTCTATTTCTGCTTTTCTAATCATAAAATATGCTGCTCTGTCTTTTACACTACCTGTTATATTATTTTTTTCAAGTTTTACAAATATCTTATTAGGTTCTATAATTTTTGAAAGTGTTATTATAGATGTACCGCCAATTCCTCTATCAAACATTTTTACGCCTCCTTATGAAAATTATCACAAATAATATATAAATTTAGATAATTTTTATCTTATTTGCTTTATTATATCAAATTAGATAAAAAAAGTCAAGTTAACAAATTCCGAATTATATTCATATATATGATATAATAAATATAATAAAATTTAAATTTTGCATTGGGGGGATTATAATGGCTTATTATTTAGCAATTGATGAAGGCACAAGTAGTACAAGAACATTATTGTTCGATGAAAATTTCAAATTGGTAGATTTTGTTCAAAAAGAAATAAATATGTATTATCCTCAACCTGGATGGGTTGAACAAGATGCTGAAGAATTATATCAAAAAACAGAAAAAACAATGATTGAAGTATTAGAAAAAAATAATGTTTCCTGGAATGAAATTACCGGAATCGGTATTACTAATCAAAGAGAAACTGTTGTAGCCTGGGATAAAAATACTGGAAAACCATTATATAATGCAATTGTTTGGCAATGTAGAAGAACTGCAGATATATTGAATAGATTTTCTGTAAGTTTTTGGACTGATGTTAGAAGAAAAACTGGTCTTGTAAAAGATCCTTATTTTTCTGGATCAAAAATATTATGGTTAATTGAAAATGTTGATGAAGTGAAGAATGCGTATGATAATGGTAATTTAAAAGTTGGGACAATAGAATCATGGTTGGCTTTTAAATTATCTGGCAAACATGTATCAGATGTATCAAATGCATCAAGAACGCAACTAATGAATATTCACACATTAGATTGGGATGATGATATTTTAAAAACATTTGGAATAAAAAAAGATATATTACCAGAAATTATAAATACAGCTATTGAAAATGGTATAGAAACTAAGTTTGGACCTAAAATATATGGTATGATAGGAGATCAACAATCCGCACTCTTTGGACAAAGAGCATTTGAAGTTGGAGATGCTAAATGTACATATGGAACTGGAGCTTTTGTATTAATGAATTCAGGAAGTACCCCACCAAGACCACATCCTGGGTTATTAACCTCTGTTGGATGGAGAATTAATGATGATGCTATATATTCTTTAGAAGGTAGTATATTTACAGTTGGAGCTTTCTTTAAATGGCTAAAAGATATTAAAATAATAGACGAATATGAAGATTTAGAAAAATACTCAAAAGACGTGAATAACGGTGGAGTATATATTGTACCTGCGTTAAGTGGATTAGGATCTCCTTATTGGGATTCTGATGCCAGAGGTTTAATTATTGGTTTAACTCGAGCTACAAAAAAAGAAAATATAATTAGAGCTGCTTTAGAATCCGTTGCTTTTAGCGTTAGAGAAGTTATTGATTCCATGCAAGAAGCAGTATGGACTAAGATAAAAAAGATGAATGTTGATGGTGGAGCAACAAAAAATAAATTATTAATGGAAATTCAAAGTGATTTGATTAATGCCGAAATTTTTGTTCCTGAATTTCAAGAAATCACAGCATTAGGTGCAGCATTTATGGCTGCAATTGGTTCAAAAAATATTTCTATTAATGACATAAAAAATTTTCATTTTTCAGGTATAAAGATAATGCCAAATAACTCAGATAAAATAGAAAAAGAATATTATATTTGGAAGGAGGCCGTTCTAAGATCAAGAGGCTGGATAAAATCAACGAATATAAGCTATTAGAAATTGCAAAAAATATATCTAAATATGCTTTCCCTGGAATGATTGTATTATTATATGGTGATTTAGGTACTGGTAAAACAACTTTCACAAAAGGTTTCATCAGGAGTCTTTTAAAAGATGATTCATTATCAGTAACTTCACCAACTTTTGCTTTAGTTAAAGTATATGATAATGATTATAAAATATATCATGCGGATTTATATAGACTTTCTGATCCAGAAGAAATTCCATATGTTGGTCTTTTTGAGGATTCAGAAGGTATATATTTAATAGAATGGCCAGAGAGATTAGCTTATTACATTCCAGACGAATATTTAGAAATAAAATTATATTATAATAATGAAGATATGACAAAAAGAGATATAAATATTGAAGCTATTGGTGAAAAATATAAAATTTTCGAGGAGGCTTTAAAATGAAAATAGGTATTTTAGGATTACCTTTAACAGGAAAAACTACAATTTTTTCTCTTTTAACTAATAAACCATATGATGGTAGTTACAAACAAGATGCTGAAGAAAGAGTAGCAAATGTTATGGATGAAAGGCTTGAAAAATTAACTGCTATGTATAATCCAAAGAAAACAGTTCATGCTACTTTAAATTTTATCGATATTCCAAGTTATAATACTTCTGCAGATAGAAAAGAAAAAAATAGAATATTACAAATGATACAAACTGTTGACGCTATAATTTTAGTAATAAGAGCTTTTAAAAATGATTCAGTTCCTTTCCCAGAAGGTGCTGAAATGCCAACAGATCAGTTAGACACTTTAAAAACTGAGCTTATTATAAGAGATTTAGAGGTTGTAGAAAATAGATTAACAAGACTCATAGAACAAAACAAAAAGAAAAAACCAACAAAAGAAGAGGAAAGACAGGTAAAAGTTTTAGAAGAAATAAAACCTGTTTTAGAAGAAGGAAAATTTGCTTCAACTATTGAAATTAGCGATGAAGATAAAAAGTTAATTAGCTCCTTATCTCTATTTACACTAAAACCTATTATAGTTGTTGTAAATGTAGATGAAGATCAATTAATGGACGAAACCTACCCTGAAAAAGATACTTTATTGAAATCATGTGCAGATGAAAATTTTGCATATATAGAAATTTGTGGTAAAACTGAAGCTGATTTAGTAGAACTTGATGAAGAAGAAAGAAAAGAATTTATGGATGAATTAGGAATAGAAAGACCTGGTATAGATAGATTATCTAAAACTGTTTATGATCATTTAGGGTTAATAACTTTCTTTACTGTTGGTGAAGATGAAGTAAGAGCTTGGACAATTAATAAAGGAACTACAATGAAAAAAGCTGCAGGTAAAATACATACAGATTTAGAAAAAGGATTTGTAAAAGCTGAAGTTATGCATTATGATGATCTAATTAAATTAGGTTCAGAAGAAGAGGTTAAAAAGGCTGGATTATGGAGATTAGCCGGAAAAGAAGAAATTGTTAAAGATGGAGATATTTTAACTATAAGAGCAAATGCATAGGAGGAAAAGATGAGAAAACCTTTATACGAAGTAAAAGATTTTGATTATAATTTACCCGAAGAATATATAGCTCAAAAACCGGTTGAACCAAGGGATTCATCTAAATTAATGGTTTTAAATAGAAAAAATAAAAATATTGAACATAAAATTTTTAGAGATATTATTGGCTATTTGCATTCTGGTGATTTATTAGTTGTTAATAATACCAAAGTAATTCCTGCGAGATTATATGGGCAAAAAACAACAGGAGCTAAAGTAGAAGTTTTATTATTAGAAAAAACTCATGAAGAAAATACCTGGAAAAGTTTGGTAAAACCAGGTTCTAAATTAAAAACTGGAGCAGAAATTAAGTTTTCAGATAATTTATTTGCTAAAATAGTTCAACACAATAACGATGGTTCAAGGATAATAAAATTCTTTTCAAATTCTGATGTTTGGGAAGAAATAGAAAGAATAGGTAATATGCCTTTACCACCTTATATAAAAAATTATAATGGCCCAAAAGAAAGATATCAAACCACTTATGCTAAAGTTCAAGGTGCTGTAGCTGCACCAACTGCGGGTCTTCATTTTACAAAAGAGTTAATTGACAATATTAAAAATAAAGGAATTGAATTTGCTGAAGTTACTCTTCATGTGGGTTTAGGAACTTTCAGACCTGTAAAGGTAGATAATATTGAAGAACATGAAATGCATGAGGAATATTATGAAGTTCCAGAAAAAACAATTACAAAAATAAGAGAATATAAAAATAATAATGGAAGAATTATCAGCGTTGGAACCACAGTAGTTAGAACTTTAGAAACTATCGCCAATTTACCAGAACAAAATTCTTATATGGGATCAACAAATATTTTTATATATCCACCCTATGAATTTAAATTGATAGATGCATTGATTACTAACTTTCATCTACCAAAATCCACTCTATTAATGTTAGTCGCAGCTTTTGGCGGATATGACTTTATTATGAATGCTTATAAAATTGCTGTTCAAGAAAATTATAGATTTTTTTCTTTTGGAGATTCTATGTTCATATACTAATTACTCATTTAAGGGGTGGGATAAATGAATAAAAAAACTATTGGGATTATATATATGTTATTAACTATAGTTTTTTGGGGTATTTCGTTTGTTGCAACTAAGATAATTGTACAAAATGTCCCACCAATGACTGCAGCTTTTCTTAGATTCTTTTTTTCTACTGCTGTATTATTAATTTTTGTTCGTAAAGATGTTAAATACACAAAAAAAGAACTTTTATATGTAATGTTGTCAGGTTTTTTTGGAGTAACTGCATATTTTCTATTTGAAAACAGTGCTTTACAATATACAACTCCCACAAATGGTTCATTAATTATATCAGCTACACCAGTTTTGTATTTATTATTTTCAGACATTTTAAATAAATCATTTTCCAATAAAATCAGATATTTAGGAACATTACTTGCTTTTTCAGGAGTAACAATTATTGTTCTTAACGGTAGATTTGTTTTAAAATTAAATCCGCTCGGAGATATTCTTATGTTTGGTGCAGCATTCTCGTGGATTTTTTATACAATTTTTATTGAAAAATTACATCATCATAATAATCTAATTATTACTAAGGATTTAAATTTTTATGGAATGTTATTCTTTTTACCATTTGTTTTTTTTGAATTAAAAGGTAATGGGACATGTCCTATATTTCAATTATGGTTTCAACCAAAGGTTATAGTTGCTTTTGTTTTTCTCAGTGTATTTTGTACAGCTTTAGGATATGTGTGGTGGAATAAAGCAATAAGACTTGCTGGTGCAAAAACAACAACAAATGGGATCTTTTTTATACCTATAGTTACTGTTATTTCAGATGCTATAATTTTAAAAAATATTCCCAATTTATATACTATTTTAGGAGTTATTTTAGTTTTATTGGGAAATTATATAGCCGAAATAAAGGATTAAAAATAGAATAATAAGAGGCTTGAGGTTAAACCTCAAGCCTTTTGTTTATATCTACGTTGAATATTTCTTTGTTCGAATAAATTTTCAATTCTTTTTTTGCTCTAGTAATAGCAACATATAACAAATTAATTTCATCTATAATATATTGATGTTTAAAATGCAAATTTTCTCCATTCATAAGACCTTCTATATACTTTTTATAATCATCATTAAATTCTTTTATTCTTTTATATTTCTCTTTTTTTAATAAGTCTAAAATATTTTGAAAATCATGACAAATTACAACTTTATCCCATTCTAATCCTTTACTTGTATGAGCGGTTGTAAGATATATATTACTTTTAGACTTTTTACTATATTTTTCCTCAATCTTTTTCAATAAATCAAACAATCTTTCTTTATATTCTTCTGCAATATTAATAGCAGATATTAACTCAAAATCTTCAAAATCTTCCGCATAATCTCTTAAGCTTTCTAAAGAATTAAAATTCAACAACCACTTTTCATTAATGTATTTTTTATACTTCTCATTTTTTAAATATTGCATAAAATAATAAATATTTATAGGTAGGTTAAATATTTCTTTAGGGCTTCTAATAAGTTGAATATCAAAAGTATTAAGATTTTCCATTAATTTTATAAGCGTTGCATTTGTTCGAGTAATAAAACATATATCTCTAATCTCTTTCTTATTAAAATTTTTAAAAGGTGTTATTTCTTTATCTTCACATTTGAACTTATTTAAAATATTATTAGCTTTCTCAGCAATATTTTTTGAAAACCTGAATGATTTAGTTAAATAAGCTACATCAGCCTTTATTTCTGATTTAATTTTATACATTGCATTTACTGAACCCCTAAAAGAGTATATTTGCTGATGAGGATCACCTACTATTATTTTTTTACCTTTTAATTTTTTAAAAATATCCAGAACAACTTCATTGGTATCTTGAGCTTCATCTAAAAGTACATAATCAAAGTTTATATATTTAGAATATTTTTCTATATTTATTTGAAAGTATTTTAAATATACACTATGTGTAATCGGAATTTTACCATTTAAAAAAAGTTCCCATAATTTCAATAATTTATTTTTAACATATTCTTTTTGATCTTGAATAAATCTAAGTTTAGAATTTGAATTTAATATTTTCTCTACTGTTTCGTTGGAAATATTATTATAATATCCATTACAAAAATCATTAAATGCTGTCCTTATATAATCCGCAATATAAATATCAATATTTATTAATTTAGAGATTTCAGATGTATTCAATTCTTTACCTAATTTCACTATATTCAAATCATTTTTAACAAATTTATACGCAAGTCCATGAGTAGTTAATACTTTTATATTATTTAATTTAGCTTTTTTTATTTTTTCTTCTATTTCTAATTTTACTGATTTATTAAAGGCCAAAAATAAGAAACTGTTTTTCTTTAATGCATAAGCAATACTTAATAATGTTGTTGACTTCCCTGTCCCAGCAAAAGCATTTATTATCAAATTATTATTTTTTGCTTTTTTTATTATATCAATCTGTTCTTCAGTTAATTTAATATATCTTTCTTTTTTTTCATTAAATTCAATATTTTCTTTAAATTTTATATTTTTAATTTCATCAATATATGAGGTATAATAATCGATTTTTAATTCATTTTTCTTCTTTTTTTTCTTATTTGAAAATGTCCATCCGCAATTCCAACCCTTTTTCACATCATCTTTCATTATTTCTCCACATTTAGGACATTTTTTCCTTAAGAAAAAAGAATCGCAATTGGGGCATACTTTTTCTGAGTTATCTACTATTTCATCACAATTAGGACATATTTTAATACCTTCTAGCAATATTTACACCTACTTTATGATTAACATTTTCCTATAAAATCTAACACATCTTCATCAAATTTTTTAATAGATAAAGTTAATTTTCCTATCCTTTTTATTGTATCTTCCACATTTTTAGCTGCAATACCATTTCCACAAGGAACATTAACATTATTTAAAGCTAATTCTGCACTTTGTAATGCAACAAATGTTCCTGTCCCAGCCTTTAATGCGCATCCTTTTTTTGCTCCATCACATGTTAAGCCAAATAATGTTGATAATACATTGTTGACTGCATTTTTTATTTGCTCATTATTACCATCTTTTAAATATACTATACCTCCTGCTGCACCTGCAGAAGCTATTGATCCAGCGCCACATATAGGTGTTAATAACCCTGTATAGGATTTAACATATATCGTAATAAGCATACTTAATAGTATTGCTTCTTTTACTTTTTTAGGTTCAAAATTCTCACCTAATTTTATTATAGGTAATGTACAGGATAAACCTTGATTTCCACTTCCTGCAACAGTCATAACTGGTAAAAGTGCGCCGCTCATTCTCGCATCAACAGCTGCTTGAACAATATTTACTGGTTCATATTTCAATATCGTTCCAAAATTTCCCTGAGTGTTTAATCCCGCATTAGCAATTTCAGTATTCATTTTTATAGCTTTTTCTATTAATTCTAAAACCTCTTCATCAGCTTTTTTTACATATTCAATTAATTCATCAAATGTATATTTTTTGATATTTTCTAATAACGCACCACTTTTTTCAAAAGGTTTATCTAAAATTGGAACGCCATCAGATTCTATATGAACAATATTATCATGTTTCCCTTCAATTATTACTTTAACTACATTTCCCCCTTCCATTGTACAATTCACTTTTAATCCAGAATAATTTTTATCAACATTCACATTAATTTTCCCAAGATATTTATGAGCATTATCAATACATTTTTGATCAACATATTTTAATACTTCTAATCCTAATTCTGCTTCACCACATGTAAATGATAAAGCTGCAGCGATTTCTAAACCAATAAAAGGAGTTCCTGGTATATTTACTTCAAGTCCATTTTTATACGTATTTTTATCTAAAATAATACTAGCTTTTTTCAATTCTCCTTTTAAATGCTTTTTCCCAGTAGCAACTGCTAAAGCTACAGCGATTGGTTCTGTACAACCATATGCTGGTTTTACTTGATCAAAAATAATTTCTTTTAACATTTTTATTCCCCCTGTCAATAAGATGTTTGAGACTCTACATTTGTAATATCTATTATAGGAGCTAATCCCACCATCATTAGCCCTAAAATTTTTAGCACATTAAAAGGTTCATGCATGAATACACCTGATAATATAGAAGCAAAAACTAATTCTAAAGGCATTAATAATGATAATGTATGTGATTGAAGTTTTTTTAAAGCTATGAAATTTAAAGTTAAAGGCACAAAAGTTGCCAATACTGCTAATATAAAGCCAGATAAAAGAAACTTACTACTCAATGAATTTACTTCATTATTTCTTATGATAAAAATAAAATAATAAATAAAAGTTCCAGTAAATGTATAAAATGCATTTTCAAATGGATTTGAGTTTTTTTCTTTTATATATTCACTTACAGAAACTATAAAAACAGCGTTTACAAAAGCACTAAATAAAATTATTAATGTACCAAACATCATACTTTTATTATTTTCAAAAGCTCTTTCACCAATGTTTGCTATAACAACACCAACAAAAGAAAGAGCAACCGCTGAAGCATTAATAATATTAAGTTTCTTTTTAGTTGTTTTTGTTTGTAGAATTGAAACAAAAATCGGATTTGTAAAGTAAATTACAGTAGCATATGCTGGATTTAAATATTGTAAACCAACAAAAAAGGCATAAGCAGCTATTCCATAATTTATTATACCTAATATAGAAAATAATAGAAATTTTTTAAAATGAAATTTATAACCAGCAAATATAAAAATCATACCTGATATTATAAAAGAAAAAAGAAATCTCAAAAATAAGATTTGAGATACTGTTGCTCCTATATTAAAAGAATATTTGCCTAATACTGAAGTTACAGAGGAAGAAAATGCAGATAAAACAGCTAATAGATAATGCAATTTAATCACTCCAAAAATTTTTTTGTTCTTGTTTATTATATAATTTTTTTGTTTTTTTTTCAATACAAAACAACACAAAAAATATTGATGTTTTCAATAATAAAAAACTCTTCCTTTTCAGGAAGAGTTTGATTAATTTTTATAATGGATATTTAAAACCCCTCTATAATTTTATCTGCAAATTCAATTGCAGATAAAGATTTTGATGAATCTGAAGAAATATCAGGAGTAGTATAACCATTTTTTATAGTAGTTTCAATAGAATTTTTTATTAATTCAGCAGCTTCAGTATAGCCAATGTATTCTAACATCATTACTCCGGATAAAATAAGGGAAGTTGGATTAGCCATTTCAGGATTTTTAATTCCAGGTGCTGTTCCATGTGTTGGTTCAAATAAAGCTATTTCATCCCCAATATTTGCCCCCGGAACTATACCTATTCCACCAATTTGAGCTGCAGCAGCGTCTGATAAATAATCACCATTCAAATTTGGAGTAATTAAAATATCAAAATTCAATGGATTTAATAATAGCTGCTGAAACATATTATCAGCTATTATATCATTTATCATTATATTATTATTTTCTAATTGTTCTTTGAATTCATCAACTACTTCGTAACACCACTTTCTAAAATTACCTTCAGTATATTTCATTATATTACCTTTATGTACTATTGTTATTTTCTTTTTATTATTTTCTAATGCATATTTTATTGCTTTTCTCATAAGTCTCTTTGTTTTAAACTCACTTATAGGCTTTATACCAATTGAAGCTTTACTTAAATTTGTTCCAAATTTTTCATTTAATATTTTTATTAATTCATTTGATTCATTAGAATTCTCTTCCCATTCAATACCAGCATATACATCTTCTGTATTTTCACGGAAGATTATAATATCAACATTTTCTGGATTTTTAACTGGTGCTTTAATTCCAGGTATATATTTAACAGGTCTTATACATGCATATAAATCCAATTTTTGTCTCATTGCTACGTTTAAACTTCTATAGCCACTACCTATTGGCGTTTCAAGTGGACCTTTTATTCCTATTTTATAATCTTTTAATAAATCTAGTGTTTCTTTTGGTAAAAGAGTTCCAAATTTTTTAAGAGCTTTTTTACCTGCATATGCTTCTCTCCAGACAATTTTTTTCTTTCCAGAATATATATAATCAATAGCTGTATTCCACACTTTCATAGCAGCTTTCATAATGTATGGACCAATTCCATCACCTTCTATATATAAAATTTTTATTTCATCCATTTTTTCACCACCTATTATCATAGTATTACAAGATTATCAGCATGAATAAATTCTTCATAATCATAATTACCCAATTTTTGAATTTCCGCACTTTTTTTACCTATTATATTTTTACTTTCTAAATATGAATAATTAGAAATACCTTTTGCTATTAGTTTATTTCCATAATATATATTTACAGCATCGCCTTTTAAAAATTTTCCTTCTACCTTTTCAATACCTATTGATAATAAACTTTTCCTTTTTAATATTGCTTCTTTAGCTCCTTCATTTATGTATATTTTCCCTTTACTATGAGATAAATAAGCAATCCAGGCTTTTTTATTTTTCATTTTTTTATTTGGTAAGAATATCGTTCCGGGATTTTCTCCATATATAAATTTTTCAATATTTTCTAGATATTTTCCATTACATATACATGTTTTTACTCCTGAATTTGATGCCATTTTTCCTGCTTCTATTTTGGAATTAATTCCTCCTGTTCCAAAGGAAGTTTTTTTTATTTTTAATAGTTCTTCTTTCTCATTGTAATTTTTTATTATATTTCCGTTTTTATCATAAATTCCATCAACTGAAGACAATATTATTAATCCATCTGCACCCCAACCAATAGAAAAATAAGCAGATAACATATCATTATCACCAAATTTGATTTCTTCTACAGATATTGTGTCATTTTCATTTATTATTGGAATTATATTAAATTGGTTTAACCCTATTAATGTATTTTTCAAATTTAAAAATCGATCTCTATATGAGAAATCATCCTTTGTTAATAAGATTTGAGCTATTTTTTTATTATAAAAATCGAATGCTTGCTCATATATTTTCATTAACTGTACCTGCCCAATTGCGCACAATGCTTGTTTTTGAGCTAAACTTTTTATAGGATTTAAATTCAAATATTTTAATCCTGCAGCGTTTGCACCAGAAGAAACTATAACAACTTTTTTGTTGTTATCTATTAAATTTGATATTATAGAACTCAATTTTATTATAAATTTTTTATTTATTTCCTTTTCTTTAACGAGTAAATTACTTCCTATTTTAATAACTATTTTTTCCATTTTAGTCCCTCACATTATAATTACCTTGAATTATATATTTATAGGTAGTTAATTCTTTTAACCCAACTGGACCTCGAGCATGCATTTTTTGAGTACTTATACCCATTTCCGCTCCCATTCCAAACTCACCACCATCTGTAAATCTTGTTGATGCATTAATATATACTGCTGCAGAATCTATTTCATTAACAAATTTCATTGCATTTAAATAATTTTCTGTTAATATAGATTCTGAATGACCTGTTGAATATTTTTTTATATGATTAATAGCTTCATTTACATCTTCAACAATCTTTATCGAAAGAATTAAATCGAGATACTCCGTAGCCCAATCTTCTTCTGTAGCTTTTTTTACATCCACTATTTTTAGAACTTTTTCGCATCCTCTAATTTCCACACCTTTTTCCTCTAATCTTATTTTTAGATCCGAAAGTATTTTATCAGCTATATTTTTATGTATTAACACAGTTTCTACTGTATTGCATGTGCCCGGTCTTTGTGTTTTTGCATTATCTATGATATCTATTGATTTCATTAAATCTGCACTTTCATCTACAAATATATGACATATTCCAACTCCAGTCTCTAAAACTGGAACAGTGGAATTTTTTACTACAAAATCAATTAATCCTTTACCGCCTCTTGGAATTATTAAATCAATATATTCATTTAATTTAAGCATTTCATTTACTAATTCTCTATTGGTGTTTTCTATTAATTCGATAGAGTTTATAGGTATTTCAGAATTTTCCAATCCTTCTTTTATAGCTTTTACTATAGCTTTATTAGAATTTATTGCATCCGAACCTCCCCTTAATAATACTGAATTTCCAGATTTTAAGGCTAATATTGTTGCTTCTAAAGTAACATTCGGTCTCGATTCATATATTATACCTATTACACCTAAAGGAACTCTTACTTTACTTATTCTCAACCCATCTTCTCTTAAGAATGAATCGAACATTTCACCCACTGGATCTTTTAAATTTACAACTGTTTTACAAGCTTCTATCATCCCTTTAATTCTTTTCTCATTTAAAGCTAATCTATCTATTAATGATTTTTTTATTCCTTTTTTTTCTGCTATTTCTACATCTTTTTTATTTTCTAATAATATGTATTCTTCATTTTTTTCTATAGATTTTGCTATTTCTAATATAGCTCTGTTTTTTTGTTTTGCATTTAATGTTTTTAAAATATTAGAACTTTCTTTCAATTTTTTTGCCTTAATAATTAATTCACTCATCCTTATCACCTCATAATTCCTTATTTTTTAAATATGATTCATATACAGCCTTCATAATTGCACCCTTAGTTCCTTTTTGTTCTAATTCGTATAATCCCTTAATTGTAACACCTGCAGGAGATGATACTTTATATTTTAATTCTGATAATTCTATATTTTCTTTTTCAAGAAATTTTATTGTACCCTCAAATGTTTTTAAAACAATTTCTTTAGCAGTATCTGCATGTAAACCTATATTTATAGCCCCTTCTATAAAACTTTCAAGTATGAATGCTACAAACGCAGGGCCGCTGCTGTTCAATATTGTAAACGCATCAAATTTTTCCTCTTCCAACTCCAATACTTTCCCAAGTGGTTTCAATAATTCTATAATTTCTTTTTTTTCATCTCTTATAATAGTTTCATGAAAAGCTATCGCTGTAACCCCTTTACCTATTTTAGAAATTACTGTTGGCATTATTCTAACTACATTATTTTTTTTTGATTTTTCAGATATTTCATTTATTTCTTTACCTGCTGCAGTACTAATAATATAATTTCCGTCTTCTTCTAATTCTGATATTTCTTTAAATACTTCATCAATATGTTGAGGTTTTACTGATACAAATATATACTTTGAATTCTTATACACATCTTTTATTGATTTGCATATTTTTATATTTTCTATTTTTTCGTATTTTTTTAATTTTGATCTAGTTCTATTTATTATATGAAAAGTATGTTCTTCATTTTGTAAAGTTTCTAACAACATACTACCAATATTTCCTACACCTATAATTCCTATATTCATATTCTCACACTCCATAATTTCCATATTTTTTTATATATTCATCTATACCACCAATTTCAAGTATTTTATTTATAAATTTTGGAAAAGGTATGAATTTATATTCTTTGTTTTGAGTTAGATTATTTATTATTCCTTTTTCTGTATCAACTTTTATTATGTCTCCTTCTTTTATTTCATCCACCTCTTTTATCTCTATTACTGGTAATCCTATATTTATAGAATTTCTATAAAATATTCTTGCAAATGATTTCGCTATTACACATGAAATTCCTGCTACTTTAATTATTCTAGGTGCATGCTCTCTTGATGAACCTAATCCAAAATTTTTCCCTCCTACTATAATGTCACCATGCTCCACTTTTTGAGAAAAATCTTCTCGAGCATCTTCTAACACATGTTTTGCTAATTCAGGAAGATTTGATCTTAAATGAAAATATCTTCCAGGTGCAATATGATCAGTTGATATATTATCTCCAAATTTCCATACTTTTCCCTCAAAAGTCATTACAACACCTCCCTTGGATCAGTTATAACACCAGTTATGGCAGAAATCGCAGCTGTTGCTGGTGAGGATAAATAAATTTCAGATTTAGGATTTCCAGCTCTTCCATGAAAATTTCTATTTTGCGTTGACAATAATTTTTCACCATCTGATGGAATACCAGCATGAACTCCTACACAAGGGCCACAACCAGGCGGAAGTACTGTAGCACCAGCTTTGATAAATATTTCTATTAACCCTTCTTTTAAAGCTTGAAGGTATATATTTTTTGAAGCAGGTGCAATAATCAATCTTATATCATCTGATTTTTTCCTATTTTCTAAAATGTTTGCAGCAATTCTTAAATCTTCAATTCTTCCGTTTGTACATGTTCCAATGTAAACTTGATCAATTTTTACACCTACAGCATCTTTTATATTTCTTGTATTATCAACTGTATGTGGAAAAGCTACTTGAGGCTCTATTTTAGATACATCTATTTCTATGATTTTCTCATAATTAGCATCTTCATCTGGATAAATCTCTTTATAATCGTCACCTCTTCCTTGTAATTCTAAATATTCTTTCGTTTTTTCATCTGTGGAAAATAATCCGACTTTTGCTCCTGCTTCAACAGCCATATTTGAAATTGTCAATCTAGATTCCATGCTTAAATTTTTTACAGTTTCTCCAGTAAATTCCAATGCTTTATAAGTGGCTCCATCTGCTCCAATTAATCCTATTAAATAAAGTATAATATCTTTGGCATAAACTCCCTTTTGTAAATCTCCATTTAATACTATTTTAAATGTTTCTGGAACTTTAAACCATACTTTTCCCAATCCATAAGCCAATGCTATATCTGTTGATCCCATACCAGTGGCAAAAGCTCCTAATGCACCTGCTGTACAGGAATGAGAATCTGCCCCAATAACAATATCCCCGGGTTTTGCATAATTTTCTGCTACTATTTGATGAGATATTCCCTCTCCAATATCAAATATTCCAGCTGAAGTTTTTTTACAAAAATTTCTTAACTTACTATGAGTATTTGATAACTCTTTTCTTGGGCTGGGTGAAGCATGATCTATGAAAACTAATGATTTTGTTTTAACATCATCAAAATTTAAATATTCAAATTGATCAACTGTTAAAGGTCCCGTACCATCTTGAACAAATGCCAAATCTACATCAACAATTATTATTTCTCCAGGAATTACATCTTCTTTTGCATGAGCACTTAATATTTTTTCTGCTATTGTTTTACCCATTTTATCAACTCCTTTTATATTCTTTATATTTAAAATTTTTAGGACCATTATAAATAGATCGAGGTCTGAAAATTCTATTATTTTTACAATATTCCATAGAATGAGCTGTCCAACCTATAATTCTTGCCATTGCAAAAATTGTTGTAAAAAATTCTTTAGGAATATTAAAAAAGTTATATAAAATGCCAGAATAAAAATCTACATTAGGATATATTTTTCTATTTTCAAATTTTTTTAATACATACTCTTCTACCTTTAAAGCTATTTCAAAATATTCAACATTTTCTTTTAAGAATAATTCTTTAATCCATTCTTTCAATACTTTTGCTCTAGGATCATATGTTTTATATATTCTATGACCAAATCCCATAATCTTATTTTTATTTTCTATTAAAGCATTAATATATGATTCAACATTATCTACAGATTTTATTTCTTCAAACATTTTCAATACTCTTTCATTTGCACCACCGTGTAATGGACCTTTTAAAGTACCAATTGCAGTAGTAATTATTGAATATGTATCTGTTAATGTTGAAGCTGTGACAGTTGATGCGAATGTAGAAGCATTCATACCTTGTTCAGCGTGTAATATTAATGTTTTATCAAATAATTCAGAATATTGAGATATTTCTCCAAACATCATATATAAAAAATTTTCTGAATGTTTCAAATCTTCTCTCGGATGAATAATTGGCATATTATTTTTTATTCTATACCAATAAGCTATTACTGTTGGTATTTTTGCAGTTAAATTAATAGCATCTTCTAGCGTAGAATTATTTTCTCCAGAATACATCCCTAATATTGAAACTACACTTCTTAAAACTTCCATAGGATGTGAATTTTTAGGAAATAACCTCATAATATTAATTATCTTTTCTGGTAATTCTCTTTTTTTAGATAACATAGAAACTATAAAATCTAATTCATTTTCATTCGGCAAAGAACCAAACCAAATCAAATATGCTGTTTCTTCAAAATTAGAATTTTTAATCAAGTCTTCAATACTAAATCCTCTATAAACCAATTCACCTTTTTTACCATCAACATAAGATATAGAGCTAATAGCAACTGCAACTCCTTCGAGTCCATGTTTTACATCAAAGTCCACATCCATAGTTTCACCTCCTCTTAAATATAAAAAAGGCCACACTTAAAAGTGTGGCCTTTGATTTATCACCTTAGGTATATAATAATAAATAAACTATATACCGAACTTAAGGTGCCGCAAAGGCCACACCTTGGGTTCGGGTTGATTATTTAATGTATTATTTAAATTTAAAAATGTATTGTATATTTTCATAATATCTTCCTCCATAAAATCACTTAAACTTTAAGTTATTTTAGCATAAAAATTATTAAATGTCAAGTTTTTTATTACAAAAATATTATGGTAATATTTTTGTAAAATAGCGGAAATTATTTCCAATCATAGTCAATCATCCATTTTTGCTTTAACTGTTCTAATGTACCATCTGTTTTTAAACATTCTATTACCGTATTTAACCATAATAATAAATCCAAATCGCTTTTTTTTACTGCAATACCCAAATTTTCTTTAGTTAGTAATTGTTGAACCATTTTTATCAAATTATATTTTTTTACTAAGGTACCATAGTAAAGATCATCAAAAACCATAGCATCTGCTTTTTTAGTTATTATTTGATATGCTGCTGCATCCACTGTTTCAAAAGTCAATATTTGAGCATTCTGAAAATTTTTTCTTGCTGCTATTTCTCCTGTTGAACCTAATTGAACAGCTATTTTAGCCTTCTTTCCCATATTTTTTATATCATTTATTGTAAGACCATTAGGGTATTTTTTAGAATTATACATTAACGCTTGTCCTGTTTGATAGTATGAATCAGTAAAATTCACTTTCAACGCTCTTTCAGGTGTTATAGTCATAGCAGCGAGAATTATGTCAAATTTATTGCTCATTAAAGCTGGTATTATACCATCCCAATTTGTAATAACAAATTTTACTTTAACTCCTAATAGTTCTCCTATTAAATTTGCCAACTCAACATCATGACCTATTCTATTTCCTTTTTCATCAATAGCGTAAAATGGTGCATATGCTGGATCTTGTCCAATTAATAAAACTCCACGTTTTTGAATTTCTTCAATTTTACCGCCAAAAATAACAACAACAGAAACAATCATAATCAATACAACTAATAACTTTTTCATAATATCTACCTCCTAATAAATTTTAATAAAAAAAGACCACACTAAAAATACTAGTGTGGCCTTAGTTTCCTTGAGCATGAAAACTCAAGGTGTAAGTCTAAGACCACACCTCATATGATGATGTAATAAATTTATCATTAAATAATATAATGTATATACAAAAAAGAAAAATATGTTAATTATTTTCATGCTATTCACCTACGCTATTTCATATTTTAATTCTGTTTTAAAAAAAGTCTCTGGATCCATATTTTCTAAGATTTTTCCGTCTTTCATAAATATTATTCTGTCTCCTGCTTTTTTAGCAAAATCAACTTCATGTGTAACTACAATCATTGTTTTTCCCATTTCAGATAATTCAACCATTGTCTCTTTTACTTCATATACTAAACTGGGATCTAATGCAGAAGTTGGTTCATCAAATAAAATAATTTCTGGATCCATAGCTAATGCTCTTGCAATTCCTGCTCTTTGTTGTTGCCCACCAGATAGCTGTGATGGATAATTATATGCTTTATCTCTTAAATGAACTTTATCTAAAACCTCTAAAGCTTTTTCATATGCTTTATCTTTTTTTATTTTTTTTGTTCTAATTAAACCCAAAGATATGTTATCGATTATTTTTAAATGCGGAAAAAGATTATGTTGTTGAAAAACAAATCCTATTTTTTGAACCAAAGTTTTTCTTGAATAATCATAAATATTTTTTTCTTCTAAAGCAATTATTCCTTTTTGGTACTCTTCTAAACCAGCTATACATCTTAATAATGTTGATTTACCAGACCCAGATGGTCCCATTATTACTAATACTTCTCCTTTTACAACTTTAAGATTTACTCCCTTTAAAACTTCAAGCTTTCCAAAACTTTTTTCTAAATCTTTTATTTCAATCATACTATCGCAAACCTCCTCTCAAAATATTTTCCTAATAATTGCAATAATGCAGTTATTGTAAAATAAAATGCCGCTACTGTAATATATGATTCAAATGAAGCAAAGGAAGAGGTGGCAATCTGTCTTCCTACCATAGTCAATTCCTGTAATGCTATTACAGATGCAAGAGAACTATCTTTTACTAAACTAATAAATTGTCCTGTTAATGCTGGTAATGTTGTTCTAAAAGCTTGCGGTAATAACACATCTGTATATAGATAAAATGTATTTAATCCTATAGTTTTTGCTGCTTCTACTTGCCCCTTAGATACAGCTTCTATACCACCTCGAATAATTTCAGATACATATGCTCCTTCAAACAAAGATAATGATATTATTGCACCAACCATTGCGCTTATTTCTATCATTGATCCTATTCCATAATAAATAATTAATATAATGACTAATAATGGTATATTCCTAAAAATTGTTGTATATGTATTCGCAAATTCTTTTAAAATTTCATACTTAGATGTTTTCATAACGCCAAAGACGATTCCTATAATCATTGCAAAAAATATTGAAAATACTGATATTTTTAAAGTCATATAAAAACCGTTTAAATACAGACTCATATATTTAAAAGGGACTTTTTGCCAATTAAATGGATATGTTTTTGACATTTCAATATAAAAAACAGCTAAAATAACTATTAATAGAGCATAAGCTATGAATTTTTGTATGTAATTTCTGTTCAACTTATTCACCCCAATCGTAATCTACCATCCATTTTTGTTTTAATTGATCTAATGTTCCATCTGTTTTTTTACATTCTATAAATGTATTTATCCATAATAATAAATCCAAATTTTCTTTTTTTACAGCTATACCTAATTTTTCTTTGTTCAATAGTTTTCCAATAGTTTTTATTGATGAGTATTTTTTGGAAATTGATCCATAATATAATTCATCAAAAACCAAGACATCTGCTTTTTTAGTTATTATTTGATATGCTGCAGCATCTACTGTTTCAAAAGTCAATACCTGTGCTTCAGGAAAAAATTTTCTTGCAGCAAATTCACCAGTAGTTCCTAATTGAACAGATATTTTAGCATTTTTACCCATTTTTTTGAGTTCTTCTATAGTGATACCATTAGGATATTTCTGCGTATTGTAAAATATTGTTTGTCCAGTTTCATAATAAGCCGTTGAAAAATTAACTTTTATAGCTCTTTCAGGAGTTATTGTCATACCAGCTAAAACAAAATCAAATTTATCAGCTAATAATGCAGGTATTATGCCATCCCAATTTGTAATAACAAATTTTAATTTAACACCTAAAACTTCTGCCATCATTTTAGCTAAATCAACCTCATAACCTATTCTTTCACCTTTAGTATTTACACCATAAAATGGTGCATATGCTGGATCTTGACCAACTAATAATACTCCACGTTTTTGAATTTCCTCAATTTTACCACCAAAAATGACAACAACAGAAACAACCATAATCAATACAACCAATAACTTTTTCATAATATCTACCTCCTAATAAAATTTTAATAAAAAAAGGCCACACTTTTTTAAGTGTGGCCTTAGGATTCCTTGAGTAAGAACGAACACTCAAGGTGTCAGCCTGAGGCCACACCTTGAATGATGTCTTAATATTATATTTGAGTTAATATTATTAATAATTGATAAATAATTCTTTTTCATAATTTCTCCTCCAGAATTTTTTTCTTATTATAACATAAATATTTTTCCATGTCAACGTATTTCTTAAATTTAATATTTTATTAATCATTTGGTAAATTTGTTTTTATCGATTAAAAATGATATAATTTCAATAGAGTAAAAATTACAAGGGGGTGCTTTAATGATATCAAAAGTTATGGAAGAAGCTTTAAATAAGCAAATAAATGAAGAAATGTTCTCTGCTTATTTGTATTTATCAATGGCTGCTTATTTTGAAGAAAAGGGTTTAAAAGGATTTGCAAATTGGATGAAAGTCCAATATCAAGAAGAAACTTTTCATGCTATGAAAATGTATGATTATTTACTATCAAGAGGTGGTAGTATTAAGCTTTATGCTATAGCGGAACCACAAAAAGAGTGGAATTCGCCTTTAGAAGTTTTCAAAGCTACTTTAGAACATGAAAGGCATATTACTAAATGTATAAATGATTTAATTGATATCGCAGAAAAAGAAAAAGATAGAGCAACATTTAATTTCTTACAATGGTATATTGATGAACAAGTAGAAGAAGAAGCTAACGATGAAGAAATTATACATAAACTCGAATTAATAAAAGACAATCCAAATGCTCTATTTATGATCGATAGAGAATTGGCATCAAGAGTTTTTAACGAACCAACAACAAAAGAGTAAAAATTAATAAAAGCATCTGTGTTTAACAGATGCTTTTATTTAGGCTATTTATAAAACATTTTATAAAAATAATATGAATAAATACTTTAACTCCCCAAACTTTCGCTTCGCGAATAATTAAATATTATAAATAAAAATACTTTGTGTTTAAATTAAGTTTATCTACAATTTGTAATAGAAACATCTGTGTTTTAATAAGTGTTTTTATTATTGTGTATATTTTTCTAAATAGGATGGTATACCATTATTTTTAATAATGTTAGAATAAATTTTCCCGCTAGATCTAATATGCTTTTTTAAATTTTCATAATCAAATTCATATAATCCATATTTTGCAGAAAATCCATTTTCCCATTCAAAAAGATCAAATATTGTTTTATGATGAAAACCAAAAATTTTAATGCTTTTTTCTAAAGCCTTATGAATATTCGTTAGTGTTTTTATTAGAAATGTTGATCTATATATATCATTTTCATCTGCTATTCCAGTAGATAATATTAAAACTGGTTTATCATAATGTTTTATCTTAAATAAATAATTTAATATTTCATCAGGATTAATATTTTTACCAATATCATCTTTTTGTACTGGTTTAGAAGAATCAAAATCATAGTTTCCATCATATGAAAAAGATATAAAATCTAAATATTTTAAAAGATTATATTTATTTATTTCAATTCCATCATATGAAATATTTTTTGTTAATGACACTTTAGCGTATTTATTTCTTTTTTTTATTTCAACATATGATTCTTTATGTATTGTGTAAATTAATTCTATATATTTTTTGAAATCTATTTTCATATTTTCTGGTTTAGGAAAAGTTTTTTCTTCTACAATTTTATATATATATTTATCAGGTTCAAAAAATGTTATATAATAATCTACAATATCTCCTATATAATCTAATATAGTATTTAAAAACTCTAAAAAAAAGGTAATATTTTCTTCTTTAAAGAATCCTCCTTTTTCTTCAAACCATATTGGAACGGTATAATAATTTAATATTATTATAGGTTCTATATTATTTTTTTTCAAAAATAATATAAATCTCTTATAACTTTCTAATTTTTTATAATTAATAAAATTTAATTCTGGATATACTTTAGCCCATTCAATAGAAAAAGATAAAGAATTAAATTTTAATTCTTTAGATAAGTTAATAATCTCATTAAATAAATTAACATTTTTCCCATCCAAAAATGATAGATTAGATCCATCTTTTATGTGTCCTTTACTCTGCCAAACATCCCAATTAGTTTTATTATTTACTTTTTCTATTTGATAAGATGAAAATGTCCCCCCCCAATAAAAACCTTCTGGAAATGTTATATTTTTTTCCATAATATTCCCCCTAAAACTTAGGCTTTTCTCTCATTGTTTTTATACTAATTTTTTCCAATAATCTTAAAAATTTTGTAAATACTCTTTCTTTTTTTGATATTGGATTTACTTTAATTGTATAAAAACCACTTTTATTACCAGCAATTATATCTGTAAATAATTGATCACCTATTAACGCAATATGTGATGATTTAATTCCAAACTCTTTAATTCTTTTTTTTATTCTAAAGGCAAAAGGTTTTAATGAGTACCCCATAACCTTAATATCATACTTTTTCAATTGTTTTTTTACAGAATCAAATCTATATTCCTTACCATTTGATGCTATCATTATTTTGAAATCTTTTGATAAATTTTCAAAAAGTTCTAATACTTTATTAGGTAATTTTTCTGTTCGCCATGTTGTTAAAGTATTATCAAAATCAAATATTAGTAATTTATAACCATTATTTTTTAATTTTTCATAATCTATATCAAATACAGAATCTACAAATTCATTCGGTACTGCTAGATCCATTACTCTAAAAAACCAACCTAATGTATAAAAAAAGATAAAATAAGTAATTTTTGATATTAATGCAACTGTTTTTTTATAAAAAGCATCAATTTCATAGGTGTATGGATTAACTAAAATTGTATATAAATTATTTTTATTACCTACTAAGATATCAGTAAAAAATAGATCTCCAATTAAAACTGTTTTTTCTGGTGTAGAATTGGTATCTTTTAACACTTTTTTTAACTTTTTAGACAGTGGTTTTTTCATCTTCCAATAAATTTTTACTTTACCATTAGTTTTCTCTTTTACATTATTAATTCTCTTTTCAGGGCCATTAGATACAACCGCTATTTTAAATCCCATATCAATAAGTTTATTAAATAAATTAACAGTTCTTTCATCTATTTGCTGCTTCCAAGGTGCTAAAGTAAAATCATAATCAAATAAAATAGTAGTAAATCCTAACTTTTTTAATTTTTCATAATTAATATCAAATATAGTAGAATGATATTCATATGGAATTGGAATATACTTATAATAATTTTTTCTAGACCTCGCCATTGTTTGGCTCAACCTTTACTACCTCCAAATCAGTCACTTCTTTTAATGAGTTTATTAACTTCAATGAATCGTCTAATGTATCTTTTGGACATATTATTTTCATTAGGTTATTTTCAATAACATTTCTTACATTCATCAAATTATCAACTGATTCCAATAAATACGTTATGAGATGAATATCCTTTCTTCTTACTTTTACATATACATCATATTCTAATATTTCTTGTTGCATCAAATCACCCTTCCTAACAAAAGTATTTTTAATATATTTTACATTATATTTCTTAAATATTTTTTACAAAAGTTCAGCAGCTTTAGTCGCTAATTCTGATCTTTCACCTTTAAGAAGATATACATGCGCAGACAATTCTGAATCTTTAAATTTTGTTGAAACATATGTTAGTCCATTTGATGAAAAACCCAAATAAGGATTATCTATTTGAAATGGATCTCCAGTTAATATTATTTTTGTATTTTCGCCAACTCTTGTAATTATCGTTTTTATTTCATGTGGAGTTAAATTTTGAGCTTCATCTATTATCATATATTGTTCCGGAATTGATCTCCCTCTAATATAAGATAAAACTTCTATTTCTAAAATTTCTCTTTTTTCCAAATATTCATCTGGTTTTTTCCCTTTTCCTTGAAATAAATATTCCAAGTTATCATAAATAGGTTGTAACCACGGTTTCATTTTTTCAGCTATTGACCCTGGCAAAAATCCTATATCTTTACCAACCGGAACTACTGGTTTAGATACTAATAATTTTTTATATTTTTTTTCTTCCAATACTTTATTCAGCCCAACTGCTAATGCTAATAATGTTTTTCCGGTTCCTGCACTCCCTACAAGAGTAACAAGTGGTATTTCATCATTTAATAATGCATCAAATGCAAATATTTGTTCTCTGTTTCTAGGATTAATGCCAAAAACTTCTGTAAAATAAGATACATCTAATTTAACTAATGATTTTTCTTTTTTTGAATACCTATAATAATTTCCATCATTTAAATCAAAATATGTATTAGGTGAAGGTTCTTTCTCTAAATTAAGCATATTAAAATTAATTTTTTCCTTTTCAATTAACTTTTTATCTGTTTTTAAATCAAAGAAACCCGGAAAATAATTTTCATATTCAACCCTATCTGTTAAATAATCTTGTGCAGTTATTCCAGCTGCTTCAGCTTTTATTCTTAAATTCAAGTCTTTAGTAACAAGAAAAGTCGGATTTTTACTTTCTTTTTTTAAATGCAAAGCATATAGCAAAATCCAATCATCCATTTTTCTTCCTAAATATTGGGGTATTTTTATTCCATTTGCTTCTAATATCATAATTCGCAAGATACCACCATTCTCTAATTTTATTCCTCTTCTTAAATTACCTTTTTTTCTTAGATTATCTAGTATTCTATTAACTTCACGAGCAGCTGCACCTGTTCTTTCTCCACGAGTCTTCAGATTATCTATCTCCTCAATAACAGGAAACGGAATTATTACATTATTGTCCTGAAAATTAAAAACGGCTTTTGGATCATGAATTAAAACATTTGTATCAAGAACAAAATTTTTAATCATACTATCCCCTCCATTTTTTTATGAAATCACCTAAACTTCTTAAACCAAACCTATTCATAAAAATTAAAAATAATTTAGCTGTCATTAATGCATCTTCATATGCTCTATGAGATTTTCCGACGTATATATTAAATTTTTTTGATAAATATTCTAAAGAATATGGCCCTTTTTCTAATAAAGCTTTTGCCATTTCTAAAGTATCTATATAATAATTATCCATTGGCAATATACCACTCTCTTTTGCTGCTACATCTAGAAATTTCATATCCATTTTTGCATTATGTGAAACAAGAATTGTATTTGAAATATATTCTTTGAATTTTGGAAAAATCTCTAATATTGTTGGTGCATTTTCTATATCGTTATTGTTTAGTTTGTGAAATTGTGATCCTTCCACCGGAATTTTAATTTTAGGATTAATTAATGTGTGAAATTCATACTTTCTTTTTATTTTTCCATTAAATATTGGAATTGCTGCAATTTCAATTATTCTATCTCCTAAATCTGGTTTTAAGCCCGTAGTTTCCAAATCAAAAGAAACAAAAACTTGTGTATCTATTTTAAACATCATATATACCTCCTATAATTAGTATAGCATAATTTTTTAAAACATGCAATTTCAGTTTCAAAAAGTTATTAATTTGAATAACATTATGTTAAAAACTTTTTATTATGAATTTTTTTTGGTATAATAATACAGTGAAATTCCGCTCTTAATAAGGGCCAAAAATGTCCGAGGAGGTGTAGTATGAAAAAGAGGATTTATGAAGTTATGTTTATTGTTTCACCAGAATTATCTGAAGAAGCAAGAAACAGCGAAGTAGAAAAAGTAAAAAGCTGGGTTGATGAAAAAGTTGGTGGAGAAATCCAACATTGGGAAAGATGGGGCATGAAAAAATTAGCATACAGAACTCATCAAGGTTATACTGAAGGAGATTACACATGGGGTATCTTTAAAGCAGACCCTGATAAGGTTAATTTATTAGATGGATTATTCAGAATTAATAGCCAAAACACTTTCAGATGGCAAGTTTTTAGAAGAGAAGATTTAGAAAAAGCTGAAAAAAATAAAGAAAAGAAAACTGCCGAAAATCAAGAAGTTGTTGTAGAAGAACCCGTAAACACTGAAGAATGATAGGGATGAAATTATGAGTTATTCATTCAATAGAGTTATTTTAGTTGGTAGATTGACAAGAGATCCTGAAGTTAGGATGACAACATCTGGAGATAAGGTTGCTAATTTCACTTTGGCCGTAGATAGACCAAACTGGAACAATGATTATAATGGTCAAAAAACAGATTTTATTAGAATAGTTGTTTTCGGAAAAAAGGCTGAGTTTGCTGAAAATTATCTTAAAAAAGGCGTTTTAATACTTGTTGAAGGTGCTTTAAGAATTAATAGTTGGAGAGATCAAAATAATAATTACAAAGAACGTGCAGAAGTTTCAGCTACAAGTATTCAGTTTATGGAATCAAAATCAAGTAGAGATGCATATATAACAGATAATTTTGAAAATAATTCAAATATAGAAGTTATTGAACCGAGTATTAATGAAGTATCAGATGATCTGGATGATTTTTCAAATGATGATTTTCCACAATTTTTCCCAATTGATGATGAAAATCCAGATGATGATACTCCACCAAATTTCTAGGAGGTGAATTTTATGGCATATAACAGAAGACCAACAAGAAGAGTTAAAAAATGTAAACTATGTTCAATGAAAGTTGAATATATTGATTATAAAAATGTTGATTTATTAAAAGATTATATAAACGAAAAAGGAAAAATTATACCAAAAAGATTAAATGGAAATTGTTCTAAACACCAAAGAATGGTTAAAACTGCTATTAAAAGAGCAAGACAAATGGCTTTATTACCTTTTGTAAGCGAATAATTCAAAGGAGGCTTATGCCTCCTTTTTTTATTACTTTAATATTTATAAGTTAATTTTTAAAATTATTATGGTATACTTAAAATATAAAATTAAGATAACTAATTATGGAGGTCGAGAATATGAAAGTTATGCTTTTAAAAGATGTTGCAAAAGTTGGAAAAAAAGGAGAAATAGTTAAAGTTTCTGACGGTTATGGAAGAAACTATCTAATACCAAGAGGTTTAGCAATTGAAGCAAAAGAAGGAGAAATTAAACACGTTAAAAAAATTCAAGAAGTAAAATCAGAAGTAAAGCAACGAAGAAAAGAAAAAATGGAAAAACTTCTTAACCAATTGCAAGAAAGAGTTTATAAAATTAAAATAAAAAGTGGTGCCAATGGAAAATTATTTGGATCAATTACTGCAAACGATATTGCAAAAGTCATTAAAGAAAGTACTAATATTGATTTTGATAAACGTTGGTTTGCTGAAAAAGTCAATATAAAAGAAATAGGATTATATACCTTAACTGTAAAGCTTCCTGAAGGTATCAAAGGAGATATTAAATTAAGAGTTGAGCCTCTTGAATAATGGATGGTGAATATTTTGGAATTTATAATTCGTTCAAAAGCTTTATATACTACATGGATATATTATAAACCTGATAGGATTCTTTTTGATGTGGGTGAAGGAATAAGTGCTACTTTGGGAAATAAAATTTATGGTATTGAAAAAATATTTATAACTCACTCTCATGTTGATCATATTGCTGGACTTTGGGGTTTTATAAATACTAGAAATAATGCAATGGGAAGTCGAGAAAAAAATTTAGAAATCTATTATCCTAAAAATTCAAAAAACATTGAAGAATATTTAAATTTTATATCAAATATGAACAGATATCTAAGATTTAATTTAATTTATAAGGGTATAGAACATGAGGATATAATTAATTTAAAAAACAATAGATTTATTAGAGCTTTTAAAACACGTCACACTCCTGGTGAAAAATCTTTAGGCTTTCAAATATTAGAAAAAAGAAAAAGGCTACGAGATGATTTTAAAAACTTGAATGGTAATGAAATAAAAGATATTATATCAAAAGTTGGTAAAGATAAAGTTTTAGAAGAATATATAAAAAAAATTATTACTATTAGTGGAGATTCTTTACCCGTTTCTCCAGATATTATAGAAGATTCTGATACGTTAATTCATGAATGTACTTTTATAAAAGAATCAGATAGAAAATTAAGAAATCATACTTCATTAAATGAAATAAGAAAACTTTTGAATCAAATAACACCTAAAAGAGTTATATTATATCATGTTTCTAGTAGATACAATAAACTAATTAAAAAAGCAAAAAAAGAATTAGCAGAAGAATTTAAAAATATTGATATTTATATTGTTCACCCGGAAGAATTAGCAGAAATATAACAAAGGGGGAGTTTTTATGCCAGAATGGCAATTTTGGTTAGTTTTGGGGATCATTTTTATGATTTTAGAAATTATCACTCCTACCTTCTTTTTCTTTTGGTTTGGATTAAGTGGATTTATTACTGCTATATTGGCTATATTTATCTCTAATAAAGTTTTTACATCAACTACCTTTATAATAGTATCAACAATTTTATGGATTTTTTCCAGAAAAATTGTAAAAGGGTGGTTAAAACCTCTACAAAACAAAAATTTTCATTTAGACGAATTAATCGGAAAAGAAGGAATGGCATTAAAAGATTTTAACGAAAATAATATAGGTACAGTGAAAGTTATGAGTGAGGAATGGACTGCCAAATCAGAAGACAAAATAGAAAAAGGAGATAAGATTATTGTTATAGATAGAGAGTCAAACGTATTGTATGTAAAAAAACTGATATAGGGAGGGGATTTTATGGGTTTATTTACAATTATTGGTGTTTTTATTATTATATTAGCAGCTACTAGCTTAAAGATTATTAGACCTTATGAAAAAGGTTTAATTGAAAGGTTAGGTAAGTTTCATAGAGAGGCTCAACCTGGTCTACAGTTTATTTTTCCATTTATAGATAGAATGATCAAAGTAGATATGAGAGAAAGGGTAATAGATGTACCACCTCAAGAAGTTATAACTAAAGATAATGTTATCGTTACTGTTGACGCTGTTATTTATTATGAAGTTACTGAAGCTTTCAGAGTTATTTATAATGTCAATAATTTTGAAGTTGCTGCAATAAAATTAGCTCAAACAAATTTAAGAAATGTTATTGGTGAATTGGAACTTGATCAAACATTAACTTCTAGAGAAATGATTAACACAAGGTTAAGAGAAGTTTTAGATGAAGCTACTGATAAATGGGGAGTTAAAGTTACAAGAGTTGAAATTAAAAAAATAGATCCTCCAACAGATATCATGGAAGCTATGAGTAAACAAATGAAAGCCGAAAGAATGAAAAGAGCTGCTGTTTTAGAAGCTGAAGGATATAAACAAGCTGCGATTTTAAGAGCTGAAGGTGATAAGAGATCCGCAATTTTAAAAGCTGAAGGTCAAGCTGAATCTGTGAAAAGAGTTGCCGAAGCACAGAAGTATAAATACGAAGTCGAAGCAAAGGGTCAAGCCGAAGCAATTGTGAATGTTTTTAATGCTATTCACAAAGGTAATCCTACTAAGGATTTGATTAAAATAAAATATTTAGAAACATTAAAAGAAATGTCAAATGGAAAATCCAGTAAAATGTTTATTCCTTATGATATCATGGGAGTTTTAGGATCTATTACCACTATGTTTGAAGCAAAAACTTTTAAAGAAAGCTCCGAAGAGGAGAAAACAGAAAAAAATAATTGAAGGGAGAATATTTAATGCATTATTTGTGGTATATTTTATTTGAGTGTTTTATTGCAGCTTTTTTAGCATTTTTCATCGCAGAATATTATATTATTACAAATAAAAAATTCCCTTTTATCTATGAATTAATGAATGTATATAATTTTATGATATTGATTTTATTCTTAAAAATGCTGAGCATTGAATATTTAAAGTTATCTAATTTTTTACTGTTTATTTCTCTAATCATATTTTATGTTAGAACATTTAAAACTGCTAGAGATAAGTTTGATAGCAGATTTAGATCGATGATACTCTCATTTGGATATACCAGAGAATCATATTTTTATAAGTTCTTAATGAAAAGAATTCTTTTAAGGGGTTCTGAAGGTTTTGCTTTTTCTATCGCAATAATATTATTATATAATAAAATCCCTTTATGGATAGATTTAGAAAATAACTTTAATGAATTTATGTATATTTTTATATTTTTATTTATAGCTGGAATTGTTAAGTCTTCAAATTTTGGTAAATTATCCCGAATATGATAAATAGCGGCCAAATTTAATTTTTGGTCGCTATATTTTTTCTCTTTTCACTTTATACCATTTTTTTTCTTTTTTATTTAAATTAAAGAAAGCTGTTACTAATATTGAATATTCAAAAATCAGCATTATTGGGGTTGTTATAAAAATATTTATTAACAGTTTCAGAAATTTTCCATTTTTTAGACCTATCAATATCGCAGAACCCATATTTAATCCCCACACTATGCTTATATAATATTTAAAAAAATCTATTCCTATTTTTAAATCAATTAGCATAATAATAAAAGATATTATAGGAAAAATTAAAATAGTAAAAATGATTAAATTAATAAAAATTATATCAAAATCTTTATATTTCATAGCTTTTATTAGTTCTTCAATTCCACCTAAATACCATCTTTTGTGTTGAAAAAAAAGATCTTTAAAATTTGTAGTATATTGTATTTTTGTTTTAGGGTATATAATAAAAATTTGATTTATTTTTTCTTGATTTAATTTAATAGCTAAATGAACATCGTCTACCAATGTGGTGTTATCTAAAGGCAATACTTTTTCAAGAGTTTTTTTTCTAATGAATACTCCATTCCCCATAAAAACAACTTTAGAAAATATATTTGAATATAGAATATTTCTACTAAACTCAAAATATATTTCTTGATAATCATAAATCAATTTTTCTTTATAATTATATGCTTCAAAATCTACATATATCATATTTATTTTAGCATTATAAAAATATTTTATATGTTCTTCTAAAAAATTCTCTTCAATTAATGTATCTGCATCTAAAAATAATATAATATCCCCTTTTGTGTAAACTATTGCTTCATTAAGAGATTGAGCTTTTCCCCGCTCATTCTGCTTTTTTAATATTTTTAAATTATCATATTTTTTTTCTAATTTTTTTAATATTTCAAACGTTTTATCTGTTGAATTATCATCAATTACTATAATTTCAAAATTTTTATATGTGCTTTTTTGAATAGTATTAATACTTTTTTCTATTACACTTTCTTCATTATAAGTAGGAATTATAATAGAAATTTTCAAATTTTCATTGCAATTTTTTTGTATATTTTTCCTTTTTAATATGGTTTTATAAAGATTAAAATACTTTCCGGATAATTGAAATATCATTGAAAAAATTATAGAAAAAAATAAGACCTCCATATTTTAAACTCCTTATTAATAAAAATGGTGGGTGCTGCAGGGATCGAACCTGCGACCTCTTCCGCGTCAAGGAAGCGCTCTCCCACTGAGCTAAGCACCCACTACCTGGATTATTTTATCATAAATCTCATTTTTTGTCAATATCTATTAATTTTTTATAAACTTCCAGAATTTTCTTTACAGAAACTTCTATAGAATAATTTTCTTTTACAAAATTTATGGCATTTTCAGATAATTTATTATATAATTCTTTATCTCTTAAAACTCTTAATATTTCATGTGCAAAATCATCTTCATTTAACTCTTTAAGCATTATTCCACCAGCATTTTCGTGATTCAAGAGATCATATACTCCCATTTTACCTAATGCCACCACAGGAGTACCTGCAGCCATCGATTCTAAAACAACCAAACCTTGGGTTTCCGTATATGACGCAAATATAAATAAATCTGCTTGCTTATACGCATCTAATACTTTTTCCCTAGCTTGTCCTCCAGTAAAAATTACTTTTTCATGCAAATCAAAATTAATTACAATTTCTTCTAGTTTATCCCTTTCTACACCATCACCTACAATAACAAGTTTTACATTTTTTTCTTCATGATATACTTTATGAAATACTTTAATTAAAAAATCAATATTTTTTTCAGGACCTAATCTGCCTACAAACAATAATATTTTTTCTTCAGGAGAAATATCATATTCTTTTTTAATATTCCATTCAATTGGTTCATTAAATTTATTAATATCAATACCTGTAGGAATAACTTCTATATGTTCATCAGGAACACCATAACTAACTAATAAATCTTTAATATTTTTTGTTGGTGAAATAACCTTGTCTAATCTTAAACACCAATTTTTTATCAATCTTTGAGTTTGTTTTAATGTCGGTCTTATAATTAAAGGCAAATAATTTCTATAATATTCATACATAGTATGATGAGTTCCAACATGTTTTACCTTTAATAATTTTGACATAAATTCTGCAAATATCCCCATTGAAAATGGATCTTGAGAATGTATTATATCAAGATTTAATTCTCTTATCTTAAATATATCTGTTGGAACAGGCAAAGCAATTCTTTGCTCTTTCTCAAATAAAAATTTAATTGCTGGAAATTCAAAAACGTTTTTCTCTGTTCTTTTATAGTTTTTAGAATATTTAGGAACAAACAAATATACATTATGACCCAATTTTTCCATTTCTTCTTTATATAGTTTTACAGCAGTTGAAACGCCATTTTTTTGAGGAAAATAAACATCTGAAAATATTCCTATATTCATTTATTTATCCCCTCTTTGAACTATTTTATTAATTGCAGCCTCAATAACTTGATCCATATTATAATATTTATATTCTGCAAGTCTTCCAACAAATATATATTTTCCACTTTCTTCTAGTTTTTTTACTTCATTCATGTATTGTTCTCTTTTTTTCATATTATCTTCTGTCATTACTATATAATATGGTTCTCCTTCTGCTTTTGGATATTCAAAACAAACTGTAGTTTTATTTGATTTTTCATTCAAAAAATGTTTAAATTCTGTAATTCTTGTCCAATCATAATCATTTGGATAATTTACTGTCGCTACTGGTTGATAATATTCTGTATCGTATGTTTTTAGTTCTAATTCTAATGATCTATATTCTAATCTCCCATATTTATAATCAAAAAATCTATCTAACTCTCCTGTATATATTGTTAATTCTGGTTTTACCATATCTTTTATTTCAAAATAATCTGCTCCTAATAATATTGATATATTTTCATGATCCAACATATTTTCTACCATTTTTGTATATCCATATTTTGGTATTCCTTGATATTGATCAGAGAAATACCTATCATCTCTATTTTCTCTAACAGGTATTCTTTTTGCTACTTCTGCTGATAATTCCTCTGGATCTCTTTCCCATTGTTTTATTGTATAATTTTTGAAAAACATTTCATATAATCTTTCTCCAACTTGAGATACTACCGCATCTCTAAAATTTTTTGGTGGATTATTAAATTTCGATTTTTTTACCTCATTTTCTAAAAATTCTTTTACTTCATGAGTTCCTAACCCAATTCCAAATACTTCTTTTAATGTATCTCTGTTAATAGGAAACGGTATTAACTTCCCTTCTGCATAACTTAATACTTTATGCTGATAGTAATGAAATTCTGTAAAATTATTTACAAAATTCCATACTCTTTTATTTTTTGTATGGAATATATGAGGGCCATATGTATGAACAGTTATTCCATTTTCATCTTTATAGTCATGGCAATGGCCAGCAACGTGTTTATGTTTTTCTACTACTAACACTTTTTTACCTTGTTCTGCTAATATTCTAGCAGACGTTGCACCAGCTAATCCAGCTCCTACTATTAATATATCATATTTCATTTTTTCACCTCATTTATATTCTTTTGACCTGGCTTAATTACTTTGCCACCTATTCCATTTAATCCATCTTTTAATCCTTTTAAAGCAAAAGGGTATAATGATGCATCTATTCTCTTCCACATTAAAGCGTCAAATTTAAAATATAATTTTAAAAAAAACTTCATTATTTCATTATTTCTATATAATAAAAATGGATTTCTAAATACGTAATATATTTTCCAACCCGGTATTTTTATTTCTTTCTTTTTAAATATATAATCTAATTGGGTCGTCCAAGTAGGATGATAAATATAGCTTCCAAACACTGTTAATGTTTTATAACCCATTTTTCTTACCCTAAATGTATATTCTACATCGTCAGAATAAATAAAGAACTCTTTTTCAGGAAAGCCTATTCTTCCAACAACTTCAGTTTTTATTAAGTATCCTACAAATGTTCCTGCCCATCTTTTCTTTACTTTTAATGGAAAATATTTACCATTATTTTCATCAAACCATTTCCTATCTAATACTCTTTTATTTTGTAAAACTCCTATTTTATTTTGCTTTTTTTTCGGAAGATTGTCATAATACGTGAAAAGTGTTTCTAATGCATTTTTAGCTGGAAGAGCATCATCATCCATTAACCATATCCAATCATATTCGAATGTATCATAAATATAATGAATTCCATAGTTAAATCCACCAGCACCACCTAAATTTTCTTCGAGATTTATTACTTCTATTTCATTATATTTTTTTTCATACTCCTCTAAAATTTCTTTTGTCCCATCTGTACTAGCATTATTTACAATAAATAATTTATTTACTTTTAATGTTTGGTTTAATATAGCATTTATTGTTTCTTTTAATAATTCTTTTCTGTTATAAGTTACTATAAGTCCAGCAATTTTTTTCGACATAATGTTATTTACCTCCATTAGTATATTCCTTAAAATACAAAATAAATATAATAAATTGAAATAATATTTGAAGATAATATGTTGATATTCTCCATAAAAAAACAGATAATACTATTAATGATTTACTACTAAAGAAATCAAGAAAAACTAAAATAAACACACTTTCAATACCACCACTTGCTCCAGGTGTTGGAACATAAAAACTAACTAAAAGAAGAAGAAAATATATTAAAGAAAATTCAAAAAAATTCATTTGTATTTTCATGATCTCATAAAAAATAAAATACATTGAATATACTTGTAATAATAAAACAACCATTCCTAATAATATATCTAAAATCATTATGTATAAATTTTTTTTCCATAATGTAGATACACTATCTTTCAATTCCATTGTCCATTTATTAATTTTTTCCGATAAATCTTTTTTTCTAAATTTTTTTTCTAAAAAGGAAATAAATTTTGTATTTTCAATTTTTTTAGCAAATTTACCAATATAATCTGGCCTCATTAAAAATATAAGAAAAAAAAATGCAAAAAATAAAGAAGTTATCAAACCTAAAAATAAGATCTTTCTATTGAGATTTGTAGTATATACTATATTTAATACTTTTCCCAAAAAAATCATAACTATTGCTATAATTGAAATAATATTCTCCACGAATCTTGAAATTATTATACTACTTGATTCCCGAGCCTTTATATTGAGTGCTTTTAAATGATATATTTGAAAAGGCTGTCCTCCAGTAGCTAAGGGTGTTAAAAAACTGAAAAAATATCCCATTACATTATTAAAAAAAGAATCTTTAAAAGAAATTTTATAATTAAAAACATTTAGTACAATTTTTAATCTAATAGATTCTATAATATACACAACTATATAAATAAAAAAAGGAATTAAAACAAAGTTTAATTTTACTTCTTTTAAATTATCCAACATTTTCCCGAAATCAGTGTATAATGAAAAGATTATATTTATTACCATTCCTAAAATTAAAACTATAATTAAATTTTTTATGATTTTATTCTTCTTCATATAAGTTGTATCAATTTGAGACACAATATCACCTCAATACTATTCTAAGTCTTTGAATAAAAGCATTACAAAAAAAATTAATATTATTTCAAAAAAACTTGTATTTGGAATTTTAAAAATTCCAAATACCAGATTTCTTGAATAAATTCTTTCCTTCAGAAAATAGTAGTACTTTCATTTTTACCTCCTACATAAATTTTAATGTCCCATCAGCTCTTAATGTTGCTATATTTGATTTAAATAAATACTCTATTAATTCATTATCTTTTTTATTTGATATTCTAAATAAACCTTTTATTTCTTGTATTCTTAAATGAGACTTATTCAACGTATTTTTACCATATTTTTTTATCATAAAGTTTAATTTTTCTTCAAAAGATAATGGCGAATTCCAATATCTCTCAAAATCAAGTCTTTTAATTAAGTTTTTTACTATTTTCATACCAAAATTGGGATCATTCATTACTAGTTCATCTAAATTATTTTTTTCTATGATTATAATTTGCAAAGGATTTGAAGTAAAAACGGTAGCTGTTCTTTGTATTTCTTTAAAACATGCTATTTCACCAACTATTTCTTCATTAGATAATATAGCTAATAATTTTTCTTCTGATTTATCGAATTTTGAAACTCTTACATTTCCAGATAGTATCATAAATGCCCAATCGCCTTCTTCCCCTTCATAAAACATTACGGTATTTGCAGGAATTAAATATCCACTTTTTAAATATGTTACTAAAGGCTTTGCTAATGGAGTGTTTGTAATAATGCTTTCAAAAATCATAAATGAAAATAATTCATGTAAAAATGGATATTTTTCTTTTAGTGTTTTCTCCAAATAATATTTTTTATCTGGAGAAATTAAAATCATACATAAATATTTCCATATCTCTATTTCAGCTTGAAAATATATATCAAAATTATTATATTGAATTTTTTTAAATGTATTTAATGCTTCTTTTATTTTCCCTTTATTAAATAACTTTCTAGCATCTATATAAAGTTGAATCTGAGGACTTTTAATATGATTAAATATTTTTCTTCTATTTATTTTCATATATTTTTTCGATAATTCTTCTTTAGTTAGATTCTTATCTATCATATTTTCTTTTTCTGAATTTATTAAATTAGAAGAACCAAAAATTTTATTATTTAAAGAAATTATTTTTTGTATATACTTTTTTATTAGATGTATTATCAGATTAGAATTTGATAATAGAAATTTTTCGGATAATTCTTTTTCAATAAGTATTACCCTACTATTTTCTACCACTCTTACAGATTCAAATGATTTAGTGTTAGGAATTATCATTTCAGTGCCAAAAATACCATTTATTTCAACAGAAGAATATCCACAAAAGTTAGAGAAAGTTTCTACTTTCCCTTCCTTTAATAATATTAATTCATCATTTAAATCTCCTTCATTAACAAGCATCCTGTCTGGCGCATATACAATTTCTTTCATTTTATCACATCCCAATTTTATTATACTCTGTTGAAAAAAGAAAATCAATATAAAAAAAGCGGGAATCCCGCTTTAATCAGCAATTATTTTTACAAAAAATTTTCTATTTCTCGGACCATCAAACTCAGAAAAATATATTCCTTGCCAAGTTCCAAGTAAAATATCATTGTTATTTATTATCAAAGTTAATGAAGGACCAACTAAAGTTGATTTTATATGGGAATCAGAATTTCCTTCAAGATGAGTAAAATATGGTTCTTTTGGAATCAAATTACTTAAAAATATATTCATATCTTTTTTTACTGAAGGATCCGCATTTTCATTTATTGTAATACCAGCAGTTGTATGTGGAACATATATAACACAAATCCCACTTTTAACCTTACTGTTAACGACATAGCCCCTTACAATATCAGTTATATCTATAAATTCACTTCTTTGATGAGTTTTTATAAAAAATTCTTTTAACATATAATCACCTCTAATTACCTAAAAAAAACATTAGTAACTATTGTATAACCATTTTCATCTTTACTAATATGGACTTTAATATTTTTACCATCTACTTTAGCTTTTTTTCTAAAATAATCTTTCATGATTTTTGAAACTTCATTAGCGTTTATATTAAAATCATATCTCTCTGCAATCGCTACATTTCCCCCTTTTTTCGAGGAAACGTTAGATATATTTTCTCTTCTATTACCAACTAAATTTTGCATTCTTTTTAATGCTACATCTCTACTTGCCTTTTTCTTTCCAAAATTGAACCAACCCATCAATATCACCTGCCACCAAACATTTTTTGCAGGAATCCCATAAAACCTTTTTTAGAATCATCTTTTAAAAGAGCAAAGTCATTTTCAATAGGATTTTCTTTTCCCGAAATTCTCTGTGCAATATTCATAAAAATACTTGAAATTTTGGAACTATCTTCTAATGTGACAGGAATACCTTTATTAGTAGCTATAATTATTTCTTCACTATCTGGAACTACTCCTAATAATTCTACTGCTAATCCTGATCTGATATCTTCAGGGGAAAGCATTTCATTTTTATTAATCATATGCAATTTTACTCTATTAACAATTAAGGAGATGTTATCTTCAGTAAATTTCTCATTTTCTAATAGTCCTATTACTCTATCAGCATCACTAATTGCAGTTAATTCTGGAGTAGTAACTACAACCGCATGTTGTGCTGCGACTATAGCATTTTTAAAACCTCTTTCTATTCCAGCTGGAGAATCGACAATAATATAATCAAAATGTTTAGATAGCTCATTCACAATCATTTTCATATCTTCAGGAGAAATCATATCTTTGTTTGCAATTTGTGATGAAGCTAATAAATTTAATTTTTTTATTTGCTTATGTTTTACAACTGCTTCTAATGGTGATTTTCCACCTTTCACAACATCTAATATTGTATAAACTATCCTATTTTCTAATCCCAAAACTAAGTCAAGGTTTTTTAATCCTATATCAGCATCAATCAAACAAACATCATATCCTAATAACGCTAGCGAAACACCAATGTTAGCAGAGATAGTAGTTTTTCCTACTCCTCCTTTCCCCGAAGTAACAACAATCACTTTACTTTTTTTCATAATGCCCCCTCCAGATTGTATTTAAAATTCATTACATATTATACATCATTTTTTTAAAATATCAAAATGCATAACTTCTTTATTATCGAAGTTATGCATTAATTTGTGAATTTTTATTTAAAATAAACGAATTAAATAAAAAGGCTGATCGTGAGATCAGCCTTAATGTTATTATTCTTCTACTGAAATTGCTTGTGTTGGACAAGAATCTGCAGCATCTTGTGCACAAGGTAAATCTGTTTCTGCTACCAATGTTTCTGCTTTACCTTCGTCATTTACTTTAAATACGTCTGGACATAAATTTTCACATACACCACAACCGATACATGCATCTTGATCTACAAATACTTTCACCCTAAACACCTCCATCTCAAAGAATAATCTATTATATTATAACTCAATTATTGTTTATATATATTAAAAGAATTTAACAAATTACATATTTTTTACTATTTCAACTATCTTATCCACTATTTCTAACCCGACTCTCCTCTGGGCTTCTTTAGTTGTAGCACCTATATGAGGCGTAGCAACAACCATAGGGTTATTTAATAATTTCATTTGTATTTCAGATGTTGGTGGTTCTGTTTCAAATACATCTAATCCAGCACCCAAAACTTTACCTTTTTCTAAATATTTTAATAAAGCTTCTTCATCAACAACTCCTCCACGAGCTGCATTAATTATAACTACATTATCCTTCATCATTTCAAATTCTTTTTCAGAAATCAAATGTTTTGTCTTTTCATTTAATGGAACGTGTAAAGTAATAATATCAGAATTTTTAATTAATTCTTCAAAAGATACTTGTTTTACATTATGTTCTTTTTGAACTTCTTCAGGAATTTCAAAAACATCAAATACTAACACTTTCATATCAAAACCTTTAACTAATTTTCTAACTAATTTACCAATATGACCAAAACCAACAATACCTAACGTTTTTCCAGTCAACTCAAAACCTTTTAATTTTTTCTTTTCCCATCTACCTTCTCTTAAAGAAGTGGTTCCAGTTACAATATGTCTGTAAATAGATAACATATATCCTACTACTAATTCAGCAACAGACAATGAATTAGCACCTGGAGTGTTAATAACTTTTATTCCTTTTTCTTTGGCAGCCTCTAAATCTACATTATCTAAACCCATACCAGCTCTAGCAATCAACTTTAGATTTTCACCATTTTCTATTATTTCCCTTGTTGCCTTTGTTGCACTTCTTACTACTAACACATCAAAATATTTAACTTTTTCTTTTAATTCTTCTTTTTCAAAGTGTTCAATTGTTATTTTTGCTTCTGGTAATGCATCTTTTAATCTTTGCGTAGCTTCCTCAGCTAAAGGATCGTTAATATGTATCCACATATTAAACACCTTCCTTCATAAACACTTCTTGTGCAGCTTTAACTCCAGACCCTAATTCCACTTCAAATCCAAACTTTTTTAATGCCATTTCCAAAGCGCTAATTCCAACAATAACATCATATTTAGACATATATCCAAGATGTGCAATTCTAATTATCTTACCTTTTAAATGTGCTTGACCACCAGCAAATGTTACACCTTCTTCATCTCTTAAATATTTTAATATTTTTCCACCGTCAACACCTTCAGGAACTTTTACTGAAGTTAATACATTTCCAGGATTTTTTGCAAATAATTCAAGTCCCATAGCTTTAACAGCAGCTCTTGTCGCATCAGCCATTATTCTATGCCTTTCCCAAACATTTTCAATTCCTTCTTCTTCTATCATTTGAACAGATTTTGCTAATTGGTAAACTAAATTTACTGGTGGAGTATATGGTGAATCAGGGAATTTCTTCTTATATGCTTTTAAATCAAAATAATAATGATGATTTTTATTTCCCTCAATAACTTTCCATGCTTTATCGCTAACACCGATTAATGCAATACCTGGAGGCATCATAAAGCCTTTTTGAACACCAGTTATAACTATATCTAAATTCCATTCATCCATTTTTAAAGGCTGAGCTAGCATACCACTGATAGCATCTACAGCAATAATTGCATCTGTATCTTTTACTATACCCGCAATTTCTTTTATTGGATGTATTGTGCCCGTTGATGTTTCGCTTAATGTGGTAAATACTGCTTTAGTATCAGGATGTTTTTCTAACAATTCTTTTATTGCCTCAGGTCTTACATAATCTCCCCACTCTAAATCTACAACAACAGGATCTATTCCATAAGCCTTACAAATTTCCATCCATCTTTCACCAAATTTACCTGCTACAACAACAATAGCTTTATCTCCAGGATTTAATGTATTTGCTACTGCAGCCTCCATTGCACCAGTTCCAGATGAAGATAAAATGAAAACAGGATTTTTTGTCTGAAAAATATATTGTGCTCCTTCTAAAGCTACTTTTTGAATTTCTAAAAATTGTGGAGTTCTATGATGTATAGTATCTTTTGCTCCTTCTAATAACAATTCAATTGGAACAGGAGTTGGTCCAGGTGCCAACAAATAATTTTTTCTAATCATTTTAGCCATATCAATACCCTCCCTTAATAGTTTTTCTATCCATGATTATACCATACTTACCTTTTTTTTAAAACCTCATAAAATTAAAAAAATAGGCAATTTTTTAGAATAATGAAATATTTTTCATTATAATTGTTTTTTTCTTATATTCTATATTTATAGTATAATTGTTATATAATACTTTTTAAATTTTTGGAGGTGAAGTATGAGTAAAATAAAAAAGATAAATGAACTTGGTTTTTCATCAGAAAATAGTGCTATATTATGTGTTGACTGTCAAAATGGTTTTACTTTAAGATGTCCTAATGAATTACCTGTAAATGGAACTGATGAACAATGGATAAATTCTGTAAACGAATTTTTAAACGAAGCAAAAGAAAATAATTTTCTAATTGTTGCAAGTAAAGATGATCATCCTAAAAATCATAAATCTTTTAAAATATGGCCACCACATTGCATAAAGAACACTCACGGAAATAAATTATTTATTGACACATATGACTTTATAGTAAAAAAAGGGACCACTGAAAACACGGATAGCTATTCTGCGTTTTATGAAGATTTTGAAACAAAAAAAGAAAATAATTTAGAAAATATTTTAAATGAACACAACATTAAAAAATTAATTATTTTAGGTTTAGCCGGTGACGTTTGCGTGTTAGAAACAATAAAAACCGCTTTAGAAAAAGGATTTGATATATTGGTAATTGATGAATACATAAGAAGTGTAAACAGAAAAAGTATAAAAGAAATTCTTGAATCAGAAAATTTAATTGATAAAGTAAAAATTATTTAATTTTTACTTTTTTTATTAAAAAATATTAATCACAACTTATTAAAAATTAAAATACCACTTGACTTTTTTAAAGTTAAGTGGTATTATTTTATTGTATTTATAATTTAATAAAGAGGTGAGATTATGAAGAAAAATAGGTTAACTCATTGCCCTGTATGTGGTGGTGAATTAATTATTTCTGAATTTAAGTGTCCTGAATGTGATGTTACCATTAGAGGTAGTTTTTATTTAGATGATTTCGCAAAACTTTCAGATGAACAATTATATTTTTTAAAGATTTTTATAAAAAATCGTGGTAATTTGTCAGATGTCCAAAAAGAAATAGGAATTTCTTATCCTACAGCAAAAGCAAGATTGGAGGGGGTAGTAAGAGCTATGGGGTTTGCTGAAGAAAATACTAAAATTGATACATTGAAAATTTTAGAAAAAATCGAAAGTGGCGAATTGACTCCAGAAGAAGCTAAAGAAATTTTGAGAAGAAAGAAGGGGGAATAATGAACGGGATTTTAAAACCTAAAAAAAGTATTAAGGGTATAATTTTAAACTTTACGGATGTCGATATAGACATTAAGTACGGTAATGAAAATATTTTCGAATATGAAGATTTTCCCGAAAATATCGAAATAGAAAATTATGTGGAAAACGAAAAATGGTATTTAAATGTCAAACAGAAATCTGATTCATTTATATCAAAAATAGTTGGGTTTTCTTTTAATTTCAGTTCTGGTGGATATGGGAAATTAAAAATCAACTCAGATATTTTAAATATTTCAATTAATAATGTAAATGGAGATGTATCTTTGAATAAAACTACACTTAATAATTTCTACGTAAAAAGCATTTCTGGCGATGTTGGGATATATAATTCAAAAATAAAATTTCTTGAATTCCAAACTACAAGTGGTGATTTGAAAATAACAAATTCTCCAATTTATAATTTTAATATTAAAACAATTTCTGGAGATTGTGAATTAGATTACCTAGCAGAAAATTTTAAAGAAGCCAAAATAAAAACAGTTTCTGGTGATATTGATTTATATATTGCTGGAAAACAAGAAGTATTTATAAATAAGAACACTTCACCATCTGGTGATATACATACAAATCTTTCTTTAAAATTCGAACATTCAACGGAAAGATTCATCAATTTCAAAAGTGTGAGTGGCGATTTAACTATTAAAGAAAAAAAGATAGCTCAGAATAATGATGTTGTTTTTGAAGAAAATGAAAAAACAAAAATCCACAATTTATTAACTCCAGAAGAGCAAAAAATATTAGAACTATATAATGCAGGTAAAATAAATAAAGAATTTGCAATTGAATTATTGGAAAATATTGGATATACTCAAAATGATGCTGAATCTTTTTTAAATGAATATATAGGAGGAAATAATAAATGAAAAAAATATTTATTTTGATTATTTTAATAATAAGCTTAATCTCATTTTCTGCAAATTATGATTTAGATATTAAACTTATTGATCAGGATAAAGCTATTTTAGGATATTTAACTGTTACTTTAGAAAATAATGAAGAACCATATTTTGCTTTATTTCCTAATTTAAATAGTCATGATAATCCTTATATTAATACCTTATTTCAGTCAAAAGAAAAAAACAGAATTGAAATTATCAAAGTAACTGATGAAAATAATAATATTTTGGATTTTTCCTATGAAGATTATCCTTCCAAAAAATTTAGAAATTATCAAAGAAAAAATGGAATATTAAAAGTAAATACTAATAAAAAAAGATTAAAGATTACATTTAAAACATATTTTTCAAAAAAAGAAAATGCGGATAATGTAGCTTTTGATGATATTTATATATGGAGATTTGGATGGTATCCTATAGCAATAAACAAAAATAGTGATTATTTACTTCCACATCACATGGTATCTGTGAAAGTCGAAAACAACGATAATTTTATACCAATATTGTCAGGCAAAAAAATAAATGACAAATACTTTTCTGAAGGAAAATATGTCTCAATGCCTATAATCTTTATAAAAAAAGATTCATATTCCAATTTAAAATTAAATTCGAAAGATTATACAGTAAATGTATGGTATAGAAAAGGACAAGAACAAAGAGCAGCTATTATGACAACACATGTTATTAAGGCTTTGGAATTGCATACAAAAGATTTTGGAAAATTAAAGTATTCATCTATAAATATTATACAAGATCCATATCCTGGAATGTATGGAATGGCTGCAGATGGAATGTTTTTATTAGGTGATGGTTTCTTTACAACTGCAGATTTAGTTTTACCAGGATTATTAGAACCGTTAACTTTCTATGTTGTCTCACATGAATTAGCTCATATGTGGTTTGGAATTGGTGTAGGTGTAGATTTTGCTGATAATAATTTTATGAGTGAATCTTTAGCAGATTATTCTGCACATATGTCAATGTATGAAAAATATGGTGATGATAGATTATATAATATTTATTTACCAGATATTTTAACTGATAGTTTTTCAAAAATCTTTGTCAAAAATTTTTCAGATCTTGATCAGAAAAGCATATTCAACCTAGGTTATTATAATATAGAAAATGCTGTTACTGATGATATTGATAAAATTCCAGCTAACTTTACATCCTACATTTATTATAACAAAGGTAAAAGAGCTTTATTTTCGCTGGAAGACTATTTAGGAAGAAAAAAATTAATTAATATACTTGCAGAATATTATAAAATATATAATGAGAAAAGTCCTACAGAAGATGAATTTTTGACTTTTTTATCAAAATATGTGGATAAAGACATTTTATATGATTTATTTATGAATAAGAAAAATTTTGATGCATCGGTTAAACACAACGGTAATAAAATTATAATAGATCTTGGCGGTATGAAAATCCCTACAAAAGTAAGAATTTTAACCAAAGATGGCACAAAAGAATATGTGACAGTCAAAAATGTAGAATATAACGTTAAAGATATATTAGCTATTGATATAGATCCAGATATGCACACTTTTGATGTTGAAAGACATAATAATCATTATCCACCTTTAATAAAGTCCAATTTATTATTAAATGATGATATTTCAAAATTCGATGCTTATGAAATAAATTTTAAAACAAATGTTAATACTATTAATAATTATTATCAAAACTCTTCTTTTATATCATTTGAAAAATATCCTTATTATAATTTTGATATAGGATATTATTCTTTATATTCCGATACATTTTCAATGCTGGATTTAGGAATAAATTCAAATATAAATATCAATCCAAATCCATGGTTTAGCCTAAATTTGAATTATTCAAAAAGTTTATATAATTCATATCAAGATTTGACCGGTCAACTATCTCTATCGATTCCAACTCAATTAGATATTGGAAGTTCATCAAAAGCTGTTGCTTATTCAACTACCTTTCTCTTAAATGGCGAATTTATTGATTTAAAAAATTATCTGATAAATCCAACTTTAATCTATGAAAATCTTTATAATTTGGGCATATATCTTTCTGGTAATTATTATCTTATCAATAATAACAACGATTATACCAATGCTTATACTTTAGAAACAGCTTATTTCTTTAATAATTATCTACCATTTTTAAATTCTTTTAGTTTAGAATTAAAATATGCAAATTCTCCTGTATTTAATCCATTATATGATAAAATTTCCTTGCTTGAAGAAAATGACATGCTCCTTTCACAGTTTAATATAGTTAAAGAAGTGTATGGTATTAACCTTGAGTTATTTAATTTTTCAGATGAATCAGATAAAAGAATTAATGCATTTAATCTATTCTCTATTGGAGATATTGATTATACTCTAAACGGTATTTACAAATTAGTAGATTATGATAATTTATTTGGACTAACTTTTGATATATCACCAGAAATTTATTTTATAACTGATGAAAATATACCTATTAATTTAGAATTCGGGACATATTATTTACCATCAAAAAATTTATATTCACTTACATTTTCATTCTCAACAACTTTTGATACAACTATCAGAAACATAATTAAATAACAAATGCCAGCTTTTTGCTGGCATTTGTTATATTATAAATTCTTCAACTTTTTGATTAAGAAGTATTTTAGCAATTCTCATTGAAGCTTTTCCATCACCAAAAGGATTTTTAGCTTTTGACATTTTTGAATAAAATTCATTATCAAAGGTCAATTTATTCATATATTCTGAAACCACTTCTTTATTCGTTCCTATTAATTTTGCTGTACCTGCTTCAATAGCTTCAGGCCTTTCTGTTGTTTTTCTTAATACCAATGTTGGCTTCCCCAAAGCTGGTGCCTCTTCTTGAATTCCTCCTGAATCTGTCATTATAAAGAAAGAGCCTGCCATTAATGCTGTAAATTCAAGATATTCTACTGGATCTATTAATATTGCATTTTCTAATTTTTCTAATTCTGGAAATACAATTTCTCTTACCGCTGGATTTAAATGCACTGGAAATACGAGATAAATATCTTTATTTTCTAATAAAAATTCTTTCACTGTACGCATCACATTTTTCATTGGCTCTCCCCAATTTTCTCTTCTATGCATTGTCATTAATATATATTTTTTATCTTTTAATCCGTATTTTTCCTGTATCTTTTCTATTTTATCTTTATTTTTTTCTATTACCCATAGCAACGCATCTATTACCGTATTTCCAGTAACATAAATTTTACCTTCAGAAATTCCTTCTTTCAATAAATTGTTTTTGGATATTTTAGTTGGAGGAAAATGGATAGAACTAATTACACTGGTAAGTCTTCTATTCATTTCTTCAGGAAATGGATTATATATATTATCTGTTCTTAATCCTGCTTCAATATGTCCAACAGGAATTTTATAATAAAATGAGATTAAAGCTCCAACAAAAGTTGAAGTTGTATCACCTTGCACTAATATATAATCAAAATTTTCTTCCATCATTATTTTATCTAATTTATCAATCAAATTTTTTGTTAATTGTGGCAATGTTTGTCTATGTGTCATGACATTTAAATCATAATCTGGAATTATTTCGAATAACTCTAATACCTGATCTAACATTTCTCTATGTTGTGCAGTTGCTATTACTCTTGCCTCTATTCCATATTCTTTTAATGTGTGATAAACTGGTGCCATTTTTATTGCTTCCGGCCTTGTACCAAATATTAACCCAACTTTCATTTCACACTCTCCTTTTCATTCTCTATTACTTAATTTTTTCCAATAAGCTTTTCTACTTTTTCCGCATTTTAAGATATTTAATAAACAAATCATAATATTCTAATTATTCTTCTCATTCACAAGATTTAAATAAATATCCTCTAAAGATTTAAATACTGAATATTCATCAAATTTTTTTGCTATTATTTTTGACTTTTTAGAAAATTCAATTTGTAGATTCGGATTTTTATACAATTGATTCATTTTATCTAAAATAGAATCTTTATTTTTAATATCAACAAGAAACCCATTAGTCCCATTTTCGACAAGTTCTGGAATAGCAGCTTCATTAGCCCCTATTATCGGAAGACCACAGGCCATCGCTTCTAAAATAACAATTCCAAACGTTTCAGAATCTGACAATGTTATAAAACAATGCGCGGAGGAATATTCTAAAGGTAATACTTCTCTTTTTTTCCAACCTAAAATTTTAACTTTATTTTCTAATTTTTTTTCTTTTATAAATTCTTTGATATTTTTCTTTTCGGGTCCATCACCAATAATTTTCAACTTCACATTCTTATCTTTAGCAAATTTATTAAAACTCTCAACTAAAAGATTAACATTCTTTTCCTTATTTAATCTACCGACATACAAAAATGTAAATGTTTCATCTTTTTTTATTTCTAAAGCTCCAAATTTGTTGAAATCTATTCCAAACGGTACTACTTTTATAGTTTTATTAACACCTATTTTTTTTAAATAATTTTTCATAACTTGAGTAGGAGTCACAACTAAATCTCCTGAATCAAAAAATAATTTTGTATATGATTCTATTGAATATGAAGTAAGCTTTTTAGTTTTTTGAAGTATATATGGTAGATATGGAGTTATTTTTTCTAAATACATATGATAATGATTTATTAAAGGTATTTTTAGAATTTTAGAAACTGCTATAGCATGTAATCCCATCAAGTATTGACTGTGATTATGAATTAAATCAGGTGAAAATCTTTTGACTTTTAAAGTTATACTCTCTGGTGCTATACCAGCTTTACCCCTTACTTCCTTTACAACTTTTATCGCAGGGAAAGTTTCGCATACCTTTCTATCTTCTTCCGTAAAATTCTTGCTTTCCCATACAAAAACTTTTACGTCATGTCCCTGATTTATTAAAAATTTAGATAATTCTCTTACATAAACAGTAACTCCCCCATATCCTTCTTCGTAAGTATCAGAAAATAATGCTATTTTCATTTTTCACACCTCTTTTGAAAATGCTATTATAAGATTTTAAAATCTTATTATGCTTTTTTCTATTTGTTCTAAATATCTTATTATTCGTAAATTATTTTTTTTATATCATTTATAACTTTATTTGCTTCAATTTCTCCTTTTCTAAAAAAATATTCCATTTTCTTTTCTGAATAAAATCTTAAAATATCTCTCCAATTTTTAAAATTAAAAGGTCTTTCTTCAAAAATATTAATATTGATATTAGAATTTTCTTTTATTATTTGTTGCCTTTTTTTTAATGTAGGAATATAGATACTTCTATGAACAATACTAAAAACATTATTCTTATTTAATTCATGTAATGATTCATCAAGAGATATTGAAATAACTATATTATCTTTTCCAATTATATTTCTACACACATCAGCTGGTATACTATTTAAAACCCCTCCGTCTACATATAATTCTCCATCAATTTCTATTGGCGGATAAATTCCCGGAAATGCACTTGAAGCACAAACTGCTTCAACTAAGTTTCCTTTATTAAATACTTTTAATTCTCCTTTGTTTAAATTTGTAGCTACAATTGATAAAGGAATATTTAAATCTTCAATATTTTTATTTCCACAAAATTTAAATAAAATATTTTTTATATTTTTTTGGGATAAAAAACCTTTAATACTTACATTTGGTTTTAACCAATATATCTTTTTAGTAGTTTTATAGAATTCTTTTTTTATATCTTCAATAGAAGCACCACAAGCTATAAGAGCACCTATTATAGATCCACCACTACAAGTTGTTAAATGGTCAATAGGAATACTATTTTCTTTAAATATTTTTACAACACCTAAATGAGCAAAGCTCTTAGCTCCACCCCCGCCAAAAACTACTCCAACTTTTTTTCTTTTCATTTCCATATTTTTCCTCCAAAATTGCATTACTTAGTCTATTTTAAAATTCGCATAGTGCCTTATACTTTTTGGACATTGTAAAAATGAATTATTTCCTTCAATATTAAAATTCAAAAATATAATTTAAATTATACTCAATAACATTCAATCTTTCAAATTTTATATCAAATAAAATTTTTTTCATTTTCAAATACAATGTTGTGTAATAGTATTCTGTTTTATTGCCATACGGACCTTCCCAGGTTTCTGTGTTACCTTTTAAATCCGTATCAAAATATGATGTATCTAAATTAATTTCTCCTTGAATAACTTTTTCAAACATTAATTTCATATCAATCATGTTTTTTATATATTCTAAAGATATTAATTGACTTTCTATTCCGCTTCCATAATCATAACCCATAGGAATGTCATAAATTTTATCATCTATATATCTTCCAGTAAATTTCAATAATTCTTGCCATCTATTATACATCCATGAGTATATTTTATAACCTTCATATTTAACAATATAATAACTATTATTTTTTTTTAATACTGATTTTATGCCATATCCCCATGCAAATGCTGTAGGTTTATAACTTTCTGCTCCTGCCTCTGTTAATGGTACAACGAAATCATCCATTGCAAATTCCCCATATAATTTTAATCCTTTTAAAGGAACCAATTCACCGTCAATTGCAAATAAAGCATTTGAATAACCTTCACCATATGTATTGTGAAGTATATTCATAAAATTCAAATCTACTATGTCTGGAAACTTCCCACCGATTAAATTAAGCTCGTTTATTGAAACTCTAAAAAATTTTATAGGTTTTAAATCTAATCTATGTATTAATAATGTTTTATATGGATCATAATAACCTTCATTTATACTTCTCCTATCCGAATTTCCATCAATATGCATTTTTTGAATATTTAATTCATCCTCTGTTAAATAGGGATTAAAAGAATAAGCTCCAAAGTATATACCCATATCACCTAAAAGAAAATCTGTTGTAAATCCCCCTGTTACTCCATTTACATATGGTAATGAATCAGAAAGAAATACTCCATGTTCTAATAAGGACCAATCAGTTTGGTATCTTCCTAAAACAAACCAAAATGTATTTATTTTTTCTCCATAATACATTTCTAATTTCAAATTATGGCTTTTTGTTATATCTAATCTTAAACCTAATTTATTATTTTTTATTTCAAAAATTGGCATTAATTCATAATTATTAGAATAAAAATATGGAATTTGAAAAACAACATTAGTTTTCGATTTTTCATTAGAAGGATAAGGGGATATAGCTGTTTCTAATGCTTCCCCATTAAGCATTCTTTCTGCAATATATATTTTATAATTTATATCATCTTCAAAATAAAATGAAAATACAGTTAATGAAAAAATGAATAATATGATAATTAAGAAAATTTTTTTCATTGTTTACACTCCATTTTTATTATTGAATTTTTATTGGCATTATCCAAAATAATGAATAACTTTTAAATTTTTCTTCACTATATTTTGTATTAATATATTTAATTTGAATTTTGCCTAAGTATGGAATTTTAAAATATACTTTAACTCTATTATTATAAAATTCATTTCCAAATGATGTACCAAATTCTTTTTCATAAAATATTAAAAATTTATTAGAAGATATATATGTCTGAACAGATTTTACATCAGAATTCTCATCATATTTAAATCCTAGAGGATAATCATAAAAATATCTTGCACCAGGTTCATTAATTATTTCTAAAGATCTATTATATAATCTATTATAAGGAATATCGTCTTCATAAATTCCACTTTCAACTTTATAATTTTCATACATTAAAGAAAAATAAATATCTTTATATAATTCTAAGTTCAATTCTCCACCATATCCAAAGCTATTTTTCCCCTTTATTGGATTATATGTATCTTGAAAATATAATCGTATATTCTTTGTTTGTAATTGTGTATCAAATGAAACTAAAGAATTATTTACATCAAAAATACTTTTTGGTACTTTTCCTCCATATAAATTTAATGACGTAATTCCAAAATTAAAAATATTTTTTTTAATATCTATTCTATTCACTAAAACTTCTTTCATAGCCATAGTTGCTTCAGTAGAAAATTGCTTTTCATATTCTGATTTCGTCATCATAGGCTGCATTGAGATAATGATTGTATTAAATGCCAAATCATCCAAATAATATTTAAAATTTATATTTTCATAATATTTTGAAGCATCTGATAATATTAAAGAATTCTTTAAAGGCCCTAAAGAAATTTTTGTTCTACCTAATATAAAACTCCAACTATGATTTTTTAAACTCAAATAACTTAAAGACGGCATATCTAAAGTGGTTCTTTTAGATAATGAAAAATCATTGTATATATCCAATGTACTTAGTGATTTATATTTAAAATATGGACTATTTCCTTCTTTGAAATCTGCTATAAATCGAGCATATAACTCCTTATTATGATAAAATTCAAATCCAAAATTCATCCATGAATAATATTCGTTGTACAAATCACTAAAAAATATTTTATCTTTTTCTAATGTAAAATATCCTCCACCATTAAATATTACATTATTTTCTAATCTTTTTTCAAACCCTAGTGGAAATTCAAAAGTTATATTAGACTTATAATCCTTATCATCTATGAAAAACAAAGGAATTCCGGTATATTGAATACCGGAATTAATATTTTTTGATCTTTGGTAGTAGAAGTCTATACTTCCAGGGAATAATAATTTCGCACTTCCAAAAATATTAATTATTATGATTAAAATAACCAAAAATAAAATATATCTTTTCATCTTCATCTCTTTCCAGATAACCATTTTTTTCTTTTATCTAAATATAAATTTCTTATTTCTGTTAATATATCCTGATATTCTTTATCTTTAAAGTTTTGATAAGAATGATCAAATGCCTTCCATTGTTCATACACATACATAAGAGTTATTTCTGCATATATGCCTTTAGATAAATATATTCTATTACCCCAAGGTTTTGTACTTGCTAAAACAAATTGCATATGATGTATATACCCTACATCTAAATTTACTTTTCTTTTTCCATCTACAGCGTATTTAGATTCAATATTATTTGTTATGGTTTTTGCTTCAGCCAAAAAACCCGGAGAATAAAGATTTTTAAAGCTGATCATTCGAGCTTTTATTTTTACATTTTGACCCATTTCTAAATTGTAATAATATGTATATTTTTGAAAATCAAGTTCATCAGAAATATAATCTATTTCTCCAAAATGCTTTTTTAATTCCTCCAAAACATTTTCATGATATAACCAATAATCAGTATTTCCAGCTGAAAAAAAATGAATAACATAATTTACTCTATCAATATCTTTAATTTTTCCCATTTTTAACCACCACCTCAAAATTCTTCAATTTAACCTTATAAATTTTTTCAAAAGACTTTATTATTACTGTACCTAAATTATCTGTAATAATAATCTTTTCATTTTCATTTAAAAACATATTTTTTTTCTCATGGGGTTTCATTTTAACTCCATTAATATGAATAACATTGTCACTATCATTTTCAATTTCTATAGGCAATTTTCTCATAGAAGCTACAGTAATCAAATCTGATGATTCATTGATAATTTTAATTGTGAAAAGAGTAGAAAGCAATATTAATATAATTGCAATTATTATATATAATCTATATTGATTCATTTAATTCACTCACTTTTTTATTTAAATATTCTTTTTCGTTTTGAATCTTATTATCTAGTTTTTTCATTTTTATTTCATTTAATATTTCACCTATTAGTTTCCCTTTAATCCCTAATTTAATTAAATCTTTACCATCAATATTCAATTTAAAATCGCTCATTTTTATTAAATATCCTTTGTATTTTTGAATTAAATTATCATTAATATGTCCAGCAACCACAATAAGGAGTTCATTATCAAATCCATTAAGTATCTTATAAAAGTCCGAATATTCAGAATCACTTTTTAATTTATTTAATTCAAATATGGAACTTTCCAATTTATTAATATTATTCAAAAACTTCTTTGGCAACCCATATCTTTCAAAAGAATATATCATAGCTTGTTCATTTTCAAAAAGCAAGTAAGAATATAAAAATAAATGAAATAATTTTACTTTAAACGTATATTCTGGAACTCTCTCTTTAATCCAAGAATAAAATTCTAGTATTTTTTTAAATTTAATGGATTTTTCTTTTTTATATTTTGAATAGAGAAATAAATGATCTAAGATTTGAAGATTTCCCATTTCGTCTATAGATTCTATAATATTTCTTTCATTAAGTATTTTCTCAAATTCCTCTCTTAATCTCATACCTGTAACTTTTTCTATATAGTTATTTCTAACAGCACTTTTTAATAATTCTAACGTTCTATCTTCTATATTAAAATTAAATCTTTTTTTAAATCTTATAGCTCTTAAAATTCTAGTAGGATCTTCTATAAAACTTAAATTATATAATATCCTAATAATTCCTCTATCTAAATCCTTTTTACAACCAAAAAAGTCTAATAAAACTCCAAACTCTTCACTATTAATTTTTATAGCCATTGCATTAATTGAAAAATCTCGTCTATATAAATCTTTTTTTATTGTACTTAATTCGATCTTTGGTAAATCTGCAGGTTTTTCATAATATTCTGTTCTTGCTGTAGCAATATCTATTCTAAATCCATCTTTAAAAAATAAAGATCCTGTATGAAACTCACTATGTTCTACAAAGGTTGTTCTTAAATTTTTTGATGCATACTTGGCATATTTTAGTCCATCACCCTCAACCACTATATCTATGTCAAAATTTTTCCTTCCTAATAATAAATCTCTTACAAACCCACCAACTACGTACACTGACATATTCAACTCGCTACCATATACTCCAAGTAACCTTAAAAGATTCATGTATTTCACAGGTATTACTTCAGTCATTTTTTTTAATATATTATATTTATGTAATTCTTCTTTATAATCAATTATTATTTGTGGTCTTGATTTGTGAAATATTTTACCTTTTATTAAATCTGATCTTGTGATAATACCGATTAATATATTATTATTATCTATTACTAAAACTCTTCCTATACCATTTTCAATCATTATATGTCTTATTTTTTCTATAGAATCCTCTGGAGAAACTGATATAATATTTTTTGTAATTATTTCCTTTACTGGATTTTTACCGATACCATGGTTTATTGCTTTTTCAATATCTTTTTTTGTCACAATACCAATTAATTCATCTTTTTCTATTACTGGAAATCCATTATGTCCAGTTTGTATCATTATTCTGTAAACTTTTTCAATTGGTTCGTTAGACAAAATTGTTCGTACTGGAGATGACATAATATCTTTAGCTTTTAATAATGGAATATAAAATTCTCTAATTTCATTAATAATTTTTTCTATTAACTTATCAATATTTTTTTCTTTTATTGTAAAAGAATATATTTTAGAATCTCCTTCACCATTAAAAGAATTAAATACTTCATTCATATTTATCTGATCTAAAAATGAAAATCCATAAACAGTTATATAATTATCATTGTTATTAAATAATATCAACACATCACATAATGATCTTTCTTTTATTATTTTATAGATATCATTAAAATTTATATTAACATTTATATTTAATGTTGAAAAATATATTTTCAAATCATCGATTTTTATTATTTTTGAATTTTCTAAAATTTTATTAATAATATTCATAAAATCACACTCTTCTCAAAAAAATAGAACAAATTAATAACTTTTTACATCTAAATATTTAGTAAAACAAAAAGTGAAGTGATGACTATGATTAATTTAAAAATAAATCCAGATATTGTGAATCCTTTACTTGGATATAAATTAGATCCAGGAGAGCCTGGTATTGCTTCGTCTGCTCCAGCATCTTTAAGCATTATAAGAGTATTACAACAAGAAACTGGAAATTTATTAGCTTTTAAAAAAGAAGCACTTCAAAATGGAGGCTATGTTGTATATAGCAAAATTTCGCTTGATATGCAAAAAAGAGGCGCATTCTTAGCCGCTGTGGCAGGCAAAACACAGGTTCAAATTATTTATAAAAATAAAAATACTAACATTAGAAACAAGAAAAATCAAAATAATAATATTGATAACAATGTTGATAAAAATAAAGATCAAAAGATTAAAAAATTAGAAATGTTAATAGATAGATTAAAAAACTATTTAATTTCAGAAAAAGATAATAAAATAAAATCCGAATTAGAAAATAAAATAAAAATTCTAGAAACCCAGTTACTGCTGTTGAAATTGGGAAATGCTGTTTCAAATCAAAATGATGAAATACTTGGAATGATTTTCACCGCTTATTTTTGATCTTTCTTTTTCTGAATATCATCAAATTGTTTTTCCAAATCATCTAAATCAATATTTACTTTCTTATACACTGACTCTTCTTTAGAATGTGATGGTTTTTCCTTAACTTTTTCCATAGCTTTTAAAACTTCTGTTAATACCTCTGCTCTCATTTGAAATGTATAAGTTTCAAGCTCTGAAAAAATTCTACCCTTTTCTGTTACAACATATTTAGGATGAAGGTTATTCAAAGCTAAAGCTATAACATCTGCTCTACATCTATCACATACACACATATCTACATTTGGCATACTAAACATTTCGTTTGTAATATCTTCTACTAAATGCTCCATAACATTAAAAATATGGTATTTTTCTATAATCATATCATTCACCTTCCTTTAAATAGATGGATAATTTTATATCACCATAATTATATTCTTTATTTAATATTATATCATCATATTTGCTTTCCAGCAATTCCCTTTTTGAATGTTCTACAACTATTATTGAATTTTCATCATACAATTTTTTATTATTGGCGATTCTTTTTAATGCTTCATTTGCCAATCCCATTTGAAACGGCGGATCCATAAAAATTAAATCATATTTATTTGTTATCTTCTCAATGCTTTTTCTAAAGTCAGAACAAATTAGTTTTATCTTATTCTTTAGACCCAATTTAGATGCATTTTTTATTATGGTAGAACACGCTTTTTTAGAGGTTTCAATAATTGTAGAATGATTTGCACCAGAACTTAGAAATTCAAAAGATACAGATCCGGAACCGCCAAAAATTTCTAATGTATTCATTTCTGCTACATCAATTATATTTAATAATGCTCTTCTAACATTAGCAGGAGTATATCTTGTTCTTTTATCAGGAACAATATCTATTTTTCTTCCTTTTAATTTGCCATTCTCAATAGACAACATAATTATTATCACCTACGCATCCAACATTTTAATATTTTTACCATAACGTCTATATATTTCGGTTTTTAAATGATGGTATTTTTTAAGTTCTGGATCTTCAGATAAAATTTTATATGCATCTTTTCTCGCTCTTTCTATTAATTCTGGATCCTTTAGTATGTCTATAAATTTAAAATCTGGTAATCCGTGTTGTTCTGTTCCGAAAAATTTTCCTGGTCCTCTCCACTCTAAATCTATTTCTGAAACTTCAAAACCACTCGTGGTATCTGCAAATTTTCTAATTTTTTCACGAGTTACACTTGAAACATTATCACCTACTATTAAAAAACAATAAGATTGTTTTTTACTCCTACCAACTCTACCTCTTAATTGATGTAATTGAGATAATCCAAACCTATCAGCATGTTCTATAACCATCACCGTTGCGTCAGGCACATCTACTCCAACCTCTATTACTGTTGTAGATACTAATACTTTGAACTCTTTATTAACAAATTTTTCCATAATATCATTTTTTTCATCTGGTGTCATTTTCCCATGAAGTAATCCTACACCATAATTTCCATAACGTTTTTTTAAAACTTCATACATTTCTGTTGCCGCTTTAAGATCAAAAACTTCAGATTCTTCTATTAAAGGATAAACAAAAAAAGCTTGATTATCATTTTTTAATTCTTTTTCGATAAAGTTATATATTTCATTTATTTTATTTTCCTTTACTAAAACAGTTTTTACTTTCTTTCTTCCAGCCGGCATCTCTGTTATAATAGAAACATCTAAATCACCATATAATGTCATTGCTAAAGTTCTGGGAATAGGGGTTGCAGTCATAAATAAAATATCAGGCATTTTACCTTTATTAATAAGAGCCAAACGTTGTTTAACTCCAAATCTATGTTGTTCATCTATAACAACTAACCCCAAATTATTAAAAATAACATCATTTTGAATAACTGCATGTGTGCCTATTAATATATCTATATCGTTACTTAATAATCTTTCTTTTATTTTCCTTTTTTCTGATTTTTTTGTCTCTCCTAATAATATTTCTACCTCTATTCCTATTTTTTTCATATCTTTCTTTATTTTTCTATATTGTTGTTTTGCTAAAACTGAAGTAGGAACCATTATAGCGCCTTGATATCCACTCTCATAATTATCAATTAATGCTAATTCAGATACAACAGTTTTACCAGATCCCACATCACCTTGAAGAAGTCGATTCATTGGAATATTCTTTTTCATATCTTCTCTAATTTCTTCAAAAACCTTTATTTGTGATTTAGTTAATTTAAATGGCAATAATGATATAAATTTTTTCGTTAATTCACCTTTAATATTTTTTGATATTCCTTCTTTTGATTGAATTTTCTGTTTTTGAATTAAAACTGAAAATTCAAATAAAAAAATTTCCTCATATTTTAATGTTCTTTTTGACATTTCTAAATGATAATAACTTTTTGGAAAATGCATTCCTTTTATTCTTTTAGGAAAAGAAATAAAGTCATACTTTTCTATAATATTTTGAGGCAAAAATTCTTTAACACTATGAGAATATTGTATTGTTTCAGAAAATATTGTTCTCATATTATTTTGATACAAACCTCTTTTTAATGGATAAATTGGTAAAATACCTGTTTTTACTTCTTTAATTGAAGAAATTATTTGAAAATCTGGGTTTTTCATTTGTTTTTTTCCAAATTCAACTTCTATTGTCCCATATACTGCAACATTCATCCCAATTTGTAAAAATTTTTTTATATACTCTTGATTAAACCATGTTAGTACTATAACAGAATTTTGACTATCTTCTAAAACATATGAAATTATTTTCAAATTACCTATTTTCTTCTCTTCATAACTTAGAGCTTTTCCAACAATTAAACAATTTTGCCCATGAAAACATTCGGATATATTTTTTATTTCCCGTCTGTCTTCATATCCCCTAGGAAAATAATAAAACGTATCCTCTATATTGTTAATTCCCAGTTCCCTTATAATTGTAGCTCTTTTTTTACCAACACCTTTTATAAATTTTATATCTGTTTTTAAAGGTAAATCTTTATAAGGAATTTCAGGTTCATCTATTAAATACTTCCTTTTGAGCTTATTAATTAATTCAAATCCTTGTTTAATTCTCTTTAATCTTCTATTATCTGATAAGTTTTTTAATGGCTTATAATATGCTAAAAAGGAGCCTATATCTTTTTTAAGCCCCTCTTCTTTTTCAATAATATTTACATTCTTCTTACAAAAATTATATATTTCAAGAAAAAAATTGTTAGTTTCTATCTTATTCTTTAAAGCTTTTTCAAAAAATTCCTCAAGATCAATAAAAAAATCCTCCAAATGCATTATAACGGATTTTCCTCCCCATATACTGCCAAACCAAATACTTCTGGACCAGAATGACAAGCTACAGTTGGCCATATTCTACCTTCAACCAATTCATAATCATAATTAAGTTTTTCAAACTTTTCCATAAACATTTCAAAAACATGGTCTTCTTGCACTTTATTATTATCAAAGCCATGGACTTTATATATTTTTATATTATATGGTTTATTTTTTATAAATTCAAATGCATTATCAGCCATTACTTTATAAGCCTTATTTATACCCCTCACTTTTGTTAAAGGTGTTATTTCAGCATCTTCAACAGTTAAAACAGGAACTATTTTCATTAAAGTTCCAGCTAAGCCTGCTGCTTTACCAATCCTCCCATTTTTTATAAGATATTTTAATGTTGGTACAGTAAATTCCATAAATGTATTCTCTATAATCTTTGGTACTTTACTTTCCACCTCTTCAAAAATTCTACCTTCATCTTCTAATAACTCCACTATTCTTCTTGCAACCAAAGACGCGCCGATAGATACCATTTTAGTATCTATTATCTTCACATCAACATTTAACATATTTTTAGCCATTTGTGCGGTATTAAACAACCCTGACATTTTCGATGAAAAATGAATATCAACAATTTCTTCATAACCTTTTTCCAGTAGGCTTTCATAAATATTCATTATTTCTTTTAAAGATGGTTGAGCAGTATGAATATCATCAGCACTTTTTACTAATGAATAAAATTTTTCATGATCTAAATCTACACCATCTGTAAATTCTTTACCATCAATATATACCTTCATACCCATAAAATATAAATTATATTTTTCAATCCATTCTTTGGTAGGAGAACATCCAGAATCAACTATGATTGCTCTTTTCATTATTTTTCCTCCTCAACTATTATATCATTACCTTCTCTCTTAAAAATTAACCCATTTAATTCAACTTCATTAATTTCTTTGTGATTATTCATATAAATAATTAATTTATCATAAAACCTTGTTTTCATATAAACATCAAAAATATTATATTTAGATTCTAATTCATTCATATTTCGTATTTTTAAATAAAAATAAAAAGTTATTGAATTTAATAAAATAATTATTATTAATAAAAAAACTGCTATTTTCATTTTTCTAAAAATTTATACGTTCTAATAAAATCTTGCACTCTATCTTTATATCTATAATCAGGATGTTTTTCTAACAAATCTACATAATAATTATATACATTTTTATAATTTTCCACAACAGACTTCGATAATTTTTCTGCCAAATCATTTCTTTCTACATTTTTTAAATGGAAATATAAAGATTCAAAGAAATCAAATGATTTATCTGGTATTCCTCTAAATTTTAAAGCCATATAATAATCTGCTTTAGCTTCCTTTTTTGATATTTCTATTATATTATCGATAGTTTTTTCATATCCAAGATATTTATAAAAATTAAACATTATTTTCATGTATTCGGTATAAACATCTTCCCATTCTGGGAATCTATTCCAACCACCTGGTAAAATTTCTATAGTTTTATTATACCAATGTACGAAATCATTATAATACATATTCTTTAATTTATCAATTTCAGTTTTTACCTTTTCATCATTTTTAAAATATTCTTCTAAATTATTCAAATTTTGAAAAATTAATACATTTAATTTCGCTATTAATCTATAAGCATTTTTTTCATTAAAAGAAGTATAATTGCTTTCTAATTGGTCAATTTCATCTTGAACAGATTGAATATATGCAAGTGCCTGCAATAACTCATAATTATTTTTATCTTTTAAAAGCTCATATAATCCTTTTATATTATCTCTAATTTGAACCCTGTTATAAGGCATCAAATCAATAGCTCCTTTAAATTTATTTAGCATATGTGAATATTCAGGTGTTTTCATATCCATATATTTTTCTAAATTTTTATAATCCAACTCCATTAATCTGTAAGGAGTTTTGGCAAATAATTGTGCTAAATAAAATCCAGATTTCCCAAAAGCTGTATTAGCATCTAATGATTTTAAAAAATATTCTTTAGCTTTTTTATATGATTCATATGCTTTATTTTCATAATCTTTTTGTGCTGTAATATATTTTTGTTTTTGTTCTTCCAATGTCTTAATATCATTTGATATTTTTTGAAAATTTGAAGAACCTGGAACTGCATATTTTTTTAATTCATTAATTTTTTCATCAATTTGTTTCAAAATATTAGGAATTTGATTTTTTACAACATTTTCATATGCATCAATTTTCATGTATTCAGTATTACCAATTTTAAAATAAACTTCAGAAGCTGTAGATTGTATTTTCAAATATGAAACTACAGCTCCAATTATAACAAAAATTATAAAAATTGTCTTTAATGTATTTTTTCTTAATTTTAAAATTCTTGTGCTACCGAATTGTTCTGATACTGCTACGGAAATAATAAAAAGAGCTGACATTATATTTGGATGCAAATGTAATGGGAATTCTGTAAACGAATGAATAGCAACTATTGTTAAACTCCATGCAAACAAATTAAACATCAAAATTTTATTAAATTCTGTCATTTTAAAAACTCTAATTAAAAATACTGTTATTAATCCTAGTAATAACAATATTACTGGAATAAATCCTAATAATCCCGTTTCTCCTAATACTTGTAAATAATCATTATGAGCCCTTTTAAAATTATTCCATGCATAATAAAATTTAGCTGGATTTTCTGCTTGAATATCAGCCATATATCTAACTGCATAAACTGGATATGTTGCTATTCCACCACCTATTAATCTATTTTCCGGATGATTACTATCCTTCCATTGTTCAACAGCTGCAAGCCAAGATAAAGTCCTTTCGTCCCAGGAAGAAACGGATGAAATAGCTTCGAATCTTTTTGAAGCTACAACCTCTCCACCTTTATTAAATGGTGATGGAATATTGAACATTATTAATAAAAAAACTATTGATAAAATTACTATTAATAAAGGTAATGCAAAATTCTTCGATTTAATATATTTTAAATCTTCTTTATTTTTATTCTTAATTAGTGTTAGTGAGAAAAATATCGAAAATATAATCATTCCAATGAAAAATGACAAATAAATAGAACGTGTTTGAGCAAATAATAATACCCAAAACATAACAAATACACTTATTAAAGAAAAGATTTTCTTTAACCAATTTGAATTTTTAGATAATGCAAAATAAATTCCTATTGGTATCATTTGTCCCATATAATCCGAAACAAAATTTGGATTACCTATGGTAGTTCTTAAAGTAATTCTCTGCGATGGATCTCCATACTTACCAAAAAAAATATCATATCCAAAAAATTTATTTAAAAGACCATCTATACCAATAATAAAGCCTGTTATTAAAAATATAAATAACGCAGACTCTATATATTCGAACTTTTTACCAAACCTATTAGTTAAAATATAAGAAACAAAAACAATCATTAAAATATAAAAAGAAACTTCAAAGGAATATCTAAAATAATATTTATTTTGTATTATTACACTAATTAATGAAACTATTGTAGCTAAACCAAACAATGTAAAATATATATGATTCAATGAGTATTTTATTGAATATTCTTCTTTTTGAATCTTTATGAAATAGTAAAAAAATATAAAAGTATAAAATACAGCAAAAACAAGATGTTTTTGAGTAGAATATTCATATACCCAACTTGGAACCATCAAAAAAGGTAAAAGCAAAAAAAATAATCCAGATACTATAATATCTTTAGGATATTTAAGAATTCCTTTCATAATAAACCTCCTTCAATTTTTGTTTTTCTTTCTATATTATCATACCACAAAAATTATATTTAGCAACATAAAAAATAAATAAAAATAGTATATAATTATATTAATAATAACATCAGAATAGAAGGATGGTATTTTCAAAAAACTAAAAAAAAACAAGATTCAGGAGGATAATTAAAAATATTTCTTTGAAGAGGAGGGATTTTATGAAAGAAAATAATCATATGATAAAACATAATAAGTCTATTAATATTTTAAAAACTGCTAAAGGTCAGGTAGAGGCTGTTATAAGAATGGTTGAAGATAATAGATATTGTATTGATATATCTAAACAAATATTGGCATCAATTGCATTACTTAAAAAAGCAAATAGTCGAATTTTAAAAGAACATTTAGAAACCTGTGTAAAAGAAGCTGCTTATTCTAAAGAAACATCTGAAATAGAAAATAAAATAAAGGAATTAGAAGATATTATTGAATACATTAACAAAACACTATAAATAAGTTAATTTTATAAGTTATTAAATTAATTAATATTTTGTACATGTGTCAAGAAATAAAAATAAATGTATATGGTAATATTTTTTTTCTGTTTAATAAGACTATTTTTAACAGAATTAAAGTATAATAATATTACCATAAAATAATAAATACCCGGAGGAGACAATCGTGATTATACCATTAAGTAGTTTAAAATTAGGCATGTCTGGAATAATTGTAAGACTAGATTTTAGTGATCCTATTAAAGAAAGATTTATATCGATGGGATTAATTCCAGGAAAAAAGATAACTTATGTTCATGAATCACCCTTTGGAGATCCTATGGTATTTAAAATAGAAGATAATAAAATTATGATAAGAAAAAATGAAGCAGAAAATATTTTTATTAATGTTACTGAAAAAATAATCTCATTAGATGAAACAACTCCTGGAATATATGAAGTATTTTTAATAAAAGGCGGAATACTATTAAGAAAAGAATTGGAAAATTTAAATATACATTGTGGTGAAAAAATTGAAGTATTAAATAACAAGTTTGGAAAGGTTACTATAAAGGCTAATGGCATAACATATACTTTTGGAAAAGGCCGTTCAAAAAAAATACTCTTAAAAAAATAAAAAGATGGTGAAATTATGATTACTGAAATAATAAACTTTATATCTGAAAAAAAAGAAAATATATCTACTGACGATATTAAAAGGAAATTTAATTTAAGTGAACAAGACTGGGATATTGTATACCCCTTTTTAATTTCTAACGGCATAAAAATAAATACTTTTGATTCAATGAACCTAAAATGTGAAGATTGCCCTATAAAAAATTTTTGCAATAAAAAAAGATGTGGAGGTTGATCAATGACTTTTGAAATAGCTATAATAGGTAATCCAAATGTTGGAAAAACATCTATTTTTAATATAATAACCGGTAGCAGACAGTATATAGCAAACTGGCCAGGAGTTACTGTAGAAAAAAAAGTGGGGTCCTTTTCATATAAAGGCCATCATTTTAAATTAGTAGATTTACCTGGAATATATACTTTATCTGCACAAAGCGATGATGAAAAAGTTGCAAGGGATTATTTAATAAACGAATCTCCAGATGCCGTTGTAGTAGTTGCTGACTCTTTAAATTTAGAAAGATCCGTTTATTTATTAATGCAAATATTAGAAATGAATTTACCTGTCATTTTAGCTATTAACTCCATAGATGAAGCTGAATCAAAGGGTAAAATTATTAATCCTTCATTTATTTCAAAAACGTTAAATATACCAGTTGTATTAACCTCAGCTAAAAAAAACATTGGTATTGGCGAATTACTAGATTCAATACATAAAACTGCAGAGAAAAAAATTATACCTATTAAAAATTTTAATTACACCAAAGAAATCAATAAATTCATTAATTACTTTTCTACTAAGGTTGAAAAATATGATATTTTAAATTCATATGATAAGAGATGGTTAGCCATTTATTATTTAGAATTTGGGGATAAAAACTTTCATTTTCCCAAAGAACTCATAGAAGAAATTAATTCTAGATTTGATATAAATAAGCTAAAATCAGAATTTATGAATTGGAAGTTTTCATTTATTAATTCGTTGATAAAAAGTTCTGTAGTAGAAGAAGGCAGAAGTTGGGCAATGAGAGATATTTTAGATCACGTAATGACACATAAAATATTAGGATTGTTAATTTATGTTGTTGCCTTATATTTTGTTTTTTCATTAACTTTTAATATTGCCAGTCCTTTATCAGACTTAATAGATATAGGCTTTAATTATATGGGAAATCTATTAAACGGAAAAATCTCTATACCCTGGCTAAACTCTTTAGTTATAGATGGAATTATAGGTGGTGTTGGAGGTGTTTTAATATTTCTACCTCAATTGTTTGTTTTATTCTTTTTTATGGGTTTTTTAGAAGAATCTGGTTATCTTCCTAGAGCTGCTTTTTTGGTAGACAAATTAGTTAGGAAATTTGGTCTTAGTGGTCGTTCATTTATGTCTATAATTTTAGGATTTGGTTGTAGTGTTCCAGCAATTATGTCCACAAAAACTATTGCAAATAAAAAGGAAAGAATGGCTTTAATATTGAGTATACCATTTGCTTCTTGTTCTGCAAGATTACCTGTTTATATTCTATTAATTAGTGCTTTTTTTAGTAAAAATGCTGCAACTATATTATTATTAGTATATATATCAAGTATTTTACTAGTTCTTTTATCAGCAAAAATATTGCAAGTTTTCTTTATCAAAGGTGAAGAAGTGCCTTTTACTATAGAATTACCAAGATTTAGGATGCCTACTCTTAGAAATTTAATCTTATATTCATGGAATAGAGGAAAACACTTTTTAGAAAAAGCTGGAGGAATTATATTAATTGCAACTATTTTTATTTGGCTATTATCCTATTTCCCAAATAATAATGATATTTCTCATTCTTATGCAGCTTATCTTGGAAAAATATTAGAACCTATTACATTGCATTTAGGTTGGAATTGGCAAACAAACATTTCATTAATTTTTGGAGCGGTTGCTAAAGAAGTAGTAGCTTCATCATACATGACTATTTTAAACGTCGGACAAGATGGTATAACATATGCCCTTCAAAATATATTAACTCCAAGATCATCTTTAGCTTTAATATTTTTTGTTTTATCTTATATTCCATGTTTTGCAACATTAAGTGTTATAAAACAAGAAACTAATAGTTGGAAATGGGTGTTTTTTGAATTATTCTATACTATTTCTGTTGCTTATATTTTAGCAAACTTCGTATATTGGATCGGAGGTATATTTTTATGAAAAACAAAAAAATATTGCTTATTATTATTGGAATAACCTCCTTAATAATGTCTATAATAAATTTTAATTATGATAGTTTTATATTTATCTCTTATTTAACTGTATCTTTAACTGCTTTTATTGGATTATGGGAAGATATTAAAAATATATGGTATCACCAATCCTCGCATATTATTGTTAGTGGAATAGTCTCACTTATTATTGGAATTTATGAATTATTAAAATATTTATTTTCATGGCTTGCAGTTTATACAAGTGACAAAAATATTCCTGAATTTAAAATAACAATATATTTATTTACTGTGTTTATGATTTATATTTTTATACGTGAAATTAATTATCTCAAAAATTATGGTAAAAACAAATAATAAAAAATAACAAAAAAACGGCTAAGCCGTTTTTTTGTTATTTAATCATTAATATTCAAAAAGTTTCATTGATACTACTGAATTATTTGCAAGCAAGAATATAATATCACCTGTTGAATCAACTAATGCATAATTAATATCTTTTTCCATATTAAATTCAAATACTTTATTTAAATTAGTGCTATTCCATACTTCAACTTTCCCATTTTTCCCAGAAACTATAAAATACTTTTTTAATAATGATGGAGAAACATTATATACTCCATCAAAAGATTGGAATGAAGTCAATATACTTCCATCATCAATATTAATTATAGATATCTTTCCAGTAAGTTGTGATGCTATTAAATACTTATCATTTTTTAAAAGTAATAGATCAGTAATCTCTCCATCAAATTTTGTATTCCAAATAATTTTTCCATTAAATTTATCAATCTTAGTAATATTACCGTTTTTCATTGAAACATATATAGCTCTATCATTAACACTTATTTTAGTTATTTGTTCTTTTAAATCAGCTAATAATTTACTTTCCGTTCCTGTTACTGTATATAATTGACCATTTTCTAAAGCTACATATAACACTTTGTTCTTTGTAGTTAAATATGTAATACCACTCTTAAAATCAAACATATAATCTATCTTTTTTGTAGTTAAATTATATACATTTAAAATACCTTTTTCATCTCCAGAATAAAGTAATTGACTATCATCATCGAAAGCCAGTGAAGTAATTTTTGATTCATGACTATAATTTCCAAATCCCTCATTTGTCACAGCTGAAACAATAATTACCATTTTATCATTTCCATATGCCATTAAATTGTAATTACTTAATGCAAGTGATTTATTTATTATGTTAGTTTTTAATTCCCAATTTTTAAGTGGAGTACTCAAAATTGTTTCATTTTCTTTTGTTGAATTTATTATAATCATATCAATTTTACCATTATTATATGGATCAAAAGATATTTTTCTATCCTCTTTTTTATATTTACCATATAATACCTCATCCTTTGAAACAACTAACATTATGTCATCAGCAGGTAATTTTGCATATGTTAATACTGATTCTTTATCAATTTTATGATCACCAAATATGCTTGTAATTTCTATATTTTTATCATCACTACCTGTTATATTCCCAAAAAATTTCATCCCATTTTTTAAGATAAAATAAGTATATTTTTTTTCAGGATTTTCCATACCTCCTGAAAAACCAAATATTGAAGAATTTAATAAACTCAATGTACCATATCCCAAATCAAAAAAATAATAATCATTTACTTTTTTTAGAAAACTTTTATATTTGAATTCATAACCATTATACAATCTGAGAGTATATGGATTCTTAAATTCATATTTTGGATATGAAATACTTTTTATTACATTTAAGTCCAAAACTCCTTGACCTAATACAGGTATGTTTAGAAATAGTTGATTCTCTTTTGCTTCAAATATATTACCTTTAATTTCTGTATAATTATCTCCAAGCGTAATATCAAAATTTTGCGGTTGTTCTTTTCTAAACCATTCTATATTAGGAACATCAGGATTAGCAAAATTGACAAACTTCAATTTCGAAACATCATTTAATATTAATTCACCTATATTCATTTGAATATTTGCTGTTGTTGAAGAATAGGATGTGAGTTTCCCAGAAAATATTTTATCATCAACTATTACTCCATAATCCGCAGTAGTTTTTTCATCAAATGAAATATACATAATATTACTTTCTTGAACATTTAAAATTTGATTAAATAACTTAACTTTAACTGTATCATCTTTAATTTCAATAACCTCAACTTTAACTGTATTTCCGTCTATAGATTTCATTAAAGCTGCAAATGAAAAAGAATATAAGATAATGGATAATAAAAATAAAGTGAAAATTTTTTTCATAACCTTCCTCCTCTCAAAACTTTATTTATTTTATTAATTTTATTATATAATATCCGAAAGCTATTGAAAATACTTGTATAATAAGGGCATTTTCAAGATAATTGAGTTTTATAGAAAACTCTTTTGTTTTTAATTTTGATATAAGAAAAGCGGCAATTAAAGAAAATATAGAAATGGTTAAATCAATTAAAGTAAAGTGTAACGGCAAATAATTTATTAAAGGTATTATAGGTACTATCAAAATTAAATAATAATATTTTTTAGTAAGTTTCAAAGAACTAATTAGTTTTATCGAATAAAAAGCTGTTGTAAATGCTGAAATATATAATAATATCTTCAATTCACCGTGTAACCTAATACCTTCTTTTAAAAAGAACGTATGCGTAGGAAATATTCCTGATAATCCAAAAATGCTAAACATGGCTAACATTTTATTTATATCATAATTTTTTACGGTTTTTAATAAATTCAAATTTCGATATCCTGTCTTTTCATATATTCGACCAATATTATAAAATGCTAAAGATTTATATATCATATGTAAAATAAAAAAAGGTATAAATAATTCTTTTTTTTCTGCAATAATAATCATCGCCAACCCCATTTGAGAAATACTAGAGTAAGCTAAAATACGTTTCGAATCATTTTCAAAAAAAGCTATTATACCACCTATTATTAATGAAAAAAATCCATACAATAAAAGTAATTCTTTTGCTTCATTATAAAAACCATCATATAAACAAAATGAATATAAAACATATGTTCCTATAGGAGAGACATATCCAGATAATACCGCTGATATTTCAGAAGAAGCTTCGGAATATGCATTTGGAAGCCAGGCAGCTAAAAAAATCATACCACTTTTAACTAACAATCCTGTTACAATAAAAGAAACAGCTAAAGGATTAGGCTCCTTTGAAAAAGCTATATGTAAATTCAAACTTCCTGTTTGAGCGTAAATAAGACCAACTCCTAATAAATAAAAATTTAATCCTATATAACTTAAAAACATATATTTTAAACTTGCCCAAATTCTTTTTTCTTTTCTTCCCATTCCGATAAGTAAAAAAGCAGAAATTGAAATTAATTCCAAATGAACATATGTATTAAAAAAATCTTCCGAAGTCAAAATACCTATTAATGTACCATTTATTATTAACCATAATGATGTAAAAATATTATTATGTCTTCTTGATGAACGCCAATATATTATTAACATCATGATGTTAAAAAAGAAGGATACTATATACATCTCTTTAGGAAAGTGTATTTCTATTCCATTTAATCTATTCCAACCACCTGGAAATATCCTTTCTTCTCCCCCCCAAAAAGCTAAATATATATTTAATGTCATTAATATAGCATATGAAATATAACCTATTTTTCTATGATACTTATTAAAAATATAAGCCATTATGCCAAAAGATATAGGAATCAAAATTAAAAGCATTGCCATTATTTTTCTAACCCCTCTTCAATGACTTTAACATCATGAGTTTTATATTTTTCAGCTAATATCATAATATAAACCAAAGATAAAGAAACAGTTGCAAATCCTATAACTATAACAGTTAACAAAAATGAATGAGCTAAAGGATCTGCATTGTTTTTTATTGTATTTGATACTATAATAGGAATATTTTTATCATATGCTAAAAAAATAAAAAAGAGCAATATTCCTGATTGAAAAATAGTTAGAAAAAATAATTTCATTATTAAATCTTTTTTTATTATGATCCCCAATAATCCCAAAAATATAATAATGAAAGAATAAAGAAAATAAAATCTCACTATAATAACCCCCTATGTTTTATAAATTGATAAAGTATGGTCCAAGAACCTCCAAATACCTCAAAAGCTATAAAAGAGTTTAACATAACGGCACTACCACCACTGAATATACTACCAGGGGTTAATTTCGGAAAAAAATTAATAAAATATTCTCCAAAAAAAATTTTTCCTATAAGAGCATAAATAATAATAAGCATTGGTATAAAAACCTTTATTTCTTCTATTTTAGATTTTTCAAAAACCTCTTCGATTTCCTCATATTTTTTTATTATAGCTAAAGATAAAACTCCTGTTCCAAAAATGATACCTGAATTAAATCCGCCACCTGGATATAAATGACCAGTTAAGATATTATAAAATCCAAGTAATAAAGTTATAGGAAACATAACAGGAGCAAATACTTTTAAAATAATAGAAGGTTCTGTAAATTCATATTTGCTTGTTTGGAAGAACTTCATGAAATAAGAAATACCAATAATCGTTACTGTAAATACTAGAATTTCAAAAAAAGTGTCATAAAATCTATAATCTAACACAATGGCTGAAACCATGTTTAATGATCCATTTTCCTTCAATATATTTATATTATAGTTATTATTTTTTATTATATCTTTAGGCATTTCTAAAATCATTATAATGAAAAGTTGTGATAATATAATTATAGAAATTACAAGCTTTTTCATCCAATATTCCTCCGAACTATATTTTCATATTCCTTAGATGTAATAAAATTTTTTAAGAAACGATTAAAATCATCCCTTAATGCTTTATTCTTATGATTAAATAACATTCTATAACCACTTATAGAAACTTCTTTTACGTTAACATCAATTTCTTTTCTAAATAATGCCTTTAATCTCAAATAATCAATGAAATTTTTTCTTTCATTTGATATAATTATAGATTTATATTTTTCATCAATAGGATCATTATATTCAAATAATTTTGTGGGCAAATATGATTCAGAATATAGACATTTGCAATTATTGTTTTCCATCACAACTATACCACCTACATAAATATCATATTCCTCATTTTCAATAATTTTATATATTTCACTCTTATTAACAGGTATATATTCAATATCAAAAAAAGAGTTTTTAGAAAAATTTTCTAATAATTCATTTTCAAAACCTTTTAAATCACCATCAGAATCATCGAAAAGATATGGTGTTTTAACATAAGCAACCTTTATCTTAGATCTTGTTTTTATGGCAATTATATATACAAATATCATAAACGCAGATCCAATTGTCATTTGAACAGCTGCAACATCTGGTGCATTAAACATAAAAAAGATACCCGATAAAATTGTTCCAAAAGCAGCATATACTAAAATAGCATTTATATATTTTTTTACAAAGAACATCATTATTACTAGTATTATTAATAAAAAAAATAGAAAATTTTCAATCATTATCTCTCACCTTAAACCCACTTTGAGCAGCACTATGTGCAATTGCATGAGATAAAACAGGTCCAATTAATAGAATTAATATACCTATTATTAACAATCTAAATATCTCACTTTGTATTTTCAATGCTAATCCTATTAATACAGTAAAAATACCAACTGTATCAGAAATACCTCCAAATTGTATTCTTGTATATAAATCTTTTTGATTTAACATACCTATGCTTCCTAAAAGTATTAAAATCCCACCTACTACTATTAGAATATCACTAATCATTTTTTTTACTCCTCTCTAAAAAACGAGATATAATAACAACTCCCCATAAATTTAAAACCAAAAATATTATTATTATATCAATCATTACATAGAAACCTTTAGTTATAGCGTATACTAAAGATAATAGAGATATTTTAGAAGATATTGAAGCAAATGCTAAAACTCGATCCCATGCTGTGGGACCGAGAATTAATTTGATTATCATCAAAATTAAAGATACTAATATTAACGTATTTAATATTGTATAAATCAAAATAAATCACCTTTCCATACACCTTCATAAGAATGTGCTTTTTCGGGTGTTTTTTCTATTCTGTGAATAATAAGATGATTATTTTCCTCCAACAAAAACATTGTTCCAGGGGTTAAAGTAATACAATTAGCAATAGCTGTTTTCTCAGAATTGGTTTTATTTTCCACATTAACAGGAACTAATCCACAGTAGCTTTTTGTAAATAAATATCTTAGTGTTTTAAATGTCATTTTATACATATCTAAAACTTTCCCTATTGTAGAAATAAATAATTCTACAAATCCTTTTATTTCAGATTTTATAAAAAACTCTGAAACTTTAACTATTAATATAGTTATTATAATTCCTGAAATGATAGAAAAATCATTTACTGAGCCGAGAAACCCTAGCCACAAGAGAAAGATAAATATATAAATCATTATTTATCATAACTCTCCATTAATTTAATAATTTCATTTATAGTTTCATTTTCTAATTCAGCTAAATTATCAGATTTTTTGCTGAATCCTGCTGCTCTAGGATGTCCTCCACCACCAAATGTTACTGCAACCTTTGATACATCGAACCATTCTTTTGATCTCATACTAACATGATACAATCCTGGCTCCCCTTCAGTAAAAGTAACAGCCACTTCTACTCCTTTTATAGATCTTAACTCTCCAACAAAAGAAGGAGAATCTTTTGGAGCAATATTATATTTCTTTAACATATCAAGAGTTATATGAGAATAGGCTATAGTATTTTCTCTTTCTAATTTCATTACATCTAAAAAATCCTTGTATAATTTCAAATTTTCCAATGGTCTATTCTCTAAAATCATATTACTTATTAATCCTATTTTACCGCCTTTTTTTACTAACCATGCCACATCTTCAAATACTGTAGAATCCGTATTGGAATATCTAAAAAATCCTGTATCTGTTGCAATTCCCAATAAATTAGCAGTTGCTAAATCTTCGTCATATTCCACTTCTAACATTTTATTTAATCTCAAAATCATCTGAGCAGCTGCTCCAAATTTATCTACCCAATTAATATTTCCAAAGTATGTATTTGTTGCGTGATGATCTATTACTACACTTCTAGTAAATTTAAAATGATCATATACTCTTCCTATTCTATCTGGTGACGATGCATCCACAGATATTATTAATTCTGCTGGAAATTTACTTACACAATCATAAGATTTTATTTTGTCTTTTATAAAAGGAAATTCTTCTAAATATCCCGGAATTTGATCATCTATTACTCCTCTAACATTTTTCCCAATTTTTTCTAATGCCATTGTAAGTGTTAAAACTGAACTAACGTCATCACCATCTGGCATTACATGTCCAACCACAATAATATTTTTTACTTTTTTTATTTCGCCAACAATTGCTTCTAAAGTTCTAACCATTTTTTTCACTCCTTAATCTAAAATGTTTTTATAGCTATTTTAACCACTTTAGCAAATTTATATTTTATCCTTTCTGCAACTTCCATAACCTCTTTATGGTTTAAAGGTTGATGTAATATTCCTGCTGCCATATTAGTAACAGCTGAAAAGGCTACGGCTTTTATTCCACAATGATTAGCAGCTATAATTTCAGGCATTGTAAACATTCCAACAAGATCACCTTCAAATTTTTCTAACATTTTTATTTCAGCTGGTGTTTCATAAGATGGACCCATCATCCAACAATAAGTACCTTCACTGATTTTTATCCTTTTTTCCTCAGCTTTTTCTTCTATTCTTTTTAGCCATTTTCTATCTATCGGTTTAGCCATAGCTGGAAATCTTGGTCCTAATTCATCTAGATTTGGGCCAATTAATGGATTTTTCATTGCAAAATTAATAAAATCAGCATTTGCAACAATATCTCCAGGATTTAAAGTTCTATTAACTCCTCCAGCTGCATTGGTAAGAATTAAACCTTCTACACCTAATTCTTTAAATACATAAATCGGAAAAATCAATTTGCTTAATTGATGACCTTCATATGCGTGAAATCTTCCTTTTAAAGTTACCACTGGTTTTCCTTCCAACATTCCAATTACCATTTTACCCTCATGGCCAGTTACAGTAGATTGTGGGAAATGTGGGATATTTTTGTAATCAATAATTATAGGGTCTTCAATTTCATCTGCTATATATCCAAGACCTGACCCTAATATTAATCCGATTAAAGGTTTAATATCAATTTTAGAAGTTATATACTCTGTAGCTTCTTTTATTTTGTTATACATTTTCATTCCTCCTTTTCACTTCTCTTTATTTAGATTTTATCACAAAATCATCTTAAATTTACTATTTTAAAAATTTTTTGGTATAATTTTCAATAAAGAAAATTTTTTGAGGAGGTGAAAATATGATAAAAAATGAAAAAATTTTCGATTTTTCAAATGAATTAGATTCTAAAACTCCAACTCCTGGCGGAGGTGCTTTAGCTGCTGTTTGTGGATCACTTGCTGCATCTTTAGGAGGAATGGTTTCTAGATATTCAATAAATAAAAAAGGATTAGAAGATTATGAAAAAATAATAGAAGAAGCTTTAGAAAATTTTATCGTATGTAAAGAAAGATTATTAGAATTAGCAGATGATGATGTTAATGCATATAATAAATTCAGAGAGGCTTCAAAATCAAAAGACCCACAAAAAATAGAATCAGCAACCAAAAACAGTATAGAAACCGCTTATAAAATCGCAAAATGCGGTTATAATATATTAAATAATACTTATGTTATAGCAAAATATGGTAATCAAAATTTGTTATCTGATGCTATTATTACTGGATATTATGCTTGGGCAACTATGCAATCTGGCTTAACTCTGGTAAAAGATAATCTAAATTATTTAAAAGATGATGAATACAAGAAAACCTTTCTAGAAAATATTAAAGAATTCATCATTGAAACTGATAATTTAATAAGTAAAATTAGAAGTTTAAGTGATGAAAAAAATCATAATTATAGGAGGATATTTGATGTTTGATAAATTACCATTAAAGTATGAATTATTACACAAAGATAAAAATTCAAATGCCCGAAGAGGTAGAATCCATACTCCAAGAGGAATTATTGAAACTCCAGTTTTCATGCCAGTTGGAACAAATGGTACAGTTAAATCACTGAAAAATTCTGATTTAAAAGATATTGAGGCAGAAATAATCCTAGGAAATGCTTTTCATTTATTTTTAAGACCTGGTTTAGATGTTTTAAGAAATGTCGGTGGTCTTCATAATTTCATAAATTGGGATAGACCTATTTTAACCGATAGTGGTGGATTTCAGGTATTTTCATTAAGAGATAGAAAAATTTCTGATGAGGGAGTATTATTCAGATCACCACTTGATGGTTCAAAAATAATGATGACACCAGAATTATCTATGGAAATCCAAATGACTATTGGTTCTAATATTGCAATGGCTTTTGATGAATGTGTCGAAGCTGGTGCTGAAAGAAAATATGTTGAAGAATCTGTTGATAGAACCTATGAATGGGCAAAAAGGTCATTTGCTGCTCACACTAAAAAAGATCAAGCTTTATTTGGTATTGTCCAGGGAGGTTTTCATGAGGATTTGAGGGATAGAAGTTTAAAACAAATTACCTCTATTGATTTTGATGGTTTTGCATTAGGTGGATTATCTGTTGGAGAACATTATTCTGAAACTGAAAGAATATTAAAACATTCAGGACCAAAACTTCCTGAAGATAAGCCCAGATATATTATGGGTATTGGAACCCCTTTAATTATTTTAATGTCTGTTGAAAATGGTATGGATATGTTTGATTGTGTTTTACCAACAAGAATGGGAAGACATGGAACTGCAATGACATGGGATGGAAAAGTTAATTTAAAGGCTGGAAAATGGAAATATTCTACAGAACCTATAGATAATAAGTGTGATTGTTATGCCTGTCAAAATCATACAAGAGGATATATACATCATCTTATTAGAAAAGACGAGATTTTAGGAAAAATTTTATTAAGCATTCATAATTTGAGATTTTTAATTAATTTTGTAAAAGAAGTTAGAAAAGCTATTGAAGAAGATAGATTTGTAGAATTCAAAGAAGAATTTCTTTCAAATCCGAATAATGTTTATTAAAAATCATTATTATTGATAATATAATACCTCCAAAGTAGACAGTGTAATTAATAAAAATACACTGAACTACAAAGGGGGTTTTTTTAATTATTTTATTTTTTCCCAAATATCTTCATTTTCAAAAGTTATTTCTAATATTTCACCTTTTACAATTTTCAATGATAGCTCATTTTTATTATATACCTTTTAAGAAAAATAAAAAAACCGAAGCTAAGCCTCGGTTTTTAATCCAATATATGTAATTAATGCATTTATTAATAATACAATGAAAGAAACAAAAAATACCGTATTATATGAAAATTTATAGGCTATATATCCTGATAATGCTGGAGTAAATATCTTCGAAAATAAATTTAATCCATTAAAAAAACCTTCCCATCTTCCAAAATTAATAGGTGCATATTCTTGTTTTAAAGGTTCTTTTGAAGAAAACCATAAAGTAAATCCGACAGCCAAAATCACATGAGACAAATAAAAAGTAATCCAACCTTTAAATAAGAGTGCAACATAAAAAAATGACATTATTAAAGTACCTAAAATTAGTCTATTTTCATTGTTTAATTTTACATATTTTCTCCAAAATATTGAACTTAAAACTGTTAATGAAAAAATAATTTCATAAATAATCATAACCTTTGAATCGCCATTTAATCTTTCTTTTACATAATATGATATTATTAAATAACTTCCAAAGCCAAAATTCGCAAAAAATATTATTTGATTAGCCAATACAGTTAAATATTTTCTTAAATTTGATTTATGTATTTTGACATGTTCTTTATGTAATTCACTACCATTTTTCACAAAAGGTAGTTTTTTAATCATCAATATAGAATATAAAACATTTAATAAAAAAACAGAAATAAATACCATTTTATAAAAACTTAATGAGGTATTATTATAATCAATAAAAAACAACAAAGGTAAAAATAATAACACTTTTATACCTTCAGAAATTATTATTAAATATTTATAAAACTTTTCTCTTTGATATGGAGGAACTATAGCTCTTTCATACATACTAATCAAAGGAGAAAAAACATCAAAACTACCTATCAATATTTGAGCTATTAAGTAAGTAATAGAATTAAAAGCATAAGCTAATACTACATTACCTAAAGCAAACAAAATTCTTCCTAAGGCTAATCCATAATTTGGAGATTTTTTTTCAAAGTAATGGCCAAGTAAAAAAGTTAAAACCGCTTGAATTCCATAAACTGTAGAAAATATTATCCCTGCATCATATACACTTAACCCTAATTTATTTGCAAACATTGGAGATAATAATATTGTTATAAAAGAATAAGCCATTATTGAATTAGCAAAAAAATATCTTTTTAAATTCCTTTCCATATAATCACCTCAGTTATTTAGCTTTACGAATTATTATATCTTAAATTACATAAAAAATCAATAAAATTTAATTGTATTTTTTATTATTTATGATATAATTTTATTGATAAACATTTAACTGAATTTACAGAAATTATAAAGGAGGAGGTTGTATGGATAATAACATAATTTTATGGACTGGTGTTGGATTAGGATTAGTCGCATTATTGATTGGTGGTATCTTTTTATATCATACTTTAACTTATCCATTTAAACCACTTGATATTGATGGCGTGAAAATAGCAGAAATTCCAAAAGAAGCCGTTATTGAATTTAAAAAAGTTGGTAAAGGTGCAGAGTTGAAACAACTTCAAAAAGATGGGTTTTTGCTATATTTTGATGGAATAGCAGAAGGAGCTCCTGGAATGGGGTCTGTAATGTATAATCAAGCAGAACAAGATGCTAGAGAACAATTATCAAGATATTTAAATTCTGTCGTGACTGATTTTCAACAAAGAGCTCAAGGTGTGTTACAAAGTTCTTCTACAGGAACTGATAATGATAAAGTAGTTGCAGTTACAAATACCGTATTCAAAAATGTAAGTTCTAATTTTGCTAAGACAATTCAAACTGGTGCAGAAGTAGTAGCAAAATATTATGTTATGAAAGCTGGAAGAATTGAATATCATTCAGTATTAGTATATAATCCAAAAACTGCATTCTCATTATTACAACAACAATCATACTTAATAGAACAATTAGGAGATCAAGGAAAAGAATTTTATGAAAATTTAAACAAAGTATTAGAAGAAGCATTTAAAAACACACCATCAAAATAAGATAAAGATACTCATATAAAACAAAACCCCATCCCTAAATAAGGGATGGGGTTTATTAATTTAACAATTAATATTATATTATTCTTTTATCCAGTTATAAACTTCTTCTTTTGAAATTGTTGCCAAAGCAATATAATTATCTACTGCACCATAATAAATATAATATTGTTCTTTATATTCAACCATAGCATCAGAAAATACTACCATCGATACTCCACCGAATTTTTCTATGTTTTTTCTAGTTTTAATCCAATTTTTATTTTATTAAATCATCTATATATATTCGTTTTTCACCATTTGACTTTATTTCAGCTTCAATAAAAGCTAAATCTTTTAATGCTTCTTCTGCATTACCCAGATTATTTTCTTTACCATTTATAACTTCATAAAAATTATCTTTTTTAATGCTTTTTCAATAAATTCATAATTTAATTGTACAGGTAATACTAAATCAACAGCCTCTACATTATCTAACAATTCATCATATGAATTATAAATCTTAGGATTATTATTTAAATATTTAGAAAATTTAACTGCCTTTTCCTTTGTCCTATTATATAACGCAACAACTTCAAATTTATCCTTTAATTCTAATAATCCAGGCAAATGTAAATCTCTAGCCGCTATTCCGGTTCCAACAATATCCAATTTAATTTTTTTCATAATTTCACATTCTTGAAAATATTCTACCATAAAATCAATAATATGAAAATAAAAAGAAAAAAAATAAATAAAGTATAATTTTTTTATTATGAAATTTTTACATATAATCGAAATTAATTTATTCTAATATTCTCTAAGAACATATAATGATGTAATATTAGGTTTTGATATAAATATTAAGTATGTTTTAATTGAATTGGTAACGTTACCGATAACGTTACCAAAATAATAATTCATTATAAAGGTGATGGTAAAATGAAAAAAAGATATATAACAATAAAAGATATTGCAAAAGCTGCAAATGTTTCTATAAATACAGTTTCAAGAGCTTTAAACAATAAACCTGATATAAATGCAAAAACCAAAGAAAAAGTTCTAAAAATAGCAGAAGAGTTAGGATATGTAAAAAACATTACAGCGAGTTCTTTAAGAAATAGAAAATCTAAAACTATAGGAGTAATTTTTAAAGATATTACTAATCCATTTTTTGTAGAAGTTTTAAAAGGTATTGAAAAAGCAACTAAAGAAAATGATTATAGTTTAATATTAATGGATATTGAAAAAGATTATGAGTTAGAGAAAAAAGCTATACAAATTATGGCAGAAAAAAGAGTTGATGGTATTTTAATTAGTCCTGTTAGAAAAGAAAAGAAAAAGTTTAATAAAATTATGAATTTAAATATTCCGTATGTTATTATAGGCGATCACTTTGAAGAAATGAATGCTGATGAAATTTATGCAAATGACTTAAAAGGTGGATATTTGGCAACAAAACATCTTATTGAAAGAGGTAGAAAAAAGATTGTTTTTTTAAATGTAAAAAATCATAATTTTGTTTCTCAATCTCGACTGCAAGGGTATAAAAAAGCTCTAAAAGAAGCAAAAATTAGGATTAATAATAAAATAATATTTGATATAAAAGAAGATGTTAATGATGCATATAAGAAAATTTTAGAAATACTAGAAAATGGGTTAAGTTTTGATTCTATTTTTTGTTTTAATGATATTTTAGCTTATGGGGCAATAAAGGCTTTAAGAGAAAAAGGAATAGAAATACCAAAAGAAATTATGGTTGTTGGATATGATGACATTATATATTCTTCTATTATAGACTTAACAACTATAAGAATTCCAAAGTTTGAACTAGGGTATAAAGCTTTTCATATTTTATTTGATAAGATGAATCATAAAGTAAATAAACGAACAAAAATTGTTTTAGATGTAGAGTTAATAGAAAGAAAAACAACATGAAAAATATTCTTAAGTGGGAGGTGTATGTATGAAAAGGTTAGTATTTGGTTTAATTGCTCTTTTATTGGTAGTTTCAAGTGTTTTTGCAGCATCAAATGATTTAGAAATTTTTAGTTGGTGGACTGGTGGGGGAGAAGAAGAAGGATTAATGGCATTATTTGCTAAGTTTAATCAATACTATCCTAACATCAATATAATCAATGCTGCAGTTGCTGGTGGTGCTGGAACAAATGCTAAAGCTGTTTTAAAAACAAGAATGTTAGGCGGTAATCCTCCAGATTCATTCCAGGTACATGCAGGTATGGAATTAACAGATACATATGTTATTCCTGGTTTAATGGAACCTTTAACAAACTATTTGAAAGAATGGGGAGTATATGACAAATTCCCTAAAGATGTTATGAAAATCGTTAGTTATCAAGGAGAAGTATATTCAATACCAGTAAACGTTCATAGAGGTAATGTTGTATTTTATAACAAAAAAATATTTAGAAAACTAGGATTAACAAAAGAACCAACAACATGGGCAGAATTTTTCGCAGCAATGAAAAAGGCTCAAGAAGCCGGTTATATTCCTTTAGCATTAGGAGATAAAAATAAATGGACATTAACGCACTTATTTGAAAATATTATGCTCTCCATGTTTGGTCCAGAAAATTATAAAGGATTATTCAATGGAAGCGTATCATTTAATTCACCAGAAATGGAATTATCCTTAGTATTATTAGAAAGATTAATCCCTTACTTTAATAGAGACCATTCGGCATTAACATGGCAGGATGCTGGAAGGTTAGTATTTGAAGGAAAAGCTTTATTCAACGTAATGGGCGATTGGGAAGAAGGATATTTCAAAACTTTAGGTTGGAAACCAGGCATTGATTTTGGTTGGTTTGCATTGCCTGGAACATCTAATGCATTTATGTTTATTTCTGATACATTCGGTTTACCAAAAGGAGCTCCACATAGAGATAATGCTCTAAAATGGCTAAAATTCATTTCAACCAAGGAAGCTCAGGATATATTTAATCCTATAAAAGGATCAATACCAGCTAGGATTGATGCAGATAAATCGAAATATGATATATATTTAACCTGGTCAATGAACGATTTTACTAAAGTGCCTGTTGTTCCATCAATTATTCATGGTTCTGCAGCACCAGAGGGTTTTATCACGACTTTAAATGATACACTAAATAGATTTATTGTAAAGAAAAATGTATCAAATGCTTTAAGAGATATTCTTTGGGCAGCTGAAGATCAAGGATATTTGACAGAGTAATATAATACCCGGTTCTTAGAACCGGGTATTTAAGTAAGGTGGTGATTTAATGGGAGTTCAAAAAAGAAAATCTAAAATAGGATTTTATATTATTCTTCCATCATTAATTTTAATAGGTATTTTTGTATATTATTTCATTTTTTGGACAATAAGAACATCTTTTTCAAATTGGAATAGTTTTGGAAGTTTATTAAGAGGAATATATAAATTTGTCGGTTTTAGAAATTATCAGAGAATGTTTATGGATGAAAGATTTCAAACAGATTTATGGAATACTCTATATTTTACAATATTCTTTATTTTAGGGTCAGTAAGTTTAGGACTATTTTTGGCAAATTTAATTGATAAGGGAATAAAAGGATCAAAATTTTTTCAAAACCTTTTTTTATTTCCAATGGCTATAGCATTTGTTGTAACCGGTACAGTGTGGAGTTGGATTTTTGCTCCAGGTAATATTCCAAAAGATCCTCAAGGAATAAATTTATTATTAAGCAGATTGGGATTGGAAAAATTGCAATGGCTTTGGTTTACAAGTTCAGAAAATATAGGACATTTTAATTTAGCTTTAATTCCTGTTATTATTGCTGCTATTTGGCAAATGTCTGGATATATAATGGCAATGTATTTAGCAGGTCTAAAAGCAATTCCCAACGAAATCTTAGAGGCTGCTAGAGTTGATGGTGCTAATGAAAGATATATTTTTTGGAAAATAAAGATGCCTTTATTAAAACCAATCACTTTGAGTGCAATGATTGTGTTGGGACATATTTCATTGAAAATATTTGATTTAATTTATGCAATGACAGGAAGTGGTCCAAATAATGTTACAGATGTTCCTGCAATTTATATGTTTGAACTTACCTTTAGATCCAATAGATATGCTATGGGATCAGCTATATCAGTTATAATGCTTTTAATGGTTGCAGTAATAATTATTCCGTATCTATATTCTTCCCTTAGAAAGGGAGTGAGTTCATGACAAAAACTAAATTAATTATTTATTATATTCTATTGATAATTTTTTCCTTGTTTTTTATAACTCCTTTTTATGTCACTTTAATAACCAGTTTCAAACCATTAAATGAAATATCTATTGCTACAATGTGGGATTTTCCAAAACATTTCTCATTAGAGGGTTTTATTCAAGCATTTAAAAAATTAGCTCCAAATATGAAAAATAGTTTTTATTTAGTTATTCCAGCAACAATCATCTCATCAATTTTAGGTTCAATCAATGGTTTTGCATTGTCAAAGTTAAAATTCAGATTTTCAAATTTAGTTTTTGCTTTGATATTATTTGGTATGTTTATACCATATCAAAGTGTTTTGTTTCCATTAATTCAATTTTTTCAAAAAATAGGATTATATGGAACGATTTCTGCTTTAATTATAATTCATGTAATATATGGTATTCCGATAACAACACTAATGTTTAAAAATTATTATGAAGAAATTCCTGATGAATTAATAGAAGCAGCTTCAATAGATGGCGCAAATTTATATAATATTTATACAAAAATACTTCTTCCTATTTCAATTCCAGGTTTTGTCGTAGTAGCAATCTGGCAATTTACTAATATATGGAACGAATTTTTATTTGCTGTTACAGTAACTAATAATCCTGCAAAACAACCAATAACTGTAGCACTTGTAAATCTTGCTGGAAGTCAGGTTGTTGAATGGAATATTCAAATGGCCGGAGCATTAATTGCAGCTTTACCAACACTGATTGTATATATAGTTTTAGGTAAATACTTTATAAAAGGACTTTTAGCTGGATCAGTTAAAGGATAATGAGGAGGAGCATAAATGAAAATCTTTTCTATGAACTATGATGAAAAATTCTTTGAAATAAAAAAAAAGAATTACATATTAAAATTTAACATTCAAAATATACTTGAAGGATTTATTTTAAGAGGAGAAATAAAAGGACGTCCTGGACGTATAGAATTATTCAGTGAAGAGATAAAGGATAATATTGTATTTATTAATAGTTGGCAAAGCTGGGGGCTGTCAACAAAAGTAAAAATTGATCAATATCAGTATAATATCCCTGAAGAAAAGAAAAGAAAGGCTAAATATAGTTTACATATTATGCCAGAAAATTTAAACAAAAATATAATATCTGATTATTTCATAGGTAAAAAGGATAGAGTTTATGGTTTTTTAAAATCAAAAGTAGCCCATCCTTTTTTTGAAATAAAAGAAAAGAAAATAGTAGCATACCTTGATTTTTTTGATAGAGATTTTGAAGAATATGTGGAAATTGAACCTTTTATTTATCTTAAAGGAGAAAATATAGAAAAGCTTTTAGAAATATATGCTGATTATGTAAAATTTGAAAATCATCCAAAATTTTCAAAATGGAACCCTATCGGTTGGTCTTCCTGGTATCATTATTATGAAGACTTAACCTGGGAAGATACTTTAAAAAATTTAGAATTATCAAAAGAATATAATTATGAAGTATTTCAATTAGATGACTCTTGGCAAAAAGATATTGGTGATTGGATTCCTAAAGATTCATTTCCAGATTTTGATGAAATTGCTAATAAAATTAAAGAATATGGTTATATTCCCGGATTATGGCTAGCTCCTTTTAGTGTATCAGAAACTTCTGAAATGTTTTTAAATCATAAAGATTGGTTAGTAAAAGATGAAAATGGTAAACCTAAAGTAGCTTATATAAATTGGAATAAAAATATATATGCATTAGACACTACTCACCCAGAAGCACAGGAACATTTAAAAAATATTTTTTTAAATATGAGAAATAATGGAATTCATTATTTTAAAATAGACTTTTTATTTGCTGGTACAATTCCAGGAAAAAGATATTTAGAGGTTACTCCTATTGAAGCATATAATATTGGAATGAAAATAATCAGAGAAGCCACTGGTGAAGATTTTGTATTGGGATGTGGCGCTCCTATTTTGCCATCAATAGGATATGTTGATGGAATGAGAATTAGTGCTGATACTGCCCCATTTTATAAAACAAATGATCGAGATTTTGTTTATCAAAATGCTTATTTTGCATTAAGAAATGTTATTACAAGATATTTCATGAATGGAAAATGGTGGTGGAATGATCCAAATTGTTTACTCTTAAGAACAGAGGATAGTGAATTTAATGATAAAGTTATTGAAATGTATTCTTACGTATCTGGTTTATTAAACAATATGATTTTACAAAGTGATAATTTATCAAAATCTATTAAAAAAGACGTATATTTTAATTCATTAAAATTAAGAGGTGGAATCCCTCATGTTAAAGGATTGATGAATGATAATTATTCATTTGAAATTGAAGCTTTTAATACTAATATTGGTAATGTAAAGATGCATGTTGACTTAGGTGAAATCAACTTTAATTTAGAATACGATATTGATTACCCACAATTAAATAAAAATACAATACATAGAGAGGATGATAATAGATTATTTCACTATTATGAGGAGAGGGATAATAATGCTTGAAAGACGATTTAATCCCATTACTGGAGAATGGGTTATGATTTCTTCTTCTAGACAAAAAAGACCTAATTTACCCAAAGATAGTTGTCCAATTTGTCCAGGAGTATTAGAACTCCCCGGAGAATATGATTTGGTAAGTTTTGAAAATAGATTTCCTGCTTTAAAAAAGGATGCTCCTGATGTTGAAAATAATAGCGATGTATTAATTAGAGATAAATCTCAAGGTGTTTGTGAAGTAATAGTATATACTGAAAAACATAATTCAGAATTATCTCATATGCCTATACATCAAATAGAAAAATTAATTAATATGTGGGCTGATAGAACTAAAGAATTATCTTCATATGAATTTATAAAATATGTATTTATTTTTGAAAATAAAGGTAAAGAAGTTGGGGCAACTTTACCTCATCCCCATGGCCAATTATACGCATTCCCATTTTTACCTCCTAGAATTCAACTAAAAATGGAATCATTGGAAAAATGGTATAGTGAAAAAAACTCTTGTGCAATATGTGATATTGTAAAAGAAGAAAAAGAACAAAATGAAAGAATTGTATATGAAACAGAAAATATTATTGCTTTAGTTCCGTTTTATGCTAGATATCCCTATGAGATACATGTATACCCTAAAAGACATGTAGAAACAATATATGAATTATCAAATAAAGAGAAAAAAGAATTTGCTGAAGTGTTAAAAGTAATAACAAATAAATATAATGGTTTGTTTAATATGCCATTCCCATATATGATGATGTTTTTCCAAAAACCATTTAATATCAATAAATCTACACATTTCTTCCATTTTCATGTGGAGTTTATTTCTCCAATGAGAGGTCCAAATTTAATCAAATGGGTAGCAAGTGTTGAAAGTGGAACTTGGGCATTTATTAATCCTATCGAACCTGAACAAGCTGCTAAACAATTAATAGATATTGAGGTGAACTTTGATGAAATATAGAGCGCCTGGTCGTATAAACATAATAGGAGAACATACAGATTATAATGATGGATATGTTTTACCTTTTGCTATAGATAAATATATATATTTAGAAATAGAAAAATCTGATAAATTCACTTTTTCTTCAAAAAATTCCAATGAAAAAATTTCTTTAAAGAATTTACAAAAAACAAATACCTGGGCAGATTACATAATTGGAACAATACTTGAAATTGAAAACATAATAAAAAAAGACATACCTCCCTTAGAATTTAGGATTGAATCAAACCTTCCGATTGGAGCTGGATTATCCAGCTCCGCTGCTTTAGAAGTTGGCTCAGCGTATGCTATCAACGATTTTTTCGATTTAAAACTCTCAAATGAAGATATCGCAAAAATAGGATGGAGAGCAGAAAATAAATTTGTTGGATTAAATTGTGGTATTATGGATCAATATGCCAGCGCTTTATCTAAAGAAAATCATGCTTTATTTATTGACACTTATACAAAAAAATATGATTTAATTCCATTAAATTTAAAAGATTATAATTTCTATATTATAAATTCTGGTGTTAAGCATGAATTAGGAAATTCTGAGTATAATGTTAGAAAAAAACAATGTGATGAAGCATTAAAAACATTAGAAAAAAAATCTTTTAGAGATGTATCTTATGAAGATTTAGAAAAATTAAAAGGTATCAGTTATAAAAGAGCAAAGCATGTTTTAGATGAAAATAATAGAGTTTTAAAAACAATTGAAGCCTTAAAAAATAATAATATTGAATTAATTGGCGAATATTTGTTTGAATCACACGAAAGTTTAAAAAATTTATATGAAGTTTCTTGTGAAGAAATAGATTATATAATCGATAATTTAAAAAATAAGGTTACAGGAGCACGTATTGTTGGTGGTGGATTTGGGGGATCAATTCTAGTTTTATCTAAAGAGGATGATTTTGAAAAAATTATAAATAATTTAAAATACGAATATTATAAAAAATATTCAATAGAAATAGAATATTTCAAAGTTAAAAGTTCAAATGGAGTTGAAAAATACGTTTAAAAAACGGCAACCACTTTAAGGTTGCCGTTAATATTATTATGTAAATACTTCTTAAGTAAATTTTTTTACAATTATTGTGAATATTAAATATATGATTTTTTTCACTTATTGTAAAAAGCATTGACTTTATAGTCATTTTATGGTATTATATAATTTGATTAACGTGTATGAAATATTTTTCATACTATTTGTCATATAATAATATCAAAAGTAATATATATTATAATAGAGAAACATTTTTTATAAACTTTTAATATGAGAGGAGTGATCTTTGTGGCGAGGCAAAAGTGGGGTTCAAGATGGGCTTTTGTTTTAGCAGCTATAGGTTCAGCTGCTGGTTTGGGTAATGCATGGCGTTTTCCGTATATGGCATATTCCAACGGAGGAGGAGCATTTTATATTCCATATTTTGTTGCATTGTTTATCGCTGGAATTCCAATCTTAATGGCAGAATTTGGTGTTGGGCAAGGCTTCCAAGCTAGTGCTCCAAAGGCTATGAGAAAAATTTCAAAAGGTGCAGAATTTATTGGTTGGTGGGCTGTTATTACAGGGGCTATTATTACATTTTATTATAATGTAATTATGGCTTGGATTTTTAATTACTTATATCATTCATTAGGTGTTGCTTGGAAAAATGATCCTAAAGGATTTTTCTTTGGTGATTTTTTAAAATTAACAGATGGGCCTGGTCAATTAGGCGGATTAAGATGGCCTATAGTAATAGGATTATTTATCGCTTGGTTGTGGGTTTATTTAATTTTAAGAAAAGGTACAGAATCTGTCGGAAAAACCGTTATGTGGACAGTTCCTTTACCAATTATTCTATTATTAATATTAGGAATAAGAGGAATAACATTACCAGGTGCTGCAACAGGTTTAAATTTCTTATTTGAACCTAATTTTGCTAAGTTGGCAGATCCAAGAGTTTGGGCGAATGCATTTGGACAAATATTCTTCTCGTTAAGTGTTGCTTTTGGAGTTATGATTGCTTATGGTAGTTATAATGATAAGAAAAATGATATTGCAAACAATACTATCATTACAGCATTGGGTAACTCTGCAACTTCTTTTTTAGCAGGTATTGCTGTTTTTTCAGTATTAGGATATATGGCTCAACAAACAAATGTTCCAGTTGATGAAGTTGTTAGCGGCGGTGTGGGATTAGCATTTGTTGTTTATCCACAAGCTATTTCATTAATACCTGGCGGCCCTATTGTTCAATCGATAATTGGATTAGCATTTTTTGTTATGCTATTAACATTAGGTATAGATTCAGCATTTTCATTGGTAGAAGCTGCTGAAGCTGCTGCCGGAGATAAATTTAAAATCAATATGAAATCATTCTTAATAGGATTTTCAATTGTAGGATTCATATTTGGTTTAATATTTGCAACACAAGGTGGATTATATTGGTTAGATATTATTGATCATTTCATGGGTACATACGCATTATTAGTTGTTGGTATTTTGGAATCTATTGTTATTGGATGGATTTTTGGAGCTAAAAAACTAAGAGATTATATAAATTCAGTATCTGAAATAAAGATTGGAAGTTGGTTTGATATATCTTTAAAATATGTTATTCCAATTGTTTTAATATTCATCTTAGCATTAAATATTGCTGATGAAATCAAAAATCCTTATGGTGGATATCCAGGGTGGTCATTAGCTATTGGTTTCTTAGTATTTATTTTAGTACCTATTTTGGCTGTAATATTTGCTAAAATCCCATCAAAAGATGAAAAATATGATGTTGTAGAAAAAGAAATTACCTTCGAAGAGGAATAGGAGGGGATATTTATGTCTGGAAGTGCAATATTTTTTATGATCTTTGCTGGTGTTGTTTTATTTGGAGGTTTAGGCTGGTCTTTAAGCATAGCAGCTAAAGCTAATAAAAAATAATATAATGTTCAGGCGCAGTGAAAACTGCGCTTTTTTTATTTAACAAATATATATTATAATATTTTTATATCAAACTTTACATTTAGGAGGAAAAAATGAAATATTATAATTTAGAAGCTTTAAGTTTAGAAAATGAAAATATCAAACTCATAGTATTACCTGAATTAGGAGCTAAAGTTGCTTCAATAATATATAAGCCGCAAAATTTTGAAATATTATTTCAACCAACATTAAAAAAGTACGATTTACCTAAATATGGTGATTCTTTTGAAAAATATGATACTTCTGGAATTGATGAAATGTTTCCTAATATAGATAAATGTATTTACCCTTTCGAAGAATATTACGGAGAAACATTGCCAGATCATGGGGAATTATGGAGTATACCATGGAAATATGAAAAAATAAATGATAATAGGATGTTTTGTAAAGTAAAAAGCCCTAAATTCAATTATATTTTTAAGAGAACTATTGAATTAAATAATAATAGTATTATATTCAATTACTCAGTAAGAAATCTAAACAATCATATATTTAGCGGTTTTTGGGCATTTCATGGATTACTTGCAATAGATAATAATAGCGAAATTATTTTAGAAGGAATAAATAAGGTATTAAACATTAAAAAAGATAGTAAATATTTAGGGAATGGAGAAAATATCTGTGATTATCCTGTATATAATAATTATCATTTAAATAAATTTTTACCAGTTGAATCTAAAAATACAGAAAAATTCTATTTATTAGATAAAATTGATTCTGCAGGAGTTACTTTGAATAATAATAAATTATTATATAAAATTTCTTTTAAAAATATTCCTTATGTAGGAATATGGAAAAATGAAGGTGGATTTAAAGGCGAATATAATTGTGCAATAGAACCTTGTAATGGTTTCTATGACTCACTTGAAATAGCAAAAAAATATGGGAAATACTTAACTTTTGAACCAAATGAAGAAAAAAACTGGTGTTTAACCATTACACTAGAAAAATTTTAGATTTTATGATATAATTAGTAAGGCTAATTATATAAGAGGTATTTGAATGAAAAATTTTGTTTTTCATAATCCAACAAAATTAATTTTTGGAGAAAATACTATAAAAAAATCCGTTCAAAGAGCACCAATGGGTAAGCTTAAAAAGCTAAATGAAAAAGAGATTAGAGAAATTTATAAAATTGCATTATAATATATAATTTAATTTTGTTAGATATATTTTTATTGGAACTAATCAACATGTTATTCAATAAATAAAATTCAAAATACTGATATAAATGGTTGAATGAAAATCATTCAACCATTTTTTATTTAAATATGCATTGCTAAGCCTTTTGCATCTTCAAACGCATCCAAAATAGTTTCTGTTAATGTTGGATGCGGATGTATTGTATTAGTAATTTCTTCAACAGTTAGTCCATATTTTACAGCTAATACACCCTCCTTAGTGCCTATATATCCAGATACAATTTTATCATTTTAAAAAAATACTTATTAACTTTCAGATTAACAAAAATTAAACTTTTAAAAAATATTATCTATTCAATAAACTTTTCCTATTTTCAATTACGTCAATTAATCCGTTATAATCAACAACCTTTACCTTTGAATCTTCATGCCATCAATAGTTTTAATAACTTCATAATTCGCCATAGTAATTCCCCTTTAAATTAGTGATTTAATTTGCTTTATTGATAAAAAACAACTTTCATTATTTACCAAATTTTAAAATTATTTTTTATATATATCATATTTTCTAAATATTTTATTTTGTTTCTTAAAAATCAATAAAACATGAAAATTTTAAACAATATTAAATTATTTAAAAAAAACATTCAAATAATTCTAATTTTTAATCCAAAAATTTCAGTTTTTTAACTTACTTTGTTTTTTTAGTCTTTAGAACATACAGATTAACAATATGCTTAATGGTAAAAAAAGTATAAAACTTTTCATTTATTTTATTTTATGTTAAAAAATAATAGCTATAATATATCCGGATATTCGAATATTTGAAAGGAGTATACTTATGCTTGAAGAAATAATGAAAATACTGGCTGATAAAACAAGGTTGAGGATTTTAAATCTTTTGTATTTTAGGCCGCATTGTGTTTGTGAGATTGTAAAGATACTCCAATTACCGCAATCTACTGTTTCCAGACATATCTCGAAAATGAGGCTTGTTGGTATTATTAAACCAACCAAAATGGGCACTTTGACTAAATACTCTATTAATAATAATGTGCTAAATAATTATTCTTTCCTCAAATACTTAAAGAATGATCTTGCAAAAAATTATGAAAATGATCTAAAAAGAAGTAAAAATTATATTGTCAATGGAAATAGTTGCACTTTAAAATAATAAAAAGGAGGAGTTGATTATGAAAGTCAAAGAATTTCAACCATCATGGTTTGCTGGTATTATGGGAACAGGGATTCTTTCCATTACATCATTTATTTTTTCAGGATATATACACTTTTTAAAAGATTTTTCTTATTTTCTTTTTTATCTGAATCTATTTTTATTTAGTGTTTTTCTTGTTAACTGGATTGTGAAATTTTTTATTTATAGAGAGGATTTTTTTAAAGATTTTTATCATCCACTTGTATCAAATTTCTTTTCTGCCTTTGGGGCAGCTATGCTTGTGATTTCTGCAAACATACAAATGTTATTCTATAATTTTTTATTATCTTTTGGATTTTGGATTGCAGGAAGTTTTTTTACAATCCTATTTGGTATTATTACACCGTTTATTATGTTTAAGGAAAATCATATTAAACTCGATCATATTTGTCCTGCATTTTTTATTCCGCCTGTAGCATTTATAGTAATTCCAATACCTGGTAGCGCATTTATCAATCATTTTCACGGATGGATAAACGATTTAATTATTGTTACTAACTATTTTAGCTGGGGAACTGGCTTTTTTCTTTTCCTGATAATGTCATCTATATCCATGTATAGGTTTATTCTCCATCATCCTCTGCCAAATATTATGGCACCGACAATATGGGTTAATCTTGGTCCAATTGGTGCAGGGACAACTGCCTTGATTAAACTTACTAACGCGTCAAACTTTATAGTGTCAAAAGATATTTTATATGGATTTTCTCTTTTGTTATGGGGTTATGGTATATGGTGGCTATTGATGGCAATATCTTTAACTATTTATTATTCTAAAAAAATGACGATACCGTTTACTTTATCCTGGTTTGCCTTTATCTTCCCGCTTGGTGCATATATATCCGCTACACATACAATATCCATATTATTCAAAATAAAATTCATTGATTATTTTGGCTTTATAATCTATTTCCTGTTAGTTTTCTTCTGGTTTGCAACATTTTTCAATATAATAAAAAAGAAATAGGGGGAAGATCCCCCTATCTTCAAATCCAACTTTATTTTACTTATTTAAAGGATACAATGAATCCATATAAATTTGTCTAACTATTTCTTTAGTTGCTTTTACAGGTGCTAAACTTAATAATAAATCTAATGATGGTGTACTAAATGCTAATTCAACCAACTTATCAATATCGCTTTCTTTAAACCCTTCATCAGCAAGTTTTTGTGTAACTCCTATATTGAATAACCACTTTTCAATACCTTTTGCTGCACATTCTGCTTCTCCAGGAACACCTTTTAAATCTGGTACAATTGGGCTATAGATTTCTGCAAGAACTTCTGCTTGTGCAGGATATATAGCTTTTACAACTGCTGGAAGAAGCATAGCTAAACCTAATCCATGAGGCAATTCAGGTTTAATTCCACTTAATGGATGTTCTAAAGCATGGGTAAAGTGTAATAATCCATTATCAAAGGAAATACCTGCGATAGTTGAAGCATATAACAAGAAATATCTTGCTGTTAAATCTCCTGGTTTTGCTTGAGCCTGTGGAAGATATTTTGAAACTAATCTAATTGTTTCCTTTGCCAAAAGAATTGAGTATGGAGAAGACACTAAAGTTGTTGCAGCTTCTGTAACATGGTTTACTGCATCAATTGCTGTATATGTTGTTTGAGACCATGGTAATGATTTAGTAATTTCAGGATCATCAATAGCAAAAACAGGATATATGCTATCATAAGCTAATGCGGGTTTATAACCTTTTTCTTCAATTGTTGCAACTGCAAATCTATCAACTTCAGTTCCTGTTCCATGAGTAGTATTTATTGCAATTATTGGTAATGCTTCTTCTGGTACAAACTTTAATTCATACAAATCTGCTCCTGTATAATTTCTGTATTTTTCATGTAATAATACAGCAACACCTTTTGCAGTATCAATATGACTTCCACCACCAATACCTATAACTGCTTTTGCACCAAAATCTAATCCCATTTTTTTCGCTTCATCAATCATATCAACACTTGGATTAGGCTTGATACCATAATATATAATATATTCAATGCCTGCTTCATCTAAAAAATTCTCTATTTTTTCTTTTATCCCTGTTACTGTATAAACTACTTCATCAGTTAAAATAATGACCTTCTTTATATCTTTTTTGTTTAAAAAATCACAAACATCTTTAAACTTATTTATTGCTCCAACTCCAAAATATGCTGTTGTTTTACATCTTAATTCAAAAACGTTATAAATGTTTACTTTACTTTCCCATGCACCATTTAATAACATTCTACCACCTCCATTTAAAGTACTTGGTTTATTTCTTAGGCACCTTCAATAATTTTATTTATGCCTTTTTTCACTTATAATTTTCAAAACAAATACTTAATATATTTTATTAGTTTATACACATTATATGTATATAATATAACTGAATTTTACTAAAAAATAATTATATAATAGTTATAATTTGGTTATAATATATTTTTAATATTGTTATAAATTAATTTTTGTAAATCGTTTTAGGGAATTTTTAGCTAATTTCGGATTAACCATTATACCAGGGCCACTAATACATCCTCCCTCACACGCCATTCCCTCAATCAAATCATAATTATCTTTTTTTATCTCTTCGAAAACATTTTTAGCTTCTTTTAATCCATCCATTTTTATAATTTTCAACTCTTTAGAGCATTCATGTTTTACTGCTTCTGAAACTCCTCCACTAATAGCAAATATCCATCCATATGGTGTTCCATTCACTTTTTCTTCTTCAAAATTTGAAGGTTCTATTTTTTTAGTAATAAATAAAGCGCCCAATTCTTCAAAAGTAATTACATAATCAACTAAATTCGAATACTTTGCTTCTTTTTTCTTAGCAATACATGGACCTATAAATACTATAATGGAATTTTTATTATTATTTTTTAATTTTTTTGCTAATGCAACCATCGGTGATGGAGCGGGAGAGATGTTTTTTATATAATCTTTCTGATATTTTTTTACATATTCAACAAATGCTGGACAACATGAAGTAGTAATCAAATCTTCTGATTTTTTTAGCAACTCTGCTTCTTCTTTAGCTACTTCATCAGCACCTAATGAAACTTCATATGTTTCAACAAATCCTACTTTTTTTAATGCACTTTTTAATTGACCTATTTTCACACGAGGTCCAAACTGAGAAATTAACGAAGGTGCGAAAATAGCAATAACCCTTTTATTTTCTTTTATAGATTTCAATACTCTCAATAAATCAGAGGGTGTTTCTACTGCGCCAAAAGGACATGATATATAACATGCTCCACAATTTACACAGTCTTCGTAATTTATTTCTGCTGCTCCCGTTTCATCTTCAGTTATCGCATTAATTACACATGCTCTTTCACATGGCCTTTCAAGCTTTACAATTGCATAATAACTACATGTATTTGCGCACATTCCACAACTTACACAAATATCATAATTTATTTGTGCTTTATTATTTTCAAATGTAATAGCATTTTTAGGACAAACATTTGCACATGAATGAGCAACACAATTTCTACACAAATCAGTCACATAATACCTTCCTGAAGGACACATATCACAAGCTTCTTTAATTATTTGCATATACTTTTCTTCGGGAGCATACGGATTTTGATCAGACAAAATTAGATCCATTTCTTTAACTACTTCATATAATTCCATATCTTTAGATTTTTCATAATCCATTCCTAATAAAATTTTAATTCTCTGTTTTAAAATTTCTCTATCTCTGTATATTAAAGAATTGCTTGAAGCTTCATTAGCTAATGGAAAAATCTCTTTTGGAATTTTTACTATGTTTTCATAATTTCCTTTTTCAAAAGATTCCGCTAATTTTATTAATGTTTGTCTTCTTGTTTTCATAATTTCATTGAAAACAAAATTTCTCATACTATTCATCTCCATTGTTTTCAAATAAATTTAATATTATATCTTTAATCTTTTCTGGATTTAAATTGTCATAAAATTTATCTTCTATCTTTGCAATTGGCGGTTTCATATCACCATAACATAAATCAAAACATGTATTATATTCAACTTTAATATTATTTTTTACGTTTTCTGGCAATTCATTTATAGCTTCAATTAACATCGACGATCCAAAAAGATGGCATGTTGTTCCTACACATATTTGAACTTTCATACTATTCCTCCTTTAACAATATTCAATTTCAACTTTTTTACCTAATTTTTCTAAATTTTTTGCAATATCCCTTATTAAATTAGATCTAATAGACATATCAAAAGGTAACGCAGGATTATGGTAAAAAACATTGACCTTTCTTCCAACTAAAAATTTTATTTCATCACAAGTTCTTAATATTAAAAATATTTTTTCTGCTGAATTCGCCGTTTTTTCTTCAATATCAATTTCAAACATATTATTTTTACATTTTTCCAATAATTCATTAAGCGCTTTTAATGTTAGAACTCCTTCTGTAACTAAATCTACACCTTCCATTTCACCGTATGGTGGAAGACCTTTATAAACTGTTGCACTTAAATCTATATCTATTTTTCTATTGCTAACTTTAGATACTATATTTCCGGTAGTACCACCACAAATTATCTTTTTTCCTTCAAAATTCAAAAATTTCTCTACATAATATTTATCAGTTTTTTGGTCTAATGGTGGACCTGTAAATATAATTACACTTGACTTTTCTGTCATTTTTATTCCTACTAATGTAGCATCATCACCTGGTTTGAATTCATAGTAACTATTTGTAACTTCAATCAAACTATCAACCATATACTTTACATTTCTAGTTTTTCTGTGCATCCTTTTTAAATAATTTGCTATATTTTTAGTACCCCATCCAAAATCCATCAAATTACCCAATCCAGCATGTACAACTCCATCACTCATAATAAATATAAAATCTTCCGCATCAAGCTTAAATGTCGCTATTTTTATCTTTTTATCACTAATTATTTCTTCTCTATATGGTGGTATAAAACAAACACCTTTTTTTAAAATTATAGGTTCTGGATTATCATAATTGACAAGTTTCACTGTTCCATTTTTATAAATTTGAACTATTGTGAATGTTGAATAAGCAATTCCTCTAATTTTACAAACTGGAAGTGTATTTGCTATTGTTTTTACGACTTCAGAAATATTTACACCCTTTTGCAACATAGTACTTATAATCTCTGTTGTTAAAATAGATAATATACTGGCTTTTATACCACTTCCAAGGCCATCTGATAATACTATAATTTTAGAATCATCATTTTTGGTCATCTGAAAATTATCTCCACACACTTGTTCTCCATATTTATTTATACTTCTTTTATATACGACAGCTGATGCCATAAATATCCTCTCCCTAATTTTCTTTCTTTATAATTGATAATAATTTCATTAAACTCGCTTTTGTTTCTGCTGTCGTTTCTCCTAAAATAGACGCTATTTCTTGACCTGTTTTCATCTGTTTATCAACAATTTTTTGAACTTCATCTATAATTTTAAATTTTAATTCTCTTAATTCTTTATCTTTTCTTTCTTGTTCAGAAACATCATGAAATATTTTCGCAATAAGCTTTTCACCATTTTCATCAATAACAAATGAAATTTCAGAAGTAACTATATTATGTGCAAAATATTTTCTTATTCTCTTTACTATTTTTTTATCCTTCTTGATAATCTCTTCAAAATCACTAATATCATCAAAAAACTCAAAAATATATCTTCCAATAATATCTTCACTTTCAAGATGGAACATTTTTAAAAAGGTAGGATTAATTATCTTTATTTTAAATTCTTTATCTACAACAACTAATCCATTTGGATCATAATCCCACAACAATTCCCATACATTTTTAGCCATTTTTATCACCTTCAATTTCTCTTATATACGGCAGTATTTGCTCTTGGAAAACCTCTTTAGCATTTTGTGGGTTAATTCGTTTAAAATATTCATCATTCACTCTAACAACAACACCTTGATTACATGGGCCTAAGCAAAAAGATCCTTTTAATTTAATTTTCACATCTAAAGATCTTTTAAAAATCTCTTCTTTAAAAATTCGAACTATTTCTTCAGAACCTTTTAAATAACAAGCACTTCCCATACAAATATAAATTTCTATCATATTACCTTCCCCTTTAAAATTTATAAATCACCATTATATGCATTTATATAAAGTTCCTTTATTTCTGAAATTAATGGGTATCTTGGATTTGCTGATGTACATTGGTCATCAAAAGCATTTTCAGACATTTCATCTAATTTTGTATAAAATTCTTTTTCATTGATTCCTAATTCTTTTATGGATACAGGTAAATAAAGAGCTTTTTTCAATTCTTCAATAGTAATATTTTTCTTATTTTCATAATTAACAACCTCCTTTTAAATAAAAACAATCTATAAAACGTGAAAAAAATCACTTTTATCATTTTTTAAAATTTTTTCTATTGGTTTTATGAGAAAAAATTCACAAATAACTCCAAAATCAACACTTTCATTGTTCAAACTAATTTTACAATTTAAATATTAAGAACTCGTGTATTGATATTACAATGTGATTTTTTTCGCATTAAGTTTTCTATAAATTAATAAAGCAGTGCAAAAATATTCTCAATGGGGATTTTTGTAATACAAATCAATTATTAACTTTATTTCTCCAGATCCTTTATCCAACATCTTTGATATTTCATTTATACTCATACCTCTATTATAATATTCTATAATTTTTTCTTTCAAAATTTGCTTTGTTATCGTCTTTTCTTCTTACCTTTTTATTTCTGGAGCTTATATTTTTCAGAATCAATCTCTGAAAACTTTACTTTTTCTTTTTTGTACATTTTTATTTTCACTTTTTTTAACATTCTGGTGTTGACTTTTACATTTATTCTTTTTAGTTCATCATTTTTCTCCTCTAAATCTGTTAACATAGAGAATTGTTTTATATAAGCTTCATTTGCATCTTTTATTAGTTGAAAATGCTGTTCAAAAAGTTTCTATTGGGAAGCTTAAAAAATTAGCCGAAAAAGAAATAAGAGACGTATACTATCTAACATTAAATAACGAATGACACCCTCATGGTGTCATTTTAATATTCCAAAGGATAAATATTCAGATAGTTTTATCAAAAAATCTTCTTTATTTTTTATAGTATTTTCAAATAAATACTCAATACCTGTATAATGTGAAACTCCCATTAAAAACATAGCCGTCATTTCTTTATTATTATTTTTGATATTCTCTAAATTTTCTAAATATCCTTTTTTAAAATCCTCATAGTATTTTTTTACTTCATCATTAACGACAAATTCAGCTTCTCTTATTATCTCATAATAATTTCTATTTTTAGAAAAAAATTCTAAAAACAAATATATACCAACAATTTCTTTTTCCAATCTATTCAAATGTTCGGGTATATTCCTTGAGATAAAGAATCGTGTTTTACGACTTATTTGTTTTACAATTTCTCTTAAAAATTCTTCTTTGCTTGAAAAATAAATATAAAAAGTCCCTACAGCAAGATTCACATAATTTGTTATCTCAAAAATTTTAACTTTATGAAATCCCTTTTTACTAAAAAGCTCTATGCCTGCTTCTATTAAAACTTGCTTTGTTGTTTTTTCTAATTCTTCACAATCCCTAATATTCAAATTAAATAAATTTTCTTTTACTTTTTCTTCAAAAATACCATTGAAAATCATGTCATAAAAAATTTTTTCTTCCAAATTAATCCATCCATATGATGACATAATCCCTAAAAATCTCAATCCGCCTATTATATATATGTAATCTACTTCATTAATTTTTCTATCAAAAATTTTTCCCAATATATCAATATATATATTTCTTAATTTTTTTTCATATTTTGGAAATCGATATTGTCCTTCTCTAAAGATTGTCACAAGAGGTTTATATTTTATTGCTGCTTCAAATACTATATTGAAAAATGATTTTAGTTTTTCTTCTACAGTATTACCATAAAATTGATAAAATTCCTTTTCAAATACATCTAATAAATCTTTTAATAAAAACTCAAAAAGTTCTTGTTTATTCTTAAAATAATTATAAAATACACCATTTGATAATTCTGCATTTCTACAAATTTCAGCTACAGAAACGGTATCATACCAACGTTTTGAAAATAATTCAATTGCGGATTCAATAAGTTTTTCTTTTACATTTCTCTTTTTTTTCATAGCATCAACTCCAAAAATCAAAAATTTTTCATTATCTCCTTAAATAACTCAGGATCTTCAACAATTATAGAATGCCCTGCATGTTCAATAATTTTTATTTCGCCCTTTAAATATCGAATAGTGTTTTTAGCCATTTCTTCGGTTATTAATAAATCTTTTTTACCCACAATGAATAAAACTTTATTCTTATAATTTTTTGCTAAATTTATATAATTAACTCTTTCTAAAGCTCGTGCATTCTCTGTAAAACATTCTTCTTTCATTAGTAATGCTTCATTAGTTAATTCATCGAGGAGTTTTTCATCTTTATTTTCTGGCATAATTCCATTTAAAGCTTGTTTTAATAATGTTTTATTACCTTTATACATTTCCAAAATAGGGTAATATTCCTCAGGTGTTTTTAATCCGTCAATTGGTGCTGAATCAATCAAAATCATTTTTTCGGATTTTTCTGGGTATCTAAAACTTAAAGATTGAGCAACTGCTCCTCCCAAAGAATGTCCTACTATAATAGCTTTTTCTATCTGTAATTTATCCATAAACATTTTCACATAATCTGCATATAAATCTATATCACATTTTTCTATTCTATCACTTCTCCCAAAATTAGGTAAATCCAGAGCATATGTATGATATCCTTCTATATCCATAACTTTTTGATACCAACGAGCAGATGCAAAATTTCCATGTATCATTATAACAGGTTTTCCATTACCATTCTCATAATAACAAATTTTCTTATTGTTAACTTTAATATATTTTTCCCCCATATTTTTCCGCCTCCATGCACTTTTTTTTATTTTAACATATGGTATCTCAAAATACTTATAAAATCCCATTAATAATCCGTAAAAAATACCTTTTGGAAAAAACAACACAAATATTATTAATAGTGTTCCAAAAATTAAAGACATTGGTATTGAAGATCTTGAAAATAAAAATGGTAATCCAGTTATAATAGTAGCACCTATTAATCCCCCATGTATTGTAGAAATTCCTCCGATAATAATCATAGCTAATAAATCCAATGATGTGGATAAACCAAAATCAGAGGGAGAAACATATCCTAATGTATGTGCATATAATGTTCCAGAAATTCCACCTAAAATAGCACTAATAACAAATGCATGCAATTTTATATATGATATATTTATCCCATAGGCTTTAGAAGCTACTTCGCTTTCTCTTACCATTTTATATTTTATACCAATAGGTGAATTTATTATTTTTAAAGCAAAAAAAGTTAATATTACATAAAAAATTAAATTAATTATATACATTCCAAAGTCATTTCTAATTAATGGCGGAACATTTCTTAATCCTATATGTCCACCCAGTGGTTCTATTGCACCTATTAATTGCTCAATTGCAATACCAAATGCCATTGTAGCAATTGCTAAGTAAAATCCTTTTAATCTCAAAGCTGGTAATCCTATTAATAATCCCAATATTGCCGATAACACTATGGAAATAAATAAATTCACTATAAAAGGCATGTGAAAATTTAAAGTTAAATATGCTGTAGTATATGCACCAATTGCCATAAATGCTCCATGACCAATAGAAATTTGTCCAGCATATCCCGATATAATATTTAAACCTAATGCGGATATGGAAAATATTAAAATACTTGAAAAAATCAATAAAATAAATGGCTTAGATATAAATATCAAACCCAATATTACACCAAATAATAAAATATATAATGATTGCTTCATCTTAAACTCTCCCTTCAAAACCTTTAGAGAATATTCCAGAGGGCTTTACCACTAACATAATAATAATTAAAGCTAACACTATAGATAATTGAAAATCAGGAGAAATATACATACCAACTATTTTTTCAAGTATCCCTAAAATAATTCCACCAAAAATAGCTCCAAACAAACTAGAAAAACCACCTAAAACACCTGCAGTAAATCCATATAATTGCATATTAATCATCATATTAGGATGTATATATTCTTTAGGAGCTATTAATACACCTACTAATGCAGAGAGCATAATTCCTATACCCCACACTATGGAATCTATTTTGTTTATACTAATTCCTACTACACCAGCACCAATTTCATCTTGAGATCTTGCCCTTATCGCAGTTCCTAATTTAGTAAATTTCAAAAATAATGCCATTATAATAGCCACCGATAGCGAAATAATTGTAATTCCCAAATCATTTATAGGCATAACTAATATATTTTCTCCTAAATGCATTATTAATGGTGGACCTGTAAATAATTCTGGAAAAGATTGATAATCAGTTCCCCAAATTAATACACTCAATCCTTCAAATATCATCAATAATCCTAAAGTAACAATTAACATACCACCATGAGATATATGTTTTATAGGTTTTAGTATTTTATCAATTAAATATCCAAGAAAAAATCCGAAAAATAATGCTGATAATATTGATATAATTAAACTATTAGTAATTGTATATATTGTAAATGCAAAAAATGTTGCTATCATTCCTGCATGTCCATGAGCAAAATTCATAACTCCCACACTTCTAAATATTAAAGCTATTCCAAAAGCCATTAGTCCATATAATGCTCCTTGTGGTATTCCTAAAATAATACTCTGTAATATCAACATTTATCTCACCTACCAAGATAAGCTTTTTTTATTTTTTCATCTTGAAGCATTTCTTTCGCATTACCTGAATGTACTATTTTACCTGTTTCTAAAATATATGCTCTATCACTTATTTTTAAAGCTTTAATAGCATTTTGCTCAACTAACAAAATAGAAATTCCTTCTTTTTTTAATTCAATTAATACATTAAATATTTCATCAACTATAATAGGGGCTAATCCTAAGGAAGGTTCATCAAGCATCAATATTTCAGGATCGCTCATTAATGCTCTTCCAACAGCTAACATTTGTTGTTCTCCGCCAGATAATGAACCAGCAAATTGTTTTCTTCTATCTTTTAAAATTGGAAAAAGATTATACACCTTTTCCAAATTATTTTTTTCATCTCCACGAATAAAACTTCCCATTCTCAAATTTTCTTCAACATTTAATCCTGGAAAAATTCTCCTATTTTCTGGGCAAAGTATAATACCTCTTTTTACTAATCTTTGAGTGCTTTCTTTAGAAATATCTTCTTCATTAAAAAATAATTTTCTTTTGTTTTTTACCAACTTCAAAATCCCAAATAATGTTGATGTTTTGCCAGCGCCATTAGCACCTAATATAGAAACTATTTCACCTTTTTTTACTTCAAAGGAAATACCTTTAACTGCATTTACATGACCATAATTAACCACTAAATTATTTATTTTAAACATTTTCGTTCTCCCCCAAATATACTTTTATTACTTCTTTATTATTAGCTATTTCATCAGGTGTTCCTTCTGCAATTTTTTCTCCAAAACTCATAACAGTTATTTTATCCGAAATGTTCATAACTAAACTCATATCATGTTCTACTAATAATATGGTAATTCCTCTTTTTTTATTAATTAATTTAAAAATATTTTCAATTTCACTGGTTTCTTCAGTATTTAATCCTGCTGCTGGCTCATCAAATAAAATAATTTTTGGATCAGAAACTATCGCACGAGCAATTTCTATTCTTTTTAGAATTCCGTAAGATAATTGTGTTGGATAAGAAGATAATCTATTTTTTATACCTAACAATTCAGCAATTTCAAGAATTTTATCCCTAATATCTTTTTCAAAACTTTTTGATTTTCCATTTATCAATTGAATAATATCTCCATTAAAAATATGTACAATACCAGAATATATGTTTTCGTATACATTTAAAAAATTGAACAATTGCAAATTTTGAAATGTTCTTGTTATTCCTTTATATATAATTTCTTCAGGTTTAACTTTTAATAAGTTTTTTTCTTGAAAATTTACTTCTCCAGTCACAGGTTTTACAACACCTGTTATTACATTAAACAATGTCGTTTTACCAGCACCATTTGGACCAATTAATGAATGTATTTCCCCTTCCTCAATAGTCATATTCATATTCTTTACCGCAGTTAGACCCCCAAATTTAACTGTTATATTTTTTATTTCAAGCATTATTTCACCTCTTTTAATAAAGCGGGGGATTCCCCCGCCAAATATTAATTATTATTTATCATAATAAATCCAATTTGTCATTTGTGTCCAAACACCTTTTCTAACTCTTAGTACATACATTGATTGCTTACCTAATCTACAAGTATTATCATTTGGATCATATGGTTTATATGTTATTTCATGAGCTAACATTCCAGACCACTTATTCATACTTTCCAACGCTTTCACTAAATTTTCTCTAGTTAAATCTTTACCTGCTCTTTGTAATCCTTCAACAAAAACTTCTGCTGCTATCATGCCAGCAATAGCATATGCATTAGGCATTTGATTATAATATTTTTTATAAATTTGGAAAGGTTTTAAATCAGGTTTAGAAAAATCCACATTTACCCATGCCATAGCTTCTACACCTTCTGCAGCGTCTTTAGCTAAATATATATAAGAAGTATCTGAGTTAGCATAAGTTAATACATACTTTTGTCTTTTTAATCCATATTGTTTTGCCTGTTTTACAAAATTAACTGATTGAGGTATAAATAACATTACAGCAATTGCATCTGGTTGTTTTGCAATTAATTTAGTAATTTCTGTTGAGAAGTCATTAACAGTTGGATTAATAGCAATTGTTTCTACAGGCTTCATTCCATATTTATCTTTTAATGTTTCTAGTGCAGATTTTAAAAATTCTTTACCAGCATCATCGTTTCTATAGACTATAGCTATTTTTTTTGATCTTTTTGTTTTTACTAAATAATTCATTACAATATTACCTTCCAAAGTATAATTTGGTTGAACTGGAAATATATACTTTTTAGGTGGAATAGCTAATAATGATGATCCACTAGCTTGATATACATACGGAACCTTTTTCTCGTTTACATAATCCATTACTGCTAAATTTCCTGGAGTTCCTAATCCACCTACTAATGCAAACACTTTATCATTTTCTATCATTCTTTTTACTTCAACCGTAGTTTTTGCAGGATTAAATTGATCATCAGCAACTATCAAATTAATTTTTCTTCCATAAACTCCTCCATTTTCATTAATGTAATTAAAATATGCATTCATACCATTTGCAACACTTTGACCAATAACTGCAACTGGACCAGACATAGCCTGAAATGTTCCTATTTTTATTTCTGTATCAGTAACCCCATCTTCTGCAAAAACAAAACTCATCATTAAAACAATACTTAAAACTAATAATAATACCTTTTTCATTCTAATGCCCCCCTTATAAATATCCTAATTTTTTAGCTTCTTTTTTTAATTCATCTCTAAAATCCGGATGAGAAATATTTATCATTGCTTTTACTCTTTCTCTGAAACTTTTACCTCTTAAATGCGCAACTCCATATTCAGTTACCACATAATCTAAATCTTGCCTTGGAACAGTTACATAAGAACCTTGAGGTAACATAGATACAATAGTTGAAATAGTACCTTTTTTAGCTGTAGATCTTAATGCTATAATACCTTTTCCATTTTTACTCATCACAGCACCTCTATGAGTATCCAATTGACCTCCTGTACCAGAATATTGTTTATTACCAAGCGACTCCGAACATACTTGACCACTTAAATCTATAGTAATAGCTGTATTAATACTTACCATATTATCATTTTTAGCTATAATATATGGATCATTGACATACCGTCCTCTCATAATCCATACTCCTGGATTGTTATTTAACCATTCATACATTCTTTTTGTTCCTAAAGCAAAAGTACAAACAAATTTTCCTTTCCAAAGTGTTTTTTTCATATTTGTTATTGCTCCAGCTTCAAAAAGATCTATCATTGATTCTGTAAACATTTCAGTATGAATTCCTAAATCTTTTTTATGATTTAATAGCTTCGCAACAGCATTAGGAATGCCTCCTATTCCTATTTGTAATGTTGAGCCATCATCTACTAATTCTGAAATATATTGTGCAATTATTTTTTCTGTTTCAGTTGGTTCAACAATAGGTAATTCTGGTATATCCCATGAATTTTCCACAATGTAATTTGCTTGTGATATATGTACTTGAGTTTCACCATGTGTCCAGATAAATTTCTCATTTACTTCTAAAATTACCACATCAGCATTTTCCAAAACATCAAGTTCATATACATTTGATATACCTAAATTAAAATAACCAGTTTTTTCATGCATTGGTGTAACTGTTCCCCAAAATATAACTACATTCCCCTCTTCTTTTTCAGTCATTAACTTGTCAGTTCCTGCCATATGTAAATTATTTGGTATAAAATCAACTGTATTTAATCCCATTTTTTGCGCTTTTCTTGTAGGAGGACTTAAAAACCATGAATGATTGTCATATATATCTTCATATTCTTCATTCATAAAAAAATCATATTCCTTCATATTCAAACAAGTAACTACTTTTAATCTTTCAAAATGATCCTTATACTTATGCAAATTTTCCAATAATCCTTGTGCCTCTGCAGAAGCTAAACCAGTTATAATAGTTGCTCTTTTAGGTAAAGAAAGAATAGCTTCTTCTATACTTTTTAATCTATTTTCATACATAGCTTTCCACATGTTATCACCCCTTAAAGTCTCCCCATTTTACAACTGCAGATGCCCAAACAAAACCTAAACCAGCACCCACCATTACTATATTGTTACCATCTTTAATTTTTCCAGATTTCAAACCTAATTCAATTGATAATATTTGATCATTTTGTCCAATATGCCCATAATTTTCCAAATAAATAGATTGTTCTTCTTTTAATCCTAATTCTTCTAAAACAGCATAATGCGCAGAACGTTTAAAATGTAATATTGCTAAATAATCAATATTCTTTCGAGATAGTTTGGATTTTTCTAAAGATTTATCAATTACATAATAAAAATTTGGCATTGTCTTTTCTTTTAGTTTTTCTTTAAAACTTTCAACATCTCTAATAACAAAATGCATTCTATTTACATCTTTTTCTTCCATTGGCCATTTTTTTGTTCCACCAACTTCTACTACACAATCTTCTGAAAAAGAACCATCACCTTTAAAGGCTGTACCTAAAATAACATTTTTATTATAATTCTTTCTTAAAACCATAGCAGCCCCACCTGCGCCAATATCAAACATAAAAGAGGTTCCTTTTATGCTATAATTAATTAAATCCCCATTTCTATAACCACTTACTAATAATACAGTATTTAAATCTTCATTAGCAATCATCATTGAGCGAGCAACTTCCATACCAGTCATCATAGAGCCACACATAGCCTCCATATCAAATGACCAAGCATTTACTGCACCTATTTCATCTGCTATTTTTAGGCCTGCCAACCAACAAGGATAATCTTTATGTTGTCCGCCGTTCCATATTACTAAATCAATCTCTTCAGGATTTATGTTAGCATTTTCTATTGCTCTCTCTGCTGCTTTTATACCCATATAACTTGTTGTATCATTAGGTCCTGGAATAGGTTTCTTTAAAACACCAAACTTTTCTTTAATAATTTCAGCAGGAATTTCACTCTTTTCTGCTATTTCTTCTGCTGTAATATAAGTTTCTGGTATATATGTTCCAATTCCCATTATTCCAACATTCATTATTTCACCTTCTATGTATTATCACAAATTTTTAATAACAATAGCGGTACCCATACCTCCACCAATACATAATGATGCTAATCCATATTCTAAATTCCTCTTTTTCATTTCATATAATAATGTTACTGTTATTCTGTTTCCTGATGCTCCTATTGGATGTCCTAACGCTATTGCTCCTCCATTTACATTTGTCCTTTCCATAAACCATTCTTTTGTTACTCCATATTTTTCACTGAGTTCTTTTATTACTGCTATCGATTGTGCTGCAAATGCTTCGTTTAATTCTATTAGTTCCATTTGTTCTAATTTTATTCCTTTTTTTTCTACTAAGTTTGTTATCGCTGCTACTGGTCCCATTCCCATTATGCTTGGATCTACTCCTCCTTGTTCATAGGCTATTATTTCCGCTAATGGTTTTAGGCCATATTTTTTTACTGCACTTTCTGATGCTAGTATCATTGCACTTGCTCCATCGTTTATTCCTGATGAGTTCCCTGCTGTTACTGTCCCATCTTTTTTGAATGCTGGTCTGAGTTTTGCTAATGTTTCTTTTGTTGTTCCAAATCTTGGATATTCGTCTGTGTCAAATATTTTTGTTTCTTTTCTTGTTTTTATTTCTATTGGTACTATTTCGTCTTTGAATTTACCTTCTTTTATCGCTTTTTCTGCTCTTTGCTGACTTATTGCTGCAAATTCATCTTGTTCTTCTCTTGTTAATCCATATTTTTCTACTATGTTTTCTGCTGTTACTCCCATGTGATATTGATTGAATACGTCTGTTAATCCATCATATACCATGTGATCTATCATTTCTATGTTTCCAAACTTTAGTCCAAATCTTGCTTTTGCTGGTAGCAACATCGGTGCATTTGACATGCTTTCCATTCCTGCTGCTACTACTATTTCTGAATTTCCCAATTTTATTTCATTTGCTGCTAACATTATTGCTTTCATTCCACTTCCACATACCATATGTACTGTATATGCTGGTTTTTCTACTGGTATTCCTGCATATATTGCTGCTTGCCTTGCTGGTCCCATTCCTTGTCCTGCCATTAATACGTTCCCTGCTACTGTGTGATCTACTTGTTCTGGTGCTACTCCTGCTTGTTCTAATGCCCCTTTTATTGCTTCTGCTCCTAATTCTGCTGCTTTTTTGTCTTTTAAGGTCCCTCCAAAACTCCCTATTGCTGTCCTTTTGGCTCCTACTATATATACTTTTTCCATTTCTTTTCCTCCTTTTTTCCTTCTTTTATTTTTTCTTTTTATTTTTTTATAGTACTAATCCACCATCTACACTTATTACTTGCCCTGTTATAAAACTACTTTCATCACTTGCTAGGAATAATGCTGTGTTTGCTATTTCTTCTGGTTCTCCCATTCTTTGTAATACTGTTTTGCTTTTTACCATATTTATTACTTTTTCTGGTAAATCTTTTGTCATTGGTGTTTTTATGAATCCTGGTGCTATTGCATTTACTCTTACTTGTGCCCCTTTTCTTGCAAATTCTTTTGCCCATGTTTTTGTCATTGCTATTACTCCACCTTTTGTTGCTGCATAATTTGTTTGTCCTATGTTTCCATATATCCCTACTACTGATGATATGTTTATTATTGATCCTTTCCCTGCTTTCATCATTTCTGGTCCAAATTGTTGGGTCATGTTAAATACTCCTTTTAAATTTACATCTATTACCATATCCCAATCTTCTTCACTCATCTTTTGTATTAATGCATCTCTTGTTATTCCTGCATTATTTACTAATACATCTACTTTCCCTTCTTCCGCTATTACTTTTTCTTTAAACTCTGCTATTGCTTTTCTATCTGTTACACTTAATTTATATCCTTTTACATTTTCATATTTATTTTCTAATTCTTTTAATCCTTCTTCATTTAAATCACATGCATATACTACTTTTGCTCCTTCTTCTGCAAATCTTTCCACCATCGCTCTTCCTAATCCCCTTGCTCCTCCTGTTACTATACATACTTTCCCTTCCATTCTCATTACTCTTTCCCTCCTGTTTCTAATATATGAATCATTTCTCATTATTTATGAATCACTTCTCATTTTAACTCTTTTTACATTTAAATAAAAATACGTTAATAGCTAATTATCTTTTATTTTAATTGATTATTTTCAATTAAAGTTAATTATTTCTTATTTATTGAATATTTCTTTTTTTGATTTTTTATATTTTATGTTATAATTAAATAAATATATTGAGGGGTGATTCATATGTTTTTTGAAGAATTAGGTATATATTATGAAGTTTATGGAGAAGGCAATCCATTAATATTATTAAATGGAATAATGATGAATACTGTAAGCTGGTTAGAACATATAAGATTTTTAAGCAAATATTTCAAAGTAATAGTTTATGACATGAGAGATCAGGGAAAATCGGAAAAATTAAATGAAGAATATAATATATCAATTCATTCAGAAGATTTAAAAAAATTAATAGATTATTTAGGTTTTAAAAAAGTAAATTTACTTGGATTATCCTATGGAGGTCAGGTTGCGGAGATTTTCGCTTCTAAATATCCTGAATATATTGATAAATTAATATTATCAAATACTACTTATAGAGTGGATAATTTTTTGGCTTCTATTGGAGAAGCTTGGAAAGTTGCTGCGAAAAGTTATAATGGTGAAATATTTTTTGACCTTGCTTTACCCTTTATTTATTCAAAAACTTTTTATAATTATAATTTTGAATGGTTACAAAATAGAAGAAAAATATTTAAAGAATTGCTAACAAAAGAATGGTTTGATAGTTTTATTAGATTGGCATCATCAAATACTACTTTTGATGTTTCTGATGATTTAGAAAAAATTAAATGTGAAACATTATTAATAGCTGCAGATGAAGATATTATTACTCCAATTTCTGATATGATGTATATTAATAATAAAATTAAAAATTCGGAACTTATAATAATAAAAAATGCTGGCCATGCAGCATTTTTAGAAAAACTAAATACATATTGTAATTTAATTAAAGGTTTTTTGATATAAATATATATATCGAATAAATATTTTAAAAAATAAGAGTAATTAATACTGGAATTAAAATTGAAAGAATAACTCCTTGACCAAAGCTTATAAGTATTTTTTCTTTTTTTACACTTTTAGATACAACTCCAAGTAATGTATCCATTGCTGGAGCGCCAGCTATTCCAATAGCACCATACTCAGAAAATTTAGCATATAATGGAATCAAAAGTATTCCCATTATTTCTCTAAATACATTCGATAAAAAAGCCACCGCTCCAAGAAAAGGTGAATACATTGAACTTATCATTACACCAGATAAGGAATACCATCCCATTCCTGCTGCGGCTCCAAGGGCCTCTTTAAAATTCAATTCTGTAAAAAATGAAACAAATCCTCCAAAAACAAGACTTCCTATTATTACTAAAAATGTTTGAACAAAAATAACTTTTAAACTACTTTTTATTTTTAATAAAATTTTTTCTTCAGAGCCAATATCAATACCAACAGAAAATACAAGAACCATAAGTAAAATTGTAATTAAATTTTCCGGAATTGGAATATTGACAAAATACCCCAGAAGAATTCCCAAAGCCACCGATGAAATTAATAATATCATTTTTTATCACTCTTGTTCAAAAATTTTTTCTCATATATGGTGGGTAATAAAGCACTTCCAATTATAGCAAATAATGCAATTAAGAAAGACAAATAACCTATTTCAGATAATTGCTTTATTAAATTTTTATCAGATCCTAACTCAAAACCCATAAAAAATAACAATAATACTGTCACAACAGTGACAGTATTCCATTTTTTTAAAATTTTTAATTTACCTCTCATCCCTAAAAGAAAACCTATCAAAAACGCAATTAATATTAAATAAAGCATTCATCACCTCATTAATGAGCATTTTTATAATATAAATCAATTATTAATTTTACTTCTCCTGAACCTTTGTCAAGCATTTTTGCTATTTCATTTATACTTTTTCCATTATTATAATATTCAATTATTTTTTCCTTTAATATCTGCTCCGGACTTTTTTCTGATTCTTTTTTTATTTCTTCGTTAGTATTATTTTTATATACGTTTTGAAATTTATAATATTCATTTGTCTTAATTTTTTCTTCATGAGTCTCTATTTCTGGAACTTCCATCTTTTCAGAATCGACACTGGAAAAATGAGATTTTTCTTTCTTTACTCTTTCAAATGTTTTAATTCTTTTTAATTCATCATTCTTTTTTTCCAAATCTGTTAACATGGAAAATGATTTCATATAAGCTTCATCTGCATCTTTTATTAATTGATCTAATATTTCAATTTTGTTATCTAAAGCTCTTAATCTAGACGAAGTTATTTTTTGAAATCTTGCTAATAAAGTATTTGATTGATCTTCAATAGACGAATCAATAGATATAGAGAAATTATTAAATTTTCTCCATAATGATATTAATAATGATAAATTAATTAAAGAAACTATGGATAATAGTATTAACCACACAAAAATAATAAATGTTACCATTTTTATTTCCTTTCTAATGTTACTGTTGGAAATTCTATTTCACCAATATTTTTCCACAATAAATAATCATCTTTAATTTCTGTTGGATTTGGAACAACCTCCAAAAATTCCCAATTGTCAGGCTTATAAATATACAATGTTGCATTTTCTAATTTTATTTTTTGATCATTTAAAGAAAATTGGTATTTATTATCCCCTATTTTTTGAACAAAACCTTTTATTTCAGATTTTTCTACAACATTTATTCTATAACCATCATTTACACTAACTGTTGATTGAACACTTATGAGTTCAAAATTTCTACCTGTCTTCTTTTTTAAATTTTCTATAAAATCTTCATATACTTTTCTCTTTTCGTTATCAGGTTTTTTATAACTTGCTAATAACGTATTATATGATTTTTCATCTTTTGCTTGTACAGTAACTTTAGATAACATTACTACATTTCCATTATCTTGTATATAATAATAATTATCATTATTTACTATATCAAAATCTACTCTAGCATTTCTTGCCATAAATATGTTAATGATACTAATACCAGCTATGAATATTAATGCAATTATGATAAAATTACTTGAACCTTTTTTCTGGGGTTTTTCTGACATTTAAAATACCTCCTTGAAATTTTATATTTTCTTATTATATAATACCACAAAATGTGGTAAAATTAAAGAAGTATTTAGAAAAAGGAGGAGATTTTGTGAGAGTATTAAGTGGAATGCGTGCTACTGGAAAATTACATTTAGGACATGTTTTAGTTTTAGAAGATTGGAAAAAATTGCAAGACGATGGAAATGAAACATATTTTTTTGTTGCTGACTGGCACGCTTTAACTACCCATAAAGAGGAAAGTCATATTATATATCAATCAACTCTTGATATAGTAAGAGGATATTTAGCTGCTGGTATAGATCCAGAAAAATCTGTGATCTTTGTTCAATCTGCTATTAAAGAACATGCGGAATTATATTTATTATTTAATATGCTTATTTCTGTAAGTAGATTAGAAAGAATTCCTACATATAAAGAATTAAAAGAAAATCTTGAAAACAGGGATCTATCTACAGCTGGTTTTCTAACTTATCCCGTTTTACAAACTGCTGATATATTAATTTATAAGGCTAATGCTGTTCCTGTAGGAGAAGACCAATTATATCATATTGAATTAAGTCGAGAAATTGCCAGAAGATTTAATAATTTATACAAAGAAGTATTTCCAGAACCAAACCCTATTGTTACAAGAATCCCAAAACTTCCTGGAACTGATGGAAGGAAAATGTCCAAGAGTTATGGGAATATTATAATGATAGATGAAACAGAAGAAAGTCTCAAAAAGAAAGTTATGCCTATGATGACCGATCCTGCAAGAATGAGGCGAACTGATCCAGGAGACCCAGAAAAATGCCCTGTTTGGGATTATCATAAAGCATTTACACATAACAAAGAAGAATTAGATTGGGTTGTAAAAGGATGTAAAACAGCTGAAATAGGTTGTGTTCAATGTAAAAAACTTTTATTAAAAAATATGGAAGAAAGATTAAAACCTATATGGGAAAAATATAATAAAATCTCAGATGAGGACGTATTAAATGTAATTCATGAAGGAAATAAAAAGGCCTCTGAAGTTGCAAAAAAAACATTATCAGAAGTTAGGGAGGCAATGAATCTTAGGTGGTGAAAACATATGTTTTCGGATTTAACTATAGAATTAGATATATTTTCTGGCCCATTTGAAGTATTAGTTGAATTAATTAAAGAAAAAAAAATACCTGTGAGATTACTATCTGTTTCAAAAATAGCCGATATTTTCAATAGTTACATTGAAAAGAATTTTGATAATCTCGATGATGTTGGTGAATTTTTAAGGATAGCTTCATATCTTACATTATTAAAGTCAAAAGAGTTGCTTCCTCGTTCTGAAGATGATAAAGAATTTACAAGACAAAGAAATACATTATATAACATAATAGAAGATTATGAGAAAATAAAAGAAACAATGGAAAAAATTCAAAAAGATTTCGGAAAAAATAATATTAAAAAAGCGATAAAGGTTAAATCTGCAAGGTTTGATAAAAACAAAATCCATGAACAGTTAGAATTTTATATGCATGATTATTTACAAATTCAACGAAAATTAGAAATTTTAAGAGAAAGTTTTACTGTAGAAGAAGCTGTTGAAGAATTAAAAAACAAAGAAAGATTTACTTTAAAAGACTTATACATTATATCAAATCAAGAAAGGCTTAAATTTATTGTGTATTTTCTTGCTTCTCTGGTTTTAGTAAGAAATGGATTACATTATGTAAATGAAAATTATGAGTTTATAAAAAACAAGGAAGAGGTGGCAGTAAGTGCAAAATAAGCATCTTATGCCTATTATCGAAGCAATGTTATTTTCAAAACCAACAGGATTTAGTTCTAAAGAAATCGCCGAAAAATTAAATGAAACAGAAGAAAAAGTTAATACAGTGTTAATAGATATATGGGAACATTATAATTCTGAAATCCATGGTATAGAACTGGAAAATTTTGAAGGAAAATATAGATTTACTATAAAAAATGAAATTAAATCTATATTAACTCCGAGACCACGAACCTTCTCACTTACTGAATCCCAATTTGAAATATTAGCTATTTTGTTATTAAACGGACCATCTTCAACAACAGAAATAGAAAAATCACGGGGGAAATCCTCTTATCATCAAATAAAAAAATTAATGGAAATGGGTTTAATTGTTAAAAAAAGAAAAAAAAATACAAAAAATCGTTATCTTTATGATTTATCTGAAATGTTTTTCGAGTTATTACCTGAAAAAACAATAAATGAATTAAGAGGTGCTAAAATTGATAAAGCTTCAAACGTTTCTCCAAAAGATAGGTGAAGGATCTAGGAGAGAAATCGGAAATTTAATTGTATCAGGAAAGGTTAAGGTTAATGGAGAAGTTATTAGAGAACCATGGTTTAAGATTGTTGAAGAAGATATTATAGAAATATATGATAAAAAAATTCATGTAAAAGATAAAATTCAAGAAACAGAAAATTATGTATATTATTTAATTCATAAACCTGTGGGTTATTTATCTGCATTAAAAGATGATAGGGGTCGAAAAACTATCACAGACTTAATAAAAGGAAAAATAAATGAACATGTTTTTCACGTTGGGAGATTAGATTATAACACTTCCGGATTAATGCTGCTAACCAATGATGGTGATTTAGCAAATCTGTTATTACACCCTAAAAAGAAAATTTATAAAACTTATAAAGCATTATTAAACAAACATATTAAAGAAAAAGATTTAAAACATTTAGAAGATGGGATTATAATAGAGGGTGGTTATAAAACTCAACCTGCAAAAATAGAAAAAGTTCAAAAAAAAGGAAAATATTCTGAAGTTACTCTCAGTATTCATGAAGGAAAAAAACGCCAGGTTAGACTTATGTTTAAAGCTCTTGGATTTAATGTTTTAAAGCTTAAAAGAATTAAATTTGGTCCTTGGTCTATAGATGAAGTAAAAAATCCTGGAGATATTAAAAAACTTGATACAAAAGAAGTTGAAATATTTAAAAAATATTTAAAAGGAAGCTAATGCTTCCTTTTTATTATTTCCCTTGACAGATGAAAATTTTGTGTTATAATTAAATAAAGGCGATAAACTTAAAAAATCTCCTTTTTTTATAATTTTAGATATTCGGGGGTGGCAAGACATGGGTACAATGTTAAATGAAGAAATGTTAAAAATAGTTCAAGCTGAACATCATGATCCGTTTTCTATATTAGGAATCCACAAATTAAATGAAAATGAGATGGTTATTAGAACATTTCATCCTTTTGCAAAGAATATAGAAATAATTAATTTAGATACAAAAACTAAAAGAAAATATAAAATGGAAAAAATACATCCAGATGGTTTATTTGAAAGAGTTTTAAAAAGAAAAACTTTCTTCAAATATGAGTTTTTATATACTGATGATAAGGGAAATACATGGAAGTCAAGAGATCCTTATAGTTTCTTACCTATAATATCAGACTATGATTTATATCTTTTTAATGAAGGAAATAACCATAAAATTTATGAAAAATTAGGTGCTCATCCTATGGAAGTTGATGGTGCAAAAGGCACTTATTTTGCTGTATGGGCTCCTAATGCTAAAAGGGTTAGTGTAGTTGGAAGTTTTAACAATTGGGATGGAAGAGTTCATCAAATGAGAGTTCTTGGTTCATCAGGAGTTTGGGAAATTTTTATTCCGCTTGTTCAAGAGGGTGATTTATATAAATTTGAAATAAAAACAAAAGATGGAAATATTCTTTTAAAATCTGATCCTTATGCATTTTATACTGAATTAAGACCAAATAATGCTTCAGTTGTTTATAATTTTCATAAAAAACACAAATGGAATGATAAAAAATGGATGGAAAATCGAAAAAAAACTAATTGGTTTGAGAAACCTATATCAATATATGAAGTTCATTTAGGATCATGGAAAAGAAATAACAATAATGATTTTTTAAATTATAGAGAATTAGCTCATGAACTTGTAGAATACGTGAAAGAACATAATTATACACATATTGAAATATTACCTATTTTAGAACATCCATTAGATGAATCATGGGGATATCAAGTAACTGGTTATTTTTCACCAACAAGTAGGCATGGTAAGCCAGAAGATTTTATGTATTTTGTAGATTATATGCATCAAAATAATATTGGGGTTATTTTAGATTGGGTTCCTGGCCATTTTCCAAAAGATGCTCATGCTTTAGGAAAATTTGATGGAACAGCATTATATGAACATATGGATCCAAGATTAGGAGAACATCCAGACTGGGGAACATATATTTTTAATTACGGAAGAAATGAAGTAAAAAACTTTTTGATTTCCAATGCACTATACTGGCTAGATAAATTCCATATTGATGGTTTAAGAGTTGATGCTGTAGCCTCTATGCTATATTTGGATTTCAGTAGAAAAGATGGCGAATGGATACCAAATATATATGGTGGAAGGGAAAATTTAGAAGCTATTGAATTTTTAAAATATTTTAACAGTGTTACACATCAATATTTTCCTGGAATTTTAACTATTGCTGAAGAATCTACAGCATGGCCCGGAGTTTCAAAACCAGTAGACTTTGGTGGATTAGGATTTTCAATGAAATGGAATATGGGATGGATGAATGATTCATTAAGATATATTGCTAAAGATCCATTATACAGAAAGCATCATCAAAACGATCTAACTTTTTCCCTCGTTTATGCTTTTTCAGAAAATTATATTCTTGTTTTATCACATGATGAAGTTGTTCATGGTAAAGGGTCTATGATTAACAAAATGCCTGGTGATTATTGGCAAAAATTTGCAAATTTAAGATTGTTTTATTCATACATGTTTGCTCACCCCGGGAAAAAATTATTATTCATGGGAAATGATATTGCTCAATTTAATGAGTGGAACTGTAAAAAATCTTTGGATTGGAATTTATTAGATTTTGATTCCCATAAAAAGATGCTTCAATTAATTACTGATTTAAATAAAATATATAGAGAAAATCCTGCTTTTTATGAATTAGATAATAGTCCTGATGGATTTGAATGGATAGATTATAATGATGCTGAAAATAGTGTTATTTCATTTATTAGAAAAGGAAAAAATGCTGATGAATTAATGGTTGGTGTGTTTAATTTCACTCCTGTAGTTAGATATAATTACAGAATTGGTGTTCCAAGAGAAGGATTTTATAAAGAAATATTAAACACAGATTCAGAAGTTTATTGGGGAAGTAATGTAGGAAACATGGGTGGTTTATATGCAGAAAAAGTCCCATTTCATGGAAGAAATTTTTCTATAAACTTAACGTTACCACCTCTTGCAGGAATGTATTTTAAATGGCAGCCTAAAAAATAATAGCTAAAGCTCCCTTAACGGGAGCTTTTTATATAGTTTCCACATAATCATCACTATTACTAATTAAAGAAAAAGAAATAATCTTTTAATTTCAAGAAAAATATTAATAATTTTCATCAAAAATTTTTTGAATATATATATGGAGCCTAAGTATAATTAGAAACTCTTTATTAGTTTATATCTCAATTATCTCCTACTAATAAAATAATTAAATCATTAACATTTGTGCCAGTAGGACCTAATTTTAATAACGCATTTGCCTCCTCTAATCCATTATAAGTATCATTATTTTCTAAAAAAACTAATGGATCTATTCCTTTTTTTCTAAGACTTACAATTGTGTTACCATCAACAATACCACCAGCAGCATCAGTTGGTCCATCTGTCCCATCGGTACCTACTGAAGCGAAAGCTACGCTTTTTAATCCCGCTATTTCGAGAGCAAAAGAATATGCTAATTCCTGATTTCTTCCTCCCAATCCATTTCCTTTTACGCTTACAACTGTCTCACCACCAGCAATTATTGCACATGTTTTTTCAATTGGATTATTAGATTTCAACTCTTCTTTTGCTATATTTGCTAAAAATTTTCCAGCTTCTTTAGCCTCACAATTTAATGTTGTTGTTAATAATAAGGTATTATACCCTAATTCTTTTGCTTTCTTAATAGCATTTTCACATGCAACATTTAAACTCCCTATTACAACATGTTTAGCATTAGAAATATTCTTTGGCGTTTCTTTCAATAATATATTTTTTATTTTTTCATTTATATTTATATTGTATCTATCTATTATGGATAAAACTTCATCAGTAGTTGTTAAATCTTTATATGATGGCCCTGATGCAATACTATCCAGTCTATCTCCTAATACATCTGAAAGAACTAAAGCATAAATTTTTTTAGGATATACTAGTTCAGCAAATTTGCCTCCTTTTACCTTCGATAACCTTTTTCTTATAGCATTTATTTCTCTAATATCCGCACCAGATTTTAAAAGTTGATCTGTAACGTTTTGCAAATCTTCTAATGTTATCCCTTCTTCCGGAAATTCAAATAAAGCTGATCCACCACCAGAAATTAAGAATAATATGTCATATTCATCATCCAATTTCTCTATTAATTCAAGAACTATTTTTGTTGCTCTAATAGAATTTTCATCTGGAATAGGATGTCCAGCTTCATATATTTCTAAATTATCAATACTACCCATACTATGATTATATTTAGTTATAACAATCCCTTTTTCAATTTTATCCTTTAATTCTTCTTTTGCTGCTTTTGCCATCCTCCAGGCAGCTTTTCCTATAGACAATAAAAATAGCTTTTTTTCTTTAATATCTAATTTTTTCAAATTATTTTTTACAGCGTTTTCAGGCAAAATTGATTCAATAGAACAATCGATTATTTCTTTTAAATCATCTATTAAAATCTCAATCACTCCTTTTTCTTATTTATAATTTAATTATATCATATATAGAAGTATAAAAGGAACCGCAAATGCGATTCCTCAGATTATAGGATATTCAATTGTCATTTGTGCAATCTTATATACTACTTTATTTAAATAATAAGAATTTCCTCCTCCGTTATACCAACTTATAGCATGAGTTATATCACCATGTAATTCTTCTAAATAATACAGGTATGCTGTTCCAACTAAAACATTATATTTAGGATCAAATAACAATCTATCTTTTATCCATTTCAGATCTAAATTATCATATCCATATTTTTTGAATTTATCAATATACATTTCAATAATATATTTAGCTGTTTCCGGTCTAATTTGCATATACCCAACTTCTCCATAAGATCCTATAACATTTCTAAAACTAGTTTCTATATCTATAATAGAAGCTATTAATAAAGGGGATATATCAAATTCTTTAGAGGCCAATAATATACTTTCTGCCAAAGCAACTTTTCTATCTGCCTTTAATTCCTTTCCGGTTGTAAGTTTATATTCCTTGTTCATAAAATCCATTAAAAATAGTTTAACATTAGTTTCATTCGTTAAATTATAACTTTTCACTTCTCCAAATGTTATCAATGAAACAAATAACATTAAGATAACTATATACTTTTTTATAATATCACCTCCATGATTTTTTATCTTAAAATAATTGTAGAATATCCTCCAAGTTTAATTGAATTTTCTTCAATTTCTAAATCACCAAAACCTTTTACTATTTCTTCTTTTTTAATTTTTATTTTTACTTTTTGTGGTTTAATATTATGAATAACTAAAAATTTATTATCATTATTTATTAGTTCATATCTTACAGTAAATCTATCATTAGCAATATTACGTATATTTGCACTGTCCAACCATTTATTTTCTTTTCTAAATTCAGAAATATTTTTTACATGATTTAATATTGATTTATTATCTTTTATTTGTTCTTCCACAGAAATATTTGAATATGGTGTATTATATTTGCAACCCTTCCATTCAGTTTGACCAGGCCCAAAACCTGATTCATACCATTGCATAGGTTCTTGAGAATCCTCGGTAAAATTAACATCAATGATTTCACCTCTCATTCCAAGCTCTTCTCCATAAAAAACAAATTGATATCCTGGTAAAGTAAATAATATATTAAAAGCCATTTTTGCCATTTTTGGATTTTCATTAAAAACTGATATCAATCTTTCCATATCATGATTTGTAAAGAAATTACCGGATATTGACTCTACATGATTATTTATATAATGTCCTAAAGTTTCCTTGATACCCTTAACTAAAATTTTAGGGTCATAATATAAAATAGAATCTTTTATAAAATATGATAAAGGAAAATTAAATTCTACATCAAATATTCCATGATACTTTTTTACAACTTCTGGAGAATCCCAAATTTCACTTATAATAATTGCATCAGACTTAATCCCCTTTACATAAGAAATCATCTCTTTCCAAAATTCTATATTTCTCTCGTGTTGATATTTAAATTTCATATTTTTTTGATCATAATCAAAAATATGTTTTGCAGCATCTAATCTAAATCCATCAACTCCTAAATCAAGCCAAAATTTAAATACATTTTTTATCTCTCTCCACAATTCTTTATTTTCAAAATTTAAATCTGGAGAAGATGAACCAAATAATCCATAAAAGTATTTATCTTTGTATTTAAACCATATCAAACTATCATCCCAATGTCTTTTTTCTGTTAAATCTGTTTTTTCATTAGCCCAAATATAATAATCTTTATATTTTTCATCCCCTGCTATAGCCTTTTGAAACCAATCACATTTCACAGAAGTGTGATTAATTGGAACATCTAAAACTATTTTTATATATCTTTTATGTGCTTCTTCAATCAGTTCTTTAAAATCTTCCATTGTTCCATATGATGGATTAACCGAATAAAAATCTATAATTGTATATCCATGAAATGCAGCCGATTGCATAATTGGCAATAACCAAATACCTTCGACTCCTAAATCTTTTAAATAATCTAGTTTCTTTGTAATTCCCTTAATGTCTCCTATACCATCATTATTTGAATCATAAAATGATCTTACAAACAATTCATAAAAAAACATGTTATATCCCCTTTCATATGATATAATATTGTAGATATAACTCTTGAGGTGAGATTATGAAAAATTTATCTATGCATAAAATAACTTTGATTTCATTCATAGTGATCTTATTATCTTTTTTTATTCCATACCTTATCATATCATCTTTTTTAAAACAGAATGAGCAAGTAGATAAATTTTATGCAAATATAAAATTAACAGTTGAAGTTATTAATGACATTTTAGTTAATGACTTTAACAACGCTATACTTAACTATGTATCTTCTGATTTAAAACCTAATTTTATTTCAACCTCTCAAAAAAATATTTATAAAACACCTAAAACTAAATATAATGTATTTGATATAAATGTAGCCATATATGATATAGATAATAAAAACAATTTGTATTTTGAAATAACTAAAAAAAGTTACCATAGAGTTTTAAAATTGGATATTAATAAGTTTTTCTTTACTAACTTTTCAAAGTTAGATTTAGATTTTGGTTACTTTATAACAAATAATTCAAAAAATTTTATCTTTGGTAATAAGGAACTTTATAACAAATATATATCTACAGAATGCAAAAAAGCCATTTGCAAGAATAAAAATGTATATATCAGTTCTTTTAAATTTTTTAATGTTAATAATATCAATCTTTTTCAATTTTATTCTATTTTCAAACCCTCCATCTTTACATATACTATAAACCATTTTCAGTCTATTTTATACTCAGTTATTATTAGTTTGCTTATTACACTAATCTTTCATTACTTTATTTTCAACTATATAATGAAAGAATATAACCTTAATAAAAATATTATTAAAAATATAAATTTTAATAGATTATTAGAAAGCGATAAAGATATTAAAATAATTCCAACAGTTATACCAGAATTTAATGATCTTTTCCAATCATACGCTGAGCAAATAAACATTATCAAATTACCATTAAAACACTCTTTAGAAGAAAATAAAAACTTAAGGAAAAATATTGAAATAATAGAAAACGAAAATTTAGCCATATTAAATTTCTTATCATCTTTTAAAAAATATATATATGGTAATATTAATCTAAAAACTTTTGAATTATCCTTTAAAAAAGGCGTTGACAAGCTTTCGTTTGAATCTGAATTATTAAAAGAAAGCCTAAGCGAATTATATGATGAATTAACAATAAAAATTATAGAATTAGATAACATTAAAGACAATTATCATAATCAAATGAATTTATTATCTAATATTATTGGTTTTATGAGTGAAAAATCAGAATATAGTTTAAATCAAATAGAATTGATTGGAAAACTTTCTGTTTATTTTGGAAAAAAGTTGAATTTAAATGATGTTATATTAAACGGCTTATATTATGGAAGTAAAATACATGATTTGGGAAAAATTTTTATTCCTGATAGCATTTTAAAGAAAACTGAACCTTTAACAGAATCCGAAAGAAATTTAATTAAATTACATCCAAAACTTGGTTTAATTTTACTGAGTGATATTAAATCATATCCATTTAATATTATAGGAAAAATAGTTGTTTCTCACCACGAAAAATGGGATGGAAAAGGGTATCCATATGGTTTATCTGAAGAGAATATACCAATAGAGTCAAGAATAGTTTCCATCATTGATACTTTAATAGCATTAATTTCAGAAAAACCATATAGACCTGCATATTCATTCGAGGATGCTATAAATATCATCAAAAACGAATCTGGAGAAAGTTTTGATCCAAAAATAGTTGATATTGTTTTAAACAATATATATGACATAAAAAATATTATAATAAATAAAAAATAGGTAGCATGTAATTTTTTGTGTAAATACCTCTTCTTGGATGGTAATAAATTAATTAAATTGGATTATAATTCTTAAATTATTTTCACATGAATTATCGTCTATATTGTAATATGCTTTAATAGTAATTTCTAGAAGTTTTTAATGTGAGTTTTTGAAAACAAACACCTTTTTGCAATTTTCACTGCAAGATTTAACATTATTAAATTAAGAATATATTTTTGGCGTTAGTTTTTAGTATTTGGTTTTATGTATTATTGATTATTACAGATTTTGGAATTTAGTTGTATTAAGAATTATAGACGTATTTTGTGATTCTTTCTTTGAAAAAGATGGATAGTTCGTTTAGGACTTTACTCCAGTTTCTATATCGAGCTGTCCATCTTTTTGTTGCATCTATTGTTGCTAAATATAATATTTTTAATAATGCATCATCATTTGGAAAAGATGTTTTATTTTTAGTCACTTTTCTATATTGCCTATTCAATGATTCTATTACATTTGTTGTATACATTATTTTTCTTACTTCATCACCATAATCAAAATATGGAGATATTGTTTCCCAATGTTTTTCCCAGCTTTCTAATGCCAATTTGTATTTTGTCCATTTGTTTTCTTTTAAATCTTGTAGGTTTGAATAAGCTATATCTTTATTGGGTGCTTTATATACTTTTTTTAAATCATTTACAAGTTCTTTTCTATCTTTGTAATTAACATATTTTAATGTATTTCTTATTTGATGTATTATACATCTTTGTACTACAGTATCAGGAAATGCTGCTTTAATTGCTTGTGGAAATCCAGTTAATCCATCTACTGAAGCTATTAATATATCTTTAACTCCTCTATTTTTTAAATCATTTAATACTCTTAACCAGAATTTTGATGATTCTATTTCACCTATATATATACCAAGAACTTCTTTAAATCCATCAATATTTACACCTATTACAACATATGCAGTCTTTTTAATTATCTCACCATCATCTTTTACTTTAAATACTATTCCATCCATGAAAACAAAAGTGTATATCTCTTCTAATGGTCTGCTTTGCCATTCTCTAATTTCTGGTAATATCTTATTAGTAATTTTACTTATCATTTCAGCTGATAATTCTACACCATATATATCTTCAACATTCCTAACTATATCTTTCGTACTTAATCCCAAACCATACATTCCTATTATTCTACTTTCAATATCTGAAATATCTCTTTTATATTTTGGTATTATTTTCGGTTCATATTCACCCTTTCTATCTCTGGGTATTTTCAATTCCATCTCACCCATGCTTGATCTTACCTTTTTTGAGCTGTATCCATTTCTGGAGTTATCCGTTTCTTTATTTTCCTTATCGTATTTCTCATATCCTAATTCATCTTCTAATTCCGCTTCTAACATTTCTTGTATTATTGGTCCCATCAATTCTTTTATCTTGTCATATACATCTTTCATTGTGTTTACTTCAGGATCTCTTGCTATTAACTTTGCTAATTTTTCAATGTTACTTTCTTCTTTTTTCTTTCTCTTTGCCATTTAAAATACCCCCTTCTTGGTTTTATTTTACCATACCAAGAAGAGGGTTACCTATTTTCTCTACTTTTTATTTACACAAAATTTTTTATGGTCTCAAAAAATAGCGGCATTGCCGCTATTTTGATTTTAAATACATCGTCAAATTCATAATATCTGCAGGTGTTATTCCAGGAATCCTCATTGCTTGGCCCACCGATTTTGGTCTTACTTTACTTAATTTCTCAACAGCTTCGTAAGCTAAATTTGGCACTTCTTTGTAATCAATATTTTCAGGAATTTTTTCTTTTTCAAGTTTTTTCATTCTTTCTACATCTTCCATCATTCTTTTTATATACCCACCATATTTTATTGATATTTCAACCTGTTCTAATAACTCAGAATCTTTAATTGGCATTGGATCAAATTCTACTAAATCTGCATATAATACTTGAGGTCTTTTTAATATATCATATAAACTCATTCCGTTTTTAATTGGAGATGTTCCTTTTTTAACCAAAATATCATTTATTGTATTATTTGGTTTTACTTTTATATTTTTCAATCTTTCTATTTGTTCTTCAATATTCCTTTCAAGTTGTAAAACTTTTTCATAAAATTCTTTATGTATTAGACCGTATTTATAACCATATTTTGCTAATCTCAAATGAGCATTATCATGTCTTAATAATAATCTAAACTCTGCTCTTGAAGTTAATAATCTATATGGTTCATTTGTACCTTTTATTATTAAATCATCAATTAACACCCCAATATATGATTCAGACCTTGCAGGAATAAATGGTTCTTCACCTCTAATTTTTAAAGCAGCATTAATTCCAGCAATTAATCCCTGTCCAGCAGCCTCTTCATAACCACTAGTTCCATTTATTTGCCCAGCAAAAAATAAACCTTCAATTATTTTTGATTCTAAAGAATGTTGAAGTTGATCTGGATATGCAAAATCATATTCTACAGCATATGCAGGCCTTACGATAATTGCATTTTCAAGACCCGGAACACTTCTTACCATCTGTATTTGAGCTTCATATGGCAAACTCGTACTTAACCCATTAATATAATATTCTTTTGTTCTTCTTCCTTCTGGTTCAATAAACAATTGATGAGAATCTTTATTGAATTTTACAACTTTATCTTCTATTGATGGGCAATATCTTGGACCTACACTTTCAATTAGTTTTACATCGCCATATAAAGGAGAAAACATTAAATATTTTTTTATTATATCATGTGTTTCTTTTGTTGTTCTTGTAAGCCAACATGGATAATCCTTATCCAAAACCTTTGGTTCAGAAAAATAAGAAAAAGCTAATGGTTCATCTGCTGTATCCTGTCTTTCCATTTTAGAAAAATCAATACTATCTTTTAAAATTCTAGCAGGAGTTCCTGTTTTGAATCTTCCTAATTTAATGCCATTCTCTACTAATGATTTACTTAATCCATTAGCAGGAAAATCTCCCATTCTTCCTGATTCAAAAACACTTCTTCCAACAAAAATTTTACCTCTTAAAAATGTTCCTGTCGTCAAAATTACTGCTTTTGCTTCATATTTTGCTCCTAATTCAGTGGCTACACCTTTAACTTTACCACTTTCAACTATTAGCTCTTTTACTAAACCATACCTTAATAGCAAATTTGGTGTGGAATGCAATATTTCTTTCATATTTTGAGAATAATCGTATTTATCAATTTGAGCTCTTAATGCTCTTACAGCAGGACCTTTTTTTGTATTTAACATCCTAATATTTATCATATTTTTATCTGTAACTTTTGCCTGTAATCCACCTAAAACATCTATTTCTCTGGTAACAATGCCTTTAGCAGGACCACCAATAGCAGGATTACATGGAGCCCAACCTACATTATCCAGATTAATTGTCAATAATAATGTTTTCATACCCATTTTAGCAGAAACATAAGCAGCTTCAATTCCCGCATGACCACCGCCAACTACAATAACATCATATTTCAAGTCATCTTCAAAATTTATCACAAAATTCCCTCCATAATTTTTATAGTATTTTAGTATATTATACTATCAATATTTTTCTTTTGCTATTAAAGTTTGTGAATTTTAATTATTATTATTAAATATTTTTTTCTTCAATTTTATTTTTCTGGTAACAAAAAACTTTTTGAAGCAAGCATCAAAAGAAAAATTCCACCAAATAGCATAATCCCATTAATTAACAGGAATATATTTAAGTCCATTAACTCTATTCCAGATATATATCTTAAAGAATCCACAATATATTTTATAGGAAAAAGATATGATATGATTTTAAGAGTTTTTGGTAAAAATTCAATAGGAAAATAAATTCCTGAAAAGAACATCATTAAAGTAAAAAATATTGATGCAGCATTTTGAGCTGTTTCGCTTTTTTTAAATAAAAATAAAAATAGTAGTCCAAATCCCATCATTCCTATTGTAGAAGTAAAAGATAATAATAGATATAATGGCCAATTAATAACTATTGAAAGATTAAATATAATTGTACTAGAAAATATTAATATTAAGAGAGATATAAAACTTATAAATATTCTTGTTAATGTAATTCCAATAACAAATGTATAAGATTTAATTGGAACAAGTATAAATCTCTTTAATACATTTAATCTTTTATATCTTCCAAAAACTGTAATCACGGAAAACATCCCATTTGATAATAAAGATATAGCTATTACTCCTGTTAAAAGATAATCAATATAGCTTGTTTTAGTTTTTGTTAGAAAAACATTTTTTTCATTTATTTTTATATATTTAAAATTTTTCGTGGTAATATTTTTATTTAAAATTGCTTTCTTTATATTTAATTCTAATCCCTGAATTAAAGAAGTATTATTTATATTTGTTTCATCATAATAAATTGTAACTTTCTTCCCTTTAATAATTACACCAACATCATAATTTCCATTTTTGATATTTTTGGGTACATCTTCAATATTATCAATATTAATAATTTTATATATATCTGATAAGTCTTCTATAATATTTTTATCTTCAGAATATATAGCTACACTCATTAAAGAATCAGAATATTGATCATTAAATACAAAACCAAATATAATTAAAAAAATCAAAGGAAAAAATAATGTAAAAAATATTTCAGCTTTATTCCTTAAAGCTTCTTTGGTGATGTATTTTGATAACCAGAAAACTTTATTCATAACCTAACACCTTCTTATAATTCAAAGAAAAAAGCAAAATTGAAAGAAATAACCAAATTGTGGGGACTATATATATCCAAATATCATTAAACGGAGCAATATTAAAACCTACTAAACGTCTCATCCCTTCTACTAAATACGTAACTGGATTAATATATACATACCATTTAATTATCCATGGTATATTAAATATAGGAAAATATAATCCACCCAAAAACATAGAAACTTGAAACAAAATATTTATTAATACTATTGATGTTAATAATTTTTTTGATATTGATACAAATATTAGACCTATTGAAAATAATACAATTAAGGCATATATATAAAATGCTATAAATTCTATGGTAAAAAACTTATTTGAAACTTTCATAAAAATACTTTCAATAACAACAAAAATACTTGAAATTAAAACCATTAAGACACTACTAATAATTACAGCAAAAAAGTATGATGAACCTTTTATTGGAACCAATAAAAACCTTTTATTAATACCTTTTTCCCTTGAGAATAGAATATTAAATGGTATATTAAAAAATGAAACAGACATAATAGATAACATTAATATTCCTGGAAATACAAAATCTTTATATGAAAATTTTTCTCTTAAAGAACTGATAGAAACCCTTTCTATTTCAATATTATCCTTGATATTTTTGACTCTTTTTATCATTTCTATATTAACATAATCCATAAATATCTTTATTATGTCTTTTGATATATTCGAACTGCTTCTTCCTTCAACATAATACAAATCTACCTGTGGATTTACGTCATTTATTAATGTTAATGTTTTAGGAATAAATAAAACAGCATCTAATTTTCGTGATTTTAATTTTTCTATGGCTTCATTTAAATTTTTTATTTCTTTTTTATTCATAGGCATCTTATCAAAAGTTTTTGATAAAATAGTTTTAGATAGTATATTTATATTTTTTTCATATACTATACCTACATTAAAATCTTTAATATTTAATTCATTAGGATTTCCAAAGATTGAAACTAAAATCATAAAAAGTATTAATGGAAAAACAAATGACCAAAAAAATGTATCAAATTCTCTTATATCATTTTTAAATTGATAATATGCAAGCTTTAATATTTTTTTCATGCTATCATTCCCTTAACGAATGTCCTGTCAAAGTTAAAAAAACATCCTCTAAATTAGGTTTTCTAATAACAATGTTATCTACAGAAATATCTTTTTGTTTTGAAAATTCAAGTATATCGAATAATGTTTTTTCTAAATCATTAGTACTTATTTCTAATCTATCATTAATAATAATTCCATTAAATTTATTTTTGAATATATCTGGATTATTAGTTTGAAAAATAATAACAGATTCTTTATTCAAAGATCTTATTAATTCTTCTACAGTATCTTTAGCAATTATTTTCCCTTTATCAATAATATGTATATTATCTGATAAATATTCTGCTTCTTCCATATAATGTGTAGTTAGAATAATAGTTTTTCCTTCTTTTTTTAATTCTAGAATTAAATCCCATATCATATGCCTGGCTTGCGGATCTAAACCTGTAGTAGGTTCATCCAAAAAAACTATTTCTGGATCATTCACTAAAGCAACTGCAATTGCTAATCTTTGTTTTTGTCCACCAGATAATTCTTTAATTTTAGAATTCTTTTTTTCATTTAATGAAAATTTAGATATTAATTTATTTACATCATATGATTTACTATATAGTCCACTAAACATTTTTAATGTTTCAAGAACTGTCAAATTATCCAAAAAAGAACTACTTTGTAATTGAACGCCAATTCTTTCTTTGATATAAAAATCTTCCGGAGAATAATATTTCTCAAAATAAATAATTTCTCCATCATCTTTTTTTCTTAATCCTTCTATCATTTCCAAAGTAGTTGTTTTTCCAGCTCCATTTGGACCTAGTAATGAAAAAATTTCACCTTTTTTTACAAAAAAGGATATACCGTCAACTGCTTTTATTTTTCCATAATATTTTTTTAAGTTTTTAACTTCAATAACATTATTCACCATGACCCCTTCTTTTTATTAATATATTTATTCCAATTCCTATAAATAACAGTCCAATGATATAATTCCATATATTAATATTTATTAATTCTTCTAGAAAAAATATAATTGAAAAACCACTTAAAAAAATTACAGGAAATAAATATTCTTTTATTTTTTTAGTTGCTATAGACATTTGTAATAAACCAATTGCAGAAGCAAGTATAAATCCTGGCCATAGAAATTCCATTGAACTATATCCTAAAAAAGCCGATAAATAAAATATAACACCTAAAGTTATAAATATACCCCCTGGAACCAATCCGCCAGGATTTTTCTTATATTTAAAATATAAATATTCAAATCTAAATCCCAAAATTAATAATATCGCAGGCCAAATATAATTCCAATTTAAGTTAAAGTCAATTATGTTAGAAATTATTAAATATACTCCCAATAATATTAAAATCAAACCACCAAATATGCTGTTTTTCATATAATCACTCCCCTGAATCTATATTTATATTTAAAACACCTGCATCTATATTCCCTTTAAATGCAGCATCCATATTTTTTATTAAATCATCTGATATTTTAATAGTTTTTATTCCACCATCGTAATTTAAATTATATGTAGTATTTTTAGGGATTATTAAATTAATTTTTGAAACTCCGCTATCAATATCTAAAAATAAGTTTTCTTTAAATTTATTTATTATTCCTTTTAAATTACTTACACCTGCATCTATAGACAGCATTTTAATTACATTACTTACATTATTTAATTCTACATTTGCAACTCCACTATCTATATAAATATTATATAAGTATTTTTCGGGTATATTTATGTAGATTTTATATCCTTTACCTATAATTTTTTGTTTTTTAAAGAATATATCATTACCCTTTTTATCTATATTTAATAACATAGTTCCATAATAATATCCCGAAATCTTATCCGATACATTATCAGTATTTATTTCCAAGTTAAGTGCAGATAAATCGAAATATAAATCTAAAGCATCTGAGTCAGGTAATATTTCAAACTCCATTTTTTCATAATTTTTATAATTATTAAAATTAAAGTCAATAATGTTTTTATTAAAATTCCAAAATATTAGTAATAATAAAAATATTGTTACTAAAACTATATTTAATCCTTTTAACCATTTTAATTCTTTGGATAAAATAGAAATACCAATGATTATTAATATAAACGGCCAGAACTTAGCGAAATTAATCCCTATCCTTAAAATTAAATCGATATTAAAGCCTTGAACAACAAATAATATACCTAAAATTATAAAAAATAAACCAACTATATATCTCATTTTATTTCTTCCCCCTTATAATTAAATATATTCCAAAAACCAAAAACAATACTCCAAAAACAACGCTAAAAGATACAATATGAGGAAAAAAATTATTTAATATAAATATTATCCCCAAGATTAAAAAAGTTAATCCTATAAACAAATTATTTCTTTCACTATGTTTATGTTTATTAAAATTTTTTTCTGATTCATAAATATTTTCATCAGAAGTTTCAGGTTCTTCAGGAATAATTATCCACGCTATAATATATAATAAAATCCCAATACCCTCAATTAGTATTAAACCTAAGCATATTAACCTAACAAGTGTTGAACTTATTTCAAAATATTCTGCTAAACCACCACAAACTCCACCAAGCATTTTATCTTTTTTAGATCTATATAATTCTCTTTGCATATCCATCCCTCCAAATATATATCTTATCTTTTATATTATACTATTTTTTACATCGAGTTTATAATATAACAAGATACATTGTCATTTTCCAAGAGTAAAATGTCAATGCATATGATATAATAATTATATAAAAATAAAATCAGGAGGGATTCTATGAAATTAAATTTTTTGGCTTTACAGTTTAATCCATTAAACAATTTAGATGATAATTTGGAATTTATTGAAGGTATTATGGATTTTGTTTATCATAAAAAATTATCTTTCTTTTTTATTAATGGAAATCCTTTTAAAAATGGTTCTTTAACAGTTGAAGATTTAGAACAAGTTGAAGATTTCTTATCAGCTATTACAGATTATAACAATTGTACTATTATTACTGCTCAAACTTTTCAAAAAAAATATCAACTATTTATTCAAAAACCATATGAAGCCTTAGAAATAACTAACTCATTTGAATTTAAATTAAATGATGGTAAAAAAATTATTATTAATTCTGAACCACAAGATGATTCTAGAATATTAAATGTAGTTATTAATCCGAATTTTGAGATTATTAATACTGATACATTAAATAACAATTATCTTTTTTTAACTCAACCATTGCTTGGAAAAACAAAAATTAAAATAGGAGAAAAAATATGGTTTGGAGGAAATACCGAAGGATATTTATCCTTTTCTTGGTAATACTATCAGTTAATTTTTTTAAAATTATAATTTTAAATAATGATAATATTGTTATTATTAACCCTTCTATATATCCTAAATACAGTATAATTTCAGATAATTACTTTTTTGACGGATATAAAAATTTTAATACTTTTAATATAAACAATAGCATATTATTGAACTTTGAAAGTCCGGGGTTTCACATTATAATAAATAATTCAAATTACAAATATAAAAATAATAATGAAGTAATAATAATATATAAAAATAATTTCAAGAATTATAATATTGATGGAATTGATGTTCTTTCACAATTTAATATATACAATTTAAACACAATTATCGAATTTCTCAAAGAACACAATTTGAAATTACCTAACAAAATGTACATATATAATTTAAATTATAAACAATCATTTTTCCTTCCAAAAAATAATTTTTTTATTAAAAAAAATGACTTATCAAACGGCATTTTAGTACATGAATTATCTCATTATACATTTGGGTATATTATTAAAAGAAAAAATACACAAGATATATGGCCAGAAATTTTATGTGAAGCTATAAGACTTAATTTCTTAAAAAACAATAATATCGAGTTATACGAAAGTGAACTTAACTATAAAAACAAAAATCCTAATCTAATATATTCTAAAATTATTAATTATTCTTTTATTCTAAAGTATTTTGATAAGTTTATTAATACTTTCATTGATAAATTTCAAGGAAAAATTATTTCTGACAAAGATTTCAATAATTTTTATTCTGCCTTCGAAAGGAGAGAAATAGATTGATAATAGACATTGTTTTAATTGTAATAGGTATGGTTCTTTTAATAAAAGGTGCAGATTATTTAATTGAAGGTTCTGTTGGTTTTTCAAAAAGGGTTGGTGTTTCCGAACTATTTACAGGTTTAACCCTTGTAGCTTTTGGAACCAGTGCTCCGGAACTCTTTGTCAGCATAAGTGCCGCGCTAAATGGTTCAGCTGGTATCGCTTTAGGAAATGTTATTGGAAGCAATATTACAAATATAGCTTTAATTCTAGGATTATCTTTAATGATTAAAAAAAGCGCAATTCCAAAAAGTACTTTATATTATGAAATACCTTTTGTAATACTTATATCTTTAACTCTTTTATTTATGTTATTAGACGGAAATAGTGTTTTATCTATATATGATGGGTTTATCTTATTAACTTATTTGATTATCTTTATTGCTTATATGTATAATATGGCAAAAAATGACAAAACTATAAAAGAACAACTTTTAGAAGAAATTAAAGAAAAAAAAGAATCTAATATGTCATGGAACAAAATAATATTTTTAGTGTTATTAGGTATTGTAATGTTAGCTATTGGCGGAGAAATAACAGTAAGAGGTGGTTCTCATCTTGCTAGAATACTTGGATTAACAGAAACCCTTATAGGTGTAACTATTATTGCTATTGGAACTTCATTGCCAGAATTAGTAACTAGCCTTATTGCCGCTAAAAAAGGCTCTAATGATATATTAATAGGAAATCTTGTGGGTTCAAATGCATTTAATATACTAGTTGTATTAGGTATAACAGCAAGTATTCACCCAATTATTCCTGATAGAAGTGTAATTTTTGATGCATATTATATGGTGGGAGTAATATTTCTCACAGAACTATTTTTACTCAGAAAAAGAGAAGCTGGATTCTGGAAGGGTTTAATTCTTTTCTTATCATATTTATCATACATAATTATTAACTTAAAATTAGGATAGGAGGCGACAAAATGAAAGTCTTTTTTTTAGGTCACGCTGTTGTTTATATTGAAGCTAGTAAAAAAATAATAATCGATCCTTTTTTAACAGGAAATCCTCAATCCAAGAAAAACATTGATGATTTTAAAGAATTAGATTATATTTTAGTTACTCATGGTCATGGAGATCATATTGGAGATACCATAGAATTAGCTAAAAAAACAAATGCAACAGTAATTTCTAATTTCGAGATAATAAATTATTTGAGTTTTAAAGGATTAAAAAATTTACATCCTATGCATATTGGGGGAAGAAAAAAATTTGATTTTGGATCAATAAAAATGACTACTGCTTTACATGGTTCTGGTATTATAGAAGGAAACAATATTATATATGGCGGTAATCCTGGTGGATTTATCATTAATATAGATGGAAAGAAAATTCATCACTCAGGCGATACAGGCTTAACAAAAGATATGGAATTATTGGAGTTAGAAAAAATAGATTTAGCTTTTCTTCCAATTGGTGGTAATTTCGTTATGGATATCGAAGATGCTGTTATTGCAGCAAAAATGATTAAACCAAAAATAGTTGTGCCTTTTCATTATAATACATGGGAAATAATTAATGCTGATGCTTCTATATTTAAAAGAAAAGTCGAAAGTTTAAATATCAAGTGTGAGATTTTATCTCCAGGAGATTATATAGAATTATGATATAATCTCCAAAAATCTAATCTTGTTAACTATTTTTATTTATTATTTAAAATCAATTTGTTAAAATTCCCCTGAGAAAAAATTTTCAAAGGGGGTAGAATTGTGAAAGCATACTATTTTGCTAATAAAACTTGCAGGACCTGTAAAGGTTTATGGCCAAAAGTTGAAAATCTTATGAAAGAAAACAATGTAGAATTAGAATATATTGACATTGAAGAAAAACCCGAAGTTTCAGGACAAATGTTGGTTTTTTCTGTCCCTACTTTAGTTTTTGTTGATGAGAATAATAGAGAAATTAATAGATTTTATAGAAATTTTGGTATGCATGAAGTTCAAAGCTTTATAGATAGATATTTATCAATAATAAACTCATAGGCTCATTATTTGAGCCTATTTTTTATATTAACATTTGAAAAACTTAAGAAATATTTTATCAAAAAAAATATGTTAAGATGAAATTGAAATCTTAAGAAAGAAGGCATATTATGGATGCTATATTAACCTTGATTGGATTACTAGTTGTTATTTCTTTATTTTTTAGATTTATTGGTGCTATTTTTGTATTATTATTAAGATACCCTATACTGCTTTTGTTTGCTATACTGGGGATATATTATTTATTTAGAAACACAAGGTTTTATACATATAGAACAACTAATAGGCGATATTATCATAATAATGATGATAACAGAAGATACTATCAAAATAACAATCAAAACTATACTAATTTAAGACAACAATATGACTATTATAGAAATTTATTTGGACTTCCAGAAAATTTTACAAAAGATGATTTAAAAAAGAAATTTAGAGAGTTAACCAAAAAATATCATCCTGACAAATGTCAAAATAATAAAGAAAAGTGTGAAGAACAATTTAAAAAAATTAATGAAGCTTATGAATTTTTGTCTAAATACGCAAAATGATTTTTGGAGGTGATTAGTATTACTATTTGGGGAAAAATGTTTCAGAGGTTCAACCCTATAGAAGAAATTATAAAACATGCTCGTATTGTCGAAGAGGCTTCTGATTATTTACCAGAACTTTTTGAAAGATATTTAAATGGAAAACCCATCGATGATCTAGTAAATAAAATCGATAAACTCGAAGATGATGCAGATGATATAAAAAGAAATTTTAGACAATTTTTAAAAAAAGGATATTTATACAGATTTGAAAGATCTGAATTATTAAATTTTATCGATCTTCAAGATAAAATAATTGATTTAATTGAAGATGTTGCAAAAAAAATGACCTTTAACAGAATAAATTTTGATGAAGAACATAAAAAAATGATTTATTCAGTTGTTGATGAAATAGAAAAAATGCTTGATCATTTTAAGAAAACTGTTAGATATATAACCATAATTCTCGAATCGGATTTTTCTAAACATACTGTATCTTCTGAAGAAGAAGATATTAATGAAATGAAATGGTTTGAAAAAGATATAGATAATAAATTATTTAAATTTGGAAAATGGTTGTATTCTCAAAAGGAAATATTACATCCTGTTGATTTTCTTTATATTAGAGAATTAATATTATTATTAGCAAGAATAGCAGATGTTACTCAAAATGTTTGTGATAGAGTTCATATACTTATCAATGAGTAAAGGAGGAAGACCGTGACTATTATACTTATAATAGGATTACTGATTGGTTTTGGCATGGCTTTAGCTATTGGAGCTAATGATGTTGCTAATTCTATGGCTACTGCAGTTGGAGCAAAAGCTATAACTCCGAAACAAGCTGTTATTATTGCTGGTGTTCTTGAATTCGTTGGTGCTACGTTCTTTGGGAAACAGGTTACAGATACTATCAGAAAAGGTATTTTACATTTAGATGTATTGGCAGATCCAAAATTAGTTATCTGGGGTTCTATGGCTGCATTATTAGGAGCAACTATATGGCTTGCAATTGCAACCTATAAATCCTGGCCGGTTTCAACAACTCATTCTATTGTCGGAGGTATGGTTGGATATGGTATTGCGGCTGGCGGTATTGCTGTAGTTAATTGGTCTAAAATCGTCACTATTACACTAAGTTGGTTAATTTCCCCTTTTGTTGGTTTAATTGTTTCTTTCTTTATGTTCAAAGCTATTTCTGCAACTATACTTCATAGTAAAGATATAAAGAAAAACTCTAAGATTTGGATTCCTTTCTTCCTTGGTTTGGCCGCATTTATTATAGGTCTTTCTTTTATTGTAAAAGCTCTTCACATGCCTATTAACTTTAAAGCTATTATTTATGCTATATTATTTGGTGCATTAATATCATTAATAATCATGATATATATTATTTCAAAATTGAAAAATGTTTCGGATGATCCTTATGTATATGTTGAAGAGATATTCAGAAAATCACAAGTTGTAACTTCTTGTTATGTTGCATTGGCCCATGGCGCAAATGATGTTGCTAATGCAATAGGGCCTGTAGCCGCTATTTATGCTGCAGTTGTAACAGGTACAGTGGGGGCTAAAGCTGAAATACCAAGATATATTCTTGCTTTAGGTGGTTTGGGAATAGCTATTGGTGTTGCAATTTGGGGTAGCAGAGTTATGAAAACAGTTGGTACAGAAATTACCGAATTAAATAACTCAAGAGGTTTTGCTATAGATTTTTCAACCGCTACTACTGTATTATTAGCTTCAAATATGGGAATGCCAATTTCTACAACTCATACTGTTGTTGGTTCTGTTATTGGTAACGGTTTAGCAAGAGGTACTGGTTCAATAAATCTCGGAGTAATTAAGGATATTTTTGTATCATGGTTTTTAACAGTACCAGCTGCTGCTATAGTTTCTTATATTATATTCAAAATTTTTGCATTATTTATCTAAAATAGTTACATTCTTTAATTAATTGAATTATTAATTTGATAAAATAGTCTTGCGGAGATTGCAAGACTATTTTATTTTTAGGAGGAGATAATATGAAAAACGCATTGTATGCTCAATCTGGTGGAGTTACAAGTGTAATTAATGCTTCTGCTTATGGTGTAATTAAGGCTGCTTTAAATTCAAAAGATATTGATAATATATACGTTGCTATTAATGGAATAAACGGCGTTTTTAACGAACAGCTTGCTGATATGAAAAAAGAAGATCCAGAACAAATAGAATTATTGAAATTCACTCCATCAAGTGCCTTTGGTTCTTGTAGAAGAAAAATAAAAACAGAAGACGATTTCAAAAAAATATTTGAAGTATTTGAAAAATACAACATTCATTACTTTTTTTACAATGGCGGAAATGATTCAATGGATACAGTTAATAAAATTCATAAATATGCTCAAAAAATAGGATATAATTTAAAAGCTATAGGTGTTCCTAAAACCGTAGACAACGATTTACCAGAAACAGATCATACTCCAGGTTTTGGTTCTATTGCAAAATATTTATCTGTTGCAATTTTAGAAGGAACATTAGATGTTAAAAGTATGGCAGCAGATTCAACCAAAGTTTTTATTTTAGAAACAATGGGAAGACATGCAGGTTGGGTTGCAGCATCTACAGCATTAGCCAAAAGACATGAAAGTGATGGCCCTCATATTATTTTAATGCCAGAAGTTCCTTTTAACAAAGAAAAATTCTTTGAAAAAATCAAAGAGACTATATCCAAATATGGATATTGTTCTATAGCTGCTTCAGAAGGTATAAAATATAAAGATGGTTCATTCGTTGCTGCAAGAGGATATCAGGATAATTTCGGAAATGTTCAGCTTGGTGGCATTGGTTCTACATTGGCAAATATGATAAAAACAGAATTAAATATAAAAACACATTATGCAGTTCCAGATTATTTACAAAGAAGTGGAAGACATATGTCAAGTCAAGTTGATGTCAACGAAGCTATTAACGTTGGAGCTATGGCAGTAAAATACGCTTTAGAAGGAAACAGTGGTTTTATGGTTGGTATAGAAAGACTTATGAATTCACCTTATTTGAGTACAACTAAATTAATTCCACTTGATAATGTTGCAAATGAAACAAAATTAATTCCAGAAGAATATATAACAGAAGATGGAATGTTTGTCAATGAAAAGTTTATTGAATACGCTTTACCTTTAATTGAAGGAGAATATTACCCTCCATATTTAAATGGCATCCCAGTATATGCAAGACTAAAACTTGAAACTATTAATAAAAAATAAAAACAATAAATCCTGGTTGTTTAAATCGCAACCAGGATTTATTTTTAAGATAAAGTAAGGTATAATATTTTTGAGGTGAGAATTATGAATAAATTCAAATTATATTCTAAATATAAACCACAAGGCGATCAACCTGAGGCTATTAAAAAATTAGTAGAAGGAATTGAAAAAAATTATAGATTTCAAACACTTCTTGGTGTTACGGGTTCTGGAAAAACATTCACCATGGCTAATGTAATAGAAAAATTAAATAGACCTACTTTGATATTATCCCCAAATAAAATCTTAGCAGTCCAGTTATATAGAGAATTCAAAGAATTTTTCCCAGAAAATAAAGTTGAATTTTTTATCAGTTATTATGATTACTACCAGCCTGAAGCATATCTCCCAGGAAGAGACATGTATATTGAAAAAGATGCAAGCATAAATGATGTTTTACAAAAGATGAGATTATCTACATTAAAATCTGTTTTAACAAGAAGGGATGTTATTGTAGTAGCAAGTGTTTCCACTATATATGCTTCAGGTAATCCCGAAGATTTTGCTGGAATAAATTTAAAACTAGAAGTTGGAAAAGAATATAATAGAAGATTTATTTTAGAATCTTTGGCAAAAATGCTATACACTCGTTCAGAAGATAAACATACTGGCGGCGTTTTTAGATTTAAAGGTGATATCTTAGAAATTTTTCCACCTTATGAAGATTTTGGAATTAGAATAGAATTCTTTGATGATGAAGTTGAAAAAATATATTCATTTGATATATTAAATAGAACAAAGATAGAATTTTTTGACAAGATTACCGTGTATCCAGCAAGTGAATTTGTCACAACAGAAGAAAAAATAAAAAGAGCTATTGAATCAATTAGAAATGAATTAGAAATAAGAGTTGAAGAGTTTCAAAAAGCTGGAAAATTATTAGAGGCTCAAAGAATTAAACAAAGAACTTTAATGGATATGGAATTACTAGAAACTTTAGGACATTGTAAAGGGATAGAAAATTACTCCAGACACTTTGATAATAGAATGCCTGGTGATCCTCCATGGACATTATTAGATTATTTTGATAAAGATTTTATAACCTTTATTGATGAATCACATATTGCACTTCCTCAATTAAGAGCAATGTGGGCAGGAGATCACTCTCGAAAGAAAAATCTTATAGATTATGGTTTTAGATTACCTTCAGCTTTTGATAATAGACCATTAAAATTTGAAGAATTTTTAGAAAGGGTAAAACAAACTATATTTGTCTCAGCTACTCCAGGTCCATTCGAATTAGAACATTCTGAACAAATAGTTGAACAAATAATCAGGCCAACTGGATTAATTGATCCAGAAGTTGTTGTAAAACCAACAATAGGCCAAGTTGATGATTTTATTGCTGAATTACAAAAAGTAATTAAAAGAAACGAAAGAGCAATTGCTGTAGTATTAACCAAAAAAGATGCAGAAATGCTTTCAGATCATTTGAATTTATTAGGAATAAAATCCACATATTTACATTCAGAATTAGATGCAATGGAAAGATCAGAAGTAGTAAGAAAATTACGAAGCGGTGATGTCGATGTTGTTATAGGAGTAAATTTGTTAAGAGAAGGACTAGATCTTCCGGAAGTATCTTTAGTTGCTATAATGGATTCAGATAGAGAAGGTTTTTTAAGATCAGAAACAACATTAATTCAAACAATAGGTCGTGCTGCAAGAAATATTAATGGAAAAGTAATATTGTATGCAGATAAAATTACTGATGCTATGCAAAATGCCATATACGAAACAAATAGAAGAAGAAAATTACAAATGGATTATAATGAAACTCATGGTATTAAACCAAAATCAATTATAAAAGAATTACCTAAAAATATATTTGAGCAATTTATGGAAAAAGTAGAAAAACCAGAATTCATATTCGAAGTAGCAGAGGGAACAACTCCAAATGAGTATATACAATTACTTGAAATGGAAATGTTTAAAGCTGCCTCTGAATTAAGATATGAGGACGCTGCAAAATATAGAGATGAAATTAAAAAAGTAAAGAAAAAATATAAATTAAAATGAACGAGTTGCAAAAATGCAACTCGTTTTTTTATTTAAAGTGAGCTTTATATTGACATTATATTAAAAAAATGTATAATTATAAACACAATGTGTTAAATGTTAATTTTTTAAATAATATTGGAATTAGCAAAAAAAGAAACCTCTTTAATTAATCTAAGATAAAATAATATGGTTAATTGTTTGTAAATATTACTTTTAAAAATGGGGAAGAAAAATGAAAAGAAATGGCTTATATGTAGTATTTTTTCTAGTGATTATACTTTTATTTACGTCTTGTTTAACTAAGGAACAACCAAATACACTAAAGAATGTTGAAGTTTCTCAAAACTCAAACAATTCTTACTCTTCTTTTAAATTGACTAAGGACTCTTTTGCCGTTGAATTAACTTTTAAAGGCAAAATCAATTCTGAAGATTTCGTTTTTTCCAATATTCCTTTTAAAATTGTTTCTTTTGATGGTAATAATACAATTGTTTCTCTTTCATTTGGTGAATTAAAAAAGAAAAATTTTGAGTTTTTAAAGGTTAAAGGAAATCCTGTTCTTTTAAATTCTCTTTCTGTGGATTCACTTTCTACTAATATAACCAAGACTTCTACTGATACAACTCCTATGCTTTTAGGAGATTTTAATCATGATAGTTATATAGATTTATACGATTTCGCTTATTTTAAAGAACATTATAGAACTTCTGTTAATAATCCTGGTTATGATCAAATGTATGATATATATCCTTCAACTAAAGGAACTGATATTTTTGAAAATATTTTTAGTTTAAAACAACCTGATGGTAAAGTTGATATTTTTGATTTCGCTGTTTTTACCATTAATTACAGAAAAGCTGCAAATAGGCCACCTGTAGTTAAAATAGTTTCGCCTAAAGAAGACGAAGAAATACATGGTGGATTAAATAATATTACTATTAATAATTTAGATCCAGATTTAAATAATATTGTTTACGACATTTATCTTAATGATAATAAAGTTGAATCGGACATTAACATCTTATCTAAAAATTTGAATTTAGATTATCCTAAAGATTATCTTTTAACTATTGTTGCCACTGATGTTGTTAATAATTATGTTACACCATTATCATCAATAGCTACTGTTTCTTTTAAAACTATTAATACACCACCTATTATTTCTTTTACAAATCTTAATGAATTTATGCCATATAATTTCAAATTATCAGTTGTTGCTACAGATATTGAAGATGGAGAATAACATCGATGTTTTATTGAATAATAACAAATTAGAAAAAGATTCTGATAACAATTTTATCGTTAAAAACCTCGAAAGAAACACAGAATATACTTTAACTGTTATTGCTACTGATAGTAGAAATTTAGCTTCTACTAAAGTTGCTACATTTATGTCTATTGATATTCCTACTATTTATTTGAACTTTTATGATAAATACACGAATAGATTATTTATTAGTGGAAAATATTTAGATAACATTAAAGCCGCTAGTATAAAATTTGAATCAAATCAATATATTGAATTTTCTAATGTAGTTGGTTTAAATGGCGTTGAAATTACTTATGCAGATTATAATGAAAATGGAGAATTTGAAATTGATCTCGGAATACTTGATGGAACATTACCTTCAACAAATCTTTTAAGTATTGAGGTTATAAGATTAGATATGCCAACAAATGTTTCAATAATAGATGCTACTGTTATAAATACTGAAGCACAACAAATTCCTATTGATACTTCTAGCTGGTTATATATTGATGATGATACTTTAGATTATATTTTAAATTGGAAAACAAAAATAAATACCTATAATACCTATTATAATTTTTCTAACTTAGCTATTGATGATAATGGAAATATTTATTTTACAATTAGAGATAAATACTTATATTCATTATCTTCTGATAGCACATTAAATTGGAAATATTTAATGGAGTATAATGGTTCTGATACAAACGCATTATCTGCACCAGTTATAGATAGTGAAGGAAATATTATATTTGGTGGTCCAAATGTTTATAAAATTTCTCAAAATGGAGAAAAATTATGGAATAAGTCTATTGGTGGTATTGTTTGGTCAGATGCTACTATTGATGGCGAAGGAAATATTTATGTTGGCAGCTATGATCATCACTTATATAAATTAACAAATAATGGAGATGTATTATGGGTTGATGGAATAACATTAGAGGCCCCTTTATTAGATAATCCTATATTTGCTGGTCCTGTTTATTCAAATGATGGAACTATATATATTGGCAGTACAGGAAAAAAATTTTATGCTATCGACAGTATTACTGGAGAAATAAAATGGAGTTTTGATGTCGGAGATGAAATTGTTTCATCTGCTGCAATTGATGAAAATGGAACTATATATTTTGGATGTTGAGATAATAATTTATACGCTTTAAATCTTGATGGTACTGAAAAATGGCATTACAGTACAAATGGTCCAATTTATTCCAGCCCTGTAATTGGAGAAGATGGTACAATTTATATTACTACAGGAGATATAAATGGAACATTATATGCCATTAATACTGATGGATCTTTAAAATGGTATTTTGAAACTTCCAACCACATAAAAACAACTCCTGTTATTGATTCTGAAGGAAATATATATTTTGGAAATGATGATGGATTTCTATATTCAATTGATTCAAACGGAAATTTAAATTGGAAATTTAAAACTGATAGTGCTATAGAATCTAGTCCAAAAATTACAAGTGATGGATATCTATATTTTGCTTCAAATAGCGGTTATATTTACTCATTCAATATTAAAAAATTAACTATTGCAAACTCCATATGGCCTCAATATGGTAAAGATTTAAAAAATACTAAAGCATTTGAAAAAATAAACAATCCACCAAGTATACCACAATTATTATCACCATTAAATAATACACCAGACATTGATACTAATGTTACACTTGAATGGGATTCGTTAGATCCAGATGGAGATTCAATTACATATGACATATATTTAGGTACTGATAAAAATAATTTAACTTTGCTCGAAAAAAATTATAATGCCACTTCATATCAATTAAATGATCTAAAATATAGCACTACATATTATTGGAAAATAATAGCAAAAGATATTCATGGAAGCGTAAGTATTGGTGAAATTTGCTCTTTTACTACAACTATTAATCCAATATTACAAAATTCAATAGCTGTATATGGAAGTGATGGATTTATTTTATATAATATTGAAGATCCTTATAATCCATCAGTAATTAGTTATTTTGATACTGCAAATACATATAATGTTACACTTAAAGGAAATTATGCTTTCGCAGCTGTTCCTAATTTAGGATTAATAATAATTGATTTATCTGACCCATATAATCCTACTCAATTAAGTATATATGATGTAATTAATCCAAAGAGTATAAAAATATATAATGATTATGCTTTCGTTACAATTGATTATGGGGTTATTATTTTAGATATATCTGATATAAATAACATTCAACAAGTAGGACAATTTGACACTCAAAGTTACTCTGTTTCATTAGATATAAAGGATAATTGTGTTTATGTAGCTGATCATAGTAATGGCTTAGTTGTTATAGATATTTCTGACATAACTAATCCAAATCAAATAGGTAAATTTACTATTGATAATGCTTCTAAAGTACTTATAAAAAATAATTATGCTCCTGACTTTGACACAAAAATGGCGATTTTTGGGTAAATAGGACGGTAGAATGCGGGTTTGAGGTGCGTATTTTTCAGGAAGTCGAAAAAATGTGTGGCTAACTTTTGTTACATATAATTAACTATACATATTGTTATTTAGCTTCTTTTAGTGGTATAATATATATGACAACCACTAAAAGGGGATGATTATAATGTATCCTAAAATATCAAAAGTTAAAGGTAAGAGATATTTAAGGATAATGGAAAGTGTAAGAGAAGGTAAGAAGGTTAAACAAAAGACAGTGGTAAATTTTGGAAATGTTGATAATTACACTAAAAAAGATATAATTAAACTTGTAGATAGTTTGTTAAGGATATTTGAAATAGAAGGATACGAAAAAATAGATGATGATTTAATGGAAGAAATAGCAAGAAAGAATTACGGAATACGATTAATAGTAAATAAGATATTTGACAGATATGAAATGAAAAGATATTTTGAGAAGATGAATACAACATATGATGTAGAAGAGATGTTAAAAATAATGGTAATGAATAGAATAATAGAACCGAGGAGTAAATTAGGAATATTTAATAATTTAGAATATTTAGGATATACACCAGTAGAAGTTAGTGAAGGAAAAGAATTAGAAAAAGATGAAGTTATGTTGCATTGGTTGTATAGAACATTAGATGTATTAGCAGAAAATAAAGAAGGTATAGAAAAACATTTGTATAATCAAAGAATAAGTTTGTTTAATACAACAGTAGATTTAGTATTTTACGATGTAACTACATTAGCCTTTGAAACACAACAAACAAATGAGATATTACAAATGGGATATTCAAAAGATAAGAAATTTAATGAATCACAAATAGTATTAGGTATGTCAATAGATCAAGATAAAATGCCAGTGAGTTTTGATATATATCCAGGTAATACATTTGAAGGACATACATTTAAAGATGCAGTTGAAACAATGAAAAAAGAATATCAATTAGGAAAAGTAATAGTAGTATCAGATAGAGGAATGATGAGTAAAAAAAATATAGAAGTAGTAGAAAATTCCAATTATGAATTCATAGTAGGTAAATCAATTAAACAATTAAAAAAAGTAAATATATTTGATGGAGAATTCATAGAAATAGCAAAAGGAATAAAATATAGAGAAGTTCAATACGATAATAATAGATTACTCATAATATATTCAGAAGAAAGAGCTAAAAAAGATAGAGCAGATAGACTTAGATTAATTGAAAAAGCAAAGAAAATGCTTGAAAATAATAATGTAGATTCAATGAATAAAAGAGGAGCTAAAAAATATTTAAAAGAAGAAAATAAACAGAATTATATATTAGATAATGAAAAAATAAAAAATGATGAAAAATACGATGGATATTATGGAATAATGACAAATACTAAATTAAATCCAAAACAAATATTAGAACAGTATCATACATTATGGAAAGTAGAAGAAACATTTAGAACATTAAAAAATTATCTAGAAACAAGACCTATATTTCATTGGACTCCTAAAAGAATAAAAGGTCATATAGTAATGAGTTTCATATCTTACATAATGCAAAGAACATTAGAATTAGAACTAGAAAAAAATAACATTGATTATTCACATGAAAAAATTAGAGAGACTATTAAAAATATGGAATATTCAGAAGTAAGATTAAAAGACAAATTATTTGCATTAAGAGCCAATTTAAATGAATTTCAAAAATCAATATTAAAAATATTAGAAATAGAAAAACCTAAAAAAATGATGGATTTAGATGAATTTAAAGAAAAATACTTCTAAAATACGCATGAATAGCTAAAAAGAGGGAGGTGTGTGGCTAATTTCTCTTTTTACAAAAAGTTAACAATCGCTGTTTTTCTTATTATTTCTCTTTTTGAGAATTTGAGTTACAAAAGTAGTGTCAAACTCAGGAAAAAATAATTATGCTTATGTTACTGATTACTTGAATGGATTATACATATTAGATATAACAGATCCTACTAATCCTCAACAAATTAAATTTTTGAGTTTTGAATATGCAAATAATCTATTTATAAAAGATGATTATGCTTATATTGCTGATTTTACTAATGGTTTATACATATTTGATATATCAAACCCAGAGAATCCTTCTCAGATTAATTTCATTAATAATATTCCCAGAATTGACAATATATATATAAAAGGCAGCTATGCTTTTATTATAGATAGTCTAAATAATATTATTAAAATTGTTGATATATCTAATCCTGCTAATCCAATTGATATTTCTCAAATTGTTGAGAATAAAAATAGTGCAACAAATGTATTTATAAATGGGAATTATGCTTATGTCACAGATGGTAATTTAATAATAGTAGATATAACAGATCCTACTAATCCTTTAGAAATTAATAATATTGATACTGATGGATGGGTTAGCGATGTTTATATAAAAAATAACTTTGTTTACATCGCAGATTGGAGAAATGGTTTAGTTATTTTGGATATATCTGATCCATCTAATCCAACTGAAATTGGACATTTGGATACTAATGGAACAGCTAAAAACGTATTCGTAAAAGATAATTTTGCTTATATTGCAGATGGTTCGAATGGATTAGTTATTGTTAATATATCTGATCCATCTAATCCAACTGAAATTGGACATTTTACCTCTGATGGAATAATAAATAATGTTTATGTAAATGGGAATTACGCTTATATTGCTGCTAATGGTTTAATAATACTTGATATATCTAATCCTAGCAACCCTATTCAAATTGGCCGTTTTATTACCAATGTAAGTGCTGATGATGTATATGCATATAATGATTATGCTCTTGTTGATGATGGAGGGCTATATATTTTAGATATAACGGATCCTTCAAATATAAAACAGATTAAATACTATTATAATATGTATGGATCTATAAAGAAATTTTTTATGAAAGATAATTATTTATATGTTGCAGATAATTCTGATGGTTTGGTTGTTTTTGATTTATCAAATCCATCTAATCCAATAGAAATTGGTAAATTCGATACTGACGCTACAACTGAAGATGTATATATATGGAAACCTTGCTTATATTGCAGATGGTTCAAATGGATTAGTTATTGTAGATATCTCAGATCCAACACATCCTTCGTTAGTTTCAGATATGCTATGGTTATCAGGTTCAGGTGTATCAAGTTTTTAAATTCCAAATAAACTAGGGGAACTCGATTAAATCGAGTTCCCCTAGTTATTAATTATTATTTTTTTCATATAATCACCCATATCTTCTATATAAACTTACAACTTTACCTACTATTTCCCATTTTAAATCATCTGTTAATATTATTGGATCATACTTCTGATTTAAACTATATAACATTGCAGGACCATCCATAGTTTTTCTATATACTTTAACTAAAGCATCTGCACCATCATTTATTAATGCTACTACTCTATTACCGGACTCAATATACGCGTTTGTATCTACAATAACGTAATCACCTTCTTTTATTTCTGGTTCCATGCTATCTCCTACAACTTCAACTGCAAATTCTCCTCTAGAACCTAATGGAATGTATATTTCATCAATAGGATAATCAATAGGTTCTGCTACACCCGAAAGACCTGCAGCAACCTTTTCATATACTGGAATTTTTTTCATATTAAAATTATTTTCACTTTCTTTTTCAGAATATTTATCAATTCCCAGTATATAGTCTGCTGGAACATCAAAAAATTTTGATAATTGAATAACAACTTCTGATGATGGTAAATTAAATCCAGCTTCAATCCTATAAACACTATTCCCCGCAATTCCAATAATTGCTCCTAATTTTTCTCTTGAAAGTTTTTTCCTTTTCCTTAACATTTCTATCCTTTTTCCAATAATATTGTTTTCTTTCGCCACAATACCACCTCTCTTTCTATATATATTATACACTATTTTCTACTATAGTGTAGATTTGTTACTTAAAATTTACCTTTTCTTAATTGATTTTAAGTCTTCTTTGTAGTAACATATAGTTAAGATACAATAAGGTAGAATTATTAATATTAAAAAATACATTAAGGGGGTTATATTATGATTAAAACAAATGAGTTAGTAAAATGGTATGAAGAAAAACGACATTATTTTAAAACTTTTCTTTTAAATTCCGAAAATAATAAGTATTTATTAGAATTAATAGGCTTAGATAACAAAATAACAGAAAAAGAAATAATTAATTTTAATTCAATTGAAGAATTGGAAAAATATATCAAAATTGTTTTTGATAATGAAATAAAACAAATGTTCAAAAATAAGCAACCTCTTTCAGCATAGATTAAAAGAGAGCCCGCAAGGGCTCTTAATTTTGCATTCTCGCGTCATTTAAATCATTTATATATACTTAATAAATTATTATTTTTTCGTTCCCATTATAAATAAATTTATTAAATTTAGAATTATTTGATATTTTCTTCAAAATCTACATCTAAACTTTTCTCATCTTTGTATTTTTCTATGTAAACAACTCTTTTAAACCAGAATTAGATATGCTATCTAATTTAAGTTTATAAAAGTTCCTTCCTTCAATTTCTTTAGCTAAAGCATAATTCAAAATTCCAACAATACCATCTTTCATTTTAATCTCCCTTTAGAATTTTATATATTTGTAATTATATCTATTTTTATTAATTTTAAAAATATAAAGATAAAAAAATAACTGCAGCGTGAAGCTGCAGTTATTTAGTCGTTTATTATTGTGGATATTTAACAAAACCTATTAAATAATGTTGATATGGCATAATTGGATTATATGGAACAACTCTTACATTCCAACCATATTGCCCTCTTTCTTCCACTTCAAATTCACCTTTATATAAATAAGTATCTTTATTTACTTCTTTTACAAGTTTCATATCAAATGATTTTAATGAAACTACTTTATCATTTTCTATCTTTGCTAATACTATTTGGGTCAATATAGAATCAGGACCTATACCTGGTAAATAAACCTCTGCTTGTACTTCTATCTTGCCACCAGTAGAATATTCTACATCATCATTTACATTTGACAATACCTTTATTTTAATACTATCCCAATTTCTTTCTAATATATCTACCCAACTAGAAAATTTCCTTGTAATTTCAAAATCATTTTTAACAAATTTTTCACCTAATTCAGCAGCAGTCATATATAACTTTTGAGTATATTCTTTAAGCATCCTATGAGTATTAAAAAATGATGTAACAGATATAATAGATTCTTTCATTATTTTTATCCATTCTCTAGAGACCCCTAATTCTTCATTGTTATCATAATACAATGGAACAATTTCTTTCTCTAATGTATTATATATAGAAACGCTATCAATTCTATCTTGAAGTTCCAAATCTGTATAATCTCTTTCATCACCTATAGCCCAACCATTTTTACCATTATATCCTTCTACCCACCAACCATCTAAAACACTGAAATTAGGCGATCCATTCATTCCAGCTTTTTGTCCACTTGTACCACTAGCTTCTCTTGGCCTTCTTGGGTTATTTAACCATACATCAACACCTGCAACCAAATGTCTTGCTACATTCATATCATAATTTTCTATAAATACAATTTTATCTTTAAATTCTGGCATTCTGGAAATTTCATAAATTCTTTTAATTAATTCTTGACCAGGTTTATCCGCAGGGTGAGCTTTACCAGCAAATACTAATTGCACAGGTCTTTCAGGATTATTCAATATTTTCTTTAATCTATCTAAATCTTTGAAAATTAAAGTAGCTCTCTTATATGTTGCAAATCTTCTAGCAAAACCAATTGTTAATGCATTTGGATTTAAAATCTCTTCAATTTCTTGCAATTGTTCTACAGTTTCACCATGTCTCATTCTTTGCATCTTTGTTCTTTCATGAATAAAATTAATTAATTTTTTCTTTAAAGATTTTCTAACATTCCATAATTCTTCATCTGGTATATTATCAATTTTTTTCCATAAATCAGGATCATCAACTTTTTCATGCCAATCTCTTCCAAGATAATTAGTAAATAAATCCTGTAATTCTTTTGAAATCCATGTTGTTGCATGAACCCCATTTGTTACATGTGTAATAGGAACTTCTACTGCTTCTAAACCTTTCCAGATATCTTTTGCTAAATCTCTTGAAACTTCTCCATGTAATTTACTTACTCCGTTTGCTCTAGAAGATAAATTTAAAGCTAACGTTGTCATAGAAAATAATTCTGAACCATCTGGTCTTATTTCTGCACCTAAATCCAAAAATTCTCTTCTTGACGCTTTTAATTGTGGCCAATAATTTTTAAAGTATTTATCCATCATATGAAATGGAAATGCATCATGACCAGCAGGAACAGGAGTATGTGTTGTAAATACAGCACTGGCTTTTGCAGCTTGCACAGCCTCTCTAAAAGTTAATCCTTTTTCTTGCACAAATTCTCTAATTCTTTCTAATCCTAAAAATGCTGAATGCCCTTCATTCATATGCCATACTGATGGATTATATCCTATTGTTCTTAATGCTCTAACTCCACCAATTCCTAGTAATATTTCCTGGCGAATTCTCATTTCTTGATCTCCACCATATAATTGATAAGTTATCATTCTATCTTCAGGATCATTTTGTGGAATATCTGTATCTAAATATATTAAGTTAATTCTTCCAACTTGTAATTTCCAAATCTTTGCATATACCTTTCTGTTATCCATTTCAACGGTAATAAAAAGTTCGTTACCGTCATTATCTTTTACAGGAACAACTGGAAAATTATCGAAATCATAAGGATTAAAAATTGCTTCTTGCCATCCTTCTGAATTTATCCTTTGTTCAAAATATCCTTGTTTATATAGCAATCCTACAGCAACAAGAGGAATACCTAAATCACTTGAAGATTTTAAATGATCTCCTGCTAATACTCCTAAACCACCAGAATAATTAGGGAATGATTCATGAAGACCATATTCGGCACAAAAATATGCAAATTCTCCACCTTTATATTCTCTGTGTGTAGATTTAAACCATGTATTTTCTGCTTTCATATATTCATCAAATTTTTCAATAACTTGAGAATACAATGAAACAATAGCTTGATTTTCTGATGCTTCATTTAATTTTTTTTGACTTACTTTCTTTAAAAATAACACAGGATTTCTATTTACTTCTACCCATAAATCTTCATCTATTCTTTCAAATATCTCCTGTGCATCATAATTCCATGTCCACCAAAGATTCCTACTTAACTCTGGTAACCTAGATAATTTTTCTGGTACCTTAGGTAAAACATTTATCTTTGAAATAAATTCCATGGAAAGTCCTCCCTCCAAAATTTAATATATCCAATACATATTATACCAAAAATTATTGATTTTGTGCAATAATCACAGAAATTTAACTTTAATTATATTTAATTACTGTTTTTTGCCTTTAAAAACGCAAAATTTTCAATATGAAAAGTATTGGGAAACATATCAAAAGGCTGAATAAATTCTATATTATAGAATTCATTTAATTTTGATAAATCTCTGGATAAAGTTGTCGGATCACAAGATAAATAAAAAATATTTTTAGGTTTCAAATGTAAAATTTTAGTTAAAACTTTCTTTCCCAAACCACTTCTTGGAGGATCAACAATTAATAAATCAACTTTCTTATCATAATCCTGAATAAATTCTTCAACATCTGCTTTAATAAATGTTGCATTTTTTATGTTATTAATATTTGTATTTGAATGCGCTGCTTTAACAGATATACCATTAGTTTCTACACCATTAACATGTTTAAATAATGGTGCAAGATAAATTGAAAACAATCCAACACCAGAGTATAAATCTAATAAATGTCCTGTTATCTTTTCTTCTTTAACTATTCTTACAAACTCGTTTAATATTTTCTTAGTTATGTTATAGTTATTTTGAAAAAATGCTGTTGGAGGAATTTGATATTCAAATCCATCAAATTCTTCTTTTAAGACTCCTTCACCTTTTAATGTTTTATACGGGCCTCTTAAAACAACAGAGTCAGATCCATTCATAACATGTATTATTGAATCAGATTTAATATTATTTTTTATTAGTTCTTTAAATTTCTTATAGTTACTAATATATTCGGTTTTAGTAATAAATATGCTCATTATTTCATTCTTGGAAAACGATTTTCTAAGAACAAGATGCTTAAATTCACCTTTTCTTGATTTTGGATTATATATTTTTAAATTTAACGCTTCAAAAATCTTTTTAGTTTCATGTAATATCTTATTAAATTCTTTGGGAGATATAAAACATTTTTTTATATCTATAATTTCATTAGTATTTCTTTTTTTAAGTCCTAATTTCAATTCTCCTTTTACATATGAAAAAGCAAATTCCATTTTACTCCTATAATTATTTATTTCATCAGACCTAACTGCATCTAAAACCAATGAATCATCTAATTTTCCTATTCTTCTTATTTGTTCTTTAACTATACCTGTTTTAATCTTTAATTGTTCGTTGTAATCAAGATCCAATAATTGACAACCACCACACTCTTGATAATGAGGACATACTGATCTATTTCTATACGGTGATTTTTCTATATATTCAACTACTTCTGCAAAATACACATCTTTTTTATTACCTTTTATCTTTATCCTAACAAATTCACCTGGATAAGCATGTTCAATCATATAAATTTTATTATCATATCTTGCAAATCCATAACCACCATTCACTATTTTTTCAACAACAACATCAATAGTTTCCATACAATCACCTCAAACAAATTATTTTCTATTTTCATTATAACATACATTTCATTTTTTGCAGTTTTTCTGATAAAATATATATAGTTAAAAACCTTTTTGCTTTAAATTTTTCATAATTATTTCTGAAATTTTTATATAATAAAATTTAACTACCATAAATACAGATGCTCCAATAAGTGGCCAAAGATAAACAAAAATCTTTACATTAAAAAAAGATTTATACATAAAATAGGATGATGCCACTGGCACGAGAAAAAATATAATGTGGGGAATTTTATTTTTTTTATTATATACAATACTTAAAACAGGTGGAAGTAAAAAAGTAGAAAAAAAGATAAAACCAAATAAATCATTTAAAATTAATATTAAAAAAGCTGATGTTAATGTGGAAATTAAAAAATACTTCATATTTGTCATTTTATATACAATTATTAAAGGAATCAAACTAAAAAAAGATATAAGAATCCCCACAACAGGAATAAACATTTGTGATGTGAACAATAAAACTGTCAAAACGCTTAGCATGGCTGAAAAGGTTATATTCTTTACCAACTTCATTACCTCACTTTCAAAAATAATATATAAATAGATAGGAGGAACATTATGGATAAAAAAAGGTTGAGTAATTTTGAAAAAATACTAAGAGATATTTGCTTCAAAATAAAAGTAGAAGGTAGAAAAATTATTAAAAATAGCGAAATATCTCCTGCGCAATTTGATCTTTTACAGATAATTTATTTCAGAGGGCCTAAAAGAGTTACTGATATTAGTGTTACTCTAGGTATAACAAAAAGTACCACAACAGGTTTGATTAACCGTTTAGAAAATGCTGGCTATTTGACAAAGGTTAAAGATGAAAAAGATAAAAGAGTTACTACTATAAAAATAACTCAAAAAGGGATTAATGTAATAGATGAAGTTATCAAAGCTCGAGTCGAATTTATGGATAAAGTATTATCTCAAATAGATGAACCAGAAAATTTAATGAATCAGTTAGAGCATTTAGATTATATAATAAATGAGGTGAGGAAAAATGAAAAAGAATAAAATATTTATTTTGTTATTTTTAGTCCTCACAATATTATCCTTTTCCGCACAATTAACTGTAATTGGACCAAAAGGAGCTCTTATATATGTAGATAATGAATATATTTCAACAATAAAAGATGGAAAAGAAATCATCTCACTAAATAATGGAAATCATGAAATATTAATATCGAAATTTGGCTATGCTGATTACAAAACAAACATAAATCTAAATAAGGATATGACTTTAAACGTAACATTAATCCCTTTATCTACTATAAAATTCATCTCAAATGTTGATAATTTTAAGGTTACATATAATGAAACAACTATATCTTTAAAAAATAATTCCGTATTAAAAATCCCATCAAACATCTCAGAAATTACATTAACTGCTGAAAATTACAAACCATTAACATTAAAAATCAACTTAATACCTTTTAAAACTATAAATTTAAATGTAAATTTTGTTCCAAATGGAATGGTAACTATAAAATCAAATCCATCAGCTAATTTGTATATTAATAAATCACTTGTTGGTGTGACTCCATATTCAACAATATTGTCTCTTAACAAACAATATGATATAACATTAAAAAAAGATGGATATCTATCTTTATCAAAAAAAATTATTTTAACCTCTGAAGAACCCACAACATTAAATTTTGAACTCAAAAAGGGAATTAAATTATATATAGATTCTTCTCCTCAAAATGCTTTAGTTACAATAAATGGTGAAAATATGGGATATACTCCTAATACCTTTACAGTACCTTCAGGTAATCTAAAAATTATTTTATCAAAAATTGGTTACATATCAAAAGAATTATCAATAAAGTTGGATAAATCTATTGATAAAAAACAATTGTTTTTTGAATTATATGAAAATACTCGCATCGTAAAATTTAGTGATAGCCAAGGATTACAGTTTTATTTAGATGGGAAATTTATCGGAGAAAGTATAGAATATCTTGAATTAGATGGAATGCCTCATATTATAGAAATAGTTTCAAAGGAAGATAGCGAATTATTTTTTAGATATATTATTGATAAAGATGCGCCAAAAGAAATTTTATTAAATCCTAGACGTTCAACCTCAGTTGAAGTACTAGCAAAAGAAAAGATTTTAACTTATATAGGAGATAAATATGCTTTCACTCCTTCCACAATTTTATTAGATACCATGCAAAAAACAAAAACAATAGATGTATATTATCTGAATTCTAAAAAAACTACAACTATAAGAAAAAACAGAAATCAAACTATTTTTTTAACAAATAATGATAATGTTTCTGCTGTATCTTTATTTACATCTTCAAATTATGTATTAATATATATAGATGGAAAATATATTAATAGAGGTTATGTTTTAGGAGATGTATTGTCTCCAGGTACCCATAATGTAACTTTCAAGTTTTCTGATGGAAAAAGCTATAATATAAATATAAGTTTGACAAATTATGAACACAGAGTAATTTTCTTTTCAAGAGCGAATCTAGTTCCGGTAAAAATAGTTCATACAAAACCTTACGATATATATGTAGATGATATTAAATATTCTTCATCAGAATTAGACTTAAGATTAGAATATGGTGTTCATAAAATTAGCATTTTCAAAGGTAAAAGAAAAATTGCTGAAAGATTTATATATTTTACAGATGACGGGAAATATATTAATTTAGATAATTGGTATTAAGGGGGCAGTATAATGAAAAAAATTATTATTATTTTATCATTTTTAATTGTTTTTTCAATAATCTTCGGAGAAATTACAGATGTTAAACCAGCTTCACCTGTTTATCCTCATGTTTTTAAAGTGATAAATGCTGGAATAATGGATACAGATACACAAGGAAAATTTAATGGCTCAATATCAGTATCCAGATATGATCTTGCAATATTTGGTTCTAAATTTTTAGATTATTTAAATGAAAATTATAAAAAAGAAATAATGACATTAGATGCTTCTTTAACAAAGTTAGAAATTGAAAAACTTCCAGAAAGAGTTTATACATTAGAAAATTTTATATTTTCTCTTGATGCCGATTATAAAAACACAAAAAATAACGTTATGGACTTATCTAATAGAGTTAAAAATCTTGAAAATGCTATAACAATAGATTCAACCGATTCAAATAATCCTATTTTTAAAACAATAGCTCAAAATGCTTATATGGTAGCAGAAAAAAGATCAGAGCAGAAAATTAACGAGTTATATGAAACAACATTGGCTTCAATAGTGCTATTTAGCAATAGAATGAATGAATTTGAAAAAACAGTAGAACAAGTCTTAGATCAATTTTCAAAAACAAAAGAATACATGACTAATACTTTAGATGATTATTTAAAAAGAGAACAAAGTAATTATAAATCATATATTGATGATTTATTTTCCAAAGAAAAAGACGGATTAAAACTATTTATTACTAATGAAGTTTCTGCTCAAATGAGATGGAAAAAAAGCACTGAAGATTCAACTTTAACACAATTAACAAATGATATAAATGAATTAAAAAATCAAATCTCCTCTTCAAATGAATATATAGATAACATAATACAACAAAAATTCGATTTTCAAATAAAACCTCTTATTAATTTAACATCAAAAATTCCTGAATTAGATAATCAGATAAGAGAATTAAATGATAAAGTCTTACAATTGGAAACATCCGGAATCAAAATAACGGATAGTTCTACATTGTCTAATGATACATTACTATATAAAAAACTACAAGAAATTGAAAATAAAACCAATGATATACCCACATTAAAAAACAAAATTGATGAATTTGAAAAAGTTATAAATTCATATAATGGAATATTATCTGACGCATCTAATAGAATAAATAATTTAGAAAGTAAAGTTATAGATTTAGAGAAAAATATAAGCGATATAAAAGTTACAGCTAATACTCAACTTCCCCAAGAATTACTCGATAGATTATCAAATATAGAAAAAAGATTAGACAACATGAAGGCTTTAGAAAATGCTGCAGATGAATTAAATACATTTAGCAAAACATTAAAAGAGTATGATCAAAGAATTGCTTTATTAGAAGGTGCTGCTTTTGACAAACAAAGTGATAGTATATCTAATTTATTCTCAAAAATTGATAAAATCGAAGCAAGAATAAATACTAATGATTATGCAGTTTCTAACCTTACTGCTCAAGTTTTAAATATGTCAAAAGATTTAGAAGATTTTAGAAAAGCCGTAAAGGATAGTGGTGTAAATAATATTGGAGAACTTTTAACAAACATAAATTCTGCATTACCTAAGATAAATAATTTAGATCAATTGAGTACCAAGAATTATCAAGAAATACAAAAAATTAATGATCAATTAAAAACCATAGATGAATTAAAGGCTAAAGATGACGAGTTAACTAAAAAGATTAGAGATATGAATAAATTAGTTCAAGACTTAGCTCTACAACCACCTACAGAAAAATTACAAAATGATGTAATCACAAATAGCAAAACATTATTTGAATTGAAAAGTGAATTTGACAAAAAAGTATTACAATTAAATACGTTCGAAGAAAGATTAAAATCATTAGAAAAATCCATATATAATTTGGAAAATTTACCTTCAAATAATAAAGATGTATTGACTAATATAATTGGAGATATGGTATCACAAGAAATTATGAAAAAATCTGATGATATAAAAGATTATGTATATATGCAAATAAAAGATGATCTTATTAAGGAAAATATGAAATCTCTAGAATCAATTATAACAAGATTAAATAATGTAGAAGATAAAGTAAATACAATATCTAACTCTTCATATTTAGATGAAAAAATAATTAATATGGAGAAAGATATAACTAATTTAAAATCACAAAATAATCAAATTTCAAATGAACTATTAGAAATGAAAAAAGATTCCAGTGAAGTAAATTTATTAGAATCTAAAGTATCTAAATTAGAAAAAGATATTCACAATCAAAATATTATGAATAACATTCTCTATAGTTTAATAGGTGGTATTGTTGGCGGTATTGCAGTTTATGTTGTGTTAGGAGGTATGTAATGAATTATGGTGTTGCTTTAGGAAGCGGTGGAATTAGAGGAATGGCACATATAGCCCTACTTGAATATTTAGAAAAAAAATATAATGAAAATCCAGTAGCAATTACAGGTTGTAGTGCTGGATCCATTGTTGGTGCATTATATGCATTAGAACCAAACAGCGAATTAGTTTTAAGGAAATTTCATTATATAATAAAACATTCTAACAAAGAAATACAATATATAAAGAAAAGCTTAGAAAATAAAATTACTGGTTTTGCAAAATTACTATCATCACCAGGTATTCTAAATAATAATTTATTATTCAATTTATTAAAATCATTATTTCATAAAAAACGATTCTCTGATTGTAAAATCCCGTTTGGAGCTGTAGCTGTAGATATAGATTCTGAAACTGTAGAAGAAATTACGGAAGGATATATATTAGATGCTGTTATGGCATCTTCTAATGTGCCTGCAGCATTTACTCCAAAATTATTAGGTGGAATGGCTTTAGTTGATGGTGGAGTATTAGATGAAGTTCCTGTCGAATTATGTAAAAAAATGGGAGCAGAATATATAATAGCTTCCCATATACCACAAAAAAATGAAAAATTTAATGATGGATTAGAATATATTAATTTCATTTCATCATTAAGTGCTGATTATATTACATCAGAAAAATTAAAACAAGCTAATGAAGTTTATATTTTTGACTCATCATATGAATGGTATGAATTTGATAAATACAAAGAAATCTACGTAGAAGCAAAAAAGAAACTTGAAAGTAGGGATATGCATGAAAAAAATTAATATTGCTTCTGGCGATTTTAAATATGGTATCTATTGGAATTCTGGTGTCATTTCAGAATTTTTAAACCATGACATTCCAATATTTTTGAGAGTATCCGGAATAAGTGCATTATTACCATTTTTCATTTCTAAATATAAGAAAAATTTTTTTGGAAAAAATATTGAATTTATCCAAAACTCAAAAATTCTGAATAGATACTTTTTTAAAGATAAAATTTATGAAAATTTATACAATCAGGCTATAGTTCTTTGGAAATTAAATCGAAAAAAACAATTCGAATTTGAATCACATAAAGAATTAAAAAAAGAGCTTCAAAGTTATTTTGGTAACACAAAAATTGGAGATATTGGAGATTTTTTTGAAATAGAAACATATGATATACAAAAAAAAGAAATCTACGTATTTAAACCAGATGAATATCTTACAGATGCAATTTTAGCATCTTTTTCATCACCACCGTTTTTTAAATATTATGAATATGAAGATAAAATGTTAATACCTACTGCAGAAATTTCCATTTGTCCATTAAAATTAGAAGATATTAATATAATAACTTCATTAGAATGTTCATTAAAATTACCAACTCCAAAAAATGGAGCAGAAATATTATTATACTCCTTTTTCTTAAGAAAGAAAAAATTATTTGATATACTAACAAAAGATATTGATGTATTAACACCAATAAAATTAACCTCATTGTCTTTAAGTGGAGCATCTTATAATAATGCTAGAAAAACTGCTCAAATGTGGATAAATAAAAATATGGAGGTATTATCATGAAAAAATTAATTATTTTATTACTAATAATTTCATTTTCTATAATATCTTTTTCATCTACAATTCATGTGAGTGCCGATACAGTAAAAGGTGGAGATGATTTTTACGTATTAAAAAACAACGTTCAAGTTATTAAAGATACATTAGAAGTATTAACTGATTTAGCTACAGTTACTTTAGTAAATGACGAATGGAAAAAATTAGAATCAACTGGTTCTATAAGAATAAAAACAGATACAATGGAAGCAACATCTGACTCTTTAAATTATGATCTTAAAAATGATTTAGGTATTTTAAAAGGAAAAGTTGAAACAAAAATAACATTAAAAGAAGAAAATAAAAATATTCTAATATTTTGTGATGAAATAAATTTTGATAATAAAAATAAAACATATTCAGGAAAAATGGAAGATAATAACTCATTAGTTAAAATAATCAAAGGTGACTATTTAATATATGCAAAATCATTTGAATATGATGAAAACACTAAAATTTTATTATTAAAAGACAATGTAAAAATCACAAATGAAAAAAAGAAAATAGATATGGAAACATCAAAAGCTACATTTAAAACAGATAAAAATGAAATCTCAGCACAACAAGTTAAATTAACTCTTGAAATAAAAGATAAGGAGGAAAACAAATGATTGATATCAAATTAATAAGGAATAAACCAGAAATAGTAATTGAGGCACTAAAAAAAAGAAATATGGAAACAGACTTAATAGACCAAATAATCGAATTAGACAAAGAAAAAAGAGTATATCAAAGACAAGTTGAAGAATTAAGAGCAAAGAGAAATGCATATTCAAAACAAATAGCAAAAATAAAATCTTCTGGAGATGCTGAAGAATTTCAAAAAATAATGCAAGAATCAAAGGAAGTTGGAAATCAAATAAAAGAACTTGAAGAAAAAATGAGGGTTATAGAAGATAAAATTCATATAAAGCTATTATATATACCTAATATTCCAGATGAAAGCGTACCTGTAGGTAAAGATGAAAATGATAATGTAGAAATCAGAAAATGGGGAACACCAAGAACTTTTGATTTTGAACCTAAAGCACATTGGGATTTAGGAACAGATTTAGATATGCTTGACTTTGATAGAGCTTCCAAATTAAGTGGTTCAAGATTCTCAATAATAAAATCGCAATTAGCAAGAATGGAAAGAGCATTAATAAATTTCATGTTAGATGTACATACAAAAGAGCACGGATATACAGAAGTTATACCCCCCCATCTTGTAAAAAGAGAAACAATGTTAGGAACTGGTCAATTACCAAAATTTGAAGAAGACGCATACAATACAAAAAATGATGATCTATTCTTAATACCAACTGCTGAAGTAGCCTTAGCAGGTATGCATCAAAACGAAACACTAAGTTTTAAGGATTTACCATTAAAATACGTTGCATACACACCATGTTATAGAAGAGAAGCTGGAAGTTATGGTAGAGATGTAAGAGGAATAATAAGACAACATCAATTTGATAAAGTTGAATTATTCTGGTACACCACTCCAGAAAATTCTGAAGAAGCACTCGAAATATTAACTTCACATGCAGAAAAAATTTTACAATTACTAAAATTACCATATAGAGTTATTACACTTTGTACTGGTGATCTTGGATTTGGAGCAGCAAAAACATATGATCTTGAAGTATGGCTACCAAGCTATAATGCATATAAGGAAATTTCTTCATGTAGTAATGTAAAAGATTTCCAAGGCAGAAGAGGAAATACAAGGTTTAGAAATAAACAAAATAAAATGGAATATGTACATACATTAAATGGTTCTGGATTAGCTGTAGGTAGAACGTTAGTTGCTATAATGGAAAACTATCAAATGCCTGACGGAAAGATTAAAGTACCCGAAGTATTAATTCCATATGTCGGTATGGAGGTTATAGGTTAATGCCAAATGCTTTTTATGGCAAATATTTAAATGGAAAAATTTTTTTAGATAAAAATGAAACTGCTCATTTAAAAATAGTTCGATTACAAGAAAATAATAAAATAAAGGTTTTTGATGGTAAAGGAAATATATTTCTATGTAAAATAGAAAAAATTAAAAAAAATGAAACGATATGTCAAATTATCAAAAAAGATGAATATACAAAAATATATAAACCACAGATTGATTTTTATATTGGTGCAAGTAAATTTGATAGGATGAAGATATTAATAGAAAAATTAGTAGAATTAAGAGTAAATAATATATATATATTTCATGGCCAAAAATCACAATTAAAAATCAAATCATTAGAAAAATTCCAAAAAACAATCATTGAAAGCTCAAAGCAATCAGAAAATCCTGTTTTCCCTAAAATAAAATTTTTCAAATTTGAAGATTTTAACTCTATAGAAAACCCTATTCTCTTAGATTTAACAGTAAACATAACATTAAAAAATACATTAGAAAAGCTCCATAAACCAGATAAAATTTCTATAATTTTAGGCCCTGACATGGGTTTTTCTAAAGAAGAATTAGAAAATCTACCTGATAATATATTTAGAACAAATTTAGGAAATACTATTATGAGATTTGAAACAGCTGGAATATATACAATAAGTATTTTAAATTACTATTATAATAGATTATATTAAGAACTTTTCCCTTTTTTTAAAGTCAAAACTAATAGACTAAACAGGGAGGGGAAAGCATGATGAAATCTTATGTAAAATTTTACGAAGAAACAAAAAAAGAATATCATGACATGTTAAATCATGCAAAAAGACCACAAGATGTTGTAGACACATTTGCCAAATATACTTTAAACTTCTTAAAAAAAGCTTTTCCAGAGAAAATTACAGATGAACATTTAAATTATATTGTCTTCGATGAAGAAACTGAAGAAGGTTATTATTTTGAAGATCCTTTAATGGAAATATTAAAAGAAGAATTTGAAACATCTGACCTACCTTCAATAATAAGAAAAAAAGCAAAAGAAGCAAAAGACAGATATCTGCATATAGTGAATGATAATGATAGAACGGAAACTTTTAGAATGTCTAATAGTTCAAAAAGTTATTAAAATAAGGCGGATTCCTCCGCCTTATTTTTTATTTAAATTATCTTCATTTAGTAAATTGTAAATATTTTCTTTATCTAATTTTTCCACTACCATTAAAATGAAATATTTCACAATTAATGCATACAAATATTCTTTCAATTGTCTTTTTCCATCTTCTGCATCAATTTCAATATTTAGTTTTTTGAATAGCGAATGCTTCCGCATTTAGAAAATATAAATTAAGATTTTCTAAAATTAACAGTTTCATATCTCCAATTGCTTCTTATTCCTATATTCTACCTATAATCTCTTCTAATTTTCTTACAATTTTCATCTATATTTTCAAATTGTATTTCAAATAAAATTATCTCTTCCAGAGAGTAGTTCCTTTCCAAGACACTTAGCTACCAATTAGCAACACCAATTATTGAAGATATGTTTCTATCTCTTTCAGAGAGTGGTTTCTTTCCAAGACTTGGCTTCTAGAACCTTTTTTTAATAACTATTTCAGAAGCCATTTTTCCGTACCTATTTTTTTATTTTGAGATTTTTGCTATTTTTTCTAATTTTTCTTCTAAAATCCGCTTTTTATCAATAGTCGAACCTATTTTTAAACTTTCCGCTATTCACGCATATTTTATAAATTTCTAATTTTTTAGCATAGGTCCGGAAAACTTTTCATTATTATAACTCTCTAAATTCCTTTTGTCAAGCATATTTTAGATTTTATTTCATTTTTATGAACTACTTCCGAACCTAAGTTAATTATTTTTCTTTATTTATGAGCGTTTTAGAAGATTGAATATTATTTCATTTTTATTTCTTAGATATTTCTTAACTGTAATGATTATTTTTTATTATTTATTAATTAGATTATATCTATAAAAACAAAGTGCCAATCCAAAAACTGGATCGACACTTTATTTTCATATTTATATTATTATCCTTTAAATTGTCCTGCAAAGTGACAAGCCACCATATGTCCATCACCCATATCCACTAGTGGTGGTTCTTTTTTAGAACAAATATCTTTTGCTATTGGACATCTTGTATGGAATCTACAACCGCTTGGAGGATTAATAGGACTTGGAACATCTCCTTGCAAAATAATTCTCTTTTTCTTGTATTCAGGATCTGGTATTGGTATAGCAGACATTAATGATACTGTATATGGATGTAATGGATTATCAAATAATGCTTTCTTGTCTGCTAATTCTACTATTTTACCAAGATACATAACTGCAACTCTGTCTGAAATATGTTTAACAACAGCTAAATCGTGAGCAATAAATACATATGTTAATTTAAATTCTTTTTGTAAATCTTCTAATAAGTTTATTACCTGCGATTGAATAGATACATCTAATGCAGAAACAGCTTCATCAGCAACAATTAATTTAGGATTTAAGGCTAAAGCCCTTGCAATACCAATTCTTTGCCTTTGACCGCCAGAAAATTCATGTGGGAATCTGTAAATATATTCTGATGATAATCCAACTTTTTCTAATAAATCTTTTACTTTTTCTGTTGCTTCTGCACTATTTTTTACCAATCCATGAGTTTGTAACCCTTCAGCGATAATACTTCTAATTCTCATTCTTGGATTTAATGATGAATATGGATCTTGGAAAATAATTTGCATATTTCTTCTAAACCATTTTCTTTTTTCATTTATATTGGAAAGCATTTCTTCATTAAGACCATGCATCCCTTTTTCAAAATATACTTTTGCATATTTTTTATCTATTTCTTCTTTGAGATTTTTTATTACTTCATCTTCTGAATTATATTTATTTTTTAATTCGTTAAACTTTTTTACATATGTTTCATGTATATATTTATGTGCTTTTGATTTAGGAAAAAATAAGGGCGTTGTATCTAAACCATCAACAACTACTCTTCCAGCTGTTGGATTTAATAATCTCAATATAGTCATTCCAGTTGTACTTTTACCACAACCAGATTCTCCAACTAAACCTATTGTTTCCCCTTCAAATACTTTAAAAGATATATCATCAACTGCCTGAACATGTGCAACAACCCTTTTAAAAACTCCAGCTCTTACAGGAAAATATTTTTTTAAATTATCAACTTGTAATAGGATTTTTTTATCTTGAGACATTATTTTTCACCCGCCCTTGACTTTTCAATTTGCTCTATTAATTCATCTATATAGAAACATCTTGAGTAATGCCCAGGTTCAACTTCAACTAATTCTGGCATTTCATTTTTACATTTTTCTTTTGCCAAGAAACATCTATTGGAAAATCCACATCCTTTAGGAAATTTTCTAGGATTAGGTACTGTCCCTGGAATTGACATTAATCTATCTACTTCTTCATTTAATTTTGGAATAGATTGCATTAGTCCCCACGTATATGGATTTTTTGGTCTTTTAAATATGGATACTATATCTCCATATTCAACTATTTTTCCAGCATACATAACTGCTGCCTTATCAGACATTTCAGCAACTACACCCAAGTCATGAGTAATAAATATGATAGCCATTCCATATTCTTTTTGCAATTCTTTCATTAATTCTAATATTTGTGCTTGTATTGTAACATCAAGCGCTGTTGTGGGCTCATCTGCAATTAATACTTTTGGATTACAAGACAATGCCATAGCAATCATGGCTCTTTGTCTCATTCCACCAGATAATTCGTGTGGATATTGATCAACACGTTTTTCTGGTTCTGGAATACCTACTTTTCTTAATAAATCTATTGCTCTTTGCCTTGCTGCTTTTTCATCCATTCCCATATGAAGCATTATCATTTCTATTATTTGATCCCCTACTGTAAATACGGGATTTAATGCAGTCATTGGTTCTTGGAAAATCATTGCAATTTCTTTTCCTCTTATATGTCTCATATCTTCATCAGGAATTTTTGATATATCCTGACCTTTATATATTATTTCTCCTTCTGCAATTCTTCCATTTTCATCTAACAATCTCATAATGCTTAAAGATGTTACAGATTTTCCAGATCCAGATTCTCCAACTATAGCAAGTGTTTCTCCTTCATGAACATCAAAGGAGACACCTCTTACAGCTCGTACTTCTCCGTCTTCTGTATCGAAATATGTATGTAAATTATTTACCTTTAATATTGGCTCTTTCATTATTTGCCTCCTTTCAACTAACCACGTAGTTTCGGATCAAAGATATCTCTTAATGCATCTCCTACTAAATTCCAAGCTAATACAAATAATACCATTGCTGTACCAGGGTATACTATTGTATACCAATATTGGAATGCCCCTTCTGTCCCGCCAAGCATCCAGTTTCTAGCATAGTTTAATATTGATCCCCAATCCGCATATCCTTGGGGTGCTCCAACACCTAAGAAACTTAATACAGCTGCAGTAATAACCATAGAACCTATTCTCATCGATGCTTGAATTACAACAGGGAAAATTGTATTTGGTAAAATATGTTTAACAATTATTTTTGCATCTGATACACCTAAGGCCTTTGCAGCCAATACATATTGATCATTTTTAGCTTGCAATATATTACCTCTTATTAACCTTGCAGAGCCCATCCAACCAAAAACAATCATCGCAATCATAACTTTATCCAAACCTGTTCCCAATATTGTAGTTAATACCATTGCAGAAAGCATAAACGGAACTGACATGAATATATCAGTAATTCTCATCAATATTTCATCTACCCAGCCACCAAAATAAGCTGAAATAGATCCAATAAATAACCCTATTATTGTAGCAATAGAAACAACAGTTAACCCAATTTTAAATCCTGTTCTAGTACCCCAAATAACACCATAATATATGTCTCTACCATTACTTATACCAAAAGGATGTTCTTTTGATGGTGGAATAGGAGTATTTTCATATGTTACTATAGGCATTAAATAAGGATTATAATTGATGCTTTTTATATAATCTTTTTTTAAGTCTTTAAAGTATTTTTTAGCTGCTGGTAAAAATACTTTTACAGATGTATCCTTTGATAGAATATCATCAAGTTCTCCTTTTATTTTTATAGCTGATTTATATTTCTTTTCAAAACCTTTTATACCATTTTGTAAATCCTTTAATGCATTTTCAAACTTTGTTTTCTTTTCATTTGAAGACTGATCTTTATTATTTTCTAAATTTTCAATGTATGATGTATCTAAAATATAATCATCTGTCAACGGTTGAAGTATTTCTATTAATTTGTTGTAATTTTCGTCACTCCTATTAGACATATAATTATTTAATGCTTGACCTAATTTTTTTATGTCATTTATATAATCAATATAGAATCCATATGTGAAATCATAATAGTCTTTGAAAGAATCTGTTAACTGCGTTATTATTGCAGGATCTTTACTTTCATTTAAATTATTAATCATTTTCTCCATATTATCTATTTCAGGATCTATTGGAATTTGTGGCGGAGCTAATAACGGTGCAAATGACGCTATTAATATAAAAAATATTAATAATATTAGTCCAAGCATCGCTGATGGGTTATTATAGAATTTTTTCAATGATCTCTTAATTTCTTCATTCATTTCTATCACCTCACTCGTATCTAATTCTTGGATCGATTAATGCATAGGATACGTCAATTATCAAATTACCAAGAATTAATATTAAAGATGAAAACAAGAGCATACCCATTATTGAGGCATAGTCTAATTGTCCTGCAGCTTTTGCTGCAAAACTACCTATACCAGGTCTTATGAATATAGTTTCTACAATAATAACACCCATTATTAACCCTATAATCATTGAACCTGCAACAGTTGCTACAGGTATTAATGCATTTCTTTTAGCATGTTTATTAATAACTACGTGTTCAGGTAATCCTTTTGCTCTTGCAGTTCTTACATAATCTTTTCTCAATACTTCCATCATTGATGATCTTGTAATTCTAATTAGATATGCCCACCATAAATAAGATAATGTTAAAATAGGTCCAATTAAATGTCTTAACCCATCCCAGAAAATATCAAGTCTTCCATTTAACAATGCATCTATAGTGACAAGTTTAGTATATTGATGAAAGTCCGGGGAATGTATTGCACTTTCTGCCCACAGACTAATTCTTCCAGGGGGGAACCAACCGAGCCAACTATAAAAGACCATGATTATAATTAAACCAAATACAAAATCTGGGAATGACCATCCTACTATAGAGAATATTCGTATCAGATGATCTTGCCACTTATTGTGATGTAATGCCGCTTGAACACCTAACCATATTCCTACCCCAATAATAGGAATAATAGCATATAATGTAAGTTCTACTGTGGATGGCAATCTATGAATTATTGCATCTTTAACTGGTTCTTTACCTACAATTGACCATCCTAAATCCCCATGAGCCACTGATTCAATCCATCTAACATATCTCGTAAATGGATCTTCATTAAGCCCATATTTTTCTTTAATAGCTTCCAAATCAGCTTCTGACATTTTATCTAATGTATTTGGATCTACATATGCTGCTAATAGTTGATCTTCTCCAAGCAATTGCATCATGGAGAAAACTATTAGCGTAACCCCAAAAATTATTAGAGGTAATAATAGTAACCTCCTAATAATATACGCCGTCATACAAGCACCTCCATTTTTAATTTTAAAAAACCAATATATTATATCATAGAAACATAACATTCAAAAAACAAAAAAATAAAGGGGAGGTATTACCCCTCCCCTTAAAATAGAATTAAAGTTATTTTTTTCAAAATTTCTTAATTATTCTGATTTTGAATATTTATAATAATCGTCACCAGGTCTGATTGAGTTTGGATACCAACCTTTTAACCATTTTCTATGTACCCTTACACCAACTGGTTGGAATAATGGAACACCAATTCCTTCTCTGATAACGAATTCTTGAATCTTTACGTACATTTCTTGTCTAACTTCAGGATTTAATTCTGATGATGCATCTAAAATCATTTGATTTAATGATTTTCCACCGAAGAATGCTTGTGGTGCATTTGCAAATTTAGCATATTTTTCTCCATAATAGTGTCCATAATCTCCATCTGAATGGTAATATGTATAAATGAAGTTGTTTGGATCTGGATAATCTGCTAACCATCCAATGATGTAAAGAGGCATTTTTCCATTCTTTCTTGCGTCTAAAAATGTTGGCCATTGAACTCCTCTTGCTTCAACGTTAAATTTAGGATTGATCTTTTTCAATGAGTCAGCTAATAATTCTGCTGATTTTTGTCTTGATGAGTTACCTGTGTTGTAAAGAATAATCATCTTGAAACCTTTTCTCCATAACTGTCCTCTATATGCTCTCTTGAAATATTTTGTTGCTTCTGCTAAATCAAATTTTGGTTTTGGTAAGTTATCATCATAACCTAAGAAACCTTTTGGTAATGCTGTAGGTACTAATTCACCAAATCCATTTAATACTTCATTAATCATCTTTTTATAATCAAATGAATAAATGAATCCTAATCTTACATTTTTGTCAGCAAAGAAGTCTACAGGAACACCATTTCCATCTAATTTTCCGCTTCCGATATATGGTGAATCTGGTTTTACTTGCCAGTTAAAGTTCATTGCTGTTATTGATACTGATGGTAATCCTTTTATTATTTCTAAATCAGGATTTCCTTCAACTTGGTCTAAGTATTGAACAGGAACGTAAGCTATGTCAGCTTCACCTTTCTCTAACATTGCTTTTCTTGTTGACCATTCATCTACTCCCCAAATTACAACATTCTTTATTTTAGCTGGACCTCTCCAGTATCCATCAAATGCTTTTAATGTAACTTTTTGTTGTGTTCTATCCCAAGTTACTAATTCATATGGACCTGAACCGATTTCTTTTGCGTATAATGGTGAATCTTCTTTTTTCCAGTCATGGAATTTCCACCATCCGTCTGCTTTTCCATCCCATAATCCTAATCCCATAGCTGCTTTACTATCTAAAATTGCTCCCCATGATGAACCTTGTGCAATAATATTTAAGAAATATGGTTTTGGAGCTGCTAAATGGAATACTACATAATCGCCATCAACTTCAACTTTTGAATCAATATATTTTTTATAGAAGTCTAATAAAATTTGTTTTGCTTGATCATTTACTGGTTCTTTTGTTTCAGGGTCTACTAATTCTGACCATGAATGACCTGTTAATCCCTTAACTGCTGATTTTAAGCTGAAGTAATCTCCAAAGAATACTTCATATAACATCCAGATAGGTCCTCCACCAGGATTTCCTATTAATGCTCTTTCGAATGTGTATTCTACATCATATGGAGTTAATTCATTTCCACTGTGGAATTTAACGCCTTTTCTAATTTTGAATTTGAATGTTTTTCCGTTGTCTGTGATTAATCCATTATCAGCTGTTGGAACTTCTTCAGCTAATCTTGGCAAAAATTCACTTAAACTTGAACCTTTGTATTCGAGAAGGTTATCATATACGTTAAATATAACCTCTCCACTAGCTGTATCATATGCTTGATGTGGATCTAATGTGTCTGGTTCCCCAATTGTTAAATCAACAATAGTATCGGGGTTTTTAACTTCTGCAAATGCAAAAATAGCAAATACTAATAAAAATACTACTAAAAGTTTCTTCATACAGTCCCCTCCTTGTATAAAATTTATTCCGGATATATTTTACCACAAAAATTTTAAAATTACAAATACTTTATCAAAGTTTCTAATAGATTAAGCGGCAACTACATTGTTATCTTTAATATTTCATTGTAATAAATCTAAATATTTTAAAATTTTCTATTATTATGAAAATTCTTTCATATTCTCTTTTTTATTCAATTTTCCTCATTAATTCTTTTGTAACAAAAATATATTCTAATTCAATTTTTCTAGTATATAATGTAGTTAATTTGCATATCTAAAACTTTTACAATAACTGATAATAAAAAACGGAAGGCAAAAAGCCTTCCAAAATGTTAATTATTCATCTGATTTCCACATTACATAATAATTATCACCTGGTCTTATAGGATTTGGCACCCAACCTTTTACCCAACTTCTTTGAATTCTATATCCTATTGTTTGGAATAATGGTGTTCCTAATCCTTCTCTTATAGCAAATTGTTGAACTTTTACATATATTTCTTGTCTTTTTTTAGGATCGGTTTCTTTTGTTGCTTCTTCTATCATTTCATTTAATGATTTACCTCCAAAAAATGCTTGCGGCCTGCTTGCAAATTCAGCAAATTTCTTACCTTGATATCTTCCATAATTTCCATTACTATCATAGAACGTATAAATGAAATTATTAGGATCAGGATAATCTGCTACCCATCCTGTCATAATTATAGGCATCTTACCATTTTTTCTTGCATCTAAGAAAGATGGCCATTGAACACCTCTTGTATCAACATTAAATTTAGGATTTATTTGTTTTAAGGTTTGAGCCAACATTTCAGAAGTTTTTTGTCTTGTTTGATTTCCATTATTATATATCAATGTCATTTTAAATCCTTTTCTCCACAATTGTCCCCTAAATGCCCTCTTAAAGTATTTTGTTGCCTCTGCTAAATCAAATTTTGGTTTTGGTAATGAATCATCATATCCTAAAAATCCTTTAGGCAAAATAGCAGGAACTACTATACCATATCCATTAACTATATCCTTAATCAAAGTGTTAAAGTCTGTTGCTCTAATAAATCCCAATCTTACATTCTTATCTGCAAAGAAATTTAATGGAATACCCTTTTCATCTAATTTTCCACTACCTATATATGGCGAATCACTATCTAAGCTCCAATTGAATACATATAGATTTACTGTAGCTCTTGGAATACCTTCTATTACTTGAATATCTTTATTTTGTTTTAATTGAGGTAATATATCTGGTGGAGCTACAATTACATCTGCATCTCCTCTTTCTAACATCATTTTTCTTGTTGACCATTCAGTTACTGTCCATATAACTACTTTCTTTAATTTAGCTGGCCCTGCCCAATAATTATCAAATGCCCTTAAAGTTACCTTTTGTGAGGCTTTATCCCAATTTTCCAAATAATATGGTCCAGAACCAATTTCTCTTGTATGCAATGGAGAATCTTCTTTTTTCCAGTCATGGAATTTCCACCATCCATCAACTTTTCCATCCCATAACCCTATTTCCTTAGCCATTTTACTATCTAAAATAGCTCCCCAAGATACACCAGATATTACATTTAAGAAATATCCTTTAGGTTGTGCCAAATGGAATATTACATAATCTCCATCTACTTCTATTTTAGTATCAATATATTTCTTAAAGAAATCTATTAATATTTGTTTTGCTTCTTCGTTAACTGGTTCTTTTGTTGCTGGATCCACTAATTCTGACCATTCATGACCAGTTAATCCTTTAACTGCTGATTTTAAACTAAAGTAATCGCCAAATAATACTTCATAATACATCCAAATAGGTCCTCCACCAGGATTTCCTATTAATCCTCTTATAAAGGAATATTTAACATCATATGGAGTTAATTCATTACCACTATGAAATTTAACCCCTTTTCTGATTTTAAATTTATAAGTTTTACCACCATCGGTAATTAATCCATTTTCAACAGTTGGAACTTCTTCAGCAATTCTTGGAACAAATTCACTTAAACTTGAACCTTTGTAGTCTAGTAATGTATCATATACATTATAAATAACTGCAGCGCTTGATAAATCATAAGCTCTATGCGGGTCTAATGTGTTAGGTTCTCCAACTACAAGACTAACTAGTGTGTCTGGATTTTTAACCGTTGAAAATGCCGATACTAATAAAAGAACCGTAAATAAGGCTACCAAAATCTTTTTCATACTATCCCCCCTTTAGTTTATGATGCTATTCATTGATTAATCTTTTTATAAATACTACTCCTGTATAATGTTCTACATATTTGGTTGGCATATGATATGGATGTTTTATTTTATCTATCATAATTTTTTGAACTTTGGATATATTATCATTATGCATTACCACACAGCCATGAGAACGCCTTAAATTTTCATCTTCAGTACCGCCATGAATTAATATCCCATCTCTATTTACTTTATATATTTTAGTTGCGTAACCATACAAAGGATACCATAATCTAAAAACACCTGCTGGTCCATAATCTCTAATGTTATTTTTTAATATTCCTGATTCGTATGAAGCTATATATATGCCTATTGGTGTATCTCCATTTTCCATTGCTTGGCTCTTAATGGTTTCTACATCATGCTGCCCATTTCCTCTTGCATCACATGAAAATTCCAAATCTCCATTGTTATTATATAATTTGAATTTTCCTAACTTACTTCTATTATCAGGCAATTCTACCTCGACAAAAAAATAAAAATTTTCATGTGTTTTCTCCAATATTAATTTCATGGTTTCTATGCCAATATTGGATTCATTTATATTATATTCTTTTTTAAATCTATTTATACTATTATAAAATGGTTCATCAAATTCTTCATTTATAATGTAGTCTGTCCCTTGATAATGATAATATAGATATCTAGAATATAAATATTTTAAACGCCATACATCTATTCCTTTATCTCCTATTTTTAATTCTCTATAAAATGGTTCATAAACCTCAAATTTATTATAACTTTTTTTTAATCTATATGAATTTATAATATCATAAAAATATTCATTCATTATTTTCCCTCCAAAATTTTATTCCAAAATAATATTTTTATATAGATCCCCATATGTTTCCCTTTTCCTTATTAATTTTGTGTCACCATTTTCTGTAATTAACACTTCTGCTGGTTTTAAAGTAGAATTATAATTATTAGACATTGAAAATCCATATGCACCAGAATTCTTCAAATAAACCATTGATCCTTCTTTAGGAATTTTTGATTTCATATCCCAAACTAATTTATCTCCACTTTCACATAATGGTCCTACAATATCTATTGTATCTTCATCATCTGTTAATTCTAAGAATACTGGTTCATGATATGCATTATATAAAACTGGTCTCAGCAGGTTATTCATTCCACCATCTGTAACAACAAATGTTTTTAATTCCGTTTTTTTAACCCTTACAATTGTTAATAGTAATATTCCCGAAGGAGCCATAATATATCTTCCTAATTCTACTAATATTTCATCATAACCTTTTATTAGAGGTATAATTTTTTCTTTGTATTCTTCTGTATCTAATTCCTTACCATCATAATTTATGCCCCAACCTCCACCTAAATTTATTTTTTTAAATCCGTATTTCTCTGATATTTCTTTTCCAATTTTATATGTTTCAATATATGGATTAACATCGGTCAATTGAGAACCTATATGAAAATGGAGTCCTTTTATTCTTTTATCTGGAAAACGCTTCATAAACTCATCTAATTTATCTAGTGGAATTCCAAATTTACTTTTTTTCAATCCCGTTGATATATGCGGATGGGTTTTAGCATCAATATCAGGATTAACCCTTAGAAAAAATTCGATATTTTCACTTTTTATTTTGCTCCATATATGCATCTCTTCAAATGAATCTATATTTACATATTTTACTTTATCTTTTAATATATTTATTTCTTCTATACTTTTCCCATTGCCATTCCATACTATGTTTTCATTTTGAATACCTGCCATTTCCGCTGCTTTATATTCTCCATATGTTACTATATCAGCTCCAAAACCGTTTCCTTTCATTATTTTTAATAACACAGGATTATTATTTGCTTTTAAAGCAAATGTCGGTTTTATATTTAATCCATTATAAACATTTTTTACTATTTCTATTCTTTTTTTTATTTCTTTTTCAAAATATACATACGTTGGTGTTCCATATTTTTCTCTTATTTTTTCTAATATATCTTTCATTAAACACCTCCACCTTATTAGAAATTTTTATATATATAATTTATTACCCTATCTTCAAAAGATTTGCCATATCCTTTTTCATATACGTAATTATTTTCAAAAAGAGAAAAAACTATAAAGTTATTATTTTTAGTTTCAAGAAATCCAGCTAGAGACGATACTCCAGAAAGCGTCCCAGTTTTAGCCCAAACATTAAAATTAAATCTTCCTTCAAGAGTTCCATAAGTATATGGATTTGCAAGAATATTTAGGAACTTTTTATTATATTTATTATACATATATTCTAATAGTTTTACGGTAATTTCTGGAGATACAAGATTATATCTCGATATCCCAGCACCATCGGTTATGATGTAATCATTTTCAATTAATAAATCAAAATATTTATACATATAATAGCTTAATGCTGAAATTGCATTTTCTGTACTACCTTTTCCGTATTTTTTCACACCTGATAATCTAAATAATGTTTCTGCTATCTCGTTATCGCTAACTTTCATCATATACTCAATTATTTCATGTAATGGTTTGGATTTATTAATATATAATGGTATTTTTATTTCATAGTCTATTCCAAAAATTTCTAAAACCAAAAATGTGGTATAAAGTTTTGTTACTGATGCAGGTATAAACTTTTTTGCTCTATTGTATTCATATATAACTTTACCACTATTAAAATCTTTTATTATAATACCATTGTATCCATCAAATTTTTCTATTTCTTTTTTTAAAAAAAACATTATATACACCTCTAAAATAATTTAAAGTATCTTTTTTATTAATTTTAACTTATTCATTATTTTTAATTAAAATAATACTATTTTTATTAATTTCAAGCTTATAAATATTTTACATATTTTTTATTTTATTGTCAACTATTTCTTTGTTTTAATTTTTCTTTATAATATGATATAATTTTATATATTTTTTTAATTTGAATATTTCAGGGGGGGAATTATGTGTAGAATGATTGGATATTCGTTCAAAGAAAAAAAGGTTAAAAATGTAGATTTTCTTTTTGAACACCTAAAAACAATGTCAAAAAACGGTCTAAAATCACCTCACAATCATGGATGGGGAATTGCTACAAAAATTTCTAAAAAAGAAGTTTTTTTTCATAAATCTATTACTCCTGTTTTTAATGAAAATAACTATAATTTTAAAGGATACATGGGGATAATGCATTCAAGAAAAGCTTCTGATCATCTTGGAAAAAACATTTTTCAATTACATCCTTATTTAATAGACGATACTTTTTTCTGTCATAATGGAACTATAAGATCTATTGATCCTAAAAATATTTTTGGAACTGATAGTTTTGAATATTTTAGTTATATATATCCGCTTGAAAATATTGAAGATTTAAAAGAAAAAATAAATAATTTTTCTGAAAAAAATGAATATTCTGGCATCAACTTTTTGATGATGAAAGATGACTATTTATATGCTTTATGCAAATACAAAGAAAACAAAGAATATTTTACTTTATGGTATAAAGAAGAGGAGAAAGGAGTTATAGTCACTTCTGAAAAAATAGATGAAACCTTTTCCCCTTTTGAAAATAATCAACTATTTATAATAAAAAATGGAGAAATCATAGATAAAATAAATATATAAAATGACTCCGACTTTAGAGCCGGAGTCATTATTAATCAATATATATTCTATTTTCTTTTTGTTTGAATTTTCCTCTAAATGTATCTTCTTTTATTAATAAATGCGAATCGAGATCATGATATTCAAAAGCACCCGTTCCAAGAGATAAATGTACACTTTGATTTATTCCTACCGACGATTCAGCCATACATCCTATCATTAATTTTAAATTTGCAGCTTTTACCATTTCAACAATAGCTAAAGCATCAGATATTCCTGATTTCATTAATTTAATATTTATAAAATCAACTGCTTCTTCTTTAATTAACCTAAGAGCATCATATTTAGTTTTTATAGCTTCATCTGCTCCTACTGGAAATGGAGAATTAAATCTAACATACTTTAATCCTTCAAAATCCTTCATATGAACTGGTTGTTCTAATAAAGCTAAATCTATTCCTTTTGAATACAAAACCTTAGTAAATTCAATAGCTTCTTTTGGTGTATACCCTGTATTTACGTCAACTATATATTTAGCCCCTTTTGTAACTTCATAAATTTTTTCCATTACTTCTATATCCTTTTTCAGATCTTCTCCTGCTTTTATTTTTATAACCTCATATCCTTTTAAGATTAAATCACGAGCTTCCATTTGCATTATATCAACCTCATCTATACCAATTGTTCTATCTATTTTAATTTCTTTTTTAGAACCACCTAAAATTTGATATACTGGAACATTTATTTCTTCAGAAAGAGCATCTAAAGCTGCATATTGAACACCTGCTTTTACACTGGGTGATGTAAAAAATTTATCCATAACATCAAAAATTTTTCTATAATTCTTTACATCTAATCCTTTTAACATTTCATTTACTGAATTTTGAAGCATCATCAAAGATTCTATTTTTTCTCCATTAACTCTAAATGAAGGGGATGCTTCACCATAACCTTTTATTCCATTATCGAGTTCTATACATATTTCTATATTTGTTGCTTTGGTGGATATATTACCTGTAATATGAAATGGTTTGTGATAATCATACTGTTTTAATTCAAAACTAATTTTTTTTATTGTCCCCATACTATCCCTCCCTGAAAATTTATTTTATTTTAACCTCCAATACATCCGCTAATTCCCTTATCTCTTTTATTGTTTTTTCAAATTCTTTGAACTTCATGCTTTGTTTTCCATCAGATAATGCTTTTTCTGGTTGAGGATGTATTTCAACCATAACGCCGTGGGATCCAACTGCTAATGAGGCTTTTATTAAATATGGTATAATATCTCTTCTCCCAGCAGCATGACTTGGATCTATAATTATCGGTAAGTGCGTTTCTTTTTTTAATATTGGAATTGCTGAAATATCAAGTGTATTCCTGGTTTTTGTTTCAAATGTTCTTATACCCCGTTCACATAATATAATGTTTTTATTACCCTCATAAGCTATATATTCTGCCGAATATAAGAATTCTTCTATCGTCATCATAAAACCTCTTTTTAATAGAACAGGTTTATTTAGTTTTCCAACTTTACGCAGCAATCCATAATTCTGTGCATTTCTCGAACCTATTTGAATAATATCTGCGCATTCATTCACCAACCTTAAACTATCCTCATCTAATGCTTCTGTAATTATCTTTAAATTATACTTTTCAGCAGCTAACTTTAAATATTCCAACCCCTTTTTCCCCAAACCTTGGAAAGAATATGGCGATGTTCGTGGTTTAAAAACCCCTCCACGCATTATTTTTATTCCTAACTCAGAAAGAAAATGTGCTATTTCATTTATTACTTCTTTATTTTCAACAGAACATGGTCCAGCAATTATTGTAAAAAATCCTTCTCCTATTTTTGTATTTTTTAAGTCTATTATTGTGTTTTCATTATTTTTTCTTGCAACTAGCTTTATGTCCACCTTTAATTCAGCCTCCAGGATTACTCATATTATTGATATTTTAATTATAACATTTTTTATTAAAAACTTTCATACACTATAATTAAAAAAGTCTGCGTATTAACGCAGACTTCAAACTGTTGACAAAATAAAACATATATAAATGATACGAGAGAATTTTTGAAATTTCACAAAAAATATGGATGAAAGCAGATATATTAAATTTTGAAAATACTTTGTATTTTAATATAAAATTTGTCCAAAATCTGAGTGTGTATTTTATACAGACTCAGATTGTAAATAATACCCATTTGTATTCATATGGTTTTAATTTTAATTTTTGGATTTTACTATCTTCAAATAATTCCAATCCATCTTTTTTTAAATTTACCTCTTTATTTTGATTAGTCAAATTATGAAATGCCCATAACATTTTATCTTTTAATCTCTTTTTAACTACATATAGTGATTTATCTTTTACAGGTATAACTTCTCCTTTTTGTTCAAAAAATTCTATATATTTATTTCTGATCTTCAACATCTTTTTTATTTCATTGTATACTACATATTCTTTTGAACTTTCATCTTTTAATTTACTTTCTACATAATCCCAATTTATAGGCCCCCTATTTAAGAATCTTGAATCTTTAAATCCTGTTTTTTCAACCATTTTATTATAGAAATCATAATCATTTTCAAGAGCTAATTCATCTCCGTAATAGATTATAGGAGACCCCTCCGTTGTAAATAACATTGAGAAAGATAATAATAACTTTCTAATATCCCTATCCATTAATTCATATAATCTTCCTGATATTCCTTCACCTTTTCTAAATGTCCATAGTGGATCTTTTAAATAGTATTGATTCATTTTCTTTCTTTCTTCTTCACTTACAAACTCCAAAGTCAATTCATCATGACATCTTTAAGAAAGTAAACCATCTACAACTTTCGGGTATTTCTGGGGTATTTTCTACTTTCAAAGTTTCTAAAATATGAGAATAATCTTTTTCTGCCACTGTTAAAAAAAACTTTGGCATTAATGGGAAATGATATCCTGCATGACATTCGTCTCCAGCACCAAAATATTCAACTACATCATTGGGCCTTAAATTAGCCTCTGCAACCAAAATACTTCCTTCTTGAATATAATCTAATACTAATCTAAATATTTTTAGTATTTTATGAGTTTGAGGTAAGTTTTCGCAATTTGTACCTTCTTCTTTCCATAAAAACGGAGCAGCATCCATTCTAAAACCATCTACACCCATTTTTTTCCAAAATATTAGAACCTTTATCATTTCTATTAATACTTCTGGATTCTTATAATTTAAATCTGGTTGAAACGGATAAAATCTATGAAAATAATAATCTTCAGTTTCTTCATTATATTCCCAATTACTATTTACCATTCCTTTAAATAATAATCTTGCTTCTTTATATTTATTTGTATCTTCGCTCCAAATATAATAATCTCTATATGGAGAATCTTTTGAGCTTTTAGCTGATTTAAACCAAGGATGTTCATTGGATGTATGGTTTATTGCAATATCAAATATTACTTTAATACCATTTTTATGAGCTATATCTAAAAAATTTTTAAATTCTTCATTTGTACCTAAATCTTCTCTTATTTTATAATAATCACTAATATCAAAACCTTGGTCCATTAAGGGGGAATCTAATACCGGCAAAAGCCAGATGGTATTTATTCCAAGTTCCGCTAGATATTGAATTTTTGAGGTTAACTTTTTAAAATTACCCGCATATAAATCCACATATAGTGAATATATTACAGCTTTCTTATACCAATTTTTATCTATTTTCTCTTCACTAAAAATTTCTTTTTCCTTTTTAATATAATCAATTAGTTCTTCTAATTTATCTTCATTTGCATCTGAATATACTTCATTCCATAGTTCTTTTAATTTTTCTAACAATTAACTCATCCCCTATTTAGGAATTTCTATTTTTGAATAATCTCCTACTACTAATTTTATTGTTTTAGGTTTTCTGTCAGAATGAACAACCGTTGCATTTGCTCCAATAACACTTGAATCTAACCTTGTGTCAAGATGAGCAATAGTTGCACTATCTAATATTATTGAATTTTCTATTTCTGCATTTTCAATTGTAACATTAGAACCTATACTTGTATAAGGACCTATATATGCATCAGAAATTAAAACATTTTCTCCTATTATTATAGGACCTCTAATAACGCTATTAAGTATTCTAGATCCTTTGCCTATTATTACATTTCCATGGATGGTAGAATTCTCATAAACTATTCCTTCATTCTTACTTTCTTTTAATTGTTCTAATATTTTTCTATTTGCTTCTATTAAATCTTCTGGCTTTCCTGTATCTTTCCACCAGCCATATACTATATGTGCTCCAACGTTTTTATCATTTTCAAGTAACCATTGAATAGCATCTGTGATTTCTAATTCGCCTCTCCATGATGGTTTTATATTTTTAATAGCTTCAAAAATTATTGGTTTGAAAATATATACACCTATTATAGCTAAATTCGATGGTGGTTCTTTTGGCTTTTCCACAACTTTTTTTACCTGGCCATCCTCTATTATAGCTATACCAAATCTTGATGGATCTTCTACTGGTGTTAATAAAATAAATGAATCCATATCTTTATTATTAAAATCTTTTATAAACTTTCCTAAATCTACAGTAACTAAATTATCTCCTAAATACATTAAAAATTCATCATTTTTTAGAAATTCTTCAGAAATAGACACTGCATGAGCTAATCCTTTTGGTTCTTCCTGAACGATATAAGTAATTTCTAATCCCAATTGAGATCCATTACCTAGTGTTTGTTCAAAATCTCTTTTGTTATCTGGATTAACCACTATTCCAACTTCATTAATTCCTGCTTCTTTAATCATTTCCAAACTGTATACAATAGTTGGTTTATTAGCTATAGGAATTAATGGCTTTGCATTAGTAAATGTTAATGGTCTTAATCTTGTACCTTTACCAGCACATAATATTAAAGCTTTCACAACTTCACCCCCGTTAAAATAAATATTCTTAAATTAAATAGATTTTATTATTTTTATTAATTCTTCATGTATGTATGGATTAGAATATATATTCTTTTTGTTAAATATGTTTGATGGATTACCATTATAATCTGTTATTATTCCACCAGCTTCTTTTACTATAATATATCCTGCAGCAACATCCCATGAATTACCTTTTACTGAAATAAATGCATCAAAATATCCTGTTCCTACATAAGCTATTTGTAAAGCTGCTGTCCCTAATAATCTTAATCTCATCACTTTCGTTTCTAAAGCTTCAAAATATTTATATGTTTTACCTCTTATATTCCCCATAGAAATCATAGCATCATCAATATTTTTAGCCCATTTTGGCACTACTTTTTCTTCATTCAATAATACTCCTTTATCTTTTTCCGCTGTTATAATTTGATTCATTACTGGGGCATATATTATACCATATTTTGGCTCATCATTTTCTACATATGCTGCAGATATACAAAACATCGGTAGCATTTTAGAAAAATTCACTGTTCCATCTATTGGATCAATTACCCAATATCCTTTTGTAGAAGGTTTTTTATCCATACCACTTTCTTCACCTAAAAAACCTATTTCAGGAAATTTTTGTGATAATGAATTGTATAAAAATTCTTGAACTCTTAAATCCAAGGATGTAACTAAATCATGTTTGGATGATTTACTAGAAATGGTAAATTCTTTTTTTCGCCATTCTAAAAGATTTTTACCTACTTCTATAACTTTTTCTTTTAAATAGTCAAATTCACTCATTTTTTCACCTGCTTTGCTATAACATTATTTAATCCTGTTTTTATACAAACTCCACATAATGTACAAACACTCCATCTACAATCATCTATTGTTTTTTCAATCTTTGAATTTTCTATTTCATTATTAATAAATTCATCCTTAATCAAAATATCAATTATCTTCCATGGTAAATCATTTGTTTCTAATTTCCCAAGATATTTCTGTGTATCTATTTCCAATTCATTTATTTTTCTAGCCCATTTTCTAAAATCAAATTCTTCATCCCATTCGTCAAATATTGCATTTTCTTCTAATGCAACTTTATATATCAATTCTGATATTTTTCTATCGCCTCTGGAAAGCAAAGCTTCAATTAAACTTACATATGGGTCATGAACTTTTAATTTAGCAATTTTTCTTACCTCATTTAATATTTTTATCTTTTCTTTTATTTCTTTAGGTTGATAAAATCGTTCTTTTTCAAAAGGAGTATGTGGTTTTGGTATAAATATAGAAACATTTACTGTTATATCTTTTATTTTCGTTTTTTGCTTAATTTTTTTTGTTAATTCTACTATTGCCTTAACGTCTTCTTCTGTCTCATTTGGAAGACCTATCATAAAATATAATTTTATTCTTCTCCAACCAGATTTTTTCGCATATTCAGCCACATCGAGTATCTCTTTTTCAGTAATATTTTTATTAATTACGTCTCTTAATCTCTGGGAACCAGCCTCCGGAGCAAAGGTTAATCCTGTTTTCCTTGCACCAGATATTTTGCTTCCTATTTCTAACCCAAATTTATCAACTCGGCTAGAAGGTAAAGATATTGATATTCTGTTTTCTTTTAAAAATGGCTCTAATTTATTTAAAACTGTCTCTAAATCACTGTAATCTAATGTACTTAATGATAATAATGATAATTCATTGTATCCTGTTTTTTCAAGAGTTTCTAAAGATAGTTTAATTATTTCATTAGCCGTTCTTTCACGAACAGGACGATAGTAAAAACCAGCATGACAAAATCTACACCCTCTATTACAACCTCTCATTATTTCTACAATAGCTCTATTATGTATAGTTCTTATTTTTGGCACAATTTGATTTATTGGAAATTCTGCATTATTTAAATCTTTTATTTTTCTAATCTTTATGCGTTTTTCATAATTAGGAACTACAAAACCCGCTCCATTTTCTTTTAATTCATAATATTTAGGTACATAAAAACCTTCTGTATTATGTAAATCTTTTATCTTTTCTTCTCTAGTTTTATCCGAAGATAATATTTTAATTATATCATCTATAACAACTTCACCATCACCATTATAAAAAGCATCAATAAAATCTGCTATTGGTTCTGGATTTGATGCACTTGGACCACCTGCTATGATTATCGGATTATTTTCAGATCTATCTTTTGAATATATTGGTATTTTAGCTAATTTAAGTGCATGAATAATGTTTGTATATGATAATTCATATTGAAGAGTTATTCCAATTAAATCTAATTCATTTATTGGTGTATATGTTTCTAATGTGTATAATGGTATATTTGCATTTTTCATTTCTGTTATCATATCTTTCCAGGGTAAAAATATTCTTTCTGCAAAAACATTTTCCTTTAAATTAAATGCGTGAAATAATATTTGAAATCCTGTGTGGGACATACCTACTTCATATAAATCAGGAAACATTAATCCAATTCTTATTTTATTTTTTGGTTTTTTTATTATATCATTATATTCTCCACCAATATATCTTGCTGGTTTTCTGACTCTATGCAATACTCCACTTGAAAATAACCATTTACCTATATTCATTAAATTTCCTCCCAAACAAACTATTATTTTATGTTTAAGTATATCACAATTGTTTTTACTATATGTAAATTTATAATTATAATTAAGTTGTCCAAAGAAATTTATTTAGATAGTCCAAAAAGACAAAATCACTCAGACAGCTTGATTGCATATCTTTAAAAATTATTCATTCTCAGCCGTCGTTCAGATTTTGCTTCCATGCAAAAGCTTCACTCAAAAAAACATCCTGTTTTTTTGACGGCTTTCATTCATAATTTTTAAAGGCAATCTTCGAGTCTTCGTTTCTTTTTTTACTTTTTGGACAATCATGAAATTCGTTCTTTTTAATATACTATTAATTTCTATGCAAAATATGATATAATATTTTTGTATCTAATATAATTTTAAGGGGGGAAGTTTATGAAAAAGTTTATTTTATTATTGGTATTGGTTTTGAGTTCGTTAATGATTTTTTCAGATGATGTTGTCACTTTAAATCTTGTTGAAGCATTTTCAAGTCCGTGGAGAACTCCAACATTGAATAAAATTATTGAAATGTTTGAAACATTAAATCCTGGTGTCAAAATTAATGTTATTTCTCCACCATATGAAACAGCTTATCAAAAAATTAATTTAATGGTTAGTACAGAACAACCTCTTGATATTGTAGAAATAGGTGATTGGAATTTAAGCACATTAGCAGCTATGGGAAAATTAGAAGATTTAACTCCTTATATTAATTCCTGGCCAGAAAAAGAAGATTTAATTGATGGAATTTTAGAAGCTGCAAGTATTTATCATGACACACCTTACTTATTACCTCATGGTTTATTTGCAAAAGCTTTATTTTATAGACCTGATGTGTTAAAAAAATATGGATTTAACGAATATCCTAAAACCATGAAAGAATTATATGATATGGGTAAAAAATTAACAGAATCAGGAAAAAATCAATATGGCTTTGCTTTTAGAGGAAAAGGTTATCCAACATCATTTATAGATGCAGTTGTAACTTCTTTCTTTGATGATATTGATCCTAATAATATGTATTTAACAAAATCTGGTAAGATTATTTTTGAAGATCCAAGAGCTGTGGAAGCATTAACCTTTTATGTGAATTTATATAAAGATACATCACCTAAAGATTCTATTAACTGGGGTTGGGATGAGCAAGTTAATGCATTTGTTTCTGGAATAACTCCTCTTCTTTTCCAGGATCCAGATACCACAGGTATGCTAAATGAAATGTTAAAACCAGGTCAATATAAAACTGCTCCATTACCTGTTGGTGTAAGCGGAAAAGCTTATCCTTCATTTGGTTTTGTTGGTTGGGGAATTCCAACTTATTCTAAACATAAAGATTTAGCCTGGAAATTTATAAAATTTGTAAGTTCTGCCGAGATAAATGGTTATTGGAGTAAAGCATATGGTGCTTTACCAATTTTAAAATCTGTTTATAAATATGATTCATATTTTAGCTCTTATATTTTTGAAGGATGGACTAAAATGTTTGAAGATAAAACACATTATCAATTTACCCAATATCCTTTAGATAATAAAAATTGGGGAAAATGGAATGAATTTCAGGAAAAAACTATGCAGCAAGTATTACTTGGAAAATTATCTGTTGTAAGATGTTTAAAAGAATGGACAGACTTCTGGAAAAAAGCTGGAATTAAATAGGTGATTAGATGAAGCAAAATAGATTTATTTTATTTATGTTGTTACCTACATTATTATTAATTTCTTTTATTATATTATACCCCACTATTAGTGGGGTATTGCTCTCTTTTAAAAATTACTCTGTTTTTAATTTTAATAATATTCAATGGGTTGGTTTTGAAAACTTTAAAGAAATATTTGAGGATTTTTTTTATATGGATGTTGTGTGGAATACCATTAAGTGGATTTTTTTCTCGGTTCTTTTTCAATTAATTTTTGGCTTTATTTTAGCTTTATTAATGAAAGAGCCTTTTAAAGGAAGAGGAATATATGCAGGATTGGTATTTTATCCATGGGCTATATCTGGTTTTGCAATTGGTTTAATTTGGTCATGGCTTTTAAATGGACAATTTGGAGTTATAAATGATATATTAATGAAGATAGGCATTATTAATGAAGGAATTAATTTTTTATCCGATCCATCATTGGCTATGTTTTCTGTTATTCTTGTAAATGTATGGTATGGAATTCCATTTTTTGCTATTATGATTTTAGCAGCTTTACAGTCAATTCCAACTTCTTTATATGAAGCTGCAGAAATTGATGGAGCTGGATATTTTACCAAACTTTTTAAAATTACTATTCCATATATTAAACCTACTTTAATAAATACTATTTTATTAAGAATTATATGGGTTATGAATTTTCCAGATATTATTTATGGTATGACTAGAGGAGGACCTGCGGGAAGTACTGAAATATTATCCGTAAAAATGATAAACACTGTTTTTTATGAATCCAATTATAGTAAGGCTGCAGCGCACGGAGTTATCATAGTTTTAATACTTTTAATTTATACATTAATGTATTTAAAATTAACTTCTAAAAAGGAGTTCTCTATATGAAGAAAAAAACAATCCCTAAAATTATAAGAATTATTTTACTTACTTTTTTTCTAATATTTGCATTATTTCCTTTATATTGGATTATATTAACTTCCTTAAAACCAACATATGAATTATATACTTTTCCAATAAAATATTGGACCATTAATCCTACTTTTTATGGTTATAAGAAATTATTTGAATTTGTAAATTTTAAACAATATTTTTCTAATAGTATTTTTGTTTCTTTTTTAGCTTCATTTATATCAACAATTTTCGCTATGTTAAGTGGTTATATCCTTTCACGAAAAGAATTTAAAGGAAGGTATGTTATTATTTTATTCTTATTTTTTTCTCAAATGATTCCTTCTTATCTAATAATGGTTCCACAATATGTTATGTTTTCTAATTTTCATCTTATAAATAAATTAATAAGTATAGTTATTGTTTATAGTGGCTTTGGTGCAGCATTTAGTACTATAATGGCAAGAGGTTTTTTTGATAGAATCCCAAAAAGTATAGAAGAAGCTGCTTTAATTGATGGTTGTAATGAAATACAATCGTTATTTAAAATTACCATTCCATTAATGCTACCTGGACTTTCAGCTATTCTTAGTTTTTCTTTTGTAAATAATTGGAATGAATTATTTACAGCTGTAATGTTTTTAAATACCTCTAACAAATACACTGTTCCTGTTGGATTGTATTCTATTGTTTCAAAAGCAGGAGTTCAATGGAATGTTTTAGCTGCAGGAATTGTTGTGGCTTTACTACCAACTATTATTGTTTTTGCCGCAGCGCAAAAATATATTATTGCCGGATTAACCCAAGGAAGTCTCAAAGACTAAAAAAACTCAATAGCTTAATAGCTATTGAGTTTCGTATTGTAATTTGTATAAATCATAATATATTCCTTTTTTTTGCATTAAATCATTATGAGTACCTTCTTCTACTACTCTTCCTTTATGAACCACTAATATTCTATTTGCTGTTTTTATTGTAGATAATCTATGAGCTATAGACAATATTGTAACTTTTCCAATTAAATTTTCCATTGCTTTTTGTATTAAATATTCTGTTTCAACATCAATATTTGCTGTAGCTTCATCCAATATTATTATTTTAGATTTAAATATTACTGCCCTTGCTAAAGCAATTAGTTGCCTTTCACCAGCAGATAATGTACTTCCTCTTTCTAATATTTTTGTATAATATCTATCAGGAAATTTTTCTATCATTTCATGTGCATAAACTTGTTTTGCCGCCTGAATAACTTCCTCTTCAGAAATATTTTTATCAAATATTCTGATGTTATCTAAAATTGTACCTGTAAACAGAAAAACATCTTGAGGTACAACAGCAATTTGCCTTCTTAACAAATGTAAATCATAATCATTTAAATCTTTGCCATCTATTAATATCTCCCCTTGTTGAGGACGATATAGTCCATTTATTAATTTAATAATAGTTGTCTTTCCAGAACCAGTTTCTCCCACTATCGCTATATTTTCTTTTCCATCTATTTTAAAAGACACATTTTTCAAAATATAATTATCTTTTTCATATGCAAATGTTACATTTTTAAATTCTATACTACCCTCATTTATTTCTTTATATATTCCTTTCCCAAAATCTTCCTGCTCGATATTTTTTAATCTAAATATCTTCTCAGCAGATGCAAATGCATTTTGTAATATATCGTATTTTTCTGCTATATCAAATAATGGTCTAAAAAACATATCTATATATGATGTAAAAGCTACTAATATTCCAAAAGACACTATATTTTGATTAAATAATTTCGCCCCAAACCAAAAAAGTATAGAAATTGTTATATAATACATAACATTCATTAGCGGTCTAAATAACCCATTTAATATAATTTGTTGCATTCTGGACTTATACAATTTATGACTTAAATCATAAAATTCATTTCTTTTTCTTTGCTCCTGATTAAATGCCTTAGTAACATTAGCTCCAGCTATATTTTCAGCTAAAAAGGAATTTGTTGCAGAAATACGTGTTCTTGTCCTTGAATATATTTTTTTGTCTATTTTCCCAAATATCCATGTTGAAATGGCAATTAAGGGAAACATCATAATTACATAAAAAGATAGTCTGATATTCATTTTAAACATTACAATTATTACACCTATAATTATCGCTATATCTTTTGTTAAACTTGTTAAAACATCAGTAAAAAACTGAGATAAATTTTGAGTATCGTTTACCGTTCTTGTAGTAATTTTCCCTGTTGGATTTTTTGTAAAAAAATCCAATGGAACACTCAATAAATGTGAATATAATTCATCTCTTATATCATATATTACTTTTTGACCTAATAAATTTGAAAAAATAACTTGACCATAATTAAACAAAAACTGTCCCATAAACAACGAAATTATTATTAGAGAATATTTATATATATCTTTAAGAGCTTTTGTTTTTATTTTTTCTACAAATTCTTTTTTTACTGATATTTTTTCAGTACCTTTTGTCATATAATATTGATCATTTATATTTTTTAAAACATATTCACCTTCTGGCGACGGAACAAATTGATTATCTTTTAGCTCGAATTTATATGTTGAATTTATTACATTATCTATAACATATCTCATAACTGAAGGTATTGTTAAATCTACAACTGTTGATGAAAATAAAAAAGCAAAAGAAAGAATTAAAATTATATAATATTTTTTTATATAATTCCACAACATAGAAAATATTTTTATATTAGATACGCTTCTTTGATTTTCTTCTTTTAGTATATCTGTATGTGCAGTTCTCATATTACTCCTCCTCAAGCTTTTCTTCAATTAGCTGTTTCATATACATTCCATAGTATACACCTTCTAATGCTAATAATTCTTTGTGAGTCCCACTTTCTATTATTTTTCCATCATCAAATACATATATTTTATCTGCATTTCTTACTGCTTTTAATCTATGAGAAATAACTATCATAGTTTTATTAATAACATTATTTCTTAAATTGTTTATAATAGCTTCTTCCGTCTCGGTGTCAACAGCTGATAAACAATCATCAAGTATTATAAAAGGTGCATTTTTAGCTAAAGCTCGTGCTATTGAAACCCTTTGTTTTTGACCTCCAGATAAGGTTACACCGCGTTCTCCAACTAATGTTTTATATTTTTCTGGCAATTCTAATATATCTTCATGAACATTAGCAATTTTTGCAAATTCTGGAGCTTTTTCTACTTCTTCAGGATGAGCAAAGCTTATATTATCTTCTATTGCCATAGAAAACAAAAACGATTCCTGAGGAACATATGCAATATTTTCTCGTATTATTTTAGAGTGTAATTTATTTATGTCAATTCCATCAATAAAAATAGTATTATTTTCTACAGGATAAAATTTTAATAATAATTTTGGTAATGTTGATTTTCCAGAACCTATTTTACCTACAAAAGCCACCATTTCTCCTGAATGTATTTTCATATTAATGTTTTTCAAAGCATATTTTTCTGTATTTGGATATTTAAAATTCAAATTGTTAATTTCAATATTTCCTTTAAAATTATATTTTGTATCTACTTCTTTGGGCTCTTTTACGCTAGAAATAGAATTCATTATTTCCATTAACCTTTGATAAGATGCCTTTCCTCTTTGTATAACATTAACAACCCATCCAACTGCCATCATAGGCCATACTAACATTCCTATATAAGAATAAAACATCACCAATTGTCCAAAAGTTATTTCTTCGTTTATAACCATTTTTCCTCCAAAATATACAGCTAACACACCTGATAATGAAGCAAAAAATTGTATTAAAGGATGCATTAGTCCCCAGGTTTTTATTAATTTCATTTGAGCATTATAGTATTTTTGAGATCTTTCATTAAATCTTTTTTTCATAGTATTTTCTAATGAAAATACTTTTACTACATGAATACCAGCATAACTTTCTTCTGTATGATCAGATAAATCTGATATTGTCTTTTGTAAATTTTTGAATAATTTTCTGATTAATTTACCAAATGATAATGTAATTAATCCTATTATTGGCAACGGTATTAGAGAATAAATAGTAAGCTTAGGATTAACAAATTTTATCATAGCTATAATAGTAATTGTTGACATAAATAATGTATCTATAATCATAACTATAGCAGGCCCCATAGCCATTCTAACAGCATTCAAATCTTCTGTAAATCTAGTCATTAAATCGCCAGTTCTCCATTTATCATAAAAATCATATGATTGATTTAAAATATGAGAAAATATTTTATTCGCCGTTTTAAATTCAAATAATCTTGAAGTTCCAAAAATAAAAAACCTCCATATAAATCTACCTATCATTATAGAAAAAGCTATAATCAAAATAGAAACTATAGATGTCTTTATAACATCATAATTTTTAAATATTTTTAAGTCATCCATAATTGTACCTATTTGTTTAGGTATAAAAATTTGCATATAATCTATACCTAATAAAAAAATTATACCTATCAGATATCTCCACCAATTTTTTTTAATAAATTCCTTTATTATATTAACACCCCCATTTCGTTTGCCTTACTAACAATTTTAGCATTTTTAAGGAAAAAAATCAATATACAAAGAATTATTAAATGAAATACTTTTAAGGAGGAAATTCTATGTTAGAAGTTATTGAAAATAAGATTTTAGTTTTTTGGTTCGAAAATTTTGCAAGTAATGTCACAGCAATAGAGCTATCTGATGAAGTTATATTAATAGATTCCTCATTATACCCTGAAAAACTTAAAAAAATTATTGATTTAGTTCAACTACGAACAAAAAAACCTGTTAAAAAGATTTTCTTAACTCATTATCATCCAGATCATTCTTTTGGCGCAATATTTTATGGTGAATTAGAAATTATTTTATCAGAAAAAACTCTAATAAAATTATTTGATTATAGTGACAAGACTTTACAAAAAATATCGGACGAATCCGATTATAACTTTTTAGATTTACAAAAAAGATTATCAAAATGCAACTTTAATGTATTTAGGAATGAAAATATTATCACTTCTTCCAAAACTATAATTAGTGCTATTTCATTGGGTGGTCATACTGAAGACTCCACTATATATAAAATATACCCAGAAAACATAATAATTTCTGGTGATATTGTTGTTTCAGGAGTTCATTCTGAATTAAACGAGGCTAATATTGATAATTGGATAAAAATTTTAGAAGAATTATCAAAACAAGATATAAAAAAAATAATTCCAGGTCATGGAAAACCTGGATCCACTGAATTATTTAAAACACAATTAAATTATTTAAAAACTTTTAAAAATGAAGGAAAAGAAAAATTGTTAGGTTCTTTTAAAACATATAAATATCCGGAATTACTTTTGAATTTTTAATAAATTCTTTCTTATAAAATCTGTGTTATATGGAGTTATTTTAAATATTACTTCAACTTTTTTCTTATTATTTGAGTTAAAAAATTCTATTTTATCAATAAAATAATTATCAAATTTTTCATACATGTATATTTTCATTTGAGTATAATCTACTCTTAAAAGTCTTAAAGCTGTTTTTGATTTAGGATAAAAATAATAAATTTTATATGGTTCTTTTTTTATTTCTTTAATGAAAAATTTATCTTTAGAATAAGTTAATGATAGTATTTTTATAAAATCTTTAAAAATTTTAAGATTACTTTTTATACCATTATATTTATCAACATCATTTTTTAAATTAGTATAAAATTCGTCTGTATGTAAATCATAATAATAATCAATTCCTGATAAAATCTTAGGTTCGTATATTCTAAAATAAAAATATTTATAATTATCCACATAAATATCCATAAAAACTGAGGTGGGAGAAGAATCCACCTCAAAATTTATTTTTATTTCTATTTTAAATTCTTTCATATGAGAATATCTTGATATAGCATCATCTAAATCATTAGAAAAAATAATGACTGAAAATAATATAGTAAAAACAACTATTATTTTTTTCATTTTAATGCTCTCAACCTTTCTTCTAAAGATACTATTTCTGTTATTCTAACACCAAAGTTCTCATCTATAACAACTACCTCTCCTCTGGCAATCAATCTACCATTTACATAAATATCAACTGGTTCTCCAGCTAACTTATCAAGTTGTATCATAGAACCTTGGTGAAAATTCAAAATATCTCTTAATGAATATTTTCTTCTACCCAACTCAACAGAAACATTTAATGGAACATCAAATAATAACTGTAATTTTTCAAAATCAACATCTTCAGTAGGTTCTACGATTTTTCCTGATATTTGCCCAAAATTTTTAGGTTGAACATTAACTTGTTGTTCTGGAGGGATATATCCCATCGGTTGTTGCATTGGCTGTTGCATCGGCACCTGTTGTGGATATCCCATTGGTTGCTGCATTGGCTGTTGCATCGGCATCTGTTGTGGATACCCCATTGGTTGCTGCATTGGCTGTTGCATCGGCATCTGTTGTGGATATCCCATCGGTTGCTGCATTGGCTGTTGCATCGGTTGTTGCATCGGCATTTGTTGTGGGTATCCCATTGGTTGTTGCATCGGTTGTTGCATTGGCATCTGTTGTGGCTGCTGTGGCACATTTGCTTCTTCTTTTTTCTCTAAATCAACTTTTTGAGCTGCTAATACTTTATCTTTAATGTTGTTAGCTATATCTATAGGTACAAATTGCCACATTTCTCCTTCTTCTAAACCTTGTATCAATAATTTAAATTTAATTCCTATTATTGTATCAGACGCATTCTCTAATTCAGGAGGAAAAGATATATTCGGGTCATCAAAATCTATTACTTCTACTTGAGGAGGAGTTATATCTACTTTTGTATTTAAAAATTCAGATAAAGATGTAGATGCTGCTCCCATCATTTGATTTATTGCTTCAGCTAATGCACTTATTGATATTTCATCAAATGTTTCTGGAACATTTTCTCCTGTTCCACCCATCATTAAATCAGCTATAACTGATGATATATTAGCAGGGAATAAAAAGAAATTTGTACCTTTTAACCCATCTTTATAATCAATAGAAATTATTAAATATTTTCCTGAAAATTGGTTTTTTATTTCGGACTTCAATAGGGTTATTGGAGTTGGACTTGATATGTCTACTTTTCTTTTCAATAATGTTGATAAGGTGGTAGCACCTGCTCCCATTGCTATGTTTCCAACTTCACCCACTAAATCTAAAATAACAGGGTCAATACTCTTCTGCCCATCTGATGTATTTATATTATTTTCATTAGGTTTATTTCCTTCCTCTTTATTTAAACCTTGCAATAAGGCATCTAATTCTTCTTGAGATAAAAATTCATCTGACATAGATTACACCTCCACTATTGAAGCCCTTCTAAGTATCTTTCAACCATAACTTTTTCTAATAGATCAGGATCTTCTTTTTCAATATTTACTGCATAATATCCTTTATAAATCCCAGGCATTCCTTTAAAAACAGGTGTATCCTGGATTGTAACATTTATAGGTTCATCATTAAATGAGTTAAGTCTAATAACATCACCTACATCAATATTTAAAAAATCTTGTAATTGTATTGTAGTTTCTCCCAATACAGCTTTCACATCAGCTTTTGTCATTAATACAGAATTTTTCAATTTTTCAATTTGCTTTTGCGTGGTTTTCCTATCTGGTGACCATAATCTTGTGGTTAATTTTTCATTAATCGGTTCTAAAAGTGATGATGGCCAACAAACATTAATAAAACCTTGTATATCCCTAAAATTAATCGATAGTGTAATTAAAACTGTCATTTCATTTGGAGCCGCTATTTGAACAAATTGCGGGTTAAATTCCGTTTTTTCTAATATTGTATCAAAAGGAACAATTGTTGTCCAAGCTTTACTTAGAGCTTTTATCATTGATAATCCTTCTTTTCTTAATATAGATAATTCCAGCTCTGTTGGAGTCCTTAATGTTTCTAATGGAATGCCTGGACCTCCCAATAATTTATCGACCAAAACATATCCTATATCTAATCCCATTTGAAATACTGCACTACCTGGCAATATATCTGTAGAAAAAACCGAGATAAATGTTGGACTAGTTAATGATTGTTGAAATTCACTAAATGTTATTTGATCTACACTTGCAAAAGTTACATTTACATATGTTCGAGCTCTAGAAGATAAATATGTTGATACATCTCTTGCATAATTTTCATGAATAAGCTGAAGTGTTCTCAATTGCTCTTTTGAGAACTTCATTGGCCTTCGGAAATTATATTCCCGAACATTTGCCATTATATCTTCTTCTTCATTTACATTAGAAACATTTAACGATCCGGCCTCCATAGCATGCAATAATGCATCTATTTCTTCTTGAGATAATGTTTCATTATCTGGAGGCATAATTTCACCACCTTTTTTAATACGCTGATGTGATTACAACAATATCTATTATAACTTGTATTACCCCAAATTTTTCTTTTTCTCCAACAAATCCTGTAATTTCATTTACAGCATTTTTTATTTGATTTTTTAATATTTCTCTTCCTTCAACAGAAGTCAAATCTTCACGAGTTTTTGTTATAAAAATTAATCCTATTGCTTCAAGAATTTCCACATTATATTGAGCTACTGCAGCTCTACATTCATCACTTCCAACTTTCAATTGAAGAGCATTAACAATAGCTATTTCATTCCCACCTTTGAGCATAAATTGTCTTTGATGACCTTCTCTAATAACTTCTGCTATTCCTATTTGTGGAGTTTTTTGAACACCTTGAGCTTGTTGTTGAGCTTGTTGTTGAGCTTGTTGAATTATATTTTTTCCTAGCATATTTATAAGGAAATATGCTCCTCCCACTGATAAAATAACCGATACTAAGATAGCAATTATTAATAGCATCATTATATTAGGCTTTTTTTTACCCTCTTGCTCTTCTTCCTGAATTTCTTCATCAGCCATTTTTTCACCTCACTAACGCAATCGTTGCCTTAAAATTAATAAATCTATTCTTCGATATTTTTTTCTTAATGTTTCTAAATCTTTTTTATATTCGTTTTCTAATTCTTTTTCCTTTTTTTTCATATCAGCAATGGATATTCGTCCTTGCTCAAAATCCTCTTTTAATTTTAACTTTTTAGCTTCAATATTAGATTTTAATTTTTGTATATCCATTTTAATATCTTTATCTCCAACTGCAATAGGATAAAACCTTTCTGGATCATAATAATAATTAGGATCAAATTTTCCTTCCTTTACCTCTGCTAATCTTTCCAATGTTCTTTTTTGTTTCATTTCATCAGCATAAAATTTTGCTACACTTGCAGCTCTTGCTGCTCCTAGATGCCAATTAGATGGATATACTGAAGTATCCGAAGGTGGCCTATCATCGGTAAAACCATAAATTTCTATAGCGTTATTCGAATGCTCGATAAGTATTATACCTAATTTATATAACAATTCTTTTGCGTCAGCGGTTAAACGAGCACTCCCCGGTTCAAAAAAAGCCATATCCTGCATTTTAATTATAGTTCCTTTATCATTTTCCTCAATAGAAATTCTACCTTTATATTTTGGATTATCCTGAAGTCTAAAAAGTTCAACTCTTATACCTGGATTCGAAGTTATAAGACTTTCTTCAGATAAACTCCTTCCACCAGTTAAAACACTAGGTGGTGTTCCACTAAAAGGACTTCTAAAACTTACAGCGGCTTGTTGAAACTTTCCAGGCGATATTGATGACATAGAGAATAGCATAACAAAGAAAGTCATTAATAATGAGTTTAAATCACTAAATGTTGCCAGCCATCCAGCTGGTGGTGGTGGCCCATCATCTTTTTTACATTTATCAGCCATTTAAATCACCCTTCTTTTTCTGATTCATATTTCTTTTTATCATCTGGACTCAAGAATGCTTTTAGTTTTTCTTCCATTAATCTTGGGTTTTCACCTGATACTATAGATAATATTCCTTCTGTTATCATTCTTAAAAGGTTAACTTGCAATGCAGTCCTTCTATTTATTTTTTCTGCAATTGGTAGAGTAAATATATTTGCAACTAAAGCTCCGTATAATGTTGTGATAAGAGCTATAGCCATTTTAGGACCAATAGTTGTAGGATCATTCAAAGTACCTAACATCAAAACCAAACCAATTAAAGTACCAATCATCCCGAATGCTGGGGCTAATGATCCCCAAGTATTTAATACTCCTGACCATTTACCTTGTTCTGCTTCAAATAAATCCATTTTTATTTCAAGTATTTTTCTTATTTCTTCGGGATCAGTTCCATCTACTGCTGCACGGAGCCCATCTTTCATAAAATCATTATCTAGTTCTTCCAAATCTGCTTCTAATGATATTAATCCTTCTCTACGTGCTTTTTCCGCAAAAGAATATAGTGTTTTTAATATTTCAACAGCATCTATTTTAGGTTCTTTTATACCCATCATGATGGCTTGAAAAAACTTAAAAGAAACATCTTTAGGAGCTGCAATCATCATACCACCAATAGATCCAACAACAGTAATAAAAAATGAAGGCATATCAATTAATGCTCCCATTCCAGAACCTGCTCCTAATACTATAGCTGCCATAGCTAAACCTAAACCAGCTAAACTCGAAATATCCATCTAATCACCTCTTTTAAATCCAAGAGAAAATATTTTACTTTTAAATTCAATTATTTTATTGATTATATCTTCCACTCCTTCTTGAACTATATAAATATGTCCATTATTTAGTATTATTGTTGTATCTGGACGAGATTCTATTTTTTCTATCATATCTGGATTTATAAAAAACTCTTTACCCCCTAGATTTGTTACTTTAATCATTTAATCACCTCACTATCTCTTGAGGTTTACAAGCTCTGTAAGTATCTGATCAGAAGTGGTAATTACCCTTGCAGCAGCCTGAAAACCTCTTTGTGCTGTGATCATTTTTGTAAATTCTTCAGATAAATCAACATTAGACATTTCTAAAGCACCTGATACTAATGTTCCAGCACCTTCCTCACCAAATGATCCGATTTTCGCTAATCCACTATTTTCACTTTGTGCAAACATTGAATTACCCATATCAACTAAACCACCAGGATTTGTAAATTTTGCTACAGCTACTTGTGCAATTAAATCTGATTTACCATTAGAAAATAACCCCATTACTTCTCCCAGATCATTTATTGTGAAATTTTGTAACACTCCTTTTGCATTTCCATCTTGATCTTCTATATTTACTGAATTTGGTGCTGCAAATTGAGTAAGATCATACATATTTAAATTAACTTTAACTGGTCCAGCAGCTGCTACTGATGCTGGCGCTACCCTTTCATTTGGTGAAGCTCCTGTTTTTGCTGGATCGAACCAAAAACCTATTGCACCATTATCAGAATCAGATGTATCATAATCAACATATCCAACAGAATCTAAATTCCATCTTGAAGTTAAATATTGTCCTTTTCCATCAAAAGCAACCACACCTTCTGCTGGATCGGATGTTGTTGTTCCATCCTCTGTTATTTTATACAATGGCTGTCCCTCAACAGTCTCTGCTTTCCAATACCAGGTATTATCAGATATTTTTGAATATTTTATATTAATATCATAATCATTTCCTAAAGAATCGTATACTTTTGTGGAAATTACAACATTTGGATTTTCATATTCTGCAACTTTATAATTTTGAGAGTTTTCTGTATCTATAAGTCTCAATTCCCCAGAAACAGGGGTTTGTATTACTTTTTTTGCAGCAACATATCTTACAGTACCTGCTTCACTACTTTCACCGCTATTATTAGAAGCTGTAGATACAAAGGTATCAGTTGCATTTGCTTCAATAACTGAGAGACCAGAAATTGTATATTTTCCATCTGCAGATTTCCATCCACTTTCCATTTTTGTATTAAATTCTTCAACTGTATCTGCAGATGTATCATCATCATCAGCATCAGAAAAAGTTACAGTCTTTAATGTGCCACTTTCCTTCACTTTTAAAGTAATAGAAACATTTCCAGTATCATCTACACTAAAAGATATATCTCTTGGATCATAGAACACTTCATTATTTTGACTGTCCTTTAAAGAAATCCCACCTAAAAATTTTACACTTCGTTGATTTGTACCATCTGTTAATTGTAGTCTATTGTCTTCATCTTGATATTTTGGTATTAATTCACCTTTGGTATCTGTCATATAAATCCCATCTAAACCCCATTCACTTTTTTCATCTGAACCTGATTGATAAAGCTCTATAGATAATGCATTATCCTGTCCTACCGGCAACAAAGCTACGGATTCTGAAATACCTGAATCCAAAATCAAATTTTTTAATGTTATTTTGTTTCCATTCCCATCATCTAAAGTAACTCCTTGTGCAAACAATCTATTCAAATCATAAAATGTACCATCTGTTGTAATTGTTCCTGTATATGTAGTACCTGCACTATCAGCTACTTGAATAGTCACTTGATTAGGATTTGTTGCATCTCTATATATTAAAACATCAGGTCTATTATCAACTGTATTGTCTTGTGATGATAATGTAATGGGATTACCATTATTATCTGAAACTGAGACATCTCCATATGCTCTTAAGGGCCAATCTATTCCATTTTTTCCTAAATCAATTCTAGATCCAGCTGGAAATGATGAATTGAAATCACTTGAAGCATTAGCTCTTACAATATGTCCAGGATAATTTGACCATCTTAATACATTCCCAACTTCATCTAATTCAACTTCACCATAGTTACTTCCACCAAGTAATTCATAATTTTTATCAGGATCAACTGGTTCAGCATGCCATCTATAAACTATTCTATCTTTATACTGATCTGACATTATCCTTTCAAAGGAAAATTTTACTGGAACAACATCACCTGAACTAGATTTTATCGTTAATGTTGTTTCTTTTATACCAACATCGGAGTTTAAATTATCTGATAAATTCAAAAAAGTTGTTTCTCTTGCTTCCATAACCAAATTAGGAGAAATAGTTATATCCTGGATAGGTTCATTAGAGTCGATATATCTTTTACCTGAATCAGTAATTTTAGAATTCCATCCTTGTAATTTCATCCCACTGGATGGATTAACAAAATGTCCATCAGAATCTAATGTAAAATTTCCTGCTCTTGAAAAATATTTTGATAAACCATCAGATAAAACAAAAAAACCGTCTCCTTTTATTGCCATATCTGTTTTATTCCCTGTATTTTGAAGCGAACCTTGTGTCATCATTTTATCTATCGAAGCTATCTTTGAACCTAATCCAACTTGTATAGGATTTGTTCCTCCAAATTGCCCACTAGCGCTTCTTGATTCTGCTATTGTTTGTGATAATGTATTTTGAAAAGTAACTCTGGATGTTTTATATCCAACAGTATTTACATTTGAAATATTGTTACCTATTACATCTAGTTGAGTTTGAAAATTTTTTAAACCTGTTTGACCACTAAACATAGCTCTCAACATAATAATCTCCTCCTAATTTATATAATTTTATATTTCTGATATTTCAATTATTTTATCTGTACTATATTTTTGACCATTTACCAATACATAAAACTGATTATCCTCAAACTGAACAGCATCTACTTTTCCACCATCTAACCCTCCAATTTTTACTTTTTTCCCATCTTTGTATGTATATACATCATATTTATATTCACCATCTGGCAATTTAACCCCATTAGTTCCAATCCCATCCCAATTAAAAGTCTTCATACCTTCATCCTGAATACCAAGATCTTTTGTATAAACTAAATTATCTTTATTATCATATATATCTACATAAACTTTAGTTGGTTCTTCAAGATTATAAACAATAGCATCTGAAAATCCTCCAGATAAATTTATTTTATTTGTTTCAACTACAACATTTTTCCCTATTAAATTGGATGCTTGAACTTTAAATAAATTCATTTGAGATGAAACCATATTTTGAAAAGATTTGCTCATATTCATTATTTGCTCAGTAGATGACAGTTGGGACATTTGAGAGATAAATTCTTTATCATCCATTGTATTCGTAGGATCTTGATACTTTAATTGAGTCATTAATATTTTTAAAAACGCATCTTTATCTAACTCTTTTTTAGGCTCTGAATCTGTTGGGTTATTCGTTGGAGAAATGTAATTCAAAGTATTTATACCATTAATCATAAATATTCACCTCTTATTAATTCCCAAAATTTATCTCTTCTATTTTTTCTATCTTTTTCATTATCCCTTTCATTAGAACTATCATTTTCTTTTGGGTTTTCATTATTTCCATTATTATCTTTTTTCTCTTGATCATTTTCTTTTTTATCATTAAATTCACTCTTTATTGTAAAATCTACCTTTTCAAACTTTTCTTTAAAAACTGATAATAACGGTTTCATTCGTTCTTCTATTTCATCTTTATTTTCATGTTTTTCTAAATTAAACTCAATCTTTATATTTTTATGAGATTTTATTATTGTGATTTCTAGATTACCTAAATCTGGCGGATTTATTTTTACTACTGTTCTTTCAAAATACTTTGGTATATTATTTATTTTATCTATAGAACTCTTAATGTTACCAACTAATTCGTTTAAAGAGATTGTTTTGGGAGTGTTTTGAGGGCTATCAACAAAACTATTTATATAATTCATGGTTTTATTTTCATACAAAGGATGCAAATATTCTATATTATTTAATTTAACTGGCCTCAATTTTTCTGTTTTTGATATAACATTTTTATTTGGATAATATATCTTTTTCTCAGAATATTCATGTTTTTCAAGTTTGTACATTATTGCATCTATTTTTTTTATAATATTTGATATTATTACTTTATTATTTCTTTTAATAAAGACTATATTTTTGTTATCATCTATCTTTCTTATAATTTTATTTTGAAATTTGAAATCACTTTCAATTTTATTTTTCGACAACACATCTACTTTTTCCTTCATAAGTTTCTTAATATTTTTTCTGGTTATTATTACATGTATTTTTTCGTTTGAAAATAGTGTTTTTTCAAGTTCTTTATTATTACCAAAGTCACTTATCTTTTTTTCAATAATTTTATTTAACTCTTTAGACATAAAAATACTATTATTTATATCTTTTAAACTTTTTTTGATTTCTAAATCTATTTTTGCTATTTTTATAGTTTTTAATTTTTCATGGACATATATTTTTACTCCTGAAGGTAGTTTTAATTTTATAAATTCATCTTTTCTAACATTCATTATTTCTTTTGTTGGAAAGATAAAAATAATTGAATTATTTTCTAATTTCCCTGAAGCTAAAATATTCTCTAATAGAATATTTTTCCTATCTCCATCTTCTTTTATATTTAAGCTTTTTTTATTATTTATTACTTTTTTGCTTTCTGTTTTCACATTTCCTACTTCTTTTATTGCTTCTTTACTTTTCATTATCTCTTTTAATTCTTTTACTTTATTTCCTATCTCTTTTGGTAATTCTTCTTCTTTATTCATTATTTCTTTTATTATTTCTTTTATTATTTCTTTTATTATCTCATTTATCTTCTCGCTTATTTCTTTGTTTATCTTTCCTTTTTTATTTCCTATGCTTATTACTTCTTTTTCACCTTCATTTTTTATTTCTTTGCTTTTCACTATCTCTTTTAATTCTTTTACTTTATTTCCTATCTCTTTTGGTAATTCCACTTCTTTATTCATTATTTCTTTTATTATTTCATTTATCTTATTACTCATTTCTTCTTTTGCTAATTTTTGTTTTATTCCTTTATTTATTAATTTTTTGCTTTCTACTTTTTCATTTCCTGCTTCTTTTTTCACTTCTTTTATTGCTTCTTTGCCTTTCATTATCTCTTTTAATTCTTTTACTTTATTTCCTATTTCTTTTGGTAATTCTTCTTCTTTATTCATTACTTCTTTTATTATTTCATTTATCTTATTACTCATTTCTTCTTTTGCTAATTTTTGTTTTATTCCTTTGTTTATCTCTTTCTTACTTCCTTTTATTGCTTCTTTGCCTTTCATTATCTCTTTTAATTCTTTTACTTTATTTCCTATTTCTTTTGGTAATTCCACTTCTTTATTTATTACTTCTTTTATTATTTCATTTATCTTATTACTCATTTCTTCTTTTGCTAATTTTTGATTTATTCCTTTGTTTATTAATTTTTTGCTTTTTACTTTTTCATTTCCTGCTTCTTTTTTCACTTCTTTTATTGCTTCTTTGCCTTTCATTATCTCTTTTAATTCTTTTACTTTATTTCCTATCTCTTTTGGTAATTCCACTTCTTTATTTATTACTTCTTTTATTATTTCATTTATCTTCTTGCTTATTTCTTTGTTTGTCTTCCCTTTTTTATTTCCCAAGCTTATTTCTTCTTTTGCTAATCTTTGATTTATTCCTTTGTTTATCCCTTTTTTATTTATTACTTTTTTGCTTTCTGTTTTTACATTTCCTACTTCTTTTATTGCTTCTTTACTTTTCATTATCTCTTTTAATTCTTTTACTTTATTTCCTATCTCTTTTGGTAATTTCACTTCTTTATTTATTATTTCTTTTATTATTTCATTTATCTTATTACTCATTTCTTCTTTTGCTAATTTTTGTTTTATTCCTTTATTTATTAATTTTTTGCTTTCTACTTTTTCATTTCCTGCCTCTTTTTTCACTTCTTTTATTGCTTCTTTGCCTTTCATTATCTCTTTTAATTCTTTTACTTTATTTCCTATCTCTTTTGGTAATTCTACTTCTTTATTTATTACTTCTTTTATTATTTCATTCATCTTATTACTCATTTCTTCTTTTGCTAATTTTTGTTTTATTCCTTTGTTTATTACTTTTTTACTTTCTACTTTTTCATTTCCTGCTTCTTTTTTTCCTTCCTTTATTTCTCCTTTTCTTTTCACTATCTCTTTTAATTCTTTTACTTTATTTCCTATCTCTTTTGGTAATTTCACTTCTTTATTTATTATTTCTTTTATTATTTCATTTATCTTATTACTCATTTCTTCTTTTGCTAATTTTTGACTTATTCCTTTGTTTATCTCTTTCTTACTTCCTTTTATTGCTTCTTTGCCTTTCATTATCTCTTTTAATTCTTTTACTTTATTTCCTATTTCTTTTGGTAATTCTTCTTTATTCATTACTTCTTTTATTATTTCATTTATCTTATTACTCATTTCTTCTTTTGCTAATCTTTGATTTATTCCTTTGTTTATCTCTTTTTTATTTATTACTTTTTTGCTTTCTGTTTTTACATTTCCCACTTCTTTTATTGCTTCTTTACTTTTCATTATCTCTTTTAATTCTTTTACTTTTTTTCCTATTTCTTTTGGTAATTCTTCTTTATTCATTACTTCTTTTATTATTTCATTTATCTTTTCATTTATTTTCTCATTAATCACTATTTTTCTAGCTTTTTTTGCAATAAATAAATCTCCTGGAGAATTTTCTCCAGAATTTTTAACTGATACTATATTATTATTTTTTATTAATTTTGAATCAATATTTTCTTTGATAATAAAAATTTTGGAAAGTTTTAAATTTTTCCCAAGGGAAGATCCTCTTAAAGTTTTTTCAGAAGTTTTTTTAATATTTACACTGGAAATTTTTAAAGAAAGTTTCTTTATCCTAAATTTAACATTTTTTTCAACACAAAGATTATCACCTTTTTTTGTTGATATATTTAAATATTTATCAAAAAAATTTTCACCTTTATATATATTATTTTTTTTATCTTCAATTTTATTAACACTGCGTAATTTTAACAAATTAGATACCAAAAGATTGGATGGCATTTTTTCCCTCCTATTTAGTTTTCACCTCCCCAATCTTTGATATAACATTAGCTGCTTTAGTTGGATTAATTTGAGCTATTGCTTGAATTATTTCAGCTGCAGTATCTGAAGGCAGTATTAATAATGCATTCACAATTAAATCAATACTTACTTCATCTCTTGACAAGGCTAATGCTATTTGTGCTGGTGTTGAGGAGGCAAACCATTCTGCAAGTTTATTTATTCTATATTTGTAATCTTCAAATACTTTCTTTTCCTCTTCAAATGATTTTTTTTCATTTTCTAATTTAGCTTTTTCAGCTTCTAGATTATTTGATTCTGTCTTTAATTGTGAAGAAAGTTTATTTAATTCCTCAATTTGACTTTGAATTTGTTTTGATTTTTCTTCTAATTCCTTTAATCTATCTTCAATTAATTTTTCTTGTATAACATATGCATTTCCTACATCTAAATATTCATATTTTACTCTGTCTTTTAAAACAGGCACTTTTTGTAACATATAGGCAATAAAACTTTTCCAATCTTCTGTAATACTGAGATTAATAGTTTTTATTCTATTAAATTCAAAATTAACATATAATAAAGCTAATGCTATTAAAGTTATAAATATCGACCAGAAAAATAAAGATAATAATCTTTTTATTCTACTTTTTTCATTTTTTTCTTTTTTAGCCATAACTCACACTCCTTTTAACAATGTCAATTTATAGTATATCAAATTTTTTCATTTTTTTTAAGTATTTTATGCAAATAATAAAAAAAGAGGCATATTACATGCCTCTTAGCTTAAAATACAGGACCAAATCCAAATGTCCATTTAAATTTGTTTTGGTGATCAAAAACCCCTTCAAATCTTATAGGTCCAAGCATTGGTACTGTTAATTTTACACCTAAACCATATGACCATAAATACCCATTCAACAAATCTGTATTATTTGCATTTCCTATATCAAAAAAAGCATAAAGATCTACAGGAACATTTTCTTTATTTATTTGATATTGGATTTCTGTATTATTTAATATCATCATATTCCCATTTAAAGAAGAAAAATCATACCCTCTAATAGTATACATTCCCCCTAAATAAAAATCATATAATTCATTTTTATCAATTACATAACCTGTTTTAAATCTATTTGCAAATGTGAATTTATAATATGTATAAAATGCTTTACTTTCCAAATATCCTCCATAATAATATTCACTAGTTTTTAATGTATTTAATCCTCCAAATCCCTGAATTGTACTATAAAATCCATTGTATGGTCTAAACGGATAATCTAATCTGGAATAAGTATATCCTAAACCGCCACTTATTTGTTTTTTTACATCATATGTATTTGGATTATATTTTGTTTCAGAATAGCTAAAATTCATATTTATATTATTAAAATCATTTATACTATAATTTGGCGATAATGAAAATGACATTTTATTTGATACAGTTGCTTCTCCAGTTATATTTTCCTGTGCAACTCCAACATTTTTATCATATGAACCATAACTAAATTTTGTATTTAATGAAAATCTTGTCCCTAATATATTTTTTATACCATAACCACCATTAAATATATATGTTTTAGATAACGGGTTAATATTAGTTAATAAATTAAAAGACTGCCCGTATCCCCACGGATTTGCCCATTGAAATTCAAGTTGTCCAAGAAATCCCATATACCAGGGAGCATTTTCTGGTATAGTATAAGTTATTCCCCCAATAAATTTTCCTGGTTTATTTTTTTCTGTAATATCAATTTTAAAATCTAATTTATTATCTTTTTGACTATAGGGATAAACATTTACATTTTCAAAAAAGCCTGTTCCTGATAAAGCATAATAAGTATCCTGAATATCTTTCGTTCTTATTACATTTCCTTCTATAAGCTTTATTCCAGGTTTTATTAAATAATCTTTAGTTTTTTGTTCGGGTTTTATTTCAATAGAAACATCTCCAACTTTATACTCTACAATATTATATGTTAAAATACCTGCATTATAATTAGCATTAATCTCTACAAACGGATATCCAAGATTATTATAATAGTCTTTTAATAATTTTATACTATTTAATATTCCAATATTGGTTATCGTTGAATTTTCAGAAATATTTGATTGTTTTAATTTATCTACTATTTCATAATTCTTTAAACTTTCATTACCTTCAATAACTATCTTTTTTATAACAGATGGATTATTTATTATTTTCCTCAATTTTCCACTTAAAACAATTACCAGATCTCCTCCAGGAGTTTTATCAATATTGATTGGCTTTATAGAAATTTGCGTATCTTTTGAAAAATATGGAAGCTGCTGTAACGATTGGAAAATTTTTTGAATATCCTTAACTTTAGGATATGTATCCTTAACATCTGATCTGAAAAGAAAAAATTTATTCTCCCAATCTTTTCTAAAATTGAATCCAAATACTTTCTTTATCTCATCTTTATCTAAATTCTTCAATTCATCTTTCAGCTCGACATCCCACAAATCATATTCTTTCACAATATACACTAAAGTATTTTTATCGTATAATTTATTGTTAACCGTAGTGGCTTCAAGAGATAATTTATCTGATTCCATTTTTATATTACTTAAAACTTCTATATACATATATCCATTTTCATTAAAATATTTTTTTATTTTTTCTAAACCGTCTTTATATTCATTTATATTCAACGGTTTATTAATTTCTGTATATAAATCAGTAGATATAGGTGTTAAATCTAATAACTTATCACCTATAACCTTAATTTTTACATCTTTAATAACAGGATTTGTTTTAAAAATAAAGGTTAATTCCTTTTTGTCTTCAGAATATTTATAAGAAATTGAAGAAAAATATGGATATTTTTTTTGTATACTTTCTATAGCCAACTTTATATCTATTTCTCCTACAATAGAATCATCTTTTATATCGTATTTTGATAATATTTCTCTTAAATTGTTTTCAATGAAAGAAATATTTCCATCAAAAGATATTTTTTCAACATTCATTAATGCAAATATATTAATGAACATAAGCAACAAAATAATTACTATAAATTTTTTCTTCATTTTGAAACCTCCTTAATTTGTTTTTCTAATTCTATTATATATTTTTTTAGTAACATTAAATCTAATGCATTTGTTAAATCAAAATTTTTCTTTAAAAAATTTGTTTCTATGGTATATCCTTCCTTTTCAAAAAATCGTGTGATTTTCCAAAAAAAATCGCCACTTATATTTAAAACATTTAATAACATTTCTGGAATATTACCTATTGGTTGGCAATCAATATTCTTTATATTAAATTCTGCTATAACTGTTGTTCCTATATTTTCATAAGAATAAATCTTGAACTTTCCACCAGTTTTTTCAACAGAATATTTTAAAAAAGGTAGTCCAAGTCCAAACTTTTTTCTCCTTTCTTTTTTACTGGTAAAAAAAGGATCTAGTGCTTTTTCTAATTTTTCTTTATTCATACCTCTTCCATTATCAGAAACTATAAATTTAAAATTATTTATTGTTTCTATTATTACCAAATAACCTTTATTACCACCAGATTTTATAGCATTTTCACATATATCAATTATATGATCACTAATAGTTCTTAATGTTGCCAAATAGGAATCACCTTTCTTTCAAAAATAGCTCTTTTAAACTCTTTAAAACTTTTTGTTTTTGCATTTATTTTACACGAAGGTACTAATTGTTCTGGAAAATGCGCATCTGTTCCAAAAAGGAAATTATTGAATCCCATTTCTTGAGATTTTTTTATTTCATTTTTATTTTTCACTTCAACAGCATCTATACATATATTTTCAGGTAAAAATCCTAAATTTGTAATTAAACCATTAAATCTAAAAATATGTGCAGGAACAAAAAGAGCATTATATTTTTTTGAAAGATTATAAATTTCATTTATGGAAAAAGAAGATGCACTTCCTAAATATGGTGTTTCTTTTATTTTTCCAAAATTACCATCTATATTACATATAATTTGATACCCCAATTTATCTGGATTATATTCTTTAATTATAAGACTTTTTTCTATGATATCACCAAATTCTTCAGCTTTTTCTACCGTTTCAAAATATATTAATATATGAACTTCTTCTTTTGATGTCACTTCTATTCCAGGTATAACATTAATATCAACATTTTTTAAGATTTTAGAATAAACTTTGATATTAGATGTTGAATTATGGTCCGTTATTGCTATCCAATCCAATTTATTAATACGTTCCAAAAAAACATCTGGACTCATAGTGATATCCGCACAAGGTGACAGTACAGTATGAATATGAAAATTACCGTAAAATTCCGCCATTATGTTCCTCACTTAACTTAATGTATATTAATCCCGATGTTTTAAAAATATCATATTTGCTCTTTAGTAAATTTATTTTATTTTCTTTTGCTTTCTTAATTGTTTCTATTTCAAATTCAAATCCTTTTGGAATAACAATTGTATTTATTTCAACTATACTAGCTACAGCAATAATATTAGGATGTGTTTGATGAGTTATCCATATTGAATCTGTTTGTGCATTTCTCATAATTTCACTAAGAAGATCTCCAATATATCCATTTTTTATTTCTATGAAATCATCAAAAACTAAAATCTTCTCCAAAAAATCATCTTTTATTAATGAAGATAATTTCACAATCTCACCCCTAAAATAAATTATTTATAAAAAATCATTTCAATTATGACTCCTTTCCCTACTTCTGAAATAATAGTCATTTTATCAGAAAAACGCTTCATATTAGGCAATCCCATTCCAGCACCAAAACCTTGAGATCTAACTTCCTCAGTTGCTGTAGAAAAACCTTCTTGCATAGCCATTTCAACATTTTCAATTCCTTTTCCATAATCTTTAATTAATAGTCTTATACTATCTTCAAAATCCCAACAAAAAATTTTTCCGTATGATTCTGAATGGATAATTACATTTGCTTCAGCTTCATAAGTTGCAATAGATATTTTTCTAACTAACTTTTCATTAATTCTTATTTTTTTTAGAAAACTTTTTAATTTTGTTGCACCTATTCCTATTTTTGATATATCTGTATAATCTATATTAAATTCAAAAGATATTTTTTTATTATCTAAAATTTCTCCCGTAAGTTTAGATGTATATTCTTCATAATCTAAAATTTTTTTCCTTCTATCATCATGAATATATATTGTCCCTAACTTCTCAAATAACCATGATATAACATCGTATTTTGTAATAATACCGATTACTTTATTTTCATTATTTATAACTGGATATCTCCCAAATTTGTACTCTTGAGATACATTCATAAAATCCGACAATGTATTATCCTCATAAAATGATTTAACATTAACTGTCATCCACTTTTCAACAGGATCATTTAAACTCCCGTTTTCTAATACTTTTATAATGTCTTCTATACTTATAATACCTTCTAACATTAATCCCTTTTTTACAACAGGTAATCCTGATATTTTTTTCACTTTCATTATATTTTTTACCTGTTTTATAGAAGTTTTTGGAGTCACAACTATAGCTGGTGAAGTCATTATTTCTCCTATTTTTGTTTCAGAAAAAAATTGAGATAAAATTTCTAATAAATTATTATTATTTATCATCTTTATACACCTTATCTGTTTCCATTGCATCCTTTATACCAAGATTATACAATTTTGCACAAGTATAATACATAGAGTAATCTGTAGTCAAAATAGGAATTTCACAATCTTCAATTAAATTAAAAAAATTTTTCGGAATAGTTTTACCTCTCACAAATAAAATAGCATTTGCTTCTATAACAGAAGCTGTTGTAAGCGTTTGTGGTGTTGCTAATCCTGTAATTATTAACATATTTGGTTTTGAAAAAGCCAAAAAATCACTCATTAAATCTGAAGCGCCTGCATATAAAACTTCTATTTCATTAAAATCAGAAGTTTTATGAATCACTCTGGCATTTAATTTATTAGAAATTTTATACAATCTCATTATAATAAATCTCCTCTATATTCAAATTTCATAAACGCTTCAAATGCCCATGGCAATTTTTCTTTAAAGATTTCTGCTAATACTAAAGCATATTGTTGAATTTCCCATTGAGCATGTGAATCACCTCTAAGATTTAAGAAGTTCATTAATGATCTGGTATTTACAGTCCAGTAGAATTGTGTATATTGTCCTACAGGTAAAATCATTCTTGCCATTTCTCTGGCTACACCCATTTCTAATAACTTGTTATATGTTTCATATAAATAATCATAAGTATATTTAATAACGTTAATGGCTTTATTTTCCATATGTTTATCTTCAGTTGGTACAGAACCCTGTTTATTTTTTGTGTCTTGAGTCCTTATATGATTTGGAATATAAAATTCCTCTGCATATTTTGTGGTATATCTTCTTGAAATTTCATTATAACTACCAATTCTATGCCTCATCCATTGTCTGGCAACAAATATAGGTGTTTTTATGTGAAATGTAAATACTTGATGTTCAAAAGGACTATGATGTTTATGTTCCATCAAATAATCAATAAGCTTTTTATCCCTTTTTGCTGTAGATAATTCTTTTCCATATGAAACCCTTGCTGCTCTTACCGCAGCCCTATCATCACCAAGCATATCTATTAATTTTACAAATCCCTTATCCAATACTTTTTTTTCAATCATTTTTTTCACCTTCATTATCATTTTCTTCAAACATTTTTATCTTTTCTTTTTTTTCTTTTCTTTTTTCATAATATATTAAAAAAGAAATTGATCCAACCACCAATAAAATTATAGGGAGCAAATAATTTATCATAACTTCTATTTTTATTTCATTTCTTAGTTTTTTCAAAGCATTTTTAGCTTCTTCGGATATATTTGGATTTATTGTTATGGCTTTATTCAAAGCAATTCTAGCAAGTGTTTTATATTTATTTTTATCTACTTTCAACATAACTAAAGCCCATTTTGAAAGTACTCTTGCATTTTCAGAATTATAACTCAAAGATTTCTTATAATATTCCATTCTTTGGATATTGGTATCTGCATAATCTCCCAATAATTCATAACTCAAAAATAATATTTTCGTATTTTGGGTTTGAGAAATAATTTTATTTAAAACTATATCCTTCGCTAAATCTTCATTATTATTTTCAAAAAAATGTTTTGCTATTAGCAAAAGTATATTATCTTTAGTTTCAGGCTCTCTAATATAATATTTTGAGACTTTTTCAAATAAATCTTTATCTTCCTTATCCTTGTTTAATTGTGTAGATATTAATAAATATGTTTCTATTATTTTTTTATTTTCAGGAAACTCTATTGCGGCCTTTTTTATAAGATTATATGATTCTTTTTTATTTCCATAAATTTTAGATCTAAATAAAATATTAGATTTATAATACAAAAAAAATGGGGTATTTCCCATTATATTTATACTATTTTCAATTTTATCTAATATTTCTTTTACTAATTTAGGATCTCCAGTTATTAACCATTGTTTATATTGAAATTCTATTAATAATACTTTTATCAAATTCGAATTTGGATACTTATTTTTTAATTCCTGGAATTTTTTTATAGGTTCTATAGTTGTTTGCGGATTGAGCAAAGCCATCAAATCAAATATTTGCTTTTCTTCTATGGATAAATCATCATCAAATTTTATTCTTAACTCATTTGCTGCTTTTAAATAGCCACTATACCCAGTTTCAAAGTATTTTTTTAAATACCCAAAAATTTTAATATCTATCTCATTCGACTCTATCATACTATCATTATTAAATGTTTTTACATAAAAAGAATATACATTTTCTGAATCAGAAAAAATAATCACAGCAACTATTGTTAAAATAAAAATTAATACTATTTTCTTCATTGTAACCCTACTTTCCTTCATTATATGCATATAATTTTATCTCATCTTCTACATTCATTAATTGAACTTTACTTATTCCTTTATCTGTACTAAAATACTTATTATTAACTCTTATATTAACCCCTGGATATAACATTTTACGAGCAACAACCACTCCTGAAGATTTTGACTCTTCTATTTTTCTTTTAATTTCAATTGCTCTCTTTTTATTTTCTTCCAATCTGCTCTTTATTTCATTCGCTCTATTGATTAATTTTTTTAAATATATAATAGATTCATTTTTTACTTTCATTTGCTTTACTTTTTTAAGTAATGAATTAATTTGTGGAGTCATAGCTTTTAATTCTACAGTATCTTTTTTTATTATTTCAATCAAATTTTTATATTCTTCAAATAATTTAGGATCCACCCCTACTTCAATTTCTGTCGTCACTCCCATAGGACTACCTATATAATAAGCTTCAACCTTTCTTAGAGCTTTAATTGAACCACCAACTATTCTACTGTTATAACCATCAAGTATTACTTCCTGAGCAGAATTTATTTTACAATTAATTATTGATTTATCAATAATTATAGATTCTTCAGCTTCTAAAGTAGCATTTTCCGCAAATTTTGCATAAATATTTTTAGCCTTTACAAAACCTTTATTTCCTCCTTTAATACCATTACTTTTTACGTTTTTCTTGGAATATACTTTTGCTTGTTCAATTTCGCCATATATCTCGATGTCACCATCAGCTTCTACTATAAAATCCGGTCTTACTGATCCCCTTATTATAACCTTTCCTGGAAATCTTATATTTCCTGTATTAAAATCAACATCTCCTCTAACTTCATAAATTTCTTCTATAGAGATATGCAATACTTCATCAATATCTTTTTTTATAATTAATTCACCGGAAGCCATTGCAACTATATTGCCTTCATCATCTTTTTCAACATTATTTTCCAAAAATACTTTTGCAGGATTGCCCGATAACCCAGGAATTTCATTTCCCATTACATCTTTACCAGGCTTACCTATAGTTGGAGGATGAATAAACCCTATCTTTTCTCCTATATTAACAGTAATTATATTTTTAGCAAATTCACGAAAATCTATTTTTTCGTGATTAGAAATTTCTTTTTTTACTTCATCAACTTTATATAATTCCACATATCCAGGATTCCCTTTTTGAGGCATTGTTGCTTCTGCTATAACTACAGATTCATTATAAACTGGATTTAGAGCCATTTGCCTTAACACTTCATATTTAATACCATGTCTTATACCAGCATCTTGAAGGGTTCTTAATAACTCTCCATCTGTAGGTATTCTACCATCATATATTAAAGTTATATAAGCTTTTAATTTGTCTTCACTGATTTTAACTTTGGTTATTGCCATGTTTTAATCCCCCAAATCTTTCTTTAATATTAAGAGATTGCCTTCTTCATTTATATCTTTCCACATCATATCGTCAAAAACCTGAGTTATTATATGAACTCCTAAACCATGATCTTTAATTTCATCTAAATCCCTTGATTTAACTTGATTTTTATCAACTTTTTCGCCATAATCTCTAATGCTTAAATAAAAAATATTATTTTTAATTTCAAACTTAACAAAAATTTCATTTTCTTCGTTAAATTTGTATGTATGTTCAATAACATTTGCAACAGCTTCATTTAAAGCTAATTCCATAAAAAATATTTGTTCTTCATCATTATAATCATTTAATCTCAAGAAATATTTCATAGCTTCTCTTAAAATTTTTATATACTTAGTCTTACTAAGTATTTTAATTTCTAAAGTCTCCATAATATCCCCCTAAACAACTATAAATTTTGATTTCCAATTTCCAATCTTATTTCTACCATTTTTAATATTTAAATCATCCGCTATTTCTTTTTTTATTATTATTATTTTAGGTTTTAAATTTTTTATTATTTCTAAACCATATTTATATAAATATCTTGGATACAAATCTTCTGGTATTTTCAACAATTCTTTATTCATTAAATGGGTAAAATCAAAATCCAATATTTTAGATAAAAATTTTTTCCTTTTTTCAAAAGAACGTATCCTTAATTCTTCTGCTTCAATCAGTGAATATTCACAACCACAGTAATTTTGCCTATATATATTATTTACTTTACAAAATTTTGCACCTTCTGATATTGCATTATTCGCTCTAAAATTATCATAATAAAATGTGATATTATATTTATTGCTTAACTCTTCAGCTATTTTTTTTATATCTTCATGTTTCTTTCTTGGGCTGGACAATAATGTTGTAGTAAATACATTATATCCCCTTTTTTTAGCTTCAATTACAGATCTTTCCATTCTAAAATACATACACTTATAGCATCTTATATGTTCATCTTTTATATTTATATTTTTCATAATCTCCGTAAACTCGTTATGATTATACTTTTCTTTTATTTCTTCAAAATTCCACATTTTTTTCAGTTTCAAAAATGCATTATATCTTTTTTCATATTCAATTTTTGGATATATGTTAGGATTATAGAAATAAGCTACATACTCTATATTTTTCTCTTTTAATTTTTTATGAGCCAGTATTAAGTCAGCAGCACAACAAACATGCAAAAATACTTTCAAAATTCAACAACTCCCTTAATTTTATTTATTTGAAAAATATTTAATCCAACTCTTTTTAACTCATCTAAATTTTCTATTTTTTTTATTTTTCTATAATTAATTATCTTCTTTGCACTTTCTGGACCTATGCCCGGTAATTTAATTAAAGTTTCATATTTCGCTGTATTAAGATTGATTTTTTCATCTTTTTTGAGTGTATATATACTTTTAGATAAATAAAAATATTTTTTAATTTTTAAATAAGTTTTTTCTCCTATTCCTTTTATTTTCATTAAATCCTCAATTGATGTAAAGCCTACATTTTGTGCATAATTTTTAATATCTGTTGCTTTTTTTATACCGATACCAGGAACTTTCATAATCTCTTCTATTGTAAAATTTGATAAATCTATTTTATCATATTTATTTTTCGTATTTTCTTCTTTTGAATTTTTTATAAAATCAAAAGAGAAAAAAATAAAAATACTAAATAATATTATTACAAATATAATAATATTTCTTTTATTCACCTGTATCACCAAATATAATAAAACTTTTTAAAAATCTATCTGCTACACTTAAACCTGTAAGTTGCAATATTTTTTTCTCATCAATTTTTCCCATATAATTTTTTGCTTCAGTTATATCTCCAAAAAGGCCTTCACATATCGCAAAATAATTTTTTCCACTATTTTGAAATCTTCCTTTATAAACAAAAACAGGTATCCCCGCATTTCTTAAAGTTAATGTAGTAAAAAATGCATCTTCTTCCGTTAAATAAAGTCGTAATTGAACTGTATAAACTTTCTGTTCTCCATTATTTATTTCTTTTGAATATAAAGAAAATAAATCAGTTGCAATTTGAGTTATAAAGTATTCTTCATTGTGCTCTAATAAATTTACACTTTGGAAAAATGCATCCTTCTTATTTAATATTATTAAGCCACCTTTTTCACCATTTTGAAAACTACTTTTTGATTTTTTTATTAAATAAAATAAATCTACTTTTTCTTTTTCAATTATTCCTTTTGATTTTATGTTTAAAAATTTGTTTATTTGATCAAAATTAATTTTTATTTCTTCTGGTAAATTAATTTTAGAATTTATAGGTGGTGTTTTATCGTTTTTTAACTCATTAATTTTTATTTCAAGATTTCGGATTTTATATTTTAAATATAAAGTATAAGATGTTGTTATCGCTAATATTACTGGAACTATTATTAATAAAAGAGTTATAAAAAATAATCCCCAATTTTTTTTATTTCTAATCACAAAAATCCACCTCTAAAGTATTCTTTAACTTCTTTAACTATATTTTTAATTTCATCATACGGTATTTTATATGATATAATTTTCCCAGAAGATGTAAACAGAGAAAATTCTTTTTTACAGTAAAAATCATTAAAATCTATACTTTCTATTAATTTATATGGAATATCAAAATTTTCTTTTAATTCTTTTTCAATTTTCTCAAACATTTCAAAATCTAAAAAACCATAATACCATGAAATATATAATTCTATTAAAAAACTCATCGCAAAAACCTGCGGAAATGATTTATTAAAACCACTCTTTTTATTATAAAATAATGTAATAATATTTTCACCTGGAAATTTTCTATATTTGCTTTTTAAATAATATATCCATTGTTTAACAGAAAAATATATATACTCTTGTAAATCAATTTCTGAAAAGATCAATTTAGAATAATTTAACGATAAATCTGATATTTTAGAATCTAATATTTTTCCTAATAGATAAGGTATAATAAACATATTTTTCATTTCTTTTTGAGGTATTGTTTCAAAAAGCTTTGTATCAATATTTACTTTTTTTGGGTATCCTTTTTGAACCAAAAAATCTTTCTTCCAGTTAAAATTTAAATAATATTTACCTTTTAAGGGTAACATAATGGCTGAATTTAATGTAGATGGATAAAAGGAATAATTTGAAATATTAATATTTTCCAAAGTATATCCTGATAATTCTAAAACACTATATCCACCAAAAATATTCACATAATTTATATCAAAATTAGATAATCTTAAAACAAGAGTTAAATATTTATCAAAACTCTTGAGATTTTCATTTCCTATTAATGGAATTTCATTATTTAATTTTATTTTATTAAAAAAACTTATTTTTTTATCATACAAATAAAAATTGTTATATTTTTTTATATCAAAAACTTTTCTAAAATAATCATAACCTATGTTAATTTCTACAGTTTGACCTTGTTTTGCTTCATAAATAAATTGTTTCAAAATTTCACCTCAGATAATTAAACCATTAAACAAATTATCAATAACCTTTTCATTAACGTGTGAATTAAATCCACTTTCTTGAACTATTAATTTTGGTATATTTAAATATGATAACATATTCCCAATATCCTTATAATCTTCATCTTTTAAATTAAATGTTGTTGATAAATCTTTTTCATGAGTATTGGATCCAAAAGATATTATAAAGAAATCAGGATCAAAGTCTTCAATTTCCAATAAAGCTTTTTCTAAAACTCTCAAATAAACCCTTCCATTAATGTTATCTTTTAATGGAAAATTAATATTATATCCTTTCCCATCATTTTCTCCAATTTCCCATTCATAACCTGAGATATATGGATAATGAAGAGAAGGATTTCCATGAATACTAATCGTCAAAACTGTATTATCCTCATAAAAAATTTCCTGAGTACCATTCCCAGCATAAAAATCTAAATCTAAAATAGCAATATAAATATCACCATTTTTCTGTAAATATCTTGCAGCTAAAGCTGCATTATTAAAATACGATTTCCCACCACAATTTGAAATTCCTGCATGATGTCCTAATGGTCTTGAACACGAATAAACTAATTCTTCTCCTTCTAACAACAAAGATGCGCCTGTTAATGCACATTTTGCACTTATCCATGCCATTTCAAATGTGTTTTTACTAATTGGTGTTTGTGTATCTAAACACATATCGTATCCAAATACCTTTGGATAATATTCTTGATTATCTTCTAATTCATATTGTTTTTCCTTTAACCATTTTATATAATCAGATGAATGAACAAAATATAGATATGATCTTGGAAAATCTTTAGATCCAGTTATTACATCACCATATTTCAATTGCAATATTTCTTTTATAGTCTCAATTCTTCCAGGTTTATCTGGGTTTTCTTTTATTTTAAATCCATCAAATTCGGTTTTTGGCGAATAAAAAACATGTCGAGGATCATAAACAACTTTCATAAATTTTCCTCCATTTCGGATATAAGATTTATCCTTCTTTCGTGTCTACCTCCTTCAAATTCTGTATTCAAAAATGTATCAACTGTCCATTCAGCAAGCTCAAATCCCATTGTCCTACCGCCCAATACTAATACATTCGCATTATTATGTTGTCTAGCTAATTCTGCCATCTTAGGATAATAAGCTAAAGCCGCTCTAATACCTTTAATCTTATTAACAGCTATTGACATCCCCAAACCAGTTCCACACATTAATATCCCATAGCCTGCTTCTTTATTAGCCACTCTTTCTCCAACTTTTTTAGCATACACTGGATAATCAACTCTATCTTCTGAAAATGGTCCTTCATCAATTACTTCAAAACCCTTATTTTCCAAATATTTTTTTAAATGTTCTTTCATCTTATATGCTGCATGATCAGATCCAATCGATATTTTCATTAAGAATCACCTCTTTTATATTTATTATTCCAATTACTTTAAATTTCTCGTTAAAAATCAACATCATTCCTTTTGAATAATTATCAAAATCTTCTTTTAAAATTATGTTTTTATAGATTTTATTATTTAAGGATATTTTAATTCCTGATATGGTCTTTAAGTATAATGGATTATCATATAAATTTATTTTACCATTAGTATATTCACCATCGATTTTAATTATTCCAAAATCATTAGAATTTAAAACTTTTATACCTCTTGATTTTCCAGATAATTCTACATATCCTTTTTTTTCTAGAGATTTTAAATGAGAATAAATAGTTGAGGTACTTTTTAAATTAAAATAATCCTTCATCTCACGCATAGAAGGTGGATATCCCTTTATTCTAACATAAAATTCTATATACTCTAATATTTTTTTTTGTTTTTCTGTAATTCTTTTCATATATTCACCTAGATATCAAATATAACTCTTACTTTTACCTCGTTATCTTCATTAATTATTTTCGGATATGCGACCGCTTTTATATCTTCTTCACCTTTTAAATTCATAATTTTTGAAAAAGAAATTTTTATACTGTTTTCATTTGTTTCAACTTTTGATGGAAAAAAACCTTCATATATCTTATTTAAAGAATAATTCCCTATATCAAATATTATATCATCTATATTTTTTTTATTAATATTATACACATATTCTTTTTCTAATCCTCCAACTATTGGAATAAATATCTTATTAAAGGCATCAAATAAATCTTCTATTATTTCATCTAATCCTTTCCCATGTAACTCAAACATTATATCTGCAACATGATTTAATTCTTTACTCATCAATTATCACCGCAGCATCTGCAACAGTATCGTCTTTATCAACTCTAATTGCTCTTACCCCTATAGCATACCTACTTAATGTAGAAATAGTAGAAACTTCTTCACGAATTGCTTTACCTAATTTAGTAAAAACTATAATATGACTATCTTCGTCAACTGTTAAAGCTTTTACAATATCTCCTATCCTAGTGGTTTCTTTAACACATTTTAAACCTACACCACCACGATTTTGTAATCTAAAATCATTAAAACTTACTCTTTTAGCATATCCATATTCCGTTATCAATAATAAACTTTTATCTTTATCAACTTTTACTGCATTTACAACATTATCATTTTCTCTTAGTTTTATTGATCTTACACCTGCTGCTGCCCGACCCATAACTCTTACGTCTGGAACCTTGAATTTTAGACTCATTCCTTTTTTACTTATTACTATTACCTCATCATTTTCTTCAACAATTAAAGCGTCAACTACCATATCGTCTTCTTTTATAGTAATGGCTTTTAATCCATTTTTTCTAATATTAGAAAACTCTGTTAAAGAGGTTCTTTTTACTGTTCCATTTTTTGTAAATAACATAATGAATTCATTTTCTAAATCTTTTTCATTTTCAATTGCAATTATTGTTTTTATTTTTTCATCGTTATCTAAATACAGATAAGAGCTTATGTGTTTTCCTTTGGTCTCTTTACTACTTTTTTCTATATTATATGCATTTAATTCAAATGCTTTTCCTTTAGAAGTTATAAATAAAAGTCTTGATAAACTATTGGTCTGCAGGACTTGAATAATAAAATCATTATCCGATTTTTTTATTGCTCTTGAACCTTTTCCGCCCCTATTTTGAACTTTATATTCATCACTGCTCATAGCTTTTATATAACCCCATTGAGTTAAAACTACTACTAAATCTTCTTCTTCAATATTATCCGCTTCATTTATTTTAGAACCTTGATTCGTAATTTTTGTTCTTCTATTATCTCCAAATTTCACTTTTATTTCTTCTAATTCTTTTTTTATCACTTCAAACATTTTTTCTTTATTATTTAATATATCCATTGCTGTTTTAATCTTTTCAGTTAACTCAGCATATTCTTTTTCTAATTTTTCACCTTCTAATTTAGATAAACTAATTAATCTCATATCAACAATAGCGTTTGCTTGTTCTTTAGTTACATTTATTATTTCCATTAAACTATTGATAGCATCTTCTCTTCCTTCCGATTGTCTGATTATTTCTATTACAGATTCTATACCTTCAGAAGCTTTCATTAAACCTTCTACAATATGAGATCTTTTTCTTGCTTTATCTAATTCAAATTGTGTTCTTCTTGTAACAACATCAACTCTATGTTTTATAAATGCTTCAAGTATTTCTTTTAAATTCATAACCCTTGGTTTTCTTTTATCTATAACAGTCATTTGAACAGCAAAAGATATCTGTAAAGATGTATGTTTCAATAATTGATTTATTATTCTTTGCGGATTAACATTCTTCTTTAATTCTATAACAACTCTAATACCTTCTTTATCTGATTCGTCTCTAATATTTCTTATTCCTACGTCTTTTTTATTTTCCTTTTGTTTAGTAACATAATTAGCTATTTGAGTAATCAAATCTGATTTAGGAACCCCGTATGGAATTTCTTTAATAACAATACTCATTCCATTTTTATTTTCTTCTAAATCATATTTTGCTCTAATATGAAATGAACCTCTACCAGTTTTATAAATATCTTTAATTTTTTCACCATCAACAATTATTCCGCCAGTAGGTAAATCAGGACCTTTTATATGTTTCATCAAATCTTCAACATCTGCCTCTGGATTATCAATCAATAATTTAATACCTTCAACTAATTCATTTAAATTATGAGAAGGGATATTCGTTGCCATTCCAACTGCAATACCATTTACTCCATTCATCAACAAATTTGGTATCCTGGTTGGCAAAACAGATGGTTCTTGTAAAGAACCATCAAAATTATCTAACATATCTACAGTATTTTTGTCTATATCCATTAACATATATTCAGCCATCTCATGCATTTTTGCTTCTGTATACCTCATGGCAGCTGGAGGATCTCTATCTACAGAACCAAAATTTCCCTGTCCAATTACCAAGGGGTATCTCAAACTAAAAGGTTGTGCCATTCTTACTAATGCATCATATATTGCCGCATCACCGTGAGGGTGATACTTACCCATAACCTCACCAACAATACGAGCACATTTTTTATAAGCTGCTGTATGTCTTAAATTTAATTCATCCATTGAATACAATATTCTTCTTTGAACTGGCTTTAAACCATCTCTTACATCAGGAATAGCCCTACTCGTAATAACACTTAGAGAATATAACAAATACGATTCTTTAAGCTCTTGTTCAAATGATTTATTTAAAATATCACTCATTAAAAATTACCCTCCCAAATTACGAAATTTTAGCTCCAGGTTCAATATCACCATCTGTTGTTAATAAAACTAATTTATCATTTATTTTTGCTGCTAATAACATTCCATTGGACTCAATACCCATCAATTTTGCAGGTTTTAAATTTGCAACTATAATTATTTTTTTACCGATTAAATTTTCTGGTTCATAATAATTTGCAATACCTGCTACAATTTGTCTTTTTCCTAATTCACCTAAGTCTAATTGAAGTTTTATTAATTTCCTGGATTTTTTAACTTTTTCTGCCTCTAAAATTTCTGCAACTCTTAAATCAATATTTTTAAAATAATCTATATCAATTAAAACATTTTCCAATTTTTCTTCAGATTTCTTTTCTTCCACCTTTTTTTCTTCCATCTTTTTCTCCTCCTTTTTCATAATAATGACTTTTTTCCACGTTTTTACATCTATTCTTTTAAAAACAGGATCTCCTATATTAACCTTTTTCCCAGATTGTAATAACCCTATTTTAATATTTTCATTTCTAATATATTTTTCAGGGTTTTCAATTGATAATTTTTCTAATATTTTTATTGTAGTGTTTGGCATTATTGGAGATATCAATAATGAAATTATCCTGATAGAATCCAATAAATTATACATTACAGTAGACAATCTTGACTTTTTGCTTTCATCTTTTCCTAATAACCAAGGCTCTGTTAAATCTATATATTTATTTGTAAACCTTACCAATTCCCATAAACTTTCTAAGGCATGTGTAAATAAGTATTTATCCATATAATTTTCATATTTTTCTATTGTTACGTTTATTAAATCATATAATTGATTATCAACATTTTCTTTAACTTCAGGAGTTGGAATAACCCCATCAAAATATTTATTAACCATAGATAATGTTCTGTGAACTAAATTACTTAAATCATTTACTAAATCCGAATTATATCTTGTTATTAAATTATCTTCTGAAAAATCACCATCTTTACCAAAAACAATATCTCTCATCAAATAATATCTTATTACGTCATTTCCATATGTTTTTACTAAAATTCTAGGATCTATAGCATTTCCTAAAGACTTAGAAATTTTTTCACCATTCACAGTTAACCAACCATGAGCAAAAACCTTTTTAGGTAAAGGTAATCCAACTGACATTAACATTGCAGGCCATATCAAAGAATGGAATCTATTAATTTCTTTTCCAATTAAATGCAAATCAGCTGGCCAATATTTTTCAAATAATTCTTTATTTTCAGGATATCCCAGGGCACTAACATAATTTATTAAAGCATCAACCCAAACGTAAATAACATGTTTTGGATCATTGGGCATTGGAACTCCCCAATCAAATGTAGTACGTGTGATACTTAAGTCTTTTAATCCACTTTCCAAAATCTTTATCATTTCATTTTTTCTAAACTCCGGTTCAACAAAATCAGGATGTTCCTTGAAATGCTTTTTCAATGGTTCATTATATTTTGATAATTTAAAAAAATAATTTTCTTCTTCTACCCAATTAACTTCTCTACCACATGAAGGACAAACCTTTTTCCCATCTTTTTCTTCTATTTCATCTTTTGTCCAATATGTTTCACAAGGTACACAATACCATCCTTCATATTTTCCTTTATAAATATCCCCATTTTCCAGCATTTTTTCAACAAAAAATTGAACAGTTTTCATATGTTGTTCATCAGTTGTTCTAACAAAATAATCATTTGTAATTTGCAATTCTTTCCACAAGTCTCTAAATTTCCCTGATAATTCATCACATAATTCCTTTGGATCTATATTTTTTGCTTTTGCTGTTTGTAATATTTTTTGTCCATGTTCATCTGTTCCAGTTAAGTAAAATACATCAAATCCTCTCATTCTTTTATATCTTGAAATTATATCTCCTACAATAGTAGTATAACTTGAACCAATATGCGGTTCAGCATTAACATAATAAATCGGAGTAGTTACATAAAATTTTTCCATTGTTCAATCCTCCTATCTTTTTCTTGTTAATACTATTATACCATATACTACCTCAAGTAAAATTAAGAAGTTTTTAAAATTTTGGTCATACTATATTATTATAAAATGTTCAAAAAGTATAAAATCACTCAGACGCTCGATTGCTTATCTTTAAAAATTATTCATGAACATATTTTTAATGCATAAGATTAAAAGTAGTAGACTGTTGATAAAATAAAATATGAAAAAGTAATATGAGAGAATCCTTGAAAATTCCAGAAAAGATATGAATGAAGCCGGATAAAGTCACATGGATGTGATTTTAAGCGAAGCCAATCAGGATGTGCGTCTGAGCGCCCGGCGAGAATGAATTTTTTTGAGGATTAGAATTTTCACTGGATGAACGAATATTGTTTTGAATATTTTATTTTGAACTTTGTCTACAACTGATATTTTTAATCCATAGCATTAAAAATAGATAAAAGTTTTTATATTAATAAAGCAATAATTTTAGTTTATAATGTTTAAATTTTCGCAAAGCGAAGCTTAGGCAATCTTCGAGTCTTCATTTCTTTTATACTTTTTGAACATTTTTATATAATTGATTTTATTACCTTCATATTTTTTTTACCATAAAAAGTTGTTTTATTTAAAATGATATGTTAAAATAAAAAAAACATAAAATGACAAGGAGGATTTAATTATGAGAATGTCAAAATATTATGCTCCAACATTAAAAGAGGTACCAAATGATGCAGAAATTAAAAGCCACGAATTATTGGTAAGAGGCGGATTTATAAGAAAAACAGCCTCAGGTGTATATACTTATCTACCATTAGGAACAAAAGTTTTGAAAAAAATAGAAAATATAGTTAGAGAAGAAATGGAAAAAATCGGTTCACAAGAAATTTTAATGCCAATAATTCAACCTGCAGAAATTTGGCAAGAAAGCGGAAGATGGGATGATTACGGACCAGAAATGATGAAATTAAAAGATAGACACAACAGAGATTTCACTTTAGGTCCTACTCATGAAGAAATGATTACCACCATTATAAAAAATGAATTAAGATCATATAAACAATTACCTATTTCTTTATTTCAAATAGCTAATAAATACAGAGATGAAATAAGACCAAGATTTGGTGTTTTAAGAGCAAGAGAATTCATTATGAAAGACGCATATTCTTTTCATGATTCTGAAGAATCTTTAGATAAAACATATAATGATTTTTATAAAGCTTATGAAAATATATTAAATAGATTAGGTGTGGATTATTTAGTTGTAGAAGCTGATACTGGAGCTATTGGCGGAAGCGATTCTCACGAATTCCAAGTAAAAGCTCAATATGGCGAAAGTACAATATACTATTGTGATTGTGGTTATTCAGCAACTGACGAAAAAGCCGAATCTAATCTTTTATTTAATTATGAAAATGAACCAGAAAAAAACATAGAAAAAGTTGATACTCCCAATGTTAAAACAATTGATGATGTGGCTTCTTTCTTAAATATTTCTAAAGGAAAAATTGTAAAATCCTTACTATTTAAAGGAAGAGAAGGTTGGGTCTTAGCTTTAATCAGAGGAGATTTTGAATTAAATATTTCTAAATTAAAAGCTTTCATGAATGATCAAACTTTAGCTTTAGGAGAACCAGATGATATTAAAAAAGAATTTGGTGTAGAAATTGGGTTTATAGGTCCAGTTGGAATTAAAAATGTAAAAATAATAGCTGATAATAGCATAAAAGGTATGAAGAACTTTGTAGTAGGAGGCATGGAAAAAGATAAACATTATATTAATGTTAACACTGATAGAGATTTTGAAATAAATTCTTTTGCTGATATTAGAACTGTTTCAAAAGGCGAACCATGCCCTAAATGTGGTGCTCCGTTAAAAGAAATTAAGGGTATTGAAGTTGGACAAGTATTTAAATTAGGTACTAAATATTCAGAAAAATTAAATGCTTTTTATGCAACAGAAAACGGAAAACAAAAACCATTTATAATGGGTTGTTATGGTTGGGGTGTATCAAGAACTTTAGGAGCTATTGTTGAACAGTTACACGATAATTATGGTATGATATGGCCAAGATCCATTGCACCTTTTGAGATTGTTATAATCCCTGTTTCTATGAAACAAAAAGAATTAGTAGATAAGGCCGAAGAAATTTATAACCTTTTAAAAGATAAATATGATGTTTTATATGATGACAGAGATGCCTCACCTGGTTTTAAATTTAAAGATGCTGATTTAATAGGTATTCCTTTAAAAATGGTTTTAGGAAAAAAATTAAAAGATGGGAAAGTTGAATTAAAATTAAGGTATGAAAAAAGTTCTCAAGAAGTTGAAATTTCCGATTCTTTCGATAATTTATTAGAAATCATTGAGAAAAAATTAAACGAATACGACCCAAAAATTTACGTAAACTCTATTGACAAAGAATGATCTTCATGTTATAATTGTTGTGCGTCGGAGAGGTGGCCGAGTGGCCGAAGGCGCTTGCCTGCTAAGCAAGTGAGGGTTATTACCCTCCGTGGGTTCAAATCCCACCCTCTCCGCCATTTTTTTTACCTATTTTTATATGTGCCCGTAGCTCAATTGGATAGAGCATTGGACTGCGGATCCAAAGGTTGCTGGTTCAAATCCAGTCGGGCACGCCAAAAAAGAGAAGAGCGTCTGCTCTTCTCTTTTTTACCATATGTATTTATCTTTTAATATTTTTTTAGTTTTATCAACAATATTATAATACTCACTTTTAATATTATCATTCAATAAAGTAGGATCAATTGTTAAAACATATTTTTTATATCCTTCTATTATCTCTTCTTGAAGCAACCTCTTCTTACTAAATAATTCTATGTATTTTTTTAATTTATAACTTGAAACTTTATTATATTCAGCTATTTTTTCTTTTTCTAACTTTTCTAATTTTTCTATAGATACTTTCAAATCCTCATAATATTTCTCAAATCCTTTTATTTTAACCATTTTATTGAAAACATAATCCAAATAATTTATATCTTTTTTAACATTCTCATTATAACTTGTTTTAGTTAAATAATCAATTTCTTTATTCACAATATTCTCGAATTTTGAGTAAACTTTTTTAGTTATATTTCCAAAAGAGAAATTTACATCTTTATCGTTATTAAAATTAATATATTTTTCAGCTATATTATTATACATTAGTACCATTTCTATAAGTTTAAATTTATCAGATGCTATATAATCATTTAACTCCTTTATTAAAGATACTATATCTTTTTTATTTAGTATATATTCTATTTTTTTATAATATTTATTTTGACTATCTTCTATTGTATTATTCAAATTTGATATAAGTTGATCAATGCTATTTATCCTATCTTCAATAATTTTTAATTCAGGACTATAATCTTTTTGGTTTATAGATTTGATTTTTTCATTTAAATCACTATAAATTTTATCTCTCATTTCTTCTAATTTATTAAAATAATTACTCATATTATCATTTAATTTATTAACTTGTATAACTATACTATCCATTTTATCTTCCAATTTACTATCTTTATTTTTTTCTTGGAAACTAGCCATATTTTCTATACTTTTAGAAATTTCATTTGATGATTCAATTAGTTTATCAATACTATCTTTTATACTAGCAATATCGCTCAATTTATTATCAATACTATCCAGCTTATTTTGAAGTATATTATTATTACTAATTTTTTCATCCAAAATATTATTGATGTCCTCCAATAAAGATTTTGATAGCATATTAAATTGGTTGGTAAAATCAACATTTATTTTAATATTTTTTATTTCATCTAATATAGAACTTTCTTGAGAAAATTCTAGTTTATCTATAATTTTCTTATTTTCTTCAAGACTTAATAATATATCAGGTATTTTTCTTGTATTAGAATTAATAATATCTAAAACTTGAAAATTATTATTTAATTTTTCTAAATTATTGTTTAATCCCTCTAAATTTTCAACTTTCATTTTAATTTCATCAATATTATTTTCTATAGACAATTTAAAATAGTATTGTTCAACCAAAAAATAAGCTACTACAACTATAATAATAATGTTTAAAAATATAATTATTTTTGATAATTTAAAAATCTTCATATTATAATCATTTTTATTTTTGCTATGAGTATCTTGAGAATTTTTTATTTCTAACTTTTCTTCTTTTTTAAATTCACCATTTACCATTCTAATTCCCCCTATTCATAATTATCTAATTTATTATATCACAATTTTTTATGAGTTATAAGATATTAATTAACTCTATCTATCACTTATACTAATTTTATTATAAAAAGGTATTATTTTCATATAAACATATTTAAATATAATTATAATAAAAATTCTACATATTTCTATCATTTTTAACTTTATTTAATTTATTTTTTTTGATATAATATCATTATGACTATAAAACTGTGGAAATCAAGGAGGATTAAAATGAATAAAAATAAATCGAATGTTAGATTTTTTAATTCTTTTGGATTTAAAATAGGCATGTTAATATTATTATTTTCAGTTATTCCACTTATTATTATCTCGTTAGTGGTTAACTTTTCTATAAAAAAACAAGAAGGCTTAATTAAAAATTCTATTGAAAAACAAATTATATCTATACAAAATAATTACAAAGAACAGTTTCAAAATTACAACAAACTCTTAAAATCACAAATAGAGGAATATAATGACAACCTCTCAGAACAAATTCAGAAATTAAATAAAGAAGTAAACAAAAAATTTGACGAATTTTTCATTGAAAATTACGATAAGAATTTATCAACTTTATTTTCCATATTTGAAAATAAAAGAAAAGAAAATATAAATAATCAAGGGATTTTTCTTAATTCAATTTCAAGGAATTCAGAAATTAAAGAAAAAGCTGCTTCAGGATCTATATCTATTATAAATAGATATAGTTTATTGCAACCATATGCTGAATTAAATGTATTTGACGGAATCCAACTATGGTTGGTTAATCCAAAAATATTCACAAAGAAAAATGCATTTACAATAACAATAAGTGATTCAACTTATAAAATTCAAAAAAAAGCTGAAAGTTATATGCCAGGAAAGGATAATTTAAAATCTCTTAATATAATAAATACTGTTAAAATGTATTCAAACACTATAATAACAAAAAATCTATCTTACGGCATCAATAAAATTATTTTTATAAATGAAAAACCTTATTTTATTTCTATTACACCTGTTTATGACCCAGTTTCAACTCAGAAAATAGTAGGAATATTGGTAGGTTTAAAAATTTTTGGTTATGAAGATATTGTTGAAATAGGTAATTTAATTGATGCATATTTGGTCTTTTATTCTTCTAATGGAAAACCATTATTTGGTAACATTCCAACATCAAATTTAAAATTTAATCCATCAAATGTCAATAAATTTATTACTGAAAAATTGCTGAATAAAGAAACAAGAAGCTTTTATACAACATCACAAATTTTTCCTTTTATGTACATTCAAATATCAAAACCTATAGTAAAGACTGAAACAAAACTGAATATAAGTTTAAAAAAAGATTTCACATTACCTCAGTTTAAAACACAAAACATATCTTTAAACTTAAATATAGACATGAATGAAGTTATAAAAGTTATTATTATAGTTATTCTGTTCATTATATTTATCTCAATCATTATCTCATTATATATGGGAAAAAAATTATCTAAAGACTTATATATTGTTGCAGAAAATCTTGATAATATTTCTAAAGGAAATTTAAAAGATATTAAAAAATTATCCAGAGAAAAACTTGATGAAATAGGCATTATGATGAATAAAATCCATAGCACTATAGATTTCCTAATTAAATTATTTAAGGAATTGAATGAATATTCTTATAAGCTAAATAATGCATCAAACGAAATTGATGAATCTTCTGAAAAACTTGAAAAAACCAAGGATACTATTGATAGTCTTGTTGAAAATATTAGAAATTTAATAAATGATTTATCTGAATTCTTAATTTCTTTAGATAATAATATAGAAATATTATTTAATAATAGCGATGAAATCAAAAACGAAGCTAGTACAATAGAAAAAACTATAAATAAATTAAGTGAATTTAATCAAACAACTAAAAATATGACTTTAGAAAGCAAAGAAACCACAAATACTATAGATATTATGATAGAGAATTTATTTATAAGTTTTAATGAATTCAACAACAAAGTGGAAAATATTTTCAATTTTGTAGAAAAAATATCCGACATTGCAAAACAAACAAATTTATTAGCACTAAATGCTGCTATAGAAGCTGCAAGAGCTGGTGAAACTGGTAAAGGTTTTGCTGTGGTTGCTGATGAAATAAGGAGTTTATCAATTGAAACTAACGATATTGCTATAGATATCTCAAAACAAATTAGTATATTAAAAGATGATATGGAAAAATTGTTAAAGGAAGTTCATTCTTCAAAAGAAAATGTCCATAACTTGGATACAATTATGAATAAATTCGAAAATGATATGAACGAAATTAATAATCTTACAATAGAGTTAAATGATGTTTTTGTGATATTGAAAAGAATTATAGAAAATCAAAATGATATTTTAAAAACTTTCGAAGATAAGAAAAATGACATAAATGAATTTTTATTATCTTCAAAGAATAAAATAATAGAATCTTCAAATATAGTTGATAATGAAACAGAAATAATTAATATCCTTATTAAGCAATCCGAGAAATTACAAGAAACTTCAAAAAAATTAATGTCTATAATATCTTTCTTTAAGTTAAATTAATTTTTTAAAATTTTCTTGTCTAAATTTATTTATTCTTATATTGAAAAATTTATAGATTATGATATAATTTTTTATATATTTTATATTGGGGGTGTTTTTTGTGGAGAGGGAAGAGATTCTAAAATTTATAGAATCAGAAAAAATTAAGTTCATCAGACTACAAATTACTGATATTAATGGATTGTTAAAAAACGTAGAAATACCATGGGATGAATTAAGGAACTCATTTGAAAAAGGTACTATGTTTGACGGTTCTTCCATAGAAGGTTTTGTCAGAATTGAAGAATCTGATATGTATTTAAAACCAGATCCTTCAACTTTTACGATTTATCCTTGGACTGATAAAGGGTATAAATCAGCAAGATTAATATGTGATGTATATAATTCTAACGGAACCCCATTTGAAGGTGATCCAAGATACAGATTAAAATTAGCCTTAGACAATTTAAAGAAAAATGGTTTTTCTGCTTATGTTGGTCCAGAACCAGAATTCTTCTTATTACCTAAAGATCCACAAACAAATAAACCAATATTAGAATTTTTAGACAATGGAGGATATTTTGACCTTTTGCCTATTGACCAAGGTGAAGAAACAAGAAAAGATATTGTTTTAGCTTTAGAAGAAATGGGAATAAATGTAGAAGCATCACATCACGAAGTTGCTCCTTCACAACATGAAATAGATTTTACTTATGATGAAGCTCTCAAAACCACTGATAATATTCAAACTTTTAAATTAGTTGTAAAAACAATAGCATTATTAAAAGGATTACACGCAACTTTTATGCCAAAACCATTTTTTGGTATAAACGGTTCAGGTATGCATACTCATTTAAGCTTATTTAGAGACGGAGAAAACACATTTTACGATCCCAAAAAACCTTTTGAAGTAAGTGACACATTGAAATTCTTCGTTGGTGGTGTATTAAAGCATATAAAAGCAATAACAGCTATAGCGAATCCTACAATAAACAGTTTTAAAAGACTTGTACCAGGATATGAAGCACCCGTCAATATCGCCTGGTCACAAAGTAACAGAAGCGCTTTAATCAGAGTTCCTGCTTCAAGAGGAAACGGAACTAGAATCGAAGTAAGAAGTCCGGATCCTACAGCTAATCCATATTTATTGTTAGCAACATTGTTTGCTGCAGGGCTAGAAGGTGTTAAAAATAATATAGAACCGCCAAAAGCAGTTTCTGCAAACATTTATCATATGACACCAGAAGAAAGAGATAAAGTTGGAATTGAACAATTACCTTCTAATTTAAAAGAAGCCATAGATGAATTAAAAAAGGATAATTTAATGAAAGAAGTTTTAGGAGAACATATATTTAATAAATATATTGAATTAAAAGAAAGAGAATGGAAAGAATATTCTATTAATGTAACCAACTGGGAAATTAATAAATATTTATGGATTATGTAACATTTATCTATTATAATAATATATGGTTCTAGGGACCTACTATAGGCTGGGTCCCGCGCAACGGGAACCCGCGAACCTGGTCAGGCCCGGAAGGGAGCAGCCATAAGCGGTATTTCCTGTGTGCCGCGGGGGTGCCCGGCCATCTTTAATTTAAGGGGGATTCTTATGAAAAAATTGTTATTTATTATTTTCACCTTAATAAGCATTCAATTCTTTTCAATGAATCTAGGGGTTTATTCAAACGGTATTTTTTTAGAGGTTCCTTTTGAAAATATGTCATTGAAAGTAGGGTATCCTACATTTGGTTTTTCTTATAAAAACTATACAGAATTTATATCTTTTGATTTAAAATCTGATTTTAATATGAACAATCCTCAATTAAATAATTATATATCAACAAATTTGGGAATAAAATTTAAAAATTTAAATCTTTATTCTGGATTATGGAATACTTTTTATTCTAATGAAACATTAGATGCAACAATCGCTAAGATAGGAAATTTTGGCTTTTTTACCGGAATTCAAACAAATTTATCAAACTTAGTTATTAATGTATCATTAAACCTTAAAGTTATGAATTGGTTTAAATCTGGAGACATTATAAATTCGTTACCAGCATTTCAAGGAACTTTCGAAGATGCTGTTTTCTTTTCTTTGGGATTAAATTACATTATCCCTTTAAATGATAATAATATAAATGTATTTTTCAATTTCGGAGCAAATTATATAAGTTTCCCAAATGGACTAACCTTATATCAATTTAATAAAAATTATAATTTTGGCGTTCTTTTAACGCTAAATGATTTGATTAATCAGGAGGAATAATATGAGAGATAAAAATGAAAAAATATTTGGTCCTGAAGACCTTATAGACCTTTCTCCAAAACAGGTTATTGAGTTATATAATCAAAATAAACCTGATAAAAAAAGAAAAGAAAAGAAGAATATACAAAGTTTTCAACATTACTACATTGAAAATCCTGAAACAGAATTAACAATTAGAACACATACTTTGAATTTAAAAAACGGACATACATATAACTTTAAAGCCCCATCTGGTGTGTATGGAAAAAAAGGCATAGATAAAGCTACAATTATTTTGTTAGAAAATGCTCTAATCCATGGCAAAAAAATATTGGATATTGGTTGTGGATATGGTGTAATTGGCATCACATTAAAAAAAGAACATCCGGATATAGAAGTTTATATGAGCGATATAAATAAAAGGGCTGTTGAATTCACAAAAATTAATGCAAAAGATAATAATGTGTTCGCTGAAATAAAACAAGGTTTTTTATTTGAACCTTGGAAAGGTTATATATTTGATCAAATTATTTCTAATCCTCCTATAGTTGCTGGGAAAAAAATATGGATGTCATTAATTGAAGAGTCATTAAACCATTTAGCAAAAAACGGAACATTACAGTTAGTTGCCTTTCATAATAAAGGTGGAAGCAGAATTAAAGAATATATGAAAAAAATATACGGAAACGTTGAAGAAATAGCAAAAAAGGGTGGTATAAGAGTTTATAAATCGGTGAAAGAAAAATGATAAAAGCAAAAAATATTTTTTTTGGATACAATGAGAAAATTATTTTTAATGACTTTAGTTTAGAAATTAATTCAAAAAAGCCAATAGGATTAGTCGGATCTAATGGAAGTGGAAAATCAACTTTATTAAGATTATTATGTGGCATTTTAACTCCACAGAAAGGTGACATATACTTATTTAATAAAAAAATTAATTTTAAAAATCCAGATTCTCTTTTATTTTTAAAAAAACATATAGGTTATATATTTCAAAATCCAGAAAATCAAATAGTAGGTGTTACAGTGGAGGAGGATATAGCCTTCGGATTAGAAAACCTAGGATTAGATAGAGTTGAAATGAAAAAAAGAATTAACTGGGCTTTAGAAGTAACCGATTTATTAGGGCTAGAAAAAAAAGACCCTAACACTTTATCCGGAGGTCAAAAACAGCGATTAGCTATTGCTTCAATGATTGCAATGAAACCAGATTTCATTTTAATGGATGAACCAACAACAATGTTAGATCCAGAAGGAAGAGACGATATATACAAAGTTATTAAAAATCTTATAAATATAGACAAAGGTATAATAATAGCTTCCCACCATGCAAATGATTTAGAATTAGTAGATAAAATAATAGCTTTACATAAGGGAAAAATACTATTTTATGATAACAAAGAACATTTTTACGATTGGTCTGAAAACAAAAAATTTAACGTTGAAATTCCATTTGATAAAATAGTTAAAAAATACACTGGAAAAAATTTTAGTGATTTGGAGCGTAGCATATGTCAATAGAGGTTAAAAATTTATCTTATACTTACGCTGAAGGAACTCCTTTCGAAACAATAGCTCTAAAAAATATAAATTGGGAAATTAATGAAGGTTCTTTGTGGTTAGTTTTAGGAAAAACCGGTTCTGGAAAGACAACATTAATTCAAACATTAAATGGTCTCCTAATTCCCAAAAATGGAGATGTTATTGTTGATGATTTATCTATAAAAGACCAAAAAAATGACATAAAAATAATTAGAGAAAAAATTGGTATCGTCTTTCAATATCCCGAAAATCAATTTTTTCTTCCAACAGTATTAGAAGAGCTAATGTATGCTCCTAAAAATTTTAATAAAGATATCTCTTCTAATGATCTAATTAACATATTAAATATAGTTGGTTTAAATAAAAATTTTCTTAACAGAAACCCCTTTAGTTTATCCGGAGGAGAAATGAGAAAAGTCGCTATAGCTTCTATATTATCTTACAATCCTAAATATATTATTTTTGACGAACCAACTGTTGGATTAGATTATGAGGGTCGAAAAAAAATTTGGAAAATAATACATAATCTTATTGATATTGGAAAAACTATTATAATAGTTACACATTGGATAGATGAATTGATTTCTTTCAAACCTAACATATTACATATACAAAATAATGAAATTAGTTATAAGGGAGAATTTGATAATTTCGTACTATTAGGAGAAAATGAATTGAAAAAACGAAGTATTCTTTTCTCAAAAAAACTTAAATTATATTACTGTTCATTAAAAAATAATATAAAGTTAGACAAATTATTTCAATATTGAAAAGATTAAGCGTTGACTAATTAAAAAAATAATGTTATAATACTATCTGTCTTGGGAGGTCGTCTAATGGCAGGACAGCGGACTCTGGATCCGCCGATGGAGGTTCGAATCCTCCCCTCCCAGCCAATAAAGTTAGGTACACGCCTGTAGCTCAATTGGTAGAGCGGCGGTCTCCAAAATCGCAGGCTGGGGGTTCAAGTCCCTCCGGGCGTGCCAGTTTGTAAGTGGGCCATTAGCTCAGCTGGTAGAGCGGCTGACTCTTAATCAGTAGGCCGTGGGTTCGAATCCCGCATGGCCCACCATTGTTTGTTTTTAAAGTAAAGCGGAAGCCACCCAGTAGCTTCCCACCTCGGGCAAAAAGCCGGCAGGGGTTTTGAATAAGGGAAAATACGTGGGTGGAGTGTATTCCACCCATTTTTTATATCATTTTTCAGTTTACTGAAAAAGAACAGGAGGGATAAATATTAGGAAATCAAAAGATACAACGGTAAAAAATGAAGAAATTAAAGTTAGAGAAGTAAGAGTTATTGGAAAAGAGGGAGAACAATTAGGGGTTATGGAAACGAAAAAAGCTCTACAATTAGCTTATCAAGATGGACTCGATTTAGTGTTGGTTGCCCCAAATTCAAATCCTCCAGTGGCGAAGATCATGGATTTTGGAAAGTATAAATATGAAAAAGAGAAAAGAGAAAAAGAGGCAAAGAAAAAACAGAAAAAACAAATATTAAAAGAAATGAAATTCAGATTAAGGATTGACGAACATGATTTTAATACAAAAGTTAGAAGAATAAGATCTTTCCTTGAAGAGGGAAATAAGGTTAGGGTTGTTGTTATGTTTCTAGGTAGAGATATCATGTTTACTGATAAAGGAAAAGAAATATTAAATAAAGTTGTTCAAAACGTTGAAGATATAGCCGAAGTTACAAGAGCACCTAAAATGGCTGGAAGAGATATGGATATGATTCTATCTCCCAAAAAACAATAATAAAAAGGAGGATTAATTATGAAAATTAAAAGACATTCATCATCTACAAAAAGATTTAAAGTTACAGGATCAGGTAGAATAAAAATGAGAAGATCGAACGTCGGGCATAATACTAGAATAAGAGGTAAAAAAAGAATGAAGAGGTTACATCAATATAAAGATATTCCATCAGGATTAAATGACAAAGTTAAAAGATTACTTGGTTTAAAATAATATAACAAATAATGAAAGGAGAGAATATAAATGAGAGTAAAAAGAGCAATTACTGCTAAGAAAAAAAGAAAGAAGTATCTTAAAGCTGCTAAAGGTTATAGAGGAGCTCTTAGCAGAAGATATGTATTAGCAAAACAACAATTCTTCAGATCAGGTGTATACGCTTATGCTGGAAGGAAACAAAAAAAGAGAGATTTCAGAAGATTGTGGATTACCAGAATTAATGCTGCTGCTAGAAATGAAGGTTTAAAATATAACGATTTAATTCATGGATTAAAATTAGCAGGTGTTAACATAAATAGAAAAATGCTATCTGAACTTGCTGTTAATGATTACGAAGCTTTTAAAGAATACGTTAATATTGCAAAAGAAGCTTTATCTAAATAATATTTGAGGCACCTTAAGGTGCCTCAAATATTATTTAAACATATCCAAAACATAAAAATATGATTTTTTTATTTTATCAAAAATATCATATTTGATAGATTCAATATCTATATTTTTTATATTCCATACTTTTGTTTTTATTACCATTAATACGGATTTTTTTATATTCATATCTGGAATTTTATATGAATCTAAAAATATTGGATTATTTTTTATCAAATATTGTTTAGCTATTTTTCCTAATTCTATAGATAAAGTCTTAATATCTAACTCTTCTGGAATATCAAAAACCATGTGTACATCATTTAAAGAATAATAAGTAAATATATCCTTATAATACCATGTATTATAAGATTTCAAAATTAAATCCAACAAATTTTCATCTATTATTCTATGCAAAGATATGTATCTTAAACCTTTTAGCTTTTCTGATAAATAGTATTTTTTTAACATGTATTCATTTCCTTTAGCATAAAAAGTTGGAATAATCAGTGGAGATTGACAAATTGACATACTGATATTTGCATTTGTTTTTTTTAAATATTTTTTCGCTAAATTTTCATATTCTTTTTTTAATATTTCTATTTCATTATTCTCTATCTTTGTTGGATATAAAGAACTCATATATTTAGTAGGTTTTTCTGGGGTCAAAGATAAAAATGCTCTACCAATTTCATCATAAAACAAATTTAAACTAGGAAATTTATTATTAATATCATAAATTGAATAAACTATCAAATGATCATATTCATCAGCCAATTTATCTTTTTTATTATTATAATAATTTATTGCAATATTTTTTAGTTCTTTAAAATCATCTATTTTTATATTCTCAAACAAAATATCACCTCATTTAAATATAGTATTTATTAAATTTAAAAAATCCGTATACAGTATTTCTTTATCATCTGCAGTGTATTTTATAGGCTGAATAGTTTTAGTTTTTATAGTTTTTCTAACATCAAAAATAATTCTAAATTTAGAATATTTCCCAAAATAATAGGCATCACCTTCAAATACAACATTTATTTTACCAAATTCTCTTTGACAATACCATTTAGAATTTGAAAAAAATTGGTCAAAGTAAAAACCTATTTTTTTATCTGGATAACCATAAAAAGAGCTATTTTTTACAATATTAATGCATTCTTGGTCTGTTAAATTTACTTCAAATAGATCTTTGAAGTAAAAAAAATAAATAAATGATAAAGCTATGATTACTGTTATTGTTGCCGTAAAAATTATTATCATTATATATTTTATAGGTGTTTTATTTTTAATATACACCACCTCCAATTATTTTTTCTATAATTTTATAATAAAATCCCTTGAATTATTAACATCTGTAAAGTATAATAATATTAATATATAATAATCGGGAGGTTAAAAATATGGATATAGGAAAAAGGTATACGCCAAATGAAATAGAAACAAAATGGTATAAATTTTGGTTAGATAATGGTTTATTTGAAGCTAAAGATGAAGGAAATGGTAAATTTTCTATGGTCATACCTCCTCCAAATATTACTGGAAAAATACATATGGGCCACGCTTTAAATATCTCTCTACAAGATATTATTACTCGTTTTAATAGAATGCAAGGAAAAGATACTTTATGGCTTCCAGGAGAAGATCATGCTGGTATTGCGACTCAACATGTTGTAGAAAAGTTCTTAATGAAAAGCGAAGGAAAAAGAAAAGAAGATTATGGAAGAGAAGAATTTTTAGAAAAAGTTTGGAAATGGGCTAATGAATATAGAGATCATATAAAAAAACAAATTATGGCTATAGGTGCTTCTGTTGACTGGTCAAAAGAAAGATTTACGCTTGATGAAGGGTTAAATAAAGCTGTTAGAAAGGTTTTTGTAGAATTATACAATGAAGGATTAATTTATAAAGGTAAATATATAGTTAATTGGTGTCCTAGTTGTGGAACAGTTTTATCAGATGAAGAAGTTGAACATAAAGACGAAAAAGGGGCTTTTTATCATATCAAGTATCCTATAAAAGGTGAAAATGATTATATTATTATAGCAACAACAAGGCCTGAGACAATGTTAGGAGATACGGCTATAGCTGTACATCCTTCTGATGAAAGATATGCTGATTATGTTGGAAAAACAGCTATTTTACCTCTTGTTGGAAGAGAAATTCCAATTATAGCTGATAAATATGTAGATCCATCTTTTGGAACTGGTGCATTAAAAGTTACTCCTGCTCACGATCCTAATGATTATTTAATGGGTCAAAGGCATAATCTTGACTCTATTCAAATAATGGATGAATTTGCTAAGATTAATGAAAACGGCGGAAAATATGTTGGTATGGATAGAGAAACTGCAAGAAAGGCTATAGTTGAAGATTTAGAAAAAGAAGGATACTTAGTAAAAATCGAAGAAATGGTACATTCTGTTGGCCATTGTTATAGATGTAATACAGTTGTTGAACCATTCTTGCTTGATCAATGGTTTGTAAAAATGAAACCATTAGCTGAAAAAGCTATAGATGCAGTTGAAAAAGCTGATATAAAATTCTATCCTGGAAGATGGAAAAAAGTTTATCTTAATTGGATGAATGAAATTAGAGATTGGTGTATTTCAAGACAATTATGGTGGGGACATAGAATTCCTGTATGGTATTGTGATGATTGTGGTCATATTAATGTTTCCGAAGAAGATATACACACATGTCAAAAATGTGGTTCCACAAACATTAGGCAAGATGAAGATGTTCTTGATACATGGTTTAGTTCTGCATTATGGCCTTTTTCAACTTTAGGGTGGCCAGAAGATACCGATGAACTTAAAAAATATTATCCTACAGATTTATTGGTAACCGGATTTGATATCATATTCTTCTGGGTAGCAAGAATGATTGTAATGGGAGAAAAGTTTATGAACGATAAACCTTTCTCAGATGTATATATACATCAATTAGTTAGAGATAAACATGGAAGGAAAATGTCCAAATCATTGGGAAATGGTATTGATCCTTTAGAAATTATAGAAAAATTTGGTGCTGATCCTATGAGATTCACTTTAGCAATACTTGCTGCTCAAGGAAGAGATATAAAATTAGATCCTCAAATGTTTGAATCATATTCTAAATTTGCAAATAAAATATGGAATGCTACAAGATTCGTATTATTAAATATGGATGATTTTGAAAAGATTGATTTAAATCCCGAACTTCTTGAATTAGAAGATAAATGGATGTTATCAAAATTGAACAAAACAATAGATAGTGTTACTGAAGCACTTAAAAAATACGAATTCAATATTGCAGCAAGATCATTATATGATTTCTTCTGGAATGAATATTGTGATTGGTATATTGAAGCTGTTAAAAACAGACTAAAATCTGAAAACAAAAAAATAGCTCAAAATGTTTTAGTAAGAGTTCTAGATTCTTCTTTAAGATTATTACATCCTTTTATGCCTTTCTTAACTGAAGAATTGTGGCAAAATTTACCTAAAATAACTGATGAAAAATACTTAATTAAAGCTAAATGGCCTGAATATAATAAAAAATATAATTTTGAAAAAGATGAATTAGAATTTGAGAAAATTAAAGAATTTATTAGAGGTATTAGAAATGTTAAAGCTGAAATAAATATACCTCAAATTAAAAAAGTTGAAATAGCCTATAAAACATTAGGTGATGATTTATGGATTAAAAATAACGAAAAATTAATTAAGGAACTTGCTTTTGTTTCAAACATTGAATCTGTAAATGAAAAACCCGGAAAATCTGCAACTTCATACGTTGATGATTCATTGGAAGCTTATGTTAAACTAGGTGATCTAATTGATATTGATGCTGAAAAAGAAAGATTAAACAAGAAGAAAGATAAGCTGGAAAAAGAATTCTCAAAATATGATAAAAAACTTAATAATGAGAAATTTATGGCAAATGCACCAGAAGACGTTATAGAAGAAGTTAAAGAAAAATATTCTTTTGTAAAAAGTCAAATAGAAAAATTAGAAAAATTATTAGGGGAGTTAAATTAAATGATCACATCTATTAAAGATGCTGTTGATTATATATACGATAGACGTGGTGGAACACGAATTAAATATGGATTAGATAGAATTAAAAAATTATGTGAATTATTGGGAAATCCTCAAAAAGATTTCCCTGTAATTCATATTACAGGAACTAATGGCAAAGGTAGCACATCTAAAGCTATTCATGATATTTTAAAAGCTCACAGTTTCAAAGTTGGCTTATTCACCTCACCACATTTAACTCATATATCCGAAAGAATAAAAATAAATGGTATTCCAATATCTGATAATGATTTTATTGAAACATTGAATGAAATGATTCAATATATTGAAAAAATGGATACAAAAGAAAATCTTAGCCCATCATTCTTTGAAATAATAACAGCATTATCTCTTAAATATTTTTCAAAAATGAGTATTGATGTGGCTGTTATGGAAGTTGGTTTAGGTGGCAGATTAGATGCTACAAATGTTGTTGATTCAGATGTTTCCATAATAACTACTATTCAATATGATCATATGAATTTATTAGGAAATACTTTAGAAGATATTGCCTTTGAAAAATCTGGAATAATTAAAAAGAATAATGACCTAATATTAGGAAAAATAAATCTTTCTGCAAAAAATATTATATACAATAAAGCTAATGAAATAGGTGTGAAAAATATTTATGAATTTGATAAAGACTATACTTTTAAGGATCCTGCATTTTCATTAAATTGGAATTCTATTAATTATGAAAGTGAGAGTAATATAATAAATAATTTAATCTTTAAAGCTAATGGAACTTATCAACCATATAATATTTCTACAGCTATAAAGGCTGTTGAAGCGTTCTTAGAGAGAAAAGAAAAAAAACTTGATATAGAAAAAACAAAAAAAGCATTAAAGAATTTTATTTGGGAAGGTAGATTTGAACTAATAGAGTATAAAAATAAAAATGTTATATTAGAAGGAGCTCATAACATATCCGGAGCGTTAGCTCTAAAAAATTCTATAAAAACTTATATCAAAAATTTCAAAAAAGCTGCTTTAATTGGTATTTTAGATGATAAAGAAATTGAAGGTATGGTTAAATTGTTATCTGGTGAATTTGATTATATAATTGTAACCCAAGTTCCAAACAAACGTTCTACAAATCCAGAAAATGTATATAATCTTTTTAAGCAATATTCAAAGAATGTTGTTTTTATAAAAAATCCAATAGATGCCTTTGATAAATTACTTAAAGTCCCCTATGACTATTATTTTGTAACAGGGTCCTTATATTTAGTTGGTAAAATTAGAGGTTATATGCTTAATTTGGAGGAAATTTAATGATTAGAAAAGTTAGAGGTATAATTGATAAAATATCTGATGATGAAATTATCATTAAAGTTGGAAATTTTTATATAGAAAGTATTCCAACTTATAGAATTATTAAAAATTGTAATGAAAACGATGAATATACTTTTGAATCTATTTTAGAAACAAATGAATGGAATATATCTTTATACTTATTTTACGATGAATTCGAAAGGCACATGTTTATTAATTTAAAAAAAGTTTCTAAATTAGGATCAAAAAGTGCATTAAAAATTTTACAAAATGCTGATGCTGAATCCATCGCAATAATGATTTCCTCAAATGATATAAATGGCTTATCAAAATTACCTGGAATAGGGAAAAAAACTGCTGAAAGAATAATAAATGAATTAAAGAATAATTTTGAAGAATTTATTATTACAAAAGAAACTAATGTTCTAAATGATGCTCTTGAAGCACTTGAAGCATTAGGGTTTGAGAAAAATAAAGTATACAATATATTAAAAGCTATGGATATCGAAAATTTGTCATTAGAAAATATTATTACACAAGCTTTGAAGAAATTGTGATAATATCTTAATTTTAATTAATGAAAATAATGTTAAAATAAGATAGTGATATATCGGGGGTGTATTATGAGAGTTTTAATATTAGCTGCAGGTTTAGGAAAAAGAATGAAATCAAAATATCCAAAAGTTATGCATAAAATCATGAATAAAGAATTGGTAAATTTGGTTATTGAAACTGCAAAAAAGTTAAATCCATCAAAAATAGGTGTTATATTAGGATATAAAAGTGAACTTGTAGAGAAAATTTTACCAACTGATGTTGAAATATATTATCAAGATAAGCAATTAGGAACTGGTCATGCTGTAATGTCTGCAAAAGAATTTTTAAATGATGAAGATATATTAATATTATATGGTGATACCCCATTAATAACTGAAACAACTTTAAAAAACTTAATCAATAAACATAAAGAAACACATGCAGATGCAACAATTCTAACAGCAATATTAGATAATCCATCTGGTTATGGTAGAATTATTAAAGACAAAGATGGAAATTTTATCGACATTGTTGAGGATGCTGATACAAATAATGAACAAAAAAATATAAAAGAAATAAACACTGGCTTTGTTATTTTTAAGGGAAGCAAGTTATTATTTGGATTAGATAAAATTAAACCTAATAATAAACAAGGAGAATATTATTTAACTGATGTTCCTAAACATTTAGATTATGTTGAAACATATTTATTAGAAGACCATTCAGAAGTGTTAGGAATAAATAATCGAATACAATTAGCAGAAGCCGAAAAGATAATGAGAAAAAGAGTTTTAAATAAACTGATGATAAATGGCGTAACTATAATTGATCCAGAAACAACTTATATTTCTCCAAATGTTGAAATAAAACAAGACACTATAATTCATCCAATGACTTTTATTTTTGGAGATACGACAATAGGTGAAGATTGTGAAATTGGGCCAATGACTAAAATTAACAACTGCAAAATTGGTAATAATGTAAAAATAATTCGTTCAGAATGCGAAGAAGCTACTATTGAAAATAATGCTTCAGTTGGACCATTTTCCAGATTAAGAACAGGAACCGTATTAAAAGAAAATGTAAAGATTGGCAATTTTGTTGAAACGAAAAAATCTATTATAAATAAAAATACAAAAGCTCAGCATTTATCGTATTTAGGAGATGCTACAATAGGTGAAAACACAAATATCGGAGCAGGAACAATTACATGTAATTATGATGGAAAAAATAAACATAAAACATTTATTGGTAATAGAGTTTTCGTAGGAAGCAATTCTTCATTAGTTGCTCCATTAAAAATTGAAGATGATGTATTGATTGGTGCAGGTTCGACAATTACAAATGATATACCTAAAGGTAGTTTAGCTCTTGGTAGAGCTAGACAGATTAATAAAGAAAATTGGGTATATCAAAAGAGGGAGAAAGGAGAGTAAAAAAATGCCTTTTTCAATGGCCCACGAAATAAAAATTTTTAGTGGTAATTCTAATCAACCTTTAGCTGAGAAAATAGTTCAATATTTAGGAATTAGATTAAGTGAAGTCGAATTAAAAAGATTTGCTGATGGTGAAGTTAATCTTAGAATTGGTGAAACAGTTAGAGGATTAGATACTTTTGTTATTCAATCAACATCTGCTCCTGTTAATGACAATTTAATGGAGTTATTAATTATGATTGATGCTTTAAAAAGAGCTTCAGCAAATTCTATTGCTGTTGTAATACCTTATTTTGGATATGCTCGTCAAGATAGAAAAGCCCGTGGAAGAGATCCAATATCTGCTAAATTAGTAGCTAATTTATTAACTGTGGCTGGCGCAACGAGAGTTGTTACCATAGATTTACATGCAGAGCAAATACAAGGTTTTTTTGATATCCCTGTTGATAATTTAATGGGATTTCCCGTATTTGTTAATTATTTTAAAAATGAATGCTCTACTTTTGACGAAGATGATTCCGTTGTAGTTTCACCTGATGTTGGTGGTGTAAAAAGGGCTAGAAAATTAGCAGAAAAGTTGAACCTACCTTTAGCTATTTTAGATAAAAGACGTCCTAAAGACAATGTAGCTGAAATAGTAAATATTATTGGTGATGTTGAAGGTAAAACAGCTATAATTTTTGATGATATAATAGATACTGGTGGTTCCTTGGTTGGTGCAGCTGAAATGTTAAAGAAAAAAGGTGCAAAAAGTATAATAGCTTGTGCAACTCATGGAGTTCTTTCCAAAAATGCAAAAGAAAAGTTACAAAATTCAGTAATTGAAAAAATATATGTTACAGATACAATATATCATAATGACTTGCCAGACAAATTTCATATATTATCTGTCGCTTCTTTATTGGGTGAAACAATAGCAAGAATTAAAAATAATTTATCAGTTAGTATTTTATTTAAATAATCAAAATAATTTATTTACATAGGAGGGATTAACATGGCAAAAGTATATAAACTAAAAGCTGTTGAAAGAAAAGAAGGAGAAAAATCAAATCATGTGAAAAAGGAAGGTTTTGTTCCTGCTGTAGTATATGGACCTGGTTTAGAAGGCGATAATATCCATATAAAAGTTTCTTCTGTTGAAACGATTTTACTGCTTGATAAAATTGAAGAAACTACACCTATTCAATTAGAAATTACAAAAGAAAATGGTGAAACTTATAACGTTACTGCTTTCTTAAAAACTGTCCAAAGACATAAAGTTACTGATAAACCTATTCATGCTGATTTTTATGTTCCAGCAGCTGGGCATAAAATGCACCTTAATATTCCTATTGAATTCACTGGTGAAGCTAAAGGTTTATCAAAGGGAGGTATGTTAGAAATACATCTTCACGAATTACCTGTAGAAATTTTGCCAAAAGATATTGTAGAAAAATTTGTTGTTGATATATCAGATTTAGATGTTAATGATCACTTAACAATTAAAGATTTGAACATATCAGAAGAAATTGATGTATTAATAGATCCTGATGAAGTAGTCGTTGCAATTCCTGAAGCAGGAAAAGTTACTGAAGAAGCTGAAGAAGAGGGAGAAGAAGCTGAAGAAGAGGGAGAAGAAGCTTAATCAATGAAAATAATAATAGGTCTAGGAAATCCAGGCCCACGTTATGTTTTTACAAAACATAACGTGGGGTTTTTGGTTGTAGATAGATATTTTGAATTAAATAAAACATTATTTAAAAAAATAGAAAAAAGGACTTTTGAGGGTTATTACAATGATAAGCTAATGCTAATAAAACCGCTTACATACATGAATTTAAGCGGAAAAGTTTTATATGATTTGAAAAATAAAATAAATAATTTAAATGATTTGATTGTAGTGTATGATGATGTCACATTGAATATAGGAAAAATAAGAATTAGGCCTAATGGTTCTGCTGGAGGTCATAACGGTTTAAAATCTATAATATCAGTTTTGCAAAGTTCTGAATTTCCAAGAATTAGAATAGGAATTGGTCCAAAACCAGATTATATTGACTTAGCTAATTATGTTCTTAGTGAATTTTCTAATGACGAAATGTATAAAATTAACAAGGTTATTGATAAAACAATAGAAGCTATTGATTTAATAATTGATAATAAAATAAGTGATGCTATGAATAAATTTAATAATAAAGATTTAATCGGAGATGAATCATTATGATCTGTCAACTTTGTAAAAAAAATGAAGCTGATATTGTTCAAAAATTTGATTATGATGGCATTCAAGAAAATATTGCTTATTGTAATAATTGTATAAAAGAAATTGTTAAATTTCATATACTTCCATTAAACACAAAAAGTTTAAAAATTTATAATACAAAAACATTTTTTAAAAATATATATAATACAAAAAGTGAAAATATTGAGTTTAAAAACATCAAAAGCAAAGTTCTTATTGAACAACCGGTTTTTATAAAAAAAATTCTATTTAAAAGTGATGATAATTCTAAAGTAAGAGATACACAATTTATAATAAAAAGAGGTTTAAATTTTTGGAAAAATGAATATGAAAAAGCAAAAAATGATAAAGACTTAGAAAGAATGAAAGCAATCGAAAATATAATCAATAATATAAAAAAATTATTATAAAAATCTGGCTATTAATTTAGCCAGATTTTTTACTTATTATGATATAATATTTCTATAAATTGGAAGGGAGGGTTTTAATGTATATTTTAAATCTAAGTGGAGTCATTTTTGGATTAATCGGTATTATATTTACAGTTTTTCTTACATTCAAGGTATTAGAAAATTCTCCAGGAAATGAAAAAATGCAAAAAATTTCCGGAGCAATACAGTCAGGGGCTAAAGCTTTTTTAATTTCTGAATACAAAATTTTATACGTTATAGTCATTATTATCTTTTTACTATTAGGTATTTTTAACGGATGGAAAATGGCATTTTCTTTTTTCTTAGGTTCAACTTTATCTGTAGCAGCTGGTTTTTTTGGAATGAGTATTGCAACAAAAACTAACACAAGAACAGCTCAAGGCGCTATAGAATCATTAAATAAAGGATTAAAAATAGCATTTAATGGTGGGGCTGTAATGGGAATGACTGTTGCATCATTAGGTTTATTTGGTTTAGGTCTAGTATATTATTTAACAAATGGTGATACAATTTCAATGAGCGGTTATGCTATGGGAGCATCTTTAGTTGCACTTTTTGCTAGAGTTGGTGGTGGAATATTTACAAAAGCTGCTGATGTCGGCGCTGACTTAGTTGGAAAAACAGAAGCTGGCATTCCAGAAGATGACCCAAGAAATCCTGCAGTTATTGCTGATAATGTTGGAGACAACGTTGGAGATGTTGCTGGAATGGGAGCTGACTTGTACGAATCATTTGTTGGTTCTATATTTTCCGCTTCCGCTTTAGGTGTTTTATCCTATAATGAAAATGGTGCTGTATTTCCTTTTTTAGTCACTTCAATTGGTATCTTATCTGCAATAATAGGTATCTTAATTTTTAATTTAAATGTTAAAAATAAAGAAAATGTAGATCCTTCAAAAGCTTTACATTTTGGAACTTATATTGCAAATAGTTTAACACTATTAGGTGCGCTATTTCTTTCTTTAATAATATTAAAGAGTATATATCCTTTTATTGTAATATTTTTCGGTATGCTTGTTGGAATGATAATAGGTAATATAACCGAATATTATACTGCTAAATCTCCTATAAAACATCTTGCAAAAAGTGCAGAAAGTGGTGCTGCTCCATTATTGATTAATGGAATGGCTATAGGAATGGAATCCACTGCTATACCTGTCATCTTAATATCAATAGCAACGATAGTATCTTATTATTTAATGGGGTTATTTGGTATTGCTTTAGCTGGTGTTGGAATGTTATCTACACTCGGTATAACTTTAGCTATTGATGCGTATGGCCCAATAGCTGATAACGCTGGTGGAATTGCTCAAATGGCTGAATTAAAGCCTTACGTGAGAGAACGTACGGATCAATTAGATGCCGTTGGGAATACAACAGCCGCTATTGGTAAAGGATTTGCTATAGGTTCAGCTGCACTTACCGCATTAGCATTGTTTGCATCCTATACTAAAGTTACAAATTTAAGTATTATAGATTTATCAAAATCTCAAGTTTTCATAGGTGCATTAATAGGTGGAATGCTTCCATTTTTATTTTCATCAATGGCAATGAAAGCTGTTGGAGATGCAGCTGAAATTATGGTTACCGAAGTAAGAAGGCAATTCAAAGAAATCGTAGGTCTAATGGAAGGTAAAGCTGATCCAGATTATAAATCTTGTGTTGCAATAGCAACTAAAGGTGCATTAAGAAAAATGATTATGCCTTCTTTACTAGCTGTATTCATGCCCATTATAATGTTCTTTATACTTGGAAAAGAATCAGTAGCTGGAATGCTTGTTGGTACCACAGTATCAGGAGTTATGTTAGCAATTTTCATGGCTAATTCTGGAGGTGCTTGGGACAATGCAAAAAAATATATAGAAGAAGGTAATTATGGTGGAAAAGGTTCTTTTGCTCATAAAGCTTCTGTTATAGGTGATACCGTTGGTGATCCTTTTAAAGATACAGCGGGTCCTGCAATTAATATATTAATAAAACTCATGTCTATTGTCTCAATTGTTGTAATACCTATATTAATAAAATTATTCAAATAAGGAGGGGTTTTATGAAAAGAATTGCTGTTTTGAATGTTGGTGGAGATTGTCCTGGATTAAACAGTGCTATTAGAGCTTTAATTAGAAAATCTGCAATTGAAGATATTGAAGTGCTAGGAGTTTACGATGGGTTCAAAGGTTTTATTGAAGATAGAGTATTCGTAATGACTAAAGAACATGTTTCTGGTATTTTAGAACGTGGTGGAACAATATTAGGTTCTTCAAAATTTGATCCAACTAAAAATCCAGATGATTTTAAAAAATTAAAAGAAAATTTCGAAAAATATCAAATTACTGCATTTGTTATAATGAGCGGACACACCGGTACACAAATCGCCTTAAAGATTTCTAATGATGGTATGCCTTCAATTGTAATACCTGCAACAATTGATAATGATTTGCCATGGACAGATTTTAGCATAGGATTTTTTACCGCTTTAGAAACTGTAACAAAAACTTTAGATGCATTACACTCAACAGCAAGTGCTGGACATAGAGTTATAGTTGTTGAAGTGGGAGGAGATGAAGCTGGTTGGTTAGCAACATTAGGTGGTCTTACGGGTGGAGCTGATTATATTTTAATACCAGAAATTAAATTTGATTCGGATGATTTAATAAAAAACATTAAAAAAAGATATAATGAGGGTAAAAAATTTTCTATTGTAGTTGTGCAAGAAAAATGTTCTTTACCTGAAATTTCAAAAGGAAATTCTCCATCTGAAATAATATCTAATTTTATTAAAGAAAACATTGATAACGTTGAATGTAAAAACGTCAATTTAGGGTATATGCAAAGAGGAGGAACTCCTGTTTCTTTTGATAGATTAATTGCCACAATGTTTTCTACAAAAGCTATTGAATATATAAAGAAAGGTAAAGTTAATATTGCATTATCTTTAAAAGGATTTGATATACATGAAGTTCCTTTTACTCAAGAACTTTTAAAAAACAAAGAAATTGATCCAAAAATATACGAAATGGCTAAACTATTTTTTTAAAGAAATTTTAACAGAGCCCGAAAGGGCTTTTTTTATTACATTATAAAAAAGTTAATAAATATTGTCTTATTTTAATAAATGCTATGAAAAATATTTCATACTTGACAACAATATTAAAATATAGTAAAATATAATCAAGTTTTTACATTGATTAAACATTAGAAAGGGAGGGATTCTATGAAGAAATTTTTGTTAGCCTTGATTTTAGTTCTTTCATTGGTTTTATTCGCAAATATTAAAATTGGTGTAGTTTTACCAATGACCGGTGGAATTGCTGCATTTGGTGAAATGTCATGGCAAGGTATTGAATTAGCTCATGAGATGTATCCTGAAGTATTAGGTGAAAAAATTGATTTAGTATTAGTTGATAACAGATCAGAAAAAACAGAAGCCGCTAATGCTGTAAGTAGGGTTATCGATAAAGAAAAAGTTGTTGCTATTATTGGTGAGGTAGCTAGTGCTCATTCATTAGCTGGCGGAGCTGTTGCAGAAAGAAAACATATTCCTATGTTAACTTCTTCTTCAACAAATCCATTGGTTACAAACAGAAAAAAATACGTATCTCGTGTATGTTTCATTGATCCTTATCAAGGTGCTGCCGCTGCTATTTTCGCATTTAAAAATTTAAACGCAAAAAAAGCTGCTGTATTTATTGATGTAGAACAAGATTATAGTGTTGGTCTTGCTAATTTCTTTAAAAAGAAATTCCAAGAATTAGGCGGGAACTATTTCATCGAATTCTTTAAAACTGGTGACCAAGAATTTAGTGCTCAGTTAACAGACGCTATAAATAAAAACCCTGATGTTTTATATATAACAGGTTATTATCCAGAAATTTCATTATTTGCAAGACAAGCAAGAATGTTAGGTTTCAATGGTCCTATTTTAGCTGGTGATGGCGCAGAAGCTCCTGAATTAATAAAGATAGGTGGAGATGCTGTAGAAGGTTTATATTACACAACTCATTTCCATCCAAAGGGTGCTGCAACTGAAATGACAAAAGTTTTTGTCGAAAAATTCAAAGAAAAATATGGGGAAGAACCAGGCGCTATGCATGCTTTAGGATTTGACGCATATTTAGTATTAAGAAAAGCTATTGAAATGGCGGGGAAAGCAGATCCAAAGGCTATCGCAAAAGCTATAAGAGAAGTTAAAAACTTCCCAGGTGCAACAGGTATGATTACTATTAACAAAAATGGTGATGCTGAAAAATCTGTTGTTATAGATATGGTTAAGAATGGAGAATTTACATATGTAACAACCATTAACCCAGCAAATTACTAAATTAAAAAAATATTTCCCCGGTCTTCCGGGGTTTTTTATTGAAAATGGAGGTGTCGGCATTGAGTGGAGCTACTTTTCTACAAAATCTTTTTAATGGGCTAATGTTTGGCGGATTATATGCCCTTTTAGCTGTAGGTTATACTATGGTTTATGGTATCCTAAGGCTTATCAATTTTGCTCATGGAGACATTATGATGATGGGCGTGTATTTTGCATTTTATGCTTCTTTAATGGGTTCTCCTTTATGGTTATCCGTTATTATAGGAGTTTTAGGTGCTGCTATATTAGGTTTCTTGATTGATAGAATCGCATATAAACCTTTAAGAAATGCACCAAGAATTTCTGCTTTAATAACAGCTATTGGTATGAGTTTCTTTTTAGAAAGTGTTGCTGTTGTTCTTTTTGGTGCGGTTCCAAAATCTTTTACTACTGTATTTAATGATAATAACAAATGGATAATGGACAAAACCTGGAATGTTTTAGGGGCAAGAATTCCTGTAATGACATTTTTAATTTTCTTTGTAACAGCCATTATATTTTTGATCTTATTCTGGATTGTATATAGAACAAAGATTGGTATGGCTATGAGGGCTATATCCTCCGATATCCCAACAACTTCTTTAATGGGGATCAATGTTGATATGGTTATAGGTTTTACATTTGCTCTTGGTTCTGCAATGGCTGCTGCTGGTGGAATCATGTGGGCTATGAGATATCCTAATGTATTCCCATATATGGGATTCATGCCTGGCCTAAAAGCCTTTATTGCAGCTGTTTTAGGAGGTATAGGTTCCATACCCGGAGCAGTTGTTGGAGGATTCCTATTGGGGCTACTTGAAATATTCCTCGTAGCTTTAATGCCAGGAGCTGCAGGGTATAGAGATGCTTTCGCATTTATCATTCTTATAGTTATATTATTAATAAAACCAGACGGATTATTGGGTAAAAAATCCGTAGTAAAGGTGTGAGAGTATGAAGAAAACAAATTGGATATTAAATATTTCAACAATCGTATTATTTACCTTATTTCTTTCATATGCTCAAGGAAACTTTGATGATTATACTTTGAGAATAATTACCCTGATTCCTATTTATGCTATCATGTCTGTTAGTTTAAATTTAATCAATGGTATAACAGGGATATTCTCCCTTGGGCATGCGGGATTTGTGTTATTAGGCGCTTACACTTCTGCTTTATTAACTCTTGAACCATTTCAAAAAGAATTATCATACATTATCGTTCCTATACAACCTTGGTTATTAAATTTACATGCTAACTTCTTAGTTGCAACATTAGCAGGTGGAGTTATTGCTTCAGTTTTTGCATTTTTAATTGGTTGGCCAACATTAAAATTATCTGGAGATTATTTAGCAATTGCTAGTTTAGGATTTGCTGAAATTGCTAGAGTTCTAGCAAATAATGTAATTAGTATTACAAACGGTCCATTAGGATTAAAAGGATTACCTAATTATACAAATGTTTATTGGGCATGGGGTTGGTTATTAGTTACATTAATAGCTATTATCAGTTTAGTAAAAAGTTCATATGGACGTGCATTAATTGCAATAAGAGAAGATTCTATAGCTGCAGAGTCTATGGGAATAAATGTATTTAAACATGAATTAATGGCTTTTGTATTTGGTGCTTTTTTTGCAGGTATTTCTGGAGCTCTTTATGCTCATTGGTTAACAACAATAGATCCTAGAATTACAACATTTGGGCCATTATTAACTTTCTATGTATTAATCATGGTTGTTCTTGGTGGTTTAGGTAGTATCACTGGTTCTATTATAGGTGCAGGTGTATTTGCTTTGATGTTTGAATACTTGAGATCTTTAGAAGAACCATTTGATTTATTTGGAATTCATGTACCTGGAATTCCAGGAATGAGAATGTTAGTTATATCTGCAATATTTATATTTATTATGATTTTCTGGCAAAAAGGTATTATGGGAAGAGCTGAATTCTCCTGGGAAAAGTTTTTAAAATTATTTGGTATAAAAGTTAAAAAACAATCACTAGCTGAGATATATTTAGGTAAAGAAGGTGAATCGAAGTGAAAAAAATACTCGAGATGAACCATATAACGATGCAATTTGGTGGTTTGATTGCAGTAAATGATTTTCACAATCAACTATATGAAGGTGAATTATTAGGGCTAATTGGACCTAATGGTGCAGGTAAGACAACAGCCTTTAATGTAATTACTGGTATTTATATTCCTACTAAAGGAAAGGTAATATTCGACGGAATTGATATTACTCCTTATAAACCACATGAAATAACTCATTTAGGTATATCAAGGACATTTCAAAATATTAGGTTATTCCAAGATATGACTGTATTAGAAAATGTTATTGTTGCACAACATCATATGTTATCTAATCCTGATGTAGATAAGGTTTTAAAGAAAAACGGAAAAAAAACTAAAGGTAGTTCACCATTATGGTTTTTAAAAGCTTTAACAAAAATTGGATATTTTGGAAAAGAAAAACAAATGATTAAGGAAGGGTTGCTTTTATTAGAAAAAGTTGGTTTACTACATTTAGCCGAAGAAAAAGCTTCAGCTTTACCTTATGGGTTACAAAGAAAACTGGAAATAGCTAGAGCATTAGCTACACATCCTAAAGTATTATTATTGGATGAACCAGCAGCAGGTATGAATCCACAAGAATCAGAAGAACTTATGCATTTTATTAAACAAATTAGAGATGATTTTAATTTATCTATATTATTAATTGAACATGATATGAAAGTTGTTATGGGGGTATGCGAAAGAATTTTAGTATTAGATTATGGTGCTATTATTGCAGAAGGAAAACCTGAAGAAATACAGAAAAACCCAAGAGTTATCGAAGCATACCTCGGAGAGGAGTGGAAAGATGCAAAAGCAGAATGATATTGTTTTAGAGGTTAAAGATTTAAATATATTTTATGGAGCCATTCATGCTGTTAAAGGTATTAATATAAAAGTTCCAAAAGGAAAGATAGTTACTTTAATCGGTGCAAATGGTGCAGGAAAAACCTCCACTCTTTCAGCTATAGCAGGTTTGGTAAAACCCAAAAGCGGTGAAATACTTTATAAAAACAAAAACATAGCCGGAAAACATTCTCATGAAATAAATAGGCTTGGAATAGCCTTGGTTCCAGAAGGAAGGAGAATATTCCCTAATTTAACAGTTTATGAAAATTTAATGATGGGTGCTTTTAATAGAAATGATAAAGAAGAAATAGAAAGAGATTTAAATTGGGTATTTAACCTTTTTCCAAGATTAAAAGAAAGAATTAAACAATTAGGGGGTACATTATCTGGTGGCGAACAACAAATGTTAGCAATTAGTAGAGCATTAATGGGAAGACCAGATTTAATAATGATGGATGAGCCATCCTTAGGTTTAGCACCTGTTCTTGTTTCTGAGGTTTTTGATATAATTAAGGTTATAAATGAAAACGGCGGTACAATTCTTCTTATAGAACAGAATGCTGCGCAAGCTTTGAAAATATCTCATTATGGATACGTTTTAGAAACTGGTAACATTATACTTGAAAATGACTCTGACTTATTATTAAAAGATGAAAATGTACAAAAAGCATATTTAGGAATGGCCTAATACGCCGTCATACTCCATTTGCATAAAGCAACAGCTCCCAAATAGGGAGCTGTTGTCATATTATTTTTGTCTTTGAAAAATTCCTCTCTTTTCAATAAAGAGTAAAAATGGTAATCCTAAAGCATAACAGGCTATTAATTCACCTATTCCAATCCATAATACAGTTGGCCAATATGGAACCTTTGCAAGAGGCGCAACATATGCAGATACGCCAAATGCATTAACTATCACTGGTGGTAAAGGAGCTAAATATTTATTTGGCATTTTATAAGTTAAATAAGCTGCTAAAAGAGTTAATGCACTACCTAAAAATATATCTATAGCTCCAAATCCACCAAAAATATTTGCTAACATAGCTCCTATATACAATGCTGGAATAAAAATAGGATTAAAAAAAGGTAAAACTGTTAATGCTTCCGAAATTCTAACCTGTAAAGGTCCATAACTAATTGGAGCCAATACTACCGTTAATGCAACATATAATGCTGCAACTACACCTGCCAATACAATGTTTTTAGTTTTCACAAAAACACACCTCCTTGTTTTGTTGAGGCGGGTGCTGCGACCGCCGAAGAACAATTATATACTAAATTTATTATTAAAAAAATAATTATATGTTAAAATAACGATGTAATAAAAAAGAATAAAAGCCCTATCCCCAATGATATTAACGCATTTTTATCGCTTTTTCTTATTTTATCTTCATTTTTCATATACCCTTTTCTTGTTTCTTTTACAGAAGAATTAAACATATAAATTCCATTTATTATAAAAACAACTCCTATAAAGAAAAATATATTTGCTAACATTTTTTATCCTCCTTGGAATTTTTACATTAAAGTATTATAATTATATCATGTGTTGTAAAAGGAGGTATTAAAATTGAATAAAGAATTAACTCCGCCACATAATCTCGAAGCAGAAGAGGCATTATTAGGTAGCATTTTTTTAGATCCTCAAATTTTACCTGATATTTTAGAAGAAATAAGATCTAATGATTTTTATAATCAACAACATCAAATAATTTTTAAAATAATAGAAGATTTATTTGATAGAGGCCTTCCAGTAGATGCAATATCTGTAATGGAAAATTTAAGAAATGCTAATTTATTAGAAAAAGCAGGTGGTGAAGATAAATTAATATATCTAGCTGAAGTTGTTCCAACACCTGCTAATGCATTGTATTATGCTAAAATAATTAAGGATAAATCTTTATTAAGAAGTCTCGTTACTGCTAGCACCGAAATAGTAGAAGCAACAAGAACTATAGGTGAAGCTGAAGAAATACTAGATTTTGCCGAAAAGAAAATTTTTGAGATAGCAGAATCAAGAGCTACTAGAACATATGATTCTGTACCAAATATTGTTCATGATGTTTTTGAAAAATTAGATGAATTAAAAAAAGAGCTTCAGTTGAACCAAATGCTCTTGTAACTGGTTTACCTACTGGTTTCATTTCATTAGATCGATTAACTTCCGGATTTCATAAATCTGATTTAATTATTATCGCTGCCAGGCCATCTATGGGTAAAACTGCATTTGCACTAAATGTTGCAAGTAATTTAGCTATAAAATATAAAACACCTATAGCAATGTTTAATTTAGAAATGTCAAAAGAACAACTGGTTCAAAGAATTTTATGTGCTGAAGCACAAGTGGATTTGCAAAAAGTAAGAACTGGAATGCTTAGTAATGAAGACTGGAATAAATTAGTAAATACAGCACATAAACTTTCTCAGTCAAAAATTGTTGTGGATGATGAACCTGGTCTTGACCCAAGAACTTTAAGAGCTAAAGCCAGGAGAATGAAAAGAGAATATGGAATTGAAGCAATTTTCATTGATTATCTTCAGTTAATGTCGTCTAGAAGCAGAGCTTCTGAAAGTAGACAACAAGAAATTTCAGAAATTTCTCGTTCTTTAAAATTATTAGCAAGAGAATTAAATGTAGTTATTGTCGCTCTTTCACAACTCTCAAGAGCTGTAGAACAGAGAGAAGATAAAAGACCCCGATTAAGTGATTTAAGAGAATCTGGAGCTATAGAACAAGATGCTGATATGGTAATGTTCTTATACCGAGATGCTTATTATAAACGAAAAAAAGAAAGTGATAATAAAGATAAAAATAATGAAAATTTAATTTTAAATCATCCACACGAATCGGAATTAATAATTGGGAAACAAAGAAATGGGCCTGTTGGTACTATTAAATTAATGTTTGACCCAAAAGTTACTTTATTTTATGAAAAGGATAATATACATAAAGATAAATATTAGGAGGAAAAAAATGGAAAAAAGTATAAAAAGTAAAATTTTAAAATTAATTGAAAAGAAACCATTATTACAAAAGGAGATTTATGATAAGTTCAAAGCGAAAACAAAAGAGGAAAAAAGTAAAATACGTAATGCATTAAAAGAATTGCTGGAAGATGGTGAATTATATAAAAATTCAAAAAATCGATTTTGTCCATTAGATAAAAATATGAAAATAGGGGTTATTGAATTTACCAGAAGAGGAAGTATGGCTTTTGTTAATACAAAAAATGGAGAAGAAATAGCTATCACTTTAGAAAATGTCAAAGATGCCATGCACAAAGATACTGTATTAATTGAAATAATTGGTACATGGAGAGACCTACCAAAAGGAAAAGTGATAAGAGTTTTAAAAAGAGGAATGAAAAAAGTTGTTGGTATATTTGAACAAAAAAAATTATTTGGTTTTGTATTACCAATAGATCAAAAAATCCATACAGATTTTTATGTTTCTCCAGAAAACTTTAATAAAGCCAAACCAGGTCAAATTGTTGAAGCCGAAATAATAAAATATACTCATAAAAATCCAGAAGTAAAAATAACCAAAATAATAGGAAATGTAAATGATCCAAAAGTTGATTTGCCTATAGTAATTATAAAACATGAACTTCCAGAGCCAGGAGTATTTCCAGTAAATGTTATGAAAGAAGCATTAAAAATACCTAATACTATTCAAAAAAAGGATTTAAAAGGAAGAAAAGATTTTAGAGATGAAATTATAGTTACAATAGATGGAGATAGTGCAAAAGATTTTGATGATGCTGTTCAAGTAAAAAAATTAGAAAATGGTAATTATTTATTAGGAGTACATATCGCTGATGTTTCTCATTATGTAAAAGAAAATTCAAATTTAGACAAAGAGGCATTTAAACGAGGTACAAGTGTTTATCTTATAGATACCGTAATACCAATGCTTCCTCATGAATTATCAGATTGGATTTGTTCGCTAGTAGAAAATGAAGATAGATTGACTATGTCATTAATTATGGAAATTGATCAAAATGGTGATGTTATTGATTTCAACGTATATAACGGTGTTATAAAAAGCAAAAAAAGATTAACCTATAATAAAGTAAATAAATTATTGAATAATGAAGCTGATGAGATATTGGAAAAAGAAATTGGATGGTTAAGACCAAATCTTGAATTGATGAGAGAATTAATGGAAATAATAAGAGAAAATAGAAAAAGAAGAGGAGCCATTTTAGACATTGAAGGTGGTGAAGTAAAGTTTGAATTTGATGAAAGAGGAAATGTTGTAGATATTATACCTGTTGAAAGAGGTATATCTGAAGTTATTATAGAGGAATTTATGATCAAAGCAAATGAAACTATAGCCTCTATTTTTGATTCACAAGGATTACCATTCATATATAGAATTCACGAAGAACCAGATCCAGATATGTTATTACAATTAAAAAATTACTTAGAAATAATGGGTTTAAAATATAAATTTCCTAAAAATATTCATCCAAAATTATTACAAGACATGCTAGAACAATTAAAAGAACATCCTTTAAGAAAAAGTATACAAAAATTATTGGTTAGATCATTGAAAAGAGCTGTATATTCAGATATGAATGTCGGACATTTTGGTTTAGCATCTCAAAATTATACACATTTTACTTCTCCAATTAGAAGATATCCAGATTTAATTGTACATAGATTATTGAAAAAATATTTAAAAAATAGCGGTACTTTCAAAAACAACGAAATAGAAAAATATAGCAAGTTACTTCCAGAAATAGCTTCTCATAGTTCCAAAAGAGAGAGAGTTGCAAATGAAGCGGAATGGGATTTAACAGATATGAAGAAAGTTGAATATATCATGTCACATATTGGAGAAACATTTGATGTGTATATTACTAATATAACAAAATTTGGCATGTTTGTAGAAATACCAGATAAATTTATTCAAGGATTAATACACGTTTCTACTATGGATGATTATTATATTTATAATGAAAAACAAAATGTATTGATTGGGGAAAGAACTAATAAAATTTATAGATTGGGAGACAAATTAAAAGTAAGAGTTAAAAAAGCAAATAAATTAACTGCAGAAATTGATTTTGAAATAGTAGAAAAAAATGATAAATTAATTGAAAAAGAACTAAAAAATAAATATCCTAATGCTAAAATAAAAATAAAAAAATCAAAGAAGAAAAAGAAATTTTAAAATAAAAAAGAGCCGCACGGCATTCGTTACCGATGCGGCGGCCCCTATACCCCCCTAGGTATTTTTCTCTTTTCATTACATATTATATCATAAAAATACAAAAAGATACACATTATATTTCAAGTTAATTAATTTGTAACAAAAAAAGCCCTCTCGGGCTTGTTTGTTATTCTTTTTCTTTATTCATTTTTTCTATACATTCTTTACAGTAACCTTTAATGTATAATTGCTGATCAATAATTTTATTCTCTTTTTCAATCATTGGATCAAATTTTAATTCTTCAATATCAAAATCAAATATTTTTCCACAATTTAAACATTTAAAATGACCATGTAGATGAGTATGTATATCATATCTGGCCTCATTTTCCTCAATTGTGATAACAGATACTAAATCTTTAGATTGAAACAATTTTAATGTATTATATACTGTAGTTTTTGATAAAGTTGGTATTTTTTTCACCAAATCTCTATAGATCATATCTACATTTGGATGAACCTGATTATCCATAAGATATTTGTAAATTTGAATTCTCTGTAAAGATGGCGAAATATCCTTTTCCCTTAATATACTACTAATATATTCAATTTTTTCTTCTTCACTCATATAACCACATCCTTTCAATATTAAATTGATTATAATTCTATATTAATTTTATACCATTTTCGATTAAAAATCAAGTCTTGATACAAAATTTTAATTTTTGTGATATAATTGTATTAATATTATAACAGGAGGGATGTAAATGAAAAGAATTATTATCTTTGTATTTCTAATTATTTCTTTTGTAATGCTATATGCAGAAACATTTTCTGATCTTTATAATGAGTTTAAAAAAATAAATAGTTATCACAAAATTCAAGAGATGGAAGAATTATTAACAAAATTAAAAAATTATACAAATGATGCTTCGATGTTAGCATTATATTGTAATGCTTTAACAGAATATGCAAACTGGGGTGTTTCAGAAGATAAAAAAGAAAATATATATAATGAAGCTGTTGAGATTGGTAAAAAAGCGGTAAAACTAGATGAAAACAATGGGTATGCACATTATGCACTTGGTGCTGCAATTGGAAGATTAGCTCAATATAAAGGGATAGTTTCTAGTTTATTTTTACTTGGTGATTTTGATGAACATATTAAAAAAGCTATAAAACTCGATCCCAATTTATATACTGCTTATATTGCGATGGGGATGAGATATAGAGATGTTCCATGGCCCATGAATAATTATAAAAAATCTGAACAGTATTTACTTAAAGCTGCCGAAATTGAACCTGGTTATGTTAATGCTTATTATGAATTAGGTGTTTTATATAAAATATGGAAAAAATATGATAAAGCTAAAGAAATGTTTGAAAAAGTTATAAATATGCCTTTACATCCTGATTGGATAGAACAAGGAAAAGAAGCAAAAGAGGATTCTAAGAAAGAATTAAACAATTTAAAATAAAAAGAATGGTTAGCTAATGCATAGCTAACCATCTTTTTTATTAGACTTGTTTAATTGCTTCATCATATATAAATTTTTATCAGCTAATTCAAAGTAATTTTTTTCTTTAAAAGAAGAAATACCGAGACCATAAAAAATTTTGTGTAAATAAAAAGTAGAAAAAATAGGTAACCCTCTTCTTGGTATGGTAAAATAAAACCAAGAAGGGGGTATTTTAAATGGCAAAGAGAAAGAAAAAAGAAGAAAGTAACATTGAAAAATTAGCAAAGTTAATAGCAAGAGATCCTGAAGTAAACACAATGAAAGACGTATATGACAAGATAAAAGAATTGATGGGACCAATAATACAAGAAATGTTAGAAGCGGAATTAGAAGATGAATTAGGATATGAGAAATACGATAAGGAAAATAAAGAAACGGATAACTCCAGAAATGGATACAGCTCAAAAAAGGTAAGATCAAGCATGGGTGAGATGGAATTGAAAATACCCAGAGATAGAAAGGGTGAATATGAACCGAAAATAATACCAAAATATAAAAGAGATATTTCAGATATTGAAAGTAGAATAATAGGAATGTATGGTTTGGGATTAAGTACGAAAGATATAGTTAGGAATGTTGAAGATATATATGGTGTAGAATTATCAGCTGAAATGATAAGTAAAATTACTAATAAGATATTACCAGAAATTAGAGAATGGCAAAGCAGACCATTAGAAGAGATATACACTTTTGTTTTCATGGATGGAATAGTATTTAAAGTAAAAGATGATGGTGAGATAATTAAAAAGACTGCATATGTTGTAATAGGTGTAAATATTGATGGATTTAAAGAAGTTCTTGGTATATATATAGGTGAAATAGAATCATCAAAATTCTGGTTAAGAGTATTAAATGATTTAAAAAATAGAGGAGTTAAAGATATATTAATAGCTTCAGTAGATGGATTAACAGGATTCCCACAAGCAATTAAAGCAGCATTTCCTGATACTGTAGTACAAAGATGTATAATACATCAAATAAGAAATACATTAAAATATGTTAATTACAAAGATAGAAAAGAACTTGTAAATGATTTAAAAAAAGTATATAAAGCACCCAATAAAGATATAGCTTATTCAAACCTACAAGATTTAAAAGAAAACAAATGGACAAAATACAAATTGGCATTAGAAAGCTGGGAAAAACATTGGGAAACAATATCTCCATATTTTGATTATGGTGATGAAGTAAGAAAAATAATGTATACAACAAATGTAATAGAATCATTGAATAGGCAATATAGAAAAGTGACTAAAAATAAAACATCTTTTCCAAATGATGATGCATTATTAAAAATATTATATTTAGCAACAATAGATGCAACAAAAAGATGGACAGCTCGATATAGAAACTGGAGTAAAGTCCTAAACGAACTATCCATCTTTTTCAAAGAAAGAATCACAAAATACGTCTATAATTCTTAATACAACTAAATTCCAAAATCTGTAATAATCAATAATACATAAAACTAAATGCTAAAAACTAACGCCAAAAATATATTCTTAATTTAATAATGTTAAATCTTGCAGTGAAAATTGCAAAAAGGTGTTTGTTTTCAAAAACTCACATTAAAAACTTCTAGAAATTACTATTAAAGCATATTATAATATAGACGATAATTCATATGAAAATAATTTAAGAATTATAATCCAATTTAATTAATTTATTACCATCCAAGAAGAGGTATTTACACAAAAAATTACATGCTACCGAAATACCGTATGAAAAATCAAATCCTGTTTTCTCATTATATATTTTTCTAATTCTTTCAATTATTTTTTCGATATTTTCTGAATTTGTAATTATAGCAAATTCATCTCCACCCAATCTTATTATGTAATCGGTATTTCTTAAATTATTTTTTGCAATATCAACAAATTTTTTAAGAACTTCATCCCCCTTTGAATGACCATACTTATCATTTATTTTCTTTAAATCATCTATATCTATTATCGCAAAATAACCATTAAATTTATTATTATCAAAAATATTTCTATTATAAGCTCCTGTGAGCGGATCAATTAAAGCTTTATCAAAAAGTGTTTTATTTTTATCTGATAGATGTTTATATTCTAAAACAAGTGAAAAACCAAACCCTAAACTTGCAGCCAATACACCATAACCAAAAATTAAAGGTTCATTTAATCCTAAAAATAATACTAATATAGAATGTATAGAAGTTATTGTTAAAAAGGTTACAGGAAATAACAAATAAATGTTATTAGATTTATATATCCAGTATGTAAGAATCATTAAATTTATCATTGCTATTAAGTTCAAATAATTTGAAAATATTTTTAAATAATAAAAGTTAGGGGATAATAGTAAAATAAATATCGAAAATGAAGTAATGTAAATCATTATTTTAGATTTAATCCTATTAAAGAAATAATATTCAATTCCTATAAGAACTAAAATACTACTTATATAAAATGAACTTAAGAATATCTTTCTTAGAATTAAAGAAAATAAAATACTTCCATTATATAATCTACTTACAGTGTCAAAAATATATATACCTATAAATAAAGTAGACAATCCCATATATTTAAAATACTTTAAATCATTGTATCCAGATATTATTAGTAAAATTAAGCCTAAAACTATCGCTGCACCTATTGATATTAAATATATATTTTCATTAAAAAAATTTAAGAAAAAAATTTTTTTAATAGCTGTCATTTTATCAGTTAAAAAGATTTTTTTCTGAATTCCAATATCATATAATCCTTTTATCCTTAATTTTAATCTGTTTTTATCTTTTAAAAGATTTTTATCAAAAACAACATAAAAAGCTTTATTCCATAAACTGGAATATTTATATCCATTCTCATATATTAACATATCATTTAAATAAACTGATATTTCATTATAAGATAACATAGGAAATAAAATTACGTTATAATCTGTTTTATCAAAAACAACTTCAAATTCCATTTCTGTTGGATTTTTTGTTACTTTATAAAAAACAGGAAAATCCAAAATTTGCCCTTTTGGAGAATAATAGCATTTTATGGATAATAATATAAATACGAAAAGTAAAATAGCCAATAACATAATAAACAATCTTTTCTTCATGACTACCCCCATATTTCTGGTTCTATTTCTAAATCTTCTCCATATTTTTCTTTTACTATATTTTTTACATATTCTATTATATTCATTACATCTTCAAATTTAGCATTCCCCTTATTAATAATAAAACCTGCATGCTTATTTGATATTTCCGCATCACCTATTGAAAAACCTTTTAACCCCAATTTTTCAATGGTAGTTCCCACATAAAAATCTGGTTTAGGTCTTTTAAAAATACTTCCAGCACTTGGATATTCTAATGGTTGCTTTTCCCATCTTTTAAGAGATAACTCTTTTACTTTTTTTTCTATATTATTTTTTTCTTCACTATACAATTTCAATTTAGCTTCTAAAGAAATATATCTTCTTTCTTGGAAAATACTTTTTCTATAATCGAATTTTATATCTTTTCTCTTTAAAATAATTACTTGCTTATTTTCCATGTCATAAGCCTCAACCTCTTCTACAACATCTTTTATTTGACCACCATATGCTCCTGCATTCATAAATAGTGCTCCACCTAAACTTCCTGGGATCCCAACAGCAAATTCTAATCCAGATAAACTATTTTCCATGGCTAAATAAGATAATCTGGATAAAGACATTCCTACCTCTGCTATAATGCTATCCTTTTTAATAGTAAAATTATTTAAATATTCAGTGCTAATCACAATAAATTTAAGCGGGTTATCATCAACAATTATATTAGCACCACCGCCAATAATTTTAAATAAATAATTGTTTTCCAACATATAATTTAAAACGTTAATAAATATTTTTTTTGTTTTGGGCTTAACAAATAATGGAACCTTACCACCAATCCTAAAGGTTGTATGTCTATTCATTGATTCATCAACACTAACATCACAACCCATTAAATAAAGTTCTTTTGCTATTTTTAAATAATTCATTTTAGCATCCACTCCAATATTTCAACAATTTCTTCACTAGCAGGATGTTTTTTTACTTCATCAAACAAATTTTGATTTTTAAAAAACATTTTTTGAATAGAATCTAAAATTAAAGCTTTTTCTGATTTTGAAATATTAGACATATATTTGTTCAATAAATAATTTATTCCTTTTTTTGTTGGATGTTCTGCTATAGCCATTATAGCAAGATCTTGAATATCTCCAGTATCATCTAAAAAAGTCGATAAAATATCTATATATTTTTCATCTTTAGTTATCCTTAATAAAGCTTCAATTATCAATGGAAATGCTCTTTCATCTGAATACATATTCATCATTCTTTCTAAATATGGTTTTAACTCTTCACATTCCATTCCAGATAATACATCAATTAAATATAACATTACCACATCATCAAAATTATTTTTACTAAATCTTTTTTTAAATTCTTCAAATAAATATTTTTTTGCATCAGTTCCTAATATATCGATTATATCAGTTATTAGTTCATATGTTTCTGAATCACTTTCTTCTAACATATCTATTAAAACCGGAATAGCTTTAACTCCTTTTTCGTCTATTATTCGTTGAATTACATCTTCTCTTTTCATCTTATTCCACCTCTTTATCAAATACTATTTCACCATACATTTCTTTAATTTCCTTTAAACGTTCTTTGTCATTTAACTCCATAATCATAGAATACATTTCGTTATTCTTCTCTTCCTTATAAATTTTAAAATGCTTATCTGCATAATTTGCTACTTGTGGCATATGTGTTATAACAATTAATTGTTTTATTTTTGAAAAACTCTTTAACTTTTTTCCAATAACATCCGCAATTCTTTGCCCTACCCCTGAATCTATTTCATCAAATAACATTGTTTCAACAAAATGAATTTCTCCTAAAACTTTTTCAATAGCTAATATTATCCTGGATAATTCACCACCAGATGCTATTTTTTCTAAAGGTAAAAATGATGATTGTGGAGTAGTTTTAGCTAACATTCTTATAGAATATGTACCATATCTATTGGGTTCAGAGAGTTTTTTAAATTCAAATTTTATTTCACTATGTTCCATATTTAATGATACTAATTCTTCTTTTATCTTTTTTTCAAATTTTAATAAAATCTTCTCGCCTTTTTCCTTAATAATTTCACCAAGATTAATCAATTCTTTTTTCTTCTTCTCAATTAAAGGATTAATCTCATTTAATATTTTTTCTAAATCATTTAATTCTTTCAAATCTTTTTTAAATCTTTCTAAATTATCAAATACATCTTCAAGAGATGGCCCATATTTTCTTTTTAAATTCATTATTTCGTTTAGCCTATTTGAAACCTCTTCTAATCTTCGAGGATCTAAATCTAGATCATATAATTTGGATTCTAAATTACTATATAATTCATTTATCATGTCTTGAATTGAAACAGCAGTATCTAAATCTTCACTATATCCATAACCAGATATATCAGATAAATCATCAACTATATCTCCTATAAGCATATCTATATTTTCCTCACTATCTTTTAAAATTGCCATTGATTTTTCTAATTTATTTCTTATTTCTTCTACATGATTTAATTTCTTATACTCTATTTTTAATTCTTCGTCTTCATTTTCTTTAGGCGAAATATTTTCTATCTCATTTATTTGAAAATTCAATATATCTATTTTCCTATAAATTTCCGATGGATCTGATGGAATATTTTTTAATTTTTCTTTTAATTCAATATATTCTTCATATAATTTATCATATTTATTTATTTCCTTTTCCATATTTTTTTTAAATATATTATATGCAATTTGATTATGATATTTTGCATTTCTTAATAAGACCTGTGAATCTTGAGTATGTACTTCCATAATATACGATCCGATCTTTTCTAAAAAAGATTTTGGAATAATGATTCCATTAGCTCTATATACAGCTCTTTTCTCATTAAAGTTGACATTTAATATAATTTCATTATTTTCAATATGAAGAATTTCGCTCAATTCATCTATAATATCATCATTTATTGTAATATATGCAGATATAGAACCATTTTTATTTCTTAAATTTTTTGGTATATTTCCACTCAACAACGAAATCAATGCTTTTATAAACATTGATTTTCCAGCACCAGATTCACCAGTAATAACATTAAGACCTTCAGAAAAATCTACATTAACTTCTTTAAAAAGGCCAAAATTTTTTATAGCTAATGAATGTATCATACGACACCTCCATTTTTTTCTTTATAATATATTTTACATTATTTTCTTTAAAAATAAAAACAAAATAGTATGTTATTTAGTATTATTCTCCTAAAAAAGTTTGACCTTTTTCGTTTTAATATGTTATAATATGTTAAAATAATTATAATATATTTCAGGGGGAAAATATGAAAGACTATATTTTTGATTTAGAAAATAAAAAAGAAATTTTAGTATCTCCGTCTAGAAAAGTTGAAGCTAAAATTGATATCATTATAAATTTTGATGATAATATTGGTATAGAAAGAAATTGGATAAAACTTGATAAACATAATTCAATAAAAAAAATAAAAAGAATACTATCTTATAATAAATCAATCATGTTGACCTCATTTCTTACTTCTGAAAAATCCTCTCTAAAAAATTATCTAATTTATATAGATTTTGGAAAATATTTAAAAAATGGTAATCAAATTGAATTCATAGATTTAGAATTAGATATTATTATAAAAAAGAATAAAAAATTTAAAATAGATGATATGGATGAATTAATTGATAGCTACGAAAAAGAATTGATATCAAAAGCAGATTTTTATACAATTCTAAATGAAGAAACAAAATTATTAAATTTATTCGAAGATACATCTCCTATTTCCGCTATATCAAAAGAAATTGGTGAGGAGCCTATAAAATGGCTATTATATTTAGGATAATATATAACTTATAAAAAAATATTAAATGACACTAATAATAAGGTGGAAAAGAATGATAAAATATTTGGTTATCGGTAGAAAAGAAGATTTTGAAGAAATTACTAATGAAATTGAAAAAAAAACAAAGGGACATATTAGATTTGGGGACTTTTTAAATCCAAGTCCCGAAGTTTTTTTAGAAAAAATAAAATATCATGATAGAGTCTTAATTGCAGACCCTGATCTAGAACATTATATATCCAAAGAATTAGAGAATTTAAAAAAGAACGGAATAATCATAGAAATTTTACCTGATATAGTTGAAAAATACCTTAAGAGAATTCCTATAACTGTATTTAAAAAATTTGAGTATTATTATTCGGAATTCTTTTTAAGCAAACAAGAAAATAGGTCATTTGATATATTGTTAGCTTTAATTTCATTAATAATAACTTCTCCATTATTTATTATAATATCTTTAATAAATTTTTTCACCATAGGAAAACCTATTATATTTAAACAAATTAGAATTGGAAAAAACAAAAAAAGATTTTTAATGTTTAAATTTAGAACAATTCACAATGATAATATTCATTCTTTTGGAAAATTTTTAAGAAAAACAAGATTAGATGAAATACCTCAGTTTATAAATGTGTTAATTGGAAATATGAATTTTATTGGTCCTAGACCTGAAATGATATCTTTTCATAAAATGTGTGAAGAAAATATTGATTATTATAATTACAGATTATATATAAATCCAGGAATAACAGGCTGGGCTCAAGTAAAATATAAATATACTACAACATTAGAAGATTATATAATTAAAACAGAATATGACCTATATTATGTAAAAAACAAAAGTTTTTTACTTGACTTAAAAATATTATTATTAACTTTTTTAGCAATTTTTAAAGATAATGGTTCATTGTGATATTTACAAAATGTATTTTTTATGATATAATATATATGCTTTTGGCCCCATAGGATAACGGCTAGTCCATCGGATTCTCAGTCCGAGAGTCGGGGTTCGATTCCCCGTGGGGCTGCCATGCATAATGGGCAGCAATTACTTGCTGCTCATTTTTTATTATATATTCTATTTTTTTACCTACATCATATTATCTTCAAAAGTTTCAACTATTAATCTCCATAATTCAGCAGTTTTTGGAAAATAAAATCCACCTCCACCAAGTAATATTACTGGAAATCTATTCTTCTTTGCACATCTTCCTAGAACAACAGAAATAGATTCATAAAACCTTTCACTTAAATCTATTGAAGACATTGGATCAAATTTATAACCATCCACTCCCATTTGAATTATTAACATATCTGGTTTAAATCCTCTTATCTCATTTGGAATATTTGATAAAACTTTTTTCATTATTTCTTGTTCATTTTCACCTGGCATAATCGGAATATTTAGATTGGTTACCCTATTTTCAGAGGTATATCCACTTAAATAAGGATATTGTGTTGAGGGGTCCTGATGTATTGAAATAGTATAAATAGAGTCATCATTTAAAAATGCTCTTTGTGTTCCATCACCATGGTGCACATCCCAATCAATTATCATAATTTTATTATATCCCTTTTTTTGAGCATATTTTGCGCCTATTACTACATCATTAAAAATACAAAATCCTCTTGCTTCATTTTCAAATGCATGATGCCATCCTCCACAAATATTAACCGCTATTCTTTCATCTGCTGTTATAGAATCTATAGCTGTTAATGTTGATCCAACAGATAATCGTGCAGGATTATACATATTTTTTATTGGAGTTTCTGCATTTCCACCCTTATTATTTTTTATGCTTTCTATATAACCTTTTGTATGAAATAAGGTAATTTCTTGTTCTGATGCATATCGTGGTTCAATTATTTTATAATTCATATTAGATTTCAATAGTTCTTCTACTCCCATTTTACATCTTACACTTCTTAAAGGATGACCATCTCCAAAATCATATTCCAAAAGTTTATCTCCCCATATAATATTAACCATATTTTTCACCCCCATTTCACTTTCTATACTCTGTTATTGAAACTTCTATAGCTTTTTCTAACGCTTTTACTATATTATCTAATGACATACTTGGTGTATTTCTTTTTTCCAATACTTGTTCAGGTAAATAAGGAACATGAATAAATCCTCCTATTGTCTTTTTAAAATCCCTTTGTATATAATACATCAACCCATATAATAAATGATTACAAACAAACGTTCCAGCAGAATTAGATATTTCCGCTGGTATTCCTATTTCTTTTATACCTTCAACTATCTTTTTTATTGGTAAATTAGAGAAATATGCATTTTCACCATCAAAAAATATTGGCTTATCTTCTGGTTTATTACCTTCATTATCTTCTATTCTAGCATCATCAATGTTTATAGCTATTCTTTCAACGGATATTGCTGTTCTTCCACCAGCTTGACCTGTGCATATAACTATATCAGGTTGAACTTCACACATTTTACTTCTTAATGTTTCAATAGACTTATAAAATACTGTAGGTATTTCTAATTTAATTATTTCTATATCCAATATTTTATCCGGCAACCTTTTTATAGCTTCAAATGATGGATTTATTTTCTCTTTCCCAAAAGGATCAAACCCTGTAATCAATACTCTCATTTTTCCCACCTACCTTTTACATATATATATATATATTATAACATTAAAAAATAAACATTATTAAATAATATATGTACATTTTTTCACTATAAGATGTTATATTTTTCACACAAAAACGTAATATATTTGTTGTATAATAAAAGTGGATAAAAATTATCCATTTTAATCAGGAGGTGAAATTATGGCATTTATGAATTTTAAAATTACATCAGAAAGCGCCAGCCCTACAAAAACAATTGTTAAAGCAAGAAATTTTGAAATCGTAATAGACGAACCAGAATCTTTAGGTGGAAAAGATGAAGGAGCAAATCCTGTTGAATTTTTATTAGCCGCATTTGCAGGCTGTTTAAATGTTGTAGGTCATTTAGTAGCAAAAGAAATGGGATTTGAACTTAAAAAGATGAAAATTGACATTGATGGAGATTTAAATCCTGCAAAATTTCTTGGAAAACCGTCTAAAGATAGAACAGGTTATGTTCAAATTAATGTTTCGTTTGATTTAGAAACTGATGCCGATGAAGAAACATTAAAAGAATGGTTAAGCAAAGTAGAACAAAGATGTCCAATTTCTGATAATCTACAAAATCCTACACCTATTAAATTTAATATATCAAAGTTTTAAATAAAGGAGCCTTGTGCTCCTTTATTTAAAAATTTCTTTATATACTCTTAAAAAGTTTTCTCCTAAAATCATATTTATTTCTTTTCCATTATAACCATGTTTTTTCAAAGTTTCTATAAATATATTTAGCTCATGGTGTCCCTTTAAAACATCATCGTTATTTCCAAACATATCACAAAAGTCAAAACCTATACCTACATGTTCTACTCCCACTAAATTAGATATATAATCAACATGTTGTACTAATCCTTCTGCATTATTTTCTTTAGGATCAATACTTACAAATTTTCCATTACCGTTTATACCTATAACCCCACCTGTTTCTGCTATAGCTTTTATTTGATCATCAGTTAGATTTCTCTTTGAATGAAAAATATTTCTGACATTAGAGTGAGAGGCAATAATTGGTGAATTAGAAAATTTAATAACATCCCAAAAACCTTCATCATTTAAATGACTGACATCTATAATCATATGCAATTTTTCTATTTCTTTTAATACTTCAACGCCAAAAGCCGTTAACCCACCTTTAGTTCCTTCTTCCTTTTCAGAAAAATAACAACCATCTGCCACATAATTCCTTCTACTCCATACTAAACCCGCAAACCTTACACCTAATTCATAAAAAATTTTTAAAAGATAAATATCATTTCCAATTGGTTCTAATCCCTCAAAAGATAACATAATTCCGATAATATCATTTTTCACTGCATATTCAATATCTTTTATGTTTTTACATAGCATTATTTTTCCATTAGATTCTTCTATTTCGTAATATAATGAACTAATTTGATCCAATGCATTCCTTAGTGCCATTTCAGGAATATAGTATTCTTCAATAAAAAGAGAAGAAACTATAATATTAAATCCACCTTTTTTAAATTTAGAATAATGATCTTCTAATATAACATTTTTTCTTCCTTTCTTTCTTTTTTCATATACATCTACTAATAAATCAAAATGCCCATCAATAATTACTTTATTCATATTATCCCTCCAAAATAAAAACAAATATAACAAAATTTTATTTTACATAACATTATCAAATAACTTCTATTACTATATTTTTTCTATATTTCTAAAATTTTATCTATTTCAGACAATGCTGTTAATGCCCCATTTTTAGTACATGCTAATTCTCCTACTTTATTTGCAAATTTTCCTATTTTAAAATAATCTTTCTCTCCTTGAGAAAGTTTATATAAAAACGAACCAACAAAAGCATCTCCTGCTCCTGTAGAATCTATAGACTTAACTTTAATGCTATCTATTTTCTTTATACTTTTACCATCACTTAGCAATGAACCTTCTTTCCCAAGAGTTACAGCTACTATTTTAGCGCCAATATTATGAACAAATCTCACCGATTCATACATATTATTATTTCTAGAAACTAAAAATAATTCTTCCTCACTAAATTTTACAAAATCTGCATATCTAATCATTTGCTTACTTAATTCAATTAGCTTCCCTGTTTCTTTCCATAAATCTTCTCTGTAATTAATATCAAAAGATATAAATTTTTTATTTTCTTTTGCAAATTCAAAAATTTTAAAATACGTTGTCTGCAATTCTTCATCTAAAAAAGCTGTTGCAGATCCAAAATGGAAAATATCAAAATCATTTAATCTATCAAAATCAATATCTTTAATTTTTAAATTTTTATCTGCTCCTCTAAAAAACACAAAATCCCTTTCACCATCTTCCATTAATGAAACAAAAGCCAGAGTAGTATTTAATTCATTATCATAACTTATTAAAGAGGTATCTACATTATATTTTTTTAACTGTTCGACCAAATATTTACCAAAAGGATCATTTCCAACTTTCCCTACAAATGCACTTTTCCCGCCTAATAGTGAAATTACCGCAGCAACATTAGCCGGAGCACCTCCAAATTTTTTCTCGAAAGTATTTCCTCTTGCAATATCTTTATTCTTATCGAAACATATAAAATCAATTAAAACTTCTCCTACAGTCAATATTTTTTTCATATTAATTCCCCCATACTTTTTAACTTTAATTCTATTTTACTACATATTTTTTCATTCTTTACAAAAAAATTATACTGCTCAGTATAATACTGAACAGTATAATGATTTGAAATATTAAAAAAGTTCACTTAAATCGTGTTTCTATTCCTTAGAGTTATATATTAATCTCTTCAAAAACCAATCTCATATTCCAATATGGATTATTAAAGACAACTATGAATATTTTATGGCAAGTGCTAATTTATGCATTTACATTCCAATATGGATTATTAAAGACAGTCATACCAGAAATTTTATCTTTTAATTTGCTTATCTTTACATTCCAATATGGATTATTAAAGACCTACTTTGAGAAAACAAATTGTTTTGGATGTATTCGGCTTTACATTCCAATATGGATTATTAAAGACTGTATTTGATTTTGAGGTTAATCCTGTTTTGAATTTCTTTACATTCCAATATGGATTATTAAAGACTCCACGAATGAGGTTGCGAAGGGTTTTTCTTCGAGTCTTTACATTCCAATATGGATTATTAAAGACGATAAATATTTTATGTAATTTAATTTAATTTAATTATTACACTTTACATTCCAATATGGATTATTAAAGACTTTAAATAATCTATTCCCTATGTTAATCTCTGAAGTCTTTACATTCCAATATGGATTATTAAAGACTATAACCCCCTATTATTATTTTTATTAGATTTTAAACTTTACATTCCAATATGGATTATTAAAGACTCAGGTAATCATGAAGATAGAACAACAAGGAGAGTCTTTACATTCCAATATGGATTATTAAAGACTTTAACCATGATTCCCCTCCTATTTTATTAATATATCTTTACATTCCAATATGGATTATTAAAGACATAAATCTGTTATTATATAATCTTTTGAACCACTTGCTTTACATTCCAATATGGATTATTAAAGACAATGTCCTTATCTAACCCCCCTGATTGATTTTCAGTCTTTACATTCCAATATGGATTATTAAAGACTTGGAAAAGAAAAATGAATAAATTTGTAGGTTATTTCTTTACATTCCAATATGGATTATTAAAGACACTTTCCAGTTCTCTTAATTCAACTTGATTTATGATCTTTACATTCCAATATGGATTATTAAAGACAAATGTTGCAAATCTTACTTTATCCCATCCTACAACCTTTACATTCCAATATGGATTATTAAAGACGTAAAATATTACCAGAACTTGAAAAAGAAGGATTTGACTTTACATTCCAATATGGATTATTAAAGACGATAAATTCCTGCCGTATTATCAACTACCATATTAACCTTTACATTCCAATATGGATTATTAAAGACCATTTTTCAATTGTTCTTCTGTCAAATTTCTTAATTCCTTTACATTCCAATATGGATTATTAAAGACTTGTATAAATAGCATAACGCATGGCATCCATTGAACTTTACATTCCAATATGGATTATTAAAGACGAGTTAAACCGTCTGACAATACAGCACCAAGATTATTCTTTACATTCCAATATGGATTATTAAAGACCAAAGTCAAGTCCATAAAATCTTTCATCATAATTTTCCTTTACATTCCAATATGGATTATTAAAGACTTTCAATGAAGGTTGATTCATTTCAGTAACTTGCAACTTTACATTCCAATATGGATTATTAAAGACTAGATAATCTCTTACTTGTTCCGGAGCAATTACAGCCTTTACATTCCAATATGGATTATTAAAGACATTTACAGCTTGACCTATTCCGATTTTATTTAATAACTTTACATTCCAATATGGATTATTAAAGACAAATAATGAAACAATACCTTTTTCACGTATTATTGTCTTTACATTCCAATATGGATTATTAAAGACTTTTGATAGTTCTGTAAGAATGAATTTATACAGACCTTTACATTCCAATATGGATTATTAAAGACACAAAATAGATCTAAAATGTTAGAAAGTTTAATAGCCTTTACATTCCAATATGGATTATTAAAGACTAATATCACTCCTTCTAATATTTTAATTTTATTTCCCTTTACATTCCAATATGGATTATTAAAGACTACATTACTACTACAACAAAGGAGTGAAAAATAATCTTTACATTCCAATATGGATTATTAAAGACAAAGAAAAACATTAGAGGTTGGTAATTTGGAGATAACCTTTACATTCCAATATGGATTATTAAAGACACCAGCAAAAGCATTTTCTATCATAATATCAAAATTCTTTACATTCCAATATGGATTATTAAAGACTCATTATATTTATAATATTTATTATTAGTCCTTTTCAACATAGTCAATTGTCTATATATATTTAATTACTTAAAAAAATTACTTTTAAATATATCAATCTTATATCTTATTTTATTCATAGTATATTAGAACTTTGTCGAACATATATATTCTTTTTAAAACTATACATCGACAATTATAAAAAATTTGACGTTTTATCCTCTTCAACTCCCCAAAATTCCTTGTTTAACCATCTTTCATTACGGCTTTCAAAAACTATTATCGAATCCAAATCTTTTCTAATAATATTTTCTAATTCATGTCTTAATTTATATATTTCTGATTTCGTTAATTCCCCCTCAAAAACAGAATTTTGTATATGATATAAATACTTTTTACAAATTTTAAATACCTTTGGTAAAATTTTTTCTCCAACACCTTCTTCATCAAATTTGATATCATAAACTAATAATATATACATATTTTCTCACCACCATAATGTAAAACCTTCATAATTTTTTTCTTCTAATAAATGCTTTATTAACTTATAACATTCTAATCTTATAAGATATCTATACGATACTTTTTTATGCAAGTTTTTGTGCATTATAGTTTTTTTTAATCTTTCGTCATACATTTCAAGTATTTTTTTTCTTGCTTTATCTTTTAGATATAATCCATTTAAATCTTTTTCAAAATCTTTTTCAGTAATAATTTTCTTATTTAATAATAAAAATATCAATCTATCTCCTATTAACGGCTTAAATATTTCCGATATATCTAAACTTAATGAAAATCTTCTCTCACCAGGTTCATGTAAATAACTTATGGATGGATTTAAATATGTTTTATAAATTTCAGATATTGTTGTTGTATATATTATCGAATTAATAAAAGATATTAGTGTATTAACAATATTTTCTGGTGGCCTTTTGGTTCTTTTTTCAAAAGAAAAATCAACTATATTATCCCATGAAGAATAATAAACTTCTCTAATATTTCCTTCTATTCCCATCAATTGAGAAATATCCTTTTGTTCGCTTATTTTATTTCTTAAATAATTTATTTCATTAATATAAGTTTCAATATTTTCTTTTCTAGAATTATAGTATCTTAAATTTCTAAATATATTAAATGAAGCTGCTTCTATGATTTCCTTTGCTATGTATAATCTTTTTTCACTATCTAAATAATGTTCTACTTGTTTAACTAAAATATTTCCAGAAATTTTATTTTCTTTAGGAATATAAGTTCCTGAATAATAACCGTAATAATTATAAAAATGAACTAGTATATTTTTTTGAGATAAAAAATTTAACAACTTACTATTTAATGTAATCTCACCAAAAACATATATATCATTAACAACTTCTATGGGAATATAAGACTTCCCATTTTTATTTATTAGTATTAAACTATTATCTTTTCTTTGTAATGTTCCACTTGAAAAAATATATATAGTTTTCTTCATAATTTATATATAGCAAAATTCATAAAATGCACATTTTTTACAAACACTAGTTTTTGAAATTTTCTCTGGTATTTTTTCAGAACTTTTTATTATACTTATTTCGCTAATAATTTTTTCTATAAATCCTTTATCTTTCTCTTCATACAAAACTTTTATTCTTTTTCTTAAATTTGGATAGTCTATAATTCCCTCTTTCACATTAACTCCATGCATATTTAAATAATATATATAATATTTCAATTGCCAAATATTAGCTTCTTCAAATGAGCGTGATTTTTTTATCTCATGTATAACTTTTTTATCTCTAATAAGGTCTATATTGATTTCATCGTTTATCATAATATTTTTTTGAGAATTTTTATAATAATTCTCTTCTATATATTTTCCTATTTTTACATCTTCATTTTCATTCTCCAGTGAAATCCCATGGGTATAAAACCACAATTTTCTTTTACAAATAAAATAATAATAAAATTCTATTCCTGAAATCATTTTAACTCCTAAAAAAAGTTATTAAACTCTTTATTTTCATCTTTACTATATGTTATTCCTAATTTTTTTGAATATTCGCAATTATGAATAAACAACTTTTCATATTCATTAATTTTTATCTCTTTTATATTATTTAATTCATTATATCGTATAGAAGTGGTATAATTTAAAATTTCATCTTTAATCTTATATTTCTTTTTTCTAGAAATATTTTTTTCATTATATTTTTTTATTAATTCGTTTATATATTCTTCATTTTCATTATAAACATCTTTAGGAATAACTAATACAGAATCTATATCTCTAAATATTTTTGATACTTCACTTTTTTCTAATTCATAAAGATTATATGTTTTCACAAACTCCATATTGTCTTTCAATTTATTATAATATACTGTATTCATTATATTTTCATAATCATATACTTCATCTATTATTTCCAATTTTTTTTCTTTTGATAATGGTCCATTTATATTAAATAATGATTTTTTTGATAATTCAAAAATATCTTTATAAATAACCTTACCCACTCCAGAACAATTGTCAGTAAACACATAAACATTATATCCATCTTTATCCCAAATCCTTCTTCTGTATACTCTTCCCATTCTTTGAAATAATCCATTTATATCTGATAATTCAGTAAACAATATATCAAAATCAATGTCTAATGAAGCTTCAACAATTTGAGTACTTATCCATATACTCTTTTTTTTATAATTATTACCTAAATCAAATATTTCTTTCTCCTTATTTGATCTATCTTTTTTAATAAATTTTGAATGAAGTAAATTAACTTCATCAAAACTAACTCCTAAATCTATTAGATCATTATATATTCTTTGTGCTTGATTTATTGTATTACATATAACTAAAATTCTATTTTTATTATATTTTTCTATAATATATTTTGCATCAATATTATCATTAATAACTTTTAAACTATGCCTTATATCATTATTAATAAATGGCTTTTCAGAGATAATAAAATTATTTATACCAACATCTTTAAACTCTTTTAATAAAAATTTTGGAAAGGTTGCTGTTAAAATTGAAAAATTTCCTCCAAATTTTGTAATTATTTTTAAACCCAATATTAGGTAAGCAAGTAAGTCAGGTGAATACATTTGGATTTCATCAAAAATTATTTTTGAATAAGACATTGTTGCTACTTTAAGTTCAAATCCTTTATATCCATAAACAATATTAAATAACTGATCTAAAGTTGTTATTGTTAATGGCAATGATAATTGTTTTGTTTTAGTAAAATAATAATCAACATCTTCTATATTTTCTTCTCTTTTTAAATATTCAGAATAAGTATCCGAATGCAAAATACCAACATTTTCTGTATTTTTATCTTTTAATATTTTTTTAGTGATTCTATCATATATAGCATTAATGGCCACTTTTAAAGGCAAAGTATAAAATCCTTTATTATTTCCTATCCACAATAATCCTGCTTCTGTTTTGCCCATACCTGTTTGAGCTATTGCTATAACATTATTATCTCTATTTTCGATCATATATTTTTGTAAATCATTCCATTGATATCCAAGTTTTTCCATATTGCTTAATAAAAAGTTATTTGAAATTTCTACGGGTATATGAGCACTAGCTGCATAATCAATTTTGTTTAATAATCCTTTTAATAAAACATAGTTTTTGAAATTTTTGTCCTCTTTATATATTCTTTTCTTAGGAACAAAATACCTTGCACTAATTTTATTTAACTTTATACTCTTATTTATTTTAGAGTAATCAAAAAAATTCACTAAAGAATTCATTTCTTCTATTTTACTATTAATCATATTTAAATCATAATTACTATAATCTCTTTCATGATGATATGCGATAATTTGATATAACAACTTTATTTCATCTTCTGTAAATTTATTTTTTAATTCTCTTGGATTCAAAAACAATAAACTTAAAAGGGAATGAGGAATTTCATTCTCATTCCTCTTTCCCTTTTTCAATTTCTCTTGAAAGTCTGGGTTTATTTTTCCTAAATCATGATATATGCATGCATATTTTAACAAATTCCAATTAACAGAAATTTTTTTATTATATAATGCTTTTAAATTATTCAATTGCTCAATTAAATTATCAGTATGTTCTTGTATTGTTTCTGGAGGATTAGATTTTGCTAAAAAAATCATAGTTTTCACCTCAAGTTAATAATAATACGTCTCCTTCTTCATCTACAATATATTTTTCATCTGTATAAAAAATGGGACCTGATGCATATAATACCTCTACTTTATTCCACTTTCTTATGAATTTCTTATTTTTATTATTTCCTATATTCTCTAAAATATAGTTTTTATTTAGGATATATTTTGTTCCTACATATTTTACTCCTTCTGTATAATTTTGAAATTCTATATTTTTATATTTTTTTATTGGTATATAATAGGAAAAATCTGTATAAATATCTTTATCTAATTCTCTTTCTTCATATTCGACAACTTTAACTTCTCTAATAATAGCAATATCCTCTCTTCTTCCTAAAGAAGGATATTCTCTTGGATACTTTAATGATTTTTCTATTAATTCAATCAAATTCTCATCCTCTGGTACTATGTGTATCATTAACTTGACATCTATAAGCATTTCTGTTGTACCTATTCCTTGAGTTATTCCATATCCTTTCACCATCAATTGATGTCTTCCTTTTTCAAATTTCATTTCAGGTTTAAATTCATATCTAGTATATAAATCATTAACTTTTGAATAATATTTACCTGCAATACTTACTTGCATTTCTTTATATCCTTTAAAATCACATAGTTTATGAATCATACCTATTACAGTAGAATAAGGTGGGAGAGGATATGTTTCCCTCAACCCAAAACTTGTAGGAATCCTGTAATTAGCAGTTTCTTGTTCTATTTTTATCTTAATTGCCTTCATAATACTCCCTTACCTTCTCTTTTAATTTTTCAAATAATTTTGGAATGGAAACAGCATTAAGTTTTTCTTTAATTTCATTCTCATTGTCAAATTTTCCATCAATAATCCCACATACTGTATTTTCTTTTACCTTTTGATATTCCAATATCGATAACAATGGTTCAACCTTAATTTTATTATTTTCTACTTCAACCAGATTTTGAAAGAATGGATTTTTAATATCATAAACTCCTCCAATTGCGAATAATGGTTTTAAATCTTCTCTTCTTCCTTTAATATCCCTATATAAAAAGGCTATAGTATCTAATAACTTTTGAACTCTTTTAGATTTTTCTTCATTAGGTATTTCAATATCTTCATTTTTATCAACACCTATTTCATCTAAATCTATATTTATCGTATATCTGTAATATGATCTATGTATTTCTGATTGAGCTATATTCATATTTTCATTTAATCTATCAGCTAGTCCTTTATTTGTTAAAAAATCAAGATCTCCTTTAAAATCTTCCAAAGATATAGCATGTGATATTCTGACTTTTGCATCTCTAGTTAAACTTCCTTCTCCTTTTTTCGTTTTCATATATCCAAAAAAGTCTATTTCAGGATATTTATCTATTGTTGCATCAGGATGAAATTGTATAACCTTTTTATCTCCACTTCCTTCAGATTTTACTGGAGCTAACTCATATCCCAATTGATTAACGATATTATATCTAATTGCTTGCCTGGATATATAAGTCTGTTGTTTGCCATCCCTTGATAACTTTTTTAATGTTGTAACATTACCTAATCCTTCGCCAAAATTGGCACTTTCAGCTTCAAAAATTATTGTTAATGTTAATCCTTTTTTATCCATTATTTTCATCCCCTTTCTTATATTCTCCAAATAATCCAGCTATATAGGCATATCCTACACTTTTGAAAATGTCGTTATTATCTAAGGCTTCTATAATTATTTTTGGAACTGGCTTATCAACATATAAATAACAATTCAATAATGTATCCATAAAGCTATCTTTATTATTTACTTTTAATGCATTTAACAACTTGTATGATATACCTGAAAGTTTGTGTTCACTTCCTTTGGATAAATAGAACTGTCTCATTAAATATCCATAATAATTCGCTTGTTTAACTTCACTTTCATTAAAATCCTTCATATCTTTCACCTCGCTTAAATAATTTAAATTTATTTTAATTAGGTTATTTATAGTTCTTATTGAATAATATCCATTTGTTTTATCAGAAAGTTTTATTCTTAGAAGATCATTTATTAGATCATATAATTCTATATTATTTGTTATTCTAAAAATAACCTCCTCATACAACATTACTTTATCTTTATAATCCTCCTTTTTATAATCCCCCTTTTTTGTTGGATAGTAATAATTATTTATCAATTCATTCAATATTTTTGATGATTTTTTTAATGCTGATAATATCTTTTTCGATAATATGTTAAAATAATATTTATATTTTTTATTTTTCAACTTATCCACCAACTTAACTACCAATTTAACTATTTGAATATCAGAATATTCATATTTTGTTGTTTTATTTAAGTTCTCATATATACTACTTAATAATGTTTTATATGAAAACATATATTTATCATATTCCTTAATTGAATCATTGTAGGTTTCCATCATTATTCTTTTGTTTATGTTATAGATATCTTCAACTGAATGATTCAAATTAACAAAAAGCCCTTTATCATACACATAAGTAAATCCTGCTGGAATACATGAATAAACCAATTTACAAATCGGGCATATATATGTATCATTAATAAAATTCCATACATTAGACGGTTTTCTCGCATCATCAAAGCCAATATTTTTTAAAAAAGACATATTTGTTTCCAGTTTTTTCATTGGTCTATTACAAGAAAAACATGTATATTTATATTTTTTTATTTCATCATTTTCTAATTTTACATACTCTAAGAATGGTTCTAAAAAATAATTTTTATATTCATCATACATGTTTTTATCCTGTCTTTGTCGATTCAAAAAACTAACCCCATCCAACGCCTTTTTTACTATTGTAAATATTGAATTTTTTGCACCTATATATTTTTTCACTATAGGATGTTCTAAAAATTCAATTATTTTTTTTAATATCAATAAATTGTTCTTTATTACTTCAACCTTAGATGATTTACTTATTTTTTTAAATTTATTAATTTCCTCTAAAATATTTAAAGTATTTAATTCTTGGTATATTAAATCGTATGCACTTTTAAAACTTGGTTTTTTTAGGGTATCTTTAAAAGATTTAATTATAGCATTTATTTCATCTATATCTTCTTTTGAAAAATTTTTTTGATTTTCTTTTTTTTCTATAATTTCTTTATATGAAACCAATTGATGCCAATTCAAATTTTTATATGTATTAATAAAATAATCAAAATATTTTTCTTCAAAGTTTTCAAAAGCTTCAATTTTGATTTCTATTTCATCATATTCCATATCTAGATTTTTCTCATATGTTCTATACCTAACATTATCTTCACCTAATATATTAATCAGTCCTACTATTCCGGCATTATATAACCAATCTGATAATCTCAAAGTTATATAATCTTCTTTCAATTTATCCATTTTATCACCCCTAAATTATATCTACCATTCCAAACCCAGAACTTCTTTTACTACCAATCCCCGATTTATATACAAAGTCTAATATTTTTTTATCTCCTTGTATTTTCAAAATACCTAAATTACTTTTGATTTTTTTATTATAATTTAATATTGTTGTTTTTTTAAAATCTAATACTTTAATATCTAATTCTCCATTTTCACTTTTGAACAATTTGTTATATTGATATTTAATGTTATTTTTTAGTATATCTATAGCATTTTCCTCATCAAAATAATAATATCTATCTTCTTCTTTATTGTGTTCTCTAATAATTATTGGAGATAATGTCTTTATTATTATTTCATTTTTATATACATTTTTTTCTGGTAATTTAATAATGTTATTTAATTTCAAAACATTATTTTTTATCGGAAATTCTTTGTATTTCATATTAATAAAAGCATTGTAAAAATGTATTCCTGTTTTATAGGATGAGGTTGATAAAAACATTGATATATTTTCATTTTCAATTTTTATATTTTCTTCAAAACTACATTTCCCAAAATACACCGAAAATGTATAATCCTTTAATATAGGATCTTTATTTCTAAAGTATTCTCCAAATACATTTTCATCATAACTTTCCAATGATTTTTTTATAAAACTCATAAATATACGTCTATAGTCTTTTGGTATTTCCTTAGATTTTAAACGAAATACTAATTTTAATCTCATAATTTCACCTCGTATCTCTGTATGGATTATAATTCTAATGAAAAAATTTTATCTCCAATATTGAAAATTAATATATCACTCGATATATTAATTAATAAAAACAACGAGACCCTTTTAGGCCTCGTTGTCTATTTTTAATAATATTAAATTTTTATTGGTTTGTGCTTTTAGTTTTATAATATAATAAAACATAACCATCCCCCATTAAAATTCCTATTTCTATTATAATAAAAAATTTTTAATTTGTCAAGTTATTTTTTATTTTTTTAACATTAACTGATAATATAAAAACTATATAATAATAAACACTTCATATATTTCAATAATAGTAAAAACACATTATTTTATAATTATTTAACTCTCCATTCTTCTTCTCCTTCTTTTACTAATTTATATTCGTCTGGTAAGGTAAAATAACCTATAATCTTAAAAATATCAGCTATAAATATCAATAAAAAGCCAACCAAAACTATTGAAAGAATTAAACCCCATTTTAGGAATTTTGCCGCTTTATAAAAATAATCATTACCAAAATAATCACCTAATAATCTATATGCTTTTATTTCGTAAATCACAGGAGTTATCATTATAGCTATAATAGATAAGATAATTAAAAACGAAGAAAATCCACTTATTCCATATGAAAAATCATAATCTGTAACCGTTCGTGAAAGATATATAGCTTTTGATAATAAAGCACCTGCAAATAAGACATAACCAATTATTTCAGGCCATAATATATAATTAAATATTCTTTTATCATTTACTTTCTCACTAATCCTATAAACTCCAATTAATAGAAGTATTACCCCAACAATTCCAAAATATCCCGTCATACCAAGAACTACTCCTATACCTGCCATTATTTTTGCGTTTTTTAAATTCATACCCATCCCTCCTATATTATTAAAATTAACATTATTAATTAAATTTTATTATAAATAAAGATACAAATAACATATCATATGATATCATATTTTTTATGAAATTTCAATACTTGTGAAAAAATTATTTTATAAAAATATTCCAGAACCCTTAAAGAGTTCTGGAATATTTCTAATTTTTTCTAATTTTTAAATTTTGTGTATTAAATATTTTTAATAACAATAGCGGTACCCATACCTCCACCAATACATAATGATGCTAATCCATATTCTAAATTCCTCTTTTTCATTTCATATAATAATGTTACTGTTATTCTGTTTCCTGATGCTCCTATTGGATGTCCTAACGCTATTGCTCCTCCATTTACATTTGTCCTTTCCATAAACCATTCTTTTGTTACTCCATATTTTTCACTGAGTTCTTTTATTACTGCTATCGATTGTGCTGCAAATGCTTCGTTTAATTCTATTAGTTCCATTTGTTCTAATTTTATTCCTTTTTTTTCTACTAAGTTTGTTATCGCTGCTACTGGTCCCATTCCCATTATGCTTGGATCTACTCCTCCTTGTTCATAGGCTATTATTTCCGCTAATGGTTTTAGGCCATATTTTTTTACTGCACTTTCTGATGCTAGTATCATTGCACTTGCTCCATCGTTTATTCCTGATGAGTTCCCTGCTGTTACTGTCCCATCTTTTTTGAATGCTGGTCTGAGTTTTGCTAATGTTTCTTTTGTTGTTCCAAATCTTGGATATTCGTCTGTGTCAAATATTTTTGTTTCTTTTCTTGTTTTTATTTCTATTGGTACTATTTCGTCTTTGAATTTACCTTCTTTTATCGCTTTTTCTGCTCTTTGCTGACTTATTGCTGCAAATTCATCTTGTTCTTCTCTTGTTAATCCATATTTTTCTACTATGTTTTCTGCTGTTACTCCCATGTGATATTGATTGAATACGTCTGTTAATCCATCATATACCATGTGATCTATCATTTCTATGTTTCCAAACTTTAGTCCAAATCTTGCTTTTGCTGGTAGCAACATCGGTGCATTTGACATGCTTTCCATTCCTGCTGCTACTACTATTTCTGAATTTCCCAATTTTATTTCATTTGCTGCTAACATTATTGCTTTCATTCCACTTCCACATACCATATGTACTGTATATGCTGGTTTTTCTACTGGTATTCCTGCATATATTGCTGCTTGCCTTGCTGGTCCCATTCCTTGTCCTGCCATTAATACGTTCCCTGCTACTGTGTGATCTACTTGTTCTGGTGCTACTCCTGCTTGTTCTAATGCCCCTTTTATTGCTTCTGCTCCTAATTCTGCTGCTTTTTTGTCTTTTAAGGTCCCTCCAAAACTCCCTATTGCTGTCCTTTTGGCTCCTACTATATATACTTTTTCCATTTCTTTTCCTCCTTTTTTCCTTCTTTTATTCATACGTAATGCCTAAGAGATGAAGTTTTAAAAATTTTCGAGAAAAATCTGCTAGTTCTCAATATATTATTGGAATTCAAAATTAAAACGAATGAAAACTCGAAGATTGTTTGATCTTCATAAAAGAAAATTTGTAAAAATAATGTGATGAGCCTTTGAAAATTCCCGAAAAAATTCGAATGAAGCAGGTCAATTTTGCACGGATGCAAAATTGAGTGAAGCCGAACACGGATGTGAGTCTGATACGGCCTGCTAAAATGAGAATTTTTGAGGACTCAGAATTTTCACTGGGTGAAGAACTTTATTTTATAATTTTCTTTATTTTTAAAGATATGCAATCAAGCTGTCTGAGTGATTTTATCTTTTTGGACATCCATTTTTATAGTACTAATCCACCATCTACACTTATTACTTGCCCTGTTATAAAACTACTTTCATCACTTGCTAGGAATAATGCTGTGTTTGCTATTTCTTCTGGTTCTCCCATTCTTTGTAATACTGTTTTGCTTTTTACCATATTTATTACTTTTTCTGGTAAATCTTTTGTCATTGGTGTTTTTATGAATCCTGGTGCTATTGCATTTACTCTTACTTGTGCCCCTTTTCTTGCAAATTCTTTTGCCCATGTTTTTGTCATTGCTATTACTCCACCTTTTGTTGCTGCATAATTTGTTTGTCCTATGTTTCCATATATCCCTACTACTGATGATATGTTTATTATTGATCCTTTCCCTGCTTTCATCATTTCTGGTCCAAATTGTTGGGTCATGTTAAATACTCCTTTTAAATTTACATCTATTACCATATCCCAATCTTCTTCACTCATCTTTTGTATTAATGCATCTCTTGTTATTCCTGCATTATTTACTAATACATCTACTTTCCCTTCTTCCGCTATTACTTTTTCTTTAAACTCTGCTATTGCTTTTCTATCTGTTACACTTAATTTATATCCTTTTACATTTTCATATTTACTTTCTAATTCTTTTAATGCTTCTTCATTTAAATCACATGCATATACTACTTTTGCTCCTTCTTCTGCAAATCTTTCCACCATCGCTCTTCCTAATCCCCTTGCTCCTCCTGTTACTATACATACTTTCCCTTCCATTCTCATTACTCTTTCCCTCCTGTTTTATTTTCTTCTTGCATTCTTTTATATAATTCTTGTGCGATATATGAAGCAACATCATCTGCATAAGTATTAGCTCCAAATCCTGCATCGTATCCTAATTCTTTTACTAATTCATGAGTGATCCTTGGACCACCTGCAATTAATATTACTTTATCTCTTATACCTTCTGCTTCTAATAATTCTACTAATTCTGTAAGATTTTTTATATGAATATCTTTTTGAGTTACGGTTTGTGAAACAAGCAATGCATCTGCATTAAATTCGATTGCTTTTGCTACGAATTCTTCATTTGGCACCTGACTTCCCATATTTAATGTTTCAAACATTTCATATCTTTCAAGTCCATAATGTCCTGCATATCCTTTCATGTTCATGATAGCATCTATACCAACAGTATGAGCATCTGTACCTGTACTTGCACCTATTACTCTTATTTTTCTTCCAATATTTTTCTTAATAAATTCATCTGTTTCTTCCATAGACCATGTTGTTGATTCTACCTTTGGCACATGAATAGCTGTATAATCTACTGTATGCGTACAGCTACCATATGCTATGATAAACGTAAAACCTTTCGTTAATTCTTTATGATATACCACCATCGGTTCATCAAATCCCATTTTTTTCATTAATTGTTTTGCTGCTTCTATTGCTTCATCACCATCTGGCACAGGTAATGTGAAACTCAATTGAGTTTTCCCATCATTCATTGTATCGCCATATGGTTTAATAGCTTTTAAATTTAATGTCTTATCAAAATCTTTTTTTTCTGTTGAATATAATCCTCCACTCATGGTCTTTCAGCCTCCAACATCTTTTTAATAAATGGATTAAAGTAATTTTTACCTTTTTCAAATACTCCATCTAATCCTTTTCCACCATCAATTGGTCTTTTTATATTTGCAAATGTTCCTTTTGATAAGGATACAAATAATCCATCATGAACCATTTTTTCTAATAATTCTATGGATTCATCTAATACCTGTTGTGCTCTTTTTTGAATTATTCCATCTTTTTTGAATTCTATTTCGTCACCTATATTTTTTAAATTATTAAAGATATATCTTGCATTTTCTATTGATAAGTATCTATCTGACATAAACGGAGTATGTATTGCTTCTGTAAGCATACCCAATAATTGTATTCCTTGATGTGTCCATATAGACACTACATTAAACAATGCATCCTGAACATGACCTTTAAATATATTTCCTGTCATATATTTTGTAGGTGGCATGTATTTTAATGGGGCTTTAGGGAATATTTCCCTTAACATTTGAGCTTGAGCTAATTCATACAGGAAACCATTGGTAAGATCTGGATTCATTTCAAATGCATGACCTAAGCCCATTTGTTCTTCAGGAATACCAGCCATTAGTGCTAATTGCTCATTTATTAAATCAGAAGTAAGAACTGTATGTGCTTCTTCATATGCATCTGCTGTTGTTAAATAATTATCTTCACCTGTATTAATGATAATTCCTGAGAATCCATTTATAACCCTTGAGAAATATTGGTCTATTATTGTTCTTTTCATATTTATATCTCTAAATAATATTCCATACAATGCATCATTAAGCATTACATCAAGTCTTTCCATAGCCCCCATTGCTGATATTTCAGGCATACATAACCCTGATGCATAATTTACCAATCTTATGTATCTTCCAACTTCTTCACCAACTTCATCTAATGCTTTTCTCATTATTCTAAAGTTTTCTTGTGTCGCCATTGTTCCGCCAAATCCTTCAGTGGTTGGACCATATGGAACGTAATCTAACAAACTCTGTCCTGTTGTTCTTATAACAGCTATAATATCTGCACCCTGCCTTGCAGCAGCTTGTGCTTGAATAACATCTTCATATATATTACCTGTAGCAACTATTACATATAAATATGGTTGTGGCCCTTCACCTAATTTTTCTAAGTATTCATTTCTTTTTCTTCTATTATCCTGAATTCTTTTTATCATACTATCCACAAAAGGAGTTAATGCTTCTTGAATTTTTTCTATAGAATGGATTTTTATTTTTGATAAATCCATTTCTTCTTTAGCTATTTTTTCCGCAATTTCTTGCGGCGTTAATCCTGTTTCGATTATTGCATTTCCTAATAGGAATGCTGCTCCTTGTTCTAATAATCCTTTTTCTTTTATGTGATCAACTACTATATTTGGTAATGGTACTTCATTTTCATCTATTCCATCAATTCCTAATAATCTACATATAGTTCTTTCAACAGAGACTGTTGATCTTTTATCTACAAAATTCTGTACATCTTCAGCTATTTTTTTTGCTAAGCTCCTTGCGTATTCAACTTTTTTAAAATCTAAACCTAATTTACTCATTAGAGTTTTCCTCCTTTTTTAACTTTTCTATTGTATCTATCAATTTATTATCTATATTTAATAATTTTGCTATTGTCAATGCTTCTTCTGGAACTATTTCTTTTTTATCTTCGATTAATGAATAATCTATAATTTCTGTTATATTTTCTGGCGATATTTTCTCTTTTAGTCGCTCTTTTTTTATGCCTTTTATTCTTAATTTTCTTATTTTTCCACCTGCTACATTATTGAAATGTGTTGTTATTAAAGAAATAGAATTTAACTCATTAAGCATTGTGATTACAGCTTTTACTATTAATTTTCCTTCATGTGGATTCGTATTCCTTGCTAATTCATCAAGTAATATTAGTGCATTATCATTATCTTTTAGATATTTTAATATTTCATCTAATTTTATCATTTCTGCAGCGTATGATGATAATCCACTTAATGTTGATTGATAATCTCCTGAAATTAAGAATATCTTTTTTAGAACTTTTAATTTTGCAAATTTTGCTGGTACATAAAAACCATATTGAAATAAGTATTGTGATAAGGCTAATGTTTTTAATACTACTGTTTTACCAGTCATATTTGCACCGGTAATTAATGTAACACCTTCAAATAATTCAATATCTACTGGTTGATATTGTTTATTTTCTTTTTCTAATCTATCTTTTATTACAGGATTAAATAATCCATGATAACTTATGTAATCAGAAAATTCAGGTTTTGTAAAACCATATTCTATTGCTTGTTTTGCCTTTGCCAATACAAAATCTAATTCTGCTACATCTTTTAATGCTTCTTCAAGATTATTTATATATTTTTTTAACTTTTGAGTTAGTTTTTCTCTAATTTTTTCTTCTAACTCTGCTTCTTTTAGAAGTAACTCTTCTTTTTTTTCATCTGTTACTCTTTTTTTCTCTTTTCTTATTTTTGCCAACTCTTCTGAATATGAATCATATATATAGAATGTAGGTAATTTGTTATTATCTGGATCCAGTATTTCTATTACTTTTTCTAAAGAAAGCTGTTTTAAATAAGAAAAATGTATTATTTTTCTTATCTCTTCATAATATAATGAAAAATATTTTATTTCATAAAGCTCAATATCATCTAGTATATATTCTCCTTTTAATTTTTCTATTGTATTTGTTATATCTTTTATATACATTAAATTATTCTTTGTTTTTTCAATGCTTTCTTTTTGATGTTGAATAGCTTCTATTGTTTCCTCTATTTTATTGAGCTCTTTAAAGATTCGATTTTCTTCTGTAAAGAAAATCAGATTTTTTGCTTTTTTTTGACCTAAAGGTGTTATTATTTGTAATTTATTTAAAAGATAATTTATTTCAAACATAATTCATCTTCCCTTACGTTTAGTATAGGTATATCTATTACTTCTTTTAATCTCCTTTTCATTTCATCTGAATCCAACATATATCCGCGAGGTGAATATGGATTAATTGTTATAGCTACTAATTTTGTCTTTTTTAGAACTTTTATTGTTCCACCTTTTTTTATATAAAGATTAAAGGTTTCTGGAGACACAAAAATTTTTGTGAAATCTTTTACTATTATTTCAACATCTTTCAGCTTTTTTTGTTTGGTTAAATGTTTTAAAAAACTTTCAGTTAAAGCTCCTGTTATATATATTTTCTTTCCATACTCTAATATATGTTTTTCCAAAGATTTAAAGGTTAATAATGATTTTATAGGTAATTTTTCTATATTTTCTGATATAGAGTATATTCCATCTTCTAAATTAAAAAGTTTTTCACTATTTTCACATTCTTTTAATTGTATTAAATTCACTATATGTTTTGTTTTCTTCACAAGTTCATTGATATTTATTGTTAAAGCTGCTCCTGTTGCTAAAATCATCGCATCAGTTATTACTGGAGAAGCGGGGCTTAATCTTGATAAAGCCCCGTCTATTAATACTATTTCTGTTCCAAAACTTTTTATCTTTTTTATTAATTCTTTTATTTTAACTGTTGATTGAGGTCCTGCTAATATTACTTTCCCATTATCTAAAGCTTTTGCTATAACTATTCTACCTAAAGATGTTCTCAAAGAATCTTCTACAGATAATATTTCTGCTGTAAGCTTTTTTTGTTTATAAAATTTTTCTGCTGTGGCAAATATGGTTCCTTCTTTTATTTTTATTTCAGGTTTTGGAGTTGTTGTTACCTGATCTATAGATTCACCATCTATTCCTATTGAGGTTATTCCTATTTTTTTATTTAATTTTTTTATAATGTAATTCAAGGTTTCTGTTTTTCCTGTGTTTTTTTCAAGACCTACTACAGATATGCTTTCAAAATTCACTTTTTATTCTCCTTTGAATAATACTAATGCTTCTCCATCTACTGCTAATTTTCCATCTTCTTTTATTATTTGAGTGGTTAATACTAATCTTGATTTTTCTTCTATTTTTTCTTTTACTGTTATTTTAATTGTTATTTCTTCATCAAGATATATAGGTTTTAAAAACTTTGAATCCTGTTTCATATATATTGTTCCTGGCCCTGGAAATTCCATTCCCAAGACCGCTGATATTAAACCAACACTCAATATACCATGTGCAATTCTTTTTTTAAATATTGTCTTTGATGCAAATTCTTCATCTAAATGAACAGGATTTTTATCGCCTGTTATTTCTGCAAATGTTTCTACCATATGTGCTGTAATTTTTCTTTTTACTTCATATGTTTGGTTCAATTTTATATCTTCATACCTCATTTTTTCTCCTCCACTAAATGTTGATATTTTTCCCTTAATTTTGCTCTTTCATGTCTTTCTAAATGATTAGGTTCTAAGGATATTCTATCTTTACTATCAAATAAACCTGCTACACCATACCATTTATATTTTTCTCTGTATTCTGTATCATCTACATCTGTTGTTGTATCTTCTGGTTCATGATATGTTGTTATTACCCCTTCATAATTCCTAAGTATTACTGTGTGATCATTTCTTGCTAGTAAATAATTTGGCATTAATCTTATCTTTCCTCCACCACCAGGTGCATCTACAACAAATGATGGAACTGCAAAACCTGATGTGTGCCCAATTAATGATTCCATTATTTCTAAACCTTTTGATACTGATGTTCTAAAGTGATCTATACCTTGAGACAGGTCACATTGATAGATATAATATGGTCTTACTCTTATTTTTACTAATTGATGCATTAATTCCATCATAATATATTTGCTGTCGTTTACACCTCTTAATAATACTGTTTGATTACCAAGTGGAATACCAGCATCTGCTAATTTCCTACATGCTTCTGCTGATTCTGGTGTAATTTCTTTTGGATGATTAAAATGTGTATTTAACCAAATTGGGTGATATTTTTTCAACATATTTACTAATTCATCTGTTATTATCTGTGGAAATACTACAGGTGTTCTTGTACCAATTCTAATAATTTCAACATGTGGAATCTTTCTTAATTCTTTAATTATATATTCAAGCATTGGAATACCAACCATTAATGCATCTCCACCGGATAATAAGACATCTCTAACTTGAGGTGTGTTTCTAATATATTCCAGTGCAGCATTTATATCATCCATACTTTTATGAGCATCAGTTTGACCAGCAAATCTTCTTCTTGTACAATGTCTACAATACATCGAGCACATATCTGTTATTAAGAATAAAACTCTATCAGGGTATCTATGAGTTAAACCCGGAGCAGGTGAATCTTCATCTTCATGTAATGGATCGACCATATCCCAAACACTTTTTACTAATTCTTTAGCTGTAGGAACAGCTTGTCTTCTTATTGGACATTTTGGATCATCAGGATCCATTAATGATGCATAATATGGTGTAATTGCCATTCTTAATGTTTTTAATGCATTTCTAACTCCCTCTTCTTCTTCTGGAGTTAAATTTATTACCTGTTTTAATGTGTCTACATCTGTAATTCTATTTCTCATTTGCCAATGCCAATCGTTCCATTGTTCTTCTGTTACATCTTTCCATAATGGTATTTCTGTATAATGTCTTCTTTTTTTCATCCTTTTTTGTCCCCCCTGATTATATATATAATTTTTCAAATAATTCTCTTATTTCTTTTGAATCTCTCAATATTTGAAGAGTTAAATCAGCATGACCTTTTGTATATCCATTTCCAATCATCATATTAATATCTTTACCAACACCTTCTGCACCTAAGGCTGCCTTTGTAAATGATGTTGCCATTGAGAAGAAGTATACTGTTCCTTCATCTCTGGTTATTAATATAGATGACATTTCAGTATTTGGAACATTTACATTATTAATTGTTACATCACAATATTTACCATTAGTAACTTCCAATACTTTATGATATATATCAACTGGTTTGGTAGCATCTGCTATAATTACCTCATGAGCTAATTTCATTTCTTTAATTCTTTTTGCATTAGCTTCTGAATATTCTACAACTATAACTTTACCTTTATCTCCAGCATTTTTCATCGCCTGGTATGAACATAATACTCCTGATTTTCCTCCACCACCAATAATACAAACTGTATCTCCTTCTTTTACTAATTTATTTACTTGAGCTGGAGCACCCGCTACATCAAGAGCAGCTAATGCCAATTTTTCAGGTATATCTTCTGGTAATTTTGCATATATACCTGTTTCAAATAATATTGCCTGACCATCTATATCAACCTGATCATTTTCAATATTAATCTTTTTTATTTTTTCTATTTTTAATGGTGTTAAAGATAAGGATACTAATGTAGCAATCTTATCTCCAACTTTTAATGTTTTATCTGGAAAATCTGGACCTATTTCTTTTACTGTACCTATAAGCATTCCTCCAGATCCAGTTACAGGATTTTGCATCTTACCCCTTTCATTTACTATATCAAGAATCACTTTTTCCATCTTTTTTACATCTTTATTGCACGCTTCTTTGATTTGAGTAAAACTTGCTGAATCAATATTTAAAGTTATTACATCAATTAGCAATTCATTTGAATATATCTCCATTGTATTATCAATTTTTTTTGCTGCTTGAGGTAATAATCCTTTTGGTTCTATTACCCTATGTGTTCCAAATGGACAACCTTTTTTCATTTTTTTCCCTCCATTATTTCTTTTTTATGTTTAATATTTCTCTTGCTTCATCTGGAGTTGCTACTTCTCTACCCAATTCTTTTGCTATTCTTACTATTCTCTCAACAAGTTGTGCATTTGATTTGGCCAATTCTCCTTTTTTATAATATATGTTATCCTCGAATCCAACTCTTACATGACCACCCATTAATATTGCATGTACTGCTAATGGTAATTCATATCTTCCTATTCCTGCTACAGTCCATGTGCTACCTTGGGGTATATGATTTACTAAATATAACAAATCATCTATTCCGCCAGGAATTGCACCAGGTACCCCCATAACAAAATCGAAATGTATTGGTGTATCCAATAAATCTTTCTTTACCAATCTTAATGCGTTTGCAATATGACCTCTTTCAAATACCTCTATTTCCGGCTTTATTCCTCTTTCTTTCATCTCTTTTGCAAACTTTTCTATATACTCTTCTGAATTTACAAATATATCACTACCGAAATTAGTAGTACCCGCTGATAATGTTGCCATTTCTGGATTCAATTCCAATGGTTGCTTTCTTTGTTCAAAGGTGTGATATACTGCTCCGCCAGTTGATGGTTGAAATATCATATTGCATTTAGCTTCTATTTTTTCTTTTATTTCTTTATACACTTCATATGATTGTGTTGGGTTCCCTTCTTTATCTCTTGCATGAACATGAGCAATAGATGCTCCTGCAAGATAACATTCATATGCAGCTTCTGCTATTTCATCAGGTGTAATTGGCAGATTTGGTTGTTGTTCCCTTGTTACTTCTGCACCAGTTAATGCAACTGTGATAATTAATTTTTCCATTATTTTTTTCCCTTCCTTTGTTTATCTTTTGGAACAACACATGTTCCACTTGCTCTACATACAACTATTGGTTCTTCTAAATAATCTGCTGCAGAATCTGATATATCAGGTCTTGGAGCTATTACTTTTCTTGCTTCAAATACCATTTTTCTTGATGTATTTCCCACTTTTACAATTTCACCTGTAGCTTCTATATAATCACCAGCATATACTGGTGCTATAAATTCTATGTCATCATATGCTTTAAATAACCCTTCATCACCATCATGTCTGATCAATAATTCTGTTGCTACATCACCAAATAGTTGTAAAATTTTTGCTCCGTCTACAAGATTTCCACCATAATGAGCATCATGCAAACTCATTCTTACCCTTATCATAACTTTTTCACCCATATTTTTTCCCCCTTAAATTTCCATTGTTTTCAAATTTTCTGGAATTATTAATTCTGCATCTGTTATTTCTTTTAATTCATCTAATGTTATATCTGGTGATATTTCTTTTAATAATAATCCTTCGTCAGTAGGCTCAATAACTGCGAACTCTGTAACTATTAAATCTATTCTTCTTGAAGAAGTTAAAGGCAAATTGCATTTTTTCACTATTTTAGGTTTTCCTTTGGTTGTATGCGTCATAGCAACTATTACTTTTTTAGCACCAGTTACCAAATCCATTGCTCCACCCATTCCAGGAATTAATTTTCCAGGAACCATCCAGTTAGCTAAATGACCTTCTTCATCAACTTGAAGACCTCCCAATACTGTATAATCAAGATGACCTCCCCTTATTAAAGCAAATGAAAATGCTGTATCAAATGTCATAGCACCTGGTACAGTTTCAATAAATTTTCCTCCTGCATTTGTTAAATCTGGATTGGATAATTCTTCTGGCACTTCAGATCCAATACCTAAAACACCATTTTCACCATGAAAAAATATATTCATTTCTTTCGGCACATAATTAGCAACTAATGTTGGAAGTCCAATTCCTAAATTTACAATGTTTCCTGGCTTGAACTCTTTTGCAACTCTTTTAGCAATTCTTTCTTTTGCAGTCATTATTCTCTCCCCCTTACAACCACATAATCAACAAGTGCTCCTGGGAATTGCACCTGTTCTGGTGGTATTGAACCCGTTGGCACTAATTCATCTACTTCAACAATTACCAAATCAGCAGCCATTGCAATTATAGGATTAAAGTTGCTTGCTGTATATGCAAATTGGAGATTCCCAATATGATCTGCTCTTTTTGCTTTAACTAATGCCACCTTTCCTCTAATAGCTTTTTCAAGTATATATTTTTTACCATCAATTTCTATAACTTGTTTTCCATCTTCAACAACTGTGCCTATTCCTGTAGGGGTTAATATACCACCTAATCCAACACCACCAGCCCTTATTTGTTCAATTAATGTTCCTTGAGGAACTAATTCCACTTCTAATTCTTTTTCTATATATTGCCTTTGTGTTTCTTTATTTGTACCAATATGGGAAGTTATTACTTTTTTTGCAAGTTTATGATATATTAACCTCCCAATTCCTTTATCTTCAAAAGAAGTATCATTACAAATAATGATTAAATCCTTTTTGTTTTGTTTAATTATCTCATCAATCAATGTTTCCGGCGTACCTACTGTCAAAAAGCCCCCTATCATAATGCTATCACCGTTGTTAACAAAAGAAATAGCCTCTTCGGCTTTTACTATCTTCATTTAATCACCCCTTAACTCCTATGAAATTTATTTCACGAAAATTTTATCAATTTTTACATTAGAAAAAAAATCGTAAGAATTGTCGTTAATCTGATTTAAAAGTATTAATTACCTTTTAAACTTAAATAATGAAATTTTTTTCATATATACAATAATAATAAAAAAAGAGCCTTACGGCTCTTATCCTTTATAGCTTTCTATTTCAAATAAATAGAATTTAAGATACTCTGTTTCTAATATATTATATAATATCGGATGATCGGGAGATTGTGACCCTCTAAAAATTTGTTTTAAGAAAACTTTATTGTCTTTAGCTGCATCAAATACTATTCTTTTAAATTCTTCATCGTATACTAATTGAGTACACGAAGCTGTCGCAAATAATCCTTTATTTTTCGTTATCCTCATAGCTCTAAGATTTAATTCTTTATAACCTCTAATAGCATTCTTTACAGAACTCCTGGATTTTGCTAATGACGGCGGATCTATTATTACAAAATCAAAATAGATGTTTGCATCATCAAACTTTCTCAGCTGATCAAAGGTATTTGTTTCAAATAATTCATATTTATCCTTTGAAATATTATTAGCCTTTAGCGTTTGTTCTAAAACATATAATGCTCTTTCTGAATAATCTAAAAATGTTACGTACTTTGCTTCTCCCAACAAAGCATGAACACCAAAATTACCTGTATATGCAAACCCATCCAATACTTTTTTATCTTTTGCCAACAATTTGACTTTCAAAGCATTGTATCTTTGGTCTAAGAAAAAACCTGTTTTTTGACCTTTTGTATCTGCAAAAAATTTTATTCCATTTATTTCAAACGGTATTAATTCTGGTCCTTTTTTATATACCCATCCTTCTGTATAATCAAAACCTTCTATTTTTGCATTTTTATCATCATCTTTTTCAAATATACCTTCAGGATTAAATAATTCTATTAATACATCTATTATTTGCTTTTTTAGTTTATATATCCCAAGAGTATTTATTTGAACTACAAAAAAATTTTCGAATTTATCTATTACCAGTCCCGGAAAATAATCTCCTTCTCCAAAAATAAGTCTAAATGATTTCTCATTATTATTAAATAATAATTTTCTATATTCATATGCGTTCTTAATTTTATTTTTTATCCATCCATAATCTATGGTTTCATGTTTTTTTGTCAATAATCTAACCCTTATTTTTGAATTATCATTAATATATCCTCTTCCTATAAATTTTTTATTATAAAAAACATCGACTATATTTCCATTTTCATATTCACCAATTATTTTATCTATTTCATTTTCATATATCCAACTATGACCGTTTAAAACTCTTGATTTTATATCTTTTTTTAAATATATATTCGCCATCTCATCTCTCCTCTGTATTTATTATTGAACTCTATTTTCAATTTTTTTTACAGTGTAATATCCCACATGATATTTTCCATATATAAATATATCATACCAATAATTCATACTTATTTTATCATTCTTTTTTAATTTTAAACTTACTGAATTGCTATGATACCCCCAATTATTTATTGGCTTAAAATTAACATAATCACCAGGCTTTTGTTCCAATTCAGATATATAAATATGATAATTATTATTTAAATTATCTATTATTAAGTTATATTCTTCATTATGAACAACACTTTTATTTAAATATATATTTGGTTTTTCAACAAAATGACTTCCTATTGTATATATATAATTACCTGAAATTTTTCCATCTATATATTTTATTTCAAATGTCTTATTTTCATAATTTGTTACTTCAGAATCTTTTAAATATTTTCTATATTCAAAATATGTTGTTTCCTCATCATACCAAGATAATGGCATATCAATTAATTTAGCCTCTGCTATCCCATCTTCATTATTATCAATATATAATTCTACTTTCATTTTATTTTTATCTATATATTTTGTATTAAATCCTATACATGCAAAAAACATATATTTATCATCAGATTCCAATAAATCATATTCTGGAGGTTGATATCTTATATCTAAATTCAAATCATTATAATTAATATTAAACAATGTAATAGTTGGATCATATTCTTGAGAGACTTCATCTCTATGCCTATCAAAAATATTAAAATTCATACAAGAAGTCAATATTATTGAAATAAAAAAAACAATTATAATTATTCTTTTTACCATTTTTCCACCTTCCTAATAAAAGAACCAGAACTAAGTCTGGTTCTTAAATATTAAAATCCTATAGACATATTTGCTCTAATCGTTGTATTTCGCCCATCAAATAATTCATCAGTTGTTGGGGCTTGAGTAGTTAATGAAACATGCACTTCAGCTAAATAAATATTTAATCCTATTCCACTATTAAAAGTCCAATAATTATATGAATCTCCTGTATCTGCATTAATATTGTAATTTTTTATTTCAGCCCAGAAAGGTAATGCACCCCATAATATTCTTTTTCCAGCTGCTACTCCCCATATAAAATCTTCTGTATCTGGAGCATATTCTATTGATGGAACAAAATCTAATAATATTGGTAAAGTTATAAAAAATGTCATTTTCCAAGGCTTAAATTTAGACCAGATCACTTCATCGGATTTATTTACAATATCAAACTCAGAAAATTCTAATGCTTCCGAACTAAAATTGACATGCGCAAATGTATTATATTTATATATACCCACACCACTTGCAATAGGAATATCTTTTACACCAAATCCTATTGCAGGATAATTATTACCAGCAACAAATCCTACATCTAATGTAATAATTCCGTTATTCATCATCTTATCCATTAAAGTATCAAGTTCATTAAATATTTGTGTTGGTCCATCATAAAACAAAGAGTATGTATATGGAAGATTAGAAGTTTCATCTGGAAATGCTGTTATCAAAGTATAATCATTATTAGATCTTCTAACATCGTATATAGGTAAATGACTTTTTATCGTCCCACCAAATGAAAAATCTTTACCTCTTAATCCAATGTGTAGTCCACTATCTATCCATAATGAATTAATAAAATTTAAAGTATTCTTATTATGCATATCAATGTTTGTTATTTTAAATTCAGGCGCTAAAACAAATGTCCCTAATTTTATTTTACCAAAACTTTCAAAGGATACATTTCTCCCTAAAACATTCGATGAACTTAAATCATAATAATTACCTTCATTACCTAATAAGTTTAAATCAGCAATTTCAGTAAAATCTGTCAAACTTTCTTGAATTAACCTTGAAGATAATCCCCCATTTAATTCAACAAAATTTCTCGCAGACCAAGAAACAAGAGCAGGATTTAGATCTTTATTCCATTGTGATAATACTTCAATCTGTGGAAAAGCCAATACAACAAGAGTCGTTACCAATAACAACACAAAAACACGTTTCATAATATCCCCTCCACTTTCATAAAATATTATGCTTCTTAGTTAATATTAATTTAAATACTTTTTATACTATTATACATCTTTTTTGCAAATAAAACAAATATTTTTTTAGAAAAAAGTGGGGCTATAAGCCGGATTCTGTGTTAATCGGTCATTTATCTAAGCGGTCTACCTGGAAGGGGCTAATAAGCATGCCGGGACAAGCTTGCCCTTCCTATTTGATCTTGCTCAAGGTGGGGGTTACCAAGCCATCAGGTTACCCTGATGCTGGTGAGCTTTTACCTCACCGTTCCACCCTTGCCATTATGGCGGTTTTCATTTCTATGGCCCTACTCCGAGGATTTCTCCTCCCGGCAGTTAACCGGCACCTTGCCCTTAGAGTCCGGACTTTCCTCATGACGAATTGTATTTCGCCACGCGACCGATCGCCCCACTTTCAATTATCTATTTAAATAATTAAACAATCTACCTTGGTATGTATTTCTATTTTTCATTTCTTTCTCGAGTATATTAATTATTTTAATTTTTGACATACCCCAATTCCCATGCAATACTCCTTCTTTAGGAGGATCAGCCGCAAGCCTATGTATTACTACTTTTGGATCAAGATATTCTAAGAATAATATATTTCTATTTATAAATTCTTTTAAAGATAGAGGTTTTATCTCACCATTTTTATACATTTGACCTAACACTGTATTTTCTGTAATATATAAAGAATGCAATTTTACTCCATCCACATTTAAGGCAGATAATATTTTTGCACCTTCTATTATATCTTCTTCATTATCCCAAGGTAAATCTATTATCATATGAACAATAACTTCTATATTTCTTTGCTTTGCCCTATTTACAGCGTCTATAAATTCTGCCAATGTATGACCTCTATTGAGTATTTTCAATGTATTGTAATTAACACTTTGAAGGCCAAATTCTAAATATACATCTAATTTTTCTTTATATGATGCAATTAAATCTAATTTTTCATCTTCTACACAATCAGGCCTTGTGGATATATCTAATATTATAATTCTATCATCTATCAATGCTGAATCATATATTTTTTTTAATACATGAGTGGGTGCATATGTATTTGTATTTGATTGAAAATATGCCATAAACTTGTTAGCTTTTCCTTTATATCTTTCTATCATAAATTTTAATTGATCAGCTATTGGAGTTTTTGGTGATAATGCTGCAAAACCACTCCCACTTTCTTCACAATATATACATCCTCCAGTTCCTCTTAATCCTGTTTTATTAGGACATGTAAAGCCTGCATTTATAGGTAAACGTTGAACCCTTTCCCCATATTTACCTTTTAGATAATCACTTAATTTGTTATATAACACTATTTATTCTCCTTTGCTTTTTTTAAATTTTTTTTCTAAGTCAAAATATAATTTATGGAATTTTCCGGAGTAATCAGATTCTTTTAGCTTAGGATATTCACCATCATAATATACCCATTCTCCATTTATCATTGTTGCATATACTTTATTTATAGGAGAATACACTAAATGTGATTTCAATCTGTTTAAGTCTATTGGATAAAATTCAAAATTATTCAAATCTATTATTGCTAAATCTGCTTTATACTCTTCTTCAATTCTCCCAATTTTTTCATTTAATGCATAACCACCATTTTCCCAAACCATTCTAAGTGCTTCTTCTGTTTTAAACTTTTCTGGACCATTGGATTTTTGCAATAATGAAGCTAATCTCATTTCTTCCCAAAGATTTAATGTATTATTACTTGCCGCACCATCTGTACCCAAAGTTATATTAACTTCATGTTCCAACATTTTTAAAATAGGTGCAATTCCATTTCCTAATTTTAGATTACTAGAAGGATTATGCGCTACTGTTACTTCATTTTTTGCAATAATTTTGATATCTTCCTCATCAACATGAACACAATGAGCCGCTATAACATTATTCTTAAATAATCCCGTCTTTTCAATTTCCTGTATTGAATACATTTCTCTTTCATTAACTGATTCATACAAATGTATTGTAGTAAATGTATTGTATTTTTTTGCTAATTCTGAAATTTCTTCAAGTTTATTCATGGGACATGTATATGGAGCATGTGGTCCAAATCCCACTTTAATATTATATTTATTATGATAATTTTCAAATAAATAAATTGTTTCATCAATTCGTCTTTTCCAACCATCATCATTATCATATCCTAATCCTCTTGTTAAAAAAGCTCTTATTCCTGTATCCTTAACAGCTCTAGCAGTTCCTTCCATAAAAAGATACATATCTACTACAGTGGTTATTCCTTTGGATAACATCTCTAAAATAGAAACTAAAGAACCATAATACGTTAAATCATCATTTAATAAATCTTCTCTAGGAAACATTTCATTAAATAACCAATTTTGTAATGTTAAATCATCACCTATTCCTCTAAACAAAGACATTGCAAGATGAGTATGTGTATTTATAAATCCTGGTATAATTAATTTATTTGTAAAATCATATATTTCATATTTATCTTCTATTTTTTCTTTATCTTCAATATACATTTGATCTGATAACTCTACTATTATATCATCGTCAATTAATATATCCATTTTTTTTATATCAGCATCAGCACTCATCAATACATAAGCGTTTTTTAAAATTTTTTTCATACAATCACCTCTGAATTATTATAGCACCTTTATTTTAATTTTTTTTGATGATATAATAAAATCCCCCAAAGGGGATTTTATTATATCTGTTATATTTTAAATTGATTAAGCTTATTATTTAATTGATCCACTAATTTTTCTAATTCTTCTGCTTTGATATTTACATTTTCTATTTCTTTACTTTCTTCTTCGATTTCTTCTGTTATTTCTGTTATTTCATTTGATATTTCTAATATCATTTGTGCTGTTTTGTCACTTGCTGCTGCCATTTCTTCTGTTGATGCACTTTGTTCTTCTGCACTTGCTGTTAATCCTTCTATCCTTTGATTTATGTTCTCTACTCTTTCTAATATTTGTTGGAACTTTTCTTTTATTTCATCTGCATTGTTTTCTACTTCATTTATTACTTTTACTGTGTCTTCTGTTGCTTTGTTTGCATTTTGCGCTCCTTCTTTTATTTCTGTTAGGATTTGGGCTATTTCTTCTGTTGCTTTTTTACTTTCTTCTGCTAATTTCCTTATTTCATCTGCTACTACTGCAAATCCTTTTCCTGCTTCTCCTGCTCTTGCTGCTTCTATTGCTGCATTTAATGCTAATAAATTTGTTTGTTCTGTTATGTTTGTTATGGTGTCTACTATTTCTCCTATGTTGTTTGCTTTTTCTGCTAATACTTCTACTGTTTTTTCTGTTTCTTTTGATTTTTCTACTGCACTGTCTATTATTTTTGTTATTTCTGTTATTGATTTTTCTCCTTCTTCTGTTAATTGTGTTGTTTCATTTACTTCTTCCGCTATTTCTACCGCTGTACTTGATACGTTTTGTGCTGCTGTTGATACTTCATTTACTCCAGATGTGAGTTCTTCTGTTGTTGCTGCTGCATTTTCTGCATTTTCTTCTATCATTTTTGTTTTTCCTAATACTTCTTCATTTGCTGATATGGTTTTTTCTGATACTTCTGTTAATATTTCTGATGATTCTTCTATTTTTTTACCCGCTTCTAATAGCCATTTTATTGTTTCACTTAATTGATTTGCCATGTTTTGTAATGAGTTTGCTATCATTGCTGTTTCATCTTTCCCTTTTGATTCAAATTTTATTGTGAAATCTCCTGTTGCAAATTTGTCTACTTTTTTACTTAGTTCTATTAACGGTTTTGATATTTTTCTTGAGAAGAATAATGATATTATTATGGATATTATTAATACCAATACTGTTGTTATCATCAGTATATTTTTTATTTTTTCCGATGCTCTGAATGCTTCTTTTGTCGATACTTCAGATATAAATGCCCAATTTATTTCTTTGTATTTGAATGGTGTATATGCTGCTAATACTTCTTCTCCTTTAAAATTTTTTGATATTTCCCATCCCGTTTCTCCATTTAATGCTTTTTTTATGTAATCTGTATCTACTTTTTGTTTTAGTATTGTTTCTTTTCCCGGTAAATTACTTCTCATTATTTTATCCTGTCCTACTATATATGTTATCCCTGTTTCTCCCATTCCACTTTTGTCCTGGAGAATATTTTCATAAGCTTTATTTAAAATATGAACTACTAAATATCCAATATTTTGATCATCATATATTACACGTTTTCCTGCAAAAAATCCATTCTCTTCATCGCCAGCTGTGTAATATTTTATGTCCGAAAAATGCACGTTATCATCATTTTTTCCTTTTAAAGTCTTGTATAAATCTCCTAAACTTGTATCTTTAAATTCTCCTGTTTCTATATTAGTAGCAAAATCTTTATTTTTTTTAGTAGAATATATTATATATCCATCAGAAGTTATATAAAAGATATCATAATATATAGGTTTAGTTAAAAGTAATTTCCTCATTAATGAATTTAATTTTTCATGTATAGAGTTATATTGATATAATTCATCCAATGCATCTGAATCAACTTTGCTTTGATCAAAATTATCATCATAAAAAATATTATCCAGCTTTTCTCTATTTTTATATGGATTATTATCATGATATACTTCTTTCAAATATTTTAAATATTTATCGAAACTACCCAAACTTTTTGAAAAATCTTCTTCCCCATATAATCCATTTAAATATTCAACTATAACAGGTAATTCAGAAAAATATTTTATATCTTTTTCCACATCAGAAAATGTTTTTTCTAAAAAAACTTTTCTTGAATCTCTCGCTACAATTAATTTATTTGCAAAACTCTCTTGAAGTGACGATTGTGAATTTTTAACGCTAATTAAGAAAAAAAGGGTAAAAGATGCAAATAGCAATACAAATACCAAAGTTAGAATTTTTCCATTTATTTTCATAATTACCCCTCCTAATTTTTTATAAATTCAAATAATGTATCTAAATATTGATTTTTATATTTTGGTTCATTAAACACTTCATGTTTAGCGTATTTATGTGTTTTGATATAGGCTATTGGTAGTTTTTCTGATAATGTTTTTAATCCATTAACATTTATTATTTTATCACTTTCCCCATACTGCAGTAATACTGGAATATTTAATTTCTCCGATTCTTCTAAAGCTTTTTCAGCTTCTGAAAATAGTTGTTTTGCAGTTTTCAAAGAAATTTTATTATGAACTAATGGATCATCAATATATTTTTTAATCGCATTATCATCATGACATAAATCTTTTGGATCAATACCGTTGCTTATTGTTAAACTTCCAAAAGAACCTAACGTATTTGCCAAAAATTTCTGAAAAGATGTATATAATTTCCCAACAGCAGGAGATGATAAAATTAACTTTTCCGGTTTTTTATCTGAATATTCTGCATATCTTAATGCAATCATTCCTCCTAAACTATGCCCAAACAATATAAAATTATCTGGAGTTATTTCTTTTATATAATTATATACTTCATAAAAATCTTTAATATACCCTTTTTTACCTTCACTTAATCCATGACCAGGAAGATCAAAGGCTATTACTTCATAATCTATATCTAATAATTTATCAATTAAAAACTTATATCTTCCGGAATGTTCTCCAAGACCATGAACAATTACAAATGTTTTTTTTGGGTTTTCTATTTTCTTAAATCTTTTTAAAAACATCATATCCCTCCAATTGAATTAATCTATAAATTTTTGTTTTTCTATTTCTTTAAATAACTTTTTATTATTTTCATATTTTCTCATAAGTCTAAAAATTTCCATCAAAGCTTCTTCTGTGGACAAGTTATTCAACCAATTTCTTAGTATCCAAGAATACCTTAATTCATCTTTAGTAAATAACAATTCTTCCTTTCTTGTGCCGGATAATTTTACATCTATTGCTGGGAATATTCGTTTATTGGCTAATTCTCTTGATAATATCAATTCCATATTTCCAGTCCCTTTAAATTCTTCAAAAATAACCTCATCCATTTTAGAACCTGTTTCTACAAGCGCCGTTGCTAAAATGGTTAAACTTCCACCTTCTCTGATTCTTCTTGCTGCACCAAAGAATTTCTTAGGAAATGTCAATGCTGATGGATCAACACCACCACTTAACAATTTACCACTTGGTGGAACATATAAATTATAAGCACGAGCTAATCTGGTTAATGAATCCATTAATATTATTACATCATGACCAAATTCTACGAGTCTTTTTGCCATATTTAATGTCATTTCAGCAACTTTTATTTGATTGTGAGGATCCATATCAAAAGGAGCCGCTATAACTTCAGCATCAACAGTTTCTCTAATATCTGTAACTTCCTCAGGTCTTTCATCTATTAATAATACAATTCTTTTAGTTTCAGGATTATTTTTTGCTATAGAATTTGCTATATCTTTTAATAATGTAGTTTTACCAGCTTTTGGGGGAGCTACAAGAAGTCCTCTTTGACCTTTCCCGATAGGAGAAAATATATCTATTATTCTTGAACTTACAGGGGAATTTTCATATTCTAATTGAAGTCTTTTATTGGGATAAACAGGTGTGAGATTTTCAAAAGAAATTCTATCTCTAGCTTGTTCTGGTGCTTGATAATTAACCGCCTCAACTCTTAACAATGCAAAGAATTTTTCTCCTTCTTTTGGGGGCCTAACTTGTCCAGCAACTATATCTCCTGTAGCTAAGTTAAATCTTCTAATTTGTGATTGAGAAACATAGACATCATCATTACCATTTAATAATGAATTATGTGTATTTCTTAAAAATCCATATCCATCAGGAAGAATTTCCAAAACTCCCTCATGAAAAAAATATCCAAAAGATTCCGTTTGTTTACTTAATATTTTGAATTTTAATTCATGATCAGTTAATGCTGAATAATTTTCTATCCCATACTTCCTCGCAAGATTATATAGTTGTCTTCTAGACATTTGATTTAATTTCCCCATATCAATCTCAACAGGAATTATTTCATCCTTTTTTAATTCTCTTCCATTATTTTCACTCACTTTACCACCTCTTCAAAAATACTATAGTTTAAATTATTTTTATTTATAACAAACAACGAAGTATAATTTTATCATTAGCAGAAATTCAGGAGATATTAGAAGAACTATATAGATATTATATCACATTTAAATAAAAAAATTCCCAGAATTATAAAATTCTGGGAATTTATAAATAAGATTATTTACTTTCTGCTTTTTCTTCTTCTTTTTTATCTATACTTTCAACTAATTGCAATAACGATAATTCAGCTGCATCCCCTTTTCTAAAACCTATTTTTAATATTCTTGTATATCCACTATTTCTATTTTCAAATATTGGAGCAATTTCATCTACAACTTTATTCGTAAATCTTTTATCATTGAAATATCTGTTTATTTGTCTTCTCAAAGCTACACTTCTATCCTTATTATCTGTGGTTTTTGCTTCTTTGGCTTTAGTTAATATTTTTTCAACCATGGGCCTTACTGCTTTTGCTTTTGCAGTAGTTGTTATAATGCTCCCATGTTCGAATACTTCTCTAGCTAAGTTTTTCAATAAAGATTTCCTATGTGAAGCATATCTGCTTAATTTATTTATCTTTACTCTATGTCTCATAATTCTTAGGCTCCTCCCTTCTGGATCTCATCATAATCCAATTGGAATTTTTCTAATAATTCCTTTCTAATTTCATCTAAAGATTTTTTACCGAAGTTTTTAATTTTCATTAATTCTTCAGGATCTTTTTTAAGGATATCTCTAACTGTATGTATTTTTTCTCTCTTTAAACAATTTTTAGCTCTTTTGCTTAAATCAAGTTCATCAATTTTTGTTTCTAACACTTCTATATTTATATTTTTAAATTCTTCTTCAACAGCTGCACCTGAACCATTTTCTTCTACATTAGTAGTTTCATTAGTTTCTATAAATGCAGAAGTTTCTTCTGAAATAGGCATATCTTCTTTCCAAGAAGAATAAATTATATTAAAATGTTCAATTAATATTTTAGTAGCTTTAACTAATGCTTCCTTTGGATCTATAGATTTTTTTGTCCAAATTTCCAATATTAATTTGTCATAGTCAGTTCTTTTACCCACACGCACATTTTCTGTTAAATAGTTTACTCTAATTACAGGACTATAAACACCATCTATATATATGTATTCTATATCCTTTGATAAGTCCATTTCAGATGTTGATAAAAATCCTTTTCCAACTGTTGCGTATAATTCCATTTCAAATTTTTTACTTGCGTTCATATTAGCTATTACTAAATTTGGATTAGCTACTTCGATTCCTGCAGGGGTTATTATATCACCAGCTGTAATTTTTGCAGGGCCCATTTTATCTATTCTTAATACTATAGGTTCTTTTAAATTATTTATATTATCAAAATCCAAAACTTTTAATTCAACCTTTTTCAAATTAACTGTAATTTCTAAAATATCCTCTTGAACGCCTTCTATTACATCAAATTCATGCAATTTACCAGGAATTCTAATGCTTGTTATAGCTAGTCCTGGTATTGAGGATAATAAAACTCTTCTTAATGCGTTACCTATCGTAACAGCATATCCTCTCTCTAAAGGCGACAAGACAAACCTTCCATATTTGTATTCCAATTCTTCTGATTCTTCCAAAGTTTCTAATATCATTTTTTCTGGTTTTACAAATTCCATTCATTACCCCCAATTTAGCTATTCTAAATTGGAGTGCACCCCCTTTCTTTTTGTTAGGCGCGTTTTTGCGATATTCAAGATAATAATCAATATTATTTTGAGTAAAGCTCGATAATAGCTTGTAAATCTACAGGAACTTCCATTTCGTCTAATGTTGGTAATCTTAAGAATGAACCCTTAAATGCATTATAATCTACTTCTATCCAATCTAATTTTCTATTTGATTTTTGAGCTAATTCTATACCTTGTTTAATAGGTAATATTGATCTACTTTTTTCTTTAACTTCGATAACATCTCCTGGTCTTACTCTGTATGAAGGTATATCAACTTTTTTACCATTAACTAAGAAATGTCCATGTCTTACTAATTGTCTAGCTGTTCTTCTATTTACTGCATATCCCATTTGATATACTACATTATCTAATCTAGTTTCCAAAATTCTCATCAAGTTTTCTCCTGTATTTCCTTCTTTTCTTGATGCTTCTTCAAAATATCTTTTAAATTGTCTTTCTAATATTCCATAAATTCTTTTTAAAGCTTGTTTTGCCCTTAATTGCAACCCATATTGTGTAGGTTTTTTAGTTTGTTTTCCATGTTGCCCTGGCGCATATGGCCTTCTTGCAAGAGCACATTTATCTGTATAACATCTTTCACCCTTTAAATATAATTTAAATCCTTCTCTTCTACATAATTTACAAAGAGATCCTATATATCTTGCCATTACATTCCCTCCTCTTTGGCTTTACATTCCTTTTCTTTTCTTTGGTCTACAACCGTTATGAGGTATTGGAGTTTTATCTTTAATATTTTCAACTGTTAATCCTGCAGCTTGTAAAGTTCTTATTGCAGATTCTCTTCCAGCACCTGGTCCTTTTACATATACATCTAATCTTTTTACGCCATATTTCAAAGCTTCTTTTGCAACTTTATCTGCTGCTAATTGTGAAGCATAAGGTGTTCCTTTTTTTGTTCCTGAAAAACCAGCTGTTCCTCCACTTGCCCAAAATAATGCATTACCTGATGGATCAGTTAATGTAATAATTGTATTGTTGAATGTTGATTGAATATGTACAACTGCTTTTTCAAGAGATATCTTCTTTTTCTTTTGAGATGTTCTTCTAGCCATCGCTAAACCTCCTTATTTTACTTTTTCTTACCGATTTTTGAAGGTCTTGGACCTTTTCTTGTTCTTGCATTTGAATGAGTCTTTTGACCTCTTACTGGTAATCCGTTCTTATGCCTATAACCTCTGTATGAACCTATTTCTATTAACCTTGCAATACTTTTTTGAACTTCTTGTCTTAATTCACCTTCTACAAGATAATGTTCATTAATATAATGAGTTATTTTACTAATTTCATCATCTGTTAAATCCTTTGCTCTTTTATCTGGATCAACACCTGTTGCCTGTAATACTTCCATTGCTCTATGTTTTCCTATTCCATATATATATGTGAGAGCAATGAATAACTTCTTGTTATTTGGCACCTCAACACCCAAAATACGTGGCATTCAAATTTCCCTCCTTTAAAATTATCCTTGTCTTTGATTATGTTTAGGATTTTTTGAACAAACTACCCATACTCTACCTTTTCTTCTTATAACTCTACAATGTTCACATCTTTTTTTTACTGAGGCTCTTACCTTCATTTGCTCATTCCTCCTCACTGCTTGGATTTTTCTTTATTCTCTCTCTCCTTATTATTCTACCTCTATTTAAATCATAAATTGATACTTCGACTATTACTCTATCTCCTGGAACTAATCTTATAAAATTCTTTCTCATTTTACCAGATATATGGGCTAAAATCTTATGTCCATTATCCAACTCTACCCTAAACGTTGCATTAGGTAAAGATTCTACAATATGACCTTCCATTACAATAACATCATCTTTTTTTGCCACGAACATCACCTCTCGGGCTAATTTAATATCGTCAATACTTCCGGACCATCTTTAGTAACTACAAAGGAATTTTCATAATGGGCCGCCAATGAACCATCAGCAGTAACTGCTGTCCAACCATCGTCCAGCACCTTTACTCTCCAATCACCCATAGAAACCATAGGTTCAACGGCAAATGTCATTCCTTCCCTAATTAATGGCCCTCTACCTTTTTTCCCATAATTTGGGATTTGTGGATCTTCATGTAATTTTCTACCAACCCCATGACCAACATATTCTTTAATTATAGAAAACCCAAATGATTCAACATATGTTTGTATTGCGTAGCCTATATCTCCTATTCTATTTCCAGGAACTGCTTGTTCAATACCTAACCAAAATGATTTTTCAGTAACTTCTACCAATCTTTTTGCTTCTTCAGTTGCTTCACCAATAATAAATGTTCTAGCAGCATCTGCAATATAGCCTTCTAAAGTTAATCCCATATCTATTGATACTAAATCACCATTTCTAAATATTTTATCTTTTAGTGGGAATCCATGAACTATTTCTTCGTTAACAGAGATACAAGTTGCATAAGGAAATCCTGCATATCCTTTAAAAGTTGGTATAAAACCTTTTTCTTTCATATAGCTATTTACAAATTTTTCAACTTCATAAGCATTTGATCCTTCAACAACTAAACTTTTTATTTTCTCAAAGAGGATAGCGAGCTGTTGCCCAGCCCGCCTCATCTTATCAATTTCGGATTGTGTCTTTATCAAAATCATTCTATCGCTTCCAATATATTAAACACTTTTTTTGTAACTATTTCAACAGTACCACTACCGTCTACTGTAAAGAAATGATTATATTTTTTATAAAATTCAATTACAGGATATGTTTTTTCCATATACACTTTATATCTATCCCTTACTACTTCTTCTTTATCGTCATCTCTTTGAATCAAATCCACTCCACAAATATCACACTTATTATCTACTTTTGGTTTTAAAGTTATTGTATTATATATTTTACCACATTTAGGGCAAATTCTTCTGGAGGTAATTCTTTTTACTATTGTTTCTTCATCTACCTCAAAGTAAATGATTCCTGTTATAGGATTACTTAATTCATTCAAAATTTTTTCTAATGCTTCAGCTTGTGGTAGTGTTCTTGGAAATCCATCTAAAATAAAACCTTTTTTTACGTCTTCCTTTATTAATCTATCTTTTATTACATCTAACATTATTTCATCAGGAACTAATTGGCCACTATCAAGAATTGATTTAACTTTTTTACCTAGTTCACTTCCCGAAGCAACTGCTTCTCTTAACATATCTCCAGTTGAAATATGAGGTATATTATAATGTTTAGAAACCTCTTTAGCAATTGTGCCTTTACCTGCTCCAGGAGGTCCAAAAAATAACAAATTTAATTTTTTCATATTATCTCCTCCCGCGGAGTTTACCTTTCTTCATAAATCCTTCATATTGTCTTGTAATCATATGTGCTTCAATTTGTTGCATTATATCTAACGAAACACCAACTGCAATAAGTGCTGAAGTTCCACCAATCCATATATTAACTCCAGAAGTACTTCTAATAATATATGGTATTAATGATATAACTACTAAAAATAAAGCACCAATAAATGTAACTCTCATCATTGTTTTAGTTATATAGTCCGATGTTGGTTTTCCAGGTCTTATTCCAGGAATAAAACCGCCATATTTTTTAATGTTTTCAGAAATGTCATTTGGATCTATAACCACTGAATTATAAAAATAAGCAAAGAAGAATATCAATAATGCATATATAATCAAATACAATGGTGTTCCATAACCAAACCATCTAGAAATCCATTGAGATCCTGTTGCAGTAGCAAGCATAGTTGGTAAAGTCATAATAGCTGATGCGAAAATGATTGGTAAAACTCCACCGCCGTTAACTTTTATTGGAATATATGTTGAAGCTCCACCATATATTTTATTTCCAACAACTCTTTTTGCATATTGTACATTAATTCTTCTTTCTGATGTTTGTAAATAAACTGTTCCTACTACAACAGCTATTGCAACTATAATTAATATTATCCATTCAAATACGCTTAATCTTCCTACTAAACCACTAGCGATATATTGAGGAAATCTAGCAACAATACCTGCAAAAATTAATACAGAAATACCATTACCAATACCCTTTTCTGTTATCATTTCACCTAACCATAATAAGAACATTGTTCCAGCCACAATTGAAGTTGTTGCAATTAATATAAATAATAAATAATTTAAATTTTGAGATCTATATGCTGCAACTCCTAATGATAAGAAAAATCCTTGAAGTAAAGCAAGACCTAATGTAACTTGTCTTGTTAATTTTCCAAATTTTTTTCTTCCCTCTTCCCCTTCTTTTAACATTTCTTTCAAACTTGGTATTACAGAAGCTAATAATTGTAAGATAATTGATGCATTAATATAAGGAGTTACACTTAAAACAAATATAGAAAATCGTTTTAAAGAACCTCCAGTAAATACATCAAAAAAACTAATAAGCCCTTGTGATGCTCCACCTAATCCTGCAATAAAGCCTTCCCATCTAGATAAATCAATTCCAGGAATAGGAATATATATACCTACTCTAAATGCAATTAAAGCTAACAATGTAAATATAATACGATCCCGGAGTTCCGGGATCTTCCACATATTTTTGAATGCGTCTTTCATCAGTGAATCACCTCGACGTTTCCGCCGGCTGATTCTATTTTTTCTTGTGCTTTTTTACTAAATGCATGTGCTTTAACTTTTAATGGTTTTGTCAATTCTCCATTTCCTAAAACTTTTACACCATCTTTTATTTTTTTAATTATTCTTTTTTCTAATAATTTTTCTGGTGTTACTTCTTCATTAGCTTCAAATTTATTCTCTAATACAGAAATATTTACTTCTGCAAAATCTTTTTTAAACGGCGCATTAGTAAAACCATATTTAGGTATTCTTCTAAATAATGGTGTTTGACCGCCTTCGAAACTTGGTCTTACTTTTCCTTTACCTCTTGACTTTTGACCTTTATGACCCTTACCAACTGTTTTACCTAACCCTGAACTCCAACCTCTTCCAGTTCTTTTTGCAACTTTTCTTGATCCTTCGGTGGGTTTTAAGTCTGATATTTTTAAAGACATATTTGCTACCCCCTCATTCTTCAATTTCTTCAACAGTCACGAGATGTTGAACTTTTGTTATCATACCTCTTATCTCAGGTCTGTCTTCTTTTACTACTACTTGATTTGGCTTTCTTAAACCTAAGGCATCTAAGGTGGCGAGTTGTCTATAATTTTTTCCCGCTCTTCCTCTTACAAGTGTTATTTTTAATTTAGCCATTTCTTATCCCTCCTTATGGGCACCTTGGAATACCTTTGTAACACTCAAATCTCTGAGCTCTGCATATTCTTTTGGTGACTTTAATTCTTTTAATCCATTCAATGTAGCTTTAGATAAATTTATTGATGTTGTTGATCCTAAAGCTTTTGAAAGAATATTATGAACTCCTGCTAATTCAACAACAGCACGAACTGCCGCAGAAGCAATAATACCAGTACCTGGTCCTGCTGGTTTTAAAAGAACTTTTGAAGCATCTTGTCTTCCAAGAACTTCATGAGGAATAGTACCATTTTTTATTGGAACTTCTATTATATTTTTCTTAGCATTCTGGATTGCTTTTCTTATAGCTTGTGGAACTTCTCTAGCATTTCCACTACCTACTCCTACTTTTCCATTTTTATTTCCAACGACAGCTACAACTCTGAATGAAATATTTTTTCCACCTGTTGTAACTTTTGTAACTCTTCTTATTTCTATTATTCTTTCTTCAAATTCTTCAGCAGCTGCTGAAGCCATTAAATTCTTATCTAAGGCCATTTCCTGTCTACACCTCCTTAAAAGTCAAGACCTGCTTCACGTGCAGCATCAGCTAATGCTTTTATTTTACCATGGTATTGGAAGCCGCCTCTATCAAATGTTACCTTTTTTAATCCTTTTTCTAAAGCTCTTTTTGCTATTAATTTTCCAACTTCTTTAGCAGCTTCAATATCCCATGTTTTTTCTAAATTGAAATCTTTATCAATAGTAGAAGCAGCTGCTAATGTATGACCTTTTGTATCATCTATAATTTGAACATATATGTGTTTATTACTCTTGAAAACTGCCATTCTTGGTCTTTCAGGAGTTCCAAAAACTTTTCTTCTAACCCTTAAGTGCCTTTTATTTCTTAATTTTTTCCTTTGGATGGGTTTAATCATCTGGTCAGCCTCCCTTAAACTTTCTTACCTTGTTTTCTGATAATTACTTCACCAACATATTTAATACCTTTTCCTGAATATACATTTGGTTTTCTAAATCTTTTTATTTTTGCTGCAACTTCACCTACTAAATATTTATCTATTCCCTTTACTATAACTTTATTAGGTGCTGGAACTTCTATTGTAATTCCTTCAGGTGGAAGGTATTCAATAGGATGTGAATAACCTAATTGCAATACTAATTTTGATCCTTGCATTGCAGCTCTATAACCAATTCCTAAAATTTCCAACTCTTTAGTAAAACCTTCTGTTACACCTTTAATCATATTTTTTACTAATGATGCATATGTTCCTTGGAACATATTTATTCTTTTGGCATCACTTTTTCTTTTCATGCTATTTTCATTTCCATCAACATATATTTTATTATCTTCAATTCTAAATTTTACATATGGTAAATATTCTTGAGATAGTTCACCTTTAGGACCTTTAACTTTTATTATATTTTCGTTAACTGTCACTTCTACTCCATTTGGTATATCTATTGGATTTTTTGATATACGTGACATTTATTCAGCACCTCCTACCAAACGTAACAAATTAATTCTCCACCGACTCCATATTCTCTTGCTTCTTTGTCGGTAAGAACGCCTTTTGAAGTTGAAATTATTGATATACCCATTCCACCTTTTACAACTGGAATTCTATCTTTTGATACATAAACTCTTCTACCAGGTTTTGAAACTCTTATTATACTATGAATAACGTGTTGTCTATTTTTTCTATCGCCTTTATATTTTAATTGAATTTTTAAAATTCCTTGTTTTCCATCTTCTATAAATTTATAATCAGAAATATATCCTTCTCTTTTTAAAATTTCAGCAATATTTCTTTTTAAATTTGATGCTGGAATTTCTACACTTTCTTTCATAACAAGGTTTGCATTTCTTATTCTTGTAAGCATATCTGCTACGGGATCACTCCACATTAAGATTCCCTCCTTACCAACTTGCCTTTTTAACGCCTGGTAATTTTCCTTCCAAGGCTAACTTCCTGAAACATACTCTACATAATCCGAATTCTCTATACACAGCTCTAGGTCTTCCACAAACTATACATCTAGAATATTCTCTAGTTTTATATTTTTTTGGTTTCTTCCATCTTGCAACCATTGATTTTTTTGCCATTATTTACCTCCTCCTTAATCTCTCTTGAAAGGGAAGCCCATTAATTGAAGGAGTTTTCTTGCTTCCTCATCAGTTTTAGCAGTTGTTACAATTGTAATATCCATACCTTGAACCCTTTTAACTTGATCTGGTTTCAATTCTGGAAATACTAATTGTTCACTTAAACCAAATGTATAATTTCCTCTTCCGTCAAAACTATTTGGATTCATTCCTCTAAAATCTCTTAGTTTTGGGAAAATAATATTAATTAATTTATATAAAAAATTATACATTTTCATGCCTCTTAATGTTACTTTAGCACCAATAGGCATTCCTTCTCTCAATTTGAAGTTAGCAACACTTTTTTTTGCTTTTGTAATAATAGCTTTTTGACCAGTAATTATTGATAATTCTTGTGCATGTTTCTCAACAACATCAGCATTTCTTGAGCCCTCGCTAATTCCCATATTTACAACAATTTTAACAATTTTTGGAACTTCATGAATGTTTTTATATCCAAATTCCTTCATGAGGGCTGGAACTACTTCTTTTTCATACTCATTTTTCAATGGAATGTATTCATATCTCATAATCTATTCCTCCCTCATTAAACCTTATCTATAATTTCGTTGCATTTTCTACAAATTCTTACTTTTTTTCCTTCTTCTAAGAATCTGTATCCAACTCTTGTTGGTTTTCCACAACTTGGACAAACAACCATTACTTTACTTACATGTATAGGAGATGGTTGTTCTATAATTCCACCTTCTCTTAATTGTTGAGTAGGTCTTTGATGTTTTTTTACTACATTAACATTTTCAACAATAATTTTGTTTAATTTAGGAATAACTCTTAATATTTTTCCTTCTTTTCCTTTATCTTTTCCAGAAATTACTCTAACTAAATCACCTTTTTTTACTTTCATACTCTCACCTCACCATACTTCTTGTGCAAGAGATGCTATTTTAGTATAACCTGCTTCTCTCACTTCTCTAGCAATTGGTCCAAAAACACGAGTTCCAACAGGCATATTATTTTTATCGATCAATACAGCAGCATTTTCATCAAATCTTATATGAGAACCATCTTTTCTTTTTATTTCTTTTTTAGTTCTAACAACTACTGCTTTTACAACTTGACCTTTTTTTATGTCTGTGTGTGGAATAGCTTCTCTAACGGAACATACCACAACATCACCGATTGTTCCTACTGATTTATGGAATCCACCTAAAACTCTTATTACTCTTAAAACTTTTGCTCCTGAATTATCTGCTGCCCTTAAATAACTTTCAGCCTGGATCATTATGCGTCACCCCCAACTTCTTCCACTGCTTCGGGTGTTTCATTATTTTTTTCCGCGAAAATATTCTTCTTAATTATTCTAACAACTTTCCATGTTTTTGTCTTTGAATATGGTTTTGATTCTTCGATTTCCACAATATCTCCTAAACCACATTCATTATTTTCATCATGAGCATGAAATTTTTTTGATTTTTTTACAAATTTCTTATATATAGGATGTTTTATTCTTCTTTCAACTTTAACAGTAACAGTTTTATCCATTTTGTCACTTACAACTTCGCCTATTAAGGTCTTTTTAGGCATTACTCATTACCTCCTTATACCCAATTCCCTTTGTCTGAGAATTGTTTTTATTCTTGCTATATCTCTTCTTACCATTTTTATGGAAGCAGTATTTTTTATTTGTCCTAATTCATGTTGAAATCTCATTTCAAATAATTTCTTTTTTGATTCTTCTAATTTTGCTTTTAATTCATCATCTGTTAAATTGATTAATTCTGCTACTTGTTTTTTCATTTTGCTTCCCCCCTTATATGGTACCTGGGTACGATTTTTGTCTTAATTGGTAATTTAGTTGCTGCATATAATAGTGCTTCTTTTGCTAATTCTTCGGAAGTTCCAGCAATTTCAAATAATACTTTACCTGGTTTTACTACTGCTGTCCAACCTTCAACATCACCCTTACCTTTACCCATTCTTGTTCCAATTCCTTTTGAGGTTATTGGTTTGTCAGGGAATATTTTTATCCAAATTTTACCATTTCTTTTTAAAGTTCTAACCATTGCCAATCTGCATGCTTCTATTTGTTGTGAAGTTATTAAAGCTGGTTCTAATGCCTTTAAACCCCATTCACCAAAATCAACTAATGTTCCACCTTTTGCATTACCTTTCATTTTTCCTCTTTGTATCTTTCTATATTTATATCTCTTTGGCATTAACATTTAAATCACGCCCTCCTTTAGTTCATAACTGAGTGTCGCCTTTATAAACCCATACTTTTATACCAATTGTACCAGATAATGTTTGTGCTTCTGCAGTTCCATAATCAATATCTGATCTTAAGGTTTGTAAAGGTAGTCTTCCTTCCATATACCATTCAGTTCTTGCTATTTCAGCACCATTAAGTCTTCCAGAAACCATTATTTTAATTCCTTTTGCACCTTTCTTTAAAGCAGCTGAAATTGCTCTCTTCATTGCTCTCTTGTATGATGCTCTTTTTAATATCTGTGCTGCAATGTTTTCAGCAATTAACAATGCATCAACTTGAGGGTTTCTAATTTCATCAATATTTATTCTTACATTTCTATCATTAACCATTTTTTCAATTTCTTTTTTTAAACCTTGAATTTCAACACCTTTTCTTCCTATTATTATTCCAACTCTTACAGCTTTTATTGTAATGTTTATTTGCGTTGATGATGGTCTTTCAATTAAGATGTCTCCAATACCTGCTTCATAATATTTATTCTTAATATAATCTCTAATTTTTAAATCTTCTTTTAAGAATTCTGCATAATTATTTTCACTAAACCAATTAGCTTTCCATGGTTTTGAAATTCCTAACCTAAATCCATATGGATGTACTTTTTGACCCACGGACATTCCACCTCACTTCTGAGATTTTAACTCTTTTTCTTTTTCTCTGTCTCTAACAACAACAGTAATATGTGCTAATCTTTTTTGTAAAATATCAGCTCTTCCTCTTCCTCTTGGCCACAATCTTTTCATTCTTGGACCATCATTTACATATACTTCTGCAACATATAAATTGTCAGCATTTAAACCAAAATTATTTTCAGCATTTGCAATTGCAGACACTAAAATTTTATATGTTAATCTTGCAGCTTTTTTTGGACTAAACATTAATATTTGTAATGCTTCATCTACATCTTTTCCTCTAATAGCATTAACTACTGACCTTGCTTTTTTAGGGGAAATTCTTAAATATTTTGCTGTTGCTTTTGCTTCAATCTTTGGCTGTGCTGCTTCTGCTTCTTTTCTTAATTTATGAAAAACTGATCTTTTCAATCTTTTACCATCTTGAACTCTTGATACAGCCATGGTTACGTCCCTCCTCATTTCACCTTACCTTTTTTTGCCTTTTTGTCAGCATGACCTCCAAATCTTCTTGTAGGTGCAAATTCACCTAATCTATGTCCAATCATGTGTTCTGTTATATAAACAGGTATATGTTTCATACCATTATGTACAGCAATTGTATGTCCAATCATTTCAGGTAAAATCATAGAAGCTCTACTCCATGTTTTTACAACTTTCTTTTCACCTTTTTCATTTAATTCTCTGATCTTTTTCAACAGACTTGGGTGTACATATGGCCCTTTTTTCAATGATCTACTCACTTACAGCACCCCCTAGGTTACTTTTTTCTTCTTCTTACAATAAATTTATCTGATTTTCTCTTACCACGTCTTGTTTTGTATCCTTTAGCAGGTGTTCCCCAAGGACTTCTTGGTATATGACCTTTACTTGCACCTTCACCACCACCCATTGGATGGTCAACTGGGTTCATAGCCATACCTCTAACATGTGGTTTTTTACCTAACCATCTTGTTCTACCTGCTTTACCAAATACTTCATTTATGTGATCTTCGTTTCCTACCATTCCTATTGTAGCCATACATTTTACGTGAACCCTTCTTAATTCACTTGAAGGCATTCTTAATAATGCATATTTACCTTCTTTTGCCATTAATTGTGCATATGTTCCGGCTGATCTAGCTATTTTTGCACCCTTTCCTGGTTCAAATTCTATGTTATGAACAATTGTACCAACAGGAATATTTTCTAAAGGTAATGCATTACCAGGTTTTATTTCAGCATTTGAACCAGATGTTAATATTTCTCCTACTTTTACACCTTTAGGAGCTAATATATATCTTTTTTCACCATCTGAATATACTAATAAAGCAATTCTTGCACTTCTATTAGGATCATATTCTATTGAAACAACTTTTGCAGGAACTCCAAATTTTTCTCTTTTAAAATCTATTAATCTATATCTTCTTTTATGTCCTCCACCTCTGTGTCTCATTGTTACTCTTCCATAAGCATTTCTACCGCCTGTTTTTTTGAGAGGTTGTAACAATGATCTTTCAGGGGAGGTTTTTGTAATTTCTGAAAAATCAGTAATTATCATAAATCTCCTAGAAGGAGTTACTGGCTTAAATTTTTTAAGACCCATTCTTGCTCACCTCTCCTTATAAATTACCTTGAAGATCTTTTATAACGTATCCTTCAGCTAATTTCACTATAGCTTTTTTCCATGATCTAGTTTTACCTTCAAATCTACCTAACCTTTTTGGTTTTGGTTTAACATTCATAATATATACTTTTTCAACCTTTACATTAAATATATCCTCAACAGCTTTTTTTATTTCTGGTTTTGTTGCATCTTTTGCTACTTCAAAAGTATATTTACCTTCACTCATTAGCATATATGTTTTTTCTGTGAGGATCGGCCTTATAACAATATCATATTTAAATTCATTTTTATTCATTAGCCGAGCACCTCCTCAATTTTTGCAACTGTATCTTTTGTAAGAATTACTTTTTCATTATTTATTAAATCAAATACATTTAATCCATCAACATTTGTTTTATTCCCATCTTTTCCTTGATTAGGGTTATCTGCAATAATAACCTTTAACCCAGGGATATTTCTTGATGATAATTTAACATTAATATATCCATCTTTTTTCCACGGCAAAACAATTAATGTTTTTGTGTTTTCAAGACCAAAATTCTTTAAAATTTCTTTCATAGATTTTGTTCTTGGTTTTTCAAAGCTTAAATCATCAATAACAAATAAATTATTTTCCTTTACCCTTACACTTAAAGCTGATTTTAAAGCTAATTTTTTCATCTTTTTAGTTATCTTTTTAGACCAATCTCTTGGTTTTGGTCCAAAAGTAACCCCACCATGTCTCCATAACGGTGATCTTGTAGAACCTGCTCTTGCTCTACCAGTATGTTTTTGAGCCCAAGGCTTTCTTCCGCCACCTCTAACTTCTGCTCTGGTTTTCGTTGAAGCTGTCCCTCTTCTTCTGTTTGCTAATTGCATATCAACATATCTGTACAACAAGTCTAAATTAGGTTCAATTGAAAATATAGAATCATTAACATCTATAGTTCCGATTTTTTCTCCTTTAACCGAATAAAGGTCTAATTGAGCCATTCTTACTTACCTCCTCGTTCTTCATTTTCGGGGCTTATTTTTTTATTGCCTCTCGGATTATTAATAATCCACCCCTCGCACCTGGAACTCCACCTTTAACTGCTAATAGGTTGTTTTCTTTATCAATTTTTACGACTTCTGAGTTTAATACTGTAACTTTTTCATTTCCATATTGTCCAAACATCTTTTTACCTTTAAATACTTTAGCTGGTTCTGTATGGTTACCTGTTGAACCTAATGCTCTATGGAATTTTGAACCATGAGTTTTTCTTCCGCCACCAAAATTCCATCTTTTCATCGCACCAGTATAACCTCTACCCTTTGACCAACCAGTTACATCAATTTTTTCTCCTTCTTCAAAAACCGTTACATCAATAACTTGACCAATCTCATAATTATCTACATCTTCTACTTTAAATTCTTTTAAAACTCTCATTGGTTTTACTCCAGCTTTCTTGAAAATTCCTAACTTTGGTTTGTTTACTCTGTGTTCTTTCATTTCTTCAAAACCAACTTGAATTGCTTTGTAACCATCTTTTTCTTCAGTTTTCTTTTGAACTACTACACAAGGTCCAGCTTTAATAACTGTGACCGGGATGGCTTTACCATCTTTATAAACTCTTGTCATACCTACTTTTCTTCCTAAAATACCCTTCATGCTAATTCACCTCCAGAGCCCGATCAAAAATTAAGCTTTCATATCTACTGATACACCCGATGGTAATTGTATCTTTAATAGTTGTGTAACTGTTTCTTGAGTTGCATCGTAAATATAAATAACTCTTTTGTGTACTCTTTTTTCAAATTGTTCTCTTGAATAATTGTATTTATGTGGTGATCTGATTACTGTATAAATTGTTTTTTCTGTTGGTAATGGAATAGGTCCTGAAACCTTTGCATTACTTTGTTTTACTGCATCAATAATCTTTTGAGCAGATTCATCTAACAATCTATGATCATAAGATTTTAATCTTATTTTGATCAATTTCTTTGCCATATAAACCCTCCTTTAAGCATTTAGCAAAGGGAGCGTGGAAGCTCCCCGATTTTATATTTTATAGTAAAAACTTTGCAAAAAGATTTTCTTATTCTACTATTTCTGTAACAACTCCAGCACCAACTGTTCTTCCACCTTCACGAACAGCAAATCTCATATTCTTTTCTAATGCTACTGGGTAAATTAATTCTACAGTTGTTACAATGTTGTCACCAGGCATTACCATTTCTGCTCCGCCTTCAAATTCTAATAATGTACCTGTAACATCAGCTGTTCTAATGTAGAATTGTGGTCTGTAACCTTTTTTGAATGGAGTATGTCTTCCTCCTTCTTCTTTCTTTAATACATAAATTTGTGCTTTGAATTTTTTATGTGGTGTGATTGAACCTGGTTTTGCTAATACTTGACCTCTCCACACTTCATCTTTGTCAATACCTCTTAATAAACAACCAACGTTGTCACCAGCAATACCTTCATCTAATAATTTTCTGAACATTTCTACACCAGTTACAACTGTTTTTCTGATTTCATCTGTCATACCAACAATTTCTACTTCATCACCTGGGTGAATAGCACCTCTTTCAATTCTTCCTGTGACAACTGTACCTCTACCTGTAATTGAGAATACATCTTCAACAGGCATTAAGAATGGTTGATCAACAGGTCTTTGTGGTTCTGGGAAGTAGCTATCTACTGCATCCATTAATTCATAGATTTTTTGTACCCATGGATCATCTGGAGAATCTGCTTCTAATGCTTTTAATGCAGAACCTTTAATTACAGGAACTTCATCTCCAGGAAATTCGTATTGATTTAATAATTCTCTTACTTCCATTTCAACTAATTCAATAATTTCTTCATCATCAACCATATCTGTTTTGTTTACAAATACAACTATTGCAGGAACATTAACTTGTCTTGATAATAATACGTGTTCTCTTGTTTGTGGCATAACCCCATCTGTTGCTGCTACAACTAAGATAGCACCATCCATTTGTGCAGCACCTGTAATCATGTTCTTGATGTAGTCAGCGTGACCTGGACAGTCAATATGTGCGTAATGTCTGTTATCTGTTTCGTATTCAACGTGTGCAATATTAATTGTAATACCTCTAGCTTTTTCTTCTGGAGCTTTATCAATTTGTTCAAATGGTGTGAAATCTGCGTATCCTTTCATTGCTAATGATTTTGTAATAGCTGCTGTTAATGTTGTTTTACCGTGGTCAATATGCCCTATAGTACCAATGTTCATATGTGGTTTGTTTCTGATGAACTTTTCTTTTGCCATTTTCTTTTCCCTCCTCTATCTTTTGTGATGAATTATTTATTTATTATTTTCTCTGCTACTGAAGAAGGAACTTCTTCATAATGAGAGAATTGGATTGATTGTGTAGCTCTACCTTGAGATAATGATCTTAACACTGTTGCATAACCAAATAATTCTGATAACGGAACTAATGAATGGATTAATCTTGTATTCGTATTTCCTACATTTTCAAATCCTTCAATTCTTCCTCTTCTTGAATTTAAGTCTGCAATAATATCTCCCATATATTCTTCTGGAGTTGTAATATCCACTTTCATTATAGGCTCTAATAATACAGGATTTGCTTTTCTTGCAGCATCTTTTAATGCCATAGAACCTGCAATTTTAAATGCCATTTCAGAAGAGTCAACTTCGTGGTATGATCCATCATATAATGTTGCTTTGATTCCAACCATTGGATACCCTGCTAAAATACCTGATTGCATTGCTTCCTTTATACCAGCTTCAACAGCAGGAATATATTCTTTAGGAATTATACCACCAACAATTTTATCTTCAAACTCTAATACTTTTGTATTATCAATAGGTTCAATTTTAATCTTAACATGACCGTATTGACCTCTACCTCCAGATTGCCTAATATATTTCGTTTCTACATCTGCTGTTCCTCTAATTGTTTCTCTATATGCAACTTGAGGTTGTCCTACTTTTACTCCAACTTTAAATTCTCTTTTTAATCTATCTACAATAATTTCTAAGTGTAACTCTCCCATTCCAGAAAGTATTGTTTCTCCAGTTTCATGATCGAGTTTTACATTTAAACTTGGATCTTCTTCAGTCAATGCCTGTAATGCTTTTGTTAATTTAGCTTCATCATTCTTTGTTTCTGGTTCAATAGATAATGAGATAACTGGTTCTGGGAACTCTAATTTTTCTAATACTATTTCTTCGTTTTCATCTGTTAAAGTATCTCCTGTAGTTGTATTTTTTAAACCAATTATGGCTACTATATCCCCTGCTCTGATATAATCTACTTCTTCTCTTTGATCTGAGTGCATGAACAATAATCTTGAAACTCTTTCTTTTTTACCTTTAGTACTATTTTTTACATAACTTCCTTTTTGTAATTTTCCAGAATATACTCTTGCAAATGTTAATTTACCAACAAATGGATCTACCATAATTTTAAATGCTAAAGCTACAAAAGGACCATTTTCATCTGGATGCAATTCTTTTACAAATTCACCAGTTCTTTCATCATAAGCTTTAACAGGTGGTAAATCTAGTGGTGATGGTAAATAATCTACTATTGCATCTAATACTGGTTGAACACCTTTATTTTTAAAGGATGTCCCACATACCACTGGAACAAATGCACCTTCAATAGTACCTTTTCTAATTGCTGCCTTAATTTTATCTTCTGGTATATCTTCTCCTTCAAAGAATAATTCCATTATTTCTTCGTCATATTCAGATATAGCTGTAATTAAATCTTCTCTATATTGTTCTGCCTTTGCTACTAAATCTTCTGGTATATCTCTATATTCAAACTGCGCTCCATCTTCACTAATCCAATAAATTGCTTTCATTTTTACTAAATCAACTACACCTTCAAAATCTGCTTCAGCACCGATTGGAATTTGTAATGGTAAAGGATTAGTTCCTAATTTATCAATCATTGTTTGCACAGCGTTATAAAAATCTGCTCCAAGTTTATCCATTTTGTTCATATATGCAACTCTTGGAACATGATATCTATCTGCTTGTCTCCAAACTGTTTCTGATTGCGGCTCAACTCCAACTTGAGCATCAAATACTGCAACTGCACCATCTAATACTCTTAGCGCCCTTTCAACTTCAACTGTAAAATCCACGTGACCGGGTGTATCAATGATGTTAATCCTGTGATCTTTCCAGAAACATGTTGTAGCAGCTGAAGTAATTGTAATACCTCTTTCTTTTTCTTGTTCCATCCAGTCCATTGTAGCTGTTCCATCATCAACAGAACCTAGTTTATGTTTTTTACCCGTATAAAACAATATTCTTTCTGTAGTTGTTGTTTTACCTGCATCTATGTGCGCAATAATTCCTATATTCCTTGTTTTATTTAAAGCATATAACCGCTCTTTCAAAACAATCCCTCCTCAAAAAATTACCAGCGGTAATGAGCAAAAGCTTTATTAGCTTCAGCCATTTTATGTACGTCATCTCTCTTTTTAACTGCTGCACCAACTCCATTATAAGCATCAATTAATTCTTGAGCTAATTTTTCTTTCATTGGTCTTCCTGATTTATCTCTAGCAGCTTTAACAATCCATCTTAAAGCTAAAGATATAGCTCTATCTTCTGGAACTTCAAATGGTACCTGGTATGTAGCTCCACCAACCCTTCTAGGTCTAACTTCAATTAATGGTCTTACATTTTCAAGCGCTTGATGATAAACTTCTAAAGGATCTTTTTCTAACTTTTCTTTTATTATATCAAATGCACCATATACTATTGATTGTGCAACAGTTTTCTTTCCATCTTTCATAATTCTAACTACTAACTTTGAAACCAATGTATCATTATAAATTGGATCAGGAGTTACTGGCCTTTTTGGCGCTCTTCTTCTTCTCATTTACTTACCTCCTTACTTCTTAGGTCTTTTTGTTCCGTATTTACTTCTGCTTTGTTTTCTTCCATCAACACCAGCTGTATCTAATGTACCTCTAATTATTTTATATCTAACACCTGGTAAGTCTCTAACCCTTCCACCTCTAATTAAAACATTAGAGTGTTCCTGTAAATTATGACCTTCACCTGGAATATATGCTGTAACTTCAATTCCGTTTGAAAGTCTAACCCTTGCGATCTTTCTTAAAGCTGAGTTAGGTTTTTTAGGTGTCATGGTTGATACCCTAACACACACTCCTCTTTTTTGAGGATTGCTTTGTAATGCTGGTGACTTTGATCTTTTCTTGGTTTGTTTCCTTCCATATCTTACAAGCTGATTTATAGTTGGCATAGTATTTTCTCTTCCTCCTTTCAATATTTTAAAAAATACCAAGTGTATTTTACCTCAGGCCACTTTAATTTTCAATTAAAATGTTGTGTTTTTTTTGTGAAGTTACAACAGTGTTAATTGATATATTTTCGATTCTTCAGTGGTTTTTTACAATATATATAATTTCGATCTATGTTAAACCCTTTTTATTAAAGTATTTAATCATTTCATTATAAAGAAAATTCTTTTTACGCTATATATTTTACTCGTTTTATACAAAAATAGTTTTATTATTTTGTTACGATATAATACACGGTTTTGGGTGTTTGTTAAGAAATCACAATACAATTATGGAATTTGTACCATAATATTCTTCAACATCTCTTTTGAATTCGACATTGTGATTCTTTGTCAAAACAAATAACACTCTTCTTTTAACAATAGGTAAATCCACATATCCATCAGTAAATATTATTATGCCTTCAGGTCTAATATTTTCTTCTATATATGAAATTGCAGGATCTAAGTCAGTATCTCCTTTTCCTTTGATTTCAATATTCTTCCAATCACCACTTCCATATCTTAAAATATTTTGTATATTATTATCAATTTGAATAAGATATATTCTTGAATCATATATTTTAGAAATTTTTTCTATTTCTGAAAAAAAATCAGAATATTCTTCTTCTATTATCGAACCACTAGTATCAATCACTACTGCTATTTCTGGTCCAAATAAGCTTCTCCAGCCTGGTTGATTTTCATATCTTCTATTTGGTCTTAATGGAGTTCTATATTTTTCTATAACTGTAGAGTTGCCAAAAAATCTTCTAATTATATCTTTCCAATTTCTCTTTGATTTAGAAATCAGTAATGCAATAGGCACTTCTAATCCAGATGGAATATCTCCTTTTGATTTTTCATATGTTTCACTTATAACCTCACTTACAAGATCTGTTACAATTTCCTCCATCATTTCAAAATTTCCAAAATCTTCATGTGAATCTATTCTATTTTCTTCAATTAATTCTAGATCTGCTTTATTTGATTTTTCAAAAAATTCTAATATCCATTTATAATATTCCTCTGTTGTTTTATTTATATAGTTCATAGGAGGTCCAACAAAAAAATTTTCATTATCTGTTCCACAACCTTCATCTAATATAGTATCTAAAGGAACTGAAAAAGCATCCAACTCCTTAATTTGTTGATTAACCGCCACATCCATTGCTAAATTCCAAATTGCTTTATCTATTTTATCTTTTGGCTTAATAAAAATATGTCCATGTATTATATGAAATATCTCATGCTTTAATATCGCTTTTGAAAATATCTCTCCCTTTGATCTTAATCTTCTTGGATTATACAATATTTTAAATCTTCCAGATTTTGATATCGTAAGTTTTATAGTTCTTACATTCTCTGTAGGAATATTATCAAAATACATTTTTAGATAATTATAAAATACACTCTCTTTTCCTAATTCTATCCATGCTTTTTCTATTATATTTTCCATTTTAGCACCTCTAAAATCTCTTTTAACCCTAAGGCTTTCACTGATTTCATTGCTATATTATTATTATAATATTTATAATCTTCAGTTACATCCTTCATAATTTTTATATTTTCTCTTTTTAATTCATTTAAAAAATCTTCAGTATTGTACTTTTTTATATCTTTCATTTCTATTTCTAAAAGATATCTTTCATTTATATTATAATGCAAATATTCGAATTCAATAAATTCATCTAAAACAATTTCTGGATTTTCCTTAATTACGTGCCTAATTTTTACTACCATTTTCTTATTGAATAATTCAGTAATATTTTCTATAAAATAATCTTTTTCATTCTCAATTTTTACATGTGGAATATCTGTATTGGCTTTATATGCATAATTCCATTTTTCTATTATTTCACCATTTTTTCTAATTAATTGTAGTCTTATTCTTTCTATTTCATTTTCTTCTGATCTTAAATACCATTGTATTATTCCTATTTTTTTGATAGATCTTCCTTTTAATTTATTAGCTTCAGTTTCATCAATAATATATTTTCTTTCAATCTCTATTGACATATTTATCCTCCAATTTTCTTTTCTTAGGTTTCAATATTTTTAGATATATAGGTAAATGTACTTCCCTTCTTTTAAATAATGAAGGATTTGATAATAACCAACTTTTATACCTTATTGGCTTTTCATATGCTTCAACACTTGTTAAATGAAGCAAAGAATATATTCTTAATAAAAAACCCATTAATATTAAAAATTGTATTCCATGATATTTATCCCCCAATATATAAAATGTTTTATCTTTTAATATATTACCAAAAAAACCACCTAAGGTTGAAGCAACTATAGCTGTTAATCCGGAAATAAACGCATAAGCACCTATATAATTTTCTGCAGGTTCTGCAACCGTTTCTAAAAGCAAATTAAAAAAAGTAAGATTTATTGCCGACCATGCAAATGCTGAAAATATACCATCTAATAATATCAAACTATGATAGTTATAATCAGTCATTACAAAATATAATAAAGGAGCTATAGTAGCTAATGAAATTCCTATCATTAAAATATTTTTATTCCCATACTTATCGCTTAACTTTCCATAAAATGGATATAATACAAGAGTTATTAACCCAGAAAATACGGATATATTTCCTAAAAAAGTTGTTTTTACTCCTAAAACAGCTAATTGAAAATAAGAAAAATACGGTCTTGTTAACTCTATAGCAAAAGTCCAAATAGCTACAAAAATTAAAAAACTTTGAAACCTTTTATCATAAAGTGGTTTTTTTAAATTTATTTTTGCAGATTCTTCTTTAATTTCTGGAATATTATGAAATATAAAAAGAATAATTGTAGTAATAGAAAATATAGCTACTAATGTTGTAACAACTAATATTCCCATCTTTTTATTCGGAAAATCTAAAAGTTTACCATAAATATATGTTACCAATATCCCTATCGCAGAAGCAAAAACATTTCTTAAACCAAAATACTTTCCTCTTTTTTCAAATGGGACTAATTCCCTCATTGCAGAGGTCCATATATTACTAATAAAAGTTCCAAATAATGAATATATAATCATTATAAAGACAAACACCCATGAGTTCTTATAATCAAACAAAACGGCTAAAGGCAATAGAATTAAAGCTCCTCTTCCTATAATAGCTACTGCTATTAAACTTTTCTTTCTACCTTTTAATAATTTATACCAGAATGGAGTAAAGATTTGAAACATCTGCGAAAATACAGGAAATGATGAAACTATAGATATTTGAAATGGATTTGCATTAAAATATAATGCGATAGAAATTATTATAAAAGTCTGTGTTGCTACAAAAAAAGCATTAAAAAACATTCCTTCAAAAATTGAAAGCTTCAATGTTCCACTCAACTTCTCCATGGCAACACCACCTTGACATTGTATACTTGATTATATCATACTATTTTTAAAGTAGTGCAATATTTTATTTCCGAAGTATAACTTTAATTCATTTTATATATATTTAGAAATATATTATAATATAATTAACTTAAATAAATTTAATTTTAAATAATCTTATTTAGTTTATTATAATAACCAATTTTATTATTTTTATTTATTATGTAAATTGATATAATGTATTTATGGTATAACAAATTCTTTTAGGAGGGATTTTATGAAGAGAAAAAACTTACTTATTTTATTTTTATTAATTATTTCTACTTTCTTTGCAACATTTCCATCTTATGGCACTGGAAAAAGCGCTAAGGATTTTGGAGCAAAAACAGTATTAATTTTACATTATCATCGTTTTGATAACAAATATGAAGGATGGAATTTGTGGGTATGGCCGCATAAACCGCAATCATTAGATGGTCATGCATATCAATTCACTGGAAAAGATGATTTTGGCCCCTATTCTATTATTAAATTTAACGAGAAATATACTGAATTAGGTTATATTGTGAGACTGAATGAATGGCAAGCAAAAGATGTATCAAAGGATAGATTTGTAAAAATTCCCAAAAACGGAATTGCAGAAATTTGGATAATTACAAGCGTTGAAGAACCTTATATAGATCCTAATAACATTGATATAAGCCCAAGAATTCTAAGTGCTATTATGGACTCTCCTACAGAAATAAAGGTAAGTTTAACAACTCCTTTTGATACTAAAAATTGGAAAGGGAAAATTAACGTTTTTGCTGAAAGTAAAAAATTAGAAATTAAAAACGTCGAAAAACTGGATCCTACTGATATTTCAAAAACAACTAAAATTAAAATTATACTAAATAAACCTTTTAAAGATGTTGATAAAATAGTAAAAATTAGTATTTCTGGATACGTGGAAAATACCGCTATTATGAGAAACATTTTAAATGATTTTTATTATAATGGAGATGACTTAGGAATTACTTATAAAAAAGATTATACCACATTTAAAGTATGGTCCCCTGTTTCAAAAACTGCTGAAGTATTATTATACAAAAATTATTTATCTAAAAAACCCGATAAGACTATAAAAATGAAAAAATCTCAAAACGGCGTATGGAGTACAACTATTAAAGGTGATTTAAAAGGTTGGTTCTATAAATACAAATTTTTATCATATGGAAAATATAGAGAAACTGTTGATCCTTATTCTATAGCTGTTTCTGTTAATTCTGAAAAATCCGCTATCATCGATTTAAAAGATACAAATCCGGAAAATTGGAATAATGATATAAAACCACCTTTTATTAATCCTGAAGATGCAATCATTTACGAAATACACGTTAAAGATTTTACCATAAATAAAAATTCTGGTGTTGATGAAAAATATAGAGGGAAATATCTTGGTTTAGTTCAAGAAAATACCACAAGTCCTAATGGAGTAAAAACAGGACTTTCCCATTTAAAAGAATTAGGAATTACCCATGTTCATATCATGCCTATTCAAGATATTTATTTTATAGACGAAACAAAATTCAAAGAACAATATGGATGGGGATATGATCCGAAATTATATAATGTGCCTGATGGCTTTTATTCCATTAATCCTTTTGATCCAAATTCAAGAATCAAAGAAGTAAAGGAAATGATAAAAAAATTCCATGAAAATGGTATTAGAGTTATCCTTGATGTTGTATATAATCACACTGCTGTTGTGGGTGAAGGATCTGCTTTTGATCAAACAGTACCTTATTATTATTATAGAACTGATGATACTGGACATTATACAAACGGCTCAGGTGTTGGTAATGAAATCGCTACAGAAAGACCTATGGTAAGAAAATTTATACTGAATTCTGTAAAATATTGGGCAAAAGAATATCATGTTGATGGTTTTAGATTTGATTTAATGGGTTTGATAGATAAAAAAACGATGGAATTGGTCAGTAAAGAACTTCATAAAATAGATCCTTCAATATTATTATATGGTGAACCATGGACTGGCGGAGGAAAATTATTATTTGGAAAAGGCGATCAAAAAAATATGCATATTGCTATGTTTAATGATGATTTCAGAAATGCAATTAGAGGTAGTGTTTTTAATGTTAAAATAAAAGGATTTGGATTAGGATCTTTAGGGAAAGAAACAAAAATAAAAAAAGGTGTTGTTGGTTCTATTGAATATAATTCAAGAATAAGACTCTGGGCAAGTGATCCAGAAGAAACTATAAATTATGTTTCAAATCATGATAATCATACTTTATGGGATAAAAATGCTTTAGCTTTAGGCTATAAACCATGGGAAGATAAAATACCTCAAAACATCGAAGAAAAATTAAAGAAAGCTCAGAAATTTTCAAATGCTATTATTTTAACCTCTCAAGGAATCGCATTTTTACATGGTGGTGTTGATTTTGCAAGAACAAAAATGGGAAATGATAATCCGTATAACAAAGAAACTCCTAATGTTTTTGACTGGTCTAGAAAAGAGAAATATTATGATATTTTTGAATATTATAAAGGATTAATTGAATTAAGAAAATCCCATCCTGCATTTAGAATGACAAATGCCGACATGATAAAATCTCATTTAGAATTTCTAGAAGCTCCTAAAAAAAGAATGGTTGCTTTTATTATTAAAGAAAATGCAAATAATGATTCGTGGAAAAATATACTTGTAATATATAATGCAAATTCTTCAAAAGTTATTTTTAATTTGCCTGATGGTGAATGGAATATTGTTGTAAATGATAAAATTGCTGGAACAAAAATAATAAAAACTACCGAAAAGAATGTTGTTTTAGAACCATTAAGTGCCTATGTTTTGTATCAACAATAAAATTATTCAAATACTTTATTATTAACTAAAATCCCTCATAGTTTTATGAGGGATTTTTATATATACTGGTATTTATAAGCTTATAAATATTTTTGTATTAGATTTTTCACTCTCTCAGTAATATAATTGTAATGTTAGAATTTTAGAATTTTCTAATATTCTAACATTACAATTATATATATTGAGGAGGGGTATTATGAGAATAAAGAACGTTACTGTTTTGGGCGGAGGTGTTTTAGGATCACAAATAGCATGGCAAACAGCTTTTAAGGGTTTTAATGTTATTATATATGATATTAGCGAAGAATCTTTAGAAAAATCAAAAAAATTTCATAAAGGATTTAGTGAATATTTTAAAAACTATAAAAATGCTACAGAAAAAGATATTGATAAAACATTTTCAAATATACAATATACTACAAACCTTGAAGAAGCAATTAAAAATGCTGATTTAATAAGCGAATCCGTCCCTGAAGTATTTGAAATAAAAAAGGAAATATATGAAAAACTTTCAAAATTAGCTCCTGAAAAAACCATTTTCACAACTAATTCATCAACGATGTTACCTTCACAATTAGCAAAATATACAGGAAGGCCCGAAAAATTTCTTGCGCTTCATTTTGCAAATCCGGTTTGGGAGGCTAATATTGGAGAAGTTATGGGACATGAAGAAACATCGCCTGAAATATTTGAAATTGTTGTTAACTTTGCAAAAGATATAGGTATGATACCTATTCCAATAAAAAAGGAACAAAGTGGTTATGTATTAAATTCATTGTTAGTACCTTTATTACACGCAGCTGAGACATTATATTTTGATGGCGTGGCTGATTACAAAGATATTGACAAAACATGGATGATTAGTACAGGATCAAAATTCGGCCCATTTGGAATAATTGATTTGATTGGAATGAATACTTTATATAATATTATTAAAATGCGTGGAGAAAAATTAAATGATAAAAAAATCTTAAGCAGAGCTGAAAAGATTAAGAAGAATTTTATTGATAAAAACAAACTTGGAGTAAGTACTGGTGAAGGATTCTACAAATATCCTAATCCAGAATATCAAAAAACAGATTTCTTGAAATAAGTTCCCAAAAGGGAACTTATTTCAAACTGTTAACAAAATAAAATATGAGAAAATAATATGAGCGAATACTTGAAAATCCCAGAAACATTCGCTTTGGGAAAATAAAAAACTTTTAATATAAATATTTTGGTTAGAAAAAACTTAAAATATTTTTTGTAAAACCTTGTATTTTTGAGGAATAAGAATTTTCATTGGATGAGCAAATATTATTTTGATTATTTTATTTTGTGCTTTGTCTACAAACTGTAGGTTCCCAAAAGGAACTTATTTTTTATAATATCGAAGAGCATAGTCTTTAAATTGTTTTAATACTTCATTCATATGCCTCTCTTTGAGCCAAGATATTGCTATTTCCCATTTAAAATATGGCTCTATTAACTTTAATGTTTTAGCTGGAAAATCCGGATATTGTTCAACAAATTTCCGAGAAACTATTACTATCCCTAGACCAGCATTTAAAGCCTTTTCTACCAAAGAAATTTCACCTTCAAGTATTATATTAGGATTAAAATTAGCTTCATGGTATATTTTATCTACTATTTTTCTAAAACCGTAATGTTCTACCAGATTTATAAAATTCTCATTTTCTAAATCTTTAAGACTAATAAAATCTCTTTTAGATAAATTATGATTTAGTGGAACAGCTACTAAAATTTCGTCTTCAATTAAAACTTTGCTTTCGATATGAGCTAACTTTATTGGTGGATATGTAATTGCAAAATCTATTTCTCCTTTTTCAAGAAGTCTTATTGCCTCACTATTATCAATTATAAATTGTTTTATGTTTAAATCTGGATATCTTTCTAAAAAAGTAATTATAAAGTCCGCAAGAAAAGTTGTCCCCGTTGTAGCCAATATAATTTTTTTATTTTTTATCCCTTTATATTTATTAATTTCTTCCATTGCACATTCCAATTCATTAAATATTTTATCTATATGAGAAAGAAATATTTTACCATATTCATTTAAAATTATCTTTCTACCTACTCTGTCAAATAATTTAACTCCAAGCTCTTCTTCAAGCTTGGATATTGTTATACTCAATGCAGGTTGAGAAATATGTAATTTCTCTGAGACCTCAGTCATATGTTGACAATAGGCTAATTCCCTAAAATATTTCAATTGTAAAAGATCCATTTTACATCTCCACTACAAAAATAATTTATTTTATGATATAATTATACGTTGTTAAAAAGTTTGAGCATTTCCCTACTTTGCATAAACAAAAAGCCGGCTTTCGCCGGCTCTGGCTGGGGCGGATGGATTCGAACCACCGAATAACGGAGCCAAAATCCGCCGCCTTACCGCTTGGCCACGCCCCAATCACAGTATCTATTATATCATATTTTTTTCATTTGTCAATACCTCATTGTTTCTGATTATGAATAAGATTATTACAAAAAAATAAATAAAGGAGGAATATTTATGAGATATGAATTAAAGATTAATAATGAAATCATTTATGCTAATAAAGGAACAACTTATCTTGAAATTATAAAAGATATTCAGAAAAAACATTCCTTAAAAATTTTAGCTGTTAAACATAATAATAATATTAAAGAATTAATGAAACCTATAGAAGATTCAGGAACAATTGAATTATTAGATACTTCAACTCTTGATGGATTTAGAATTTATCAAAGAGGTGTTTTATTTCTTTTATATATGTCTTTAAAAGATTTATTTCCTGAAGATAAACTTTATGTTCATCATGCTATAGGGAGTGGATTATATTGTGAACTCAGGAGTGGAAAACCTTCACAAAAAAAACTTGAAATTTTAAAACAGAAAATGATAGAATATGTAGAAAAGGATTTACCTTTTGAGAAAACAACTATAAGTAAATTTAGAGCAATGAAAATTTTTGAAAATGTTGATTTAAAAGATAAATCTGACTTATTTAAATATAGAAAAAAGGATAAAGTTAATATTTACATATGCGATAAGTATTTCAACTATTTTTATGGTTATATGCCTCCTTCCACAGGCTATACAAATTTATTCGATCTTGTAGCTATAGATAATGGATTTGTAATAATTCACCCCACACCAAAATCACCAGATAAAATCCCAGAATACAAACATTATTCAAAATTATCTTTTACTTTTAATGAATATAAAGAATGGTTAAAAATATTGGAGGTTAGTACGGTTGGCGAATTAAATGAATTAATTACAAAAGGGCCTAATGAAGTTATTGAATTAATAAGAGTTTCTGAAGCACTTCATGAAAAAAAATATGCTCAAATTGCTGATAATATCATTAAAAGAAAAAATGTAAAAATTGTATTAATCGCAGGGCCATCATCCTCTGGAAAAACTACATCTGCAAAAAGATTGTCTTTACAATTAAAAGTAAACGGTCTTAAACCAATACCTATTTCTTTAGATGATTATTTCGTTGACAGAGAAAAAACGCCGAAAGATGAAAATGGAAATTATGATTTTGAGTCAATATATGCTTTAGATTTAGATTTATTTAATAGACATTTACAAAAATTATTAAAAGGTGAAGAGGTTGAACTTCCAAAATTTGATTTTGTACACGGAAAAAGTCTACCTAGCGGAAAAAAAATAAGAATGAATTCCGATCAAATACTTATTATTGAGGGAATACATGGATTAAACGAAATACTGACTGCTAGTATTCCAAGAGATTATAAATATAAAATATACGTAAGTGCTTTAACACAAATGAACTTAGATGCCATGAATAGAATTACTACTACAGATACGCGCTTAATAAGAAGAATAGTTAGAGACTTTAAATTTAGAGGGCATTCCGCTCTTGCTACTTTAAAAATGTGGCCAAGTGTTAGAAGAGGTGAAGATAGAAATATATTCCCTTTCCAAGAAGAAGCGGATATTATGTTTAATTCTAACTTAATTTATGAATTATCTGTTTTGAAGATTTTTGCTGAACCTTTACTATTGTCTGTCGATAATAGTAATCCTGAATATTCGGAAGCAAAAAGATTATTAAAATTTCTTGATTATTTTTTACCTATCACAGAACTCGAAGAAATACCAAGAAAATCTATTATTAGAGAATTTATAGGTAGAAGTACATTTAAATATTAATAAAAATAATACTGTTAGGAAGGGAGAGATTTTTTTGAATAAAAGATTTAAGAGCTTTATAGTAATATTATTAATTACAACTTCTTTTGTATTATTATGGGCAAATACAAATAATCAGAAAGATGTTGAAAAGTTATATTTGGATAAGTTTCAAAATCCTATTTATACGCTGCTTTATTATATTAATAACATTTATTATGAAAAAGATAAAGTTGATTACGATAAGGTTTTAGATTCAACATTGAAGGGGTTAGTTGATGGATTAAATGATCCTTTTGCATGGTATTTAGATTCTCAACAAGTAACTGAAAGTAAAATTGAAGAATCGGGAGAATATGGTGGTTTAGGAATTCTTGTAAGTTATGATTCTAAACTCAATGCCATTAGAATAGTTAGTCCAATGATCGGAACTCCTGCATATGAGGCTGGTTTGCAAGCAGATGATTTAATTATTAGTGTTGATGGCTCACCAGTTTCTCAAACTGGATACATTGGCGCTATAAATATGATGAGAGGAAAACCTGGAACTAAAGTTCAAATAGAAGTATTTAGAGATGGTTGGGATGAACCAAAAAAAATTACTTTAGTTAGAGAAAAAATTGAAACTGTTACTGCTAAATATAAAGTTTTTGAAAGTGATAACTTCAAAATTGGATATATTAAATTGACTAATTTTGGTGAAAAAAGTGCTTCAGAAATGCAAAGAGCTTTAAAAGCTGTTGAAAAAGATAATGTTAATGGAATAATTTTAGATTTAAGAAATAATCCTGGTGGTTTCCTAAATGTTGCTATAGATATTGCAAGTATGTTTATTAAAGATAAAACTATCGTTACTGTAAGATATTTTGATGGTTCTCAAGAGGTTATTAAACCTAAAACATATGAGCATTTCGATTTTCTAGATAAATTACCAATTGTATTATTAGTAAATAAATCTTCTGCATCAGCATCTGAAATATTAACTGGAGCTTTAAAAGATAATAAAATTGCAACAGTTATTGGAAAAACCACATATGGTAAAGCTGCTGTTCAGAGACCTATACCATTAGACAATGGTGGAGAAGTGTGGTTACCTATTGGACATTATTTTACACCCTCAGGAAAAGATATTCATTTGAAAGGAATTAAGCCTGATATTGAAATTGATAATCCTAAAAAAGAAGTTAAAAATGTTGAACAAATGGAAGCTAAAAACACCACTACATACGAAGCTGTCATTGATTTAAATAATGACACGCAACTTTTAAAGGCCATTGAAGTTTTGAAAATGGGAGGAAAATAAATTGAGGATATATGGAATGGTAATAGTCTTTTCTATTACCATTCTTTTATTAAGTGTAACTGTATACTTTTTATTTGGAAATATTGATAAACAGGTAATAATTAGGGAGCCTATCCCTACTTATGTTGTTTTAAATTATCATAATAATATAAAAAATGATATAATCGATATGGTAAACAAATCAAAGAATCTTTCTAGAATATTTTTTGTTATTGATGATTTAGGGGTTTTCATTGGTAAAATAAAGATTGATTTTTCAAATAATCATGTTTTTATTGCAGTTGTTAATAATGATATATATGATGAATTAAAAACAACTTTAAAATCTTTTGATTCATCATTAAAAGAGTATAAAGAAAAATTAACTTTTTACGGACTACAACTAAATAAGAATATTGCATATTCTAAAAATTTTACTTTAATTAATTATCCAACAATTGCAGTAACTGATTTATCTAAACTAACTTTAGAAGAATTAAGCTTTTTGAAACTCAAATATTTTGTTTTAGATAAAGAAAATTATAAACCTTATTCATTTAAAACGGAGATTCTTGAAAAATTAAAAAACGAAAATGGTATTATTTTAGATTATAATATTATAGAAAATCCTGGCGTCAAACCTTTATTAAACGTATTTACCGAATTAGGTATTAATGTAATATATGATATGAAAGTTTACACTGGAGGCATACATTGATGTTTTATAACATATTTAAAATTATTTTTACTCCAACAAAAATTTCAAGGGTTAAATATGATACTATATTTATAGGTTTTATTATATTATTTTATTTTTGGTTTTCCCCTTTTTTTAGAAACCTAACATTGTATACTTTTTTTATAAAAAGTATATTCTTATTATTTTTTATTTTCTTATCTAATATTATAAGATCTTTTTTTCACCCTATAGAAAAATTTAGAGTAATTTTCCCATATTATATACTTTCTTTATCTCCATTACTACTTATTGGTTTTTTTTCTTTTTTTAAATTTTTTTTAGTAATTCCATTTATTTGGATAGAATTATTAAAAGGGTATAAAGATTTTAGTGAAAAAAATTTGACTGCATTAATTATCGGAACAATACTAGATTTAATTTTTTATATAATATTATGGAGATGAAAAAATGAAAAAGAGATACTTACTTATATCAGAATTTCTAACAAAAAATTATAAATGGATATTAATTTTATTTTTTATTTTTTCTGTAGCTATAATGTATAATTTAAAAAATTTAAAAATAAATTCCGATCTTTTACAATTGCTTCCTGATGATGATCCAATTGTTATGTCTTATAAAAATGAGTTAAAACAACAATCAGAATCTGAGGTGATGATTACTGCTTTTTATCTAAATGATGATACTGATTATAAAAAATTAGCCCTAGATTTTTATGATAGAATGAAAACTCTACCAGAATTTAAAGACCTAGCAAAAACTGATGTTTCTTTATTGCTTTCTTATGGTTTCCTAAATATATCAAATTCAAAATTAATAGATAATTTAATGAAAAACGTTAAAAAAACTTTTAATGCATTTTCAAATGTTAACCCATATGACTTTAAATCTTTTGAGTATATAAACGATACTATATCTCTTTTGAATAAATTAGACAATAGTTTTCAAAACTCGAAAGAATCTGATCCCTTGCTGGGGTATTATACTTTATCTCCTGATAAAAAAATCATGGTTATGGGTATAACTTTTAAAAAACCAACGTCTGATTTGAATTTTGTAGACTATATAATTCCAAAAGTAAAAAATGTTTTAAATACAATAGATCATGACTATTCGATAAAAACTGGGTTGACTGGAGCTTATATTTATTCTTACGAAGCCAATAAAACGGTATCTTTTGATTTTTCTATCACAACATATTTGTCGATATTATTAATTATTATTATTTTCTATTTTACATTTGGAAATTTAATAGCTACTTTTATAGTTTTTTTAAGTTTAATAGTAGCTACTGGAATTTCTTTGGGATTAGCTACAATTATTTTTAAGGAATTTAATATATTAACCTCTTTTGTTGCCGCTATAACTCTCGGACTTGGTATTGATTATGGAATTCATATTACAAGTCGTCTAATAACAGAATTCAAAGAAAGAAAAAATTATATTGAAGCTTTAGCAATTACATATGAAACAGTTTTAATACCTGTAATGTATGGTGTTTTAACCACGGTATTTGTCTTTTTAGCTTTAATACTAATGAAGTTACCAGCTTTTACTCAAATGGCTATAATTAGTAGCATAGGTTTATTTGTCTTTGCTTTAATAATGGTATTTATAACCCCTATAATTTTTTATCCTTTTAGAAACATAATTTTAAAAACTTATAAAGAAAACAAGATAAACATTTGGTTTCAAAAATTCAGTATATGGATTCCAAAACATCGAAAATTATTATTATCTTTTATCACATTATTAATTATTTCTTTTTCAATTTTTGGTTTAATAAACTTTTCTAATTTTTCTTATACACCACCAGGATTGGCTCCAACTAATTCTGAAAGTAGTATAGTATTTAATGATATTGCTAACCATTTTGGAACATCATTATTTAATGAAATGCAATTTATTATCGGTATTGATGAAGACTCGCAAAAAATAATAAATGATTTAAAAAAATCTCCATATGTTTCAAAAGTTGAAAGTTATTTAGATATATTAAAAAAACAATTAGGAGACTTTGAAAAACTCAAACTCAAAACTCAAGAGATTTCACAATTGGTAAATGACCCTTTTTCTGTTGCTGTGTTAAAAAAATACAATATTTACTCAGAAACTTTAAAAATTATTGATTTAGCTGCTAAATCTAAAAATGAAAAAGATTTCATTCTTGGAATAACAGAATTAATTCCTGATAGTTTTAGAAAAAATATTTTGATAAATAAAAATGGAAAAGACTATTTTATTGTTTATGTTACTCCATCTATAGATTTAAATACAAATAATGGAATGAAATATTTTTTTGATTCATTAAAAAAATATATTGGAAGATTTTTAGGCAATAAAAAAGCATTATATGAATTAATGTATCTTATTGAAAACAGATTTTATAATGTTATTTTATTCTCTGTATTTGTAATAGGTATTTTAACTTATTTTTCAAGAAAATCTATAAAAGAAACTTTAATTGCTATAATAGGTTTAATTTTTACAAATTTAATTACATTTGGTATTATTTACCTTTTTGATATTAAAGCAACATTCTTAACAATTATTTCACTCCCCTTAATATTTGGTATTGGTGTTGATGGCTATATTCATATTTTCCATGCTATTGACGAAGATAAGGTTCATTACTGGCATACATTAAAAGCAACATCATTATCTTTTTTAACAACAATATCATCTTTTATAACCTTCCAACTTTCAAGAGGAAAATTGCTTAAACAATTCAGTTTAACTATGGTTTTAGGTATTTCAATAGTATGGATTATGACTGTATTATTAATACCTTCTTTGAAAAAAAAGAATTTTACATAACTCCAGGTTTTGTTACGTTTGAAAATTCACAATTAATATATAAGTATTGAAAAGTAACATTTATTTTTGTATACTATTGTTGTAAAAAGAAAATCCCCCTATCCCCCCCTGAAATAGATGGATAGACATTTAGCGGATCCTAAGGATCCGTTTTTTTTTATGGTATAATATAATAAAAATAATAAAGAGGTGTTTTATGAGAAAATATTTCGTATTATTAATCTCAGTATTTTTATCTATGATAGCAACATTCTTTATCTTTATATATTCATTAAAGCATGATATTATTTCCAATGAAATAAAAATAAACGAAAAGTTTTTAAAAGAAGAAATTATCAATTTAGAATACAATATAGAAAAAAGTATATATAGTTATATTAAAAATCATACATTTACATTTAAACCTATAAAATTAGCAATTTATAAAAAATCTGATATTATATATTCAGATTTTGCAAGCACATCTGATGTCAATACAAAAACTTTTTTTCAAAAATCTATAGAAATAGATGATACCCAATATACATATTACTTTTCAATAATTGATTATACTAATTTTATACGTACTTTTCTTATTAAAAATATTATTATACAATATAAAAATGAATTTTATCCAAATACCTATAAACGCTTATTAATTCATTATAAAAAATTTTCTTATCAAGATATCAACTATTATATTTTTTATTCCGGAGAAATTTCAAAATCTATATTTAACAGATATATTTTATTTTTCGTTTTAATTAATGGTATTTTATTTATACTTATTTTATTCTCATTAATAAAAATAAATAGCATCAATCTTCAAGATATGAGATTATTAACTACTGAATTTAAAAATATTGAAAACCTGGAATTAAAGTCTCCATACGGAAAGATCCTAAAAAACAAGATTTCTAAATATATTGAAGAAATAAAAGAAAAAGATAATGAGATTATTCTAATAAAAAATGAAATTGATGAAATAAAAGATAAAAATGACACTCTTTTAAATGACTTAATTTTTTCTATTAATAATCCGTTACAAAATTTATTTTATTTAACTTCTACAAACTCAATAAATAAAGAGAATATTCTTAATGAAATTGATGAAATAAATAGAATCATAAATAAGTTTAAAAATATATATTTATATGAATCAAATAATAATTTTTTAAAATTTATCGACATTAAAAAACTATATAACTCTCTTTCTTATTATTTATCCTCTATTATAAGTAAAAAAAATATTATATTAAAGAAAAGTATTAATGTTAATAATACCTATATATTTTCCGATGAAGAAAAACTATTTGGCCTTTTATATGAATTATCACATTTAATAATATCAGAAAAAAACGAAGGGATACTAACTTATTCATTTAATTTTTCAAATGATATTTTAGAAATAAAAATTATAGACCATGACAATATATTCAATGATTATCTTTTAATGTTGAATAAAGATATTTTCATTGATAAATCTAATTTTAAAATGTATAATATTGCTTTAATAAAAAGATATATTTCTGATTTAAAGGGAAATATATTTTTAAATATTTCTAATGGAGATTCTATTATCAAAATCGAACTACCTATAAACTATATTAATTTCTTCGAAAATTTAGACATATATGAATTAAAAAAATATTATATTACGAAATTTATTGAACATAAATATTCTGTAAATCAGGCTAATAAATTCTTTGATGAAATTATTTCTTTATATATAAAAGTTCTAAAATATCATCAAGAATCTGATATTAATATTTTAACATCTCTTTTGAAAAAAAATAAAATATATATCCTATTAAATTGGTTAAATTATATATTAAAAAATCCTGATGATGTAAAATTAAAAGATACTATAATAAGAAAATTGGAGGGGATATAATCCCCTCCAATTTTAAAATTTTTCTTTTATTTTTTCTGGATTTTCTCCTATTTCTTCCCAAATTTTATTTAATTCTTCATCTGACATTTTTGATAATTTTGCTAATCTATCTGGTACCCCTTGCCTTTTCCCCGGAAGACATCCATCAGGTTTTACTTCTCCTTTAACAAAAGCCTTTGCAAATCCAGAGCATCCTGGATATCCACAAGCACCACAATTAATACCAGGCAACAAATTTTCAGCAAATATGACTCTAACATCTTCTTTTACTTCAAACTTTTTTTCAGCAAAAGCTAAAAATGCACCAGCAAAAAATCCTAATATAGCAAGTAATATAACTGCATTTATAATAATAGACATTACAATTCCTCCCTTATAATTTTATGAGACCAGAAAATCCCATAAAAGCCATTGATAACAATCCTGCAGTAATCAATGCTATAGCAGTTCCTTTAAATGGTTCAGGAATATCATAATAATCCATTCTTTCTCTAATAGCAGAGAATATTATCAATGCCATTCCAAATCCAAAACCTGCTCCTAATGAATTTATTATTGTTTCTACTAATGTATAATTGTTCATCACATTTATTAATGCCAACCCTAAAATGGCACAATTTGTAGTAATTAAAGGTAAATAAATCCCTAATGATTCATATAAATTAGGAGATACCTTTTTAATATAAAATTCTATAAATTGAACTAATGTCGCAATTACCAAAATAAATACTATTGTAGTTAAAAATTCTAATCCCATTTTAACTAATATTAAATTCAAAAACCATGTTATTACACTAGATAAAACCATTACAAATATAACTGCCATCGACATGCCTGAAGCAGAACTTATCTTTTTAGATACTCCTAAAAATGGACATATCCCTAAAAACTTAGATAAAACAAAATTATTTACTAATATCGCTGAAAGAAATATAAAAAATAATCTCATTTCTTTTCACCAGCCTTTGCTTTGTTTCTATTATGTATTCCAATAGTATTGAACATTGCTAATAGCATTCCTAAAACTATGAATGCTCCTGGTGGAAGAATCATAACATATAATTTCATTGCATCTCCCCAAATAGGTAATCCAAATATAGTTCCATTACCTAATAATTCTCTAACAGATCCCAACAAAACTAAAGAACCTGTAAAACCTAAACCCATTCCCAATGCATCATATATAGAATCTAAAATACCATTTTTTGATGCAAATGATTCGGCACGACCTAAAATAATACAGTTAACAACTATTAAAGGTATAAATAATCCTAATGTTTTCCATAAATCATATGTATACCCATGCATTAATAAATCAACCATTGTAACAAATGAAGCAATTACAACTATATAAATAGGTATTCTAATATTTTTAGGAACCCATTTTTTTATTATAGAAACCACAATATTTGATAAAATTAAAACTGACAATGTGGCTAATCCCATACCTAAAGCATTTTCCGCATTTGTAGTCGTTGCAAGTGTTGGACACATACCTAAAACTTGAACAAATGTTGGATTTTGTTGAATTATTCCAGCTTTGAAATTTTTTATATTAGCCATTATTGAATCACCCCTTTGGATTTGAGGTATTCAAATCCTATATTAATAGAATTCGCAACAGCCCTTGGAGTAATTGTAGCTCCTGTCATTATATCACTTGTTTGAACTATTCCCTCTTCTTTTCCTTTTTTAATTTTATCTGGAGTATTCAATATAACTCCAGCATCCTTATTCACTTTTACACCTTTTATTAATCCTTCATAAGAAATCGGATAAAATCTTTCTTTAACTTTTTCTTCAGAAATATTTGCACCTAAACCTGGAGTTTCTTGTGAATAAGAAATTACTTCCAAATTATTAAAATATATTTTTTTGTCTTTCACAAAAGAAACTACAGAAATTACTTCTCCACCAAACCCTACACTTGAAACTGTTAATATATAAATTTCTTGCCCCTTATCATTAATATATTTATATGCTGGAGAATATACTTTCGCTTTTCCTTTTGAATATAAAACCCCACTATCATTTGAATCCCATATTGCAGAATCTAATTCTTGAGATGTTTTTGGTATCTTGTTATCACTAATTAGCAACCCTTCACCTCTAGAATTTTGTAAAACCTTCTTTATTGCTTTTAACTTAGCTTGTAATTCTGCATTATCAATAGCTGGTTTTGTTGAAACATATACCCATGAAACTATGAGTCCTGAAATAACTACAAACAACATTAAAATAAAACCAGTTTTCATATAATTTTTCATTTTTTACCACCTCTTGTTGTGCCGAAAATACGTGGTTTAGCGTAAATATCAATCAATGGAACAAGAGAATTCATTATTAATATTGAAAATGATACTCCTTCAGGATAAGCACCAAATAATCTAATTGTCATTGTAATAATTCCTAATCCTATACCAAAAATAACATGCCCTTTTACAGTCATAGGACTAGTAACCATATCTGTTGCCATGAATAATGCTCCAAGCATTATTCCACCACTTAATATGTGAAACCATGGTGATGCATATTTATCAGGATTTGATAAATAAAAAATAGATGCAATAATAAACACCGTTGATATGTATGTAATAGGTATCCATATTTTTATTCTTCCTCTAATAACCAAATATATAAAGCCAATTATTAAAGCCAATGCACTTACTTCTCCTATAGAACCTGGAATTGTACCAACAAATAATGTTTTTAAATTTATGGTATAATCTGGCCAATTTGATAATGCAGATAACCCTTTTTCCTTTAATATTGCTAAAGGAGTTGCTGTAGTTATTGTATCAAATTTATAATAAAATGGTCTATACCATGTTGTCATAGCAACTGGAAAAGAAATTAACATAAATACCCTACCTACTAATGCTGGATTAAATATATTTTTTCCTAATCCGCCATATACATTTTTTCCTAAAACAATAGCAGCAAAAACTCCTATTAATATTTGCCACCAATTAACTGCTAACGAAAGGTTCATTGCCAATAATAAACCTGTAACTGATGCGCTAAAATCTGGTTTGAAATTCTTTTGTTTTCTTAAAACTTTCATTATAAATAATTCCATACCTTCTGCTAAAACCATGGTATATAGCATTATCCACAATGCCCTTAATCCAAATACCCATGTTGACACAATAACTGATGGTATGAGGGCTATTAATACATCTACCATCACAGCTCTAACACTATCTTTTGATCTTAAATGTGGTGCCGCTGCAACATTCAACTTCATTTTTTTGCCCTCCCTTTTAAAGCTCTTGCTACCTTTTTACCCGTTTTAAATGTTTTTACTAATTCTATTCCAGCAGGACATGCATATGAACATGATCCACATTCTATACAGTCCATTAATCCATATTCAAGAGCTTTATCATATTCTCTTTTTTCAACTTGCATTTTTAATAAATATGGCATTAAATTTATTGGACATACCTGAACACATTTAGAACATCTGATACATGGAAAAAGCTCTTTTTTAGGGGCTACTTCCTTTGTCATTACAGTTAAAGCATTGTTGCCTTTAAATGTTGGTAATTCAATATTAGGTAATGGAATTCCCATCATTGGACCACCATACAGTATTCTATCTATTTTTTCTTCCTCTACTAATCCTACATGTTCTAATAAGTCTTTAGCTAATGTTCCTATTCTATATATAAAGTTTCCAGGTTTTTTTACACCTTCACCCGTTAATGTAATACCTCTTTCCACTAAAGGTTTTCCTTTTTCTACGGCTTCATAAATTGCATAAGTTGTAGAAACATTAAAAACTATTGCTCCTACATCTAATGGTAATCCACCTGATGGAACTTCTCTCTTAGTAATTGCATAAATTAATTGTTTTTCTGCACCTTGTGGATACTTTGTTTTTAATACTTTTACTTCAATTGATTCTCCTGATACTGCTTCTTTCATTTTTTCTATTGCATCAGGCTTATTGCTTTCTATGCCTATATATGCTTTTTTTACACCTGTTGCATGCATAATAATTTTAATACCTTTAACTATTTCTTTTGATCTTTCTAACATCATTCTATGGTCTATTGTTATGTAAGGTTCACATTCTGCTGCATTGATAATCAAATATTCTGCCTTCTTACCTTCAGGAATACTCATTTTCACATGTGAAGGGAACATAGCTCCGCCTAACCCTACAATTCCAGCTTCTTTAACAATTTCTACTATCTCTTTAGGAGACTTTTTTGAAAAATCACCATGATTTGGTATTAAATCCCATTCATCTTCTCCAGTTCTTTGAATAACAATAACGTCATTCTTTGTTCCAGTTGCAGCATTAGTCATTTTAGTAATTTCTACTACCTCACCAGTCACAGAAGAATGAATATTTGCGGATATAAAACCATTTGCTTCTCCGATTTTTTGCCCAGTCTTTACTTTCTGACCAGGTTCTACCAAAACTTTTGCTGGAGCCCCTATGTGGTTAGTAGTATAGATGTATACCTTTTCTGGTAATGGCAAAACTTTTATTTCTTTATGTTCTGCCAACTCCTTTTTTTCAGGTGGATGCACTCCACCCTTAAAAGTCAATAGAGACATTTCCTTCCTCCTTTCATGATTTTCTGATTTGTGGTATATTATATAATACTTTATTTGGTTTTTCATTATAATATGGTCTTGTACAATAGCTACATCCACTGGTTTTTATAGCTTCTTCAATATTAATATTTACGTCTGGTAATTTTATTAGTTTACCTTCATAAAACTTAAAATCTTCAATATTTACATCATATTTTTCTATAATTTCCCTTGCAAATTGAATCTTTCTATATCTTTCTATTGAAGGAGGTTTTCTATTTTCTAATTTAGTTCCTTTTACTGGTGTAAAAGAGAAAAGAGAAACTAATATATCATATTTTTTCATTTTCAACATTAATTTTATTAATTCTTCATCATTTTCACCTAAACCAACTATTATATGTGTCGTTATCTTTTTAGGATACTTTTTTGATGCTTCAATTAAAATATTAAAGAGAGAGTTAAAACTCCCCCCTCTAATTTCGGAATATAATTTCTCACTTGCTACATCGATGGAAATCCCCAAATTATCTATATTATATTTAAATATTTCGTTCACTTCTTCAATATCTTTTGGTCTTAAAGATACCGCTTTTAATACCTCAATATTTTTTATTTCATTTAAAAAATTTTTTAATTCTTCAAAATAATTATAAGAATTTACAACTTGAATACAGATCCTTTTAAAAGGATTATTAGTATTTATAGATTCAATAAATTCATTTAATGAATATTCAGGCCATTTTATTCTAGATAAATAATCTTTATCGCTTTTTGCCTCCCTTGCTTGAGCACAAAAACTACAATTAAATATACATTTTTCACCTAACATTAAATATGCAGTTGGCATATCAAACTTCAACTTTCCTTTTTTTAAGCCTAAGGCTATTGCTGTAGCATAAGATAACTTTAATTTCATATTATTCCTCCTGAATTATAATTCCTTCAATTCCATTATCAAAAGTAATTTTTAGTAAAGTAGATGATTTTGTTTCATAAATTATATTTTTATTATATTCATTATTACATAATTTTTTCTCTATTATGTTGATAGTATTTAGATTTTTCTTCAATCTTTTATTCATAGCAACAGATGTTGTATATATGTAATCTATCATAAATAGATTAAATAGAATACCAACAATTATTAAAGAAATTATTAAGATTAATGAATATATTTTCACTAAAAAACACCTAACCATATACCCAATAATATTGCTCCTATAATTAAACCTATTGATAATCCAAAAATTATTAATATATCACTGCTTTTAACTTTATTTTCAGGTAAATTTGCTTCTTTTTTTAAACCTGCAATAGATTCTTTCAAAATATCTCCAATTATTTTATCTTCAGGAGGATTAAAATATTCTTCTCTTTTCCTATGCATTTCTTCTATTTTATTACTATCAACCATCATTTTTAAATTTTTTGAAATTACAGTCTTCCCAATAAGCCTTCCACCTAGATCTACTTTAATAAAATAATAATCGGTATCTGGTATTAATTCCTTAGCAATAAGCTTCGATTCGATTGGTAAAATATTTTTCCCAGCTTCGTCAAACTTGTCAGGATACATTTCTTTTAATCTATTAAGATTAGCTGGATCAACAGCATCAATAACCAAAGTATATATCGGATCCCCAACATCTATATTATTCACTGTCATACCATTTAGCGGGTCAGATAATGGTAATACTTCAGGAGAAGACTGAACATCTACTCTATTCAAATAAGATTTTTCTTTCTCCGAAAAGCTTCTATGCTCTGTCATTAACCATACTAAATCTTGATAGGTTAACTTTTCAGCTACAATTCTTAAATTTACTTCTCCCTCCCAATCTTCAAATATTTCTGAAATAATCGCTTTTACAACTGCTACATCAGAGTCCCTTACAGCTAAAAACATTTTAGCATTAATAATTTCCGGGCCATATCTTTTCATCGTTGATTGAACAAATGCCAAAAACTGTTTATTTAAATCTAAAACCGTTGAGTCTTTTATTGCTTTATAATATAATTCCTCTAATGCAGATTTAAACTCTATATAAGATAAATTAATATCAGGTATTTCATATTTTGGCAATTTTGATTTTGGTATTGAAATCATTTTATATTCAGGATTTCCTTTCTTTTTACCAAACATATATCCTACTAAAACTTCTGCAGTTAGAGATGACGTAGCATAAAATTTCACAGCATAAAAATCCATCTGGCCACCCCCTATAATACATAGCCTCCTGAAGGTACATCATCAGGGATATCTTTTACAGAATTACCAATTACAACATTTTTACCAATGCTTATATTTGAAGGAATAGAAACATTAAATCCTATTAAAGTTATATCAGAATTATAAATTTTGCTATTGAATTTATTTTCTTTGAATTCTCCTATTCCTATTTTTACATTTTCTCCAATTTCTGCATTTTCTGCTATTATTGCTTTTTCTATATATGCTCCTTTCCTTATAATACATCTATTCATAATAACAGAATCCTTAACAATAGCGCCTTCTTCAATAATTACTCCTTGGAACAAAACAGAATTATGAACTTCTCCATAAACTTCGCATCCTTCACTAATTAAAGATCCAGAAAGGTTAGCTTTATCTGAAATAAATGCTGGAGGTAATTCTTCAGATTGAGTATATATTTTCCAATTAACATCATGAATATTTAATAAAGGTAATGGCCCTAATAGCTCTAAATTTGATTCCCAGTATGATTCTAATGTTCCAACATCTCTCCAATATCCTTCATAATTAAATGCCACAAGATTATTTTTTTCTTCAAGCATTCTTGGAATTATATTTTTCCCAAAATCATGTTCAGAATTTGGATCTTTTGCATCTTCTATCAATAATTTTTTTAAAACTTTCCAGGAATATACATAAATACCTAAAGAAGCTAAATTTCCTCTTGGTTCTTTGGGTTTTTCTTGAAATTCTACAATTTTCCCAAAAGAATCTGTTACCATTATTCCAAATCTATGAGCTTCATTTAAAGGAACTTCCATACATGCAATTGTTGCATCAGCATTTTTTTCTATATGAAAATCTATCATTTCATTATAGTCCATTTTATATATATGATCACCTGATAAAATTAATACAAAATCCGGATCATATGTGTCTATATATTCTACATTTTGATAAATAGCATCTGCCGTACCCATATACCATGACTGATCTGTACTACTTACATAAGGAGGTAAAATTGTTAATCCACCTGTTTTTATATCCAAGTCCCAAGGTCTTCCTATACCTAAATGTTTATTCAAAACATGAGGTCTGTATTGAGTTAAAACTCCTACATTGTATATTCCCGAATTCACACAATTGCTAATAGCAAAATCAATTATTCTGTATTTTCCCCCATATGGAACGGCTGGTTTTGCTAAATATTCCGTAATAACACCTAATCTTGTACCTTGCCCTCCTGCTAATATTAAAGCAACAATATTCATATTATCCCCCCTAAATAATCGTACCTTTTTCAATTACCAAAATTCTATTTTCACCTATTACTTTTTTTCCTTCTCTTATTTCACAATCTTTATCTATTATTGCATTTTTTATGACACTTCCTTCAGAAATTATAGTATCCTGCAAAATTATTGAATTTTCTACTATAGCTCCAGCCCTTATTTTAACCCCTCTTGAAATAATAGAATTTTTCACATTCCCATTAATTATAGTTCCATCCGCTATAAATGATTTTTTTATATTTGCATTAATATTTATTTTAGGTGGTGCATAATCTTTTAATTTAGTATAAATTTTATTATTATAGAATAATTCTTTCCTTATATTATCATTTAAAATATCCATATTGGTTTTATAATATGTTTTTATAGATTTTTTTATATTAGACCAATAACCTTTAAAATCATATGAAAACACTCTTAATTTATTCAAATTCGGAATAATCAAATCATGAACAATATCCTTTCCTCCATTTGGAATTGTCGTATATAACAACTCAACTAATAATGCTTTATTTATAAAATATACACCAAGAGATATTCTGTTAGATTTCGTGTTTTCAGGTTTTTCGTAAAACTCTAAAATTCGCCCTTCCTCATCTGTAATAATCTGACCATAAGTATTTATAAATTCATCATCAACTAATTCTTTAGTTAATATAGTAATATCAGCTGCATTAGATAAATGATAGTGATATAATTTATTAAAATCAAAATTATATATATGATCACCAGAACCAATTAATACAAAATCTTCATCGCCTCTTCTTAATAATGTCATATTCTGAAATATTGCATCTGCCGTACCTTTATAAACCGGTATTTCATCTTTATTTTTAAAATATGGCTGTAATATAAACAAACCTCCTGTTTTCCTATCCAAATCCCATTCTTTTCCACTGCCAAGATGATCCATTAAACTCCTAGGATAATATTGAGTTAATACCCCAACTTTTTTAATTTTAGAGTTTGACAAAATTACTCAAAGTAAAGTCTATAGCTCTATATTTTCCAAAAACAGGAACAGCTGCACTTGCTCTTTTTTTGGTTAACTCTTTAATTCCACTTGTCGATGATCCTGCTAAAATTAAACCTAATATTTTCATTTTATCAATCCCCCTTAAGAATTAAAAAAAATTCCTTTTCAAGATGGTATAACTTATTTTCATCTTCTTTCTTTATTTCAGGAAATAAATATGAATAATCCAAACCAATTAATTTTAATATTTTTACTAATATATATTTCTTAAAATTGGGATATTCAAATAATAATCTTAAATTTTTAAGCATTTTATTATATGCATATTCATAATTTATATCTTTAATCCCAAATTCTCTTTTTAGCATATTGTTGAATTCAATCGATATCCTACTTATATCCTTTACTTTTAATATTTTCCACCATTTATTTTCTATAAAATGCGTTCCAAAAAATTTTAAAGATAATATTTCATCAAAATTATATTCAAACCTAGTATGTGATATACTTTCTGAATAATAACTATTTATTAATGAATGCAATTTTTCATCCAATTCCATATGAGAAATATAACCCAAACGAAAACTTTCAGGAAAATTTTTCATTATTTTTGCATATTCTGAACTTTTTAGTTCATGTAATCGAGATCCAATTTCCACATATTTTTTTTCATTAGCATAAAAAAAGACATCTGGTCCTTGTGCTCCCAAATACAATTCCGGCTTCCAATATTCTTGTGAACTCTTCATAGAATATAATATATGCGCTAAAATACTTGGCATTTTTTCACCTCAAAACTCTAATCCATAAACATTTTAAATACAAACTTTCTGGTATTTGAAGTATCCATGGATGATCATTAGACTGGATTATAATATCTAAATTTTGCAACATAATCCCTTCATTTTCTACACTTCTTCTTAATGCTTCTATTAACAATGAAATATCAGCTTGATATGCACAACTACACAAACTTAAAATACCAAAATTTTTTAACTTTTTAATACCTAATTCAGAAATTCCTTTAAATATTTGAACACCTTTAAACCTTTCATTTTTTTTCTTTATTAAAGATGGAGGATCTAACATCATTAAATCAAATATTTCTGAAGATTCCAAAAGATATTGTTCAACATCACCATAAATTATTTCTATTTTATTCTCTATATCATTTAACTTAGCATTCTCTTTTAATAATTCTAAAGCATATTTATCTTTATCAACAGCTATTACTTTTTTAGCACCAAATTTTGCCATATTTAGTGCAAATCCACCTGTATATGAATATGCATCCAAACCTATAGTATTATTTGAAAATTGCCTAATATATATTCTGTTTTTTCTTTGATCAAAAAAGAACCCCGTTTTTTGACCATTTTTTATATCCACAATATATTTTATTCCTTCTTCTTCAATAATTAAATTATCAGAAGGTTCCTCACCCCACAAAACTCCAACATATCTTTCCAAATTTTCTTTTGATGAAGTTTCAAAGTCACTCCTTTCATATATTCCCTTTATTTCATTTCCAAATATTTCTTTTAAAGTATTAATAATGCTATCTTTATTTTTTTCTACCCATTTATTTCTAAATTGAATTACTAAAAAATCATTATATTTATCTATAATTAATCCTGGAATCCCATCTGCTTCTGCATGGAAAAAACGATAAGATTTTCCGAATCCCGTTCTTAGCTTTAATGCTTTTATAAATCTTTTATAAAAAAACTTTTCATCTATTTCTTCATCTGATAAAGATAAAATTTTTACTGTTATATTAGATGATTTAGAAAATATTCCTTTTCCAATAAATTCAAAATTATTAGAAAAAACATTGCATAATTCGCCATCAATTTTTTCACCTGTTATTTCAGAAATTTCATCCTTGAATATCCACAAATATCCATTTTTTATCTTTTTTTCTTTTCCTTTTTTTAATTTTACAATTATCATAAGTCGTGTTGCACATCCAATCTATATTCAACTAATTCTTTTTCATTAAAAAATATTTTCATTTCTCTTTCTGCATTTTCAATGGAGTCTGAAGCATGAACTATATTTTTAGTTACACTCATACCAAATTCTCCTCTGATGCTTCCTGGAGAAGCTTTTAATGGATCTGTATTACCTATAATATGTCTCACCATATCAATAACTCTTGGCCCCTCTAAAACCATTACAACAACTGGTCCAGATAAAACAAATTCTATTAAATCTTCATAAAAATCTTTCCCTTTATGTTCTTTATATAATTCCTCTACCTGATCTTTTGTAGCCATTATCATTTTCATTGCAATAATTTTTATTCCTCTTCTTTCTAATCGGCTTATAACCTCACCAACTAAACCTCTTCTAACAGTATTAGGCTTTAAAAATAAAAATTCTCTTTCTTTCATCAAAATTCCCCCTTTAAATATCCATCTTCAATATAAATTCCTTTATTACAATAATTCATTAATTCTTTTTCATGAGAAACAACTATAATGGTTTTATTCAATTTATTCAACTTTTGAAATAATTCAAATACTATTAATTTATTTTTCGTATCTAAACTCCCTGTAGGTTCATCTGCCAAAATGATTTTTGTATCTCCAACTATCGCTCTTAAAATACTGGCTCTTTGTTTTTCACCACCAGATATTTCACCAGGATATTTATGTAGTAAACCATCTATACCTAATATTTCAGAATATTCTTTTATTTCATCAATATTTTCATCTTTAGTTCTTATATATTGAGCTAATTTTGCATTTTCTAAAATGGTTAACTCATTTATCAAATTAAAAAACTGGAAAACAAACCCTATTCTTTTTTTTATATTATCAAAACCATACATTATCTTTCCACGATCTGGTTTTAATAAATTGCCAATTATAAACAATAAAGTACTTTTACCGCTTCCTGAATGACCATATATACCGTAAAAATTGTTTTCCTCTATATTTAAATTAATATCATTTAATACATTTTTTGTTTTATCATAAGAAAAATATATATTTTTTAATTCAATTAAATTATTCATCATGTAGCACCTCAACAGGATCAAAGGATAATAATCTTTTTGATGAAGTGTATGAAAAAATTACAGACAGTCCTATTATAAATATAAAGCTTAGAAGTATATCATTAAAAGATATATAAAAAGGAATTTTATCTATATAAAACACTCCTGATGGTAATTTTATATCAATAGATTTTAAAATAAATATAGTAAAAATTGCTGATAATAATCCTAAAACATAACCTAAAATGGATATTATCAAACTTTCAAGAATAAACACTAAGGATATCTTTTTTTGAGTTAATCCAAGAGAATATAAAATACCTATTTCTTTTTTTCTAACAAAAATAGAATACATAACAGAATTAGAAATACTAAAACCACTCATTAATACAACAAAAAATGTAATTATTAATGCAAAATAGGAATCAATTTCAACTGCTTTTGAAAAGTTTTCATTTTGTTCTTCCCATGTTGATGCCAAATAATTTTTCAAATAAGTGTTTTTTATTTTTTTTGCTTCTTTTGGATTATTTAGGTAAATTCCCGTATAATTCAAATTCTCATATGATTCTTTTTTTATTAAAAAAGTGGAATCTATTATATATATTCCGGAATGAAAAATTCCTGTTATTTTTATATTTTCTAATTTAATTTTCCCTGAATTATCTGTATAAAATAAATTGATCTTATCTCCTAAAGCTAAATTCATACTTTGGGCTAATACATCCCCAACAATACAAGAACTAGCATCGCCCTTAATTATGATGTTATTAAAATTTTTAATGTTATCAATTTTCCAATAAGTTGCTGTTATTTTTTTTCCATCATGATTAAAAAAACCTTGGAATGTTGAAAAATACATTTTAAATTTTTCGTCTTTTAATTTTTCATTATATTTATCATATACAATAATATGAGGATAAATTGATGTCAAAGAATCAATTAAGGATTTATCAAATCCTTTTATTACAGAAATTACTACAATCATCCCCCAAACTCCTATAAATATTGATAAAAAAGGAAAAAGAAAATGTTTTTTATTTTTTTTAAAAAAACCTTTCACCAATAATAAGATTTCTTTCATAAATTGCTTCCCACCAATACAATAACATCTGAATTAAGAGTATTATAGAAGTTTTCACTTAAAAATTTCACTACAGAAAAGTAAAGAATTGGATTTTCTTTAATATCTATTATTTGAAAAACTAAATTAGAATATCTTTTTTTTATTTCGCTAAGTATTTTACCTCTTATTTTTTCATTCTTAATTATTAAATAGGATTTATTATTATTAATTCCTTCTATATTAGGTAATATATCTACTATTTCTATTAAAAATCCATATGCATTTTTCCACCTATTTCTTGTAACTGTATAAAAGCTCAAATTAAAATTTTTCATATTATTAATTAATGTAATCCAAATTTTTTTATTTTCAGGTGGTTTTTCAAAATCAGACAAATATTTATTCATATATTCTATTTTATCAGTTTTTAATTTCACATAATCCCCTACTACATCTATAGGCAAAGATAAAAAGGTTATGCTTGCTTTTTTAGATACTAAAAAAATAGAAAACAATTTTTTAAAATCAAATGAATTAACCGTTTTTTTTAATACCTTATCGATTGAGTAAAAAATTTTAGACAATCCTGAATTTTTTGCAGCATTCATAAGAGCAAATAATACATCTTTTTGTCTTTGTATTCTCCCTAAATCTCCTAAAGCATCATGCCTAAATCTAGCATAATATAGCAATTCTTCACCATTCAAATAATTGTATCCCTGTTTAAAATTTATATGAAGGTTTTGATGAAAGTCTTCATAATACATATCTTTTGGAACATATATTTTCACGGGAGAATATATATCTCCAACTTCTTTAAATAAACTATAATCAAATATTATATAGTCTGACACTTTAATACTAAATGTATTTTCTATAATGTTTTTCAATTTTCCAATACCATATTTTACATAAATAGCATTTATTCTCAGAGTTTCATTATTTACATTTACTAATAAATCTCTAGGAATCGGCAAAACTAAAATCTTTTTTTTCCCTTCGCTAATTCCAACTAATAGAACAGAATCAGTTCTTGAAACCTTTTCGGTAACATTTGTTGTGTCCATTCCTAATACTAAAAAATAATATGGATCTGGCAATTTATCCATTTTAGCATAAATATTAAAAAAAGGGAAAAACATAGACATTATCACAATTAATGAAAAAATAATGCCTAAAAAATACATTAAAAATTTCATTTGATCACTCCAAAATAGTTTTCAAAGATTCAATAACTGTTTTATCCACATAATTTCTTTTCATTTTTTTCTTTAATTCTGGTAAATTTATTTCTACAGGTTTAGATAATAATGTTTTAATAACTAACTTATCATAACTTGTTATAGAATATTTTGAAAAAGCTTGTAATAAAGCAAAAGCACCATTAAATGAGAGATTTGTATTTCCAAATTTTCTAATTTCATTAACAAAATTATTAGAAACTAGTATATCCATAATTCCTGCATTTCTTGTCTTTAATGTATCAAAGAAATCATCAATCGAGTTACCTCTACCTTTTAACAAAGAATCTACTTCTCTAATACTTTCACTTTTTAATACAAAATGATATTTTATAGTTGATGGTGTTATATCAAACATCTGTTCAAAATTAGTTAAAGCTTCTTCTGGTTTTAATGAGTCAATACTTAATCCTTTATCAGAATAGAAAATATTATCTGAACTTTTAACAATAAAAATTTTCCTAGAGTTATTTTTTACTCTAATAAAATATAATTCAGTTTTTTGTGGCATTTCATAAGTTACTAAATAGCTTACCGCGTCAGCTTTCATATCAGCTGAATTTTTTAAACTGTTATAATAATAAAATATTCCGCTCACCAATATAATGATTATAGATATTAATAAAATCCAAATCCATTTCCCTGAAGATCTTCTACTTCCACCAACTTGAATTCTAGCTGCCAACTTAATACACCTCCAAAAAGTTCTATTATTTATTAAAGTTTATTATTTTAGTATAATTCCAAGCATCTATTGTGTCTGGTAATAATAAATGTTCTTTTTTTAATGCATATATTATTTTATTTTTTAGTATTTCAATATATGCTTTATTTAAGTCATAAAAAGCCAAATTTCTAAAGTATTCTACATTTTCATATTTTCTAGTAGGTTCAATAGAATCTGAAATAAAAATAATTTTCCCAAGAGTATCAAAGTATTTATATCCACTGGTATGATAATATATTGCGTCATATATATCTTTTTTTATTTTAAATTTTCTTCTTAAAAATTCTGCAGCAATCTTACCGTGCAACAATATAGGATTTCTTTCTTCTATATATGAAATATCTATTTCATATGCTTTTGAGATTCTAATAAGTTTATAGGGTTTTACATCTCTAAACAGGTCATGCCCCAATGCTGCTATTTCCGATTTTTTTTCACTAATATTATTTTTATTAGCAAGAATCTTTGCTGTATATACTACTCCCATAATATGTTTCAATCTATATTCCGATACAATATTTTTAAGTATAATATTAATTTCTTTTATTATTTCATTCAATCTCTCTTCACTCCTATAAAATCTCATAATTGGATCTTATTATGTTTAAACCATAAGAATACTCTATATTATTTTCTATTGTTTCATATAAATTTAATAAAAAATCTACATCATTAGATAAAGTAACTACAGTAATTTCTCCTATTTTTTTATGGTCATTAAAACCGCTTTCGGATATTGCAATATTATATTTTTTCTTTAATCCATTTATAAGCTTTTTAATAATACTTCTTTTATCTTTCAATGAAAAAATTTCATTTATTCTAAATTGATACGTTGCAACTAATATTTTCATTTAATCACCATTTTTTATATTCAATTTTATTTATTAAATATTCTTCATATCTTGCCATTATAAATAATAAATCAGATAATCTATTAATATATTTTAAAAGTTCAACAGGTAATTTTTCTTCTTTTGAAAGTGTAATTATTCTTCTTTCAGCTCTTCGAGAAATCGTTCGACATATATCTAATTTAGCCGATTCTATTGTATTTCCTGGTATTACAAATCCTTTCAATCCTATTTTATTTTCAAATAAATTTATATAATTCGTTATTTTATCAACATCTAATGTTTCTATAGGTTGTATAAATTCTTTATTTTTAGAAGCTAAAATTCCTGCTACTTTAAATAAATCATTTTGTATTTCATTAATTATTTTTTTTACTTCAAAAGATTTTACATAATGTTTTGCTTCTCCTAAAAAAGAAGATAATTCATCTATAGTTCCATATGCTTCTACTCTTAAACTATCTTTATACACTCTTTCTCCTGACCAGAGACTAGTTTTTCCTTTATCGCCACCACCTGTGCTTATTGACATCAATAGACCTCCTTTTTATAAAACTATATAGTTTTATCTATTTTATTATACCATTTTAAATGTGAATTTTTAAGAACTTTTTATAAAATAAAAAGATGGTTGCATTTGCAACCATCTTTAATTATTATTCTTATTATTCTTGTTCCTCTTTTTCTCTTTCTCTTTCTTGAATTATTTTTTGTTGAATATCTGGGGTTACTTCTTGATATGTTGAGAATTTCATTGTAAAATAACCTTTTCCACTTGTTATAGAACTCAATCTAGGAGAAAAATCAAGCATTTCAGCTAAAGGTATTTCAGCATCTATCCTATCCATTCCTCTTCCTAATGATTGCATACCCATTGGTCTTCCGCGTTTTGATGATATTTCACCCATAACATCACCTGTATATTCTGTTGGAGTATATACCTCAACTTTCATAACTGGTTCTAATATTACAGGATTTGCATTTTTCATTCCATCTTTAAATGCTTGCCTTGCCGCAATTTGGAACGCAATATCTGAAGAATCTACATCATGATACGAACCATCAAATAATGTAACTTTAATATCAACTACAGGATATTCTGCAACAACACCTTTTTTCATTGCTTCTCTAATACCCTTATCTACAGAAGGTATAAAGTTCTTTGGTATTACTCCTCCAACAATTTTATCCACAAATTCATATCCTTCTCCTCTTGGTAATGGCTCTAATTCTATTTTTACATGTCCATATTGTCCATGGCCACCAGTTTGTTTTTTATGTTTATATTCAGCAACAACTTTTCTTCTAATTGTTTCTCTATATGCTATTTTTGGTTTTCCGACTTCTACATTTACTTTAAATGTTTTCTTTAATCTTTCAATCATGATTTCCAAATGAGTTGTTCCTAAACCTGAAACAATAGTTTCACCTGTTTCAGGATCAAATTCCCATGAAAATGTTGGATCTGATTCTTGTAATTTTGATAGAGAATTATTTACTTTATCAATTTCATTTTTCGATGTTGGTTTTACAGATTTTGAAATCATTGGTTCTGGGAATTCTGGAACGTCTATTTTCACTAATCTTGATGAATGAGCAACTGTATCATTTATTCTACTCTTTTTTAATTTAGGAACAACTATTATATCTCCAACTCCTGCTTCAGAAACTTCTTCATTTTTATCAAATTTTGGAACGTAAATATGAGAAACTTTTTCATTTGAGTCTTCTTGAACTTCTACAAAGGAATCACCAGCTTTTATTGTCCCAGCTAAAACCCTTATATAAGTTAATTTACCCACAAATGGGTCTACTGCATTCTTTACTACTAAACCTACAAAAGGCTCTTCTTCTTTTCCTTCAACAATAATTTCATTTTCTCCTAATTTACCTTTAAAAGTTCTTTCTGATGGATACATACCAACCAACTTAATCATTTCCATAAATCTATCTATACCTATGTTTTTTTCAGCTGAAGTAATTATTATAGGTACAACTTCATCTTCTTCAAATGCTTGATGTAATGCCTTAAATACATTATCAGGATTTAAAGCTTCTTCCCCTTCTTCTAAATATTTTTCCATCATCTCCTCATTTGTTTCTACTACATCTTCAATCAATTCTTGATGATATTCTTCATAATATTTTTGTGCATTTTCTGGAATTTTATCTAACTTCTTATCTTTCCCAGATTGATCTGATTCATATTCGAATGCTTCTTTAGTTATTAAATTTACTATTCCTTTAAATTCTAATCCTTCACCAATAGGAGTCTGTAACGGAACAACTTTAACTCCATCTTCAAAAAATTCTTTAATAGAAGATACGAGGGCACCAAAATTTACTCCCTCTTTATCAAGCTGATTAATTAAAATAAATATAGGCTTTTTATTTCTTCTTGCTATTTTCCAAATTCTTTCTGTTGTAACTTCAATACCAGAACTTGCATTAACAACTAAAACGACATTATCTACAGCATTCACTGCAACATCTATATCACCTAAAAAATCCGATAACCCTGGGGTATCAAAAAAGTAAATCCTTGAATCTTTATAGTCTACAGATACTACATGATTTGAAAAAGTTGCACCTTTATCTTTTTCAACCTCTTCTGAATCTAAGTATCTTTGACCAATTCTATCTGCCCCACTATAATTTTTCAAAACTGCATCCATTAACGTGGTTTTCCCACATCCGTGGTGTCCAAAAAGACCCACTATTCTTTTTTTATCTGATTCAATGATTCCCATACACTATACACCCCCACTGTAAAATCTATTTTTTCTTAAATACCCCTAAGAAAGCAGGAATTTTATTTCTCCAATTTTCAGACCTATAATTTAATATTTTTCCATTATAATAAAATAATGAAGAACTTCCACCATCTAACATCATTGCTTGTTTAATATTTCCTATCTTTTTTATTAGTATTTGAGCTTCATCATAATTTATACCAGGATTCGATTCCATGTAACCATCAACTACTATAAATAATACCATATTATCGTTATCAATTGCAACTATCGTTCTGGGTGTTTTTCGGCCAATAATGCTCGATGAATAGGATAATTTCTCCTCTTTCAATGCTTCTGGCATCAAATCATCAGAAACTATTAAAGGACCACCCTCTACCATTTCTTTAATGGCTATCTGTTGGTTTATATCAATATTAAAAACAACTTCATCTCCTTCAGAAACATCTTTTATATATTTTAAATATTTTCTATCTATAAGTAATAATTTTTGATTTTTTATAGGTCTTTCTTTTCCTATATGAACTACATAGCCATTCTCAATAAGTAAAAATATATAATCTTCATCACTTTCTTTTATTTTCCCTTTATATTCACTTGTATATAGTTTAACATCACCTTTCCAAGCTGTATTTATTGCTTTTATCCAAAACAAAACGTTCTTAACATATATTTTGTATTCCATAACTACATCTTTGATAGTTGGTATATTATGACTATCAATAATAAAACATGGCCTCAAATAAGAAGATATATGTTGTATCTTACCATCAGTTATTATCTTTCCAATAGGTTCTAAAGTAGATACGTCAAAATATCCTGCATTTATTGCTAAAATTGGCTTTTTTTCATTTAAAAAATCTTCCGCATCTTTCGGAGAACCTAAATTATTAAATATAACTTTAATTTCCATCTCTTTTGGATTTATTCTTGCAATGTGGACTGGAACTATTCTTCCATTTATTTCTATCATTTTATTTTCCACATTAAGCAATTCTGTGTCAATACTATAAGTTTTAATATTTCCTGAACTAGCATTTGAAACTGTTGTTTTATTTTTTATTTCATTTAATTTTTTTTCTAAAGGTGATGATTGATCAGTATTACTTTCATCGGTCTTAGAAATTGTTGTCGATGTTACTGTTTCTGTGTTTGTGTTTATAGCAACATTATTTGTTATATTATCTTCTTTAGAATTATTATTAATTTTTGATTTATTTAAAGAAAGTATAATACTTCTCTTAGATATAGATATATCATAACTCTCAAAATTTTTTATGGTATATTTTACTACATTATCAGATACTACTTTGAAATCCATATCCTGAGGGACTGGAAATTCATTAACTGCTGGATATATTAAAAAACCATCCTTTTCAATCTTTATCATTTTATTGTTTATTAAATGGCTTAATGTAAAAATAATTTTATCAAAAGAATATTCGATTTTTATAATTCTTGGAATACTGTTATAAACAAAAATATCATTATTTATATGGAAAGATTTTAATCCTAAAAAATCATTAACAGCATCAATCCATATATATAATTTTTTATCTTTAGATAGTACTGCAGATGAAAAAGATCTATTAATATTAAAATTAACCCTTGCTGTGCCTTTTATTAAATCTAGTTCCAAAATATCATTATTTTTAGGATTTGACAGATATATTATATTCTTAGATGGAAATTGTTGTAATTTAAAAAATGAGACAATTTGTTCTACATCTACAAAAATCTTATCAGAAAATTTCATTGAATAAAATTCTGTTGATTCTTTTGTTATATCAATATAATATACCTGTGATAATGCAACTAAAGATAATATCAATACAGCAAATATAAGAAAGAATTTCTTATACATTATTTACCTCCTACAATTTTTTCATATATTAATTTCATTTTTTCTTCATGTGGAGGATTTTCTGTAATTTCATATGCTTCAGTTAATAATTTTAAAGCTTCTTCTACATTACTCTTTTCTGAAACATATAATTTTGCAATTACATCTCCCTTTGATATTTTAGCTCCTAATTTTTTCAAAATTTTAATACCAACCGAATAATCAATTTCATCTTCTTTTTTCTTTCTACCAGCACCTAAAACCATTGATGCTATCCCAACTTTTTCTGCATCAATATGAGAAATATATCCTTCTTTTTCAGCTTTAAATTCAACTATATTTTTAGAAATAGGCAAGATTTCTTCAGGATTATCTATTACTCTTTCATCACCACCTTGAGCTTTAATCCATTTTCTCATAACTTCTAAAGCTTTCCCATTTTCAATATTTTTTCTTAAAACTTTTAATGCTTCCTCATATGTATATAATCCTGATAAATCTAGCATATTTGCGCCTAACTCAATACACAATTCTGTAAAATCTTCTGGCCCTTCCCCTTTTAACGTATCAATCGCTTCTAATACTTCTAAAGAATTTCCTACATTATCTCCTAAAGGTTGATCCATATTAGTTACTAAAGCTATTATCTTTCTATTATTCAATTCAGCTATCTCAACCATAGATTTTGCTAATTCTATTGCATCTTTTACACTTTTCATAAAAGCGCCACTTCCAGTTTTTACATCTAAAACTATTCCATCAGAATTAACAGCCAATTTTTTACTCATTATACTTGCTGAAATCAGGGAAATTTCATCAACAGTTGCCGTTACATCTCTTAATGCATAAATTTTTTTATCTGCAGGGGCAATATTACCTGTTTGACCTGCAACAACCATTCCAACTTCATTAGCAATTCTAAAAAACTCATCCTTAGATATTGCAGTTTTGAAACCTGGTATTGACTCTAATTTGTCTATTGTTCCACCTGTATGTCCTAATCCTCTACCAGATAGTTTAGAAACTTTAAGTCCTGCAGAAGCTACTAATGGACCTAAAGCTAATGTAGTCTTATCTCCTACTCCTCCAGTTGAATGTTTATCTATTTTTATTCCTTGAATACCTGATAAATCGATTATATCACCACTATCTCTCATAACCATTGTCAAATAATATCTTTCTTCTTTACTCATACCATTAAAAAATATAGCCATTAACCATGCTGAAATTTGATAATCTGGTATTTGACCATTTACATAACCATTTATCATAAATTCTATTTCTTCCTTTGTATTTAATTCTCCATTTCTTTTTTTATAAATTATATCTACTGGCCTCAATGTTATTCCTCCCTTTAAAAATAATTTTAATCAATGTACCTTGATTTTCTTCACTATCCACCTCTATATATGCTCTGTGTTTTTCTAAAATTTCTTTAACAATATATAATCCTAATCCAGTTCCCGGAACCTGTCTAGTCCTTGACTTATCAACTCTATAAAATAAATTAAATATTTTATTTCTTTCACGCTCTGGAATTCCTATTCCGGTGTCTTCAACTTCAAATATTACTTCACCATTAGATTCATATAATCTAATAAACACTTTTTTCTCTTTAGATTCTTTGATATGCGTAAACTTTACTGCATTATCTAATATATTATAAATCACCTGCATTAAACGATCTTCATCACCATAAATAATTAAATCATCTTCTACTTCTAATATTAGATCAATATCCATTTCTTTTGTTAATGAATTAAAAATTGCATACATCTTTTTCAATAAATTTGAAAGATTTATTTCTTTAAATTGATATTCATAATCTTTTCTTTCTAGCCTATTTATATCCAATAAATCATTTATCAATCTAGTTAACCTCGATGATTCATCTTCTATTATCCTCAAAAATCGCAATGCTTGAGGAGATAAAGCCTCTTCATTCATCAATAATGTTTCAGAGTATCCATGAATAACAGTTAATGGAGTTTTTAATTCATGAGACATTATTGTTAAAAATTCTCTTCTCATCAAATCCAATTCTTTTTCTTTTGTTATATCTCTTAAAACTATTATTCTATACTTTTGATTTTTCTCTGATTCTAAAAAAACTTTTTTTATTTCACAATGAAAAAAAGTTTTTTTAGGACTATAAACGATAATCTCATCACTGATATTTTTATCTTCCCTATAACTTTTTAATATTATATCAATTAAATTATGGTCTTCTAAAATTTCTGAAAGTGTTTTTCCCAAGAAATCTGAAGTTATAAATAAATTTTGAGCACTCTTATTCGCATAATCTAAAACCAAAGTATCAGAATCTTCAGAATAAAAAATTAGCATTATTGCTTCTGAAATATTATTCAATATCGAATAAATATTTTTTCTTTTTGTTTTTTCAAGAGATACTTTCTTATTTAAACTATTTATTTTTTCTTCCAAAGAATGTATTAAATATTCAGAAGCTGGGTCATTCGCACTAATAGATAAAACTTTAGCTATAGACTTCTTTAATTTAGTATTCTCTCTTTTTAAAAATATATAATTATTAAAAACAAAATATAATATTATTAAAAATAACAATACAATTAATACATAAAGCATTTTATCACCTATTTCAAAAAAGCGACAGACTCACCTGTCGCTTTAATTTAATAATCTAATTTTTCTTTTCCTGGATCTCTAAATTTATATCCTTTTCCTCTAACAGTGATAATATATTTAGGATTCGAAGGATCTTCTTCTATCTTTGTTCTCAATCTTCTAATATGAACATCAACTGTTCTAGTATCTCCAAAATAATCATATCCCCATAATTTATCTAATAATACATCTCTACTAAACACTTTACCTTCATTTTTTGCTAAAAATGTTAATAATTCAAATTCAAGTGGTGTTAATTCAACTGGATTTCCTCTAATTAAAACTTCGTATCTTTCTGTATCAATTTCTAAGTCTTTTGCAATAATTTTTTTAGGACCTTCTTCCTTTATTTGCATAGCTTGCTGTTGCCTTCTGAAGATAGATTTTATTCTTGCAATCAATTCTCGTACATTAAATGGTTTTGTGACATAATCATCACTTCCCAATTCTAAACCTGCTACCTTATCAGCCGGATCGTCTTTAGCACTTAAAATTAAAACTGGAGCATTCTTGAATTTATCATTGCTTTTTACAGTTCTAATGAAATCAAAACCATCCATAGAACCTGGTAACATAATATCAACAATGAAAAAATCCACCTCTTTTTCTTCAATAACCTTAACTGCTTCATCAGCATCCGAAGCTAAAACTACATCGTATCCTTCTTTTGTTAAATTAAAATTTAACATTTCAGAAATAGCTGGATCGTCTTCAATAATCATGATAACTTTTTTACCCATTTTTTTGTTCCTCCCTTCAATATAACTAAATTAATTTTGATGATTTCTCATTAGTTTTTCTTTTTAATGCCTTTTTACTAACAATAACCTTTTTAAACTCTGCCTCAGCTATTTTTTCAATCTCATCATATACTTCAACAAAAAACTTTACTTTATTTTCTTTTACATAAACAATTTTAAATTTCATATATACTTTAAATCCATAAGGTGTTGGTGCAATATGATTTATTTTCGCAGAAGAAACTACCGCTACATACTCAGGAATAAACGGTTCAAGAATTTCTGTAGATGCTCTAAAAATTTCTTCTAATAATGCTGTGGTAGAAAGTAAATTAAAATCTTTATATTCTTCTCTTTCTGACCACAAAAAACTTTCATCATTTACACTAAACGAATAATTAAACTCCTTCCTCTCCAGTTTCTTTATTTCTTTCAAAATCACCTCCATCATCTTCCACCTCCTCAGATGAGGAATCGCTTTTTTTCACCCCTAATAATTCATTTAACTCCTCGCCACTCAAGGTTTCCTTACTTAATAACACATTTGCAATTTCATGTAATTTGTCCATATTTTCTGACAAAATAGCTTTTGCTTTATCATATGATTCTATAATTATTCTCTTTATCTCATTATCTATTTCGTTTGCAGTTTCTTCACTATAATTTTTCATCTTAGCCAATTCTTTTCCCAAGAAAACCTCTTCCTCTTCCGCCCCCCATGCAACTGGTCCCAATCTTTCACTCATGCCAAATTTTAATACCATAATTCTTGCATATTCTGTAGCTTTTTGTAAATCATTCGCAGCACCACTAGTTATCTGATTAAACACAAGTTCTTCTGCAGCTCTACCGCCAAGAACTCCAGTTATTCTATCAAGAATTTCATCTTTAGTCATCAAATATTTATCCTCTAATGGCAATTGTAGAGTAAACCCTAAAGCTTGATGACCTCTAGGAACTATTGTTACTTTGTGTACCGGATCAGCATTAGGGAGTAGCGCTCCAACAATTGCGTGTCCTAATTCATGATATGCAATGATTTTTCTCGTTTTATCCGAAAGAACTCTGCTTTTTCTGGCAGGACCAGCGATAACTCTATCTATAGCCTCTTCTAATTCATCCATCTCAATAATTTTCTTCCCTTTTCTAGCTGATAATAAAGCAGCTTCATTTATTAAGTTTTCAAGATCAGCACCAGAAAAGCCTGGTGTTCTTCTCGCTAAAACAGCTATATCAATACTTGGAGAAATAGGTTTTCCACGCATGTGGATTTTTAAAATTTCTTCTCTCCCTTTTACATCTGGTAAATCTAATATTACGTTTTTATCAAATCTTCCTGGTCTTAATAATGCTTTATCTAATATATCTGGTCTGTTAGTTGCAGCCATTACTATAATTCCAACTCTTGGATCAAATCCATCCATCTCAACTAATAATTGATTTAATGTTTGCTCTCTTTCATCATGGCCGCCACCAAGGCCTGCACCTCTTTGCCTTCCAACTGCATCTATTTCATCTATAAATATTATAGCAGGCGCATTTGCTTTGGCTTGTGCAAACAAATCTCTAACTCTTGCTGCACCAACACCTACAAATAATTCCACAAAATCAGAACCACTTATATAGAAAAATGGAACTTTCGCCTCACCAGCTACTGCTCTTGCTATCAATGTTTTTCCAGTACCAGGAGGTCCTACTAATAGAATTCCTTTCGGCATTCTCGCTCCCATTTTATTAAATACTTGAGGATTTTTTAAAAATCTGACTATATCTTCTAATTCTTCTTTTGCTTCATCAACACCTGCAACATCATTAAAAGTTACTTTTTCTTTTTCAGGGTCGTATTTTCGAGCAGGACTTTTTGTGAAATTCATCCCTTGCGGCCCTCTCCCTGTTAAAGGCCTCAACATTAACATCCATAAAAATATCAGTATTATAAATGGAATTACATAACTTAATATTCCATATAACCAACCAGATGTAACATCCTGTTTAAAGTCTACTTCAATATTTTTATTTATCAATTTATCTACTAAATTCGCATCTCTCAATACTATTGGAGCGAATAATTCATAAGTCTGCCCATCAATAGTTTTTATGTTCAAGGTTCCAGTATCTTTAACTAAAACTTTAGAAATTTTTCCTCTATCAACCATATCCATAAATTCTGTATAACTAATTGTTAAACTCGTTGAGTCTACAGTCATGCCTCTTATAATAAAAAATATTATAAGACCTATGACAAAATAAACAGCGACTATTCCAAGTAATCTTTTTCTATTATTACTATTAGGTCCTTTATTTTCCGCCAAGAGTATTTACCTCCTTTGATATATAGAGCATGTTTTTTTCTTTTGTAATGGACAAATTATTTATCTTTCTTTTCCCTTTAGATTTCATAGTTAATATTTTCAATACTTCTTCTTTGGATGGTGGAAATTCACCGAATTCCAAAAATACCATTCTTAAAATTTCACTATCAAAGAAATCATTTTCTATCTTCAAAATATATTTGTTATCCTTAAAAACCACTCTTTCATTATATTTATTATTAATATATTCCCTATATTGCCAAGTTATTTCTGAAAATCTAAAAACAGCATCTTCATATTTCTCATTTATCTCTGCAAACTTTGGCAATATTTCATGTCTAATCTTATTCCTAGCATATTTTGTATCATAATTTGATTCATCAACAACATATTTAACATTGTTAATTGTAACATATTTTTCTAAATTTTCAAAATTTAAACTTAATATCGGTCTTGTAACATTTTTGTATATTGGCATTATACCACCAATTCCTAATATTCCTGTTCCTTTTATTAATCTATATACTACCGTTTCTGTTAAATCTTTGGAATAATGAGCTATTGCTATTTTATCATACATTTTATTATCTAGAATCTCATTAAAAAAAGCATACCTGAGTTTTCTTGCTGCTTCTTCTATTCCCATTTTATTTTCTTCAGCATACTTCTTTACATCAACCTTTTTAGAATAAAATGGTATACTTCTTTTTCTACACTCTTTATTTACAAAATCTTCTTCTTGATCAGCAGTTTCTCTCAATGAATGATTAAAATGAGCTACTCCTATAGAAATATTCAAATTTTCTTTTAATTTATGCAAGATATCTAACATAACCATGGAATCTCTTCCACCAGAGACTCCTAATAAAACTCTGTCACCTTCTTCATACATATTATATTTTCGAATAAATTTTAAAACTTCAAACTCCAATTTCATTTTTCACATCTCCAATCTTCACCTATAATAATTATAACATATTTTTTTATTTATTTTAAAAAAGTTTTCAACTACATCATATGATGTCTAAAAAGTTAGTCATTAGTTATTTACGAAGCAAAAGCTTAAGAAATTTTCGAACCTTCATTTCTTTTTAAACTTTTTTAATATTCGATAATAAATAAAAAAATTCTCCTGAAAGGAGAATTTTAGTTTAAGGTCTCTACTAAAAATATCTTAAATATTTGCTAAGCAAAACTTCTGGAGCCGGTGAAGGGAATCGAACCCCCAACCTACTCATTACGAATGAGCCGCTCTACCCTTGAGCTACACCGGCATGTTCCAACATATTATATATTTTAAATTTTTTTTTGTCAAGAAAAATTTGTCAATTTTTTATTAAAATATGATATAATTTTTTAGAAGGAGGGATTTTATGTCATTTAAAATTTATAATTTATATGATTCTACAAAATTAACTAAAGGTTTATTACACTCGTTCTTTTTCAAATATGTTAATGATTATAATGATGCTGAATTAATAATATCTAATAAAAGATTGGATACTTCAAAAACTTATATTTTATTAGAAAGTGAACAACTATTCTTAATCGAGAAAGATAATTATCTTTTCAAACTTGATTTTTCAACAGAAAACTTTCAATTAATTTTATTAAAACTCCTTTCTAAGTTTTTCAATGAATCTCCTTTTGATTTATTATATTTGTTGGAAGAAAAAAGAAAAGAAGTTGCTGAATTTATCAAAAATTTAATTGTATTATTTGAGGTAGAAGATAAAAAAAGTAGCATGAGTCATACCCAGCGTGTTGCATTTTATTCAAAAAAATTTGCTGAATATTTAAAAAAATCTGATGATGAGATAAATTTAATATACGATTTAGCAATGTTACATGATATTGGAAGAATTGGAATTGAACAATTAATGCTATTTTCTAAAACAAGAATTTATGATCTTGAAGAATGGGATTTGGAACACACAGTTGCAGGATCTATTTTTTTATCCAACAGAAAAGAGTTATGGTATGCTATGGATGTTGTCAGGCATCATCATGAAAATTGGGATGGAAGCGGTTATCCTGACCATTTAAAAGGAGAATCAATACCTTATTTAGCTAGATTTATAGGTATTGTTGATTGGTTTGATCTTGCAACTCACACGGCTACATCTGAACATTTTGGTATATTAACTCCAGAAGAAGCTATAGAATATATAAAATTTAATTTAGAAAAAAAATTTGATCCAATTTTAGGAGAAAAGTTTATTAGTTTTATTAAAGAATTTCTTTCAAAAGAAAAATTTATTTAATTATTACACTTAAAAATATTATTATTCTATTTTTAGTATATATAATAAATACAGCCTGAAAAATCAGGCTGTATTTTATATTTTATTATACATATGACTCTATTTCCTGACTTTGACACAAAAATGGCGATTTTTGGGTAAATAGGACGGTAGAATGCGGGTTTGAGGTGCGTATTTTTCAGGAAGTCGAAAAAATGTGTGGCTAACTTTTGTTACATATAATTAACTATACATATTGTTATTTAGCTTCTTTTAGTGGTATAATATATATGACAACCACTAAAAGGGGATGATTATAATGTATCCTAAAATATCAAAAGTTAAAGGTAAGAGATATTTAAGGATAATGGAAAGTGTAAGAGAAGGTAAGAAGGTTAAACAAAAGACAGTGGTAAATTTTGGAAATGTTGATAATTACACTAAAAAAGATATAATTAAACTTGTAGATAGTTTGTTAAGGATATTTGAAATAGAAGGATACGAAAAAATAGATGATGATTTAATGGAAGAAATAGCAAGAAAGAATTACGGAATACGATTAATAGTAAATAAGATATTTGACAGATATGAAATGAAAAGATATTTTGAGAAGATGAATACAACATATGATGTAGAAGAGATGTTAAAAATAATGGTAATGAATAGAATAATAGAACCGAGGAGTAAATTAGGAATATTTAATAATTTAGAATATTTAGGATATACACCAGTAGAAGTTAGTGAAGGAAAAGAATTAGAAAAAGATGAAGTTATGTTGCATTGGTTGTATAGAACATTAGATGTATTAGCAGAAAATAAAGAAGGTATAGAAAAACATTTGTATAATCAAAGAATAAGTTTGTTTAATACAACAGTAGATTTAGTATTTTACGATGTAACTACATTAGCCTTTGAAACACAACAAACAAATGAGATATTACAAATGGGATATTCAAAAGATAAGAAATTTAATGAATCACAAATAGTATTAGGTATGTCAATAGATCAAGATAAAATGCCAGTGAGTTTTGATATATATCCAGGTAATACATTTGAAGGACATACATTTAAAGATGCAGTTGAAACAATGAAAAAAGAATATCAATTAGGAAAAGTAATAGTAGTATCAGATAGAGGAATGATGAGTAAAAAAAATATAGAAGTAGTAGAAAATTCCAATTATGAATTCATAGTAGGTAAATCAATTAAACAATTAAAAAAAGTAAATATATTTGATGGAGAATTCATAGAAATAGCAAAAGGAATAAAATATAGAGAAGTTCAATACGATAATAATAGATTACTCATAATATATTCAGAAGAAAGAGCTAAAAAAGATAGAGCAGATAGACTTAGATTAATTGAAAAAGCAAAGAAAATGCTTGAAAATAATAATGTAGATTCAATGAATAAAAGAGGAGCTAAAAAATATTTAAAAGAAGAAAATAAACAGAATTATATATTAGATAATGAAAAAATAAAAAATGATGAAAAATACGATGGATATTATGGAATAATGACAAATACTAAATTAAATCCAAAACAAATATTAGAACAGTATCATACATTATGGAAAGTAGAAGAAACATTTAGAACATTAAAAAATTATCTAGAAACAAGACCTATATTTCATTGGACTCCTAAAAGAATAAAAGGTCATATAGTAATGAGTTTCATATCTTACATAATGCAAAGAACATTAGAATTAGAACTAGAAAAAAATAACATTGATTATTCACATGAAAAAATTAGAGAGACTATTAAAAATATGGAATATTCAGAAGTAAGATTAAAAGACAAATTATTTGCATTAAGAGCCAATTTAAATGAATTTCAAAAATCAATATTAAAAATATTAGAAATAGAAAAACCTAAAAAAATGATGGATTTAGATGAATTTAAAGAAAAATACTTCTAAAATACGCATGAATAGCTAAAAAGAGGGAGGTGTGTGGCTAATTTCTCTTTTTACAAAAAGTTAACAATCGCTGTTTTTCTTATTATTTCTCTTTTTGAGAATTTGAGTTACAAAAGTAGTGTCAAACTCAGGGGATTTGGAACACACAGTTGCAGGATCTATTTTTTTATCCAACAGAAAAGAGTTATGGTATGCTATGGATGTTGTCAGGCATCATCATGAAAATTGGGATGGAAGCGGTTATCCTGACCATTTAAAAGGAGAATCAATACCTTATTTAGCTAGATTTATAGGTATTGTTGATTGGTTTGATCTTGCAACTCACACGGCTACATCTGAACATTTTGGTATATTAACTCCAGAAGAAGCTATAGAATATATAAAATTTAATTTAGAAAAAAAATTTGATCCAATTTTAGGAGAAAAGTTTATTAGTTTTATTAAAGAATTTCTTTCAAAAGAAAAATTTATTTAATTATTACACTTAAAAATATTATTATTCTATTTTTAGTATATATAATAAATACAGCCTGAAAAATCAGGCTGTATTTTATATTTTATTATACATATGACTCTATTTTATTAAAATTTTTCTCATTTTCCTTGGCTACAATTTCTCCATATAAAGGCCCTGCTGATATTTTATTAATTTTTATTTTTACAAATCTTCCTACTAAAATTTCTTCACTTTCAAAAATAATTACTTTATTGTTTATAGTCCTTCCTATATAAGCACCACTTTTAGTTTTATTTTCCTGTATAACCGTAACTATTTTATCTAAATATTTCTCATTTTCTTCATGATTAATTTGTTTTTGAATATTCATTAAATATTGAAATCTTTTGTTTTTAATTCTTTTTGGTATATCATCTTCATAATATTTCGCCGATATGGTTCCTTCTCTCGGGGAATACTCTGCTAAATTCAATCTTTCATATCTAACTTTTTTTATCAATTCAACAGTATCCATAAAATCTTCCTCAGTTTCACCAGGAAATCCTACAATAATATCGCCAGAAATAGTAACTTTTGGCACTTGTTTTCTTATTTTTTCAATTAAATCAAGATAAAATTCTCGAGTATACCTTCTATTCATCTTTTTTAATATATTATTACTCCCCGCTTGAACTGGCAAATGAAAATTTTTTGCAGCTTTAGCATTATTTGAAACCTCCTCAATTAATTTATTTGTTATATCTGTTGGATATGAGGTTAAAAACCAAATTCTTTTTATCGAATCAAATTTTGCAGCTTCTCTTATCAAAATATCTAGTTTAGGCTTTCCATCTCCAAAATCTTTTCCATAAGAATCAACATTTTGACCTAAAAATGTTATCTCTCTATATTTATTATCGTTATAATATTTTACCTCATTAAGAATATCTATTATAGGTTTACTCTTTTCGAAATGTCGAGTATAAGGAACTATACAATATGTACAATATTTATTACATCCGTAAATTATATTTATCCATCCATGATGTTTACTATATGGGTGCTTTGGTAAATCTGCTGTGATTTTATCAAAATTATCTGAAAAATCAGAAAACCTTTTTCCTTGTTTAGCTTTATCATACATTTTTTTTATATTCATATAATTTCTTGTTCCAAAAACAAAATCTACACCATGAAATCTTTTTAGAATATTTTCTCTTTCCTTTTCTGCAACACATCCGCCAACAGCTATTACTAAATTTTCATTCTTTTTCTTTAACTTTTCATATTGACCAATAGCGCCATATAATTTATGTTCAGCCTTTTCTCTAACTGCACAACTGTTTAAAACTATAAAATCTGCTTCTTGTGGATTTTCTGTCCATTCGAAGCCTTCTTTTTCTAATACTCCCGTCATGATTTCAGATTCATTTACATTCATTTGACAACCAAATGTCTTGATATAAAATTTCATTTATTCACCTCCAAAATTTAATAAAATCCCGGAGATAACCCCGGGATCAATTTTTTTATTTAATTATCTTCTAATTACTCCTTGTCTTCTTCAACTATTTCTCCATATTTTTCTTCTGCTTCTACTTTTGCCTTCGTAACTTCTTCTACTGCATCTACTACAGTTTCTTCGTTTTCTGAAGATGCGACGACTTCTTCTTCACCCATTCTTCCTTCTCTTCCTTCTATGTAAGCATCAGCAATCTTTGATGTTATTAACTTTATTGCTCTTATTGCATCATCGTTTCCAGGAATTACAATATCTATTGGATCAGGGTCACAATTAGTATCAACTAAAGCAATTACAGGCAATCCTAACATATTGGCTTCTGCAACTGCTATCTGTTCTTTTCTAGGATCGATAAGGAATAATAAATCTGGTATTTTTTTCATTCCTCTTAAACCACCAAGGTTTTTATCTAATTTTTCATAAACTTTTTTTATTTTACTTTGCTCTTTTTTAGGCATTTTTTCAAATTCTTCAGAATTAACGAATTCGTCTAATTCTTCTAACTTTTTAATTCTCTTTTTGATTGTTGGGAAATTAGTTAATAATCCTCCTAACCATCTGTTATTTACATAATATGCTCCTGCCCTTTTTGCCTCTTCTGCAATAATTTGTTGTGCTTGTTTTTTAGTTCCTACAAATAATATAACTTTTCCCTCAGCAGCTTGATCTCTAACAAATTCATACGCTTCTTCTACTGCTTTTAAAGATTTTTGCAAATCAATAATATAAATACCTTTTCTTTCTGTGAAAATATATGGTTTCATTTTAGGGTTCCATCTTCTTGTTCTATGCCCAAAATGTACCCCAGCTTCTAAAAGTTGTTTCATACTAATAACTGCCATACCAACACCTCCGAGTTTTTGGTTTTTACCTCCACCGCACTATGTTTCCGACCTTTTCAGGCACCGAGGAAACTCCATAACGGTGTGTGAGGTTATTTTAAATCAATATTAACTCTTTCTGCATTTATCCACAAATTTTCTAAATCATAAAATTCTCTTGCTTTTTCAGTAAATATATGCACTACAATACTACCACCATCAACTATTAACCATTCATATCCCTTATCTTTATCATAATATAATAATTCATGATTTTTCTCTTTAAATTTTTCTACAACACTATCCCTTAATGCGTTAATATGTGTTTCAGAATTACCCGTAGCTATAATAAAATAGTCTATCAATAAAGGAGAATTCCTCATATCTAATACTTTTATATTTATACCATCTTTTTCATCTAAAACTTTAACTAACTCTTTAACCAAATCAAAAATTTCCTCTTCTGATTTTATCTTCACTAATTTTCACCTCCATTACTCCACTGTAACACTTTTAGCTAAATTCCTTGGTTTATCCGGATCTAAATTTCTTAATACTGCAACATAGTATGAAAACAATTGAATGACTGGAGCCATTAATAACGGGTATAATGCTTCATGCGTTTTCGGAACCATTATATATTCATCTGTTAATTGTTTTATTTCATCATTTCCTTCTGTTGTTATTGCTATTATATTTGCATTTCTTGCTTTAGATTCCATTAAATTAGATTTCATTTTTTCATATAATGAATCTTTAGGAATTATAGCAAATACTGGAAATTGTTCGTCTAATAATGCTATTGGTCCGTGTTTCAATTCTCCGGCTTGATATCCTGCTGCATGTATATAACTTATTTCTTTTAATTTTAATGCTCCTTCTAATGCTGTTGGATAACCAAATCCCCTGCCTATATACATCATATGTTGATAACTCACATATTCTCTTGATAATTCTTTTATTTTTTCATTTGTTTTTAATACTTTTTCATATAATTCTGGCATTTTTTCTATGTTTTTTAATATATCTTTTATTTCTTCATCTAAACCTTCTCTTAATTCTATTATTTTAGCACCTAATGCGTATAATATTGCTATTTGAGCTGTATATGTTTTTGTGGCCGCAACTCCTATTTCAGGCCCTGTATTCATATATATTGCACCATTAGATTCTCTTGGGATTGTTGACCCATATACATTACTTATTGTTATTACCTTTGCTCCTTTTTCTTTTGCTATTCTTATACCTTCTAATGTATCTATTGTTTCACCTGATTGAGATATTGCTAACACTAATGTATTTTTATCCACATGAGGATTCATATATCTAAATTCTGAAGCTACTTCTATATCCACATCTACTTTCGAATATCTATTCATAAAATATTTAAAGGTTAAACCAGCATGGTAACTTGTTCCACAAGCTACTATAAATATCTTCCTTAATTTTTTTATTATAAATTCTTTTAAATTATCTATTTCTGTTATTATTGGTTCTCCATTTTTTATTCTTCCAGCAATTGCTGCTTTTAATGCATCTGGTTGCTCATTTATTTCTTTTAACATAAAATGAGCATATCCACCTTTTTCTGCTGCTTTTTCATCCCAATCTATATATACTGAATCTTTGTTTATCTTTTCACCATTTATATTATAGAATTCTATATTCCCTGGTTCTAATACAGCCATTTCATTATCGTTCATAAAATATACATTTTTTGTATATTTTATTATTGGAGTAATATCAGATGCTAATAATGCATAATCATCATTGTATGCTACTACTAAAGGACTTCCTTTCCTTACTGAAACTATTTTTTTCTCTTCAGAATGTATTACACCTATTGCATATGCACCATCTAATCTTTTTATTGCTTTTAATACCGCTTCAAACAAATCATCGTTATAATATTCTTCAATTAAATGAGCTATTACTTCTGTATCAGTTTCTGATTTAAATTTGTGTCCTTTTTCTATTAATTCTTTTCTTAACTCTTGAAAATTTTCTATTATCCCATTATGGACTAATGCTATTTTTCCTGTACAATCAGTATGGGGATGAGCATTTAAATCTGTTACTCCACCGTGTGTTGCCCATCTTGTATGAGCTATTCCTATGTTTATGTTATTATCTATCTCATTTCCTAATTCTTTTCTTAAATTTTCTATTTTTCCTGTTGTTTTTATCAATTCTATATTATCTTCTTGAGAAAAAGCTATCCCAGATGAATCATATCCTCTATATTCTAATTTTTGTAATCCATTAATAATATCTTTTACTTTTACATCTTTTTTCCCTACCAATCCCACAATTCCACACATCACAATTACCTCCTACAACAATTCTTTTATCTTTTCCACAATATTTTCCTCAACTGCTTTTTTAGCTACTTTTAATGCATTTGAAATAGCTTCACTATCTGATGAACCATGTGCTTTAATCAAAATACCATTAATCCCTAAGAAAAAAGTTCCGCCATATTGTCTATAATCTAAACTGGATTTTAAACTATACAATGTTTTTTTCATCATTAAAGCACCTATTTTAGTTAAAATATTACCTTTAGATATTTTTTCTTTTAATTCAGATAATATATAATAAGCTGTTCCTTCTATTGTTTTTAATGTTGTATTTCCAGTAAAACCATCAGTAACAATTACGTCAATATCTTTTTCAAAAATATCTCTTCCTTCAACATACCCAACATAATTTATTCTTTCATCTTTTTTTAAATACTCTGCTGCTTCTTTTACAAGCTTTGACCCTTTGCTTTCTTCTGTTCCTATATTTAATATTTGAACTTTAGGATTCTTTATACCAAGAAACTTAGCAAAAGCTATTCCTTCTTTGGCTAAAGATATAAAATGCGCAGGTTTTAATTCAGCATTCGCTCCTCCATCAACTAAAACCCTTGGTTTCCCACCTTTTCCTGGTAATGGAATAACTAATGCGGGTCTATCAATTCCTTTTATTCTACCTGTAATAAAAGTCCCAGCAGCTAATAGTGCTCCTGTACTCCCCGCACTTACAAAAGCATCTAATTTACCCTTTTTCATCATTTCATTACCTACATATATCGAACTTTTCTTTAATTTTAAAACTTCTGTAGGTTTTGTATGGTTGTCAACTATATTTTCTGCTTCAACAAATTTAACTCTATCGATCAATTCTTTTGGAATATCCTTTTCTAAACTTCTTTCTCCCCCAATTAAATACAACTCATCAATAAAGTTATTTTTTAAAGCAAAAATCGCGCCCTCTAAATTAGAATTGGGCGCGTTATCTCCACCAAATAAATCCAAGCCTATTTTGGCTTTTTTACTCATTATTAATCTCCTATTTCCAATATTTGTTTTCCGTTATAGTAGCCACAGTTCAAGCATACTCTATGGGGGAGCTTTGGTTCTCCACAATTTGGACATTTTACTACATTTACCTTAACTGCTTTGTATAAATTTGCAGCTCTTCTTCTGTGTGTTCTAGCTCTGGATGTTTTTTGCTTAGGTACAGCCATTTATAATCCCTCCTAAAATTTATTATTTTTCCTCATCATTAAATAAATTTAATAATTTTTCCATTCTTGGATCAATATACTCTTCTTCATGAGAATGATTTGGATTTTCATTTAAATCAATACCACATACTGGACATAAACCTTTACAATCTTCTTTACATAATGGTTTATCTGGAATTTCCATTAAGATTGATTCTATTATTCTATCAGTTATATCTACTTTGCTTTCATTAAAAAATATAATATTATCTAGGCTTTCCAATTTTTCGCTTTTTGTATATAAATATTGCAACTTTTCATCAATATAATAAGCTTCTATTTCTCCTAAAATAGGCTGTTCAAATTCCTTTAGACATCGCGAACATATTAATTTTATTGTTAAAGAAACATTTCCTTTTATTATAAAACCTTCAGAATTTTTTTCTATCGAGAAAGCAACATCTACAGGAGAAACTATATTAAACACTCCTTCAGGGGTATCTATTTTTTCCCACTCTAAACTAAAAGCAAAGTTTTCTTTTTCTTCTATTTTATCAAGATCGTAAATTAATCTAGGATCTCTTAATTTATCATTTAACATACAAAACACCTCGCGCTTTATTTTACGACAATATTTTTTAATATATAACAAGAGTATGTTAATTTTCTGTTATATTTTTCATTCTTTTTCTAAGTTTGGAATATCCAAAAAGACAAAATCACTCAGACAGCTTGATTACATGTCTTAAAATAAAGGAAATTATAAAATAATGTTCTTTATGAAATCAAACAATCTTTGAGTCTTTGTCTCTTTTATACTTTCTGGAAACCTTATCTAAATTTATAATTGCGCTTTTAAAATCCTGCGGAATTGGAGCTACAAATTCCATCCATTCATTTGTTCTTGGATGATACAATCCAAGTTTTATAGCGTGTAACATCTGCCTACTAATATCATATTTATAATCTCCAGAAGGATTTCCGTATACTTCATCACCCAATAATGGATGTCCTATATACTTAAAGTGAACTCTTATTTGATGCGTTCTACCAGTTTTTAATCTAATCCAAACTAATGATGATATATTTTTAAATTCCTTTATAACTTTATAAGCAGTTATTGATTCTTTACCTCCTGGAACAACCGCCATTTTTATTCTTATATTCGGATGCCTTGCTATTGGCGCATTTATTTCTCCAGCTTTCTTTTTTAATATACCTTTCACTAAAGCAATATAATTTTTTTTTGTTTTTCTTTCTTTAAATTGTTTACTCAATGATTGATGAGCTAAATCATTTTTTGCTATTACTATAGCTCCTGATGTATTTTTATCTAATCTATGAACAATTCCCGGCCTTATTTCTCCACCTATACCTTGTAAATCTTTACAATGATATAGCAATGCGTTTACTAATGTCCCATTGACTTTATTATATACCGGATGAACAATCATAAAAGGTGGTTTATTCACTACTATGATATCTTTATCTTCATATAATATATCTAACTGAATATTTTCTGGCAATACTTCTATTACAGGTGGTTTATCTGGAACTTCAATAGATATAATTTCTCCATTTTTTACTTTATATGAAGGCTTTTTTAAATTACCATTAACGATTATTTGCCCTTGCTTAATAGCTTTTTGCACGTAATTTCTTGAAATCCAGTCCGGGACCTTTTCAACTACATATTTATCTAATCTCCATCCATCTTCTCTATTGGTTACTAGAAAGTTTTCTTCCACGAATCTTTACTCCCTTTTAAATTCAAATAATAAATAGCCAGTAAAATTCCTCCTATTGTAACAAAAGAATCTGCCACATTAAAAACCGAAAAATATTTTACACTAAACATATCAACTACATATTCGATTCTTATTCTATCATAAATATTCCCTAAAGCACCACCTATAATAAATATTGTGGCTAAATCAAATAAAAATGATTTATTTCTCCTCAAATGGATTTTTCTATAAATATAAATCACCGTAACAACAAACGTTGCAACAATTCCCATTATAAAAGGATGTCCTTGAAACATACCAAAAGCTATACCTGTATTTGTTACATACGATAATGTAAAATAATCTCCTATTATAGATATTGTTTTTCCATTTAAATATTCTTGAGCAATTTTCTTTGTTATTTGATCAAATATTAGTATAAATGGAATCAACCAATCCAATTCAATCACTCACTTTTTGGTAAAAAAATGGTTCTATTACTTCTAATCCCAAACTTCTATAATTAAAAATCCTTTCAGTAGATCCTACAAATAATATTCCGCCTTTTTTTAATGAATTTGCAAAATTTTTATATAATTCATTCTTTGCATCCATATCAAAATATATAACAACATTTCTACAAGAAATTAAATCTACATTTTTTTCAAAGGAATCCATTAAAAGATTATGTTGTTTAAACGTAACTCTCATTTTAACAAAAGACAATATTTCATATTTATCTTTATCTATTTTTCTAAAATATTTTTTTCTTATATCCTCAGGAATGTTAACTAAAGACCTTTCATTATATATACCTTTTTTGGCTTTTTCTATTACAAACTTATCTAAATCTGTAGCTAGCACTTTTATATTTTTAGGTGCCTTTAACTCTTCTAATAATATTGCATGGGTATATGGTTCTTCACCTGTAGAACAACCTGCACTCCATATTTTTGTTTTTGTGCCGCTTTTTTTTAAAATTTCTGGTAATATTTTTTTCTTTAAATAATCCCATTTTTCAGGATTTCTAAAAAATTCTGTTACATTAATAGTTAGTTTGTCTAAGAATTCATCCCATAATTTATTACTCATTTTCAGATCTTTAAAATAATCTTTATAGCTTTTATAAGAATATTTTCTCATAATCATATCAATTCTTCTTCTAACCCTATGTTGTTTATAACCTCTTAAATCAAGTTGAAAATGTTTAGCAATATTATCTAATAGCCATACATATTCCTTATCATCATATGGTGAAGAATATAAAGTTTTTTCATCCATAATAATCCTCCTAAAATTTAAAATTAAACTTAATTCCAATACTTTTATTTGAATTAATCATAAAAAGAATATCATTATTTATAATAGGTATATTGATTTCAAATTTATTTCCTTTCATATAAAAAAAGGAATTTCTTATATCATTCTCATTATTTTTGAAATTTAAATAAGCATAAATATTTTTATTTATAAAAATAGCATAAAATTTTTCCTTGGATAATGTAATTATATTATTACCAAATACCATAAAAATTCCATAATCATATTTTTTACTTAATGTATTTGAAAAAAAACCAAATTTTAAGCGATTTCCATAATAATATCCTAATGATGTTTCAGAAAAGTCATATAAATTTATCCAATAAAAATAATTACTATTTTTACTCTTAAAATTTATTCCAATCATTCCATTAGAAACACTATAAGATAATGGATTATTAAAAAAAACATTTGAAAAAGATAAAATGAAAGAATCTTTCAACCATAGAAAATAATCTGGATCATTAAATATACTATTTTTATATCTATAATTTATACTAAATCCAGGTTGATAAAATTTTAAGTAATTTAAAATTTCGTTTATTCCAGGTACCTTTATATAATTATTACTTTCATTACTCGATTCAATATAAAAATCAATATTAGCAACATACAGGTTAGTTGCTTCAAAATTATAATTATAATCTAATTTTATTTCTCCTTTATTTGTATACGAAACATACATATTATTACTATATACAAAAATTCCATATATTAGAAATATTAATATCAACGTTTTTTTCATAAATCACCTTTTAAAAACAAGGGGCCTAAAGCCCCTTATAAATTACATATTTTGAGCTAAACGTTCCATTTCCTCATCATCAATTTCAAAATTCGCAAATACTTCTTGAATATCATCACTATCTTCTAATGCATCAAGAAGTTTTAATAATTTTTCAGCATCTGAACCTGCTACTTTTACTGTTGTTTTGGGAATATAAGTTAAAGTAGCTTTTACTGAATACCCCATATCTTTTAGAGTATCCCTAACTTGTGCCATATCATCCGGTGAAGCTATAACTTGTATTTCGTCTTCTTCAATAACATCTTCAGCACCAGCATCTAGAGCTACCATCATAAATTCATCTAAATCAGAAACTTCTTCTTTAGGAACTGTAATCATAGCTTTTCTTTCAAAATTCCAAGCAACTGCTCCACTTTCTGCTAAACTTCCACCATGTTTTGATAAAATATGTCTTACTTCTTGAGCTGCTCTGTTTTTATTATCTGTAAGAGCTCTCATTATTATAGCTACTCCTGCAGGACCATATCCTTCATACATTATCTCTACATATGCATCTCCTTCAGTTCCACCAGCACCTTTTTTTATTGATGCCTCAATTTTATCTTTTGGCATATTTGCTTCTTTAGCTTTTTCAATAGCAGTTCTTAATCTTGGATTTGATTCTGGATCTGCTCCACCTTCTTTAGCAGCTACAGTTAATTCTCTAATTAGCTTTGTGAAAATTTTAGACCTCTTGGCATCCTGTGCAGCTTTTCTATGTTTTATATTTGCCCACTTGTTATGTCCTGACATAATAAAATACCTCCTTTAAAATCATTTTGATTTAATTATCATTATTGTTGTATCATCATGTTGAGGCGCTTCCCCAACAAAAGTATCTAATTCACTAATTAAGTTATCTACAATTTCTTTTGCTGATTTATTTTTATTTTCAATAAATATTTTAGTAAGCCTTTCCATTTCAAATTCTTCACTATCCTTATTTCTAGCTTCTGTTACACCATCTGTATATAATGCAATATATATATTATTATTATATTCTAATTTTTGACTATCAAACTCAAAATCTCCCATTATTCCAACAGGCATATATTCAGCTTCAAAAGTCATCAATTCATTATCTTTCATTACAAGAGTCGGATTATGACCACAGTTAATCATTTCAATATTTTTGTTTTTATAATCCAACATTATAAAAATAGATGTTACAAATCTATCTTGCGGAATTTCTTTAGAAATGTAATTATTTAAATTTGATACAATAGTAGTTAATTGATTCTCTTTTTCTAACTCATGACGTAATATCGATCTGAAAGACGTCATTATTAATGCAGCAGGAACACTTTTTCCTGAAACGTCAGCAAGAACTAAAAACACTTTATCTCCAAGATCAACCACATCATAATAATCGCCACCAATATCATAAGCGGGTCTATAAAACGCTTCTATATCCACATTTTCAAATTCTGGAATTTCCTTAGGTAAAAGAGATTTTTGAATTTCTGATGCTATCCTTAATTGCTCCCCTAATTTTTCTTGTTCTATTTTTTTATTTAAAAAATCTAATGTATCATAACTAAAAGCAATTTGTTCAGCAATCGATTCCATAATTTTTCTATTGCCTGCAGTAAATATACCTTTTTTAGAACCATAAAACAGAAAAAAACCCCATGTTTTAATCCTGGACTCAATAGGAATAAACATTATGGGAATTTCTTCATCAGTTAATGGATTTCTTTCGAAGATAATCGGCTTTATTTTATTGGAAGCGTTTAAATAATCGATAATATCAACAGTGTTATTAAAATCTAATTTATTAAAATCCGCATGAAGAATGCTAAAATCTTTTCTTGGTGGAAAATCAGAAAACTCCCCCACTATAATGTCTTCATAAGATATTATATCATTTACTCTTTCTAATATTCTATCCATGGATTTTCTCGGATCAAGCGTTTCATGTAAAATTTTTCCAATATCCAAAACAGCGGTTAACTCTTCATACAGCTTCGACAACTCTTCAACTTGAGCTTCTAATTGTAAAGAAAATTCTTCAAGTTGTACTCTATAATTCTCGCTTTCTTCTAACAATTTTTCAACTAAATTCTTTACTCTGCCTTTAATTTCTTCCAAGCTTTTAGGTTCATCCTTATAATACTTAATTTTACTATTTAATTCCCGATAAATTTCCAATCCATATTCGGTGGCTTTATCCATTTATTCCACCACCTGTTTAATAATATCTACTATATTTTTAGGGCTGAAGGGTTTGGTTGCCACTTTAAATGCTCCTAAAGACAGGGCAAGTTGTTCATCTTCTTCTCCACCTTTAGCTGTAAGGACTAATATCGGTAATTTAATGTTTTCTTCCTTTAATTTTTTTAATACTGTAAATCCATCCATTTTTGGCATCATTATATCCAAACATACTGCATCTGGTTTTAATTCTTTTATTTTATTTAGACCTTCTTCACCATCCTGTGCTTCAAAAACTTCAAAACCTTCTTTTTTAAAATTAAAAGATAAAATTTTTCTCAAAACATTAGAATCATCTACAATCAAAATTCTTTTGCTCAAATTCAATCCCCCCAAATCGCATCGCAAACAATAGGATAAAATGTAAAATCACCTTTCATATCATCAAATGTTTTCCATATATTATAAATTTTATTATATCTTTGTTTATATTTTAGCACATAAATACCTTGTTTATTAATTTGATAAGACAAATCTAAAAATTTTTCTTTAATCTTTTCATCTAAAGATATTTTTTCTTTAAATCTTAAAAATAAATTTTCTGACATATATACTTTAAAAACATAATAATCAATTTTTAATTTATAATTTTCTTCAACTGGTTTATACTCTATTAATTTGAAACCTTCTGATACATAATTGTTAAAATTTGAAAAATTTTGAGGTTGTTTTGTATTTAATAAAACATATAATACTCTATTTATATATCCTAACGGAACAGCTTGTGAAATACTAATTTTTGGTTTTGAATGAAATCCTTTTGTATATTCCATATCTATTTTAGATCTTCTAAACATTCTCTCAAGCTCTTCCAATGTATCATTATGCGAAATATATATTGATTTAGCATATTTTTTAAATTTTAAAAGATATTTCAAAACTCTCACTCCATTATATGATATAATATTTAAGTAGAGATATTATATACTATTATTATTAAAATCATTTTAAACGGAGGAATAGAATTGAAATATTTTTTGTCCGGAGTTATTATAGTTATTATAACAGGATTATTATTACTTTCTTATGCACATAATCTTTATTTAAAAAAGTCCATATTTTCTTTTGATAGTAATTATAACACTTACCTTTTTTCTGATGGCACTGAAATTTTACCTCCAAAATTTATTTATAAAAAATTAAATGAAGCGCCAATTGACTTACTTTTTACTTTATTATGGTCTGAGGATAGAGATTTTTATGGGCATCCCGGCTTTAACTTGAAAGGAATTATTAGATCTATAATAATAAATTTAACAAATAAAACATCATATGGTGGAAGCACAATTACACAACAAGTTGTTAAAAATATTTATCTTACTAGAAAAAAATTGATTAGTAGAAAAATTTTAGAAATATTTATATCTTTTTGGATTGAAAAAAATTATTCAAAAAATGAAATATTAGAATCTTATATAAATATTGCATATCTGGGAAATGATATTTACGGTTTTGGTGCTGCTTCAAAAAGATATTTCGGTAAAGATTTGAAAGATCTAGATTTAAGTGAAATCTCTATATTAGTTGGTATAATAAATGCACCTGAATATTACAACCCATATAAATACCCATTAAGAGCTAAAAATCAAGGTTTAATTATATTAAACTCTCTATTATACAATAAATTAATTTCTAAAAATGAATATAAGAAATATACTCAAAAATTAAATTCTATTACATTTAAAAAACCAAATTTTGATGAAAATAATTTACAGTTAGTGCTAGCCATAAAAAACGAAGAATCTAAATTAAATCTGAATGGTGGAGGTTATGTAATAAAATCTACTATTAATAGAGATTTATTTGAAACTGTAAAAATTTCATGGCAAGCTTCACAGAGTTCAATAATAATTAATAACAAAACTGGAGAAATTTTAAGTTTTTTTGGAAATCAATATGATGTTTTCTATTCAAAAAGACAAATTGGTTCTACAATAAAACCATTTTATTATTTATTAGCTTTAAATAAAGGATTTAATCCTGATTCAAAACTAATTGATGAGCCATTTAAAATAGGAAATTGGTCTCCACAAAATTTCGAAAAAACATTCAAAGGGGAAGTAACGCTTAAAGAAGCATTAATAAATTCTATAAATATACCTTCTATTCATTTATTTCTAAGTTTGGAAAATTCCCCGCAAAAATCCGTATCCCTTGTTGAAAATTTCTTAAAAAATATTGGCATCGATGGATATTACCCTGAAGATATTACTCTTTCTTTAGGAACATTGGAAAGCAATGTTTATAACATAGCTAGAGCTTATACCATATTTCCAAATTACGGTTTAATACCAAAAATTTATATTATAAATGAAATATATGATAAAAATGGCAATTTAATTTTTAGAAAAATACCTGAAATAGAGAAAAAAATCCAAAATGTTAGTAATGAATCATATAGCTTAATAAACTCTCTTTTAAAAAGTGTCGTATTCGAAGGAACAGCAAAAACTTTATTTTCTAACAAAAAAGATTTTTATGGAAAAACTGGTACCGCAGAATCATCTGTATGGTTTACAGGATATGATGGAAAAATTTCACTTTCAGTAAGAAAAGATGGAAAATTTTTATTATCTACAACACACGCTTTGCCAATTGCACGAAAAATTCTAAATAACTATTATTCTTATAACCCTGTAATTAAAGTTCCTGTATTTTATTTTAATTCATCTAAAACATCAACTGATTATTTTGAAGATTTTATTATAAACAAAATAAGTCCAGAAAAAATAAATATTAGCAAAAAAATATTTTTAAATAATATACAAAACTATGAGATGCTATTCCCAGATTTATATTTAAAATATATTAAAAACATCAAAAATGAAAATTTCAATCTGTTTGAACTTGATAATACAGAAATAAAAGAGGTTAAAAAAGATTTTGATTTAGGAGAAAAAGAGATATATAATAAATTCATTAAAGAAAAACTATTTCTTGATTATTTTTTCCCAGATTTATATAATGTTATAGAAGATATCACTAAATAAACAAAAAAGAAAAGAGGCTTATTATGAAAGATTTTTTTAACCCTGGTGAAATTATATTAAAAGAAAATGAGACATATAATTTTTGTTATTATATTATATCTGGAAAAGTGAATACCTCATTAAAAAATCTCGAATTAGGTTCTGGAGAATTTATAGGTGCCATGGGTTTTTTGACTGGAAAACCCTTATTAGAAAGTTATATTGCAAATACTAAAGTCGAAGTACTGAAATTTGATAAATCAACAATAATCTCTCTATTGGAAGAAAAAGAGTTTTCACTTTTTTTAGAACATATTTCTAAATTATATATTAATTTATTTTACAAAAGCTTATTTAATATAACACCAAACATACCAGAATTACTAATAAACAAAGCACAAGTAACCAACAGAAATGATATTTTAGATGATCTTAGAATGGAAGAAACCGACATAATTTTAGCTGAATTAGATCAAATTTTAAATGCTGGAGAAATTTTCGAATCAGAACTTCCGGAAGATCCTGAAATAGCCACAGAAAGTTTTAAATCTTTATTCAATAAAGAGCAACTTGATCTGGCTGGCATTATAGTTTACACAACAAATTATATTAGAAAAAGTCAAGATAGTGATCAATTATGTGATGATTTAATTTATGGATTTGAAAAATCCATAGAAATCGAAGATAGAGCTTTAGTAAAATATTTTTTATATTTATCTTGTATGTACTGTAAAAATCCTATAAAAATAAAAGAACTTTTAGAGGAATATTTGGAAATATTAAGATTTTGGGGTGTTCCTGCATGGGGAGAAATGCTTATTAGATTAGAAAATTATGAAACCTATATTAACATTTTTAATGAGGAAAATATTGATGAAGAGAAAGTTAAAGAAAATAAAGATGGTGATCAGAAATGATATGTGAATTAATTACAAATTTATCAAAAGATATAAGAGAAATAGGTTATGTTCAAAGCGGAATAATAATTTCTACGTTAAACTACAATGATGAAGAAAAATTAGGACAAGTCTTTTGCGAAGGAGATTATTTTGGCCTTGATTCTTTAGTCTATGGTATCAACTTAATAGATTATTATAAAGTTGGAAAAAGCAAATACAAAAAAGATTCATATCAACTATTTTTAGAATTACTTAAAGATGAAGATTATTATAATAAATTCTTTTTAAATCTAAAAATTACATTCCTTGAAATAGCATCTTTTATGAAAAAAAGAGAAGAAGAAATATTGTTATTAAATTTAAAAAAAGTATATGCTAGAAGCCATACCATTAAGGGTTTACCAAAAGATTTTATAAATAATTACATATCAACAGATAAAATAAATGATTTAAAAGAAAAAAAACTTATTACAGAAGATGATGAATTTTACATATATAATTCTAACAAAGAACAATTGTAATATTAAGCAAAATGAATATAATTGACATTTATTTGCTTTCAAAACAAATAATGGTTTATAACCTGAAAAAAATGACATTGAAATTTTTTTCAATTTTGAGTTAAACTACTAATGAAATTAATTAAGGACGGTGAAGAATATTGGGAACTATGAAGGCAATCGTGAAAAAACAACCAGGAAAAGGATTTGTTTTAGATGAAGTAGAAATCCCAGAAATAAAAGAACCAAATGAAGTTAAGGTTAAAGTTTTAAATGCTTCTATATGTGGCACAGATTTACATATATGGAAATGGGACGATTGGTCTCAAGAAAGAATAAAAACTCCGCAAATAGACGGACATGAATTTGTTGGTGAAGTTGTAGAAGTCGGACCTATGGTTAAAGGATTAAAACCTGGTGACATTGTTGCTTCTGAAACACATATACCATGTGGTGTCTGTAAACAATGTAAAACTGGAAAAATGCATGTTTGTAAAAATATGAAAATATTAGGTGTTGATAGAGATGGTGTTTTTGCCGAATATGTTGCAGTTCCAGAAATTGTATTATGGAAAATAGATCCTTCAATTCCAAAAGAATTCGCTTCTGTCATGGAGCCTCTTGGAAATGCCATACATACCGCTACTGCTGCTGATTTAAGAGGAAAAACTGTATTAATCACCGGAGCAGGTCCTATAGGTGCTATAGCTGTTCAAGTGGCAAAAATTTCAGGAGCTGCAACAATTATTGTTAGCGAAGTCTCCGAATACAGAATAAAAATGGCAAAAGAAATGGGTGCAGATTATATTATTAATCCTGTTGAAAAAAATTTAGTTGAAGAAGTTATGAATATCACTAATGGAGATGGTGCAGATGTATTATTGGAAATGTCCGGAAACACTACTGCTCTTAATCAAGGAATAGAAGCATTAACTAATGGAGGAGAAGCTGCCATTTTAGGAGTATTTCCAACAAATCCTGTACCTTTTGAAATGAATACCGCTGTATTTAAAAATATTACTATTCATTGTATTACTGGAAGAAAAATGTTTGAAACATGGCAAATTGCATCTGAATGGCTAAGAACAAAGAAAATTGATTTATCAAAATTAATAACCCACATTCTTCCAATGGAAGAATTCGAAAAGGGATTTGAATTAATGAATGCTAAAAAAAGTGGGAAAATTGTATTAAAAATTTCTGAATAAGGGGGAATATTATGAATTTTTACGACCAATTAAATTCCGAAATGAATGAATTGAAGGAAAATGGACTTTTTGTAACTATAAGAACCCTAAATGGTGCCCAAGGAGCTTGGTTTGAAGTTGATGGAAAAAAAGTTCTAAATTTGTGTTCTAATAATTATTTGGGTTTTGCTAACAATGAAAAATTAAAAGAAGCCGCTATTAAAGCTATTGAAAAATATGGAGTTGGCCCTGGTGCAGTAAGAACAATAGCAGGAACAATGGATATTCATCACCAGTTAGAAAAAGAATTGGCTGAATTTAAAAAAACTGAAGCTACCTTAGTTGTCCAATCAGGTTTTAATGCTAATCAAGCGGTTATTCCAGCAATTACTACAGCTGAAGATGCTATATTATCTGATGAATTAAATCATGCAAGTATTATTGATGGTGTAAGGTTATCAAAAGCTAAAAAATATGTATGGAAGCACAAAGATGTGAAGAATTTAGAAGAAAAATTAAAAGAAGCAAAAGTAAATGGTGCTAGAAGATTATTGATTATTACTGATGGTGTATTTAGCATGGATGGAGATTTAGCACCATTACCAGAAATTGTCGATGTTGCAGAAAAGTATGAGGCCATTATTATGGTAGATGACGCCCATGGAGAAGGTGTTTTAGGAGATAGCGGTCGAGGAATTGTTGATCATTTTTATTTACATGGACGTGTTGATATAGAAGTTGGTACTTTATCCAAAGCATTTGGTGTAGTTGGTGGTTTTGTTGCTGGTAAAAAAGAATTGATTGAATATTTAAAACAAAAGGCTAGACCATTTTTATTCAGTAGTTCTTTATCACCTGCTGAAGCCGGTGCAGCTCTAGAAGCTGTTAGAATTTTAACCCAAAGTGGTGAGGTAGTAGAAAGATTATGGGAAAACGCAAAATACTTTAAAGATAAATTAAATAAATTAGGATTTGATACATGGCATAGCGAAACTCCTATTACTCCAGTTATGTTATATGATGCTAAAGTTGCAAAAGAATTTAGTTTAAAATTGTTCGAAGAAGGAATTTTTGCTCAATCAATTGGATATCCAACTGTTCCAAAAGGATTAGCAAGAATCAGAGTTATGATTAGTGCTGCTCATACAAAAGAAGATTTAGATTTTGCTATAGAAAAATTCGAAAAGATTGGAAAAGAATTAAAAATAATAGAATAAATAAGAAAAGTAGGCTGATGCCTACTTTTCTTATTTATTATCTACTTTCGGATCTCTATAGTTTATAATTATTTTTATTTTTTATATTATGAAATTAAATTTTTTCTTAATTTCCTTATTTTCTTTCTATATATGATAAAGATATATAGCTTATTATAAATGATGAAATTGTAAATAATAATATTATATATATATCATTAATTACCATTTGCAAATTATAATTTAACAAAGCTACTTTTCTCAAAGAATCTATTGAATATTTTATTGGTAAAGCATACGACCACTTATACCATAAAGATTCTTTCGGAATTGATATCAAAACATCACCAAACAATACCATTATTCCTATAAATATTGCTAATAAGAATGTTGTTGTTCTTGTAGTCCTTGAAATAGCTGCTATTAATAATCCAAAAGTTGCAAACATTACAACGTTTAAAATAATAAGCACCAACAAGTCTATTTCTTTACCAGAAAAATTACTTCCAAAATATTGAAAAACATAAAAAGTTATTATACTAGAAATCAATCCTAATACTATATATGTCAATAATTTATATATTGAAAATTCCCATATTTTTAATCCATTCGCTCTATATATATCTAATAATCCGTTTTCTTTATTTTGCGAAACTGATATTCCTATACCCCCCATCGAAAAAATCAAGATTAAAACTAATATAGCTGATGGAGCTAACATATCCTGAAAATCTAAAGATGCATTTTTTATGTTTTTTAAACTACCATCTTTTATATTTGGTATTTGAATTTCTATTTCTGGAGGTTTTCTATCTTTATCTACTGATATACCTCCTTTTAACAAAAATTGAGTTGTAGATCCTGTAGATATTTCAGGAATACCTGATAATTCATTAAATAATGCTTTTACTACCGTATAAATAGCCACACTACTATCCAAATTATTTGGATTAGGTATTAATATCAGTTTAGTATCTTTATAATTTTTGAGATCCATCATAAAACCTTTAGGTACAATTAGAATTGAATCAAATTCATTGCTTTTTACAGCATTAATTAATTCCTTTTGAGAAGAAATTTGTACTGCATCTTTCCATTTAAAAAATTGACTCAAAAATAAAAATCCAAATTTACCTAAAAAAGAATTATCTTCATTATATACAGCTATTTTATAATCCAATAGCATATTTTCTGGAAAAAGATTAGATCCTAAATAAGAAAGCAATATTGGAATTAAAATAATTGACATTATAAAACCTTTATTGCGAAAAATCTTTATCAATTCATATTTCATCAAAGAGAATATTTTCACACAACCACCTCTTTTTTATAATTAATTTATTTATATTTTATCAGAAAAAACATTTTATTTAAATATATCACTTATTACAAAAACAATTTAATTTTATAGAATCTTAAATAAGGTAACAAATTTTTATGATATAATATAATAAATAAATAAAAGGAGGCTAAAAAATGAATTTTTCAAATTTAACAGTTGTTGACCATCCTTTAATCAGGCATAAACTCACTATTATGAGAAATAAAAATACTGGTCCAAAAGAATTTAGAGAATTGCTAAAAGAAATTACACAATTATTAACTTATGAGGCTACAAGAACTTTACCGACAATCGAAATAGATGTTGATACTCCTATACAAACCACTAAAGGTGCCATGGTAGAAGATAAAAAAATAACAATAGTCCCAATTTTAAGAGCAGGTTTGGGAATGATGGATGGAATACTTAGCCTTGTTCCAAATGCTAGCATAGGTTTCTTAGGTATTTATAGAGATCCAAAAACTTTAAAACCTGTAGAATATTATTTGAAATTCCCTCCATTTACAAAAAATCATTATGTATTTATTGTTGATCCAATGTTAGCAACAGGATTTTCGATAAAATATGCTATAAAAAAGGTTAAAGATTATGGCGTAAAAAATATTATAGTAATGTCGTTATTATCAGCCCCAGAAGGAATTAAAAACATTGAAGAAGAGTATCCAGATGTTAAAATATATACAGCTGCTATGGATGAAAGGCTGAATGATCACGCTTATATAATACCAGGTTTAGGTGATGCAGGTGATCGCTTATTTAGAACAAAATAATAATATGTTAAACTAACCGATGTATCGCATCGGTTAGTTTTTTTCTATACCTAATAACGCATCACAATATGTTTTTGGGTCAAATATTTGTAAATCATCTTCCTTTTCACCAACACCTATTAACTTAATAGGTATACCTAATTCTTGATTTATTGCAAATGCAATTCCACCTTTTGCTGTTCCATCTAATTTTGTTATCACAATACCGCTTAAATCTATCGCTTCCTTAAATACTTTTGCTTGAACAATGCCATTTTGTCCAGTTGTTCCATCAAGAACTAAAAGAGTTTCATGAGGTGCATCTGGTATAACTTTTTGAATAACCCTTTTTATTTTTTTTAGCTCTTCCATCAAATTACTTTTTGTATGTAATCTTCCAGCAGTATCAATAATAACAATATCTTTATTTTTTGAAACAGCATGATTTAATGCATCATAGGCTACTGCTGCCGCATCAGAACCATGGGAATGTGCTATTACGTTAATATTTAATCTATGTCCCCATTCTTTTAATTGTTCAATGGCTGCAGCTCTAAAAGTATCTCCTGCAGCAAATACAACACTTTTACCTTTATCTTTATATAGTTTACCTAATTTAGCTATTGTTGTAGTTTTACCAGTACCATTTACACCTACAACTAAAATAACATATGGAACTTTTGTTGGATTAAAATCAATAGGCTCATTATCTAAATGCTCTACCATAATATCTCTTAATAATATTAATGGATCTTCTGCTTTGTCCTTTTTATATCTCTCTTTTAACTTTTCTAAAATATCTTTCGTTGCATCAACCCCAACATCAGATAAAATCATAATTTCTTCCAATTCTTCTAAAACTTCATCATCCAAAGATCTTCCAGAAAAAATTGTTTTAATATTGCCAAAAAATTTTTCTCTTGTTTTCTTTAAACCTTGTGCGATTTTATTAAAAAAACCCATATATAAAACCTCCTAAACTTTACTATAATAATTAATTTTTTCGAATATATTTTACCATTAATTTTTTATATTTCAAAATTTTTATTATTATTTAATTTCCAAATTTTATAAAATTTCATTTATATCATTTGGATTTTTTACAACGAAATGGTAAAATAACTATATATAATATATATAGTTTAATTGAGGTGTGTAAGAATGGGAGATTTTTGGGAAGATTCTATTACATGTCCATTATGCGGAAAAGCTTTTAATTATACTAAAATAAAATATGATAGTATAATAGTTGAACATTATGACGATGATCTAAAACCTACTTACAAAGGTCCTAATCCTCTTAATTATTCTATAGTTACATGCCCCAAGTGTGGTTTCACTTTTTATGCTGAAGATGTTGATGTATTAAAAAGAATTAAAAAAGATCAAAAAAAAGAATTAAAAGATTACCTTAAAAGGTCTAGAAATAAGTTAGGTGCAATAGATAATTCAAGTGATAAAACTACAGAATTTTTAAAAAAACAATATGCAATTGCTAGTATCATTTATATAATTTTAAACAAACCCGGAAGAAGTGCGAAGAGTCTTATAAGATTAGCGTGGGTATTTAGAGATGAAGGAAAATTAATGGAAGAACTTAAATTATTAATATCTGCCGTTAATATTCTAGAAGAAAATTTTAAAAATTTAAATTCGGATGAAGAGTTAATATTATATTATTTTTTCAAAGGATATACCAGTTTAAAAATCGGAAAGAGAAAAGAGGCTAAAGATTTCTTCAATAAGCTTATTGCACGCTACAGGCATTCAAATAATCCATATGTTAAAAAGGCAGATTTATTGAAAGGAGATTTATGATGAGGAAATTTTACATTATATTATTAATTACTATAGTTTTTTTGTCTTCTTCATGTTCGTTATTACAAAACCCCCAAAGCACAGAAACTACTGATAGGTTAGACTCTTTAGAAGCTGAAATAACTAATTTAAAATTATCTATTACGAATTATGAAAATAAAATATCTTCATATTATAGCAATATTGATTCTATCAATAAAAAAATCGATGATATTTCCTTAAAAATTAATTCTATTGAAAATGAAATTAATTTTCTTAAAAGCAATTCAAAAATTTTTCAAGACACTACAAATGCTTCTTTAACTCATTTTCAAGATTCTTTAATATCTTATAAAAATGATTTACTTTCAATAAAAATTTCTATTGAAAATATTAAAAATACAACTCAAAGTGCATCTCTTACTATAAACAATAAAAATTTAACAGAATTACTAAATTCAATAGAAAACAGGATTAACAATATAGAAAGCAATATTAGAGTTTTAAATAATGATTCATTTAAAAAAGAAGATTTTCAAATTTTATCAAAAAATTTTATTACCAAAGATTCAACATTATTGGAAAATACTAAAAATTATGTTGATAATAAAATAAACCAATTAAATTTAACTTTTACAGAAGCTATTAATTCTAATATCAATTCTATTGATTCCATTTCTAAAAAAATCACAACTTTAAATTCTAGTATAACCAATTTACAATCTAAAATAAATAAAACCAATTTACTATTTAATAAGGTGAAAAAAGATAATGAATTATCTTTTTCTAATACTGCTTCAAGATTAAATGTTTTATCGCAAAGAATAGAATTCTTAGAAAAAAATGATATGTCTATTGTCAAAGAAATTACAGAATTTAAGAACGAATTAAAAAGTTTAACATTAAGTTCTACAGAAATTAAAAATGCTATTGATAATTCAGTTAAATCACATATTGATAACCTACTAAAGACTGTTAATTCTCTTGATAAAATATGGCAGATTAATTTTGAAACCCTTGAAAAGGATCTAGATACTTTAAAAAATGATTATTCAGAATTCAAAGGAAACATTACAGGTTTAATAAAAGAAGAAAATTTGAAAAAATACGTTTATGAATCTGTTGAAACTGAAACTCAAAGAGAAGTTGCAAAATTATTTTACAAAACAAAAAGCGAAGAATTATTAAAAATAAAAAATATTGAAGAAAAACTAGGAAATATCGATAAAACTATTGAAACTTTAAAAAGTTCATTTGAATTATTATCCTCTAGACCTATTAGTACATTTGATGAAAAATATAAAACAAAATTGGAAGATTTAGAAAGAGAGTTGACTAATGCTCTAATTTCTTTTTCAAATGCAGAAATTAAAAATCTTTTTGGTTCTGGAGATCAAATAATTTATAAAATTAAACCTGGTGATACTTTAAGTCAAATTGCTATTGCATTTGGTTTAGGATATAACGGAATAGATTTAATAAAGGTCGCTAATAACATTGATGATCCAAGAAGTATTAGAGTTGGGCAAAAGTTAATAATTCCTGTTAATAATATAGAAAAATTTTTAACTTGGCCTCTTAGTTATACTTTACCTTCTAATTACGAAAGAATTATAATTAGATTTGGAGATCGAATATCAACTGGAGTATCTGTTGGCCTTGGAATACTTCCATTAAAAGATGAAACTGTAAAACCAGCTTTACCAGGAAGAATAATTGACGTAGGGCAATCATCAAATTCTTCTTACTATATCAAAATTGATCATGGAAATGGTGTAGTAAGTGTTTATTCTAATTTGATTTCTAAAAATGTAAAAGTGGGTCAATGGGTAGATAATGAAACTATATTAGGAAATGTAAAAAAGGATAAATTGTTTAATTTTGAAATATGGAAAAATGGAGAACCTAAAGACCCTATGAAACTTTTCTTTAAATATATTGGTAATTTTAAAGCAACCTTTTATACAGAATGGGATGATAAAATAATATATTATCCAGCATTTAGATTGACTAAATCTCAGAATGTTCCTAGACCTTGGGTTACCGTAGCTGCTGACCCAAAATATTTACCTCTAGGTACTGTCGTTTATATACCAGAATTTAGAAATTCTCCAAATATGGGTTTTTTTGAAATAGAAGATATAGGCTCAAAAATTGTAGGTAATAGATTAGATATATATATAAACGATGTAAGACTTGCTCAAAGTAGTCAAGACGTAAGTGTGTATGTTGTAGGAAAAAAAACCAGGAGGTAAAATCATGGGATTAACTGTAAAAAGTAGTTATGCATTAAGAGCATTATATGAATTAGCTCTATTTCATAAAAAAGGAATACATCGAGTATCTATTAACGAATTATCTACAAAACAAAAAATCCCAAAAGATTTTTTGGAAAAAATATTTAGTGAGTTGAGAGAATATGGTATCGTTGATTCTGTAAGGGGTCGATATGGTGGTTATGCACTTAGTAAAGACCCTAAAAATTTAAAATTAAATGAAATTGTATATATTTTGGATAAGCCATTTCAATCCTACGAATGTGTTGTTACTGGAAAATGTGAAACATTAGGTTCTGAATGTGCTGTCGGATACATCTGGAAAAAAATTAATACAATTTTAATGCAAGAGCTCTCAAAAATTACTTTACATGATCTAATAGAAATTGGAGAAAAATTAGAATTAATGGGAGGAAATACTGTTGAAGAAAAAATTAATAATGCTAATGAGCGGAGGAGTGGATAGTTCAGTAGCTGCTTTTCTCGCCAAAGATATGGGATATGATATAATAGGTGTTCATTTTAAAACTATTCCTGATGAAATATTTATCAAAATACCTGAAAAGAAAAAAATTTGTTGTAGCCCATCTGATACTTATGATGCACTAAGAATAGCTGATAAGTTGGGATTTGAATTAAAAATTATAAAAATTTATGATCAATTTAAGAATAAAGTTATTAATTATTTTATTGAAGAGTACAAAAAAGGAAATACCCCTAATCCGTGTATATTATGTAATAGATATTTTAAATTCGGTCTTGCTATTGATTTATTAAAAGAATTCAATGCTGATTATGTTGCTTCTGGACATTATGTTATAAGAGAATTTTCTGATAAATATAATACAGAAGTAATAAAAAAAGGTGTTGATATATCAAAAGATCAATCATATTTTCTTGCATATATTAATAAAAATGCTATTCCTAAATTATTTTTCCCAAATGGTTATTATACAAAAGATGAAATAAGAAAAATTGCAGAAGGCCTTGATATCAAAATAGCAAAAAAAATCGATAGTCAGGAATTGTGTTTCATTCCCGACAATGATTATAGAAGGTTTTTGCGTGAAAACGGTATCAATATAAATAAAGGACAAGTATTAGATTTAGAAGGAAATGTTATAGGAGAACATACTGGATATACTAATTACACAATTGGTCAAAGAACTGGTATATCGTATTTTAAAAACCCTAATATAAAAATGCACGTATATAAAATTATACCAGAAAAAAATCAGTTGATTGTTGCTCCTACTGAAAAAATTTATTTTAAAGGACTTATAGCTAAAGATTTTGAATTTTTGGTGGATTTTGAGAAAATCTATGGAAAATGCAGGGTAAGAAAAAGAAATGAAGAAAAAGATGCTTATATTGAAAAAATTGCCAATAATAAAATAAAGGTTATGTTTAAAGAACCTATATTTGCAGTTACTCCTGGACAATTTGCTGTGGTTTATGATAATGATGGCATAGTATTAGGTGCAGGGAAAATAGAAAAATATTTGGAGGTATGATATGGCTAAAGCTATATATCCAGGCAGTTTTGACCCAATAACATACGGACATATTAATATAATAAAAAGAGCTGCAAAAATATTTGATGAACTTTATGTTGTTGTACTACATAATATCAATAAAAAATATTTTTTTTCTTTAGATGAGCGTATTAATATTACAAAAGAATCTTTAAAGGATTTTAAAAATATAAAAGTTGAAAGCTATGATGGACTATTAGTGGATTATGCAAAAGAAAAAAATATTAATGTTATTATTAGGGGATTAAGAGCTGTTTCAGATTTTGAATACGAACTACAGCTTGCAAATGCTAATAGATCACTAAACCCTAATGTAGAAATATTGTTTTTAATGACAGATACTGAATACTCTTTTATATCTTCCACGATAGTAAAAGAAGTAGCTAAATTTGGTGGAAATGTTTCTCAATGGGTTCCAAAAAATGTAGAAGACGCTATAATTAAAAAAATTGGTAATAACAATGTTTAAAAAAAGAAAAATAATTATGTTAGAATATTCGTGAATTTTAAGAAAATACTAGGAGGGAATTGAAATGGCTATTACTGCTGCTGATGTGAAAAAATTAAGAGACGCTACAGGCGCTGGAATGATGGATTGTAAAAAAGCTTTAGTTGAAGCTGATGGTGATTTTGATAAAGCTATTGAAATTTTAAGAATAAAAGGTGCTGCAAAAGCTGCTAAAAAAGCTAGCAGAAGCACAGGAGAAGGTATTATTTATTCTTACATCCACCACAATGAGAAAATAGGTGTTTTATTGGAATTAAATTGTGAAACAGATTTTGTTGCAAGAACAGAAGAATTCCATGAATTAGCAAAACAAATTTCATTACAAATAGCTTCTATGAGACCAAAATGGTTAAAAAAGGAAGATGTTCCAGAAGATGTTATCGCAAAAGAAAAAGAAATATATAAGGAAGAAATGAAAGAATCTGGAAAACCTGAACACATAATAGAAAAAATCGTTGAAAATAAAATAAACAAATTCTATGAAGATAATTGTTTATTAGAACAAGAGTTTGTATTTGCTGAAGAAAAAGGCACAAAAATAAAAGATCTTATTACTGCTGCAATTGCAAAAATAGGAGAGAATATTCAAGTATCAAGATTTGCAAGATTTGAAATTGGTGAATAAATAGAGGGTGGTCTTTGTCCACCCTTTTTTTTAAGAAAAAAGGGGGGAAATAATGTATAAACGCATTTTATTAAAATTAAGTGGTGAAGTTTTATCTGGTGAAAACAAAAAAGGTTTTGATGATGAGGCATTAGACTATCTTGCTAAAGAAATAAAAGATGTTGTTAAAAACGGATTAAAACTCGGAATGGTTATCGGAGCAGGGAATCTCTTTAGAGGAAGAGAATTACAAGATGTTACAAATAGTATTGGTGACCATATTGGTATGTTAGGAACAGTAATTAATGCTCTTTATTTAAAAGATTACTTTGAGAAAAAAGGAATAAAAACAGTTGTTGTTTCTCAAATAGTAAACCTCCCTTCTGTAAGAATTATTCACTATGATGATATAGAATTATATTTTAATGCTGGATATGTTGTAATTTTTGCTGGAGGAACATCTAATCCTTTCTTTACAACAGATACAGCTGCTGCATTAAGGGCTGTAGAAATGAAAGCGGATGTTTTGATCAAAGCTACTAAAGTTGATGGAATTTATGATAAAGACCCTAAAAAATTTAATAATGCTAAAAAATATGATAAAATTACATATGATGATGCTATTAATCTAGGATTAAAGATAATGGATACCGAAGCTTTTTCAATATGTAAAAGATATAAAATGCCTATTATTGTATTAAACTTTTTCAAAAATGGAAATTTGTTAAAAGCTATTACAGACTTTAACGTAGGTACATTTGTTAAACCTTAAGGAGGTGTAGAAACATGTGGTATGATGAAATCGTTGCAATTAGTGCAAGAGAAGTATTAGATTCAAGAGGAAATCCAACAGTTGAAGCTGTTGTAGAATTAGCTAGTGGTGCTATGGGGAAAGCCATTGTCCCATCAGGTGCTTCTACAGGTAAATTTGAAGCTTTAGAATTAAGAGATGGTGATAAATCAAGATTTAAAGGAAAAGGTGTTTTAACTGTTGTAAAAAATATTAATGAAATTATTGAAAAAGAATTAGTAGGTTTTAATGTTTTCGATCAACCATTAATTGACAAAGTGATGTTAGAATTAGATGGAACAGAAAACAAATCAAAATTAGGCGCAAACGCTATATTAGCTGTATCCATGGCTGTTGCAAGAGCTGCTGCTGATTCTTTAGGAATTCCTTTATATAAATATTTAGGTGGTCCTAATGCGAAAGTTTTACCTGTTCCTATGATGAACATAGTAAATGGTGGAGAACATGCTGATAATAACTTAGACATTCAAGAATTTATGATTGTTCCTGCTGGTTTTAACAAATTCTCTGATGCTTTAAGAGCAGGTTCTGAAGTTTTTCATACATTAAAATCTCTATTGAAAAAAGAAGGTCATGTCACAGCTGTTGGTGATGAAGGAGGATTTGCACCTAACTTAAATTCAAATGAAGAAGCAATACAATTTATAATTAAAGCTATTGAAGAAGCAGGTTATAAGCCTGGAGAACACGTTTTTATAGCTTTGGATTGTGCCGCATCTGAATACTATGATGAAGAAAAGAAAGTGTATAATATCGATGGAAAAGAATTAAGTGCCGAAGAAGCTATGAATTATTATGAAATGTTAGTTGATAAATATCCTATAGTATCTATTGAAGATCCTTTTGACCAAGAAGACTGGGAAGCATATGCAAAGTTTACAGCTAAAGTTGGATCAAAAGTTCAAATTGTTGGTGATGATTTATATGTGACAAACGTAAAAAGATTACAAAAAGGTATTGATATGAAAGCAACAAATTCCATTTTAATCAAATTAAATCAAATTGGTTCTGTTACAGAAACTTTAGATGCTATGGAACTTGCTATGAAATCAAATATGACAAATGTTGTATCTCATAGATCTGGAGAAACAGAAGATACATTTATTGCTGATTTAACAGTAGCAATGAATGCTGGTTTTATAAAAACAGGTTCCTTATCAAGAAGTGAAAGAATTGCAAAATACAATCAATTATTAAGAATTGAAGAAGAATTAGGTGAAGTTGCGGAATATAGAGGATTAAATGCATTTTATTCTTTAAAAAAATAACAATTTGAATTAAACCCCCGGAACTTTTTCCGGGGGTTTTTTTAATATGTATCTTCTATATCTTCCCAATTATATTCTATAAGCTTTTTTACTTCTTTTAAAGCTTTTTTCCTTTTAGATTCATATTTTGGGATTTTTAAATTTATATATTTAGCATTTGAATTTTCAAACTCACTAAAAACTTCTATATAATCTATTATATTAATATTAAATTTTTCATTGAAAGTATTTAAAAATATATAATTATTTTTATACCTTATGATATAACTTCTATAAATATCTAATGATTTCAAATCAAATATTTTATCTTTAAATTTCACTATCAAAATACTTTTAAAATCATCATTCATATAATACTTTTCTAAATCTTCAATACTATATATTTTATTCATTTTTATATATAATTCATTTAATAAATATTTTATTCCATCAAAAAAAAGATTTTTTTCCAAATCTCCCATTTTATTTTCCTTTATAATTAAAAATCCATCAAAGTCAAAAAGTCTTTTTTCAAATGACAATAAATAACTCTTTTTTGATTTTATAAATATTTCAATAATTTCGTTAGATATTTTATACTTCTCAGATTTAAATATAGTATATTCAAAATAATTATAATTGTTATAATCTTTTTTATAAAACCCTATATAGTAAATATCATCATACAGTCTAATAGAATCAATTACTCTATTTTCTAATTCTTGAAATGTATTAATTTCCTTAAACAAAGACTTTCTAATATGCTTTAATTTTTTTATATTAAAAGATATCAATTCACTTTCTTCAATACCTATTTCTTTAGAAATATTAACCATTTTTTTAGTAAGTTTTCTCTCATAAGATAAATATTTGATTAACCATACAATCATTACTAAGAGAATAAATACGGTTATAAAAACAAAATATATTACCGAATATACATAACTTTCTTTATTTTCATAAATAGCTAATATATATGAACTTTCACCAAATTTAGTTTTTTTTAAAAAATAAATTTTTCCATTAAAATAAAATTTATTATTACTTTCATTTTTTATAGATAAAAATAATTTTGAAAATATAAAATATGGCAAAGAAATACCTGGCCAAATAACCTTAGATTCACTATCAACTATATAAAATTTCAACCCTTCCATGTAAAAATTTTTTATGTTTGAAAAATTCGTCCTTATTTCAAAAGTAATATATCCTACAGGAATTTGATTTGTATCTAAAATATATGTTGTCAAATAAAAATAAATTTTATCATCTATTATAAAAAAAGGAGAACTTTTTATCATATCTTTGTTATTCTCTAGATTAAATATATTATTTTCATATATACTAAAATTTAATATTCTAATCTTTTTAGGAAATATTATATTATTATCAAAATCTGTGATAATAATATTGTAAGGAGATGATAAAAGCTCTTTTTTTTCACTTAAATAATCCTCTAATTGTTTATATGTTCTATTGAAAATATCGTTATTTTTGCTTTCTTTAAAATAAATCATAGACTTAGTATAAGCACTTATTCTAATATCGTTACTAAAACTTTTTATTATATTATTATAAACTCTATTTCGTTCATTTATTTCGTTTACAACAGAAGCAGAAGAACGGTTTACTATTTCTTCAACCGTTCTTTTTATATATTGTGTATTTATGAATATTAAAAATAAATACATAAGTAAAAACGTTATTATAGATATAACAAAAAAATCTTTGAACCAATTTTTACTTGTCATTTTTTCACCAATTAACTATTAGATAAAGCTAAAATCAATTTTACTGTTTCTTCCACATCCGAAATAGATACCATTTCATGTGGAGTATGAATATATCTTGTAGGTATTGAAATTGTTCCAGAAGGAATTCCTGATTTTGTAACCTGATAACCACCTGCATTAGTTCCTCCAAACAATAACACTTCCATTTGATATTTTATATTATTTTCCTTAGCTACTTCTTTTAATGTATCTACAACAAATTTATCACTTACTGTGTATCCATCTTTTATTTTTATACATGGACCATCATTTAATTTCATAGACATTCTTTTAAATGCTTTAGGGGTATCAGCAGCAGCCGTTACATCAAGAGCAATTGCCATATCTATATTATAATTATAGCCTGCGACAGAAGCTCCTATTAACCCAACTTCCTCTTGAACTGTAAAAGCAAATATTAAATTATTTTTCGGAGTATTTATCTTTTTAATAGCTTCTATCATAATTGCACAACCTATTCTATCATCTAAAGCTTTTGAAATAATTTTATCTTCTAAATCATTAAAATGAGCATAATATGTTCCAAATGTTCCAATAGGAGCAACTTTTTCAGCTTCTTCTTTTGAATTTACTCCTATATCTACAAACAATACATCAAAATTAATATTATTCATATTTTTAGAATATTCTTCAATTGTCTCTCCTTCAAAACCAACTACTCCTACATAACCATTAAATTGTACCTTTGCACCTATTAAAACTCTAGGGTTAACTCCCCCCACTGGTTCTACTCTTAAAAATCCATCATCGGTAATATGTGTAACTACTAGTCCAATTTCATCCATATGCGCGTCAAATAATATGGTTTTATCATTTTCACCCTTTTTTATTGCAATTAAATTTCCTAATCTATCTACTTTATATTCATCTACATAATCTTTTATTTCATTAATTATTGCATCTCTAATTTCATACTCTCTTCCACTTGGAGAGCTGATTTCAGTTAATTTTTTTATTAATTCTTTCATTATTTTAATATCCTCCCTTCAAGTACTAATAATTCTAATAATTTATATCCATTTATATAATCATTAATATCTATAATTGTATTTGGTGAATGTATATACCTTGATGGAACAGCTAAAATTCCCGAAGGAATACCATCTAATGTTGTTGCCAATCTTCTAGCATCAGTTCCTCCTGCCGTTCTCATTTTAAATTGTAGTTTAATATTATTTTCTTTTGCAATACTTACTATCTTATCAAATATATCTTTTGATAAAACTACTCCAGAATGCATAAAAAATGTTGCTGGTCCATTTCCCAAATGTGTAGCCCATTTATCTTGATCTAATAATGGATAATCACCAGCCGTAGTCCCTTCTAAAACAAGTGCTACATCAGGATTTATTTGATAAGCTGCTACTCCACTACCTCTCAACCCCACTTCTTCTTGAACGACAAAAGCAAAATATGTATCAAACATTGGCTTTTGACCTTCACTGATTTTATCTATTAGATTCATCATCCAAGAGCATCCCGCTCTATCATCAAATGCTTTTGAAACAGCTCTATCATCATTCATATAAAATTCAGTATCAAAAGTAACCATATCCCCTATTTTAACTTTCTTTTTTAATTCTTCTTTTTCAAATCCACTATATATCTTAAAACTAGAATAATCTGGTTTACTCTTTCTTTCATTTTCTTTTAAAAGATGAATAGGTTTTATTTGTACCACTGATAATATTTCATCATTCACTTTTAATCTTTGTGAAAATACAACTCTTGGGTCTACTCCGCCGACAGGGGAAATATGAAAGGTTCCATCATCATTTATTTTTGTTACCATAAAACCTACTTCATCCATATGGGCAAGTAACATAATTTTCTTTGATGAATCGCGACCCTTTATTTTTGTTATTAAATTCCCCATCACATCAATATGATATTCATCTACTTTATCTTTTATTTTCTCTAAAATATATTCTCTAACTTTATCTTCTTTTCCAGAAATTCCTGGTAACTCTGTTAATTCTGGTAAATATTTTAACAAGTTATTCATTTGCTTCACCTTCTTTACCATAGTCTGCTATAAATTGAGCTATTAACCTTGCAGCTTCATCAATATCTGAAGGATCAACAACCTCTACTGAAGAATGCATATTTAAAATAGGAATAGAAATCCCTATAGTTTTTATTCCTGATCTTACAATTTGGACAATATCAGCTTCTGTTCCACTTCTAATAGGAAGTGGTTCAAGTTGATATTTAATATTATAATTTTTTGCTGCTTCTATAATTTTTTCTGTAACATCATTATTCATAGTAGGTCCTAATGCTATAGCAGGGCCTTTTCCCATTTCTATTTTCTCAAAATGTGAAGGTGTATCACTTCCAAATGTAACATCTACTACTATTCCTATTTCAGGATTTATTTCATAACTGGTTCTTTTAGCACCTTTTAAACCTATTTCTTCTCCTTGATTAAATAAACAATATACAGTTTTATCATCAATTCTAAATTTTTTCAAGTATTCTAATGTTTTTAATAAAACTACACATCCAGCTCTATCATCCATAGCTTTTCCAGTGATTTTATTATTTAATTCTTCAGCTTTTACGTCTATAACCCCTACATCTCCAACTTCAATATCTGAAGTTCCATTTGAAATAGAAAAATCTATGTATAAATTATCAAAATCTGGAGAAGTATTTCTATGTTTCTCTTTTTGTAAATGAGGAGCCAACATTCCTACTAAACCTATCTTTTCTCCATTTTTTGTTTTAAATTTAACTCTTTTTGAAATTAATGTTCTTGGATCTACTCCACCTATTGTATGAACCATAGCAAATTGTTCATCAACTATTTTTGTAATAACTATACCTATTTCATCCATATGAGCAAATAAAGCAATTTTTATATTACCATCACCATATTTAATCCCCAATGAACCTTTCCCAACATCAAATATATCTATTTCATTTGATATTTTTTTAGCAATCTCAATTATTTTTTCTTTTACTTCATTTTCATACATAGAAACACCTATTGAATCGCTTAAAAGCTTAATCATCTCCTTGCTTTTCATTTCATTACCTCCATTATAATTCTATTGGTTCAACATTTATTTGATCATTATCATAATGTATTGAAACCGGTCCTTTAGGCCATGCGTAATTATTTAAAACAATTCCACATATTTCAACTAAAGGCGAATCCATTTCCGCAGCAACAATAAATGTGTTTTTATGTTGAGTCATTCCAACCCTCACAGTTCCTTTAATCTTACCAAAAACAATCACACTACCGCCTGCTCTAATTTCTGCACCTTGATTTACATTACCAAATATGATAATATCCCCCGGATTATCTAAAATTTGTCCAGATCTAACATGTTTCTTATAAATATTTGTTCCACTTAATCTAAATTCTTTTTTCTTTTTCTTTATTTCTGGTAAGTCTTCAAAATATGCACCAGAAAGATATAAACCTTTTCCCTTTGCTAATTTACCTATCTTGGGAACAATCGAATACATTTCTGGATTCTTTATTAAAACATAGAATCCATCACCTTTGGAGAAGAAGTTATTCAACTTGTCTAAATTTTCAGAAAGCTCTTCTAAAAGTTGCTTTTGTGTAACATTATTCTCCAAAAAAAATATAATATCGCCATCAATAAATTTTGGATATACGCTTTCCTTTTCAGAAGCCATACAAAAACCTCCCGTAATTTTCAATTAATATCTATATACTATAATATCATATAATTATTATTTATTCCAATTTATTATTCTTATTATATCCAAGATAATCCTTAATTATTAGCTGAAATTATGATTTATTGCGTTTTTTTTAATTAGCAAAATTAAAAAAAATATTGTAAAATATAAAAGAGTACATATACCCACAATAATGGAGGTGCATTATGTTTAAAGAAGAAAAAATAAGTGAAATTTCCAAAAAGAAAAAAGAGTGGGAAGAAACAACATTAAAAAAAACATTAGAAAAATTTCCTGAAAGAAAAGAAATATTCAAAACAACATATAATGAAGAGTTAAAAAGACTTTATACACCAGAAGATATTAAAGATATTGATTATATTAAAGATATTGGTTTTCCAGGTGAATATCCATTTACTCGCGGAGTCCAACCTACAATGTATAGGGGTAGATTTTGGACTATGAGGCAATATGCTGGATTTGCAACTGCAGAAGAATCAAATAAAAGATATAAATATCTTTTAGAACAAGGACAAACTGGTCTTTCAGTAGCTTTTGATTTACCTACACAAATAGGATATGACTCTGATCATTCAATGTCGGAAGGAGAAGTAGGTAAAGTAGGTGTTGCTATTGATTCTCTAAAAGATATGGAAATTCTATTCGACGGGATTCCTCTTGATAAAGTTAGTGTTTCCATGACAATTAATTCTACTGCATCCATTTTGTTATCTATGCTAATAGCTGTCGCGGAAAAACAAGGAGTAGAAAAAGAAAAATTAAGAGGAACTATTCAAAATGATATTTTAAAAGAATATATTGCCAGAGGCACTTACGTTTTTCCACCTGATCCTTCAATGAAAATTATTGTTGATATTTTTGAATATGGTTCTAAATATTTACCTAAATTCAATTTAATTAGTATAAGCGGTTATCATATTAGAGAAGCTGGCGCAAATGCTGTTCAAGAAGTGGCTTTTACATTAGCTGATGGATTGGCTTATGTTGAAGCTGCCATAAAAGCTGGATTAGACCCTAATGTTTTTGGTAAAAATTTATCCTTTTTCTTTAATGCACATAATAATTTCATTGAAGAAATTGCTAAATTTAGAGCCGCAAGAAAATTATGGGCTAAATTAATGAAAAACAAATTCAATGTTACTAATCCTTCTGCATTAAGATTAAAATTCCACACACAAACAGCTGGTTCAACTTTAACAGCTCAACAACCATTAAACAATATTATACGTGTAACAATGCAAGCATTAGCTGCTGTATTAGGTGGAACACAATCATTACATACAAATTCTTATGATGAAGCTTTAGGATTACCTACAGAGCTTTCTGCTACAATTGCTTTGAGAACTCAACAAATTATAGCTTATGAATCTGGAGTAACTGAAACTGTTGATCCTTTTGCAGGATCATATGTTATAGAAGCATTAACTAAAGATATAGAAGAAAAAGCTATGAAATATATTGAAAAAATTGAAGAAATGGGCGGTATGGTAAGAGCTATCGAAGACGGATATGTACAAAAAGAAATATTAAATTCTGCTTATGAATCTCAATTAGCTATTGAAAATTCTGATCAAATAATTGTTGGGGTTAATAAATTTAAAGTAGAAGAAAATCATAAAAATGATTCTATTTTAAGAGTTGATCCAGAAGTAGAAGAAAAACAAAAAGAAAAATTAAGAAAATTAAAACAAGAAAGAGATAATGAATTAGTAAAGAAAAACTTACTAAAATTACGAAATGCTGCTGAAAACAAAGAAAATATAATGCCTTATATATTAGATGCTGTTAAATCATATGCCACATTAGGAGAAATAACTGACGTTTTAAGAGATGTTTATGGGGAATACCATGAAGCAGTTATATTATAAAATAATAGAGGAGGCCTGATGATGGAGAAAATAAGAGTATTAATAGGAAAACCTGGTCTCGATGGCCATGATAGAGGTGCAAAAGTTGTGGCCAGAGCTTTGAGAGATGCTGGAATGGAAGTTATATATACTGGAATTAGACAAACCACTGAAGATATCGTTAATACTGCATTAGAAGAAGATGTTAATATAATTGGATTATCAATATTATCCGGTGCTCATATGAAATTATGTGAAAAAATATTAAAATTATTAAAAGAAAAAAACGCTAATATTCCTGTCTTCCTTGGTGGAATAATTCCAGAAGAAGACATACCTTCTTTAAAAGAAATGGGTATCAATGAAGTATTTGGTCCTGGAACACCTTTAGAAACAATTATTAGAAAGGTGAAAGAAATTGCCATTTCAAAAGAAGCTTAATAATATAATAGAAAAATTTAAATCTGGAGAAAAATATGCTTTAGCACAAATTATATCTTTAGTAGAAAATAATATAAATTATGCATGGGATATTATAGAACAACTACCCAAACCCAAAAAAGAGACTCAAATAATAGGAATAACTGGAAGTCCTGGTGCAGGAAAAAGTACATTTTTATCAAAAGTTGTAAATGAATGGGCAAAAGAAGGATTAAAAATAGGAATTATTGCTGTTGATCCGTCTAGTCCTTTTTCTGGTGGAGCATTTTTAGGTGATAGAATAAGAATGAGAAATTTATCTGGAAAAGATAATATATACATCAGAAGTGTTGCATCTAGAGGTAGTGTTGGTGGGTTATGTGATTCCATATATGATATTGTTGATGTGATGAAATCATTTGGATTTGATAAAATCATTATAGAAACAGTTGGCGCTGGACAATCAGAAATAGAAGTTATTTTTGTTGCAGACACTATATTATTAGTTTTGTCTCCAAACAACGGAGATGAAATACAATTGTTTAAAGCTGGTATAATGGAAATTGCTGATGCATATGTAATCAATAAAATTGATTTACCGGAATCTAGTAAATTTATCCTCCAACTCAAAAACACTCTAAATTTAGAAAGTGATGCAAAATCCAAGGTAATATTACCTGTTAGTTCTATTAGAAATGATGGGATTAATGATGCCATAAAATGGATAAATAATCATTTTGAAAATATTAAGAATTCTGGAGAATATGATTTTAGAAAAAAAAGAAGAATGAAAAGAAGAATTAGAAGTTCTATTATTAGAAATATAGATGAAATTCTAGAAACTTACAATTTTGAATTCAATGATATGCCATCATTAAAAAATAATATAATAAAATATATGTGCGAGGTGAATAAAAATGAAAAAAATTGATCATATTGGAATTGCTGTAAAATCTATAGACAATGCATTAAATTTATATAAAAATTTATTAGGTTTAAATACATCCGGTGAAGAAATTTTAGAAGATCGAGGTTTGAAAGTTGCTTTTGTTCAAGTAGGTGAAACAAGATTAGAATTACTTGAACCATTACATGAAAACTCTGAAATTTCTGGTTTTCTATCCAAAAAAGGTGAAGGTATTCATCATATAGCATATGAAGTTGAAAATGTTCAAGAAATGATAAATAAATCAAAGGAGTTGGGCATTAAGCCTTTAAGTGACGAACCAAAAGATGGAGCTCATAACACAAAAGTAGTTTTTTTACATCCTAAAACAACCAATGGTGTCCTTATTGAACTTGTTGAACACAAATAACTACTCTTGAAGGGAGTGTAATATATGGATGAAAAGTTTCAAGAAATTTATGAAGAATTTTTAAAAAGAAAAGAAAAGTTGCTAGAAGGTGGCGGTGCTGAAAAAATCGAAAAACAACATAAGCTCGGTAAACTTTCCGCCAGAGAAAGAATTGATATTTTACTTGATAAGGGATCATTTGTAGAAACAGATTTATTCGTAAAACATAGAAGTACAAATTTTGGCCTTGATAAAAAAACATTTCCGTATGATGGTGTAATAACTGGCGTTGGAACAATAAATGGTAAGAAAGTTGCTGTATATTCTCAAGATTTTACAGTTCAAGGCGGTTCATTGGGAGAAATGCATGCAAAAAAAATTATGAAAATCCAAGACATGGCAATGAAATATGGTATACCGCTTATTGGAATAAATGATTCTGGTGGTGCTAGAATTCAAGAAGGAGTAGATTCTTTATACGGCTATGGAGGAATTTTTTATAGAAATACATTGGCTTCTGGAGTTATTCCTCAAATAACAATAATTGCTGGTCCTTGTGCTGGTGGTGCTGTATATTCTCCTGCTATAACGGATTTCATTATAATGGTAGATAAAACTTCTCAAATGTTTATTACCGGGCCACAAGTAATAAAAGCTGTTACAGGAGAAGATGTTGATAAAAACCAACTAGGTGGAGCTATGGCTCATAATGCAAAAAGCGGAGTAGCCCATTTTGTAGCTAATTCTGATGAAGAAGCTATGGATATTACAAAAAAATTATTATCTTATATACCTTCAAATAATCTTGAAACACCTGAAGATTTTGAATTTGACAATAATTTTGATATATCAGATAAGATTTATGATATTGTATCTCCAAACCCCAAAAAAGGATATGATGTTAGAGATATTTTAGATCTTGTTTTAGATAAAGATTCTTTTTTTGAAGTACATAAATACTTTGCACAAAATATTGTTGTTGGGTTTGGAAGAATTGGTGGAAAAAGTGTAGGAATAATTGCAAATCAACCTAAGTTTTTAGCTGGTGCTTTAGACATCAATTCCGCTGATAAAGCTGCAAGATTTATTAGATTCTGCGATGCTTTTAATATTCCAATAATTACATTTGTAGATACTCCAGGATTTTTACCCGGCGTTAATCAAGAACATGGTGGAATTATTAGACATGGTGCTAAATTATTATACGCATATAGTGAAGCAACTGTTCCAAAATTAACTATTATTTTAAGAAAAGCGTATGGTGGAGCTTATATTGCTATGTCATCACAACATATAGGAGCAGATTTTGTATTTGCATGGCCCACGGCTGAAATTGCCGTTATGGGTTCTGAAGGTGCTGCGAATATTATATTTAGAAAAGAAATACAAAAATCTGAAACACCTGAAAAAACACGATTAGAAAAAATAGAAGAATATAAGAAAGAATTTGCTAATCCTTATGTTGCTGCTGGAAGAGGTTATATAGAAGATGTTATTGATCCTAAAGATACAAGAAAAGTATTAATTCAAACTTTATTTATGGCTGAATCAAAGGCTGAACCAAGACCAAACAAAAAACATGGAAATATTCCATTATAATTGGTGGTGTTATTATGAATGATGTTTTATCTATAACTCTTGTAGGAATAGTTATTGTTTTTATTGTTTTAGCAATTTTAAGCATTTTTTTCATATTATTTAAATATTTTTCTCCTGAGAGAAAAAGTACTTTAAAAAAAGAAATAAATATTCCTCATACTGATCCTAAACCAGAAGAAACTATTAACAAAAATATGAATTTAATTGAAGAAGATGATACTGAGATAGTCGCTGCAATTATTGGTGCAATATCGGCATCAACAAAAAGCAAAAACTTTAGAATAAAAAGCGTTACACCTACATCAATTCCAAAAAATAAAAAATTAACCATGTGGGGTATGTTATCACCAACTGTCACGTGGAGAGTTAAAAAAATAGGAGGGAGAAAATGATTAGAAAATTTAATGTAAAAGTTAATGGAAAAAGCTATGAAGTAGAAGTAGAAGAATTAGGAACAGAAAATACACCTATTGAAAAACCTGAACCCCAAGTAGTTTATCAACCAAAAAATATTCCTACTTCTAACCCAACTCCTGCTCCAGTAAAAAGCGAACCAAAGCCAAAGCCAAAAACTGCACCAGCACCAGTATCTTCTGGAAAAAATACTGTAAAAGCTCCTTTGCCTGGTGTTATAGTTGATTTATTTGTTTCCGAAGGAGCTAGAGTAGAAAAAGGACAAAAATTATTAGTAATTGAAGCTATGAAAATGGAAAATGAAATATTAAGCGATTATGATGGTGTCATTGAAAAAATACTTGTTAAAAAAGGCGATAATGTAGATGGTGATCAAGATTTAATTATTATTTCATAAAAATGAGGAGCTACTGCTCCTCATTTATTATACTCATAAATATATAAAACTTGTTTCCCATTTACAACCTTTTTCTTTTTATCTGATTTACTGCCAAAAAACTCTTCAAACTTTTCATGGGAAGTTACTATAGAATATTTAAATTTAGGATATTTTTTTCTTAAATATCTCATTTGTTCATATATTTTTTCTGCATGTTTTTTGTCATTTAATCTATCGCCATATGGCGGATTTGTAATAATATATCCTTCTTCAAAATCTAATGTTACACTTTCCATATTTTTTCTTTCAAACTCTATATATTTATCTAAATTAAAATTTGAAGCATTTTCTTTTGCTATCTCTATCATTTTATACTCTTTATCAAAACCAAAAATTTTTAAATCTGTATATTTAATATTTTCAATTGCATTTTTTTTATATTTTCCAAACTTACTTTTATCAAAATTAAACCATGTTTCAAATACAAAATTTCTATATAATCCTGGAGCAATATTTAATCCATACATTGCTGCTTCAATAGGAATTGTTCCAGAACCACAGAAAGGATCTATTAACACATGCTTTCTTTTCCATCCTGCTTTCAAAATCATAGAAGCAGCTATTGTCTCTCTTAATGGTGCTTCGCTAACAAGTTTCCTATATCCTCTTTTATGTAACCCTTCTCCTGAAGTATCTAAAGCTAAAGTAACCTTATTGTTTTTAATATACACTCTAATTTTATATTCACCATTTTCTTCTTTATATGAATTTATTTTATATTCCTTCTTTAATTTCTCTACAATCGCTTTTTTAACAACAGATTGAATTACAGATTGATTATATAATGCTGATCTGGATGTTCTAACTTTATCTATAATAATTTTTCCATTTTTTGGAAAAAAAGAAGATAAATGCAAAGAAATTATACCGTCATAAAGATCATCAAAGGTAAATGCATTAAATTCTCCTAATTTAATAAATACCCTTTCTGCTGTTCTTAAATTTAAATTTAAGTTGTAATAATCAAATTCCCCACCTGAAAATTCAATCATTCCATCATTTGCTTTATCAATTTTATAATTCATTTTTTTTAATTCATTAGAAAGAATTTTTTCAAGTCCCAATGAACATAATGCTAAATACTTCATCTAAACACCTCATTTGTTTTTATTTATAATTATTATACCATCATTTTTTTAACATAATATTTTATTTTCATTTTGATAAAAATGTTCATTTTATGTTATAATATTTAAGTATTATCGTTTATAACCAAAAATCAAAATTTTTCATACATTTTAAGGGAGGGACACCATGAAAACTCTTGGTAAATTTTTGTTGTACTCATTTATAGCCCTATTAAATGCTGGATTAGTATGGACAATATTCATATTATCTGGATTAGGAAACTATGGTTTAGCAGTAGTTATAGCAGCCTTCGTCGTATTAGCAAATGTCGCTATTTTTTCTAAAAAAGGATATCCTTATAGATATACCTTGCCTGCAATGTTTTTCCTGTTTATTTTAACTGTATATCCTATATATTACACGGTCAAAACTGCTTTTACAAATTATGGAACAGGTCATTTATTTACAAGAGATCAGGCAATACAGATATTACTAAATGACCCTAATTATTTGTATGAACCAGATGATGGAAATTCTTATAACTTTAAAATTTTTGTAAAAATGGAAAATTTTAAACCCACTGAAGACTTTTTAATTGCTTTGTATAACGACAAAGAAATTTTATTATCACAAAAACCAAAAGATATAACTTATGATTCAAAAGGAAATCCAAAGAACGCTACTTCTGAATTAAAAAAAGTAAATGAAAATTATATGAATATTAGTATTAACGGTGACACTTTTACTGCTTTTCTAAAAAGGCCATTAGATGAATCTTTTAGAAATTTATCAATAGAGGAAAAAATGAAAAACGTATTAGGATTTGAGGATAATAAAGGAAACAAATATGTTTATTTCTATTCACCAACAGATCCTACCACTTTTAAAAACGCATCATTTTATAACACAGTTTTAAGACAAAAATATCTTGGAGTACTGGAATTAAAAAATTATGATGGTAAAAAATATAGGCTTTCTTCAAGATATATTTATAAAAAATTCTCTGAAGCATACAGAATATATGAGTTAAGAGTAAAACCTGTTTTTGTTAACAATAAAAAAACTTATAAAACTGTGATTTTCAACACAAGAACTAATAAAGAACTAGTAGACAGAGATAGTGCATTCTGGGATTATAATGATAAAGGCGAATTAGTTAGATTAGTTGGGTATTCTTCTTTTATTGGAACTTATCAATTTGATAGGATAAGAAAAGACCCTAAAATTTCTGGCCCGTTTTTAAAAATATTTACATGGACTTTTACCTATGCAGCATTAAGTGTTTTATTTAGTTTTATAATAGGTATGATACTTGCATTAATGCTAAATGATAAATTCATGAAAGGAAGAGTTTTATATAGAACATTATTGATTATCCCCTGGGCAATTCCAGCCTTTATTTCAGTATTAATATGGAGAAACGGATTTTTTAATGAGACCTATGGAATTATAAATAGATTTATCATATCTAATTTGGGATTAGAACCTATAAAATGGTTAAATGATCCATTTTGGGCAAAAGTATCAGTATTAATTGTAAACACCTGGTTAGGATTCCCTTATATGATGACTATAACTCTTGGAGCATTACAAAGCATACCTGATGAATTATATGAGGCAGCTTCAATAGATGGTGCTACTCGCTGGACTCAATTTAGCAAAATTACCTTACCATTATTAATGGTTTCATTAACTCCATTATTAGTAAGTAGTTTTGCATTTAATTTCAATAATTTCGTTAATATATACTTATTAACTGGTGGCGGTCCTGCAATGCCTGGTGCAACAACTCCTGCCGGATCAACCGATATTTTAATATCATATACATATAAACTTGCTTTTGAGGGTTCCAGAGGTCAGGATTTTGGCTTTGCTAGTGCCATTTCTATATTGATTTTTGCTATTGTTTCAGGTATAAGTTATTTCAACTTCAAATTATCAGGTGCTTTTGAAGAGGTGAGCAGATAATGGCTATGATACAAAAAAAGAATTATACACTAAGGCATATATTTTTAATAATTATATTAATTATTGTTCTTTTTCCATTGGTTTGGGTAGTAACAACATCTATAAGAAGAGATAATGCAGCTTTTTCACCAAAACTATTTTCATCGAGAATTACATTAAATTATTATAGAGATCTATTATTCCCAAGAGCAACTGTTCCAGAGTTAATAAAAGATATTAACGGCACATCACATTTTATAGGAGAAAATGCCAAATTATCTTTAGACGAAGCTAACAATAAATTATTAGAAGAAATTTCTAATTTTGAAAATTATATATCTGAAACCAATAATTACATTGATGATATTAGTAAAAAATTTGACGACTTAAAAAAATCATTATATAACGAAAATATGCAAAGTATATTAAATGATATTAATAAATCAAGAAAAGTCGAACTTGAAAAATTAGAAAAACTAGAAAAAGAGTATTTAACAAACATGAATTTATCGAATATTAATCCAGAAATCGAAAATTTATCGCAAAAAATTGATAATTATTTTGTATTAAGAAATAATATATATAACTTATTAAACTCAATAAAAGTAACAGAGAAAAACAAAAAATATTATTTGAATACATTGGAAACATTATATTCCACTAACCCAAATTATATATTATGGAATGTGAAAAGTTATAAAAAGTGGGAAAAAATTGATAATAGCGAAAATCTATCAAAGTTAGCTCCAATGATAAAAGAATTATCAAACTCCTGGAAAGATATTAAAAACACCGCAAAAAAAATTGATAATTATTTTTCAACTATTAAAAAACAAACATTGGGTAATGATTTAGTAAATTTAAATAATTACGAAAACGAAATAAAAGAAACTCAAAAAAGCTTATCTTTAATAAATAATGAAATTTCAAAAACTGAATCTATTGTTGTTAAATACAATAGCGATTTAAATTCTTTATTAGAACTTTATGCACCAAATGCTCCTAAAATTTCATCGGCAGTTAATTTATTTAAAAAATATAAAGATTCAAAAGTTAATTCACCAAAGGTTTTAGCTTTATCTGAAGATATTAATTATCTATATAATTCTTTTAATATCATAAACTCAAAAATACAAAATTTAGGAGATTTCGAATCATATAAAGATTCTATAAAACAGTTCCAAGAATCATTTGCATGGCTCAAAGATAATTTAGAATATATTAATCCTAATATAGATTATATTTCACCGGCATTTAAAACAATTAATGAAGTCATAAGCTACATTAAACCGACTATAGATACTTTGAAAAATACAACTATAAACTTATCTGATGCTTTAGTAAATTTAGAAAAATATCAAAATTCTTTTGATAAATTAAAAAAACAGATAGAAAATACCCAACAAAAATATGATGCGTTATATTCTAAAAATAAAAATACCTTAGATAATTTTGCAAAACTAGAAAAATACGGAGAATTTTTAATTATAAAAAATATCGCTAATTCAGAAATCAAAAATTATTATGATGCAGAATATTTTGCAGATTTGCTAAACTCCAAACTATTTGAATACTATAAACCAATAAAAAAAGATTTAAATATTTTCACTTTAAGAAAAAGCATAGAAGAAGCTAATGAAAAATTTGAAAAAAGTAAAATTTCATTTAAAAATATCATCTCACAAATTGAACCAAATTTAGAAAAATTAAAGGAAAATTCGCATGACTATTTAAAAATAAATTATGGTGGTTACACCGCTGATATTTCACCTGTAATGGAAATTTCATCAATATATAATTCTAAATTTGGTCCTGCAAAAGCTAATATCTCAAGAGCTTCAAGAATCGTTTCCGATTTGGCTGATTCAGTAAAATATAAAACATTAAAATCTGATTTAAGAACTATAGATAAAAATATCTATAACTTATTAGATAATTGGAATCCAAAACAAAGAAAACCTTTCTTGCGATGGTTACTAAATTCTATTATTGTTGCTGGCTTAACTTCAATAATAACTGTTATGATTACATCAGTTGCCGCTTATCCATTTAGTAGAATGAGATTTTTTGGTAGAAAAGAAGGTTTGCTTTATCTAATGCTTATACAAATGTTCCCTGCAATTATGTATATGGTTGCTTTATATGGTATTCTTAAATTTATGGGAGATTACTTTGGTTTTATAGGACTTGACACTTTATCTGGATTAATTTTTGTATATCTTGGTGGAGTATCGTTTAATATGTGGCTTATTAAAGGTTATTATGATACTATTCCGGACTCTTTAGAAGAATCTGCTATGATAGATGGCGCAACTCGATTCCAAACATTCTGGAGAATTGTTTTACCTTTAGCCTCTCCAATACTTGCAGTAGTTACAATTTTATCATTCATGGGTACCTTTAATGAATTTGTTTTAGCAAGAATTGTTTTATCCAGTGAACAAAATTATACATATGCAGTTGGATTACAAACATTTACATCAGGTCCATTTGAAACAGAATGGGGATTATTTACAGCCGCTGCATTATTAGGAGCTATACCAATGGTATTACTATTCTTATCAATGCAAAAATATTTAGTTGGTGGTTTAACTCAAGGTGCTGTAAAAGGTTAATAATAAATGTCCCAGCAATGCTGGGACATTTATTATTTTTATTCCAACTTCCTCGATTCTTAAATATTTATACAGGATACACTAATTTCATTATAAAAACTTCTCAATAATAGAATCAAGAAAAAGTCTTTCATTGTCTTCAAAAGAATAATATCCTAAAGCTACACGTTTTTGAGTAATATTATATTTTAAAGCGAAAGATTTCAAATCACCTTCAACTTTTGGAATAATAGGCCATTTTATATCATAACGAACACAATTTCTTAAAAACATATCAAAAGTTCTCATTTCTTCCTCTGTGAGTTCGAAATAGTGAAAAACAAATTCCTTAAAATTCTTCACCTTCTTAAAAAGCTCAATGATGAGTTTTTTTCTTGATACAAAAAATGGAGATACATTAAATTTTATCTCTTCAAAATCATCAGAATTCATTATCTTCCTTTCAACTTCTTTAACCTTAAATTCAGAAAGCATTAAGTTAAAAAAATACATTTTATCATAATTACTTGAGAAATATTTAATAATTTTATCTTTATCTCCTTCAAAAATCAATTTTAAAACACGACTCTTTGTAAAATATGGTTTTTCTATTAATGATGAATATGTTGCTAAAAATAAATCTGGTATTTTTATTTTATTTTTCTTTTTAAATTTGATTATGTTTTCTTTAAAGATTTTATTTATATATATTTTATACAATTCATTTTTTATAGCATATGGTTTTCTAGAGGTATAACTTACTTTTTTTGAATTTATGATTTTTAATATGCTTTTTGAGTTTATAATTCCTTTTTTAACCTTTAAATCAACATATTTTAAAATATAATTTTTTAATTCATTGGTTATATTATATGTTGATGAAGAAACATCAGGAATAAAATGGAAAAACTGTTTTTTTATTTTAACCTTATTTAATTTGTTTAGCTTAATAACAATACTCGATATCTCAAATATTGTTATATCATTATTACTTTTCTTTACTTCAAAAATAGTATCAAACCAATTATATATCTTGGGTAAATCTTCAAAGTAATAACCAATATAATACTCTAATAAATCGGCTGCAATTAACGCTTTCTTTTTATCTACTTCTCTTATCCACCACGCAGCACCATTTAAACCATTACAAATCATAGTAGGATGAGGGAAATTTTTAGAAAGAAAAAATCCCTCAATAAATCTTTTATATACTTTAGAATATTCTTTCTCTTTAATAAAATCTCTTGCTTTTGAATAAATCAAAATAGCTTTATCCAAATCATTTTCAATATAATTGTCTGAATAAACTTTAAAATTATCAGTTATGTTATATGATTTATTGAACAAGTTTAACCCTGGTAACATTAAATATCTTGCATATGATGGGAGTTTATCAAAATTATTTTTTAAAATATTAATTTCTTTTTTTGCTAAATCATATTTCCCAACTTTATTGTATAAAGAAACAAGTTCAAATCTTGCAAGTTCTCTTAATATTGTTGTTGTTGTTATTGTTGAAATAGTTTTATTAGCATAATCAATAGATAAATAATAATCTTTTTTCCATTTGGATTTTAATAACAAAAGATAATATTTTAAAGAAATATCATTTATATTTAAATATAAAAAATTAATAATTGGATAAGAATAATATCCAAAACTTATGATATCAATCAAGGATTTTAAAGAAATATCATTTTTCATTAAAAACACCTCAATAAATTTGTAACTATATCTTTACTTAAAAATCTCTGATTTATTTTGTAATTTTTTACAAAAACAAAATGAAGAACATTAAATTAAAAACATTAAGAAAAAGGAAATAGCTAATATTAACATAAAGTAACAAGACGGAGTTAACAAAAAAATGAGAAAATATAAAAATTAAAAACACCATAAATAAAGAATTATAAAATAGCCAAAAATGCTTGAAAACCATGTTAGAAATAGTAAAATAACAGTGGAGGTGATAGGGATGAAAAAAATAGTGATTTTACTTATAATCTTTTTATTAATGTTAACAAATATCATTTTTGCTGGAGATAATGAGGATAAATATAAAACAGATTCAACTAATCCTCAAGTTCAAGCTGAATTTTCTGAATAAAAAATAGCTCTATACTCGATTATTTATTAATATTATAACATATGACACTTTTGTAATACAATGCAGTCTTATAAACTAAAATTAAAATTTTTCAACCGGCTGTTATTATCTAGTACTGGAAAAAAATATAATTGAAAGGTGGAATGAAAATGGGTGGAATGATAATTATTTTCATAGAAAAAGACGGAAGTGTAACTATTATAGCAGCAGCTGAGTAATTTTAATTCAAATTAAAATGGGGGCCCTCTTATTGGAAATGGAGGTATTATATGTTTATTATTAATCAATCTATAAATGATAGAAAAAGTTTAATGATTAATTTGAAAAGATTAGAGGATATATATATATCATGGTATGATGATATAAATTTTGTTGATAAAAAAATGTTAATTTACATTATTCCATTTAATGAGAAAAAACCTTTGGCTATAACTAATGACTTTGCAATTCCATTATATTTAAATTATCCAGATGAAAGGTTAATATGGTATATTACACATGAAATTACAGAATTTTTTTTATTAAGAAAATATGGTTATATAAGCAGGTGGTTTTATGAAGGATTTGCACAAATAAATGGATTTGAAATGACAAAAGAAATTTATGGTATGGTAAGGAAAATGAATTGAACGATGATAAAATATTACAATTAATTATGTGGAAAAATGCTGTGGATATATTTAATAATATAGATACAAATAATTTGAATGAGGTTATTAAAAGTTTGAGATATTATCTTTTAGAATATCATGAATCAAAAAAAGAAAAGGAAAATTATTATTATTCATTTTTATTATTTTATAAATTTGGAATAACATCAAACAAATTTAAGAATATAGTAAAGAGTCTAGAATTGATTAAAGATGAAAATACGGATTTAATAGATATATTACTGGAGGTAAGCAATAATGCTCAAAGTAGAACAATTGCAGAAAGGCTTAAAAAAGCAAATAATATTAAATAATATAACTTTTGAAATTAAAGAAGGAGAAATTTTCAGTTTATTCGGACATAATGCTAGTGGTAAAAGTACATTATTGAAGATATTGAGCGGAATAATGAAACCAGATAGCGGAAATATATTTTTAAATGGAAAAGATATACACAAAAATAATAAAGTTAAAAAGGATATATGTGCAGTTTTTCAGGAAAACATAGTACCTTCTGGATTTAAAACAATAGACTTTTTATTATTTTATTCTAAAATTGTGAAAAGTCCATATAGAAAAAAAGATATTATCTCTTTAGCAGAAAGTTATGGGATAAAAAATGAAGATATGAAAAAGAAGATAACGCATCTTTCAGGGGGAACAAAAAAGAAAATAGAATTTTTAAAATCCATAATAAATAAAGATGCGCTATTTCATTTATTTGATGAACCCACAATAGGATTTGATCCAGAATCTCAAAAAATGGCATGGGATCATATAAGGAGTTTAAAAAAAGAAAAGAAGATAATATTATTGGTTACAAATATGAGAAATGAATTAAATGAATTGGCTGATACTAAAAAAATAATAACAGATGGAAAAATAAAAGATTTCAGGGAGGGGAAAACAATGAAAATATTGAAATTTACAGTAAAAAATTGGAAAAAAGAAATAAAGGAAAAAATAGAAAAAATAGAAGGAGTAGAAAAAGTAGTTGTTAAAACAGAATTAGATAAAATAAAGAATGATATTCAACAAAAATTTGGTAATGCAAATATAAAAGTGGTTGATTTATCAAATACAGATATATCGGTTGACGATGTTCTGGAAAAATTAGGTATTGAAAAAACACAGGTAGCAACTATGGAAAATAAAGAATTAAAACATGTTATAGAAGTATATACAAATGATAATATTGAAACAGTACAAAATGATGTGTTAAAAACATTTGTTGAATATAAAGTGCAGATATTAAGTATGGAGGTAAATTAATGCTGGAATATTATAAATATGAAGCCAAATACTTATTTCTGGAAAAATCAAAAATAATCACATTGTTGATATCCCAGACTATATCTATAATGATATTACCATATGGTCTGGGAAAAATTTCTAATAACGATATGTATTCACAGGCATTATCAATAGGGTTAATATCTCTGGCAATGATAATAGTTTCGATAGTTGGTGGTGTTGAATTAGGAATAGAATTTGTGACGAAACAAAAGATATATTTTGAATTAAGCTTGCCAATAAAAATGAGAACATTAATATTTGGAAAATTCTTTAGAATGGGATTATTAAATACGATAGTATTGTTATATGCATTAACATTAGTAAATTTAATATATTTACATCTGGGATTTTTAAAGTTTATAATTGTATTTATATTTTTACTAATTCAAACAATGACATTATCAGGAATATCAGCATCGGTTTCAGCAATAATAGGAAAAAGCGTAACAGCAGTAGCAGTAGTAAATTCAATAATAATACCTCTATTACAATATTTAAGCCCTATATATTTCCCAATAAATGTATTTCCTTCTATATTACAACCTATAGTCAAAATAAATCCAATAACTCATGCAATAGAATTTGTTAGAGAATATGTTTTAAGAGGAATATTCAATGCAAAAATGCTATCAATTTCAGCATTGAATGCTATGTTCTGGTTTGTTATAGGATATATTTTATTAAAAATAACAATAATTAACATATGGAAATACAAAAATTGAGGTTAAGTTATAATAGTGCTGTTAAAAACAGGAAACCCTCTTCTTGATATTAAAAATACCAAGAAAAGGGTTTTAGTTGAGACCATAAAAAATTTTGTGTAAATAAAAAGTAGAAAAAATAGGTAACCCTCTTCTTGGTATGGTAAAATAAAACCAAGAAGGGGGTATTTTAAATGGCAAAGAGAAAGAAAAAAGAAGAAAGTAACATTGAAAAATTAGCAAAGTTAATAGCAAGAGATCCTGAAGTAAACACAATGAAAGACGTATATGACAAGATAAAAGAATTGATGGGACCAATAATACAAGAAATGTTAGAAGCGGAATTAGAAGATGAATTAGGATATGAGAAATACGATAAGGAAAATAAAGAAACGGATAACTCCAGAAATGGATACAGCTCAAAAAAGGTAAGATCAAGCATGGGTGAGATGGAATTGAAAATACCCAGAGATAGAAAGGGTGAATATGAACCGAAAATAATACCAAAATATAAAAGAGATATTTCAGATATTGAAAGTAGAATAATAGGAATGTATGGTTTGGGATTAAGTACGAAAGATATAGTTAGGAATGTTGAAGATATATATGGTGTAGAATTATCAGCTGAAATGATAAGTAAAATTACTAATAAGATATTACCAGAAATTAGAGAATGGCAAAGCAGACCATTAGAAGAGATATACACTTTTGTTTTCATGGATGGAATAGTATTTAAAGTAAAAGATGATGGTGAGATAATTAAAAAGACTGCATATGTTGTAATAGGTGTAAATATTGATGGATTTAAAGAAGTTCTTGGTATATATATAGGTGAAATAGAATCATCAAAATTCTGGTTAAGAGTATTAAATGATTTAAAAAATAGAGGAGTTAAAGATATATTAATAGCTTCAGTAGATGGATTAACAGGATTCCCACAAGCAATTAAAGCAGCATTTCCTGATACTGTAGTACAAAGATGTATAATACATCAAATAAGAAATACATTAAAATATGTTAATTACAAAGATAGAAAAGAACTTGTAAATGATTTAAAAAAAGTATATAAAGCACCCAATAAAGATATAGCTTATTCAAACCTACAAGATTTAAAAGAAAACAAATGGACAAAATACAAATTGGCATTAGAAAGCTGGGAAAAACATTGGGAAACAATATCTCCATATTTTGATTATGGTGATGAAGTAAGAAAAATAATGTATACAACAAATGTAATAGAATCATTGAATAGGCAATATAGAAAAGTGACTAAAAATAAAACATCTTTTCCAAATGATGATGCATTATTAAAAATATTATATTTAGCAACAATAGATGCAACAAAAAGATGGACAGCTCGATATAGAAACTGGAGTAAAGTCCTAAACGAACTATCCATCTTTTTCAAAGAAAGAATCACAAAATACGTCTATAATTCTTAATACAACTAAATTCCAAAATCTGTAATAATCAATAATACATAAAACTAAATGCTAAAAACTAACGCCAAAAATATATTCTTAATTTAATAATGTTAAATCTTGCAGTGAAAATTGCAAAAAGGTGTTTGTTTTCAAAAACTCACATTAAAAACTTCTAGAAATTACTATTAAAGCATATTATAATATAGACGATAATTCATATGAAAATAATTTAAGAATTATAATCCAATTTAATTAATTTATTACCATCCAAGAAGAGGTATTTACACAAAAAATTACATGCTACCTTTTAGTTTTTCCATTTACACAAAATTTTTTATGGCCTCATATCCTATTCTATTCCAACTTCTTCAGTTCTTAAATATTCAATGTGACCTTTATTTTTTAATATTTTCAATATTTCATTTTCTTTATCTTCTTCTATTGCAATTTCAAAACTTACATCTGCTGCAAATTCCTGATTCACTATTTTCCATCCATCTAGTCTTTTTAATAATCTTTCAATTTCCGCATGTTTTGAATAATCTGTTTTCACTTTATATATTTTCAAATCAATATATTTTCCTATTTTAGAATTTATAATTGTTTCTTCTGCACATTGCGAATAAGCATCTATTAAGCCTCTCACTCCAAGTTTTACACCACCAAAATATCGAGTTACTACTATTGCTATATTTGTTAAATCATGTTTTTCAATAATACCAAATATAGGTTTTCCAGCAGTTCCTGATGGTTCTCCATCATCAGAATAATTAAATTTATTTCCATTTACTTTATATGCCCAACAATTATGCGTAGCATTTCTATACTTTGAAGATATTTCTTTAATAAATTCTTTTGCTTCTTCTTCAGTATCAACTTTTTTTACATTACCAATAAACTCTGAACGCTTTATTTTTATCGTTGTTTCTTTAGGCGTTAATATTGAAAAATATATTTCAACCACCTCACATATACTGTTAAAATGCAAAAATCCCGGAATTTTCCGGGATTTTAATTATATTAGAATAAGTCTGCTTTACCAGCCGAACCAAGAACTTCCATTCTATCTGTAATTACTTTAATTGTATATTCTCTTGCTAATTTGAAGTATTTTCTTGGATCAAATTCCTTTGGATTTCCATCCAAAAATTCCCTTAAACCAGCTACAAACGCTATTCTTAAATCTGTATCTGTATTAACTTTATTAATTCCACATTTTACTGCTTCTCTCAAAATGTCTGATGGTACACCTTTTGCTCCTCCAAAATCTGCACCATATTTTTCTGCAATTTCAACAAATTCTGGAACTACTGAAGATGCACCGTGTAATACTAATGGTCTTTTTACATATTCTTTAACCTTTTTAATTCTATCATAATCAATTTTTGCAGCACCTTTGAATTTAAATGCACCATGTGATGTTCCAACTGCTGGAGCCAAAAAATCAACATCTGTTTCTTCAACAAATTTCTTTGCTTCTTCTGGATTTACTAATACATTTTCTGCAGCTACCGCTTCATCTTCAATACCTGCTAATTGACCTAATTCTGCTTCAACTGATACACCAGCAGCGTGAGCAACTCTTACAACTTCTTTTGTACGTCTCATATTTTCTTCAAATGGATATTCTGAAGCATCAATCATAACAGAGGAATAACCAGCTTTTATTGCTGCAACAATATATTCAAAATCCTTACCATGATCCAAATGCAATGCTACTGGAATATTTGCGTCATCAGCAAATGTTCTAACCATCTTTACAAATATTTCTGCACCTTTTCTAAAATCACCATTCCCAGCATATTTCATTGCACCTTGACTTGTTTCAATAATAACAGGTGAATTCATCTTTTTTCCAGCTTCAATTATATAATGTAAAAATTCAAGATTATTAATATTTAAAGCTGGAACTCCATATCCATGTTTATCAGCATTTTCCAAAATAACTTTAGTGTTTACATAAGGCATTTTAACCCCTCCCAACAAGTAATTTGTCGTAATTCAAAATAATTATATCATAATACTGTTAAATCTCTTCTAACCAATTTACATTATCTAAAACAATTGCCAACTCTTCAAATAACTTTTCAAAAAAAGCTTTTTTTAATCCTTTATTTTTATTAGCAAAATGATCTATACTTCTTAAAATAGAATAATATGAATCTTTTGGAAAAACGTCAACTAATTTTTTAAAGTTTTTTGCAATTAATTTATGCTCTGAATTATCCAATATTTTTACCATTTCATCTTCTTCAAGATTCTCAAAATATTTGTTTATCCTTAAAATAATAGAATTTTTTTCATCAATATTTAATTCTTTTATTCTATTCATAACATTTTCATCCAATTCAAAAAGTATTGTTCTAGGATCTGGTAAAGTATTCTTTTTCCCTATATAATTAACAAATGTTCTAGCAGCTTCTGGACCTACAATACCAGCTGCTAAAATATATGAATATTCTTTTATCTCATTTTCATTTAATTTATTCAAAACTCTACTTAGTTTATACCAGCTTCTTGGACTTGGTTTTAAATCCAACCTATACGAGACACTCTTTCCTTCCGAAATAAATTCAGGATATTCCTTTATAAATTCCACTATTTGGGATGAAACATTTTGATCGCTTGCCCAATCTATCCATTCATTAACTTCAGGATTCAAACTCAAATGAAAAAATCTTGACATAAATGCTGGATCTGTTATTAAATCAACCTGATCATAATCATCATCTGGTGGATTTGCCGCAGCCATTATCCAAGTTCCTTCTGGTAATATATGATTATGTATTCTTCTATCCAATAATAATTGCATTATTGCATTTCTTATGGATCTATGTGCTCTATTTATTTCATCTATCATAATAATAGTATTGTCATTCTCTGGCCACCAATCTGGTTTTAAAAAAACAGTTTTATTTTCATCTCTTGAAGGCATTCCTATTAAATCTCCTGGTTCCATTTGTGATATTACTAAAATTATTAACTCTCTATTTGTTTCTTTTGCTATATCCCTTGCAATATCTGTTTTACCAACACCAAAATGCCCCCAAATTAAGGGTATTTCTCCAGATTCCATAATTTTCTTTGATAAAAATTTTACATCACTTGGTCTCATTATTTCACCTACCCATTAGAATTAAATTTTCTTTTTATAAATTCTTCTTGAACCTTTAAATAACCATTTTTAATAGCAACTTTTCCTTTATTAGTTATTTTTAATTGATTTCTTAAATTTTCCATTTCAGGTTTCATCTTATTAATTCTTTCTTTATCATCTTCTATAACTTCCATAACTCTATTCTTAATTAAATCAGAATATGAAAATGTAGTCATTTTTTCTAAAATCTTTTTTCTTTGCTCTAATATTTTTGGAAGTGTTTCAAAATCACCATTTAAAATAATTCTATCTATTAAATTTTCTATCTTATCGAGATCTGTAATTAGATTACTAATTTCCTCAAAATTATCTTCCATTTTAATTCCTTCTTTCAACCTTTTTATCACGCAAATAAGCTTTAATACTTTCTATTTCTTCAACGCTCATGCCATATTTCCACCAATGTGGAAGGATAGAATTATTTAATAATAATGGATCTGTACTAATATCTAACCATCCTTTATACACTAATTCCATATATTGTGGCGTATTTGGTATTGGAGTAAATTCATTTACAGATGGTATTATTCCTAAATCAAAACAAAAATCTATTCCTCTTATTACATCTTCAACCTTTTGACCTGGAAGATTTGCCATAATATATGCCGATGTTTCATTTAATCCTTCATCTAATAAATATCGAACTGCTTTCACCAAATCTTTATTAGTAACCTTTCCACCTGTTTTTCTTTGAAGTTCTTCATCAGAGGTTTCATAACCTAACTTTATTACTTTAAAATTTGCTCTTGCAAATAATTTTGCTAATTTTTTATTTACAAGTTTAGCATGTATTCCGTTTGGGAGATGATATCTAACATCAAACTTTGAAAGCTCTTCTAATAATTTTTCTTTTTCTGGATGAATCAAAAAAGCATCATCAAAAAATACTACATCATTTACTGGCTTTTCTTTTAACATTTTTTCTAATCCTTTTATTATTTTTTCTATGCTTCTCTTTTGATATTTCCACATTCTTGGAGTAACACAATACGTACATTTAAAAGGACAACCTATTGAAGAAGTTATTACAACATTTGGCACATCTCCCTCATATAATTCATAAGCGGGATCTAATTCCTCAAACCAATTTATTTTTTCTATTGAATCATCATAATATTCTAGCAATTCTTTAACAGCAATATCTCCTGTTCCATTTATTATATGCACATTTAAATCTTTAAAAACTTTTTTAGCATGAGAAGACATTATATTTACATAAACTCCACCAAGAAAAATAGGCTTTTCAGGAAAAATCTCTCGTATTACTTCAATAGTTTTATACACCCCATAATACCAATATGTCATTACAGAAGTTACTAATATTCCATCTACATCATTATAATATTTAAGTCGTTTAATAAATTCATCTTTTGGTATACCATATCTTTTTAACTTTCTTGGAATATCTTCTATAACCTTTGGCTTTTCTACCTCTTCATAATAAAATTTACCTGTACCATAATATCTATCTTTAATCAAATTATTTTCTTTAAAATAGTTATCATATCTATTCATTAAATCTATTAAACTTACTTCATATCCATAATTTTTCAAAATACTACCTATATAAAGCAACCCAAGGGGTTTTAACCAAAAATCATAAGCTGCTGTATCATAAATCCATGGATTTATTAATAAAAAGTGCTTTGATGAATGTTTCATCAATCTGCTCCTTTCATAAAATCATAAAACACATTTAATCCTTTCAAGGTTAAATAGGCATCATAATTATTAAATTCTGGTATTATCCCATGTAAAGACTTACCGATTCCACCTGTAATAACTATCTCAAATTTTCTTTTATATTCTTTTTCGATATCTTTTAATAATTGTTGTATTCCATATACAACTGTTTTAATTATACCAATTTGTATATTATCTATAGTGTTTTTACCAACAGAATACTCTAAAAATTTTAACTCTACCTGAGGTAATTTTGCTGTTTTAGAAAATAATGCCATCATTTGTGTATTTATTCCAGGTATAATTGAACCTCCAATAAAATCTCCTTCATATAACACATCAATTGTTATTGCTGTTCCAAAATCTATAGCTATAGCATTTTCGCTATAGTATTTTTTTAACGCTAATACATTAGCGATTCTGTCTGCTCCAACTTCATTTGGATAATCTACCTTTAGTTCAATACTCTTCAAATTTTTTGGTGTTACAAAAATTGCCTCAGACTTAAAATATTTGTCTGCAAATTTATTCAATATATAATTTATAGAAGGAACAACAGAAGAAATAATAACAGAATCAATATCTTCTTCTTTTATATTTTCTCTATTAAATAATGGTGATAAATGAGAAAATAATTCATCTTCTGTTTCAAATGATTTTGTCCCAATTCGCCATGTATACAAAAAATCTTTTTCATAAACTCCTACAACTATATGAGTATTACCAACATCGAATAATAATCTCAAATTATTCACCCCAAATTTCTGAAGATGCTTTTCTTAATCTATTCATTATAGAAATTCCTAATCCTTTATCCTTTACACCTTCTATTATAATAACATCATTATTCGTTTTATCAGCAGTTCTTAAAATAGAAAATAAATTTACTGCTATTTTATAGTAATCATTCTTATTTCCTGAAGTTATTATATCATATCCATTAAAGTATTTTTTATCTTCTTCAAATAATACAAGTAAAGGATTTTTATAATTTTTTATAATCTTTTTTATAATGTCTATTCTATTTTCAGAATATTCTACTAAAATTGTTTTTTTATCTGGTGCATAATGTCTATACTTCATTCCTGGCGCTTTAGCAGTATCAACTTTTCCTTTTCCATATATAAATTCTGGTATTTTTATCTCTCCAAATACTTCTTTTAAATTTTCAGGTGTTATCGGTCCAGGTCTTAATATTGTAGGAATATCTTCTGTCAAATCAATCACTGTTGATTCTAATCCAAAATCGACATTTCCACCATCGATTATTATATCAACTCTACCTTTCATATCTTCCACCACATGTTCTGCTATGGTTGGACTCGGTTTTCCTGATAAATTAGCGCTTGGAGCTGCTATAGGAACTCCTGACATTTCAATTAATTTATTTGCAATAGGATGAATTGGTATTCTTACTGCTACTGTATCCATATTTGCTGTTATTATATTGGGAACTATATTTTTTCTTTTTAATACAAAAGTAATTGGTCCGGGTATAAATACTTTTATTTTTTCATATAAATTTTCAGAAATATACACAAAATCTTTTATTTTCTCTAATTTATCAAAATGCATTATTAAAGGATTATCTGATGGTCTTCCTTTGGCTTTATATATACTTTTTACTGCATTTTCATTTAACGCATTTGCACCTAACCCATATACTGTTTCAGTAGGGAACACAACCAATCCACCTAATTTAATGATTTCAGCTGCTATATTTATTTTTTTAAAATCTATATCAAAAGGATTCATTTTTAATATTTTAGTTTCCATTTCATTCTCCTCTAATTTCTTTTTTTGTTTCTTCCAAAAATGCTACTGCTTCTCTCAAATGTGGAATTATTATTGATCCACCAACAATCAATGCAATATCAAATACTTCATAAAATTCTTTATCTGTAACACCCTCTTCTAAACATCTTCTAATATGATAATCAATGCAACCTTCACATCTCAAAACCATTGAGGCAACCAGTCCCATCATTTCTTTATATTTTGTTGGTATTGATCCTTCTCTATATACTGAATTATCTAAATTAAAAAACCTTTTGGTATTTAATGTACCATTTTCTAATATTTTTTTATTCATTTTATCTCTAAATTCTTCAAATTCTTTTAAATTGATAATAACACCTCCTTAAGGTTACATTTTAATGATTAATTTTAAAGAATTTGAATCTAACTATCTGAGTGATTCTATCTTTTTGATCATCATAGATTATATCATTTAATTCTTTTTTTTAAAAAAAATATAACTATTTTATAATGTAATAATAAATATATATTTACGTAATATTAATATTGTATACTACTAATGGGTAACATTTTATTAAAAAATATTTAATCTTTGATTCTAATATTTACTCTTCAACATATAACTTTCATAATCTTCTTTTAAATAATCCTAAAAGCTTCTCATTAACAGTTTCAAAACCGAATTATAGGGGGGGGAAAATGAAAAAAATCATTTTTTTTGCATTTTTTATTATTGTTTTATTATTTGTTTTTTCTAGTTGTAGTTCTCAACCAGCAAATTCTGATTTTCTAAAACCATTAGAAGGCAAATGGAATATTGCTGAATACAAACATAATGATGATACCCTTATTCCAAATGTTTATGAAAAAGGAATTGCTTACTTTGATTTTGATACAAAAACTTTAAAATTGGAATTTTACGTATCAGAACAAACTATATCTGAAAAATTACTAGCTTGGAAAGAAAAATGGCCTGATTTAACTGTTGATACATATAAAATAGTGGTTTCAGCTAAAGTATCTTCTTTATCAACTGATAAAAATTTATCTTTAGAAGAAAAAGATACTAATATTATTATAACAGGTTCTGGTGAAAATTTTCAAAGTTTTTACGATTTCGAAAGATCCAAATTTGAAATGTCTAAAGCCACTGATTCAGGTGGAATAATGGGAGGTCTTATAAACAAAGCTGCAACTGCCGCTACTGGAACAAAAGATTTATTTCCCGTAATATTTGATAATTTAAATTACACATTATCAGGAAATACTCTTACATTAACTGGAAAAGATACAAATATGCTAAATAACAAAGGCACTATATTTCTTAAATTAGAAAAACTTAATTAATGTTAGAGGAGGAAAGTAAATGAAAAAAAGTTTATTAGTTTTGATATTCATTATTCTTACGATTGGAATTTTTTCAAAAACCGTAATTGGAGCTTATGGATGGAGTGATATATTTATTGGATTCGATGGCTATGGTATATACTCTGGAATACAAACCGATATACCAATTGAAAAAATATATGATCTCAAGAAAAATTTTGGTATTGATAATGATTTTATAAGAATTGTAACATTTTATGGTGGGGGTCTTGATGTCTTAAACTTCGATCCAAGTGTTTTAGGTGTTGATGATTCTTTAAAATTCAGTTCCATAATTATTAATGGTAAAGCTAAATTAGGAATCGGATTATCTGATATAAACTTTACACTATTTGGATATAAATTTATACCTGTTGCATCTGTTGGATTAAAAGCTGATTATTATCTAAATAAGATAAGCGAAGATTTAAAACCATATATTGATGGTTCAGTATTAGGTGATAATATTGTTATTACACCAACATATGGAATAGAATTTATTACAGACCCAATTGATAAAAATAAAAAATATGTAATTAAACCTCTATTTTTCCCATGGCCATTAATGTTAGGGGTAGAAGTTACATTCTAAATCTAAATGAAAGGATGTTTTATTATGAAAAAAAGTTTTATTGTTTTAAGTTTATTAGTTTTGGCATTTTTATTAAGTAGTTGTTTAGGACCCCAAAAAGCCACTGTGTCATACAAAGTAAGTTGGAGTGATTCTACCTCTATCACTAATGGCGATCATGAATGGTATTTTACTGCTGCCTTAGATCCTGAAATCAGCTATAATAATGATAATTCTTTACCAACATCATTTGTTTATAATCAACATTTAACTCCAGATACGACATTATATTCATCAGCTTCTTTTGATGTACAACTTGGATCAAATGATAGTGTAGTTATGTATGTTTATAAGGATTTAAATGACAATAAAAAATTAGATGGTGATGATTTAATTGGTGGTTATGATCATGTTTATGGAAATGATTACGATAGTTCAGTAGTGAAATTTTTTGTTAATTTTTAAATATTATGAGTCAGGACTTAGGTCCTGATTTTTTTTATTATTTAAACATCTTTTTTACATTTATGATATATACTAATATAAAATAAAATGCCCAAAAAGTATAAAAGAAACGAAGGCTCGAAGATTGCTTTTTAAAATTATGAGTGAAAGTCGTCAAAAAAACAGGATGTTTTTTGAGTGAAGATTTTGCATGGATACAAAATCTGAACGACGGCTGAAAATAATTAATTTTTAAAGATATGCAATCGAGCTGCCTGAGTGATTTTAACTTTTTGGACATACTATAGTATAAAATAAAAAAGATGGTGAGAATATGAAAAAAAAGATTATATTATGGGATATACTATTTATTATATATTTAATTGTACTCATATACTTTGCTACCACACCAAAACCTCCATTTAATTACTCAAAATTTTATGGTGAAGATAAAATGTGGCATTTTTTAGCCTATGCTGGAGGTATGTTTTTATTTTTAAAAAGTTATTTTCATAGAAAATTTTTTCTATATTTTTTTGGATCAATAATTCTTATTCTTCCTATAGGAAGTGAATATATTCAAGCATTATCTCCTTATAGATATTTTTCATTTTATGATGCTTTGGTGAGTTATGCAGGCATTTTAGCTGTTATAATCACTTTGATAATCCATAAAAAAATTTTAATAAAACATAATTAAAAGGATTTCCCTTTGGAAATCCTTTTAATTTTTATTATTATCTTCAATTATCTCCTGCTTTACATTTATATGCTCTACTCCACCTTCTTCAATTTGCATTTGATTTTCATCTTCGCCTTTTTCCCATTCTTCAAATTTTTTCATAACTAAATCATATGTTTTTTTACTTACTTCAGGAAAATTGTCACCTAAAAGTTTTTTAACGTTATCAAACCCTTCTTTAACTGCATTCCTTAATAAATCAATTTTTGTTTTATCTCCATTTGATATTGATTTAGCAAATTCCAATATTCTATCTGATACTGCTTCCGGGCTCCACTTCCCATCTTTCAATTCTTTTTTTATTTCAATTTTTTCATCTTGAGTAATTCCCAATTGTTTTTTTATCTTATCTTCCACCCAGGCTTTAAATTCATCAAACATTTTTTGTGAATCGTTTTGTAATTCTTTCCAACGATTAGGACTAATTTCAACTTTTTTATTAACTAAACTTGAATAGGTAGCTTTCATATATTCAATCTCGGTTTTAACATAAACGTCTCCTTTAAATTTTTCCACTCCATCTTTTTCATTGGCTTTTCCAAAATTTTTATCAATTTTTTTTACTTCTGAATATTTAAAATACTCAAAACCATTATTATCGATTCTCATTATATCACCTCCAATTTATTAATCGACTATTTTTAATATTGCATTAATAATAAAAAAGGCTCCTTTCGGAGCCTCTCATTTACATTTTAAATACCTTTAATCCTTCAACCAATGATTTTGATTTCATTTTTAATTCCTCTGTAAATTCTTCTAATTTTCTTATATTATCACTTTGATTATTTATTGCCGCTGCAATATTTGAAATTTCTTCTGAAACTAAAGATACTTCACGTGTGATTTTATCCATTCCAGCAGATATTTCTTCTGTTGATGCGCTCTGTTCTTCTGAACTTGAACTTAAATCTTCTATACTTAATGTAATCTGCTCTATTTCATTCATTATAGCTTTAAATTTTTCAGATACATCACCTGATTCTTCTTCTACATTTTTTATTATTTCACCCGTTTTTTCTGTTGCTTCACTTGCTTTTTTTGCACCTTCTTGAATTTCCAACAATATTTGAGCTATTTGTTCAGTAGCTTTTTTAGATTCCTCTGCTAATTTTCTTATTTCATCTGCAACTACAGCAAAGCCCTTTCCAGCTTCTCCAGCTCTTGCTGCTTCTATTGCTGCATTTAATGCCAATAAGTTTGTTTGTTCCGTTATATTTTCTATTGTTTCTACTATTTGACTAATATTTTCCGCATTTGAAACTAGTTTTTCAACTGTATTTACCGTTTTATTTGATTGCTCTACAGCTTGAGATATTATTTCAACAATTTTTATAACTGATTCATTACCTTCTTTTGCAGTCTCTGAAATTTCCAGTGCTTCTTTTGATAAATTTTGAGCACCTGTTGATATATTTTGAGCTGCTGCTGTAATTTCTTCTACTCCAGAATTTATTTCTTCTACAGATGCCGCAGCAGAATTAGAACTATCATTTATTTTTTCTGTTTTTTCATTAATTTCATTCATTTGTGCAGATTGAATATCTGCATTTTTATTTATTTCAAACGACATCTTTTCTAAATCCTCTGATGATTCCTTTACTTCTTTTAAATAACTAACAAGATTTTGAGACATATAATTTAATGATTGCGATATTCTAGCAATTTCATCTTTTCCCTTAACTTCAAATTTTTGAGTTAAATCACCTTCACCAAATTTTTTAACTTTATTTGATAAAGTAATTAATGGTTTTGCTATAGAATTTCCTAATAATATTGAAATAAGCAAAGCAACTATAACAGCTAATAAAACTATTATATTAAAAAACTGAATTAATTTTTTTGAGCCTTCTAAGAGAATATTTTCCGGAACAGATATAGCAACACTCCAATTTAATGATTTAATAGGAATATAAAACAACATCCTTTTTCCATCATTAGAAACAATATTACCATATCCTTTTTCACCATTAATCATCTTTTTAGCCAATTCATTCATACCTTTAAACTTAGATTCTAAAATATTGTCTCCAACATAATCTTTAATAGAATGTGCTATAATAACTCCTTTAGAATCTGTAATAAAGCTATAAATATTTTTTTCATTATCAGTAGTTAAAAAATCCAAGAATTTATTTACAGAAATAGTAGATCCAATTAATCCTATTGTTTTATTATTATCATCTTTAATAGAATGTGCTATAACAATTATGGAAGAACCATCTGCCTTTGAAATTAAAACATCACTAATAGCTATATTTTTTCCGGACATTATTTCTTGAAAATATTTTCTATCTTTAATATTAGTTTTTATACCTGAGGTAGTGTAGGCATCACCATTCTTATCAGCAATAAAGAACATTGAAAAATCATCCAAAAATTTTAAATCATTTTTTAAAACATTAATAGAATTATCAATATCCATACTTTTAAATACTTTTTTATTAGAAATAATTTCCATTTGATGAATTAATCCATCAAAAAAAGCTTCAATTTGTTTCGATTGTTGTTCTAAAATTGAAAAAGAAGAATTTGAAATCATAGTTTTTAATGAAGAACCTAAATAAAAATATAAAAATATACCAACAAATAATCCTGATAAAATTATGATAGTTGAAAAAGTTAAGGTAATTTTTGTTTTAATTGATTTCATAATATACCTCCTTTAGAAAATTATTTTATTATATTATAATGCTTTTATATTATACCACATTTTATATAGGTATATATAAAATAATAGTAACAATGTTGTAATTTATAACATTTATTAAGTTAATTTTCCAAAAAATAAAGGAAATAAAAAGAAACCCCCTGTCTTTTGACAGGGGGAAAAATAAAAAGAGGGGCGCTACCTACTCTCGCATGGATTGCCCATACTACCATCGGCCCAGATATGCTTAACGGTCGGGTTCGGTATGGATCCGCGTGTGCCCATATCTGGTATCTGCACCCCTCAAAACTCATTCACATGTGCATAGTTACTTAATAAGGTCAAGGCCTCGGGCTATTAGTACCGGTCGGCTCAATACATCACTGTACTTACACCTCCGGCCTATCTACGTCCTAGTCTCGAACTGCCCTTACCTCCGAAGAGTGGGAAACCTCATCTCGGGGCCCGTTTCCCGCTTAGATGCTTTCAGCGGTTATCGGTCAGGTACATAGCTACTCAGCTCCTGCTCCTGGCGGAACAGCTGATTCACTAGCGGTACCCTCACACCGGTCCTCTCGTACTAGGTGTGACCCCCCTCAAGTTTCCTACGCCCGCAGCAGATAGGGACCGAACTGTCTCACGACGTTCTGAACCCAACTCACGTACCGCTTTAATGGGCGAACAGCCCAACCCTTGGGACCTACTTCAGCCCCAGGATGCGATGAGTTGACATCGAGGTGCCAATCCGCGCCGTCGATATGAACTCTTGAGCGCGATAAGCCTGTTATCCCCGGGGTAACTTTTATCCGTTGATCGACGGCCCTTCCACTCGGATCCGCCGGGTCACTAAGACCGTGTTTCCACCCTGCTCGACCTGTCAGTCTCGCAGTCAGGCAGGCTTTTGCCTTTGCACTCTCCTGTGGATTTCCAACCCACATGAGCCTACCTTCGCGCACCTCCGTTACTCTTTAGGAGGCGACCGCCCCAGTCAAACTGCCCACCTAACACTGTCCCATCACTGCTCTTCACAATCAATGGTTAGTAACCCATCATGATAAGGGTGGTATCCCACCGGCGGCTCCACCTACCCTTGCGAGCAGGTTTCTCTGCCTCCCACCTATCCTGTACATATCATGACAAGTTACAATGTCAGGCTACAGTAAAACTCCACGGGGTCTTTCCGTCTAACTGCGGGTACTGGGCATCTTCACCCAGTCTGTAATTTCACCAGGCCCTCCGCTGAGACAGTGTCCAAATCGTTACGCCATTCATGCAGGTCGGAACTTACCCGACAAGGAATTTCGCTACCTTAGGACCGTTATAGTTACGGCCGCCGTTTACCGGGGCTTCGGTTCGTACCTCTCAGCACTCCCCTTAACCTTCCGGCACTGGGCAGGCGTCAGACCCTATACGTCCTCTTTCCGAGTTCGCAGAGTCCTGTGTTTTTGGTAAACAGTCGCCTGGACCTTGTCACTGCGACTCCCCAATGCAGTTGCCTACATCAAGGAGCACCCCTTCTCCCGAAGTTACGGGGCTATTTTGCCGAGTTCCTTAGCGGAGGTTAGCCTGCTCCCCTTAGCCTTCTCAGCTCACCCACCTGTGTCGGTTTTCGGAACGGGCATACATTTCCCAGTAAGCGAGGCTTTTCTTGGCAGCCTGGCTACGACCTCGTTGGACCTTCGTCCTCCCCATCACGCTTCAGCCTCCACCGGCGGATTTACCTACCAGCTTCTTCGACCTTTGCGCTTGGATGAGCGTGCCACTTGCTCACGAGGCTTCGCCTTCTGCGTCCCCCCTCTTACTATCGGTCATGTATGGCACAGGATTCTTTACCTGTTTTCCATCGGTTACTCCTTTCGGATTCACCTTAGGTCCCGGCTTACCCTGGGCGGACGACCCTTCCCCAGGTACCCTTGGGCTTTCGGGGGGAAGGATTCTCACCTTCCTCTCGTTACTCATGCCCACATCCGCTCTTGTGCTTCGTCCAGCATTCCTCACGAATTGCCTTCTCCCTACTGCACAATGCTCCCCTACCAATCCGCAGATTCCGCAGCTTCGGGGTACAGCTTCAGCCTCCTTACATTTTCGGCGCAGTCCGCCTCAACCGGTGAGCTGTTACGCACTCTTTTAATGATGGCTGCTTCTAAGCCAACATCCCGGCTGTCTCTGGCAGTCCACTACCTTTCACACTTAGCTGTCCCTTTGAGCCCTTAGCTGGCGGTCTGGGCTGTTTCCCTCTCGACCATGGAGCTTTTCCCCCACAGTCTGTCTCCCAACCACTAAGTTACGGTATTCGGAGTTTGACAAGTTTCGGAGGTTACCCCCCTACGCCTATCAGTGCTCTACCCCCGCAACTCTTGGTTGAGGCCGTGCCTACACACGTTTCGGGGAGATCCAGCTATCACCAGGTTCGGTTGGCTTTTCACCCCTATCCACAGGTCATCCGAATGCGTTTCACTGCATACCGGTTCGGGCCTCCATTGCGTTTCACCGCAACTTCACCCTGCCCATGGATAGCTCACCTGGCTTCGGGTCTGCATACATTGACTTCACGCCCTTTTCAGGCTCGCTTTCACTTCGGCTCCACCTCTCCCGGCTTAACCTCGCCAATGCATGCAATTCGTGGGCACATTAATCAAAAGGCACGCGGTCACTCCGTAGAGCTCCCACTTCTTGTAGGCTTACGGTTTCAGGTTCTCTTTCACTCCCCTCCCGGGGTCCTTTTCACCTTTCCCTCACGGTACTCTTCCGCTATCGGTCGACGGGTAGTATTTAGCCTTGGATGGTGGTCCACCCTGATTCACGCAGGATTCCTCGTGTCCCACGCTACTTGGGAGAGTAATCCAGGAGTTCCTATGTATTTCGCCTACGGGACTTTCACCCTCTCCGGTGTACCTTCCCAGATACTTCGGCTATACATTTTTCACTCCCGAGCCTCATGCAGTTGGCTCCGATTACTTCCCGCTACCCCAGTTAGGCAACGGCTGCACCCTTTTACACCTAACTGGTTTGGGCTCCTCCCCTTTCGCTCGCCACTACTCAGGGAATCTCTTTCGATTTCTTTTCCTCCGGGTACTAAGATGTTTCCCTTCCCCGGGTTCGCCCCGGCTCTCGCCGGTCTTCGGGTTGCCCCATTCGGATATCTGCGGATCTACGCTCGCTTGCAGCTCCCCGCAGCTTTTCGCAGCTTGCCACGTCCTTCTTCGCCTCCCGTCACCTAGGCATCCTCCGTAAGCCCTTTTTACCTTGACCTTATCTTTCACTATGCACTTGTCAATGAGCTGGTGGGCCCGGGTGGACTCGAACCACCGACCTCACGCTTATCAGGCGTGCGCTCTGACCACCTGAGCTACGAGCCCAACTCCTTCACTACTGAACAGAGACACCCATTCTTCTTTTCTCCTTAGAAAGGAGGTGATCCAGGCGCACCTTCCGGTACACCTACCTTGTTACGACTTAGCCCCCCTCGCTGACTCCACCCTCAATAGGCGTCCTCCTTGCGGTTGGACTACCCATCTTCGGGCGTTTCCAACTCGGGTGGCTTGACGGGCGGTGTGTACAAGACCCGGGAACGTATTCACCGCAGTGTGGCTGACCTGCGATTACTAGCGATTCCGGCTTCATGCAGTCGGGTTTCAGACTGCAATCTGAACTGGGGTAGGGTTTCTGGGATTCGCTCCACCTCTCGGCCTCGCTGCCCTCTGTCCCTACCATTGTAGCGCGTGTGTCGCCCAAGACATAAGGGGCACGATTACCTGACGTCATCCCCTCCTTCCTCCGCCTCGTCGGCGGCTGTCCCGTTAGGGTTCCCACCTTTACGTGCTGGTAACTAACGGCAAGGGTTGCGCTCGTTGCGGGACTTAACCCAACACCTCACGGCACGAGCTGACGACGGCCGTGCACCACCTGTATAGGCTCCCAGTACCGAAGTACCAGGTCCCCACTATCTCTAGTGAGTACCACCTATATGTCAAGCCTTGGTAAGGTCCTTCGCTTAGCTTCGAATTAAACCACACGCTCCACCGCTTGTGCGGGTCCCCGTCAATTCCTTTGAGTTTCATCCTTGCGGACGTACTCCCCAGGCGGCCCACTTATCGCCTTAGCTTCAGCACGAACGGTACTACCGCTCACACCTAGTGGGCATCGTTTACGGCTAGGACTACCCGGGTATCTAATCCGGTTTGCTCCCCTAGCTTTCGGGCCTCAGCGTCAGGTTTACCCCAGGAGACCGTCTTCACCACCGGCCTTCTTACCTGTATCTACGCATTTCACCGCTACACAGGTAATTCCGTCTCCCTCTAGTAACCTCAAGTCTTCCAGTTTCAGACGCAACTCCTTGGTTGAGCCAAGGTCTTTTACATCTGACTTAGATGACCGCCTACACCCCCTTTACGCCCAGTGATTCCGGGCAACGCTCGCCCCCTACGTATTACCGCGGCTGCTGGCACGTAGTTAGCCGGGGCTTTTCTTTATCTACCCTCATCTGTGAGCCATTCCCTGCTCACTTTATTGTTCGATAAATTCAGGAGTTTACGTCCCGAAGGACTTCGTCCTCCACGCGGCGTCGCTGGATCAGGGTTTCCCCCATTGTCCAATATTCCCCACTGCTGCCTCCCGTAGGAGTGGGGGCCGTGTCTCAGTCCCCCTGTGGCCGGCCACGCTCTCACGCCGGCTACCCGTCGTCGGCTTGGTAGGCTTTTACCCTCCCAACTACCTGATGGGTCGCAGGCAGCTCCCTCAGCCATGCCTTAGCACGCTTTCACCTCTCGGTCTTATCCGGTATTAGCCACCGTTTCCAGTGGTTGTCCCGGTCTGAGGGACACTTTCCTACGCGTTACTCACCCGTTCGCCACTAGTACTACAGCCCGAAGACTGCCTCCTCGTTCGACTTGCATGTGTTAAGCACGCCGCCAGCGTTCGCCCTGAGCCAGGATCAAACCCTCCATCCAAGACTTCGAGTTCGATCTTAACTCTCACTTCTTACTTCCGCTGGGTGTCTCTGTTCACTTGTCAAGGAGCTTCTTCCTTTTTTCTCCCGCAGACCTCTTCGTCCGCGTCCGAGTATATATATTACCATCTTTCTTTCACTTTGTCAACTTACAGCTTCGTTAATTTTGTTAATCATTCGTGAATTCATTCCTAACCCTTTTCTTTTCCTATTTCTATACTTCCGCCATTATTACATATCTCCTTAGTTTTAATTTTTATTATCCTTCTTTTTAATTACTTCAAACTTTTATACTTATTCATTAACATATATATGATAAAATCTTTATAAAGATAGAGATAATGTTCGGAGGTGTTTCAATGTTACTAACGTTATTTTGGTTTATGGTTGTAATTACAATTGTAGTATTTTTTCATGAATTAGGTCATTATATTTTTGCGAAGTTATTTCATACAAAAGTTGAAGAATTTGCTATTGGTATGGGACCAAAATTATTTTCAATAAAAGGAAAAGAAACGGAATTTAGATTTAATATCATACCTATGGGTGGATATGTAAAAATTGCCGGTGAAGAAATAGAAAATGAACTTTCTGATGATCCTAAAATGTTTTATAATAAGAAACCATGGCAAAAATTTTTAATAGCCTTTGCAGGACCTTTATTTTCAATTATATTAGGATACATTATTTTATCTATTTCTGGATTATTATATGGATTTCCTGAAGTTAAAATAGAAGAAGTAATAAACGATTCTCCTGCTTATTATGCAGGATTAAAACCTGGTGACGTTATAAAGAAGGTAAACGGAGATATTGTTTTTGACAGTGGGATATTGAGTTATGCCGTTAGAGAAGGAAAAGAATTAAATTTAGAAGTAATAAGAAATGGAAATAAATTAATTATACCTATTAAGCCTAAATTATATAATCCAGAATATACAATCATTTTTAAAACAGATAATAATAATATTATTAATTTAAAATCAAAAAAAATTAAATCTTTCAATTTAAACCCACCAGAAAAAATTGGAGAAATTTTACCTAATTTAGAAAAGGAAGATAAATTGATTTTAGAACTGGAAAATGGAGATAAAATTGAAGGTAAAATTGAAGGAATTTCCATTTCTGAATCCAGATATGCCATTGGGGTTTACTTTGCTACATTTTCTAATATAATTAATAAGGATATTGAACCATTCAAATCAAATGATATTATAACAAACATTAATGGAAATAAAATTAAAAGTGGATTAGATATAATTACATTACTTTCTTCTATATCTATGAAACCAGAAGATAAAATGCTAACAATAACTGATAATAAAATTGAAGATTTTATATCAGGGCTTGATACAGAAAATTTAAATATTACATTATTAAGAAGCGGAAAGGAACAAAATATTGTTATTAGCAAATCAGAATTTTTAAAAATATTACAAGAACCACAAGTATTAAAATTTGCATTTGATAAATGGAGACCAAAAGGATTTGAAATAATAACAGTTTCTATTCAATGGGCAAATACATTATTAAAAGCAATGGTTGATTCAATAGGTCAATTATTCACAGGAAAAACCAAAACAACTGAAGTATTAGGCCCTGTAGGAATAGCAGGTGTCGTAGGCCAAGCTGCAAAAGCTGGACCAGAAGCTTTGATTTCTTTAATAGCTTTAATAACTTTAAACTTAGGTATAGTTAACCTTTTACCAATTCCTGCTTTAGATGGTGGAAGAATTGTATTTTCTATATATGAAATGGTAACAGGGAAAAGAACTAATCCTAAAGTAGAAGCTACAATACATACTATAGGATTTTTATTATTAATGGGGTTATTTGTATACTTCACATATAATGATATTTTAAGATTCTTTAAATAATTGGAGGAATAAATATGTTTTCTAAAAAAACAATATTTGTAAATGAAATACCAATTGGAGGAAACCACCCTATAACAATTCAAAGCATGACAAACACTGATACATTAAACACAGAAAAAACAATAAGACAAATTATAAAACTAGCCAATGCTGGAGCAGACATTGTAAGAGTATCAGTAAGAACATTAGAAGATATTCCTTCTTTTAAAGAGATATGTAAAAATTCAAATGTTCCAATTGTAGCTGATATTCATTTTGATTACAAAGTCGCTATAGAATCAATAAAAGCAGGAGCAGCAAAAGTTAGAATTAATCCGGGAAATATTGGCGACTCTTGGAAAGTAAAAGAAGTTGTTAAAGCTGCAAAAGAATATAATATACCAATAAGGGTCGGTGCAAATTCAGGATCAATAAAAAAAGAATTTGAAAATAGCAATATGCCAAGATATCAAGCCTTAGCTGAAAGTGCCTTACAAGAAGTAAAAATAATGGAATCATTAGATTTTGAAAATATTGTTATTTCCATAAAATCAACAGATGCACAAGAAAATTTTCTCGCAAATAAATATATTTCAGATAAAGTGCTATATCCTTTACACATAGGAATTACCGAAGCTGGAATATATGAAGATGCTTTAATACTTTCTTCTGCTGGATTAGGCGCATTATTATTAAATAATATCGGAGATACTTTAAGAATTTCCATAGCTGGTGATCCTATTCAAGAAGTTTTAGTTGCAAAAAAATTATTAACTCTATTAGGATTTAAAAAAGGGCCAAGAATAATTGCGTGTCCAACTTGCGCAAGAACAGAAATAAAGGTTGAAGAATTAGCTACAAAAGTAAAAGAATGGACGAAAAATATCGAAAAAGATTTAAATATTGCAGTGATGGGATGCGTTGTTAATGGTCCTGGCGAAGCAAAACACGCCGATATAGGGATTGCTGGAACCAAAACGGGCGGAGCAATTTTTATTAATGGTGAAATTATAGAAACAGTCCCTGAAAACAAATTAGAAGATACCTTTAAAAAATATATTGAGAAATTAATATAATTAAAACAGCTGAAAAGTTGACCTTTTCAGCTGTTTAATATCATATTCCTCATTTTAACAAATGCTTCTGTTGTAATTATTACATCACCTTCAGCAGAATGTCTATTAACTTTCTTCCTAATGTTAAGCCTTTCAGCAATTACATCTAGATTATGTTTTCTTTCTGTTTTAAAAAGCCTCCTAGATAATAATACAGTATCAATAGTATTATTATTTAAAGGACTATATCCGCATAATCTCAATTCATTATTTAAAAATTTCATATCAAATCCAACATTTTGAATTACCACTATCTTATTATGTATAAAATTTAAAAAATCATCTGCAATTTCAAAAAATCTTGGAGCACCTATTACATGATAATCTGATATACCTGTCATTTTTGTAATAAAATAAGGTATAGATCTTTCAGGATTAATATACGTTACAAATTTATCTTTAACAAAATAATCATCTTTTTCAGTTATAATATTATAAACAGCTATTTCTATTATTCTATCACCATTTTGAGGATTAAGTCCTGTAGTTTCTGTATCCAAAATACAAAACTCATTATTTTTTAATAATTTAATCATTGCAACCTCCAAATAAAAATATACTATTTTATATTTTCTAGCATATTATATCATACAGGAGTTGAAGAAATGGTTATTTCTATCTGGCAAAATCCTAATTCTAAAGAATTTTATTTTAAAGAAGGTATAAATACACCTTTAAAAAAAGAAAAAAAATATTTTAATTTAATTTTTGAAGAAAATGAAATAATAAGAGTAGAAAAAATTCTGTCAAAATACAGAATAAATAATTATATTGACGTGGATTTTAATTGGAAAGATATATACGGAAAAAAACTAATTAATGCTACTCTTGATATTCCATACCATCTTTTTAAAAGAATAACTGAAGATATGGAAAATAAAAATATTAAAGTATACGGTCAGAACATTATGAATATTTTTAAAAAAACAATTTCTGAAAATCCTGATGATAAAAAAATATGGTTTTTAGATATTGAAGTAGATTCAGAAAATATAGAAGATTATAGTGGCAATATTACTTCAATTACATACTATGATACTTTTAAAAAAGAATATATTGCTCTTATTGTATATAAGAAAAAATTAAAATCAGATAAAAACATAATATTCTTTAATACAGAAATAGATATGTTAAAATACTTTGCTAATTTAATTAATAAGGAACAGCCCGATATAATCACTGGATGGTATTCAAATGGGTTTGACATACCATATATTATAAAAAGAGCTAATAATTATAAAATTAATATATCTGCTATATCTAACTTAAAACATAATTCCTTTCAAATAGATGGAAGATATTATAATTTAATTCCAGGTGTTAATTTAATAGATTATCTTGAATTATATAGAAGATATGTTTTAGATAAACCATCTTCATATAAATTAGATATTATAGCTAAACATCATAAAATAGAAGGAAAAACTGAAATTAAAGGATATAACTATTACAATGTTGATATCAATAAATTTATTGATTACATATTTCGTGACGTAGAAATATTAGTAGAATTAGAAAAAAAATTAAAATTAATAGGTTTAATATGTTCATTACAAGCATTAATAAGAATTCCATTTAATTTGCTTTTTGGCACTTCTAATTCAATTGAACATTATATTCAACAATTTATAATGAAAGATAAAATCACATTTAGATATTATGAAAGACCAAAAAATAATTTAGAAATCACAGGAGCTATAGTATTAACTCCGCCAAATAAAACTTTTGATAATGTTGTTGTTTTAGATTTCACTTCGCTTTATCCTAACATAATAACCACTTTTAATATATCTACAGAAACATTAATATATGACGCAAATTATAACGAAAAACATATAGACTTGGGAAAAATTCTATCAGAAGAAGAAAACGACGAATATTTACCCCTAAAATTTACTTTAGAAAAGAATGGCATTATATCCTCATTGGTTAGACATTTATTAAAAGAACGATTATATTATAAAAAATTAAAAAAAGAAACTCCTAAAGATAATCCTGATTATGTAATATATGATATAAAACAATATAATTATAAAATACTATTGAATTCTATTTATGGCGTATTAGGAACTAATAACTTTGCATTACATGATATAAGAATTTCATTAGCTATTTTAGCTGCCGCAAGATCTGCTCTACGTTTTGTTAATAACACTTTAGATAATCATTATTTTGAGAATATTGAAATAAATAATAAAACTATTTCATTTAAAACACATGTATTATATTCAGATACTGACAGTTCATTTAATTACATAGAATGTGAAGAAACATTATCTCATCAGGATATGATTGAAATTGGAAATTACATTGCTAATTATATTAATGACATACTTCCTAAAAAATTCGTTACCAAATTTACAAACGAGAAAATAGATTGCACCTTAAACATTGAAGTTGATAAAATTTATAAAAGAGTGCGTTTTTTTGGTGTTAAAAAGAGATATTTCGGTTATGATTTTAATAGAAACATTATTACACATGGAGTTGAAATAATAAGAAAGGATACCCCGGAAGCAATAAAAAAAATTCTAACTAAATTATTTTTGAAAGCTTTAGATAAAGAATTAACCATAGATGATATTATTTCGGAATACTTAAAAATTAAAGATTATGATATTGAAGAAATCGCTCTAATAAAAAGTGTCAGAAGAAAAAATTTTTCAAAATATAAAACCCTACCTAATCATATTAGATCTGCAATATTTATGGACAGAATATATAACTTTAAATTTAACTATGATGATAGACTTTTATATTATTATATAAAGTATTATAATTATAAAAATTTTGATGCTATAAAAAATATATTTAATAAAAATCCTGAAAATAATGTATATTATATATCTGCCAGCATTGAAAGAGAACATCTTGAAGATTTTAAAAAATTATTATATAATGATTTTGAGATAGACTATTATACTTTATTTAAGAAACAAGTTCTATCTTCTTTAAAACAATTTTCAGAGTATATAAATTTAATAGAAAAAGCTAATATAAAAATTAAATTAATAGAGGGATTCCCTTTAAAGGCAGAACAACTAAAATTATTTGAGGAGGAATAAAATGGAAAGAACATTATTAGAAAAATATGCAGAACTTGCTGTTAAGGTTGGAGTTAATATCCAACCAGGACAAAGATTATTCTTAAGAAGTACTATTGAGGGATCAGAATTTGCTAGAATAGTTGCAGAAAAAGCCTATGAAGCTGGTGCAAAAGAAGTATATACTGTATATTCTGATGATTATATGTTATATTTAAAATTAAAATATTCACCCGAAAAAGCTTTAGAAGAATTTCATCAATGGGAAGTTGATATGGCAAAATTTTTCTGTGATGAAGGTGGTGCATTTTTAAGTATTATAGGATCAGACCCAGATATTTTAAAAACAATTGACCCTAAAAAAATAGGTATTTATTCAAAAACCAGACAAAATGCAATGAAAGAAGTATCTCAATTTATTATGTCCGATAAAGTTAGCTGGTCAGTTGTCGCAATTCCCGCAAAAAAATGGGCTGAAAAAGTATTTCCAAATTCACCAGATCCAGTAAACGATTTATGGGAAGCAATTTTAAAAACAGTTAGAATTAATGAACATGATAATCCTGTTGAATTATGGAATAAACATCTAAATTCTCTAAAAGAAAAAACAGAATACTTAAATAATAAACAATACGATTACTTAAGATATGAAGGTCCTGGAACTAATCTAGAAGTTGGATTACCAAAAAATCACAGATGGCTTGGAGGAGCACAACACAATGAAAATGGAATTGTATTTTTACCAAACATTCCTACCGAGGAAGTTTTTACTGCACCACATAAAGACAAAGTAAATGGTTATGTAAGAAATAGCAAACCTTTAGTATATGGTGGAAATGTTATAGATGGATTCACTATGGAATTTAAAGACGGTAAAATAATCAAAGTGACTGCAGAAAAAGGAGAAGAAGTATTAAAACAAGCTATTTCATTAGATGAAGGTGCAAGTTATTTAGGTGAAGTTGCATTAGTCCCTGTTGATTCGCCAATTTATCAATTAAATGTTGTATTTTATAATACATTATTTGACGAGAATGCTGCTTCGCATTTTGCTTTTGGCAGAGCATATCCTACATGTGTTGAAAATGGAGAAAATATGAAAGAAGAAGAATTAAAAGGAGTTGGATTAAATAATAGCATTACACATGTTGATTTTATGATAGGAAATGAAGAAATGAATGTATATGGTATTAAAGATGGAAAAGAAGAACAAATCATGAAAAATGGCAAATGGACTATATAATAAAGGCTGCACTGCAGCCTTTATTATATCATAAATCCTTATTAACTGAGACCATAAAAAATTTTGTGTAAATAAAAAGTAGAAAAAATAGGTAACCCTCTTCTTGGTATGGTAAAATAAAACCAAGAAGGGGGTATTTTAAATGGCAAAGAGAAAGAAAAAAGAAGAAAGTAACATTGAAAAATTAGCAAAGTTAATAGCAAGAGATCCTGAAGTAAACACAATGAAAGACGTATATGACAAGATAAAAGAATTGATGGGACCAATAATACAAGAAATGTTAGAAGCGGAATTAGAAGATGAATTAGGATATGAGAAATACGATAAGGAAAATAAAGAAACGGATAACTCCAGAAATGGATACAGCTCAAAAAAGGTAAGATCAAGCATGGGTGAGATGGAATTGAAAATACCCAGAGATAGAAAGGGTGAATATGAACCGAAAATAATACCAAAATATAAAAGAGATATTTCAGATATTGAAAGTAGAATAATAGGAATGTATGGTTTGGGATTAAGTACGAAAGATATAGTTAGGAATGTTGAAGATATATATGGTGTAGAATTATCAGCTGAAATGATAAGTAAAATTACTAATAAGATATTACCAGAAATTAGAGAATGGCAAAGCAGACCATTAGAAGAGATATACACTTTTGTTTTCATGGATGGAATAGTATTTAAAGTAAAAGATGATGGTGAGATAATTAAAAAGACTGCATATGTTGTAATAGGTGTAAATATTGATGGATTTAAAGAAGTTCTTGGTATATATATAGGTGAAATAGAATCATCAAAATTCTGGTTAAGAGTATTAAATGATTTAAAAAATAGAGGAGTTAAAGATATATTAATAGCTTCAGTAGATGGATTAACAGGATTCCCACAAGCAATTAAAGCAGCATTTCCTGATACTGTAGTACAAAGATGTATAATACATCAAATAAGAAATACATTAAAATATGTTAATTACAAAGATAGAAAAGAACTTGTAAATGATTTAAAAAAAGTATATAAAGCACCCAATAAAGATATAGCTTATTCAAACCTACAAGATTTAAAAGAAAACAAATGGACAAAATACAAATTGGCATTAGAAAGCTGGGAAAAACATTGGGAAACAATATCTCCATATTTTGATTATGGTGATGAAGTAAGAAAAATAATGTATACAACAAATGTAATAGAATCATTGAATAGGCAATATAGAAAAGTGACTAAAAATAAAACATCTTTTCCAAATGATGATGCATTATTAAAAATATTATATTTAGCAACAATAGATGCAACAAAAAGATGGACAGCTCGATATAGAAACTGGAGTAAAGTCCTAAACGAACTATCCATCTTTTTCAAAGAAAGAATCACAAAATACGTCTATAATTCTTAATACAACTAAATTCCAAAATCTGTAATAATCAATAATACATAAAACTAAATGCTAAAAACTAACGCCAAAAATATATTCTTAATTTAATAATGTTAAATCTTGCAGTGAAAATTGCAAAAAGGTGTTTGTTTTCAAAAACTCACATTAAAAACTTCTAGAAATTACTATTAAAGCATATTATAATATAGACGATAATTCATATGAAAATAATTTAAGAATTATAATCCAATTTAATTAATTTATTACCATCCAAGAAGAGGTATTTACACAAAAAATTACATGCTACCTATTAACTTTCTGTATTAAAAATAACCTTTTGTAAATCCCCTTCTATATTATCAAGATACCAATTCATTTTTAACAAATCTTCATCTAAAATACTTTCATTTCTATCTACAATTAATCTGTTATTTTTATCATATAATGGACCACTAAAAATATCAAAATCATTGTTTTTTATTAAAGCTTTCATAACTCCAATTAACTTCTCTGTTTGACCTGGCAATATATTCTTATTTTTATATAGCTTTACAATTTTTTTATCCATGCCATACCAATATTTTTTTAAATCTTCAAGATGTTTTGATGTAGTTATTACCCATTCATCATTTAATAACCTTCTAACAATTTTTTTATAGAATCTTCCCCATTTCCAATACGCAGAAGCAATATACGTATTTGGAGTTAGATCAACATTTACAACATTATATCCAATAGTATATACTTTATTTTTATCTGCTAAAATTTGTGGAATGTTTGAATCCATATTAATTGCAAGTATATCTATTCCTTCTTTTATTAATTCTAAGGTCTTTTCACTTTCCAAATCTTTATCTATCCATTTATTAGTCCACTTGACTAAAATTTTCGCATACGGATTAACCATTTTAACTCCTATAGCAAAAGCATTTAACCCTCTTAAAAATAATGGTAGTGGATATGGTGCTATATATCCAATTTTATTGCTTTTTGTCATAGTCCCTGCAATTAATCCTGTTAAAAATCTTGGCTGGTAAATCCTTCCAAAATACACTGATAAATTTCTATAACTTTTATATCCCGCACAATTTAAAAATTTTATGTTGGGATATTCTATTGCCGCTTTATAAGTAGAATCCATAAAATCATAACTCGTTGTTATTATCAAATTATAATTTTGTTCTACTAATTCTTTAATAATATCATATGACTTTTGTTTTTTCACATTTTCTATATAAAATGTCTTTATTTTATCACCAAATTTTTCTTCTAAATATAATCTTCCATTTTCATGTGCCTGAACCCATGTGCTCTCTCCTATATAATTTCTATATATAAAAGCTATATTCAATTTTTTTTCATTAGATGTCTTTATAAACGGCAAAAAAACATCATGAATAATATTTTTTCTTTCTTCAAGATAAATATTTTCTAATTCTTTTATAATACCTCTTACTCTTACCTTTAATTCTTTTTCTGGTATATATTTTTCTATTCCATATTTTTTTAAATAATACAAAAAAGCCTCTCCAGTTGTGATTGGCAATTTCTCGCCATTTAATTCCTGAAAAACTTTTCTAAAACTCCAATAAATAGATTTTTCAAAATTTTTCAAAAATTCCTTTGAGTTTTCATTATTTTTTACTATATATTCAAATAATATATTTTCTAATTCTTTAAATCCACCCTCTCTTTTAAACCAAATCATATTAATCTTTGTTTTCTCATAAAATTCTAAAAATTCATAATATATTCTTATATTTAAATCCATTTCATCATATTTTGGAATTAATCTTTTAACATTACCCATTATCGAAGGTGAATCTAAATACTTTAAAACACTGGCTCTTTTATTACCTTCCACTACATAAAATCTATTTAAATATTCATATGCTATTATTGCATCTCTTATTCCTTCTTCATGCTGAGCTTCATATAAATTCATCCATTTTATTGCAAATTCTGTATCTTCTTCTAATAATGGCATAAAATTTCTAGCAAATGCACTTCTTCTCGAATCATAATAAGTTCCCCTAATCTTTTTTATAGGAATTTCTATTATTCCCAAAGGTACTTCATTAATTATGTTACTTTCTTTTAGTGTTTTTTCTAAAGAAGGCAAATACCCATCTTTTCCTCTGCTTTGCCAATATAATAATTCTCTTTCGCCCATTTTTTTAGCTATTCTATATTCTTTAGAACTATCATATCTCATATTATTCATGTTTTCCTCTCCCCTAAAAACAATTAAAGAAATATATCTTTAAATCTTATAACGCCATCTTCACCAATAATCTCAATAACTTCTTTCTTTTTCTCATCGTATTTAACATATTTATATGGAACCACATTTAATAGATAAGATATTTTATTTTTATAGTGAACTCTAAAATTTAGTATTTGATCTGTATATCTTGGATGTATGTGTCCATAAAACCATATTTTCGGGAAAATTTTTCTATAAATATCTGCCATTATTTTGGAACCTTTATGATAAGAATCCATATCTTTTTCAAATAAATTTTCTAATCCAGGAACAGCATGAGTTATTATAATATCAATATTATTTATAAAGCCAAATATATTCTTCCTTTGAAGCATCCTCTTAAATACTTTCACATCTCTTTCTGTAAAATTAAAAGGTTTCTTACCATAGGAAAAAGCACCTGAAAAACCAGAAATATATAGATTAGATTCTATATCCAAGTCTCTCCTTATATTTATTACTTGATTATGAAGAATAATTAACCCTTTATAGATTCTTGAATAACCAGATAATTCAACATCAAATAAATTTTTAAAATATTTTTTATCATGATTTCCATATATCATATAACTTATTTTTGGTTTTAATGCATTAAGCAAAAAATCAAGATATCCTGGTGATAAATCACCACATCCTAATAATATGTCACACCCTTTTATTTTTTTAGATATATAATTTCTCTCTTCATCTGAAACAGCTATTATTTCTATCATAATATCCTTCTTTCTATTTTTTTATATTATACCCTAAGAAAAATATATTTACAAGGAGGGGTTTTAATGATAAGCGATTATGAAAAAGGATATATAAGAGGATATGAAAATGCACTAATGAGAATAATTAGAATAGCAGAAAATATTAAGAATCCAGAGTTATTAAAAAACGTATTAGATCTAATATACGAGGTATATAAAATAGAAAAAGGCGATCAGCACATAAACATGCCAACCGCCAGTACAGCAGAAACCCACGCCAATGAGTCCTACACATACAATTATAACAAAAAAAGTTGTTTAGTGCAAGAGGGTGGGGAAATTGTACAAAGAAAACAAAGTTACTAAAACTTTCAATGTCGCAACACTTTTTATTGAATTTCAAAAAATAGCTTTAGAAAAGCATTTCGATGTTTATACATGTAGAGTATATAATTTTTTATTATATAAATTAAACGAAAACTTTTTCAATAATCCCTTAGATAGCATAAGTATAAATAAGATTTCAAAAGAATTAAATATTGGAAAACCTAAGGTAATAAAAATATTCCGTTTCCTAAAACAAGAAGGTTTAATATATTATGAAAGCAAATATAACAAAACAAAAATATATTTTGGGGAATTGGCCAAAGAAAAGATAAGAGAAGAAAATGCCAGAAAGATAGAACAAAAGCAGAAAGTAGAAATAGAAAAAGAAAGCGAAAAATTAAAAGTATTAAAGTATTTAATATCAGAAGAATTATTTACAGAATTAAAACTATATGCAGAATTTTTAAGGGTAGATATAAAAGAAGAAAGTAAAGAAATCATATTCGGAACAGAAAATAATTTTGTAAAAGATCACATAAGAAAAAAAATATTATATAAAATGCAAAAAGAAGTAAAAGATTATAATTTAAAATTAATATAGTCCTAGTAACTCTTAATGTTATAATGAAACAACGATTTTTTTTATATTAGTGGAGTACTAGGACATATAAAAGCCAGTTCAAAAGCTCGTAAGGGTATATTGATAAACATATATTTGACGGATTAGTGGGCGATGAACTGGCTTTTATTATGCTTTAATAAAGGGGGTCACATGGGGTGGTAGCAGGTGTCGATGTAGGAAAAAAAGAACATTATGTAAGTATTGATCAAAAAGTTAAAAAATTCTCTTCAAAAGATATAGAAAAACTTAAAGACTATTTAAAAAAGAAAAAAGTAAAAGAAATCATATTAGAACCAACAGGGGTATATTCAATACCCTTAATAGAAAAATTATATAAAGAATTCAACGTATATGTAGTACCAACATATCTAATATCGAAATACAAAGGTAATCAATCACAAAAAAATGATACAATAGACGCTAAAACCCTTGAAATGTACTACTACTCACGTGAAAAGCAATTTGTAAAGTATAAAGTAGATAAAAAATATATAATAGCAAAAAAATTAAATATATTACTTTCAGAATTTGAAAGCATAAAAAAAGCATATACAAGAGAAATAAACAGGTTAAGAGGCGAATTATATATAATAGACGAAAACACACACGATCTAACAAAAGCAAAACTAATCAAATACGCTTTAAAGATAGATAATGAATTAATACATTTAAGAGCAAAAAGAATAAAAAACTTAGAAAAATCAAAACTAATATTAGAAAGAAAAATAAAAGAATATGCAGAAAGCCACGGGTTTATAAAAGAACAGATAAGAATAATAATGACAATACCTAATTTCTCATATTCTGATGCATGTATAATAGTATCTAAAATAGTAGATGTGAATCGCTTCAAATCAGTAAATGCTTTTAAAAAGTTCCTTGGTTTTGGAGTAGCAAAAGAAGAATCAGGAACAAGCGTAAGAAAAACAAAAAAAATAATATCCCATAAATTACTAAAATCAAAAATGTACCTTTTAATATTAAGAAACTTAAAGAAAAGCGGGGATAATAATATAAAGCGAGCAGTATATTATTACAAATACAAATATAATAACCATTTTAAAGCGATAATGAAAGTAGCAGCAAGAATAATAATAAGAATATATTATCTCTTAAAAAGCAAAAAAGAATATAATATAAATTTTGAATATATAGATAAAAAAACAATGTACTTAATAAAAGAAATATTAGAAATAGAAAATAATAAACTTTCAAATAAAAAATCAAAAAAATACAAAGCGAATGAAAAAATAATAATGTTTCTTAAAAAAAATATGGTTGTATATGAAATTTAGCGGCGAAATTTAGCCGTTTTTTTGTTCTTTATGTATAAAACTATATTTTTTTAAAAACAAAGGCCTTAGAGGCTCAAATTTTAGAGGACAAAAAATATGACATCTTGTAAAAAACTGTGAAAAAGTATTAAAAAAATCGTACAAATTTGTACGAAATATTTTTTATTTAGTACAAAAGGCGGTCAAATTAGTAACTTAATTTGACCGTCTTTTTGTTATTATATGTGCTTTTTACTATCTTGAAATTGTACAACAAAAAAGAACAAAATAACACTGTATCGCATAGCGATAAAAATTTATCGAGGAGGTAGAAAGTATGGATAAATTAGTAAATTACTTAAAAACAAACTGGAAGGATTTAGCAGCAGGAGCAGCTGCAGGAGCAGGAATATTATTTGTAGTATTAAAAATGACAAAAAAATTAAAGAAGTAAGAGGAGGTAAGAAAATATGAATCAAAGAGTACTTTCATTAAGTGACGAATGGGCAAGTTATTCAGACACAGTGAGTTTAAAAGCTGGACAAGCTATAAAAATATTAGAAATAGTACCGCCAAGAAAAAGTGCATTTGTAGTATTAAATAATCCTGCAATAAGAATGAAATTAAGAAATACTGCAGGAAATGAATTGCCAGCAGATACAAAAATTTGTTTTGCAGGCAAAAGTTCAAAAGAAATGCTCGCAACACAATTAAGTGCAGAAAAAGAATATAGAGCATACAAAGATATAACAGAAAGCGATCAATACAATGAAAAGTATCAAGAAGCATTAACTTTCCCAGTAGAAACAGATTTGTTATTCGAAGAATTAGAAAAATTGGAGATTTTCGTAGAAGTAAGTGCAGATACAACACTTGATCTAACAAAATCAAAAATAGAAATACCTTCAGTTGAATTAACAACATCAGAAGTACAAGAAATGGATCTCTTAGGAGCAGATTATGAAGTAGATATACCAGAAGAATATGAAGAATATTGAGGTGATGTAGATGAATACAGTAAAAACCTTGTTTTTAAATGATTTTGAAAAATATGCAAATGTAGTAAATAAAGATTCAAAAGTCCTGGAATTTGATGTACCAGGACAAAAGATATATCAAATTGATAGTGACAGACCATTTAGAATGAAGTTGGCTTCAAAACATGAAGCAAGTTCATATACGATCAGTGCAACAGAATTCAATGTAACTGTTGAGGGAAAAATTGCAGTTGTTGATAGTGATGATTTAAGCAAATCAGTATATGCAATACTCGATGAAGGAAACGGAACAATACACAATTTAGGAGTAAAAGCAATAGATAGTATAAACAAAAAAATCACATTAACAAGTTCAACAACCAATATAACAGGAACATTGAAAGTATATTATCTTTTCTTAGATGGATATTACAAAATCGCATGGGAAGCACCGCTCGGATCTTCAACAGAAATAAAATCATTCATGAAAGGATCCTTAGGTGATTTAAACAGTAAAAAGATTTTTGAAAGTTCATATTACCTTCCATACATAGCATTACTTGATGATTTTATGCTTCAAGTATATGTAAATGCACCTGTAATAGTAGATTTTGAAAACCCATTAACTTTTATTGAAATCCCAGTAATAGAATTTGATAAAGCAGAATTTGAACAAATTGCTGCAAGTATGGGATACAGTATAGACATGGTGCTTGAACATCAAAGAAAGTTATAAGCGAGGTGAAACGCATGGATATATTAGGAGGTATTTTTAATGCAGCAAAGGGAGTAGTAGGATTTGCAAATAATATATTGAATGGGGGTTCTAAACCAACCCCCGCAGCTGCACCAGCACCTAGGCCACAACCGCAACAAATAGTGGTAAAGACAGAAGAAAAAAAGAAAGATAATACAATGTTATTTGCTATATTAGGACTTGCTGGAGTTTTGCTAATAGTCCTATTAATGAACAAGTGAGGTGTAAAAAATGAGAATGAGACAACATAGATACGTAAGATTCACACCTGGAAAAATTAAAAAACCACCAAAAAATATAGGAATGAGAAGACCAGGATTAATGCCAAAAAGACCGCCAGTGAAACCTAAACCAATGAAGGTTTCGCATGTAAAAAAAATTAAACAGGCTAAAAAATCCATACCTATAAGCTGGGGTCCATTTGATTTCTTTAAAGGTGCAACTAAATTTGTAGGTGGTGTAGTTGGCGGTGTTGCCAAAACTGTTGGTGGTGTAGTAGGTTCTGTATTTGGTAAAAAAAGAAAACCTACACCTAAGCCTAAACCAAAGCCTGTAGTGCATAGACCTACACCTAAACCTACAACACATAGATATACTTCTGCACCTAAACCATCAGTATATAGACCAATTTCAAGACCAACTGTTCATAGAACTATTCCTCAAAGACCTTCTGGAGTTGTTAGAAAAATTCCAACATTTCAAGTTGCAGCTGAAGTTGATCCAACAGGGGGAAAAATCAGGGATACAGCAAGAAAAGCAACTGTGCAAACAAATGCAGAAAAGAAATCAAATCTCGTACCCATTATTCTTGTTGGAGCTGCAGCAGTTGGAGGATTCTTGCTTTTAAGGAAGTGATTTAATGGATCAATTAATGAGCATGATTAGCAACGTAGGATTACCAACAGCATATAGTGCTTTTTTACTGTATTACACAGTAAGAGAAATAAAGAAAAGTTTAGATCGCAACACAGAAGCGATTAATAAATTAAGAGAGGATATGTATAAACTCTTTGTAAGAAAGGAATGAGAGCATGTTTTTTAATTTAAAAACTATTGTACCGTTTATTATCAGCTTATTACCTTTTTTAAAAAATGCAATTAAACAAATGCTTGTTGATATTTTAGAAAGAATTAGAAAAAAAATCGATGAAAACGACGAGAGAATAGCTCAAAGTGTAAAAGAGGAAATTTTAAGTTTCTATGAGGAACACCAGGAAAAAATACCAGATGAATTAAAAGGAGTTACAAAAAAAGCTTTTGAAGTTTTAGCTGATGTTATTTATTCAATTATTGATCATGCAGACGATGCAGCAGGATTATTAACGGAGGTAGCAAAGATAATCGAGGTGATTTAATGAAAGAAGTTATAAAAAAAATTGTAGTTGATACTTCTAAAGAATTAATTGATAAAGAGTATAGAGAAAAAGGATCTGGTATCGTCGTTTTACAAACACCTAAAGAAGCAACTATTAAATTTGATAGTACTTTAAGCCAGGAAATACCTTTACAGGATATTGAAAGTATTAACCTGGTAAATTTTGAAAAGTTTTATATTTCATGTCCTGCAGATATTGCACCACTTGAAATATTGATTTTAAAAGAAAATATATATGTCGATGCTAATACAAATTATAGGATTATAAACGATAATATAAAGCATTTACCTATGTTTTTTGTTGGTGGAGTTCAAGGCGGTAATAATTTTGATTTTGAAGAATTAGACGGATCATCAGTTAAAACGTATCAAAAAAATGGAATTATTCCAGCAATTACAGGGTTTCAAGTTTTTGGTGATTTAAGTAATTGGCAAATTTTTGTCACTTTAGAACCACTACCTGTTGCTTTTGGTGGAACGGTAACTATTAAAGAATACCCAAAAGAAATTGCAAGTAATAGCTTTATAAGACTTATTGCAAGAGCAATTACCTTCCAACCATTGGCAAATGCTTCACCAATAAACGTATATATTGAATATTTCGAAACAGACTAATAATGCGGTTTTCGGCTTCTAAAATAAAGCGTTTTAAGGGTATCTAAAATTTTGATGTGTGTAATTTGTTATAAAAACTTTTTAAAATGGCTAATAAAGGCTAATACAGTTTAACAGGAGGTTAAGAAAATGGCTAAAAAGAGGAGAAAATCTAAATCTAATAAAGGAGCTAATGCTTTAAAGAAAATTGTGAGAGAAGCAAAGAAAATATATAAGAATAGTGCTATTTCTTGGAAAAATGCAATAAAAAAAGCAAGTAAAAAATATAAAAGCGGGAGAATTTAAAAATGCTTGAATTAAAGACTATTTTTAAAATTATAGCTAATGTAAAAATCTATCCCCCCCTTGACATATTATCTTTAGCTTTTGCAGAAAGTTCTTTTAACCCAGCCGCACGTAACCCTGCCACTAATGCGGTTGGGCTTTATCAAATGACACCATGGGCTATTAAAAGAGTTAGAGCAGAAGATTTAAATGTTTTTGATCCTATAATAGCAACTGATGTTGTATGCAAGTTTTTAAATTTGTTAGAAGAAATTGATCTACCTAAACTTGATAAATACGAAAATACAAAGTTTTATCAGTATTTAAGCTCTTTTGAAAGATTAGCTATTTTATATCATTACGGATTAATGAGTGCAAAAAATAGATTTGAATTAGATAATGTGAATAAACAAGATAAAGAAACATTAATTTATGTTTCTAATCTTAGAAAGGGTAAGCTAATTGCATTGGAGTTGGTACAATGTGGACTCTTAAAGATTTAAAGGATATTGTAGAAGATAAATTTATTAAAACAAAGCCTCTTGATGTAGAAACAGGATTAAATGAAATTGAAACTACTAAAGCATTTTTAAAGCAGTTAGAAAAGTATAATATACCTATTAAAACATTAAACGATATACCTTATTTATTCTATCTTTTAAGATATTCTGATGATGAATTTACAACAAAATTATTATCTCAGAAACACGAGGATTTAATGCAAACAGCAAGAGCAACAATTTACGCTATGAAAGGTGACTGTGAGGATATACACAGATTTTATAATGCAGTTGCTATTGCTCTTGGTGAGAAAGTAGAGAATGTAAATTTAATGGTTATGTTTTTTGGCGATGAAAATAATATTACAGGAGCACATACAACGAGCGTTATTAATGAAAGGATCCTTACAGATTATCAAGCATATGTTTATGCAAATTCTTTGAAAGGTATTTTAAGTTATTTGAAAGATATTTACTTCCCTATTTATGGGTATGTAATGCTTAATATTGAATTAAAAGACGGTTTCATTTATTACAAGTATAAAAAGTCAGACACTTTTGATAATAAGGATTATAAGTATAATATACAGGTTGCAGCACCTACAAAAGCAATAAACGACCTTAGAAAACATTTGTATAGAAATTCCGAGTATGAAAATAAAGAAAAAACTAATACTTTTTTAAAATTTGGTACTATTGCAGCTTTAAGTTATATCTTAGGAAAAATTATTTAAGCGAGGTGAAATTATGGGATTTAACCCTTTTGGAAATTTGCCAGTAATAAATATGGCCGATATTGCAAGTAAAGCAGATATTGATGATATTAATCAAAGAATTAAAACAGAAGATTTATCTTTATATATTGATCCAACAAATGGTGATGATTCTACAGCAGACGGAAGTTATAATAAGCCATATAAAACTTTTATAGCATTATTTAATAGCTTGCCAAAATATCTTGATTCTCTAACAGTAACAATAAAAAAGGGAATTCATACAATAAACGGTTCTGAAACAATTAATCTACCAAACAGATTTATAAAAAAACTAACAATTCAAGGTGAAACTTCTAATGCTGAAGATACATATTTAGATGAATTTTATATGTTTTTAAATGACTTTTCATTTCATATATTTTATTTAAAAAGTTTAAAATGGTCTCCATATGGTATGTCAAATTATAGATACGCTATATATTTAGAAGCATATAATAATTATGTTGGGATTAGCAATTGTATTTTTGATGGAAAAAATATAAATTACTCTAATTCTAAAGGTGTTATATTGTATTATAGCAGAGGACTTATATATAATACTGTTTTCAAAAATTTTATTAATACTACTAATGATGATTCTACAGCTGTTGATTTACATACTTCTATATTTAGATTTACGGGATGTACTTTTGATAATAATAATTATCATATATTATTAAAAGACGGATCACAAGCAAATAACAGTAGTGGTAATACTTTAACTAATTCAGTTTATGCCGATGTTAAAGATTCTAATGTATGGTTTTAAGGAGGTAATATTATGAACGCAATAATGTTTAAAAAGGCAGATAAAACAATTTTATTTTATATTAAAGATGTAAAAGAATATTCCAGAGATGAAATAAGAGGTAAAGGTGGAATTACAAACCCAAATTATAATAACGTTTCAATATTATTCACTAATCATGAAATAACTGTTGTAAATAACGATCCAGAATCATTAACTTTAACTTATGATCCAGCAGTTTTACCAGACACATGGCTAACTGATACAGATAAAATTGATCTATTTGAATAATTCAGATTTCATAAAATATACATTTTATGACAGGTGGTTGTAATGCGTATTAAAAAAGAAATAGAAAACTTTTTAAATGAATTATCTTTGATAAAAAATGTAAATTCTAATACTTTAAAAAATTATAATCAGGTTTTAAATGAATTTTCTAAAGTTAGAAACCCTGCTTCAATGCAGGGTTTAAATTTATTCATGGAAAATATTAAACATCAGAAACCAAATACTATAGCTCGAAAAATTACTATTGTTAGATCTTTTTTGAATTATTTATACGATAATGGAAAAATTAAAAAGAAATTCTGGGAGCATTTAAAACCCCCTCGTTATAATGCTTTACCACGTTTTTTAACCTCAAAAGAAATTAAAGCACTTATTAAAAACGCTCGAGAACCTTATTGCTATATCTTTGAGTTTATATATAAGACTGGGTTGAGATTATCAGAATTATATAACCTGGAATTCGAGAGAATTAATAGAAATACTTTTATATTGCGCGTTATAGGTAAAGGTAATAAAGAACGTGTTTTGAAGGTTGATAAGAAAATAAAAGATCTATTTGAAAACTTTAAAGATATTTTACCTGGTAAAAGATCTATTCAAAGAGAAATTAAAAAAGCTGCTATTAAAGCTGGTATTGATAAAGATGTTAGCGTTCATAAGCTAAGACATTCTTTTGCCATTTCTAAAATTAATGACGGTGTCCCTATAAACGTTATTCAATCTTTATTAGGTCATTCCAGCTTAAATACTACTGCTATTTATTTGAAATTCTCTTCTAATGATGTTAAGTTGACATAATATTAAGAAAATTATCATTGACATTAAGTATACTTTTATGGTATATTTAGTATGTGATTAAATTATTAATACTATATATAGTATTGTGAGGTGAGATCATGGAATTGATACTCGATGTTATTTTACCTGTTAGTTCTGCTGCTAATGTTTATGCTGCTAATAATAATATTTATTTTAAATTAGATGCCGAATTTAGAAAAAAAGGCTGGATTATGAATACTTTAAATATTTTAGATATTAATGATTACGATAATGGCTTAAAGATTATGTATAAACTGGATTTAAAACCTACTAAAAACGCTAAGAAATTAGATTTAAAAAAAGGCGAAATATATAATTTTGATAATTCAACTGATGTTAAATTAGCTGCTAGATGGGTTTTTGCTATTTTAGTTACTATTTTTGCGGGTACTTTTGCTGTTGAAGCAATAACTATACGTGTAATTGATATTATCGCTAAGAATGCCGAGGAATTAAAACTCGTTGGCCAAAGTGCAGGTTCAAGCGTTTTGTTAGGTTCTCTGGGAATTTTTTTAATAGGATTTATTGTTTTTAAAATATTGAGGGGGTGAAATCATTGAAGTTTTATGAGTTAGAGGCTATAAGTATTTATTTTATGAGACGGTATAATCTTTCTTTTGGACAAATCGCTGCAGCTCTTGATTTACATAAAAATTCCGTTCAACACCATTTGAAACAACTTGAAAAATATGCCGATGATTTAGAATTGCCTTCTTTTTTCTTTCAAAATATTGATAGATCAGCTCAAACATATGAGGAAAAAATTAAAGCCGCTCAGGAAATTGCAGCAAAGTATTATGAGGAAAAAAAGTATTTAATTGAGAAATTAAAGGAAAATTTAAAGAGTAAAAAGGTGTCTGATGATGATTTTAAGGATGAAAACAATGAGGTGATAGAGGAAATGGAGATTAAGAAAACTTCAATGCCTGTAATTTTAAGACAGGCTGTAAGAGAATCTAAAGCTACTGTTTATGAAAATTTTTCAGAACCTATTGTTGAACAAAAAGAGGAAAATATAGATCCACCTAAAAAGAAAAATGACGATTTTATCGATATTATTAAACCTGTTGCTATTGCCATTTTTGTAGGTTTTGTTTTTGCTTTAATGCAAAAAAATACACCTGTTATTGAAAATAAGGTGATTCCTGCACCTGTGATGCAAGAAAAAATAGATCCATTCGCACAATTTAGAAGGGGGTAATATTATGGAAAATATAAACGATGTTATGATTAATGAAAATGATTTTAAGGATATTATCGATAATGAAGATGTTCAGGAAGAAACACAGGAAAATGATTTAATAGGTAATTTTCAGTTCGATGATATGACTATTGAAATGGGTATCGAATTTGTAGGATCTCAAATCGCTAATATCCGTAAAATTAATGATCCTACTTTTATTGAAAGATATAAGCAATCTACTATGGCTTATTTAAAAATGCTCGGATTTAAGGACGCTGTGAATACTTTGTCTATTAAAAAAATGAGTCCTAAAATGGTTTTAATTCTCGGTGTTGTTGGTATTATAGGGAATGGATTTATTACACCAGTTCTACCTGGATTACCAGAGGTGGGAGAATGATTTATACTATTCTTGGAAAATCAGGATCAGGTAAGAGTTTTCTTGCAAGAAAATTAGCTAATGAGTTAGCAGAAGAAAAAAAATTATTCGTCCTTGATAATTCACATGATCATTTGAAACTCGGTAATATGAAATTACTACAGTTAAATGATGAAATCGCAGATAAAATCAATACAGATAAGCTTATATCTTCTTTTGATAGATTAATTATTGAAACAGAATATATTGACGATACACTCTTATTTAATTTCATTAACCGCTTTTCACGTTCTGTATGGAATAGCGGTAATATTGTTTTATTAATCGATGAAGCACATATGTTTTACCCTTTAAAAAAGAACCCTATTGAATTGGAAAAACTCGTTAAAACTGCAAGAAAAAGAGGTATCGATATTATTTTTGTCACGCAACAGTTTAGTGATATAAATAAGGCTGCTATTAAGCAGGCTCATATACTTATTTTATTTAAATTCTTTGAATTAAATGAGTTAGAAACTGCAAGAAAATACGGTGTTGATAAGAAGATCATGGAACAACTTAATAAATATGAATGTATTGTTATTGATACCTGGAGAGGTACTTATGAAATTGCTAAAAATGATAAGGTGTTGTAGTGTTACGTTTTTATGAAGGTGGTAATCGTGGATTACCACCTTTATATTTTCATTCATCTAAGGTGGTAACTGTGAATTACCACTTTTTATGAAGGTGGTAATCATAGGTTACCACATGTGGTAATCGTGGATTACCACCTTAACATAGATAATCAGCTTATAATAAGGCTTTCACTATTCCTAAATACCTAAATACAGTTTATAAATACCATAAAACCTTTTATTAAGAATTTGTAAAAAAAGAAAATAGATCTTGATTTTTTCTATATAAAAATATATAATAATATTAAATTACTTATACAAAATTATACAAAGGAGGGATTTTTATGATTGAATTAGAAGGTATAAAATTTTTAACTTTAAAAGAAACTGGTAGTATGCTTAATAAACATCCAGAAACTATACGACGTTGGATAAAAGAGAAAAAATTAAAAAGTTATAAAGTTGGAAACGTATATTATGTAAAGGAAGAAGATATCAAGAACATTTTATTTAAGCAAAATACAGAAGATTAAATGTAAAAATTCTTACGGATTATAACATAAAAAATTTTCTATTTTTTTATACTTTGATGTGTTATAATGTTATATCGATCAAAAATTAAAACGTCAAAAAAGATAAAAGCAAAGGAGGTAGAACTATGAAATGGGATTTAACATTCTTTTATGATTCTCCAGAAAGTGATCAAATAAAAAAAGATTTTGAAAGTGCAGTTTCTAATGCAAAAATATTAAAAGAAAAATATTATAGCAAACTTACTTCAGAAAATTTAACTGCAGAAGATATAAAAAGTTTCTTTAAAGATTTAGAAAATGCTATGGAAAAACCTTATTTTGCTATTCAATATGCTCACTTATTATATGCAGAAAATACTCAAAACAAAGAAGCTCAAAAACTAGTTGCAATAGGACAAGACTATTTAACTAAAGGAGAAATAGAATTATCTTTTTGGAGACCTGTTTTGCTTAGCCATCCAATAGAAAAATTAGAAGAATGGAAGAACTCTGAAGACTTAAAAGAATACAGACATGTAATGGAAAAACTAATAAAAGAAAAACCTCATGTATTGAGTGAAGATGCTGAAAAGGTTTTATCCGCTCTTCAACCAGCTGGAAGAGATGCTTTTGATATGTTATATGAAAAACTGACTTCATCATATAATTTTGAAATAGAAATCGATGGAGAAGTTAAAAAGATGACGGGACCACAAATTAGAGCTTTAAGACAAAGTCCTAATAAAGAATTAAGAAGAAAAGCTATGAAAATGTTCTTTGAAAGATATAGTGAGGATAAAATTGTTTTAGAAAGCACCTTTAATTCTGTTGCAAAATATTATGATACTGAAGCAAAATTAAGAAATTACTCAAAACCCATTTCAATGAGAAATATGGCAAATGAAGTAAATGATGAAATTGTTGATATGGTTATAGAGATAACAACAGAACAAACACCTATGGTTCACAAATATTATAAATGGAAAGAAAAATATTTAGGACATGAATTAACTTTAGCTGATATTTACGCTCCATTAGATCCTGTAAAAAAAGAAATTCCTTTTGAAAAAGCTAAAGAAATGGTATTAGAATCATATTATGAATTTGATAAAGAAATTGGAGATATTGTAAAATCATTCTTTGATGAAAATAGAATACATTCAGAAATTGTTCCAGGTAAAAGAGGTGGAGCATTTTGTTCATATAATATTCCAAATTATAAACCTTTTGTTTTATTGAATTATACTGGAAACATGAGAGATGTTATGACTTTAGCTCATGAGTTAGGACATGGAGTTCACGGAACATTATCTTCAAAACGAAATTTATTAAATTACCATACACCTTTAACAATGGCAGAAGTAGCTTCTGTTTTTGGTGAAATGTTAGTAATGGATAAATTATTAAAAGAATTAGATGAAGAAGAGAAAAAGATTTTTATAGCTTCAAAAATCGAAGATATGTTTGCTACAATGTTTAGACAAAATATGTTTGCTAGATTCGAAATACAATCTCATCAAATGATTGATGAAAATGGTATGGCAACATGGGATGAATTATCCAATCTTTATGAAAAAGAATTAAAAATCATGTTTGGAGATTCTGTAAAAATCACTGAAGAATACAAATATGAGTGGAGCTCTATTCCTCATATGATAGGTGTTCCTTTCTATGTATATGCATATAATTTTGCTAATTTATTAGTAATTGCATTATATGAAAAGTATTTAGAAGAAGGAAAATCATTTGTACCAAAATATAAAGAGTTATTATCAAGTGGAGGTAACGATGCTCCAGAGGTATTATTATCCAAATTAGGCATTGATATTACAAAAAGAGAATTCTGGGAAAAAGGATTTAAATTTGTTGAAAGAGAATTAATTAACAAGTTATAATTAATAGGTAGCATGTAATTTTTTGTGTAAATACCTCTTCTTGGATGGTAATAAATTAATTAAATTAGATTATTATTTTTAAATTATTTTCATATGAATTATCGTCTATATTGTAATATGCTTTAATAGTAATTTTCAGAAGTTTTTGATGTGGATTTTTAAAAACAAACACCTTTTTGCAATTTTCACTGCAAGATTTAACATTATTAAATTAAGAATATATTTTTGGCGTTAGTTTTTAGCATTTAGTTTTATGTATTATTGATTATTACAGATTTTGGAATTTAGTTGTATTAAGAATTATAGACGTATTTTGTGATTCTTTCTTTGAAAAAGATGGATAGTTCGTTTAGGACTTTACTCCAGTTTCTATATCGAGCTGTCCATCTTTTTGTTGCATCTATTGTTGCTAAATATAATATTTTTAATAATGCATCATCATTTGGAAAAGATGTTTTATTTTTAGTCACTTTTCTATATTGCCTATTCAATGATTCTATTACATTTGTTGTATACATTATTTTTCTTACTTCATCACCATAATCAAAATATGGAGATGTTGTTTCCCAATGTTTTTCCCAGCTTTCTAATGCCAATTTGTATTTTGTCCATTTGTTTTCTTTTAAATCTTGTAGGTTTGAATAAGCTATATCTTTATTGGGTGCTTTATATACTTTTTTTAAATCATTTACAAGTTCTTTTCTATCTTTGTAATTAACATATTTTAATGTATTTCTTATTTGATGTATTATACATCTTTGTACTACAGTATCAGGAAATGCTGCTTTAATTGCTTGTGGGAATCCTGTTAATCCATCTACTGAAGCTATTAATATATCTTTAACTCCTCTATTTTTTAAATCATTTAATACTCTTAACCAGAATTTTGATGATTCTATTTCACCTATATATATACCAAGAACTTCTTTAAATCCATCAATATTTACACCTATTACAACATATGCAGTCTTTTTAATTATCTCACCATCATCTTTTACTTTAAATACTATTCCATCCATGAAAACAAAAGTGTATATCTCTTCTAATGGTCTGCTTTGCCATTCTCTAATTTCTGGTAATATCTTATTAGTAATTTTACTTATCATTTCAGCTGATAATTCTACACCATATATATCTTCAACATTCCTAACTATATCTTTCGTACTTAATCCCAAACCATACATTCCTATTATTCTACTTTCAATATCTGAAATATCTCTTTTATATTTTGGTATTATTTTCGGTTCATATTCACCCTTTCTATCTCTGGGTATTTTCAATTCCATCTCACCCATGCTTGATCTTACCTTTTTTGAGCTGTATCCATTTCTGGAGTTATCCGTTTCTTTATTTTCCTTATCGTATTTCTCATATCCTAATTCATCTTCTAATTCCGCTTCTAACATTTCTTGTATTATTGGTCCCATCAATTCTTTTATCTTGTCATATACGTCTTTCATTGTGTTTACTTCAGGATCTCTTGCTATTAACTTTGCTAATTTTTCAATGTTACTTTCTTCTTTTTTCTTTCTCTTTGCCATTTAAAATACCCCCTTCTTGGTTTTATTTTACCATACCAAGAAGAGGGTTACCTATTTTCTCTACTTTTTATTTACACAAAATTTTTTATGGTCTCAAATTGCCTTTTTATAATTATAATGGAAATTTTGCCAATCCACCATCTACTAAAATAGTTTGCCCATTAATATATGATGCTCTTTCAGATGAAAGGAAAACTACCACATTAGCTATTTCTTCAGGCATTGCCATTCTCTTTAAAGGAATATTATCTGAAATTTGCTTTTCTTTCTCTTCATTGACTAATTCTCTAACTCTTGTTGTTTTTGTCCAACCAGGACCTACTGCATTAAAGGTTATATTGTACTTCCCATATTCTAAAGATAATGTTTTAAGCAAGCCTGTTATTCCTAATCTTATAGAATTTGATATATAAAGATTTTCTATTGGCGTTTTCACAGAAAGGGATGTTAAAAATACAACTCTCGCCCATTCTTTATTTTTCATTTTAGGCAAAAAATATTTTAAAATACGAATAGTACTCATAAGATTTTGTTCAAAACCATATTGCCAATCCTCTTCAGATGTTTCTTCAAAATATCCTGGCTTAGGTCCTCCTGCATTTAAAAATATAATATATGGAACGCCAAATTTTTCCTCAAATTTCTTATTCATATTATCTATATCTTCTTTTTTTGAAAGATCACATATAATATATGGAAAACCTGTTTTTTTCAATTTTTCTTCATTTCTGGATATTACTACAGGCTTAGCCCCTTCATTGCTAAATGTGTTCGCCACAGCTAAACCTATTCCCGAACTTCCTCCAGTAACTAATACTGTTTTATTTTTCAATCCTAAATCCATTTTTCTCCCCCCATTTTTATATTTCTACATTTTTGATGGACTTTCAAAATTAGTTTTTATAAACCATATATGAATTTTGATTCCATCTTTTTCTTCCATTAGATATTCAAAATCTTCTATTGTGTTTGAGTATATTATCAACCATCCTTCTTTTGATCCTTTTCTTTTTATGTATTCTATTAATTGTTTTTTCGCTTTTTCATATTCATTTCCTGTTATATTTGCTTTTACTTCTATTAAATATTCTCTATTATTTAAATTTATTAATAAATCTATTCTTCCTCCACCAACCTGTGTTTCTGGATATACTTTTCCTTCTGCTGCTTCTACATATAAGCTTAGAAATTGGTCTAAATTATATTGATATACTCCTTCATAGTAATTTCTTCCTTTAAACATTATTGCTCCTCTTTGTTTTATATATTTTATATATCTTTTTATTAATTTATTTAAATCTAAGCTGCCATCTTCTTTTATATATGGTTTTATTGTATCTTTTATTGTTGCCATATAATTCTTTTCACCATTTATTTGTGGTTTAAATCTGTCATATAATGCTTTGTAATATAACGGTACTCTTACACAACATTTCCCCTCACAATTATCTATTACTCCATTTAGATATAGATAATTTATCCTTTCATCGTATATATTAAATTCAACGCTTTCTGGTTCAAATAATATTTTCATTATTAATTCTTTTTCTTTTTTTGCTTTGTTTATTATATTGGCTATGTTTTTATCTATATATACATACATAAAATCATTTAATGTTTTTTCAAAATATTCTTTCGTTATTATCTTTTCACTCTTAGCTTTTTTTGCTACTAAATCATATGCCAATGCATTGGTTAGACCAGGTTGTCCTCCTGCATTATGCCATATAAGTTCTTTTACTTCCTCTTCAAATAATTGCCCTGTTTCTTTTTCATGTTGATTTAATAAATCATATACCTGTTCTTTAGTAAAATATGGCACTTCCATATGTTCTGCTATATTAAATGGACTTGCATTATCTTCTAATACTCCACTCAAATAACTTACACTTATTAATATCACACTTCTTAACTTATATCCCTTTCTCATATGATACATTTCTCTTATTAAGTGTAAAAATTCATTCATTAATTCTTCATTGCTAAACTTTTCAAATTCGTCTATCATTAGTATTATTTCTTTTTCAAATTTTTCACTCATTTCTTTTATATATTTACTTATTTGCCTTATTGCTATTGTATTTTTATACTCAAATGATTTTCCATATTTAAATTGCAGATAAAAATCTATTTTTTCTTTAAATAATTCTATAAATTCACTTTCATTTTCAATCCTTCCAAGATTTTCAAATGAAATAAATATTGGTAAATATTTATCTTTTATTTTTTCCACTATTTCATTTAAAAATGTTGTTTTTCCTGTTTGTCTTGGTGCTGATACTGTAAAGTATCTCCAATTTTCTATATGATCAATCGCTTCTTTCATCAATTCTGGTCTTTCTACATAATAACATGTATTCTTATCAACAGGTCCGCTTGTACAAAATCGTTTCATCTTTTCACCTCCACAACAGAATTATATCACATTTCAATAATAAAACCCCTCTGAAAATCAGAGGGGAGGCGAATTATTCAACTGAGTTTATTATTTCCATTATTTTTTCTTTCATTAATTTTAATTTTTCCTTTGATTTTTCTTCTTCCTTATCTTTTGAATATATGTAAATCTTTAGTTTTGGTTCTGTTCCTGATGGTCTTACAGCATACCATGAGCCATCATCAAAGAAGAATCTTAAAACATTTGATTTTGGAACATCTGTTTCTTTTGTTTCACCTGTTTTTAAATCAAAATCTTTCTTTTCTAAATAATCTATATATCTTACAAGTTTCATATCTCCAATTTCTCTTGGAAATTCTTTTCTATATACTTCCATAATTTTTTTCATTTTTGCCATACCTTCTAAACCTTCAATAATTATGGAGAAATTATTTTCAAAATAATAACCAATTTCTTTGTACATATCATTTAGTACATCCACTAATGTTTTACCAAGCTTCTTATAATATCCTGCTGCTTCAGATACAAACATTGATGAAATTACTCCATCCTTATCCCTTACAAATGTTCCTGTTACATAACCAATACTTTCTTCATATCCAAATTCAAAGTCATATTTTCCTTCTAATTCATTCTCTAAACCACATATATTTTTAAATCCTGTTAATGTTTCAAAAGTTACTACTCCATATTTTTCTGCTAATTCTTTTCCTAAATCACCTGTAACTATTGATTTTATAATAATCCCTTTATCTGAAAGTATTCCTTTTTCCTTTCTACCTTCAATTATATATTTAATTAATATTGCACCAGTTTGATTACCATTTAGAGGAACGTATTCACCATTATGTTTTACCATAACTGCTGTTCTATCACAATCTGGATCTGTTGCAATTATTACATCGGCATCTTTTTCCTTTGCAAGATTTTTAGCATATTCAAAAGCTTTAATATCTTCTGGATTTGGGTATCCGACTGTTGTAAAATCTGGATCTGGATTTTCTTGTTCTGGAACAACAAATACATTTTTAAATCCTCTTTCTGCTAATACTCTTCTTACTGGTTTATTACCTGTTCCATTAAGAGGTGTATATACAATTTTTACATCTTTATCTATATCTTCTCTTATTGCTAATCCTTTTACTTTTTCTATATATTCATCTTCAATTTCTTTTCCAACATATTCTAGTAATCCTTTTTCTAAAGCTTCTTCTTCTGAAATTTTCTTAATCATAGAAAAATCTGTTAGTTTTTTTATATTCTCCATAACAGGTATTGCAACATCATCTAAAATTTGAGAACCTTGTTCCCAATATACTTTATAACCATTATAATTCTTTGGATTATGACTTGCTGTCACAACTATACCTGCTGCTGTATGTAATCTTCTAACAGAAAATGATAATAATGGAGTTGGTGCTATATGATCAAATAAATAAGCTTTAATTCCATTAGCTGCTAAAATTAAAGCTGCTGTTTTAGCAAAAAGATCTGAATTATGTCTTACATCATACGCAATAACAACACCGCGTTTCATATATTCTTCACCTTTAGATTTAATGAAATCTGCTAATCCTTGAGTAGCTTTACCTACTGTATATATATTCATTCTGTTAGTTCCAGCTCCTAAAACACCTCTTAAACCAGCTGTTCCAAATTCCAATTCTTTATAAAATCTCTCCATAATTTCCTTTTCGTTATCCTTAATGGATAATAATTCCTTTTTTGTATTTTCATCAACATATGGGCTATTTAACCATTCTTCATATACTTTCATGTAATCCATTTTAATCACTCCTCCTTCTTATTTTTATCCTCCACCAAGTAATGGTAGTATCTGTAATTCCCCATCCTTAATTTTTTTGTCAGTTGTAATAAATTCATTATTGTGAATAAATTTTACTCTCATTGTTATATAACTCTTTTGCCCCATAATATCAATATACAATTTTAAGATCATATGATCTTTCTCTTTTTTTATTATTTCAAATTTAGAATTTAGTTCTTTACCAATAATATTCAATAATTCTTCAATATCTTTTCCATTTTCAATTTCTAATTTTATGGATTTCCTATCTACTATAGTTCTTAAATTACTCATAAACTTTATCTTCAACATTATTCCACCTCATTAATATTATAACATAAGAATTAAAAAATGCATCGAAAATCTGATGCATTTTTAATTACAATATATTTAATTATTATTTCCATTCTTCAACTTTTTCATTTCATACATTTTTTCATCGGCTTTTTTTAATGCGTTAATATAATCCTCACCATTAAACTCAGATAATCCATATGATATATCAACATCAAAATCAAAACTATTATCTTTTAATTTTTCATTTATTATTTTCATCTTTTTTTGTATATCATTAATAGAAGCATCTGGAAACACAAGAAGGAATTCATCACCACCAAATCTAACTCCTATATCCATACTCCTTATATTTTCCAAAAAACGAATTGAGATAAATTTTAACACCTCATCTCCTACAATATGTCCATATGTATCGTTAATATATTTAAATTTATTTATATCTATCATCACTAAAATAGATTTTTTATTCTTTCTTTTAAGATATTCAGCATGTTTTAAAATCCACTCATTAAAATAATATCTGGAATATAATTGAGTTAATGCATCTTTTGTAGCAAGTTCTTTAAAATGATTTTTTCCCTTGTTATATTTTTCAAGAATATATTGATATTTTATAACGAAATCAATATGTGATGCCAGAGATTCTAGTATCTTTTTATCTCTTTCAGAATAGGCATCTCTACCTTTTCTCCCAAAAGCAAATAGCCCATGAACTTTATTTTCTAAATAATAAGGAAAAATATACATTGTTAATTCGCTAAGATCTTCATCAAATTCATATGAATAAATAGTACTCTTATAACCATCTTTTGAAAAAGCAAAAACATCTGGAACATATAAATTTTTTAAATTCTTATCAAAAAAATACCATATCAAAGTTTTATCTGATCTATATAATTTCTTTTCTGTTTTTTTATTCTCATAATAAATAGTTGCTTTTACACTCTTTCCATCTTCCAAAATAGTATTATATGAAAATACATCTATTAATTTCACTTTTCTTAAATAATTAAATATACTTTCCATAGTTCCATTTAAATTAAAAGTTTTTGTATATGTTAAATTCCGAATATTATCTAATACTTCTATGCTACGTTGCATTTCTTCTAATTCTTTATCTTTATTTGAAAGTTCTGTTATATCTTTAAAAACTTCAAGAACAAAATTTTTATCAAAAATGTTTATTTTTGATGATGATACATAATAAGTTTTTCCTTTTATTTTTCTCATATTGTTTTGAAAAAAACCTTCTTTTTCTTTAGAAAGAATTTGGAGTATTTGCACTTTTTCTTCTTTACTAAAAAGATCCAGGTATTCACTTACTTTATTAATCTTTTTCCCAATAATTTTTTCTGCTCCTGGACTTAAATAATAAATATCCTCTATGTTATGGATAGCTATAATAAATGGCAACTTATCAAGAATTGAAAAAAAATTCTTGATTTCTTTTTTTAATTTATTTCTTGTATTTAAATAAAGATATGCAAAAATTGATATAGCAATAATAAAAATATATAACATTTTATCCTCCCATATCAGGAATTGTTAATTTTTCAAATGGATTTTCATTGAATATAAGATACTTATTTTCTCTATTAAAATTGTCTATAAACTCTGGAAAATATGTCATATTATATATTATATACTTTAAGGGTATTCCGTGATTATTTAATATTTTTGCGTCTCTAAACCAATCTGGTATTTCTACTGGAGCATCCGATGAAAAAAACATTGGAATTTTTTCATCAAATAATTTCTTGAATCTATATGTTAAACCACTTCTCTTTCCCAATCTATTTTTTAATATCTTTTTATCTGATTCTATGAATTGTGGTTGCATATCTAATATCAATTTATATTTTTTAATCTTTTCTATTTGATCATCATGTAAAATTGATGCATGTATAATTCTATGATAATGCTCTGGTTTTGTTTTTTCAAATACATTTAAAATTACATCTATAGCACCATCTCCTATTGCGTGCATACATAAATGAAGATTGTTATTCTCACAAAGTTCTAATACTTTTTTTAATTCATCTTCTTTCCAAACTAAATATCCTTTATCTTCACCATCATTATATTTTTCTCGCAAATATGCTGTCTTTCCTCCAAAAGACCCATCAACATATATTTTTACTGCTTTAAAAGTATTAAAATATCCTTCATTACAATAATCGATTAATTCATTATAATTATTAATAGCAACTTTTTCAAAAACCATTAATTCATCATCAAAAGGTAAATCTTCTTTGCTTATACCATGTAAATCATCAGAATGAATAAATCCATATCCTTTATTTAACAGATATTTTTTTGCTTTTAAATATGCTCCTTTTACATTAGAATAAAAACCATATATTTCATGAAATTTTTCTAATGCTTTCTCTTTAATCATTTTTTTCTTAAAATCTATATAATTATTATCAATTTCCTTTGCAAGTCTATTCAAAATAACTGAATTTACAATTGCTATATGTCCACATCTTCTTATAAGTATTATAGGTATATTTTCAGAATATTTATCCAAATCTATATCTAATTCACTCCAGCCTCTTAAAACAACTTTTTTTGAATTATTTTTTAATTTATCTATTATTATTTTCTCTATATCTTCTTTTTTTAAACCTTCAATATCAGGATTTAATAACTTTTCACCAAAACCTAAAATATGCATATGTGTATCTGTTATTAGAGGGGTAACAAACTTATTTAAATTGTATTTAGTGTTTTTATATAGGAATTTTCCATCTTTTGTTAAATAATACATCTTTTCACCTCTTTTATTATTAATATATTATTCATTTAATTATAATATTATACAATTTTATTATACCATATATTGTAATACTTTTTTCTCACTATTTAAAATTTTTTGAAAGGAAATTATTATATTAGAAGAATATTATATAACTTGTTCTTTATATAAAAAAATTTTTATATAAGCGGGGTGATATTATCTCTGAAAAAGACATTGAAAAATTAGCTAATGTATTTTCAGTATTAGGGTCTCCTGTCCGGATCAAAATTTTATCTTTATTATTGGAAAGACCTTATTGTGTAAATCATATATCAAAAGCTTTGAACATTTCTCAACCATTAGCTTCTCAACATTTAAAATCATTAAAAGAAAAGGGATTTGTAGTTTGCGAAAGAGATGCACAAAGAATTAGATATAAAATCTCTTCTGAAGAATTTAAAAAATTTCTCAAAAAATTAATTTATGAAATTAAAAAACTAGAGGTGATTAAATGACAACAAATGCTATTCTTGTATTAATAATAGTTGCTTCAGCTTATCTTTATATTATTTTTGGAAAGAAAAACAAACCTGTTGTAGTTTTTAGTCTTGCATTATTAATCTCAGCACTAAGATTGGTTGAAGGCTTGGATACAGAAAATTTCAGTCATGTTGTCGATGTTGATACACTTGGACTTTTAACTGGTATGATGATGATAGTTGCTTTTTTAAGTAAATCTGGTTTTTTTGAATTTTTTTCAATAAAAATAATAAAGTTTGGTGGAAAAAGATTTTTTCTAACAGTAACAATGTTAATGATTATAGTCGCTTTAACATCTGCTTTCTTAGATAATGTTGTTACTATCTTAGTTATGGCACCAATGATTTTCTTAATAGCAGACATGCTTGAAATAAGCCCTATTCCATTAATAATGCTTACAATATTAATGGATAATATTGGCGGTGCTGCTACTTTAATTGGCAGTCCGTTAAATCTTGTTATAGGTTCTATTAGTGGATATTCTTTTAATGATTTTATAGTAAAAATGGGGCCAGTATCCATATTAGCTTTTATAGGAGTATTGATATATTTTAAAAAACATCTGAAAATTGATGAAAAAGCTTTACTAAATATCGAAAAATTGAAGAATATGGATGAAAACAAAGCTATTACTGATAAAAAAATGATGATTTATTCTTTAATAGATTTTGTTATAGTTATCATTTTATTTATTTTACATTCCACGCTTCATGTGGAATTAGCAGTGGTTGCATTATTAGGAGGTTCTATTCTCGTATTTAAATTTGCTCATGGATATGAAGATATCGCTAAAGATATTGATTGGGATATGTTGTTTTTCTTTGCTGGTTTATACATGACATCTTACGCATTAGAGGAAGTTGGTTTCACTGAGAAAATAGCTCATATGTTTATACCTTTAGAAGGAATGCCACTTCTACTTATAGGAGTATTTTACTTAATAGCTATTATTACAATTCCAATTTTAAATAACGTACCTTCTGCATTAATTTTAGCACCTGTAATTAAAATACTGGTTGGACAGGGAATAACTCCTGTATTATGGTGGGCTTTTGCTGTAGGAGCTAATTTTGCCACAAGTTTAACACCATTGGGTGCAGTTCAAAATATTGTAGCAGTAAATTATCTTGAAAAAAATCTGGGAAGAAAATTTGGGTTTATGGAATATATGAGATGGAAGATAGTTCCTGTAACTATATCATTAATTATTGGTTTATTATATGTTGGATACTTATTATATGTATAAAAACAGCTCGGACAACCGAGCTATTTTTATATTTTAAATCCTATATCATTTTTTTTAGTATTTTTCGCTTTTCCCATATTGAAAGTTTCACCTAAAGCTAATACTGTTGCTAACTCTACAGGTAGTCCTACTTTTATAATTTTTTCAACAGTAGTTTTTACATCATATTTTACCTTGACAAATTCATAATTATATACACCTTTTTCAATATTTAATATTAAATATGTTGCTAATGGTTCACCATCTTTTGTTCTACCGACACTCCCGGGATTTAGTATAGTTTTTCCATGTAAATGTTTTGCCATCATTAAATGTGTATGTCCATTAATTATTATATCTACATTTACATTATCTGTTAATTCCTTTAATCTTTCTGGGGTTATATTAGGCTTTATATATTCTAATAAATGATTTAGTGGGCTACCATGTACCAATAATATTTTTACTCCTTCTATTTCAATTTCTTTTTTCACTGGCAATGACTTTAAGAATTCTTTATTTTCTTTACTTGTATTTTTTATTGTCCAATTTATTGATTCATCTCCAACTTCCGTTTCTCTTCCCGGATTATATGCACAACCGCAACTTTCTTTTTCATATCCAATAGCGTCGTCATAATTTCCCATAATACTTTCAATATTCATTTGTCTTATAATTTCAACTACTTCATTAGGATTCGGTCCATAACCTACTAAATCACCTAAACAATAAATTTTTTCAATATTTCTTTTTTTAATATCATCCATTACTGCATTTAATGCCTCTAAATTACTATGAATATCAGAAATAAAAGCTATTTTCATTCTATCACTCCCATACAAATTTATCTCTTGTTTTATTGGCAATATTTACCAATGTAAGCATCACAGGCACTTCTACTAAAACTCCAACAACAGTAGCTAAAACAGCTCCAGATTCCAACCCAAACAATGATATAGCCACTGCTACAGCTAATTCAAAAAAATTGCTTGCACCAATCATTGATGCAGGGGCAGCTACTCTATAAGGTAGTTTCCATTTGTATGACCAAAGATATCCAATTGAAAAAATGAAAAATGTTTGTATTATTAATGGTACAGCAATTAATAATATATGCAAATAATTATTTAAAATAACTTCTCCCTGGAATGAAAATAAAATTATTAAAGTCAACAATAATCCTATAGTTGATACTACAGAAAATTCTTTTAAAAATATATTATTAAACCATTCAATACCTTTTTTATTTATAACATATCTTCTAGTAATTATTGCAGCTATTAAAGGAAATAATACGAATATTATAACAGAAAATAATAATGTGTCAAATGGGACATCTACATTTCCAACTTTTAATAAAAATGATACTATTGGAGCAAATGCAAATAAAATTACTAAATCATTTATAGCAACCTGAACAAGAGTATATGCAGGATCGCCATCACTTAAATAACTCCAAACAAATACCATTGCAGTACAAGGAGCTGCTCCTAATAATACTGCTCCTGCAATATATTCGCTAGCAAGTTCTGGAGTTATAAATGCAGCAAATATATATTTAAAAAATATCCATACAAAAAAATACATAGTAAATGGTTTTATAATCCAATTTACTATTAAAGTAACAATTAATCCTTTTGGATTTTTTCCAACATATTTTAAACTGGAAAAATCAATTTTCAACATCATGGGAAAAATCATTAACCATATTAATATTGCTACAGGTATAGAAACACTAGCATATTCCCATATACTTAATGTTTGAGGAAATACGGGGATAAATTTGCCTATCAAAACTCCTAAAACGATACAAATAGCAACCCATATGCTTAGATACTTTTCAAATACGTTCATCTTTTTCTCCATGTTATACCTCCCTTGAATTCAAGTTTATTTGGCATCTTCCAGGTGAATTTTTATATTCTCTTAATTTTATTAAATCAGATTTGAACGGTTCTAATTCCTGTATTTCTTTCATTATTTCAATCATAAAAGAATGTTTATTAAAAACTTCTTCATTTATCTTATAATATGTCCAATATGAACTTTTTCTGCTTGTAGCCAAATCAAGTAGCATTATTTTTTTTAAATGCTTTGAAATATTTGGTTGAGATAATCCTAAAACCTCTTCTAAATCACAATTACAATGTTCTCCTTGAAAAAGTATATTTAATATTCTTAACCTCGTTTCATCAGAAAAAAGCTTTATCATTTCAACAAATTTATTCATATTATCACCTCCATATAACTATATGATTATTTGGTTATATAATTATAACATATAGCATAAAAAAATAACAGGCCTATACGTTACACAAACATTAAAAAATAATTAAGTTTCGAATGTATAGTTAAAATGCTTTATTTATAGGTATTACAACCTATGTAATTTTTTCTATATTAGTTGACTTTTATATTTTTTTAGAATATAATATTATTAGATGGTTATATCAGCAGTTGTTCATATGTAGTTATGTATATATCATTATATGCTAGTGTATTAAAATTTTAAAAAATTTTTAGGAGGTGTTATGTATGACATGGAAAGGTTGGACAGTATTGATTTTTGCAGTTTGGTTAATTATCGCAGCATTTATTCCTGGTATTGTTAGTTCATCTGGAGGAAATTTAGCAAACTTCTTAATTGCTGGTATTGTATTTGTAGCAGCAGGTATTCCCATGTTAAAGAATGCTAAAACAGCAGCATGGATTATACTAATCTCAGGCATATGGTTAATTATTGCAGCATTTATTCCTGGAATAACTGGTTCAAAAGCAGGAGCAATGACAAATTATTTGATATTTGGTATTTTAACAGCAATATTCGCTTTCTTTGATAAAAAATCTTCTACTGAAGTTTTCTTTGATCAAAATAACAACAACAATTAATTAAGGATTTATAAACCCTGTACTCCAAAGTACAGGGTTTATAATTTCTGAATGGAGGTGGAACGTTGAATATTTCATACGATAACTATAGATTTAATGACATTGCTACTATTTTTTCTATATTTTCTGATGTTACAAGATTGCGCATTTTAACTGTTTTATTATCCGGAGCAAAAAATGTTAAAACAATATGCGATACATTAGGTTTAAAACAATCAACATGTTCTCATCAATTAAAAATATTAAAGCAAGCTAATATTATAAAATCCGAACGACGGGGACAACATATTTTTTATTTTATTAATAATAAATATATTAAAAAAATTTTTGATTTTGGTTATCTGCTTACTGAAAAATTATAAAAATACCATCCTAAAACAGGATGGTATTTTTAACAGAACTATTTTGAGAATTCTATTTTTCCAATTATCTCTACCGTATCTTTTAAAGTATTATAAGTTGTGCTACTTTTTTCAATTTTTGCTTTTATTGTTTCTAAATTATATCCTTCAAGATTCCCATCTACTTTAATATAATACTCAATCTTAACCAACTTAGGCATTTCTGGATCTCTATAACCTTTTAATTCCATATCAATATCTGAATATTTTATACCTTCATCTAATAAAAATCTTTGTAAGTTTATCATTACACACGATCCTAATGCTGCTATTACCATTTCTACAGGTGTATGAGCATTTTTATGTTTCCTGTCTGGATTTACTGATATTTTGGTTTCTAAATCTCTGGCAATATGTAACGCAACAGATTCTTCAGGTAAAAACTTTGTTCTTAATTTAAATTCTTGCAAAAACTCCATCATTCTTCCTCCTTTATCAAATTTGATTTATGTTTTTTATTTTCAAAATAACGCCATATAATTTTTTCCATATGAATATATACTACAAGTAAAATTATTTGAAAAATAGGTAATACTGCTGCTGGAATTGCTACTAATGGTCCAAATGCCATAGTTGCTAAAGCTACAGCTGTACCGTTATTTTTTCCCGTACTTAGAAAAACTATTCCCATATGTTCTTTATAACTTAATCCAGATTTTTTATTAATAAATGTTTCTAATAACAATGCCAAAATTATATATACCAATGTGATTATTCCTAATTGAATCAAAATTACCCATTTTGAGAGTAGCATATTACCTTTTAAAAAGAAGATAAAAAAAATCACACCCAACATAGAAAAAAGAGTTATTAATCCTGTTAATGGCTTTATATTCTTCAAACCTTTTTTCCCTTTAGATTTTATTATTATAATTCTAGTTATATAACCAAGAATCATAGGTAATACAACTACAATTAAAATCGATTTTAAAATTGAATTCATAGGCACATGAACATTGCTTCCTCTTGCAATAAAATGAAGATACAAAGGAGTTAGTATTGGTATAAGTAAAAAGTTAAATGCTTGGGCTATCATAGCAACTTCCACACTACCTTTAACTATTCCAGTATATCCAACACTTGAAGAGCTAACAGGAATCATCATTACTAACATAAAACCAAGTGCTAATTCAGAATTATGAATAAACAATTTTGCCAAAAAATATGCTATAATTGGCGTCATTATATAATTATAAAAAATACTTAATAATACAGCTTTTGGCTCTTTAACAACTCTTTTTACCTCTCCCCAATCCATATTTATCATCATTGGATATATCATAAAAAATACAAACAATACTATTAAGTTAGAATATATTCCCTTATGTAAAGATGCATATGATGAAAATTTTATTCCAAGCATCCATCCAGTAGCTATTGCTAATAGTGAATACAACACTAAAAACCTCTTTATATTAGATGCTAATTTTTTAATAATTTCCATTTTTTCACCTCCGTTTATATATAATATGTTTTTATTATTTCTTTTTGGTTAAACATGCAAATTAATTCTATAAAATATAGTGACATTTCTGTCACTATATCAAATAAATATTTTTATTATCATCCACACAGCAGCAAACAAAATGACATATACAAATATTTTCTTAAGGTTTTCTGTCTTTACTTTTGTTGAAAAATGTGAACCAATCAATGATCCCAACGCTGCAAATGTTGCCATAGTTATATTAAACTTCCAATCAATTCCTACGCTCAAGCCTCTTCCAATAAATCCCGTTGTTGCAGAAAATAAAACCATCATAGAATTGGTAGCAAAAGCCAAACGCATAGGCATGTTACCAATTATAATAAGCAATGGAACAATTAATCCACCACCTGAAATACCAACCATTCCAGCTATAAATCCAATAATAAATACTGTTGGAATCACAATAATAAGTGGAATATCATATTCGTGGTCACAACATTTTCTCTTTAAAACAGGTCCAAATTTTATATTCAGATTCTTCTTTTTTCTTGAAATAAAAAATGCTGATAATAATAATAGCGATGAAAATATAATTTTTAATAATACTACACTAATTTTTGCAGATATAAATCCTCCCAAGAAAGAACCACTTGCCACAGATAAAATCATTATTGTACCTGTATACCAATCTATTAACGCCTTTTTATTATATACTAACATCATAATTAAACCAGATACCATTAAAATAAACAAAGAAGCTGATGCCGCTTGTTGATAAGATATGCCATATGCTAAAAAAATTGGTACAAAGAATTCTCCACCACCTTTTCCAAGCATGGATAAAACAATAGTTATAAAAAATAAAACAATTCCAAGCACAATCATTACTTCATCTCCTATTCATTGATATGTTCTTCACCAACTTCAATTAAATCTTTAATATGAGAATCGTCTAATGAGTAACGAATAAATTTACCTTCTCTTTTTGCTTTTACTACTTTATATTGTCTTAAAATCTTCAATTGATGCGAACATGTAGATTGATTTAAACCAACTATTTGACAAATTTTTTTGACACATTTTTCACCATCTAATAATGCGTGTAAGATTTTTAGTCTTGTGGGGTCTGCAAATATAGAAAAAAATTCTGCCATATCATAATAATAATCATGACCATGCTTTAATTCCGTCATTTCTGCCTTTTTAGACATAATTACACCTCCAATATAATCAATTCACATATGAAAAATTGTTTATATGTGCATAATATTATTATACAATAAAATTTATTTTTTGTCAATTAATAAACTTATTAATTTAATAGATATGTGTATTAAAAATTAAAAATTAATATTTTTTTCATTTTTTATTATTAATATATGCATAAATCTTCATATTTGCATTCTATAATTTGTACAAATCCGCAACAAATTCCAGAAAGTGGAGGGTATAATATGTTAAAACTTGGAATTGATATTGGTTCATCTACAGCAAAAATGGCATTATTAAATGAAGATAATACCCTATTGTTTAAAAAATATATAAGGCATAATGGTAAAATAAAAGAATCTTTATATGGTTTATTAAACACTCTAAAAGAAAAAATAGGAAATAAAAAAATAAAATTTTCAATTACTGGAACAGCCGGAATGGGTGTTGCTAACAGAAATGATTTTGAATTTATTCAAGAAGTGATAGCCATTTCAAAAGCAATAAAAACTTTTTATAATAATGTACACACTTTAATAGAGCTTGGCGGTGAAGATGCAAAAATAATATTATTTGATGAAGGAAAAACACCTGAAATGAGGATGAATGGAAGTTGTGCTGGAGGGACAGGATCTTTTATAGATCAAATGGCTACATTATTAAATATAACTCCGAAAGAATTAAACGAACTTTCAAAAAAAGCAACTAAAAAATTATATATAGCTTCAAGATGTGGGGTTTTTGCAAAAACTGATGTTCAGGCTTTATTAAACAGAGGAGAAAGTAAGGAAGATATCGCTAAATCTATATTTATTGCTGTTGCAAATCAAACAATAACAACATTACTTGCTGGTGCTTCAGTAAAAGGGAAAATACTTTTTGCTGGAGGCCCTCTTACATTTTTATCAGAATTAAGAAAAACTTTTCAAGAAACATTGAATCTTCCTGAAGACGAATACATTCTTCCTGATAATTCCGAAGTACTTGTAGCAATTGGTGCAGCGCTTTATTCTGAAAATTTAAATAAAGATTATACAATAGAAGAAATTTTAAATCGTTTAAATAACGAGAAAAACGAGAATAAAACTATCCGTGTGTTAGAACCATTATTCAAAAATGAAGAAGAGTATATAGAATTCAAGAAAAGACATGAGAAAATGAATTTGAATTTTTTATCTGAAAATGAAAAATTGAATTCCAAAGAATTGTATATTGGTATAGATGCTGGTTCTACTACAACTAAATTGATCATGATAAACGAAAATAACGATATTATTGATACATTTTATAAAAACAATATGGGAAAACCACTTGAAATTGCAATAGAAGGATTGAAGAAGTTTAGCAAATATATACATAATAAAAATTTAAAAGCAGTTTATGCTACTGGATACGGAGAAGAATTCATAACAAAAGCTTTAAACCTTGATGGCGGGATAGTAGAAACAATGGCTCATTTTACTGCTGGAAAACTGTTTGAGAAAAATTTAAGTTTCATCGTTGATATCGGAGGACAGGATATAAAATCCATAAAAATCGATAATGGTATAATTTCTGATATTCAACTAAATGAAGCATGTTCTTCAGGAACAGGATCTTTTATAGAAACATTTGCAAAAAATTTAAATATGAATATTGATGAATTTGTAAAAAAAGCTATTCATGCCAAAAATCCTGTAGATCTTGGAACAAGATGTTCCGTATTCATGAATAGTAAAGTCAAAGAAGCTCTAAAAGATGGTGTAGATATCGGAGATATTGCTGCAGGATTAGCTTATTCAGTTGTAAAAAATGCATTATATAAAGTTATAAAAGTTAAAAATATTGAAGAACTCGGAGAAAATATATTTGTTCAAGGTGGTACATTTAAAAATGATGCAGTTTTAAGAGCATTTGAAAAAATAACTGGAAAAAATGTATATAGATTAAATATTTCAGAATATATGGGAGCTCTTGGTGCAGCATTATATGCAAAAAAATTCTATAATTCCCAAACTGATTATGAAACCAAATTCGATATCGATTCTATAGACAATATTTCTTACGAAAAAAAGTTTTTACGATGCAATGGTTGTGGAAATAAATGTTACATAACAAAATTCATTTTTGATAATAATAATATTTTTTATACAGGTAATAAATGTGAAAAATATTTTTCTAATAAAGTTTCAAAAGCAAAAGCAAATGTCCTTAACTTTTTTACTGAAAAGGAAAAAATGTTATTTGAGATGGATGAAAATCAAAAATTTGATAGTTCTAAACCTGTCATAGGTATTCCTAGAATGCTTTCAATGTATGAACATTTTCAATTTTTCTATAATTTATTCAAGGAATTAGGTTTTAAAGTTGTATTATCTGATAGATCAAATCCACCTATGTATTATAAGGGACTTAAAACCGTATCTGCTGATAATATATGTTTCCCTGCAAAAATTTCGAATGGGCATGTTATCAATCTTATCGATAAAAAAGTTGATAGAATTTTTATTCCAACTATAATATTTGAAAATCAAGAAGGTGAAGATTCAAAAAATGCATATAATTGTCCTATTGTTACTGGATATGGCGAAGTATTAAAAAGAAATATAAATACAGATATCCCTATAGATACCATTGCCCTGGGTTTTAGATATGAAAAAGGATTGAAAAAGAATTTATTCGATTATTTAAATAAAATCGGAAATATAAATAAAAAAGATTTTGAAAGAGCATTTGAAATTGCTAAAAATAAAGAAAGAATGCTAAAAAATAATTTAAGAAATCTTGCGAAAAAGATTATAGATCAAGCTAAAAAAGAAGATAAAATATTAGTGGTATTGCTTGGAAGGCCCTATCATATGGATCCTATGGTAAATACTGGTATTATGAATCTAATATATGAATTAGGTGCATATGGAATAACAGAAGATTCGATCCCTGATTTATATAAAATGGATTTAAAAGGTATTTTACCTCTTACACAATGGTCTTACCATAATAGATTATATTTAGCTGCGAAATGGGTTGCGAAAAATGATTATAAGAAGATTACAGCAATTCAATTGAATTCATTTGGTTGCGGTCCAGATGCTGTTGTAGTTGATGAGGTAAAAGCTATCGTTGAATCTGGAGGAAAGATTTTTACAGCTTTAAAAATCGATGAAATGTCTAATCTAGGTGCAGCTAAAATTAGACTAAGATCGACTTTTGAGGCTTTAAATCAAAACTCAAATATCAATTTGATTAAAGAAAGAAAATATACCAAACCATATAGTGAAGAAGATAAGAAAAAAACTATATTAGTACCTAAATTTTCATCTTTTTACTCAAAATTATATGAAGCTGTAATGTATAATTTAGGCTATAAAATTAAAACAATTGAAAATCAGAGTAAAGATTCTATTGAAGAAGGCTTAAAATACGTAAACAATGATATGTGTTATCCCGCAGTTGTTGTTATTGGTGATATTATAAAAACTCTTAAAAGTGATGATGTTGATCCTAATAATGCTGTCGTAGCATTATCACAAACTGGCGGTCAATGTAGGGCTTCAAATTATGTTCCATTACTAAAAAAAGCTTTAATAGATGCAGGATTTGAGAATACCCCTGTTATTGCACTTGGTACAGATGCGTCTATGGAAGGAATCAAGATTAATCCTCTAAAATTATTAAAATATAGTGTAATAGCTTTTGCAGCTGGAGATTCATTACTAAGATTAAAACTTGCTACAAGACCTTATGAAAAAAATTCAGGTGAAACACTTAAAGTTTTTAATGACTTAGTTGACTATTTTAGAAATGAAATGATGAGAAAAAAACCATCAACAAAAATGCTTAAAAATTTTCTAAAAAAAGCTGTTTATGAATTTAATAAAATAGAAGTTACTATGCCAAAGGAAAGAAAAAGAATAGGAATAGTTGGAGAAATATACATGAAAACTAATTGTTTTTCAAATAATTACCTTGTAAGAAAACTTGAGAATGAAGGGTATGAAGTTATAATGCCAACATTCTTAAAATTTTTAGAATACGATTTTTATAGTAAAAAATTCAACAAATATGAAAATGTTGATAAAAACAATAAACAATATTTAACAAAATTAGTAATTAAAAAAACAATAGATTATTATAGAAACATTGTAGAAAAAGAATTATCCCAGTTCAAAAGATACGTTCCAGACACTCCTTTAGAAGAATCTATTAAAAATAGACGAAATTTATTACCTCTTTCAATACAATTTGGTGAAGGTTGGCTTTTAGCAAATGAAATCGGTGAAATGGCATATAATAATATTAAAAATATCATTTCTGTTCAACCATTTGGTTGTATTTCAAATCATATAATTGCTAAAGGTATTTACAGATTATTAAAAGAAAAATTTGACGTTAACCTTCTTTTATTAGATTACGAATCAGGCACAAGTGAGGTAAATATAGAAAACAGATTAAAATTATTTATTGACAATATTAATTAAATAAGGCGCTTTAAAAGCGCCTTATTTGTTAAATTTAGATTCAGTTTCTTCATCATCTAAAGGATTATTACAATTAATCAGTGGAGCAATTTTTTCAAAAGATTTTTTCACAACATTATTTTTAGCTACTAATTTTTTCATTTCTGAAACATCAGGAAAAGATATTGCACTTGTTGGACAAAGATTTGCACAGGTTTGACATCCCACCATGCAATTATATGGTTGAGCTACTACTGGTTTTGATAGTTTATCATCCCAGTCAAATACTCTTCTTCCACAGGTTACAAAACACAATCCACAACCAGCACACTTATCATGATTAATTGTTGGATACCAATTTATTTCTTTTCTATCCATTCCCCACCAGGGTATTTTTGTTAAATCTTTCACTTCTCTACCTAAAGCATCTTTGCCAATTGTTGGCATATTATTTGGTGTTGACATACTTTCACCTCCATTAATGAAATTTTTCTCAATTAAATACTAAAACTTTAATGTTTATTTCAAATTTCATTCGTTATACAATTTGGTTACATATACAAGCAAAAAATTAAAAACAATGGTGCTATAAAATATAGCACCATTTTGATTATTGCTTTTTTCTAAATACAAAAATAGTTAAATTAATAAAGGTAATTAACCATATAACAGCTAATAAGAAATACATCCCAAGTCCTATATAATCGATAAGCTTTATTTTGAAAAACATGGAAATATTATGTGTTGATGCTACATATGCTCCAAGAGGGAATATAAATGCAAACCATGACAATGTAAAAGGTATTTTCATTCTTTTGATATAATGAAGTGTAAGAGATATAGCCATAATTAACCACCATATCCCAAATCCCCAAAATATAAAGCTAAAAATCAAAAATGGCTCTTTCACAGTGATAAACGGTGAGAATTTTACAAGATTCATTAATGCAATTGTTCCTGCTCCAATAGGTCCTAAATTAACCCATACCGTTGGAGACATAACATTTGGTAATGGATGATGTAAAATAAATCTATACATTGAGATTGCTGATAATATAATAAATAGGAAGAATCCTGCACCCAATCCAAAATAATTTAATAATATAATAAATTCTCTAAGTATTCCTGTATACATATTCATAAATACACTACCAGAAACTGGTATAACTATTAAAGCAACTGGTGGAATAAACCAGGCAGGACTTATATGATCCAATTGAACATGAGATTCCTTAAACATTACATATGGTGTTAATACACTAAAGAAAATGGTCAATAAAGTTCCTATAATCCAATAAATGAAAGAAGCTTTCATATTATGAAACAACACCTGATATGTTGAAGAAATAACTATCATCGCTGCTCCTATTGTTACATAAAAATTAGATAAGATAGGATGATATAAATCCTTTATGGCTTCCTTTGTATGCATAAACCATCTTAATGTCCATGGAATTAAAAATAAATAAAATAAGATCAAATTAAAATAAAACAATACATAAGAAAAGCCTTTTAAAAAAGGTATATATGATGAATACAAAAAACTTGACAAAGCAAAAATACCTGTTCCCATAATACCTGCAAACCACGATGGCGCAAAACCTTTAATCCTCTCTTCCATAATCTACCTCCTTCTTGCGTTTTTGTACAAAAATCATTGTAATATTTTTAGTTTTAAATTTCTTTACTTTGTTATATTTTTTATATTACCAAACTCGATAATTTCCTAATATAAAAAAATTATATTTGATTTTTCACTTACTAATAATAGTTTAAAATTTTTATCTTTTTGTCTTTACCAAATCTTAATTTATTTGAAAATTATATTTAATTTTTTTCTTTTATAATACAGTTGTAAGTGAAAATAATCACTATAAATGTCGGGAAAGTTTTTGGTTATAAGTGAATAAAATCACAATTATTAAGGAGGGATTATTATGGGTAAATATGAAGTTACTAAAAGTATTGATGTAAGGGGAGAAGTTTGTCCAGTTCCAGATGTTGAAGCTAAAAGAGCTGTTAAAAAAATGAAACCTGGAGAAATTTTAGAGGTATGGATTGATTATCCAATGTCAAAAGAAAGAATTCCAGAAGGTATGAAAAAAATGGGTCATGAAGTTTTAGAAATTGAAGAAGTGGGAAATAGTGAATGGAAAATTTATATCAAAGTAAAATAAAAAAATAATGCGAGGTGAATATCATGGCTTTGACAGGTATTATTTTTGGAGCGCTTTTTGGTATTATTTTACAAAGAGGAAGAATATGTTTTAACTCAGCTTTTAGAGATGTTATGCTCTTTAAAGATAATTACTTAATGAAATTTGCTGCTTTGGTTATCGCTTTACAAACATTAACCTTTTTATTATTTGCACAATTTGGATGGATTACATTAAATCCGAAACCTTTAAATTGGGTAGGTAACATTATTGGTGGTTATATATTCGGTTTAGGTATGGTTCTAGCTGGAGGTTGTGCTTCTGGTGTCACATATAGATCAGGTGAAGGTATGACAACTGCGTGGTTTGCTGCAATATTTTATGGTTTAACGGGTTATGCTACAAAAGCTGGAGCTTTAAAACCATGGTTAAATTGGATATCAAAATTTAATGTGAAAGTAGATTATTCAACCCCAATTTATTCATCCAAAGCTGGACCAACATTACCTAGTGTTTTACATCTTAATCCATGGATTGTAGGTATATTGTTTGCAGCCCTATTATTATGGTATACATTTGGCACCAAAACAACGGAGAGACATTCAAAAATGGGTATGAAAACTGCTGCTGTATTATTGGCTATTTTAGCTCCTATTGCATGGATGGCAAGTGCTGCCTCAGGTAGAAATTATGGTTTTGGTATTACTGGTGGTTGGATAAGTTTATTTAAAGGATTTCTTGCTGGAACTCCAGTAAACTGGGAAGGATGGGGAATTGTTGGCATCATCATTGGAGCTATGATTTCTGCTAAAATATCTGGTGAATTTAAATTAAGAATGCCTAAAAATCCTGTAACTTACTTACAGGTAATGATCGGTGGTGCTTTAATGGGTTTAGGTGCAGTTACAGCTGGCGGATGTAATATAGGTCATTTCTTTACAGGTGTTCCACAAATGGCTATAGGATCTATTTTAGCTTCAATATTCTTTGTTTTAGGAAATTGGACCATGGCATGGCTCTTGTATGGAAGAGATTAAGGAGGTAATACAATGAAAATTGCAATTCAAGTTATGGTGCAACCATATACTTATCAGGATATAGATACTGCAGCAAAATTAGCTCATGCTGCTTTAGATAAAGGTCATGAAGTTACTATATTTTTGTTCTGCGATTCTGCAATTGCTTCAAATAAACAAATTAAACCTGTTAGATCAGATAGAAAAATTCCAGATCTTTTAAAAGAAGTTATAAATAGAGGCGGAAAAGTAGAGATATGTGGTATATGTATGGATTACAGAGGAATCACAACTGATATGATAGTTGAGGGATCTAATCCAAGTGGATTACCAGAACTCGCTGCATTAATATACGAGAGCGATAGATTCATTAGCTTAATGGCGTGAGGTGATATAAAATGGAAAAAAAAGTTTTATTTGTTGTTTATCAATCTCCAGTAGGTTCAATTTGGGTAAATGAAGGGTTTAGAACTGCATTTGGAATGTATGGAGAAGATATTGAACCAGCAGTTTTATTAATGGAAGGAGCTTCTGTAGCTTTATCAAAAAATACTTCTCCAGAATCCCTTGGATTATTACCAATAAGAATTGTTCAAAGATTCATAAAACGTTATGAAACTCCAGTATATGGGATAAAAGAAGATATAGAGAAATATAGAGTTAAAAATATTGACGAAAATTTTAATGCTGAAATTATTAACAAAGACTCATTATCTGACTTTTTCCATCAATTTGATTATGTTATTTTCATGTGAGGTGAAAACATGGCTTTAATATTAGTAAAATTTGGTATAGATCATCCTATTGAAAAATTAAAAATAAAAAACGCAAAAGAAGACGACTCTATTGTATTTATACAAGATGGTGTTTATTGGAATTTTGAAAACTTATCTGAATTAACAAAAGGAAAAACTTATTTAATAAAAGCAGACTTTTTAGCAAGAGGATATACCGAAGAAGATGCAAATGCTAATTTAATAGATTATCATGAATTTATTGATTTAGTTGAAAAAGAACCTAAATTTATCGGTTAAAACAAATAGAAGGGGAGATTTCTCCCCTCCTTTTTAATCATTTAACTTTTTTGTAAAATAAAATTTCTGTCTAAACGATAAAATATTCGCGACAATAATGCAAAGGGGTGGATTAAATGTATGATGTAATCGTAATCGGTGGTGGACCTGGCGGATATGTTGCTGCAATTAGATTGGCTCAATTAGGGAAAAAAGTTGCTATTATAGAAAAAGAACATTTAGGTGGTACCTGTACAAATAAAGGGTGCATTCCAACAAAAGCTCTTTTAACTGCTGCACATTTATATACGGATATTATTTCTAAATCAAAAAAATTAGGTGTAAAAGTAGATAATGTTTCATATGAACTTTCTGGAATTATGAAACATATGAATAAATCAGTTACAATGTCAAGAAAAGGCATAGAATATTTAATGAAGAAAAACAATATAGATGTATTTAAAGGAACTGGAGAAATAATAGATAAAAAACACGTAAAAGTGAATGATGAAATCATTGAAAGTGAATATTTAATTTTAGCCCATGGTTCTATTCCTTCAATGTTCCCACCTTTTAATGACGTAGAAGGTATATGGACAAGTGATGATGTATTTAAAATGACAGAATTACCAGATAGTATTGTTATTATTGGTGGTGGAGTTATAGGAGTCGAATTTGCAACATTCTTTGCTTCATTAGGGAAAAAAGTTCATGTTGTAGAATTAGCTGATCATATTCTACCTTTTGAAGATGAAGATGTTGCTCAAGAAGTTAAAAAGTCATTAATTAAAAAAGGTGTAAAAGTATATGAAAAAACAAAAGTAAAAGATGTTAAAAAGGATGAAAATTATATTGTAGTAGCTGAATCAGAAAATGGAGAAATAGAATTAATTGCTGACAGAGTATTATTAGCTGTTGGAAGAAGACCAAATATTCCGGAAGATGTTAAAAAATTAAGTGTAACAATTGAAAGAGGAGTAGTTACTGATAATACAATGAAAACAAATATTGATAACATATATGCTATAGGAGATATCAGAGCAAAAATTATGTTAGCTCATGTAGCAATGTTTGAAGGGATTGTTGCTGCACATAATATAGCTGGAGAAAAAATGGAAATGGATTATTCAGCAGTTCCATCTATTATTTTCTCTTCTCCAGAAATTGCTTCAACAGGATTAAAAGAAAAAGATTTAGATCCAGATAAGATAATAATAGGAAAATTCCCTGTTTCAGCTAATGGAAGAGCTAGAACAATGGAAGAAAGAGATGGATTTGCAAAGGTTATAGCGGATAAGGAAACAAAAAAGGTATTAGGTTTTGCAGTTGTTTCACCTTCTGCTACAGATATGATTATGGAAGGTGTTTTAGCTGTTAAACACGGATTAACCGTTGAAGAAATTGCCAATTCTATACATCCACATCCTACTTTAACAGAAACGATTCTTGGGGCATTTGAAGATGCTGAAGGAATGGCTTTACATATATAAATACAAAAATTTTAAATGATTAAAAAAAGGAGGAATAATATGAAAAAATTTGCTAAAACTCATGAATGGGTATTATTAGAAGATAATATTGCTTATATTGGTATTTCGGAACATGCTGCTGAAGAATTAGGAGATGTCACATTTGTTGAATTACCAGAAGTAGGAAAAGAAGTAAAAAAAGGTGATGTATTATGTACATTAGAATCTGTAAAGTCAGCGAGTGATGTATATGCACCAATAAGTGGAAAAATTGTAGAAGTTAATTCTACATTAGATAGCAACCCTGAAGTAATAAATGATTCACCTGAAAAAGATGGTTGGATTGTAAAAATAGAAGTTTCTAATAAAGAAGAAGTCAATGAATTATTATCAGAAGAAGAATATAAAAATTCATTATAATTTCTAAAATCAGGAGAAGTTTAGGTTCTCCTGATTTTTTTGGCCCTTTTTATATATAATTTTGTTTCACCAGGGATTTCATTTATTTTTCCTAATAATATATGCCCTTCTTTTGCTATAGAAATAGGAATTCTTTCAGCTGAAAGTGGATAATCCACTATCACTAAAAGCACTTGCTCTTTTTTCATATTTTTTAATACTTTTCTTGTTTGTATATCAGGAACAGGACAAATTTCACCCCTCATATCAAGAATCATATCTGGTTCTATATTTAAAGAGTTTTGATCTAATAAACATCTCCCCATATTTGTGCAATCTATAACTTTATTTCCTTTTATTTCAGAAATAAATTCTATTGCATTCTCTATTATATGAAATATTTTAGTTGAAGAGAAATCAAAATATTCTATTCCATTTTTCCTTTCCGATTTTAAAACTCCAAGTTTTTTCATATGAAGCAAATGCCTATATATTGTAGATATATCATAATTTAATTTTTCGGCAATTTCAGAAGCTGTTAGGTAATTATCAAAAATTGCGATTAGAATTTCCATTCTTGTTTGATTTGAAAGTACTTTAAAAAGATCCTGTAATGATATGTTTTTTCGCATTATTTCACCTTCTTTATAATTTTTCTGCCTGTTTTATTAATTCCATTACTTTTCTTGAAGATATGGAAAGAATTTTTGAAGTACCTTGCCTTTCTTCTACTATTATTCCAACTTTTTTTAACATACTGATGTGTCTTGAAAGAGTACTTACATCAAGTGGAAATTCTTTTTGCAATTCGCATAAACAAACATTTTTATTTTTAGTTATTTTTTTCACTATTTCAACTCTCCATTTACACCCTAAGGCTTTAAAAATTTTATATGCTTCCATTTTATTACCTCCATTTATTTTCTATATATTATACCATTTTTATATAAAAAAGAATTAAATGCAAAGATTAATTTTATATATACATAAGATTCTGTATATGCTTAAATATCAACTTGTAATAATTAGCAAATATTAAATTTTACTGATTTTAGCTATTAAATACATTTAATCAATTCTTAACAGTTTTAATCAGTAAAAATACTCATTTTTTTAGTGGATTCTTAAAAATCAAAAGAGTATAATGGTTATTAGGAGGTGGTAAAATGGACTTATCCCCTAATGAAATATTAAATAAAATAGTAAGTGCCGAAATTGAAACGAATAAAAAATTAAAAAAAGCAGAAGACGATCTAAAAAAGGAATTAAAAGAAAAAATATTATTTCTGGAAAAGAAAAAAGAAGAAGATATTAATCGAATAGATGAAGAATGTAAAAATATTATACAAAATGCACAAAATACAGCTAAAAAAATTATGGAAGAATCCGAAAAAGAAATTTTATCTTTACAGAAAAATTTTGAAGATTATGATAAAAAAATAGATGATATTGCTTTTTCTGTTGTAAAAAAAATAATTTCATAAACGGGGATGATTAAATTGAAATTTCCAGCATTAATGGCTAAAATAAAAGCTTTAAATTCCAAAATACTTAATGATAACGATTTTCAAAATTTAATAAATACCGATACCGTAACTGAAATTGCAGAATATTTAAAAAATAACACACATTATAAAAAATCATTTGAAGGATTTGATATTGAAAAACTTCATAGAAGAGATATAGAAATATTATTGAGAAAAGCTATGTTAGAGGATATGTATAATATATATTTCTTCCTTCCAATAGAAGGACAAAAATTTTTTAGACTAATGGAAAAACGATTTGAAATTGAGAATATAAAATTTATTTTAAGATCACTTCATTCAAACCATCCAGAATATATTACAAAAGAAAAACTCTTTCCTTTAAATCATAAAACTGTTGACGAAAATACTCTTGTATCTATAAATTCTTTTGAAGATGCTCTCAACGTGTTCAAAAATACTATTTATGAACCTATTATAAATTCCGTTTATCAAAATTATGCCAAAACTAAAAAAATTCAATATTTACTAAATGCTTTTGATTTCTGGTATTTTACTAAAATGAAATCTTTTTTAAGTACAATGCCTGAATTTGGAAAAAACTTAAAAAAACTATTTTACATACAAATGGATTTAGCAAATATACAATGGATTTACAGAGCTAAAATTTTATTCAAGCTTTCTACTGAAGAAGTTTTAAATTTTTTGATGCCTATTTCTTTTAACTTATCTCAAGATGAATTAAAAAACATGGCCTCTTCTGATAGTACAGATGATTTCATAAATAAAATTTCCATTTGTTCATACGGTCAATATTTTCGCAATATTGATAAAAATATATTCCCATACGTAATAGAAAGAACCTGTGAGAAAATAATTTTAAAAAATGCGAAAACTTTATTAAGCAGAACACAAAATGGATTTGATGTAATGAGTGGATACTTATATGTAAGAGAATATGAGTACAAAGATCTGATTACATTAATTGAAGGAAAACGATATGAAATACCTGATGAAAAAATTAAAAGTTTTTTAATTCTGGCAGGTGAGAATAATGCATGAAAAATTAAAACCATTTACTATAATTTCAAATAAATATGAATTAGAAGAAATTTCAAAAAAAATATTGGATTCACAAGAAGTCGAAATAATACCTCTCGAAAAAATTATAAAACAAGAATTATTGAAAGATTTAAAAGTTCAAAAAGATAACGCTTATAAGGAAATATATGATAACTTTATGAAAATATTCAATTATGCAGATAAATCCCCTGAACCTAAAACAAATAAAATAAAATTCCCTTTAATAATTGATAAAGATGAAATTTTAAGCTTCTCAAAGAAATTAAATGATGAAATGGAAAAAACATTTTTTAAAATAGAAGAACTCAAAGATAAAAGGAAGAAATTAGAAACAGAAATAGAACTATTTGAAAGGCTTAGACATATAAATATAAAGATTGAAAGATTCAGAAAAATGAGAAAATTAAAGTACAAAGTTGGGAAGATTAGCACTATGTATTATGAGAGATTTGTTCAAAGTTTGAATGATAAAAACGCATTATCTATAAATTTTGCAAAAGATGAGAACTTTGATTGGATAATTATTATTTACGATTCTAATATTGATATTGAAAAAGTATTATCTGTTGCTAATTTTATGGAATACCATATTTCAGAAAATTATTCTGGAACACCTAAAGAAATATTGTGGGAATTATATGATAGATACCGCTCATTAAAATACGAAATCGAAATGTTAAACATGTCCTTAAAAAAATTATTTTTCGAAAATAGAAGACATATATATAAATACTTCGATTATATATTTGTTTTAAAAAATATTTATGATTTAACTCATTCACTTAAATTTACAGAAAATTTCTTTTTAATTTCCGGATGGGCTACTGAAAAAACTTATCAGGATTTATTTAATTATTCAAAATCAAATGATTATATCTTATTTCTGGATTATTCTTTTAACGAGAAAGCACCAACATTATTAAAAAACAATGGATTCTTTAAACATTTTGAATTTGTTGTAAAGATGTTTGGAACACCATCAAGCGACGAAATTGATCCGACACCTATAATTTCCATTCTATTCCTATTATTTTACGGAATGATGTTTGGAGATATTGGTCATGGTTTAATACTAACTTTATTTGGTTTTTGGGTATACAAAAAGAAAAAATCAGATCTATTTTATGTTATAGGATCAGCCGGAATATTTTCTATGATATTTGGTGGATTATATGGAAGCTTTTTTGGATTTGAAGATATTATTAAGCCATTATGGAAGCGTCCTATGGATAATATAAATTTCTTTTTAATGTTGTCAATTTACTTTGGGATTACAATATTAACCTTAGCAATGATTTTAAATATAATAAATAAAATAAAAAATAGAAAAAATAAAGAATTAATTTTTGATCCAAACGGATTTGCTGGTATTTCATTATACTGGATTTTATTGGGCTCTATATTTTATATGATAAAAAATGGTAATTTCCCTAAAATTAGTTACTTTTTCATTATAGGATTAATTATTGTTATATATCTTAAGAGTATTATATTTGAAGAAGGAAAATTAGGAGAAAAGTTAGTACAGGGTTTTTTTGAACTTTTTGAAGTTTTATTAGGGTATTTAAGTAACACTTTATCATTTATCAGATTAGGTGCTTTTGCTTTAAATCATGCAGGATTATTTCTTGCATTTTATATGATGTCTCAAATGACACATAATTCAATTTTATCTTTTATTATTCTGTTATTCGGGAATATTTTAATCATTGTATTAGAAGGCTTAGTTGTTTTCATACAAACTTTAAGGCTTGAATATTATGAATTTTTCACAAGGTTTTTTAATGGTAATGGTAGAGAATTTAAACCTATAAAATACAAATTTTAATACAAAATTTTTATGGAGGTGTTAGTTATGGCATACGTTATTTCTCTTTTCATTTTAGCATTTTTAACTGTAGTATTTGGTTTTTACTTTTCAAAAAATCCAGAGAAATCAAGGAAATTTGCAAAAAAAGTATTTGCAGGAAATATAGCTATTTTTGTAGCAATTATGGTATTCGCATTAATAAGTTTAAGTCCTTCAACAGCTTATGCTGCTTCTGAAACAACTAATCAAACAACTACAGTAGACACTACTGATAATACCGGATTAGGTTTAATTGGTGCTGCATTAGCAACTGGTTTAGCTGCTGTTGGTGCTGGTGTTGGTGTTGGGATGGTTGGCGCTGCTTCTGTTGGTGCTATTAGTGAAAAACCTGAGTTATTAGGTAAAACTTTAATCTATGTTGGTTTAGCAGAAGGTATTGCAATTTATGGTTTAATTGTTACTATAATGATCCTTGGGAGGATATAACAAATGAAATTCTTTCTTATCAGCGACAATATTGATACTGCCACTGGACTCAGATTAAGCGGTGTTAATGGAGTCGTTGTACATGAAAGAAATGAAATATTGGAAGCTTTTAATAATTCTTTAAATAATAAAGAATACGGAGTTATTCTTATAACAGAATTAGCTGCTGAGAAAATAACTGAAGAATTAAAAACACATAAACTTTCTGGAAAACTTCCTCTTATATTTGTTATACCAGATAGACATGGTTGGCGTGGAGACAAAGATTTCATTACCAAATACGTTGAGGAAGCTATTGGGGTGAGAGTAAATGAATGAGATAGAAAATAAACTTAATAAAATGCTTAAATTATTAGATGATGATTTTAAAGTAGAATACGAATCATTAAAAAGAAAGTATGATGAAGAATATAATAAAATTTTAGAATCTTTTGAAAAAGAAACAAAACAAATAAGCGAAAAAAAACTAAAAGAGGCTAAAGATAAAGCAAATCATATTATTAAATTGGCTAAATCAAAAGCAGAAATTCACGTAAAACAAGAAAAATTGAAACTAAAAAATCAATTGTTGATGAAAATTTTATCTAATTTAGAAGAAAAATTGATAAATCTTGAACCTAAAAAGAAAAAATATTTTTATGAAAAACTATATAATGATGCTATTAAAATTATAAATGAAGATTTTGTAGTGTTATGTAATCCAAATGATATCGGTATTGTAAAATCATTTGTTACCGACCATAAAATAGAAACTGATGAAAATATTAAGGGTGGAATTGTTCTAAAAGGTAAAAATTTAATTATTAGAAATACCATTGAATCATATATTCAGGAAAATAAAAATAAAATTTTCGCTTTTGTTTTAGAAGAGGTAGGTGATATTGATGCAAATTAAAGAAATCAATGGTCCTGTTGTCAAAGTAAAGGGTACAAAAGGTTTATTTATGAATGAAATGGTTAAAGTTGGAAATTTTAAGTTAACAGGTGAAGTTATTGGAATAAACGGTGACATTGCCACTGTTCAAGTATACGAAGAAACTTCTATGTTAAAACCTGGAGAGTCCGTAGAAGGTACAGGTAAAATGCTTTCTGTAGCTTTAGGACCTGGCCTGCTCAGCAGTATCTATGACGGTATTCAAAGGCCTTTAGAAGAATTAATAAAAAAATCCGGATCCTTTATTGGAAGAGGAATTGATGCTTTTGGTTTAGATGACAAAAAATTATGGGAAGTTACTTTTGTTAAAAAAGTTGGAGATATTGTATCTGGCGGCGACATTATTGCAGAAGTCAAAGAAACTCAAAGTTTAATTCATAAAATAATGGTTCCTCCAAATATCAATGGAAAAATTGTTGAACTTAAAGAAAATGGAAGCTATAAAGTTACAGAAGTATTAGCAAAAATAGAAACCAAAAATGGTATTGAAGAAGTTAAAATGTATCAGGAATGGCCTGTTAAAATTCCAAGACCTGTAAAAAATAGATTAGAACCAAAAATACCATTAATAACGGGACAAAGAGTAATCGATCTTTTCTTTCCGATAAGCAAAGGTGGAACTGCCGCAATTCCTGGTGGATTTGGAACAGGAAAAACTATTACTCAACACCAATTAGCTAAATGGTCTGACGCCGATGTAATAGTTTATATTGGTTGTGGAGAACGTGGAAATGAAATGACTGAAGTTTTAGAAGAATTCCCTAATTTAAAAGATCCAAAAACTGGAGCTCCATTAATGGATAGAACAGTATTAATCGCAAATACATCAAATATGCCTGTTTCTGCAAGAGAAGCATCTATATACACAGGTATTACAATAGCTGAATATTTTAGAGATATGGGATATAACGTTGCAATAATGGCTGATTCAACATCAAGATGGGCAGAAGCATTAAGAGAATTATCAGGACGTCTTGAAGAAATGCCCGCTGAAGAAGGTTATCCTTCCTATCTTGCATCAAGAATTGGACAATTCTATGAAAGAGCTGGTCTTTCAGAAAATTTGAATGGAACAAAAGGGTCAGTTACTATAATAGGTGCAGTATCACCTCCCGGCGGTGATTTTTCAGAACCTGTAACCCAAAACACTAAAAGGTTTGTAAAATGCTTCTGGGGGTTGGATAAAAACCTTGCTTATTCGAGGCATTACCCATCTATTAACTGGCTTACCAGTTATAGTGAATATACTGAGGATTTAAAAGAATGGTTCTCTGAAAATGTAACTGATGACTGGAATCATTATAGAGATGAAGCTATGAAATTATTAACAGAAGACGATAGATTACAACAAATAATAAAAATCGTTGGTGAAGATGTTTTACCTGATGATCAAAAATTAGTTGTTTTAATATCAAAAATTATTAAAGTTGGTGTATTACAACAAAGCGCTTTTAGCGAAGTTGATTCTTATTGTTCTTTGGAAAAACAATATCATTTAATAAAAATAATAATGGATACTTATACAAAAGCAAAAAAATATGTAGAAAAATCTATAGCTTTAAGTCAAATTTTACCTTCTGAAATTATTTCAAAATTAATGACTATGAAAGAAGAAATTAAAGAAATAAATGAATTTAAAAATATTGAAAATATGCTAAATGAACACTTTGAAAAACTAGAAGGAATATATAGTAAATAATATCTCACCGGAGGTGAGCTCATGGCAATAAGGGAATATAGCGGTGTATCTCAAATTCATGGTCCGCTTATGATAATAGAAAATATTAAAGACGTTAAATATGATGAGGTTGTTGAAATAGAATCAGGTGACATTAAAAGAACTGGTAAAGTTATTATGGTTAGTGAAGACGCTGCAGTTATTCAGGTTTTTGAAGGAACTCAGGGTTTATCTTTAATTGATCCAAAAATTAAATTTTTAGGAAAACCATTAGAAATTAATCTATCACCTGATATTCTTGGTAGAACATTTGATGGATTAGGAAGACCTATCGATGGTATGGGTGAAATTATAGCAGAAAAAAGTACTGATATCAACGGTTCTGCTATCAACCCTGCAGCAAGAGAATATCCAAGAAACTTTATACAAACAGGAATTTCTGCAATAGATAGTATGTTAACATTAATCAGAGGACAAAAATTACCTATTTTTTCTGGAAATGGGTTGCCGCATAATAAGTTAGCTGTTCAAATTGCAAAACAAGCAAAATTAAAATCAAATGAAGAGTTTGCTGTTGTTTTCGGTGCAATAGGTCTTAAAAAAGATGATGCTAATTTTATAATCAAAAATTTTGAAGAAAGCGGCGCAATCAAAAACATGGTTGTATTCTTGAATTTAGCCAGTAACCCTGTTGTAGAAAGAATTGCAACACCAAGAATGGCTTTAACAGTTGCAGAATACCTTGCATTTGAATTAGGAAAACATGTGCTCGTTATTTTAAATGATATGACAAATTATTGTGAAGCATTAAGGGAATTATCAAACTATAGAGGCGAAATCCCTGGAAGAAAAGGATTCCCGGGTTATCTATATTCTGATCTTGCTTCTATTTATGAAAGGGCTGGAATGATAAGAGGGAAAGAAGGGTCAGTTACACAAATACCAATCTTAACAATGCCAAATGATGATATAACACATCCTATACCTGATCTAACAGGATTTATTACAGAAGGGCAAATTGTATTATCTCGTGAATTACACAGAAAAAATATTTATCCACCAATTAATGTTTTACCTTCTCTTTCAAGGCTAATGAAAGATGGTATAGGTAAAGGTTATACAAGAGATGATCATCCAGATGTATCCTCTCAATTATTTGCATCATATTCAAGAGTTTTCGAAATAAGATCCTTGGCTGCAATTATTGGTGAAGATGATCTATCTGAAACGGATAAATTATACTTGAAATTTGGAAAAGAATTTGAAGAAAAGTTTATTAATCAGGGGTTTGATGAAGAAAGACCTCTTGAAGAAACACTTAATTTAGCCTGGAAAATTCTTTCGATACTTCCAAAAACAGAATTAACCAGAGTAAAAAAAGACTATATAGAAAAGTATTACAATGGAGATTAACCTTTCTACCAATAGATTGAAGGTGAAAATATGATTTTTAATCAAACCATTCCTACAAAAGGTAATTTAATAAATTTAAAACAACAGTTTAACCTCGCTAAACAGGGACATGATTTGTTGGAAAAGAAAAGAAATATCATAATGAAAGAATTAGTTGATTTAATAGATCAAGCAAAGGAAATTCAGGAAAGAATTTTAAAAATTTTTGAAAAAGCTTATGAATCTTTGCAATTAGCTAATTTAGACTTAGGTATAGAAAATGTAGAAGAATATGCAAATGGTGTACCTGAATATAATAATCTAAAGATCAGGTTTAGAAGCATTATGGGAGTTGAAGTCCCAGAAATATATAGGGAAAAGCAGCAAATAGATATACCTTATGAAATATACAGAACAGATGCTGCCCTTGATCAGGCATATATCTCTTTTAAAACTGTTTTAGAATTAATAACAGAAGCATCTATGATAGAAAATAAAGTTTATAAACTCGCATATGAAGTTAAAAAAACTAAAAAAAGAGTATCCGCTCTTGAAAATGTTGTAATTCCGAATTTAAAAGAATCAATAAAATTTATTCAAGATACCTTAGAAGAATTTGAAAGAGAAGAATTCTTTAAATTAAAAATGCTAAAAAAATAAATTACCCCTTGACAAAAACTATTTTTTATGGTATAATATCAATCGATAGTTGTTTTTAGCGGCCTGAACTTTTCAGGTCGTTTTTTTATTTTTATTAAGTTTTACTTAAAACTACTTATATTTTTATTCATTAAATTATGTTATAATAACATGAGACAAAAGATATCGGAGGGAAAAATATGATAAACGTTGCATTAATTGCACATGATAAGAAAAAGTTAGATTTAGTAATGTTCGTTAAAGAATGGAAGCATGTTTTTGAAAAATGCAATTTATATGCTACAAACTCAACAGGTACTTTAATTGAGGAAAAAGTTGGTTTAAAAGTTACTAAATTTGCATCTGGCCCATATGGTGGCGACTTACAAATTGGAGCATTAATAGCTTCTGGCAATATGGATTTTGTAATATTTTTAAGAGATCCTTTAACTGCCCAACCTCATGAACCAGATGTTTCTGCATTAATGAGAGTTTGTGATGTTCATAATATTCCTTTAGCTACTAATTTAGCTACTGCGGAAGGTTTAGTTTTAGAAATAGAAAAAAAATTGTGAGAAGGTGATTAATATAAAAGATTTAGATAATTATGAAAAATATACTTTAGGTGAAGAAATTGCTAATTCTATTACTCATGGAATCGGAGCTTTAATGAGTTTAGCAGCTTTAATAATTTTAGTTGTGTTTTCAGCATTAAAAGGGACTCCTTTACAAACTTTTAGCGTGACTGTATATGGTATTAGTTTATTTTTATTATATTTAGCTTCAACATTATATCATAGTATTCAACACAAAAAAGCAAAACAAATTTTGGAAATTATAGACCATTCTTCTATTTATTTATTAATTGCAGGAACATATACACCTTTTACTCTTGTAACTTTAAATGGAAAAATCGGCTGGAGTATTTTTATTACTGTATGGATACTTGCTTTTATTGGCATAGCATTAAAACCCTTCTTTGTTAAAAGATTTAGAATATTATCAACCATTTTATACATTGCAATGGGCTGGATGATTGTATTTGCAATTAAACCTTTAGTGGCCACATTACCTTTTGGTGGAATTACATGGTTGGTTACAGGTGGATTATTATATACTATTGGAGCGATATTTTATGTCTGGAGAAAATTACCATATGGTCATATGATATGGCATTTATTTGTTTTAGGTGGTAGTATTTCACATTTTATAGCAGTATTTTTCTACGTACTTAACCAATAATAAACAAGCCACAGTTTTTAAACTGTGGCTATATTTTTTCTACTATATACTCTTCAATATTTATTTTTTCTGAATTTATATTTATTCCTATTATATATATTTCTTTTTCATTATTTTTACTCGTATATTTTTCATAATATTTCCTTTCTTTTATTTGTTCTATTGCTTCTTTTGCGCTTTTATCTAATTTTATTTCAAATATATATATTTTATTATTATGTTCTAATACTAAGTCACTTCTTCCAAGATTTGTTAGTTCTTCTGCTGTTACGTTTAATCCTGCTGATGCTAATATTGTATATATTAATGAATGATAATAACTTTCTCTTTTTTGATGTAAGTTATACGGTATTGCACTTATTATCCTTTTTATTTCTTCTATTATTTCTTCTATTTTATTTGCTTCTATTTTTTCATATATTTTATTTTCTATTTCTTCTATTTCTTCTAATCCATAATTCGCTTCTAATATTAATTCCGAAAAGCTATTTTTTACTTCTATGTTTGGATAGTCTAATATGTATTTTTTTCTTAGTCCATATCTTTTTATTCCTTTAAATGTTAAGTATCCTGCTTGTGCAAAGAATATATTTGCATTTGCATCTTCTATTTCTCTTGTTGAGAAATCCATTGCACTTACTGGATATTTTGTTAATTCTTCATAGGTTACTTTTTTTCCTTTTATATATTCGTATATAAATGATGGGGATCCACTTTCAAACCAGTAATTTTGAAATTCTTTTTTTTGGAAGAATTTTAATATTGAAAATGGATTATATACAAAGTGTTCTCCATCAAATGAGAATCCATTATAATATTTTTTCATTTCTTGCAATAGTTCTTTTCCTGTTATTTTTAATTTTTCTGCTGTTTCTTTTATATATTCTTTAAAGTAATTTTCTAGTTCTTTTTGGGTAAAACCCAAAAAATTTGAATAATTTTTATCAAAAGAAATCTTCATTAAATTATTTAAGCCCGAATACACACTTTTTAGTGTGTATTCTGTTATCCCTGTGATAAAGACGAATTTTATATATTCATCTCTGGATTTGATTGTTACATAGAAATCTCTTAGTATTTCTCTGTATTTTTCTGCTTTTTCTTTATTATTTATATTATCTAATATTGGTTTTTCATATTCATCTACCAATATTACTACTTTTCCTTTTTTGGAAAGTTTTATTATCAATTCATCAAATGCAAATTTATAATCTTCTTCTGTTATTTCTACATTATTCCTTTGACCTTCTTGTTGTATTAATTTTGTCAAACTCTTTTTAAATCTTTCTTCAGTATCTGTTGCTGCTAATAAAATGTTTAATCTTATTATTGGATATTCTTTAAATTCCAATTTGTCATATATGTAAGTATCTTTAAATAATTCTTTTTCTCCTTTGAATATGTAATATAATGTCGATATGGTTAAACTCTTTCCAAATCTTCTTGGGCGAGATAAAAAATAATATTTCCCATTATCTATTAAATCAAATATATATTTTGTTTTATCTACATATATATAATTTCCTTCTATTATTTCCTTATAATCCTGTATCCCAATCGGTAATTTTTTCATCAGTTCCACCTCCGATTTAATTATACCATATATTTTTATTTGGTATAATTGTATATATAACTTTATTATTAGGAGGATAAAATGAAAAAATTAGTATTTATAATTTATATTTTAATATTTTCAATTTCTTTTTCTTATAAAATTTTCTTAACTCCATCATATGAATTATATAATTTCATAAAAGATAAAAGTTTAATATCCAATAATATAAAATTTGTTTCTTTAAGTATAGATAAACCTTTTATAGATATACTTGATAATAATAAAACAACTGGATTTATTGAGTATGATATGATGAATTTTGAAAGTAGTAATATATTACCTGATAAAAATTATGATGGATATTTACACGAAAAATTTATTATTTTTGACAATAAAAGTGTTTTATTTGGAACAGGTAATTTTACATCAGGTAGTATTTTTGAGGATTTAAATGTTTTTATATATTCAGAAGATATGAATATAGTTAATTTATTTTTAAAAGAGTTTCAAAACTTTAAAAATGGGAATTTTGGTAATAAAAAAAGAATTATAGATAAAGAGGTAAAATCTCATGATTTAAGAAAAATCAAATTTGTTACTGGACCATCAGAAAATATATATAATGAAATTGACAATTTTATCAATTCATCTAAAAAATTTTTATACATTTTTTCCTTCTCTTTCACTGATGGAAGAATATTGTATGATTTAGAAAAATTATCCTCAAGAAATATTGAAATAAAGATAATAGCAGATAAATGGAATATTACGAATTATTCTAATCTTAAATATTTAAAAGGTATAGATTATAAGATAATAAATAAATATAGAAATATGCATTTAAAAGTTTTAATCAATGAAAATGGTATATTGCTAGGAAGTTATAATTTAACTTACAGAGCACGAGAAAAAAATGATGAATATTTAATAACTATATACAACAATCAAATAAAAGATTTTTTTGTAAACATAACAAAAAAATTTTTTATTACAAAATAAATAATAAAATTTTATTTTTATAGTATAATAGAGTATTATTATTCTTATGTTTGGGGGATTTTTATGAGGAAAATTTATATGTTCTCTTTAATTTTGATAATTATATTATTTTCGATATTTTTGTTTTTCAAAAGTCAAACATTAAAAATTGGAATAATTGCTAATTTTTCCGGCGATGAAACTTTTACAATGCAGGACATAATCAATACAACAAGTTTATTTTTGAAAAAAAATAGTTTTACAAATATTAAATTTTATTATGAAGATGCAAAAGGCAACCCTAAAAATTCATTAAAAGCATATAATAAACTAAAAAATAAAGGTATAAGAATAATAATATTTGCTACAGATTCAACATCCTTTAAACAAATATATCCTTTATTAAAAAAAGACAAAATCTTAGGAATTGGCGTATCTATCACTTCAGATTTATATACTGCATCAGATGATTATTTTATTAGAACAAATATTACTAATGAGAATGAACAAAAACAAATTGCAGATTTTTTAAATTCAAAAACTTCAAATATTCTTGTTATAAAAGGTTTCGAAAATCCTATATATGTAAATAATTCTTTTGAAAATTTTAGAAGATTTTATCATGGAAATATTAACTTAATCCCCTTAAGTGATGATCTAAATTCAATTGAAAAAATAAAACTTTATTATAATAACGAAAAATATGCTTATATTATGGTAAATTCATTGAATAAAACAGCATTAATAATAAATTTCTTAAAAAAAATAAATAAAGATATTAATATTATGGTATTTCCATGGATATATGATGAACATTTAATAAATCTAATAGATTCCAAAAGCAATATGATCTTCCCTGCTTATTTTTCTGATGATTCAAATTTTAAAAAAGAGTTTTTTTCTGAATATAGTAAAAATCCAAATATATATGCATATACAATTAATGATGCCCTTAAAGTTATTTATATTGCTTATAAAAAAGTTGGATATAATTCCAAAAAAATCAAAAACTATATATTAAATAATGAATTTAATTTAGGCTTTAAAACAATAAAATTCAATAAAAATGGAGAAATTAATAAAAAACTATCATTCAAGGTGATAAAGTAATGAAAAAATTATTAATTATATTGATAATGGGTTTTATTTCAATATCATATTTTGGCATCACTTTAAAAATTGGGGTATATGAAAACCCTCCTTTATCTTATGCAGAAGGAGGAAAAATAAAAGGTATATTACCTGATGTTTTTAATTACATTGCTAAAAAAGAAAATATAGAAATTAAATATATGTATTTACCTTTTTACGAAACACTTGATTCATTGGAAAATGACTTATTAGATATTGTTTTAGGGGTTGGCTACACAAAAGAAAGAGGTGATATTTTTTATTATAATAAAATTCCATTTTATACTAATTATGGAAAAATTTATTCACAAAAGAATGAAAAAATTAATACTTTTTTTGATTTAAAAAATAAAAAAGTCGGTGTATTAAAAAAAGATATTTTTTACATAGGTGATAAAGGAATTAAAAAAATTAATGATGATTTTGATCTTAATATTAAGTTTATAGAATATAATGATTATAAAGAAATATTTGATGCTCTTTCAAAAAAAGAAATTGAAAGTGGTGTCGTTAGCAGATTTGCTGGAATGGCATTATATAGAAAATATAATGTTTTAGAAACGCCTATTTCTTTCTACTTAATAAATGTTTATCTCGTATACCATAATCAAAATTTAAAAAACTTAATATCAAAAATAGATAATGATTTAAAAACATTAAAAGATGATCCAAAATCAATATACTACCAAACAATTAATAAATATATTCATAGAGAAAAAATACCTTCTTGGGTAATTTTATTACTTATAATATCTATAATTGCTTTTGTTTTATTTATTTTTATTATATGGTTTATGGAGAGATTGATTAAAAAAAGAACAGCTGAATTGAGAACTCAAATTGAATTATCAAAAAAACAAAAAAAAGAAATTGAAAATCTATTTAATTCATTAAATGAATATACTAAGAAACTAAGCAAAACAAAAGAAAAATTAGCGAATTCTGAAAAATTATTAAAATCAATAATAGAAAACAGCAAAGATGGAATTATATACGTTGACAAAGGATTAAATGTCATATTAGCAAATTCTATTTTTAAACATTGGACCAAAAGAGATTTTTGCAAAGATTTAAAAGAAGGAGATAATCTAAAAGACATATTCAAAGGAGAAGATAGATTTTTTGAAGAATTTAAACTTTCTTTAAATAAAGGAAAAAATTTTATTGTTGAAAAACCTATAAAAAGATTAGATGGATCTACATATTGGGTAAGTAATAATTATTATCCTATTTTCAATGACAAAGCTGAAATTATTGGAGCCGCTTTAATCAGTAGAGATATTACTGAATTAAAAGAAAACGAAAAAAAATTGAGGAATTTCGCATACTATGATTCTTTAACAAAAGCTTTTAATAGAAGAGCAGGATTCCATTTTATGGAAGAATTAGTATTACTATCTAAAAGAGAAAATACTCCTATTACTATTGGATTTATTGATGTTGATAATTTAAAAACAATAAATGACAAATACGGACATGCTGCAGGCGATAAAGCTCTTCAAATCATTTCAAATGTTATAAAAAATAATACAAGAAAATCCGATATTGTAGCAAGATATGGTGGTGATGAATTTTTTATTGCTCTTTATAACTGCAATTTAAAAGATGCAAAACGTATTGAAGAAAATATTACAAATGATCTTATAGAAATTAGTAAAAAAGAAAAGATTAATTATAGTGTAAGCTTTGGTTTTATTGAATATGATCATAAAGAAACAGTGGATTCCATTATTTCAAAAGCCGATGAAATAATGTATCAAAACAAAAGAAAAAAGAAGCAATAAGCTTCTTTTTTCTTTTAAGGGCACATTATTATATTTCTCCACCAGAGACAATCTGCACAAGATGGTTCATTCCCCCAACAATCTTGTGCAGTAGTTTCAATAAACTGACATCCATCTTTTAAATCACAATCTGTACAAGAAGGAAATAGAGAATTCTTAACTTTATATCTAAACCAAGAATAATCTTTTGAAGTCCATATTTCAGACAATGAGAATTTATTTATATTTCCAAATGAATGGGATTTTATTTCTTTCTTTTGACCATAAACATATTCAATTCCATCGTGTAAAAATCTATAACATGGAACAACTTCTCCATCCCATTTAATAACTGTTGCATTTTTTTCAATAAAATTACAATGTCTCTCCGTTTTTAATTTAAAATTCGGTATTACAGCACTAACTTTTGCTGTTACAGCATTTGATATTAATTTTCTTAATTCAACATCTTTTTCTTTACTATCTTCACTATATAATTCGAGTCCAAGAAAATGTTCATATACTGGTAAAAGGTTGGAGATAACAACTTTTCTTATACCATATGGCAATAATGATTTCACTATATTTCCAAAATCCTCATAATTCTTCTTTGTTAAAACTGTTTCTATTGATAAAGCGGGCTTACCAGTATTCCTTTTTTCTTTTAATTTTGATATTTTCTTTAATAATTTTTCAACATATTTAAAACTGGGATGTCCCACATCACCTGTCTCTACAGAAACAACTAATTCATCAACTTTTAAATCTATCAATTGCATTATCAAAAGATCTGATAACATATAACCATTAGAAGTAATGGTTATCATATATCCTTCATTTTTCACTTTTCTAATCATATCAAGGAAATGTGGATTCATTGTGCATTCACCAATACCACCAAAAATTATATGTTCAACTTCTGGAAATTCTTTTAAATCTTTTATAACCTTATCAAAAGTTTCTTTTGACATAAAACCTTCTGGATCAGTAAATGTATTTTTAAAACACATAGGACAATCAAGATTACATCTTGAAGATAATTCCATATACACTTTTTTTAAATCTTTTTGTGGTTTTAAAATTAATTCTCCAGCATTCATTTTAAAAATATACTCTTTCATAATATTATCATCTCCATAAATAAAATTCACACAATTCGTCTTTATACAACCCTTCTTTTCCTAAGGGTATTCTCACTATCCCATCTGCCATTCTAAATGGTGAAGCTATACCAGATTCACCTAAAATTGGATGAGCTAAAATTTCATATTTACCTTTTTCTAATTTTACAAAAATAAACCTCTCTCTACCCTGAGCAGTTGGGACATTAGTTGTAATCCTTACATAATAATCGGGTTCTGGTTTAAATAAATTATGGCCAGACAATTTCTTCAGAGTAGGAAATAAAAACAAAAATGAACTTACAATAAAAGAGGTTGGATTACCTGGTAAGCCTAATATTACCTTTTCCTTAGTTTTCCCAAAAATTACAGGTTTTCCTGGTTTAACCTGTACTCCGTTATATAATACCTCTCCAAAATGTTCTATAGTTGATAAAGAATAATCTCTTGCACCTAAAGAACTTCCTCCAGAAATAACTACTATATCACCATTTTCCAATCCCCATTTAACTCCTTCTTTAAATTCTTTTGGATCATCTTTCACTAATCTAAATCTTTTTACTTCATAACCAAAATTTTTTAACCATGCCATCAATGTATATGAATTCCCATCTCTAATTTGTGTTTTTACTCTTTGTTCTGTTGGTTCTACCACTTCATCTCCTGTTGGCACAATGCAAATTGTCGGTTTTTTATATACTTTTATAGATGTTATACCCAAACTCATTAAATTATGAATATGTCCTATATTAATACTTTCTCCTTTGTTTAAAACTATGCTATCTTTTTTTATATCCTCATCTTTGGATAAAATATTTTCTCCTGGAGCAACTGATTTATATATTTCCACTCTTTTACCAAATTCTTTAGTATTTTCAACCATAACTACAGCATTTGCACCTTTTGGCAACATACCTCCTGTCGGTATTTTTACACATTCACCAGATTTTATTTCACCACTATACTCCTCCCCCATAAACACTTCACCTACAATCTTTAAAAATGCAGGATTTCCATCACTAGAACCAAATGTATCTTCTGCATATACAGCATATCCATCAACTGTAGATTTATCAAATCCTGGTAAATTTTCTGGCGAAAATATATCTTCTGCAGATGCATATCCAAAGGAATTTTCTGTTTTTATTTCCACTATTTCTGTTCTGATATCTAATTTATCAATAAAGTTTTCATATATTTCCTGTCTTGGAACGAATACCTGAAATCTCTTTTTCATTTTACAACCTCCCATATTTTTCCACTATCATTTAAAATGTATCCACCTAATTTTTTTGCTTCTTTTTTAAATTCATTAGAAGTTATAATATTCATAATTAATTCAAATCTTTTATCATTCAAGAAACTATCCTGAATCAACAAATCATACCTTTCTAACGCTACTGGAACAAAATCAAGATCATAAATATTAGCTGCTGCCCTTATTCCTAACCCAACATCAGCCATATCTTTTTTGATCTTTAAAGCCAAATTAACATGAGAATATTCTTCATCTGAATAACCATGTATTTCTCTTGGAGATATTCCTTTTTTATTAATATTATAATCTAACAATATTCTTGTTCCAGCTGTTTTTTGTCTATTAATATATCTTATTCCATCTTTTGTCAAATCTTCAAAATCTTTAATTTTTTTGGGATTACCTTTTTGCACTATAAATCCTTGTTCTCTATATGATAAATTCATTAATTTAAAATCATCCATATATTCTTTTATATATGAAATATTATATTCTCCAGTTTCCGGATCAAGCAAATGCATACCAGCCAAATGTGAATATCCTTTCGCTATTGATAAAATCCCTCCAAGACTACCTACATTTGCAGATACAATATTGATATTCTTATCATATTTTTTTATAAAATCCGCAAGTAAATCCAATAACAAATCATGACTACCTATAATCAGGATATTATTATCAATTAATTTTTTATTTCTTTTTAAATGTATAGATACTTCTTCACCATCTTCAATTACTTCAATACCTTTTTCTATATAAACAATTCCGTCTTGTTTAGAAATAGCTGAAATATTAGCAGCACCTCTTTTTAAAGGAATGGCCACATAATTTTCTCCTACTTTTCCAACACCTACTCTTAAATATTCTTTCTCTGTAATTGAAGAATGTATTCTTTTTGCAGAAATACCTTCAATAATTTCATTATCATAATATATTTCATATTTTGTTTTATTTAAAATTAATGGTTTAACTATATCCTCCATAATGATATTACAAGATACTGGAAATCCAGGTAACCCTATAACTGGTTTTTCATTTACAATACCTAAAACAGCAGGCTTTCCAGGTTTTATGTTTATTCCATGAATAATAACTTTCCCTAATTCATTTATTGCATGATATGTAAAGTCTTTTGATCCTGCTGATGACCCAGCATTTAAAAGAATCAAATCATATTCTTTTATTTTTTCAGCAATGGTATTTTTTATTATATTTATATCATCAGGGAGAATTTCATTTATATCAACTATAGCATTAAATTGTTCTAAATAATTTTTTATCATTAAAGAATTGGTTTCTGGTATTTGAAACTCTTCTGTTAATTTTTCTGGTTTAACTATTTCATTACCTGTTGGTATTAATAATATTTTCATTTTCTTAACAACAGGAATTTCAAAAACCTTTGCCATCATTAAAAATGAAATATCAGATGAAGTTAATGTATGATATCTGGGAAATACCATTTCACCTTTACAAATATCCTCTCCCACTTTTCTTACATCTTTGTAAGGATAAACACTGCTTCTTATTTGAATATGTTCATTATCTATTATTTCTATATTTTCAATCATTATAACACTATTATATGGATTATTTATGGGATATCCTGTATTTATATATTCAAAATCTTTTCCTTTTTCTAAAACAATAGGATTAGATTCATTTGCACCATATGTTCTTTTACTTATAACCGCTATTCCATCCATCGCACTACTATTGTATGATGGTACATTTTCGTTCGCTATTATTGGCAAAGCTGTAATTCTATTAATACCTTCCCTTGTTTTTATATATTCTATTTCATCTTTTAAAAAATATTCTCTTAATTCATTAAAATATATTTCCACAGCCTCTTCTAAATCCTTTTTATTTAAATAAAATCTTCTTTTCAATACTATCCCTCCCTGTTAGGTTAGCTAATTTAAATTATACAACAAAATAACAAAAAAATGAAGGTTATTTTTAAATTAATACTCGAGAAATAATAATAACAGGTTTTGTAAAAAAAATAAAAAGTGATATAATCTTTTTTGATAAGTAGGAGTTTTTTTATCAATTTTAAATTTTCAAAAGGGGGGAGTTTCATAAAAAGTTATATCGTTTCTTTAAATATTTCAGAAAAAAGAGGAACTAGGAAAAATGAAGTATCAAGTGTTATATTAAAAGAAAATTGGGGAATCATAGGTGATGCTCATGCTGGAAATTGGCATAGACAGGTTTCTATGCTTTCAACAAAAAGTATAGAAAAAGTGGATAAAGAAAAATTAAAAACATTAAGTTATGGTGATTTTGCAGCTAATATCATTATAAAAGATGTAATAATACATACTTTGCCAATTGGCACAAAAGTAAAAATAAACGATACTGAGTTAGAAATTACTCAAATTGGTAAGGAATGTGAAGAAGATAATCTCGTTAGAAGGTTAACGGGTAAATGTATAACTCCAGAAGAAGGAATATTTTTAAAAGTTTCAAAAGGCGGAAAGATAAATATAGGCGACGAAGTTTTCTTTTTCCTGGAGGAAAAAATATGATTACTACCTATGTTGTGTCCATTAATATTTCAAGAAAAAAAGGAATTACTAAAGAACCTATTAAAGATGCAACTCTAAAGGAAAATTGGGGAATTATAGGTGATGCTCATGCTGGAAATTGGCATAGACAGGTTTCTATGCTTTCAGAAGATAGTATTGAAAAAATGAGAAAATATGGTTATGAATTAAAATATGGCGATTTTGCAGAAAACATTACTGTAAAAAATGGTGATATTTATAAACTTCCTATAGGTACAAAAGTAAAAATAGGAGATACTTTATTAGAAATAACTCAAATCGGAAAAGAATGCCATACATCATGTGCAATTTCTCAAACAATTGGAAAATGTGTAATGCCTCTGGAAGGAATATTTTTAAAAGTTTTAAAAGGTGGAAAAATAAATGTTGGAGATGAAGTAATATTTTATACCAATGATTTTGTGGAGGAATTTGAAAGATGAAAAAAATTATAACTTTCTTATTCGTTATTTTAACTATAATTTCATTTTCTAAAAAATTGATTATTTTTCATGCTGGTTCTTTAACCAATGTGCTAAAAACCATAGCTGTAGAATTCGAAAAAGTTAATCCTGTTGTTGAAGTTCAATTAATGAGTTCTGGCAGTCTTGTCGTAGCAAGAAAAATTACAGAATTGGGTCAAATTGCAGATCTAGCTTTTGTTGCAGATTATATAATAATTCCAAATTTTTTATATCCAAAATATTCGAATTTCAATGTAATTTTTTCGAATAACAGCATGGTATTAGCTTATACAGATAATTCAAAATACAGAAAAAAAATAAACAAAGATAATTGGTATAAGATTATTTTTGATAAAAATGTAATCTTTGGCTACTCAAATCCAGATTTAGATCCATGTGGCTATAGAACATTAATAACAATGCAATTAGCAGAAAAATATTATAATCTAAATGGACTATATGAGAAATTTTTAAATTCTAAGAATAGAATGATATTAAAAAAATCTATAGATTTAATTGCTTATTTAGAAGCAAATGAAATGGATTATGCTTTTTTATACAAATCTGAGGCTTTTCAACATGATCTAAATTATATAGAATTACCTGAAGAAATAAATTTATCATCTGTAAAATTTGAGGAAAATTATAAAAAGGCATTTGTAGAAGTTCCTGGTAAGAGCGGTAAAAAAACAAGAATATACGGAAAATCTATTAATTATAGCTTTACTATACCAGAAAATGCTAATAATAAAAAAGATGCTATAAACTTCATTAAATTTATGTATTCTGAAAAAGGTCAAAAAATTTTTAAAGAAAAAGGCATGAATTTGTTTGTAAATGTTGATAATCCTAAAAATCTTCCATCTGAATTAAAAAAATTATGGGGGTATTGATTTGGATTTATATATTAAAAACTTATCCATAAACATCGAAAATTTTAGTTTATATATAAATGACTTAAAAATAACCTCAGGAGAATATATATATATTATAGGCCCAACTGGAGCAGGAAAGACCTTATTATTAGAAAGTATAGCTGGTTTTATTTCTCCAGTTTCAGGAAAAATATTCTTTAATAACATAGATGTTACTCAATTACCTCCAGAAAAAAGAAATGTTGGATTTATGTATCAAAATTATCATTTATTTCCTCATCTAACAGTAAAAAAGAATATTGAATTTGGTTTAAAAATGAAAAAAATAAAAGATATATCTTTTCTAAACTATATTGTCGAAAAATTAAATATATCTCACTTGTTGAATAGAAAGATCCAAAATCTTTCTGGTGGGGAAAAGCAACGCATTGCATTAGCAAGAGCACTTGTAATAAAACCAAATATTCTTCTTCTTGATGAACCATTATCTGCTGTAGATCAAGATACAAAAAGTGATATTTTAAAATTATTACATGAATTGAATATAGAATATAATTTAACTACCATTCATGTTACCCATGATAAAAATGAAATAATAAATAATTGCAGAGTTTTCAAAATTAAAAACAGACACTTAACAGAGGAGAAAAAAAATAATGTTCAAGAAATTAATTATAACTATTAGTCTATTATTTATCATATTCATTTCTTTACCTTTTATCACCGTGTTTTTGAATGTAGACTACAAATTATTATATGAAATTTTCAAAACAGTTGAATTTCTTAATGCCGTAAAAACCACATTTTTAGCAGCATTTGTTTCAACTTTAATCGCTATAATTTTTGGTATTCCTTTTGCTTATGCAGTAACCAGATATAAATTTCCATTTAAAAGCTTATTTGAAGCAATTGTTGATATACCTCAAACAATACCACATACTGCTGCTGGTATAGCCTTATTAATGACATTAGGTCGTTCTTCATTAATAGGAAAAGGTGCTTCTTTATTGAATATATCCTTTGTTCAAACATTCTGGGGAGTAGTTGCTGCAATGGGTTTTTTAAGTTTTAGCATATTTGTAAACGCCGTAAAAGAAGGAGTTAGAAAGGTTGATATTAGATATGAGAAAGTTGCTCGTTCTTTAGGCGCTACACCTTTTAAGGCTTTTTTTTTCGTAACTCTTCCAATGATAAAGCACGATATTATAACTGGAGCATTATTAATGTGGGCCAGAGGTATTTCTGAATTTGGAGCTGTTGCCATTTTAGCTTATTATCCTATGACTTTATCTGTTCTTACATATGATAAATTTCAAGGTTATGGACTCAAACAAGCTTTAGCTATAACAGCTTTAATATTTATTATGTCTATGATTATTTTTGTTATTATTAGAATTATTCAAAATATTTGGAAATATACAGAATCGAGGTAATTTTATGATAGATAAATATAATAGAAAAATTAATTATGTAAGATTATCCATTACTGACAAATGTAATTTTAGATGTAATTATTGTATGAATGAAGACGCTGAGTTCATGAAAGAAATTGAACTACTTTCTTTAAACGAAATAGAAAAATTAGTAAAAGTGTTAAAGGATTTAGAATTTAAAAATATTAGATTAACAGGCGGAGAACCTACATTAAGGCCTGATATAATTGATATATCTAAGATAATACAAAATTATTTTGGTGAGTTTAGTATTACGACAAACGGTTCTTTAATGTACTTATTAGCTAAAGATTTAAAGAAAAATGGGTTGAAAAACGTTAATTTTAGCTTAGACTCATTAAATAGAGATACATTCGCAAAAATCACGAAAAGAGATGACCTTAATAATGTCCTTAATGGATTAGAGAAATCCTTAGAGACTGGTTTAAATGTAAAATTAAATACTGTAATTCAAAAAAGAAATTTTAATGAAGTTTTTGAATTAATTGAATTTTCAGCAAAACATAAATTACCCATAAGATTCATAGAATTAATGCCTATTGGCAATAATTATAATGAAGATGACTTTATAAGCGAAGATACCTTAAAATCAAAAATTGAAGAAAAGTATTCATTAATCCCATATAATAAAAATTTCGGTGTTGGTCCTTCAAAATATTATATTATTAAAGAATTAAATTCTTACATTGGATTCATTTCTGCTATGACACATAATTTCTGTTCTTCATGCAATAAAATAAGAATAGCTGCTAATGGAGATATATATCCATGCCTTGCATTTGATTATCATATTTCAATAAAAAATGTTATAGATAATGAAAACTTATTAAAAGAAAAAATTAAAATGGCTGTATTAGAAAAACCTCAAAAACATTATTTGAATGAATTAAAGAAAAAAACACCTATGCATAAAATGGGGGGATAAAATGGAATTCACACATTTAGATGAAAATGGAAATGTAAAAATGGTTGACGTTTCTAAAAAAGATATTACTTTAAGAATTGCAAAAGCTCATGGAAAAATAAAAATGAAAAAAGAAACCCTTAATGCTATTGTTTCAGGAAAAATTATAAAAGGTAATGTATTAACCACTGCTAAAATTGCTGGTATTATGGGTGCAAAAAAAACATCTGAACTTATCCCAATGTGCCATAATATTTTTATTTCAAAAATAGATATTGATTTTAAAATAAATGAAGATAATATAGAAATTTTTTCAATGGCAAAAACAGAATCAAAAACCGGTATAGAAATGGAAGCCTTAACAGCTGTAAATATTGCGGCATTAACAATATACGATATGTGTAAAGCTATAGATAGAGGAATGGAAATTACTGAAATATATCTTCTTGAAAAATCAGGCGGTAAAAGCGGCCATTTTAAAAGAGGTGATAATCAATGAAGTATTTTGTATTAACATTAAGCGATAAAGGATCAAAAGGCGAAAGAGAAGATTTAAGTGGTAAAGTTATACAGGAAATTATGACTACTATTAACGGTGAATTAGCAGGATATAAAATATTACCTGATGAAAAAGATTTAATCGTAAACGAATTAAAGGATTTAGTAAAAAAGGATATAGATATTATATTAACCACTGGCGGAACAGGATTAACACCAAGAGATGTTACACCAGAAGCAACATTAGAAGTTATAGAAAGAAGAATATATGGAATGGAAATAGCTATGATTATTGAAGCTTTAAAACATACTCCTCACGGAATGCTATCAAGAGCTGTTGTTGGTGTTGCAAATAACACATTAATTGTAAATCTTCCTGGAAGTCCAAGAGCAGTAAAAGAAAATCTTAATGTATTATTGCCAGCTATTCCACATGCCATCGAAAAAATTAAAAATTTAGGTGGAGATTGTGCAAGATAGATAATAGGTGATGACAATCACCTATTATTTTAATTCTATAATATCAAAACTATTAAAATAAAGATCTACAATTAATAATTTATTTATCAGTGCATTATCGTAATCACCACAGATCAGCTTCATTGCTTCACTCACTTGAATTGAAGCAATAACAGAAACTGCATAAGGTGTAACATATTTTATTTCATCTGTGTCTTTTACATCACCTAAAATATCTCTCAATGTCTTTGTTTTACCAGGGATAATATCAGTCACCTGTCCATAAAACCTCTCTACCCCACCATGAATCAGAGGAATATTTTTTTCGTGTATTTTTCTATCTAAAATTTTCCTACTTCCAAAATTATCCAAACAATCTATAATGATATCAACATTTGGCAACTTTGTACTTTCTGTTATTCTTTCATTATGAATATGAACTTCAACATCAGGATTTATTTCTTGCAATTTTTCTTTAGCTACAAAAACCTTTTCTTTCCCTAAATCTTCAGGGGTATATAATATTTGTCTATTTAGATCAGGCATATCTAATATTCCATCATCATATATATAAATTTCACCCACTCCCAATCTTACAAGATGTTCTAAAGCATTGCTGCCTAATCCTCCTGCACCAGCAACTAATATCTTAGAATTCCTGATTTTTTCAAATTCCTTATATAAATTCATATGTCTTGTGTATTTTTCCATATTATCCACCACCTGCTGGAGGAAAGATAGATATTATACCTTCTTCTATTTTTGTTTCTAAACCATTTAAATGAATAATATTTTTCCCATTTATTAATATCATAGTTCCAACTCGTATCTTTCCATTTTCTAAAAGATAGTCTCTTATTTTTACATCATTAAATTTATTAACTAAATAGTCTATCAACTCTTTTACGGTTATTGGATTTTTAAATTCAATATTAACTGAAGCTACCCCGAGATATAATCTCAGGGTAGCAAAAAATTTTACTTCTATTTTCATAAAATATTTAACTCCTTAAGTTTTTCTTCTGTAGGAATACCCTCTTTACTCCACCCTCTTACTTCATAATATTTTGGTAATAATACATCAAGATGAACTACTTGACCTTTATTTGGGCCTTCTTTAACTGGTTCTTCCAATAATCTCTTTGGTAATGTATCTTGCGATGGATCTATTCCTGCTTCTAAATTAAACTTTCTTTCTAAATTCCAAATTCTTTCACCAATTTTTAATGTTTCTTCGGAAGATAAATTCCAACCTAATGCTGCATTAATAAGATCTTTATAATCATCTAAACCTAATGCGAATGATGTAAATAAACATAAACCTGCAGAATCAATAACAGCTGTTAAATCTTGGAATGTTTTTACCCATTCTGCTTTACCTTCCAAAGCTTGAGGATCTATTTTTTCTGGAGCACCTAAAATTTCTGGAGAAATCATATATCCTCTAACATGACATCCACCTCTATTACTTGTTGCATATTCAAGACCATGACCTTGAGCGCCACGAGGATCATAAGCTGGTATTTCTTGCTTTTTAACTGTCATAGATAATTCTACATGACCATATTTTTCAGCTAATCTATATGAACCATCTGCTAATTTATCTCCAATTCCTTCTCTTAATCCTATTAATTTTGTATAATATACAATAGCTTCTGAACTACCAAATTTTAATTCAGGGCCATTTCCTATCTCTTCTTTCTTTAAAATCCCTTTTTCATACATTTCCATTGCTGCAGCAATTGTAGAACCTGTAGAAATAGTATCAAGACCATATTTATTACATAAATGGTTAGCTTCTACTATAGCTATTAAATCTGATACTCCACAATCTGCGCCAAATGCCCAACCTGTTTCATATTCTGGTCCTTCTGTTTCTATACCATTAGGTAAAGTTACTCTTCTTCCACAAGCTATAGGACAACCGAAACATGGCATATTCTTTACCAAATATCCTTTTTCTACCAATGCTTCTCCTGAAACTTCATCGGTTAATTCAAATACAGAATCTTGGAAATTTTTTGTTGGATATAATCCATTTTGATTAATAATATTATCTAAAACCTTAGTTCCTAATTTAGGTAATCCTTCACCTGTAATTCCATTTTCTTTTAATTTCTTTATTTTTTCTTTTACTGTTTCCATAAATTTAGCTGGATCTTTTACTTGAGGTCTTTTAGAACCTCTTACAACTACAGCTTTTAGGTTTTTACTACCCATTACTGCCCCAACACCTGTTCTTCCTGCAGCTCTATGTTTATCATTCATAATAGCTGCCATTAATGAGAGCTTTTCCCCCGCAGGTCCTATACAAGCAACTCTTGCTTTGGGATCACCAAATTCCTCTAATAACATATCTGTGGTTTCAAAAACATCCTTTCCCCATAAATGAGATGCATCCTTCAATTCAACATGATCATCCTTTATTGATAAATATACTGGTTTATCGGCCTTTCCTTCGAAAATAACGATATCATACCCTGCAAACTTCAATTCAGCTCCAAAATAACCTCCTGAATTACTTGAAGCTATAGTTCCAGTCAATGGACCTTTTGTTACAACCATATACCTTCCACCAGTAGGAGCTGCTGTCCCTGATAAAGGTCCTGTTGCCATAAATAGCTTATTCTCTGGAGAAAATGGATCTACTTTAGGACCAACCTCATCATAAAACATTTTTGTTGCAAGACCTCTACCACCTAAATAAAGCTCTGCATCTTTAGGTAACTCTTCTACCTTAATACTTTTTTCTGTAAGATTTACTCTTAATACCTTTCCGTTAAACGACACTTTTTACCCCTCCTTATAATTTTTCCTTCCTTTCCAAACACGGGAGGCATAACCGTTTCCAGTTATACCCATTGGCCTTTTACCTTGGCATAAGCTTTAGGTAAAAAGGCTCGGAAGGGGTAATGTATTCACTTTAATTTTATCACATTTTCACATGAAATTCAACATATTATATTGATATTTGAATTTTATAAATATTTATTGCACCATTAAATTACATTAAAATTAATGATATATAAAAAGCACGAGAGCAAATATCCTCTCGTGCTTTTTATAATTATAATATTATTTTTCAAATAATTTTTTTAGATTTTCTGAATATGGTGGCCTTACTACACCTTTTTCTGTAATAATTGCCGTTACCAATTCGTTTGGGGTTACATCAAATGCTGGATTATATACTTTTATTTCTTCTGGAACCATTTTTGATTTATGACAATATCTAACTTCTTTATGTGATCTTTCTTCAATCGGGATTTCATTTCCAGTAGGTGTGTTTAAATCTATTGTTGATAATGGCGCTGCAACATAAAAAGGAATTCCATGCTCTTTTGCCAATAATGCTACAGAATAGGTGCCTATTTTATTAGCAACATCACCATTTGCAGCAATTCTATCTGCACCAACTACTACAGCATTTATTTTTCCTTGTTTCATTACCCAACCAGCCATATTATCTGAAATCAACGTAACATCAAAACCATCTTTATACAATTCCCAAACTGTGAGTCTTGCTCCTTGTAAATATGGTCTTGTTTCATCTGCATACACTTTTATGTCCTTACCTAATTCTCTTGCTCCTCTTATAACTCCTAATGCAGTTCCATAATCTACTGTCGCTAAAGCACCTGCATTGCAATGAGTTAGCACTGTATCTCCATCATTTAATAATTCGCCGCCAAATCTCCCCATTGCCTTGTTTGCTTCAATATCTTCATATGCTATATCTAAAGCTTCTTTTTCGATTAATTCTATTAAATTTTCTTCATTTTTTATTTCATTTAACCTTTTCTCCATCCTGTCTAATGCCCAGAAAAGATTTACTGCTGTTGGTCTTGTATTTGCTAATGTTTCCTTAACTTCTTTCATTTTTTCATCAAAATTTTCTGTGTTTATAAATTCTTTTACGCCTAAAACATATCCGAAAGCTGCTGATGCACCAATAGCTGGAGCACCTCTAACTATCATGTCTTTTATAGCAACTGCAACTTCCTTATAATTTTTACATTCTACATATGTTTCTTCTAAAGGTAAGTATCTTTGATCAACTAAAACAAGAGAGTTTCCTGTCCATTCCATTGTTATAGTCTTTAACTTGCTCATTCTTTATCATCCTTTTCAACTTCATTAATAACTCTTTTTGCTAATTGAACATATGGAGCTACATGTTCTGGTTTTCCAAAATACGCTGCAGGTTTTCCTGAATCCATATTAGTTCTAATTTCTTCACTAATTGGTATTTCTGCCAAAATTGGTAATTCATATTTTTCTGCTAATGATTTTGCTCCATTTTTACCAAAAATATAATGCTTCGTATGACAATTTGGACATTCAAAATATGCCATATTTTCAACTAATCCCAATACTTTTTTATTCATAACTTTAAAAAAGTTGATTGCTCTTTCTACATCATCTTTTGAAACTTCAGAAGGTGTTGTAACAATTACTGCGCCGTCAAATCTTTTTAACATTTGCATTACTGTTAATGGTTCATCTCCTGTACCCGGAGGTGCATCTATAACCATATAATCTAAATCTCCCCATTCAATTTCATTAAAGAATTGCTTAATTGTCCCCGTTTTTATTGGGCCTCTCCAAACTATAGGTTTTCCACTTTCTGGTACAAATTGTGACACGGAAATTACCTTTATACCATTCACTTCTGGTGGAACTATTTTTTCGCCAACCTGATATGGATGGTCTTTTTCTGTACCCCCTAACATTCTCATAACATTAGGGCCATGCATATCAATATCCATTAATCCAACCTTTCTTCCTTCTAATGATAAAGCAACTGCTAAATTTACTGCTATTGTAGATTTTCCAACTCCACCTTTACCACTCATTACCATTATGATGTGTTTAATGTTTTTTAATTCATCTTGATTGGGTAAATTAAATTGAACTTTCTTATCAGCCATATTATTCCTCCTCAACTATAATTTCGTATGTAACTTCTGCCATCCCTTTTACTGTTGCAGAAGCAGAACAGTATTTTTCTTGAGATAATTTTACTGCTCTTTCTAACTTTTCCATTGGTAAATCTTTACCTTTAAATATATATTTCACATTTATTTTTTTAAAATATCTTGGATGTTCTTCATTTCGTTCTGTTTCTAATTTTACTCTCAAATCTTTATATTCTACTTTCATTTTCTTTAAAATCATTGCAACATCTATTCCTGTACAACCTCCTATACCCAATAGAAATAATTCTAATGCACGAGGACCACTATTTGCCCCTCCAACTTCTGGTGAAGCATCAATTATTACCTCATGTCCTGAAGGTGTCTTAGAAACAAATTGCATTCCTAAAGTATTTTTTAATTCTATTTCCATCTTTTTGCCTCCTTGTCTTCAATTATGATATATTATGTCATATTAATTATAACTCTATACTTATAATAATGTATAACAGAATTTTAACAATAAAATAAAGGACCCATAGATTTGGGTCCTAAATTTCAATTCCAAAATTATAATATTTTTTTATGTCTTCTTCTATTTCCCATTTACAACTTAACCCTTTTTTAAATTTTACTAAGTCACCTTTTTTTATTTTATATTCTCCATTTTTGGTATGAACAGTTACTTTTCCTTCTAATATATAACATACTTCTGTATCATCATAATACCAATCAAATTCTGACGCTTCTTTTTCCCAGATAGACCATTTTTCAACATCCAGTTTTTTTAATAGATCTTCGGATGGATCTTCTATTATTTTAACTTCTGGTTCATTATCCAAAAAAGCGTTAACTGGATCTCTTAAGCCTGATTCTGCACTTAATATTGTTTCGCCTAATAATTGCATATATTCTTCAATATCTTTTTTATCAAAATTGTCATATAAAAACAATTCCAGATCTTCAAAGTTTGCATCTGGATTTCTTTCAAAAAAATCTTCTACCGCTTTAATTATTTTTTCCATGCTCTTACCTCACTTTAAATTTGCATTCTCATAATTTCTTTATACGCAGAAACTATCTTGTTTGTAACTTCTGTTGTTAATTTTAATGATAATGAGGCTTTTTCTGCAGAAATAATAACGTTATGAATGTTATCAATTTTTCCTGCTGCATAATCAGCACTCATCTGTTGAGAAATCTTTTGGGTTTTATTTACATCATCAAGCGCGTTCCTTAAAATATCCGCAAAATTAAGGTTCTTTGATGATGTTTTATTATTCTTTTGCGTCCTTGCTATATTATTAATTCCATTTATTCCTGATACTCCTGGTATTTTTTCTATCACCTAATTACACCTCCTATGCTCCACGACCTATAGATAAGGCAGAATTAAACATCGTTTTCGCTGAATTAACTGATGCGACATTAGCTTCATATGCTCTTTGTGCAGTTATTAAATCGACCATTTCTCTTAAAGGATTAACATTTGGATATTTCACATAACCATTTTTGTCTGCATCTGGATGAGAAGGATCATAAACTAATCTAAATGGACTTTTATCCTCTTCAAGTTTATCCACTTTTACTCCAGCAATTTCTTTATCCTCATTTGAGTATTGTTTATTCAAAACTTCTTTAAATGTAACTACCTTTCTTCTATATGGTCCACCATTTTCCGTTCTTGTTGTATTAGCATTTGCAAGGTTATTAGATATAACTTCTGATCTAAATCTTTCTGCTGTCATACCACTAGCAGCTATATCCATTATCTTAAAAGCACTTAAATTCATTATCTAATTCCTCCTATTACTGTTTTATAATCTGATAATCTATAGTTAATTAATCTTGTCAAAGCATTATATTGTAATGTATTTTCCATCATTTTCACCATTTCAACGTCAATATCAACATTATTTCCATCTTCTCTTGCTGACCTGGAATTATCATCAACCACTTTATAATTAATTTCATTAATTGAAGGGATATTTTTTAAATGTTTTTCATTATCTGTTTTTAACTTTATTTCATCAGAATCTCCTAAAGCTTTTTTTAATATATCTTCAAAAACTACATCTTTTCTTTTATAACCAGGTGTGTTATAATTAGCTATATTATGTGAATAAATTTTTTGCCTTGCTTCAATAGCATCTAATGCTTTTGGTATAATATTCATTGTAAGATCTTTAGCAAACATATAACCGCCTCCTGATTAATAATTCTACGTAAAGGATAAAAAACCTAAGGAGATGATGCGATGAAAAAAATTTTTCTTGTTGGATACTATGGAAAAAATAACCTTGGCGATGAAATGCTTTTTGAATCGATATTAAAAATATTTGAAGATCTGAATTTTAATGGAAAATTATATATTCTTTCGGATAAAATTAATATCAATAAACATTATGATTTTAAAATTTTTAATATTGAAAAATTTGATTTTCTGAATTTAATCAATACAATTAAAAATATTGATGTATTAATATTTGGTGGTGGAAATCTCCTACAAAGTGAGACTTCTTTAAGAAGTTTCTTGTATTATGATTTTTTAATAAAAATAGCAAAGCACTATAAAAAGGATATTATTTTTCTTTCACAAGGATTTGGGCATTTTAAACATAAATTTGCAACAAAAGAATTAACAAAAATTCTAAAGTATAAGAATTTATATGGAATATTAAGAGATAAATCAAGTTATATTTTTTCAAAAAGATTTTCTAAAAATTTGGAACTTGGTGTTGATATCGGTATGTTAAAATATAATGATTATTCCTTTAAAAAAGATTCTCAAAAAGGCCATATTTCTATTATCATGAAATATAAAAAAGATTGGGAAAAAGTTATATATTTGTTAAAACAAATAAACATAAAGAGAATAACTCCAATAATATTTAATAAGTCTCAAGATTCTATTATAGCATATGAATTTTATGAAAATCATAAAAATGAGATAAATATATCATTTCCAATAACAGATGAACGAAATATTATTGATGAAATACTTAAATCCGAATTTGTAATTTCTGATAGATTACATGGCGGACTATTATCTCTCTATTTAGGAGTTCCAGTCATAATGTATAAAAATCAAAAAAATTATAGGGTTTTTAAAACTATTGATAAAAACTATAATTTATTTTATAACACAGAAGCTGATCTAATTGATCCATTATCTAATATATATAATTATAACTTTATTTCAGTTGAAATAAAGTTCAGAAAACAATTAGCGGAAACTTATATTAACTCAAAAAATTTAATTAAAATCTTCTTATAATATCTAATACTTTTCCGTCTGTACATAAAACCAGTATAATATTATCTGTTGGAACCTCTACATCAATCGGATAACCATCTAGATTTAATTTTTCATATACCTTGAAATTTTTATCAATTACAAAAAATTCTCCTGTTATATGTGAAATTGCAAATAAAAAATCGTTTGAACTATTATAATCAAAATCAGTGATTGGTATATCTTTAAGAATAACTTTAGTGGTCTTATCTTTAAAAGAATAAATGTATATACCTCCAAAAAGAGAATTACCTATAATATGGTCATTAAAAATCCCTATATTAAGTAATTTTTTACCAAATTGTGCTATTTTCTTTTGATAATTATCCCAAAATTCATAAATTCCTCCATCAAAATATTCTCCTAAATAATATTTATCTTTATATTTCTCTATATCTATAGGAAATAATATTCTTTTTAAATTCATAATAAATTTTTCATCACTATATCTAAACAACAACTTATAAGTATTAAGAATATTATCTTTTTCATTTTCATACATAGGTACCAAAACATCATTATTATTTACTGATATAAATGGGGCTTTCACAGGGAATTCATAAAATTTTTCTATCTTTAATGTTTTAAAATTCACTACATACATTCCAAAAGGATCTGTTGTTGTAATAAAAAAACGAGACTTTAAGATTTTCATATTTATCGGTTTTGCCTTTAATTTTAATTTTCTACTTAAACTTCCCCATTTATTAATAACCTTTAATGAAGGGTCCCCATTATCTATTACATATAAATAATTGTTTATATAATACCCTACCATAGGCCTTGAAATAATGCCGTTATCAACATATAACACATTATCCCCATTTACATAGTCAATTACATTCACTGTACCACTATAATTACATATTGTTGCATAATTACCATAAATGTCAATATGAAATGTTCTTTCTCCAACTGGAATTCTATCTACTACTTGAAATGTATCCGGAGAAGAAAAAACTATCAAAGATATTATTATGAATAGAGATATAAATAAATATTTGTTTATTGTCATATTTACCTCCAGACTTTTTATATTAATTTATTATACTTTATTATACATCAAAATTTTTAAATAACAAAGACCTTATATTATACTTAATATTATAACAATTATTTAAATACTAATTTCTAATACTCATTTATTTTCTATCTCATAACGTCATTTGAAACTTTAAATAATACAATTCCTTTAAAAAAATGAGTATTTGATTCTTTATCAATTATAATATTCTGTAATGTATTCTTATTGTATTTAAACAAATTTTTTTATTATATTAAATATGACTATAATTATAGTCAAGGAGGAATAACATGGATATTGAAAATTTAAAGTTTTATAGTATAGCTGAAGCTAAAGCCAAATTTTCTCAAGCAACAGAAGAATCTAAAAACAAATTCATTGTTTTAACTAAAAATGGAAAACCTGAATTTGTTTTGATTGGTTTTGACAAATTTAAAAAATTAATGAATTTTATCGATGAAATTAGGGATTTGTATTTAATGGAAATAGGTGATCCCTCTAAATATAATGAAATTAAAGATATATTTAAAGAAATTGAAAATTTAGATTAATTCGGAGGTGTAATTATGGCACAAGTTGTATTGGAAAATATTGATAAGATTTATCCTAATGGATTTCATGCTGTAAAAAGTGCAAGTTTTACTATTGAAGACAAAGAATTTTGTGTTTTATTAGGTCCTTCTGGTTGTGGTAAAACTACAACATTGAGAATGATTGCTGGTTTAGAAGAAATTACTAAAGGTAGATTACTTATTGATGGAAAGGTTGTTAATGATGTAGAACCTAAAGATAGAGACATAGCATTCGTTTTCCAAAACTATGCTCTTTACCCACATATGACTGTATATGACAATATGGCTTTTGGTTTAAAATTAAGAAAATTCCCTAAAGAAGAAATTGATCAAAGAGTTAAAAATGCAGCACAAATTTTAGACATTGCTCATTTATTAGACAGAAAACCAAAACAATTATCAGGTGGTCAAAGACAAAGGGTTGCTGTTGGTAGGGCTATTGTTAGGGATCCTAAGGTTTTCTTATTTGATGAACCATTATCAAACTTAGATGCTAAATTAAGGGTTCAAATGAGATCCGAATTAAAAAAATTACATCATAGATTAAATGCTACAATTGTTTATGTTACTCATGACCAAGTTGAAGCTATGACAATGGCTGATAAAATAGTTATTATGAAAGATGGAGTTATTCAACAAATTGGAACTCCACATGAAGTTTATTTTAAACCAACAAATAAATTTGTTGCAGGATTTATTGGAACTCCTCCTATGAATTTCTTAGAAGCTAAAATTGCTAAAGAGAATGGGGAATTATGGGTAGTAGCAAATGAATTAAAAGTAAAAGTTCCAAATCAATTTAATGAAAAATTAGAATCATATGTAGATAAAGATATTGTTTTTGGTATAAGGCCAGAAAATATTCATGATAAATCTATATATAAAGGAGAACATACAAATGACGTTGTTAAAGGAAAAGTTGATGTTGCAGAACCTTTAGGAAGTGAAACATTATTACACGTTACAGTAGGTGGCCAATATATGGTTGCAAAAGTAGATCCAACAACTACAGCAAAGGAAAATAGTGAAGTAGAACTTATTTTAGAAATGGAAACAATGCACGTATTTGATAAAGAAAACGAATTAGCAATTATATAATCTTGTAATATAAACTCCCCTGTAAGGGGAGTTTTTTATTGATTACTTCAATTGAAAGTTTGAGTTCTTTTTATGAAATTCTTTTTTGTGCTATAATATCAAGGATGGAGGTGAAATAATGGCTAATATTTTTGAAATTGAAACATTTTTAAATGATCTACTTGAAATTAATAAATTCAATGATTTTTGTTTTAATGGTATTCAAATAGAAGGAAATCCCGAAGTCAAAAAAATTGCTGTTGGAGTTTCTTTTAATAAAGATTTTCTTGATAAAGCAATAAATATTAATGCTGATATGATGTTAGTACATCATGGTATTTTCGGAAAAGATTTTTTCAAAATAAGGGGATATTTTAAAAAAAGAATAGAAAATGTAATAAAAAAAGATATGACGTTAATGGGGTATCATCTACCTTTAGATGCTCATTTAGAATATGGAAATAATGCTCAAATAGCAAAAAAATTAGAATTGTTTTCTTATGAATCTTTTGATGTTGGAATTATTGGAGAATTTGACAATGAAATTCCTTTTGATAATTTTAAAATGAAGTTAGAAAAAGTTTTTAATAGAAAAGATTTGTTTATTTATCAAAATAATGATTACGTAAAAAAAATAGCCATAATATCTGGTGGTGCTTCTTATGCTTTAGAATCTTTAGAGGGGAAAGTTGATACTTATATTACTGGTGAAGTTAAAGAACACATTAGAGATATAGCGAAAGAAATGCATATTTCTTATATAAATGCTGGACATTATTCGACAGAAACTTTTGGGGTAAAAGCTATTGCAAAAATACTTGAAGAAAAATTCGATTTGGAAACTATTTTTATTGATATATATAATGAAATTTAAAAATTTTATGATATAATTATCCTTGAAAATACTGGAGGGATTAAATTGAAAAAATTTATAATAATTTTTTATATAATATTATCCTTATCTTTTTTTGCAACAAATTTTTCTCAAAGTAATATTGGATATTACGAAATACCCGCTTATAAATCTTTTTTAGATTTTGATATTAATAATGATTTATTTGATAAAAATATGCCTTTTCTTTTGGCAAATTTATCCTATAATGATAAAGAATATTATTTACCATATACAAAATATCTATATAGAAACAATGAAATTTTTGTAATAGGTTTAATCGAAAGAAATAACGATTATAATAAAAATAAGTTTAAAGTTTTTAGCACGAACAATATCATAAAAAAATATTCAAGTGAAATACAAAATGCAAATATATCTATTCTGATATTGTATCAAAATGTTTCTGTTCATGGAGAAAAAGTTTCTCAAGATTCTACAAATTTAAATTTAAATAATTTTTCTATCGTTATTAAGGATACTTACCCACGAGAAATTTATTCCTTGGATAATTCTGTTTTTGAAAAATATTTTAAAGAAGATAGAAAAGAGGATAATTATATATATTATAAAGTTAAATCAGGTGATACTTTATATGGAATTTCGAGAATGTTTGGAGTATCTATTGATTATTTATTAAAAATCAATAATATAAAATCTCCAGAATTATTAAAAAACGATATGTATATTATAATTGGAACTTCAAACAATTTTAAACTAGTAGGTGAATAATATGAGCAATTATATAGAAACCTTTAATTCAATTATTCCAAATATTCCGCTTGATGATTTTAGATTGATATTAGGGGTAAAGATTTCCGATAATTTATACAAAACTATTATATACTATGATTCAACAAATATGAATATTGATTATTCAATGAACGGAATGTATTTCTCTGTAGAAGATAAATTTCATATAAATAATTTTGATACTGTACTATATGATGAATCAATTAATAAACATTTTTTTGAAAATAAAGAAGATGATTATTTTGCTATAGGACAAAATATTATATTTAGAGATGAAACTGTTGGATTTATATATGTTTTTATGAAAAAGAATACAAAATATGATGATGTTAAAAGTCTAAGAGAGCTGTTTTATGATCAATTAAAAAATTTTCTAATTCTTATTCTTGATGTAAAAGATAGTGCTTATAAAGACTATTTTATTGAACAAACTATCAGCACTTTGTTTTATTTATTAAAAGCTCATGATGCTTATACTTATTATCATTCTTTAAGAATAGCTGACTTATCAGTTTTGTTGGCAGAAAATTTAAACTTGGATCAAACAAAAATAGAAAAAGTTTATTATTCTGCTTTAATACATGATTTGGGCGAAATGTGGATATCAAAAGATATTTTGCAAAAACCTGATAAATTATCTCCTCTAGAAACAGAAGAAGTTAAACAACATACTAAAAAATTAGAATTATTATTTGCAGGAAATGATTTTTTTTCTGAATTTGTTGAAATTGCAAAATATCACCATGAGTATTTAGACGGATCTGGTTATTACGGCAAAAAAAATTATGATATTTCCATTTTATCTAGAATATTAACAGTTGCAGAAGTTACTGATGCTTTACTTTCAAATAGACCATGGAGAAAAGCTTTAAATATAGAAGATGCTCCAAAAGTTTTATTAAAAATGGTTCAAGATGGAAAACTAGATAAAACAGTTGTTGAGACAGTTATAAAAATAATACCAGAATTTTATGGTGGAATTATCCAACCATCGCTATTTAGGCACAGCAATGCTTATGCTATCTTTAATATAGACAATGAAAATATCTCATTAGAGGTTAAAATAATTAATTCAAGAAAAGATTTTATTAATATATTCTTACCAGAAAAAAATATCATTGTTAAAAATAAAATTATCGATTTACAAAATACATTTTTTAATTTCGGAAATTCTATACATTTAGAATATTATTTAAATAATAGTTTGATAAAAAATGATTTTACTATTGTAGGGAAAAATAAATTAGGTTATATTTTGAAAAAAAAGGAGATAAAAAAAGGAGAGAGTAGTTTTTCTATAAAATTGAGTATTACCGGAATTGGTGTTCCTTTAAAACGAGTTATTTTTGTCAACAAATATGTTTGGCGTCTTGATAATGAAAAAGCATTTAAAGCATCTATAGAAAGCATTTCCAAATCAAACATTATTTTTTATGCTTTAAAAGATAAAATTGAAAAAATAGGTGATACCAAACTTGTATTAACTTTTGATGCTATGGGTACAAAAATAAAATTATTAGGAGAAATTGTTCATAAAGAGGAGATATTCAAAGGATATTATCATTGTGATTTCAAAATAGGTGAAAATACAGAAGAAGAGATGATGAAATTACTTCAATTGATATCAATGAGAAAAGATCAATTAAAAAGACTTTAAAAATTCGGGGGAGTGCCCGAATTTTTTCTTAAAAAAAAAATAATTGTAACGTTTTATATTGACATAAAAAATATTTTAAGGGTATAATAGGTGAAGGCTATTATAAAAATAAATTATATATTTATAAAGGAGGAATTCAAATGAAAAGAACTTATCAACCTTCCAGGACAAAAAGAAGAAGAACACACGGATTCTTAGCAAGAACAAAAACTCCTGGTGGTAGAGCTGTATTAAGAAGAAGAAGATCTAAAGGAAGAAAAAGACTAGCTGTTTAATATGAAAGAAACTTTAAAGAAGAGAGAAAGAATTCATTTCAAAAAAGACTTTGATAAAGTTTTTTCTTGTGGAAAGAGACAGATAAATGATTATTTTGTTGTTGTTTACACAAAAAATAATCTTGGTTTTTCTAGAATAGGAATTACAATAAAAAGAAAATTTGGAAAAGCTCATAAAAGGAATAAATTAAAAAGATATATCAGAGAAATATATCGTAGAAATAAGAGTCTCTTTCCACAAGATTATGATATAGTTTTTTTACCACGAAAAAAATTATCAAAAGAATTCCACAATTTATCATTTGAAGATATAAAGGAAATTATTTTTAGTATATCGGAGCGTTTAAAATGAAAAAAATATTTTTGGGACTAATTAAATTTTATAAAAAGTATATTTCACCTTATAAACCTTCGAAATGTATATATTATCCAACATGTTCCACATATACATATGAAGCAATAGAGAAATTCGGCGTCTTAAAAGGCTTATATTTAGGTATATTAAGAATTTTAAGATGCAATCCGTTTCATCAAGGTGGTATTGATCCAGTCCCAGAGAAATTTGTATTTATACCATCAACAAAAAATAAACAAAGGGGTGTAAAAAATTGAAAAAGTTAATTTTAATTATAGGACTAATGGTCCTAGGGGTTTTTATTTTCTCTCAAACTCCTAATTATAATATAACCTCATCATCTACTGAAATAAAATTACAAATGAGATTATATAAAGTCTCTTTTGATAATTATGGTCATATGAAAGATTTTGAAATCCTTCAGAACAGAAGCAATACTATTTTTATTAAGATTTATAATTATTATAACGATAGTTTTGATTTATATGATGAAAATGGTAATGAGATATTGCCAACATCTTTTGATATTTCAGAAAACCATATTAATAATTTTGTAGAAATAAAATATTACTTTAAAAATGGTGGTATAAAAAGTTATAAGTTTTTTAATGGACCATATTATAATTTTGAAGTATCTTTTAAAAATTTATCCGGAAAGATTATAATACCTACTATATCTTATCCTGATACAGTTGCGACAGAAAATGAATTGTTACTTTCTTATTTAAATAAACCTATAAAATCTATATTTATTTTTGATTCAAATAAACTTAATATAGAAGATCAAAGCATTAAAATTTCTGGAGATGAAACTTTTAAAGCTTATATGGGGCCTGCTAAATTTATATTTATTAAACAAGTATTCCCAGAGAAATACGATAGAATAAAAGCTTTAGCTAAAAAAGTGGGAGCTATAAATTGGTTATGGTATATAAATTATGGTTTTGTAACCTTCTTATGGTGGTTATACAAATTTACTGGTAATTTTGGTTGGGCTATAATGATATTTACAGTTGTTATAAGAACCCTTTTATACCCACTATATCATAGGCAAACTAAATCCATGATTGAAATGAGAAAGTTACAACCAGAAATTGAAAAAATAAAGAAAAAATACAAAGATCCGCAAAAACAACAACAAGCATTAATGACTCTTTATAAAGAACACAATATAAATCCAGCTGGCGGATGTTTAACAGCATTTGTACAACTACCTATATTCTGGATATTATATGGAGCAATTAATTATTATCAAGGAACATTTGCTTATAATCCACAATTCTTAATTTGGTCTGATTTATCCCAAGGTGGGTTCAAACAAAATATTGTTCTAGTTTTATTAAGTGTAATAGCATATTTATATAACGCTTTACAGTCTGCAACAGATAGAAAGACAGCATGGAATACCTCTATAATGATGGTAATTTTCCCATTCTTATTTATAAATTTACCTACAGGTATATTTATCTATTGGGTAACAAATGCTGTTTTACAAATATTTATCACCGCATATGTAAATAAGAAAAATAATGTAAAAGGTTTGACGATAAGAGAATTTTTAGGCCTTGGTCCAAAACCTTATAAAACATCAAAATAGTCTTAATATTAGGAGGTGCTCGAAATGAATATAAAGATTCGAGAAAAACAGTTTGAAGGAAAAAGTATTGATTTAGCATTTGACGAAGCGATAAGATTTTACGATGTTTCCCCTGAAGAAATTAGCTTTGAAGTAATTCAGCAACCTAAAAAAGGTTTCTTAGGAATTGGTAATAAAAATGCTATAATTAGCGCATTCTTAAATGAAAAGTATTTAATGAATAAACTTAATGATTTTTTAAGTTCCATCTTATATCATTTTGATGGAGATTTTGATTATTCAATTAATTTTCAAGGAAAAAATATTTTAATTAGGATGGATGGAGATGGCCTCGGAAAACTAATCGGAAAGTATGGAAGAACTATTGGAGCTATGCAGCATATTTTATCGATTTTTGTAAACAGATTATCTAGCACTAAAATTGATATTAACTTAGATGTTGGCGAATATAGAAGAAAGAAAAAGGAAAGAATTTATGAAATAGTAGATAATGCTGTTAAAAGATTAAATGATGATATTGAAAAAATAGAATTAGCTCCTATGTTTTCATATGAAAGAAGAATTGTCCACGAATATGTTAGGAAACAATACCCGCATTTAGAAACTGAATCTGTTGGTTTAGAACCCTATAGAAAAGTTATTATTAAACTTACAAAATCTCATATAAAAGCTTAAAAAAGGGGATACCCCCTTTTTTCTTTTTTGTAGTATAATATAGATATATATAAGTTCTCACCGGAGGTGGGCATATGTTTATTAATCCTTTATCAGGAAATTCCCCGCAAAAATCTGATGAAAAAAAAATAAAAAAGAAAAAATCATCTAAATCACATAAAACAATCTCACATAAAAAAAAGATAGCTTTTACTGAAATTATGGAATTAAACGAAATTGAAATTATAAAAAAGGATTTAAATAAATTGCTGGAAAAAATTGAGGAATATGGTGCAGAATTCAAAAGATCACCAATAGAAAGTAATTTAAACAAATACAGAAAAAGCGTAAAGGAGTTTCTAAAAAAAATAGAAAAAAACCTCTATAAACTTAACTCAAAAATGAACTTTAAAGAAAAAAATTATTTTGTGGTTGCGGAAAAAGTTAACAATGAATTAAAAGATTTAACAGATAACTTGTTAAAAGGGGAAAGTGGTGCTTTCCTTTATGCTAAAAAGATCGATTTAATAAATGGATTACTTTTGGATTTATATAAATAAATGGGGTGGAAATATTGATAGAAAAACTTTTTAATTTCTCTGGCTCTTCTATATGTTTAGTAAATCAAGATAATTTTATTTTAGAAAAAAGTATTAGTGATATCAAAAATAAGATAAATCAAAATGATATATTGGAAATTTATCCAAAAGATGGAAATATTAAAATTATTGATATTCGTGAAATTCAGGAATTTTTATTATATAAACCTAATTTTTCAGAATATAAATTGATTATTATTCATGAAATTGATAAAATGAATATTCAGGCTGCAAATTCTATTTTAAAAACCCTCGAAGAACCTCCTGAATATGCTATTATTATTGCAACAACGACTAAATGGTATAACTTATTACCAACTATTAGAAGTAGAACTATATAAAATACTATTACCCAATCCTGATATTATTGATAGAATAAAAAAAGACTATTCAAATTATTATATTAACTTTTCCTACTCAATTAGAAATGATTATGAATGTGCCTATTATATATTAGAAAACACTGATAATTTAGAGAATGTTTTTAATACAGTAAAAAGTTTCAACTCATTGGAAAATGAAGAATTGATAAAATATTTAATGTCTCAAAATAATGAAATTGAAAATAGGATATTAAAGTATGAATCATTTTTTGAACTAATAAAAAGATTTGAAAAACTAAACTTAATGGAAATTCAAAAAATAATTGATACAATAATATCATATAAGAATACCATAGAGGATAAATTATCCATATTAAAATTTTTTTCTAATCTATTTTTAGCATTATATCATGATGCTTTTGTTTTTTTGTTATCTTCTGAATGGAAAAATTTTTTTTCGCTCAATATGGTCTATTTTTTTGGTTTTGCGAATTTCAAACTTGATTTTAAAAAAATTTATGAAAATATAAAATGGTGTGAAACTATAACTAAAAGCAATGTTTCTAATTTTAATTTCGATTTGACTATCCAAACAATGTTTCTTAGATTTATTCAGGCTTTCTTTAAAAATAAGGAGGAATAAAAAATGATTAATTTAAAAGCTTTAGTATATGGAGTAGAAATTTATAAATTATCTCCTATATTATATTATGCGGGAAATGGGGAAGATTTAAAAGTTGGAGATTTAGTTTTGATTAATACTGATATGGGATTAGATGTTGGAAAAGTCGTATTAGGACCAAAAGAATTAACTTTTGAAGAGATAGGGTACGAAGTATCTTCTATTATAAGAAAACTAAATGACGAAGATTTTAAAAAATACGAAGAAAACAAAAAGATGGCCAGAAAAGCTAAAGAAGTCACTGAAATTAAAGCTAAAGAATTAGGACTTCCTATGCGAGTATTATCAGCAAGATTTATATTCGATAGATCAAAGATAATTGTATATTTTGGTTCAGATACCAGAGTAGATTTTAGAGAACTTGTAAAAGAATTAGCTAAAGAATTTAAAGCAAGAATAGAATTAAGGCAAATAGGAATCAGAGATGAAGTAAAAATGATTGGTGCAATTGGTTTATGTGGTCAGCCTACCTGTTGCTCTAGATTTTTAAGAAAATTTGATTCTATAAAAATGGAGATGGCAAAAACACAGCAAATGCTCATTAATACCGCAAAAATTTCTGGTCGTTGTGGGCGTCTTATGTGCTGTCTAGCCTATGAAAATGAATTTTATGAATCATCATTAAAATGTATTCCTAATGAAGGATCTACAATTGATTATGAAAATGTTCCAGCTAGAGTTATAACTGTAAATGCTTTTTTAAAGCAAGTAACACTACAAATAATCGAAAATAATCAACCTGTTATGGTTAAATTACCTTTTGAGTATTTCAAAAAAAATTGCCCATTAGGTGATTAATATGCACTATATAGGTAAGTCTTTAATATCATTTGGAATTATATTAATTATTATAGGTTTAATATTTTATTTTTCCGATAAAATTCCTTTTAAATTAGGTAGACTACCTGGAGATATTTTAATTAAAAAAGAAGGAGTTACATTTTATTTCCCTTTAACAACTGCAATATTAATAAGTGCTATATTAAATATAATATTTTTGATTATAAAATATTTTATTAAGTAAATTTATTAGAAGGAGGAGTTTAAATGAAAAAATCATTAAGCGAATTAAAAGATCTAGCAAGAATATGTAGAGGCGACATTATAAAAATGACTACCGTTGCAAAATCAGGTCATCCTGGAGGTTCAATGTCCTCTATCGATATGTATTTGAGCGTATTTAACTTAGCTAATATAGACCCTGAAAACCCCTATGACCCAAAAAGGGATAGAGTTGTTATTAGTCATGGACATACATCACCAGGTGTTTATTCAGCTTTAGCAAGATTGGGTTTCTTTAATGTAGATGATTTAATTGCAGGTTTTAGACATTCTGGTTCTATTTTTGAAGGTCATATAACAAGAGGAATTCCTGGAGTAGAATGGACTACTGGTAACTTAGGGCAAGGGCTTTCAGCTGGTGTTGGTATGGCTTTAGCATCAAAAATTACTGGTGCAAATTATCATGTTTTTGTATTACATAGCGATGGAGAGTCTCCAAAAGGGCAAATTTCAGAAGCACGAAGAACTGCTAAAAAGGAAAACTTAAATAATTTAACTGTATTGGTTGATTATAATGATATACAAATTTCCGGAAGAGCTAGAGATGTTTTATATGTTGATATTGTTAAAGAATATGAATCAGTTGGTTGGAATATTATAGAGGTTGATGGACACGATTTTGAACAATTATTTAATGCTATTGAAGAAGCTAAAAATTACAAATTAGGGCCTACTGTAATTGTTGCAAAAACAATAATCGGAAAAGGCGTTTCTTTTATGGAAAATAGACATGAATACCATGGTTCTCCTTTAAAAGAAGATGCTGCAGATAAAGCATTAAAAGAATTAGGTTTAGAAAATGATATTGAAAAATATAAGGAAATGAGAAAGAAATTGCCATTATTAAGAAAAAAATTAGAATTTGAAGATAACGTTGTTGTTGCTGAAGCTGGCACGCCTATTGTTTACGGAAAAGAGGATAAAATTGATAATAGAGGAGCATTTGGAAATGCTATAGCTGATTTAGCAAAAATCAATAAGGGAAAAACTCCTATTGTAGCAGTTGATTGTGATTTAAAACCTTCTGTAAAATTAGAAAAATTTGAAAAAGTTAGTCCTGAAACTTATATTCAAATTGGTATTCAAGAACATAATGCTGCTACTATTGCAGGTGCAATGTCAGTTTGCGGTGTTGTTCCATTTTTTGCAGACTTTGGAGTATTTGGCCTTGATGAAACATTTAATCAACAAAGATTAAATGATATAAATCATACAAATTTAAAAACAGCTGTTACTCATTGTGGAATTGATATTGGTGAAGATGGAAAAACTCATCATGAAATAAATTATATTGGTATTGTAAGAAGCTTTTTCGATACTAAACTAATAGTTCCTGCTGATCCTAATCAAACTGATAAAGCTATTAGATATGCTGCTTCAACATTAGGAAATGTTGTAATTGCTATGGGAAGATCTAAAATCCCTGTAATATTAGATGAAAATGGAAATCCATACTTTGGTGAAAATTATGAGTTTGAATATGGAAAAGTTGACATTTTAAGAAAAGGCGAAAAAGTCACTATATTAACTCATGGAAGTGTAGCCTATAAAGCTGTTAAAGTTGCTGATAGATTAAAAGAAGAAGGTTTAAATATAACAGTAATTAATGTTTCTGCTCCATTAGAATTTGATGCATCTATTGTTGCTGATTACATTAACAATTCTCATGTGATTATTTATGAAGACCATAATAAATACAATGGTTTATTAGTAGAATTCTCTAAATCTGTTGTTGCAAATAAATTAAATCCATTAAGCGTTGAATCTATAGATGTTGATAATTACTCACCATCAGGAAATAATGAATCATTATTTAAAATTTTCAAATTAGATGAAGATTCATTATATGAAACAGTTAAGGAGAAAATAAATAAATGAATGAATATGAAAAGAAAATAGTTAATAAGGTAAAAAGCATAATTGATGTCCCAGATATTGACGAAGAGCTTCTTTTTGAGGCTCTTTGTCATTCTTCTTATTCTAATGATTATAAATCAAAAGGTAGAAATATTGAATCTAATGAAAGATTAGAATTTTTAGGTGATTCCGTTTTAAATTTAACTATTGCAGAACATTTATTTAAAAAATATAACTTAAACGAAGGGGATATGGCAAGAGTTAGGGCAACTGTTGGAAGCGAATTAATATTATTTGAAGCCGCTCAAAAACTGGGTCTTGGAAAGTACATTCTTTTAAGTAAAAACGAAGAACGATTTGGTGGAAGAGAAAAACATTCAATAATTTCAGATCTCTTTGAGGCAATTCTAGGGGCTATATATTTATCCTTAGGTTTTGAAAGAGCAAAAAATTTTGCATTAAAAAACCTAAACGAATATATAAATCTTTCAATTGCAGGAAAGCTATTTCTTGATTATAAAACAAGATTACAAGAATTGACTCAAAAAGATCTGAAAATACGACCAGAATATAGATTAATTAGACAAGATGGGCCTCCACATAATAGAACATTTGTTATAGATGCTATAATTAATGGAAAAAGGTATGGTCGTGGAATTGGCAAATCAAAAAAAATAGCTGAACAATTAGCAGCTAAAGAAGCTTGCGAAAATTTTAGCGGTGAGATAAATGAAAAATAAAATACACTTTGTAAAGATGAGAGATACTAAATCCATCTCTTTAACTGGAAATTATTGTTTTCTAAATTGTAAGCATTGCAATAAACATTATTTAGAAAATATGGCTACTATAAATGATATTGACAATTTATCAAATATGTCTTCATTATTATTAAGCGGTGGAATGAATAATGAAATTAAAGTTCCTGTATATCAATTTGTTGATATTTTAAAAGAATATAAAAAGAAATATAATTTTAAATACAATCTCCATACTGGATTTATGAATTATAATGAATTAAAAAAAATAAAAGATATTAGTGATGCAATTTCATTTGACCTGGTTGGTAATAAAGAAACAATGATTAATGTTTATGGTGTGGATAAATTTAATGAAATATGGAAAACATTTGATAATTTACTTGAACTAAATTTTAATGTTAAACCACATATAACCATAGGTCTCAATGGTGGAAAGCTAACTCATGAAATAGATGCAATAAACCGTTTAAAAAATTATAATATTAAAGATATTATTTTTTTAGTGTTTATTCCTACTAAAGGATCCTTTTTTGAAAAAAAATCGCCTCCTTCTATAAATGAAGTTGTTGATATATTTGAATATGCGAAAAATATTTTTAATAACATATCCTTGACATTAGGTTGTATGCATCCAAAAGGAAAATACAGAAAAGATTTGCAAGCGAAATTATTAGGTATTGCTGATAAAATTGTGCAACCTGTACAAAACACTATAGATTTAGCAAATAAAATGAATTTTAAAGTAACTTGGAGTTATGAATGTTGTGTATTTTAAGAAAAACTTTAATATGGAGGAGAAAGAAATGATTAAAAAAAACATTTTAGATTATAGTTATGACGAATTAATAAATGAATTCAAACAAATAAATTTACAAAAATTCAGAGTAGATCAGGTTTTAGATTGGATATTTAAAAAACATGTGTTTGATTTTTATGAAATGACAAATATTTCAAAATTGCAACGAGAAATATTAGATAAATATTTTTATATTTATATTCCAGAACCTATAAATATTCAAGAATCAAAAATAGATGGTACTACCAAATTTTTGTGGAAACTTGAAGATGGTAGAACTATAGAATCTGTATTATTATTTTATCCAAATAGAGTTTCTGCTTGTATATCTACTCAAGTTGGATGTGCTTTAAAATGTAAATTCTGTTCAACTGGTGCAAGTGGTTTCGAAAGAAATCTTACTACTGGAGAAATTGTATCTCAAGTGCTTGCTATAGAAAAATTAAAAGATGTAAATATTAATAACGTAGTATTAATGGGTATGGGAGAGCCCATGCTCAATTATGATAATGTTTTAAAAGCTATCAGAAATTGGAATAACAAGAAAATGAAGAACCTTGGAGCTAGAAGAATTACCATTTCTACAGCAGGTATTGCAGATAAAATCGAAGAACTTGCAGATTTTGAATTAGATATTAGATTATCAGTATCTCTACATGCTCCAAATAATTATATAAGAGATCAAATTATGCCTATAAATTCAAAATACCCTATTGAAGAGGTTATTCAATCTTGTAAAATTTATCAAGAAAAAACTAAAAATAGAGTTACAATAGAATATATTGCTATAAAGGGTTTAAATGATGGAGTAGAACATGCTGAAGAATTAGCAAAATTACTAAAAGATTTGAAAGTGATGGTTAACATAATCCCCGTTAATCCTAATCCTGCTGGTTTTGAAAGACCATCAAAAAGATTTCTAACGAATTTCGTTAATAAATTAAAAGATAATAATATAGAAGCTACTTTAAGAATGGAAAAGGGAACAGATATTGATGCCGCTTGTGGACAATTAAAAATGAGGCAAAAGGGTTTTAAAACAAAATGAAAAATATAAGCTTTATAATAAAAAAAATTATAAAAAATTTATCTTTATTTATATTAGGCGCAATTACTGGTGGATTAATTTTACTATTATTTATTTTTATATTTGTTAATTCTTATTCTTATGTAATAGTGCCTAAAGTAGATGGAGAAAATAAAGATACTGCTATCAATGCTCTAAAGGAAATAGGATTAGTTCCTTTGGTCAAAGGAACAGGAAATATTGTGTTATATACAGAACCCTCTGCAGGGAAACGTGTAAAAAAAGGGCGACACATTTTTGTTCAATTGGGTAATATAGAAACTTTAAAAGTTCCAGATTTAATTGGATCTCCATTATCCGTTGCTGAACAGTTTTTAAATTCATATAATTTGAATTATAAAATTATTAAAATATATAATTCTAATGAAAAGATTGATACTGTTATTGACATGAATCCTTCTCCTGGAACACCAGTAAATGAAGGAGATATCATTATATTAAAGGTTTCATCTTCGGAGGTGAATTAGTGAATATTTATAAAGGTATTGTTACTAGATTTCATTCTAATACTTTAGAATTAATAGATTTGAATACAAATGAGAAAATAACTGCCTTCTTAAGAGGAAAATTTAAATTACAAAAGATCACGCCAATCGTTGGAGATTATGTAGAATATTCTATGGAAAATGGTGCTGCTAAAATAGAAAATATATTGCCAAGAAAAAATTTATTATATCGACCTAAAATTGCAAATGTGGATCAAACTGTTTTAGTGACTTGTTTAAAAAGTCCAAAAGTTGATTATTTAATAATAGATAAATTTTTAGTTCAAGTCGAAAAAAATAATCTTGAATGTATAATTGTCTTGAATAAAGTTGATTTGTTGGAAAAAGATGAAATTGATGAATTCTTAAATATATATTCCCGTTTATATCCTGTTGTATTGACTAGTGCAAAGAAAAATATTGGTATTGAAGAGATAAAACCATATTTAAAAAACAAGATTTCAACTTTTGCTGGCATGTCTGGAGTTGGTAAATCATCACTTCTAAATGCTATAAATCCCGGTCTTAAATTGCGTGTTGGAGAAATTTCCGAGAAATTACAAAGAGGAAAGCACACAACTACATATACCGAATTACTAGAATTTAATTTTGGAGGTTTTGTTGCTGATACTCCTGGTTTTGCTGCTCTTGATATTTATGATTTTGAACCTGAAGAATTACAAAAATTTTTTATTGAGTTTCAAGAACCTTCCATGTATTGTGGTTTTAATGATTGTGTTCATATTAATGAACCACATTGTGCAGTAAAAGAAGCTGTTCAAAATAAAGAGATTTCTGAAAAAAGATATAATAACTATTTGAAAATATATAATGAGGTTGTAGAATACAATAAAAAAATAAGGAGGAAGAGATGGAAATGAAAATATATCCTTCAATTTTAGCTGCTGATTTTTCAAAATTAGGAGAAGAGATTAAAAACGTAGAAAATAATATTGATGGCATACATTTAGATGTTATGGATGGATTATTTGTTCCAAATATTTCTTTTGGAACTCCAATAATAAAATCTGTACGAAACATTACAAAAAAATACCTTGATGCTCATTTAATGATTATAAATCCTGATAGATATATCGAAGATTATGCAAAACTTGGTGTTAACGGAATAACCGTTCACTATGAAGCAGTTACCCATTTGCATCGTACAATAACAAAAATAAAGGATTTAGGATGTGATGCAGGTGTTTCTTTAAATCCTCACACTCCTGTTTTCTTATTAGAAGAAATTTTACCTTTTGTTGATAGAATACTTATTATGAGTGTAAATCCGGGATTTACTGGTCAAAAATTCATTCCTGAAACTATTGATAAAATTAAAAAATTAAAAAAAATAATCGATGAAAAAAATTATAATGTTGTTATAGAAGTTGATGGGGGAGTTGGCTTAAAGAATATAAGAACATTATACGCAGCAGGTGTTATGGAATTTGTAGTAGGTGCTGGAATATTCCATCAAGCTAATCCTTCTGAAGCTGCTAAAAATTTGAAAGAGGTTGGTATGGGAAATGATAATTTATCTGGCGACTAATAACAAACATAAATTAAAAGAAATTAATGAGATTAAACCTAAAAATATACAAATAAAAGGAATGTTCGAAATTTTAAAAGATTTCGAAGTTAATGAAGATGGCAAGACTTTTCTCGAAAATTCTATAAAAAAAGCCATTGAAACTGCTCATGTTTTAAGAGCACCAGTTATTGCAGATGATTCTGGATTAGAAATAAAAATTTTAAATGGTTTTCCAGGAGTATATTCTGCAAGATTTATGGAAAATTATTCTTATAAAGATAAAATGAAATATATCTTAAAAAAACTGGAAAATGTACCTTTTGAAAAAAGAGATGCAAGATTTGTATGTTCTGCAACATATTATAATCCAAAAAATAATATCTTATTTTCGGTAGAAGGTGAAGTAAAAGGAAAAATCGCTTTTTCTATTTTAGGAAAAAAGGGTTTTGGATATGATCCAATATTTATTCCTAATGGTGAAACTTTAACCTTTGGGCAACTTGGAGAAAGTATTAAAAATAAAATTAGCCATAGAAAACGTGCCTTTGAAAAATTATTTTCTTTATTGATTAATATTCCAAAATTAGAAATCATATCTTAAACTTTTTAACCTTTTGTTTTCTTGACTTTTTCCTTATTTTCTGATATTATATATGTCGGTTGTGATTGATGCCCCCATCGTCTAGCGGCCTAGGACATTGGCCTTTCACGCCAAAGGCACGGGTTCAAATCCCGTTGGGGGCGCCAAGAAGAAAAGATGCGGGTGCTTAGCTCAGCTGGGAGAGCGTCTGCCTTACAAGCAGAAGGTCGTAGGTTCGATCCCTGCAGCACCCACCATTTTATTAGATGGCCAGGTAGCTCAGTCGGTAGAGCACTGGACTGAAAATCCAGGTGTCGACAGTTCGATTCTGTCCCTGGCCACCAAAAAACTCCCCGATTTTTTCGGGGAGTTTTTTAGATTTTTAACTTCTTGCTATATAATGTGTATGTAGCAAATGATGTGCAATTTCACTATTTGGTTCTTCAAGAAAATCTTCATATAATTTTTTTACTGCAGGATTTTCATGAGATTTTCTTAATTTTGAATCATAATCTATTTCATATATTGCTTCCATTCTCTTAAGTAAAACTTCTTCTGTAGTTGGAATTGGTTGTCCTCCACCACCTATACATCCACCTGGACATGCCATAAATTCCACAAAGTGATATTCCACTTCTCCATTTTTCATCTTTTCAAGCAATTGTCTTGCTTTTCCTAAAGTATTAACAACAGCGACTTTTATTATTTTCCCGTTAATTTCAACTTCCGCTTCTTTTACACCTGCTAATCCCCTTACTGATGTAAAATCTAATTTTTCAAGCTCTTTTCCTGTTAATATTTTATATGCTGTTCTTAAAGCTGCTTCCATAACTCCACCTGATGCTCCAAATATTGCTCCTGCACCTGTTGATATTCCAAATGGATCATCATATTCTTCTTTAGGAAGATTTTTAAAGTCTATCCCCGATTCTTTTATCATCTTTGCTAATTCTCTTGTGGTTAATACAAAATCGATATCACCAGCTAATTCAGGTCTATGCATTTCATATTTTTTTGCTGTACATGGCATTATAGAAACAACTACTAATTTTTCTTTAGGAACACCTAATTTCTTTGCATAATAATGTTTTGCAACTGCTCCGAACATTTGTTGCGGTGATTTTGCAGAAGAAAGATGAGGTAGAAATTCAGGATAATTATGTTCAATAAACTTTATCCATCCAGGACTACATGATGTAAATAATGGTAGCTTTCCGCCTTCTTTGAATCTTTGGATAAATTCTGTTCCTTCTTCTACTATGGTTAAATCAGCTGTGAAATTAGTATCAAAAACTTTATCAAAGCCTAATAATCTTAAAGCCGCAACCATTTTTCCAGTAGAAATAGTTCCAGGTTCCAGTCCAAATGGTTCTCCAATAGCCACTCTAACGGCAGGTGCTGTTTGTACGACAGTAATTTTTTCTGGGTCATTAATTGCTTTCCATACTCCATCAATATGATATACTTCATGCAAAGCACCTGTCGGACAATTCATAACACATTGACCACAATTTGTACAATCAACATTTCCCATACCTTCATCCATAAATGTTGTTACTATTGTATTTGGTCCTCTATTTGCAAATGTAAATATATTAACGCTTTGAACTTCAGAACATGTTCTAATACATCTTCCACATACGATACATTTTGTTGGTTCTCTAACAATTGAATAACTCGAAAAATCTGTAGGTAAATTTTTTTCTACTGGAGGTATATTTATTTTTGTTACGCCTATCTCTTCTGCAATTATTTTCAATTCACAACTTGTAGCTTTTGGACATGTTAAACAATTTAATTCACAGCTTATGCCATGTGAAGCTACTATCAACTGCATTATCGTTTTTCGAACTTTTCTTACTTTTTCCGAATGTGTTTTTATTTTCATCCCTTCACTAATTTTTACTGCACATGATGGAACCAATGTTTTTGAACCTTCAACTTCAACAATACACAATCTACATCCCCCATATGGTTCTTTACCTTCTATATAACATAAGGTTGGTATTTTTATATTAGCTTTTTTTACCGCTTCTAAAATAGATATATTCTCTGGCATATCATATTCTCTATTATTAATTGTAATTTTCATCTATCTCACCTCCGGTGAAAAAATTAATTTTGAAAAATTTCCTATTTCTATTTTAGAGATAGATTTCATCTATCTCACCTCCGGTGAAAAAATCAATTTTAATAAAATTCCTATTTCTATTTTAGAGATAGATTTCATCTATCTCACCTCTTCATAAAAAAATTTATCAAGAACAGAATAAATAAAGTTAACTGAAGATTGACCAAATCCACATCTAGCAGCAAGTAATATTGCTTCTCTTAATTCACCTATTATCTTTTTATATTCTTCTTTGTATCCTTTTTTCTTTAGTTCTAATAATATTTCTTTTATATTTCTATTACCTTCTCTACATGGAAAACATGTTCCACAGGTTTCTTTTACAAAAAAATCTGATACATTCAACAGTATATCAACTAAATCATGTTTTTTAGAAACTACTACCATACCACCAGAACCAACAGAGGATCCCGCAATTTCTAAGTCTTCATATGTATAAGGGACATCAATTTCATCATATTTTAATATTGATGTTGCTAGCCCACCTGGAACAACAAAATTTAATTCATCCTTTGTTCCTCCAGCTAATTCAATAATATCTTTTATTGTCCCACTACCAAACTCTATTTCATAAATGCCAGGTAATTTAACATCTCCACTAATTGAAACTAATTTTGTTCCTCTGCTTTTCTCTGTACCTAATTTTGCAAAAATATTATCTTCATACTTCATTATTTCTGCTGCTGTTGCCAAAGTCTCTACATTATTTACTACAGTAGGTTTATCATATAATCCCTTTTGAACAGGATATGGTGGTTTTATTCTTGAAAAACCTCTTTTCCCTTCAATTGAATTAATTAAAGATGTTTCGTCTCCACAAACATATGCACCTGCACCTTTAATAAGTCTTAATTCAAAATTAAAATCACTACCTAATATATTTTTGCCAAGTAAACCTCTATGATATGCTTCCTTTATAGTTTTTTCAAAAATATCTATTGCTTTTGAATATTCACCTCTAATGTATATATATCCAAAATTTGCTTTAACAGAATATGCTGCTATTATTATTCCTTCTAATACTTTAAATGGCATATTTTCAAGTAAATATCTATCTTTAAATGTACCTGGTTCACCTTCATCTGCATTACATATTAAAAATTTCACATTATTTTTTTGAGCTAAAGCAAATTCCCACTTCTTTCCTGTAGGAAAACCCGCTCCTCCTCTTCCTCTTAAACCAGAATCGGTTATTTTTTTCACAATATCTTCATGTTTCATTTCTAATGATTTTTTTAATCCAGGAAATTCATAATTTTCAAAGGTCTTTTCTATATCAGATTTTAAAAAGATTCTTTCTTCTAACATAAGCATCACCACCCTATATACATTCTTTTAGAATAGAAACAGCTTGTTGTGGAGTTAATTTAGTGTAAACTTTATTATTTACTAACATAATTGGACCTTCTCCACAATACCCTAAACATTCTACAATTTCCAGAGTAAATTTTTTATCCGCCGTTGTTTCGCCCGATTCAATTCCCAAATATTCTTTTATCGTTTCTACAACATTTTCAGAATTATTTAAATGACATGACAAACTATCACAAACCCTTATAATATATCTTCCTCTAGGTTTAACATGAAACATTGAATAAAATGAAATGACTCCATATAACTGCGATTTCGGCATATTCCTCGATTTAGCGATTCTAACAATTTGTTCCTCTGGTATATATCCATATGTATCTTGAATATCATGAAGATCTTCTAATAAGGTTTTTTCATAAAATTTTTCCATAGTATTCACCCCCTCAATTATATATTACTCTTAAATTAAAAAAATAACAAATGTGTTTATATTAGATTAAATGAATTTATTCACGATTATAATCATTAACAAGTTATTAATGAGTATTTTTTCACATTATTAACATACCAAATAAAAACAGAGAGCTTAAAAAAGCTCTCTGTTTTTTATTATCTTATTTATTTGTTGTAGTTGCTTCTGTTGTTGTTGCATTTTTAGACTCTTGATATTCTTTTTCTGCATCAGCAATCATTTTATCTATTCCCGAGTATTTTGGATCTAATTTTTTAATTTCTTCTAAATATCCAACTTTTGAAAATTTATCTTGAGAGAATGTATCATTAAAATCAATTAATGTTTCTAATGCTTCTATTCTTGTTTCTGTTGATGCTTTTGAAAAAGCTACTCTGTTTAAATTAAAGCTAATTTCTCTTAATTGTTGTCCAAAATATTGGAACATAGCATTTGCATCTACATATTTCAAATATTGCTTATAGGTTTTAAATTTGTTTTCAGAATACTTCAAGGCTACTTCTGGATTTTCTGGAGCTTCTTGATAATAATAATCTATTGTTTTAGAAGAATTTGGATATTCTGCAAATAATTCATCTAAAACTTTTATTCTTTTTGATTTTAATTCATCTAATTCCTTTTGTAATTCTGTTTTACCTTTTACTATTTCTTCATCTGTATAATCTTTTAATTCGTTTTTTAGATTTAAGAAATCTCTTGCGTCCTCATATTTAAATCTTTCTTTTAATAATTTCGTATATTCTTCTCCTTGAACGTTTTTCATTTTAGAACTAATTTCATCATATTTTTTATTTATTTCATCAATACCTAATTTAAGAACATTTTCATCAACATCATCTTTTAATGTTATGTATTTTGTAAATTTATCTAATCTATCTTTTAAAATACTTTCTAATAAATTAGTTGCATTAATATATAATGCCATTTCATTTGTGGATACATCTACAGATAATTCACCATTTTCATCAAATACAAAATCTTCAAGAGATTTAATAAATTCTTTTATTTTTTCTTCATCTTTAGAAGTACTTAAAGTAGTATACTCATCATATAATTTCATATCATCATTTAAATATTTTAAGGATAATTTTTCGCTTTCCTTATAGTCTTTTAACCATTTTACAAATTTATCGTCTTTTAATGTTTTCTCAATTTCAGAATATATTTCAGGATATTTATCCATTATGTCTTCTGGTTTATTAAATACTTTTTTATCCTGCACTCTAATTATATGATATCCATAATTAGTTTTTACTGGACCTACCAAATCTCCTACAGTAGCATTAAATGATGCGTCTTCAAATTCTTTTACCATTGTATTGTGTTTAAACCATCCTAATTCTCCACCGCTTGTTGCATTTGATGTATCTTTAGAATATTTTTTTGCCGCGTCTTCAAAAGTTATTTCTTTATTTTCTATCATTTGTTTAATTTTATTTGCTGTTGCTTCATCTGAAACAAGTATATGTTGTGCTTTAACTTCTTCATATTTATTTTTTAAATCATTAAAATTATCTTTTAAGTATTTTAATCCTTCTTCTTTTGAAATAACTGATACTTTATCCTTTACTTTATTTATTATATATTGAGTTCTATATGCATTTTTATAATTTGATTTTATCAAATTTCTTAAATTATCCTCGCTCTTATAGTAATCCAAATATTTCTTCCATGTGTCTTGATTTTCTTTTAATTTAGCAATTTGATCATCTATATATTTATCAAAAGCTTTATCAACTTCTTTATCTGTTGGTGTTAAACCATTTTTATCAGCATAATATTCAATTACTTTTATATCAAACAATTGTTTTACTGCATTATATGATAAAGCTAATTCATCAAATACAGGATCTAAAGTTTGTCCATATGAGGTATATTGTTGTCTCATTTGCGAAACTTCATCATTTACTTCATAATCCATTATCCAATATGGGTAATCTAATTCTGTTCCTGCTTTAGTTATTATAGCAGTTGCATTATCTCTTGAAGGCTTATTAGATGCTGCTTTTGCTTTTGAAGCACCTAAATATGCTGCAACTGACCACCATATTATCCCTGCAGTAAATAAAATTACTATAGCTAATACTATAACTTTTTCCCACTTAACAAACCAATCTCTCATCTATAAACCCCCTCTGTTAGCTCGTTTTATAATAGCCTAAAAACCGGGGGCAAGCCCCGGTTTTTGTTTTTAGAAGATTATCTCAAATACATATCTTTTGTTGCTTCTTCTAATTTCAACAATCTTTCCCATCTTGTATCTACATATTTTTGCATTTCTTCAATTATTTCCTTATATTCTGGATGTTGTAATGCTTTTCTAAATCTTCCAATTGATCTAATATATTCTTCAATTGGTTTGAAATTTCTTGGTTTTCTTGTAATCTTATAAACACCTCTATCAATTTCATATAATGGCCAGTATTTTGTTTCAACTGCCAATTTTGTTATCTTTGGACCTGAACTTTCAGGAATTCTCCAGAACCTTACACAAGGAGCTAATACAGCAATAAAAGCTGGTCCTTTATGTTTTAAACCCTTTTCAACTTTTGCCATAAAATCAAATGGATCAGAAGTTGATGCTGTTGCTGCATAAACATTTTCATGAGCCCCAACTATTTCAACAATATTTTTCTTAAATTGTACTTTACCAGTTTTTACTTTTCCAACAGGTTCTGTTGTTGCATCTGCACCTGGAGGTGTTGAACCTGATCTTTGGTTACCTGTATTCATATAACCTTCATTGTCATATAATACATACAAGAAATCATGTCCTCTTTCTACAGCTCCTGATAATGATTGAAGACCTATATCATATGTTCCACCATCTCCACCAAATGCTATAAATTTAATTGGTTTATCTGTTTTTAATTTTCCTCTATTCTTTAATGATCTGTATGCAGCTTCAGCACCAGAAATTGTTGCTGCAACATTTTCAAAAGCATTATGTATATATGGAATATTCCATGCTGTAAATGGATATATTGTTGAAGAAACTTCTAAACATCCAGTTGCTGCACCTACTACTGGTTCATATCCTAAAGCTTTTGCTGTCATTGTTGTCCATTTTGCAACCATTGGCGCATTACATCCTGGACATAATCTATGACCTTGTGTAAATGGCCAATCTTCTTTTTCTACCAAATTAATTAATTGTTTCATATTTACAGGCACTATTATTCACCTCCATTATTCTTTTAAACCAAGATATCTTTCTTCGTTTGGATCCAATTCACCTTTAAGTGCTTCTTCAAATGGTATATGCAACATTTCAGGAGTTACATCTCTTCCACCTAATCCATATACGTATGTACCCATCATTGGTCTTTCTTTTGCTTCATATAATGCAGATTTTACCAATGAATATAATGGTGCTTCTTTACCAAATGACATTGCTCTATCAAGAACCACAACTGCTTTTTTACCGTCAAGAGCTGCTAAAATTTCTTTTTTAGGGAATGGTGTAAATACCCATGGTTTTACTAATCCAGCTTTTATTCCCTTTTCCCTTAATTCATCTACAACATATTTAGCTGTTGATGCTGCAGAGTTCAATACAACCATTACATATTCTGCATCTTCCATTCTATATAAATCTAAGAAATCATATTTTCTTCCTGAAATTTTTTCATATTCAGCAAATACTTCTGGTAATGCTTTATATGCGTTCTTCAAACCTTCTTGTTGTTGTCTATGATGTTCAAAGTAATAGTCAAATAAGTCTAATGGACCATGAGTGATAGGATTATCAATATCTAATAATGGATATTTTGGTTTCCATTCTCCGACAAATCCTTTTACTAATTCATCATCTAATATTTCTACACCTTCAACACCATGAGATGTAATAAATCCATCTAAGTTTACCATAGCTGGAGTTAATACTTCTTCCCTTTCTGCTAATTTTGTAGCAATGATCGTTAAATCATATGCTTCTTGGGAATTTTCACTGAAAAATTGAATCCATCCTGAATCTCTTACAGCATATGCATCAGAATGATCACCATGGATGTTTATTGGCCCAGATAATGCCCTATTAACTATAGGCATAACAATAGGTAATCTCATAGATGCTGCTATATATACAATTTCAAACATTAATGCTAAACCATTAGCTGCTGTTGCTGTCATTGTTCTTGCCCCAGCTGCTGCTGAACCAACAACAGCACTCATTGCTGAATGTTCCGATTCAACTGGAACCATTACTGTATCTACAACTCCATCTGCAACAAATTGTGCAAAATATTCTACTATTGGAGTTTGTGGTGTTATTGGATATGCAGCTACAACATCTGGATTAATTTGTCTCATAGCATGAGCAACTGCAGCTGCACCAGTAATTGCTAACTTTGTAGGCATTTATATTCAACCTCCTTATTTTAAAAATTCTGTTTCAGGTTTCATTGTAATAGCATTAACAGGACATACTTCTGCACATGTCCCACAACCTTTACAATAATTATAATCGAAACCTAACATTTCTGTTTTTCCATCTTCTTTTACTTTACCATTAATGGCCATATCTGGACAATATAACCAACATTGCATACAATTTATACATACATCTTTATCAACAATAGGTCTCATTATTCTCCATGTACCAGTATTATATTCTCTTGCTGTAGCTGGTTTATCTATTACTCCAGCGATAGGCATTTCTTTCCAGCTATCATATTTAGGCATCGCCTTTCACCTCCTGATAACCTCTTTCAACAGCTCTCATATTTGCTTCAACTATTTCTGGTCCAAATTTTTTCTCAAATGTTTTCTTGATTTTAGCTTTAACTGCATCTAATGGAACCACATTTGTTAATTTAACCAAAGCACCAATCATAACTGTATTTGGAATACCTCTTTTAATTTCTTCTAAAGCTATGTCTGTTGCAGGAATTGTATATATTTTTCCTTTAAATCCTGTTTTTTCTCTAACTTCATCTGGAGACATAACTGTATTTACTAACATAATCTTATCTTCAGTTAATCCTGATGTTATTTCTGGTAATCCTAACATTGTGTCATCAAAGACAACAACAACATCTGGAGTTTCAATACCACTTCTTATTCTAATTGGAACATCAGCTATTCTGTTAAACGCTTTCATTGGTGCCCCTGATCTTTCTGCACCATATTCTGGGAATGCTGTTGAATATTTTCCAGCTTCTACAGCTGCTTCTGTCAAGAATTGTGAAGCACTTTTTGCTCCTTGACCAGCTCTTCCATGCCATCTGATTTCAAAATATTTTTCTGGCACTCTTATGCCCTCCTTTCAAGTATTGATCACTTTATAACACTATAATCAATGTTCTCAAAAATTTTATCTACCCACATATAGTATTTTAACTTATTTTTTTCAATTTTTCCACTCTCAAGCATTGCATTAAGTTCAAAAAAACGTTTCACATGTGTTTTTATTCTGTTAACTGCATATTCAACTGTTGTGCCCGAACTTATAATAAACGCCCAATCACTTGATTGTGCCAGCATTAGCTCCCTTATCATTAATGATATAATATCTTTTTCTTGTTTTTCCCATAATTTATTAATTTTTGATTTTAAAACTTCTATCATTTCATATATTGCTGGATATATCCAATCATTGTTTCCATTTATCCATTCTTCAAAATATCCGTTTATTCCCCACGATGATTTTGTAGGAGATACAACCTGAACATTTTCCATTTCATTTAATATTTCCTCTGGTTTTTTCAATTCAATCTCTTTATGATTATACACATTTTCTATTACTTTTTCAAGAAACATAATTCCCTCATACCACCAATGACCAAAAAATTCTGTATCAAACGCATATGTCAATATTGGTTCTTTTAAATCTGGTATTTCTTCGTTTATTTTTTTTATTTGTTTAAGCCTTTTTTGTACAAAATCTTCAGCATCTTCTTTTACAGCAGCATAAGCTTCATCTATATCATACAACATTTTATCGAAAAGTTCTTTATCTTTACCAGTTATTTTATAATATTTTATTCCAGTGTTACATCTAACTCCGCTTTTATCTATATAATCTTTTATATACTCATAGTCTCTATCAAAACCTATATCTCTATAAAATTCTCTATATCTTGGATCTGTTAAATATCCTGTTTCTGTATCAAAAATTTCTGTATTATTTTCCTTATCTCTAGCAAAAACAAAAACATTATCTGGAGTAATGATAGGATTATACACATTATATATAGGATATGGATTTCCATATATCAATCCTTGTTTTTCTACAAAAAAATATTTTATTCCATATTCTTTTAAATAACTATCTAATCCTTCAAAATAACCTAATTCCGGCAACCAAAATCCTTGAGGAGAATGACCAAAATACTTTTTAAATGTTTCCAACCCATATTTTATTTGCATTTTAATTATCTCTGGATATTCAGAATATATTGGTAATACTGCATGAGTTGCTGCCGTAGTAATTAATTCCAAATATCCTTTTTCTTCATATTCTTTAAAAGCATTTATAATATTCTTTTTATAATGTTTTTCAAAAATTTCTAATATTTCTTTAAAATTATTTCTATAGTAATCTGCCATTTTATGCTTTATTAACTCTTCATCTTTAGTAGTCTCATACTCTTTTTCTGATAATTCTATTATTTTTTTAAGATATCTTATATACTTTTCTTGTAAATCTATGCTATTCAACATTTCAATTAATGTCGGAGATAAACTCATTGTTAATTTAAAATCTATACCTTTTTTTTCTAATTTTTTAAACATTCGAATTAAAGGAATATACGTTTCTGTAATCGCTTCAAATAACCATCTTTCTTCCATAAATTCTTCATAGTCTGGATGTCTAACATATGGTAGATGAGAATGTAAAATAAAAAGTATATTGCCTTTATTCATTTTTTTATCCCCTTATTTAAAGAATATAAATTCCAAACAAAAGAACCGCCACCAGAAATTGGAGGTTTACCTCCTAACTGTGGTAAAGCCATATTGCCATTAGCAATGCTTGGTATTTTTTCTACAATATTAACATTTATTCTCTCTCTCATCTTTTTTCTTTTATTAGTTTTTACATTATACATAATAAGATTATCAGAGTTATTTATCCTATCAGAAGGCATCTTTAATTTATTGCTTCTTATTAATGGAATAAAATTTTTCTCATAATCTAAATAACCTATTTCTCCTATGTATTCCGAACTCGATAATGGAACATAAAAATAATAACTTTTATATTCTCTTAAATCATTTATAGATTCATAAATTCTATTTGCATCTTCAATTAAATCATTATTTGTTATATCATATAATCTCATTATAATTTTAGTGTTTTCTGGTATTTTTTCAATTTTAGTAATCACATCTTTCGAAAAATTCCAAAAAGCATATATCCAATTTGAATTAACGCTTACTATTGTCAATAAATTCTTTTTTAGTATTTTATCATTTGGTATTAAATTAATTTTACTTATTTGTGATATATTATATTGCATTTGATTTGAGGTATCAGTAATTAGCCCTTCTTCTTTTAATTGCAACAATTTATTTTTTATTACCTTTATAATATCTTTCTTTCTCATTGATCTTTTCAATCTAATTCCCATATTCTTAGCAATATTTCTTAATTCTTGAATACTTGGTTCTTCACTTTCCAAAATTTTAGATAATTTCTTATCTATTATCATATAACAACCCCCAATAAATAAATTTCCATATAAATTGTATCATATATTTTTTTTTAGCAAATAGTAGTAATTATTCAATTTTTAATTGTATTTACTATTATTTATTAGTAATAATGAAAAACCACTATTATTAAAGGTATTTATTTCTTTACATTTTTGCAAAGTATTATTGGAATAATTTTACCGCTTATAGTATTTATGGCTTCACTAATTGTTGCTCCTGTTGTATAAACATCATCTAATAATATATATGTTCCATTCATACTATTAAACTCAAATTTATTTTTAACCTGTTTTAATCTTTGAATATAGTTTTCTGCTTCTACTTGTGATTCGGAATAATTATTTTTTATTTTTAAACCTTTATTTATTTTAAATCCTGTCAATTTTGAAAATTCTTTTGCAATTAAATATACAGGATTATATCCACGAACTTTAAGATGTTTTTTTATGGAAAGAAGATATAATATTTCTGGAAATTCATCAAAGCTAATATTGTAATAAATATAAGTTTTGTATATCATTTTAGCGAAAATTTTCGCAAAATGCACATTTTGTTTAAATTTGAATTCTATGATAAAATCCGATAATGGCTTTTCATAAATCCCCGCAAAATATATTTTATGACCATTCCTTTCTAAGTAGGAAGGTTGAAAAAGCGAGTCTTCACAAGACCCGCATATTAGTTTATTAAAAACTATTCCTTTTTCACATATTTTACATTTATTCGGAAATAGTTCATTCAAGAACATTTGGTACTACCTCTGGATTCAATTTTAGCAATGTTGTTAAAGCGGTTAACTTTAACGTACCACTTTCATTTTCATCCCTTATTATATTAAATGGAGTTTCCCAAAAACTATTAGCTTTCAAAATTTTTAAAATATTTAAAGCATTTTTTCTTAGATTTATAGGATATTGTTTATTTTCAGCAATTTTTGATACTTCTACTAAAAATTGCTCTGCTTTCAATTTTTTTATTATTTGTAATGCATAATTTTTTCTTTTTATAGATAGCGATTCTAAAAATTCTGGAACTTTTTCAAGTAAAGTGTAATCGAGAAAATATAATAAATAATTAACTGCACCATTTAATAAATCATCTTCTACAACATCTAATAATGTTCTTGCATAATCAACATAATTCATATCATCTTTTTCCATTGCTAATCTGAAACCAAAATTTTTTATTTTTGGTAAATCTGAATTTATAAATTTATCTATTACCCAATCTTGAACTATATCATTGCCACAAATTTTCTTTCCTCTATTAACCAATTCAAATAATATTTCTATGTCATCTTCTTCATCTATATTTTTTGTAAAAAAGTTTTTAGATATTTCACATGGTAACCCTGCAATATATTTTATAATTATTAATTTCATTTCTTTTAAAGAGTTATTGTATATTTCTGTAAATGTATTGTATACAGTTACAGAATCATTTGACTCAAAATATCTTTTTAAAATCAGTTTTTTCAAAGATAGAGGAATTTCTTCTGACAATATAATTTCACTTATATTATCAGTAATATTTAATAAAACTTTTATCTGTGGATTTGGATCATCTTTAAATTTATCTTTTATTTTATCTATATCTTCTGGATAAAATTCTATAAATGAGCTTACTAATTGAAATCTAACTTTAAAATCCGGATCTTTTGCAAAAGGAAATAATTCTTTAAAATCCTCACAACCAAGCGAAAGATATAATTTCACAGCTTCTTTTCTTATCAAAGGCGATATATCTTTAAATAATGATTTCAATAAATCACAATCGAGTTTTCCCATTTTTTCAAGATATTTTAAAGCAGAAATTCTTACATTAGGGCTGTTATCATTTAGCATTTCATGCATATGAGTAATTTCAACTTTCTGTTTTGATAATTCCTGTATTGATTTTGCTTTAACAGTTGAAACTTTTGATTCTAATAACTCAAGATATAATCTCATATTATCATGTCGTATTTTTTCTTGTAAAATTTTATATGCTTCTATAATTGGGTTAGCCATATTACCACTCCTCTGAGCAAATATTAAGTTTATAATTTTCTAATTGAAACTCCATCATTTTGTTTTCTTTCATATCTATATCAACTGATTTTCCAGTATATAAATATTCATAGGTTCTTTTATTATATTGATCTATAAAAATCATTTTTAAATAATTAGAAGTTTTCTCGATTTGCAATTTTTCATTGTTTTTCCTTTTAAACTCAAAGTATTTTTTATATCCACCATCATTAAATTTAACCGTCGATACCTCTATATCATCTCTGAAAAACCTAAACATATTTATTACACTATTTTCTACATTTATTCTATTGAAATTCATATTTATTACTTCTTTGAACATAATAATTGTCCTTGCAAATAAAGCAAGGACAATTATAGAAATTATTGAAATAATCAATAATGATAATGTCGATTCCATTAATAAAAAACCTTTTTTCATTTAATTGGCTCCGAAAAATATATAGAAAAGTCTTTTCTTCCATTCAAAAATCTAAATTCCATTTTTAAATCATCTATAAAATCTTCCGGTGGTGGAACTATATATGTTATTTTTAAAAACATATAATCCACAAGGTTTGTAGAATATTCCTTCTGAGATAACGGATATCCAAATCCAAATTTTAAAGATAAATTCTCTGTATTAAATTTTATTCCAGAATACATCAAAAAGATGCTTCTATTTTGTGTAGCCTCTTTTGTTATTCTATCATTAAACCATGCAATACCAAAGTCAACATTACTATAATTATTTATTTTTAATATTGATGTACTAACATCTAATACTGTCAAAAAATTAAAATCTGGAGTACTTATATAAGTAATATCACTGGAGAACTCAAAATTACTTTCTTCAAGTCCTAATTTCAATCCCATATTCCAATTATCCAAACCTGTTAATATAGACATTCCTATATCAAAGTTAACTGAAAATATCGAAACCGAAAAAAGAAGAGATATTATAAATATAAATTTTTTCAAATTATTTCACCTCAGGCTTATATTCCTCAAGTTTATCTTTATTTTTTAATCTTACATGGCCTTTTTCTATTTCTTTAAATGCTATTGTAACAAAGTTATTATCAGATGTTTTTACCAATGGTTTTGCTGTTGCATCAAACCCTTCTTCTTTTAAAATTTGTACTCTTTTTGCAACCATGACAGGAACAACATATTTAAATCCTACTTTTTTCATAATTTCATCGTAATTAAAATCCATAGACATAATTATTCCTCCTCGAATTTAAAAAATGAGTATTTACCCAAATGTTCTGTAACTCTTTTGGTTTTTATTTGTTCAGCTATAAAAATAGCAATTAACTGGTTTATTGCTTCATTTAAATCCTCATTAACAATTAGATAATCAAATTCATTTATTTTGGATAATTCCCATCTAGCATCTGATAATCTAATTTTTAAATCTTCCTCTTTTTCAGTTCCTCTATTCATCAATCTTTTCTTTAACTCAGAATAAGATGGTGGTGCTATAAAAATCAAAACTGTTTCTTTAGGCATTTTCTTTACAACGTTCAAAGCTCCTTGAACATCAATATCTAAAACTATATTCATACCTTCACTAATTTTTTCTGATATGTATTTCTTAGAAGTACCATATTTATGACCATGAACTTTTGCATATTCTAAAAACTCATCATTCTTTACCATTTCATCAAACGTTTTTTCATCTATAAAAAAATAATCTTTTCCATCTATTTCTCCTGGTCTTGGTGGTCTTGTAGTATATGATATAGAAAATGAAAATCCATCTAATTTTGACATTGCATTTTTTATAATTGAAGATTTTCCTACACCACTTGGGCCACTAACTACGTAAAGAATACCCTTGGTCATTTAGAATATACCTCTCTCCTTATTTTTTCCAAAGCTGCTTCTACATCATAGAAATTTTGCATAAATCTACCACTGATTGTTTCCGGCTGAATAGCACTTAAAATAATATGATTACTATCAGTTATTACTATAGCTCTTGTCTTTCTGCCATATGTTGCATCTATCAATTTTCCTTCTTCTTTTGCTATATCCTTTAATCTTTTTAATGGTGAAGATTCAGGATTAACAATTGCGATAACCCTATCGCCTATAACAACATTACCAAATCCTATATTTATCAAACCGTACACAACTTACACCTCCGATAATAGATTATTTATCATTAATGAATATTTTGTACTTGTTCTTTAATTTTATTCACATGCAATCTACCTTCTATAGATAAAGCAGTTATTTCTTTTAATTTTGATTTAGAAGCTATTGTGTTAAATTCCCTATGCATTTCTTGAGAGAGAAAATCAAGGTTTTGTCCTAATGATTCTAAATCAGAATTTATTAATTCTCTAAACTTCTTTACGTGCATTTTTAATCTATCTATTTCTTCTGTAATATCGCCTCTTTCTAAAATAAGAGCTATTTCATATTCAAGTCTTTCTTTATTATATTCAATATTTAAATCCAAATCTTTTAATGAGTCATTTAACTTTTCTCTATAGTATTCCTTCATTTTACCAGCATTTGATTCTATTTCTTTTGTAATATTTTCTATAGTATTTATATACTCTTCTAATACTTTTTTTATTTTTTCTCCTTCGGAATTTTGTGTTTCTAATACCTTTTTAACGCAATTATTTAAAGCTGTTTCTAATCCTTCCCATATATTATCAAGATCTTTTTCATCAATTGAATATCTCATTATTTCTTTAAATTTAACAAGAAGGTCTAAATTCGGTAAATCGTTTAAGTGAAGATATTGAGCAAGTTCATTTAATGCATCATAATAAGATTTTGCAAGAGCTTTATCTATTTTTATTATATCTTTTGGTTGTAATAATCTAATATCTATATATATATTCAACGAGCCTCTTTTGAAATATTTTTTTATTACATCATTTACCTTTAACTCTAAAGATGAATATATCCATGGCAAATTCGTTTTTATATTTAAGTGTTTTCCATTTAACGATTTTATTTCAACAGTATAACTATAATTACCTATATTTTCTTCTATTCTCCCATAACCAGTCATACTCCTCATATTATCACCTCTTATTATACCATTATACACCAAATTCTTTAAAAAATCAAAATATTTAAGAAAATTTAATCTTAAATGTACTTCCTTCACCCTCATTACTAATAACTTCTATTTTAGCGTAAATCTTTTCACTTATTCTTTTTGCAATAGAAAGACCTAATCCAAACCCTTCATCAGAACGAGCTTTATTGGATTTATAAAATCTTTCAAAAATTTTATTTATTTCATCTTCTGGTATTCCAATACCTTTATCTATTATCTCTATTTCCTTATTGTTTATATTAATAAATATTTCATTTTCACCATTCAATTTAGTGAATTTAATTGCATTTTCAATAATTACTTTAAGCATAATAGATAAATAATCTTTATTCGTTTTTACATATACATTTTTCAATTTAGTTTTTATTTTTATATCTTCATTTTTATATATACTTATTACTTTTTCTACTACATCCCTTAAATTAACTTCTTCAAGTTTTATTTCTTCTTCTACTTTAGATAATAATAACAAATTTTCTATCATTTCCTTTAGATAATTTGATGAACTTTTTATATTTTCTAATGATTCTTCAAACACTTTTTTATCTTCTTTCCCCCATCTCTCAATTAATTTAATATATCCAATTATTGATGTCAACGGTGTTCTTAATTCATGAGAAACATCCGAAACAAATTGTTTTTGCAATTCATAACCTTTATTTATTTTTTCTAACATTGAATTTATATTTTGTGTTAATGTATGAAATTCTATATATTTTTGTTCAGGAACTCTTTTGTCCAAACTTTCAACATTAATTTCTGATATTTCTCTTGATATATCAAGAAGTGGTTTAAGAGAACGTTTAGCAAAATAATATGAAATTAAAAAAGATAAAAAAATACTTATCAAACTCAATTTAAATGCAAGAGAGTTAAATGTATTAAGTAATGCCGTATATTCTAAAGATGGACCACCTATTATCAAATTTGAATTTCCAAAGACTTTAGTTTTAATGAATATATAATATAATCCTTCATTTTTATAAACTGCATAAGGCTTTTTTATATTATATATTTCTTCATTTACTATTCCAAAAGGATCATTTAATACAATACCATCTAATATCACAACTTTATTTGATATAATGCTGTTTTTTAATCTTTCCGAATCCCTTAATATATTCATATTTCTCATCATAACACCCATTCTATCGGGTGAAGGAATTTGAGACATCTTCTCTATTTGTTGCTTTAAAATAACTGCATAAGATCTTACAGACATAAATTCAACAAAATATCTCATTGAAAGTATTACTGTTAATAATATTACTATTATTACCATAGTATATATAATTGTCAAATTCCATACAACACTTTTTTTATTCTTCTTTAAATACGTATCCAACACCTCTCACTGTCTTTATTTTTTTCCCTTCTTCGCCTAATTTTTTTCTCAAATAATTTACATATACTTCAACTAGATTCAAGTTTTCCGGATCATCATAACCCCAAATTTCTTCAAGCAATTTTTCTTTTGAAATAACATTATTTTTGTTAATTATCAAATATTTTAATAAGTTAAACTCTGTAAGTGTCAAATTTATTTCTTTTCCATTTACTTTAACTTCCATTTTTTCTGAATCAATTTCTATATTTGAAGTATTCAAAACTTTATGTTTCCCCAATCTTCTAAGCAAAGAATCTATTCTTGCTAAAAGTTCTTCTATTTCAAATGGTTTAACTACATAATCATCTGCTCCTGTTTTTAAACCTTCAACTCTAGAACCTAAGTCACTTTTTGCTGTAAGCATAATGATACCTACATTATTATCAAAACTTCTTATTGATTCTGCTACCTCCATACCATCTATTTCGGGAAGCATCAAATCTAAAATTATTATATCTGGCTTAAAAGACTCATACTTTTCCAAACCTTCTTTACCATCATTAGCTACTTCTACATTAAATCCTTCATGTTTTAATTCCAATTCCAATAATCTTGAAATACTTCTATCATCTTCTACTATTAATATCTTAAACACATAACCACCTCAATATGTAAATCCAACATATAATTCTTTTAGTGTAGTTTCAATTATCATATAACCACCTAAATTTTCTAAAAAGAATTTTATACCGTATTTTGTTGAAAAACTCAAATCTGAAGCAACTGGTTGTTCTATAATAATTGAGGCTTCTCTTTTACCAAAAGTTGCCATAATTGAGAATTTTGTTTTGTAATCTAAAGTATCTATCAATGTACTAAAATCAAAAGTCCCCTTTAAATCATACAGATAATATTTAATAAAAGGGAATGAAAATCCAGAATCAAATCCATATTTAATACTAGAAACATCTTTAAAAGACAATACACCATCAAATCTACCTGTTAAATCATTTAACGTAGGAACAACTATATCCATAGAAAAAATAGATTTCGCTGCATTAATTACATTAAACATTAATAAAACCATCATTAAAATTAAAAATACCTTTTTCATCTTTTTACCCCCCTATGTTATAATAATATTTGTAATCTATAAAATTATAGTTTATTTACTTTACAATAGAATTAAAACATACCATACTTAAAAATTGCTTAAAATTAAAATGAGAGGTGTTTAATATGGAATTTAGAGGAACAACAATCGTAGGTGTAAAAAAAGATGGAAAAACTGTAATTGCAGGTGATGGACAAATAACACTTGGAAATACTATTTTTAAAGGAACAGCAAGAAAAGTAAGAAGATTAGGTGAAGGTAAGGTTATAGCTGGTTTCGCTGGTTCAGTTGCTGACGCATTAGCCTTATTTGAAAGATTTGAAACAAAATATAGAGCTAACGCTGGTAATTTATTGAAAGCTGCTGTTGAGCTTTCCAAAGACTGGAGAACAGATAAAGTATTAAGAAAATTAGAAGCTATGTTATTAGTTGGGGATAAAGACTATCTATTATTAATATCCGGAAACGGTGAAGTTATTGAACCAGAAGAAAATGTTATGGCTATTGGTTCAGGAGGACCTTATGCATTAGCTGCTGCAAAGGCATTATTGCAAAATACAGATTTAGATGCTAAAGAAATTGCTGAAAAAGCTTTAAAAATCGCTGGAGATATATGTATATACACAAACCAGAATATAACTGTGGAGGTTATTGAATGAAAGAAAAAGTTTGGGTAATTGATAATGAAATTCTAAACGGCATCAATTTCTTTAATGGTTTTACAATAGTAGAACAAAATATTCTTGAAAAAATATTCAAAAATGCTTACTTTATCGATAGAGATTTAGCAGAAACAGATGAATCCAAAAAACAAATAATACCATATGTTGTTATAAAAGATGAAAAGAATAAAATTTTAGTTGTTCAAAGAACCAAAAATCAAACAGAGAAAAGACTACATAATTTATATAGTGTAGGAATTGGTGGTCATGTTAATCCTATTGACGAAAACGAAAATCCCGAATTAACTTTTTACAATGGATTAAACAGAGAATTAAATGAAGAATTATTTATTGATAAATTAAAATCTTTAGAATATGTTGGCTTGATATTAGATGATTCAACAGAAGTTTCCAGAGTTCATCTAGGCGTTTTATTCATTGCTAATGTTACTAATGCTGATATTAGAGAAAAAGAAAATTTCAATGAATTATGGCTAAATGAAATGGAATTTAAAAATTTTAATGGAAATTTTGAAGGCTGGTCAAAAATTGCATTAAGAGCTCTTGAGGTGATTTAATGCTTTTAAAAGCATACGCAAAAGTCAATCTTTTTTTAGATGTTGTAAGCAGAAGAAACGACGGATATCATGATATTTTAACTTTATTTAATAGCGTTCCATTATATGATGAAATTGATGTTGAATTTTCTGAGAAAGAAATATTTACATCTAACCCTAAATTAGATTTCCCATGGGAAAATAATCTAATAAAAAAAGCAATAGATACTTTTAAAAAACTAACCAGTTATAATTTTAATTTAAAAATACATTTAAATAAAAAATTACCTCAAGGTGGCGGAATCGGTGGCGGAAGCGCTGATGCTGCTGCTATTTTAAAATTTTTAAAAGAACATTATAAAATAAGCAATTCTGATATTATAGAAATCGGATCAAAAGTCGGTGGTGATGTGCCTTTTTTAATATTTGGTGGTACCGCTATTGCTGAAGAAATTGGAGATAAATTAACATTTTTAGAATCTCTAAACCTGAATTTTGAATTTAATTTTCCAGGAATACATGTTTCAACTCCTGAAATGTACAATGAAATTGATAATAATTGGAATAATTTAAAAAGATATGGAGATCCAATGAAATTATACGAAGTTTATAAAGAAAGAAATATCAGAAAAATAAGAGAAAATTCTTTTAATATATTTGAACAGGTTGTTTTTCCTAAATATCCAAAATTAAAAAATATTAAAGAAGAAATGTCAAAAAACTCTATTGTTTCATTAATGAGCGGCTCTGGAAGTACTATATTTTCAGTAAAATAAGCTGCCTCTCGGCAGCTATTTTAATTCAAACCTTTTATAAATTTCATCGATATTTCTTAAATAATAGTCTGGTGTGAAAATTTCATCAAATTCTTCTTTTGAAAATAATTCTCTAATTCTTTCATTATCCCATAACAATTCTTTAAAGTCTTTTCTTGTTTCCCATGCTTCTAATGCATATTTTTGAACAAACTTATATCCTTCTTCTCTGCTCATCCCCTTATCTATTAACGATAATAACACTCTTTGAGAATAAACCAGATTCATGTACCAAAAGCAATTGCTATAAATATCAGAATTTTTCTAAAGATAATTTTAGAAAGTATCTTTTTAGAAATTCTTCTTTCTTTAAAGAAAACTATAAACCACGTGTTCGTATTGAATCTCTTTTTGCTAATATTGAATCCTATATTTCTCATACTAAATTACGTTATATTAATGCTGTTTCTCTTGATGCCAATCTTGTTAATCTTTTTTTCATTTCTTCTGCTTTCCTTGCTCATGATTTGGGTATGGACCATTTACTGGCTTCTATTAGCAAAACTAAATTTTATTATATTAGAGCTTAATTCTTTTATTATTTTTCATCTTTTTTAAATTCATTACTAAATTTAATACTTCTTATCGCTGAATTGATTTTTTATTCAGGCTATTTTTGAAGAGTCTAATTATACCAAATACCAAGTAACCTGGTCTTTAACAACAGTCTGGAATCTTCCCAAACTGGAAGATTATTCTACATTGTATTCTTTGATAGGTATGATTTTATCCAATTTTACAATTTCAATAACCTTTTTTATATTTGTAGGATTATGGTATTCTGGTGGTGGAATGGATAATTCTCAAGACTTAATAACTTAAAACAACCAAAAAAGGAATGGCCTCAGCCATTCCTTTTTTGGTTATCATCCCCCAACACTGATATACCTTTCCAGTGATTTTTTGAAAATTATATTTGCTAACAAAAATAATGAAACAGCAGATATAAAATATTTTATCATAAATACTCTTTTTAATAAGCATTCTACAGGAACATTTGCAAAAAGACTCACCGGGATTACTATAAAAACATATTTCCAGAAAGATGTATAAATATTTTTAGGTAAATATGCATATGAAAAAAGGGTATTAATAGTATCTTCAAGTAATTTTACATTTACAAAGATAAAATTCAACGAAGTAATTATTAATTGAAAAGAATATCTTATCAGAACCATGATAATGATGTTTAAAAAATATCTTATAAAATCCGATATATGCCAATTATAAACATTTAATATAATATATAAATTAGGTATTAGGGTAATTAAATATAAAGAGTCCATATTTATTATAGATAAAATCCATCCAATATTTCTAGGCATTAAAATATAATTATCTAATTTTCCTTCTATGATTAAATTACTTAAATTAAGAAGCGATGAGCCAAAAAAAGTATAATGTATTGTTTCTACAATAAAAGCAGTTCCGATTAATAATAACATTTTTTCATTTGATATATTAATATTGAAATTACTCTTTATTACTGAAAAGAACATTATTGTTATTAATAATTCATAAATTCCCCATAAAATCATTAATATCGTATCTTTTAAAAATTGCATTCTAATTTTTATGCCATTAATAAAACTTTGTACAAACATTATTAACCACCCGCTGTTTCATATTTTGAGATTGCATAATTATAAACCATATTTGAAATAATAAATATTATTAATATCCAGAATAATAATTTTAAAAAATTGCCAATATCTATTACACCATTTGCAAATGCTTCACCCGGAAAATTTACTATATAATTAAATGGTAAAAATTCCAAAACCAATTTAATTTTATCCGGGAAAAATTTAATAGGAATTATACCACCAGAAATTATTCTAAATAAACTATATGACCAGAACGAAAGAGAATCTCCTTTTTTTAACCAAAAAGCACTTAAACTAAACAAAATTGAAATCAAAGAAGATAGAATAAGTGAAAATGGAAAAATTACTAATAAAACCACTAAATTTTTAAGAGGTATATTGAAAATAATCGAAAATACAAAAATAAAAGGTAAGGTTAAAAATATGTTGTATAAGGGGTATACAATTTCCACAATGGAAAAATAGAGAATTTTATTTATAGGCATTAGAATTAAATTATCAAATTCACCATTTCTAACTAAATTAAAAAAACCGGGCTTTATTACTGGAATTATATGAGATAAGAAAAATGAAAGAGAAAAATAATATCTGATTATCTTATCCTTCTCACCTATTCCTGATTGCAAAAAAAGATATAAAAAGAAAAAGTTTATAATATTCTGAAAGATGTACAAATACCAATTAAGTTTGTATGCTTTTAATTTTTTTAGCAGTAATTTACTGTATTCTAAATATTCCATTATACTAACTCCCTTAAGATATCTTCAATTGTAATATCATTTATTTGAATTGATTTTATATTTTTTAAAGAAATATCTGGAACTTTAAATTTATTTATTATCTCAGATTTTGTTATTCCATTAGAAAATACATAATCAACTTTTTTAAGTTCTTTAAAGTGTTCTATTTCACTTTCTTTGACCCTTCTCAAAATTTTACCTTTATCAAATATTATTAATTCATCTACAATCTCAGATAATATATTTATTTCATGAGTTACTATAAAAATAGTTTTTCTCTCTTTCTTCTGCATTTTTAAAAATTCTATTAATTTATTTTTTGAATCAACATCTATTCCGATAAAAGGTTCATCTAAAATAATTAATTTTGGAGAATGTATTAATTTAGCTAAAACCTCGCATTTTACCCGTTCACCAAAAGATAATAACCTAACAGGTTGATGAATTTTATCTTTAATATCCAATATTTTTCCAAAATATTCGATTTTATCCATAAAATCCTTTTTATTTATTTTATAAACCTTCGCTAAAAATTTATAGAAATCAATAGCGGATAAAGAATAATCCAGGATTCCTTTTTGAGGATTAACAAAAGAGATTTGCCTTAAGAATTCTTTGTTTTTTTTATGAGGAATATAGTTAAACACTTTTACTTTTCCATCTGTTGGTTTTATAATTCCAGCCATTACTTTTAAAAAAGAGCTTTTACCAGAACCATTTTTCCCAACAATACCAATTGTTTTGTTATCAGATATAGATAGATTAATCTCTGACAATATGTTTTTATCTTTTATCCTCAAATTAACCTCAGAAAACTCAATCAAAATTCATCACTCCTATAGATTTAAACTTTTCCATTAATGTTTTACACTGTGTCTTAAACATATTGTAATCATTGATAAAATCATTAAACATTAAAAATAAATCATCTATATTATATCCTTCTAAGAGAAGTTTTCCTATATCGGCCCAATCATTCTTTAATATTAAAATATTATTATTAAAATCAATAAACAAATAACTTTCTCCTTTATTGTTATTGTAATACTTTATCATAATCTCACTCCACGTTATAAGTTATTTTTCCTTACAAAAATTAAAAACATTTTTTATATATTCTGGTATTTTTGAAAAATCCTTATTTTCAGAATAATTGATTGCAGGACAAAATAATATATTTTTTTCAACATTTTTTTGAGAATCATAAATTTTTCTTTTTATAAATGTTGAATATGGAGATTTTAATATTTTTTCAAGACTATTATTAAATATATTACCAATTTTTATTGGTAGAGCTATACATGGATATATATCTCCATTTGAATCTATAAAGACTGTTTTCCTTAGAGCAGAACATTCAGGAAGCATCTTTGATATATTTAAAATTTTTAAATTTTTTAATATTTCTTGAGATGATATTCTATAATCACTATTTGACATCTTTTTATTATAAATATTATCTATCATAAAAGGTGAAAATATTATAGTAGCTCATAATCCCTCAAAAATTTCTTTTGCTTTCTCAATTTCAAAGTAGTTTAATTTGTTTACAATAAAAGATATAGTAACTGGAATGTCATTTTTAATAAGCATTTTTATATTATTCACAACTCTCCTAAAATGTTTTTTCCTGTAACTTTAAAATATGTTTCTGAGGTAGCTGCGTTAACACTTATTTTAATACTTTTTAAATTAACTTTTTTTAATTTTTCAATAATTTTTTGATTTACCAGAGTACCATTGGAAGTTATTTCTAACTGAAAATCATTTCCAATAAGTTCAATAATATCTGAAATGTTTGGATTTAAAAATGGTTCACCACCTGTTAGCTCAATAAGTTTAATTGTATTTAATTCTTTTATTTTCTCCAGAATAATTTTAAATTTATGAAAATCAAGATATGATGAAATAAAATTATTTTTTTGGAAGCAAAAAATACAATTTAAATTACATTTATAAGTTAATCCTAATTGAATATTAGAAATTGTTTCATAATTTTTTAAAAGCCATAATTCAAGTTCTTCATACATTAAAATATCCCCCTTTTTAAAAAAGTTTCCTAAAAGGGAACTTTTTTAACAACTACTAGTATATCTTAAACAGCCACCATTAGGTTGTTTTCCTGGTGTTAACAAATCTTCTTTTACTTCTTTTTTAATTGTTAAATCTTCTTCTGTGTTAGTTACCTTTAATTCAAAAATAACTAAATCATCCAAATTCATAAAATCCCCTCCTATTTAAAATATAAAAATAATATAATTTCATAATAATGATATCAAAAAAAAAAAGTCAACACTTTAGCAAAAAATATGTACAGAATTTTCCATTTTATAGAAAACTTTTAATTTTTATTCTTATTTTAAGTTTATTTAAAGGAAAATTCATAGAAATAGCAAAAGGAATAGAATACAGAGAAGTAGAATATGAAAATAAAAGATTACTCATAATACATTCAGAAGAAAGAGCCAAAAAAGACAGAGCAGATAGACTTAGATTAATTGAAAAAGCAAAGAAAATGCTTGAAAATAATAATGTAGATTCAATGAATAAAAGAGGAGCTAAAAAATATTTAAAAGAAGAAAATAAACAAAATTATATATTAGATAATGAAAAAATAAAAAATGATGAAAAATATGATGGATATTATGGAATAATGACAAATACCAAATTAAATCCAAAACAAATATTAGAGCAGTATCATACATTATGGAAAGTAGAAGAAACATTTAGAACATTAAAAAATTATCTGGAAACAAGACCTATATTTCATTGGACTCCTAAAAGAATAAAAGGTCATATAGTAATGAGTTTCATATCATACATAATGCAAAGAACATTAGAATTAGAACTAGAAAAAAATAATATTGATTATTCACATGAAAAAATTAGAGAGGCTATTAAAAATATGGAATATTCAGAAGTAAGATTAAAAGACAAATTATTCGCATTAAGAGCCAATTTAAATGAATTTCAAAAATCAATATTAAAAATATTAGAAATAGAAAAACCTAAAAAAATGATGGATTTAGATGAATTTAAAGAAAAATACTTCCAAAACACGCATGAATAGCTAAAAAGATGGAGGCGTGTGGCTAATTTCTCTTTTTACAAAAAGTTAACAATCGCTATTTTTCTTATTATTTCTCTTTTTGAGAGGTCGAATTATAAAAGCTGTGTCAAACTCAGGAGCTTATAAAGAAAGAAATATCAGAAAAATAAGAGAAAATTCTTTTAATATATTTGAACAGGTTGTTTTCCCTAAATATCCAAAATTAAAAAATATTAAAGAAGAAATGTCAAAAAACTCTATTGTTTCATTAATGAGCGGCTCCGGAAGTACTATATTTTCAGTAAAATAAGCTGCCAATGAGCAGCTTATTTTAAATTAAATCTTTCATATATTGCATCTATATTCCTTAAATAATAGTCCGGTGTAAATATCTCGTCAAATTCTTCTTTGCTAAATAAATTTCTAATTCTTTCATTATTCCACAATAATTCTTTAAAGTCTTTTCTTATTTCCCATGCCTCTAATGCATATTTTTGAACAAATTTATAACCTTCTTCTCTACTCATACCCTTATCTATTAATGATAACAAAACCCTTTGGGAATATACTAAATTATAGGATTTTTCAAATGTTTCTTTCATTCGATCTTCATTTACAATAAGATTTTCTATTAAATACTGAGTTTTTTTCACCATGTAATAGGCTATTAAAGTTGCATCAGGTAAAAATACTCTTTCAACAGAAGAATGCGAAATATCTCTTTCATGCCAAAGAGATATATTTTCATATCCTGCAATTGTATAACTTCTAAGCATTCTTGCCATACCAGTAAGTCTTTCACATAATATTGGATTTTTCTTATGAGGCATTGCCGAAGAACCTCTTTGCCCCTTTTTAAATGGTTCTTGTGCTTCTAAAACCTCCGTTTTTTGCAAATGCCTGATTTCAACTGCTATTCTTTCTATACCTGATCCAATTAATGCTAATACAGATAGAAATTCCGCATGTCTATCTCGAGGAACTACTTGAGTTGCAACAGTTTCAGGTTTTAATCCTAACTTTGTTAAAGCTATACTTTCTATTTCAGGATTAATATTCGCATAATTTCCTACAGCTCCACTTAACTTTCCATATGAAATATTTTCAATAGCCATTTCAAATCTCTTTATATTTCTTTCTAATTCAGCAAGATATGACAACATTTTTAATCCAAAAGAAGTTGGTTCAGCATGTACCCCATGTGATCTTCCAACTGTATATAAATATTTGTATTTTACAGCCTTTTCTTTTAATGTTTCTGCCAGATGTTTTAATTCTTCTAATATTAATTCTCCAGCTCTTTTAAGACCCAAGGACCATGCGGTATCTACAATATCAGAGGAGGTTAAACCTTTATGGAAGTATCTAGCCTCATCTCCCATTTCATCTGTTATAGACTTTATAAATGCTATTACATCATGATCTACAACACTTTCAATTTCGAGAATCTTTTCTACATCTATTTTTGCTTGACTTCTAATTTTTTCAGCAATACCTTTTGGCGCTATCCCTTTCTCCTCAAAAGCTTCAACCACAGATAATTCTATTTCCAACCAACGTTTATACTTTTCTTCTTCTGTCCATAATTCTTTCATTGGCGATAAAGAATATCTTTCTATCATTTTTTACCTCCATATTTTAAAAATACATTATTATCTTTTAAATCTTTTACTGTACAAATATTCATATGACCCGGCATTATTAAAACAGAATCTTTTTTTGTTTTTAAATAATCTCTAAATTTTTCTAATGAATGAAACATAGTTTCTTCATCGCCATAGGGCAGATCCGTTCTTCCTATAGAATCTAAAAAAATAAAATCTCCTGTAAATATAAAATCTCCAAAATCATATATCATAGAACCCGGAGTATGTCCTGGATAATATGAAGCTAAAAATTTAAATTCTCCAAAATCATAATATCCTTCATATAATTCTTTATATGGAATTTTTAGCTTAAAATCTTCAGAAAACATATAACTTAAATTTGCTGAAGGATCTATCAAACCATTTTCATCTTTTTCTGGTATCATTATCTCAAAATCACTATACTCTTTCAATCCAACTATATGATCATAATGAGTATGAGTGATCAATATACCTTTTTTATGGTATTTACCTAAATCTATGGAATTAAAAAGTAGATCATTTCCCTTTCCAGGATCAACAACAATAATTGTATTATTTTTCATTACTACATATGTATTTACTCCATATGGCGGTAATATAAATAAATAAACTTCTGTATCATTATTTCTATAAAACGGAAATATATCCATTTTTTTACCCCTTAACTTTTATTATTTAACCTTCTTAAAAGTTCTCTTTTTTTCTCTTTCATTTCTTCCATTTTCTTTTTGGCTTCTATATAAATAGATTCAACATCTTGTCCATTATATTCTAAAATTCCATAACTAATAGATATTTTATAATGTTTTTCTGTAGTTATATTGAATTTTTTTACAAAATCAACTAATCTTTTTAATACTTTCTGAGAAATTTCTAAATTAACATATCTTAATAAAATCAAAAATTCATCATCGTTAACTCTAAAAGCAAAATCCCTATCCCTTATTGTTTTTTTAATTATATCAACTAAATCTAAAACCATATCATCTGCATCTTTTTTACTATATCTTTCTAAGACAGCATTATAATTATCTAAATTTATATATATTACACAAAAACTCTCTTTATTGCTAATGATTTTTTTAAATATATTGATCGATCCTTTTTTATTAAATAATTTAGTTAAATCATCTTTTAAAGCCATATCATACAACATATCTTTTTCTTTTTCTATCATTTCAAATTTTTCTTTTAAACTTATCAATTCCTTTTCGTCTTCAGAAATTTTCTTTACTAAATTTGTTACTAAGTGAGAATAGTATTTAATTAAAGTGTCTATTTCTAATATATTTGTTTCTGTTTTTTCATCAACCTTTCCACTTTCAATATCTTTTATTAATTTTATTAGTGGTCTTTCAACCCTAAAAGCTGAACGATTTATATAAATTGTAAATACAAAAACAAAAATTCCAATAAGTATTATAGAAATAAAAATCATATAATTTTTTGTTCTTACCATTTCCGAAAAATCAATATATACCTTTGTTAATACAGCGAAAGAAAACGGTGAATCAATTGGCTTAGTCGGTCTCCATTTAAAATAAATATATACTTTCTCTCCATTAGACTTTTCTTTTACAATATAATTATTAATTTCACCTAAAGAATAATCCAATTCATTAAATATTTTTTTATCTTCCTCATCTAATAATGGAAAATCCTTAGAAAAAGGAATAAAAGAAACATTATAACTATATATGCCTTTTACAAAATTAAAATTAACTGAAGATATATCTTTAAAGAAATTCGGTATTACTTTTTCATTCAGTGCAACACCAGCTTCAAAAATTTTATCATCATTCATTCTTATATAACCATATATCATGGGGTTATTAGTTTTTATTTCATATGAGATTCTCTCTATATATTTGCCATTATTCTTATCTATTTTTTTATTTAATAGTTTCCAATAATTAGGAACTCTTTGAGCTAAATTTAATCCTAAATCATTTTCGTTATTTGTTTTTTCAATGATACCTTTCTTATTAATTACATAATAATAAACATTTTTAATTAAATTTTCATTTTTTAAATATTTTATTTCTGGAATTTCAAAAAAACCTTTTATATTACCAGCTTTATATTCTTCATACATTTCGTCAATTATAGATGATAATACCTTTTCATAGTTTGAACTATGATATGATAAATATTCTAAATTATCATTAAAATATTTTGAAACAGATAAAATAGAATTTGAAATTGTTGAACTATATAAATTTTTAAATAAGATATTTACTGAAGAGACTAATACAACAATCATAATAATAGATAAAAAAAGCATAGTGAAAAATGCATTATTAAACAAAACATCTTTTAATCTTTTCTTATTCAAATTATTCACCTCCATCCCATATTATATTATACACCAATTTTTTATATTATTTCATTTTAATTAATTTTTTAACTCAAATGTAATAATAATAAAACTGTTCAAATTTTATTACTTCTCCGAAATCCTATTTTGACCTAATTTTAACAGTATTAAAGTAAATTCACTGTATAATATACTTTGAAAAACTATATATTTTAGAAAAAAGGAGTGTTGAAATTGCAAAAAGAAGTCATTTCACAAGAAAAAAATGTCAAAAGGATATTGGTAAAATTTGACAAAAAAGATATAGAGAGTGCAGAAAATCAAATAGTTAGAGAATTAAACCAAAGATACACTTTTCATGGATTTAGAAAAGGGAAAGTACCTAAAAACGTTATGAAAATCAAATTCGGAGAAGATTTTGTTGAGATGGTTAGAGAAATATTAGTGGAAAAGGTAGAAGATGAATTCAAAGATGAAAAAGTTTTATTTGGTCCTTACATTGAATCATTTGCATTAGATGGTGATTCTGCTGAAGTTGAAGTTCTTATCCACGAACATCCAGAAGTTATATCAACTAAATTTGAAGAAATGAAAGTAGAAGTACCTACAGAAAAAGAAGTTGTAGAAAAATTTGTTGAAGACAGAATAAAAGAATTATTAGAAGAAAATCCTATTTTAGAAGAAAAAGAAGAACCAGCTGAAATTGGTGATTTAGTTAAAGTAAAATATAATGTATTAAATGAAGAAGGAAAAGAATTATTCAAAGATAAAGAAAGCGAATATGTATTATACGAGGAAGATAAAAGACCTATGGTTACAGATTTAATTGGTAAAAAGAAAGGCGATTATGTTGAAATAAACAGAGAATTTGAAGATAAAAAATATTTATATCAAATAAATGTCGAAGGTGTTTATAAGAGAATAGTACCAGAATTAACAGATGAAATTGCTAAAACATTAGATGCTGAAGTTAATTCCGTCCTTGAATTAAAAGAAAAATTGTCAAAAGAAGGTGTTGAATCCTTCAAAGTATGGAAAGACGATTATGTCAAGAATTATGTACTTTCAAAATTAAGCGATTATGTGGAAGTTGATGTATCTGAAGAAACAATTGATGATTTTGTTGAAAAAACTATTGAGAGAGTTAAACAAAATGGAAAATATGATGAAGAAGTTGAAAAACACGATGGAGAAGAAAATTATCTCAACGAATTGAAGGAACAAGCAATACGCTCTATTAAAGAAATGACTGTAATTAATAAAATCGCTGAAGAAAATAATATAAAAGTTGAAGAAAAAGAATTAAGTGAAGCTATTCATTCATTTGCACATATGTGGAGAATTCCTCATGACAAAGCAAGAGAAATTGTTTATTCAAATGCAGAAATATTAGGTAATTTAATGTGGGATATATTAAGTAAAAAAGTCGCTGAACATATATCAAAGAGTGTTGAAATAGTTGAAGTTGAAAATTTTGAAGAAAAACAAAAAGAGGAAGAAAATAAAGAAGAAAATTAATAAAACAGGGATCTAATCCCTGTTTTATTAATTAATATAGTATCGGAAAAGATTTATTTAGGGGTGGTTTTATGAATATTTTAGAAGTTATTTCAAAAGAATTAAAAGTTAAAGATTGGCAAGTCAAAAATACTGTTGAATTACTTAATAATGGTAATACTATACCATTTATTAGTAGATATAGAAAAGAAGCTACTGGAAACTTAAAAGAAGAAGAAGTTAGAAAAATTTCGGAATTACTTCAATATTATACAGAATTAGAAAAAAGAAAAGAAAGTGTTATAAAATCCATAGAAGAGCAGGGAAAATTAACAGAAGATTTGAAAAATAAAATATTAAATTCCATGAAATTAAGTGAAGTTGAAGATTTATATTTACCGTATAAAAAGAGAAAGAAGACAAAAGCTGACATTGCAATAGAAAATGGCTTGGAACCTTTAGCTCAAAAACTATTATTACAAGAAGTAAGAGACATAGAATCTGAAGCAAAAAAATTTATTAATGAAAATGTAAAAACCGTTGAAGATGTATTAGAAGGTGTAAAATATATATTAGGGCAATACTTTGCGCATAATGAAAAAATAAGACAAACTTTGAGAAATGATTTAATGAATTTCGGAAAAATCGAAAGTGTTAAAAAAAAGAAATACGTTGAAGAAAAAACTAAATATGATATGTATCACCAATTTTCACAATATATATCAAAAATACCAAATTACAGAATTTTATCTATTAATCGAGGAGAAAAAGATGGTGTATTATCTGTAAAATTAACTATTGATGATAAATATGTTGAAAAATTATATAAATTTTATTTAACTAAATTTGAAGGAAATAATAAGATTATAAGAGAAGGACTTACTTATGGTTTTAAAAATATGTTATTCCCTTCTATTTCTAATGAAGTAAGAAATATATTAACCCAAAAAGCTGAAGAAAAATCAATTGAATTATTTTCAAAAAATTTAAAAGAATTATTATTAACTCCTCCATTAAAAAACAAAAGAGTTTTAGCTATAGATCCCGGATATAGAACTGGATGTAAGGTTGTGGCATTAGATGAATCTGGGAAATTTTTGGAAAATAATGTTATATATCCAGTTCCTCCTCAAAATGATTTTGAAAATGCTGAAAAAATTGTTTTAAATTTAATAAAAAAGTATAATTTGAATTTAATAGTTATTGGTAATGGAACAGCTTCAAGAGAAACTCAAAAATTCATTGTTGATACTGTTAAAAAACATAATTTGAATTTAAAATACATTTTTGCTGACGAATCTGGCGCTTCTGTTTATTCAGCATCTAAATTAGCAGTCAAAGAATTTCCTAACTTAGATGTAACCGTTAGAGGAGCCATTAGCATTGGAAGAAGAATACAAGATCCTTTAGCTGAATTTGTTAAAATTGATCCCAAATCATTAGGTGTTGGTCAATATCAACATGACATGAATCAAAAATTGTTAAAAGAAAAATTAGAAAATACTGTAGAACATGTTGTTAATCTTGTAGGTGTAAATTTAAATACCGCTTCGGCTGCATTGTTACAATATATTTCTGGCATTACTCCAAAACTTGCAGAAAACATTGTAAAATATCGCGAAGAAAATGGTCCATTTAAATCAAGAAATGAATTATTAAATGTTAAGGGATTTGGTCCAAAAGCTTTTGAACAGGCTGCAGGTTTTTTAAGAATATTTTATGGAGAAAATCCTTTAGAAATCACTGGTATTCACCCGGAAAGTTACGAAAAAGCAGAAGAATTATTAAAATTTTTCGGATTCAAAAAAGAAGATATTTTAGATAATGAAAAATTGAATTTAATCAGAAAAGAACTGGAGAAATATACAACCAATGATAAAATTAAAGAATTATCTGAAAAATTAGATATTGGAGAGTATACATTAAAAGACATTATTTCAGAATTAAAAAAACCTGGAAGAGACTTAAGAGATGATTTACCTCAACCATTATTATATGAAGATGTTTTAACCTTAGATGATTTAAAAATCGGTATGATTTTACAAGGAAGAGTAACCAACATCACTGACTTTGGAGCCTTTGTGGATCTTGGTATCAAAGAAAATGGTTTAATTCATAAATCGAACGTTTCAGATAAATTCATTAGACATCCTTCTGAGGTTTTAAGTATAAATCAAATTGTTACCGTGGAAATTCTAGATATAGATAAAGATCTTAAAAGAATTAATTTAAAGTTAAGATCATAATATTAAAAAAACCCGAGATCAAAATCTCGGGTTTTTATTTTGTTTTCTTCATTTCATACATTTTTTTATCAACTATCCTTATATTTTCCTCCAAAGAACATAATGGATTTATATTTTGAATGCCATATGATATTTTTATAGGAATTTCTTGCATAAGTAATTTTTTTTCTATTCTTTTCATTACATTAATAGCATCATCCTCATTTGAATTAGAAAAAACAATTATAAACTCATCGCCGCCATATCTTGCAAAAATATCTGACTCTCTAATATTATTTATAACAACTTCAGCAAAAATTGATAAGACCATGTCGCCAAAGTCATGACCATATTTATCATTAATTTTTTTGAAATCATTTATATCTATAAAAGAAATAACAAATTTTTCTCCATATCTTTTTACATTTTGATAAGCATTTTTTAGATACTCTTCAAGATAAACTCTACTATACGCTCTGGTTAAATAATCCCTAATGGATATTTCGTAATATTTAATTTTTTCCTCATATAATTTTTTATATAATTTTTGAAATTTCATTGCTGTTTGTATAGCATAGGTTACTTCATCAAGTAATTTAAAATCATTAAAATTAAAACTATTTACTTTGGGCCTTTCATATAAAATGACTCCGTAGCTCTCCTTTTTTTCGTTAATTAATGGAACTCCATAAACACTATATATTTTCGGAATTCTTACATGTTTTATTTTATACCCCTTTGGCAATTCATAATCTAAAGAATTTGGTATATAAATCTTTTTTTTATTATCTATTATATATGCACTTAATGTTTTATCTTTTCTACTCAAAAAACTACCAGTTAATTTTTTACCATCAATTATCCCAAAATTTATATTTATTTTGTTATTATCTTTTTCATCAACTGTTGCAATTAACATTTCGTCTATAATTTCATATTTTTTTAATAATTCATATATTTCTTTATATAGTCCTTTTTTATTAAAATTGGACTCTGTTAAATTATTATAAACTAATTCATTTATTTTCCTCGAAATCTCTAGATATTTATAATCAAACAATTTTATATCATTAGTCACATCAAAAACAGATATAATATAATATTTCTGTTTATCAATAATTACACCGTCAAAATGAAATTCCAAAAAATGACCTTTAAACTCCGTTACATAAAAACTATTCATTTCAACATTTGAATTTCTAAATAATGATATATTTTCAATTAGTGATTTAAATTGTTGCAAATCTTTGTTTTTTTTAACATATTCTTTGTAATAAAAAAATATATTAGCAGGATTTGTTTTTTCAAAATCCTCACGGAAAAGTTTGGCGAATTCTTTCATTCTATTATTTATATATTTTATTTTTTTATTACTAATAATCAAAAGCCCTATATTTTCTTTATCAAAATACTTTTCAAATATTAAAGTTTTTACCATTTCTTTCATATTAATCCCCCTGATTAATATCCCTGAAAAATGTTATCAAAATTATTAAATCACATAAATGTAAAATAAAAAAACAAATTAATTAAAATATTGTAAAAAAACCTGCGAAAATTCGCAGGTTTTTTCTTATAAACTATTTATAACCTTTTTAGAAATTTCATTATGTTTCTCTATTAATCTTGGTAATTCTTCATCAAGAATTTCACCATCTTTAACTCTTATTTCACCATTAATAACATTTAAATCAACTTGTTTTCCATCACACATTAAAACAGCCCCAAGAGGGTCATCTAAACCACCGGCAAATTCTAGTCTATTTAAATTAAATCCAATAAAATCAGCTGCTTTTCCAATTTCTATACTTCCAATATAATCATCCATTCTTAAAACTCTAGCTCCACCCATTGTTCCCATTCTTAATGCTTCTTTTACAGTTAAAGCATCAGCACCGTATTTTACCCTTTGCAATAATAATGCATTCCTTATTTCTGCAATCATATTATTAGTATCATTGCTTGCACTTCCATCTACACCTATACCTATTCTTATTTTATCTTTCATTTTTGTTACTGGTGCAATTCCGGAACCTAATCTCATATTTGACGATGGACAATGTGCCATACCCACATCATTTTTTGCAAGTTTTTCAATATCTGAATCACTCAACCAAACAAGATGAGCAAACCAGGCTCTCGAATTAAGCCAACCCAATTCTTCCATATAATCAACAGGTTTTTTACCAAATTTTTCTAAGCAATATTTATCTTCATCTAATGTTTCAGCCACATGTGTATGCATTAATACATCATATTCTTCAGCTATTTTCACAGTTTCTTTCATAAGATCTGCTGTTACAGAAAATGGTGAACATGGAGCTAATGCTATTCTTAGCATTGAATATTTTTCAGGATTATGATATTTTTCTATAACTCTAATACTCTCTTTTATTATTTCTTTTTCAGTTTGAACAACACTGTCTGGTGGTAAACCTCCATCTTTTTTGCTCATAGACATACTTCCGCGTGTCGGATGAAATCTTATTCCTGTTCTTAATGCCCCTTCTATTTCTGCGTCAATAGCTTCATTTAATCCATATGGATATAAATATAAGTGATCAGTAGTAGTTGTAACACCTGTTTTCATCATTTCATAATTAGCAATGATAGAACTAATATAAAACCCTTCTCTATCAATAAATTTCCATCTTTCATATAAAAATACTAACCAATCGAATAATTTTGCATTTTGAGCTCCTTTAACATTTCTTGTTAGCGTTTGGTATAAATGATGATGCGTATTAACAAAACCAGGCATTATAAGCATATCTTTACAATTTATAACTTCGTCAGCTTCAACATCTGGTTCTCCTTCACCAATATCTTTTATTACATTGTCTTCTATATATATATATGCGTTTTCAAGTTCAATATCTTCATTATTGAAAGTAGCTAAATATGAGATATTTTTAAATAATTTTCTCATTCGTCAAGCCACACCTTCTTTAACGTTTCTTTATGTTCTTCCCTATATTGTTCTAACATTTTATCCATTTCTTTTACCTTTCTTTGATGTTCTTCCCAATATGCTTGTTCTTTTTGTGCATTTAATTCTTCTAATGTTTTTCCTTGTTGTTCAATCCATGTATAGTATTTTAAATTGTGCCATCTTTCTCTATTATATTTATCTCCTTCAAATATTCCTGATGTTTCTTGATATAAGAATATTCTTTCAACTCTTGATTTTGCTTCTGCTCTATCTAATTTTCCATATGTTTCTGTCATCTGTTTCATAACAGAATGATATCTATCAATATTATCTGTAGCAACAACAAATATATTATCATCTGATTTTAGATTATAGAATTTTGCCATTTTAATAGCACCTATAACATTTGCTACCCCTGAAATTCCAAATTTATCTGATAAATACTCAACCATTTTTGGATCAACAAATTCTTTTAAGAATTTCTTGCCTTCTTCATCAGTTAAAACCTGTAACATTTTCTTACTATCAATATCATCAACTAAAACTACAGCATCATTATTCATTACATTATGAATCCATGTAACATGTTTATCTCCTATACCTTGAATATCATGACCACCATAACCATTTAATGAAATTGTTGGACATTGAACGGGTTCCATAGCTACAACTTTAGTTTCAGGGAATTCTTGTTTAACTCTATCTCCACTTGCAATTGTTCCAGCAGACCCTACACCCAATACTATTGCAGCAATTCTTTCGTTACCAATATGATATCTTCTAACTGTTTCTATCATTGTGTTTCCAGTTACATAATAGTGGAATCTATAATTCCCAAATGCTTCGAATTGATTTAAGATTCTAATATGTTCTGGATCTGCCTCATATAATTCTTTTGATTTGTCATATATTTCTTTAACATTGGATTCACAACCAGGTGTTGGTATAACATCAGAACCATATTTTCTAATAATCTCAAATCTTTCCTGACTCATCTCTTCAGGTAATAATACCAACGAATCATAATTCATCCTTGAACTAACAAAGGCACCACCTATACCATAATTCCCTGTTGATGGCCATACTAATTTATGTACAGATGGATCAACTTCATGTGTAATAGTTTTTTCCATTAATACAGAATATGTTGCACCTACTTTATGACTTCCGGATGGAAAGTCTTTTGCATACAATACAATTATATTAGCTTCAACTCCTGTTAATTCTTTAGGCATTACAAAATACCTAATCTCATTATTTTCATCCTTCCAAGTTATATTAAATAAATTAATAGGATGTAATGGATCTTTTTCTTTCATTTCAATAGCTCTTTTCCTGATTTTTGGATCGATTTTCTCTGGATATAACATTTCTTCATAAGTTGGACCTACAATTGGTACTCTTTTCATTATATAACCTCCCTTAGATTTAGTATTTAAATAATATCTTCTATTGATATTGGTATTTTTACCATTCTTTTATTTATAGCATTAGAAACTGCATTTGCTATAGAAGGTGGTGCACTCATTAACGATGGTTCTCCAATACCTTTAGCGCCAAATGGGCCAAATGGAAATTCTTCTTCGACAACATCTGCAACAATTTCTGGAATATCTTTAATTGTTGGAAATACGTAATTATTGAAATTATCTGTAATTATCTTACCATTTTTCTGTTTAATCTCTTCCATTATTGCATGTCCCATACCTTGAACTGCTCCACCTTGTATTTGTCCTATTACTCCATCATAATTTATTGCCTTTCCTATATCATGAGATATCCACATTTTTTTCACATCAACTTTCCCAGTATATGTATCAACCTCAACCAAAGATAATTGAGTTGAATATGTATAGGTTACATAAGCCTCTCCAACGCCATTTTCCATATCAAAATTTAATTTTGGAGATTTAAACCAACCTGATTCATTTAATTTTATATTTGCATCATTACACATTTTAGCTATTTCATCAAATGAATATTCTTTATCCTTTATTTTGTATACTCCTAAATTTATTTTTATATCTTCTGGTTTAACTTTAAATTTACCACATAAAAACTCTATAATATTCTTTTTTATTTTTTCAGCTGCATCTTTAGCTGCATTCCCACTAAAAACAGTTGTCCTCGAAGCTACAGTTGGACCACTATCTTGGACTATAAATGTATCTGTTTGAAGTACATGTATTTTTTCCATTTTTTGTCCTAAAACTTCTGACACTATCATTGAAATAGCTGTTTTTGCACCTTGTCCTATTTCCGTTCCACCAAACATTATATTTATTGTGCCATCAGGAAATACATGAACTTCTGAATTTGAAGCATCTAAATGTTGTCCACCAGCTCCTAAACTTACACCATAAATAATATGTGACCACCCTAATCCTCTTTTTTTAATATTATTATTTTTATTAAATTCTTCAACTTCTTTTTTAAGTTGTTCATAATTAGATAATTTTCTTATATTTTCAAGTGTTTTTTTAGCCCCCACAGAAAATTCCAATTTATGTCCAGTAGAAGTCTCAGCTCCAACTTCTAATGCATTTTTATATCTTATATCCCAAGGGTCAATATTCAATTTTTCTGCAGCTTCATCCATAACAGACTCTATTGCAAATAATACTTGAGGTGACCCAAATCCTCTAAATGCACCACAAGGAACTTTATTAGTATATACACCATATACATCAACAAAAACGTTTGGAACTTTATATGCACCAGCTGCGTGCGTTAACGTTCTATACATTACTATAGGAGATAGCGTAGAATATGCACCCATATCTAAATATACTTCACTTTGAACTCCTAACAACGTACCATCTTTTTTAAAAGCTACTTTATAATGTGATTTCGAAGGATGTCTTTTGCTGGTTTCTTTAATATCATGTTCTCTGCTATATATTAATTTTACAGGTCTTTTTGTTAAATAAGATAATAATGCAGCTTTTGAAGCAATATATGAAGGTACATCTTCTTTACCTCCAAAACCTCCACCTGTCTCCATTTGAATCACATCAACTTTATTAAAAGGTATATCTAATATTTCTGAAACATCTTCTTGAACATAAAATGGACATTGCATTGATGCATAAATGGTCATAACTTCCCCATCATAATATGCTACTGAACCTTGTGTTTCTAAATATGCTTGCTCTTGATAATCAGTTTTAAAATCTCTTTCAATAATTAAATCAGCATTTTCAAATGCTTTATCTATTTTTCCTCTTCTTATTTTTTTATGAAAAGCTATATTTGTGTCTTCATTGTTTACTTTTATTTCATCTTTTATTGCTTCATCAATAGTTAATACAGCAGGTAGCTCCTCAACTTCAAATTTTACTTTTTCTATAGCTTCTTCTACAGCTTCTTTACTTTCACCAGCAACAAGAGCAATAGCATCATGTTCAAATCTTATTTTTTCTCCAACGGGAATTAAAAACCACATATCTTTAGTTAAAACGCCAAATTTATTTGTTCCAGGAACATCTTTATATGTTGCTACTTTTACAATCCCAGAAACTTTTTCTGCTTCTGATGTATCTATGCTTTTCAATATTCCATGTGGAATATTAGCATATACCACTCCAGCATATAACATTCTATCTAAATATAGGTCTGGAGTATATTTTGATTCACCGTATGCCTTCTCTTTCCCTTCGATTCTTCTAGTAACTTTTCCTATTATGTTCATAGCATCCCTCCAATTATTGACTTATTATAAATTCTATTTTAAATTTTACCTTATTTTAGTCTTTTTTTAATAACCAGTTTTAAAAAGAAAAAAAATCTTTTTCACTAATAAATGGAATTAAACACCCACAATCACGTTTATTCGATAACTTAATTTTTTTAATTATCTATATTGCGCTTTATATTTTTTATGTCTTGTTTTCAGTGATTATTTTCTATTAAAACGATTTATTGATTTTTTTTATTGAATATGATAAAATATTGTTGATTTTCTTCATTTTTTATAGAAAGAGGTGAATTATGGAAGCAAAAATAGGTTATCAAATTTTTCCTGATAGATTTTATTCTTATTACAAAAGAGGAAATACACCCTGGAATACACCCATTATTAAAGATTTTAAAGCAGGAAAAAGATTATACGGCGGAGATTTGAGAGGAATTGAAGAAAAAATTAAATATTTAAAAAATTTAAATATTGATTTCATATATTTAACCCCAATTTTCAAAGCTAATAGTAATCATAGATATGATGCTAAAGATTATTTTGAAATTGATCCTGTTTTAGGTGATGATAATGAGTTAAAATCTTTAATTAATAGATTACATGAAAACAATATAGAATTATGTTTAGACATAGCTTTAAATCATATGAGTAATGAGAGCGAATGGTTTAAAAAAGCTTTAAAAGGAGAAAAAGAAAAAAATTTTTTTAGATATGAAAATAATGATTTTACATATTGGCGAGATCATAAATCTTTAGTTGAACTTAATTTGGAAAATAAGGAATTACAAAAAATATTATGGCAAGATGATAACTCTGTTATGAAGAAATGGACAAAATTAGGGGTTGATCACTGGAGATTAGATTGTGCATATGACTTAGGTTTTGAAATTTTAGAAGATATTGTAAAAAGCATTAAATCATTAGGTGAACATCATGAAATTATTGGAGAAGTTTGGGCATATCCTAAAGAGTGGATAAAAGTTATGGATGGTATTATGAATTATTATTATACTATTATCATAATTAACCTTTTAAAAAATAAATTAAAAGGCAGAATCGCATCGGATATACTTAAAAAAACAATATATGATAGCGGAATGAAAATATTAAAATCATGGAATATGCTTTCGTCTCATGATTCACCAAGAATTAAAAATACCTTTGGAAATAAATGGAAATTAGCAGTTGTAATGCAATTTACATTACCTGGTAGCCCATTAATATATTATGGTGAAGAAATTGGAATGGAAGGTGACCATGACCCATTTTGTCGTGGAGTCATGGAATGGGACAGGGTAAACGAAAATAATGAAACACTTAAGTTCTATATGAAATTAATAGATTTATTCAATAATTCAATAGCTTTGAAAAAAGGTAAATATTATGAAGTTATATCTAATGATGAAGAAATTTTAGCTTATTATAGAAAATATAATAGTATTAGAGATGGCAAATTAATAGTTATTAATCCAACAAATGAAAAAAAAGATATTCAATTATACTTTGAAGAATCATTACTACTGGATGCTATGCATTTATTTGATCATTTTAGCGATAATGAATTATATATTGAAATGGGAAGTATTAAAGGAACTATTCCCGCCAATTCATTTGGTATTTTTCATATGAAACCACGAGAATATAAAACTTATTCCGCTTATAAAAGATTATAAATCATGGAATAGCTCCAAATTTTGGAATCAAAATAATATATATATATCTTTATTTATATTATTTTTTTGAAAATATTTTGGCCACAATCTAGTATAATACTTTGCTTTTCTTATAACATATGATATAATTTAGTTTGTATTACAAATAATCTAAAAGGGGGAATTGAAATGGAATTATTAAATCCAAAGAGTGCTCCAAAGGCTGTCGGACCATATTCTACAGCAGTAAAAAGTAATGGATTTGTCTTTGTTTCTGGGCAATTACCTGTTATTCCAGAAACGGGAGAATTTATAAAGGGCGATATAAAAAAAGCTACAGAGGTTATCTTAACCAATATAAAAAATATACTCGAAGAATCCGGTAGTAGTTTAAATAAAGTTGTTAAAGTCAACGCTTATATGACAGATTTATCGAATTTCAATGATTTTAATGAAGTATATGCTAAAATTTTTGGAGATCATAAACCTGCAAGAGCTGCTATTCAAGTTGCAGCATTACCAAAAGGTTCAGATATAGAAATAGAAGCTATAGCTGAAGCATAGAAAATAGCTCCGATTTGGAGCTATTTTTTTATCTTATTTTCAGCAGCTATAATGCCCTTTTCTGTAGTTTCAACTAATTTTTTTAGATCCAAATTTGGATTAGCTTTTAACTGTTTATACATATATCCAATCGCCTGCATATCCAATTTTGCATAAAATAATGGAGAACCTTCTTTCTCACTTCTATTTCTCAATAAATAACTTGGGTGAAATGTTGGAAAAATATATATTCCTCCATACCACTCTTTAAATTTCCCTCTGTGTTTTGTTATTGGAACTACCTGTTTTAAAAAATAATTTAATGCAGTCAACCCTAATGCAACTATTATTTTTGGTTTTATTATTTCTATTTGTGCAATTAAGAAATGACTACATTTTTCCATTTCTTCAGTAGTGGGAACTCTATTTTTAGGTGGTCTACATTTTACTACATTAGTTATATAAAATTTATCCCTATCAACTTTTGCAACTTCTTTTAATAATTTATCTAATAAATTACCAGCTCTACCGACAAACGGTCTTCCTTGAAGATCTTCATTTGCACCAGGACCCTCACCAACAAACATTATAGGAGCATTTGGATCCCCCTCACCTATAACCACATTTGTTCTTGATAATTTTAAAGAGCATTTATCACATTTCTTTATTTTTTCACCAACTAATTCCAAATCTTCTATTTTAGACATTTTCTTCCTCCTTATAAAAATTCTTAAAACATATTAATATCAATACCTTTTTCTTCTGTATATCCAAAAGACTTTTCAGGAATATCGGTTATAAAGAATTTTAATTCAAAACTTTTCAAAGAAAATTCGGGTAATAGCTTAACATCACCTTTGAAATAAAAGGACCAACATATAATTCTTTTATTTAATTCAAATTGAGTAAAATTCCAAACATTGTTTTTTATATCATATATAAAAGATATTTTAGCCCAGTCATATTTTGGAGATGTGTCATAACCAAACCCTGTTTTTAAATATTCATTTTCAATATCATAATCTAAAGTCAAAGTCAAAGATTGTTTTGCTCCACTTGATTTATATTTTAAATCATAATGAATATTTTTATAGTCATTATATAAGTTTAAATTACCTTCATATTTGCCATTCTTAGAATCATAAAATAAATATTTTGACTTAATTTGGGGTATAGTTTCTTTAAATGTAGTTTTTTTCAAATAATAATCATAATTTATTTCTATCTTATTTTTGCCAAATATTATTTCATCTTTATTATTTATAAATGAAATATGTTCATCTTTTGCTTTGTGATTATAATCAAATTTATAATTATGCTTTAATATGGCTATTTTTAAAAAACCTGTAAAATTAGTATTTATAAATTCGAATTTTTCTTGTTCAAGTGTTGTCTTAGTATTATTTTCTAAGCTTAAAATTCCATAATTAAATGTATATTTTGAAGTTAATGAATGACCTATAAATTGTTCTTCAGGATTTTCCTTCATAAAATCAAAAGTTCTATTATATCTTAAATCAAAATAATTTTTAGACTTTAAAATATTTAGATTAAATTCCAAACCTATAAAATCAGATAATTTATTTGTATGAGTAGCGGGATTAGAAATCCATCGAGGCTCATTAACTAATACTCTATAATATTGATAATCAGATATACCATATTGAAAAATAGCTATTTTACTTTTAAAATTTGCTTTCAATCCATAAGCATAATAATTATATATTTTATTTGGGAAATTATTTCTAAAAGCAAATTTTAATTCTGGAGTTACAGATGTATCTAAATATAAAAGATTTTTATTATATTTCAATGGTTTATAATTATCTGAAATATTATTTTTAATGTATAAATTATAATTTTTCAACTGATTTTCTTCATACAAACTAGAATATGTTATTTTTATTGAATCTTTTTTACTCTTATTAATAATTTGAGAATCTAATGATGTTTTAATGGATATATTTTTTTTATCCCAAGATTCAAATAATTTGGTTGCTGGACCACTTATATTAACTCTAGAAGAATTCAACTTTACATATGTTTTTTTATATTTTTTTGTTAATGACGGTGTAGAAAGGTTTAAAAAATTCACGCTATATATTTCTTTATTTCTCCAAGAATAGGATGACGAAAATGAAAATTTACCTAAAGGTGTTTTTACATCTTTAGATCCAAAAGATAATGTATCTTTATTAGTTGAAAAAGAATGGGATAATGTAGTTGAAAAATTTATATTTTCTAATTTCTTAGTTAATGTAAATCTCAAATCAGAAATATTACTATCTTTAATACTATTTGATATTGATAAAATACCTAAAGCTATAGGAATTGTATATGTATAATTCATACTTTGAGAAAGGGTATCTTTTTTTACATTTCTTGAATATTCTTGATAAAACCCTAAAGAAGAACCATTTGGAAATTTATGATTTATCTTTACAGATATTGTTACAGAATCTTCTTTAAACGCAAATGCTGCAATAAAAGGTGCTTCTTTTTCACCAGATAAACTCTGAAAATAAAATGGAAAATAAAATACCGGAATTCCAAAAAACTCTAATGTCACATCTCTTGCTACTAAAAATTCTTCAGGATAAATCGTCACATGAGATGCCTTAAAATAATAAGTTATACATTCTTTACATGTAGTCATTTTTACTTTAGACGAAAAAACTGCTTCTTCATCTGTTTTTTTTTCAGAAATTTCTGACCATACTCTAACTTTAACATCCTTTTTCTTTTTATTTTTAAATGATTCTATTGAATATGTATTATTTAAAACCACATCTTTACTTTCAAAATTTACTTCCATTGATGATGCATCTATAGTTCTTTTTCCATACAAATATGATACATTTCCAAATAAATTTGCTTTTATAATTTTATTATTATCATCTAATATACCATATCCTTTATATGCTTTAATAACAGAATCTTTATATTTAATTGTAGTACTTCCTTCAAATGTGACCATAGTTCCATCTACACTTATATTTGAAGATTCTATATACACATTTTCTGAAAAACCTGTTGAACTTATTACTATTAAAACTATTACAGCTCCTAATACTCTTTTTAATGGCTCTATTAGTTTATAAGCTGCTCTCGTATCTAATAATACAAATATTAAAATACCTATTATACCAAAGATTATATTTGGAATCCACGGAGCTAAATATGGATTTATTATCTTTTCTTTTCCTAAAGCACTTAACCATGCTCCTGAACCCTGATATAACACAACTAATACAAAAGTCGTAATAACGCTCCACGATTTACTTCTAAGATTAATAAATAAAGATAATGCCACCCCTAATAAGGCTATAACTATTGGTGCAAAAGAATTAGAGAATTTTTCTTGATATCCAACTATAAGCGCCGATGCATCTCCTCCAAGTTTTTTTGTTATTTCTATTTTATGTTTTAATTCTTTTGTTGTCATATCATTCGGACTTTTTGAAAATCTTAAGTATTCTTCAACATTTTTTGAAATATCTAACTCTAACTTTTTAAAAGTTATATCTAATTTTAATAATCCATCATCTGTTAATCGGAAAATTCTTCCATTTTCCATATACCATTTATCTTTATCTTTAAATGCCTTTTCTGCATGAAATACTGTAGTTTTATCATAATCTACTTCATATAATAAAATTCCATATAAAATTCCAGAATCTTTATCTATTTTTCTTACATATAAATATTTTTTATTTTTTTCAACTTCAACAAATTTATTCATTTCAATATTTGCTTCAACATTTTTATAAACATATTTTGATATAGCTTCTTTTGCTTTCATATTTGATTTTGGCACTATTGTATCATATAATGAAAATGTCACAATAGCTAATATTAAAGCTAAAAATATAAATGGCACTATAATCCTTTTTGAGGGAATTCCTAATGATTGCAGGGCTATTATTTCATTATCATTTGATAATCTTGATAATACCCAAAATACAGAAAAAAGTATTCCAACCGGAATACCCATTACTATGAAATAAGGTATATGATATGTTATTAAAATAAATAATTTGTCTATACCAACTTTATTTCTAACAATTATATCTGACAATTGATATAATAATTCAACACTTACAAAAACAATAAATCCGATAAGTCCCATAAAAAAAGGAGCTGTAAATTCTTTGGATATATATTTTATTAATTTTAACATCAATTACTCCTCCATAGAATAAAAAATATCAAAACCTTCCTTACTACATTTATATCTATCCCCTGTTATAATAAATAAAGTATATTCTGAAATATTTGTCGTTAAATCTGAAAATTTTTCTAAATTTGATAAAATTTCTATATTTGCCATAATAGATCTAAAATTATCTTTATTAACTCTACTTATTAAATTTCTTTTAAATGCACTATATAAGCTATCCACCTCATTATCAGTTTCACAAATCTTTCTTGCTTGACCAACATAATACTTAATAGAATATCTTTCTTTTTCCTCTATTATTGAGGAAAATAATTTCAACGATTCTCCTAACATATTTTGAGAAATATCAAACAAATCCTCAAATTGATATGGATTCACTGAATTTGGATAAGATAATAAGTCTATATTATTCTTCGCCATTGTTTCACACATATCAGCCATACTTTCTAAAATTCCTATTATCTTGTTTCCTAAAAAAATTAATTTAAAATATTTACCATATAGATTATTTATCGCTAAAATCCCCATTGCATCATATTCTAACCTAGCTTCAAATAAATCTACTCTAGTATCTTGTTTAATAATTTCTTTGGACAGTTTTACATTTTTTTCAAAAAAGGAATCTCTAAATTTCAAAAACATTCCTTGAACAAGCCTACCCATTTTTAATATTTCATTATGATACGAAATTACCTTTTTTTTCGATTCTTCGGATAAGAATTCTATCATACAATTCTCCTTCCAAATCCTAATTTGTTATTTAATACCTTAAAAAATGAATAGTCATTCTTTTGTGCTAAAATTACTTTCTTCTCGGATGATGAAACTACAACAGCCATACCTGCTTCTATTCTATGCACTATATCTCCATCTACTGTAACATAAGCATTTCCAGAATCAATATGATGAATAATGATTTCAATATAATTATCAGGAGAAATTATAAGAGGCCTTATATTTAATGAATGAGAAGCTAATGGGTTTATTGTTATTAAATTTAATGTAGGTTCAACTATAGGCCCCCCCATAGATAAAGCATAACCCGTAGATCCGGTTGGGGTTGATAAAATAACTCCGTCTCCAGCGTAATTCAATACACTTTCACCTTTAATTAATATCTCAACATCAACTGTTCCAATAGGTTAACTTTTTTGAACTGTTATATCATTCAATGATATTAATTTTTTACCTCCTACATAACATTCTAATAAATATCTATCTGAATAATGTAAATTATTAGAAGCTATATCTTTTGCTGCTTGTTCAACTTCAGTACTGTCATAGGCTGTTAAAAAACCTAATGTTCCTAAATTAATTCCAATAATTGGAACAGAATTTTCAGCAGAAAGTTCTGCCACTCTTAATACCGTCCCATCTCCACCTAATACAATAAAAATATCAGCTTCTTGATATAATGAATTATCTGCCAATGCTGAACCAGCCGGCATTATTTTTAAAATTTCTATATCATTATTATGAAAAACATCAAAAAACTGCTCTTGAATTTCATCTTTCTTTGCTTTTAATGGATTAAAAAATATTATAGCTTTCAAATTATCACCTCAAAACCCTAGCCAAATCAAATAAAGTATTTACCAAAAAATTATCTAACAATATTAATAACAAAATTGCTACGAACGGCGTAAAGTCAAACATTCCAAAAGTTAAATTTAAATATCTCCTTATAGGTCTTTCTATTATCTCAGATACAGAATCAAAAAATTGCCTTATTGGATGATGATAATTAAACGAAACAAAACTGAAAATAGCTGAAATAATCAAGGAAATCTCAAAAAAATTAATAACTATTCTTAATACAACTGCTATTGCATATATAAGATTTGCTAAAACAAACACTATATCTACCTCCTATTTTTGATAATTTCTTTTTCCAAAAATTAACGAACCTATTCGTAACATAGTTGCACCACTTTCAATTGCAATGTGAAAATCATTACTCATTCCCATAGATAATTCTTTTAAATTTGGATAATATTTTACATATTCATCTCTTAATTTTTTAAGATTTAAAAAAACATTTCTTATTATCTCTTCATCATCGGTATATGGGGCCATAGTCATAAGTCCCCTTACTTCTATATTTTCATATTTTTTTGCAACTTCTAATAAATTCTTTAATTCTTTTTCAGTTATTCCACCTTTTGTTTCTTCACCGGAAATATTCATTTCAATTAATATTTTCTGTATTTTATTATGCTTTTTTGCAATTTTATCTATTTCCGCCATTTCCTTTTCTCGATATACAGAATGTATGTACTCTGATACCGGAACAATATATTTAACTTTATTAGTTTGTATTCTACCTATAAAATGCCAGTTAATATCTAAATCCTTTAATATTTCTGCTTTTTCTCTTAATTCTTGAGCTTTATTTTCACCAAAATTATTAACTCCGTAATCATATGCTTCTTTTATATATTCAACAGGAAAAGTTTTTGAAACTGCAATTAATAAAATTTCATCGGAACTCCTACTTGCAATTTCCAAATGCTCTTTTATCCTTTCAAAAACAAAATCAAGATTTTGTTTTATGTAACCCATATTAATTCCCCCATAAAGAATATAATTTTTTATTATTTTCTTTAGAAATTCCTAAGTGTTTTAATGCCTTTTCAGTAATCAATCTTCCTCTATGTGTTCTAACTAAAAAACCTTTTTGAAGCAAGTATGGTTCATAAACTTCACTAATACTATCAGACTCAATTCCCAAAGAAGCTGCTAATGCCTTTAAACCAACAGGCCCACCATTATAATAATCAATAATAGTCTTCAATATTCTTCTATCCATTTCATCTAATCCCTCATGATCAATTTCTAATAAAGTCATTGTTTTTTCTGCGGAATCAACATCAATAACGCCTTCATTATTGATTTGAGCATAATCTCTAACTCTCTTTAATAATCTATTAGCAATTCTTGGCGTTCCTCTTGATCGCTCAGCTATTAATAATGCTGCATCTTCTGTAATTTCGACATTTAATAACTTTGCACTTCTTGATACTATATCTTTTAATTCTTCAGGCGGATAAAAATTCATTTCCATTATTATTCCAAATCTACTTCTTAAAGGTGCAGCAATTAAACCAGTTCTTGTAGTTGCTCCTATTAAAGTAAAATGATTTAAATCAATTCTAATAGATCTGGCTCCTGGTCCTTTACCTATAACAATATCAAGTTGAAAATCTTCCATTGCAGAATACAATATTTCTTCCACAGATCTATTTATTCTATGAATTTCATCAATAAATAATACATCACCATTCTGCAAATTCGTTAAAATAGCTGCTAAATCGCCTGCCCTTTCTAAAACAGGACCACTTGTTATTTGTATATTTGCTCCCATTTCATTAGCTATAACATTTGCTAATGTTGTTTTACCCAAACCAGGAGGACCTGCTAACAAAATATGATCAAGCGGCTCTTTTCTCTTTTTAGCCGCATCAATAGTAATTTTTAATTTTTCTTTTACTTTTTCCTGACCAATATATTCATTTAAATATTGTGGTCTAAGATTGATTATAGTGCTTTCTTCAGTTTTTTCTGTAGGATCCAGAATTCTATCGTCCATATAATACCTCCATTCTACTTATATTATTATAACATATAATTATTTTAAATAGGTAATTATTAAATAACTAAAATTTTTAATTATGGTATAATCAGTATACTAACAGGATGTTCAAAAAGTTAAAATCACTCAGACAGCTCGATTGCATATCTTTAAAAATTATTCATGAACATATTTTTAATGCTGCTCATTAAAAATAGATAAAGATTTATATTAAAAATATAATTTAATACATGTTTAAAACAAATAGATATTTTAATTTACAAGATTTAATTTTTTTCGCGAAGCGATGCTTAGGCAATCTTCGAGTCTTCATTTTTTATACTTTTAGAACATTATTTATACAAATAAAATTACAACAAACAAGGAGGAACTATATGGCAAATGAAACAAAAGGAACTTTATTATTAAAAGGTGATCCTAAAATCGCAATAAAAAAATTATCATTGCCTATGATTTTAGCAATGTTAGTACAAACATTATACAATTTAGTTGATGGTATTTGGGTTGCAGGTTTAGGATCTAATGCTTTAGCTGCAATAGGTTTATTTTTTCCTATATTTATGATCATTATTGCTTTAGCCTCTGGTCTTGGCATTGGTGCAAGTTCCGAAATTTCCAGGAAAATTGGTGAAAAAAATAAAGAAGGTGCAGATTCTGCTGCTATAATATCCATCTTACTGGCAATAGGCTTAGGTTTAATCACCGCAATTATTTTATTAATAACAATAAAACCTATACTACAGTCTATAGGTGCGGATGGAAAAACCCTTAATCTAACATTAGATTATGCTTATATTTTAATAATATTTTCTCCATTACTGATGTTTAATAATGTATCGAATGGTATTTTAAGAGGTGAAGGTGATGCCAAAAAAGCTATGTATGCTATAACCGCTGGTTCTCTATTAAATATATTCTTAGACCCTTTATTTATTTATGGATTTAAACTTGGAATAAAAGGTGCAGCTTATGCTACAGTAATATCTTTTAGTATATCTTCATTTTTAATAATCTATTGGATGTTTATAAAAAGAAAGACATATTTAAATATTACTTTTAAAGACTATAAATACGATCATAATATACTAAAAAAAATATTAAAAGTTGGTGTCCCAGCTTCATTATCTCAAATTTCAATGTCTATTGCGATATTTGTTCTTAATGTTTTCGCTGTGAAAGCTGGTGGAGATTTAGGAGTTGCTGTTTTTACCAGTAGCTGGAGAATTATCAACTTTGGTACTGTTCCCTTAATCGGAATAACAATGGCTGTAACCACAGTAACTGGAGCGGCATATGGTCAAAGAGATGGAGAAAAACTATCCACAACACACTTGTATTCCATAAAATTTGGATTGATTATAAGTTTTATCGTTATGATAACTATTTTCATATTTGCACCTCAAATAGCAAAAATATTTACCTATTCAAAAGATGGTTCTCTTATATACAATGACTTAGTAAAAGCGCTAAGAGTTATGAGTCTATTCTTACCAGGAGTTCCATTTGGAATGTTTACATCTTCTATGTTTCAAGGAATAGGCCATGGAGTAAAAAGCCTTATAGTTTCGATTAATAGAACAATAATAATGCAAGTATTTTTCTCATGGTTATATATCTTTGTATTTAAAATAGGACTTTCTGGTGTTTGGTGGGGGATAGTTACAGGAAATGCAGTATCATCTGTTATAACCTTCACATGGGGACGATTTACAATAAAAAAATTAAGACAAATGGAAAGAATATAAAAAAGGCTCCAACAGAGCCTTTTATTATGGATATACTCTATATAATGTTCTTGCAAATGGAATTGCTTCTCTAATATGTTTCAAACCACAAATCCATGCAACAGTTCTTTCTATACCAAGTCCAAATCCGCTATGAGGAACAGAACCGAATTTTCTTAAATCAAGATACCATTGATATTCCTCGACAGGCAAATTATTTTCTTTTAATCTTTCTATTAATACATCTTCTTGCCAAATTCTTTCTGAAGCACCTATAATTTCCCCATACCCTTCTGGAGCAATCATATCATCACATAATACTACATCTGGATTTTCTGGATCTGGTTGCATATAAAATGCTTTAACAGATTTTGGGTATTTTTCTATTATTACAGGTTTATCAAAATCTTCAGCAACCATTGTTTCATCATCCGCACCAAGATCCTCACCCCATTTAATATCTGATCCTTTTTTATTTAATAATTTAATTGCTTCTGTATATGTAATCCTTGGGAATGGGGCTTCAATTTTTTCCAATTTTGATATATCTCTTCCTAATGCAACTAAATTTTCTGATGCATTTTCCAATACTTTTTTCACTACATAAGATACGAGATTTTCTTGTAATTTCATATTATCTTCATGCGTATAATATGCAACCTCTGCTTCATTCATCCAGAATTCTATTAAATGTCTTCGAGTTTTTGATTTTTCTGCTCTAAATGTAGGACCCAAATTGTATACTTTACCTAATGCCATTGCAGCAGCTTCAAGATATAATTGGCCAGTTTGAGCTAAATAAACTTTTCCATAGTCAAAGTAATCTATTTCAAATGTATTACCTGCACTCTCTCCAATTGATCCAGTAAATATTGGAGTGTCAACCAATGTAAAGCCATTATTATTATAAAATTCTCTTATTGCCCTAATAATTTCATGTCTTACTTTTAAAATATGGAATTGTCTTCTTGATCTTAACCATAAGTGTCTATGTTCCATTAAAAAGTCAATACCATGCTCTTTTTTTGATATAGGATAATCTTCTTGTGGATTATGAACAATTTCAACATCATCAATATGTAATTCAAAACCAACAGGTGATCTTTGATCTTCTACAACGGTACCTCTAACAATTAAGGAACTTTCCATTTTTAATTTTTTCACTCTTGCATATTTTTCTTCTCCTAATGTGCTTTTTTCAACAACGCCTTGAACAAAACCTGTTCCATCTCTTAACTGTAAAAAAGCAATTTTCCCACTTGCTCTTTTATTCCATAACCATCCTCTAAATTCCACTTTTTCTCCTATATATTTCTTCATATCTTTAATATATACCCATTCCATAATTCTCCCTCCCAAATTTTCAATTTTTATATATTATAACATATTATATGTTATAATTAAATTAAATAATCATTGAAAGGGGGCTATTAAATGAATAAATTAAAAGACAGATTTATAGGTACAATGTTCGGTTTAATAGTTGGAAATGCCTTGGGAGCTCCCTATAAAAATATTGAATTTGATGAAATCAAAGATTTTGCAAAAGGTGGTATTTATAATTTAAATACTGGTGAATGGACAGATTCAGCGTCAATGTCTCTATGTTTAGCTGAAAGTCTAATAGAAAATGGTTTTGATTTAAATAATCAGATGAAATATTATTTAAAATGGATAGATGAAGGATATTTATCTTCTAAAAACAAAGCATTTGGCATAGATAATCAAACAATGGAAGCATTGATATATTTTGAGAAAAACAACAAATTCGTTGATATTACAGATAAAGATTCGAATAAACCATTAGCAAGATTAGCCCCTGTACCATTATATTTTAAAAACTCTTTTACAGATGCTGTTTATTATTCTGGTCAAAGTGCCTACACTACTCACAATAATATTTACACCATTCATGCATGTAAATATTTAGGTGGATTAATTCAACAAGCTATTAAGGGTACAAACAAAAAGATTTTATTAAGTGAAGTTCATAAACATATGGACTTAATATATGATGTTAAGCTTAAAATAGTAGATATTCCATATAAGGTAAAAAATGAAATAAAATCTTCTAGCTCTGCTTTGGATTCTTTAGAAATAGCATTATGGTCTTTTTATAACACAGAAAATTTTAAAGATGCTGTTTTGACAGCTGTAAATTTTGGCGGAGATACTGATACTATTGGATCTATTATAGGACAAATTGCTGGAGCATATTACGGTTTTGATAGCATTCCAAAGTTGTGGACATTAAAAATTGTAAAAAAAGATAAAATAATGGAAATAATTGAAAAGTTGTATGAAGTATCTAAAAAATAAAAAATATTACATCTTTATCTATTGTGCCTCTTTTTCAGAGGCACTATTTTTTATATTCTTAAAATAAAAAATATTTTTTTTGTAATATAAAAAAAGAAAATTTATTATATAATATAGTATATATAATTTCAAAAAGGAGAGGAGTTATATGAAAATAGGATTAATGCATTTCAGAGTTGGAGAAACTGATGGTGTTTCTTTAGAAATGAAGAAGTGGAAAATTGTTTTAGAAGAACAAGGACATGAAGTTCATTTCATTGCAGGAACCTTAGGTAAAGAAGAAGGAATAAAGATTCCATTATTAGCTTATGAAGAACCCAGAAATCTCGAAATAAGACAGAAAGCATTTCAATCTTTAGAAAATTGGTCAAAAGATAAATTAAAAAATGAAATTGATAAATTAGCAGAAGATATTTATACTGAATTAAAAGAAAAAATAGAAGATTTTGATATTGTTGTAGTAAATAATATTTTTTCTTTGGCTCATAATTTACCTGCTGCAATAGCTTTGAATAGATATTTTAAAAAAAATAATATTAAGGTTATAGGCCATCATCATGACTTTTATTGGGAAAGAGATTTTTATTCAAATCCTACATCAGAATATATAGAAGAAATTTTAGAAAATGTTATGCCTCCAAGAGAAATTAAACATGTAGTTATTAATTCTCTCGCACAAGAAAGCTTAAAAAATTTCAAAGGTGTTGATAGCACAATAGTGCCTAACGTTTTTAATTTTGAAGCACATTTATGGGAAAAAGATTCATATAATTCAAAAATATTAGAAAAAGCTGGAATAAGAAAAAATGATATTGTGTTTTTACAAGCTACAAGAGTAGTTAAAAGGAAAGCTATCGAATTAGCAATAGACACTTTATCTGAATTACAAAAAAACATTAATAATTATATCGGGAAAGAAATTTATACTGGTAAGAAAATAACAGAAGATTCTAAAATTATATTATTAATGCCAGGATTAGATGAAGAACCATCATATAAGGAATTATTAATAAAGCATGCAAAAGAAAAAGAAGTTAATACTATCTTTTGTAATGAATTATTAGAAGAAATTAGAGATGAAGAAAAAGGAACATTTTCATTATGGGATTTTTATGCAATTAGTGATTTTATAACCTACCCAAGTGTTTTAGAAGGTTTTGGTAATCAATTTTTAGAAGGAATATTTGCAAAAAAACCCCTTCTTGTTTATGAATACCCTGTATATGAAAAAGATATCAAAAAAAATGGATTTGAGATAGTAAGTTTGGGTAATAACGCAAAATACATAAATAAAAAATATGAAGTTGATAACTCCATTATTAAAAATGCTGCTAGTAAAATGTTAGATATTTTATTTGATAAAGAAAGAGCAATAAACATTATTGAGAAAAACTTTGAGCTTGGTAAAAAATTTTACTCTTATAAAACACTGGATATAATATTGAAAAAAATATTTGATTTATAAAATATTTAGATTTTTTTATCTAATCAAAAATATATACTTAACATCGTTTTTGATTAAATATAATATGGAATATTTGAATTGATAAAAAAATTTTTTTGTAGTATAATTAAAAAAGAAAATTTTCTTTTTTAATTTTTTCAAAAAAAAAGAATTCTCTAAAGGGGGTATTTATATGAAAAAGTTTTTAGTATTGATGTTAGTAGTAGTTTTAGTGTCTGCTGCTTTTGCAAAAATTACATTCTGGACAACTGAAGTTGAATCAGACAGAATGCAAAGGATTAGAGCATTAGCAACTATTTTTAAGGCACAAACAGGTATTGATGTTGAAGTTGTCCCTGTAGAAGAAAATGACTTATTAAAGCAAATTCCAATTGCAAAAAATGCTGGAACATTACCAGATTTATTAGAGGGCGGAATTGAACCAATGTTGTTATTAGGTTCTCAAGATTTCTTAGATGTAGATTTAGCTACAAAAATTATAAATGATTTTGGAGATATTTATAATGGTGCTGCAAGAATGCTAAGTAATGGAATGGGAAAATATTATGCAATACCTTTCCATGCATGGGTACAAGGTATATGGTATAGAAAAGATATGTTTGCTTCACAAGATTTAGGAGATCCAGTAACTTGGTATAATATAGCTTTAGCTGCAAAAGTTTTAAATGATCCTAAAAAAGGTGTATACGGTATAATTTTACCTAAAAAAGCTGATGCATATGCTGAACAAGTATTCACAGAAGTTGCTTTAGCAAATGGTGCAAGACCTATTGATGAAAACGGAAATATAACATTCAATACACCAGAAATGATCGAAGCATTTAGATTTTACAAAGAATTAGGAAAATATTCAAAACCTGGATTTACAACAGTTTTAGATGCATTAAAAGGTTACTTAAATGGAGAAGCAGCAATGATTTTCTATTCAACATATATTATGGATGACATTGCAATTGAAGAAGTACAAAAAAGCAGAATAAACAAATTTAATCCTGAATTAGTTAAAAACACTGGTTTTGCAAATAAAATGATCAATACAAGACCTACATCATATGGCCAAGTTGTAGCTTTAGGTATTACTAAGAATGCTAACAAAGATGAAGTAGAAAAATTTGTTAAATTCCTAATGACAGATAAGAATTATGTATACTGGGTACATATGGCACCTGGTGGGATGAATCCAACAAGAAAATCAATAGCTGAAAGTGATGCTTTCTTAGATAACCCAGTATTAAAAAGATACGGAAAAGCTAAAATTGCAGAAATTGTGGGTGCTTTGGATTCTGTTGAAAGATTCGAATTTATTCACGGAAAAGTTATTACAGATATGAGTAAATTAAGTGCAAATTTTGTAATCAGTAAAGCAATCAATTATATGTTTGCTAATGATTGGACACCTCAACGAACAGCGATGTGGGCTCAAAAAGAAGCAGAAAAAGTTTTAGGTAAATAATATTTATTCTTTTTCATAAAGGGGGATTATATATCCCCCTTTTTTTAAAAAGGAGGTACAAAAATGGCTGTAATGTCACTAAGAGAAAAAGAAGCGAGATTTGGATGGAAATTAATTTTACCAGTTGTTATAATAATAGCTTTATTGATATTATATCCTGTTGTGTATAATATATATCTAAGTTTTTTTGATGTATCCATTTCCAATGCACCAAATAAGTTTGTTGGATTGGAAAATTATAAAGAAGTATTAACTGATGCTTCTTTCTGGCATTCTTTTGGTATAACAATATTGTTTACCATAACAACTGTAGTAGGTAGCATATTATTGGGATTAGGTGTAGCCCTATTAATGAATAGAGAATTTCCGGGAAGAAGTATTGTAAGAGCTTTATTGTTACTTCCATATGTTACGCCTTTAATAGCTATTGTTTTTGCATGGAAATATATCTTTTTGCCAATAGATGGGCCTTTAATGAAATTTTTGGCTAATTTCGGAATGAATCCTGGAAATGATTTTGTAAATAACCCAAACAATGCTTTCTGGGTTGTTTCAATATTTAATATTTGGAGAAATTTCCCATTTGTCTATTTAATGCTATTATCAAGATTACAATCAATCAACTCAGATTATTATGAAGCTGCAGAAATTGATGGAGCTAGCGATTGGCAAAAATTTGTTCATATTACTTTACCAGAATTATATTTTGTTATTGCTTCTGTGGCATTATTAAGAGGAATATGGAATTTCTATAAATTTGATGAAGTTTATCTTATGTCTAAATTTGCCAATACTTTGCCAGTATATATATATGAAAAAGCTTTTTCAGGAATTCCTGAACAAGGTGTAGCTGCTGCTATTGCTACTATTCTGTTTGTAATAATGATTTCATTAATAGGCATATATGTAAAGAAGGTGCTAAAATGGTAAAGAAAAAAAGCTTTTTAAGAACTCTTGGATTTTGGACTCTAATTGTTGCTTTAATTATTTTTGTTACATATCCATTTGCATGGATGGTATCTGTATCTTTTAGATATGATACCGATGCATTTGAACCCGGAATAATACCAAAAAGACCCACATTAGATACGTACGCTATTCTTTTAGGTTTAAAAAAATCTATTCGTGAAGAACTCAGCAATGAACAACAACAATTATTAGATCTTATAAAAACACTTCCAAAAGAACAACAAGAAACAGTATTAGCTCAAATAGAATCTCAAAGAAAAAAAGAATCTTTCCCTTTTTTAAGATTCTTTAGAAACAGTTTATTATTAGCGGGGTTAAGTGCTTTTGTTAGTTTAATGTTATCTATATTTGGCGCATATGCATTTAGTAGAATTGATTTTAAAGGAAGAGGAACAATACAGCGAGGAGTATTGATTGTATATCTTTTTGGTGGTACAATTTTAGCAGTTCCTCTTTATCAAATTTTTGTTAAAATTGGATTGACATCATCTGGAATATCTTCAGCTTTTGCTTTATTTATAATTTATATTGTTCAAACAATACCTGTTTCACTTTATATGCTTGGAAATTATTTTAGAACAATACCAAGATCTATCGAAGAAGCTGCTATTATAGATGGAACAAGTAGAATGGGCGTTATCACAAAAATAATAATTCCTTTATCTTTACCTGCTATAATTACTGTATATATTTATGCATTTATGATTGCATGGAATGAGTTCTTATTTGCATCTATATTTGTAAGACCATTCCCAGAATTTTATACGCTACCTCTTGGATTAAATGAAATATTTAATTCCGAACATGCAATATGGGCAAAAATGATGGCAGCATCTGTTGTTACTGCTGTTCCCGTGGTTGTAATGTTTATGATGATGGAAAAATATCTAACAGGCGGATTAACTGCAGGTGGTGTAAAAGAATAAGAGGTGATTTTTTATGATTATTAATAAAATTAAAGGAATTTATAATTCATTAACTAAGCGAGAAAAAAAAGTAGCTGATTATATTATAGAAAGAGCACCAGATGTTATACATTATAGTATAACAGAGTTGGCTAATTGGTCTGAAGTAAGTGAAACTACTGTATATAGGGTAATCAAGAAATTAGGATTTACTGGTTATCAAGAATTCAAGATTTCATTAGCAAAAGAGCTTTCAGAGCCATCTTTAGAAACAATTGATGAAAAAGATTTATTTTCTAATTTTCATAATAAAATTTGCAATAGTCTAGATAATGTATATAAAAATCTAAATAAAAAATTATTGCATAAAGTTGCTGATAAAATTTTGCAATCAAAAAAAATAATATTTTTTGCAGTAGGCAGGTCTTTCCCTGTAGCTCTTGATAGCTCATTGAAATTTGCTGCTTTGGGATTACCTGCTGCAGCTTATTCTGACCCGCATATGCAGGTAATTGTAGGTGCAAATTTAAGTGAACAAGATACCGTTATATCAATTAGCCATTCTGGATATATTAGAGACGTTTTTAAATCAACACAAATCGCAAAAGATGCAGGAGCATATACTGTAGCAATAACTTCTGGTGTTGATTCACCATTAAGCATGGTAGTTCATGATGTTATTTATACTACACCAAGCGATCCTTCAGAAAATGAATTTACACATGATAGAATAGGTGAAATGTATATAGTTGAATTATTGTATAATCTTGTAGTTTCTAAAAAATTTAGCGATGAACATTTTGATAAACTTAAAGATGTTATAAAACCTAAGAAATTTTAAAAGAGGTGTTTTTTAATGATCCAAAAAATATATGAAAAACTAAAGTTTTTATATCCAAACGAAACAGATAAATTATATTATAAATTGATGGATTTAATAGAACAGTATAAAATTTCTGATAAAGACATTGATTTAACAGAGAAGGATGTTATTCTAATAACTTATGGTGATTCCATAAAAAAAGATGAAGAAAAACCTCTTCACACATTACATGAATTTTTAAATGACCATGTAAAAGGTATTATTAATACAGTTCATATTTTGCCATTTTTCCCATATTCATCAGATGATGGTTTTTCTGTCATAGATTATAAGAAAGTAAATCCAGACCTTGGAAATTGGGAAGATATAGAAAAACTCTCAAAAGATTATAATTTAATGTTTGATGCTGTTATTAATCATATTTCTAAAGAAAGTGAATGGTTCCAAGAATATTTAAAAGGTAATCCAAAATATAAAGATTATTTTATTGAACAAGAGCCCGTTGAAGAATTAAAATATGTTACCAGGCCAAGAGCTTTACCTTTATTGCATATTTATGAAACAAAAGATGGCAAAAAACATATATGGACAACATTTAGTGAGGATCAAATTGATTTGAATTATAAGTCAACAGATTTATTTTTGGAAATGGTAGAAATATTATTATTTTACGCAAAAAAAGGCGCAAAATTAATTAGATTAGATGCGATCGGATATTTATGGAAAGAAGTTGGCACTTCATGTATTCATTTAGAACAAACTCATAAAATGATTCAATTATTTAGGGATATACTAGATTTGACAGCTAAAGATATAATTTTAATAACAGAAACAAATGTACCCCATAAAGAAAATATATCTTATTTTGGTGATGGATACAATGAAGCACAAATGGTATATAATTTTTCATTACCACCATTAGTTTTACACTCATTCTTATCAAAAAATGCTCATTATATCTCACATTGGGCAAATACATTAGAAACACCGAGTGATAAAACTACATTCTTTAATTTTTTAGCTTCACATGATGGAATAGGATTAATGCCAGCAAAAGGTATTCTAAAAGATGAAGAAATTGATTATTTAGTTGAACATACTTTAAAAAATAAAGGGTTAGTATCTTACAAAAGTAATCCGGACGGTTCCAAATCACCATATGAATTAAATATTAACTATTTTGACGCATTATATGAAGAAAATGAAGATATGGAATTAAATATACGAAAATTCGTTTCAGCATATGCTATAGCTTCTTCATTGAAAGGTGTTCCAGGAATATATATTCATAGTTTGCTTGGTTCCAGAAATTATTATGAAGGCGTAAAGATAACAGGAATGAATAGGACTATAAATAGAGAAAAATTAAATTATAATCAGTTAGAAAAAGAAATAAATGATCCGAATTCTTTAAGGTATAAAATATTTAATGCCATGAAAAATATGTTGAAAATAAGAACTACTCATAAAGTATTTAATCCTAAAGCGAAACAAAAAGTATTATTCTTAGATGATAAAGTATTTTCATTTATCAGAGAACTTGAAGATGAAAAGGTTTTAGTTTTAACCAATGTATCAAATGAAGAAATAAACCTTGAATTAAAAAATGAGTTTTCAGAAAACCCGGTGGATTTATTATCTAATAAAAATATAGAAGTAGAAAATAATAAATTAAAAATTAAATTAAAACCATATGAAACATTATGGATTAAATAATAGGCCCAAATGGGCCTATTTTGTTTGTGATACGAATAAAATTATGGTAAAATAAAGAAAAGTATATTTGAAAGGATGTTTTTATGTATTATGGTGATAGTTTATTAAGAAAATTTCTAAAATTTATTATAGCTCCTTATATCATAAAAAAATATAATATTAAAGTTGTTGGTGAAATTCCCAAACCACCATTTTTATTTATAGCAAATCATACACATATTTTAGATGGTTTTTTTATTCAATCAGTAATTCCATATCCTATTAGTTTTGTAATGGCCGGAGGAACTTATTATAACAAATGGGGTAATCCTTTTTTTAAGCATTTTAAATTTATACCAAAGCAAAAAGGTATTCCAGATATAAAAACCATTAGAGATATCTTTAAAGTTTTAAAAAATGGTGGAATAGTAGGACTTTTTCCAGAAGGTTCTACAACATGGTCTGGAAATTATCAATCTGCACTTTCTGGAACAGATAAATTATTAGATAAAATTAAGGTACCAATTTTAGCTGCAAGAATTCATGGAGGTTATTTATCTAAACCAAGATGGGCAAAAAAAGAAAGAAAAGGAACTATTATTATTGAATTAAAAACTTTTAATGATTCTGCAGCTTTAAAATATATTAAATATAATGAATGGAATTGGCAAGAAAAAAATAAATTGAAGTATTCTGGTAATAAAAAAGCAGAAGGTTTAGAAAGAATTATGTGGTTTTGCGATAAATGCAACTCATTTAATTCAATAAAGGCTAAAGGTAATATTGCAAAATGTACAAATTGTTCTAGCGAATATGTTGTTGATGATTATGGGTATATAAATGGAAAAAGAATAGATGATATTATTTATACTCAAAAAGAAAAATTGATAAATTATATGGATAATAACAAATATATGGTTTTAGATATTGGAACTTTAGAAGAAAGAGACCTATTTAAACCAAAATTATTGAATAAAGAAAAAGGTAACATAGAAGTTTTTGATTATGGAATAAAATTCAATAAAAATACATTTGAATTTGAAAAAATTAAAAATGGTGTATGTTTTTTATCAACCATTTTTGAATTCATATATGAAGACAAGGTTTATAGAATTAAATCGAAAAATTATAGTTATCTATTGTACAATATCTATAAAATAAGGAGTGGAAAAAATGTACATATCGATGGTTGATGATTTCTTTTGGATTTCACTTTTCTTTGGTATTGCAATATTATTAAAAAGATTTATTCCTGCTCTACAAAAATTTGTTATTCCAAATTCAATACTTGCTGGATTTATTGGTTTTTTAATGGGACCTAATCTCCTTCACTTAATAGATTTAGATATTGATGGATTAGGAAAAATTATTTATCATTTAATGGCTATTGGATTTATAGCCTTAGCTCTTAGAACTGTTAAAAATAGAGGGAAATATGGGAAAGCTGGATTTATAATTGTTTCTACATATTTATTTCAAGGTATTTTAGGAATAACTATAGCCAGTTTATTTTATTTATTTGATAAAAAAACACCTATCCCTATAGGATATATAGTTCCATTGGGATTTGGGCAAGGACCAGGACAGGCATTTTCTATAGGTTCTCAATGGCAATTATTAGGTTTAAATAACGGAAGTGCTGTTGGCTTAGCTATTGCAGCTGCAGGATTTGGTTGGGCAACGATTGGCGGTTTAGTAATATTAAACATATTATTAGCTAAATGGAAAAAAGATAAGTCAAAGATAATTGTCCATAAAAAGGAAGTAGTCGTAAAAGACTATGAATTTTCTGATATGGATGGTTTAACTATACAATTTGTTTTAATTGGTATAGTTTATTCAATTACATATTTTTTAATAAAAATACTTACAGAATATTTAAATACGTTAGGTAATTTAGGACATACATTTGGAACAGTTTTATGGGGTTTTCATTTTGTTTTTGGGGCTATTGTAGCAATGATATTTAGAAGTGTGTATGTTAAATTAAGAGAAAAAAATATAGCTAAAGAGAATTATATAAATAATTTTTTATTACAAAGAATTTCTGGTGCAGTTTTTGATTTTATGGTTGCAGCATCTATTAGTGCAGTATCTTTAGCAAGGATTAGAGAATATTTCTGGCCAATATTCTTTATCACATTGACAGCTGGAGTATTAACCTATTTCTATGTAATGTTATTAACCAAAAAAATAATTGTGAAAAACGAAGTAGAGAATAGAATTGCATTTTTTGGAATGCTTACTGGAACAATTTCTACAGCTATGGCGTTATTAAGAGAAGTTGATCCAGCTTTAGAAACAGGGGCTGCAGAAAATTTGATTTTTGGAAGTGGAATTTCTCTAATGATAGGATTTCCATTAATTGCTATTTTAAATCTACCTGCATTATACTTAACTTCTGGAAAAATTATATACAATTTCTATGGTTTAGGATTAATGATAGCATATAATCTATTACTATTCTTAATCTTCTTTAGAAAACCTAAAATAACTAATTAATTCAAATTTTAATACTTCAAAAGAGGTGACTATATAAAAATGGAAAATATAAAAAGTTTTTTTGAAAAGCAAAAACTAAATTTTGACATTAGTAGATTATTTAAAAACCACAATCAAAAAATGGCAGTAATTTGTTATGCAGAAAACGAAGAAAACGAAATTCTAATGCTTGAAAGAATTAAAGAACCTTTTTCCGGAAAATTAGTTCCACCAGGCGGAAAGGTTGAAAAGAATGAAGATATAGTACAAGCTATTAAAAGAGAATATATAGAAGAAACAGGTTTTGAATTAAATGATTTAAGATTAAAAGTATTTACTTCAGAAGAAGGTCCTGAACATTATAATTGGATATTATTTATATTTTTGGGTAAAGTGAAAAAACAAGAATTACAGTATTGTAATGAAGGAATTTTAAAATGGGTAAAAAAAGATAAGTTGTTTGAAGAAAATTTAACAAATATTGATAAGAAAATTATTCCATATTTATATGAAAAAGAAGGAATATATTTTATTGAGATAAATTATGATGAAAAGAAAAATGCAGAGATAATAAATATAGAAAATGTAGAGACTCAATAAGTCTCTACATTTCTCTAGCTTCTTTAATTCCAAATCTAACGGATGCTATAATTAAAGATGATAATAATATTAAAGCTCCTATTATTTGTTGTGTTGTCATTGTCTCACCTAAAAAAATATATGCTGACAACATAGCAAATATAGGTTCTCCAACAAAAATAAATGCTGTTGTATTAGTAGAAACTACTTTTTGATATTTTAATTGTATTAATGTAGCTAATGTTGATGCAAGTGCTGCTGTAAATATAGCTGTTCCAATCATTGGTAGTGTAATATGTACTGGTTTTGTAAATACTAAAGCTCCATTTAAAACAGCTACAACTAAAAATTGGTACCCTAATAATGAAGTTTCTTCAACTATTTTAGAATATTTAGTAATATATACCATTGATAAGGCAAATGCAATTGCACATATAAACGTTAGAATATCACCTAAATTTATTCCATGAATTCCACCTGATAAAAAATAAGAACCTATAGCAGCTAAAGGTAATGCAATGATATGGTTGATGTGTGGTTTTTCTTTTTCTACCAAATATGAAAATAAGGGGGTTAATATTATATATAATGAAGTTATAAATCCACTTTTTGATGCTGTAGTTATCGTTAACCCTATAGTTTGAGTAATAAAACCCAATGCAATGAATAACCCTATTATTGCACCATACTTAAAGTTTTGCTTTTTCCAGATTAGAAATGATAATAATGAAGCAATTGCAAATCTTATAGCAAGAAAAATATATACATCATCCCCACCAACAGTTACTTTCACCAAAGGAAATGTACTTCCCCAAATAAAAGTAACTGACAATAACAAAATATATGCTTTAAACATTTAATCCCCCCAATCAATACTTCGTATTACTAATTATTTTATCATTTTTCTTTTTTATTGTCAAAAAAAATGATATAATAAAACCAAGAAATTATGGGGGTGAAATTATGCCATCAAAGGTTTATTTTACCGATTTAAGAACAAGACCCGGTATGAATTTACTTGATAAATTAGAAAGATTAGTTAAAAAAGCTGGTATTGAAAATATTGATTTTAAAGAAAAATTCGTCGCCATAAAGATTCATTTTGGCGAACCTGGAAATTTGGCATATATCAGACCAAATTATGCTGCAAGAATTGTAAAAATAATTAAAAAATTAGGCGGAAGGCCTTTTTTAACTGATGCTAACACCCTTTATAGTGGGAAAAGATCAAATGCTTTAGATCATTTAGAAAGTGCATATAAAAATGGTTTTAATCCTTTAGCTGTTGGATGTCATGTTGTTATCGCTGATGGTTTAAAAGGTACAGATTATACCGAAATACCAATAAATCTCGAATATTGTAAAACTGCAAAAATAGGAACAGCTATTGTTGATAGCGATGTAATTATAGCAATGACTCATTTTAAAGGGCATGAACAAGCAGGATTTGGTGGAACATTAAAAAATTTAGGTATGGGATGCGCTTCAAGAGGCGGAAAGTTGGAATTACATTCTACATCACAACCAAAAATTGTAGAAAAAAATTGTGTAGGATGCGGAATTTGTGTGAAAAATTGTGCTCATGATGCCATTCATCTAAATGAAAAGAAAATTGCATATATAGATTATGATAAATGTGTAGGATGCGGGCAGTGTGTTGCTGTTTGTCAATATAATGCTGCACAGGTTGTTTGGGACGAATCATCTGAAATAATGAATAAAAAAATAGCCGAATATACCTATGCAATTGTTAAAAATAAACCAGCATTTTATATTAATTTCATTATGAATGTTTCCCCTGATTGCGACTGTTGGTCAAATAATGATTATCCAATAGTCCCAGATATAGGTATTGCTGCATCATTTGACCCAGTTGCTTTAGATATGGCAAGCGTTGATTTAGTTAAAAATGCTCCTGTATTACCAGGAAGTAAAATATATAAGGATCACTCTCATGATTTTGTAGGAGAAGATAAATTTAAATTCGTGCATCCTAATGCAGACTGGGAAGCAGGATTAAATCATGCAGAAAAAATAGGTTTAGGTACTAAAAATTATGAATTAATAACAATATAAAAAGCGCCTCTCGGCGCTTTAAACGTTAACAAAATAAAATATGAAAAAATAATATGAGCGAATCCTTGAAAATTTCCGAAAAAATGTGAATGGAGCCTGGCAATTTTGCATGGATGCAAAATTGAGTGAAACCGAACATGGACGTGAGTTTGAACGACAGGCTGAAATGAGCATTTTTGAGGAATAAAAATTTTCACCGGATGAGTAAATATTATTTTGATTATTTTATTTTGTGCTTTAACTACAAACTAAAGCGCCTTACGGCGCTTTTTTACTTGTTATCTCCCATCATATTCTTCAATGTTGTTTTTATTTCATCAATAATTTTTTGCGATTCTGTTTTTATTTTCTCATCATCAGTAGTTGATACTATTTTTTCAAATGCTTGCAACATTTTTTCTAATTCTGGTTGAATAACATCTTTTGGTTGTGAAGAAATATATTGCTTTATATATTGATAATATGTATAATTATATTCAAATGAAATTTGAGGATCATCAGGATTTAATTGGTATAATTTTATCAATGTATCCATATCTTTATTCTTATTATATTTATCTTTTAGCATATTGAATTCTCTTGTCTTTAATTCTTCTGAATACTTTTGAATATATTCTGAACTAAAATCGTTATTTTTTAATAGATCAGGGTACATTATTTTAGCATAATATAATTCTTCTAAATCTTTTTTCAAAGCAGTCTTTTCAGACTTTGTTTTTTCATCCTTTTCATTCGCTATATCAGTTTCAAGTTCATCTATCTTATTACTTATTTCATCTTCGGTCATGTTTAGATATTTTGTATCTTTATATTTTGAAATTATTCTATTAACTTCAATAACCTCAGGCAATGTTTGATTTAATTCTTGAACTAAATTCAAATAACTTTCTTGCCATAATTCTGGAGCATTTGGATTACTTCTAATAGCATCATATAATTTCTTTTCAATATCTATTTTTTCTTTTAATGTTTTTGCCTTTTCTATTCTATCTTCATATATTAATGGCTCATATTTTAATGCATAATCAAAATCTTTAGAATATTCTGAATACCATTTTGATAATTTTTCATTTTTTAACTCTGTTCTTAGTTTGTCCACCAAATCTTTATCAGCTTTTATATCATTTACATCATTATAAACTTTTTTACCTTCTACTTTTATTATATGATAACCATAATTAGATTTTACTGGTCCTACAATATCTCCAACATTTGCTTTAAAAGCTGCATCAAAATATTCTGGAACTACCTGATTTTTTGCTACCCAATCAATACTACCGCCATTCTTGGCTGACTGAGTATCTATAGAATACTTTTTTGCTGCATCTTCAAATGTAATTTCACCACTCTTAATTTCATTTAAAATTTTATTAGCCGTTGCTTCATCAGTCACTAATATATGTTTAGTAAGTATTTTTTCATATCTTAATTTAATATCATCAATATTATTTTTAATGTAATTATTTAATTCATCTTCGGTAACAGTTCCAATTTTAGAATCTACATAATAATAATATTCGCTAGCTTCCAAATTTTCTCTTATATATTTTTCAAAGTTTTCTTCTGAACCAAAATAATTTATTATTTGATCTTTTGTTTTTGGATTATTTAAATATTGAGACATTAAATCCTTCGTTTGCTGATCAATTTTACTAGCATCTGGTGTATATCCATTTTCTTTAGCATAATATTCAAGAATTTTATAATTCAAAATATCTCTTATTGTTGATAACATATAATAAGGTTCTTTTGATTTATCGAATTTTTGTCCACTTCGTTGCATAGAATTAATTCTATTTAAATATTCAATTTCAAACCTTTTATCATCTAAAGAATAGTTCTCTAATACCTTTCCATCTTTTGTTAAATAACCTACTATTTCTGAAAATGCTAAAACACTAAATGCAACCAATAATAAAACTAAAACTGTTTTTTTCATACTACACCTCCAAATTATAATTAAATATTTAATTTTGATTTAAATTCATTTTCATTCATTTTTGAAATCGGCACTACATTTAATAAGCTTTCATTAAAACACATTGTTAAATCCTTTTCTAATCCCAATTTTTTTAACTTTTGTGCATGCATCGAATATTGTAATATTCTTGTATGAGGAATATTTGCCATATTCAAAGCTATATAAGACTCATCGTTAAAATATGAAATATCTTGTTTTGAAAGAATAGATAGATATCTTCCAACTGTAAAAACATCTTCTAATGAAGCTTTTCCTTCATCACCACTACATATAAACCCTATATCATCTATTTTTTTATTTATCAAAAATTGAATTACCGCTTTAAAATTCAATAAAGAAGCTGCTATTGTTACACCTTTAGAATTAGCAAGTGTTAAGGCTTTTGTACCATTAGTTGTAGTAATAATAATCTTTTTGTTTTTAAACTCACCAGCGTTTCTTAATATTTCAGATGGCGAATTAGAATAATCATAATCTTTTATTTTTTTAGAATTTCTTTCACCAACTAAAATCGTATTTTCATCTTTTTTTTCTAGAGCTTTTTTTGGATCATTTACTGCAGATATTGATTGACATCCAATTGATAACAACGTTGCCATCGTAGATGTAGCTCTTAATGTATCTATTACTATAAAATACTTATGAGTTTCTATATTATCATATGGAAAAAAATATGTATATAATCTCATAATTCTTCCTCCACAGTTTTAGGATGAATTATTCTCTCTAAATCCAAGTGCCATGTTTCATTCAAACTTAACAATTTCATTCTATTATCAAAATATTCAAACGTTGTGACTGAAGCATTATCAAGCATAAATCTTCTATGTTGATTTAAGGGCAAATTTAAAACCCAACATACAATAGTTCTTATTAATAAACCATGTGAAACAATAACTATGTTTTCTGTATTTTCAGCTAATATTCGCTTTATCGTTTTTACTCCTCTTTGCTGCACTTCAGCTAAAGATTCTACGCCTTCCACAAAAGCCCAAGGATCATTTGACCACAATTCAAATTCTCTTTTAAATCTAGTCTTTACATCATTAATTTGATATCCATTCCAGAGAGCCACATTTGCTTCTTCAAGTCCTTTAACAACCATTGGTTTTGAGTTGATATTTTCAGCTATTGGTAATGCCGTTGAATATGCCCTTTTTAATGATGACGAATAAACTTTTACATAATTCTCATTTTTAAATCTTTTTGCTAAATTTTTTGCCTGTTTTATTCCTATATTGCTTAATTCAATATCAACAGTTCCTTGCCATTTCTGCTGAATATTCCATTCTGTCATTCCATGTCTTACTAGAAATATTTTCAAATTAATACCTCCGTATCTTATATATCATTTTATCATATTTTTAATATTTTTTTATACATTCCTTTAATTTTTTCTAAATCAAAATTACCTGGAGTATTTTTTACATGTGACGAATTCATAACTTCTTTTGAAAACATATCTAATTCTTCTTCTGTAAAATCTATATCATATTTATATACATCAACCGATTTCAAAAACTCATATAATCCATCTAAACTACCAAATATTTCTTCAAGTATTTTAGTCTTTTTTGGCGCAGTTTTCTTTACTTCTTGAGCTACAAAAGGCAAAAAAATTGCTGTTGCTTGACCATGTCTTAAACCTTTATGAATAGTTATTCTATACCCTAATGAATGAGGTAAGATAGTTCCTGTTTGTGCAATAACCATTCCAGCTAAGGATGATGCAATTGCAAGTTTTTCCCTATATTCAATATTTTCTAAATCATTTAATACTTTAGGTAAGTAATTATAAATTAATGAAATTGATTCTTTAGCAAGCATGTCAGATAAAACAGTAGCTTTTTTTGAAAGAATTCCTTCTATTGAATGAGAAAGTGCATCAACTGCTGTAGTCATTGTCAAACTTTTACTCATCTTCACCATATATTTTGGATCCAAATAGGAAACATCTGGAAAAATTAATTCGCTTTTAAATCCTGATTTTCTACCATTCGGTTTTGTTAAAACTGCAAATGGAGTTACCTCACTTCCTGTCCCAGAAGTTGTTGGAATCGCTACTATAGGTAATGCAACATCATAATTTTTCATATCAAACAAATCATCAGGAGATAAATCGGGATTAGATGCTAAGACTGCAATAGATTTACCAGCATCCATAGGACTTCCACCACCAATAGCAATAACAAAATCACATTCATTTTCAATAGCAATTTCCTTTCCTTTTAACACCATTTCATATGTAGGATTTTCACCAATTTCATTGTAATGAACATAAGGTATATGAAACTCGTTTAAAACGGATATTACATCTTCAAGAGCTCCCGTAATCTTTGCAGAATTTCTACCTGTTACTATAATTGCTTTTTCGCCAATAATCATTTCTTCCTTATGTTGAAAAATAATATCTTTTCCATAATATAACTTTGTTGGCATATAGTATAACATTAATAATACCCCCTTATAAAATTAACTTAATACTAATTATATTATACACTATTTTCTTAAATTTTGCTTAAGAACTAAAGAGTTTATATGCTTTTTATATTATTCAAAAAATAAAATATGAAAATAATATCAAATATTATTAAAAATTTCTCTAATTAAGCTAAATATATTATTGGAACTCAAAAATAAAACGAATGAAAACTCGAAGATTATTTTTAAATTATACAATCAGCTGTCTGAGTAATTTTATTTTTTTGAACATTCCTTAGTTTTATATAAACTTCTTATTTAATAATAAATTTAGCAATTCCACATATGAAAGTTCCTTATTATTTAAAATAAAAACTTTATTATCATGAAATTGTATTTTTGACTCTTTTAATAATTTCATATTTTTCTTTTTAAAACCTATAAAATTAGATTTATATTTAATTGGTACAATTAATTCAGGAAATGCTTTTATAATATCTTCTGCTATTTTTGTTCTAACAAGATCACCAAATGAATCATGATATGGTCCAGCTACAACATTTTCTTTCTCTTTTCCATATAAACATATACCTAATCTGATTACATTTTTACCTGAAGATTCTATTATTTCAGTCATTCGAGCAACTTTACTGATTGATTCTTCAAGAGTTTCTGGTTTATATTCACCATTTTTATACATTTTTTCAAGAGTTGAATTTTTTAAAACAACTGTTGGATGAATCCTTACGCTTTTTACTTTTAAAAATGTAGCTATAATTGATGAATTAATATCTTTAAAATAAGAGCTTCCAGGTAATCCTGTCATTAAATGAACTCCATAATCTATATTATACTTTTCAAGCAAATCTATCGCTTTCCATACTTCTTCTAAATTATGCGGTCTATTTGCAAGTTCCAAAACATCATTATAAAAAGATTGAATACCAATTTCTATAAAGCTTATTGTATAGTCTTTTAATATATTTATTTTTTCTTCTGTTATTTCTTCTGGTGAAGTGGAAAATCTTATTCCTATCGCTTTATCATAAGCAACTTTATCCTGCGCCCAGTCTAAATAGTATTTCATTAATTCTTTTTCCATACCCGTAAATGTAGAACCATAAAAGGCTATAAATGGTTCTACATCTTTAGGAAAATATTCTATGTATTTGGTATATGTTTCATCTAGCTTTTTTATATCTGGTTTTAATCTAATACCAGTAGCAGAAAATTCATTACAAAATACACATATTTTTTTACATCCTGCATGTGGAATAAAAATCGGTATTATATATTCTCTAGACATTATTCACCTCTATTAAAAAACCGGTGGAAAATTCCACCGGTATATTTTATTTAATTATTTTTCACCAATTAATTTTTTTACAAATGTTGGTAATGCAAAACTTGCAACATGAATTTCTTCATTATAATACTTTAATGTGTCTAATTTTTCAAAATTTCTAACTTTTTCTGGATTAAAATCTTTTAATGGATCTAATCCTTTTGATGCAAATGCATAACTCCACATACCTGAAGGATATGTAGTCATAAAGCCCATATATGTTTTAGTTACTGGAAATGCACTTTTTATCCTGTTATATGCAATTCCTACCCATGCTCTATCATAAAAAGGATCTTCTGTTTCTGCTGAAAATACACCATTTTCTGTTAATGCATTATAACAAGCTTTATAAAAATCTTCTGTAAATAAATGTCCACCTTCTCCAGCTGTTGGATCTGTTGAATCAACTATTATTACATCAAAATAATTTTCAAATTGTCTTACATATTCAGAACCATTCTCATTTACTATTTTTAATTTAGGATTATCATATTCTACACTTGTTGGTAAATATTTTCTTGCAGCCTCAATAACCATTGGATCTATTTCACACAAAATCACTTCTTCAACTGAAGAATGTTTTAAAACTTCTCTTGTTAACCCTCCGTCTCCTCCACCAATTACTAATACTCTTTTTGGATTTGGATGAATAAACATTGGTACGTGAACTAACATTTCATGATACATAAATTCATCTACTTCTGTAGTCATTGTAATTCCATCTAAAGAAAAAACTCTTCCTAATTCTGGATTTTCAAAAATGTCTATTCTTTGATATTCGCTTTGAGCAGAATATAACACTTTATTCATTTTCATAAACAATCCTACATCTCCACCTGTATACCATTCCATATATAACAAATGTCTTCCGGGCTCTAAATTCTTTTCCATTTTAACCCCTCCTCTTACGCTTCCACCTTATGTGGTGAGTTTTCATCTATTCCAATCTCATCATAAACGCCTCTTAAATGCTCTATCGTTTGTGCTCTCTGAGAATTAAATTCTTTTTTTAGAAATTCAAAACTTTTCCATGGATCAACATGATCTCCACATGTATAGATATCAACAGATGCATATCCATATTCTGGCCATGTATGAATTGCAAAGTGTGATTCAGAAACTATAACGGCTCCACTTACCCCATGGGGCAAAAATCTGTGAAAAGTAGAAGTTACTATAGTTGCTCCAGATTCTATGGAAGCTTTTTTCATTAATTCTTCTATTTTATCTACATCATCTAATATATCTTTATCACATTCATAAAATTCAGCTATAATATGCCTTCCTAATGATTTTGCCATATACAACCCTCCCCATGGAATTTCTATTTTATTCTTTATTATTGTATTTCAATCCATAATACTTTAGCTTTTTTCTTTTTACTAGAATTTCTGATATAATGAATTTTATCAGACTTAAAATAAAAAGCATCTCCTGTTTTAGCTTTATATTTTGTATCATCCAACCATAACTCTATATTACCATCCAAAACATATCCAAATTCCGATCCCTCATGATAATTTTCTTCTTCAGTCTGGGACAAAGGATTTAATTCTACTATAATCGGTTCTATTTTCTTTACCTCTGTATCAGTCATTAGCAATTCTTCTTTTACTCCCTCTGGTGCATCATAAATAGGAACTCTCTCAGATTTTTTATATATAATTTTCTTTTCTTCAAAATCAGAAAAAAATTCCTTTAAATTTGTTCCTAATGCTCTTAATATCATTTCTAAACTTTCAAGAGTTGGTGAAGTCAAATCTCTCTCTAATTGAGAAATAAAACCTCTTGTCAAATCAGCTCTAACTGCTAATTCTTCTTGTGTTAATCCCCTTGAAAGCCTTAATTTTTTCAGCTTTTCCCCTATTTTCATAATATCACCTGTATTTTTAAAGTGTCTTCTGTGTATTTTATAATAAACACCGAAAAATTTTATTATAAAAGACTTTTAGAATTTTACTCTTATTTAAACATCTCAAAATATGATTTTTTATATGTATAAATGAACATTATAATAAACAATACGTTTATTATTATAATCTTTTTTCTCTGATTTGTCAATAAACTTTTTATCAAATTAGTATTTTTAATATTAATTTTTTTTTACGGTATTTTTTTGTTTTAGTCCAAATTAATGTTATAATTCAATTGGACGATATATTATATGAATGAATTAGGAGGTAATTCTTATGGATTCAATAAAAGTAAAGATTTTATACGAATCAGACGATCAAACCTTTGAAAGAGAATTTTCTAAGGATCAATTTAAAAATTTCAATGAATTAGTAAATTTTTTTCAAACTGAAAAATTAAATTCTGTGCTTGTTGGTATGAAAATAAATGGTAAAGATATACCAATGAAATTTTATGATGAAATTAAAAATGCTTTTTTTGAAGGTGGGGAAGAAGTTGAATTAACTTTTGACGATTTATATGGTCTTGTAAAAAAATTACTATTAGAAGGAGAACAATATATATCAAAGATCGAAACTTCTTTAAGTTCAATTTCAAAAGAAGTTATGCTAAACTCAGAAGAAGGACATAAAATGATTAAGGCTTTAGCTGAAGGGTTACAAGCTATGAACACTATACTTTCCCAAGCTTCGAAAGTATTAAAAAAAGAATTTATAACAAAAGAAGAAATAGAAAAACAAAAAGAAATTTTAGAAAAAATAACAGACTCTCAAGCTATTTCTGATAATGTGGAAATTTCAGACATCATAGATTATGAATTTTCAGAAATATTAGACATCTTTAAAAAAGCATTTGAAAGAGCTATTAACGAAATTGAGTGAGGTGGTTTAATGTATCAACCAAATAATTTTCAAAATGCTAATAACAGATATGTTGAAAGCATGGTAAAAACAGCAAGCCCGGCAAAATTAGTTGAATTATTATATTTAAATTCCATTGAAAGATTAAATAGAGCCATTAATATGATTAAAAACAAAAAAATTGCTGATGCTCATAATCAAATTATAAGGGTTGAGGATATCATTATGGAATTAAATTTATCTTTGGATATGGAAAAAGGCGGAGAGATTTCAAAAAATTTAAGAGCATTATATAATTATATGTATAGAAGATTATTAGAAGCTAACTTAAATAAGGATATTACTATTTTAGAAGAAATTAAAACTTTATTAAATACACTATTAGAAGCCTGGCGTGAAGCTATGAAACAAGCTGGAGACGTTATAAAACAGCAAGTAAATGGCCCTGAAAGAAAAGGTTTAGATATATCTACATAAAACTGGCATAAAGCCAGTTTTATGTAGATAAAATACAAAATAAAATTATCAAAATATTATTTTTCATATTTTATTTTGTCAACAGTCTAACTGGCTTTATGCCAGTTTTTATTTTTTTGTGATATAATTATAATGTGGGAAAAAGGGGGGATTTTATGGAATTCAAAAAAGCAAGTGAAGTTCCCAAAGTAACTATTGTTAATCTAGTAAATAAAACATTTAAAGATTATTCCGTTCCAATTAATTGGACCATTACATCTTTTGAGTACGATATAAGAGAAAACTCTATATCGTTAGAAGATTCATATATAGTTTTTGAAGACACAAAACCTATTGGTTTTTCTCTGGTTTCAATAAGAGGAACAAGAGGAAGAATAGATGCTTTTGGTTTTTTAAAGGAATATAGAACAAAAGGATATGGCTCAGAACTATTATATTATACAATAGAAAAAATGAAATGGAAAGGTATAACAAAAGTTACTTTAGAGGTTGTTGATGAAGAAATTAACGCAAAAAAATTTTATAAAAAACACGGATTCAAAGAAAAAAGAATTTTAGAGAGTTTTGTTAAATACATTGAAAAAACAGATGATGTGAAATTCGGATATTCCCAAATAGATTACAAATGGATACACGATAGAGCTGTTGAAGCATTACATTATATAAAACGAAACCCAAATTGGCAAAGAGAGCCAAAAACTTTAGAGTTATCTAAAGATAGATATCAAATGGAAAAAATAACTTACAAAGGCTTTTCTATTGGATATATTGTATGGGGAATCACAAAAGATAGTGCATTTATTGTAGACATTTCTCCTATAATAGACGAAACTAAATATGAAGAAATTTTTGCAGATGCGATTAATAGATTTGCTGATATGAATTTTAAAAATGTTACTATAGTTTCTTTGCCAGAAGATGATCCTTTAAGTTCTATAGTAAAAAAACATAATTTTAATGTTTTTCTAAAACAAATAGAAATGGAGAAAAGAATACATTAAAATATTTAAAAAAACACGACTGTAAAGTCAGTCGTGTTTTTTTTCTTTCCATTCTTTTCTTAAAATACCCATTATTATTTCATCATGATATTTTCCTTCTCTATAAATCTGCTCTCTTAATACCCCTTCAACTTTAAATCCAACTTTTTCATATGATTTTATAGCCCTTTTATTAAAACTAAATACATGTAATTTTATCTTATTAACATTCATTTCATTAAAAACAAAACCCACTAATAATTCCATCGCTTCTGTTCCATATCCATTATTTAAAAATGGTTTCCCAAGAAAAATACCAACAGTTGCAACAGAATTTTTCCAGTCAATATCGTTTATTCCGCATCCACCAATATACTTTTTATCTTCAATTCTTTCTATAGCAAAATTATATTTACCATCGCCCATAGGATTATTGCTTTCATACCATTTTTCCTCATCTTCCATTCTAAATGGAAAAGGGATGCCTGGCATCAAATACTTTTTCACCTCATAATCATTGATATATTCTAATACTTCTTTTAAATCATCTTTAGAATATGCTCTTAATCTTACCTTTTTACCCTCTAACATAAAACCCCTCCCTAAAAAATCGGATTTTTTAATAAAAGCACAAATATTTGAGAATATTATAACAAATTATAACTTCCATGTCAATTATAAATATTGATTTATTGAAAAATTAATAATAGAGAATTATAACCCCCGTCCAGGCGGTGAAATTTCTAATTCCTCGTTAAATATTTTCTTGCCGCTGTCGCTCAAACATTGCATCCATGCAATGGTTTCGCTCAAAAAAACATCCTGTTTTTTTGTCAGCTCACGCAAATATTTAACTCGGGAATTTTCAAGCCTTACCTTAGGTTATAATTCGCTATTATTATAAAATTTCATAATAAATTGAGAAAAGACTCGAAATTTGCCTGATAAAATCATGAATGTAGCTGTTAAAATCCCAAGGATGGGATTTTAAGCGAAGCAACACACGATGTGTTGTCTGAGCGACAGCTGAAAATGAATGATTTTATCAGATTAGCAAATGAGCGTCTGGCCGAAATTTATTATGCAAATTTTATAATACATTTCATTTCAATAAATCAATATTATTAACAATATGGGATTATAATATTAAAAAATATTGTAGGTTTATATGTTATAATATATCAGAAAAACTTTGAGGAGTGATTTTTATGATTTTTGATACAATAGCTGCTATTTCTTCACCATTAGGAACTGGTGCAATATCAGTAATTAGAATTACTGGAAATAAAACAAAAAAATTAATTAAAGAATTGTTTGATAATGAAAAAACAGAACCAAAAAAGATGTATTATGGCTGGATAAAAGATAAAGATGAAATAATAGATGAAGTTACCTGGGTATACCATAAAGGTCCAAAAAGTTATACTGGAGAAGATATGCTGGAAATTTTTGGACACGGTGGAGTATTAGTTACTAAAAAAATCCTTAACTTGATATTATCAAAGAATATTAGAGAAGCATTGCCAGGAGAATTCTCTAAAAGAGCTGTTATGAATAAAAAAATGGATTTAGTGAAAGCCGAAGCAATAAATGAGCTTATTCATGCAAATTCTGATTATGCTTTAAAAGCTGCTGCAAATCAAATGGAAGGAAAACTCTCAGAAAAAATTCAGGATTTAAAAAAAGATTTGTTTACTATAGCTGCAAGAATAGAAGTAGAAATGGACTATCCAGAAGATTTTGAAGTTGATAATTTTGAGTTTCTAAATTCATTAAATAAGGTTAAAGATGAATTAATTTATTTATATGAAAATGCTGATAATGGAATCACAGCTATAGAAGGAATTAAAATGGCTATTGTTGGAAAACCAAATGCTGGAAAATCAACTTTGCTAAATGCCTTATTAAGAAAAGATAGGGCTATTGTAACAGATATCCCCGGAACAACACGAGATACCATAGAAGAAAGTTTAAGTATTCGTGGTATTTTAATAAAATCTATTGATACCGCTGGCATAAGAGAAACCGAAGATGTAGTAGAAAAAATCGGAGTTGAAAGATCTTTAAAAGCTATTGAAGAATCAAAATTAATATTATTCGTTTTAGACAACTCTACTGGTATAGAAGATTATGATATTGAAGTATATGAAAAATTAAAAGAGTTTTCATATAAAGATATTATAATAGTTATAAATAAATCTGATATAAAAAATAGAGTCAATTTTAATGTACCTTGGAAAGATTATGATATTGTAAAAATTTCAGCTTCAAATGGAGATATTAGAAACCTAGAAGAATTAATTTACGACAAATTAAAAAATACCGTAATAACGAACGAATACACCCTTACAAACGAAAGACAAAAAAACGCTGTTAAGAAAGCTATTGATTCTGTTTCTAAGGCTATTGAAGGTATAAACTTAGGATTAACTAACGATGCTATAATGTTTGATGTTAGAAAGACAATTGAGGGGTTAAATGAACTTACAGGAGAAGATTATACAGAAACATTATTAGATAATATATTTGGTAATTTTTGCGTAGGAAAGTAGAGGTGTATATATGAATTCTTTAATTCTTTCTATTCTTTTTGGATTAACTCCATTTTTACAACTATTTATCAAAGGATGGGCTTTTTTTGGGTTATCTCTTATACTTTTTATTATATATTATCAAATATTAAAAGGCAAGGGTAAAAGCGTTTTTTCTTTCCTTGCAGGCACCATTATAGCAAGTGAAGCTATTGCTGTATTATTTGGATTTACTAATTTTCTTGTTTTATTTTATATATTAGTAGTTTCAGCTATTTTCTTGGTTGCAGCTAATGAAGAAAAAAAGATCGATATTTTAAAAAATCATATTGATATTAATAATTTTAATTCAAAGGAATGGAAATTTTATCAACTTTTTTTTGGACGAGGCGAAATTTCTTCTATAGAAGAAGTTGGTAAATTATTACCTGCTGTTTTTGCAATAGGAGAAAACAAAATTGCTTATTCTTTTAAAATGCCAAACGGTGAATATTTTAATCAAATAATTAACAAGAATGATATAAAAGAATATAATCTTTTTGATATAAAAGGCAAACAAGAACTATATTATGTTAAAATACAAGATTTATTTTTACCAAATAGGAGATTAAGAAATTTACATAAGCCTTATTTAGAAAGCTTTTGTTTATCTATATATTTAAAAGAAAATGAAGTAATAACTTTTTATGAAGAACCGGAGATCTTACATAAAATTGTTGAGAAATTAGATAATCTATAAACTTGTAAAAATCTTGAAATATTTTTTTACTTGACTGGTAATGATTTTTGTGGTATTATAATTCTCGGACATCTGATGAAGATGGATGTGTCGGAGCGTAGCGCAGATGGTAGCGCGCCGGTCTTGGGAACCGGAGGTCGCTGGTTCGATCCCAGTCGCTCCGACCAGAAGGTGGCGACCTTAAAAGTGCGGCTGTAGTTCAATTGGTAGAACACTGGCCTTCCAAGCCAGGGGTTGCGAGTTCGAGTCTCGTCGGCCGCTCCAGCGCCCATAGCTCAATAGGATAGAGCATTGGATTTCTAATCCAAGGGTTGGGGGTTCGAGTCCCTCTGGGCGCGCCACCTTTTTTTATTTAGTGATGGTGGCATTAGTTCAGTGGTAGAACGCCTGACTGTGGATCAGGATGTCGTGGGTTCAAATCCCACATGCCACCCCAACAAAAAGGGAACCTATTACGGTTCCTTTTTTTGTTATCCAATACCCTTTTATTTCTTAAATTTTAATATAAAAGTGGAAGCTTATGCTTCCACTTTTTGTTATTTCCAACTATTTAAATATTCTATTTGTTCTGGAGTTAATTCATCAATTTCTATTCCCATAGATTTTAATTTAATTTTAGCTATTTTTAGATCCACTTCATATGGCACGGGTTTAACATCAATATCTATCTTACCTTTATTTTCTTTTAAATATTTTGCCCCTTCTAATTGCAGTGAAAATGAAAGATCCATTATCTCTACTGGATGCCCATCACCATTTACAAGATTTACTAATCTTCCCATACCAAGTAAATATAATTTATTTCCATTTGGCATAGTATATTGTGTTACACCATTTCTAACTTCTTTCTTTTCTACATTTATTCTTTCTAAATCTGCAACCTTTACTTCAATATCAAAATGTCCAGCATTAGCCAATATAACACCATCTTTCATAGACAAGAAATGTCTTTCTACAATAACATCTGTATCACCTGTAACTGTAACAAAAAAATCACCGATTTTAGCAGCTTCATCCATAGACATTACTTCAAATCCATCCATTACAGCTTCAATTGCTTTTATAGGATCTACTTCCGTAACTATAACCTTTGCACCTAATCCTTTTGCTCTCATTGCAACACCTTTTCCACACCATCCATATCCTGCAACAACAACATTTTTACCTGCAACTGTTAAATTAGTTGATCTTATTATACCATCCCATGTAGACTGTCCTGTTCCGTATCTATTATCAAACAAATATTTCATATATGAATCATTTACATCAATTACTGGCACTTTTAATTTACCATCTTTAAGTAATGCCTTATATCTTTTTATTCCTGTTGTAGTTTCTTCATTAATTCCCCAAATACTTTCTAATAATTCTGGATATTTTTCTACAATTCTAACCCCCAAATCTGCTCCATCATCTATGACAATATTCGGTTTAATTGCTAAAACATTATCGATATTTTTCCAATAAAGCTCTTCGTCTGGTGTTCTTTTAGCATATACATTTACTCCATACGTTTTCAAAGCTTCTGCCACATCATCTTGTGTAGATAAAGGATTACTACTTGTAATAGCAACATTAGCTCCTAATTCATGTAATACAACAGCTGTATATGCAGTTTTAGCTTCTAGATGAATGCTCATCGAAATATTTATTCCTTTAAATGGTTGTTCTTCCATATACATTTCTTTTAATGTATTCAATACCTTCATATGTTGTTTTACCCATTCTATCTTTTTTTTACCTGATTCTACTAAATCCATAATCTCCCCCCTTAATTTTATTTTAATAACATTTTATATTATATCACTATTTATAAAAAAATCCCAGAGATTTATCTCCGGGATCCCAAACTATTGACAAAGTATTTTCTAAAAAAATAATATGAACGAATACTTGAAAATTCCCGAGAAAATTCTAATGAAGCAGGTTAATTTTGCATTCATGCAAAATTGAGTGAAAACGAACACGGATGTGAGTTTGATACGACCTACGAAAATGAGAATTTTTGAGGATTTAGAATTTTCCGTATGAGTGAATATTATTTTTGAAAATACTTGTATTTAATTTTTAAGTTTGTCAATAAACTTAAATTCCAGAGTTTTATATCTAGGATTTATATTAACGGATTATCAACAAAATATTCTTCAACTAAATCTTTATAATCATCAAGCCAATATGCATTTTGATTTCTCTTATAAACCATAAATTTTCCAGCATTTTTAGGATCATGCGCTCTTTGATATTTAAATATAATATGTTCTTTAGTAAGAGCAGCTACTTCTATTTTTCCTGTTTCATGCGACATAACAAATCTTGCTCTTTTAGCAAGACCTGAAACATTCATTATTGCTTTAAGAAATATCTGATATCCTTCTTCTATAGGAACAGCAAATGGTTTATTACCTGCAACAGGTCTTCCTTGAAATACATAATATGGTGGAATACCAATAAATGATAGTTTTTTAAACAATTCCATCAATGTTCTCCAATCAGCATTTACCCCTTTAATTAAAGGTGTTTGATTAGCTAATATTGCACCTGCTTTTAATAATTTATTTATTGCTTTTATAGACACATCTGTAATTTCATTAGGATGATTAAATTGTGTCATAATATATATTTTTTTCTCATTAGTAGAATATTTTTTAATCATTTCAATTAATTCTGGATCTTCTAAAATCCTATATGGATTAAAAGCTAACATTTTTGATCCAATTCTGATAATTTGAACGTGTTCAATTTCTCTGATTTGCTTAATGATATTTTCTAATTTTTCTGTAGATAATAGTAAAGGATCTCCTCCAGTTAATAATACATTAGTTATTTCCTTATGCTGTTTTATATATTTAAGATCTTCAGTTACATCTCTAACAACTTCAGCACCAGTATTTATAAATAATCTTTTTCTGAAACAGAATCTACAAAATCCACCACATACATCATTTACCAAAAGCAAAGCTGTATCTCTATATTTATGTTGTAATCCTTTGCTTATGGTATATGACTTTTCATTTGAAGCGTCTAATCTTCCCCATTCTTCTAATTCTCCAATTTGTGGAATAATCAAATTTCTAATGGGATCATTTGGATCATCCCAATTAATTAAACTTAAATAATAATCATTAGCTCTAAACTTATACTTTTCAGTGACTTTCTTTAATTCTTTTTTTTCTTCTTCAGTTAATTGTTCCACTTTGTCGATGTTTATAATATATTTTACACTCAATGCATCCTCCTCCTTTCAAAGTTATTTAACAAAAAAACTTGGCTCTTTTTAGAGTCTTGAATTCGAACGTTTTGAAAATTTGAAATATAAAGACAAGCGTTATTTCAGATAGTGTTAATAAAGAAGAAATAAGAGGATCTGTATATATATTATACCATATGAAATCAATATTCAAAAATAACTTGAGGTTTATTTTTTATAGGATGATTGGTTATTATACAATCTATATCATATATTTCTTTCATTATTTTCTTTGTAATTATATCTTCAGGTTTACCATGATATTTTATAATCCCCTCTTTAAAAATATATATTCTATCGGAATAGAGAGAGGCTAAATTAATATCATGAAATATAGAAAGAACACTTTTATTTTTTTGAATAGATTCATTTTTTACCATTCTTACTAATTGTTGCGTATATCCCGGATCAATTTGTGAAACAAATTCATCCAACAATAATACATTAGTATCTTGAGTCAATGCTCTTGTTAGCATTACTCTTTGCTTTTCACCACCACTTAAATAATTATATATTCTATCTTTAAATTTTAACGTGTCCGTCTTTTCCATTATTTTATTTATAAATTCATAATCTCTTTTTGAAAACAATGTTTCATAAGGTATTCTGCCAGAAGAAATAATACTTTCTACTGTAAAATCAAAAGATGTATAAAATTCCTGAGGAACAACGGAAATTTCTTTGAATAATTCTTTTTTAGAATATTTATTTATATTTTTACCATTAATAATAATTTCTCCTCCATCTATTGTTTCTACCATGGTTAATAATTTTAATACTGTAGTTTTTCCAGAACCATTCGGACCTATAATCGATACAAATTCTCCTTTCTCAATATATAATTCATCAATGTATAAAGTAAAATGATTATTATATGAAAATTTTAGATTTTTTATTTCAATTATTCTCATATTTTTCTTCCTCTTTTCATAATAATAATAAAAATAGGAGCTCCTACCAATGACGTTGTTACACCAATAGGCAATTCTGTAGGTCTGAATAAATAACGCGAAAACAAATCTGCAAATCCTAAAAATATTCCACCATATATTAAAGAACCTATTGTAGAATAATAAATATTAGGGCCAGTAAGTTTTCTTACAAGATGCGGAATTATTAATCCAACAAAGCCTATAATACCTGCTTTTGAAACAACTACAGAAACAGCAAATATATTTATAGTTAATACTAATAACTTTATTTTTTCTGGATTTATTCCAGAAAAAATTGATATATCATCACCCATAGCAACAACTTCAATATGCTTTTTAAAAATAAAATTAATTGAAATTTGAAGAATTAAAAATATACTTAAAATTATTAAATCAGACCACACAATATTTCCTGTACTACCCATAAGCCAAAAATTTACATGCAGTAAATTTTGCCAGAATAAAACAGTAAACAAAGTTGAAATTGAGTTAAAAACAAATCCAACAATAACTCCACTTAAAATTAAAGAAACAACTGGAATTTTCCTTCCCTCTTTTGCCAATGCAAAAGTTATTCCAGTAGCTATTAAAGCAGATAAAAATGAAAAAGTTTCTATTCCAAAAGGTAAATCTATGCCATATACACTTTTTAATGCAGTATATATAACAGCACCAAAACTTGCTCCAGATGAAATACCAATAATAAACGGATCAGCTAGTGGGTTTTTTATTATCATTTGAAAGTCATTACCAGCTATTGCGAGAATAGATCCTATTAATATGGTTCCGATTACTCTCGGTAATCTTAAATTGAATATTATTCTATCATATAACATATTATCAGATTTATTTAAAAAGGCTAACATTACATCTTTAAAAGGAATTTTTACTGTCCCTAAAGATGTAAATAATATTATTGATAAAATAATAAAAATAATACCTAATGAAAGGGAAAAAATCGGGGAGAATCTCCCCGAAATTATTTTTTTCATTTATTTTCACTGAAGAGTTGATTAATCTCCCCTAATAAGTCTATTAATCCTGTATTTGGCAAAGATGCTTTATTGCCATCTATGATAAAAACTTTCCCTTCTTTAACAGCTTTCACATCCTTAAATTGCTCAGCTTTCATAATTAAATCATATGCCCCTTTATCACCAGGATAATAAGCTGGCACTAAAATAATATCCGGATTTTCTTTAACAACAAATTCTGGCCCAATAGCAAACCAACCATTATTTCCTGTATATGGTGCAGTTACATTAATTCCACCAGCATACGCGATTATTTCATTCAAATACGAACCTGTACCACATGTCCACATTTGTGAAACACTACCATATGCTGATAAATAAATAACCCTTGGTTTTTCTTTCCAAGCAAATGTATTTTTTGCTATATTTAGCATTCTTGCTCTTAACTTTTGTGAATAATCCTGAGCAGTTTTATCTTTACCTAAAATAACTCCAACGAGTGATAAATCTCTAAATACTTCATTTAATGTCGTAGGATTTACAACAAATGTTTTTATTCCAAATTTTTCTAATTTTGAAACTTCTCCTTCTTGAAATCCCCCAGTTAATAATACAACATCAGGATTTAAAGAAACTATTTTTTCTACATTTAAAGGAACCATATTTCCTATTTTTTCTACATCTGTTATATATGAATCAAAATCTGTAACCCCAACAACTTTATCTTTAGATCCAAGTTTCACAATAAAATCAGAAATAGCAGGTGCTGCAACCACAATTCTTTCAACTTCCTTATTAAATGTAACTACTCTTCCTAAATCATCAACTAATGTAACTGGTTGAAATGCAAATACTGATAAGGCTAATACCAATAGTACTGCTAAAAACAACTTTTTCATCTATAATCCCTCCTATATAAAATCTATTTTCCATCTTCTTTTCGCGAGAAGATGGAACAAATTCCTTTAAAATAGGTCTCCCGGCTTGTGGCTCATTCTACTCCCAGCGCCTTCCCAGAGAAATGTTTCCAGTGGCTTAGTGCTGGTTTCGTCCCCACTCACGGTGGCGCGACCGCAACGGATTTTCACCGTTTTCCCTTACACTTTAAAGGAATTTTTATTTAATTGTCAATGATATTATATCATGATCATTATAATATTTCAAATAAAAATTATATATAAAAAAATCCCCGGGAATAATCCCAGGGATTTTGCAATAATATTAATTTGTTGCTATATTTCCAAAGTTAAGCCAATTAAGATCTACTGTTAATGATGGTGTGTATGGTGCTGCTCCTCCATCATGTAATACTACTAAACCATTTTCACCATCTGCTACTAATATATAATTACCTGAAATAACTGTTGAATAACATGCACCTTGTGTATCGTATTCACTTGCTACATAATCATTATCTGCATCTGGATCATTGGATGATGTATGCAATGCATCAGCATTTGTTAATGTTGTTGGATCTGCTACTCTCATTACAACTACCCCTCTATTACCTGCTGATAGTTCATAATATCCAGCTGCTCTTTGTTTTATTCCTGTTATAATTGCATCATCAAATTTTACTCCACCTTTTGATGACCAGGTTATTGTTGGACCTGCAGCATAATCATAATGAACAACGTTTAACCCTTGAGTTCCATCTGCTACATATATGTCATCATTAGCTGCATCTACATATAAATCAAATGCTGTTCCAGACGTATCATAATTCGGATGAGCTGAATCTGGTATTGAAGGAGTTTGTGGTGTTGATATATCAAATAACACTATGCCATTTTCGCCATCCGCTACCAATAATGCATCAGTTCCACCACCATCATAATCATCATCATACCCTATTGCCATCATTACTCCATCATTCGATGTTCCATTATTATCTATAAATGAATCAACATATACTGGCACTCTTGTATTTGCTTGTGAGGTTATATCAAATACTGCTAAACCTTGTGGTCCATCTGCTACATATAACCATTCATCACCACTTAAATCAAAACTACCGTCTACAGCATATGGGTAAACGTCATATGCATAACCATCCGTTTCTACGCTACCAATCATAGCAATATCTGCTGCATCTTCAAATGCGGTATCATCACCATCAGCATCAGCATCTATTACTGCAATACCTTTTGGTCCATCTGCTACATAAATTAGAAATTCTTGATTTGCTGGAGCACCACCATCATCATGGTGAATATACTTAACATTTCTTGCATAACCTGGTGTATGTATTGTTGTAACATATGTTGGATTATTAATATTTGCTAAAGCTGCTCCAGCATCATAAATTTGAACTCCATTATCTCCATCAGCAATTATTACATATCGATTTTCTGCAACATCTATGTTTCTTGCTACTGAACCATTATTTAAACTTCCGCTTAGTGTTAGATTATTAACATCTACAATGTTCAATCCATTATAATCATCGCCAACAAAACCTGTACCACCATCTACTACTATTCCTTTTGCATATCCTCCTGTGTTATAACTTCCTACATAAGACAATGATGATTTTTCAAGTTTTACTACTCCGTTTGCTCCATCTGCTACATATACATAATCTCCCTGTACATCTACTGATTCTGCATATCCTGATGTGTTATATGAACTTACTACACTTGGATTTGTCTTGTCGCTTACATCCACTTTGTATACTCCCGTTTCTCCTCCTGCTACATATGCATAATCTCCATCTATCGCTACATCTCTTGCATTTGTTATATCACTTAATGTCCCTATTATTTCTGGATTCGATAAATCACTTATATCTACTATTACTAATCCTCCTGATCCTGCTGCTACATATGCTGCTGTCCCATCTACTGTTACTTGATTTGAATCTCCGCTTATTGCTAAATGTGATTTTAAGGTTAATGTGAATGTTCCATCTGGATCATCATCTGTATTTGCTTGATCAGCTGCAGTTGAAGTAAATTCTACTATATATAATCCTTCTGAACCTGCAGAAGCTAATAAATAATGCTTAGAATTATCGCTGTCATAATAATATGCTATTCCTTTTGCTTTATCTCCTAAATAGAATTTTGCTAAACTATCATCTTTTTCTAAAACCCACGTATTTACAGCAGTATTATCATAATACAATACTGTTATTCCATCGCTTCCATCTGCTACTGCAACATATTTATCATTTGCTCCATTGAATTTTGCCACATCATATACATATCCATCTGTATCCACTATATTATTACCTTCAATTTGAGGATTAGAAGTATCACTTACATCTATTACAAATACTCCTTCATTTCCTCCTGCTACAAATATCTTATCTAATGTTTCTGTTGAGAAACTATATGTCGATGTTTCTGCTTCTCCACCTTTCCCATCTTTTGCTACTGCTTTCCAATAATATGTTGTCCCTCTTTCTAATGATAATGCACTTGTTTGTGAAACTGCTAAATCTGATGCTATTTTTACTGATGGGTCTTTACTATCTACTAATGATTGATCTGTACTTAAATATACATCATATGTGAGTGAGTCCCCATCAGGATCTGTCGCATCATCAAAATCAAGCGATGTTGTTATAGAAACATTTAATGCCCCATCTGCTGGAACTGGTGCTGCTCCTCCAAATAGTGGTGGTGTATTTTCTGATGGTAAGCTCTTTCCATAATTCCTTGCAAATATTATGAAATCATATAAGTCTACTTTTCCATCATGAAATGCTATACTATATATTGAATCATCTTCCCATCCTTCTAATGGCGCTATTTCTGCTGGATATATATCAAAATCTTCATCATACAATGCATCTCCTTGTGCTGTTCCATAATGATCTAAGAATACTAAGAAGTCATCCATATCTACTGTGTTATCTTTGTCATTTCCTGCTGTATCTGGATCATCAAAGTCTCCTAATAATTCTGGATCATATACTACTATTTCTCCTGCATGTGTGTCTGCTGTTACTTCATCTAAATTACTATCTAATAATGTTGCTTCTAGTGTCGTGTTACCTTGTCCTTTTGGATTTACATCTTTTGCTATTATGTATACTCTTACTATGTCTTCATCTTCTACACTTATCGTTGAGCCATCTTGGGTTACAAATGTTATTTCTAATTTCCCAGGTGTGTTTATTGGATCTGATAATAATGTGTTATTTGCTGCTGAATTTAATAATTCTACTCCATTGTTCCCTTTTGATGTGTCTATATCTATTAGTTCATTTGGATAGTGTAAGTCTATTTGAAAACTTTCTACTCCACTTATACTTTTTGCATGTATTACTATTGATGCTTCATCTCCTGATCTTAATCTTACTGAATCCGATACACTTAATCCATCTTCATATGGCGCTACTGCTTTTGTTATTATTTTGTTTGTTTTTTCATCTAATATCGCTGCTTTTGTTTCTATTTTATTACTTTCAGGATTTAAATATTCTCTTTTTACTGAGAATAACTTTTCTCCTTTTGTTATATCTTTTCTTGCTTTTGAATACATTACTACTGTTTTGTTTGGATAATTTTTTACCATCATCAATGCACTGTTTTTATCATACATAAACGCTTCTTTTGGTATGTTTTTATCAAATTCTATTTCTACTGCTGATGCGTTTACTTTTGAGTAAAAATCATAGTTGTTCCCTAAGCTTACATCTACATGATCTGTATTCAATAATTCTACTGGCGCACTTTTGAAACAACTCGATAAAAAGAAAATACTCAAAAAAACCGTAAACAAAAACAAATATAATCCTTTCTTTCTCATAATCACACCTCCATTTTTTATAACCTTCCATTATAAATATCGTAGAAACACAAAATAACTTTAATAATATTCTTTTAATTTGCTGCTATTTTATTAAAATTTACCCAGTTCATATGTTTATAGAGTGTCATTTCATACGGTTCAGTGTCATCATCTTCATATATATCTATTCCTCCAAAACCATTTGAAACGAAAGTTAAATATTTTCCTTCATCTGAACAAACTAATCTCCACCAAGGCCATCCCCAGCCAAAACTGAAAACCCATCTACATTCTTGAACCTGAATAAAAGCATTATATGATAAATAAGACATTCCTTCAGTTTTAGCAATTTGAACAACATAATTACCATCACTATCATTATCCTCAGATTCACTAAATTGTCTGAAATCCTCATCCCCAATTTCTTCAGGAGTTGAGATTTTCATTATTAATATACCTCCATTTCCCGCATCTACTCTAAAATAGTCACCACCTCTTTCCATAAGATTCGATATGAAATATTTACAACTCCTACTCCCACCCCTTTTCTCCCATTTTTGCGGATTATTTGTGTTATATTGTATTACACTTATACCTCTTTCTCCATTGGCTACATATATAAAGTTATCTTTTGTATACACTCCATATACACTTCCTCCTAAATCGTATCTTGCATGATTAAAGTCTGGAATCGTTGGATTTTCAGGATCACTTAAATCATATAAAACAACCCCACCTTCACCATCAGCTATCACTAAAGCTTTTTGATCCCCAGGTGTACTACCATCATAATCATCCATTAGTTCAACATACATCATATTTCCAATATTATAACTATATTGATTGTTATCTTTTTTTTCTATAATAAATTCAGGATGAAATATTTTATATGAATCTCCTATACTATATACATCTAATCCATTTTCTCCATTTGCTGCATATATATACTCATCTCCACTATAATTAAAACCACCACCTGCATCAGTACTAAAATCAACTGCTAATATATCTTCGACATTTCCATAAGCATGATCATGAATTATATCAGTAACTTCTATATCATCACCATTTTCAAATGGAATATCATTTCCATTAACATCTGCATTTATAACAACAATTCCACCTGAACCATCAGCTACATATATGACAAAATCTTTTTCTTCATTTCCCCCAAAATCTGTTTTTTTAAAGAATACATAAACTACATCCTTTGCTGTTCCTTCAGTTTCTATTGATTTTATTAAAGTCATCTTATCTATATTTGATAGTTTATCACCAGCGTCATAAATTTTTACACCAGCAATACTATCTGCAACAATAACATATTCTGCATTACCAGATGTATTGTATGCTAAAGTAATATCCCTTGCATACAAACCTATATCAAAATTACCTATAAAAGTCATATCATTAACATTTATTATTTCTAATCCTCTAAAACCATCACCAACAAATCCTGTACCACCATCTACTACTATTCCTTTTGCATATCCTCCTGTGTTGTAACTTCCTACATAAGACAATGATGATTTTTCAAGTTTTACTACTCCGTTTGCTCCATCTGCTACATATACATAATCTCCCTGTACATCTACTGATTCTGCATATCCTGATGTGTTATATGAACTTACTACACTTGGATTTGTCTTGTCGCTTACATCCACTTTGTATACTCCCGTTTCTCCTCCTGCTACATATGCATAATCTCCATCTATCGCTACATCTCTTGCATTTGTTATATCACTTAATGTCCCTATTATTTCTGGATTCGATAAATCACTTATATCTACTATTACTAATCCTCCTGATCCTGCTGCTACATATGCTGCTGTCCCATCTACTGTTACTTGATTTGAATCTCCGCTTATTGCTAAATGTGATTTTAAGGTTAATGTGAATTGACCAACTGGATTATCTGATACTCCAGCTGCAGAGTCATCGGTGTTTCCCGGATCAAAATTAATTATGTATAAACCTTTAGATCCTGCTGTTGCTAATATATAATGATTGTTATTTTTAAAATAATAAGCTACACCTTTTGCCATATCTCCTAGATAGAATGGCTCTTCATCAAGATCTGCCTTTATTTGAGGATGAGAATTATTGTCATCATATAATGCAACTTTTATTCCTTTTTCACCATCAGCTATTGCTATATATGTATTATTTCCAGAATTAAATTTTGCTACATCATATGCATAACCATCTGTATCTATTATGTTGTACTCATCATCCCCATCTTTCTCAATTTGAGGATTAGAAGTATCACTTACATCTATTACAAATACTCCTTCATTTCCTCCTGCTACAAATATCTTATCTAATGTTTCTGTTGAGAAACTATATGTCGATGTTTCTGCTTCTCCACCTTTCCCATCTTTTGCTACTGCTTTCCAATAATATGTTGTCCCTCTTTCTAATGATAATGCACTTGTTTGTGAAACTGCTAAATCTGATGCTATTTTTACTGATGGGTCTTTACTATCTACTAATGATTGATCTGTACTTAAATATACATCATATGTGAGTGAGTCCCCATCAGGATCTGTCGCATCATCAAAATCAAGCGATGTTGTTATAGAAACATTTAATGCCCCATCTGCTGGAACTGGTGCTGCTCCTCCAAATAGTGGTGGTGTATTTTCTGATGGTAAGCTCTTTCCATAATTCCTTGCAAATATTATGAAATCATATAAGTCTACTTTTCCATCATGAAATGCTATACTATATATTGAATCATCTTCCCATCCTTCTAATGGCGCTATTTCTGCTGGATATATATCAAAATCTTCATCATACAATGCATCTCCTTGTGCTGTTCCATAATGATCTAAGAATACTAAGAAGTCATCCATATCTACTGTGTTATCTTTGTCATTTCCTGCTGTATCTGGATCATCAAAGTCTCCTAATAATTCTGGATCATATACTACTATTTCTCCTGCATGTGTGTCTGCTGTTACTTCATCTAAATTACTATCTAATAATGTTGCTTCTAGTGTCGTGTTACCTTGTCCTTTTGGATTTACATCTTTTGCTATTATGTATACTCTTACTATGTCTTCATCTTCTACACTTATCGTTGAGCCATCTTGGGTTACAAATGTTATTTCTAATTTCCCAGGTGTGTTTATTGGATCTGATAATAATGTGTTATTTGCTGCTGAATTTAATAATTCTACTCCATTGTTCCCTTTTGATGTGTCTATATCTATTAGTTCATTTGGATAGTGTAAGTCTATTTGAAAACTTTCTACTCCACTTATACTTTTTGCATGTATTACTATTGATGCTTCATCTCCTGATCTTAATCTTACTGAATCCGATACACTTAATCCATCTTCATATGGCGCTACTGCTTTTGTTATTATTTTGTTTGTTTTTTCATCTAATATCGCTGCTTTTGTTTCTATTTTATTACTTTCAGGATTTAAATATTCTCTTTTTACTGAGAATAACTTTTCTCCTTTTGTTATATCTTTTCTTGCTTTTGAATACATTACTACTGTTTTGTTTGGATAATTTTTTACCATCATCAATGCACTGTTTTTATCATACATAAACGCTTCTTTTGGTATGTTTTTATCAAATTCTATTTCTACTGCTGATGCGTTTACTTTTGAGTAAAAATCATAGTTGTTCCCTAAGCTTACATCTACATGATCTGTATTCAATAATTCTACTGGCGCACTTTTGAAACAACTCGATAAAGAAATTATTATTAGCAATAGTAGAATGGTAAAAAATATAATAATTTTTTTGGATTTCATATTCTCTCCTCGCTTATTGAATAGTAATTATTCCTACATCAGATATATCGACTAAAATATCATTTCCTTCAGATGATACTAATCTTGTATTATTAGTAAATCTTACTTCTGTATTTCCCCTTTCTCCTATTGCTGTAAATTTAATTCTAATAATATCGCTATTATTTATTGTATATGGTGAGAATGATAAATTTGTTATTTTTAATTTTCCATTCTTATTATTTATTATTAAACTTCTTCCTTGTATTTCGCCAATAGACTCTATTTCATTATTAGAAATTTTTATTTTCGATGTATCATAGCTAATTTCAATATCAAATGCCTGAACATTCTCTAATTTTTGCCCATGAATTATTAACTCACCCTCACTTCCAGAAGCTACTATAACATCTTTGAAATATAACTTTGGAGTTAATGGTCCCTCTGAATCTTTTATTGTAAATGAATATATTTCACTGGAATTTTCACCACCTTTTCCATCTTTTGCTACTACTTTCCAATAATAAGTAGTTCCTAATTCTAATCCGGATACCGCTAATGATGTATTACCCACATTAGTTTTATATGGCATTACAAAATCCTGAGTTTTGTCTAAATAAATATCGTAGGTTAATGAGTCACCATCTGGATCTTCGCATGACCAATATAATGTTAGATTTGTTTCTAATCCTTCCGCTCCATTTGTAGGTGAAATCAATATTGGTTTATTAGGCGGATTATTAGTTTCTTCTGCTGTTGTAAATGAATAGACTTCACTAGCCGTCCTTCCTCCTTTCCCATCTTTTGCTACTACTTTCCAATAATATACTTCACCAGGTTGCAACGATATCTCATACGTTGTACTATTATAATTTGACAAAGTTGGAACTATAAAGGTTGGATCAGTGCTTATATATATATCATAGGTTAAAATATCTCCATCTGGATCAATACATGACCATTTAAGTGTAATATTTACAGGAACATCAGTTTGATTTTTAGCTGGATATAACAATGTTGGTCTTAATGGCGGATTATTTTGACTGCCTTCTTCAATAGTAAATGACCAGATATCACTTTTCACACTGTTTCCATAATTATCTTTAGCTTCTACATACCAATAATAAACTCCTGAAGAAAGATTATTTATAGTATATTTATTTTGTGTAATATTTTGAGCAACTAATTCTTGATTTTTATCATCACCAAAATAAACATCATAATAAACGCTATCTCCATCTGGATCTGAAGATTCCCAGGTTAAGGTTATAGAATTCAATGTTAAAACACTTTTATCTGATGGATATGGATTAAATGGTTTTAGTGGTGGTCTATTAGTAGGCATTGTTATATTTTTATTTATATTTCCTGTATGCTTTCTATCCCCAAACGCTATAGGCCAATCTGAATTCCTTAAATTTGGAGTATCCCCATATATCCCATATAAATATCCATCAATAGTTCCAAAAATTATTACACCATTCATATCTATATTTGGAGAATATTTAATTTTGCTATAATTATCAAACCACCTTAATTCTCCGTTATAGACTATAAATTTATTCTTTGTAGTTATATATTTAACATCATCCATTAAAATAGATGAATAGGGTATATCGTTTAATTTTATTGGTGCTGGGAAATAATCACTTAAATAATAATACCTATATAAATTCCCTGATAATGTTTCAAATACTATTGAATTATTATTATCTATTAGTATACTTCCTTTTATTTCTTCTCCTATATATTTGTTAATATTTATTTTTCCATTTTTCGTAATTGAGTATAATCTATTTTCCTCCGTTGCAAAATATATATTTTCATTACTATCAATGGATAAATCTGAAGATATACTCATTGAGAAATCTTTTTTAAATCTTTCATTACCGAACTTATCAATACTATATAAGCTATTGTTTAATCCAAAATATATATTATCACTATTATCCACAACGATATTAGTTGTGGGATTACCTCCTAATTCTTTATGCCATAATTCATTCCCAAAGGCACTCAATTTATAAACTGTTCCTATATCTGTTATCACATATATTTCACCAAATCCGCTTAAAGAAACTGGTTTACTTATAGAACTATCAAGTTTTATTTTATTTGCTAATGTTCCATCTGAATTAATAATAAATAATTCTCCATTTGAATTACCCACTATTGATTGATTGTTAGGATTTAATACAACATGTGATTTTATAAATCCATTTGTTTCATATTTCCATTTTAATTCTCCATTAGCGTTATATTCATATACATTACCATTACTCGTAGAAATAAAAATATTGTTATCTTCAGATATTGCTGGTGAAAATACAGACGCACCATCCACTTTTATTTTAAATTTCATTTCAGCTGGTGCCGGAATAGTATCAAATGAATATATTTCACTTTCAGTTGATTTTTCACCATCTGAAGATACTATTTTCCAATAATATCTTTTATTATTTTTTAAAGTTATTTCATAAGATGTTGCTTTAGTTGTTGCTATATATTCAGGGACATCATTTTCTCCTAAATAGATATCATAGGATAATTCATCATCTTGGGGATCTTCACATTCCCAACTTAAAGAAAGTTTTATTGGTATTTCATATGATTGATTTTGGGGATATAGCAATTCTGGTTTATTTGGTGCTGTATTATTTCTAATATATGAATTTCTATTATTTTCATTATTTTTGCCAAAATCCGACCAATAATCCTCGTTTATATCATCTTTCCCAACCGATATTGTATATAATTCATTATTTGAAGCAGCAAACAACAAACCATCTGATAATCTCATATATGATTTTATTTCATTTACATTATTTAAATTAATACTATTATCATTAACAAAAATACCGTTTAATTTCATGACATAAATAACGTTGTTTTCAGAAACAACTAATGTTTTTGAAAATAGATTAGCTACTAATTTTGTGCTTATTAAACTTCCATCTAAATTTAATATAAATATTTTATTTTGGCTTGCAGCATAAATGTTATTCCCATCATATAAAATTTCATTATTTATATCTTCAGATACTATACTTTCCCAAATTTTTTCTCCTTCTTTGGAATATTTGTATATAGTTTTCCCTATAGCAAAATATATATTGCTATTTTCATCATTTGAAATTAATGAAGTTATAGGACTAGAAAAAGATAACTTTTTAAATATTTTTCCTTTTGGTTTCAAGATTAAAAGACTTCCTTTATTATTTTCATCTGTTCCTCCAATAACTATATAGCCATTCTCAATAATTAATACTGGACCATTTGGAGAAATATTATAATCTCTACCCCATTCAATTTCATTAGTATTAATATTTAAAATAGATAATTTTCCTTCTTTTGATATCGCATATAATCTTTTTATATTTTTATAATCTTTGCTAATAGTAATTCCTAATATGTCATTTTCAACATATATACTATTTTCAAGAGTAAAAGAATTAAGATCTATTATATTTATGTTCCCACTTGAATCTGGAACATATAATTTATTTCCAAAAATAGCACTATTAGAAATTAGGTTTTCTAAACTGATTCTATTAATTTCATCACCATTAGTGCTAAATTCAAAAATATTACTTTCCGATATAACTATTAATCTATTTTTATAGTTAAATATATCTAATATATTATTTATATTTTTTATCCATTCTATTTTATATAGTTCTTTTTGCGTTTTTATTTTAATTTCATCGCTTGCAGTCGTTTCACCGTAGCTATCTATAGCTACTACTTTTAAATAATATTCTTTATCATTATTCAAAGCAAAATTATATTCTTGTGTGTTTATTTTAGTTGCTACTTTAGTGTAATGACCAGGAAAATCACCTATATATACATCATATAATAAACTATCCCCATCAGGGTCTGAATCAATCCATTTTAAGGCAAAGTCTTTTGGAACTATCGAATTGCTTAGAGGATATACTATTTGTGGTTTTTCGGGAGGCCTATTTACATCCTCTACTTCAATATTCAAAAAACCACTTGATGTATCTTTCGAATCAGAAACTAAAATTTGTTCTTGAAAATCCTTCTTTTTATTATCATGTTTAACAAAATCATATCCTGGATTAAATATATATTTGCTTCCTTGCATATATCCACCATTATTAGTGATAATTTGATATTCGAAATAATTATCTTCCATATCAGAAACAAAATTATTCAAGTCCAATTCAAACTTTTCTCCTTCTTTAATGATGAATTTTTTTTGAGGAAAGTCTATAATAGGAGGCGTATTGGACATTGTTTTAAATGTCCATATCTCTGAAGTTTCTGATGCATTATTAGAATCATATGACACTATTTTCCAATAATATTTTTCATTTAATTTTAGTTTATCAATTATATATTCTGTCTTTTCTAAACTCGTCGCTATTGGTGTGGTTAAAGGTGTTGAATTTCCTAAGTATAAATTATAAAAAACCATATCACCATCAAAATCTAAACTTTTATTCCATTGAAATTTGACATTATACGGATATATATTAGAAGCACCATTTTCAGGAAATTTCAAGAATGATTTTATAGGTTTAGTATTATTATGAATTACTTCAAATTCAATATCTTTTTCCGTTTTTCCACCTCTATTGTCATAAACTATCAATTTCCATGTATATACCCCTTCAGAAGTTATGTCTAAAGGATATTCATTTCCTATCAAATTTTTTTCTTCTTTTATTAAAAGACCATTAGAAAATAAATAAAAATCATAAAATAAATCTTCACCTTCAGGATCTTTTGCTTCCCATTTGAAGGTTATTTTTCCAGAATTTACTTTTGCCCCATTACTTGGAGCCATACTTTTTATTATTGGAGGTTGATTATTAAATATACACCCCTGTAAAAGTAATAATGATATTAATATTAAAATTCCAACAGCCCATTTTTTCATAAAAATACCTCCAATTTTAAAGACTATATTAATAATTATTTTGTTCTGTTTTAATATCTTCAAATTATTTTTCTATATCCACAAATTATTTACCTAAAAAAAACTGCCTTGCTTTTAAGCAAGGCAGTTAATAAATATTAGATTTCTTCTTCAACTGGTTCTGGTTCTTTACCAGCTTTTGCAATAGCTACAAATCCTTCTATAAATATCCATATTGCAATAATCAATGTTGCTACTGTTATGAAAATTAATAAACCATTACTTGATGCGATGAATTTTTTCAAATTTAATACTGTTGCATATAATGTCATAACCATCATAAATAACATAGGCAATCCTGTTATCCAAATAGGTTTTTTCTTTTGAGCTAAATAAACTGTTCCAATTAATAATGCCAAACTTGCTAATAATTGATTTAATGCTCCAAATACTGGCCATAATATTAATGCACCTTTACCATCACCAGTTGATAATGCTAATGCCATAGCTGCTAATATTACTACTGTTGTAGCTACATATCTATTTTTTAATGGTTTTACTACAACTTCTCCTTCTTTATTTGAGAATAATTCTTGTAATGCAAATCTTTGAATTCTTGTAGATGAATCCATTGTTGTTCCTGCAAATGAAACAATAAATACTGCCATTATTGTTTTTGCCAAATCTAAAGGAACACCATATGAATGCATTAAGTTTGCTGAACCATTAATAACAGCAGATAATTTAGCTCCTAAACCGCTTGCTGCTGCCCATGAAGCATAATGTGATGTAAATGCTTGAACACCTCCGCCATTCATGCCTAAACCTGCAGTAACTGCTATGATAACTATAGTAGCTAAAACTCCTTCTAAAATCATTCCACCATAACCTATTAAATGGGCATCTGTTTCTTTTTCCAATTGTTTAACTGTTGTACCTGAAGCTGCTAAACTATGGAATCCAGAAATAGCGCCACAAGCTATTGTTATGAATAATATTGGGAATAATGGTGGTGCATCTGGCACTGTTTGAAATGCTGGAGCAACAATTTTAGGATGACCTATAATTACACCCAATACTAATAATCCCATAGCAATTAATAATTCATGTGAGTTTATATAATCTCTAGGTTGTAATAATTTATGTACTGGTAATGTTGAAGCTAAGAATACATATACCATTAAAATGTAAATCCATCCTATAACAGATATTCCGCTAATTGGAAATACTACACCTATTGCTATTGTCACATACATTAAAATAACTGCTATTATCGAATAAACTGTATCATTTTTACCTTTATTATATACCATATAACTTAACCACATTGCTATAGGTATTTCCATCCATACTGGAAATACTGATTGTGGATACATTTTGAATAATAATGCAACTATTAATCCAAATACTGCCAAAACAATCCATAATAAGAATTGGATTAATACTAAGAATATTTTTGCTGTTCTTTCATTAATTAAATTACCTGTTAATTCACCAATAGTTTTTCCTTGATTTCTAGCAGAAACTACTAATGATGTAAAATCATGAACAGCTCCCATGAAAATCGATCCAAAGAATACCCATATAAATGCTGGTACCCAACCCCAAATTACACCAATAGCTGGACCAACAATAGGACCTGTACCTGCAATAGTAGTGAAATGATGTCCCAATAAAATATGTTTTTTTGTTGGAACGTAGTCAACACCATCTTCAAATTCTTTTGATGGAACTGGGTTTTTGTCATTTAACTTAAAAATCTTTTTTGCTATCCATTTTCCATATGTGTTGTATGCTAACCAATAACCCAAAAATGCCAAAATAGCTAGTAACAATGAATTCACATAACTTCCCCCTTTCAATTTGATTGTCTAACGATTAGTTTATCACATGATATATTAATTAATCTTTAAACATTAAAAAAAATGACCTGAATGGCCATTTTTTTAGCTTAAAGGATATTAATTTTTCTTGACAAAATTTTATATTTTTAATATTTTTTTTACTTCCCTTAAATGTGTTTTACCTATTGGTAAAATTTTCTCATTTTTCATTTGTAGGGAAATAGGATCTTTTATAAATTTTTCTATATAATCAAGATTAACTATATATGATTTATGAATTCTTAAAAAATTTAAAGGTAAATCTTTTTCTAATTTTCCTATATTTTTATAATGTTTTAAAATATATTCATTATCCTTTGTAATAACCAATATACTTTTATTAAAATATTCAAAATAATAAATTTCATCAAAATCTAAAAATATTATTTCATTATTATAATCAACAGCTATTCTATTTATTCTTTTTTTACTATTTAATTTGGCTTCTATTCTATTTACAGTTTCAATAAATCTAATTTCCGATACAGGTTTTGTTAGATAATCTACAGCATTTATTTCAAATGCGTCTACAGCATATTCTGAATATGCTGTAACAAAAACTATTTCGTATTTATCAAGGTATTTTGAAGCTTTTATACCATTTGTTTTAGGTAATTCTATATCTAAAAATACAACATCAGGATCATTCTTTTTTTTATTTTTAAAAAAATCCTCTACACTTTCAAAACATCCTATTATTTCAAATGATGTCATTTCTTCAATTAAATCTTTTAAACTTTCTCTTGCATAATATTCATCATCTATAATGGCTACCTTAATCATACATATTCACCAACTTTTATATTATTTCTAAACTTTATTTCTATAACTGTCCCTCCAAATAATCCATTTTTAATAGAAAACTCATAATCATTATTATATATTGAATTTAATCTATTTTTTATTAATTCAAGACCTTTTCCTTTTTTATTTTGTTTCTTAAATCCTTTACCATTATCTTCAACAATAATTTTTGTATAATCATCTATATTTTCTATTTTTATTTTTATTAAAAGTTTATCTTCATTCATCCCATGTTTTATAGAATTTTCTACAAGAGGTTGTAATATAAAAGGGGGTATTAAAACATTGTCTTCCTTTTTATCATAAATAATTTCATAATTTAACTTATCTTTATACCTTAAACTCATTAATTCCAAATAATTTACTGTAAATTCTATTTCTTCTTTTAATAAAACAAATCTATTATTTTCATATAATGTATATCTTAACAAGTCAGATATATTATCTATAAATTTATTTATTTTTTCTGGTTCTTTTTTTGAAATGTATTTTATAGCATTCAACGTATTAAACAGAAAATGAGGACTTAAATTAGACATTAATTCTCTTAACTTTTCTTCAGTTGCTAATTTTAGTTCTTCATTCATTTTAGCAATAGATATAATCAAAGATAATGTTTGGGCTAACTTTTTACCAAAAATTATATCAGAGTTTTTTATCTCATTTTTTTTAGAATAATATAATTTTAATGTTCCAATTAATTCATCATTTAAACTTGTTAACGGAATAATTACTGCAGAAAAAAGTGGACAGTCATTTACGGGACAACTAATACCATTTTTTCCAACAATTTTTAATCCTTGGCCACTATTTATTACTTTCTTTGTTGCCGCAGTTTTTATATTCATACCTGCAATATGATGATCACTCCCTATACCAACATGAGACAAAATTTTTTCTTTATCTGTTATAGCTACAGCTTCAAAATCTGTATTATTTAATATGGTTTCAGCTATTATTTTTGAACTTTCCTCATTAAACCCCTTTTCTATAGCATTTAAACTTTTTTCCATAATAACAAATATAGAATTCATAGTATTTTCAGCTGTTAGCTCTAATTTTTCCTCCATATTTTTTATCATATAATTTAGAAAAGATACTCCAAGAGCATTAGTAATCACCATAGGAAATAATATATTGAAAGTTATATCATATGCATAAGAAAATGGTTTTACCATAACCAAAACATAAGTTAAATGAAAAATTTCAATTATAGTTGTATAAAATAATGTTCTAAAAAAAGTAAAATGTTGTCTTCCATAATATTGTGAAATAGCTCCACTAATAATACCTGCACTTAATGTTCCAAAGAAGCAAGGTATAGCAGTTGCTCCTCCCATAAAAACTCTGAATGTTGCTGAAATCCCTGCCGCAATAATACCTGCAGGAATTCCACCTATCATACCTGATAAAATAACCCCTATATCCCTATAATTAACAATAGCTCCATTATATTTAATTCCAAAAACTGTCCCAAGAATCCCTAAAAATCCCCCAATAATACCTAATACAACTCTATTTTTGGCAACTAATGTTTTGCCAAAAATTCTTTTTATAAAATATGTCTGAAAAATTATATAGGTTATTACTAATATTAGAGAAACTCTTTCTAATAATATTAAACTAATGTTATCTAACATGGATCCCTCATCATTGCCCTATCACCAAAATCTCCTAAATCTTTTAAATCACTTTCTTGTATTTCTTTTGCCCTTTTCTTAGCCTCTTTGTAGAAATTTAAAGTTTCTATTATTTCAACTCCATCCAATTCTTCAATCATCTCTTTTGCTTTACCTTGAGGAGATTTGGAAACATAAACTATAACTTTTTCATATTGTTTTCTAACTTTTTTAATACTTCTAATATCTATAACCCCAATTCCAAATCCGTATAATATCAATGTTTTCACTTTTCCACCTCACAATTTAGATATTAAATGTGCATAAACTTTTGTATCTTCAATTAAATGTTCAATTTTTATATATTCATTTGGTTGATGAGCCATATGATCCATTGTTCCCCAAACTACAGCAGGAAATCCCTCATGTCTCAAAATTGCAGCGCATGTTCCACCACCAATTCCACCCACAAAAGTTTTAATGGATCTTAAAAACTCTATACATTCTTTTAATTTTAAAACCATAGGATGATCCTTTGGTGTTGGTTCTGGTGCAACTTCCATTTGTGGAACTTCTATATTTATTTCTACTCCAAATTTTTTTTCATATTTTTCTTTTATTTTATTGACATCATTTAATATCTCATTCAAATCATATTGAGGTAACACCCTACAATCAAAGTATAACACATCTGTTCCAGGAATTGTATTAACATTATCAACATTATGTTCTTTTTTTGTGGGTTCAAATGTTGATGTAGGTACTCTTCCAAACATATTATCTACTGCATTATATTTTTCATGTAAAAATTCATCTAATTCTTTTGCAAAATATATTGCAGCTCTATGAGCATTTTTTGCAACATTCGGTGTAGCTGCATGTGCTTGTTTCCCTTCTGTTACTATTTTTAACCATAATATGGATTTTTCAGCTATTTCTATAAATGAACCTTCTGGATTTCCAGAATCTGGAACATAATACCAATCATCTTTAGAAAAAATATTTTGTTTTAATAAGTATTTTATTCCATATTCGCTACCTGTTTCTTCATCTGAAACAAAAACTAAACCAATATTATTTTTTGGCCTAATATTTAAATCCATTAATGTTTTTACTCCAAATAATGTTGCAATTAATGAACTTCCATTATCCTCTGAGCCCCTACCATATATTTTCCCATCTTTTATTACAGGATCAAATGGGTCGTGATCCCATAATGATAAATCACCTTCTGGTACTTTATCCATATGGGTTATAAACCATACTGTTCTTTCTGGATTTGTTCCATTATATATTGCAACAATGTTAGGTCTAAAACCGTATTCAACAGCATCATCAGGTGCATCATATCTTTTTATTTCATCAAATTTAAGAGTTTTTAAAAATGATTCTAACCATTCGGCAACTTCTTTTTCACCAGGTCCCCCTGCACGCGGATTTACAGAATTTATTGATATGAACTTTTTAGATGCTTCTATAATTTCATTCTTAATTTTTTCAACATGACTAGTAATATCCATTATAGTTCCCCCTTTTCAAAATTATATAATTAGTATACCTAATTATATATATTATATCATAAAAAATCCCCCATCAAAATGATGGGGGATTTGAACATTTATTATCTACCCATATAAGTAAAATATACAGATGCTCTATAACCATCTCTATAAATAATAAATCCTACATAATCACCTTTTTTAATCTTTGAAGCTAATTTTTGGAAATCTTTTACAGATCTCATTTTTTCACCTTTGCCATTTACATACATTTCCATTATTATATCGCCTTTTTTAATATTTACATATTGAGCCTCTGATCCTTCTTTAACATCTTCTACTCTAACACCATACATATCTTTTGGTAATTTTAATTCATTTATATCTTCTGGTGTTAAATCTCTAACCTTTAATCCTAAGTAATAATTTTCTGTAGCCTTTGCAAATTCTTCTCTTTCTGCTAATGTAACTGTATATGTAATTTCTTTTCCTTTTCTATTTACAACAACATTAATGCTTTGTCCTGCTGGATAAGTTTTTACAATATATACAAGTTCATCAGCACTATCTATTTCTTTATTATCTATTTTTACAATAACATCACCAGGTTTTATTCCAGCTTTATCTGCAGGTGAACCCTTTTCAATATCACTAACAAATGCACCTTTTGTTACTTTTAAACCAAATGTTTTTGCAAGAGATTCTGTTACATTTTGTATATAAACTCCTAAGTATGCTTTTGATACTTTTCCAGTGTTTATTAAAGATTCGGCAAATCTTTTTGCAAAATTAATTGGAATTGCAAAACCTAAATTTTGACCTTGTGTTGGATTTACTATAGCAGTATTTATACCTATTACCTGAGCATGAATATTTAACAATGGACCTCCACTATTTCCAGGGTTGATTGCTGCATCTGTTTGAATTAAATCTGCATAAGCACCATTCCCATCTGGTTTTGGTATTTTTCTATGTACAGCACTTACAACACCTAATGTAACTGTATGTTTGAATCCTAAAGGATTTCCTATTGCAATTGCCCATTCACCAATTTGAATATTATCAGAATCTCCTAATTCTATTACAGGTAATTCATCTTTTGTATTAACCTGTAAAACAGCTATATCAAGATCACTGTCTCCACCAACATATTTTGCCTTATATTTCTTTCCTTCTAATGTTGTTACAGTTATTTCATCTGCATTTTCAACAACATGATAATTTGTCAATATATATCCTCTTTTATCAAATATAAATCCTGTACCTAATGCTTTGAATTCTCTATCTTGAGTCCATGGTGATTCACCAAAAAATCTTTTATAAAAATCTTCAAAAAAAGGATCTACAGAAGCTTGTTTGTGTCCTACTGCTTCTATATTAACAACTGCCGGTGCTGCCTCCTTTACAACATTTACCACTGGTGAAACATAATTTGGATTTACAAATGCAAATGAGGAAACTACCATTAATAATACTGCTGTCATAGCAATAACAATTTTTTTCATCACTACCACCTCCACTATTGTATTCTTTATTTCATAAAAATTTTTACTCTTCTTCCTTAGAATTTCCTTAGAATTATTTTAAATTAATCTAACAATATTTTGTTGATTTTATAAAGAATTTTATGATTATCTTCAATGTTTCTCTCAAAAATATTATTAAATTTAAATTTCCTTTTTATTTTTAATGGTTTCCCTTCTAACAAAAATACGTTTTCGCCTAAATTTGATACTTCAAATGGATCATGAGTTACCATTATAACAGTATATCTTTCATTTTTCTGTATTTTTATAAATTCCTTTATTATTTTATATTTATTAGAAATGTCTAATGAAGAAAATGCTTCATCCATAAAAATAATATCTGGATTATAAACTATAGCTCTCAATATATTTACTCTTTTTTTCATACCACCTGATAATTCATCCGGATATTTATTTAAAATTTCTTTTTCAAGGTTTAATATACTTATATATTTTTCTAATAATTGAAAATCAATATTTTCATTAACTATTTTTATATTTTCATAAACGGTTAACCATGGAATTAATATATCATCCTGGAAAATATATCCTATTTTTCCTTCTATAAAAATTTCTCCACTTTCTGGTTTTAATATTCCTGATAATATATTTAAAATTGTTGTTTTTCCTATTCCAGATTCTCCAAGCAATACATTTATTTTGTTTTTCTCGAAAATAATATCAAAACCAGATAATATGACATCATTTCCAAATTTTTTGTTCAATTTTTTTATTATAACATTTCTTGAATTTTTCTTTGAATATTCTTTAACTAAGCGAGGGGGTTCATTAGAAAATTTCTTATTCCTTTTTTTTGCTTTTGATATGTATTTAATAATTTTTTCTGAGGCCATACCTAAAAAAGCTAAGATCAAAGTATATGCAAAAACTCTATTCGTATTTAAGGCTATTTTACTAAAAGAAAGACTGACTCCAAGACCTCTGTCACCTGCAAGAAACTCACCAACAACAACAGATTTCCATAAGCTACCTGATATCATATTCAATGTAGATTTTAAGAAAGGAATTAAGGAAGGAAAGTAAATTTTTAAAAGAATCTTTTTTTTATCTAATTTAAAAACTTTAGCCATTTCCAATAATTTTTTATCCGTAGACTTTATACCTTCTGAAATATTTAATACTATTACTGGAAATATAACCATAAAAGCTACAAAGACTGGAGTATAAAAACCTATCCCAAACCAAAGCATTGCTATAGCTATATATGAAACCACAGGAGAACTTTGTATAATCATTAAAAATGGTCTAAAAATTTCAAAAAATACATTACTCAATCCCGATAATATTCCAATTGGAATCCCTATTAATATAGATATAAAAAAACCGAATATGATTTTTAAAATTGTATTCCCTAAATCGGCATAAAAGCTACTTTCACCAAATAACTTTATCATCTCCATAAAAACATTTTGTGGAAATGGTATTAATAATGGATTATTTGTCATTAATGATATTATCCACCATATAAAAATCAATAAAAGCAAACCAATTAATGTATTTCTTTTCATTTTTTCACCACTAATCAAAAAATTCTTTTATTTTTTTAGCTATTTTTTCGTTTTTTATAACATCATTAATTTCTTTTACTGTTGCTTGAGAAATTCCCTTTAGGGAACCAAAATGATTAATTAATAATTTTTTTCTTTTGGGGCCAACACCCGGAATATCATCTAACTTAGATTTTTCAAATCTCTTTGCCCTTAATTTTCTATTAAATGTAATAGCAAACCTATGGGTTTCATCTCTCATAAAAATAAGCATTCTTAAAACTGGATGGTCGAGGGGTAAATGAAGATCTTCAATATCACCAGGAAAAACGATTCTTTCATCTTCTTTTGCTATCCCCACAACATCTACATCATCAAGTGTAAATCCAATTTCATTTAATGCCTTAACTGCAGAATTCACCTGTCCTTTACCTCCATCTATAAATAACAAATCTGGCAAAGGGTGTTTTGTATATCTTTTTTTTATAACTGTTTTAATCGAGTCAAAGTCATTAGGCTCTTTGAATTCATCTAGTCTGTATCTTCTATAATCTTCTTTTTTAGGCTTTCCATTTTCAAAAGTAATTAAAGACGCAACGGTATACATCCCTTGTAAATGAGAAATATCTATTCCTTCTATTCTATATGGAATTTTCTTTAAAGATAATATTTCTTTAGCTTGTTTTAAAGTATTTCCTAAATCTGTTTGCTTTTTTACTTCTTCATTCAAATTTCTGACCGTTATTGTATATAGTTCTTCGCTTTCACTCTTTAAGTCTTTTATTTCTTTTAATCCCTTTTTAAACAAAAAATTCATTATTTCTTCTTCTATATTATTATTAAAATCTTTTATCCAAATTTCATCTGGAATGATATTTTTTCTTATCAAATAATACTGATGAACAAATTCATTTATATCTTCATCAATGGTAAAAGTTAATTTTGAAATTACATATCCCTGCCTAATTATTAATAATACCACTATTGGATATTCATCATCTTTTGCTATTATATCTACATTTTTATGATGTGCCATTTCCACCCCTATTGGAATAAATAATCTATCTAATTTAAAAAGCATATTTCTCAATTGTGCTGCTTTTTCAAAATTCAATATTTTAGCATATTGATGCATACTTTCTTCTATATATTTTCTAATAGATTTAATATTACCTTTCAAAAATCTTTTTACTTTTCCCACAGATTTTCTATATTCTTTTTTATCAACATCAACATAACATGGAGCAAAACATTTATCTAAATGAAATAAAAAACATGGTTTTGATTTCTTGTCTAATTTTCTTTCACATGTTCTCACTTTATATACCCATTGGATAATTTCAATTATATTCCTCACCATACCCACATTTGAATACGGTCCATAAAATTCTGCTTTTTCACCTTTTTTAGTTCTTACTAATTTTATTTGCGGATACTCTTCTTTTGTTATAGCAATATATGGATACACTCTCGTATCTTTTAATAATATATTATATTTTGGCTTATGAGTAAATATCAAATTAGATTCTAATATAAGGGATTCATCTTCATTTCTAACTACTATATAATCTAAATATTCTGCATCTTCAACAATTTTTCTAACTTTTTCATTTTTTTCTTGATTAGATTTATTGAAATATGATGATATTCTGTTTTTTAATTTTTTAGCTTTGCCTATATAAATAGGTTTAGAATTCTTATCTTTAAAAATATATACTCCTGGTTCATTTGGAATATCTTTTAATACCTTTCTATCGAGCATGTTTTCTCCTCTTTTTATTTTCATACATATTCATATCAGCTTTAGAAAACATTTCTTCCAAAGCTATATTTTCGTCTTTTGTCTTTATGTATTTCCCAGCAGAGATACCAATATTGTATATTTTTAAATCCTTTTTCACTTTTTCATCTATTCTTTTTATTATCTCATCTATTATTTCTGGCGAATTTGAATTAACTATAATAACAAATTCATCTCCACCATATCTAATTGCAAGATCCGATTTTCTAACATGTTTATTTATTATCTCTCCTACTCTTTTCAAAACATGATCCCCGGATTCATGACCATATTTATCATTCACAGGTTTAAAATTATCTAAATCTAACACAATTATCCCAAACTCTTTATTCATATATTCTTTTAATTTTATAACTTTAGGTATTATTTCCGTGTAATATCTTCTGTTCAATAATCCTGTCAAGGAATCTGTAAAAATATATTTTCTGGCCCTAAGCATATCATAAAATATCAAAGAAAAAGATATAAAAAAAGATATATCACCTATATACATTGAATTTATTCCAAAAACATTTAAAAAACTAAATAAATAAATGGACATATCTGTTATAGGCGCTGTTATATATAAACCAAAACGAGCAACTAACAATGCAAAATACTTTAATCCTAAATTAATCGCACCATTTACATTTCCCAATAAAAGTAATTTTATTATTGACAATATTCCTAAGAAAAGAAGAATAAATATTACAATATGTGTTCTTATATCTCTATAATAAACAACAGATGCAGTTCTCACATTCTTTCTTTTCAATGCTATTCCACACCCTTTCCCCGATAGGATTTTTTGTCCCCCCCAAAAAAGAAGCTAATTGCAAATGTAAACATTTAATACTTTCAAAATTACTTATACCACCTATACCTATTTTTTTCAATCTTTTTTTTATCCACTCTTCTTCTTCTTTTATCATGGAATTTCGTTCTTTGAGTTCTTCAATATGAGCTTTTAAATATTTTTCTCTTAATTCTTCATTATCTTTTATTTCTTCTTCCCATTCTTTTATTTTACCCAATGATTCAAGTTTACCAACTTCTTTTATTAAATGAGGACAGGTTAACCAATACAAAGTAGGAAATGGTTTCCCATTTTTTAGCGGATAACTTTTAATAACAACAGGTTTTCCAAAAGAACATCTTTTTGGTATGGATATTATTTTATTCGGTTTTCTTTCTATTTGTTTTTCTATTATTTTTAAATCCTCTTTTGTAACAGAAGTGATATCCATCCTGAATCTTCCTCTCTTGATATTATATTATATTCCTTTTCAAAAATCTTATTAATCATTTCTTCTTCTCTCTCTTTATTAATGCCTGATAAAATCAAATATCCATTTTCATTTAAAATTTCATCTAATTTGTCATCATCTAATAATCTTAATAGTATAGGAACAACAATATTTGCAATTATTATATCGTATTTTTCTTTTTTATCAACGGAAGATAACAAATCAGATTGTTTTACTTCAATAGTGAGATTATTTAATTTAAATGTTTCTTTTGCTTTTTCTACTGCTAAAGGATCATAATCAAGAGATAAAAGTTTGTCTGCTCCATATAACTTAGCAATCATTGATAATATACCAGTTCCTGTTCCAACATCCAATACATCTGCACCTTTATTAATAATTTTAACTAAATTCTTTGCAGTTAATTTTGTGGTTGGATGAAGTCCTGTTCCAAAAGCAGTTCCTGGAATTATTTTTATTACTTTAACATTTTCTGGAACATCATAACTTTTTTCCGGATCAGGTAATATCCATATATTTTCAATAAACTCAAATGGTTTTAATGATTCTCGCCATGGTTTTAACCACTCATCTTCTGTTGTATTTTGTTTTGAAACTAATTCCAATTTTTCTTTTAAATATTTTACAATATCGTTTTCTGGATGTTTTGGATTTATATATACTTTCACAACAGATTGACCTTTAGTAGGTTTATCAAAATAATAATTTTGAAATTCATTCATAGCAAAAAAAGTTTCTATTTCATCTTCTAAATTTTCTGGTAAAACAAAAATATATTCTATATATTCCATATCTATCACCTCGATTTTAGTATAACATATTTGTATAGCATAATGGAAAATAAAATGTGAAACCTTTTAAAACAAAATGCCAACCATTAAGGTTGGCATTTATTATGCATACTTTTTAGCTTTACTTCTAATCACACAATCATCTATTGTAACTTCACCCTTTATTACACCCTCAGCAAATGCTTTACAATTAGGATATCCACATGCTCCACAATTCATATTTGGTAAATCTCTCAAAACCTCTTTTTCATTTTCATATACTATATCTTTATCTTCTATTTCATCGATAATATCCTCTCTACTTACCAATTTTTCCATTATATATCCCATAATTAAAATTGCTGGAATTGTCAATGCATACCTTGTAATAGCAAATGATAATCCTAAGAAACTAGATTCAACCATAAACATAACAACTTTTACTACAGCCCAAGAACTAATTATTATAACTAAATTTGCAATACTTGCTCCCTTTAAAAACAAAGCTTGTGCTACAGGAAATGCTGCATATATTGGTCCTGCTGAAATTGCACCCGTAAAAATTGATAAAAACTTTCCTTTTATGCCAGATTCCTTACCAAAGTTTCTCATTATTACTTCAGAAGGTACCCAAACTGTAATTAATGAAGATATTATTAATATAGGAGGCATAACTTCAATCATTTCTATTAAAAATCCTTTTGTCATTTCTAATCCTCTAAAAAATATTTCTGGTTTTATAAAAAAAGCAATTGAATATAAAACTATACTTATAAATATTAATTTATTGTTTTTTATTAATTTTATAATTTTATTCATAAAATCACCGCCATTCCAGAAGCAATTAATATTGCCGCTACAAAACTTATCCATAATCTATGTAATGTAAATTTTTTACCAAAATATTTTATTTCTATAGGCATTGTTGCGAAACCAACCATAGTTAATGTAGTAATAAAAGCTGCTATTGCAGTTAAGTTCGCACCACTTTGATAAAGAGACTTTGATAACGGAAAAGCTATAAATGCCGGAATTATCGTTAAAGCACCAATAATAGCACCATATACCGTACTTAAAAATTCATTTGAATTACCAAGTAGTTGTTTTATCAACTCTGGTGGCAATATAGCAAGAACTAACCCTACTAATGCCATAACTCCTATAATTTCTACAAATGTTTTGACAAGTAAATTCTTGGATAATTTTAAGCTTTCTTTTGTTTTTTCTCTACTTTTAAAAAATGACCAAATTAAAAATATTACAGCAATAATAACCAAAACCACTGTATTCATAAATCAACCTCCCATTCCTTTTTTGATACTTTAATTATAAAGTATCTAAAAAAATAAAACCGTGATTTCACTCACGGTTTTATTTTTATCTTATTCAAATATTTTTAAGTTAATCAGTTTTATATGATTTTTATCAATCTCTTCAATTATATTTTCATCTATAAGTTCTTTAATTTTTCTCGAAACAACTTCTCTCACACTTCCAATATCATTTGCAATTTTCTGCTTTGACTTAAAGTATATAATATTAGATTTTTGCTGTTTATATAACAAAGAAAAATATTTTATTATTCTCTCTTTTATAGATTTTATAATCAAAATATCTACAACATTTGATAAATTCAATAATTTTTTTGATATTTCATTTAAATATAACACAAGAAAATCTTCATTTTCTCTAAATAGTTCAAGAACCCCTTTTCTCGATATTTCTAAAACTTTTGAATCCTCTTCAGCTACAATATATGAAGGATAACTTTCTCCAGAAAAAATTAATCCTTCCCCAAAACTTTCATTCTTATTTAAATACTTCAATACCTGTTCATAACCCTCAGAAGTATATTTTACTACTTTTAACTTACCTTTTAAAATAATACTAACCTGTTTTAATTCTTCAGTTGTAGAATGCAATATGTCATTTCTTTTTACTTCTATTATTTTCCCGTACTTCTCTAATATATTCTTATTTTCTATTAAAAATTTCTGGAAAAATTTACTTTGCACTTTTTCACTCCAATCATACCTTTGAATCCACGATCTTCCCCCAGGTTACACCACCTGTATAAACTAATCTTCCTTCTGAATCATATGATGTAAAATATCTTACATATGCTTGAGCCATTTTTCCTTTAAGCATAGCTTCTTTTATTATTTCCCTTGCATGTTCACCTTCATGAGAATTTATAAATAAAAATGATGCACTTTCAGGAACTGCTATAGGATATTGGAAAGACACAGCTGAATCCGGCGAACTATCTTGCAAATAAACTTCCCCATCTATATTTTCTGGAATTTGATAATTCTTTTTTGAGCTATTTCTTGTATTTTCTGGTAGTGGTCTTATATTGACTACACTTTTTTTATTCTGTTCTTTTGAAAAAACATTTTTTTCTGCATTTTTTATTTCCCTTTCGGCTTCCTCAATATTCCCAGATTTTATTAAATTATCTATATTACCGACTTTTAATAACAAAGAATTATCTTTGTTATTTATAGCTTTTAATAATATTCTTCTTAATTTAGATTCAAGATACATACTCCTTGTATCTTGTGAAGGTAAATAATTTCCTATTCTCATTTTTCCACCTTCTATTATTATTCTACTACTAAATTTTTCTATTCCAAAACTATATTTCCTAATCCAAAAATAAAACGAATGAAAACTCGAAAATCATTTGGTTCTCATAAAAGAAAATTTATAAAAATAATGTGATGAACCATTGGAAATTCCCGAGAAAATTCGAATGAAGCAGGTCAATTTTGCATGGATGCAAAATTGAGTGAAACCGAACATGGATGTGAGTTTGATACGACCTGCGAAAATGAGAATTTTTGAGGATTTAGAATTTTCACTTGGTGAAGAGCATTATTTTATAATTTTCTTCATTTTTTCAGATTAGCAATCGAGCGTTTGAATGAGTTTTATTTTGATTCCAATTTTGAGAATTTAGAATTTTCCGTATGAGTGAATATTATTTTTGAAAATACTTTGTTTTAATTATAGAGTTTGTTTACAAACTGAAACATATCTTATATGTTTTTACCTTCTTTTTTCTCTACTTCTTAATAAAAAATTTGTTGATTTTTAAACTAAGAATGTTTTAATTATCATAATGGAGGTGAAAACATGACAAAATTTGTAGATACCACTTTAAGAGATGGGCAACAATCCATAATAGCAACTAGAATGAAAACTGCAGAATTCGAGCCAGTTTTAGATAAATTCGATAAAATAGGTTTTCATTCTATGGAAGTTTGGGGAGGAGCAACATATGATTCTTGTATTAGATATCTTAACGAAGATCCTTGGGAAAGGTTAAAAATAATAAGAAAAAAGTTAAAAAATACACAAATACAAATGTTATTAAGAGGACAAAATATAGTTGGTTATAGAAATTATGCAGATGACGTAGTTGAACTTTTTATAAATAAAACTGCTGATTATGGTATGAATATAATAAGAGTTTTTGATGCTTTAAATGATATAAGAAACCTTGAAAAAAGCATTGAAATAGCTAAAAAAAGAAATATTCATGTTCAAGGTTCTATTTCTTATACTATAAGTCCTGTTCATAATCTTGATTTTTATTTAAATTTTGCTAAAGAATTAATAGAAAAAGGTGTAGATTCAATTGTTATAAAAGATATGGCTGGATTGTTAACACCAAAAATGTCATATCAATTGGTTTCAGAATTAAAGAAAAAGTTTAACGTACCAATTGAATTACATTCTCATAATACTGCCGGAATGGCTTCTATTGCATATCAAGCAGCTATAGATGCTGGTATAGATTATATAGATACTGCTCTTAGTCCTTTTGCAAATGCAAGTTCACAACCAGCAGTTGAACCATTTAATTATGCTTTAGATAATCCTTTAAATTCGGATTTATTATATGATTTAGTAAGATATTTTTGGAAAATTAGAGAAAATCACAAAGATGATGATATGCGAATGGTTTCTATAGATTCAAGAATTTTAAAAGCTCAAATACCTGGTGGTATGTTTTCAAATCTTGTATCGCAATTAAAAAATCAAAAAATGCTTCATTTGCTAGATGATGTTTTAGAAGAGATACCAAAGGTTAGAAAAGATCTTGGTTATCCACCATTAGTTACACCAACCAGTCAAATTGTTGGTGTTCAAGCAGTATTAAATGTTATGTATAAAGAACGATATAAAACTATTACAAAGGAAGTAAAAAATTATTTAAAAGGCATGTATGGAAAACCACCTGCTCCTGTAGATGAGGATTTATTAAAGAAAGCTTTAGGTAATGAAAAACCTATAACTTGCAGACCAGCAGACTTATTAGAACCTGAAATTGATAAGGCCAGAGAAGAAATTGGTGCATTAGCTGAAACAGATGAAGATTTATTAACTTATATACTATTTGGTGAAGTTGGAAAAAATTATCTTAAGAAGAAATACGAAAAAGAAATACAAGTTGATTTTGAATTAGTAGAAGAAAATGAAGAATTTTCTGATGATGAAAGTGTTTATCCAGTATAATAGAGTTGCCAAAAGGCAACTCTTATTTTATTATAGGTAATGTGAAATTCGCCCAATAAAATGCTGTTAAATCCATATTCAATGAAAATTTTAAATTTGATTTTTTCGTTTTTAAATTATAATTATAATCTATACTTCCATTAATTCCATCAAAACCATACTTGCCATCTAAAACTAAATAATGCGGATACCATAACCTCTTTGATATGGTTATACCAGGTATTAAATTTCCATTAGTATCATAATAAACATATGGTTCATTTTTTAATGAGAAAAACTCAAAAGCTGTTGAATATTGTATATAATAGTTATCGTTTAAGTATCCAAGAATTATATTACTGTCATAATAATTTTGATATCCCATTGAATAAGAATTTTTCATCAAATTAAATTTGAATTCTTTATCCACAAACTTCAAATTCTCAAGTTTTATATTCCCTTCTATGTCAAGATAATTTTTATTTTTTAAATAAAATTCAAAGTTTTTAGAAAATTTCAAGTTAGAATACAATGTATTATTATCATATTTAAAAATAAAAAGATTTTGAATACCATTATAATCTAAGTAATAACCAAATATAGGTTTTATTTCATTAAAATCTGTTAAAATACCTCCTCCAATGCCGTAATTAATGCCTTCGCTTAAAGATAAATATAATATACCTATATCATTGTTCTCTACATAAGGAACTAAAAAATTATATTTTAATGGTTCAAAATATTTTTCTATTTTTTTAGAAGTTTTTAAACTTATATTTTTAACAATAACCCTATTATTAAATAATTTTATATTTTCTTTTATGCCATTATTTATTTTTATTTTTGATAAATGGTATCCTGTAGAATTATAGAAGAAAAAATAAAGCTCATCATTTAATACTACTGGATAAAATGTTCCGAAAACATGATTAGTCAGTTTATTTAATACCCTTTTATTTAGATTCAAAGAATATATATTAAATATATGATCTTCATAATTAGCTGTATAATATATTTTATTATCTTTTACATAAAGATTCATCTCAATATATTTATCATTAGTTAACTGAATTAGCTTTTTGGTATTTAAATCAATATAATATATGTCATTCTGATTATTTATTATTCCAGAAAAATATATTTTATTATTATAATAATAAAAATCATTTATAGTATATTTTCCATAATCTAATAATTTTTCTGTTTTTCGGGTATTTAAGTCTTTTAAAAATACTCCTGTTAATCCTTCTTTTATTTTTGAATATACAACCTTATTATTTCCAACAAAAGCAAAATTAATTACTCTATTATCAATTATTGTATCCGATACTGGACAATCACATTTTAAATATAAAGTGTTTATATATTTTTCATTTTGATTCGATATAAGATATATAATTTTTCCGTCATTAGATACATCAAATTTAGAAATATCTGGTAAAATCAATTCATCATTTCTATATATACCTTTTCTTTTCCCAGGAGAATCTCTATAATAATATAAATATTTTCCATCTGTTTTTAAGTTTGAAGTAAAATGATATGTGTCATTTATAGGATTATAATTATCTTCATATCCTTTTTTTATTAAATCCAAATATTCATTCTTATATTTTATTTTTATATACAGTAAAAAATCATTCCATTTCTCATTAGTTATTCTTTCAAATGAACTACTTATTGCGCTAAAAAATAAATGTGAATTTATATCTTTTATAATTTTTCTTAAAGTATCTTCTCCATATTTTTCAGATATTTCTTTTGTAATAATGCTACCATACATATAATTAAACCCTGCTGGAGACCATACATCTTTTCCTGGACCACTACCTAATGAATATCGTGGATATTCATTGCTTAATATTTCAGCTTTTAAATACATATTAAATATATCATTTTTAAATCTTCCCATATAGTATTTACTTTCCATATATACAGATAAACCCTCATGTAAATAACTAGGATTCCAATTCATCATCAAAGTTTTTTTAATAACATTATTAGGAATCCATGATACATAATTATTTAAAGTATTACCATAAAAAATATGATTTAATTCATGAGAAAATACAAAACTCATCCAATTCTCTACATTGCCAGATAATCCATATTTAGCATATGGTGGATTTATATATAATCTAATTACATTTAATGGTGGAATGGCAAAAGAATTTACAAAATCAACATCATCAAATATATATACGGTGATTGATCCAGGGTTTGTATCATAGAATTTAGAATAATCTTCATATAATTTATCTGAAACTTTTTCTAATTCTATAACTTTTTCATATAAACTTTTTTCATATACAAATTTAAAATATTTTGTATTTTCGACATAAGCATTTTCAGAAATATTATATATAATTTGAGTAAAAGATAAAGTAGAAAATAAAATTAAAAATATTATAAACATGCTCTTTTTCATTATGCACCTCCAACTTTGGTGAACTTTATATATTACAATTATAACATGAAATATATAAGATGTTCAAAAAGTTAAAATCATTCAGACAGCTTGATTGCTTATCTTTAAAAATCATTCATTCTCAACCGTCGTTCAGATTTTGCATCCATGCAAAAGTTTCACTCAAAAAAACATCCTGTTTTTTTGACGGTTTTCATTCATAATTTTTAAAGGCAATCTTCGAGTCTTCGTTTCTTTTAACTTTTTGAACAACTTAATAAAATATATTCTAAAAAGCTAATGTGATATAATATTCATATATAATATGAAAGGGGTTTTATATGAAAGCTGTTATTATTGATGGATATGTTGATGAACCTGCAGTTCTAGGTGTTCCACCATATGTTTCGCCATATATTAGATATGCTGCTGGAGCATTATATTATCATGGAATAGACGTGGATTATTTCACTATTGATCAAGTTAGAGACAATAATATGTGGCAATCATTTAATAATTATGAATATTTAATAATAATAGGCGGAGTTACTGTCCCAGGGCATTATTTAGGCGGAACCCCTATATCTTTAACAGAAATAAAAAAATTATTTTCTTTCAACAAAGAGCCATTAAGAGTTTTAGGTGGTCCTATTGTAAAAGGCTACACGCTAAAAGGTGGAAAATCTGCAATAAAAGTAGAATCTGATGATATAGATTACTTAATCAATGGAGATATTGAAAAATTTTTATTTGAATATCCTATCTCAGATAATTTTGATTTAAATGCAAGATCAGATTATAATTTGATATCAAAAATTGCACCATTGGGATCAGAAATATTAAAAAAGCATCCTAGGTATCCTGATATTATAGTAGAAATGGACGTATCTCGCGGATGTGAAAGAACTAATGGTTTTTGTTCATTTTGTACAGAACCATTAATAAATGGAAGATACAGGGAAAGACCTTTAAAAGATTTATTAGAAGAAGCTAAAGCTATTTCTGATGTTGGAGTTAAAAATTTTAGATTTGGAAGAGCTGCAAATTTTTTAGCTTATGGATCTTTACAAACAAATAATGAACCAAACATAGAACTATTTAAGGAACTTTATCAAGAAATGTCAAAAATAGCTAATATTATACATACAGATAATGCTAATCCAGCTTATATAATAAAACACAAAAACAAGATAAGAAAGGCATTAGAAATAATAGTAAAATATAATACCGCTGGTGATATTTTATCTTTTGGAGTAGAATCATTTGATAAAAATGTTGTTAAGAAAAATAGAGTAGATATTATGCCTGATGATTCATTAGAAGCAATTAGAATAGTTAATGAAGTTGGAAGTATCAGAGATGAAAATGGTGTTCCAAAATTACTTCCTGGCATAAATCTATTATATGGATTAATTGGTGAAACTAAAGAAACTTTTGAAATAAATAAAAAGTATTTAGAAAAAATACTGGAAGATGATTTATTAGTTAGAAGGATAAATGTGCGTCAAGCTATGGCTTTTCCGGGTACTTTACTTTTTAATGTAAAACCCAAACAATTGAAGAAAGAATTTATAAAATTTAAAGAATATATGGAAAGTTATAATCACGAAATGATAAAAAAAGTATTTCCTATAGGAACTATATTGAAAGATTTAATTATTGAAGATATTAAAGGAAAAATATCTTTTGGTAGGCAATTAGGAACATATCCTATAAAAACTGGTGTAATTGGAAGATTTGAGAAATTAAATAAAATAAATTGTATTGTTATTTCTCATGGTTCAAGATCATTAACAGCATTAAAGTATCCTTTTGATATTAATACTGCTACAATTGAAGAACTTAAAAATATTGACGGTATTGGCAAAAAAACAGCAGAATCCATTATCTTAAAAAGACCTATTAAAAATTTGGATGATCTTGATATTAATGAAGAAGCAAAAAAATCTCTATATCTTATTAAAGGGGGGACGTTTTATGGGAAAGATTAGAGTATTAGGTATTTATATTCACGACAGAAAAAAAGAAGCAGGTGAGGTACAAAGATTATTAACTGGATTCGGATGTATTATAAAAACAAGACTTGGTTTACATGATGCATTTGATGATAATTGCAGCGATAGAGGCTTAATTCTTTTAGAATTGGCAGAAGATCAAAATTTATGGAGAGATTTAGAAGAAAAATTATCAAAAGTTGATGGTATCACTGTAAAAAATATGGATTTTGATTATGAATAAAGGGGCTTAACGCCCCTTTATTCATAAATTCCAGAAACTCTAAAATCTATTCTCTCATCGTTTACATATGACTTTGATGGTATTGTCTTAGCAACTACTTTTCCATTTTTAATTACATATATAGCTTCACTTCTTAATCTGATTGCTTCAATATCACTTGGGGCTTTTAATACTATTAAATCAGCTTTTTTCCCTTCTTCTATCCCATAATCTTTCAAATTCATTAATTTGGCTGAATTGTAAGTTATAGCTTTATAAATTTGTTTTATTTCTTCATAACCTGTCATATGACCTATATTAAGTCCCATAAAAGCTACCTGAAGCATGCTATATCTTCCTAAAGGATACCATGGATCCATTACTGAATCATGCCCTAATCCTACATTAATTCCATAATTTAATAGTTCTTTCACTCTTGTCATCCCTCTTCTAATTGGATAATTATCGAATCTTCCTCCAAGAGCTATATTATCTAAGGGATTAGCAATAACATTTAATTGTGCTTTTTTAAACACTCCCATTAATTTATTCGCATATGCGTTGTTATATGAATGCATTGCGGTTATATGACTTGCTGTTACTCTTCCTTGATAATTTTCTTTAATTGTTTTAGAGGCTAAATATTCAACAAATCTTGACTGTTCATCATCTATTTCATCAATATGAACGTCAATATCTTTATCATACTTTTTGGCTAAATTCATTATTATATCTATGCTTTCTATCCCATCATTTCTAGAAAATTCATAATGTGGTATTCCACCAACCACATCTGCACCTAATTTCAAAGACTCTTCCATTAAATATTCTCCATTAGGAAAACTAACTATACCTTCTTGTGGAAAGGAAACTATTTGTAAATCAACTAAATCTTTTACTTCTTCTTTTACATCAATCATAGCTTTTAAAGCAACTAACTCCGGATCACATACATCAACATGCGTTCGTATTTTTAATGTCCCCTGAGCTACTGCCCATTTTATTGCCTCTTTTGCTCTTTTCTTTACGTCATCATATGTTAATTTCTTCTTTCTTTCAGACCAAATGCTTATACCTTCCCATAATGTACCAGACATATTATAATTTGGATCTCCTACAGTAAGAATAGCATCTAAATGCACATGAGGATCGACAAAAGGTGGGGAAACTAAATTTCCTTCTGCATTTATTTCTTCTTTACAATTATCAGTAATTTTTCCAATCTTTTCTATTTTTCCATCTTTTATACCAATATCAACAAATTCATCATAATTTAATAATTTTGCATTTCTAATAATAATGTCCATTACTTCTCACCCTCTACTACATGATCATTATTTATTCTAAATAATTTAAAAAGTAAATCAAATATTACATAGAAAATAAAAGCTCCAATAATACCATTTAAAGGAGGAACTCCAGGACTATATTTAGCAATTAAAGCTCCAGCTACATATCCTAATATTCCAGCCCAATTAAATTTTTGAAATTTTATTTTAGTAATTTTAGGATATTTCATTTTATGTTTATAAAAGAAATCTGCCATAATAACTCCACCAATTGGAGGGATGAATGTTCCTAACAAAACAAGCCATGGAATTAACCAATTATACATTCCTAGTATAGCAAGAATAGTTCCTATAGCTGCTCCTCCAACAGTAAAATACCTTCTTTTCTCAGTTCTAAAGAAATTACATCCAGCTACAGAAAAATTATAAATAGTATTATCTTGAGTAGTCCAAATGTTTAAAAAGAGCATTACTATGCCCCAAAATATAAGTCCTTGTTTTACTAAAACATTTACAATGTCCGGTTCTTGATAAACTAATCCACCATATGCTCCAGCAAAAATCATTAATCCATTACCAATAAAAAATGCTATCAGAGAACCAAAAACAGCTGAAAAAGTTGTTTTAGAAAATCTCGTCCAATTAGTTGACTGAGTTCCACCACTAACAAACGTTCCAAAAATTATAGTTATAGCTCCAGCAATTGTCATATTTTTTGTAGGTTCAATACCTAATATACCAGCTAATCCACCAGCATCTTTAGTTGCAATAGTTATACTCCAAATTATTAATATAGTCATTAAAGGTACCGAAAATCTTGATAACCATTCCAACCCTCTATATCCAACATATGCAGTCCATGAAAACGCAAAACCAAAAACTATCATTAAAGGCATATTCCATCCTTGAGGTAAATTTAACAACTTTGTTAATAGTATTGCAATTGTAGCGGTTCCCCAAGCATACCAACCTATTTGTGTAAATCCTAATACAAAATCTGGCCATTTACTTCCCCAATCTCCAAAACTATATCTACCTAAAAGTACTGTACTTAATCCTGTTTTATATGCTATATATCCTAAAACGGCTACATAAGCTCCTAATAAAAAATTACCAAGTGTTATTAATAATATTAAATCTGGCCAAAATTTAAAAGATACTCCTAAATTCCCTCCTGCCCACATTGTGGCAGTAAAAAAAGTAAAACCTAATAGTACCACAGAAATTGACCAAAAACCTTTTCTTTCATTTTCTGGAACCTCAACTAAAGGAAAATCTTCTGTCCCTTCAGCAGAAACTTCTTTTTGACTTTTTTTCAAAATTTCTTCATTTTCCATAATATCCCCCCTTTTTTAAAGTTTCTATTAAGTATCTAAAATATTTAACTTTACAAACTAGAATTATTGTATTAATTATATTTACATATAATTACATTATTGTTATAATTTTTTTAAAAAAATATGACATGTTGTTTTTTTAATATTATTAAATACTAAATATTTAGAAAGAATTAAGACTCAAAAATCACCTAATAACATTTGATTTGTGAAAATCAATTGTTGTAATTAGAATATTTGTTTAAAAAACTATTATCTATAAAAAAAGCAGTTTGTTATGAAAACAAACTGCTTTTGATAAATATTATAATTCATATACTTTGTTAAATTTATTTTCAATATATTCCATAAAATATTTAGGGTTTAATGATTCACCAGTTACCATTTTTACTAGTTCTCCTGGTTCATACATTTTTCCTTTTGAATGAATTTTTTCTCTTAACCACATTAATGCTGTTTCGAATTTACCTTCTGATATTTGTTTATCTAAATTAGGTATATCTTCTCTCATCTTATTATAGAATTGAGCCGAGTATAAATTCCCTAACATATACGAAGGAAAATATCCAAAAGATCCATGAGCCCAATGAACATCTTGTAAAACTCCTTCACTATCTTTTTCAGGAACTACTCCCAAATAATCTTTCATCTTTTCATTCCATATTTTAGGTAAATCTTCAACCTTTATTCTATCATTGATTAAAGCTTCTTCAATCTCAAATCTTAACATTATATGTAAATTATAGGTTACCTCATCTGCTTCTGTTCTGATAAATGATCTTTCCACAAAATTGACCGCTTTAAAAATTTCTTCAGGTGTATTCTCCTTAAATTCAGGAAATATTTCAACCAAATTACTATAAAAGAAATTCCAAAATTCTAAACTTCTACCAATTATGTTTTCCCAAAACCTTGATTGACTTTCATGTATAGCCATTGAAGCTCCATCGCCAATAGGCAAACCAGCAAATTCTTCAGGAATTCCTTGTTCATATAATGCATGTCCTCCTTCATGAATAGTGCTATATAGCGAATCATTTAAATCATGTTCGTTATATCTTGTAGTAATTCTAACATCATTTGGACCAATCGTAGTTGTAAAAGGATGCATAGCTACATCCATTCTTCCTGCTTCAAAATCATAATTCATCAATTTTAAAACCTTTAAAGATAATTCTTTTTGTTTTTCAATTGGAAAATATCTTTTTAAAATTGAATTATCTGGTTTCTTTCCATTATCTAATTTATTTAGATAATTAACCAAAAATTCTCTTAAAGGTTCAATAACTTTTTTTAATTCAGAAGTTTTCAAACCAGGTTCGTATAAATCTAATAATGCATCATATCTATTTTCCTCATATCCTAAATAATCTGCCATTTTTTTAGTTAATTCTACAACTTTCTCTAAATGAGGTTGAAATATTGAAAAATCATTTTTAGTCTTTGCCTCTTCCCATGCAGCTTGTGCTTTAGAAGATGAAATATTTAATTCTTTAAATAATTCTGTTGGTATTTTCTTAAATTTTTCATATTCTTTTTTCCCAACTCTTACAATAGCTTTTTCTATTTCGCTTAACTCTTCTTTTTCAGTCTTCTCTAGTAATCTTCCCATCTCATCAGACACCGACATTTCAAAAGCTTTTCCTGAAATTTCCCCTATAACATCAGCTCTTTTTTCAGCAGCTTTTTTAGGCATATGTGTTTCAAAATCCCATTCAAGTAATGATGCTGCAGTACTATATTTTGATATTAAATAATATTTCTCTTTTAATTTTTCAATTGCCATAGTTAGCCTCCTTTATAATAGTTTGTTATGATAATTATATCATATTATGCAGATTCTCTAACTACTAATTTAGGATCAATAAATTTTTTTATATTGATATTTTTGTTCATTAAATCTATTAAATTTTTTACTCCAATTTTAGCTAACTTATCAATAGGTTGTTCTACAGTTGTTAACTTAGGTTTAAAATAGGTTCCTATTTGAATATTATCGAATCCAACTACTGATATTTCTTCTGGTATTTTCATACCTAATTCGTTAAGGGCATCTATAACTCCAAGTGCCATTAAATCTGTTTGAGCAAAAATCGCATTTATATCTTTTAGTATTTTTTTATTCTTTTTTATTGCATTTTTAGCTGCTTCAAATGTCACATCTATATCCCATATATATTCATCTTCTATTCCAAATTCCTTTAATGCTTTTTTATAACCTCTCGTTCTTTCAATAAATTCATAATTTATACTTAGTCCAGATAATGTCAATATACGCTTTCTGCCTTTTTCCAAGAGATATTTCGTCGCTAAATATCCACCTTTTTCTTGATTTGTTCTCACATAATTTACTTCAGAATTAATATAATTTTCTGATAAGTAGTGTAAAAAAATATAAGGAATTTTTTTATTAATTATAAAATTAACATCTTCTTTTGAGATATAAGGATTTGCCAATAATAATCCATCAACACTCCGACTTTGAATCATGCGTCTAATATAATTTTTTTCTATCTCATATTCAATTCTTATGTGATAACCTTTTAATTGTGCCTCTTTAATTAATTTTCCCAAAAAATTAGCAAAAAATATTTCCCCTCTCATATCATCAAAAAATTGAGGAATTATAACGCCAATTGTATTAGTTTTTTTCTTATTTAAACTTCTTGCAGCTTCATTAAATTCAAAACCTAATTCATCAGCTATCTTTTTTATTTTTTCTTTCGTCTTTTTGGAAATATTTGGATAATCATTTAAACTTCTAGAAACTGTTGAAGGACTTACTCCAGCTATTCTAGCAATATCTTTTATTGTTACCATCTTCTCACCTCCACGAAACCGTTTTCGCTTTTATTATATATTACCCCATAAATAGTTTATTGTCAATAAAAAATATAGTGTCCGACTGTTGAAAAAATAAAATATATAAGAAAATTTATAAAAATAATGTGATGAACCATTTTTTGTATAACATAAATAATTTTAAGCAATGAAAAAGCTTATTCGATTATTAAACTAAATACAAAAATATGTTATAATTATATTAAAATAAAGAAATACAGGTGAGAATATGAAATCAAAATTTAAAAAATTACTAAATGATCCAGCTAATAAATTTTTATTATTCATTCTAATCTTTGTTATATTTATTGGCTTATTATTATATGCAACAGAAATAGGAAAAAATCCAAATATACATTCATTATTTGACGCTTTTTGGTGGTTAATTGTTACTATAGCTACTGTTGGATACGGTGATATTGTCCCAAACACCTTTTTAGGAAAAATCATAGGAATGATTATAATAATTTCTGGTGTAACATTATTTTCTCTCATATCTGGTAGCATTGCTTCTGCTTTAGTTGAATGGCGTATAAAAGAAAGAAAGGGGTTAGGAAAAGTGAAATTTAAAAACCATCTTGTAATATTAGGTTGGAATAATCATTTAGAAAAAACATTAGAAGCTATGGAGAAATTCATTAATTTAGAAGAATATAATATCGTATTAGTTAATCAAGCAGAAGAAGAAGATTATGAAAATTTCAAATCTAAATTTCCTGATTTAAATATAAAATTTATACATGGTGATTTCATTAAAGAAAATGTCCTTAAAAGAGCTAATATTTCACAAGCTAAATATATAATAATACTGTCGGATACTTACGGTGGAAGAAGTCTTGATGAATGCGATGAAAGAACTTTAATATCTATATTATTAATTAGAACATTAAATAATGATGCAAAAATTTATGCTGAAGTTGTAAAAGAAGAAAAGGCAAAATATATTTTAAGAGCTGGAGCAGATGATGTTATTTTAGGAAATGAATTTAATTCAATTTTATTATCTTCTGCTCTATTATCACCAGCATATCACATGCTTTTTAGAGAAATTGCATCTCTTGATAATATGCGAGTTCAACTAATTCCTGTTCCCAAAAATTTTATAGGTGAAACTTTTAAAGATCTTTTTAATCACTTTAAACAAAATAAAAATATTTTGGCTATTGGATTAGTCAGCACAAAAAAAGAATTTACTATAAATGATTTTTTATCTTCAGACAGTTCAATTGATAATTTTATTAGACAAAAATTTGAAGAAGCTGAAGAGGATTTTTTTGAAGAAGAAAAAAAAGAAAATTATGAATTAAAATTAAATCCCCCTGATGATTATAAAATATCAGAAAATGATTCTTATGTATTTGTAATAAAGTAGGTGATATAATGGAAGAGTTTTTAAAAAATATATCTATATTTAAAACTTTAAATGATGAACAATTAGAAAAAATTTCGAATATTTTAAAACCTATTAATTTCTCCGCTGGAGATATTATTATTACAGAAGGAGAACATGGCGATTCTATGTATATATTTAAAAAAGGAAAAGTTCAAATAACCCACCAATTAACATTAAAGATAGGTTCACATCACTGGGAAGAAGGAGAAAAATCAATGGCTATATTGGATGCCGAAAAAATAAGTTTTTTTGGCGAAATGTCTTTAGTTACAGGTTCTCCTCGTTCTGCAACAATTAAGGCTTTGAGTGAATGCGAGTTGTTTGAAATATCCAAAAAGGACTTTGAACAATTAGCTGAAAAAAGACCTGATATTGGTTATAGAATAATGAAAGAAATAGCTTCAACATTAAGTCATAGAATAGAAAATTTAAATGAAAATATTTTAAAATTAACTACAGCTTTAAGTATAGCTCTGTCGAAAAAGAAAAAATGAACATTTTTTCCAAAATTAGATATTTTTTAAAAAATGCTTTGTTAACAAACTGAAATAAGTACTAAACGCACTTATTTCAGCATTTTTCTAAATATGTAGTTTACAACAACTTGAATAGCTTTTTCATTAAAACCACCTTCTGGAATAATGATATTTGCATATTTTTTTGTTGGTTCCACATATGCTTCATGCATAGGTTTAACAGTATTTGTGTATTGTTTAATAACTGAATCTAAACTTCTTCCTCTTTCTTTAATATCTCTTTCTAATCTTCTAATAAATCTTATATCATTTTCTGTATCAACATAAATAGCTAAATCATATAATTCTCTTAATTCTTCATAATATAGTGCAAAAATTCCCTCAACAATAATAATTGGTTTTGGTTCAAATTTTATTGATCCAACTCTTGTAAATTGCGAAAAATCATATTCAGGCAAATCAATAACTTTTCCTTCTTTTAATTCATTTATATGCTTAAACATCAATTCGTTTTCAATCATATCGGGATGATCATAATTATGCAACTTTCTTTGTTCTAAAGTTTCATGACTCAAATCCCTATAATAATTATCCATAGGTAATATCTCACAATTTTGCGTTCCTAATGTTTCTCTAATTTTATATGCAACAGTTGTTTTACCAGAACCAGTACCTCCAGCAATACCTATAACATACATTAATAACACTCCCTATTTATTAGATTTTTTAAAATTAAATTTAAACCCTATAACTATAAAAATAATAGAAAAAACAATAATTGTTGATAATTCAACTGTACTAATATTAATATTTTGTTTTAATAATGTATTTTCACCTATTTTCAAAGATAATGAATTTTCCAATGCAAAAACAGAAAAAAATGCTGCTAATGTAGAGGATATTAATATTGTTAAAATTGTTACTACATTATCAAAACTTTTGGTTATAACAATAGAAACCATCAATCCAAAAAATACCACAAAAATCCATGGAATATATGATTGATCAATATTTTTCAAAATTTCAATTTTATTAAACATTTCTGGATAAAGTTTTAATATCACACCTGAAATTTCAAACCCCAATATACCTCCTAAAACAAATCCAGCAATTTGCGCAGAAGATTTGAATAATGAATATGTTAAAATACCTATAACAACCGAGAATATAAATAATGATATATTTTGATAATTTTTTACCTGATCTAAAAGTTCCTTTGCAAATTCAAACTGTAATAGATATGGGATTATAAAAACATAACTGCTTATAAAGCCTAATATAAAAAATATAACCTTCGAAACTTTTCTTGCAAATAAAACCGCTATAAGAGAAACTGGTAAAATAATATACCAGGAATCAGAAAACGAATATAATGTTTTTAAAGTATCCGAATTTTGCTGTATAATATTTGAAATAGTAGAAGCTATTGTTTCTTCCATAATTTTTCCCCCTTAATTTCTTTATTATTTATTTTTTGAAAGTTTTCTTTCGAATTTTAAATATAATCCCGGATATTCTCTACTTTAAATTTTTTGATCACTCTAATTATATCATATCATGCATAATTATAATAAAAAGTGTTATAATTATTATATAAAAAAATTAAGGAGGTTATATAATGGAAAATCCTTTAATCGCTGCAATGATTCAATTTGCAATTTTGGGTACTGCCGGAGAAATAGTTGCAAAATTACTAACAAAAAGCAAAATTTCTATTCTAAAAACTATTTATTCTGCGCTTGTTTGGGCTATTTTAGGGGTTATTATTAAATTTGCATTTACAGGTTTTAATGGGTTTGTAGGTGAGTTAGTTAATCATCATTATTTACCTTCAGGAAAATTCTATCAAGCTTTTTTTAAATCTCTATTTACAAATGCTTTTTTTGGCCCTTGGTTAGTTATTATTCATAGATTTCTTGAAAACATATCCGAATTCAAAGTGCCAACAAATGGATTAAAAGGTGCTTTATTGACATTATTATGGTTCTGGGTTCCTGCTCATACAATCACTTTTTCTTTACCTCAAGAATGGCAAATTACTCTTGCTGCAGTTTGGAGTTTTGTTCTTGGATTAATTTTAGGAATATTTTCAAATTTAAAAAAATCCAAAGGAGAAGAAAATGCATAAAATTCTGGTTATAGAAGATGATAAAGTTTTAAATAAAATGATGTGTGATTTTTTAAATAAATTTAATTACAACACTTTGTGTTCATTAAGGGGATTAGATGGGCTAAATATTGCAAAAAACGAATCCCCAGATTTAATTATTTTAGATTTAAGACTTCCGGATATAAACGGAATGGAATTAATAGATGAATTAAAAAAATTTACATATGAAATAATTATAATAACTGCTCATGGTGATATTGCAGATGCTGTAAAAGCTACAAAACTTGGTGTTTATAATTTCTTAGAAAAACCAGTTGACCTAAAAACTCTAATAAATGAGGTAAACAGGGCTTTAGAAACTATTAGACTAAAAAAAGAAATTGAGGATTTAAAAAATAAGTTAAAAGAGTCTCCTGAAATAATAGGAAAATCTAATCATATAAAAAAAATCAAAGAAAAAGTATTTTTAATCGCCAAAAAAAATATTCCTGTATTGATAACTGGTGAAAGTGGTACAGGAAAAGACATTATAGCACAATATATTCATAAACTAAGTAATAGACAAAAATTTGTAGCTATTAATTGTGGAGCAATACCTCCTGACTTATTTGAGAGTGAACTTTTCGGATATGAAAAAGGGGCTTTCACAGGAGCTGAACAAGCAAAACCTGGAAAATTTGAATTAGCTAATAATGGAACTTTATTCTTAGACGAAATTGGAGAGTTACCTAAAAACATGCAGGTGAAATTATTAAGAGTTCTGGAAACTAAAGAAGTTGAGAGGATAGGTAGTACAAAACCTATTAAAGTTAACGTAAGAGTCATCGCTGCTACAAATAGAAATTTAAAAGATTTAATCAAAAAAAATTTATTTAGGGAAGATTTATTTTTTAGATTATCTGTTTTCCAAATAGAAATTGAACCTTTGAGAAATCATGCAGAAGATATTCCATTATTGATAAATTATTTTATCGATAAAGCTAATGAAGAATTTGGAACAAATGTCAAAGGGATTAATCCGGATGCCATGGATATTCTTCTAAAATATAATTGGCCAGGTAATGTTAGAGAATTAAAAAACGTAATTTATTCAATGGTCGCCATATCTTTAGACGATATATTAAATAAGTACATGATACCTGATAATATAAAAAGTTTTGAAAATAAATCAAATGACATAGTGTCCATCCCTTTAGGTTTAAGTTTAGAAGATGTTGAAAAAAAATATATATTAAAGACTTTAGAATTTACTAAAAATAATAAAACTCAAGCCGCTAATATTCTCGGCATATCTAAAATGACATTATTTTCAAAGTTAAAAAAATGGGAAACAAATGAAAGGGGGGAAAGTAATGCCTGAGGAAAATAAAGATACTGAAAAGGATTTGGATTTTGAAAATTTAATGGATAATCCAGATGAATTAAACAAATTAATGGATTTAGACTCTTTAGAATCAGAAGAAAATAAAGTTAAAACTGAACAATTAGCAGATAAGAATATTAATGAAGAAATAAGTGATTTAAATGATTTAGACTTAGATATAGAATCTGATGAGCCAGAAGTTACTGATGTAGAAAAATTAGCAGAAGAATTAGAGAAAAAGGTAAACGAAAACAAACCTAATCAATCATCCTCTAATGAAAACATTAAAAACAATATTCCTGAAGAAAACGAATCCCGTGAACCCACAAGTGAAGGAAAAAAATCTGTTGTTGATGAAACTGTTGAAACTATTCCTGAAGTTGATTTAGATGAATCTGAATTACCAAATGATATCCCTGAATTAGAACTTGATGAGGAAAATAAAGAACCTGAATCTAACGAACCTATAAATAAAGAAAATGAAAATGTCGTTGAAGAATCTGTTCCTGAAGTTGATTTAGATGAATCTGAATTACCAAATGATATCCCTGAATTAGAACTTGATGAGGAAAATAAAGAACCTGAATCTAACGAACCTATAAATAAAGAAAATGAAAATGTCGTTGAAAAATCTGTTGAATCTATTCCTGAAGTTGATATGGAAGATTCTAACTTGACAAAAGATGTAGAGTTAGAAGAGAAAAATAATATTGAATCATCAAATATTAAAGAAGATATTATAAATACTGAAGATGTTTCAGAGATGCTGAAAAATGAGAACGCCTCACAAAAGTTAGAAGAAGATATTATCATTCCTAATATCAAGATTAATTCTAATTCAAATGAATATAAAATCAATTCTTTGGAAACAAGATTAAATAATAAACTAAAACTATACGAAGAAAAAATAGAAAAATTGGAACATGAAAGAAAAAATCTTATTAAAGAAATAAAAACAACTAATTTAAAAACAAAAACCTTAGAGAAAGGGATTATATCTTTACTAAATAATCTTTTATTGATAGCTTTAGGCGATACTACTTCTATATTAAGTTCAATTTTGGAAATTAAAAAATATTTGGAACATTCAAAAGAAAATATAGAAATGTTAATTAATATAACCGAAACTCTAAAAGAAAAATTGCCTGAAGAAAGCTTATATGCTATTTATCATATTTTAGGAAATCTTTATGTGGATATTTCTAATTATAGTGCAGCAGAGAAAAATTATCTAAGAGCATTAGAATTATGTGAAGGTAATAAGTCTTTTGATATGCAGTTTAATGTTTCTGTCATTCAAAACAATTTGGGCACATTATATTCCGAAATGAATAAAAATGAAAATGCAAGAAAATATTTTGAACTTTCATTAAATATCAGAAGAAAGTTGAGCGAAAAGGCTAAAGAGAAATATCAATTGTATTTATTCTATACTTTAAACAACATCGGTGTATTAGAAATCAACTCTGGTAATCTTGATAAAGCTGAATCTTATCTTATTGAAGCTTTTAATTTAAAAGATTCTATAAAAAATTTGAAAAAAAGCGATGAAGCAATGATATTATTTAACTTAGGTACATTATATAGTGAAAAAGTTGAAAATGAAAAAGCTGTAGAATATTTTGAAAAATCATATAAATTATATAAAGATCTATATGAAATAGAACCACTAAATTATGAAGAAAAATTGAAAAAAATAATAAATATATTGCTAAATTATTATTCAGAAGATCCTCAAAAGTATAATTCTTTAATAGAAGAATTAGAAAATATGTGAGGTGTTTTAAATGGCTGAAATGACTATTAAAATCGATGAAGCCTTTATAAATGGCCTTGTTGATAAATTAATTGAGGAAAATGCATCTATAAAAGGATTAAAAAATCTAAATATCGAGATGAAAAATGATGGTATCCATTTTCAAATAGAGGTAAATATATTTAATAAAGATGTAGTTTTTGACTCTCTTATTGAATTAAAAGAAAAACCATCATCCTTAGCTAATGGTATGTTAAAATTTAACTTATCCGGCGATGAAGGAGTAAGAAAAATACTAGAAGGGGTTTTCTCAATAATTTCAAAATTCATAGATGGCTTTGAAGCAAAAGATAATGAAATAGGTATAAACTTATCAAAAATACAATATTCTGAAAACCTCAAACCATTATTCCAGTCATTAATCTTAGATAATTTTGAAGTTAAAAATAAAGAATTTCTTTTAACATTAAAATATAAGGAGTAGATATTTTGGAAATAATCATAGACAAAGATCTCATTATGGATATTCTAAATGGAATAATAAAATTTTCTTCATCAGAATTTTTAAGAAAAATTTTTAATTTATCTACAAAAATAAACTTTGTAGATAATATGATCATTATAAGAGTTTTATTATTCAAATATACAATTAAAATAGTAGAAATTCCAGAAACAGTAGCTGGTATATATACATTTGAACATAATTTACCAATTAATTTTATCAATCAAGAAAAAATCCCAAAATATTTAAAAATTGATAAGAACAAATTATATCTTTATATTCCAGAAAATATTTTTACTAAAAATCTTATTTTAAAAACTTTTTCATTTGAAACTAATAAGATTCATATTATATTATCTGTTTAATATTATTCCAAAAATTTATCAGGAGGGGTAGGATGACAAAGAAAGAAAAAAGTTGGGTGATGTATGATTGGGCTAATTCTGCCTATACTTTAATTGTAACTACCGCAGTTTTACCAATATTTTTTAAAGAGGTTGCGGCAAAAAACATTGAAGGATATCTTTCTACTGCATATTGGGGATATGGTAATACGATAGCAACAATAATTGTAGCAATATTGGCACCAATTTTAGGTACTATTGCTGATTATAAAAATGTAAAAAAAAGATTTTTAACATTTTTTTGGTTGTTAGGTGTAATATCAACATTTTTATTAGCTACTGTTGGCGAAGGTGATTGGCTTCAATGTTTAATTATTTACATATTTTCAGCTATTGGTTTTGCAGGCGCTAATATATTTTATGATTCTATGATAGTAGATGTTACAACAGATGAAAAAATGGACTGGATATCAGCAAGTGGATTTGCATGGGGATATATAGGAAGTACAATACCATTTATAATTAGTATGGCTATTATAATGAAGCCTGGAATTATTGGCTTATCAAATTCTTTAGTAGCAACACGCTTAGCTTTTATTATAACTGCATTGTGGTGGGCAATTTTTACCATCCCATTATTAAAAAATGTTCATCAAGAACATTATATTGAAAAATCCCAAACACCTATTAAGGATAGTTTTGAAAGGCTCGCAAATACATTTAAAGAGATTAAAAAATATAATAATATCTTTTTATTTTTATTGGCTTACTTTTTTTATATTGATGGAGTAGGAACTATAATAAAAATGGCAACAGTTTATGGCAAAGATGTGGGAATAGGTACTACTCAATTATTATTAGCCCTATTCGCAACTCAAATTGTAGCTTTCCCATTTGCATTAATATATGGAAAGTTGGCTCAAAAATGGAATGTAAAAAGAATGTTGTTTATTGGAATAACTGTATATACATTTATTACAATATATGGTTATTTTCTTAAAACAGCTGTGGATTTTTGGATTTTAGCAATGCTTGTCGCAACATCACAAGGTGGTATTCAAGCTTTAAGTAGATCTATGTATGGAAAATTAATTCCTAAAAATAAGTCTGCGGAATTTTTTGGATTTTATAATATCTTTGGAAAATTTGCAGCTATAATTGGGCCATTTTTAGTAGGTTTCTTTTCTCAAATTACTAAAAATTCAAGATTTGGCGTTTTAAGTGTATCTATATTATTTATTATTGGTGCGTTATTACTAATAAAAGTTGATGAAGCTAAATAGGTGATGCTTTTGCATCACCTATTATTTTTATTCAAATTTGACTAAAATCATGGATTATATCCGTATAAATACGATAATATTGAGTATGCTCATTTATATATAAGTATGTTTGAGTATGCGTATTTGACTATATGAAAAAAATTTCATAAAATTAAAATGTATGCAACTATATTTTAAAATGTGTAAGTGAAAAAATTCTAAAAATTATTAAAAAAGAAATTTAATATTTCAAAGGAGGCGTTATTATGTATAGAATAGCATTATGGGGATTCGGTGCAATGGGTAGCGGGATTGCAAGAAATATTTTATCCAAGTATGAATTAGAATTAGTTGGAGTACATGATACGAGATATGTTGGAAAAGATGTTGGGGAATTATTAGAAATAGGTGAAATTGGACTAAAGGTTTATGATTCACCAGAAAGAATGTTAGATGAAACTAATCCAGATTTAGTAGTAATTGCAACAAATTCATTTGTTGAAGTTGTTAAAGAACAAATTATTACAGCTGTAAAAAAACATATTAACGTAATAACAATTGCTGAAGAAATGGCTTATCCTTTCTATACTCACCCTGATGAATCTGAAGAAATGGATAATTTAGCAAGAAGATATGGAGTTTCGATTTTAGGAACAGGCATTAATCCTGGTTTTGTATTAGATACCTTGATTTTGGCATTATCAGGAGCAGCATTAAACGTAGAACAAATAAAAGCTGCAAGAATTAATGATTTATCACCATTTGGACCTACAGTTATGGAAACTCAAGGTGTAGGAACAACAGTTGAAGAATTTGAAAAAGGATTGAAATCTGGAAAAATTGTTGGACACATCGGATTTGAACAATCTATCTACATGATTGCTGATGCATTAGGATGGAATATAGATAAAATTGAACAAACAAGAGAACCAATAATTTCAAATGTTTTAAGAGAAACAAAACATGTAAGGGTTGAACCAGGAATGGTTGCTGGATGTAATCATATAGCAAGAGCATATATGAATGAAAAAATGGTTATAGAATTAAAACATCCACAGCAAGTAAGACCAGAATTAGAAAATGTAGATACAGGAGATTATATTGAAATCATAGGAGATCCTAATTTAAATCTAACTATTAAACCAGAAGTCCCTGGTGGAAAAGGTACAATGGCTGTAGCTACAAATATGATTCCTTCAGTTATTGAAGCAGAACCCGGATTATTATCAATGGCAGATTTACCAGTACCTAGAGCTTTAATTGGAGATTTAACATTATAATTTAGTTTTTTTAGGAGATGATTAAATGATTGCTAAAAAAGGCGATTGGGTTCAAATATATTTTGTCGGATTAAATCCTAAACAAAGAGCAAATAATCTTCCAGAGGACACAAAACGTGTTCCTCTGGAAATTCGTATAAAAGGCTTTCTTTTAAATGATGAAGCTAAAATCGGAGATATTGTAAAAATAGAAACTCCTGTTGGCAGAGAGGTTGAAGGTAAATTAGAAGAAATATTTCCAGAATACAAACATAATTTCGGAAAGCCTGTGATTGAATTATTACAAATAGGTAAACAATTAAGAGAAATGATCGAAGGTGATCAAGAATGAAAAGAGATATTAGTTATGATGCAGTAATGTCAAGAAAAAATGAAATAATGAAAAAATCTGTTGGTGTTGATTATACTAAATATGAAATAGAAGGCATAGCCTTTGATTATGAAGAAATGATGAAAGATGCTGGATATACTATAGATGAAATTAGAAAAATACAATTTGAAACTGGTGTTGGCAATACACCATTAGTTGAATTAAAAAATATAAATAAATTAATTAAAAAAATATCTCCAAAAGGAAAAGGCGCAAGGATTTTTGTAAAAGATGAAGCTACTAATCCTTCTGGATCATTTAAAGACAGAAGAGCATCTGTAAGTGCATATAGAGCAAAAGTTATGGGATATAAAGGTGTAATGGCAGCAACAAGTGGAAATTATGGAGCTGCTGTTGCCTCTCAAGCATCTAAAAGGGGTTTAAAATCAATTATTGTTCAAGAATGTTTTGATAGTAATGGTGTTGGACAACCAGAAATTTTAGAAAAAGCTAGAGCTTGTGAAGCATATGGTGCTGAAGTCATTCAATTAAGTGTTGGACCAGAATTGTTCTATTATTTTTTAGTTTTACTTGAAGAAACAGGTTACTTCAATGCTTCATTATATACACCTTTTGGTATTGCCGGTGTAGAAACATTAGGATATGAGATAGCAGAGCAATCAATGGAACAATTTAGAAAATATCCAGATGCTGTAGTTATCACACACGCAGGTGGAGGAAATTTAACAGGAACAGCAAGAGGATTGAAAAAAGCAGGAGCTATTAATACAAAAATTATTGGTGCCAGTGTTGATTTACACGGATTACATATGGCATCAGATAATGACTTTAACAAAAAATCTTTTACAACTGGTCATACAGGTTTTGGAATTCCCTTTGCGACTTTCCCAGATAGATCAGATGTTCCAAGAAATGCTGCAAGACCATTAAGATATATGGATGAATATGTTTTAGTTACACAAGGTGAAGTTTTCTATATAACTGAAATGTTGGCTAATATTGAAGGTATGCAAAGAGGACCTGCCGGAAATACTTCTTTAGCTGCAGCATTTGCTTTAGCTGTGAAAATGGATAAAGATCAAATAATTGTAGTTAATGAAACAGAATATACTGGTGCAGGCAAACTACCTTCTGCACAACTTACATTTGCAAAAGAAAATGGTATTGAAATAAAATTCGGTGATCCAATTAAAGAAGATGTACCCGGTAAAAATATTGTATTACCAGATCATCCATCAAAAATTGATGTTATTAAATACCCGTTAGAAAAATTAAGAAAATCATATATAATAGAATTGAAAAAAAGATATGGAAAAACAGAATTTTCTGAAAAAGAATTAAAATTTATTGCTGAAGATTTAAGAATCACTACAGAGGAAGTAAAAAAGTTGATTGAGGAGGTATTATAATGGAACCAAGAAAAGTTGATTTTGAAGAAAAAGCAAAACATTTAATGAATATGACAGATGAAGAATTAGATAAATACTTCTGGGATTTAATAGAAAAAATTGTAGATCCTCTAATTGATTTAGCTTCTACACATACATCTCCATCAATTGAAAGATCTGTTTTACTTAGAATGGGATTCAATAGTATGGAAGCAAAAGCTTTAGTTGATAAATTTTTTGAAAAACATATATTAGGAAAAGGTGCAGGTAATATTGTATATACCATAGCTAAAGAACATAATATAGATTATATACAGGCAGGAAGAGATTTAATTGCAGGAAAATATTGGGATGATGTGGATAGAATTTTTGTTCACGGAGGCGATAACAAATGAAATTAGAGCCAAACAAAAAATTGAATGTTGAAGAAATATTAAAAGATTTAGATAAATATAGACCAAAAAGAAAAGGATGGACCTGGAGAGAAAAATTACCTCCAAAGACAAAGATTGGAGATTTTGAATATTATGAAGTAAGTAAACCTTTAAAAAACTTTGTTGCATTACCTGCAGCTCATTACTTTAAAAATATAGATCCTCAACCACAAGAGGTTATTACTTCAGAAATTGCATCTGGTAGATTTGAAGAAGATATAAGAAGAATGAGAATGGCTGCATGGCATGGTGCAGATCATATTATGGTTATTAGAACATTAGGACAAAGTCATATGGATGGTTTAATTGAAGGAACACCAGAAGGTATAGGTGGTATCCCAATAACAAGAAAACAATTAAGAGCATCAAGAAAAGCTCTTGATTTAATAGAAGAAGAAGTAGGAAGACCTATTAATTTCCATAGTTATGTTTCAGGTGTAGCTGGCCCTGAAGTAGCTGTATTATTTGCTGAAGAAGGCGTAAATGGAGCTCACCAGGATCCTCAATATAATGTATTATATAGAGGAATTAATATGATTAGGTCATTTGTTGATGCTGCTGTAGCTAAAAAAATTATGGCATCAGTAAACATGTTACAAATTGATGGTGCTCATAATGCAAATGCATCAGCTAAATTCGCATGGAAGGTTATGCCAGAATTATTAGTACAACATGCTATTAATTCATTATATTCAGTAAAAGCTGGAATGAAAAAAGAAAATATAGCATTATCCACAGTTCCACCAATAGTTTCACCAACACCAGAATTTAGATTAAACTTTGTATATGCATTAACAATTAGAGAATTATTCAAAGATTATAAATTCAGAGCACAAATGAATACAAGATATATTGAATCAGATTTATTCGATGCTACAAGAATACACGTATTAGATACACTTATTTCAAGATTAACAAAAGCTGATATTCAATCAACAATTACTCCTGATGAAGGAAGAAATGTCCCATGGCATATTAATTCAATTAGAGGTGTTGAAACAGCTAAACATACATTAATTGCTCTTGATGGTATTAAAGAAATGGTTCAGGTAAATTGGGATAATGTAAGAGAAAAAGTTAGAGAACTAAAGATGAGAGCTATTTTAATGTTAGAAGAAATAATTGAAATGGGCGGTTATTTTGAAGCTGTTGAAAATGGAATGTTTGTAGATAATGGTGAATATCCAGAAAGAATGGGTGATGGTATTGTTAGAAAGAAAGATGGAGGTATAGGTGCAGGAACGGTTGTACCAAGAGATAAAGATTATATGGCTCCTGTATGTCATCACTTTGGATATAATAATTTACCAGAAGGTTTAGAAAAGCCTTGTGATTTAATAGGTGGATGTACATTATGTAATCCAGATAAAATACAATACATAGATGAATTAGATGATGAAGATAATGTATATAAGAGATTAGATAAAATAAAAGAATATAGAGAAAATAATTTGATTAAACCAGAAGTAGAATGGAGTTATGATGGTTATATTCAATTAGATATGACAATTCCTGAATCAGAAGAATATGCAGAAGCTGCCGCGCTTGAAATATGTAAAAGAATGGGATTAGAAGATGCTCAAGTAATTTCAAAAACAGTATTACATCCAACAGAAGCAACATATGTTGAATTAAAAGCAAAAGTCCCATTTGCAATTAAGAAAGATGAATTAGTATTACCTAAAAAACCAGAAGTTATGTCAGATGATGAATTATTTGATTTCTTTGCAAAACATAAAGTTAAGGTTGTAGCTGGTACAGTAGGTAATGATGAACACAATGTTGGTATAAGGGAAATCCTTGATATTAAACATGGTGGTATAGAAAAATACGGTATAAAATATGAATATTTAGGTACAAGTGTTCCGCCAGAAAAAATGATTGATGCTGCTATAGAAGTTGGAGCACAAGCAATATTAGCTTCTATGATTGTTACACACAATGAAGTACATGTGGAAAATATGAAAAAATTACATCAATTAGCTATTGAAAAAGGTGTAAGAGATAAATTAATGATTATTGTTGGTGGAACTCAATTAAATGATGATATAGCAAAAGAAAATGGTATGGATGCAGGATTTGGAAGAGGAACAAAAGGGGCACACGTTGCAACATTCATTGCTAAAAAATTAAAAGAAATGTTAGGAGAATAATTAATGGCTCTGCATTTAGCAGAGCTATTTTTTATGATATCTTTAATAATGTTAAATTTTGCAGTTAAAATTGCAAAAGAGTGTTTGTTTCCAAAAACTCACATCAAAAACTTCTAGAAATTACTATTAAAGCATATTACAATATAGACGATAATTCATATGAAAATAATTTAAAAATAATGATCTAATTTAATTAATTTATTACCATCCAAGAAGAGGTATTTACACAAAATTTTACATGCTACCAATTCTTAATTCTTTTTTTGTATATTTTTATTTTCCCTTTTTTTAACATTCTGATGTTGACTTTTACAAATACTTTTCTATTATTTCTTTTTCTTTCCATATCTTTAATCCTTCAAATAAATGCTTGTTATCTTGATCATTTCTAAAAAAATATTTCATCATACTCATATTTAGTGTTTTCCCAAACCTTCTTGGTCTGGTTATTAATATTACATCTCCACTTTCTATTATTTCTTTTATCAGCATGCTTTTATCTATATAATACATATTATCTTCTATTATGCTTTTAAAGTCACTTCGTCCTATTGGTAATCGTTTCATCGTTTCCACCTCCGATTTAATTATACCATATAAAAATAAGAGGTAATTAAAAAGATAGATACGGAAGCAAAAGAATAAAAGTATGGTATAATTTCATATGGGAAAATAAAAATAGATAAGAGGGGTTTTTATGTCGGAAATAACGAAAAAAGCACTTGCGAGTTCATTAAAAAAGTTAATGAAAGAAAAACCATTATCAAAAATTACTGTAAAAGATATAGTTAGTGATTGTGGAGTAAATAGAAGAACATTATATTATTATTTTCATGATATATATGAACTTCTTGAATGGTCTTTCAAAAGTGAAGTAAAAGAAATCCTGGGAGAAAATAGGACTTACGAAACCTGGCAAAAAGGTTTTTTAGATTTATTATATTATTTAAAAGACAACAAAAAAATTGTATTAAATGCATTTAACTCCATTGATAGAAATAGACTTGAAGATCATTTATATGATTATGTTTATAAATTAATTCTTGATGTTGTTAACGAACTTTCTGAAAATATAGATATATCATTAGAAGATAAAAATTATGTTATTAAATTCTATGAAATAGCACTTACAGGTATGATTATAAATTGGATCAAAAATAAAATGGCTGAAGATCCTAAAAAATTGACAAATAAACTCAGTAAAATAATAGAAGGCGATATTCATAGAGCATTATTGAAATTTAGCAATAAAAAGCCCCAATGATGGGGCTTTTTATTATAATAATCCTTCTAATGATGTATCTTTAAGTAATTTTTTTACAAAGAATTCTCCTGGTAATGGTTTATTGCCATATAAAGTTCTTGTTGCATTTACAACGTGTCTAATATCGTATTTACTTGGATAAATTTCTGGAACCTGTTTATCAAGATTTAATAATTTATATACAGCAATCATTGCAGATCTTACTGAATATTCTACGGTGAATACACAATCTCCTTCAATTTCAACAAATTGACCCAAGAATGCTAAGTTTACACTTCCTTCTGGTACAACTTCTGGTCTATCACCTTTAACTCTTGGCATAAATTGACTGGTAATATGTGGCATCATTGCTGGAATAACAATTGCGTCATTAACGATTTCTTCCATTAAATCTCCATCTACACCCATATGATATAACAATTCTCTTAATAATTCTTCACCTGTACATTCGCTCATCTTTTTCTTGATATAGTCACCTTCATTGTCTGCAAATAAACCATATGCCCATAGTACTAATACATCATCTGGTTGATTTGCAAAATGTGGTTGTCTACTGAGTGTGAAACTCATACCCCAATTTGAATCTTTAATTGTTATAATTCCACCAGTTACAACTCTTCCTGAATATGGATCTCTATTTGTTAGTTTTCTAATAATATCTGCAATCTTTGAATCTTTAAATGTTACTGTAAATGATTCCCATTTTGTTTTATCAATGTTTTTATAGAAAACTTCTGGCCTTCCAAATGCAGGATCTTTTTCTGCAATATTTTTCCATAATCTCCATACAGGGCCAAATTCTGTATTTAATTCTGGTGCTTTATCGTTGCTTCCCAATGTAGAATTTTCTGTCATAGAACCATTAATTACAAATACTAAATCATCTTTTGTAGTTTTTATATATTCTTCTTTTCCGTCTATAACTAAATGTATTCCAGTTACAACCTTTTCCTTACCATTAATTTCTATATCAAGATCTGTAACTAAAGTATTATTTTGAATTTTCACCCCATGATCTTCTAACCATTTTACTAATGGTAAAACAAATGAATCATATTGATTGTATCTGGAGAATAAAATATTTCTTAATTCTGTCATTCCTGGTAATAAATGAATAAATCTTTCCATATATCTTTTCATTTCAACAACGCTATGCCATGGTTGAAATGCAAACATTGAACGCCATAATAACCACATATTTGTTTCAAGATAATCTGGTGTAAAGAATTGTTCTACAGTTAAATCACCTAAATCTTCTTCTTTTGCTAAAAATAATTTTGTTAATTGTTTAATGTGATGATCTTTTAACCCTAATGTTGAAGCATCTACTCTTTCACCTCTATTTTGAATTACTCTATTTGCAGAAACATTTGGATCCCAATCATTAATTTCTTTCATATCATCTAAAACGGTTCTTTCTGGATTTTCTAATGTTGGAATATCACCAAATAAATCCCATGTACATTCATAATGTTCTTCCATTTCTCTACCGCCACGAATGATATATCCATCTTCAAGATTTCCAGCACCGTCTAAAGCTCCACCATTAACATTTTTCCTTTCAAATATAGTGATATTTTTTCCATCCATATGTCCATCTCTTATTAAGAAAAATGCTGCTGCAAGTGTAGCAATTCCTGAACCGACAAGATATGCTTTTTTATTTTCTATTCCTTCAGGTTTTTTTGCATGATATTTTAATTGATAGCTACCCATGTTATATCTCCTCCTCTTTTAAAACCTTTTGGTAATTTTAGTATACTTCAAAATTTTTATATTGTAAATTATCAAAATACTTTGTTTGTGCAAATTTGCAACACATTTGATGATTTGTGTAAAAATATGATATTATATATATTAGCGGGTAGATAAAATTTTTGTATGAAGCAGGGAGGGATAAAATGAAATATATAGATAGAAAAGGAACTAATTCTATAAAGTGGGATTGGTATGAATGGAATAAAAATCTATTTTTAGATAAAGATGTTTTACCAATGTGGGTTGCAGATATGGATTTTGAAGCACCAGAAGAAGTTAAAAAAGCACTTAAAGAAAGAATAGAACACGGAGTATATGGCTATACATACGAACCTACAGATTTAAAAGATAATATTATTAACTGGTTAGAATACAAACATAATTGGAAAATAAAAAAAGAAGACATTTTACACATGCATGGTGTTATTCCAGCATTGGATTTTTCAATACAATTATTTACAAACCCAGGGGATAAAATATTAATTCAAACACCAGTATACCCTCCATTTATGAGTTCCGTCAAAAACAATAATAGAAATCTTTTAATAAATGAACTTAAACTTGTAGATAATTATTATGAAATAGATTTTAATGATTTTGAAGAAAAAGCAAGAGATGCAAACATGTTTATTTTATGTAGTCCTCATAATCCTATCGGAAGAGTTTGGAGTAAAGAAGAATTAGAAAAAATGGGAGAAATATGTTTAAAACATAATGTTTTAATTGTTTCCGATGAAATTCATGCGGATTTAACATTTAAAGATATAAAACATATTCCTATTGCTTCTATTTCTGAAGATTTGTCACAAAATACTATCACTTTAATGGCACCCAGTAAAACATTTAATATAGCCGGATTACATTATGGGTTTGCAATTATATCAAATCCTAATCTAAGAGAAACTTTTGAAAAATGGATAAATATCAGTGGTTTATATATGCATAACTTTACTGGATTAATTGCTGCCAATACAGCTTATAAATATGGAAAAGAATGGTTAGAGGAAGTTATGAATTATATAGAAGATAATTATAACTATGTAAAAGATTTTTTTGAAAAAAATATACCAGAAGTAAAGGTAATAAAATCTGAAGGAACTTTTTTAGTATGGCTTGATTTCAGACAATTAAATTTAAGTCAAAATGAGTTAAGAGAATTGCTGGAAAAAAAGGCTAAGGTTGGTTTAAATTCTGGTGATACATTTGGACCAGGCGGTAAAGGATTTATGAGAATGAATATTGCAACTTCAAGGGAAAATATAGAAAAAGCTTGTAAAAGAATTAAAAATGCACTCGGATAAGAGTGCATTTTATTTTCCTTTTTTAACACTCTGGTGTTGAATTTTATAATAATAGTAAAATCCTTAAAACAATAAGCTCTCTTTTGAGATATCCAGATTGAAAAATTAGATATTTTTCATATTATATAAAAATTTTTATTTTTTAATCTTGTTACTTTAAATAATTATCATTTGATATATTAATCCAATATTTAATAATTGAAAAAAATAAGTAAAATATTTAATTCATATTGACTTTTATTATTATTATTATTATAATTATATTAAATATCAGAAAATTTTATTTGAGTATTAGAAGGTGTATTTTTATGTATTTGAAGGATATAGAGTTTAAAAAATTACTGTATAACATAAAGTAACTTTACAAGGAGGTGACTTTATGGGTATTAGAATGGATGCTATTTATGAAGGAAATGTTAGTGGTTATGGGCAAGTTAATCAAGGAAGATATGTTACAGGAGCAGAATCGTGGGAAAAACTTCAACAAAGAAATGCACAAAAAATTGAAGAATTTAACCAAAAAGGCATTGAGGGATGGAAAAACACAGAAAAGTCTGCATTTTGGGGTGGTGTTGGAGGATCAATAGGTTATCTCCTATTGACTGCAGCTACTACTAATCCAATTACCTTAGGCGGACTGGCTGGCGGTATAGCTCTGGGTGCAATTGAAGGAGCAATAACTTCTGATATGGCTTCGTGGGGGAATTAATAGTGAATAAAAAAATATTATTTAAAGTTACTAAAGTCATAGCACCTTGTACATTATTAGTCATATTAATTAGAATATTTAGTGATTATCCCGTTTCATTAAAAGATCTTATAGGATATATTTTAATTTTGAGTTCTATTTTATTTGTACTATTTGATTTACAGGAAAAATATAATATTAATAATAAAATATTAAATAAATACTTTATTATTTTATATATTATAATAAATTCTATCTTTTTATGGGAAGCATTTCCTATTATGATGGCTGTAAATGTAGTTTCTATTTTTATGTATTTTGAAAAGTTACCTGGTATGAAGAAAAAACAGGAGTAATTCTGAGGTGAACTTATGAATAAAAAAAATCAATATAGATTAATTAAATTAATCGTCATAGTTATATTATGGACAATACTTATAAAATTTTTAGAACATTCAATACCTACAAAAAATCTTATAGGATTAATAATATTATTTATTTCTACCTTAATTTCAATGTTTGATTTAAGAGAAAAATATAACATTGATGATAAAATATTAGGAAAACAATTAGTCATTTTATTCATTATATATAACACTTATTTTTTATGGGGAGTATTTAAATTGTTGATTCCATTTTTAACTGTTAGTATTTTGGGTTTATTTAAAGACTTTAAAAAGGAAAAATTATGATAAACTATGTAAAATCTCAATTTTCGTTTTAGAAAGATATTGAATTATAAAGAGAAATGTATATTGTACAGTATATAATGCGATATCTTGATATAATACCGGGTATTGTTGCGGGAGGAATACATGGTGCGATTGGAGTTGATGTTGTAGAATGGTTAAAAAAATAATTATTACATTAGCAATGGGATTTTTCCCTTATATATTTTTACTATTATCAAACATATCAAATAACTTTATTACAAGACAAAATATGCAAAATTATTTGATATCTTCTATATTATTGATTTTTTCTTATATTTTATATTCAATATTAAAAAGAAAACAACAAAATAAAATAGTAGATATTTCTTATTGTGTTGTTTTTTTCAGTATTACGTATTTTCTTATTTGGCAACATTTTATAGTAGTGCTTGTTTTCATTACTGAATTAATAAGGTTATTAACAAAAACAAAAATTTATAAGTATTGAGAAACTACTTTTTAAATAATAAATGTTTTTTGAAATAGTCTTTTTAATTATTATAATTGAAGAAATAAAACTATAGCAGCCTAAAGCTGCTATAGTTTTATTTTTATACATTTTTTATTTATGACCTTTTTAAAACTTTCAGAAGTTCTATTCCAATCAATAATATCAACTCTAAAAGGTAAATTTGACTCCTGAAATTCCTCTTTACCTACTCATTACCGGCAATATCTATTTCAGAAACTAATATAGAAGGTGAAATAGTTCCACCAAAAGAAATCCACATATCATTTCCTACAACTTCTATCTTCTTTAGTATATCAAGAAAGTTTCCTGAAACTGTAATTTGTTCTACTCCACTAACAATTTCTCCATTTTCTACCTTTAATCCTTGAGCACCTAATGAAAATTCTCCAGATATAGGATTTGCACCAGAATGCAACCCTTCTAATGAGGTTATAATTATACCATTATTTAATTCTTTTACAAGATCATCAAAAGATTTATTTCCAGGTTCTACTAATAAATTGATAGGAGCAATACCTCTTCCTGCGGCATTACCTGTAGATTCTTTTCCTTCTTTTTTGGCAGTTTTTAAATTATATAAAAATGTTTTAAACTCACCATTTTCAACAATATTTTTTTCTTTAGTTGGAACACCTTCACTATCAAATGACGCATTAGATAATGAACCTTCATAATATGGAACATCTTTTATTTTTAAAACTTCACTTGCTATCTTTTCTCCAAGTTTATTTTTTAATGGAGACATATTTTTTTGTGCATTTTCAGCAGATATCATAGGTATTAACATTGTTGATATCAATGATGCGAATTCATCTTTTCTAAAGATAGCTCTGTATTTGCCACTTTTTACAGATTTTGCACCTATTTTTGCTTTCGCCTCTTCTACTGCAGCTTTACTGATTTCCTCCACTTTTAGATTTTCTGGTTTTGGTGCAAGACCATACCAAAATCCTGATCTTGGTGATTTATCTTTTGCAACTACTGAAAGATAAGCATATCCGCCATCACCTTTATATGTTTTATCTAATCCTAATGTATTAGCCATTGAAACTTCTGTTGTTTGATGAGCATATACAGTCATTGGAATCATCATTATACTTTCATCTTTTGAAGCTATTTCAAACATTTTATTTAATTTTCCCATTTTTTCTTTTACGCTAAGTTTTTCAAATTCTCCATAATATGATTTTATATCAAGATATTCTCCTGAACCATCATAAAAAAGATTTTCTTCTTTTGAATCTATTATTTCATAATTTGTTATTGCTTCTTCTAATAATCTTTCTGGGCTATCAAATATTGTGGTAGATGCCGATCCAATTTTCCCATTTTTTAAAACCTTTAAAGATATTGAACTACTATTTGCATCTTTATATTCATCCATTTGACCATTTGCTAATCTAATAGAAAATTCATAGTTTTTTGAATATGATATTTGAGCTTCAAAACCTTTTTCTTTTGCTAACTTAAATATTTTATCTTTAAATTCATTGTATGTCATTTGTTTCGCCCCCCAACGATTATTTCAGATACCCTTATTGTTGGTTGTCCTACATCTGCCGGAATACTACCAGAAATAGATCCACACATTCCTTGTCCTCTTGCTATATCATTACCAACCATATCTATTTTTTGTATAATTTCATATCCTTTTCCTATTAAGGTAGCTCCTCTAACTGGTTTTGTTATTTTTCCGTTTTCTATTAAATAGCCTTCATTTACAGCAAAATTAAATTCACCAGTTGCAGGATTTACAGAACCTCCACCCATTCTTTTTGCATATAATCCATATTCTGTGTTTGCAATTATTTCTTCAGGATAATTGTCTCCAGGCAAAATAAATGTATTTGTCATTCTTGATGTTGGTGCAAATGTATAATCTTGTCTTCTTGCACTACCTGTAGGTTCCATATTCATTCTTCTTCCACCAAGTTTATCTATCATATATCCTTTAAGAACACCTTTTTCTATTAATAGATTTCTTCTTGTTGGAGTACCTTCATCGTCGATATTTGTAGAGCCCCATGCATTTGGTATTGTTCCATCATCAACAGCAGAAACACATTCTGCTGCAACTTTTTGACCTAATTTACCTGCAAAAACAGAAGCACCTTTTGCTACAGATGTTGCTTCTAATGCATGCCCAACTGCTTCATGGAATATAACTCCTCCAAATTCATTTGCTATTACAACCGGTAATTTTCCTGCAGGTGCTTGATCTGCTTTTACCATTTTAACAGCAGTTCTTGCTGCAGCTTTTCCTGCTTCTTCTACATCAATTCTGTCAAAGAATTCAAACCCCATTCCTGCTCCCGGACCATAAAAACCTGTTTCCATAATGCCATTATGTTCAGCAACAGCTGAAATCATCAATCTTGTTCTAACTCTGTTATCTTCAGCAAAAATACCTTCAGAATTTGCTACTAATATGTTTTGATTATACTCCCAATATCTAACCACTACTTGTTTAATTAAATCCGAATAATTTTTCGCTGATGAATATGCTCTTTTCATTACATCTACTTTTTTCTTTTTTGATATATCTTCAGGATATAATAATACAATATGCTTATTTTTAAATTCTTTTGGTGTCAAATTTAAAGTTAAATCCTTTATTTTAATTTCACCAAGAGCTTCACCTACTCTTTTAGCAGTATTTAAAAGGCTTTCTCTACTTAAATCATTAGTATATGCATATACAGCTTGAGTATTTAAAAATCCCCTTATACCTACACCAAAGGAATTTCCTGAACTCGCATTTTCCAAATCCCCGTTTTTCATTTCAAATGAGTTTGTATATCTTTTTTCTACAAATACTTCTGCAAAATCCCCACCGTATTTTAAAACAGTGGCTATGATTTCATGTACTAATTCTTTACTTAACACTATTTCACCCCCATTATTGTTTTCTCTTAAATTATAACACATTTTCATTAATTCGTAAAGCTAATTAATGAATTAAGGAATTTAATTGTTTAAGACGAAATATTGAATGAAGATCATATACGAAGATAATTATATGAATAATTAATAAGAAATATTTGGAGGGATTTTATGTTTGAATTAAAAAATTCTAGAGTTTTAGTAATAGGCGGAGCAGGATTTATAGGTTCTCATATAGTTGAAGAATTATTAAAAGAAGATGTAAAAGAAGTTATTATTTATGATAATTTTGTAAGAGGAAAAATGAAAAATATAAAGGAATCTCTAAAGGATCCTAGATGTAAAGTATATGAATATGGTGGAGATATTAGAGATATTGATATTTTAAATTCAGCTATGAAAGGAATAGATTATGTTTTTCATTTAGCAGCACTATGGTTATTACAATGTTATGATTTTCCAAGAGCTGCTTTTGAAACAAATATTGCTGGGACTTTTAATGTTATTGAAGCATGTAAAAATAACAATGTAAAAAAATTAATTTTTTCTTCTTCCGCTTCCGTTTATGGAAATGCTTTAGAAATTCCTATGAAAGAAGATCATCCATTTAATAATGAAACATTTTATGGTGCAACAAAAATTGCTGGAGAACAAATGTTGCATGCATTTCATAAAAGATATGGATTGAATTATGTAGGGTTAAGATATATGAATGTTTATGGACCTAGACAAGACTATAATGGGGCTTATGTTTCAGTAATAATGAAAATGCTTGATAAAATAGATGCTGGAAAACAACCTGAAATATATGGCGATGGTTCTCAAACTTATGATTTTATTCATGTAAGAGATATTGCAAGAGCTAATATTGCGGCGTTAAAAGCTGATGTTACTAACGGATTCTATAATGTTGGTATGGGAAAAGGTATTTCAATTAAAGAATTAGCTGAATTGATTATTAAATTAACTAATTTCAAAGGAAGTATAAAATATGTTCCTCAAGGAAAAACCTTTGTAACTCATAGAATTGGTTCTACAGAAAAAGCTGAAAAAGAATTAGGATTTAAAGCCATGATAGAATTGGAGGAAGGATTAAAAAGTTTAATAGAATGGAGAAATAAAGATAAAAAAGAAAGGGAGATATGATATGAAAATACCTATTACTAAACCATATTTCACAGATGATGAATACAATGAAATAAAAAGTTCTATGGATAGCGGATGGCTAGTTCAAGGACCAAAGGTTAAAAAATTCGAAGAACTTTTTTCAGAATACACTGGAGTTAAATATGCAAAAGCTACATCTTCATGTACAACAGCTTTACATTTGGGATTAGTAACATTAGGAGTGAATGAAGGTCAAGACGTAATAGTCCCTTCTTTTACATATATTGCTACTCCAAATTCGGTAGAATATACAAAAGCTACTCCTGTATTTTGTGATATTGATTTAGATACATACAATTTAGATCCAAAAAAAGTTGAAAAACTTATAGAAAATAATTATACTTTTGAAAATAATACTCTAGTTAACAAAAAAACTGGAAATAAACTAACTACAATTTTAACTGTTCACCAATTTGGTTTAGCATCTGATATTATAGAATTAAATAAAATAGCTGCCAAATACAATTTGAAAATTTTAGAAGATGGGGCATGTGCTGTAGGTGCAAAAATAAATAATACGCATGTGGGAAATTTTGGAAACATGTGCGCTTTTAGTTTTCACCCTAGAAAATCCATTACAACTGGTGAAGGTGGAATGATTATAACCAATAACGTTAAAGAAGCCGAGATGATAGAAGCTTTACGCTCTCATGGCGCAACATTGTCAGATTTACAAAGACATCTTAAAAAGGGATATTTACTTCCAGAATTTAATTTATTAGGTTATAATTATAGAATGACTGATATTCAAGGTGCAATAGGAATTCACCAAATGAAAAAATTAGATTCAATATTAAATAAAAAAAAGGAAATTGCCAATATATATTTTAATGAATTAAAAGATCTTGATGGATTTGTATTACCAGTTGTTCCTGAAAACTATGAACATGGTTGGCAGTCATTTGTATGTAGAATCGATAATGACATTTTAAATTTGACTATTGAAGAAGCTAACGAAAAAAGAAATAAATTAATGGAAGAATTAGAAAATTTAGGTATTACTACCCGACAAGGTACTCACGCTTCACACACTTTGGGATATTATAAGAATAAATATAATTTGGAAGATTATGATTATATAAATTCATATAAAGCAGATAAATTAACAATCACACTTCCTATGTATTATGAAATGTCTGAATATGAAATTGATTATGTCATAAAAAATATTAAAAGGTTGTGGTAATTTGAAAAAAATTATTATATTAACTGCTGCTGGAACTGCTTATGATGTTTTAAGTATAATTGAAGATATAAACAAAATAAAACCTACATATGAGGTTATTGGTTTTTTAGATGATTATAAAAAAGGAAAAAATATTTTAGGAACTCTTAAAGATATCAAAAAATACAAGGATGTATTTTTTGTAAATGCTTTTGGTAGTCCTAAAAATTATTTTTTCAAAAAAAACTTAATAGAAAAATTGGAAATTCCAAATGAATCATTTGAAACCATTGTTCATCCTAATTCATTTATTGCTAATTCTTCAAAAATAGGAAGTGGATGTATAATATACCCTAATGTTACTATTATGTCAAACACACATATTGGAAATCACGTTATAATAATGTCCCAAAGTGTAATTAATCATGATGATGTAATAAGTGATTATGTTACTATAACAAGCGGTGTAAAAATATCTGGAAACGTTAAAATTAACGAATGCGCATATATCGGATCAAATGCTTCTATTATCGGATATTCAGAAATAGGAGAATACGCTTTGATTGGAATGGGTTCTGTAGTAACAAATGATGTAAAGCCCAAAAGCGTTGTGATAGGTAATCCAGCTAAATTTTTAAGGAGTGTTGATATATAATGATTTCAGTTTTACATGTTCCTTTAATTATAGCTAATAACTCTATTGTACTATCAAAATATTTAAAAAAATTAAGTGTAAATTCTACCGTCATATCTTTTTTTAGAACTTGGTTAAACTACTCTGGTGATATAAACTTGGAACTAGACTCTCTTTCCACCAAAAAAAGAAATGAAAAAATTAGAGAATTTTTTATTTCCAATAAAAAATTTTTTAATAAATTCGATATTATTCATTATCATTTTTTTGACACAATAACTTACGGGCAATCTTTTGGCGGATGGAATGCTTTCCCTGAAAATAATCCATATTGGGAATTAGAATACTTTAAAAACTTAGGAAAAAAAATTGTTGTTAGCTCCTGGGGTTCAGATGTAAGAAATAATTCAAGGATTTTAATGAGGCAATTTCAATTTGTTAGCAATAATGAAACACCTTTATTTCCACCCTTAAATACATATAATCAATATTTTAAAATTTGGGAATTTTCAAAATATACTGATGCAATAGTTTCTGGTGGAGTAATGGCTAATCATGTACCGTATTTTTATGATATTAATATTCCAATAGATTTAGATAATTTAAAAAAATTAAGCATAGAAAGCAATAAAAAAAATAAGAATACTAATATAAAAATTATACATGCCTATTCAAATAATTTATTAAAAGGAACAAAATTTATAACATATATATTGGAGAAAGTTAAAAGAAATTATCCTCAAGTTGATATTGAAATAATTTCACAAATTCCTTATAATAAATTTTTGAAGTTATTATCTCAAGATAGACGATTAGTTATTTCACAAATTTCGACTACTTTTGGTTTATTCGCATTAGAATCTATGTATTTGGGAAATCCTGTAATATGTTCTCAAAATCCTAAAGACTTCTTTTTATCAAATGATGCTAAACTAAATGCTCCTATAATAAGCGCAGAAAATATGGATGATTTATACAATAAGATTGTGTATTATATAAAAAATTTTAACGCCTTACCAGATTTTACTAACATATTTAGAAATTATATTATAGAAAACTTTTCAGCAGAAAAAGTTGCTAAAGATTATTATGAATTATATAAAAAAATATTAGATAATGAGAAAATAAAATTTTATATAAATAATAAATGGTATGAAGAATTTGATATGGTATTAAAAAATAATAAGATAGGGCAAGAATATTATATAAATGCCATAGATAATTGGATGAGAGAAAAAGATTTCGAGAGAGCTCTTTTTGAATGCAATCAAGCTATTAAGTTAGCTGATGACTTTGACATATTGGCAAGAACAATAATTATCTATAAATTGTCAGGCAAAACCGAACTAGCAAATAAACTTCTTGATATAAATAAAAATGTTATAAATACTATAAAATTTAAAGAATTATATAAATATGTTGAAAAGAAATATAAGAGGTATTTGTATGAAAAATGAAATATTTTTAACTTTTGATTTTGATTGGGCTCCTGATTTTGTTATTGAAGATTTATTAAATATTTTAGTAAAAAAGAAAGTAAAAGCTACATTTTTTATTACAAATTATTCTAATTTATTAAATACTATTAGAAATTATTCGTTATTTGATCTTGGAATACATCCAAATTTTAACGATATATTATATGCAAAAACTACAGATACATTTGAGAATAGAATTGACAATCTTTTAAAAATAATTCCTGAGGCAGTTTCTATAAGATCTCATTCTTTAACCTTTTCTTCCATTATAGAAAATTATTATATTAAGAAGGGAATTAGATTCTCTTTAAATAAATATATTCCTTTTGATAGTGGTATTAAATTGAAACCATATAGAACATGGACTGGCATAATAGAAGTCCCATTTTTTTGGGAAGATGATATTTATTGTAAAATGTTAGAAAATCATTATAGTCATAATATAAATCATATATTTAAAAATGATGGATTAAAAGTTTTTAATTTTCATCCTATACATGTATACCTTAATACAGAAAAAATTGAAAGGTATTCACAAGCTAAAATATATATGAAAGATGAGAAAAAATTAAAAAAATTTATTAATGATTATAATAGTTTCGGAATAAGAAATATATTATTGAATGTTATTAATTTTGCTTCAGATAATAATTATGAATTTAAGCTAATAAAAAATATAAAGGTAGGGGAAAATTTATGAAATATACAGTTTTAGTAACAGGTGCAGGAAGCGGAGGAGCTGAAAATTTAATCAATAGTATTAAGCAAAGTTCATTAGATGTAAGAATAATAGGAACAAATATGTATGAAAAATATATTGCAAAAAGCAAGGCTGATAAATTTTATATTTTACCTCCAGCACTAAAAGATAAATATATAGAAAATTTAAATAAAATAATTGAAAAGGAACATATCGATTTGGTAATTCCAAATAATGATTTAGAAGTAGAAGTAATTTCTTCAAAAAGAAAATATATAAGATCAAAACTTTTTTTACCTAAACATGAAGAAATTTTGATATGCCACGATAAATATAAATTTAATAAATTAATGCAAGAAAATGAGATTCCTATCGCCAAAACGTGGGAAATCGAATCTTTCAATGATATTAAAGAATTTATGGAGCAATATCCAGACGAAAAATACTGGATAAGGCCAAAACAGGGTTCAGGTTCTAGAGGAGCTACATGGGTAAAAACATTAGATCAAGCTATCTCATGGATAAAATTATGGACTGAACTAAGAGATTATAAAATTTCTGATTTTACAATATCAGAATTTTTACCATTTAGAGATTATGCAGTTCAAAGCATTTGGAAAAATGGAAAATTACAAGTAATAAAAGGCGCAGAACGTTTAGAGTATATTTACGCAAGAAATCGCCTTTCAAATATGTCAAGTTCACCATCATATGCAAAAACTATACACGATAAAAAATTATTTGATTTAGCAATAAAAATAGTTAACACTATTTCTTCCAAACCTCATGGAAATTATTGCCTTGACTTAAAAGAGGATAGAGATCATAATATATGTATTACAGAAATAAATATTGGAAGATTTTTTATGATAACGCCTATTTTTGATTTATCTGGAAAAATAAATACTGCCGAAGTTTATTTAAAAAGCGCTTTAATAGATGATTATTATAATAAAACCCCTTTTGATGAAAAAGAGACCTTTTACCTTATACGTGAATTAGATACATTACCTACAGTAATTGATGAAAAAACTTATAAAAGATTAATTAATAATTCGAAAATTTCATAAAAAAGAAAAGGAATTTTATATATTATTCCAAAATAGAATAATTTTATTACTAAAAGGTGATATTATATGAATATACAGGATATTGAAATTTTTTTAGATCTAATAATAATAAAAAATTTTTCTGATGTTGCTGCGCATTATAATATGTCACAATCATCAATATCAAAAAGAATAAAACGATTAGAAGAAAATGTTGGCATTAAATTACTTAATAGAAATAATAAAGGTGTTATTTCTATAACAAAAGATGCTCAAAGAATTATCCCATATTTTAAGGATATTTTAAATAGTAAAAATAAAATCGAAAGAATTTCAAAATATGGGAATTCATTATATATTGGAATATCAAGTGGAATAAATGAAGAATTTATTTTCAATTTGACTATTCATTTAAAAAAAGAAAATTATATACCTTATATATATATAGATAGTTCTAGTAATATAATAGATAAAATTGAAAGCAATAAATATGATATTGGTATCGTAGGATATAAATTTGAAAAAGATGGTTTAGAATTTAAAACCTTATTTAAAGAAAAAATAGGTTTAGTTGGTCTAAAAAAGATAGAAAAATTTTCACTGAAAAACATTTATGATATACCGCTCATTATTCACCAAAAAGGTAGCGGATTGAGAGAATACATTTTTAAATATCTTGAAGAAAAAAATATAAATATAAATAAATTAAATATTGTATATGAAATAGGTTATGAAAATTTTACTCTAAAAAGCGTATTAAATGGATTTGGATATGGCTTTCTAAACATTTATAAATTAAAGCCACCTTTAGTTAATATACTAGAAAATCAGGAGATTGAAAGATCATTTTGGTTAGTCGGAAAAAATAATAAACTCTTAGAAAAAATAAAATACTGGAAAGAGGTGGGATTATTATGAGAAAATCTCTTATTATTCTTTTGTTACTCCTTATGTCTATTTTTGGATTCTCTAAAGTTGATATTAGATATGGTGGACAGTATTACCCTGGTGAATTTTTATTAAAAGGATATGATTTTTTTTCTAAATTTGGAATAATTGTTAATCATAAATTATTTAGTTCTGGAACAGAGAATTCTTTAGCTTTAATTAGTGGTAATATAGATGTTAATGTAGGTTCAGACTCTAAAACAGTAGCTCTTTTTAATACTATTGGAGATAAAGCTTTGATTATAGGGGTTATACAAAGAGGAGATAGATATAGCACTATAGTGAGAAGTGATTCTAAATATACTGATTGGAGTCAATTAAAAGGTAAAAAAGTTGCAACAAGATTCGGTACAGGCGCAGAATTTGTTTTAAGAAAATTTTTTGAGAGTAGAAATGATTTAAAGTGGGAAGATTTTGAATGGGTTAATATGAAAGTTGAAGATATGGTGTTAGCTCTTAAAAGCGGGAAAATTGAAGCATTTACTGCTTGGGAACCTACGCCTTCAATAGCTGTTGCACAAGGATTTGGAAAAGTATTGATGAATTTTGGAAAATACGCTTTAACTCCTGTTCAAATACATACAACAAAAAAATTTGCTGAAAAACATAGAGATCTATTAGTTAAATTTTTAGCTGCTCAGCTTGAAAAAGCCGATATGATTAAAAATCACCCTGAGGAAGCTGCAAAATATGCATCCCTTGCAGCAAAAAAAATGGGAATAGATATATCAGAAGAAGCGTTTAATATTTTATTTAAAAAAATTGATTTTAGTATAGAATTTGATAAAAAACAATTAGAGGAAGAATTAATAAACACCGCAATATTTTTAAAAGAACAAGGTAAAATTGATAAAATACCAAAATTTTATTTTGATAAAAGTATTTTAGAAGATGCAAAAAAACTATATGAGGAAAAGAAAAATGAAAAAAAGTAGTATCTTAAAAATAATATTACCTCTAATGACATTTGCCACAATATTTTTGTTGTGGCAAATGTTTTCGTATTATGAAATAATAAATCCATTTTTATTTTCAAATCCAACAAAAATTTTAATAAGTGGTTTGAAAATAAAAGAATTATATTTACATATTTTTAGTTCTTTATACAGATTATTTTTCTCTATATTATATGGCTATGTGTCAGGTGTTCTATTTGGTATAATTATATATAATTTTAAATTTTTTAGTTTTTTAAAATTCATAATTAATTTTTTAATGTCTATTCCTGGAATTGCTTGGGCACCTTTGTTTATTATTTTTACAGGATTTGGTAATGTCACAATAATAATAGTTGGAGCTATAGCTGCTTTTTTCCCTTCTGTATTTAATACCTTACAGGGCTTAAAAAATATAGACAATAATTATTTAAAATTATCTCAATTACTTGAATTGAATAAAAAAGAACAACTAAAAAATATTTATTTACCAGCCATCGGAATATATTTAATAAATGCTATTAGAGAGTCATTTTCAAGAGCTTGGAGAACAATAATTGCTGTTGAAATGATTGCTGCTTCTAATTATGGATTAGGATATATTACTTTTGACGCAAGAGAATTACTTAACATCGATGTTATGTATCTAGGTATTTTTTTAAGTGGTTTGATATATATACTAATAGATTTTTTATTTGTGAGAATTATTGAAAATAAAACCGTGGTAAAGTGGGGGTTAAAAAGAAAATATGAAAAAATATAAATATATAAGTTTAATTATTATTGCCTTTTTCCTTTTATACATATATGATAAAAGTATTTTTATACATATATTATATAGTCTTTATAGAATGTCGATAGGTTTTTTATTATCAATAATATTAGGTATATTAATCGGGGCACTTTTGAGTACAAATAAATATTTACTAATGGCTTTTAAACCTTTAATATTATTTTTAATGTCAATTCCTACAATAACTTGGGTTCCTATATTATTGATATTTTTTGGAATAAATGATATTACAATAATTATTTCAATTTTTATAGGTTCATTTTTTACTATTTTATATAATACTATAGACGGAATAGAAAATGTTAATATAAACTATATAAAATTAGGAAAAATATTAGGATATTCAACCTTTAAAAGAATATTTTTTATTTATATTCCAGCATCTTTTAATCAAATATTAGTAGGGTTGAAATTAGGAATTTCGTATTCTTGGAGAGCTTTAATTGGAGCTGAGATGTTGGGAGCAAGTGAAAATGGTTTAGGTGTATTATTATTTTCTTCAAAAAGTTTTTATAATATATATAAAATGCTAATTATATTATTAATTATAGGATTTTTGGGATTTATTTTGAACAAACTCATTGTTGATTATATTGAAGAAAATACCTTGAAAAAATGGGGGCTAATTAATGATAGAATTTGAAAATGTTTCTAAAAATTTTGATAATCTAGAAGTAATTAAAAATATTAATCTTAAAATTAAAGAAAATGAATTTTTTGTAATATTAGGCCCTTCAGGATGTGGGAAATCCACATTATTGAATTTAATTGCAGGTTTCGAAAAACCTTCTAAAGGAAAAGTTTTAATAGACGGTAAAATTGTTGAAAAACCTAATAAGGATATAGGATTTGTATTTCAAGATTATGTTTTATTCCCATGGAAAACAGTGCTAGGTAATGTAGAAATGTCAATTTCAGCATCTAAAAAAGAACGAAGGAATATTGCAATACATTATATTGAGAAAGTGGGATTAAAAGATTTTGCAAATGAATATCCTCATAAATTGTCGGGTGGTATGAAACAAAGAGTTGCAATAGCAAGAGCTTTAGCCTATAATCCCAAAATATTACTTATGGATGAGCCATTTGGAGCTTTAGATGCTCAAACTCGCAAATTAATGCAACAAGAGCTATTAAATATATTAAAAGATTTCAAAAAAACAGTAGTATTTGTTACGCATAGCGTTATAGAAGCTGTATATTTAGCCGATAGGGTAATTGTAATGAGTAAAAGACCATCAAAAATAATTTTTGAATCAAAAATTAAAATTGATGGTGAAAGAAATTATTTGGACAAAGATTTCCTTAAATATAGGGAAGAAATTTTACGTCATTTAGATCCTGAGATAGGAATAAAAGAATAATAAAACCGATCGGGGGAATAATATGTGCGGAATTGCCGGAGCTTTTCTTAATAAAAATAATTTTGTTTCTCCCCAGGATATAAAGAGAATGACCGATGCTATTATTCATAGAGGACCTGACGATTATGGTATATATACATATAAAAATATAGGACTTGGTCATAGAAGGCTTTCTATATTAGATCTTTCTTCTCACGGTCATCAACCTATGATTTCGAATGACGGGAGATATATTATTACTTATAATGGGGAAATTTACAATTATTTGGAATTAAGAAGTGAGTTACAGACAAAAGGATATGTTTTTAATTCAAATACTGACACAGAAGTTCTTTTGAATGGGTTTGCAGAATATAATATAAACATACTAAATAAATTAAATGGTATGTTTGCTTTTGCTATTTATGACAAGAACAATAAGATACTTTTTTTAGCAAGAGACAGATATGGAATTAAACCATTATATTATAGATTAGACAATGCAAAATTATTATTTGCATCAGAAATAAAAGCTTTATTCAAATGGAATTTTATTGAGAAAAAAATAGATTTACTTGCTCTTGACGAATATATGTCATTTCAAAATATTTTTACAGATAGAACATTATACGAAAGTATAAAAATATTAAAACCTGGTCATTATGCCATTGTTAAATCTGAAAAAAGTGAAATAATTTTCGAACAGTATAAATATTGGGATTTTAATTTACATGATGATGAATTAAAAGTTTCAGAAAATGAAGCAATTGAGGAATTAGAAAAATTATTTGTTCAAGCTGTAAAAAGACAATTAATAAGTGATGTTCCGGTAGGATCATATTTAAGCGGTGGTATGGATTCTGGATCTATTGTAGCTATAGCATCAAGAAGTTTAAAGAGATTAAAAACTTTTACATGTGGTTATGATATGACTTCTGTTGCTGGTTTTGAAGCAGGTTTTGACGAACGACAGTATGCAGAAATGATATCAAATACATACAAAACTGAACAATACGAAGTTGTTTTACATGAAGGAGATTTATATGAAGTTATTGATAAATTAGTATATCATTTAGATTATCCAAGATTGGGAATGTCATATTCCAATTATTATATTGCAAATCTTGCTTCTAAATTTGTAAAAGTTGTATTGAGTGGTTCTGGCGGAGATGAATTATTTGCCGGTTATCCTTGGAGATATTACCATGCGTTGGGGCATAAAAGTAAAGATAATTTTATTAATTCCTATTACAATTATTGGCAAAGACTTGTTAAAGACAACGAAAAAAAATTACTATATTCTGATGAAATAAAAAATAAAATCCCAAAATACAACTCGTACGAAGCTTTTAAATCTGTTTTTAAAGAATATGATTTTCCCATTAAGAATAATAAAGACTTAATAAATGCCTCATTGTACTTTGAATTGAAAACATTTTTGCACGGTCTGTTAGTTATGGAAGATAAAATAAGTATGGCGCACTCATTAGAAACTAGAGTTCCATTTTTAGATAATGATTTAGTAGATTTTGCAATAAAAATACCCATAGAATATAAATTAAAAAATTATAATGAATATCAAAAAATAGATGAAAATGAAATAAAGAAAAAAGATAAATATTTTGAAACAAATACGGGAAAAAACATATTAAGAAAAGTTATGAAAAAATTTATACCTGATGAAATTATAGAAAGAAAAAAACAAGGTTTTAGTTCTCCTGATGCTTCCTGGTATAGAGCAAAAGGTAAAGATTATCTAATAAAATTCTTAAATAAACCAAACAATATTGAATTATATAACTATATCAATAAAGATTTTGTAATTAATACTATTAATAAACACTTTGATGGTGAGAATAAAAGATTATTATTATGGTCTTTTTTAAATCTCAGTCGAATAAAATTTTAAGAGGCTCAAATGAAAAAATTAAAATCAAAAAAAGAAATAAAAAAAATCTTAGATATATTATCAAAAACATATACAAATCCTCAAACCGTCTTAAAATACAACAATAATTTTGAATTATTAATAGCTGTTATGCTTTCTGCTCAAACCACTGATAATCAGGTAAATAAAGTAACTCCTATTTTATTTGAAAAGTATAAAACACCAGAAGATTTTGCAAAATTAGAACCAGAAGAATTAGAAAAATACATAAAAGGAGTAGGATTATACAAAACTAAAAGTAAAAACATTATAAAAACTACTAAAATCCTTGTAGAAAATTATAATGGAAAAATACCTGAAACAAGAGAAGAATTAATAAAATTACCAGGTGTTGGAAGAAAAACTGCAAATGTTATTTTAAGCGTGGCTTTTGGCAAAGATGCTATAGCTGTTGATACCCATGTCTTTAGAGTATCAAACAGAATAGGTCTTGCTAATAGTAAAGACGTAAGAGGTACAGAAGAAGATTTAATGAAGGTGATTCCAAAAGAATTATGGGGAAAAGCTCATCATTGGTTAATTTTTCATGGTCGAAATGTTTGTAAAGCAAGAAATCCTAAATGCGAAGAATGTCCTATAAATGAATATTGTGATTATTATAAAAAGGGAAAATTATAAAATATTATTGATAAACTTAAAGTTAAATTTTTTATTTAATTTTAGCAAGAACTTCATCTACTCTTTTAGTAGTATTTAAAAGGCTTTCTCTACTTAAATCATTAGTATATGCATATACAGCTTGAGTATTTAAAAATCCTCTTATACCTACACCAAGGGAATTTCCCGAACTTGCATTTTCTAAATCTCCATTTTTCATTTCAAATGAGTTTGTATATCTCTTTTCTACAAATACTTCTGCAAAATCTCCACCATATTTTAAAACAGTGGCTATGATTTCATGTACTAATTCCTTACTTAACACTATTTTACCCCCATTATTGTTTTCTCTTAAATTATAACACATTTTCATTAATTCGTAAAACTAATTAATGAATTAAGGAATTTAATTGTTTGAGTCGAAATATTGAATGAAGATTATATACGGAGGTAATTATATGGACTTAAAAAAATTATTCGATGAAGGTAAATTTGAAAGAGTAATTGAAAAATTTAACAATAAAAAAATCAAAGAGGAAAATGATTATATAATAGCTGCTTTAGCTTATTATAATATAAAAGAAACTAATAAGGCTATATCAGTTTTAAAAGAGGTGTTAAAATTAAATCCAAATAATTTGGATGCACTTTTTAATTTATCCACTATATATTATAATGAGAAAAATTGGAATAAATTAAAAGATACCGCTATTAGATATTATGAAAAAGATCCAAATAATTGGGCTATAAATGATATGTTGTCAGATTTATGGCTATTCGAGGGTCATTTTGACAAAGCAATATCCTTTTTAGAAAAAGCTTTTAATAATGCTCCTCGAGGTTCAGAATCTTACTTTAAAAATAAAATCAATAGCTTTAAAAACAAACTTGAAAATGCAAAAAAATTACCAAAATTATCCTTTATTTGTGCTAAAGGACTTGATAGTTTCATTAATGATATAATCGAAAATTTATCTGATGAATATTGGGTAAGAAAATTTATTGTAACTAAAAATGAAGAAATATATCATGCAATAGATTGGGCCGATATTGTTTGGTTAGAATGGGCAAATGAAGTTGCAATAGTAGGAAGCAATTATCAAGGATTATTAGAAAAGCCTGCAATTATAAGATTACATAGTTATGAATCTTTAGCTTATTATCCTATAAAAATAAATTGGAATAATATAGATAATTTAATATTAGTTGCTGATCATATTAAAGATATAATAAAATCATACATTCCTAATATAGAAAATTTAGTAGATATTGAAATAATTCCGAATGGTGTAAAAGTTGACAAATTGCAATTTACAAAAAGAAAAAAAGGCTATAATATTGCCTGGGTTGCTCATATTTCTCATAAAAAGAATCCTCCAATGATGCTTCAAATAATTAAAAAACTTGTTAAAAAAGACAAAAGATATAAACTTCATATTGCCGGAGATTTTCAAGAATTAAGATATCAAATATATTTAAAACATATGGTTAAAGAAATGAATTTAGAAAATAATGTTATTTTTTATGGTTGGATAGATAATATAAATGAATGGTGGAAAGATAAAAATTATCTTCTTTCTACAAGTATTCATGAAGGACATCCTTATAATATTATGGAAGGAATGGCAAAAGGTATAAAACCAATTATACATAATTACTTTGGAAGTAAAAATCAATGGCCTAATGAGTTAATATTTAATACGGTTGATGAAGCTGTTGACTTAATATTGGATAATGATTATAACTCTATTAAATATAGAAAATTTATTGAACAAAATTATTCTTTTAAAATTATGATAAATAAAATTAAAAAAATTATATATTCTTTATCTAAACAAAAAAATAATATAAATAGTATGTTAAATTTAGCTTATAAAAATCCAGATAATCTCAAAAATAATGAATACATATTAAATTATTATATAGAAAAAAAAGAAATTAAAAAATTTATAGAATTTATAGAATATTTATTAATAAATGGGAAACTTGAATTAAAACAAAAAGTTAATTATTTCTTGAGAAATTTATATTATAAATTTGATAGCTATAATAGATTTGAGTATTTATCAGACAAACCATTTAAGTATTTAGAAAAAGAGGGAGAAAAATATTTAAGTAAATATTATAATAAATATTTTATTCAAAATAAGAAAAAGGATGGGAAAATACATTTTTTATATGTTTTAAATGGATTAGATTATTTTCAAATATTGTTTAGATTTGTTTTTGAGAGCATAATTAATAGTCAAAATGAAAATATTGAATATCATATTTTAAGTTTATTAGATGAAAATAGCTTTAGAAACGCAGAATATGCAAAAAACATATTAAAAAAACATAATATAGATTTTTTTATTCCAAAACCTTCGAATAATATGGAAGATGTTATAAATCAATATTATGAATATATTTCAAAAGTTAACCCTGATATATCCTTTTATCATTCTTTTTATTTTGCGCCATATGGTATATTGATATATCCTTTATTAAGAAAGATTTCGAAATTAATAGGGAGGCATATAACCCAAGATATAGAACCATATTTTGATAATAATATAGATTTTGTTTATACAGGACTAAATGATAAAAATATTTTTACGAAAAATATATTTCTTAAGTTACCTCCTGTAAATACAGAATTAATAAATAAAAAGAGGAATATAAAAAAAGATTATAATATACCTCAAAAAAATAAAGTTGTTATCTCCATTGGAAGAGATGTAAAATACTATAATAAAAATTATTGGAATGTAGTGAAAAAATTGTCAGATGATATGAAAAATATAACATTTGTATTTTTTGGTCCAAGATATGTGGGATATTTTAAAGAATTTATTCCACAAGAATATATAAATAATAAAAAAATACTTCTGTTGGGTGCGGATTTGAATGCGCGAGCATATTTAAAAAGTTGTAATTATTATATAAATTCTGCTCCAAATGGTGGAGGAATTTCATTTAATGAAGCTTATTATGCCAATTTACCAATAATAACTTTTGTTAAAGATTATGATTATACCAAAAAAAATATAGAAAATAGAGTAAATACTTTACCAATTATGTTTTATAAAGATGCTCTTAAAATTTTTCCGAAATTAGGAGATTATGAGGGGTTATATGAATTTGCAAAAAAAATTATTCTTGATGAAGAGTTTAAAAATTTTGTTCAATCTAAAAGAAAAATAGAAAACAGAGAGTTGGAATATAAAACATTTGTTAGAGAATTTGAGGAATATGTTATAAAGTTGCTGAAGAAGGCGGGAAACGAATCATGAAGATTGCAATATTACAACCAAATTATTTGCCATGGAAAGGTGTTTTTGACATGATTAATCTTGTAGATGTTTTTGTTTTTTTAGATGATGTTCAATATACAAAACATGATTGGCGTAACAGAAATAAAATAAAAACATCAAATGGTACTCAGTGGCTAACGGTTCCATTAAAGTCTAATAGTATAAAGCAAAAAATTTTTGAAGTTGAGGTTTCAGATAAAGTTAATTGGTCAAAGAAACATTATTATTCATTTTTAGCAAATTATGCAAAAGCAAATTATTTTAAAAAATATGAATTTTTGATAGAAGATTTTTATATAAAAAATCAGTGGAAAAAATTAAATGAGTTGAATATATATACAACAAAAAAGATTTCAGAAATTTTAAAAATAAATACAGAATTTATTAGATCCTCAGAATTAAATATATCAACTCAAGATAAAAACCAAAGGTTGATAGATATCATTAAATATTTAAATGGAAAAATATATGTTTCTGGACCAGCGGCAAAAAATTATATAGATATTGAAAAATTCAAGCAAAACAATATAGATATATATTTTATGAATTATAATTATCCTGAATATCCTCAATTATATGGTAAGTTTATTCATGAAGTAACAGTTTTAGATGTAATATTTAATTGTGGTGAAAATTCTTTAAAATATATTTTTCAAAATAGAATTTGAATGGAGGGAAAAAATGCAAAAAAATTTTGATATTTATTATGATGATGAAAAATTAAAAAGAATATTGCTTCAGCGAATAAAAGACGAAGAAAATAATCTTTTTCCATCGGTTATATTAATAGATAATATCTCTTATTGTAATTTGAAATGTTTTATGTGCCCACATAAAAATATGTCTCGAAAACCTGGAATAATGTCATGGGATTTATATAAAAAAATTATAGATGAAATAGCTATAGAAAATCCAAAAGCAAGGATATGGATGACTTTTTTTGGTGAAGGTTTAATGTTAAAAGATTTGGATGAAAGAGTAAGTTATGCAAAAAGAAAAGGATTAAAAGATGTGGTTTTGAATTCGAATGGAAATTTATTGAATGAAAAATGGGCAGAGAGATTAATTAGAGCTGGCTTAGATGTAATGTATATTGGAATAGATGCGTTTGAAGAAGATACATATGAAAAAATTAGAGTAAAAGGAAAATTAGACAATGTCGCGAAAGGAGTTTTGAAATATAAAGAATTATTAGACAAAATAGGAACTAAAAATCAAAAAATATTTGTACAATTTGTTGAAATGCCAGAAAATGAAAAAGAATTAAAAAATTTTATAAAATTTTGGAATAGCTATAATATTCCCGTAAAAGTAAGACCTAAAGTGAGTTGGGCGGGAAAAGTTGAAGCAAAAAACTTGAAAGATTATGAGTTTAGATTGCCATGTAATTGGGCTATGAATACAATAAACATTTCTGATCAAGGTAAAGTATGTATGTGTGCAGTAGATTTAAATTGTGAGGTAACATTTGGAGATATTAATAAAGAAAGTATAAAAGAAGTTTGGAATACAACTTTAAAAGATTTCAGATTAAAACATTTAGAAAGAAGATGGGCAGAATTACCCGATTTGTGCAAAAATTGTAAAGATTGGCAGTCAAGTTACGCTTCTTATATAGAACCGGAGGTGAAATAATATGAAAAAAACTTATAAAATTTATACAGATTTTTTAACGCATGTTCCGAAAGAATATAAAATGCGGGCGGAAGCAAAGGAATTTCCTTTAATGGTTGTTGTAAGTACAACATATGTGTGTAATGCTAAATGCCCTTCTTGTCCATATACCATTTCTACTATAAGAGATAATTATAGAGATGGATTATATATAAAAGAAGAGTTATTTAAAAAAATTGCAGATGAATGTGGAAAATATGGTGCATATATACGATTGACCGGAGGCGGGGAACCAATGCTTCACCCAAAAATGGTAGAATTAATTGAATATGCAAAAAAAGTAGGAGCAAAAATAGGACTTATAACAAATGGCTCGTTATTTAATGAAGAAAATTCAAAAAGATTAATAGAAGCAAACATAGATATGATTGAATTTAGTGTTGATGCTGCAAAAAAGGAAGGTTATGAAAAGATTAGAGTAGGTTTAAATTGGGAAAATTTAGTGAAAAATGTTGAAAGAATGGTAGAATTAAGAAATAAATTAAAAAGCAAAACAAAGATTATAGTGAGTGCTATTGTTCAACAAGGAATAAATCCAGATGAAATTTTGGATTTTTGGAAAGAAAAGGTTGATCATGTTCAGTTAAGAAAATTTTTGACATGGGGAATGGGCGATCCTTCAAAATCAGCAGATCCTACACCATATTTACCATCTACGGCTCCTTGCCCTTGGCCATTTGAAAGGTTGAATATTGATACTCTTGGTAAGGTTGCTATGTGTGGGTATGATATAGCGTTTAAAACGAATTTTGGAAATATAAATGAAAAAAGTATAAGAGAAATATGGCATGGTGAAGAATTTGAAAGAATAAGGAAATTACATTTAGAAGGTAGAATGGATGAAATACCGTTATGTAAAAATTGTACTGATAGAAAGTATAGAACATGGAATTATAATTATTATAAATTAGTTGAAATAGCAGAAGAGAATCGAAAGAAAAAGCTAAATAAAGAGGGATAATATGTGTGGAATAGTAGGTTTTAGCGGTAAGGGAAGTAAAGAAATTTTAAAAAGGATGAATGATGAAATATTCCATAGAGGTCCAGATGAAGAAGGGTTTTATCAGGATAAATATGTAAATTTATCTTCCCGTAGATTAAGTATAATAGATGTTTTAAGTGGGAAACAGCCTATTCATAATGAAACAAAAAGCATATGGTTGGTATGGAATGGAGAAATATATAATTTTAAAGAGTTAAGAAATGAGTTATTGGAAAAAGGACATAAATTTTATACCGATCATTCTGATTCAGAAACAATTGTACATTTGTATGAGGAATATGGTATAGGCTTTATAAACAAAGTTAATGGGATGTTTGCTATTGCTCTTTGGGATTTAAAAAAGAAAGATTTAATTTTGATAAGAGATAGAATGGGACAGAAACCGTTGTTTTATTCTATTGTTAATAATGAAATAATATTTTCTTCTGAAATAAAAGGTATTTTAAAATATCCATATTATAAAAAGGAACCAAATTTTGAAGCTCTTAATCATTATTTTACATTTAAAAATATACCTGCACCTTTCACACCTTTCAAAAATATATATTCTCTTTTTCCTGGCGAAGTTCTGATATTTGATGTAGAAAAGAAAAAGAAAAAACAATTTAAATACTGGGAAATAGATTTTTTAAAACCGAACAATGATAATATAGAAGAAATCACATATAACATTAGAAATCTTTTAGAAGACTCAGTGAGGAAAAGAATGATTAGTGATGTTCCAATAGGAGCATATTTAAGTGGTGGATTAGATTCTAGTTCTGTAGTTTCTATTATGTCTAAGTATTCTAACTCTAAAATTAAAACATTCTCTTTAGGATATACTACTTTTTTGGAACATAAAAATCAAGACATTATAGCTGCTCGAGAAATATCAAATATTTTGGATACTGATCAGTATGAATATTTTATGTCTCCACAAGACCTAATAGATGATTTACCAAATGTTTTAAGAAGTTTTGATGCCCCTTTTTCAGGTGCAATTTCAACATTTTTTCTAACAAAATTGATTTCAAAGCATGTTAAAGTTGCTCTATCTGGTGATGGTGCAGATGAGCTTTTTGGTAGTTATTTAGCGCCAAGGCTATCTCAACCTTTATATTATTTTGAGAGAATATATAAAAAAATAAAATCAGGATATCGATTATCAGATGAGGACAAAAAAAATTTAAAACCTTTTGAAAATAATACAGAATTTTTAGAAAATTTATATTTAAAATCAAATGGAAATTTTGAAAAATGGAAATATGAAATATTATTATTTAAAGACGAGGAGAAAAAAAGATTATTAAATAACTGGGTATTTGAATATGATAAATTCAATTCTTTTGATTTATTAAAAAAAGATGTAGAAAACTTAAAATCTTTAGATCCTTTAAATAGGGCTTTAGAATTAGAATGGAAAACATTATTACCTGATCACGTATTGGCTTTTGTTGATTTTCTCTCTATGGCTCATTCTGTAGAAGTAAGATCTCCATTTTTAGACTATAGATTAGTTGAATACGTAGCTTCATTACCGGGCAATTTAAAAATAAAGAATGGGAACATAAAAGATATATTAAAAAAATCATTAAAAGGAATATTACCTGATAAAATCATTAATAGAAAAAAAGAAGGATTCGTTTTACCTGTTTTCTGGTGGTTAAAAAAGGAATTAAAACCATTTATATTTGAAAATTTAAATGAACACGAACTTAAAAATAGTGTTTTCAATTATGAATACGTAAAACTTTTATTGGATAGTTATTATAATAATAAAGAAAATGATTTTAAATTAGCAGCAAAAATATGGAATATTGTATCATTTAAAATATGGTGGGATTTATATTTTAAATAGGAGTGTATATTATGATTTATTTCAATAAAATATATTATACTTCAAGAGAGCTTGAATATATGAATCAAGCTATAATAAGTTCTAAAATAAGTGGCGATGGTTCTTTTACAAAAAGAGCTCAAAAATTAATAGAAAAAAAATTCAATACGAAAAAAGTTTTGTTAACAACTTCAGCAAGTGCAGCATTAGATATGGCTGCTATATTATTAGATTTAAAAGATGGTGATGAAGTCATAATGCCATCTTTTACATTTGTGTCATCTGCTAATGCAGTTTTATTAAGAGGTGCAAAGCCTATATTTGTAGATATAAATCCAGATACTTTAAATATAGATGTTGATAAAATAGAAGAAAAAATTAATTCTAAAACAAAGGCTATAATGCCAGTACATTATGCAGGGCATTCTTGTAATATGGACAAATTATCCTATATTGCAAAAAAATACTCGTTAAAAATTATTGAAGACGCAGCTCAAGCGGTTAATGCAAAATATAAAGATAAATATTTAGGGACCATAGGAGATATAGGATGCTATAGCTTCCATGAAACTAAAAACTATACCTGTGGTGAAGGTGGAGCAATCATTTTAAATGATGAAACATTAATTGAAAGAGCTGAAATTGTTCGGGAAAAAGGTACGAATAGAAGTAAATTTTTTAGAGGAGAAATAGATAAATATACATGGATTGATATAGGATCAAGTTTTGTTATTTCCGATATTTTATCAGCATTTTTACTTGCTCAACTAGAAAAAATGGATGAAATCTTAGAAAAAAGAAAAAAAATTTATAATATGTATTATAAAGGGCTATTTGAATTAGAAAAAAGAGGAATGCTAAAACTACCAAAAATACCCGATTACTCGTTTTCTAATTATCATATATTTTATATATTATTAAATTCTAATAAGCAAAGAAATAAATTAATGGATTCATTAAAGCAAAAAGGTATTCAAGCAATATTCCATTATATACCATTACATGAATCTCCTATGGGTCAAAAATTAGGATATAAAAAAGGTGACTTCCCTATTACTGAAAAAATTAGTAGAAACATTTTAAGATTACCTTTACATCTGAATCTTACTAAAAAAGAGATAAATTATATTATAAACTCTATATATGAATCTATATAGTGTTAAATTAAGTATTTTCAATAAAAATAAATTTATTTAATTGTGAAAGGGCGATGGTATGAGGGGGATAATTTTAGCTGGTGGTTCTGGATTGCGTTTATATCCAATTACTAGAGCTATTAGTAAACAATTAATACCAATATATGATAAACCGTTAATATACTATCCATTATCAACACTAATGCTTGCAGGGATAAAGGATATATTGATAATTTCTAATAAAGAATTTATAAAATTGTATGAGAATTTATTAGGAAATGGGCATCAATATGGAATAAAATTAGAATATAGAATTCAAAAATATCCCCATGGGATAGCTGAAGCTTTTAGAATAGGAAAAGATTTTATAGGAAATGATAATGTAGCATTGATTTTAGGAGATAATCTATTTTATGGCCATGGATTTTCTAATATTTTAAAGAAAGCAATAAAAATAACAGAAGGTGCAATGATATTTGCATATTATGTTAAAAATCCTTCTAATTTTGGGGTTGTTGAATTTGATAAAAATTTTAATGTTATAAGTTTAGAAGAGAAACCTAAAAAAACAAAATCTAATTATGTTGTTCCTGGATTATATTTTTATGATAATAATGTTGTAAAGATAGCAAAAAAGATTACACCTTCTCCAAGAGGGGAATTGGAAATTACAGAGATTAACAAAGAATACCTAAAAATGAAGAAATTGAAAGTTCAAATTCTTGGAAGAGGATTTGCCTGGTTAGATACAGGAACTCCTGAGGGATTATTGGAAGCTTCAAATTTTGTCGCCGCAATTCAGAAAAGGCAGGGATTATACATAGCCTGTTTAGAAGAAATAGCATACAGAAATGGATGGATCTCACAAAAAGATTTAAAAAAATTTGGTGAGGAATTAAAAAATACAGAATATGGAAGATATTTATTATCATTTGTTTCTGAGGGGGAGTGATTTTGTGTACAACGGTAAAAAAATATATTTAAGAAACTATGAAGAAAATGATATGAATAATTTAAAAAATATAATGAATAATTATAAAGTAAGAGAGTTCTTAACTTTAAACATAATATTACCTTTTTCATCAAATGATCAGGGAAATTTTTTTAAGTCAATTCCAGAAAGAAGAAAAAAATATATATATGATTTTGCTATAGTAAGAAAAGAAGATGATGCTTTAATAGGGGGGAGTGTTGTTAAAAATGTTGACTTTAAAAATTCTGTTTGTGGAGCAGGTTTCTTTATTGATGAGAAATATTGGGAACATGGATATGGTGGAGAAGCAGTTAATTTAATAGAAAAATTTATATTTTACGAATTGAATATAAGAAAAATAAAATTAGAAGTTATTTCAAATAATATTAGAGCTCTAAAGTTATATGAAAAATTAGGATATCAGAAAGAAGGTATTCTAAAAAAAGAAATATTTAGAAATGGAAAATATTTAGATTTAATATTATTAGCAAAATTTAGAGAATAATGGGGGAAATATAAAATGAATATACTGGTAACAGGAATAGCCGGATTCATAGGAAGTAACTTTGTATATTATTACTTAGAAAAATATAAAGATAGAAAAATAATAGGACTAGATAAATTAACATATGCAGGAAACTTAGAAAATTTAGAAAAATTAACCCCAGAACAAAAAGAAAGATTTATATTCATAAAAGGTGATATAAACAATCAAGAATTAATAGAATACATATTTGAAACATATAAAATAGAAGGAATAATAAACTTTGCAGCAGAAAGTCATGTAGATAGATCAATACATGATCCACAAATATTCTTAAAAACAAATGTAATAGGAACACAAACATTATTAAATGTATCAAAAAAATATTGGGGAATAGATACACAAAAATACAAAGATGGAGTAAAGTTCTTACAAGTATCAACAGATGAAGTATATGGATCATTAGGACCAACAGGGTATTTCACAGAAAATACACCACTAGATCCACATAGTCCATATTCAGCAAGTAAAGCATCAGCAGACTTAATAGTAAAAGCATATCATGATACATATAAAATGCCAACAAATATAACAAGATGTTCAAACAACTATGGACCATATCAATTTCCAGAAAAATTAATACCATTAATGCTAAACAATGCATTAAATCACAAAGAATTACCAGTATATGGAGATGGAAAACAAATAAGAGACTGGTTATATGTAACAGATCATTGTAGAGCAATAGATTTAGTATTTGAAAAAGGAAAAACAGGAGAAATATATAATATAGGTGGTCACAACGAAAAGGAAAACATATACATAGTAAAAAAGATAATAGAAATACTCAGAGAAAAAACAGGAGATGAAGAAATAAATGAGGAATTAATAAAACACGTAAAAGATAGACTAGGGCATGATAGAAGATATGGAATAGATCCAACAAAAATAAAAGAAGAATTAGGATGGGAACCAGAAATAATGTTCGATGAAGGAATAGAAAAAACAATAGAATGGTATTTAGAAAACCCAGATTGGATGAAAAGAGTAATTTCTGGTGAGTATTTGAAGTTTTATGAGAAGAATTATGGAGGTAAGAAATGAAAAAATTAAAATCAAAAAAAGAAGTTAAAAAAATATTAGAGATATTATCAAGAACTTATACAAATCCTCAAACCGTCTTAAAATACAATAATAATTTTGAATTATTAATAGCTGTTATGCTTTCTGCTCAAACCACTGATAATCAGGTAAATAAAGTAACTCCTATTTTATTTGAAAAGTATAAAACACCAGAAGATTTTGCAAAATTAGAACCAGAAGAATTAGAAAAATACATAAAAGGAGTAGGATTATACAAAACTAAAAGTAAAAACATTATAAAAACTGCTAAAATCCTTGTAGAAAATTATAATGGAAAAATACCTGAAACAAGAGAAGAATTAATAAAATTACCAGGTGTTGGAAGAAAAACTGCAAATGTTATTTTAAGCGTAGCTTTTGGAAAAGATGCTATAGCTGTTGATACCCATGTCTTTAGAGTATCAAACAGAATAGGTCTTGCTAATAGTAAAGATGTAAGAGGTACAGAAGATGATTTAATGAAAGTGATTCCAAAAGAATTATGGGGAAAAGCTCATCATTGGTTAATTTTTCATGGTCGAAATGTTTGTAAAGCAAGAAATCCCAAATGCGAAGAATGTCTTATAAATGAATATTGTGATTATTATAAAAAGGAAAAAAAATAGTAAAATGCTTTGTCAACAGCCAGAAGCTCTCATTTTTGAGAGCTTTTTTTATTTTATATAGAATTTCTATAAATAAAGAAGATAATTAACAATATTTGAAATTTAAAATACTAAAATACTGTTAATGAAACTTGTATGGATTTTTAATTTTAAAGTAAAAGTTATATAATTTTATAAAGACTTTTTAGGGAGGGATAGGATTGACAACATTAGAACTTGCGGAGAAATATAGAGAAGATATTGTAAAATTCATGAGTAAATTAATTAAAGCAAGAAGTTATTCTGGTGAAGAAAAAGAAGTTATTCAAGTAATTAAAGAAGAAATGGAAAAGGTAGGATTCGATGAAGTAAAGATTGATGGACTTGGAAACATCCTTGGAAGAATAGGAAATGGAAAACATGTTATTGCAATGGATGCACATATTGATACTGTTGAAGTTGGAAATCCAGACTTATGGGAAAAAGATCCATTTAGTGGCGATTGGGACGATGAATGGGTATATGGCCGTGGTGCTTCTGATCAAAAAGCTGGTATGTGTTCCATGGTCTATGGTATGAAAATTTTAAAAGAATTAAATCTTTTAGATGATTTTACTGTATATGTAACAGGAACAGTTATGGAAGAAGACTGTGATGGATTATGCTGGAGATATATTGTGGAAGAGGATAAACTAAAACCTGATTTTGTAGTCATAACTGAACCAACCAGTTTAAACGTATACAGAGGTCACAGAGGAAGAATAGAATTTAGAATCAAAACCGTTGGACTCTCTGCACATGCTAGTGCTCCTGAAAGAGGAGATAATGCTATATATAAGATGGCAAAGATAATTAATGAAATAGAAAAATTAAACGATAATCTTCACTATGATCCTTTCTTAGGAAAAGGTACTATAGTTGTTTCTCAAATTTTCTTTAAATCACCTTCACATAACGCAGTTCCTGATGAATGTGTAATACATATTGATAGAAGGCTCACTGCTGGAGAAACTAAAGAAAGTGCATTTGAAGAAATAAGAGAAATATTCAAAAAAACTGGTATTGATGCGGAAATCGTTGAACTAACCTACTCAAAACCTGCTTACACTGGCATTGAATATCCAGTAGAAAAATACTTCCCAACATGGGTACTTGAGGAAGATTCTGATGTAGTTCAAGCTGCAAAAGAAGCATATATTAAAACTTTCGGAAGCGATCCATTAATAGATAAATGGACCTTTAGTACAAATGGTATAGCTACAGCAGGGGTGTATGGTATTCCAACAGTAGGATTTGGCCCTGGTGATGAAAAATTTGCGCATGCTCCAAATGAAAAAGTAAGAATTGAACATTTAGTAAAAGCTGCAGCATTTTATGCTAATTTCCCTAAAACATTAGTAGAAAAAATAAAGAAATAATATTTAATGAAAAAAAACTGATAATTTAAATTTATAAATAAAAATAAGGAGGAGAAAATTATGTCAGCATTTTTTAAAACTGAAAAAAGTAGGCATTTTATAACCACACAAGATTTCACTAATGAAGAAATAGAAATGATGCTAGATTTAGCAAGAGATTTAAAAATAAAAATGGCTTCAAATATTCCAACACCATATTTACTTTATAAAACATTATTTTTAATTTTCTTTGATCAATCAACAAGAACAAGAAATTCTATGGAAGCTGGAATTGCCCAATTAGGTGGACATGCTAATTTCCTAAACCCTAGCACAATGCAATTATCTCATGGTGAAACTCCAGAAGATACCGCTAGAGTTTTAGCAAGAATGGGTCACGGAATTGCAGTAAGAGCTTGTGAATTTGGTAAAGGAAATAAATATTTAAGGGGTATGGCTTCAGTATCTCAAGTTCCAGTTATGAATTTACAAGATGATGTATACCATCCTTTCCAAGTATTAGCTGATGCTATGACAATGCAAGAGAGATTTGGAAAAAATTTAAAAGGATTAAAAGTTGGTATTAGTTGGGCATATGCAGAAAGTCATTTAAAACCTTTATCAGTGCCTCAATCACAAATATTATTATTCACAAGATTAGGTATGGACGTTACATTAGCATATCCAGAAAAATTTGATTTAATGCCTGATATTGTTAAACAAGCACAAGAAAACGCAGAAAAATATGGCGGTAAATTGAATATTTCACATAAAATGGAAGATGCATTTGTCGATGCACATGTTGTTATTCCTAAAAACTGGGGAGGATTCTTTGTATCTGATGATCCAGAAGAAATCAAGGCAGAAACTGCTAAACATAAGGATTGGATTTGCGATGAAGAAAAAATGAAATTAACAAGACATGACTCTATTTATATGCATGCTTTACCTGCAGATAGAGGAAAGGAAGTTGTTGATTCTGTTATAGATGGTCCTCATTCTGTTATCTTTGATGAAGCTGAAAACAGAATTCATACTGCTAAAGCTGTAATGACATTATTAATGGGCGGAAGATAATAAGGTGTGATTATATATGTTTGATTTGGGAATTTTAAATGGCAAAATATATTTAGATGGAGAATTTATTGAAGGTAATATATATATCAAAAATGGAAAAATAAAAGATATTTCAAATTCATACTTAAGTTCAAAAGAAGAATATGATATTTCCGGGAAGTATATACTTCCCGGTTTTATAGATCCTCATGTACACTTTCATCTAACTGTAGGGAATTATACTTCGGCTGATGATTTTAATTCTGGTTCTATTTCTGCAGCATTTGGGGGTATTACTTCATACATAGATTTTCTTGACCCTATTACAAATATAGAAGAATTAGAAAAAGCCTTTGAAGAAAGAAAAAATCTTGCTAAAAAAAGTCTTACTGACTACGCTTTTCACGCTACAATAGCAAATCCCACAGTTGATGCTAAGAAATTAATTAAGAAATGCAAAGAATTAGGTGTTGCCAGTATAAAATTATTTACTACATATGGTCCAAGAATGACAAAAGATAAATATATTTCTGATCTTTTAAAATTATCTAAAGAAGAGGAAATTGTAGTAACTGTTCATGCAGAAAATGATCAATTAATAGAAAAAAAAGATAATATACCAATAAAAGATCATTCTAAGATTAGATCGACTTTATCAGAAACAACAGAAGTTATAAAACTTGCTGAAATGACAGATTTTTACAATGGTCAATTATATATAGTTCATCTTTCTAGCGGATATTCATTAGAAGTATTAAAAAATAGATTTTCTGATATTATAGCCAAAAACTTAGTATTAGAAAGTTGCCCACATTACTTCTATTTTAACAATGAAAAGTTTGCACAAAAAGATGGTTATCTTTACTCAATGACACCACCTTTAAGAAGTGAAAACGAAAGATTAAAATTAATAGATAATATTAATTATTTGCAAACAATAGGAACAGATCATTGTCCTTTTAATAGCAATGAAAAAAATAAGAAATATACAAATATTATGCCTATGGGAATAGGTGGTGTAGAGTTTTCCTTTGTATTAATGTATTCATTATTTGGAGATAAAATAATAGATAAATTTACAAAAAATGTTGCTAAATATTACGGATTATATCCCCAAAAAGGAACGCTTTTACCTGGTTCTGATGCTGATATAGTTATATTCGATCCAGATTTAAAATGGACTATAACTTCACATAATTCAAAAGCTGATTATACTGTTTATGACGGCATAGATATAAAAGGTAAAATCCTAAGCACAATATCTCGAGGGCGTTTTATAATCAAGGAAGGAAAATTAACAAACAAGAAGTATAAAGGTCGTTTTTTAAGAAGGGAAGAGATAAAATGGTAAAAGTTATTATAAACTGTAATATTTTTGATTATGAAAATTATAAGGAAAATCAATACATTAGATTTGATAAAGAAATATTAGAAGTGGGTGACATGAAAGATTTTAAAAAAAATAAAAATGAAGAAATAATTGATTTCAAAGGCAAATTAGTAATGCCAGGTTTTGTAAATGGACACACACATATTTATTCTACTTTTGCAAGAGGCATGTCTGTTGAATTCAATCCAAAAAGCTTTTCTGATATATTAAAACAATTATGGTGGAGAATGGATTCAAAAATAGATTTAGAAACTACATATTATAGCGGATTAGTTAGCGGAATAGAATTTATTAAAAATGGTATTACTACATTTATTGACCATCATGCTAGTGGATTGGCAATTAAAGGTACATTAAATGAATTAAAAAAAGGATTGTGTGATGAAATTGGATTAAGAGGGATTTTTTGTTTTGAAACCAGTGATAGATTTAATGTAACTGAGTGTATAGAAGAAAACGTAGAGTTTGCAAAAAATAAAAACGAAAATCATGCTGGAATGTTTGGCCTTCATGCATCATTATCACTATCAAATGAAACATTAAAAAAGGTATCAGAAAATTTAAATGGACTTCCTATACATATTCATGTTGCAGAAAGTTTGGAAGATGAAGAAGATTCAATAAAAAAATATGGTAAAAGAGTTGTGGAGAGACTAGAGGAATTTGATCTTTTAACTAAAAATTCTATTTTATCTCATTGTGTTCATATTGATGAAAAAGAAGCAGAAATCATATCAAAACATGATGTATATGTTGCCTTAAATCCAACATCTAATATGAATAATGCTGTTGGATTACCAAATTATATGCTATTAAAAAATAATAATATAAAAACTATTATTGGTAATGATGGTCTTGGATTTAATATAACACGTGAATATTTAAATCTTTATTATACACAAAAATATAGATATGAAGATCCTACATTCTTTAATTTTGTTGATTTAAAAAACAATATTGATAATGTATATAATCTTGCCGGGGAATTATTAGGAATAAAAATAGGAAGAATTAAAGAAGGTTATAAAGCAGATATGATTTCTTTTGATTATATTCCTTTTACACTACTTGATAAAAATAATATTTTTGGACATGTATTCTTTGGGATTTGGGATAAATTAGATGTTATTGACACAATAGTAAACGGTGAAATTTTAATGAAAAATAGAGAAGTAAAATATGATGTGAATAGTATTTATAATAATGCAAAAGAAATATCAAAAAAATTATGGGAAAGATTATAATCAGGGGGGTAAAATTATGGATTTAAGTACAGAATTTGCTGGAATAAAACTTAAAAATCCTTTAATGCCAGCTTCTGGACCACTCGTTGGCGATGATGAAAAAATGTTATATCTTGCCAGACTTGGCGTTGGGGGCATGGTAACAAAAACTATATCAACAAAAGCAGCTGAAGTTCCAAGACCATGTATATACGGGACAAATAACTATATAGTTAACGCAGAATTATGGTCAGAATTACCACCAGAAAAATGGATAAATGAAATATTACCAAAATTAAAAAAAGAATTGGATTTACCTTTAGTAGTTAGTGCAGGCTATACTAAGGAAGATATGGAAATATTAATACCTCAATTAGATAAATTTGCTGATGCATTTGAAATTTCCACGCATTATGTAGGAAAGAATTTAGATAATATAGCAGAAACTGTAAGAACTATTAGAGCAAATACAGACAAACCAATATTTATGAAAATGAGCCCTCATATACCAGATCCTGTTGAATTTGCGAAAATGGTATTAGCAAATGGCGGAACTGGTGTTGTTGCAATTAATTCTCTTGGACCAACTATGCTTATTGATATCGAAAACAGAACAAATCTAATTGGAAATGATAAAGGGCAAGTGTGGATTTCTGGTCCTGTTATTAAGAATTTAGGACTTGCACTTGTAAATACAATAAAAACTGCAGTCCCTGAAATACCTGTAATAGGTGTTGGTGGAATTGCTTCTGCTGATGATGTTATAGAATATTTATTAGCTGGTGCTGATGCGGTTCAAATGCTATCTGCAGCATTAATTAGGGGAAAACAATTGTATAAAACAATAGTTGATCAACTTCCTAAAGCTCTTGAAAAATATGGATTTAATAGTATAGATGAGGTTAAAAAAACCGGGTTAAAGAAAAAAGAAGTAGTATTTGAACCAAAATATCCAAAAATAGATTTAAATAAATGTACTTTCTGTAAATTGTGTGAAATGGTATGTCCATATTGGGCAATTACTGTTGATAAGGAAAATAAACAGGTTATAGTAGATGAAGATAAATGTTTTGGTTGTAGTTTATGTCAAAGCAGATGTCCTGTAAAAGCAATTAGTGGAGTTATATAATAGTATCTATAAAAGATGGCGTAAATCGCCATCTTTTTATATTAATAATTACTTTGCTTCTTCTAAAGTAGTTATTTATTGAAAACTCCCATTTTTATATTAATAATTCATTACTAAAATAATGAAAATTTAATTGTTATTGTGATGATTACGCATAACAAAATCTGTTTAATTATAATTAATACAAATTATTAAACAGATAATATATTAATCTTTTTTGACTTTATTTACGTTTTTATGATATAATAGCTTTGATTTTGTATTTGTGGTTAAAAATATTTCTGGAGGATTACATATTTTGCTTTTTTATAAATCCATAATAATTTATAATCCTATTATTTTCACAATCAAGAAATATTCAAGAAATATTTATGTGATAAACTCGATTAAAAAGTTAATATATCTAACAACAAACGGAGGCGCAACCAAGATGAGTAATCTATCTATCGCCAGGGTAGGTTCGGGATAGATGAAAGGCGAGGTTGCCGAAGGATGTAAGGTTTACCCACCTTACAGGCCTGGTTATGCAGGAAAGACCTGTATAACTGTCGCATACTATATGCGGAGAGCCGTTTGAAATAATTAATTTTATTTCAAATAGGCCTTCCACATGGAAGGCTTTTTTATTTTAAAAATAGTTATATATAAATCATTATGTGAGGAGGGAGTTTATGAAGAAAAAACTCGTGGTATTATTTATCATGGCGGCGTTTGTTTTAGTGGCGACCCTGGCTTTTGCTGAAGGAGGAGATGCAGCAAAAATAAATTATGGTTTTTGGTCTGTTATTCCTCCATTATTAGCTATAGTTTTAGCGTTTGTTACCAAAGAAGTTATTGTTTCGTTATTGCTTGGTGTTTTTTCAGGTGCACTAATTAATGTTTTTGCTACATCTAGCTCTGGATTTTTTATGAAATTAGTTGAGAGTTATACAAAAACATTACAATACCCGGTAAACGCTTTAGCTGACAGCTGGCATGCAGGAATTATTGTTTTCACCTTAGTAATAGGTGGTATGGTTGGAGTTATTGCTAAAATGGGTGGTACAAGGGCTATAGCAAATGCACTTGCAAAAAAAGCAAAAACTGCAAGGAGTGCTCAAGTTGCTACAGCATTAATGGGCGTTGTTGTGTTCTTTGACGATTATGCAAATACATTGATAGTTGGACCTACAATGAGACCATTAACAGATAAATTAAAGGTCTCAAGAGAAAAACTATCATATATTGTAGATTCTACTGCTGCTCCTGTTGCCACTATGGCAGCGATTTCTACCTGGATTGGTTATGAATTAGGATTAATTGGAGATGCTTTTAACTCAATTGGAGTTAAAGTAAATCCATATTCAGTATTTTTTAGTTCTATTCCATATAGGATGTATGGGATTTTTGCACTTGTAATGGTATTTATGGTTGGTGCAATGTTAAGAGATTTTGGACCAATGTATAAAGCAGAAAAAAGGGCAAGATTAACAGGTAAGGTTTTAGCAGATGATGCAGAACCAATGTTATCTACAGATTTTGAAAAAGATTTAGATAAAAGTGATATTCCATTAAGAGTTTCAAATGCTTTGGTGCCGATTTTAACATTGATTATTTTTGCATTCATTGGTTTATGGTATTCTGGTGGAGGTTTAGATAATCCTTTTACATGGGATGGAATTAGGGATGCTTTTGGTAATGCAGATGCTTCCGCTGCTTTAATATGGGCATCAGTATTAGCTAGTATAGTAGCTGTTGTAATGGCTGTTTCTCAAGGAATTATGACATTAAGAAAAGCTTTAGAAGCTTGGGTTGAAGGTGCAAAATCGTTAGTTATTACTACAATAATTTTAACTTTAGCATGGTCTATTGGCTCAATTGCTTCTGACCTTGGAACAGCTGAATATTTAGTTCAAGTTGTTTCATCATCATTACCTGGCTGGTCAATACCACTCTTAGTATTTATAATATCAGCAATTGTATCTTTTGCTACAGGAACATCATGGGGAACAATGGCAATTATGCTTCCTTTAGCAGTTCCTTTGGCAGCAGCGTATACTGGAAATGAATTAACAGCATTAGTATATGCTACATTAGGTGCAGTATTAACAGGTTCAACATTCGGAGATCATTGTTCTCCAATTTCAGATACAACAATTATGTCATCAATGGCATCATCCGCTGATCATATTGATCACGTTAAGACACAATTACCATACGCTGTAACAGCAGCTTCTACTGCAGCTGTCGTTGGTTATATACCAGTTGGACTTGGATTACCTGTATGGGTTTCATTGATTTTAGGTGTAACAGCAATATGGGCAGTGTTAAGATTCTATGGAAAATCCACAGATCCTAAAGATTTAAAAGCTTAATAACTTTAACAATTAAAAAAGGAATGGTAGCATGTAATTTTTTGTGTAAATACCTCTTCTTGGATGGTAATAAATTAATTAAATTGGATTATAATTCTTAAATTATTTTCATATGAATTATCGTCTATATTATAATATGCTTTAATAGTAATTTCTAGAAGTTTTTAATGTGAGTTTTTGAAAACAAACACCTTTTTGCAATTTTCACTGCAAGATTTAACATTATTAAATTAAGAATATATTTTTGGCGTTAGTTTTTAGTATTTGTTTTTATGTATTATTGATTATTTCAGGTTTTTGAATTTAGTTGCATTAAGAATTATAGACGTATTTTGTGATTCTTTCTTTAAAAAAGATGGATAGTTCGTTTAGGACTTTACTCCAGTTTCTATATCGAGCTGTCCATCTTTTTGTTGCATCTATTGTTGCTAAATATAATATTTTTAATAATGCATCATCATTTGGAAAAGATGTTTTATTTTTAGTCACTTTTCTATATTGCCTATTCAATGATTCTATTACATTTGTTGTGTACATTATTTTTCTTACTTCATCACCATAATCAAAATATGGAGATATTGTTTCCCAATGTTTTTCCCAGCTTTCTAATGCCAATTTGTATTTTGTCCATTTGTTTTCTTTTAAATCTTGTAGGTTTGAATAAGCTATATCTTTATTGGGTGCTTTATATACTTTTTTTAAATCATTTACAAGTTCTTTTCTATCTTTGTAATTAACATATTTTAATGTATTTCTTATTTGATGTATTATACATCTTTGTACTACAGTATCAGGAAATGCTGCTTTAATTGCTTGTGGGAATCCTGTTAATCCATCTACTGAAGCTATTAATATATCTTTAACTCCTCTATTTTTTAAATCATTTAATACTCTTAACCAGAATTTTGATGATTCTATTTCACCTATATATATACCAAGAACTTCTTTAAATCCATCAATATTTACACCTATTACAACATATGCAGTCTTTTTAATTATCTCACCATCATCTTTTACTTTAAATACTATTCCATCCATGAAAACAAAAGTGTATATCTCTTCTAATGGTCTGCTTTGCCATTCTCTAATTTCTGGTAATATCTTATTAGTAATTTTACTTATCATTTCAGCTGATAATTCTACACCATATATATCTTCAACATTCCTAACTATATCTTTCGTACTTAATCCCAAACCATACATTCCTATTATTCTACTTTCAATATCTGAAATATCTCTTTTATATTTTGGTATTATTTTCGGTTCATATTCACCCTTTCTATCTCTGGGTATTTTCAATTCCATCTCACCCATGCTTGATCTTACCTTTTTTGAGCTGTATCCATTTCTGGAGTTATCCGTTTCTTTATTTTCCTTATCGTATTTCTCATATCCTAATTCATCTTCTAATTCCGCTTCTAACATTTCTTGTATTATTGGTCCCATCAATTCTTTTATCTTGTCATATACGTCTTTCATTGTGTTTACTTCAGGATCTCTTGCTATTAACTTTGCTAATTTTTCAATGTTACTTTCTTCTTTTTTCTTTCTCTTTGCCATTTAAAATACCCCCTTCTTGGTTTTATTTTACCATACCAAGAAGAGGGTTACCTATTTTTTCTACTTTTTATTTACACAAAATTTTTTATGGTCTCAAAGGAATGGCTTAGCCATTCCTTTTTTATTTAAATATTTTTAATCTAAAACTTTGAATATCTTCATCGGAACTTTCGTATTCTTCTTCATCAACTTTATTGTATTCCCAATCGAAAAGAGTTAAAAATATTTTCCCTTCTCTACATTCTGTAAATAAAGAAGGTACAGTATCTTCTTCATCATCAACACTCATAGCTTCAACAATAAAAGAATAAGCATTAGCTTCAGTTATATCTGCAACTTCCTTTAACAAAACTTCAGCATCTTCAAACTCCTTTTCACTTCCAAACGAAAAAGGAAAAGGTATTGGAATATCTTCAACATCACTATCATATTCGCCAAACATTTCTTTTAAATCATCAGCATAATCAGCATCATATTCAGCAACTTTTTCTACTAATTTTTTCATTTTTTCATCATTTAAAGAAGCCCAGATCATTACAGTTGGATGTATATGATCTCCATGAAATATACCGTCATTTGCTCCTTCAATAGCTGCCTCATGATAATTTTTACAACTTGCCATCTTTATCACCTCAAAAATAATAATTTATCAAATCTATTATATATTTTAATATTTAAAATTAATATCCAATTTTATGAACATTTTGACCAACCACATGTTTTACACGAAATACATCCTTCTGCCATTATTAAAGAATTTCTACTTAAGCATGTTGGACAATATGTATTTCCTTCAGTATCAATATAATAACCTTTAGTATATTCAAGTTTATTAGCATGAACAAATTTTTCAATTTCTTCTTTACTCAAAGGTTTTCCAACATGAAATACTTCTATATCGTTTTCTTCCTCATTCCATAATTCTTCAAAATCATCGAGTGCACTTTTTATTTCTTTTGAAATCCCTTTACAATATGTGCCTTTTACTTTTGATAATTGTTCTAATATTTCGTCAACAGAAACTCCTGATCTTAAAGCTATAGAAGACAATCTTCCTATAATTTCTGCTGTTTCTGTTCCGTCTGATAAGAAAATTTCTATAGCTTCACCGTTATCATCAAAGGATACTGTAATATATACAGTTCCAGATTCTGTTTTAAATTTCCTGGTTACACTTTTTAATGTTTCTTTTCTTGGTCTTGCGCGCAATTTATGTTTTTCATCTAAAACAAAGAAAGTAACCTTTTTATCTTCTTTTTTTGCCTTCGTTAAAACTTGTGTTTCCAATGATCCATCTCTATATATTGTTATTCCTTTTAGATTTAATTCCATTGCTTTCTTATATATCTCTTTTATATCATCAACAGTAGCTTCTTTTGGTAAATTAATGGTTTTTGAACATGAGGCATCTAAATAACTTTGGATAACGTTTTGAGCTAATAGATGATCCATTCCAGAAATATCCATTGAAGTAACAAATGTTTTCTTTATTTCTTCTGATATTCCTTCTATATTTTGTAATGACCCTTTTTCAATAATTTCTGCTTCTAATTCACTATTTAAATCTCCATCTAGTTTATCCCTTAATATTTTATTCATATACGGAAGAGGAACTCTATTTCCTTCTTTATCTGTCATATATCTAATATATGCAAGCATAAAATTAGGTTCTATTCCGCTTGAAGTATCTGCTAAATTAGATATAGATCCAGTTGGAGCTACTGTGTTAACCTGAACATTCCTTTTATAATTTTTACCTTCCCCAAAGAAATGTTCTTTTATTAATTTATTCCATTTTCTAATATTATCTGAATAATCATCATTTAGCATAGGAAATGGAATAAATCCATTTTTATATTTTGATTTTTCAAATAATGGGAAATTCCCTCTTTCTTTTGCCAATTCGCTACTTGCTAAATGGGAATAATATGCAAATTGAGCTAAAGTTTCTGCCATAAACTTTCTGCCTTCTTCAGAATTATATGGCAAATCTTTTTTATACATAGCATCAGCCAATCCCATTATTCCAAGACCTATAAATCTTTGCTCTTTAGACACTTTATCTATTTTTTCAAGAGGATATACATTTATATCTATAACATCATCTAAAAATCTTGCTGTCCAATAAACTAACTCTTTAAATAAATCTTTATTCTTTCCTTCAGGATTTCCCAACTCAACAAAATCTATTACTTTAGCTATATCAATAGAACCTAAATTACAACTCCCATATGGCGGTAAAGGTTCTTCACCACAATCGTAAGATAAAATACCATTTGTAACCCATACATAATCTGGACCTGCCGTAATATCAAAAACTTGTTTTTCGCCATCATCAATAATATCAGAAATTTCTATAAAATCTTTATTTTTATTATAAAATCCACGCTTGTTCAAATGTTCTTTAACCAAATTATTCAGTTTTTCCTGTTTTTCACCTATGAAACCTATTTCGTTAAAGAATTTATATGCATCTACTCCTGAAATAAGGATTCTATACCCTGTTTTACAATTATATACATTATTTTTAATTTTTGATTTTCTTTCTATTTTTTCAATAGTTAAGGTCGAATTTATCCCAAAGTGCAATAATAATAATTGCACATTTTGAAGAAGTTTTTTTGAAACGCTTGATAAACTTACTGTTATAGAACCATTTGAATTATATACAGAACCATCAGCAGTAAATAATCCTATTAAAAAACTTCTTTGAATTTCTATATCTGATTTCAATATTTTTTCGGGAACATTTTTCTCTAAAGATGATGTTGGTTCATTTGCATTTAATTCAATTATTTCTCTAATAAATGATTCAAAATTTTTTGATCTGATCATAAATTTATATTGATTTTCTTCTTCTACAATAGTTATTTTTGATTCTGAAAGTTCATTTAATAAATATTCCATTTCTTCTTTAATGTTATCCTTTTTTCCAATAGAAAAAGATATTCTACCTTCATTTGATAATGAACCATCACCAATGAATAGCCCTAAAACTTTTGCAACAGCAACTGCATTTGAAGTATTTATAAATTTCATTTTCTTATTATTATTTCCTTTTTCTATATTTTGATATTCAAATTCATCATTAGCATTTTCAAACTCAATTTTATCATTCACTATTTTTATTTTATTTCCAACCTTAAGATTCTTTATTTCGACCCATCCATTTTCTGTATAAACTTTATGATCATACGTTGCTATTAATTCTATACCGTTTTTTAATATTATTTTCTTTACAGGTTTAATCCCTTGATCTATAACTTTTTCAATTTGCAAAAATCGTTTTGAAATTGGGCTCCAAACTTTCATATCTGTTGTTAAGTCTTTTGCTTTTATTAATCCTCTATCAGTTAAGATTTTTGTATCACCAACAACACACGGATTAGTAGCACTTACAGGAGTCACATCACTTAAAGCATAATATTTATTATGTCTTCCTAAAAATAACATTCCCGGATCTCCTGATTTCCATGCATTATTAGCAATTAAATCAAATAATTCTTTTGCTTTAATTGTTCTTTTTATATTTGAATTAGGATGGGATAACTCAATTTCTTCATTATTTTCCAATTTTTTTAAAAATTCTTCTGGATTATCAAAATTCACAGATATATTAAAATAATTAAGTATAGATTTACCATCATTATTTTTTTTGGAATTTATAAAATCTATTACATCAGGGTGATCATATCTCATTACTGCCATTTGGGCTCCACGCCTTGCTCCACCCTGCTCTATTGTGGAAGCTGTAGTATTAAACACATGCATAAAGCTAATTGGACCAGATGATTTTCCACCTGTTCCTGCTATTGAACTTTCTTTTGGCCTTAATGCAGAAAAATCGTATCCAACACCACCACCATATTTTTGTATTAATGCTGCATCTTTTACAGCATCAAAAATTCCTTCCATTGAATCTTCAAGTGGAACAACAAAACATGCAGATAACATATTATGTCTATTTCTAGAATTAAAAATTTTTTTATAATCTTCTAAACTCATATCTTCTCTATTTTTTTGAAATACATCTCTTGGTAAGGTTTTTCCAGAATTAAACAATGTTGGACTATTTGGTAAAAAAACCCTACTTTTTAATAATTTATAGAATTTTTCTTCAACATTTCTTATTTTTTCGATATCATCGGTATATAATATTTCTGCACTTGCTATATATCTAGAAACCCTCCTTGCTATATCATCCCAGGAATGTTCCAAATATTTTCCTTCCCCATCCTTTAATAAATACCTATCTCTTAAAATTCTTTCAGCATTTTCTGATGGTTCTATATCAGAAAAAAAATCTAATAAACTTTCTAAATTGGATAATTGCTCCACATCCATACCCCCTTACAATTTTCATCATCTATCATTATACCACAATATATTGTGTCTTAACTTTTTATTTACACAATACTTTGTGAAATTATTGTGTATTTTTGATTTTATATTTATTCAAAATAATTATAGAAAATGTTAATTTTTTGATGGAAAAATTTATTATTTAATATAAAATTAAAAAAATAAATCTCCGAGATTTTTTCAAACTGTTGACAAAGTATTTTCTAAAAAAATAATATGAACGAATACTTGAAAATTCCCGAAACTTTCGCTTCGCGAATAATATAGAATATTATAAAATTAATAAGAATCTTTTATTTATCTTTAATGCTTTGCATTAAAGATATGACTATGAGCATTTTTGAGGATTTAGAATTTTCCGTATGAGTGAATATTATTTTTGAAAATACTTTGTATTTAATTATAGAGTTTGCCTACAAATTAGAAAACCTCGGAGAAAATCTCCGAGGTTATTTTTAATTATATATTTTTTAATTAAAATATTCTCTTACTGCAAAGGATGCTGCGATAGCTCCATCTGCAGCAGCAGTTATAATTTGTCTTAATTCTTTTTGAACTACATCTCCTGCTGCAAATACACCTTTAACACTTGTTTCCATGTGTTTATCTGTAATAATATATCCATATTCATCTAATTCAATTTTATCTTTGAATAATTGAGTTACTGGTAATAATCCAACAAATATAAATACACCATCGACATCAAAATCAATAACTTCTCCTGTTTCTCTATTTTCTAAAACTAATTTATTTACCTTTTTATCCCCTTTAATTTCTTTAACAACAGAGTTCCATATAAATTTGATATTTTCTGTGTTAAACGCTTTATCTTGATATATTTTATCTGCTCTTAATTTATCTCTTCTATGAATAATATATACTTCTTTTGCTATTTTTGAAAGGTATAATGCCTCTTCTACAGCGGTATTTCCACCACCAACTACTGCAACTTTTTGATTTCTAAAGAAATGTCCATCACATGTTGCACAATATGAAACGCCTTTTCCAGCAAATTCTTTTTCACCAGGAACCCCTAATTTTCTTGGTGTTGCACCTGTTGCAATAACTATAGTTTTTGCTTTTACTATATTTCCATCATCTAAAGATATAATTTTTTCTTCTTTTGAAAAATCAACATTTATAACTTCTCCATAATAGAATTCTACACCAAATTTTTTTGCATGTTCTCCTAATTTTTCCGCTAATTCTTCACCTGTTATAGATGAAAAACCAGGATAATTTTCAACATATTCTGTTAAATTTACCTGACCACCATCTAAATCTTTTTCTATTATTAATGGTTTGATTCCACCTTGAACTGCATATATTCCAGCAGCTACACCGGCAGGTCCACCACCTATTATAACCATATCATAATATTCTTTTATACTACTTTTCTTAGATGTCCCCATATCAAAGAACATTTATTATCCCTCCACAGCCTTTAATACTTCTTCTACGAAGTTAGGTTCTGGATATGCACCAATAAATTCACCTTTAACTACCCATTCACCATTTTCAAACAATTCAATAACTGTGTGTGGAACAGAACTTACATTGTGCTTCGTTGATATTTCATAAAATTCATTTGCTTCAACCATTTCACCATTTATATTTTCATTAACCATTGCTGCTTGATGTGCAGTTAAAACAGCTCTTGGACAGTATGGACATGTTGGAGTAACAAATACTCTTAATCTCATTTTTTTATCAATAGCCTTTAATTTATTTACTGTATCTTCTGCTAATTCCACTTCACCATTTTTTGATAATAATATTAAGTCTTGTAATAATGTACTGAATTCATGCCCTGATGGAATACCGTAGAATCTTACCCCTAAGTCGCTACCATTTGAAGCCAAAATTACTGTAGCAGGTGCTAATGTTTTATCAATATCATATTCTTCAGCAATTGGTGAATTTATATCATAAACTTCAACATCAACGTTTTCTACACCATCTTTTAATTCTGTGTATAATTGTTTTGTTACATCACAATATTCGCAGTTTTCTTTTTCAAAAAATAATATTTTTACTCTACCTTTCATTTCTGACAATAAATCTTTTACTTGTTCTAATGTCTTTTCATCTAATAATTTTTCCACAAAAAACACCTCCGGTTTTTATATATTTTCTTTTGCTTTTTTTATGAAATTTTTTAATACTATTATTTGTTCTTCCATCTCTATGATGAAATTTTTTATTCTTTTTTTACCACTTTGTGTTACTTTATATATTTTTCTGGGTGGGCTGGACGATGTATCCCAATCAAACTCAATTTCTTTTCTTTTTTCTAAATCCGCCAAAGCTCTATAAACTCTACCTTTTTGACCTATACCTTCTGGAATTGTAATACCCATTTCACATAATCTATTTGATAATTCATATCCATAACTTGGCTTTTCTGCAATTAAAATAAGAAGTAGATCACATATTAACTTTCCACTTTTATTAAAAACCTTACATTTATTGGTCGGTTCCATTCTAAACCTCCATAATTACAACTAAAAAAGTCCTATTTATTATTCACATTTATATTATATACAATATGTATATATTTGTCAACCAATAAAAATGAAGACTTTGTTTTTATTATATTAAAAATTAGAACCACATCACATGGTTCTAATCAGAAAAAGTATTATATATTTTTTTAATTTCCTCTGAATATTTCTTTAATATGTCTAATAATAGAGGATTAAAATCTTTTGGAGATGTCCTATCATCACCATTTAGAATTATTTTCATAACTTCTTCATGAGACAATGCATCTTTATATGGTCTTTTGGAACGTAACGCATCATAAACATCTACAAGAGAAACTATCTGTGCTTCTATTGGTATTTGATTACCTTTTAAATTAAATGGATATCCTCCACCATTATATTTTTCATGATGATACAATGCAATTTTTAATGCTGTTTCAAAATATGGATCATTTCCCAATAATCTTTCTGCATATATTGTATGCTTTTTCATTATTTCAAATTCTTCATCAGTTAACCTGGAGTTTTTATTTAAAATTTCTAAAGGTATAAATATTTTCCCAATATCGTGTAATGGCGAAAATTCCTTTATTTCTAATATTTTATCTTCTGGTAATCCTAATTTTTGAGCTATATAATAGGACAACTCTCCAACTCTATAGATATGCTGCCCTGTAATATCATCATGAGTCTCAGCAATTAATGCTAATTTATTTGCAAAATTTAAATACGCATTTTTTACTACATCAATATTCATTTTTGAAGATAATATTGTTTTGGCAATGTTAATAAATGCTTTAAAGATTAATTTGTCATTTTCGGTAAAACTTTTTTGACTATTAATATCTATATCGAGAGCAAAACTTAATATTCTATCTTTACTAATTCCTGTTGTTGCTATCATAATTTCTTTCGTCTTCTTTATAGCTTTAAAAAATTTATTTTTTGTTTCTTCATCATCAAAAATCATATTATTATAATTACTTAATTCTTCTCCCGTAAATATTTTTAGTTCTTCACCTGTTTGAATCATATATTCTGATTTAAGTTTTAATTCTCTTAATACATTAATATCATGACCAACTGCTGAAATAAATTTCCATTCTTTACCTCGAGAAATCGATATACTTCCATAATCCGCACTATCTGATAATTTAATAGCAAATTTTAATAAATAATCAAAATATCCATACAAATCTTCAATGTTAGTACCAAGCATATTGACAATATTAATCATTTCAAATAGTTTCTCATTAATTTTTTCTAATTCTACATTATTTTTCTCCAATTTTTTCTGATATTCTATATTTTCAGTTACGTCCATCCATAATACTAATATACCTTTTTCTCCATTGTTTAAATTAATTATTGTTTTATAATCTTTAAAATAATAAGTCTTACCATCCATAATAACATCAAAAGTATTAATATAACCTTTTTTATTATATTGTATTACTTCAATATCTTCAATAACTGAATCTTCAAGTAATTTATTATTCAAACCAGAAAATATATCAAATAAATCCTTACCAATCAAATCCTTTTTTTCTATATTAAGAAATTTTGCAAATGATGTATTTACAAATCTTATCTTTTGATCTACTGTTTTTATATATATTGGATTGGGAGAAAGTTCCACAATTTCTTCTATTAAGTTTCGGGATGATTTCAATTCATTATAATTTTCTTTTAATTTTTCAAGTGTTTCATTCAGAAGATGCGTCCTTGATTTAATTTTTACTTTTAATAATTTTGAATACACATATGATAGGGAAATTATTAATACTATTAAAATTAAGCCAAAGATAATAAATGTTTTTACCCACTCAGGAGTTTCTTTTCGAACAACTGGTTCAAAATACTTATTAAACATTTTATAATAATATGAATTATTATCTTCTTTAAGTAATCTTAGTTCTTTATCTATTAAATCAAAATATTTTCCCAGGTTATTATCTTTTTTATACATTATATATCCACCAATAGATTTAAAAATCATAGATGTCTTTTTTACATTATAGAATTTTTCTTCATCAAGACCAAAAAATCTTGGTACAACACCTGCGTCAATCTTTTTTTTATCCAATAATTCAAATATTTCTTCATATGAGTCTAATTCGACAAAATTGACTTTTATTTTGAAATCATCAATAATATCTTTTATACCATTTTCTCCAGTATAAAATACATCTGTTTTCATAACACCTATTTTTAAATTTTTTAAATCAAGTATAGAATTTAGATGTAATCCTTCCCGAACATATAATACTGCCCATTCAAAAAATAGTGGCTCCTTGTTAAAATCAAATTCTTTTTCTCTCTCAGGGGTGCGAGCTAAAGGAGCAATCGCATCAATTTCACCATTTCTTAATTTTTCTATCAAATTCTTTTGAGAATCAATAACAAATTTAAGCTGAATATTATTATTATCAGCTATTTTTTTTAATATATCATTAAAAAAACCACTATTTTCATCAATAACTATAGGTGGCGCTTTATATAAACCTATGGTTATTGAAAAAATTGAAATGTTAAAAATTATAATTAATATCAAAAATATGAGTTTTTTCATAAAACCCCTTCTTTCTAAGGTTAAACAACTATTTTATTTTTCCCTTTTCTTTTTGCTATATATGCTTTTTCATCAGCATTTTTTATAAGTTCATCTATTTTAACATTTTGAGAATCTTCTATTCCTACACTAAATTTGATATTTAATTTTTCAATATTATCTTTAATTCTTTCTATTATTTTTTTAGCATCATATTTTTTTATATTTTCAAAAATTATAACAAATTCATCTCCACCATATCTATATGCTTTATCATTTGATCTAATTGAACTTTTTATTATATCAGAAAATTCTTTTAATACTTTATCACCCTTTAAATGACCATATGTATCATTTATCTTTTTAAAATCATCAAGATCTATAAGTGCTAAAGATATTAATGATTTTTTTATTTTATATTTTTTTAGATCATTATTTAATTTAGAGGAATTATATAATCCTGTTAAATGATCTGTTTCACTTAAATATACTGCCTCTTGATAATATTCTCCATGCACTAAAATCATTGAAACTATTTTTGATAATACCGATAATATTTGCATTTCTTCTTGTGTTGGTCTTAAACCATTCTCTGGACTATCACAGGATATATAACCTATTATTTCATCATTTTTATTTGTTAACAATATTATCAACAAATCTTCAGGATGCCATAAATAATCTTTATTATAAATATTATTTGCATTAATATTTTGCTCAAAAACAAAATATTCTTTATTATCTAATTTTTCACTTCCTTTAGGTATAAAATAAATATTTTCATATCTGTATTTTTCATTTAAAACTTTATGTAAAGTTTCTGAAGGTTTGATATCATTATTTTTTAATTTCTCAAAATCTTTATCGCTTATTCCAGCATATGCTACTCTCTTTAATCTATCGTTTTCATAATCTATTTCAGATATTAATACATATTTATAACCTAATTTCTTATTCAAAAAGTCAGCAACATTTTTTAATATTAATTCTTTAGATGCTTTAAGAGAATAAGATTGAAGAAGATTTGAAAACTCCACCATTATTTCATTAAATCTTTTTAATCTAATATTTTTGATTTTTTCTTCCTCTTTTTCATACATATATTTTGTTAATGAATAATAAATACCTAACAAAAATAAATTTTGATATAAAAAATATAATCTAATAATATTATTTTGGCTTATTAAATATAAATAAATACTTGGTAATGATGCAAGAAAAAATATATATTCTATACTAAATATTTTTATATCAAAATCCCAAATATCACTTAATATGGAATTTAAAATTTTTGAAAACGTTATAAATAAAAATAATTTCATATATAGATTTACATTAAAATACTTTGTAATTATATAAGCACCATAATACATTGAAAAATAAACAAGAAATTTCCTTGTTTTTTTAATATAGTTTATATTCTTATCAATTCTAAAAAATGTAATTAATGATGATAAAAGTATATATTGCGGTCCATATAAATAAGCTACAATAAATCCCGGAACATTAGAAACAAGCCTATTTTTATTTCTCCATTTTACATTTGTATTATCAGATACGAATGTAATAATAATTATGTTTAATACTTTAAAAATCTCAAATTTAAATGCTATCGGAAAAAGATATAATAAAAAAGTACTTAAAATAAAAGGTATTATTATCTTTTTAGCATATCCCTCAAATAAATTCATAATTAAGTATCCCCCTTACTTTTTTATAACCTCATCATCAAGGGCTTCATCGATTTCATCAAAAGCATATAATCTTGCTTTAATCCTTAAATCTTCTATATTAAGTAAAGATATGATATTTTTTGCTAATAAAAATTCAAACGGCAACCATGTAACATGCCCCGTTGGAATAATATAATGTTTTGCACCTTTAAATTCCTTAGCAAGCATTTTACGACTTTTTTTAGATAATGTTTTGTCAAATAACGCTTCAACAAAAGTAACTTTTTTAGGATTAATTAAATGAGCATAAGATAACGGATCTATTTTAAATAAAGGATGTATTGATTCAGAGCTTAATAATTCATTTAATGTCATTTTTTTTACTTTTTCAAATTGCTTATTATATATATCGAATATTTTATCAGGTCTATGAAGGTCATATTCATCTTTGAACCCTTTTTCTATTAATCTTAAAACAAACTTTGTAGCTGGAGAATTATATAGTATTTCAGGCAAATGTCCTCCTGTTGTCATTAATAAAAAATATTTTAACTGCGGTTCTAAAGCTTCAACTATAGTTCCAACCATTCCACCTAAACAATATCCTAATAATATATTGTCCTTTTTCCATAATCCTTTTTGTTTTAAAAAATCTATTGTGGTTAGCGTATCAACTACACCATGTTCCCAAAACTGATACATTATTTTTAAATCCGGCCATAAATAGCTTCTACCGCTTACTGAATTTTTATCTACTCTTGTGTAATTACCAGGTAATATTAATATTGTTGTATTTATACCAACACTAGCAAGTCTTCTTGCCATCCATATCATATATTTGATGTTTGCACTACCCAATCCATGTAAAATTATTGCAGAGGCTAAAACTTTATCCTTAGGCTCAAAATTATAAAGTTCTACCGTTTCTGTCCCTTCAGCCGAATTTCTATATAAGGTTTTAAAACGTATATAGTTGCATCTATAATGTCTCCCCTTGAAAATAAACCCAGAAGTATAATCTATATTTTTCTTTTCATAAGAAAAATTAATTTTCATCTTTAATCAATCCCCTTATAAAACTTACAGTCTTATTTAAGATTTTAATTGTTTGAATATCATTATTTTCAAATTCAAAAGCGTGATCTCCTGTTTTATGTACTAACAATTTAATTTTAACACCTTTTTCTTTTAATTTCTTAAACAATTCTATTGAAGAAGAAAAGGGAACTGTTTTATCCTTTTTTCCATGAACAAGTAGAACAGGTCCCATATCTTCATTTATCCAAAATATCGGTGAGAAGTATAAATACTCACCTTCTTTATTAGGAGTAGGAAAACCTTTTAAAGTAGTTGCTGTAGCAACTTTAGCAAAAATAGATTTTACATCTTTATCAAATAAATGCTTTAGATTCGCCGGTGTATAATAGGCTACAATACCCTTTATACCTTCTATATTTTTTTTATTCTTTACAAAAGTATTATATGAATAGTATAATAGTGATAAATGACCACCTGCAGATAATCCCATTAAAACTATGTTTTTTTTATCTAATTTTAGCTCATCAGAATGTTCTTTAATATAAGTTAATGCATCTGTATAATCAGAAAGTATTTCATTCATGGTATGAGAAATACCAAGCCTATAATCTATAGAAACTACAGCAAAGCCTTTTGAAGCTAAAAATTTACACCACGAAACATTATTTCTTTGATTTCTAAATCCTAAAACCCAACCTCCACCATGTGCAAAAAAAACTATTGGATACTTTTCTTTATGATATTTGGGATTTTTAGGATAGTATATATCAAGTTTTAATTCTCTTTTCTCTATTTTTTTATATGTGTATGTATATGGGCCATAAAAGTCTTTTGCTTCTATTGGTAACTTTCTAAATAAAAGATTTAATAGATATATAAAAAGCCATAACAAAAAACCATAAGCTAATACTATCCAACCCCATATGACAGAAAAAATTAATACAATTATAGCATATATTTTTTTAAAATTTTCTTTTTTCATTTTATCACCTATCTTTTTATTATCATATTAATTATACACCAAAATTATTAAAGGAGTAGATACTATGAGCTTTGGAAAAATTCTAAAAATAATTGAAGAAAAAGATTTTATAGAACATAACAAAAAAATAAGAAGTGAAATATCAAAAGTTAATAAGTGGCTATTAAAACCAAGAGAACTAAACAAAAGGAAAATGCTAACAATATTTAAATTCTTAAGTAAAAATGCAGAAAGAAAAATATTAAAAAAGCATTTAAATGATTTACAATTTTTACTTATACATATAGTTGAAAAACCTAAAGAAAATAGAATAAATGATTTAAAAAAGTATTATAGTTTAACAGATGATGATGCTAATATGATCAAATTCTTAATGTATCCTGATAAATTCCCACCTGGTGGTTATGAAGAAAAACTAAAAAAATATGGAATAGAATTATATTCTCCAAGGGTAATTTTTAAAAAACTACCTTTTAAAGATTATATTGATTTATACTCATTAATGACATATGTTCCACTTGATGAAAAAAATCCATTTATACAAAATCTATTGGATGAAATATTAAAAATAGATCCTATTGATGATAAGGTAAGCTATTTTAAAAAAATAGTTGAGATTTATAAAAGTTTAAGTGAATTTGAAAAACATTTATTGAATATTCAATTAAAAAATTTTTCTTATTATCATTATAAATTATTTAACCCGAACTCTATTAAAGGATTAGTAATTGATGGTAGTAATGTGGTGAGATATGAAAATAAAAATTCTTTGCAATTTTTAACAGAAATGTTAGATAATATGTTTTTAGGAAGAATAGCATTTTTTCCTATTCATATCGTTTTTGATAACAATATTGAATATTTTTTAAATGAGGAAGATAAAAGAATATTAAAAGTATTATCTGAAAAGAAAAGGGTATATTTTAACTCACCAGCAGACGAATTAATTATGTATATTTCCAATAAATATGACTATTATATATTATCAAATGATAACTTTAAAGAATATAACGTAGATAAGAATAAATTACTTAAAATAGAAGATTTTAGATTTGACAATTAACATATCAAATGATATATTTATTATGGATATAATATTTTGAAAGGAGAGTTATTATGAAAAAAGTCTATGAAAGATTTATTGAATATACTAAATTTTATACAACTTCTAATGAAGAATCAGAATCTTGCCCTTCAACCCCAGAACAATTAATTTTTGCAAAATATTTAAAAGAAGAGTTAGAAAATATTGGTATGAAAAATGTGGAATTAGACGAAAATGGGTATGTATATGCAACACTTCCCTCTAATGTCGATAATGATGTACCAACAATTGGATTTATATCTCATATGGACACAGCACCAGCATTAACTGGAAAAGATGTAAAAGCGAGGATTATAAAGTATGAAGGTGGAGATATTATATTAAATAAAGAAAAAAATATAATATTATCCCCAAAAGATTTTCCAACGTTAAACAATTATGTTGGTCAAGAAATTATCGTTACTGATGGAAATACTTTATTAGGCGCTGATGATAAAGCTGGTATTGCCGAAATAATAACAGCCATGGAATATTTAATTGAACATCCAGAAATCAAACATGGAACAATTAAAGTTGGTTTTACGCCTGATGAGGAAATTGGTAGAGGTGCAGATAAATTTAACGTAGAAAAATTTGGAGCAGATTTTGCATATACTGTAGATGGCGGTGAAATTGGAGAATTAGAAGCAGAGAATTTTAATGCTGCAACTGCTACTTTCACTATTCATGGAAAAAGTATTCACCCGGGAACAGCTAAGGATAAAATGATTAATGCTGCGTTAATTGCTGCGGAATTAGCAATGATGTTTCCAGAAGCTCAAACACCACAACACACTGAAAAATACGAAGGATTTTTTCATGTAGTACATATTTCCGGAAATTGTGATAATGCTAAATTAGTTATGATTGTAAGGGATCACGATAAAACATTATTTGAGAATAAAAAGTGGTTATGTGAAAAAAATGCAGAATTGTTAAATCGAAAATATGGTCAAGGAACAATTGAATTAGAATTAAAGGATAGTTATTATAATATGAAAGAAAAAATAGATCCTAAAATAGTAGAAATAGCTAAAGAAGCTATGGAAAATATTGGTGTTAAGCCAATAATAAAAGCTATAAGAGGCGGAACAGACGGAGCAAGATTATCTTATATGGGATTGCCTTGCCCAAATATCTTTACTGGTGGTCATAATTTTCATGGAAGATATGAATATATTCCTATTCCATCTATGGAAAAAGCTGTTGAAACAATATTAGAAATAATAAAATTAGTAGCTGAAAAAAAATAGAATGGCTTTAGCCATTCTATTTTTTTATAATTCTCCAATTTCTCTTTTTAGCTATTCTTTTTAATCTAAAATCCGGCGCTACACAAACTGGATTACCTACTTCTTCTAAAAGAGGTAAATCAGATATTGAATCACTATAAAAATATGCATCTTTTAAATCAAAATTATGGTCTTTGCACAATTTTTCAGCTTCTTTTACTTTATTTTCTTCATACATGTAAATTCCCATTTCTCCAGTAATAATTCCGTCTTTTATAATTGTTCTAGTACAAATAGCATCATCAAAATTTAAATATTCTGCTACTGGCATAACTATAGAATCAGGAGATGCTGATATTATTACAAGATAAGCATTTCTGCTCCTATGATATTCTATTTCTTTTTTCATACTTTCTCTAATATGATATTTACCATCTTCCTCAAACCATTGTTTTGCAAAACCAAATGCTTCTTCGGCACTTTGACCTGCGTATTGCATAGCTGTATCTCTCATCATTTTTTCCATATCTTTTATTGCAAATCCCAATTTATAGAATAGAGTAAATAAACCCATTCGGTAATATTTCCACCACGTAAATTTACCGTATTTTATTTCATATTTATAATATAACTGTGGACTATATTTATCTAATAATGTTTTATCTAAATCAAAAAAAGCTACATAATCCTTCATATTTACCCCCAATAAAATTTTATTTTATTATATCATATTTTTCTTATGTATTGTAAAAATGGTCAAAAAGATACCTAATATTCCAAATATCCATAAACTATTAAAAATAAATCCAACATTATTTCCAAAGAAAAAGGAATATATTGTTATTAAAACATTACCCGCTGCTCTTGTTACACCCATAAGTGCCCCGGAAGCAAAACTTTTATTATCTGGTAATAATTGCTGTGCATAATGTACGTTTACAGACATTGTTAAAAACATAAACGCATCTGCCAAAATATAGGATATTGCTAACATCCATATATTTTGTGATATAGAAAATAAAAATACTAAAATTGAAAAAGCAGAAAAATATATTAAGTTAACAACTTTTACATTAGTTTTTTCCTCTAATTTAGATCCTAATAAATTAGAAACTGCACCGGCCAAAAAGCCCAATGTTACTAAAAGTCCCCCTATAGTTAAATCATATCCTAACATTCTTGATTTTATAGGAACATATGATCGAAACATAATACTTATAAACGCCCTATATGTTGTTAAAAACCATATTGGTGCAATATATTTAAATCCTTTAAAACTTTCAAAAAAACTTGCTCTTTTCTTTTTTGGTTGCAAATATTTATGGCTTTTGAAAAATCTATATGCAAAAAAGAATAAAATAGTATATATTATTATCCCTATTATTCCTATATACATAGCATTTTTTAAATCATAATGAGTTACAAAATAAGTTATGAATACAGGTCCTAACGCATATCCAAATGTTCCTCCAACCATAAAAATAGCTAAAGTTGTACTTTTTTCTTTTCCAATAGTCCCACTAATTCCCGCTCCTAATGGCTCTTGTGCCGAACTTCCCATATAACCTATTAAAAATATTATAAAAAGTAACCAAATATTTTTTACATATCCCAAAAAGATTATAGGAATCATTGTTATTAATACTGATACGTATAAAAACTCAAGCTTTTTATTTGATTTATCTGCAATATATCCAAAAAATATCTGACTAAAAGAAGACAATAGCGTCAGAATTGACGCCATCATCACAAATATTTTTGGTTCATTTATATTAAAATATTCCATAAAAAAAGGTATTAGTGGTTTAAAATATGATTTAAAAAAACTTGTAAAAAAGTTAGTAAAAGTTATATATAATGCTAAAGGTTCCATTTATCCCTCCAATATTTCTTTTTTATTATTTTCACATATGTTTATAATATTTTCTATAGATTCTGAACATTCTGAAGGTAATTTGTCAAATCCACCTCTTTCAATCTCTCGAGATTTTATAAATTCAAGTCTCCTTTTCATTGAATTTATAAAATTATTTATATATTCTTTATCTTCCATATTTGGAATGAATCCTTCAATGTCCATTATATCAATACCATTTGCCCATTTTTCAAATTCTGCTTTTCCCTCGACAACAGATTCTATAGCAGATAATGTTATTTCTTTAGTTATTTTTTTATCTATAAAATGACCTGTATTTAATATATAGCATTCTACACCTTTTTCAAATAATTTTTTAAAACTATAATAATCCTCTGCCAATGGATATGTTCTAAATGGATTAGCATAAGGTTCAAAAACTAAAGCATCTGGATCTACACCTTCAGCTAATTTTTCTGCTGATGTTCTTTTTGTAGCTAATGTTGCGCACCTAATGTCGATGCTAATATTGGATCATTAACCTTTACAATAGGAGGTAAGATTGGATCTTTCATTAACCAGAATATGGCATTAATCGGTTCTTCAACCTTATAAGCTCTATTTGGCGACCACAATTTTGACTTTAAAGCTCTTCCATTTCCATTTCTAATGTCTTCAGTAACTGGAATAACCCTTCCTTCTTCGTCAAGAGTAGCACCACAGTTCTGTATTGTCAATAAATATTTATTATCCTCTGAATTCACAGGATAATCTGCTGTTTTATCAAAATATGACGGTTCTAAAGATATTGTAGATCCATCTGCCATAGAAATAATAAATGCGTCATCATGCAATACCGTTATATCATATTTACCATTATGTTTTGCATGAGTTAATGTGGATTTCCCCGAACCTGACAATCCAAAAAATGCAGCTACAAAGTTTTCATTATCCTTTAAAGTATATTTTTTCAAACCTCCGTGGCATGATGCATATCCATTTCTATTAGCTGTTCCCCATCCTAATGTTAACGTTCCTTTTTTAAATTCTCCAAAATACCTCATGCCCAAAATTGCTGCACAATTATGCTGTGGATCAAAAAATGATAATCCTAATGGAAAATCTGGATGTTTCCAATCAGGATCTGAGAATATATAAATATCTCCTTCATTTAATACTCTTGATTTTTCATATATCCTTACAAAGTCAACAGTAAATGGTTGGAAATTTAATAACCAATTATATAAAATATTTTCATGCCCTTCTGGAATCAATAAATGATTTTTTACTATAAAATCTTCATGTAATCCAGTAAAAGAAATTGCATGATACATTTTTTTATATCTTGTATTATAAATCGCTTCTCTTATAATCTCTGCATATCTATTTTCATCAACACCCGGTTCTCCAACAATTCTTCTTCCTGCAGCATATCTTCCAGTAACTGCACCATCATTAAATATTAATATTTTTGTTCCTTCATCAAGAGCTAATAATTCAGGCTTATAAACATTAATATCCGTAACTATTGTTCCAGGTGAATTCTTTGCTAATTTGTATGCTTCTTTAGGTGAATCAACTTTTATAACATTATTACGATAAAATGCTGTTTCAATAGTCGTTCTTATTCTTGAAAAAAGTGGATTTGTATACGAAATTTCATCTTTTGTAAAATAACTTTTAGTTGCCATCACCATTACCTCCCACATGTAAATTCAAAAAAACAAACCCAGAATTCTCTGGGTTTATTATATTATTTGATTAAGATTTTTTCCTAATTTATTCATTATTTTTTTATACCATTTTTTATAATCCATTATAATCGCCTCATCAGAACTTTTTAAATACTCATCTAATATTTTATCTACCTTTATATGATTAAAATCTTTTTTTAATCTTTCTTTTAGTTCATAAATTGTTTCTATTCCATATATTAAAATCAAACTTTTTAACAATTTTTCTTCCCTTTTATCTTCACTCTCTTCCAAAAACTTTTTGTTAAATACTTCATAACTTTTTTGAATTTCAGAATAAATGCTGTCCAATTTTTCTTCTCTTGTTAAAATATAATCATTTTCTGTTTCTTCAACATCCTCTAACATATTTTTTATTTCTTCTTCAATTTCATCTATTATTTCCCATAATGTTTCATTATCTTCTGTATCATCATTATCATCGTCCATAAAAATTTCTATATCTATATCATTATTTTCATCTTGACTTTTATTCTTTCTCATTTCTCCTATAAAATTGGTAAAAGCTTTTAAAGATTCTTCCGAACTACTTAATCCCAGATTTTTTTCTATTTTACTGATATTATATAATTGAAAAATATTATCTTCTATATTTTTTAATTCGTTATATCCAACAATCTTTATTCTTTCTGAAATATGTTTTAAAAACTTTTCTTGATTAATTATTTCTGGTAATACATTTAATCTAAATTTATTAAATTCATCAATCATATTTTTATAAAATTTTTTAATTTCAGTCATTGTAGTTTTTATATTAATATCAAAAATGCTCTGATAATCATATCTTGAAAATATGAAATGATGTTCATAATATCTACCAGATTTATTTATATATATTGCTGAAAAATCAACACTTTCATTTATAGTATAAACCATCAATTCTTGACTAATTATATTTTCAGTCAACATTAAAGAATCTGTAGAAAGGAACGAAAACATATTTTTCATTTTATTACTAAAATATTTATTCAACCTAAATATAGTTAATAGTGTTGGTGTGTATTCCATTTCAACATCTATAATATTTTCCACTTCAACGCCAAATTCATGAGGAGTCCATATAAAATCTCCCGTTTTTGCTTTTATTTCAAATATATATTTTTCTTCCACATCGTCATCTAATGAATCAGCAAACCAAAATTTTTTTATCATCTTAGGTTCTAATTCAAAAAATGAACCGTCTATACCTTTTAATAAGGCCATATTATACCTCCATCAATTATAGGAATACAATTTTAAATATATTCCTAAAAATAAAAATTCTATTAATGCTAAACTCAATCCTAAATAAGGATAATCCCAACTAATAATACCAATTATACCAAATAAAAATGAAAATATATATGTCATCATTGCTGTTTTTTTAATAGATAGATTATATTTCTTTTTTATTTTATCATATAAATGATCTCTATCTCCTGAAAATGGCGATCTATTATTTAATACCCTTCTTAAAAAACTAAAAAATAAATCTGTATAAAATAATGCTGATACTATAACAGATATAGAAAATCCACCAAACCCATGATTATTTGTCATAATAGTAGTTAAATAAAAAATTGTATATCCCAAAAAATAAGAACCAGCATCACCAAGAAATATTTTTGCAGGATGAAAATTGAAAACTAAAAAACCTATAATAGCCATTACAATATAAATAAAAGTAAAATGTTTTGATATTATACTTAAAAATAAAATTACAAATAACGCATTACCTCCACAAATTCCATCCATACCATCTATCATATTCACAGCGTTAATTAGAGAAACGCCGAGTATTATAAGTATCAAAAAATATACAATACCTAATGAATTATAAAATGGAATTAATGTAATTATTATTACCAAAAACTCAATTACCAGTCTTATTTTAGGAGAAATATTTTTAACATCATCTAACAAACCTAAAAACATCATTATAGATGAAAATATAACAAACTTCAAATCATCTATAAAAAATATACTTGATAAATATATCGCTACTCCTCCAAGATACGGTGTAGCCTTCTCATGAATTTTTAAACTTTCATCAGGTTTATCAACTATACCCATTTTCTTTGCAAATGGTATCATGAAATATGTTAAAACCGTTGATAATAATAGGATTACAATGTATGTCATGCTACACCTCTAATATGCTATATCTTTTTTTATCTCTGATGAACCTTCAGGAATATACTCTTTTATAATTTTATTCATTAAATCAAAATCATTTTTCTCAAAAGCTATAATGATATTATCTATAAGTTTCTTTAATTCTTCGTTACTTAATATGTTATTTTCTTTAAGAATAAATATTCTTTTGTTTTCTGTCTTTATAAATTCTTCAGAATCTAAAAATAATTCTTCATATAATTTTTCTCCTAGTCTAACACCTGTATATACTATTTTTATATCTTGATCTGGTATATATCCAGATAATCTAATCATTTCTCTGGCCAAATTATCAATAGATACTGGTTCTCCCATATTCAAAACAAATACTTCACCATTATTAGCAAAAGAACCTGCTTGTAATACAAGAGCTACTGCTTCTGGAATAGTCATAAAATATCTTTTCATCCGTGGATCTGTTACAGTTACAGGACCACCTTTTTTTATTTGTTCTTTAAAAATAGGAACAACACTTCCTCTACTGCCTAATACATTTCCAAATCTAACAATACCATATTTTGTTTTAGAATTTTGTGCAATAGATCTAATTATTATTTCACCAAGTCTTTTAGAACTTCCCATTATAGAAGTTGGATTTATTGCTTTATCTGTAGAAATAAAAATAAATCTTTCAACATTATATTCATGAGATATTTTCGCTAATATATAGGTTCCATATGAATTAACTCTAAATGCTTCAGAAGGGTTATTTTCCATCAAAGGAACATGTTTATGTGCAGCAGCATGAAAAACTACATCAGGAGAAAATTTATTAAATATTGCTCTAATTCTTTTTTCATTAGTTACATCACTAATAATTTGGATTATGTTTAAATTCGGGAATTTTTCTTTTAATTCCTTATTTATATTAAATATACTATTTTCTCCACGTCCTAATAACAATATTTCCTTAAGATTTAATGCCGCAATTTGACGACAAATTTCAGATCCTATACTACCTCCTGCTCCTGTAACCAAAACTTTTTTATTTGATATATAATATTTTATTTCATCAAGATTCACCTTTACTTCTTTTCTTCCTAATAAATCTTCTATATTAACATCTCTTAAAAAACCTAATGAAACTTTATTATTTAAAATTTCAAAAATACCCGGTAATGTCTTTACTCTAACTTTTTTTGTATCTATTTTATCCACAATATTTTTTAATTGTTCTGAAGTTGCTGAAGGTATTGCTATTATAACTTCATTTATTTTTAAACTTTCAACATAATCCATAACTTTAGACGTTTTATCTAAAATTTTTATATCTCTAATTTTTCTACCAATCTTAGTTTCATCATCATCAAGAAAACCTACAACATATCCGTATGCAGGATGTCTTAAATATTCATCTAACAATTCAACTCCAGCTTCACCTGCTCCTATTATTAAAATTCTTTTATTATCTGGAAGTTTATTAACTGCCTTATTTTTAGAAAACCACCATACTCTACTAAATATAATTAATATAGCTCCTAATAATGATGCCATAAATCCTACAGATATCGGAATAGCTAAATTATGTATCCAAATTCTTCTTATCCCTTCTATAATAAAAAAGTTTAAAATATACCCTAAAAATGAAGAATAGATTATTGGTTTAATTTCTTTTAAAGTAGCAAAACGCCATACATGATCATATATTCTATTATAATACATTACTAATACCATAATTACTGGAAAAATAATTACAGGAGGAACATACTTTTGCATTTCTATAAAATCTGTTTGAAACCTAAAAAATAGAGCTATAAAATAGCTCAATAAAAAGAAAATATAATCTATTATTATCAATTCTATTTTTCTTTTCATAATTTCCTCCTATTTTTCAAATTCATCTAAAATTTTTTGTATAGTTTTAACTACATATTCCTGTTCTTCAAATTTTATATCTGTATAAAAAGGAATAGCTATAGTTAGAGAGGATATTAGCTCTGTAACAGGATAATCCCCTTCTTCATAACCATATAATTCTCTATAAAACTTCTGTAAATGAACAGGTGAAAAATAATTTTTTGATTGAACGCCTCTTTTATTTAATTCTTCAATTATAGCATAAGTTACTTTTTTGATTTTATTTAAAAGATTTTTCCAATTATCTCTTTCTTGCTCTGAAATATATAATGGTAAATTAAAATTTATTATATCTTCAGGAATTTTCACAAATTTATCTATCCAATTTAAAGATAATCTAATAACAAACACAAACCAACTCATATTTGTTGTATATTCTTCTATTTTTGGTAATACTATCTTTTCATCATTTTTAAATAAATCAAAATAATTTTGAGCTACATTATTTCTTTTTTTAAGTATATATTCTAATCTTTGCATTTGTACATAACCTAATCCTGCTGATAATTCATCCATACGATAATTATAACCTAGTCTCACATGTTCAAGCCATTCATTAGAATCTCCTCTCCCCTGATTAGCCATAGACCGGGATAGTTTCGCTATTTCATCATCATTAGTAATTATCACTCCACCTTCACCAGTAGTTATTTGTTTATTGGGATAAAATGCAAAAGTACCAGCTTCACCAAATGTTCCAACATATTTATTTTTATATTCAGAACCAATTGCTTCACATGAATCTTCAATTATTTTCCATTTATTTTCATTACATATTGCTATAGCTTTATCCCAATCAATAGGTTGTCCAAATATATCAACGCCCATAAAAAAACGAATATCTTTTAATTTATTTATTCTCTTAAATAATGGGTGATTTGTATCATTTAAACTCTTTTTTATTTTATTTAAATCAATATTATAATTGAAAGGATCTATATCAATAAAAATCGGATGCGCATTTTCAAACAAAGCAACATTTGACGAAGATATAAATGTAAATGGAGTAACTATCATACCGTCATTTTCCTTAACATCTAAAGCTCTTAAAATCAAATGCAGTGCTGATGTTCCACTATTTACAGCAACCGCATGTTTAACTTTAAAGTATCCTTTTATCTTATCTTCAAATCTCTTTATATATGGACCCAAAGCTAATCTTTTAGAATTAAATATTTCTTCTATTATTTTTTTCTCTTTTTCAGTTAAGCTTGCAGAAGATAGAGATATGTTCATAAATAGCCCCCTTATCAAAAACAAGCTCGCAAATGCGAGCTTATCAATTAATCCTCTTTTTTACCAAATTCCAAAGTTCTTTCTACTTGAATGAATTTATAAAATTCCATTTCATCGCCTTCGTTAATATCATCGAAGTTTAATATTTTTATTCCGCATTCTTTTGGAGCATCAATCCTTTTCACTTCATCCTTATAATGTCTTAAAGACTCTATTTTCCCATCATAAACTAATTTACCTTGTCTATAAAGTCTTACTCCACCATCTCTTTCAACATATCCTTCTTTTAATTGTATACCAGCTATATTTCCAACTTTCTTTATTTTAAACACTTGTTTTACTTCACCGCTACCTGTAATTTCCTCTTTTTCTTCAGGTTCTAACATACCCTGTAAAGCTTTCTTTAAATCATCTATTAAATTAAAGATTATATCATATCTTTTTATTTGAATATTTTCGCGTTCTGCATACTTAACAGCTCCACTATCAGCCTTTACTCTAAAACCCAATATAACTGCATCAGAAGCTGTAGCAAGCATTACATCACTTTTAGTAATTGCACCAATTCCACCATGAATCACTTGTAATTCTATCTCAGGATTTTCAAGTTTTGCAATTGCATTTTTTAATGCCTCTAAAGATCCAAATGTATCAGCTTTTAAAATTATGTTTAAAGTTTTTTGTTCTCCTTCTTCTCTCATCATTTTCAATGCGTCTTCAAGTCTTATATGTCTTTTTTGAACTACTTTTTCTTCTAATGCTTTTTTCTTTTCTACATAATCCCTTGCTTCGTGTAATGTTTTGACTCCATATAATATAGAGTGCATATCAGGAACTTCTTCAAAACCTAATATCTGTACAGGATCAGCTGGACCAGCTATTTTAACGTTTTTCCCATTCGGATCTATCATTCTTCTAACTTTACCAAATGTGCTACCCGCTACAAAATAATCCCCTACTTTTAACTTGCCATCTTTTACTATTGTAGTAGCTACTGGTCCTAAAAATTTATCCAATTTACTTTCAATAATTACTCCTCTTGCCAAACCTTCAGGATAGCATTTTATTTCCTGCATTTCAGATACAAGTATAATCATTTCTAATAACTCATCAATTCCTTGTCCAGATTTAGCGGAAATAGGAACTGTAATAGTATCTCCACCCCAATCCTCAGGAATTAAATTTAATTTTGCTACCATTTGTTGTTTAGTTAAGTCTACATTTGCATTTGGTTTATCTATTTTATTTATAGCTACAATAATAGGCACATTTGCATTTTTTGCATGATTATAAGCTTCTATAGTTTGAGGCATTACTCCATCATCTGCTGCAATTATTAAAACAACAATATCTGTAGCTTGAGCTCCTCTTGCTCTCATTTCTGTAAAAGCTTCGTGTCCAGGTGTATCAATAAATGTAATCTTTTTCCCTTCATAATTTACTTGATAAGCACCTATAGACTGGGTAATTCCACCAGCTTCTTTTTCTGCTACTCTTGTATTTCTTATATTGTCTAATAATGTAGTTTTTCCATGATCAACATGTCCCATTATCGTTACAACAGGTGCTCTTTCAATAAGTTTATCTTCATTTTCTTCATATATTTTCTTCCATCTTTCTTTTAATTCATCCTCTGGATCGATCTTATCCCTTAAAGTTTTTTTCACTTCTTTCTCTTCTTTCGCTTCATCAACAACAATGTCTAATAAAGCATTAAACATCATAGCAATTTCTTCTGCTTGGTCTTCACTTAAAACTTGTCCGGGCCTTAACACTTTACCTTTCATAAAGAATTCTTTAATAATATCATTTTGCCCTTTTCCTAATTTATTTGCTAAAATATCTAATTTTAATTCAGATTTAGTTATTTTTATTTCTTTGATTTCATCAGATTCAACCTTAGTTTTGCTTTCAGTTATTTCTTTCTTTTGCTTTGGTTCACGTTTTTTTCCTTTTTTATATGAAACCTTTTTTTGCTTTGTTTTTTCTTCTGTTTCTTTTGATTTTTCTATATCAACTTTTTTATTTGTCTTTACTTCTTTTTCTTTTTTGTTTTCATTTATTTTTTCTTCAAAATATTCTTTAATCGCGTCAACTTCACTATCTTCCAAAGAAGACATATGACTTTTTAACTCATATCCTAAATCCCTTAATTCCTCCAAAAATTCCCTAGCATGCATCCCTAATTCTTTAGCTAATTGATATACCCGTGTCTTAGACATTCGAATCACCTCCAACATTTGCTACTTCTTTTATTCCATTTACAATATTTTCATCTAAAACTCCAACAACACTGATTTCATCTTTTCCAAGAGATCTCCCTAATTCTTCTTTCGTTATATTTTTCAAAAGAATGTAGGGAACATGGTGGGATTCGCACCTTTTTATAGTATCTTCCTTTATTGATTCCCCAACATTGGAAGCTATAATTATAAATTTGGATTTTCTTTTTGGATTTCTAATATATTCTCTTATATTATCCTTTCCAAATATTATTTTTCTCATTCGTGATGCAAACCCCAAAAGGTTTACAACCTTTTGTTCATTCATTCTTTTACCTCCAATTATCTTTTCTAAAGTAATTATAACATATAAAATTAGAATAAAAAAATGTTCATTATAATATAGAAATTAAATAACAGTAATTTAACAAAAAATCCTCCCGAAGGAGGATTTTATTAGAAATTAGAACTTGCTGAAATATAAAAATAATAATTTTCAAAATCCTTTTCAAAATCATTTCCTAATTTAAAGGATACTGCTATATTATCTTTCTTCAATCCATATCCTATCTTATAACCAAAATTACTAAAATTATCATAATATAAATCTAATAAAATATTTGATTCACTAAAAATACCATAAGATATATCAGACTCAATGTTATATGCATTATTATTTAAACTATAATTTCCTGTTAAGGATATAAATTTATTAAATCCACTTGTAATATATATTTCTTTATTAGAAAGATCATATATTCCTTTTATCATTATATTATCATTCAAATAATTTGCCATTACATACTCTAACTTATCTGAATACTTTCCTTCAATCCCGAAACCATTAGCTTCTGCTCTTACATATATATTCATAGATGACGCACTTGTTTCTGGTAAAAATAAAGCATTTATTTGAACAGTTTTTAAATCAATATTTCCTGTGATAAAATAATTTAAATTATTATTATCAGAAAATAAATCAACACCCAAATTAGCAAATTTAGTTTTAACTATTCCAAAAAATCCAGAATTTGATTCTTCTATATTTTCATTAAATGTAATTAAATCATTAGCTGCATTATTTTTATAAATTCCAAATTTAAAATTTGAATTCTCCCATGTTGCTTTTAAGGAATTTAATCCCAATTGCCAACTATAATTATCTGCATTTAAAACAGCCTCAAAATTCATACCAGATTTTTTAGGATTGATAGTTAAATAAAAATTATGAGTTATTTCTGGCGATTTAAAAGAATATGTATCCATATTCACTTTGGACTTTAAATTAAATGAATATTTACCACTTAATATACCGCTTTCTTGTTTTTCTGGTTTTTTTATTTTTAATTTTCCATTTTCTAAAACCAAGGAAAAAGATCCATTTTTTCCACCATAACCATCAGGAACATAATCTGGGGCTTCTGGATCTTCTTTCCAATCTGTACCATTAATTACAAATTTATACTGATAATCTCCAGGAGCCAATCTTAATGCAACTCTCCACAATCCACTTTTAGCTTTTTTCATAGGTTGTGCTGTTGGATCCCAATTATTAAAAGAACCTGCTAAAAATACTTGCGATGCAGTAAGATCTTTGAATTCAAAAACCACGTTATTTTTATACACATAAACCTTTGAAAAAGATATAATAGATAAAATTACTATAATATATATTAACAATATTTTTTTCATACACACACCTCCTAAAATCCTGTTCTAACAGTTAAAGATAATTGTTTCTTAAATTCTTTTGAAGCGCCAAAATTCCCATCGCCAAGACTTAGTAATAATTCCATATTGGAAAAACCTGTATATTTTGCTTCTAAATACATTGTCTTATATCTTTCTATTACACCATATATATACATACCTTTTCCATATATATTCAAATTACCAAATGATTTTGACAATGTTCCATATAAAACTTCAGAAAAGCCTCCACTATAAACAGTAGAATTTTCTATATTCACTGCATTGTTTCCAAAAATATAGGATAAATTATAATAATAACCAAACATATTTCCATTTATATTAGATGAAATAGAAAATGATTTATACTTTTTTATATCCTTCCAATCATCTTCTAATCCATATTTATATACAGAAATATTTGCATTACCTATAACAGGTAAATTCAATGGAATATTCACAGAAAATTCTAATTTATCTATATTATACTTATTATTTTCAAAAGGCATTCCTAAATATATATAATTATAATTATTTAGTGAAAAGTAGCTTTTCAAATAATCTAATGAAAAATTAGAAAAATCATTATCTTTAAAATGATAATCACCTTCTAATGTAATTCCTAATTTATCAATGTTAAATTCATCTCTAATATTTTGTGAAAAACTATCTGGCAAATAATCCTTTTTATAGCCTGAAGATAGATATTTTATATATAATGAATTTTGAATTTTTCCAAAGTTTATTTTATTTCCTGCAAAGATAAGATAATTATTATCCAGATAATTCTCACCTTTATCATATGAATATCCAAATTCCCCAAATAATTGATTATTTCCTAAATTCAAGTTAAAATCAAATAATCTCCAATCTGAATAAATATACTTTGTAAAAAATTCTCTTGAATATATATAACTATAATAGAAATTTCCTAAAGGTATACCTCTTATATGAGATATTAAAATTGAAGAAGACCCACCATCTTTTTTTACTAAATAATTTTCAGCATGTAATATTGGTAAATCAAAACTATATATAATTCCATTAACAGCTCCGATTTTTTCATTATTAAAAGCATTTATCCAATCTGTAGTATTTACGCTTTTCTTTTTCCACAAAGTTTTAATTTCATTTGTATCAAATTTAAAATTAAATTCTCCATCTGTTATATAATATTTATCATCATCGCCTTTATTAAGATTTAATTCTCCAGAAAAATTTGAATCATTTGGTTTAACATATAAATCTAATTTTAATCCATTATAGTAAAATTGAGCAGGTGATGATTCTAATATATAAGTCCAAGATGTTTCTAAATTTCCATTGATTTGAATATCAGAAAAAACAAATATTGAAATTAATAAAATTAAAAACAAAAAGATCTTTTTCATTGTGAATCACCAGCCTTTAATTCTTCAATTTCAACATAACTAATTAAAGGATAAAATTTAATTTTAAACCCTGTCACATTATTTTTAAAAGTATATATCTTATTTTGAGATGAATCAGAATATACATCACCGTTAAATATCATTTGCCAAGGTTTCCATGTTGTAGATACTGGTATCTTATATTCAATATTTTCTCCTTTATTATATGTATTATCTATTTCTATTTCAAAATGATTATTTACTTTATTCATCAATTCTGGAGACCAGTTATTGAAAGTTCCAGCAGCATACCAATTCATATTTAATTTTGTATCATCACCAACACCAATTGCTTTACTATTGACAAGTTTATCTAAATTTAAATAAACCGTTACTTGATTGCTTGATAGAGCAGATTTTAAAATAGGGATAGAATCAGAAACTATATTTCCATCACTTTTTACATTAAACACTTTATAATAACCTATATAAAATTTACTACCATCATTATCTATTTCATTAAAATCGATTTCAGAAGCATCTATTGTAGCTTTATATAGTTTTAAATTCTCATCATAAACGAATTTACTTTTTTCAATAATGTTATTATCATCTGTTTGCAGCCAATTATTCCCATCATATCCTACATATATGCCTTCCGGAACAGATAAATTTAATATTTTCATTAAACATCCAGAAAAAATGAACACCGAAGAAATTATTAAAATTAACAATACAACCTTTTTCAAAAACATCACCTCCTATTAAAAAAGCCCCAAAAAGGGGCTACTTAATTATTTCCAAGCATAAATTTTATTAACTATAGTTTCATTATCAGTTACAACAATCCATCTATTTGGTATATCTGATAATCCATCAGGCATTAATTCAACATGATCCCATGTATTATCTAAAACGTATTTATATTGATACAATTGATAAGAATTAAGAGTTAAAGTAACTTCATATTTTCCATCATTTAATGTCAAAGGTGTGCCATCCCAAGAAGCATTTATTAAATCTCCTCTAATATATACTCCAGATGCTTCAGGTGTGTTGTTTGGAATTTCAACCACCAATTTTACTGTAACTGGTGTAGACATAGAAGAATAATCTATTGAAGTATCAGCAAAATTCCAAATTCTCAATTTTTTTGATTCAAGTGGTTTTTCAAAAATAACCCTATTTGTTAATTCTTTTCCATCAGGACCTTTTTCTACCCCAGCCCAATCCATTTTATCAGAAAATTTAAACTGAATAGGATATTCTAAATTATCCCAATCCAATTCAACATTAACCATTTTTTTTCCATTTTCTGTAACTACATCATATACATAATCATCAGAAAATGTCCAATTATTAAAATTCCCTGCTAAATAAATACTTGTTATACTCGAAGGCAAACTATCTGGCAAATCTACTTTTAACATAATAGGTTCAGGTTGTTCTTCAACTTTAGGTTTTACACATCCTACTAATGCAAAAGATAAAACTGCAATCAACATTAAAAATATCCAAAATTTTCTCATACACACCCCTCCTATAGATGTAATGTTATATTTTTGTTGCAATAATATTATACAACTATTTTTAATATTAAGAAACTTCAAAAACAGTTATTATATACAATTATTTATTGTTATTTATATTTATACATTATTAATAATAAAATTCAATAAAAAAATAAGAAATCCATCGGATTTCTTATTTAGAGGTTTTTTCTATATAATGTTCATAATCAAGATCTATGTAATTAAAAGAATTTTTTATCTTTTTAGCCCAATTTAATGTAATAGGATGTTCTATTCTGGATGAAATCATTGTTTCTAAACCAAGGCTCCTTGCTAAATTTAGATATTCTGCTGTTTTCATTATTCCACCAAATTTTGTTAATTCAAAAACCAATCCTGTTGATATATCTTTTAATTTCATAATATCATGAATATTTTTAAATGATTCATCCCAAAAAACTGAATATTTTAACAACAAATCTTTTACCGCAATTTCACTTCCAACTGGTAATGGCTGTTCAATTGCTATTATATTAATATCTTTAAAAATATCCAAGATTTTTTTTACCTCATAATGATTAAATATTCCCTTAAAATCTATCCAAACATTGTATTTTCCTATATTCTCTTTCAATATTTCTAATTCTTCTAAAGATATTTTTTCTAAAAATTCTATTTTTACTGCAATTGCATCATAAATCTCTTCATAGACAGAATATCCCATATCTTTATAAACATATACTTTTTTCATTTCTTCATTTAATGTATTTTTAGAAAATAATATTTTCGTTAAATCCAAATTTTTTGAATTTAATATATAATCAGCAATAGCTATTTCTACAGCAGTTTTTGATGACATATCAAATTTTACAATATTATTCATTTTTCTCTCAAATTCTGCATAATCATTCAAATCTATCCATTGTTCTGTTAATTTCCTCATTTTTTCTATAATTGCCATAGTTGTTTTATATGTTTCACCATAATCAGGATTTGGTGTTCCTGCACCAATACCTTCTACTCCATTTGAGTCAATTTTAAATACAGCATGTTCTACCCATTCCTTATTTAAATATTTTAAAACGCTTCTTTCTTGCCAATAATACACATCTCTTTTTCTATTCATATTATTCCTCCTATTTTCATATTTTTTTGATATAATTATAATATAATAAATATTAAAAAATGAGGTGCCAATAATGAAAAATAAACATAAAATTATTTTGCCTTTATCACTCATTTCCATTATATTAATTATAGGAATAGGTTTATTTTTCTCTATTAACTATTATAATATAAATTTAGGTAAAGCGCAAGACTATATAAAAAGCGAAAATTCTCTTGTTGCTACTTTTATCAATGATTATTTTAAAGAATTAATACATTTTGCAGAAACATTTGCTAATGATAAGGATTTTATAAACGCTGAATTTTCCAGAGAAAGTGAAAAAAAAGTTTTAGAAGTTTTAAAAAACTATCAAAATTCAAACAAAAATATTGCATATGTTTATGTGGGATACAAGAACAAGAAAATGGTTATTAATGATTGGGAAGTACCAGAAGAATTTGATCCCACTATTAGACCATGGTATAAAGAAGGAATTAAAAATCCAAAAACTGTATACATCGGAACACCTTATAAAGAATATAAAACAAAAGCTTGGTTAATATCTACAGGAAAAGCTTTAATTAACAAAAACAATGAAATTGTAGGTGTTTTATCTATAGATTGTTCTATAAGTCAATTTGTAAATTTAACAAATTCAGAAATAAGCTATAAAACCGGTCAAACATTCGTTGTAAATAAAGAAGGTACTATTATTCTTCATAAAAATCTTGAAAATATAAATAAAAAATTTATGTTTGATTTAAACTCTTTCGACAAACAAAAAGATCTTATAAAAGCTTCTATAAATTCTAAAAATTATTATGTTGCTTATACAAAATTAATTTCTACTGGTTGGTATATTATTACAACAGTTGAAACAAGCGAAGTTATGGCTCCAGTTATTAAAGGAGTTATTTCTTACTCATTAATTTCTCTCGCATTACTAATCGCTTTTGTAATCTTACAAAATACTATAATATCTAATGCAAAGTTAAAGACTTTAGTAGAAATAAAAACCAACGAATTAAAAGAAAAAAATAAAAAAATCATGGATAGTATTTTATATGCTAAAAACATTCAAAATTCTATTCTACCTTCAGAAAATATGTTAAAAAAGAACTTTAAAGATTTTTTTGTTTTTTGGAAACCCGCTGATATAGTTGGAGGCGATTTTTACTGGTTCAAAGAAAAAGAAGATGGTTCTTCTTACATAGCCGTGGTCGATTGTACCGGCCACGGGGTACCAGGCGCTTTAATGACGATGGTTGCAAATTCTTTATTAAACAGAATTATCGATGATACAAATATTAAAAATCCTTCTAAAATATTAAGTGAATTAAATATATTATTTAAAAAAGCCATAAATTCAAACAATAGGGATTATAGAATTGATGATGGCTTGGAAATTGGTTTATGTTATATTTCACCAGATAAATCAAAACTTATTTATAGCGGTGCTGGAATTTCTTTATATTATACACACAATGGTGAAGTCATTAGAATTAAAGCGGATAATAAGGGAATTGGTTATAAACGTTCTAAAGAAGATTATACCTTTAAAGAACATATTATTGAAATAAAAGAAAATATGTCTTTTTATATGTCTTCTGATGGGTATGAAGATCAAAATAATCCTGAGGGAAAGAGATTTGGTAGAAAGAATTTTATTAATTTGATAAAAAAGAGTTTTAATGAGTCTATGGTTAAACAAAAAAAGAGTTTTAAAGAATCTATTTATGAATATATGGCTGGAGAAGATCAAAGAGATGATATTACTATTATTGGTTTTAAATTAAAATAATTTCAAAGGGGGGAATTATTTTGTATCCGAAAATAATTCTTGAACTGAAGAAGAAAATTACAGAAAGTAATGTTATAATGTCTTTTATTGGACCTTTCTCTCAGGGGATAATTGAAGAAATCGGGAGAGCATTAAGAGAATATATGAAGAATGATAAAAATCTTAATACCCCCTCGAACAATGTTTTTTCTGTATTTATAGAACAAAGTCAAAATATCAAAAATTATGAAAGAATTTTAACCGCAGAAGAAAAAAATCACGTTTTTTTAGAATCTATATTATTAATAGGAAAAAGTGAGCAAAAATATTTTATCAGTTCTGGAAATATTATAAAAAAAGAAGATATGCAAAGTTTAAAAGAATATATTAATAAAATAAATTCTTTAAGTAAAGATGAAATAAAATTACTATATAAAAAAAGGTTAAAAGAAACTTTTAAGAGTAAAACCGGTGGGGCTGGTCTTGGTTTTCTTGAAATGGCTAAAAGAGCTTCTGAAAAATTCGAATACGATTTCATAAAATTAGATGAAAATTACTATTATTTTATATTAATAATAAAAGTTTAGGAGGGTAAAATAATGAAGAAATTATATATTGAACCTACAAAGTCTACCCCAGAAATTGATTTTGATCCAGAAAAGAATATTTTATCCATAAAAGGAGAATCTTATCCAGAAAATTCTTTTGAGTTTTATAATCCTATTTTTGAATGGTTAGAAAATTATTTTAATAATTTACCAAATGATGAAAAAGTTGTTTTTAAATTTGACATCAGTTATTTAAATACAAGTAGTACAAAATCCATAATGTTCATATTAGATATTCTTGAAGAAGCATATGAAAACAATAAAAATATAATAATCAATTGGTATTATGATGAAGATAATGAGTTTTCATATGAAATCGCCGAAAGCTTTATGGAAGATTTGAATATTCCATTTAATATGATTAAAAAATAAAATATTAGAGGTATAATTATGAGTGAAGACATATTTTTTAATGAAATAGAAATTCTAGAAAAACACAAAAAATTTTTAGAAAATAATTCTCTTTCTGATACTAAAATAAAAGAAAATTATTTTTCTTTAATAAAAAGTTATGAACAACTTTTAAATCAATCAAAAAAAATAGCCAAAATAAGTGATATTAACCATAAATTGTTAAATGAAACTAAAAAAAATTTAAAGCTACTTCTAGATAATTCCGAAGAAGGTTTTTTCACTTTTGGAGATAATTTTCTTATTAATCGAGATTATAGTAATGAATGTTTAAATATCTTTAATAAAGAAAATATTTTTAAAGAGAATGTATTATATCTGTTATTCGGCAAAGACCATGAAATAGAAAAGAAAATTTTAAATCACATCTTTGAAAATGATGAAAAAGAGGATGTTTATTTAGAGCTTCTACCAACCGAAATAAAGATAAACAATAAGATCTTAAAAATTAGATATAAAATACTCCATTTAGAATCAGAAAAGGAAATAATGTGCATAATTTCTGATATTACCGAGAAAAAAATACTGGAAGAAAAATTAGAAATTGAAAAAAATAATAATAAAATGATATTGAATATTATAATGTATAGAGATATTGTAAAAAAAACTATTGATGATTATATCAATTATTGTACAAAAGAATTATATTATAACATTAATACTATTCCCTTAAATATCTTTTTATCTGATCTTCTAAAAAAAATGCATACATATAAAGGCTTATTTTTACAATGGAATATGATAAAAGCTGGAAAAAATATTGATAATTTTGAAAATACTTTAAATTATATAAAAAAAGATAATATATCAAAAAATTATATTTTAAATATTATTCAGCAAAAAAAACCCGAAAATTTTATCGACTATGAAATAAATATTATAGAAAATATGTTAGGTAAAAATTTTTTAAAAGAAGATAAGTTGTGGATTGATAAAAACAAATTATTAGATCTGGAAAAATTAATAGAAAAAGAGCTACCAGAATCTTATTCCAAAAAAATATTAATTAAATTAAAAAAAATATACTACTCCTCTTTTATCGATATTTTCAATATGTATAAAAAATATTCCTATGAGTTGGCTCTTAAATTTGGTAAAGAAATTAATAGTTTTAATATAGAAAGTAATAGTAATATTTTCTTTGATCCAGAAATATACTTCAATTTTAATAAATCTCTCATACATATATTCCGTAATATTATTGTTCATGGTATTGAATTACCGGAAGAGAGATTATCCTTAAATAAAACTGCAGGAGGAAATATATATTGTAAAATTTTTGAAGATAAAGAAAACATTTATATCATAATATCTGATGATGGAAAAGGAATTGATATTAACAAATTAAAAAAAATCAATAAAAAAAGTAATAACGTCTTATATGAAATTTTCAAAGAAGGAGTTACTACATATGATTCTCCAAATGAATTTGCTGGAAAGGGTTGGGGATTAACTATTGTTAAGAATGAAATAGAAAAATTAAATGGAAAAATAAAAATTTCATCAAAAACTTTAAAAGGTACATCTTTTGAAATTATTTTACCAAAATCTTCAGGAGGTTTATTCCATGGCTAGAGTATTAATTATTGAAGATAATATAATTATAAGAAATACATTAAAAAATTTTTTAAATGAACTTGGTCATACTGTTGTCGATGAATTAGAAGATAGTTATAATTTGATTGATATATATCAAAAATTACAGCCCGATATAATAACATTGGATTTAATGCTAAAAAAAACTGATGGAATTCATGCTTTAAAAAAGTTAAAAAGAAAATTTCCGGATTCAAAAGTTATTATTATTAGCGTGATAAACAATAAAAAAGACATTTTTGATGCTTTAAATTTCGGTGCTGATTATTTTATTATAAAACCATTAAGCATAGAAAAACTTAAGAAAGCTTTAAATAAAGTCTTTATTTCACAAAATAAAGTTACAAAAATAAGAAAGCTTTATAAAAAACAAGAGGACGAAAAAATTTTAGAAGTTAAAAATGTGAATGGAGTTTTAAGAATTCATATTCTGAAACCTTTAAATGGAAAGGTTATTGAAAAAATAAATAAAATAGTTGACGGCTTTTTAATAATAAAACCTTTAAATATTGTTTTCACATATTTCGATGAAAATGAAAATATACTTGTTTTAAAAAAAGCATTGAATGACATAATGTTGAAAATAAAAAATCACGGTGGAAATGTTGATATAGAAATTTAATTTAACGCCTGTCGTTAAATTATAAATTGAAAATAAAATATAAAAAAATAATGTAAAGTGTAAAATATTTTTTTGAATATTTTGTGATTTTTTTATAAACTAAAACTTAGCACCGTAAGGTGCTAAGTTTTATGATATAATTAATAATACAAACTTTATAATACAATCTTTTCTGAAAGGAGTATCTTATGAGTGAATTTGATGCGTTAGGAAAATTATTTAATAGTAACATAATAGATCTAAAAGAAGTTCCTGTAGATACATTTGCATACATAGGCGATGCTGTTCTTAATCTATATTTTATTAATTATATAATAGATACAGGAAGAAAAAAAGCAGGTAAATTACATAATGAAAGTAAAAACTATATTAGTGCAACAGCTCAATCAAAAATAGTTGATATTATAATAGACAATTTCACTGAAGAAGAAAAGGCTTTATACAAACGCGGATTAAATTCTAAAGGAGCGAAAAAAAGAGGTAATGACATCGATTATCGAAAATCTACTGCTTTCGAAACAGTTATTGGATATTTATTCCTAAAAAAAGATTATAATAGATTAAATGAAATATTAGATTTAGCTAAAAATGCTTTAAAGGAGAGAGAATAATGTATGTATACGGAAGAAATGTTTTAAAAGAAATTATTAGTGCAAAATATCCTGTTAAAAATATTTATTTTACCGATAGTAAAAATGTGGATCGCTCTTTTTACGATTTAGTAGAATTAACTAAAAAAAATAATTATTCATTTTCATTTGCACCTGATAAAGTTTTACAAAAAATGGCAGGAATACCCAAACATCAAGGAGTTGTTATAGATATTGGAAAAGAATTCAAATATGCCGAAGAAAATATTTTAGACCATTTAAATGAAAATTCTACTATTGTTATATTAGATCAACTTCAAGATCCACATAATTTTGGAGCTATTATTAGATCCGCAGTTGCTGCAGATGCTGATTTAATTGTTATACCAAAAGATAATTCTGTTGAAATAACTCCCACAGTTATAAAAGTTTCTGTGGGCTTAGCTTTTAAAATACCTATATTAAAAGTAACTAATTTAGCTAGATTCATTGAAGAGATTAAAAAAATGGGATTCTGGGTTTATGGTGCCGATATGAGTAACAATATATATTATAAAATGGACTTAAGAGGCAAAGTGGCTTTAGTTATGGGGAATGAAGGTAGCGGAATTAGAGATAAAGTTAAATCAAAATGTGATGCATTAATATATATTCCTATGGCTAACAACGTTGATTCATTAAATGTTTCTGTAAGCGCAGGAATTTTATTATTCGAAATATATAGACAAAAAGCAGGTGATTAAATGAGTATAATTAAGTTACCAGAATCAGTAATTATGAAAATTGCTGCTGGCGAAGTTGTTACTGGCACATTTGCTGTTGTTAAAGAACTTTTGGAAAATGCTTTAGATGCTCATGCAAATAATATTATTGTTGAAATAAAAGATGGTGGAAAAACCTATATCAGAATTACAGACAATGGAATTGGTATGTCTGAAGAAGAAATATTATTAGCTGTACAACCACATACAACGAGTAAAATTAAAAATGTTGAAGATTTATATTCTATTAATACATATGGTTTTAGAGGTGAGGCTTTATCAGCTATTTCCAGAGTTTCAAGAATGCGTATTATATCTAAAAGAAAAAAAGATGAAATTGCCACAGCTATAGATTTTATAGGCGGAGAACCTATAAACACAAAAAAAATAGATGCTCCATATGGAACTACTATTGAGGTAAAAGATTTATTCTTCAATGTCCCTGCAAGAAGAAAATTTTTAAAATCTCCTGCAGTTGAAGGAAGAATGGTTACAGAAATTATTGAAAAGTTTATACTAGCCACAAATGTTTCTCTTGATTATGTAAAAGATGGGAAAAAAATTTATTCTGTTCAAGAAAATATGAATTTACTGGAAAAAATAAATATTTTATTTCCAGAAACGAAAAAAGAGGATTTTTTTGAATTAGAATTTACTGAAACTTGGTTTAAAATAAGAGGTTTTATTTCTCATCCTAGAGTAACTAGAAATAACAGAACAGCACAAATATTTTTTATTAATAATAGGTATGTAAAATCTGGAGATTTATTTGCTGTTTTTGAATCAGGATACGGAGAGATGCTTGAATCCAGAAGACATCCATATGGCATTATTTTTCTTGAGATAGACCCTAATGAAGTCGACGTAAATGTTCATCCTCAAAAACTGGAAGTTAAAATTTCAGAATCCAGAATTATATATAATAAATTGAAAAAATTAATTAGAGATACTCTTTTAAGAGAAACAAAATTTAAAATGTCCATTGCTGTTGAAGAAAATCAAAAACACTATGATGAAAATATAAATCTAAGAAAAGAAATTTCTGATGATAAAAACAAATCTAAAATACCCTTTGTATCAGAAAAAGAAGATACATATAATACTTTTTTATTAAAAAAGAAAAATACTATTGATGAAATAAAAACAGAAAAAACTTTAACTGAACCACCTTATTATCAACAAAAAATACATGAAAGAAATTTATCTAAAAACATAATTTCTTCGCCAAATAACTTTTTACAAAAAATTGAATCAAAAAAAATTGATGCTGATAACGATAAAAATCCCCCACAAAAAATTGATTATTATAAGATTCTAGGTTTAGTAGCAAAAAGATATATAGTTTTAGAATTAAAAGATTCAATTCAATTTATAGACTTTCATGCTGCTCATGAAAGAGTTATATATGAAGACTTAAAAAAAGAATTTTTTGAAAACGAAAATATTACAACACAAATGATAATGTTACCTATAAAACTAAAACTAGACAATTCGAGAAAAGAAATTTTAGAGAATAGTATTGAAAGAATCAGAACATTAGGTTTTGAAATCACAAAAAATAACGATGAATACTATATCACAGGATTACCATCAAATATAAAAATAAATGATCCACAAAATGCCATTACAGAGATTCTTGATGAAATGAGATTAGAGGGAATAGAATCCCCTGAAAAAATCTTTGATCATGCCATTGCAACTATGTCATGCAGAGCTGCTGTAAAAACCGGTGACGACCCTGTTGGATTAGATACATTAATAAAAAAAATAATTGAGTATAATATATTAACCTGTCCACATGGGAGACCTATTTCTATGGAAATACCATTTAAAAAATTAGATGATTTTTTTGAAAGGACTTGACATCGTAATTTTTTTGTAGTATAATAAGAAAAAAATCTTAAGGAGTGTTACCTATGGATAAAATTTACGCTATTAATTTAATACAATTAAATAATAATAATAATAATAATAATATTTACCAGCGTTGGTGTAACGCGAGGTAACTCGTTGTTTATAATTCACCGGCGCTGTAGAAATTTACAGCGCCGGTTTTTTATATCATAATTATTTAATCATAATTAATTTTATTAATAATTTTTCAAGTTTTCAAGCACTTCTTGAAAATACCTTGGAGAGGGAGAGATTTTATATATTAATTTTATTTAGAGAAGGGAGAGGGTATTATGAAATTTATGGAAGATGTTATGAAAAGAAAGGTTAATACTGTAGAACTAGTGAAAGAATATTTAGAAAATCCTGTATTCAAAGATGCTACACTTGTTCAAAGTGAAATATTAAAGGGTATTAGATATGTGTTAGATGACAAAGGTTTTGTTGAATTATTACCTGTTACTGTTTCGCCTATAACTGATCCTTTAAACCATCCACATTTTGAAACTGAATTTGAATACTATGGTCAAAAATATTCTGTTACGAAATCAATGATTTTACACAAGCAGGTAGCTGTATTAGTTCATGAAAAAATATATATTGTATCTCCTAATGTTAGACTTGAAACTGAAGATAAAATGGATTCAGGAAGACATTTATTTGATTTCGTTCAAATTGATATGGAAATGTTAGAAGCTTCTCGCGAGGATGTATTTGATGTAATGGAAGATGCTATAATTTATACTGTTGAAAAAATTAAAGAAAAATATACAGATATTATAGAAAAATATCATCCTACATTAAAAACCCCTTCAAAACCTTTTAAACGATATACTGTAAAAGAATTGAAAGAAAAATATGGTGATGATTACGAAAAAAAGGCTTCTTTAGATGCTAATGAACCTTTTTGGATGATAGACATTCCTTTAATGGAAAGGGAATTTTATGACAAACAAGACCCTGAAAGACCTGACGTTTTACTTGACTTCGACTTAATATATCCAGAAGGTTTTGAAGAAGCTATTTCTGGTGGTGAAAGAGAACATGAATATGATCAAATACTAAAAAGAATGGAACTGAAAAAAACTCCGCCAGAACAATTTGAAGATTATTTAAAAGTAGCTAAAGCTGGATTATTAAAACATTCTGCAGGGTGTGGAATTGGTATCGAAAGATTCACGAGGTGGATTTTAGCTTTAGATCACGTTGAAAAAACCAGACTCTTTGCCAAAACTCCAGGTAAACATTCAATATAATAAAACGGGCTTTTCAACCCGTTTTAAACTGTCAACAAAGTATTTTCTAAAAAAATAATATGAGCGAATACTTGAAAATTCCCGAAAAAATATGAATGAAGCCGGATAAAATCACATGGATGTGATTTTAAGCGAAGTCAATCAGGATGTGCGTCTGAGCGCCCAGCGAGAATGAATATTTTTGAGGATTTAGAATTTTCCGTATGAGTAAACATTATTTTTTGAAAATACTTTGTATTTAAATATAGAGTTTGTCAACAATCTGCAATATAATAAAACGGGCTTTTCAGCCCGTTTTATTATATTTTAAATTTCTTTATTAAATTCATCAAAGATTTTGAAAGTTTTTCTCCTTCTTCAGCAGACTCATTTACTTGTCTAGAACTTTGATTTTGTTGTTCTATTGCATCTACCATATATTTAACTTGTTCAGATATTTCATTAATAACTTTAGAAATTCTATCCATAGCTGCTGCCATTTCTTCCGTTGAAGCACTTTGTTCCTCTGATGCCGATGATAACTCATGCACTTTAGAAACTATTTCTTGCACTTTATCATGTATTATTTTAAATTGTGATACTACCCTTTCTGATTCACTATCTATATCTTTAATTACACCTACTACCTTATTTGTTGCTTCATTTGCACTAATAGCTCCATCTTTTACGGAAATCAATATTTTCGCAATTTCTTCTGTTGAAGCTTTACTTTGTTCAGCTAATTTTCTAATTTCATCAGCTACTACTGCAAATCCCTTCCCTGCTTCTCCCGCTCTTGCTGCCTCTATCGCTGCATTTAAAGCCAATAAATTTGTTTGTTCTGTAATTTGATTTATAGTTTCTACAATATTTCCTATATTTTGGACTTTCTCTGATAACTCATTTACAGTGTTTTGAGTTATAGTTGATTCTTTTACTGCATTTTCAACTATTTCCGCAATTCTATTAATGTATTCTTCACCATTAGTTGCCGCTTCAGAAGTTTCATTTGCTTTAATGTTTAAATCTTCAGCACTACTTGAAATCATCTGTGCCGAACTTGCTATCTCTTCAACGCCAGAAGACACCTCTTCAACTGAAGCTGATGCATCAACTGTATTTGATTCTATAACCTTTGATTGTGATGCTAAATCCTCTGATATGGCATTTTGCTCTTCAGAAATTGAAGCTAATGTGTTTGAAGATAATGATAATTTATTCCCAGCCTCAACTATCATTTGCATTGATTCTTTCAAATCTTTAGCCATATTGTCAAGAGCTACAGACATCAAAGCTATCTCATCGTTGCCATTTATTTTAAAATCTACTGTTAAGTCACCTTTACCAAATTTCTCTATTTTTTCCATTAAGTTTTTTATAGGCCTTACAATATTTATTCCAATCAATAATGCAAATATTATTGATAGAATTACTCCAGCAGAAATACTTAAAATAATAATATATAAGGCCTTTTGAGATCTATTAATTGCTTCTTTACCCTTTTGCAATGCCATTGTTCTATTAAAATCTACAATTTTCTTTAAAACACTTGCTGTTTCATTAAACAAAGGTAAATCCACATTCAAACTTTGATCTATCATTTTATTCTGTAAATCCAAAGACTCATCTGCAACCTGATTTATTATTTCAAAATCATCAAATATTTTATTTAAATACGGTATCAATGCGTTATTATACACTCTTTGCATTAATTTGGATTGTTTTTCATTCTTTCTTTTTAATGTTCTATTTATTGTACTTGCTGTTTTTAATAATCCTTCATTATATCCCTTCAATTCATCAAATGTTTCTGCTAAATAATCATTTTCTGTTTGATAATTATCTAACCATATTCCAAAAGGATTTTTATGAGGATTTAATTCTTCTTCAAATGGCGTGTTTTCTAAAATAGATTTTTCTAAAACCCACGCAAATCTATATAATTCACTTTCATATGTTTTAATATCTAATTTTAATGATTTAGGATCAAGAATCTTTGTTTCATCTAATTTTTTTGATAATTCCATAAAACTTGCATGTGCTGTTTCCCATGCACTTAATTTTTCTTTATATTCATCCCAGTATTTTTTCTCTGTTTTATCTAATGAATATGTTTCATAATCTTTTATAAATTTATTTATAGATTTCCAGGTATCATTAATCTTTTCATATTCAGCATCTCTTAATTTTTGATCTGTAAATCCCAATAATGCCATTTCAGATTTTTCTATAGATGTTTGTAATTGATATATAGATAATATTTTTTCAACTTTAGGAAGATTTTCATTTGCTATTTCTACAACGTTACCTTTAATACTATTTATCGAATATAATCCTAAAAATCCTATTATAACAGCGATAATTAATATAATTAGAAACCCTATACTTATTCTTGCTTTTATTGTCATTTCGATCCCTCCATTAATTTTTAATATCTACTATATTTTTATTATATACCTTAACCTTTGATTTTCAAAAACATTATTATAAATAATTAATAACGGTAGGCTTTAAAGATTTTTTATATACTGGTAAATTTTAACAAATCCTATGGTTTTTTATTTTTTAGGAATTTTATTCGTTTCAAAGAATGATAAATTGAAAGATTATTCCATGGAGGGATTCTATGAAAAGAAGAAATTTATTCAATATTTTTTTATTAGTTTTTTTATTAACTTTTTTATTTTCTTCATGCATAAAACCAGTCAAATCTAAGTTCCAAATCAAAGTCAATATTTCTTTTTCAACGCAAACAAAAACTATACTCAATAAGGATATTAATGAAGCATCTGGAGAAGTTATCCTTCGATTAGATTCTCCTTTGGCTAATATTGGAAAAGCTCATTTAAATATTATTAATTCAGAGGATGGAAAAAATGTAAGAACTGTTGATTTGACACCACTAAATGAAAATACTTATTCAGGAACATTCACATTAAATCAAACAGGTAATTATGAAATACAAGGTATCTTTTCAATAGGTGGAGAAGATTTTCTTAGCGAAAATAAATTATATATAAATGTATATGATTATAAAAAAGAATTAGAACCAAAATTAGAATTTAAAAATGCAGAAACAGGAGAATTGTTAAAAGGAAATTTGTATGATCCATATAGAAATTATTCCATTTTAGTTTCAATAGATCCAAAAATAGAATATAATAGCGATTTTTCATATAAAATTTTCTTTGATAACTCTTTATTGGAAGAAGGCAATCTAAAAAATAAATCCTTTGAATCCACTCCTGTTTTATTTAAAAATAAAAAATACACAATATCTGTTGAGGTGTATGACACAGTAAACAATGGATTTGGCAGAACAACTGTAGATTTACTTCCAAAAGATATAGATACGTCTTTTGATTTACAAGCTACTATTCATAAAAACTCATATGATGGCCCAATATTGTCAAATGATTCTACACTTTCAACAGTTGACCCTTTATATATTGTTATGAATATCGTTGAAAAGTATAGTTTACCTGCTTCTTATATGTTTGAAATTTCAGATGATGACGGATCTATAAAAAATTCTGTCAGTGATAAAAAAGAATTTAAATATGGTCCTATTTATTTAAATTCTGGTGACGTCAATTTATTTTTAACTACAAAAAATTTGATAACAAATGATTCTACACAAAATAAAATTTTACTTCATGTGAAAAAATTTGAGGAATTCACTGCAAATGTTGATATCTATAAAAAAGATTATTTAGATAAAAACATCAAAATAAATGAAAATACTATACTCACAAATAGAGATCCCATATTTTTTAAAGTTAATGTAAATAAAAACAGAGATTTTTCTGATGAATTAAAATACAATTTTATTTTAAAAAAAGATGGTTTAGAGTATAAAAAATTAGATATTACAACAAATAGTACAGATTTAGAAACTGAAAAAATGTATTTACCTAAAGGAAATTATGAACTTAAATTAGTCATATCAAAAAACAATCCATTATATTCAAAAGAATACTATAAAACCTTTAAAGTAACAGAGGCTATTAATAATTTTGATCTTAATTACTATTTGATTCAAAAAAATTCCGATTCTAGTACAACATTATATTATATTCCAGCAAAAATATTAGTTGATCCAGAATCCACCAAACTAAATAATTTTGATATACATTTTAATGTACATTCAAATTATTCTTATCCTGCTACTTATATATATAGTTTAGCAGTAAATGAAAATGAAATTTTTAAATCTAATCCTGTTCAATCAAGAGATTTAATCTATTCATCATATCAATTCCCAGCAGGTCATAATTATGTACATATTTCAGGTAAAGACGTCGATTCTAATTATTTCGTAAATAATGATTTTGAAGTTTTAGTAAAAGAAAATAATCCTCCGGAATTATATAAAGTATCTATAGAAGGTACAGAGGTTTATTCGAGAGAAAGTACAGAAGATTTTTACAATTTATCTGTAAGTTCTCAAGAAAAAAATCCAAGAATACTTATTGAATTTAAGGATCAATCGGAAATTATAAAAAGAGATTATATAAATATCAATGTCAAAATCTTAGAAAATGGAACTGATGAAGTTATTCCTATCTATTTATCTCCAGATCAAGAAAGTAAAAGGGTTAAATATTCTGGCATTTTAAATGGGATAACTCTAGATTCAACTCAAACATGGGAAATAAAGATTGATCCATCACAAATAGTTGATGAATTTGGAAACACATATGCGGATGAATTTGAAAATATTTATTATACAATTAATTTCAAAACCAAATAACATAAACATGGAGGTGTAGTTTATGAGAATTTACCACAACATGGAAGCATTAAATGCTTGGAGAACATTAACAAATGTTAAAGGTAGTATGGGAAAGACTTTAGAAAAACTTTCATCTGGTTTAAGAATTAACAGAGCCGCTGATGATGCTGCTGGATTAGCTATTTCAGAAAAAATGAGAAACCAGATAAAAGGACTTGATAAAGCTATTAAAAATGCTCAAGATGCTGTATCTATGATACAAACAGCTGAAGGTGCCCTTGATGAAGTTCATTCTATTTTAAAACGTATGAGAGAGTTAGCTGTTCAATCATCTACAGAAACAAATACTGATGCAGATAGAGATCAATTACAAAATGAATTTTCAGAATTAAGAAATGAAATTAACAGAATTGCAAAAACAACACAGTTCAACACTAAAAACTTATTAGACGGTTCTATAAAAGGAACAAGAACAGCTGAAGCAAAGCTTGTTGCTCCTGGTTCCGCACATTTCTCCATAGGATCTTATTCAAGCGGTATTACGGCAAACGGAAACATCATAATTGAAGTGGGACAATTTAAAGGAACTGCTACATCACAACTTGATATTAAAATTTCAAGAATAGATGCAAATGGCATTTCTCAAGTTACAGTCACAAGTGTAACTCTCTCTGCCGCAAGAGTTGCTGTTACATTAAGTGGCGGAACTGCAACAATTGGTATTAAATGGGATGCTAATCAAATAGCTAAAATAAAAGATTACGGTGGAACTCTTGCCAGTGGAACCAAAGTTGATGGTGGTGCAATAGCTGTATATGGTATTGTAACTACTGATGTTGATCCAATTAAGTTCCATATTGGTGCTAATGAAGGGCAAGTAATTACTCTTGGTTTTGAAAGTATGAAAGCTGATGACTTAGGAATTACAACAGGAGTAAAAATTAATTCTCAATCAGATGCTGAATTTGCCATTACTGCATTAGATGCAGCTATATATAAAGTATCGGCATTCAGAGCTAAATTAGGTGCATCACAAAACAGATTAGAACACACCATTAAAAACTTAGGTGTAGCTGAAGAAAACTTAACTGCTGCGGAATCACGTATCAGAGATGCTGATATGGCTAAAGAAATGGCTGAATACACAAAACAACAGATACTTATGCAAAGTGGTACCGCTATGTTATCTCAAGCAAATCAATTACCACAACAAATTACTCAATTATTTAGATAATAAAAAAGAATCCGATGATTTAATATTCATCGGATTCTTTTTTTAATAATATTTTTTCTAAATTAATCACCAATACTACATTACCTTCATATGAAAATACATTATCAACAAAATAAATTTTTTTCATCTCTTCTCCTACCTCATTTAAACTTGCTTTATCAACAGGTATTATATCTATTATTTCTTTAGTGAAAAATCCATAATTTTTATTTTCAAAAACAAAATTTATTATTATGCAATTTTTATCAAAATCCTGATTTTCATTATCATTCATAAGTTTTTTTAAATCAATTAATATTATAGGAATATTATTATTATCAACTACTCCAACTATATATCCAGGAGTATTTGGCATTTCTTTTTTTTCTTTATATGGAAGTATTTCCTTGATTGCGTCGGTTTTTAATGCATAATATATATTTTCAATTTTAAAAACCACATAATAATCTATTTTTTCTTTCAAAAGAAGTATTTTTTTTAAATCTTTAAATGGATTCTTCTTCATCAAATTCACTTCCTGAATCTTCTTTTTTTTCGATTTCTTCTAATTTTCTAAAAATTTCTTCTAAGTTTTTAGGTGTTTTTTTAGAAGAAAATACTTTCTTTATTTCATTATAGTCTTTCTTTATTTCATTATAATTGGAAACTATATCTTCCATAATAATTTTATTTTTATTTGTTATCAATCTTAATAAGTTCAAAGCATTTTTTACTTGTGCCGAAGAAATTGAATACTCTTTTATAAAGTTTTCTATATCAGAATAATTTGATGTAACTTTTCTTATTTCTGAAATATTATTATCTATAGTTTTAAACAACTCGTCTAATGTATTTTTATAATCACTTAAATTCTCTTTTATATTATTTACATGTGAATTTGTTTTTATATTATAATCTTTCAAAACATATGACATATCTCTCATATCAGCAGCTATTACGGCAAATGTCATAGAACTTTTTTCTTTAGCTGCTTCTAAGGCTGCGTTTAATGATAATATTTCTGTTCTATATGATAATTCACTAACTTTTTTAGAAATTTCGGTAATCTTAGATACTAACTCTGAAAAATAAGATATTTTTGATTTAGATTTCAACAATTTATGTCTTAACTCTTCTAATTTATTATCATATGAAGATAGTTTGTTTTTAAAATTCTCTGATATATTTTGCGTATCATTTACAGATTTAGATATTGCTTCAAATGTTTTAGATAATCTATCTATTGTTTCATTTTCTTCATTTATTCTAGAAATCTCTTCTGAAATCATTGCATCTGTTTTATCAATATTTTTCTCCAAATTATTTATTTGCTCAGAAAATGAATTAAAATTTTCCTTTAAATTGACAACTGTTAATTGTAAATTATCAGAAAAATCTATAAACATGGGTTCTTTGATATTTATTTCTATTTCATCAAAATTCATCTCATTGATTTTCTTTAATTCATTTTTCATTACGTTTAATGGTTTATAAAAACGCTTTTTTATTATTAAATTAGTAAAAATAATGGCAATTAATATTATAGCAATAGCATACATTATTCCATAAACATAATATTTAGAGAATTTTGGATAAATATAATTTTTATCTATATAAAAACCAATTTTCCAATTTATAGAATTAATAGAACTAACAAATAAAATATATTCTTTCTTCATTTTTGATATATTTAATGATCCTGAATTTGTTTTTAAACTTCTAATTATATTTTCTCTAAAATTCTTTGAAAATGTATTAGAATTAATACTTCCATCATTATTTACACTAAAATAACTCCCCAAATTATCGATAAAAAATATTTCTCCAGCATTATTAAATTTAAATGCATTTGCTTCTAAAAATATTTTTTTTAGATCTAATGTGCCTCCAAAAATATACTTTTTACCTTTGTCAAAATATTCTACCGCCAAAATAATTGCTGCATCTCCTGAGATTTTTGATGTAAATATATCACTAATAGACCATTTTTTATTATTAGTAAAAATTTCCTGAAAGTACCTATATCTAGAAATATTGGTAAATATATTAGAGCTTGATATTGTTTCTCCATCAGAATTCGCTATAAAAAATTCTTCAAATTCCGGATATTCCTTTAATTTATTTTTTAAAGATTTTAACACTTTTGCAGTATCTGTAGAACTATATGTATAATCTTTTGGCATTAGCTTTATTTTTTCTATTTCATTCTCAAAATATAATGAAATATATTTTCCTTTTTCATTTAAATTTGACATTATACTTCGAGAAATTGGATTAAACACTTTATTTCCTAAATCATATTTAAAAAATAAAATAACGCCAAATACTGAAATTATTATAAGAATAATTATTACTATGTTTAATAATCCTTTCATTGATATCTTAGACATTTTTATCTCCCCTATCCTAAAATTACATTGTCTATCAGTCGTGCCTTTCCAACAAAAGCTGCAACTGCCACTAATATCTTCCCTTCAATTTTATTTACATTTTTTAAATTATACTCATCAACTATTTCTATATAATCTACTTTTACTAAAGGGTTTTTATTAAATATTTTTCTCATTTCCGCTTTTATAATATTTGGATTTCTCTCTCCATTTTCATATAATTCTTTTGCTTTTTTTAATGACTTACTTAATGCTAATGCTTGTTTTCGTTCCTCAGAATTCAAATATATATTTCTAGAACTCATTGCAAGGCCATCTTCTTCTCTTATAATTGGCATTTCTACCATTTCAACATCCATATTTAAATCATTCACCATTTTCCTAAGAACTCTAAACTGTTGTGCATCTTTTTGACCAAAATATGCTCTTGTTGGTCTAACTATATTGAATAATTTAGTAACTATAGTTGTTACTCCCTTAAAATGCCCTGGTCTTGATTTTCCACAAAGGACTTTTGTTAATTCAGTTTCCTCAACATATGTAGAATGGTCTGTTAAATACATTTCATTTACATCTGGATGAAAAATATAATCCACATTATATGGTTTTAATAATTCCATATCTCTATTCAAATCTCTTGGGTATCTATCAAAATCTTCATTTGGCCCAAATTGAGTTGGATTCACAAAAATACTCACAACAACTATATCATTGTCTTTTCTTGCTTGTTCAACTAAAGATAAATGACCTTTGTGTAAATATCCCATAGTTGGAACAAAACCTATACTTTTTCCCTCTTTAATAAATTTATTTCTAATATCTTTCATTTTTGATATAGAAGATATTAATTCCATTCAAACCCCTCCTGCCTATCATTATTACATTCCTTATTCTAACTGAATTTTACCACACATTAATGATTTTTCAAAGATATTCTTACAAAAATTGAAATCAAAATAAAACTCATTCAAACGCCAGTAGTTTTTATTAAAAACTTGAAATTTTATATATTATTGGTGTATAATTCTACTTGGTCACTATTATATAACAATAAATACATATATAAAATTCTATTAAAAGGGGGTAACAAAAAGTATGAGAAAAAGTTTTTCTAAGTTTTTCGTCGTAGCAATTGTAACTTTATTATCTATTTTTTTAATTAGTTGTGGTGCTCAACAAGCACAAGCAACGGAAAAATCACCATCTGTTAGCGAAATCACTTCAAAAACCCAAGAAACATCTGTCCCTACAGATAATAGTTCTGATTTAGTCACATTAACATTTAAAGTAACTTTACCAACAAATACACCTACTGATGAGAATGTTTATATAGTAGGTTCTTTCAATGATTGGAATCCAGATGATGAAAATTATATTTTATCTCGAGACGGGAACACTGGAACTGTCACATTAACTGTAGAAAAAGGAACAGAAATAGAATATAAATACACAAGAGGCGATTGGGGTACAGTAGAAAAAGACGAAAATGGCGGTGAAATTGCTAATAGAAAAGTAACCGCAGATGAAAATAAAGTAATTGAAGATGAAGTTAAGAGTTGGGCAGATATTCCAGCTGAAATAAAAACAAAAGCTCAACCTGGTGAAAAAGCTATAGTTACTTTTGTAGTAACGTTGCCTTCAAATACACCACAATCTGATGATATCTTTATCGTTGGTAATTTCAACAATTGGGATCCCGGACAACTCGTAATGGAAAGAAACGGAAATAAAGCTACTTATAAATTAGAAACCGAGGTAGGTAAACGTTTAGAATACAAATATACAAGAGGAAATTGGGATACTGTAGAAAAAGATGAAAATGGTGAAGAAATCTCTAATAGAGTAGTAATAGTTGAAGATACTGAACAAACACAAGAAGATACTGTAGCTTCATGGAGAGATATTCCACCCCAAACTTCCGCAGAAAATTCAACACCTGCTCCAGAAGTTAAAAATATTACAGAAACTGCTGTAGAAAATTTTTTATCAAAAATCCCTAAAGGCGATGACAATAAAGAACCTTTGAAAGTAGCTATTGTTTGGCATCATCACCAACCTTCATATAAAATACCTGGTGATTTAAATGCAGAAATGCCCTGGGTTAGAGCTCATGCTATAAATGATTATCCATATATGGCTGATTTAGTTGATAAATATTTAACTTCTGGAAGCGTTACATTCAATATAACTCCAGTGTTATTAATTCAATTAATGGACTACGTAAATAATGGAGCAAAAGATAAATATTTAGAATTATCATTAAAGGATAAATTAACCGACGAAGAAAAAGAATTTGTTAAATGGCATTTTTTCGATATAAATCCACAATTTGTTGATTCACACCCAAGATATGCAGAATTAAGGAATAAAAGAGATAAAAATGAACCTTTTACTGATCAAGATTGGTTAGATTTAAAAGTTTCATGGAATCTTTATTGGATTAATGCTGACTATATTAATAGTGATAAAAAATTAAAAGCTTTAGCAGAAAAAGGTAAAGATTTTACAAAAGAAGATTTAGAATATGTTATTTCTGCGCAATATAAACTAATGTCAGAAATTGTTGATAAATATAAAAAATTATGGGATGAAGGAAAAGTTGAATTAACAACAACCCCATATTACCACCCAATATTGCCATTATTAGTAGATATGGGTTGGCCAGAAGATGCAAAAGCCCAAATCACAAGAGGATTAGAATATTTTACATCAATATTTGGCAAAAAACCTGTTGGTATGTGGCCATCTGAGCAAGCTGTAAGTACTCCTTTAGTTCCTATGTTTGCAGATAATGGTGTAAAATGGATAATTACAGATAAACAAATTTTACAAAAAGCAGGAGTCAACACAGGAGATCCACATAAATTATATAAACCATATAAAGTTACAGTAAATGGAAAAAGTGTTATCGTATTTTTCAGAGATACTGATCTTTCTGATAGAATTGGATTCAAATATTCTAATATGTCTAAAGAAAATGCTGTAAAAGACTTTCTTACTGCATTACATAATATACAAAAATTAAATGATGAAGGAGATATGATCGTCACAGTAGCTTTAGATGGTGAAAATGCATGGGAACATTATCCAAATAATGGAAATGATTTTAGAAAATTATTTTATCAAGCATTATCAAACGATCCATATGTTGAATTAGTTACTCCAGAAGAATATATAGAGAACTATGAAGTTAAAGGAGAATTAAACCAGTTACCAAAAGGTTCATGGGTTGGTGGAAGTTTAGATACATGGTATGGTGAAAAAGAAGAAAATGAAGCCTGGGATAGGCTTGGTGAAGCAAGAAAAATTCTAATGGAAAACAAAAATAAATTAACAGATGAAGAATTCAAAAAAGCTTTAGATGTTTTATATGCTGCTGAAGGAAGTGACTGGTTCTGGTGGTATGGTTCAGATCAAGATGCTGGACCAAATGAAGTATTATTCGATATGCAATTTAAAAAGCTATTAATTCAATTATATAGAATGGCTAAAGTTCCCGAAGATAAAATACCTGGATATTTATTTATTGCAAACAAAAAGCCTTCTTCAGCCTCAAAAGGAAATATTGGAAAAGTTGAAATAACATTAGATGGCGTTGTTGATGATAAAGAAATGGCTAAAAGTGCATATTTTGCCGATGATGATTCAGGCGTTATGTATAAAGAAGGAGATTTGATTTCTGGTTTCTATGTAGGAAGAGATAATTCTAATATTTATGTTGCTGTAGAACTTAAAAAATCTATAGATGAATTAGCTGGAAAACCTTACAAATTAGAAATTTATACCGATATGCCAAACGCCAAGAGATTAAATACCAGAACCGCATACTCAAAAGCAGGAGAAAATATTACAGATCTCGGATTTGCTCTAGCAAAAAGATTTAGTTTCAATCTTCAAAAATATCCTAATTCCAAAGATTTATATTACTACAATGCCAGTGGTACAGAAAGATGGATGATTGCAGGTAAAACTTCAGGATACATTGCAGCAAAAGGAAACATCGTTGAATTTAAAATTCCTTTTGATTTAATCGGTATTAAAAGTGGTGATGAATTCAATTTAGCAGTTGTTATGGCATATACAGAAAAAGGAAACTCTGGAGATGTTGACTTTGCTCCAAATACTGGACCAGTACATGTTATGATACCAAAAGAAATTGGTGGAAAATTAATAAAAATATTTGAAGATCCAATCGGCGATGAAGATGGACCTGGAGGATACACATACCCTAAAGATGGTGCATTTAAACCTTATAAAGGTTTATGGGATATAGAATGGACTAAAGTATATGATAATGATGACTCCATAGTATTTAAATTTAAGTTTGGAGAAATGACAAATCCATGGGGTGCTCCTAAAGGCTTCTCACATCAATTAATTAATATTTATTTAGATACAAAAGATGGCGGATTAACTAAAACATATAAAGATGGCGCTAGAGTTCAATTTGATCCAAAACATCCTTGGGACTACTTTATAAAGGTTGCTGGATGGCCAAGTTACGGTCAATTATTAGCTACTTCCGATGAACAAGAACTACCTGAAGGTGTTCAAGTAGAGGCAGATCCAGGAGAAAAAATTATAACTGTTATTGTAATGAAAAAATTCTTAGATATAAAAGGTAATAAAATTTATGCATACTTTATGGTTGGTTCTCAAGATGGTTATGGACCAGATAATTTTAGAGCAGTTACACCAGAAAACACACAATGGACATTAGGCGGGTATCCAGCAGATGCAGGAGATTACGGACCATATGTTCTTGATATTATAGTTCCAGAAGGATATGATCAACATAAAGTATTATCAAGTTATGATGCATCACAAGAAAAATATGCAACATTAGTTCCAGTAGAAATAGACTTTTAACAAAAACTAAAGCTCTGACTGATTTAGTCAGAGCTTTAGTTTTTAGATTGTTAACAAAATAAAATATGAATGAAGCTGAATATATGATTAGAATTCAAAAATAAAACGAATGAAAACTCGAATATTATTTTGAATATTTTACTTTTAACTTTTTCTACAAACCAAAACCAGCTGTATTTACAGCTGGTTTTATATTCCTAAATTTTTGAAATAATTTAAATTAACTTTTTTGGGTATTATACCAGAACCTTTTCCTCTTTGTGGTACTTCGTCTTCTGGAATGTTTAATGTTTCAGCAATAACCTTTCTTACCCGCGGCCCACAAAATTCTCCTTGGCAAAATCCCATGCCAGCTCTTGTTCTTCTCTTAATTGCATCTATAGATTTTACAGGTATTCCTCTGTTTAAAGCATCTATAATTTCTTTTTTACTTACCATTTCACATCTACAAATTATTTGATCTGGGGTATTTATATTCAATAATTTATTTACCTCTTTATAAGATAGATTCTTTTTTATAATTATTGGTGGTCTGTATGGATCAAAATCTGTTTTCTTTATCATTTTTAATCCAGAATTCTTCAAAATATTAAAAACCATTTTTGCTATAGCCGGTGATGATGTTAATCCTGGTGATTCAATTCCTGCAACATTTATAAATCTTTCTTTTGATTCTTCAATTATAAAGTCTCCTGTTGATGGTGTTGGTCTTATTCCTGAAAAAGAGGTTAAAATCTTTCTTAAATCTATATTTGGAACAGATTTCCTTGCTGTTGATATTATATACTTTAATGTTTCAACATCTGTACTTAAATCTTCTTTTTCTGATACTTCATCAGCATTTGGACCTATCATTAAATTACCATGATAAGTTGGTGTAACCAAAATTCCCTTCCCTTTTTCTGTTGGAGTTTGAAAAATAACTCTATTTATTATTTTTCCATATCCTTTATGAAAAATAATATATTGTCCTTTTCTGGGTTTAATATAAAAATTATCAATACCAACCATCCTGGAAATCTTATCACTAAAAACTCCTGCAGCATTAATTACATATTTTGTCTTATATTCACCTTTATTTGTAATAACTGTATAATAATCAGTATTTTCATTAATATTTAAAACTTCATTCTCAAGTTTTAATTCAACACCATTTTTCACAGCATTTTCTGCTAAAGCAATCGTCATTTCGTAAGGAGAAGTTATTCCAACATCTTCAGCTAATAATGCAACTTTCACATCCCTACTTATATTGGGTTCTATTTCTAATATTTCATCTTTATATATTATTCTCATTTCATTTTCAGAAACACCGTTTTTTATACCATTTTCATATAATTTTTTTATATTTTCCTCATCTTTTTCATCAAAACCTATAACCAAAGCTCCTGTTTTTTTATATCCAAAATTTAATTCTTCATTTAATTTTTCATATAACCTATTTCCTTCAAAACATAGTTTACCTTTTAATGTTCCATATTTTGCAGCATACCCACCATGAACAATACCACTATTTGCTTTTGATGCTCCATTACTTACATCATCACTTTTTTCTAATTGTAAAATTTTTAAATCATATTTTGATAATTCACGGGCTATTGCACACCCTACAACTCCCGCACCAATTATAGTAACATCATACATAATTCTTCCCCCTAATAAATCTTAAAAATGAAGCTCTAAAAAGATAAAATATGAAAAAATAATATGAGAGAATCCTTGAAAATTCCCGAAAAAATGCGAATGAAGTCTGGCAATTTTGCATGGATGCAAAATTGAGCGAAACCGAGCACGGATGTGAGTTTTCGCGACAGGCAAGAATGAACATTTTTGAGGAATAAGAATTTTCACTGGATAAACGAATATTATTTTGAATATTTTATCTTGACAACAGCCTGATATTTATTTTAATTTTTTCAGATTAGCAATCAATAGTTTGAATATGATTTTTATTTTGATTAAATTTCTATTATTTACAAATCTCCAAAACCCTTAAAAGTTTTGCAGGATTAAGCCTAAAAGGGGACCCTTTTCCTTGAAAAAAATGATGTTTCTCAATCAAATGCAATGATAAATCACTAAATATTATACTCTCATCATTTTTAATATTTTTTACTCTAGTAACTACTTTTCTAAATATTCCATCTTCAAATGGACAAGGCAAATGCCCTCTTGCTTCTCCAACTTGCACTTCCCATTTTTCATCAACAGTTATCGGTTCTCCTAATCCCTTTTCACCTTTTTCTTTTAAATATTTTAACTTTTCAATTATTGTATCGATATCACAATTCAAACTCGATAGTAATTCTTCGTCTTCTATAATTATATCTATTAAATTTCTATCATCATTTCCTAAAAAGCCATCAGCAGTTATAACCCCTGGTTGCATATTTTCCTGAGCTTTTTGAAATTCAGGAGTCATTTTCATTTTCTTCCCCCCTTAAGCAAATTTATCATAATAAATTTTGTCTTCTGGAATACCATTATTTGTCATAACATTAACACAAGCATTTATCATTCCAGGACTTCCACACAAATATCCTTCTTTAGGTGTATTTTGATTCATTTTTTCCTTTATATATTTATCTAATACATCGGTAATAAAACCTGTTTCACCTTCCCAATTATCTTCTGGTAATGGTTCAGAAAGTGCTGGAACAAAATGAAAATTAGGCCATTTTTTTTCTAATTCTCTGAATATTTCTACGTAATATAAATCTCTTAAAGATCTTGCTCCAAAGAAATACCAAACATTTCTATTTGTTATTCCTTTTTCATACATATCCAATATTATAGATTTTAATGGTGCCATACCTGATCCCCCTGCAACACCAATTACATCAGCATCTGTATTTCTTAAATAAAATTCCCCAAATGGTCCTATGGCTTCTAAAATATCTCCTTCTTTCAAATAATTATGTACATATGTCGTTGCAATACCTCCAGGAACTAATCTAATCAATAATTCAAAGGAATCTTTTTGTGACGGCAACGATGAGATAGAATATGCCCTTTGTGTAGGTTCTTTTATTTTTTCATAAGGCGGAACTACTATTTGCATATATTGTCCTGCTTTAAAGTTTATTTCTGTTGGTTCTAGTAACTTAAAGCGAACTTCTTTAATATCATGCGTTACATCTGTAATTTTTTCTATTCTTGTTTTATATTTTTTTACATTAAATAATTCTTCAGGCAACCATATCTCAATGTCTTTTTTTACTTTAACCTGACAAGATAGCCTTACATTTTCCTTCATTTCTTCTGGTGTTAATAATGGTGTTTCTGTAGGTAAATGTGGTCCAACATCTGATAAAACCTTTACTTTACATGCTCCACAACTCCCCCTACCTCCACATGCAGATGGTACAAAAATACCTGTTTCTGATAAAGTTGTTAAAAGTGATGCTCCACCTTTTACTGTAATTTCCTTTTTCCCGTTAATATTAACTTTAACTTCCCCATAATTGTTTACTATTCCATCAACTATAGCTATTATTGCAGCTAATACTCCACTAATAATTGAAACTATTAAAGGTGCTAATAAAATAGGACTCATCATATCACCTCACTGTACATTAAGCATTCCAGAAAATCCCATGAATGCCATTGCCATAATACCTATTATAATCAACGTCAAACCTGGACCTTTTAAAGCAGCAGGAACATTAGGACTTTTATCCACTCTTTTTCTAATTGCAGCTAATGCCATAATTGCTAACCACCATCCAAGTCCAGATCCTAAACCATAGAATATAGACTGTATAAATGTATAATATCTCAATTGCATAAATAAAGAAACACCAAGAATTGCACAGTTAACTGTAATTAATGGTAAAAAAATACCTAAACTCATATATAAATTTGGAGATAATCTATCTATAAGCATTTCTAGAATTTGGACAACTGCAGCTATAACAATTATAAAAATAATATATCTTAAATATTCTAATCCCAATGGAACTATAATTTTATTATATACAATCCAATTTAAAGCGGTAGTTATTGTCATTACCATTGTAACTGCCATTCCCAAACCATTTGACGATGTTATATCCTTTGATATTGAAATAAATGAACACATTCCAAGAAAATTAGCCAATAAAATATTACTTGTAAAAATCGATGCAAAAAATAATATGAATGGATTTATAGTTGGAGCCATTATTTAGCCTCCTTTCTTAACATCATTCCTTTTACAACCCAAATAAAAATAGCAAGCATAAAAAATGCACTTGGTGCCATTAACATAATTGTCCAAGACATAAATCCTTCAGGTAAAACTCTATATCCAAACAACGTTCCAAAACCAAGTAATTCTCTAAAAAATGCTACAACCATTAGAACTACTAAATATCCAAGACCAGACGTGAATCCATCCCAAAAAGATATAATTGGCCCATTTGATTGTGCAAATCCTTCTGCTCTACCCATTATAATACAATTTGTTATTATTAATCCAACATATGGTCCCAATGATTTGCTAATATCAGGCAAATATGCTCTTAAAATAATATCTACAATAATAACATAAAAGGCTATAATTAGTGTTTGCACTATCATTCTAACTTTTCTTGGAATTAATCCTTTTATCAAAGATACGGTTAAACTAGAGAATGCAGTAACTAAACTAACAGCAATTGTCATTATAAATGTATTAGTCAAATTGTTTGTAACAGCCAATGCTGAACAAATACCTAAAACTTGTACAAAAACAGGATTATTATACCAAACATTTTCCTTTAATATTTTATTATATTCACTCATTGCAATTCACCTCCCAAGAGGTCTTTTACTATGCTTAAATATTTATTCAACATATTAGCAACAGATTCTGATGTTCTCGTTGCACCAGTTATTGCTTCAAATTCTCCATTTTCATGATTATAATCACCTTTACCAGTCCCACCTATAATCATTTTTATTTTTCCATCTTTAATTTTTTCAAATCTAAATTGTTCTTTAAACCAGGATTCTTCAATTCTTCCACCTAATCCCGGAGTTTCACTTTGAGTTATAAAATCAATACCAACTATTTCTGTTAAATCCTTATTGACAGCTAAAACACCTCTAATGGTACTCCATAATCCATTACCAACAAAAATAACGGCATATACATACTCTCCATTTACATTTGATTTATAAACATCAATATCTTTAACTTTTTCAATTTTAACTTTTTCATCAAACAATTTATAAGCTTCTTTATCATTTTTAAATTCTATTCCCATAGCAGAAAGAATGGCCTTCCTTTGGAATAATTCTTCATTTATTTTTACCTTTTCTTTAGTCAACTCATTTGCTAATGCCAATATGAATACAAAAATAAAAGATACAATAAAGGTGAATAGAACCACATATAATTTGCTATCTTTCATTTTTTCACCTTCTTTTTAGTCAAAAGTTCATCCATTAAAGGCGCAAAAGTATTCCCTAACAACACAGCAAAACTAGTGCCTTCTGGAAATAAAGAAAAAGTTCTAATCAAAATAGTTACACTACCAATTAAAATACCATAATACCAATGAGCTTTTTGATTTTTTGGTCCACTAATTGGATCAGTTGCCATAAAAACAGTAACAAATAACAAACTACCAGACATTAAAAATTGCAATGGATAATTAATAAATCCTGCAAAATAAAAAATATAAATCATAGTAGTTGCACTTAAAAATGTTGATAAAATTATTTTCCAGCTTGCTGTCTTAGTATAAATTAAGTAAATTGCAGCAATTATTATTAAAAAAACAAAACTTTCACCAATAGATCCTGGTCTAAATCCAAAAAATAATTTTAATAAGCTAGTTGGAGATTCCCCACCTCTCATTATCTTTAAAGGGGTTGCAGTTGTAATTGCATTAATACCAAAATTTCCAGGTTTCATCCAGCCATATGTCATAACACTTGGAAAAGTTATATAAATAAATAATCTTCCAACAATAGCTGGATTAAAAGGATTTCTTCCAAAACCGCCAAAAACTTCTTTTCCAAACAGCACTCCAAAAATAATACCTATCAAAGCTATCCACCATGGTGTTAAAGGAGGTAAGGAAAGAACAAAAAGCATAGAAGTTACAAGAACAGCTTCAGACACATTTTTTTTAACTCTTTTTTCCATTATATATTCAGTTATTATACCTCCACCAAAAACAACAACACTTAATAATAAAAGTCTAACTCCATAAAAATATAAAGCAAATAAATAAATAGGAGTTAATGCATACAAAACACGCCTCATCATAGGCTGTTTAAGAAAAAAACTTTTTTTCACTAAATCACCCCCAAAACTCTTTTTTCGGATAAATTATATCATATATTTATACTTATTACAAATTTAAAATTTATATCATTAAATTGCCTTAGGATATCCAAAAAGATAAAATCACTCAGACAGCTTGATTGCTTATCTTTAAAAACTACTCATGAACATATTTTTAATGCTGCACATTAAAAATAGATAAAGATTTATATTAAAAATATAATTTAATACATGTTTAAACCAAATAGATATCTTAATTTACAAGATTTAATTTTTTTCGTGAAGCGATGCTTAGGCAATTTTCGAGTCTTCGTTTCTTTTATTCTTTTTTGACATCTTAATCATTAAATTACCTTTTAGCAATTAAATTATACCACTCAATTCACAAAATATTGTTATATACGAAAAGAAATATTAATAATTCTAATTATCATCCGATGGTAACGACTGCTATAATTTTTAGTAAATTTAATATTAAAATAGATTATAATATAGAAATATAAAATATTATAAAATTTTTGTAATTTTTTTGAACCATTTGAACCTAATAAAATTTTCTTCGTCATAAATAACGGAAGCCAATGAAAAAGAAAAAATTTATAAAAAGGAGGGGATATCATGAGCGAAATCAAAAAATATGAAAGAGGGTCAAATTTCTTTGAACCATTTGAAACATTAAAAAGAGAAATAGAAAGATTATTTGACGATTTTGGAACTCTTGATATCTTCGAAAATTCAAGAGGTTTTGCTATGCCAAACTTAGATATATATGAAACCGACAAAGATATAGTTATCGAAGCAGATGTTCCAGGATATGACAAAAAGGATATTAACATTAGATTAGACGATGATATTTTAACAATATCCGCTGAAAAGAAAGATGATAAAGAAGACAAAGGAAGAAATTATATCAAAAGAGAAAGATATTTTGGAAAGTTCGAGAGATCCATTAGATTACCAGATTATATTGACATGGAGAAAATCAAAGCAAAATTCAAAGATGGTGTTTTAAAAATAGAAATACCAAAATTACCTGAAAAAGCAAAAAAATCTAAGCAAATCAATATTGATTAAAAGCTCCAGGAATTTATCCTGGAGCTTTTAGTTTATATAATCAAATATAGAATAATAATAAATAATTTTGTTTTTTGTCATAATTGTGATATAATTTTGTAAAGAAATATTTTCAAGGATGTGATTTGAATGTATAAAAAAATTATCTTTTTAATTGCTTTTTTTGTTTTTATATTTAATATCGCTAACGGCCGAACCTTAAAAGATATTATAAATTCTGGATATTTAATTATTGGAATAAGAAATATACCAACCGATATTGTTTACCAACCAGAGATTATAAACAAACCAGGATTTTGTTATGAATTGGCAAAAAGCTATGCTGATTATTTAAATGTAGATATGAAAATAAAAATTGTAAATTATTTTAGTGATTATTGGACAAAAGATGGCAAAAATATGCTTAAAAATAATATATCCGGAACACCTGATATTTATAAGAATATTGATATTGTAGCTGATATTATTACTGTAACAGAACAAAGAAAAAAATTAGTTAAAATGATTCCTTTTATAGAAAATGTTGAATTATTTTTTACCAGAAAAGATGAAAAAATTAACTCTTATGATGATTTTAAGGGAAAAAAAATAATTACAGCTGAAGCTTATAATTTTTATACAACCCTCATAAATAATTTAAAAGAAAGAAATCTGCACTATATAATAAATAAAATAAATGTTAAAGATAACGGAGAAATTATTTATATGAAACCATATATAAAACCATCAAAAGATGATATAGAAATTCTTTTAATACCAGAAGGTATTAAATTCAATAGATATACCTTTTATTACCAAGTTATATTAAAAAATGCTGATATAAGCATTTTTGATTCATTTCCCTTTTTTTCAAAATTATTTAACACCTATACATTCAAAGATAATTTAAAACCATTATTTCCCGCTAATAGCAATATTGGTTATTTAGCCTTTTGCACATCTTATGATACTCCAGAGTTAAGTTCTTCTTTGGAAAAATTTTTAACTACTTTTAAATCATCAGAGAAATTCAATTTACTCTTTAAAAAATATATGGGAATCGATTATTATGATTATTTAGAAATTCTAGAAAGGAAAAAATAATATGAAAATTAGAGACAAAATTTTTAAACATATGTTTTTAGTAAACTTCATATCTATTATATTCATTTTAATATTATTTTTTTCATTTCAAATAAATCAACTGATGAAATTCGAATCAGAAAACTTATTTTTATTGAATACTTTATTCGAAAAAAATATAAAAGATATCCTTTCATTAACTAAAAAGTACATGGAAGAGATAAACTCTACTAATGATATTGTATTCGTCTTCGATAAGAATTCACTTATTAGAGATTTTTCTCAAAAATCTTTAAAAAAACGATTTGAAGATTTATTATCTAAAAACGATTTTATTAGCGAAATATTAATTATTGATGAAAATCAAAAAACAATTTTAAAATCTGGTAATACCTTATTTACTTCACAAAATAATGAGGATAGGCTAATTTATACTAGTAACAATTGTTATCTAATCTTAAAAAATAAGATTGATTTCAAAGAGGATAGAAATCTTATTTTCATTTTAAATATAAATAAAATTTATATTTCTTTCCTTTCTAATTTAAAATATGAAAATACTTATAAACTACTAATATCTTATAATAATAAAAGCTACATTATACAAAACAATAACGCTAATCAGATTAACAATTATAATATAGGTGATTGTTGCTTAAAATCAAATACATTTAATATAAATAACATGACATTAGGTATTTTAAAAGATAAATATAGTATTTACAAAGAAATATACAATTCTTTGATAATTGCAATTTTAATTTTTATAGTAATTTCTTTTTTTATATGGTTAATCGCTAAAATCATTTCTACGAAAATAACAAATCCACTACTTCATATCACAAACTCTATTAGTAATTTTAATTTTAAAGAATTTAAACCTATTACAATAAAAGATGATTTTGAAGATGAAATTAAATCTCTTTCTATTCATTTCAATTCTATGGGAAAAGAATTAATAAAATATATTAATGATATGGAAGAACTTGTAAAGGACAGAACAAAAAAAATAGAAGAACAAAATAAAAAATTGGAACAATTAAATATTAAGCTGAAATCTATCTCTATTACCGATGAATTAACTTCATTATATAATAGAAGATATTTTAATGAAATTTTTATATCCGATTATAAATTTGCATACAGAGAAAAACTATATATCAATTTTGCTATTATAGATATAGATCATTTTAAACAAATTAATGATAAATATGGTCATTTAGCCGGTGATTATTGCTTGTCAGAATTTGGAAGAATACTAAAAAATCATTTTCATAGAGATAATGATAAGATTTTCAGATATGGAGGAGAAGAATTTGTTATTTATTTTTTATCAAAAAAACTAACTCAATTTGAAACTTTACTTGAATCATTACGAAAAGAGATTGAAAATACTAAATTTAATTATAAAGATACATCTATAAACTTTACAATTAGTATTGGAGCTATTGCCAAAATACCTGAAACTGAGGATTATAAAAATTTAATTATGTTAGCTGATAATAATCTATATAAAGCAAAAAATAGCGGAAGAAATAAGACTATAATTTCCTATTAAAAAAGCTCCCGAAAGGGAGCTTTAAATTATCCTCTAATTCCTAATTTTGAAATTAATTCTTTATAAACTTCTGGTCTTTCTTTCTTTAAGTACTTTAACATCTTTCTTCTTTTACCAACCATTTTCATTAATCCTCTTCTTGAATGGAAATCTTTTGGATGTGTTTTTAAATGTTCTGTTAAATGTCTAATTCTTGCTGTTAATAATGCAATCTGAACTTCAACTGAACCTGTGTCTTTTTCGTTGATTTTAAATTCTTCAATAACCTTGTTTTTAATTTCTGGATCTAATCCTCTTGACATTCTTCTCTACCTCCATATTCATATTCCTTTAGCCAAGATAAGGTCCTCGCCATTATCTGAGCTAAGGTATTGATATTATAATACATAATTGTTAACGTTCCACTGAGATTATTTAAATTATATATTATAATACATCAAATATCAACAACTTCTTCTCCATCAAAATCTTCTTTTAATGCATATTTTAAAGATACAATCGCTACTTCTAATTGCTTTTCATCCGGTTCAGATGTAGTAATTTTTTGCAATGCTAATCCAGGCCAGGCTAAAATTTTCCCAAACCACGTATCTATTATTTTTGCAGTAAATCTTTGAAATTCATATGCAAATCCCGCCACTAATGGTAATAAAATAATTCTTGTAATGACTTTTTCCCATAATGTTGTATATCCTAAAGCACCTGTTATAGAAAATACAATAATAGAAGCAAATACAGTTATAATTAAAAAACTAGTTCCACACCTTGGATGTAGCGTTGTATATTTCTTTGCATTATGAACAGCTAATTCTTTTCCAGCTTCATAATTATAAACGGTTTTATGTTCAGCACCATGGTATTCAAATACCCTTTTTACATCTTTAAATAAAGAGATCACCCAAATATATAATATTACAAAAAAAGCTCTAATTGTTCCTTCTATGAAAGAAAACCAAAACTCATTCTGAATATTAAATAATTTAGTCAAAAACATTGGTCCTAACCCAAATCCACCTATAGCAAATAAAAATGCCAAAAGAATTGAGATAACCATGTCCTTTTTTGTAATTTCTTCTTCTCCAGAAACATTAGCTGAATAAGAAAGTGCTTCCATTCCTATAACCATAGCTTTTAACAACACAAAAAAACCTCTTATAAATGGAATTTTTTCTAACCAGCCATATGATCCTTCTTTTAACCTTTTAACCTGTATCTTTCCATCATTTCTCCTTACAGCAACAACAGTGTTAATCCCTTTCATCATAACACCTTCTATTACTGCTTGGCCACCTACATATTTAGGCATTTCTTGCTTTTTCATTATGAATCCTCCTCAAAATCTCCTCTGCAATTTGTTCCTCTGTTATAACAAAATAAAATGTTAATGCTTCTTTATCGACGGTTTTTTCCTTTTTCAAAACCATAGAAGCTTTCCTTCTTATTTTTAATCTTTCTTCTTTATTTAATTTTGATATTTCTTCAACTATAGAAAAAATCCGCGCGTCTTTAATACACGCGGTAACTATTTCATTGATGATTTTATCATCTATCACTTACAGAATTCCCCTCGATTATTCCTCTGAACCTTCTGATTCTTCCTCAGTAATTTCAGCGAATACCCTAAATTTTATTCCAGTTCTTTTTTCTTCTCCTACTGTTACTTCAACAAATCCTGGAACTACATAAAGCTTTTTACCATGAGTTTCAACAAATCTTCTTGCAATAGCAATTGCTTTTACTGCTTGATTAACTGCTCCCGCCCCTATTGCTTGAATTTCAACTTCATCTGTTTTACTTAAAACACCTGCTATAGCTCCTGCTACTTTGTTTGGTGATGAAGAATGTCCAACTTTCAAAACTTCCATGGATAGTTCAGCCCCCTTTATATCGTTTTCTAAGAATATTTTACCATAAAACTCGTAATTTTTCAAATAATTCCAAAAATTTTATTTTTTACTACATTAAACTGATAAAAAACAAGTAAAAAGCAGCTTTTTATTAAAATTCTATAATTCTTCTCCAAACCGCTGTAATAGAATTTAAAATTTCTTTTGGACTGATTAAATCTCCATCAACTTTATCTACTAATTCAATATGTTTGCCAAACTTATTAATTCTTGATATCTCTAATGCCATTTGCCCTAGATTCATTTCAGCAATAATAATAGCTTGAGAATTTTTTAAAATATTTTTCATTTTAGATACTGGAAATGGCCATATTGTTATAGGTTTAAATAACCCAACTGGAATTCTATCTTCTCTTGCCATTTTTACAGCTTTCATAGCACTTCTTGCAATAGTCCCATATGCAACCACAATTATCTCTGCATCATCAGTCATATATTCATCATAAATTGCAATTTCTTCAGCATATAACCTTATTTTAGAATCTAAATGCTTTATTACCTTATCAGCAACATCAGAAGAACCAACCGGAAAACCTGTTTCATCATGAACCAATCCAGAAACATGGAATCTGGCCTTACCCATTTCAATCAACGGATTAACTGGATAGCTTTCATCTTGAAATCCAAATGGATGAAATAAATCTTCCTCTTTAATTTCTGATTCTGTCAATCTTTGAACAATTTCAGGATTTTCATCTTCATCTGTTAAATAAAAACTTTCCCTCATATGCCCGAGGGTTTCATCCATAACTAAAACCACTGGAGTTCTATATATTTCAGCATAATTAAATGCTTTTATTGTATATTTATAAGCTTCTTCAACAGTAGAAGGATACAACGCAATTATTTGTTGATCCCCATGTCTTCCCCATCTAATCTGCATTAAATCGCCTTGAGACGGCTTAGTTGGTAATCCGGTACTTGGACCACCTCTCATTACATCAACAAAAACACACGGAGTTTCTGTCATAGTTGCATATCCTAAAGCTTCTTGCATCAAGCTAAAACCAGGCCCACTCGTTGCTGTCATAGACTTAACTCCAGCTAATGATGCCCCTATTATTGCTGCAGCACTGGCTATTTCATCTTCCATTTGAATAAATTTTCCACCAACTTTAGGTAATTCTCTTGCCATTGTTTCAGCAATTTCCGTGGAAGGTGTGATTGGATAACCAGCAAAAAATCTACACCCTGCTTTAATAGCAGCCTTTGCAACAGCTTCATTTCCTTGCATAAAAACTATTCTACCCATTATTTTCTACCACCTTTTCTCTTTCTTCCACATTAATTGCGATATCAGGGCATAATCTTTCACACATTAAACATCCTATACATTTATCAGCATCAACAACTATAGGTTTCCCTAATTCTGCTGACCCTAAAGCTTTTGTTGGACAAACATTATAACAAATCCCACAATTTTTACAAAAAGAATAGTTTATTTCAATAGTATAACTCTTTTTTGCCATAAAGATTCACCTCTTAAGATAGTATTGACAAAAACACTCCAGCTGCAACTGCAGAACCTATAACCCCTGCTACATTAGGTCCCATTGCATGCATTAATATAAAGTTACTAGGATCTTCTGATTGAGCTACTGTTTGTGCCACTCTTGCTGAATCTGGAACAGCAGAAACACCTGCAGCTCCTATTAATGGATTAATTTTATCCTTGGAAAATACATTCATAATTTTTGCAAAGAATATTCCTGACATCATTGCTATAATAAATGCCACTGCACCTAATAATATTATTTTTAAACTTTCTGGTTTCAAGAAAACATCTGCTCTTGCCGTGCTCCCTACCGAAAGCATTAAAAGTATAGTTACTGAATCCAATATAAATCTTGAAGCTGCTTCAGCTAATCTCTTTGTTACACCTGATTCTTTTAATAAATTTCCAAGCATCAAAAGTCCGACTAACGATACAGCTTTAGGAACCAATAGAGCTACAACAATGGTGGTTGCAATGGGAAATATCATTTTTTCCTTTTGACTAACATGTCTCATTTTTTTCATTCGTATTTTTCTTTCTTCCTTTGTAGTAAGAAGTTTGGATACTGGAGGTTGCAAAATTGGTATCAACGCTATATACGAATAAGCTGCAATTGCTATAATTGATAATAATTGTGGTGCAAAACGTGAAGCAAGATATATTGATGTAGGACCATCAGCCCCACCAATTATAGCTATCGATGCCGCACTTAACATGTCAAATCCCATTAAATGCGCTACTATAAAAGTTCCAAAAATCCCAACTTGAGCTGCTGCACCTAAAAAAATCAATCTTGGATCAGCTATTAAATAAGAAAAATCCGTTATAGCTCCAATACCTAAAAAAATCAATGGTGGGTATATACCTAAAAACATTCCTCTTTGTATATACCATAATAATCCACCTACTTGATTTGCTGTTGGAGGATTCAAAAGCCCTGTGACTTCTGGAGGAATATTAGCCAATATGATACCAAAACCTATTGGTATTAATAATAACGGTTCAGCATGCTTGGCTATTGCAACATAAATTAAAGCCCCTCCTATAATAAGCATCAATAAATTTTGCCATGTAAAGTATGCAAATCCTGTATTAGCAAAAAAAGCTAAAAAATTAGAAAAATCCATGTTATATCCTCCCTTTTATTATATCAAAGTAATTATAAAACTTTATCCCTGATAATTCAAGCAACATTTTAACTAATTAAATCAAAATAAAGTAAAAAAAGCGAGGTCTTAACGCCTCACTTTATCTCTAATTGTAGTTAGTTGTTATTTTTTCTTATTAAAGAAAAAATAACATTCCCTCTCCTTGAATTTTATACTCTACATTTTGTGGAATAATCAGAGTTTTATAATCATTGAAAGTGGTATAAATAGCAAAACCTCTAACTATTTCATCTTTTGCTTTTTTCATATTAAAATACTGAGTTTTAAACTCTTTAGGAGAATTAGCAATTACATATGGGCTATCTTTTAAAACTTTTTTACCTTTTTCTATATGAATTTCTCTTGGTCTTCCCCAATCGTATAATCTATATGTCAAACTTGATGTCTGTTGAATTTCAAGCAACATAGAATTAGGTCCTAATGTATGAACTACTCCTGCTGGAATAAATAATAAATCTTCTTTTTTTAATTTTATTGGATTAAATATATCTTTCCAATTTTGAGTTTCTATTGCTCTTTTATTATTTTCAACATCATTAGAAATAAATATTTCATTTGATTCATTTAAAAAATACCATGCTTCTGTTTTTCCCCATGGTTCATTTTCTAATTCTTTTGCAAATTTATCATCTGGATGTACTTGAATAGAAAGCCATTGAGTTGTTGATATTAATTTTAACAATAATGGAATTCTTGGAAAATCTTCCCCTATTAGCTCTTTTATAATCTGAGACGGATTTCCATAATTTTTACCACTTTCTAAACCTATTAACTCAGTTTCATAATTTTCTACTCCTGAAAATAACCACACTTCTCCTATTTTACCCATATCCTTTTTATTAAATATTTTATTTAAATTTTCATCTCCCCAAACTTTTTCTACAAAAATCGGCTTTGAAATTAAAACCTCTTTCATTATTTTTTCCTCCTAAAATTTATTTAATATATTAATTAATTTTCTTCTATCTGAACCTTTTTCATAATACCAATAAGCTAAAGTTGCTGGCATTTTTTTTAACGAATATTTTTCTACAAAGCTTTTCAAAAATCCAGGTAATTCTATTCTAACATTCCATTTTATATCATATCTTGAATAATTTCTAATATATATATCTATCATTTCTTTTTCTTTTTTATTTAAATTCAAATATATGCTTATAAAATTATTATATGAATTCTTCTTCATTTTGGAAAAGAAGTAATTTACTAACTTTTTTCTTGCATTAATAAATTCATTCCCTTTAATCATTTCTATTATAAACCATTTTACGCTAAAATCATCAGTAAAATTTAAATTTTTTATTTGAATTATGTCTATTTTAGGTTTATAAACACATGCAATATATGTATTTATAAATATTTTTTTCCTTTCTTCAAAATTCATTTTTTCTAATTCTTCTATGCTTTCTTTAAAAGTTTTTTCTAAATAAATTTTTCCGTATTCATTAATAATAGCTTCTGGTGAATTAATATCTGGAACTATATTTAATCCTAAAAGTATTTTTTTTAATGTATCTCCTTTAATTTCTAATACCTTTCCATTTATTATTGATGAAAGACTTTTTCGAGAAACATTTACTTTTTTTGATGTTTCAGATACATTGGTAATATAATTTTTTAAATAATCTCTCAATTCTTCTGTATTTTCATATGTGGATTTTTCACTAATAATAAACTTTCCTAAAATATTAAACATTGAGTCATAACTTTCTTTAGAGTTTCTTTTACCCTTTTCTGGTAATCTTTCCCAGTAATAATTAATAATAGGCGCATACAAATATAAGCTTTCTATTTTTCCTTTATTAATCTCAAAAAATGTGTCGAATAACCCAAAATGTTTTTCATTATTTTCAAAATAATATCCCATATAATACATCAATTCATTTGATAATTTAATTGCATTTTCCAAATCAAACTCCTTTAAATACCATGACCAATTATTCAAAGAACTAACAATACCTATTCTATGTGGAATATTTTTCGATAATATTAATGATCTTTCAAAATATTTCCAAGCTTCACTATATTCTTTTTCTTTTATTCTTTTTCTTCCCCTCCCAAGATCAATAAATACCTCTGTAGCTGGATCCATTTCATATTCTTTTCCCCATAATCTTGTTTTTTCATCTAAATTCAAAATATTTTCTACATTTATCAAAACAGAAGATACTAATTTTCTAGACTTTTTTGGAATATCTGAAAATTTTTCTTTTAAAAATAAGTATATTTTTTTCGAATTTTCATAATCTCTTAAATATGCTGAATAATACAATTCTTTTGCTAATAATAAATATTTCAATGTTTTTGTATTATTATGTTTTAAACCTCTTTCAATTTCTTCTAAAGCTTTTTTTCTTTTATTCTTCCAACTATATTCCAAACTTTTAAATAGATGGTTCCAACCATCATGTTTTGTTTTTAATATCATGAAATTTAAAAAAGGCTTGGCAAAAGACCCGTAATTAGAAATTATTTCAAAAATTTCTCTATTTTTATTATTCATAATTCACCTCTTTTTTGTTATTATACTATATTTTTATAGAAATGGGAAGTTATGATACGAAAAATAGACATGTTACAATATAGCATATTTTTATATATTTCAAAAATGCTTATAATAACTTTTTACAACATCAGTAAACTTGAAAGTCATATAGAATCGTGTATAATATAATTGAAAATATGAAAGGAGCGTGAAACTATGAAAAAAATTACTAAAACAATCGTTATTTTAACCTTCTTGTTTGTTATATTGTTCTCAACAATATCTTTTGCAGACCCTGATGATTATTCAGATTCTACAGAAATAACTACAAATTCTGTTGTATTTACATTAAATAATTTTGATATAAATCAATAAGGGGAATTATTTCCCCCTTTTTTTAAAGGTTGGTGTTTTAATGAAAAGAGTTACACTATTAGTCATAACAATCTTGTTAGTCATAATAACATATGGTGATGTTAAATATAATAGCACAGGTATCAATAGTGCTACTTTGTTTGTGATTTTAGTTTTTTTTACCATTGTTTCAATACTTCTCACTCTCATAATAGATAGAAAAACTTTAAAAAAAAGATATTTAGAGAAAGAAAAAGAATTAAAACTTCTTAATAATGAACTTGAAGAAACTAATAAAGAACTTGAATCATCCTACAATAAAATAGAAAAATTAAATTCTTCAATTTTAAAAACTTTAGAATTATCTTCCTTTTTTGCAGCACCAAAATTAATGGAAAAAGATTTTGAAAAAAAGGTTTTAGAATTAGCACTTGAGATAATAGAACCTGCCGAAAATGGTTCCATTTATTTATTTGATGAAAAAGACAATGCAAAAATGGTGTTTGCGAAAGGTTATAACTACCAAAAAATTAATGAATTAAATCTAAAAATGGGAGAATTAATCATTCCTGAAAATGCTAAAGTAGTAAAAAATATTCATGAAATCAATAAAATAAAAATGTCATCTGAAAAGTTTAAAGAATTTGAATCCCTTGGTGGTGATCTAAAAGAAACCCTTATAACTCCAATAGTATTTAATGACGAATTATTCGGAATAATAACCTTAGATATTTTAAATAATGATCATATAAATAATTTTGAAGACTATCACACAAAAATAATGGACTATTTCGGAAAGACCTTTGCTGGGTTTTTGAAAATGCTAAAATTTATAAAGCAAGAGGGAAAATTCCACAAAGATATTGCATTAATCTTAGTAAAGGCTTTAGAATATTATGATAATTATACCAGAGGACATTCTGAAAGAGTTGCAACTTGGGCTTCATTGATTGCAGAAAAAATGAATTTTGATAAACCAAAAATAGAACAAATATATTGGGCTGGAGTTTTACATGATATTGGCAAGATATTCATATCACAATCTATTTTAAACAAGGCTGGAAGATTACTTCCAGAAGAATATGAAAAAATAAAATTACATCCCGTTAAAGGTGAAGAATTAATTAATAAAGTTGATGAAATGAAATATATATCAAAAATTATAAGACATCATCACGAAAGATATGACGGTAAAGGCTATCCAGACGGATTAATTGGTGAAAATATTCCAATAGAATCAAGAATATTAACTGTAGTAGATAGCTTTGATGCAATGATTAGTGATAGACCATATAAAAAACCTCTTTCCAAAAAACAAGCTTTAGACGAACTTAAAAAGATGTCCTGGAAACAATTTGATGGAAAAATAGTTGAAATTTTTTATGATATTATTAATTCTAATGAAGATATCGATAATAAAAACAATAAAGATAAATAATTTTATTTACTTGAACTTTTATATAATTTTAAAAATATCTCATCATTCAATATAGGTTTAAATAAATTTCTCAATAATAATAATGATATAAAATAAAAAAACGCACTAATTATAAATAAATAAGAATACCCGCCACTAAATGACGTAATATAGCCAAACATTAATGCAGCAATAGATCTAGCAATAAAATTAAGAAAATTCCTAAAACTACTTATGGTAGTTATTTTATTTTGGGGTATATAACTCATTATAATTGTGGTTGATACTGGATTAGTCATATTCATAAAAGAAAATCTAAGAGCATATAATACAGTGAACATATACGGATCTCTTACCATTGCAAAAGATATTATCAATGGAATAACTAATATATTCATAAATAATGTAAATTGATATGCCCCAAATTTCTTAGATAATTTTGAGGAAAAAATAGAACCTAATGAAGCACCAAGTTGAGCTATTGCAAGAGCTATACCTATCATAGTAGGTTGCATATTAAATAAGTCTTTAAATATAACATTTCCAAAGTTAACAAATAATCCTGCACCAAATCCTATTAAAAATGTTCTTATTAAATGTATTTTTACTATATGGCTTTGAATTTTGTTGAAATCTTTTAGATTAAAAATATCTTTTATACGAACATTCGAATGATTTGCTTTATTTTCATGAACCATAAATAAAAACAAATTTGAGCTTAAGTGTATAATTCCCGTAATTAATAATGCTGTTCCAAATCCAAAAAATTCTCCTATACTTCCTCCTATTAAATTACCTATTAATCCACTTCCCATAAATATACCAAAATTATACCCAAAATACTTTCCTCTATTATCATGATCTGTTATATCTACAATTAATGAATTAAGAAGAATCATTCTTGAAGTTAATACTCCTCCGTTAAATAATGCCGTATATAATAACACAGTTTCTGTTGGTATCATCACCCTTAAAAATGTTATTGAAACAAATGTTATTGAAGATATTATAAGCATTATTTTTTTTCCTAATTTATCTCCTAAAACCCCTATTAATAATCCCAAAAATGCCGACCCTATCATTTCCAAAGAAGTAATATGACTTATAAATGTGTTATTAAACCCTAAATCTCTTAAAAAAAGATTGAATACTATTCTATATATTGATTGTGCAACGCTACTTAAAAATGTATAATACAATAATTTTTTCATTTTATCACTCCATTGTTAGTTTTACAAACAATATTATACTATAAAAAATAGTTCGTTATGTTAATAATTTTTAAAGTTGTTATTTTTAATGTTATAATAAAACTGTCCAATCGAAAAATGAAGAAAATTATAATCAGAAAGGAGTATCCCATGTCCAAAGATCTTACTAAAGGTAATATTCTTAAAGAATTGTTATGGATGTCTATTCCAACATCTATAGGATTTACTTTCCAAATGATATATGACCTTGTTGATATATATTGGATAGGAATGATATCAAAAGAAGCTATTGCTGGTGTTGGTATTTTTTCCACAATTTTTTGGGTTGTAGAATCATTAAATGAAATTATTGGTGTTAGTTCTATATCTTTAATATCTCAAAATTATGGCAGAAAAGATATTAAAAAAACAAATTTAGCTATTGAACAAACAATTGCTTTCAAATTTTTTGTTGCTATAATTGGAGCCATATTTCTTGCTTTTTTCTTAAAACCTATATTAAATATTTTTGCAGGAAAAGACGTTGTTCAATATGGATTAAATTATGGATATTTTCGAGTATTCTTTCTACCTATAATGTTTTCTTCATTTTCTGTAAATACCGTTCTTAGAAATATAGGAGATTCAAAAACTCCTATGAATATAATGATATTTTCCAGTTTATTAAATATTATTTTAGACCCTATTTTTATTTTTGACACTATACCTTTTATTAATATTCCAGGATTCGGATTAGGAATAACTGGTGCTGCTATTGCTACAGTAATTTCACAAAGCATTGCTTTTTTAATTGGTTTTTACATATTATTCAGCGGAAAAAGAGAGATAAAGCCTTCTATAAAAGGATTATTTAAATTAAATTGGGAAACAGATAAAAAACTACTAACAATAGGTCTTCCTAACGGATTAGAAGTTTTTGCAAGACAGATGGCAATGACAATAATCTTATATTTTATATCAATTTTTGGAACATCTGTAGTATCAGGATATACTATAGCAAGTAAAATTTTTGGTTTAGCTTTTATGCCTTTGATGGGTCTGTCTATGGGAGGTTCTGCAATAGTTGGTCAATCATTGGGGGCTGAAAAAATCAATAGAGCAGAAAAAACCGCAAAAGTATCTGCATTAACTACAACCATTTCAACACTTGTTTTTATGATAATAGTTTTTCTCTTCTCAAAAAATATAATTGGATTTTTTTCTAAAGATCCTGATGTAGTAAAATACGGATCGGAATTTTTAGTTTTTGGTTCTTTAGGATTATTATTTGTTTCTTATGCTTTTGGTATAGGAATTGTTTTTCCAGGTTCTGGATACAATATGCCATATTTATTTATGAGTATTGGATCAAGATGGTTAGTTCAAATCCCTTTATTATTTATATTCATAAATATCATGCATTTACCAGTAGTATGGGTATGGTTATCTTTTGTTTTTGGCGATTTATTTGAATTTATTATTGCAATGTATTTTTATAAACAAGGAAAATGGAAATATAAGAGGGTGTAAATATGAAAATTGGAAATTTTAATTTAAACAAAAAAAATGATTTATTGTATTTAACAATACCAACATTTGAAAAATTCAATAATTTATTTCATATATTCACTACAAGAATTCCAAACGATTTTGATTTAGGAATAAATACTGAAACACCTTTAAAAAAGATATACAACAATTATGAAAAATTAGCTAAAGTATTTAATTTAAATATTCATGATTTTGTTTTATCTGATCAAATACATGAAGATAATGTTTTAATAGTTGATGAAAGTTATAAATCAAATAAATTTCTATATGAAAGAACAATTAAAAATACTGATGCATTAATTACTAATAAAAAAAATGTTATTTTAGTAACTTTATATGCAGACTGTACTCCTATATATTTTTTTGACCCAAATAAAAATGTTATTGGTTTAGCTCATTCAGGATGGAAAGGTACAATTAAAAAAATTGCAGAAAAAACTGTTAAAAATATGAAGAATGTATATAACTCCAATCCAGAAGATATTCTAGTGGCTTTAGGCCCATCTATTGGTCCTAATAGTTTTGAAGTGAGAGAAGATGTAAAATTATTATTTGAAAAAACTTTCCCGAAAAATATTAATATTATAAAGAAAAAAAATAAAGAGAAATACTTAATTAATATATGGAAAGCTATCGAGTATACATTGATAAATTCAGGAATAAAAAAAGAAAATATAATAATATCAAACATAGACACATATTCTAATACAGATTTATTTTTCTCCTATAGAAAAGAAGGAAAAAACGGTAGGATGGCTGCTATAATGGCTTTAATTGACAAATGAAATATTAATTGTGGGGAGTTAGAGTTCCTCTAATCGCCATAATGGCAAAAAGCTTAGGTTTTATTGGTATTTTTTATGCTATGATTATTAGTAATATTTTGGCGTTAATAATTGCATGGCTATTCGTTAGATTTGGAAATTGGAAAAAAGCTATAATATAATAAAAGAGGAAGATCATTCTTCCTCTTTTATTATTTCCAAAAAAGCTTTCACAACTATTGGCGAAAATTGCTTTTCTGAATTATTAATTATTTCCTCAATTGCCCTTTTTCTACCCAAAGGATCTCTGTAAGATCTTTTACTCATCATTGCATCCCAAGAATCCGCAACAGCTATTATTTGAGACATCAATGGAATTTCTTCACCTTTTAAACCATCCGGGTAACCCTTCCCATCCCATCTTTCATGATGATGTTTTATACCTATAGCTATTTCTTTTAAACTTTCTGTCTCCTTTAAAGCATTATAGCCAAGAATTGGATGTTGTTTTATTAAATTATATTCTTCCTCAGTTAAAACAGATTTCTTGTTGAGTATTTCTAAAGGTATTAATAATTTTCCAATATCGTGTAATAATCCTGCTAAATATACCTTTCTTACATAGGTATTATCTAAATTCATCTTCTTAGCTATTTTAACGGACAAATCTGCTACATTTTGTGAATGATCCTTAGTATATTCATCGTGTTGTTCTAAAAAGGTAATTAAAGCACGAATTATATCATCTCTAAGTTCTTCTTCTATTCTTGCTTCATTCTTTATTTTATAAAACACCTTAGCTAATACCTTAAATGATTCCATTAGTTCATATACATATCCTGGATTTATTTTATCTTCATCTAATTCATGTGAAATTTCATATTTTAAATCGTCAGAAAGAACCAAAGATGTTTTTAATTTTTTAAATTTTTGATTATCATTGCCTAATTCTATAATGGTATTTTTTTTATCTTTCTCAACTTTTATTACTTTATTATATTTAAATCCAGGAATAATAAATCTTAATGTTTCAATCAATTTTAAAATAAAAGAATCCTCAGAAATATACTCGATTTCTCCCATATCTGCCATTAAACGTATCAGCAATTTTAAGGAGTTTTGAAGTTTCTCATTATGAATATACAAACTTTCTAATTCTTTATTTTGAGCAATAATTTGTTCATTTAACGATTCTAATTCATCATATTTAGCAGATAAAATCATATTTAATCTTCTTAATTCTTTTGTTCTCTTTTCAACCAATTTTATTAATAAAAAGTGATTGAATACCAAAGATAATAACACAATCACAAATATTATAATCATCCATCTAATCCATTTTGGAAATTTTTCAATCTTTTCAACATATAAATATTTATTTATAACTTCATAATAAAATGAATCTTTATTATTTTTTAAACTCATTATATTTTTATCTATTATATCTATTATCTTTTCTTTTTCATTATAATTTTTTCTAAACATTATAAATAATTTAATAGGAGAAAAAACTATATCTGTAGGAATTACATTATATTTTTCAAAATTTGATACACCAAAAGTTCTATTTACAACTCCAGCATCTATTTTACCATCTGATAAAGCCTTAAAAATTCCTTCATAGGTATAATACTCAATAAATTGAACATTTATTCCAAAATTTTCTAATTTCTTTTTTATTCCGTACTCATTATCTTCATAATATATATCCTTTTTTAATACTCCTATTTTTTTATTTTCTAAATCAAATATATTTTCAATATGTTCATTATTATTAATATATATAACAGCCCAATCAGATAAAAATGACTCAGTATTAAAATCGTATTTTTTTGCTCTATCTAAAGAGTATCCTACACATGCTATTGCATCAATTTCTCCACTATCTAATTTCTTAATTATTTTTGGAAAAGAATCCAAAACATATTTATATTCTATTTTTTCTTTATCAAATATATAATTTAATATCTCGGGAAATATGCCTGTTTTGTCATCTATTATTTTTGGCGGATTGTAATATATACCAATTTTTATTGGAAATACTGCTATTGCTACTAATAGTAAAATCATTGTCATAGCTATTTTTTTTAGCAAAATCTCACCGCCATTTCTATAAAATTTCAATTCATCAGTTCAATTTAAATTGTTTTACAATATGCATTAATCTATCTGCAAGTTCTGTCATTTTATTGGCTTCCGCAGTTACATTTTCTATATTAGCTGTTTGCTCTTCAGTTGCTGCATTTATTTCTTGAACAGATGCATTAATATTTGTTGCATTTTCTGACAATTCTGTCATTGCTGTAGCAATTTCATCAATAGATGCTGTTTGCTCTTCAACACTTGCAGCTATACTTTCTAATCTTGCCGTAATATCTTTTATTGCTTTTAATATCTTTTCAAGATTCTCACCAGCTTCATTTGATAGTTCAGACCCTTCTTTAACTTTTTCATTAATAATATCTGATACATCCATAGCTTCTTTTGAAATTATTTGAACACCTTCTACTACTTCTCTTATCTCATCTGCTGCTTTTCTACTTTCTTCTGCTAATACTCTTACTTCATCAGCAACCACAGCAAATCCTTTCCCTGCTTCTCCTGCTCTTGCCGCTTCTATTGCTGCATTTAATGCAAGAAGATTTGTCTGTTCTGCTATATTTGCTACAGTATCAACAAAATCATTTATTTTAGTTGCACTTTCATTAAATTTTTGAATTACCTTTTCTATTTCTATGGTTACTTCTGTTATTTCTTTCATTTTATCTATAGATTTTCTTACTGTGTTTCCAGCATTTTCTGCCTCATCTGTAGAAACATGTCCAAATTCTGCTGCTTCTGTTGCATTATCTGCTATTAATTTTGTAGCGGAAGAAATTTCTTGTACTGAAGCTGTTGTTTCTTCTACTGCCGCTGTTATATTCTCCATTTCGGTTGAAATATTATTTACTGATATAGTTATTTCTTGTAATGATTCTGCTGATATATTCATTTCATCAATAATTTCTTTCATAGAAGTCGTCAATGTAACACTTTCACCTTTTAATTGCTTCATATCTTTTATTAATTGAACATGCATTTCCTTAAATATTGCTATTAATTGTCCAAATTCGTCTTTCGACTTTATTTCTGGAATTTTAACAGTATAATCTTTTTCAGATAATTTCTTAGCATATTTCATTAATATATTTAATGTTCTCATAATTGCATTTATTAATATTATTGAAACAAGTATACCAAAAATCAAAGAAGAGATAATTATTATAATTCCAAATATTTTTGATTTCTCTATTAGTGAGAAATTGTTATTGATAAATTCATCAGTTTTATTATCAATCTCTTTTTGAAGCTCATTAAAAGAAGTTATTGCCTTTTTTCCTATAGTTTGAAAATTTTCAACATCATTTTTTATGGTTTCTACAGAATTATAATTTTTCAATAAATTTAAATATGCTGAAATATCATCTACAGCTTTTTCTTTTATTGAATTTAATTCATTGTCTAAATTCATACTTGATATATTATCTATCACTTCTTGTATTTTATTTTCTGCTTTTAATTTTAAGTTTTCATCGTTAAATACCAAATACTCAGCTACCATTTTTCGTGCTTCCATAAAATTAGTTGCATAAAATGCTATATTTTTCATATGAGTTATATATTTTTCATTCATTTGTTTTTCATTTTCAGAAATAATAGAAAAAGAATGGTTACTGATAAGAAACATAACAAACTGAGAAATTAATAAAATTCCTACTAATAACCGTATTTTGTTTCTTACACTCATTTTACCCCCTCCTTTTCAATACTTGTTATTTTTTATATAGCATTCAAAATTAAATTTCGCTAAAATTCAAATATACAATTCATTTAATACCTCATTACAAGAAAATTATATCAAAAAAGGTGAGTTTTTCAAAACTCACCTTTATCTTTTAATTGACTTACTATTTCTCTAATATCATTTATTTTATCTTCTTTTGCAACTAATAACCCATTTTCTGTATCGATTATAATAATATTTTCTAACCCTACAACACCAACATTTTTATTTGATTTAACAAAAACATTCTTACTCTCTACTAAATGAACATTTTTTTTATTATCAGAATAATCTTCCATTTCTCTTACAGAAACCCAATTACCAACATCTGACCATTCGTATTCAGCTTTTACTGTATATACTTTATCAGATTTTTCCATTAACGCATAATCAATACTTATTTTTCTCATTTCTGGATATTTGATATGTAGCTCTTCAATATTGTATGGATCTAAATTTATCATATCGTTGTATATATCTTCATTATACTTTTTCATCTCTTCTAAAAACACATCTTTTTTCCAAAAAAACATACCGCTATTCCAATAATAATTACCACTTTTAATATATTCCAATGCCGTTTCCATATTCGGCTTTTCCCTGAAACTTTTTACTTTCATTATGTTTTCTTTTAATTCTTCCCCTGCTTCTATATAACCATACCCCGTTTCTGGTCTAGTTGGATTTATCCCCATAGTTATTAATCCATTATATTTTTTTGCTGCATAAATCCCTTTTTCAACTGTTTTCCAGAATTTTTCTTTATTAGGAATATAATGATCTGCTGGTAGAATAAAAACAACTTCATTCTCCTCTGCTACCAATGTTCCTAAAAAACATGCAGGCGCAGTATTTTTTGCTACTGGCTCTAATAATACATTTTTTTCATCTAATTCTGGCAACTCTTTTAATGTTTCTTCTTTATACTTTTCTGCTGTCACAACAAAAATATCCTTGGGCTCTAATTTATATGCTAATCTTTCAAAAGTTTCTCTTATAATTGATTTATCAGAAAATATTTTCAGAAATTGTTTTGGTTTTTTTGATGTGCTTAACGGCCAGAATCTTTCCCCAGAACCTCCTGCTAAAATTATTGCTTTCATTCTTTTCCTCCTTCAAAAATTATTTTTCCTCTATTTAAAACTTTACCTCTTTCATTAACCCATGTCGGTTCAATATTCCCATCGTAATAATTAGTAACTTTAGTATTCTCTAAATCAACATCATTACTTCCATCTACATAAATATCTATTTTATTCTCTTCAAATTCAGAATTTTTAATGTTAAATTTTTTATCATTTGAAGAATTAAAAACTTTTATAGCTTTTTCATTATTGATAAATTTAGATAAATTAATTTCAAATGATGTTTTATATATATCTACTGACACTTTATTATTTACAAATTCTGTCTTTAAAATATATAAACTATTATCTTCCACAGATTTTATCGTAGTAAAATTGTTTTTAAAAGAAGAATATGCTATATATAAATCTCCTTTATTACTGTTTATTGATTCTCTACTATTCAAGAAATCTGAGGTTTTTATTTTTATATTAGATTTATAATTATCTATATCTAATTGTGAGTCAGCTATTGAAAGATTGTATAAATAAGCCTTAGAATTATAAAAGGAAAATGTTGTTACATTATCAAAAAACAATGAATTTTTTATTTCTATATCGCTATTTACAATCTCAAAACCTTTCTTATTATCAGAAAATATTACATTATACGCTGTTCCTTTATAACCGTTTACATATATACCTATATCACAATTTTTTATAACTAAATTATATAGATCGAAATCTTTTTTTACAAAAATTCCTATATTTGCATTATATATTTCAATATTCTTCAAACTTCCATTATTTAATATAATTCCTTCAAATTTATCTTTCACTGGTTTAAAAACCAATTTAGAATTATTATCTTTATATTTTATAGGACCATCTATTGATATACGCCTTTCGGGAAAAACGTATATTAACACTCTACCTTCTACTTCAACATTTTTTAAAGATACATCTTCAGAAACAATATAGGGTAAATTTGTAGAATTTAAAGTCCCATCCAAACTAGTATATAATTTTTTATTATATAAGAAATTGTCCATTAAATTAATTTTAATCATCTCTGTTTTTAAGCCTTTAAATTCTCTCCATAATGTTAAAGTTCCTTCTTTAGTTAAATCTTTTAATGGAACATCTATTCTTAGCTTATTACCAGAAAAACTTCCTTCATCTTTATAATCGTCAAATTGGATCTGATAAAAACTATATTTATAGTCTTTTAATAACTCAATTTCAAATGTTCCTGTTTCCGGATTATCAATGCTTTTTATAACGGGTAATTCTGGTTTTGTTATTTTTTTATATATTTCTTTATTAAATTTTTTATCAATATATAATATAAACTTATATTCTTTTCCTGGAAGAAAATTTGAAAATGTGAACCTATTTAATTTTTTTACATTTATAGTTGAAATCACATTATTTTCATCATCAATAATTTTTAATTCACATGTATTTGTTATAAATTTATTTTCAAATTCAAAGGTTACATCATTTTTGGATTCTTTAATTTCATATTTCGGATATGGATTTAATTCTAATTTTATTGGATCTGACTTATTACCTAATTCATCAACAGCAAATATTGTGGCTTCTTTACTTAAGGTATCCATTGAAAACTTATCTGTTTCATAAATAGCTGTACCTTCATTTGTTACCAATATATATTTTGATTTCTCACTTGATTGAATATCTACATCAAACATTCCATTGTAAAATAAGGAAATTTTATTTATTTTAGGTGGTGTCGTATCTAAATATATTTTTTTAATCCAGAAAATATTTTTACTTAATTGTATAATTAAATCATTTTCACCTTCAACAAAGTTATTTACATTATAATCTTTACCGTTTAAAATTATTTTCTCATAACTTATATCAATATTTATTTTTTTCGTATTTATTTTATCAGGAATATATGATAATTTTGGTTTCTCAATTTCTATTGATTTTCCTTTATATCCACTAGAATATATAGGGATTATTTTATATTTTACTTTATCATATGTGAAGTTATCTCTATATTTAGGCTCCTTTATAGTATCAATCAATATATTATTTTTATATATTTCATATTTTACAGGATCTATCATCTTATGCTCTATATCTAATGTAATTTCAATATAATTTTTTATTTCCATTTTATAATCTGTAATTTTAGATAATGGTGCTTTTATATTAAATACTTTTTCATATATTTTTTTACCCTGTAAATATGCAGAAATAAACAATTCACCATTATCATATGGTGAAACATATAATTTATAAGTAGATAATGTAGTTTTATACTCTTTACTATTAAATTTAATTATCCAATAATCCATAATATAGTTTTTAGCATTTAAATATACGTATATTTTATCATAATCTTTTCTTTCAAAGCTCGTTTTTATAATCGGCTTTTCAATATTAATTTCATAATCTAACTTACTAAACGAAAAATATGGAACCTTAATTTCCATATCTTTCTTATTTTTCCCTAAAAAAATAGTAATATTATGTTTTCCTGGAAACATGCTAATATATATATTTTTAGAAATTACATAATGTTTACCATTAAATGCCATTTCGAAATTAAAGTCTTTCATATTATCCGGCAAATTCAAAAAAATATTTACTTTAACTGGTTTAAAAGCTACAAAAAATAAAGAGAATAATGCGATTATTATTAAAAAGATATATCTCTTTTTCATATATTACCTCCAAAAAAGGGGGAATAATTACCCCCTTTATTAAATTTCTTCCCCAATTATATATACTATTTCTAAATATTTATTACCATATTGATCTACCTTTAATGCAACTTGGAACCATAATAATACATCTCTTAAATATTCTCCACTTTCATTATATAATAATTCTTTTCCATTTTCTGACATTTTTTTACCTTTTACAGTTCCATCCTTATATTTTACATATAAATAAGCATCTGATGAATATCTAAATGGTTCTACAAATTTTTGAGTAAATAACCTATGAGTTGCAGGCTCAAAAGAAACTAATTTACCTCCATAGAATGTCCAGAAATATATTGTCATATCTTCAGGTTTTTGAATAAATTTCTCTTTTGTAATATTAATATTTATTTTTAGATCTGGAGAAATATATGCATTGTTAGAAGTTTTTAATTCTCCTAATTTTTCAACAACATCTTTCCAATAATTTATAAATTCATGACTTTCATTTTTGTTTACATTATAATATTCATTTTTATAATTTTCCAAAAATTTATTTAAAGAGTCTAATGTAGCATAATTTCTTTCAGCATTTAATCTATCCATAACTTTAAAATATTCTGCTGGTGCTCCTAAATAATCTGGCTTTATTATTTTAGTTCTATATATATAATCTACTGATGTTTTAAATAATACACCTATATTATTTGGAATATCCTCCGCATTTACTTCTTTATATAATTTTTTATATTTTTCTGGAATACCTGGCAATTCCTTTTCAGCAAATTCTCTCATTTGATCAATAGTTTCAACATTTACTGTATACCATTTTGCTTTTACGTTTTTTCCATCTATTTTAAATTTATCTGATAATTTCAAATTATCTGGAATTTTAATCTTTCTCCAATTATTATGTATAGCATTAACTATCCAAACCCCTGTATCATCTTTCTTTATTTCTCCTGAACTTAAAAACTCATAGGTTTTTTTATGTTCATCTTTTTCTGCTAAATACTTATAATTCATTGAAAACTCTTTTCCTGAATATATATCATCATTATGTCCAACTAATATTTTTTTATCTGATGTATTTTCAACAATGTTTTCCACATAGTATTTGGTATTTACTAAAACTTTAGAATTATCCAAAGTAACTACTTCATCGTTATCTATGTTATATTTTACCACATCATTTGAAAATTTATATGGAGATATAGCCTTTATTACACCATTAACCGGCTTCTTAATTAAAAATAATATAGGTTCTCCTTGAATACTTGATTTTGGCAAATAAGATACCATGTTATTTAATGTTCTAACAGGTATTAAATCATCATCACTTACTTTCATAGGATTATCGCTAAATATGAAAGACAACAATGAATAAAAATATGATCTTGTTATATTTTCATTACCGTCAAAAGTATTATCACCTTCAAAACAAGATAATTTTATTATCGGAACAATTTTTTCTTTTCCATTTTCTTCAATTTTTGTTAAGAAATATTTTTCAAATACTGAAATATATCCAACATCACTTGGTGATGTAACGCCCATTCCACTTCCTAATCTAGCATTTAATTCTTGAGCATATGTTACTAAATTTGCATTTTTAGTCATTGGTAAATAATATCCATAATTCCAACCATTATTTAAAGCTTTTACTGTAAAAATCTTCACTATAGCCTTTATTGCTTCAGATTTTGTAACTTTTTCTAATGGATTACTGCTATCTAATAACGGATATCCTATTTTACTAATAAAATATTCATTTGCATATTTAAAATATCCATAATTTCTTGAAAAATCATAACCATTTTGTGTATAGGCTTTTTCCATATTTGTTTTTATATCCTCAAAAGCAGGTGAAGATAACGGATATTTATTTAAAACATCTTTTTCCAACCCAAGAATTCTTATTGCAGAAACAGCAATTTCATTAGCATACACATTGTCATTGGGATAAAATTCATATGAAAATCTTGAATCAAATTTTGTAATATTTGTTTCTGAATCGAGATTTTCATATAAGCTTAAATTAAGCAAATATTCAATATTTTCTGGTAAGTCCTTTAATGAATTTTGAGTATCAAAAAATAACACAGGTTGTTTAGGAGAATTTACAGAAAATACAGCAATAGAAAATAATAATACTAAAAAAATACTAAATTTTCTCACAATAACACCTCCATAATAATAAAATTAAAATTTAAATAGTTATTATTCAATATTATTTTTCTATATGATTTATTATATACCTAAATAACTAAATAATTTTTATATTTTATATTTATAAAAAATTTTATTATCTTTCTATATAATTATCGTATTTATTTTACTAATCTTTAACTTTTAAAACAAATAAATTTCATCAAACAACTTTATACAAGTGACAAAAAACTATTTTTATTAATAATTCAATTTTTGAACTATTTGTTTTTTAAATAGTCTAAATAATTGACTATATATAAAGGAGTGATTTTTATGAATTTAGATTTTAAAGATGCCTTTGAATCAACTTTTGATTTTATTTCTAACTTTACTAAAATTATTTCAGATTTTTCCGAAGCAGAAAAATTAAAGACTTTAGAATTTTATGTTGTTTTGTATATTGGACTAAAAGGGCCACAAAAAATGTCTTCTTTAGCAGAACATTTTTCTACAACTAAAAGTAATATTACAAACATCATCGATAATTTAGAAAAAAATAATTATGTAAAAAGGATTAGAAATAACTTAGATAGACGAGTTATATTAATTGATTTAACAAATAAAGGAAAAACTGTTTTCAATGAAACGTTAACCAATTTCAAATTGATGTTTGAAGACTTTATGTCTCGTGTTTCAGATGATGATTTCAAAATTATTTCAGAAGGATTTAATAGAATAATTAAAATTTATAATAATTTGAGGAGTGATTAATATGGTACTTATTACTGGTGCAACCGGGCACATTGGGAATATATTAGTAAAAAAATTATATGAATTGGGTGAAAAAATAAGAATTTTTGTATTACCAAACGATGACGTAAGTATTTTTGATGTTATGAATATAATCTAAGAACTTTATTTGAAAGTTTAAAAGATACCATTACGTGGATACAAGAGTATTATGGATTGTCAATAAAAAAAGAGGTGTAAAAATTACACCTCTTTATAATAACTTTGATTTTTTAGTAATTGTTCTTCTGGCACGTCCTTGTAAATCTTTGCAGGGCTTCCTATTACAATTTTTCTTGCTGGAACATTTTTTGTAACCACTGAACCTGCAGCTACTAACGCATCTTCACCTATTTCAATTCCTGGTAAAATTGTAGAATTCGCACCTATTCTTGCTCCTTTTCTTAATGTTGCACCTTTAAAATATTTTTTTCTTTCTTCTGTTCTACCTAAAAAATTATCATTTGTAAATGTTACTTCAGGTGCAACAAAACAATAGTCTTCTATTGTAGATAATGCTGTAATATATGCATTTGTTTCTATTTTTACCTTTTTCCCAATTTTAGTTTTATTTTCTATAGCAACTCCTCTACCTATAATGGTATATTCACCTATTTCCACATCTTCTCTGATACTTGCCAAATCTCCAACAAACACAAAATCATTTAATTTTGCACCTCTATATACAACACAATTAGCTCCAACAGTTACATACTCTCCTATTATTAATGGTTCTAATTCTTTTTCTTGCGTTACTGCAGAATTTGAAGCTTTAAATGGTTTCTTACCTAACACTGTATTATCTACAATAACACTTCCCTTTTTTATAATAGTACCATTTTTAATAACAACATTATTTCCTAATTTTACATTTTCTTCTATAATAACATTTTCTTCTATTTCAATATTATGTCCCATTTCAACTGTATAATCAATTTGTGCATATTCAGAAATCATTCTTTCACCTTCTTAAAATATTCTTTCATTTCTTCTGTAGAAAATTCAAATGGAAATTTAACAGGTTTTCCTTCCTTCGATGATTTGTAAATAGCTAAAACTATTTCAACTGCTCTTTTTCCATCTTCACCAGAAACATATGGTTTTCTATTATTTACTATTGAATCATAAAAATCTCTATATAATGGCACATGACCAGCACCATATACAGTATCAGGGTCCGGTAAATTTTGAAATGGATGTGAATCTTCGTTTTCAAATCTCCATGTTTCTATTTTATTCACTGCAAGACCACCTATAACTACAGTGCCTTTTTCACCAAATACCGATAATGTTTCTTCTAAATTTTTTGGATATACATTTGCTGTTCCTTCAATTATACCAACAGCACCATTTTTGAATTTAACAATAGCGCTTCCAAAATCTTCTGCTTCTATATATGGATGATTGAAATTTTCAATTCTTCCTGTTATTTCTTCTATTTCTCCAAAAGTCCATTGTAATAGATCTATCCCATGAGTACATTGATTCATTAATGTACCGCCATCAAGCTTCCATGTCCCTCTCCAGGGAGCTTGTTCGTAATATGATTTATTTCTATTCCATCTAATTGATATTTGACCGTGTAATAAATTACCAAATTCACCATTTTCTAATTTCTTTCTCATTTCTTGAATTGGTGGATTAAATCTATTTTGGAAACACACTCCTAATTTTAAATCTTTTTCTTTTGATAATTGAATCATATGATCCATATCTTTTGTTGATAATGCCATTGGTTTTTCAACTAAAACATGTTTATTATTAGTCATAGCATCTATAGATATTTGATAATGATAACCACTTTCTGTTGCTATAGTCACCATATCAATATCTTCTCTTTTTATTACTTCATTATAATCGGTGTATACTTCGGGTCTTTTTAATCCTGCATTTTCAATGATATTAGCTATATTTTCCGCCTTTTCTTTTACAGGATCAACTACTGCTACGAGATCAAAAAATCCTTTATTTTTTATAATTGCTTCTGTATGTTTTTTTGTTGCAATTCTTCCGCATCCAATTAAAGCTAATCTAATCATCAGCACATCTCCTTTATATTATTATAACAATATAACTTTTTCTTTATTCTTTTCTATGTTTTTAGTTTTATTTTTCGTATCAAATAAGAATGATGCATGTTCTAATACAAACTCATAATCTATATTAGAATGTGCTGTTGTTAAAACAACGGCATCTACACTTTCTAATAATTCTTTTGTTAATTCAACACTTTTATATTCTTTACCTTCATGAGTAAATTCAGGAATATATGGATCATGAATTATAATATCTGCATGTTTCTTTTCTAAATGTTCTATAACCTTTAATGCTGGAGATTCTCTTAAATCATCAATGTCATTCTTATATGCTACACCAAGCAATAACACTTTTGCTCCATTTAAACATTTCTTCCTGTCATTAAGAATATCCTGAAGTCTTGAAACAACATATTCTGGCATAGCATCATTAATTTCTCCAGCCATTTCAATTAATCTTGTATGATAATCTACTGCTCTTGCTTTGTATGTTAAATAAAATGGATCTATTGGAATGCAATGTCCTCCAACACCTGGCCCCGGATAAAATGGCATAAATCCAAATGGTTTAGTAGCAGCTGCGTCTATAACTTCCCATATATTAATTCCTAATTTTTTAGCAACAATTGCCATTTCATTAATCAATGCAATATTTACTATTCTAAATGTATTTTCTAATATTTTTGCCATTTCTGCTTCTTTTGGTGAAGATACTGCAAAAACTTCTGCTTCTAATACACTTTCATATAATACTTTTGCATGTTTTGTACATTCCTCAGTTACACCACCAACTACTTTTGGTGTATTTTTTGTTTTAAATCTTAAATTACCTGGATCTACTCTTTCTGGCGAGAATGCTAAATAAAAATCTTTTCCTACTTTTAACCCTGTTTTTTCTAAAATTGGTAACATTACTTCTTCTGTAGTTCCTGGATATGTTGTACTTTCTAAAGTAATTAACATATCCTTATGTAATCTTTTTGCAACCTCTTTTGTAGAAGCTACTACATATTGCAAATCTGGTTGCTTGAATTTATCTAATGGTGTAGGAACACAAATCATTACAGCATCACAATTTGCTAATTCATCAAAATTAGTAGTTGCCTTTAATTTTCCATCTTTAACCAATTTATCCAATTCTTCATTTACAACATCACCAATATAATTAATACCTTTATTAACCATTTCTACCTTATTCTCTTGAACATCAAATCCTATTACATTATATCCTGCTTTTGCTTTTTCTACTGCTAAAGGTAATCCAACATATCCTAAACCTATAACACCTATTTTAGCTGTTTTACTTTCAATTTTTTCCATTAAACTCATTTCCATCCCTCCATATTTTAATATTATTTTATTTTTCATTCACTGAGTGAATTATATCATATTTATTTTTCTCTGTCAACAAAAAAAGTGCCTTTCGACACTTCAGACTGTTGACAAAATAAAATATGAAAAAATAATATGAGTGAAGCCATGTATATTATTGGAATTCAAAAATAAAACGAGTGAAAATTAGAATATTTTTTTATTATCATATAAGAAAATTTATAAAAATAATGTGATGAACCATTGAAAATTCCCGAGAAAATTCGAATGGAGCAGGTCAATTTTGCACGGATGCAAAATTGAGTGAAGCCGAACACGGATGTGAGTCTGATACGACCTGCTAGAATGAGAATTTTCGAGAACTCAGAATTTTCACCTGGTGAAGAACATTATTTTATAATTTTCTTCGTTTTTTTCAAATCAGCAATCAAGCGTTTGAATGAGTTTTATTTTGATTCCTATTTTGAGAATAAGAATTTTCACCTTGACAAAATATTATTTTGAATATTTTGTTTTAATTTTGTTTACAAAAATAAGTGCCTTTCGGCACTTATTTTTCAATTTTAGATACTCTTTGAATAAAAACATCTATAATTTTTTTAAATTCTTCAAATTCTTCTTTTGAATTTCTCAAAAAAGAAATTCCATCTTCTGTTATTCTATATATTTTCTTTGAAGGGCCAGAATCTGTTGTATCCCAGTCAGTAACAACAAGTCCCATATCTTCTAATTTAGCTAATGTTCTATATAAATTTCCCATTTGCCCTATTCCATTTAAAATAACTCCAAAGTCAGATAATTTATTTGCAATTTCATACCCATGTGCAGGCTGTTCTGCTATTATTAAAAGAACAAAGGATTCTATCCAACCTCTTCTAAATCTCCCCTGACCTCTTCCGTATCCTGGCATATTAAAACCTCCAAAACCATTACAAATCTCTAAATTATATAAAAGAATGCAACCTCGTTTAATACCTTATTTATTATATCATATTTATATAAAAATAAGAAAATTTATAAAAATAATGTGATGAACCATTGAAAATACCTGAGAAAATTAGAATGGATGATATATATATATCAATATTCAAAGGCACTATCACCAATAAACTCTCTTAAAACAGAAATTCTTGGTACTTCGTTAATTGCTGGAAGTGGTAAAAAATAATCTAAAAATCTTAATAGCCTTTTTGCTTCTGTATACTCCGGTAATGTATTATCTATTTCCAATAATAAAGGCTCCGCAAATAATTTTAATATAGGCAATTCATATATTAGATATGAATTAAACATTACATCTGCTTCTTCCTGATATGGAAAGATATTTTCTTCCTCACCTTTTCTAACCTCTGGCCATAATTGTAACGTTCTTAATGCAGTCGCTCCCCTAAAATTATAATCTCTAACTATTCTTCTAATTAATCTTGTATCTGTAGTTGGAATTCTATTCATTTCATCCAAATTCATTTGTATTAAAGCACTAACATACACTTTGAATTTTTGATCTCTTGGAATACTTTCTGTAAGTTTTTCATTTAATCCATGAATTCCTTCTATAATGATAGGTTGTTTTTTCCCTACCTTAACCTTTTTTCCTGTCCATTCTCTCTTTCCAGTAACAAAATTATAATATGGTAATTCAACCTCTTTTCCTGCTATTAAATCCTTTAAATTTTTATTTAACAAATCAAGATCTAAAGCTCTCAATGATTCAAGATCTTTTTTACCATCAGAAGTCAATGGAATTTTTTCGTAATCCATATAATAATTATCCAATGAAATTTGTAGAGGTTCCTTACCATGAACTTTTAACTCAAGGGCTATTCTTTTAGCACTTGTAGTTTTTCCTGAAGACGATGGCCCTGCTAAACATATCAATCTGACATTTTTCCTTTTATTTATTTCATCTGCAATATTTGCATATTTTTTTTCGTGTAAAGCTTCGGAAATTCTAATTAATTCACCACTCTTTTTTACTCCTTTAGCTATTAATGAGTTTAACTCTCCAACACTTTTTATATTTAATATATCAAGCCATTTTTTATACTCTATAAATGTTGCTGATAATTTTGGTAATGGTTTAAATTCTGGTATTTTATCTGGACTCATATTTGTTGGATGCAATAATATAAAGCCTTTCTCGTATGGAATAATGTCAAATTTATCTATATATCCTGTTGATGGTGGCATATATTCATAAAAATAATTTATATATTCTCCACATTTATATACCTTTACTGTTGTCTTTTTTCTATACTTAAATAATAGTGCCTTATCAAATTCACCAACTTCTTTAAAATATTTTATAGCATCAAATTTACTTAATGTAATTTTTTCAAATAAAAGATCTTCTTCAATAACTTTTTTCATTTCATTTTTTAATTTCTCAATATTCTTCTCGGTGTTTCTCATACCTTTTATTTCAAAATATAATCCCGGACCAATAGCATGATGTACTACCAAATTACCTTTTTTATGCAATCTTTTTAAAGATATATATATTATGAAAAGTAAAGCCCTTCTATATATTCTCATACCTTCATTAGAAGTAATATCAACAGGTTTTGCATATCCATTATCTTGTATTTTTTTCCATAATTCTTTTATTTCATTATTAAATTTTATAGCTAATACAGTATGTTTATTATTTTTTTGAATTTCTTCTGCAACCTTAAAAAATTGATCACCTTTCTTTACCTTAATCTCACCATAATCTGTTTTTACCAAATAACTCATCTTTTCACCCCTTTTCCAAAACTTATAGTTTTATTAAAATAAATAGGTATAGTGATGATATTAATAAGCCCAAAATAGCTATTTTCATACCAAATTTCATGAAATCAATAAACTTAATTTTTCTATTAAAATTATTTTCAATCATACCAACTATAACCATATTAGATGCAGCACCACTAATAGTACCATTACCTCCAAAACTTGCTCCCAAAGCAACTGCCCACCATAATAATTCACTATGAGGAAAAGTTCCAATTAACGCCTTAACAATAGGTATAAATATAGTGACTACAGGAACTGCTCCCATAAAAGCTGCTAATATTCCTGCTCCCCATAATACAATTAACAATAAACTATAAGGATGTGAAATAAAATTATATATCAAATTTGTTACATCTTCTATAACATGAACATCTTCAAGTGCTTTTACTATAGCAAAAAGACCTACAAAGAAAAATAATGTATCCCATTCAACTTCTCCAGAAATCTCATCAAAATCCTTTTTTGAAATCATAAGCATTACCGCTCCACCAGTTAGCGCAATTAATGCTGCTTCATAATCTAAATATTCATGAATAAAAAATCCTATAATAACTAATATAAAGATGAATAATCCTTTTTTTAATAAACTATGATCGACAATAGCTTTTGCAGGATCTGCTTTCATTACATTATCCAATTTTTCTTTTTCTACTAATTTTAATTCTTTATGAATAGATAAAAAATATATTATTAACAAAAAAAGTGCTATTAATGAAGGTATGGACATTATGAATAAAAATTCCAAAAAACTCGTTCCAGATGCACTTCCTACTAAAATATTTGGTGGATCACCTATCATAGTTGCAGTACCACCTATATTAGCAGCAAAAATCATAGGAAATAAAAATGTTTCTGGTTTAATATTTATCTCCTGACATATATAAATAATAACTGGAGAAAATAATAACAAAGTAGTTACATTATCCAATACACTAGATAACGCAGCTACTACTATTAAGGTAAAAACAAATATAGATACAACATTCCCTCTCGATTTTTTTACAATATATATTGCTATTGCCTGAAACAAACCTGTTGTTTTAAGTATTCCTACAACTATCATCATCCCAAGAAGAATACCTAATGTATTAAAATCAATAAAATCCCCCACATTAGAAACACGCAAAGTATCAGAAACCTTTACTAAAGAAACTAATAACCCCATACTAAAAGCAATTACTGCCTTATTTCCTTTTCCAAATATAATTAAATAGTAAGTAAAGAAAAAAATTATTAGGGCTATAATTTTAGCAATCATATACTCCCCCCTCATGCGTAATTAAATTATAGAAGATTATTAATATTATGTCAAGTAAACTTTAATTTCCAAACAAAAAACAGGCTACCAAAGTAGCCTGTTCAACTTAATTTATTTATTGTAGCATTATTTCTTCCCACTCTTCAAGCCATTTTTCCATATTTTTATTCATTTCTTCAGGAGATATTGTCACTATCTTTTCTGGAATAAGTGCATAATTAAAAGCTTCTGGCATTTTAACATTAGTTACAGGAAACATCCACTGATTTAATGGAACATTTTTTTGAAAATCATCAAATAGCAAAAATTCTATAAATCGTTTAGCTAATTCTAAGTTTTTCGTTCCTTTGACAATTCCTGCACCTTCTATTTGAACATATGCACCTTCTTCCGGGATAAATGCTTTATATTTAGTTGAATGATAATAATAATATGAATATGCACCATCAGTTGCATAACTCACCATCATCGGAGCTTCGCCAGATTCAAATTTTGCAAATGCTTCGCTCCATCCAGGAGCTACCGTTAAAATTGCTGGTTTTAATCTTTTCCAAAATTCTTGCCATTTGTTTCCATATACTGCTATTGTCCATAACAAAAATGCCTGACCTGTACTTGATGTTCGTGGATCTTCAATAATCAATTTTTTATTCATATGCGTTAAATCTTCAAAACTTTTTGGTATAAAACTTAATTTTTCTGGATTGTATACTATTGCTATTGCACCATAATCATATGGTATTAAATGATATGTTTTATCATAAATCAAAGTATTATTATTAATTTTATTGATGTTCAAAGGTTTATATGGAATTACTAAATCTTCATTTATAGCTAATACAGATAAAGATTGATCTAACCCTATAACAACATCAGCCTTTGGATTTTTATTTTCCATTTTTAACCTTGCTAAAACATTTCCACCATCACCTAAAACAACAACATTCACTTTTACTCCATACATATTTTCAAATTTTTGAATAGTCCCCTTCTTTATCCAATCCAAACTATCATAAACATATACAGTGAGAGTATTTGCCAAAACCACACCAACAATTAAGATACTCATTAAAACCATCAAAACCTTTCTCATCCATCTTACCTCCTTAAAATTTTTATAAAAAAATACGCCTTCCGGCATTGGAAGGCGTTAATTCTTATATTATTAACTCCGCTCTCCCTACGCCGGTATTACCCGGATCAGGTGCTGGGGTCTAAGGCTTCCACCTTAATCTCAGCTCCGGCTTAGGAGCTCCCCCGGCGGTTCTACAAAATAATTATATCACTAAAAATAAGAAAAATCAATATATAACTTATTTAGACATTAACAAAAAATTTTAAAAAATAATGTGAGCAAATTCTTGAAAATCCATATACTTTCACTTCGCGAAAATTTAAATATTATAAACTAAAATAATTATTTTATTTTAAACATATATTAATTATTACATTTTTTTTAATATAAAAACTTTTATTTATTTTTAATTCTATTTTTGTTATTTTTAAGTAATGTTTGTTTTACTATTATGTTATAGGTTTGACTAACCAGTCGGTCATTTTTTATGGTCAGAATATCTTCTATTTTTGCTATTTTTATAATCATAGAATATGACGGTTTAATTTTATGACTTTTTTTGTCATGTTTGAAATGATTTGTAAAATGTATTATAATACTTTTGACTAACCAGTCAGTCATAGAGGTGATCTTAAATGATGGTAAATACAAAAAACAAAAAAAGTGCATATAAAGAACAAAAGAAGAAAAAAATAGCGGAAAATGCTTTAGATTTAATTTTGACTAAAGGATTGTCTCATTTTACTATGGATGATGTTGCCAGAGAAACTGGGGTATCAAAAGGAACATTATATCTATATTTTGATAGCAAAGATACATTAATTATAACAGCTTTTGGTATATTGGTAGAACGCCTGAAAAATTATATTACTAACCTTTTACCTAAAGAAAATTCAAAGGAAGAAAAAGCAAAGGCCATTATTAAGTTGTATTCAAAAATAATAAAAGAGTTTCCTTCAGATGATCTTTTAAGACTTTTTGAAATTTTAATCAATTCTATTCATGATAAAAAAAGAATAAAAGAGCTCGGTGATTTATTTAGTGATTATTATTCACAATTATTTGATTTATGGTCTGAATTTGTTCCAAATAAAACAACTGCTATTATATTGCAGGCTATGATTGATGGAATTGGTATCTATAAATCAGTTGGTGTTAATTTTAAGGAAGGAGAATTATGTACATCTTTAGAATACATTATAGAGAAAATTATATCATAAAGGAGGGGTTTGTATGAAAATCCTTGACAGTATGAAAAGTATGATGCTAAAACAAGCATCAAAATTAGTAACTAATGTTGTAAGAAATTCTGATGTCGAAGATTTAGCTAAATTGCTAAGAACACTTTCCAGCTTAGCAAAAGAACCGGCAAAAAGTGGATTAAGGAAATTAGCAGATGGTGCTGAAAATCGAGACCCTATGCTCGTTAATTGGTCAAATCTATTTAAAAGATCAAATCCTAAAGTTGTAGAAAAAGTTATTAATAATCTCATTATCAATGAATTTGCAATTGGAGAAAAAATCAGACAAGAAAAAATGCACGAATACAAAGTTGTTTTACCAAAATTAGCAGTTATCAGTCCTACATATGCATGTAATTTAAGATGTGTTGGATGTTATGCAGGATTATATGGACACAAATATCAATTATCAAAAGAAGAAATTTTTAGTGTAATAAGACAATTTAATGATTTAGGAATTTACTTCTTCATAATTACAGGTGGAGAACCATTCATTTATCCATACTTATTTGATGTTCTTGAAGAGTTCAATGATTCTTATTTCATGATATATTCAAATGGAACATTAATTGACGAGGAAAAAGCAAAGAGATTAGCAGAATTAGGTAATGCTACATTGTCAATTTCGTTAGAAGGTTATGAAGAAATGACAGATTGGAGAAGAGGTAAGGGCGTTTTCAAAAAGGTTATGCATGCTCATGAATTATTAACAAAATACGGTGTAATCTATGGTGCTTCTATTACAGCAACAAGAAAAAATCACGATTTAATAATGAGTGAAGATTTCTGGAAATTCTTAAAAGAACATAATGTAGCCTATGCTTGGATATTCCAATTTATGCCTGTTGGAATGGATCCTACAATGGACTTAGTACCAACACCGGAGCAAAGATATGAAAGATTTGAAATAACCGAAAAAATGAGATTAAGTGGAGATTTTGCCTTCGTTGCCGATTTCTGGAATCATGGATTCTTAACACATGGTTGTTTAGCTGCAGGTGCAAAATACTTACATATTAATGCAAAAGGTTATGTTGAACCATGTGTATTCCAACAATTTGCAGTTGATAATATAAGAGAAAAATCAATAATAGAAATATTGAAATCTCCATTCTTTGAAGCATATAAGAGGACCATACCATATTCAAATAATTTATTCAGACCATGTCCAATTATCGATAATCCAAAAGTATTCAGAGCTATGGTTAAAAAGTTCAATGCAATACCTCAACATCCTGGTAGTGAAAAAGTTATTACAGAATTAGCTCCTGAAATAGATAAATTAGCAGAAGGTTGGAAACCATATGCAGATAAATTATGGTATGAAAAGGGTTATGCAGAAAAATATCCATCTAAGCGTGGAGTATATAATTATGAAACAAGAATGAGAAGATATGCTAATAATGAAGAAAAACTTGCTTTAGATAAAAAAGGTTAATACTTAATAAAATCAGGAAGCTTAAAAAGCTTCCTGATTTATTTATATATTATTATTAACTTATTCGTTGTGGAAATCTCAGCTCTACTTTAGTACCTTTGTTAACTTCAGAATCAATATGAATTCTTCCTTTTAGTTTTTCTATTAATTTTTTTACTATTGCCAATCCTAATCCGCTACCAGGCTTGTTTTTAGCTAATCTAACAAATGGTTTGAAAATTTCTTCTAATTTTTCTTTCGGTATCCCCGGACCACTATCTTCTACTGTAATTACATATTCCTTTGTTTTTTCATCAAAATCTATATATACATTAACAAACCCTTTATCGGTATATTTTATAGCATTTCCTACAATATTCACTAAAATTTGTTTCATTTTAATTGGATCCGTTTCTATCATTTCAGGCATATTCTCTCCAAATTTTATATTTAATTCCACATCTGGAGATAATTGTGGTTCTACAATAGAGATAGATTCATAGATTAAGAATTTCAAATGTAATTCATTGATATTCAGCTCTTCTTCTCTGTTTAATTTATTAAATGTTGAAAGGTCTGATATTAATGAGTTCATATGCTTGGAACTTAAATATATTCTTCTAACCAATTCTAAAATTTCCTCTTTAGATAAATCATTTTTACTACGTAAAATACCTTCAGAATATCCCAAAATAGAAGTTAGTGGAGTTCTTACTTCATGAGTTATAAAACTTAAATATATTCTATTTAATTCATTAGCTTTCTTCTCTTCATCTCTTAAAGATTTTAAAGTTAAAAATGTTGAGGCAAAACTTCCAAATATTTTTAATGATTTTTTTGCCGTTTCACTAAATTTTTTCAATTTAAAATTATCTATATATATATGTCCAACTACCTTTTCACTAACTTTAAGTGGGCAAGCTAATGTTATCATTGTTTCGTGTTTTGCATGAAGAACCTGTACATTATCCTTAAAAAATCTTGATGGACTTTTAAATTCTTTGAAAGAATCTATTTCTATAATATCCAGCAAATTAATATATTTATATATATAAGAGTCTTCAAGAGGAGATATTAAATTCTCTAATATTTCTTCATCATAATTATATCCTGCAACAGCTTTATATAATGTATTATCTATAAGCCAAATTGTACCAGCTTCTGCTTCTGGGATACTTTCAACTGCTACAGAAAGTAATTTTTTCATAAATTCTTTTTCATTTTCTTCTCCTGTAAATTTTGAAGATAATTCTGCCATTAATTCAAAATTAGATAAAATATCTTTATTTTCGCAATTCATCACCCTACCTCCAATTTTTCTATTTCTTTACAATTATAACACATTTTTTATACTTGTCAAATTCCAAATGAAGTTTTTTTCATAATAAAAAGTTCAAAATAAAATAATCAAAATAATACTCGTTCATCCAGTGAAAATTATTTATCCTCAAAGTTGTAATCAAAATAAAACTCATCCAAAAGCCTGATTGCTGATCTGAAAAAACTAAATAATCCCATCAAAAATTGCTGGAATTATTTCAGACTGTTGACAAAGCATTTTCTAAAAAAATAATATGAACGAGTATTTGAAAATTCCCGAAACTTTCGCTTCACGAATAATATAGAATATTATAAAATTAATAAGAATCTTTTATTTATCTTTAATGCTTTGCATTAAAGATATGACTATGAGCATTTTTGAGGAAAAGGAATTTTCACCTGGTGAAGAGCATTATTTTATAATTTTCTTCATTTTTTTTAGATTAGCAATCAAGCATCTGAATGAGTTTTATTTTTATCCCACAAAAATTGTTTTTATATTTAATGTAAAAAACTCTGCTGAAAGCAGCAGAGTTTTAGTCAATTGTATATTTAGTTCCTTCTGGTGTATCTTTTAATGTTATTCCTATATTTTTCAAAGTATCTCTAATATAATCACTTAATTGAAAATTTTTCTCTTTTCGCAACATATTTCTAACATCAATTAATATATTCATTAATTCTTCTGTTTTTAATGCTTTTTCCTCTTTAGTTGGCAATTCAAAAATCCCTAAAACTGGCCCAAATTCATTTCTTATTAAATGATATGTTTCTAACGCTCTTTGTTCATTGTTTTCATCAAATGATTTATTTAACTCATTTACTAAATCAAATATTAAAGCAATCGCTTTAGGCGTGTTGAAATCTAAGGATAAATAATCAATAAATTCTTTTATTTTTTCTTTCATATAATCTGATTGAGGAATATATGGAACATGTTCTTCATATTTTTCCTCTACTCTTTTTAATGCATCATTTACTCTTTTAACAGCTTTCTTTTGTGCATTTAATCCTTCTTCTATAAAATCAAGTGGTGTCCTATAATGTTTAGATAATATAAATGTTTTTATTGTATCTGCGTCATATGCCTTTACTAATTCTCTTACTAACCATATATTTCCAATAGATTTAGACATTTTTTCACCAGAAAATCTTATCATACCATTATGCATCCAATATTTAGCAAATGTTTTCCCATGTCTTGCTTCTGATTGAGCTTTTTCATTTTCATGATGTGGGAATATTAAATCATTTCCACCAGCATGTATATCAAATGAATCACCTAATAAACAATTTGACATAACAGAACATTCTATATGCCAACCTGGTCTTCCTTTACCCCATGGACTTTCCCAATATGGTTCTCCTTCTTTTGCTGCTTTCCATAATGTGAAATCTAAAGGATTTTTCTTTTTTTCTGATATCTCTATTCTGGAACCAGCTATCATATCTTCAGGCTTCCTATGAGATAATTCACCATATTTTTCAAATTTTGATACATTGAAATAAACATCACCTTCGGATTCATAAGCATAGCCTTTTTTTATTAAATCTTCTATAAATTCTATAATTTCATCGACATAATTCGATGTTTTCGGATGATAATTAGCTGGTCTAATTCTTAAATAATAGGAATCTTTCCAATATTCTACAATATATCTCTCCGCTATTTCTTCAAAAGGAACTCCTTCTTCATTTGCTTTATTTATAATTTTATCATCTATATCTGTAAAGTTTTGAACCATTGTTACTTTATAACCCACATATTCTAAAAATCTTCTAAATGCATCAAAAACAATCATAGGTCTTGCATTTCCAACATGTATTAAGTTGTATATTGTTGGACCACAAACATACATTCTTACATGATTTTTTTCTATAGGCTCAAAATCAACAAGATCTCCTTTTAATGTATCGAAAATCTTTATGTTTACCATTCTGCCACCACTCTTTCCAATCTTTGAAGAACTCTTGTCCTTCCAATTAAATGAATGGTTTTTACTAAATCAGGTCCTTCAAAAGAATTTGTCAAGATTTTTCTTAATGACATATAGAATGGTTTCTTTTTAGGTTTTGCTTCTTTCATTGCTTCTTTTATATTTTTTAATATAGTTTCTACTTTCCAATCTGGATCATTTAATACTTTTTCATGTATAAGTTTTATTGTAGTTTTTACACCATCAGCTGATAAAAATTCTTTTAATTCTTCATTTTCCAAATCTACTTCAAAGTCCTTTAAGAATATTTCTAATCTATCTGGAATTTGGGATAAATCTTCAACGGATTCTCTTACTATATCAACTGCTTCTGTTACCCATTTTTTATTATTTTCAAATTGTTCTTCTGTTAATAGATCTTTTTCCAATATAAATGGTTTTGATAATTTTACTATTCTATCTAAATTAGCCTGTCTTATATATACCCCATTCATCCATTTTAATTTTTCATTATCAAAAATAGCAGGACTTGAATTTACTCTGTTTAAATCAAAATTCTCTATCATTTCTGATAATGGCATTATTTCTTTTCCTTCAGGATGTGACCAACCTAATAATGCTAAATAATTTACTAAAGCTTCTGGTAAATACCCTTTATTTCTAAATTCTTCTACAGATGTTGCACCATGTCTTTTTGATAATTTTTTTCCATCTGGTCCTAAAATCATTGAAACATGTGCAAATTCCGGAATTTTTGCTCCAAAGGCTTCATATAATGCAACTTGCCTCAATGTATTAGATAAATGATCATCACCACGAATAACATGAGTAATTTCCATTGTCATATCATCTATAACAACAGCATAATTATATGTTGGTAATCCATTACTTCTCATAATAATAAAATCTCCAATTGCACCTTCACCAAAAGTTACAGGCCCTTTAATCAAATCATTTATAGAAAAGGCTTTTCTTGGCATTTTAAAGAATACTACTGGATTTAATCCTTTTTCTTCAAATTCCTTTTTTCTTTCTTCTGTATTATAGGGTTCTAATAATTCATATGAATAATGTGGTGGTTTGCCTTCTTTAGCCAATTTTTCTTTTATCTCTTCCATTTCTTCAGGATATACATATGAATAATATGCTTTACCTTCATTAATTAATTTTTCAGTCATCTGTTTGTATATATATGTTCTTTCACTTTGTCTATATGGTCCATATTCTCCTTTTACATTTGGTCCTTCATCCCAATCTAAACCTAACCAGGTTAAAGCCTCAATTAATTGGTCTTCTGATTCTTTAGTAGATCTTTCTATATCTGTATCTTCAATTCTTAATACAAACACACCATTGTGTTTTTTAGCAAATAAATAGTTATATAATGCAGTTCTTGCTCCTCCCACATGTAAAAAACCTGTTGGACTTGGTGCGAATCTTACTCTAACTTTCATTTTATATCCCTCCTAATAATTTTGCTCTTGTATATGCTGCAATTGTTTTAGCATCTGTAATCTCATTTTTCATTATCATATTTTCAAACTTTTCTATTTTTAATTTTTTTACTTCTAAAAACTCATCTTCATCTAAATTCATTTCTGTACTTTCAAAATCTTTTGCTAAATAAAGATGTATAATCTCATTGGAAAAACCTGGAGTTGTATATATATATCCCAAATAAATCCATGTATTAGCTCTTTTACCAATTTCTTCTTCTAACTCTCTTTTTCCACATTCTAATGGTTCCTCTCCTGGTTCATCAAATTTTCCTGCTGGTATTTCTAATAAAGATTTTCCAATAGGAAATCTATATTGTTCTACCAAATAAACATATTCATTTTCTACAGGTAAAATAGCAACAGCCCCAGGATGCACCACATATTCTCTTGTAGATTGTTTTCCATTAGGCAACTCTACGAGACTTTTTCTTACATCAAGTAGAACTCCAGAAAATATTCTTTCTTCTTCTAATTGCTTTTCTTCAAAATTCATAATTTTTCCTCCTGTTTTAAAACTACCATAGTTATATCATCATTTGGAAACTTTCCATCTAACATCTCATTAATACTGTTCTTTATTTTTCTTGATATATCTTTAGGGTTTTCAAACTTGCCTGAAACCAATATATTATAGAAATCCGTTTCTTTAAAATTATCTTTTATATCATATATTCCATCTGTATAAAAAATAATATATTCATCCTTATTTATTTTTTTATTATAAACATCTATATTATTTTCATTTAACAATCCAACACCTAATGGGAAATTCGTTTTTAAATCATACTTAATTCTATTTTCCCCCAAAAATATTACTTCTCTGTGAGCTAAATTTACATATTCTATATAATTTTTTGATATTATAGAAAATACACCTGTAAAATACATACCATCAAAAAAATATTCCCTCGTGTTTTTTTCTAATGTTAATACAAACTCTTTTAAATTATTTATATGATGTATCCTATATATATTTTCTATTTCTTGTTTTATTATAACGGATAACAAGGCTGAAGTCACACCATGTCCAGAAACATCATATATATATGCAAAAACTTTATCTTTCTCTAATGGTATTACATCAAACATATCTCCTGATGTGCTATGAGAAGATATATATATATAATCAAAATTGATATTATTTATTTTTTTTATTTTAGGCAATAAATTAAGTTGAACTTTTCTTGCAATCCTAAGATCTTTTTCATAATTTTCCAACGATTGTTTTAGCTTTTTTTTAGTGTTATAAAAGTCTAAGTGATTTTTAATCTTTATTAATATTTCATATGGATTTGCTGGCTTATTTATATAATCCGATGCTCCAATTTTTAGTGCTTCTTCTTTTATTTTCATATCATTAATAGCAGTTAAAAAAATTATTGGTATATCTAATTCCGTTTTTATCTCTCTTATTTTTTTACAAACATCTAAACCATTCATATCAGGAAGTTTTACCTCTAACAAAATAAGATTTGGCTCATGAACTTGAGCCAGTTTTATTCCCGAAAATGCTGTTTTAGCCTCATATACATCAATTTCTTTATCAAAATCAAGTTCATCCAATATAAAATTTTCTTCATTAAATATATCTTTTAAAAAGCTTCTATGTTCATCATTCCCATCAATTATCAGTATTTTTAACATCTAATTCGTCCCCGGAAAATCCATATGGAAGCAACTCTTCTACAGTCATCACTTTTATATCTTCCTTTAAATTTGTCAAAATGACTTCATCAACGCCAAACTCTGAAATTACTTGTCTGCATGCACCACATGGACTAATAGGATTTTCTGTATCTCCTATTACAACTAATGTTTCAAAATCCTTTTCTCCTTCTGAAACTGCTTTAAATATTGCAATTCTTTCTGCACACATTGACAACCCATATGAAGAATTTTCTACATTTGTTCCAGTATAAATCTTACCGCTTTTAGTTAGCAATGCTGCTCCCACTTTAAATTTAGAATATGGAGAATATGAATTATTCATAACTTCTTTTGCTTTAATATATAATTCCTCAAACTTCTTTTGATTTGTTTTCATTAAATTCCTCCTTAACTGTTATTTTAACTTTATCAATTTTATTTTTAGATACAGAAACTATTTCAAATACTACACCTTCTAGTGTAATTTTCTCTCCTGCTTTTGGAAATCTCTCAAATTCTTCTAATAATAAACCGCCTATGGTTTCAAAATCTGTTTCTGGTAATTCTAAATCTAATTCTCTTTCTATATCATTTATTGGAGTAGTTCCATTGGCCAAATATACATTTTTAGCTAATTTTACAATATTTATTTCTTCCGAAACTATATCGTATTCATCTAATATTTCACCTGTTAATTCTTCAAGAATATCTTCTAGCGTAACTAATCCTGCTGTTCCTCCATATTCATCAACTACAATAGCCATATGTGTATGTTTCTCTAAAAATAGCTTCATAACATCTCTTATTTTCATAGTCAGAGGAATAAATTCTACCTTATGCATAATATTCTTTATATTTATATCTAAAACTTCTTCACTTATTCCTTCTTTTTCTAATATCTTAAATACATCTTTAGCATAACACACACCTATTATATTATCAATGGATTCCTTATATATCGGTATTCTAGAATACCCTTCTTCATTTATTATTTGAACTAACTCTCTAATATCATCTTCATCTGAAATTGCCACTATATCAACACGAGGAGTCATAATTTCTTTAACGGATATTTCTTTTAATTCTAATCCTCGTTTCATAATGAATTTTTCATCTTTCTCTATAACTCCTTCTTCATGACCTATATCTAAATAATTCATTATTTCATCTTCTGTAATAAATGGTGCTTCACTAATTTTTTCTCCACCAAATAATTTTATAAAGAAATTTGATATATTAACTAATAACCATATAATTGGTTTTAATATTATAGTTAAAAAGGCTATTACAGGAAATACTATATTAAAAAATTTTTCCGTGTTTTCTCTCGCATATACTTTAGGGGTAATTTCACCAAAAATCAAAATCATTAAAGTTAAAATTCCAGTAACAACACCAACAACCTTACCTGTATTTCCTGGAACAAGTTCAATAATAAATGCTGTTGACAATGAAGAAATTAATATATTAACCAAATTATTCATTACAAGAATTGTAGTTAATAATTGATTCGGGTGTTGCAAAAAATGATGCAATTTTTCTCTTGCATTGTCATTATCCTCATTTTCAATTAAATCTTTTACCTTCAATCTACTCATAGATGTTAATGCAGTTTCTGATGCAGAAAAAAAAGCTGATAAAAACAGCAAAGATATTATCTCTATTACCATCATTAATACTTGCTTATAACTGGCCGGGTCTTCCACATTTAATCCTCCCCTATCGTAATTTTTTAAATCCATATCCTAACGCTTCTGAATTTGTTAAAATACTTATAAATGCTTTTTCATCTACATTTTTTATGATTCTTCTAAGTTCTCCTATTTCTCTTCTTGCCAAAACAATCATTAAAACATTTTTCTTTTGGGATGTATATCCACCTTTTCCTTCTAAAATAGTAACTCCTCTATCTAAATCTTTTAATACTCTTTCTTTTATTTTATCATATTTTTCGCTTATTACAAATACAGTTCTTGCAGATTCAAAACCATCTATCACCGCATCAATCATTTTAGATGTAACAAAAATTGTTATGATACCATACATTGGAACTAATGGATTTATTAAAAAAGCTGACATTGTTACCAACGTGTCGACCATTAATAATCCTTTTCCTGTTGAAATATGGAAATATTTATTTATTATCATCGCTAAAATGTCCGTACCACCTGTAGAAGCATTTCTCCAAATTACCAAACCAATACCGAGTCCAGCTAATACACCACCATATATAGAACTTATTAATAACGGGTCTATTTTAATAGTTGAATTTAATAATAAATTTTTCATCATAGAATCAAGGTGTAATCCTTGTTCAAAAAAATCAATAGAAAATGATAATAATAATGCAGCATAAATACTTTTAAAACCAAATCCTATTCCTAATAACCAAAAACCTAATGCAAAAAGAACTATATTATAAATTAACATTTGAACACCTAACCACCATCCAAATAGATTTTTTAATACAATAGCCAAGCCACTAACTCCGCCAGCCACAATAGAAAAAGGATCAAGAAATAATACAATTCCCAGCGCTGTTAAAAGTGTTCCAACAGTTATTATAATATAGTTAATGATTTCCTTTTTTGCATTTATTTTCAATTATTATTCCCCCAATCCCTTTAATTTAGCTATTTCCTTTAACAATTTCCTTTCTCTTAAACCAGGCTTTTTTATTTTTATATTCACTTTAATATATAAATCTCCATATTTTCCTGTTCTAAAATCCGGTAGCCCATGACCTTTCAAAACCAATACTGTACCTGGATTCGTTCCTTCTGGAATTTTTAATGTTGTTTTTCCATTCAATAAATCTATTGTAATCGTATCTCCCAACAAAGCTTGAACATAATCTATATCAATTGTTGTTTCTAAATTACTTCCATTTCTCACAAATTTAGGATGTCTTCTAACATTTACTTTAATTATTAAATCTCCTGCTGGTCCTCCATTTTTTCCATCATTACCTTTATTTGGTATTCTAAACGTGTATCCATCTTCAACTCCAGCAGGAATTGTTATATCTACTTTTTCATGAACAATAACTTTTCCTGAACCATGACAAACATTACATCTTTCATTAATTATTTTTCCTTCACCATGACATGTAGGACATTGATAATTTCTTACAAATACACCAAAAAAAGTCCTTTCTTCTTCTTTTATAACACCTGTACCATTACATCTTGGACATGTTGTAAAACTTGTACCATTTTTTGCACCTGTACCATTACACGCTTTACAGGTTGCATATCTATCATATTCTATCCTTTTATGAATATCATTTAATACATCTTTAAGATCAACTGTAATTGAAAAAAACTTATCTTCACCTTTTACTGGAGGTTTTGAAGTTCTTTGCCTTCTTTGAGAAGAAGATCTTGAACCTCCTCCCATAAACATATCAAAAATATCTGAGAAAGTTCCACCAAAATCGCCTGCATTACCAAAAAGATCTTCAAATAAATCTTCAAAACCACCTCTTCCTCCACCTTGATTTGGTGGTGGCATGCCATTTTCTGGAACAAACCCAAATCTATCATATAAAGCCTTTTTTTGAGGATCACTTAATACTTCATATGCTTCTTGAATTTCTTTGAATTTTTCTTCTGCTATATCTTTATTTTCTTGATGTCTATCTGGATGCCATTTCTTTACTAATTGTCTATATGCTTTCTTTATTTCTTCTGGAGTTGCATTTTTAGATACTCCTAATATTGCATAATAATCTTTCTTTTGTGTCAATATCATTCACCCCTTTCTTCGTTTATTTCTTTGTCTGATTCATCATTTCGTTCTTCTTTTTTCTCAATATTATTATTATTATTATTATTATTTTCTTTATTTAAAGGTTTTATTGCAACTTTAACCTTGGCTGGCTCAATAATTTTTCCTTCTAATTTAATACCAGGGGATTCCAGACTGTATACATGATATTCCTCAACCTCATCGGTTTCAACCTTTTCAATTGCATCATGTTCAAATGGGTCAAATTTATCATTTTTATTTGGAGCAATAAACTCTACACCAATATCTTCAATCATCTTTACAAATGATTTATACACCATTTCTACGCCTTTAGCAAATAATTCTAAATTTTCCTGATTTTTCATTACAATAGAAAAGTTTTTATATATAGGCAATAGCTGTTTAATTACACTTTCCTTTGATTCTTTTTTTACCCTTATTTTTTCTTTTTGAACTATATCCTTGTAATTTTCAAAATCTACTTTTAAATTAATTGCATAATTCTTTATTTTATCATATTCTTTCATCAAATTCTCTTTTTCAACTTTTTGATTTTCTAATTCATTTTTTAGTTCATCAATTTCCTTTTTTAATTGTTCCATTTCTTTATCTAACACCTTCTCTTTATTTTTAACTTCCTTAATTTTTTTCTCAGAATTTTTCTTTTTTTGTGGCATGTAAATCCCTCCTTAAAGATTTTTTGATATTATTTTAGATAATCTGGATGTATATTCATTCAGCATTGAATATAGAATTTTATAATCGCTATATTTAAATGTTAGCATAGCTACTTTACCCAAAGGATTTGCATTATAACAATATGATGTTTCAAACATAACAAAATTTTTTAATTCATTGATATTAAATTCATTTCCAATTGTCGATTTTATCTCTATATTAAATGGTTTTAATGATAATAATTGAACTTTTAATTTATCGTCTTCTACTATCTTTGATATATATAAAATTTCTTTAGTATTAAAATATCCTGTTGATATTATTCTTGCTAAACCATTTACTATAAATTTATTTCTAAAAAATTCTTCTGCTAAAAGAAAAACTAAATTATATAAATTTGATAATCTGATATCTTGCTCATTTTCTATGTTTTTAGTTTTTATAAATTTGATAATATCATGCATAGACTTCCCAACAAGACCTTCATTTAATATTTTTTCAAGCTCCTTTGATGAAGGAAATCCTACTCTTTCTATGGTTCTACTAATAGATAATCCTAAATTCGTCATTAATGTTATTTGGTAAAAATCATTTGTTAAATCAGATACTACAGCTCTTATTATATATATGAAACGAGAATCTGGCAATTCTAAAATAACAAGACTATTTGTAACTTCAGATAAAATTTTAGAAAATTTATCAAACATAATGTTAATATCATAAAACTTATAATCATGAGGTAATTCTATATTTTTATTTTTTACAGAAAAACTCTCCTTTATTGCCTCAAAATACAATCTTAATGCATTATCAGTAGGTATCCTACCTGCACTTGAGTGTGGTTGAAATATTAAATTAAGATGTTGAAGCTTTTGCATATCATTTCTAATAGTCGCAGAACTAACATTTAATGATGATTTTTTCAATATTTCTGAAGAACTAATTGGTTTTTTTTCTTTAATAAAATTTTCTATAATAGAGAACAAAACCTTCTTTTGTCTGCTACTCAACTCTTTTGGCATTTTATCACTCCTTTTTTTTGAGTGCTAATTATATGATAACATAAAAAAAGGGTTGTAAAAAATTAATTATTGGTGTAAAATTAGTTAAGAAATCATATATGGGGGCGTGATAATGTGACTGGACATAAAATTTTGGAAATTTTAAAAGATTTTGTTATAGAATATAATTTCCCATTAGAAAAAAATTATACTTTCTTTACAAATAATACAAACAAAATAAAACCGGGATCGGTTTTTGTTTGTATTAAAGGTACATATTTCGATGGGCACGATTTTATAAAAACTGCCTTGGAATTCAAAGCTGCTTTAATTATCGCAGATAATGCTAAAAAGTTGAAATTCGACTATCCATACATTTTAGTTAAAGATACTAAACAAGCTTATGCCCTCCTTAATTATGCATATTATAACATAAATTTTGATGATTTTAATTTTATTGGGGTTACAGGAACTAATGGAAAAACCACTGTAATATCACTTATCCATTATATTTTGACGAATTCAAATAAAAATAGTTCGCTTTTAAGTACTGTGGGGATTAAATTAAATGATGAACTTTTATACGAACCATATAATACTACTCCTGGTGTAGATGAAATAGCAAAAATATTAGGTCTTTCAAAAAAAAGATCTATAAAAAATATTTGTCTTGAAGTTTCCTCACATGCTATTGATCAAAAAAGAATATATAAAATTCCATTTTCAATTGCCATTTTAACAAATATAACAAGAGATCACCTTGATTATCACAAAGATTTTAATGAATACAAAGAAACAAAATTATCTTTATTTAAACAACTTAAAAAAAATGGTCATGGAATCATAAATTTAGACTGTATAAATCTTGATGAAGTTCCGTTGGATAAAAAAAATATTATTACATATGGTTTTAATAAGGTTTCTGATTATGTAATATCTGATGTTGAGTATAACAATTCTCAAATGAGTTTTGTAATAACAGAACCAAATGGAATAGAGAATAAAATTCACACACATTTAATAGGTGAATATAATGCTCAAAACTTAACAGCTGCTTTTATTGCATTAAAACTTTTAAATGTCGATAACGAAGCTATAAGACATGGATTTTTAACATTTCCTGGCGTCCCTGGAAGATTTCAATTAGTGGAAAATACAAAAGATATAGAATATAAAGTTTATATAGATTTTGCACATACCCCTGATGCATTAGAAAAAGTTTTAAAAAGCGCAAAAAAGATTACCAAAGGTCGTGTAATACTAGTTTTCGGGGCAGGTGGAGCTGCCGATATAGGAAAAAGGAAAATAATGGGAGAAATTGCTTCAAAATATAGTGATTTGATCGTTATAACTGATGATGATCCTAAAAATGATGATCCTGATGAAATTATAGAACATATATTAGAAGGTATTGATAAAGAAAAAACTTATATAGTAATAAGAAATAGAAGAACAGCTATAAAAGCTGCTGTTAGTTTTGCTTCTAGGGATGATATAGTTATAATAGCAGGAAGAGGGCATGAAAAATTCCAACTTTATGAAAATGGCAAAAAAATACCTTTTAATGATTATGATGTAGCTTATGATATAGTTCAAAAGTTCCGAAAGGTGATGAAGAGATGAATAATCATTATGAAATTGACTCTAGAAAAGTTACAGAAAATGATATTTTTATTGCAATAAAAGGCGAAAAAAATAATGGACACGATTTTGTAAATGAAGCATTTGAAAAAGGAGCAAAAACAGCTATAGTTGAAGAAAAAAGAAATTATATTAAAGATGTCATCTTTGTAAAAAATGTTATTAACTATATAAATGAATTAGCTTCAAATAATTTAAAAAAAAGCTCAAAAATAAGAATAGGCATAACTGGATCTAATGGAAAAACTACTACAAAGTTTTTCCTTTTCCATTTATTATCATATGCTTTTAACGTTTTCACAACAGAAAAAAATTATAATACTGAGATAGGTATTCCTTTAAGCATTTTAAATAATTATAAGAATGAACCTGTTTCGATTTTAGAAATGGGGCTAAGAAAAGAAAATGATTTAGAATATCTATCTAAATACTATAATCCAAATGTTTCTATAATACTTAATATAGGTAGTTCTCATTTAGAATTTTTTGGAAGTAGAAAAAAAATAGCTGAAGAGAAGTTGAAAATATTATCCCATAGCGAAAAGCCTGGAATCCTTTTTATTAATGGTGATGAACACTTGTTAAATAATGTTGAATACCCAGAAAATATAAAAATATTTAAATTCGGTGAAAATGATACAAATGATGGTTATTTGATAGATTTTGAATATATAAATGGAAACACAAGAGTTTATTATAATATTTATAAAGAAAATTTAATGCTTACGCTTTCTGGAATATGGAATAAAGGACAATTATTAGATGCATTAGTTTCTTTAATGGTTTCATTATATTTTGAAATACCTTTAGATCCTTTTTATATCTCAAGTTTCAAATTACCTAAAAAACGTTTTGAATTTAAACAATATAATGATTCCATAATAATAAATGACGCATATAATGCTTCAAAAGAATCATTTTTTGCAGCATTCGATAGTTTTAAAAAAATGAATTTTAAAAATAAAAAAATTTTATTAATGGCAGAAATATTAGAAATTGGCAGTAAAAGTTATGAATATCATAAAGAGATAATTGAAAAAGCTAAGGAATTTTTTGACGAAATTTATTTTTATGATCCAAAAGAGAAATTTAATTTTAATGATATATCAATTCTTAAGACTAAAGAGGATATTTTTAAAGTTTTAAACAAACCCTCATCTTTCATTTATGTTAAAGGATCTAATGGAACTGGATTATGGAAATTTGTTGAAGAATTGTTTAGTAAAAAAAATCATTAAGGAGGAAGAAATGTTATTATTAATATCTCTTGTTATTATCTTTATTGAATTCTTATTATATCCAAAATATATTAAATGGGCAAAAAACAAACAATTTGGACAATATATAAGACCAGAAGGACCTGATCTCCATGGATATAAACAAGGCACTCCTACAGCTGGCGGCATAATATTTATTCCTACAATTGTCATATTAAACCTTATAGGTTTTTTATTTTTGAAAGATATGATATTTATATATATCTCAATTTCTGCTCTATTATTTAGTTTTATAGGTTTTTTTGATGATTTTAAATCCATATTAAAAAAAGATTCCATGGGATTAACGCCAAAAGGAAAATTATTTTTACAAATTTTATTTTCTATTATATTATATTTTGTTTTTTCTAAATATCTTTTACCATTGAATTTATATATACCTTTTATTAAAAACACAATTGCATTAAATTCTACAATATATTTTATTTTTTATGTTTTTCTTTTTACTGGTTTTTCAAATGCTACAAATCTAACCGATGGACTCGATGGACTTGCAGGCGGAATTTTTATTATATCTTCAATATTCACAATATTAATTGGTGTGTTATTATTTAATGCACCAATATTTTTGTTGTTTTCTATTGTTTTACCTATTTCTATTTTTCTCATATTCAACGTTAAACCTGCTAAAGTATTTATGGGAGATACTGGATCATTAGCTCTAGGTGCAATTTTATCTTCATTAACTACATATTATCATTATGAATTATTTTTGATATTTACCGGATTTATTTTTGTTATTGAAACACTTAGCGTTATTATTCAAGTTACTTCATTCAAATTAAGAGGGAAAAGAGTTTTTTTAATGTCGCCTATACATCATCATTTCGAACTAAAAAAATGGTCTGAAGAAAATATAACCTTCAGATTTATAATAATTAATTTGATATTTTCTATAATAGTTCTTGGAGGTATATTATGAGAATTTGTCTTGTTGGTTATGGTATAAGCAATGAAAAATTATTAAAAAATATACTGATAAATGAAGATGTTGAATTATATGTCAGCAATAATAAACCTTTCTCAGAAAAAGATATTTTATTTTTTGACAAAAACAATATTTTATATGAAGAAAAACATGGTAATCTATTAAAAAAGTCAGATTTAGCTATAATTAGCCCTGGAATAAAGCCTGATAGCTTGCCTATAAAAATTATAAAGGAAAATAATATACCGTATACCACAGAAATTGAATACGCCTGGAAAAAAATTAAATTAAATAATCCTAAATCTTTGTTTATAGCTATAACAGGAACTAACGGAAAATCTACGACCACTGAATTAATAGGACATTTGATAAAAGATTCTTATAAAACATTTGTTGGTGGTAACTTAGGGACACCTCTCTCAACAGCTGATTTCAACAATGAAATATATGTTGTTGAAGTTTCTAGTTTTCAACTCTTTTGGGGAAAAAACTTTATTCCAGAAATTTCTGTTTTAATAAACTTAATGCCTGATCACTTGGATTGGCATTCTTCATTAAGTGAGTATTATAATACAAAAATTAATTTAATAAAAAAAAGTATAAACAATAATGGTTTGGGAATAGTAAATTCAAACTTAAAATCTTATTTAAATTTTAACAATTCAAATTTACATTTTTTCGGGGAAAATGACGAATATTTATGGAAAAATAACATGGTAGAAAATGTTAATAATATAAAAATAAAAATAGAAAACTTTTCATTACAGCTTGATATTTATAAAGAAGATGTTTTAGCAGCTGTTGCTGTAGCATTAAATCTAGGAATATCGAAAGATTTAATTGAAAATAATATAAAAAGTTTTAGAACATTAGAACATAGAATGGAATTTGTAGGTGAATATAAAGGCATTAAATTCTTTAATGATTCAAAAGCTACTAATGTCCATGCAGCATTTTCTGCATATAAATCATTTAGAGGAAAAGATTATATTGCATTACTATCAGGAAGGCCTAAAAAAGAGGATATGACTGATTTTTTATTGGAACTACAAAAAAATGCTAAAAAAGTAATTGTTTTTGGAGAAATGGTTGATGAAATAAAAAAATATACATTTTTCAACAATTATATTATAAAACGAAATTTAGAAGATGCATTTAAAACTGCTGTAAATTTATCGAAAAAAGGGTACAATATTATTTTATCGCCTGCAGGCGCTAGTTATGATTTGTTTAAAAATTACAAAGAACGAGGAAAAGCTTTTAAAAAAGAGGTTTATAAATTAATGGAGATGGTATAGTGAATAAAACTAAAATACTAAAAAATCGTTCTATATTATTTATTTCCGCTGTTGGTATGGCTTTAATACTAGGTACATTTTTCGTATATAGTTCATTAAAAGCTATGGAATATACTTTTTCAACTATTCAAATAGACAAAATGTTTCAAAAGCACTTATTTACTATTTTAGTATCCTCTTTTCTGGGATTTATCGCTTTTGTTATATCAAAATACATCACCAAAAGCAAACATTTTATGAACGTTTTATTTATGTTATTCACATCATTATTGGTAATTGCATTAACCCAAACTCCAATAAACGGAACTAGAAGATGGGTTACTATTTTAGGATTTCAAATTCAACCATCAGAATTTATGAAACTATTTTTACCGTTATATTTATCATGGTATTATTATAAAATAAAAGATAAGAAATCGAAATTTTTATTTGGAATTATACTTCCAATGATAATTATTGGTATTGAAATTGGGCTAATATTTTTAGAACCTGATTTAAGTTCTTCGATATTAATTTTTATCCTTGCTCTATTAACTATTTATATAAATGGTGTAAAAAATATACATTTTTATCTCACAATTTTACTAATAATAATTTTAGGAGTATTTATAATATTAAACACCGATTTTCTAAAAGGATATCAAAAATCAAGGTTAGAACAGTTTTCTAATAAAAGTGAAAATTATCAACTTCAGCAGTCTTTAGACGCTATTTCTAATGGTGGTTTATTTGGTTCTGGAACCTTTATTGGTGAAGAAAAATATAGTGTACCTTATTCATATAGCGACTTTATTATTGCTGTTGTTGGAGAAGAATGGGGAAAATTAGGAATTATAATGATACTAACATTATATTTTTTGATATCTAGAGAGCTTATTTTGATTTCTCATTATATAAAAAATTCTGCCGCAAGAAATTTTATGGTAGTTTTTGCTTTCTGGATATTTTTTCAAAGTTTTATTAATGTTGGAGTTTCTGTAGGCATGTTACCTACTACAGGTGTTACATTACCTCTAATGAGTTATGGTAATTCATCTTTATTAATAACATTAGTATCTATAGGTTATATTATGGGAATGATATATTACGAAATAATAAATGAAAATCCAGAATTAGAAAACAACAAAAAAAGGGTGGAAAGTACGGATGAAATATAAAATCGCAGTATCTGGTGGAGGTACAGGAGGACATTATTATCCCGCATACTCTGTAATAAAAGAATTGGAAAAAAATATTGACTTTGATTTAACTTACTTTACAATATATAATAGATTAGATTATTATAAAGTTCCACAAGATTTTCCTAATGCAAAACATATTCCTTTAAAAGTCAAAGGACTTATTAGACCTTTACATTCTATAAAAAATATTGGAGTTTTAATGAATACTTTTTCTAACTATTTAAAAGTCAAAAATATAATGAAAAGAAATAAACCTAATTTTGTAATTTTAACAGGTGGATATGTAACCGTTCCTGTAGGATTTGCAGCAAAAGATTTACATATACCTATATTTATCCTGGAACAAAATAAAATAATGGGGATAGCTAATAAGGTTTTAAGTAAATATGCTAAAAGAATTTTTTTAACTTATGATAATACTATTGGAAATAAATATCCTCAAAAAAGTATCGTTACTGGAAATCCCTTACGAATTCCTGGAAAAACAAATAGAAATAATCTATTAAAAAAATTAAATCTTGATCCCGATAAACCTTTAATCACTGTATTTGGTGGAAGTTTAGGTTCTGAATTTATAGACAATTTAATGATTGAGGTATATAATAAAATTAGTAATATAAATTTTATACATATTTCAAAAAATATAAAATCCTCATGGCCAAATGTCAGAGTTTTTGAATATTTGGATAATTTAACTGAAATACTATCTATAAGCGATATGGCTATCAGCCGCGGAGGTGCAACTAGCTTATCAGAGATTGACTTTTTTGAATTACCTGCTATAATAATACCATGGGGTGATTCTGCAGAAAATCAACAATTTTTAAATGCAAAAAGCTTTAATAAGGAAAATATCCATATATTTACCGAAAACGACATAAAACCACAAAAAATATTTGATATAATTAAAAATATAAAAAAGAAAGATTCATATTCTATTAATAAGACAAACCCTGCAACCATTATTATTAAAACTATTTTAGATTCTTTAGGAGGCGCCTGAAATGAAATACTTTTTTTCTGGAATTGGCGGAATAGGAATGAGTGCTTTAGCACTTTATACAAAATATAAAGGTTTTGAAGTTGCTGGTTCCAATATAACCGAAACTGAAAGAACAAATTATTTAAAAACCAAAAATATCGATATAAAAATCGGTCATATTGAAGAAAATATTATTAATTCCGATATGCTTGTTAAAAGCACTGCTATAAAAGAAGATAACCCTGAAATATTATCTGCAAAAGAATTGAATATTCCAGTATTAAATAGAATGGAATACTTAAATTATATTTTAAAAAACAATTATAGTACTGGTATTACAGGAACAGATGGAAAAACTACCACTACCGCTATGATATCTCACATATTAAAATGTGCACTCGTAGATCCAACCGTTTTTCTTGGTGGAATACATGACAGCTTAGAAGATGGAAATTTCAGAATTGGTAATGGCCCAATAGTAAGCGAAGTTGATGAAAGCGATGGTTTTATAAAAGAGACTACTCTTGATATATCAATAATTACTAATTTAAGACCAGATCATCTAGAGCATTATAACAATTTGTTTGAAAATCTCGTAGATTCGATATATTCACATGCATCTAAAGCAAGAGACTTTGTTTTATTAAACGGAGACGATACTATTTTAAGTACTTTTTATGATAACATTATTATAAAATTTGGTTCTAATGATAATTCCGAATATTATTTCTCTAATAGAACACCTCATGGTTATTATCAAACATTTGATGTTAATTATAAAGATAAATATATAGGAAAGATAAAAATGAATTTGCCAGGTGTGCATTATGCTTATGATGCAATCGCTGCTATAGCATATGCTCTAGAAATAGGAATTAGTTTTGATAAAATACAAAAAGCACTTGAAACATTTCATTCTGTAAAAAGAAGATTTAATGTATTGTTTAAAAATAGTCATATTTTTGTTGTTGATGATTATGCACATACCCCAGAAGAAGTAGAACACACCATAAAAGCTGCTAAAGAATATTTCCCAGGATTCCCTATAATTACTATTTTTCAACCTCATCGATATACAAGATTATTTAGACATTATAAGGATTTTAGTAAGGTACTGCAAAATGCAGATAAAGTTTTTGTCTATAGAATTTACTCTGCTTTTGAAGAACCTATTAATGGTGTAGATGAATATAAAATGGCTAAATTAATTGATAATTCTGAATTCATAAGTAATGAAAATGAAATTATTGATAAAATACTTGATATAAACGATGGAGTTTTTTTGTTTTTGGGTGCAGGGGATATTACAAATGTTGCAAGAAAAATTAGCGATATATTCATAAAAAAATATGAAAATGTTATTTAATAAAATAAATGGCTCATACGAGCCATTTATTTTATTTCATCTGTAGTATCTAGTATTTTTACAATTTTATCTAACTTTGTCATTTCAAAAATCTTCCTTACTTGTGGTTGTAACCCTACTAATACTAATTCCTTTTTTAAATTTCTTGCTTCTTTTAATAAACTTACGACAGCACCCAAACCAGCACTATCAATATAGGAAACCAAAGACATATCGATAACAAATTTAGATTGATTAATTTCTGATAACTTTTCTTTTGTTTTTTGCTTAAATGTTGCAGAATGATATGCATCAATTTCTCCTTCTACTTTAATTAAATAATAGTTTTCTTTCTCAGAAAAATCTACTGTAAAATCCATTATAACACCTCCATATTATTTTACATCTTAATAAAATTATAACATATTTTTTTTTCATATACAAATATTTAATTTCAACTTTTTATTTACTAAATTAATATTTCAATATTTTCATTTCAAACTTGTTTTTTTGAAATAATATGATATATTATTTATGTATGTCAATTTCAACTTTAAAATTTTTAAATTCATTGTAATGGGAGGTGAGTTATGAAACTATTAGCGATAATATTTATAACTATTGGATTGATAATAATATTATCGGTTTTTTTTGGCTGGACTTTAACTTTTTGGCGAATAATTGAATTTATCGTTGGATGTGCATTTATTTTTGCTGGTTTTAATCCAACTCAAAAAGAAAATGAAAATTCTTTAAAAAAATTTCGTATATTTAATAAAAATTATAGATTTATATCGTTGATTTTTAGTTTATTAACGGGATTTACTTTTATTATAGATAGTCTAAATATATTTAATACTAATTTTTCTTTCTGGGAACTCATATTAATTATATTAGCTTCAGCATTAATATCCTCTGGTCTTAGCAAACTATTTTTCAGGAGGTAAGAGTATGTTATATAGCATTTTATCTATATTGATAGGTGTTTTTATTTACTTGATTTTAGTATTTAAAATCTCATTCACTATTAGTACCGCTATAAAATTTATTTTATCAATAATATTAGTTTTTGATGGATTAAAATTAATAAAGAAAATAAAAAGTGAATATATTGGAAATTTAATATTTGGTATAATCTTATTTATCGATATATTTAATTTTTATAAATTCAATCCTTCTTTTGGGGAATTAATACTATTATATATTGGTGCTCAAATTTTTTCTAGTGGATTAGTTGAATTATTTTTTAAAGGCAAGTCGTTTTCAAAAAATAACATTATAAAAAAAGAAACACATTTTGATATTAATGAAAAAGAAAGTGTAAACCTAGAATTATCATTGGATTGGAATAAATTAAACATTACTTCCAATAATGAAAAATCACTAAAACTAATAAATGAATATGATAAATCAATTTTTAGACATAATATATCATTTGATAATAACAATTTATACTTTGAAGAAAAATTGAGAATAAATTCTATTAATATTCCTGAAAGAGCTAAAAGCTTTGTATATATACCTTCAGATTCTAATAAAATATATCTTAAAATCGATTCTAATGTCAGCGATTTAACAATTGACTTGTTTGATACAAATTCAGAATACCTTAAAATTAACTCTAAAGCATCCAAAATTCATTTAATTCCATCTTCAAAAAGAGATTCTAGTATTGATATAAATATTCAAGTTAGCAATTTAACTATAGAAATACCAAACAATGTATTTGTTATTATAAATTATATTGGTGATTTAAGTATGAAAGAATTAAATAAATTTACCCAAAAAGATGATTCTACCCTAGTTTCCAATAATTTTGAAAATTCAACATATACTTGTAAAATAAATATATCTTCAGAAATGTCCAAAATTTCATCCTTTATAAGTTGATTAATAGATATCACCGTCGATGACGGTGATATTTTTTTAGGATATATGTTTTTCTTAAAAGAAATATATTAATGAGTAATATCGCAGGAGGCGATTATATGAATAGAGGATTATATATATCAACCATGGGTATGCTTTCAAATATGGCTCAATTAGATAACATATCAAATAATCTTGCAAATGCTGATACTATAGGATATAAAAAAGATGAAATAACCTTTAAAGCATATCTTGAAAAGGAATTCAGAAATTATAACTCAAATGATATAAAAAAAGGAAAACACATTGGATATATGGAAACAGCATTGGTTGCAGATGAAACAAAACCTTTAATAACTCAAGGGCCAATCGAAGAAACCAATAATCCTTTTGATTTTGCTATTTCTGGTGATGGATTTTTTAAAATAGAAAGAAATTCAAAAATCTATTATTCTAGAAATGGTGAATTTAAAAGAAGTTCAGATGGATATTTAATGACTTCTGATGGTGACTATGTATTAGATCAAAATAATAAGCATATTCAAATACCAAACAATTTTAAAGTTGATAATGAAGGAAATATTTATAATGGTTCTCAATTTACAGGTCAAAAAATAGCTATAGTTAATATAGAAAATCCATCAAAATTTGGAATAAATCTTTTTACAGGAAAAGAAAAAGTTTCAAATAATTATAAAGTAATACAGGGCAGTATAGAAAAATCGAACGTAAATACTTTAAAAGAAATGATAAATTTAATCAATGCAAATAGAACTTTTAATATCTTAGAAAAATCTATTCAAACACAAGATTCAATGACTGGAAAAATTATAGAAAGTGCTCAAAGAATATAATAAAATAATATAATTTAAATTCAAGGAGGAAAAGACTATGTTAGTATCTCTTTATTCAGCAGCAACTGGAATGATTGCTCAACAAAGGAGACTTGATACTGTATCAAACAATTTAGCAAACGTTGATACAACAGGATATAAAGCTCAAAGGATTGAGTTTCAAGATTTACTATATACTCCAATAAAAGAAGCTGGAACACCTACTGCACAAAATTCTGTTTTACCAACAGGAGAATATGTTGGTCATGGTGTGAAAATCGGAGCAACAAATAGAATATTTACTCAAGGAAATATTGAACAAACTGGTGGAACATTTGATCTAGCTATTATGGGTGATGGATTTTTTCAAGTTCAATTACAAGATGGTAGAATTGCTTATACTAGAGATGGTTCTTTTAAGGTTGATGCTAACGGAAGACTTGTAAATTCTAATGGCCTATTATTAGTTCCAAATATTACAGTACCTACAAATGCTGAAAGTGTTAATGTATCTCCAGATGGTATTATCAGTGCAAAATTACCTGATGGAACTATACAAAATGTTGGAAATTTAACTCTTGTTAGATTTGTTAATCCCGCAGGTTTAAAATCTATTGGAGATAATTTATTCTTATCTACTCCTGCTTCTGGAGTTGCAACTGAAGGTATTCCAAATCAAGATGGTTATGGTTCTATAGAACAAGGTTCATTAGAAAAATCTAATGTTGATGTTGTTAAAGAAATGGTTAATATGATAGTTGCCCAAAGAACTTATGATATTAATTCAAGAGCTGTTCAAACAGCTGATGATTTCTTAAGAACAGTTGGAACATTAAAGAGATAATTTGAAGATTATTGGGGGTTCCAGATGAATATAAATATGGATTTAATTATCGACTATTCAATTAGAATTGGCATAAGTGTCTTTGTTTTAATAATCACAAAAATTGTTTCAAAATTTTTATACACCTCTTTAATAAAAATAACAGAAAAAACGGGAAAAAGCTTACAATACAGAAATACTCTAAAAGTACTAATAAATATAGCTTCTTATACTCTTGGTGGTTTTATCATATTATCACTGTTATTTAAGGATTTTATGCCTTTTTTAACTGGTTTAGGAGTATCAGGTGTAGTAGTAGCTTTTGCAGTCCAAGAACCTTTGTCTAATTTTATATGCGGAATCTTGTTGATGTTTTCAAAAGCTGTGAAAGAAGGAGATGCTATTGAGGTTAACGGAATTTCTGGAAGCGTAAAGCAAATCGACTTAAATCATACAATAATTAATACTTTCGATGGAAAGCAAGTTAGAATACCAAATAAAACTATATGGAGTAGTTCTATTACAAATTTTTGGCCATCAGATATTAGAAGAAGTGAAGTTAATATTGGGGTATCCTATAATACTAATATAAGTGAATTTTTAAATATCTTAAATGATTATCTCGAAAAATCTAAATTCATTTATAAAGATGAAAATCATAACCCCTTTATTCTTTTTTCAGGATTCGGTGCTTCTTCAGTTAATTTTTCTATAAAATTTTGGCTAAAAAAAGAAGATTATTTCGAAGGAACTAAAAAAATTGCTACAGAAATATTTGATTTATTAAACGAAAAAAATATCGAAATACCATTTAATCAACTTGATGTACATATAAAAAACGGTGGAATTTAATCCACCGTTTTTTATATTTTTTATTCTATATTACAGCAACTTTAGATAATAATTCTGGATTATCCAATAATTTACCAGCACCTTGAGCAACACATAATTGAGGATTTTCAGCTACTACTGTTTTAACTCCAGTTTTTTCCTCAAATAACTGGTCTAAGCCTCTAATTTGAGAAGTCCCACCAGCTAATACTATACCATTTTTCAAAATATCTGCTGATAATTCTGGCGGTGTATTTTCAAGAACAGCTTTAGTTTTTTGAATTATCTCATCCAGTACCCCTTCAATTGCTTCATATATATCATCAGAATTAATAACTCTAGATGATGGCATTCCTGTTGCTAAATCTTGACCTCTAACTTCCATTTCTAGTGTTTCAATATCCTTATGAGCTTTTCCTATTTCTTTTTTCAATAGTTCTGCTGTTGATTCCCCTATTAAAAATTTATATTTTCTTTTAACATATTTTATTATCTCTGTATCCATAGCCTCCCCAGCTAATTTAATCGATTCAGAAATAACACTTCCACTCAAACTAATAACAGCTATATCTGTAGTTCCACCACCTAAATCTACTATTAAATGGCCATTAGGTTTTGTTATATCTAAACCTATTCCAATTGCTGCAATAATTGGTTCTAAAACTAAAAATGCTTTATTTGCCCCTACCTTCTCAGCTGCATCTTTTACAGCTCTTCTCTCAACATCAGTAGTTCTTGCTGGAATTCCTATTACTAAACTGGGTTTTGAAGGTAAAAATCCTGTTTTAGCCTGTTTAATAAAATATCTTAATAATTGTTCTATTAATGAAGGATATGCAATAACTCCATCTTGCATAGGATGAACTATTTCTACACCATATGGTGTTTTACCTATCATATCTTTAGCTTCATTACCAAACGCTTTTATAGTATTTGTTAATCTATCTACTGCTACAACTGAAGGTTCATTAATTATTATTCCATCACCTTTTTTATACACTATAAAAGTTGCTGTCCCTAAATCTATTCCTAAATCATGTTTTGCCATATTTTTTCCTCCCACACTCTATTCTTTTAATATTATACAAGATTTTATTTAAAAAAACAATACGTTCACTTGATTTTCTAAGAGTACTGACAAAGTATTTTTTTAATAATATAAGCAAAAATATTTGAAAATTTTCGAGAAAACATAAATAAAAATATATATTGTTGGAACTCAAAAATAAAACGAATGAAAACTCAAATATTACTTTATTTTCATGAAGAAATTATATAAAAATAATGTGATGAGCCCTTGGAAATTTCCGAGAAAATTCGAATGAAGTCATGTATATTATTGTAATTCAAAAATAAAACGAATGAAAACTCGAAGATTGCCTAAGCATCGCTTCGCGAAAAAAATTAAATCTTATAAATTAAAATACCTATTTGTTTTAAACAGGTATTAAATTATATTTTTAATATAAACTTTTGTCTATTTTTAATGCTTGCATTAAAAATATGTTCATGAGTAATTTTTTCAGATCAGCAATCAAGCGTTTGAATGAGTTTTATTTTGATTACAACTTTGAGGATTTAGAATTTCCACCTGGCGAGGAACATTATTTTATAATTTTCTTATTACTTATAACTTTGTATAATATTTTTCCACGTTCCTTCTATCCATTGCTGAAAATCATTATAAAAATCAAGAGCTTTATAATCATCGTAATAACTATTAGAATTATTAAATATATCTTCAAACATAATACCAATTCCACTATAATTTGGATAATCAACACCATCAATTCTTACAACAGAATTTACAATTGCTTGATTAACATAATAGCTTAAAAATTCCCCTGTATTAAGCAGTAATCCATTAACATCTATCATATTTGTAGGTTCTGCAACATATGAATTTCCATCATTCATGTACATCTTATTAATTTCAGAAAACTCGTCATTAATGCTACTGATATTTTTTATTTTATCCCATATAATTTTAAATTTGTTCATATCTATAGCTGATAAAGATAATCTACCAAGACTATAAATAGAGGTATAATAATATTTGTATTTTTCGATAATTTTTGAAACTATATTTTTTTCTAAATCAATATTACTTAATCCATCAAAAAAATCATAATAAAAACCATATCCCGCTATGGAATATACTGAACCTACATAATAATCTATTAAATTTCTAAATTCATATAATATCTCTAAACTCATCATATTACATGCATCAAATGATAATATATTAATTTTCATATTATAATTATTTTGATATTTAGATAATACATTTTTAATGTCTTTAATTTTTAAATATCTATTATTATCACTTTCATCTTGTATAATAGCTTTTGTTTCTATTCCTTTCGATTCTAAAGCCCACCCATTACCATGATCCCACAAATCTAAAATTTTTATGGTATTTGAGCTCCTTACAGTAAAAACATCTAAAAATTTATATAATGTTTCTGAAGATGCTGAAGAAATTTCATATTCAAAATTAAATGTTTTGGGAGTTTCATAATATTCATAATAAATTCCATTAAATTTAGAGATAAACAAAATCTTATCATTCTTGGCATATCTATCTTCCAATACTGATATTACAATATTTTTATCTGATTTTTTTACAGAATTTCTTATCTCTGATATATCTAAATCTATAAAATAATTATTTTCATTAGTTATTGGATCTGTATATTTTTGATCTAAACTATTATCTGCACCAACATATAATAAAAATTGTATTTGTGGCTCCACTTTTTTTACAATATTAGTATATTGCCTATTTTTATAATATTCTGTTATTTTCACTGTAATATCATTATGCAAAATCAAATTCGTTTTTAACTCGTATATTATATCTCCATCATATGAATGAATCAATTTATTTCCATCATATATTTCAACTCTTACCACAGGTCTTTCAAATTCTAAGACTAATGGCATACCTTCTAAATATTCTAAAGTAGTTAATGGACTTTGTTTTTCAAATGTTATACACGAGGATAAAAAAACTATTATTATTATAACTAACGGAATAATTTTTCGCATAACACACCCCATTTTTATATTTATATAAATGGCGGCAAATATGCCGCCATTTTATTATGATGCGTAAGCTACGCTTCTTTTTTCTCTAATAACTGTAACTTTAATAACTCCAGGATATTCCATTGTTTCTTCTATTTTAGCCGAAATATCTCTTGCTAACTTATCTGATAATACATCATCAATTTTATCTGGTTGTACAATTACCCTAACTTCTCTTCCAGCTTGAATAGCATAAGCCTTATCAACATGTCTAAAGCTTTTTGCTATTTCTTCTAATTGTTCAATTCTTCTAATATAATTTTCTAACGTTTCTCTTCTTGCCCCAGGTCTAGCTGCAGAAACTGCATCAGCAGCACCAACAATAACAGCTTCAGGAGTCATTGGATCAACTTCGTTATGGTGATATTGAATAGCATTAACTACTTCCATTTTTTCATTATATCTCTTTGCTATCTGACCACCTACAATAGCATGTGATCCTTCAACCTCATGATCAATAGCTTTACCTATATCATGTAATAATGCAGCCCTTTTAGCTAATTCAACATTTAATCCTAATTCAGAAGCCATTAATCCAGCAAATGTTGCTACCTCTATAGAATGTTCTAATACATCTTGTCCATAGCTAGTTCTAAATTTTAATCTTCCTAATAATTTTACTAATTCAGGATGAAGCGGTTTAATTCCAACACGCATAACAGCTTCTTTTCCAGCTTCTTTAATAATATCTTCCAATTCTTTCTTTGTTTTTTCATAAACCTCTTCTATTCTTGCAGGATGAATTCTTCCATCTGCTACCAAAGCTTCAAGAGTTCTTCTTGCAATCTCTCTTCTTAAAGGATTAAATCCAGAAATAACAACAACTTCAGGTGTATCGTCGATAATAAGGTCACATCCAGTCATTTTTTCAAATGCTCTAATATTCCTACCTTCTCTACCTATAATTCTTCCTTTCATATCATCAGTTGGCAAAGAAATTGTCAACGTTGTAATTTCAGATGTTACATCAGACGCATATCTTTGAACTGCTATACTAACTACCCATTGTGCATGTCTTTTTGCATCTTCTTCATACTCTTCTTTTAATGACTTATATTTTTGAGCTAATTCTAATTCATATTTTTCTTTTGCTTCATTTAATACTTTTTCTCTTGCTTCTTCAACTGTTAAATTAGCTATTTCATATAATTTGCTTTCTAATTCTTGTTTTATTCTTTCCGTTTCTTCCTTTTCTTTTTCTAATTTTAATTTTAAGTCTTCTAAATTTTGTTCTTTTCTATCTATAAGTTCTTCTCTTCTAATCAATCTTTCTTCCATTGATTTTAATTCTTCTTTTTCTAATTTCAACTCTCTATTAAATTCATCTTTCATTTTTTGTATTTCTTCTTTACTCTCAATAAGAGCAGATTTTACAATATTTTCTGCTTCTTTTTCAGCATTTCTTAATATCTCTTCTTTTTCCCTTTTAGCAATTTCTATTTCCATTTTAAGTTGTTCTTTTTCTGATTTTAATTTTTCAATAAAATCTCTATTCCCTTTTTCTAATCCTTTATTTAAACCAATTTTATATAAAATACCTGCTATTATAACTAATATTAGAATAATAGTCGTATATACAATACCCATCTTCATTCACCTCCAACTTCATCTAAAACTTCTTCTATTAAATATTTATCAAAACCTCTTTTAAAAACATACTCTTTAATTTTTCTTTTATCTTTTTTTAACTTTAATTGTGATGCAACTATTTCACGAACAATTTCTTTCAAATTTAATTCTTCAAAAACTCTTTTAAATGCTTTTTCTATAATATCCTCATCAATGTGAAACTTATTTAATAACTCTAACTTAATTAAAAAAGGACCTTTTTTGTTAATTGTTAATTTATCATAAATATAGAAATAAGCAAATAATTCATCATTTAACATATCATATTCTTTTAATTTTAAAATAACTTTTTCTATAACGGTTTTATCAAAACCTTTTTCAAAAAGCCGATTTTTCATTTCATACTCAGATCTCACTCTAAACTTTAACAAATTAATTGCTGCTTTTTGTGCAGCATTTTCATCAAATGGATCAATTATCTTCTTTTTCTTCATCTTTTGCTTCAGAAACTCCTTTAGACATTTGTTCAATTTTTTCTTTTAAATCTTCTGGTATAACTAATCCTAATTTTTCTCTTATTCTATACTCTATTTCTTCTAATAAATAAGGTTCTCCCTTTAAATAATCAAGAGCTTTTATTTTACCTTGACCTAAGCTGATCTCATTCCCTTGTAAATCTGTGTATGAAAACCATGCCCCACTCCTTTTTACAATATCCTGAGCTACTGCAAGATTAAAAATATCGTTATCCTTTGCTAATCCCTGACCATAAATCATATCTACCTTAACTTCTCTAAATGGTGGTGCCACCTTATTTTTAACAACCTTAATATTTACTTCATTACCATAAGCCTCTTTACCTTCTCTTAATGTTGTTCCTTTTCTAACTTCCATTCTTATTGTAGAATAAAATTTTAAAGCTACTCCACCTGCTGTAGTCTCCGGATTACCATATACTACACCTATTTTCATACGTGTTTGGTTAATAAAAATAACAATAGTTTTGGATTTATTCACGCTACCGGCCAATTTTCTCAAAGCCTGTGACATCAACCTTGCTTGTAACCCCATATGAGAGTCTCCCATACTACCTTCTATTTCTGCTCTTGGAACGAGAGCTGCTACAGAATCAATAACAACTAAATCAACAATATTTGATCTAACTATACTATCTACTATTTCTAAGGCTTGTTCCCCAAAATCAGGCTGAGAAAGAATTAATGTATCGGGATTTACTCCCAACTTTTTAGCATATTCTAAATCTAACGCATGCTCTGCATCAATAAAAGCTGCAATTCCACCTCTCTTTTGAACCTCCGCAATAGAATGTAATGCAAGTGTTGTTTTACCACTTGATTCATTACCATATATTTCTATTATTCTTCCTCTTGGATAACCACCAACCCCTAAAGCAACATCTACAGATAAAACACCACTTGGAACTATGTCCAACTTTCTTTCTTCTTCTAATCCTTTTCCTAAAATCATTATTGAACCTTCACCGTAATTTTTTTCTAATTCTTTTACTAATTTATCTAACATTTCCTCTTTATTTACGGCTTCTTTTTTGTTGGTTGACTTTTTAGCCATTAATAATCATTCCTCCCTCAAAATCAATAGTATACATCTTTTTGTATATTGGACCAGTTTTAGTTAAGGTTGAAGAATAAATATGTACTGAGCTCACAGGAACAATAACATTTTCAACATCTAAAACTTTAATAAGTTTTTCCCAAAAATCTGGTGCTTTTTTTATTCTTCCTACTGTCAAATGTGGTTGAAACATAACTTCACTTTCAGTGACTTGAATATTTGAAAGTTTTAAAGACTTTATAACTTCATTATGTAGTTGTTTTAATGTATTCCCACCTTCAACACCTAACCATATAACCCTTGGAAAATTCCTATTTTTAAAATATCCTATCTTATTAACACTAAAAGCAAAGGTTGGAAAACCTGTTATTCTTTCTTCCATTCTTTTTGCTATCTCTGTAATTTTTGTAATAGGTGTATCTCCCATAAAATATAATGTCAAATGAACATTTTCAGGCTTTGTCCAATTACCCTTAAAGCCCATTCTTTCAAGTTTTATTATTGTATCTCTTAAAATTGTTTTTACACTCTCATTTACATCAAGAGCTATAAATGTCCGAAGATGTTTATTTTTATTATTCATAATTACTCCCCCTTAAAATAAACAAAGTTTTTCATCAAATAGTTATACCCTGAATAGATAGAAAAAAATGATGTTAGGATAATAAGAATAAAATTTAATGATGTTAGCAAATTAAAGGTTGGGGTTAAATATAATGAAGCTATTAAAATAGTTTGTGTAAAAGTTTTTAATTTACCCCATATATCTGCAGCTACTACCACATTTTTATTGGCTAAAAACATCCTTAATCCGCTAATAAATATATCTCTTATAATTATAATTCCTACAAACCATCCTGGCAATTTATGAATATCTAAAAACACTATAAAAAGTGAATTAATTAATATTTTATCTGCAATTTGATCCATAAATTTACCAAAATCGCTAACCAAGTTATATTTTCTTGCAATATATCCATCTAAAATGTCTGTTAATGATACTAAAATGTACACAAAAAACGCAATTAAATAATACTTTTCATTATATGTAATTATAAACATTGGAATAGTTGCTAATATTCTAATAAATGTTAGTATATTCGGAGCTGTCCAAAGTTTCATTCTAAAATACCCTCCATATCATATTCAGACGTATTTGTTATTTTTACATTTACAAAACTTCCTATATTTAAATTTTTATTTGCTCTGAAAAAGATATTGCCATCAATTTCAGGAGCATCTGTATATGCTCTTCCAATATATATACCATTTTCTTCCTCTTCAACTAAAACTTTTAAATTTTTACCTATAAACCTTTCTAGCTTTTCTGATGATATTTCCTTTTGTAATTCCATTAACTCTTCAAGTCTTTTTTCTTTTTCTTTTTCTTCTACTTTGTTTGGTAAAAGATAAGATGGTGTTCCTTCTTCATCAAAATATGTAAATGCTCCTAATCTATCAAATTCAACCTCATCTACAAATGATAATAATTTTTCAAATTCTTCATCTGTTTCACCAGGAAATCCAACTATCATTGTAGTTCTAATAATTGCATCAGGATTTTTCCTGATTTTAGAAATAATTTGTTTTAATTGTTCTGTTTTCCTGATTCTTCCCATTGAAGATAAAATCTTATCTGAACCATGTTGCATAGGTATATCAAAATATTTTACTACTTTATCCAAAGAATTAATAGACTCTATTATTTCATCGTTAATAAAATCAGGATGTAAATATAAAACTCTTATCCAAAAGTCACCATCAATTGAATTAAGTTCTTTTAGTAATTCTGGTAATGCTTGCTTTTTATATAAATCAACTCCGTATAATGTATTATCTTGCGAAACCAAAACAATTTCTTTAATACCTTTTTTAATTAAAAATTCCGCTTCACTTTTTATATCATCAATTTCTCTACTTACAGGATCGCCCTTAAAATAAGGTATGGAACAAAATGCACATTTTCTATTACACCCATCTGCGATCTTTATATATGCATATGACTTATTTGGAACAACTCTATAATCACACTTATATACATCATATGGTTCTGGCAACTGAAAATAATAGTTTTTATTTTCAATTGCTTCAACTATTTTTTCTGGAGGTACAACTCCTATTAACCCATCTACTTCTACCAATTCTTTTTTTAATTCTTCATAATATCTTTCTACCAAACATCCTATAGGTATTATTTTCAAATTTGGATTATCCTTTTTTAAGGATACTAAATTAAATATTTCATTTATCGATTCTTCTTTTGCTGGTTCAATAAATCCACATGTATCTATTATTGAATAATCAGCTTCTATTGGATTATCTGTCAAAATATAGCCTTTATTTATGAAAAGGCCTTTTAAAACATCCATATCTGCCTCATTTTTAGGGCAGCCTAATGTCAAAATATATACTTTTTCTTTCATATTTTCCTCCCGAATATAGTCTAATATTAATTATAACATAAATTTCCTCATTCATCGATAGTTATCGATATAAATAAAGAAAAATTAACAAAAGAGTGTTCATATTTTGGTAAAATTAAACCTCTGCTATGCAGAGGCTTAATTTAGTTATCCAATAACTTCTTAACTATTTCATTTGCCTTTTGCGGGTTCGCTTTACCTTTAGTTTCTTTCATTACCTGCCCAACAAAGAACCCAAAAAGTTTTGTCTTACCATTTTTATATTGTTGATATTGCTTTTGATTATTTTCAATAATTTTTCTTACTATTTCTTCAATCACAGAATCATCATCAATTTGTTCTAACCCTTTTTCTTTAACAATTTCTGATGGCATTTTACCATTTTCAAACATATCTATAAAAATATCCTTTGCTATCTTAGTTGATATTTTTCCAGAATTAATTAATTCTTCTAATTCTTTGTAATGCTCTGCTTTAATTTTTACATCTTTTAATTCTATATTATTTTTATTCATTTCTCTCATTAAATCTGTGAGAATTAAATTACTTACAAATTGTGGATTTTTAACATTTTTTACTGCCTCTTCAAAATAATTCGCCAATTCTTTATCAGAAGCTAATATTTCAGCATCATATTCTTTAATACCATATTGTTTAACAAATCTTTGAGCTTTTTCATCTATCATTTCTGGCATAGTCTTTCTAATCTCTTCAATTTTTTCTTGAGTAACTATAACAGGAGGTATATCTGGTTCTGGAAAATACCTGTAATCGGCCTCTTCTTCTTTTGACCTCATAGAAAATGTTGATCTTGTTGAAAAATTCCAGCCTCTTGTTTCTTTTGGAACATTTTCTCCTTTTTCCATTGCTTCTATTATTCTATTTCTTTCATATTCAAGAGCTTTTTCCACAAATTTAAAAGAATTAATATTTTTAATTTCTACCCTATTACTGCTAATATTTCTTTCTGTATCGGTAATGGAAATATTAGCATCACATCTTAATGCTCCCTTTTCCATATCCCCAGAAGAAATATCCGCATATCTTAGAATATTCCTCAATTTTTCCATAAATTTTCTAGCTTCTTCAGGTGATTCTATATCTGGTTCTGTAACTATCTCCGCTAATGGTATTCCACTTCTGTTATAATCAACAAAACTGTATGAAGCATTTTCTAAATCTTCTCCTTCATGAAACATTTTCCCGGAATCCTCTTCAAGATGAATTCTATTAATTCTTATCTTTTTTCCATCAATTTCAATATATCCATTGCTGGCTAACGGATAAAAGTATTGTGTAATTTGATATCCTTTTGGTAAATCTGGATAAAAATAATTTTTCCTATCAAATCTTGAATATTCATTTATTTTTGCATTTAGTGCAATTGCTGCTTTAATACCTAAATTTAATGCTTCTTCATTAAAAACTGGTAAAGCTCCAGGTTGTCCTGTACATACAGGACAGATATTTGTATTCGGTTCACTTTCAAAAGCATTTGCAGAACATGAACAAAAAGCTTTAGTTTTTGTTAAAAGTTGAGTGTGTATTTCAAGTCCTATTGTAGTCTTATATTTCATAATTCACCTCCATAATTTTTGTTATTATTAAGTTTTTCAAAAAGTATAAAAGAAACAAAGAGTGTATGATTTTTATAATACAAAGTGAAGAGCATTATTTTATAATTTTATTTTTTAACAACCTATTATATTAAATCAGGTAACTCTAAAACTCCAAAAATTTCTTCAAATTGTTTTGCAATTCTTAATAATTTAGCATCCTCAAGTGGTTTAGAAATCAAATGAATTCCAAATGGTAAATTATTTATTTTTCCTGAAGGAATGCTAATAGCAGGAGCACCTATCATATTAGCAGGAATTGTAAATAAATCCATCAAATAATATTGTAATGGTGATTTTAACTCACCTATTTTTGGTGGCAATGTTGGAGTTGTTGGAGTTAACACCACATCATATTCTTCAAATACTTTTTCAAAGTCTTTGTATAATAAATTTCTAATTTTTGAAGCTTTAGCAAAATAAGCATCATAATATGCTGAACTTAACGTAAATGCTCCCATAAATATTCTTCTTTTAACCTCTAATCCAAAACCTTCATCTCTTGTTTGCATATAAGTTTCTTTCAATGACTCTTTTTCATCTCTTAATCCATACCTTATACCATCATATCTTGATAAATTAGAACTTGCTTCAGAAGGCGCTATTATATAATAAATTGATACTGTATATTTTAAGTGCGGTATATTTACTTCTTCTATTTCTACACCATTTTTTCTTAATGTTCCTATATTTTCTTTAAATTTATTTAATACCTCTTCATCAATTCCATTTAATTCGAATACTTCCTTTGGAACAGCTACTTTTAGTTTTTCTAATTTATTATTTAATTGAGAAGTTAAATCCCATTTAATATCTAAAGATGTTGAATCTTTTTCATCTTTACCACTCATTGTTTCTCCTACAATCGCAGCATTTTCAACATTATTTGCTAAAACTCCTATTTGATCTAATGATGATGCAAAGGCTGCTACACCATATCTTGAAATTGCACCATATGTGGGTTTATAACCAACAATTCCACAAAAGGAAGCTGGTTGTCTTACCGATCCACCTGTATCTGATCCTAATGCAAATGGAACTATTTTTGCAGCTACAGCTGCAGCAGAACCACCACTAGATCCTCCTGGTATTCTTTCTAAATCCCAGGGGTTTCTTACAGGACCAAATGCAGAATTTTCATTAGAACCTCCCATTGCAAATTCATCAAGATTAGCTTTTCCAACAACAGTAAACCCAGCATTTAATAATTTTTGAACAGCAGTTGCTGTATAAGTTGAATTATAATTTTCTAATATTTTTGATCCACATGTGTTTTTTGTACCTAATACTTGTATATTATCTTTTACCAAAAAAGGTATTGAAAAATATTCTCCTCCTTTATTTCCTTCTACCGTAGTAAATTCTAATACTGCATTAATTTTTTCATTAATTTTTTTTGCTTTCTCAATATCAAATTTAAAATTTTTCATTTGATTCCTCCTCACCATTATGAGATTCTAAATTTCTTAAGTAAATTACAGCTTTTTCTAATTCTGATAATTTGTTTTGAATGATATCCCAAATAATATAAATATCAACACCAAAATATTCATGAATTAAAATATCTCTTAATCCTGCTATTTTCTTCCATTCAATTTTATACAAATCTCTTTTAGAATCTGGAATTTGTTTTACTGCTTCACCTATATTTTCGAGAGCTTTTAATATTGCATAAACTCTCATATCATCTTCTTGCAACTCAAAAACAGAGTTAATACCTTTTATAAATTTTTTTATTTTATTAATTTCTTCTAAAATATCTTCTAAAACAACTATCAATATTCTTTTAGACATAAATAGTCTCCTTTAGAATATACTTTTTTAATCGTGGTTTTATTGCATCAATTGTAACTAAATCAACCTTGATTTCTAAAATTTTTTCAAGGAATTCTTTTAAATTCATATAATTATCAAATGTTCTATAATCTTTTTTTAATGAAACTAAAATATCTACATCACTAAATTCATTTTGTTCTTCCCTAGCAAAAGAACCAAATATTCCTATCTCTTTTATACCATAATTTTCCATTAAAAATTTTTTCTTAGACAAAATAATTTTTTTTATTTCTTTTAATGTTTTCATTTTCTCACCATCTTGTTGTAATGTTTATTCCTCCAACTTTAGGAATTAAATCCAACTTCTTTAAAATTTCTCTTTTATCTTCTGTTAAATATATTCTTGATATTTGTATCAAATTACTTTCCATAAACTTATATGCTGGATATCTTTCGAATACTTCATCAAATCTCAATACATCACCATTATAGTCCAGAATAGATACATCTGTTGATAAAAATTCTTTTGGATGCATTAAAGCAAGTTTATATGGTGTGTCTATTATAAAAAGATTATCAAAATTATCTAAAATATAAGATAATTCCTGCTTGTCTTCTTTAGATATATCTGTTTTTATAACTTTTTCTATATTCTCTTTTAATTGTTTTAATACATTCTCTGCTACACTAACGCTAATTACAGATGGATCCAATCCTGTTGTAGAAAATGGAATTTCAATTAATAATTTCCACAAATCTCTCGATTTTAGCCTTTTTACAAGATTATATGCCTTAGCTACTTTATCTGCCTTTTTCATCAAATCTGGGCTAATATTAAACAATTCATTTTCTTCTTTTCCATATAATTGCTCATATACAATTTCTAATTCGTTTATTATTCTTTGATCTGTTAATGTTGCAAATTTATCTAAATCTTTTACCCTAGACTGCAAATCAAGAATATCATCTGCAAGCCTTAAAATTTCCTGAATCATTTGATCAGCTGCTCTTGATGTTTTATGAAAATATACATTTTTATACATCATAAATCTCGCAAAAAGAACAGTATAAATATTATCAATGATTTTTGCATTATAGCATAACTTTTCTTTACCATCCACATTTTTTATTGACGAATTTCTAATAATCCTATCAAGATCTCCTGTTCCAAAATCTCTCGTCCCTGCATAATATGAATCTCTTAATACAAAATCAAGTCTATCTGCTCCCAATGGCCCTTGAACTATGTTAAATTCGGGGCTTCCACCTGTATTTTCTGTATCAAAAAGATCATTTACCATTTTCATTACATCTTTTAATGCTGTTTTTATTGAATCTTCATCATCGTTTAAATCTCTCTCTACTGTTAATGATAAATCTTTTAGAAAATCCTTTTTCGTCCTAGAATCATTTAATTTATTATATACTTCATATGCTTGATCAATTAATTTGGTATTTAATATCATCTTTCTATACTCATCATGCCCATCATGCAGTCCCATCCTTTTATATATAACATCATCAAATTGATGACTATATGGACCATGACCTATATCGTGTAGCAATCCAGCTAGTCTTAAAATTCTCGTTTTTTTATGGTTGTTTTCAAATAATTTTTTAGCATATAATCCGGAAATATGCATTACTCCAAGAGAATGGCCAAATCTTGTATGAGTAGCACTTGGATAAACATATTCGGCACCTGCTAATTGGCTTAAATATCTTAATCTTTGAACCAATGGTGTATCTGCAATTACTATTTCTAAAGGATAAAGAAAAATTTCAGAATATATTGGATCTCTGGATACCTTAAAATATAATTTTTCCATACTCATTCCCCCTAACTAATTAAATACATTATGTCAAATACTCCAAGCCACACAAATGAAATTAATATCAATATTAAACTAATATATCCTAATATTTTCCACTTTTTATATGATGAATAAGTGTCAGAAATCGGAACTAACCATCCAAACGTGAATCCCGTTATTAATCCTCCAATATGTGCAAAATTATTTATACCAGATGCTGTAAAACCAAGAATTAAATTTATGATAATTACAGGCAACAAAGCTGTTCCAGTCATCGGTCTTACCATAGGTGGTGTATCATCTCGAAACCCTGCACCAAATAATAATCCAACTAATCCAAAAATAGCGCCACTAGCTCCAACAGAAAACGCTTCAGGTGAAAATATCTGAGTCAATAATGCACCACCTATTCCAGATGCTAAATATATTGTTAAAAACTTATATGGCCCGTATACTCTTTCTACAATAGTACCAATATAATATAATGCATACATATTAAAGATAATATGTAAAAAACCACCATGCACAAACATAGAAGTTATAAACCTAAAATATTGATGAGATATTGTAATTAACTTACCATATTGAGCTCCTGCAAAAATTAAAGTATAAGGATTTGTAAAAGCATGAAATCCACCACCAAAAACAAACATCATAACAAAGACTATGATATTTATAGTAAATATTTTTTGAGTAACATTATCAAAATTTAAAAATCGCTTTATATATTCCACAATTTCACCTCTTATTTATTTTATTTCCAAATTTAACGATTTATCTGGAATGATACATAGCTGCAGCGGATGCTCCTAAAATACCTGCATCTTCTACTAAAGAGGATTGCATAATTTTAAATGAATTTCTAAAAGATGGCATTAAATATAAATCGACTTTTTCTTTAATGGGTTTTAATAATGCATCTCCAGCTTTGCTCATTCCCCCACCAACAATTACCATTTCAGGATTAAATATGTGAGCAAAATTTGCAATAGCTTTTGCCAAAGCATCTGTTATTTTATCTACAACCATTTTTGCAACAAAATCATTTTTTTCTAAAGCCATAAAAACATGTTTAGATTCTATTTCATCAATGCTACCTGCTAATTTAACAATCATATTATCTGGAATTTTAATAGAAAATTCTTTAGCCCATCTTGCTGTATTTCTCGCAGATGCAATAGCTTCTATACATCCTCTTGATCCACAACCACATAAAGGTCCATCTGGATCAACAATAACATGCCCTAACTCTGCACCTATTCCGTCTTTTCCTGTTATTAATATACCATGAGAAACTACTCCTCCACCTATTCCAGTACCAAGAGTCAATGCAACAAAATGCTTTAAACCTTGTGCAGAACCAAAATACCATTCACCAAGGGCAAAAGCATTAGCGTCATTTTCTACAAATGTTGGAATTTTTAATTCATCTGATATTGCTTTTGCTAATTCAAAATTATGAAATGGTAAATTCGGAGCATATCTAACAATCCCATGATCTCTATCTATAGACCCCGGAGAACCTATCCCTATTCCTTCAACTCTATCTAGTTTACCTTCTGAAATAATTTTTATTGTTTTTATAATATTTTCTGCAACTTTTTCGGCTCCTAAATTTGCTTCTGTTGGGATAGACACTTTATTTATTATACCTTTATCTTTTGAAACAATACCTGTTTTAATTTCCGTTCCTCCAAGGTCAACTCCTATTAAATACATTATATCTCCCCTTTCTTAATCAATTAATTGTAATTTTATCATATTTATGTAGTATAATAAAGATGAGGTGATTATATGAATATTGGCATTATCGTCGCCGCTGGTAAAGGAAAAAGAACAAATTTAACCTATCCAAAACAATTTTACCAGATTTTGAATAAAAGTTTGTTAAGAATTACATTAGAAAAATATGAATATTCTCAATTAATTGACAAAATTATAGTTGTTGCCAATGAACAATATGTTGATAAAACTAAAAAAGAATGTTATAATATTAACAAATTTGATAATATTGTTATAGGTGGAAATTCCAGACAAGAATCAGTATTTAATGCTTTAAAATACATTTATGATAAATATGGTTTCGATAAAATTTCTACAGTTTCAATCCATGATGCGGCTAGACCTTTTGTTAGCGTTAAAAAAATTGACGAAAGTATAAAAATTGCTCTAGAATGCGGTTCTGCAATTTTAGCTCTACCAGAAAAGAATTCTGTATCACATGCATCAGAAAATATAATAAACAAAATTTTAGATAGAAATGAGATTTATATACATCAAACACCACAAACATTTGATTTTCAAAAATTATATAAAGCTTATACGAATTTTGAAAATGAATTGAAAAACTTTACTGATGATGCAAGTATATTTCATAAAGCGGGTAATTTTGTAAGAATCATTTCTGGAGAAGAATACAATATAAAAATAACCACAGAATTCGACATTAAATTTGCAAAATGGTTAATAAAGGAAGGTAAGATTAATGCTTAAAATAGGCGCACACATGAGTACTTCAAAAGGATTCCATAAGGTTCCATCTGCTACAAAAAATATAGGAGGTAATACTTTTCAAATTTTTTGTCATAGTCCAAGAACATGGAAAGTAAAAGAACCAAAAGAAAGTGATATTATTAAATTTAAAGAAGAAATGAAAAATAATAATATATTATTTGAAGATGTTTTAGTGCATTCTGGTTATTTAATCAATTTAGCTTCACCCAAAGATGAAAATTGGCAAAAATCTATTAATTTAATGAAAGAAGAAATAAAAATAACCTCTTTACTTGGAATAAAATACTTCAATGTTCATCCTGGATCTCACCTTGGTAGTGGAGATGAATTCGGCTTTGATAGAATAGCAAAAGCTTTAGACATTATTCTAAAAGATCTTTCAGATTTAAATATCACTATATTACTTGAAAATGTAGCAAAAAAAGGTGGAAATATTGGATGGAACATGCAACAACTCGGAGAAATTATAAAAAGAAGTAATTTTAAAGAAAAGTTAGGTATTACATATGATACATGTCATGGTTTTGATTCCAATTATGATATTAGAGATAAAGATGATGTTAGAAGATTGTTAGATGAAATAGATAAATATATTGAATTAGATAAATTTAAAATGATTCATTTAAATGATTCAAAATTTCCATTAGGCGCAGGAAAAGATAGACATGAATTTATAGGAAAGGGCGAAATTGGAATAAAAGGATTTGAAACCTTTTTATCCTTTGATGAAATCGTGAAATTACCCATGCATCTTGAAACACCTGGAAATGATTCAGAACATGCTGAAGATATAAAAGTAGTAAAATCTATCTTTAAAAATTTAAATTTATAATTTAATTATTTTTTTAACACCGGAAAGGGGTGGGAGTATGACAGACAACTTTGAAATTTTTGATGTCGAAGAAGAAAAACCGAAGAAAAAGAAGAATTTCTTCAAACGTATTACTTGGTTAGTAATAATATTATTGGTGTTAGGTTATTTTTCCACAAGTATTTATCAAGTTGGTCCATCAGAAATGGGGTTAGTTTTAACATTTGGTGAATACACATCTACCAGTGGCCCTGGTATACATTGGCATTTACCTTATCCATTTCAAACTCATAGAATAGTTGATATTAAAACATTAAAGAAAATTGAAATCGGATTCAGAACAGTGAATTATAGAGGAAAAATAGAATATCAATCAGTTCCAGAAGAGTCATTAATGATTACTGGCGATGAAAACATCGTAAGTCTTGAAGCTGTTGTTCAATATAGAATTTCAGATCCAGTAAAATATGCATTTAGAATATTAAATGGTTTTGAAATGGTAAAATTCGCAACAGAAAGTGTCCTAAGAGAAATGGTCGCAATTAATCCAATTGATAACGTTTTAACTTCAGAAAGAGATAGAATAGCCATGGAAACTGCTGCAAAAGTGCAAAAAATATTAGATTCATATGGTGCTGGAATTAAAGTAGAAAACGTTTATCTACAAGAAGTTGCCCCACCTGATGAAGTAGTTAAGGCTTTTGATGATGTAAATAGTGCAAAACAAGATAAAGAAAAATTTATAAACGAAGCTAACAGATATGCTAATGATGTTATTCCTAAAGCCGAAGGCCAGGCACAAAAAATATTGAGAGATGCCGAAGCATATGCTTATGAAAAAGTAGCTATAGCTACAGGTGAATCTAAAAGATTCTTGGCTATGTTAAAAGAATACAATAACTCTAAAGATATAACAAGAAAGAGAATAATACTTGAAGCTATTCAAGATTTATTAGAAAATTCTAAAGAAAAAATAATTGTAGATAAATCTGACACATTAAAACTGCTTAACTTACCTAATATAGGTGGTGATACCAAATGAAGAAAACAACAAAATTAGTAATTTCAAGTATTATAATTATTATTGTTATATTATTTATAACAACTTCTTTGTTTATTGTTAATCAGGAACAGCAAGCTGTAGTGTTAAGATTTGGTCAAATTAAGAAAGTTGTTACAGAACCAGGAATAAGTTTTAAAACACCATTTATTGATAATGTGGTAAAATTTGAAAAAAGGATAATGTTGTATGATATTGAACCAGAAAGAATAATTACTGCTGATAAAAAAACCGTTATTGTTGATACATACACGATCTGGAGAATTAATGATCCAAAAACATTTATGGAGAGTATGAGATCTGTTCAGTTAGCCTTAACAAGAATTGATGATGTCGTATATTCAAATGTTAGAGATTTAGTTGCAAAATACACATTAGATGAGGTTTTATCTAAAAAAAGAGAAGAGATGTTAACCGAAATAACTAAAAGAAGTAGCGAAAATTTAAAGCAATTTGGCATTGAAATAGTCGATGTTAGAGTTAAAAGAACAGATCTTCCACCAGACATTTCAAAATCAGTATATAACAGAATGATGGCAGAAAGATATTCAATAGCTGCTCAAATAAGAGCCGAAGGACAAAGAGAAGCTGAAATTATTAAAGCCGAAGCAGATAAAAAAGTAAAAATTATTACTTCAGAAGCACAAAAAAATGCTGAAATTATTAGAGGTACAGCAGATGCAAGTGTTATTTCAATTTATGCTGACTCATATGGTAAAAGTCCTGAATTTTTCGAATTAAGAAGAATTGCTGATATTTACAAACAATCATTTAAAGGTGGAATGATGATATTATCTCCTGATTCACCTATATTAAAATATTTATATGAGGGAAAATAAATGAAAAAAGTTTTAATTCCATTGTTGTTCTTATTAATACTTTTGAGTTCTTGTGCTAATTCAAAAAAGAAAATTAATATAATAATTGAAGGTGACGTGGCGTCACCTTCTTTTCCCATTAAAATCCAGGTAAAAAATATAAATAATTATACCCTTAAGTTTTTTGATGAAAATGGCTTGGAAATAAAAACAGAAAACACCGGAGATAATTACTATTTTAAAAATCTAAAAACAGGTAAAAACAAGATATTAATAAATGTATTTTCAGAAAATAAAAAGATTTACGAAAAAGCTGTAAAAATCTTTTTCGATAATGTTGCTCCTAATATTGCATTTTTAAATTATTATATGAAAGATGGAATGCTAAATATCACAGCTTCATCTCCTGCCACCGATTTGAAAAATTTCATATTAAAAACTGATGATAAGCAATACACTTTTAATATCAATCTTAAAATACCCATCTCTAAAAATAGCGGCATTATTGATTACAAATTATATGCAGAAGATAAATATAATAACATTTCAAAAGAAAAAATTATCGAAATTGATACAAATAAAGATGAAAAACCGAAAATTATAAATAATGATTTAAAAATTTCATTATTTGGAGAAACTAATATAAAAGTTTATGATGACTGGACTCCAGAAGAAGATTTAAAAATACTATTAAAAACAGATAAAAAAAGTTATTCTATTATAAATATAGATGAAGTATTGCTAGAAGATACTAAAGAAGGCACATTGATAGTCATAGACAATGGTAACAATATTACACAAAAAAAGATAAACATTTCTGTGGAAAAAAACCTCCCTTCTATTCCATCAGGAAATCCTAGATTAATAGATTATTCCGTAGATACATTTGGTTGGAATTATGAAACCGATGTGGATTCATATGTTGTTGAAACTCCATATAAATACGGATGGAAAACTGAATTAGAAAGCAAGGCAGCTTATGCAAGAATACTAGATGCTAATGTTGCAATGATAAGAAAAAAAAGTAAATATGGAACATTAAGCTATCCATCCCAACCTACAATAAGATTTTCTGGAAATTTTGTTCATTTGGTAAGAAACATACTGGAATCTTCCGAAGATAATTTATATTTACCTCAAATAAATTCAGAATTTCTTATTGGGGGTAAAACGGTTCTTGGAGAAAATAGTGTTGTCATGGTTGAATCAGGAAGCGTATTAAAATTCGTTTCAAACTCTCAATTAGTAATAAAAGGATTATTTTTTATAATGCCAGGACCAGGAAAATCTTTAATTAGTGGAAATGGTGAAATAATTGTAGATGGCGGAATTTTAATAGCCTCAAAAACAATACTTGATAAAGTAAATATAATTGGGAAAAATGCCAAATTAATATATCTTGAGGATTCGGAATTTTTAGAAGGCTCTGACTTATTATCTTCAAATGATTTTAGAATTTGCCTATACAACACTTTGGGTTATAAAAATAATTTGAATTTTCATAATACAGAAGAAATATATATAAAAAATAGTTCTTTTAATAATTTAAACTTTCAAAATGTGAATATATTTGAATCAGAAAAGTCTTCATTTTCCAATATGAACATAGATGGATTAACAAATATTTATTTAAATAATACAACTGTAAAAAGCATTAAACAACATAGTTTTTCGTGGTCAAAAATATTAAATTCATATGTCGATAACTTAGAATTATCCGGTTATTCAAGAAGCGTATTATACAAATCAAATATAACTAATATAAGTACTGATACCAGTGTGGTGATAAAGTGAATTTAGATGAAGTTTTTAGACAATTAAATTTAAAATCACCTAATAAATTTCATTTACCAACACATGGAACAACATTTCTCATTGAAATCTCAAAATTTTTAAAAAATGAAAATAAAATACTTGAATTAGGCTCTGGAATTGGCAGTGTATCGCTTGCATTAGCAAAGATATATGAAAATATTGAGGTTACTGGTTTTGAGCTACAAAAAGAACCATATAATTACTCTATTATAAATTTAAAAGATAATAATCTTCAGAATAGAGTAAAATTCATAAACGATGATATTGAGAATATTTCAAATTATATAGAGAGAGAATCCGTAGATTGTATTGTTACTAACCCACCACATTACTCAGATAAATCATTAAAAAGCCCCTTTGAAGACAGAAAAAAGGCAAGGACATTTGATGAAAAAAATCTGGAAAAATTCTTTAAAGCTGCAAATTATGCATTAAAAAATAAAAAAAGAATGATTTTTGTATATCATCCTACATATTTTATAACATTCCTAAATTTAGCCAGAAAGTATAAATTTATGCTTCAGGAAATGCATATAGCTTATGGTAATAAAAACGGAACCGCCCAACTAATAGGTGGCATTCTTAGAAAAAACGGGGGAGAAAATCTAAAAATATATCCACCAGTATTTCTAAAAAGTAGCGGAGAATAAGGAGGTAATCATGCTTATAACTTTTGAAGGAATAGAGAGTTCGGGAAAATCAACATTATCAAAAAAATTAATGAAATACTTTAAATTAAAGAATTATCCTGTTATTTGGAATAGAGAACCCGGCGGAACAGAATTAGGCGAAAAAATAAGAGAATTACTTTTGGGAAATTATAATATATGCCATGTAAGTGAAGCATTATTATTTGCAGCTAGTAGAGCACAATTAATAGAAGAATTAATTAAACCAAATAAAGAAAAAATTATAATTTTAGATAGATTTGTAGATTCATCAATTGTTTATCAAGGTTATGCAAGAGAATTAGGCTGGAAAGAAGTATATGAAATAAATAAGCACGCGTTAGATGGAATTATGCCAGATTTAACCATTGTAGTTGATATTTCTGTTGAAACGTCTTTTAAAAGAATGGCTAATAAAAATAGGGATAGAATAGAAAGTGAAGGAAAAGAATTTTTTGAAAAAGCTAGAGAAGGTTTTTTGAAATTAAAGGATTGGTTTCCAAAAAGAAATATCGAAATAATCAGTGGTGAATTGAATATAAACGAAGAGTTTGATATTTTATTGAATATTATAAAAAAACATATGGTATAAGAAGAATGGAAAAATATAAATATTAAAATAGTATAAAGTTTTTATAAATAAAAAGAAAACAAATGTCCTGTTTGACTATTTCGGTTCAAAACAGGACATTTTTATTTTATTCCAAAAAGTTGAAAACAAAACGTTTTTAAGGTATAATGATAATATAATACGTTAAAAAACAGGACAAAAATTACGAAAAATGATTTCAAGAAAAAAATTAATAGCCTGGAAACCAGAAGGCCGTTGGTTAATTTATCCTGAAGAAATGAAAAAATAATAATTCAATTTATTAATTTATTCCCATCTAAAAGAGATATTTACACAAAAAAAATACATGCTACCGAAATTGGTAGCATGTAATTTTTTGTGTAAATACCTCTTCTTGGATGGTAATAAATTAATTAAATTGGATTATAATTCTTAAATTATTTTCATATGAATTATCGTCTATATTATAATATGCTTTAATAGTAATTTCTAGAAGTTTTTAATGTGAGTTTTTGAAAACAAACACCTTTTTGCAATTTTCACTGCAAGATTTAACATTATTAAATTAAGAATATATTTTTGGCGTTAGTTTTTAGTATTTGTTTTTATGTATTATTGATTATTTCAGGTTTTTGAATTTAGTTGCATTAAGAATTATAGACGTATTTTGTGATTCTTTCTTTAAAAAAGATGGATAGTTCGTTTAGGACTTTACTCCAGTTTCTATATCGAGCTGTCCATCTTTTTGTTGCATCTATTGTTGCTAAATATAATATTTTTAATAATGCATCATCATTTGGAAAAGATGTTTTATTTTTAGTCACTTTTCTATATTGCCTATTCAATGATTCTATTACATTTGTTGTGTACATTATTTTTCTTACTTCATCACCATAATCAAAATATGGAGATATTGTTTCCCAATGTTTTTCCCAGCTTTCTAATGCCAATTTGTATTTTGTCCATTTGTTTTCTTTTAAATCTTGTAGGTTTGAATAAGCTATATCTTTATTGGGTGCTTTATATACTTTTTTTAAATCATTTACAAGTTCTTTTCTATCTTTGTAATTAACATATTTTAATGTATTTCTTATTTGATGTATTATACATCTTTGTACTACAGTATCAGGAAATGCTGCTTTAATTGCTTGTGGGAATCCTGTTAATCCATCTACTGAAGCTATTAATATATCTTTAACTCCTCTATTTTTTAAATCATTTAATACTCTTAACCAGAATTTTGATGATTCTATTTCACCTATATATATACCAAGAACTTCTTTAAATCCATCAATATTTACACCTATTACAACATATGCAGTCTTTTTAATTATCTCACCATCATCTTTTACTTTAAATACTATTCCATCCATGAAAACAAAAGTGTATATCTCTTCTAATGGTCTGCTTTGCCATTCTCTAATTTCTGGTAATATCTTATTAGTAATTTTACTTATCATTTCAGCTGATAATTCTACACCATATATATCTTCAACATTCCTAACTATATCTTTCGTACTTAATCCCAAACCATACATTCCTATTATTCTACTTTCAATATCTGAAATATCTCTTTTATATTTTGGTATTATTTTCGGTTCATATTCACCCTTTCTATCTCTGGGTATTTTCAATTCCATCTCACCCATGCTTGATCTTACCTTTTTTGAGCTGTATCCATTTCTGGAGTTATCCGTTTCTTTATTTTCCTTATCGTATTTCTCATATCCTAATTCATCTTCTAATTCCGCTTCTAACATTTCTTGTATTATTGGTCCCATCAATTCTTTTATCTTGTCATATACGTCTTTCATTGTGTTTACTTCAGGATCTCTTGCTATTAACTTTGCTAATTTTTCAATGTTACTTTCTTCTTTTTTCTTTCTCTTTGCCATTTAAAATACCCCCTTCTTGGTTTTATTTTACCATACCAAGAAGAGGGTTACCTATTTTTTCTACTTTTTATTTACACAAAATTTTTTATGGTCTCACGAAATTTGACGAAGAATTAGCGAAAAACTCCATTTTTTCTTTTAACCTATATGACTCACCTTTGATAGATATAATATGAGAATGATGCAATAATCTATCTAATATTGCTTGGGCTAACATAGGTGTTCCAAATATTTCACCCCATTCTGAAAAAGGCATATTTGTTGTTATTATTGTGCTGTGTTTTTCGTATCTTTTTGATATTAATTGGAAGAATATATTAGATGCATCTGTATCAATTGGTAAATATCCTATTTCATCAATTATTAATACTTTGTATTTTGCAAAATGTTTTAGTCTAGTTTCCAATCTATTTTCTTTGTGAGCTTTTTTCAGTTGTGACATTAAATCCTGAAAATGAATAAAATATGTAGAATATCTATGTTTTGCACATTCTATTCCTAGGGAGACGGCAAGATGTGTCTTGCCAACTCCTGGTGTTCCTACAAATAATATATTTTCATTATTTTCTACAAATCTTAAACTTTTTAAGTCTAGTATTTCTTGTTTATTTATTCCTGGTTGAAATTCAAAATCAAAATCTTCTATTCCTTTTAGAAATGGAAAATTTGCTACTTTTACACATGCATTCATTGCTCTTTTTTCTTTAGCTTTTACTTCTAATTCGCTTAATTCATATAATGCATCTATTACGCTTTTTTCTCCCATGTTTATTAAATCTAAATATTTATCTATATTATTTTTTATATTCAACAAATTTAATTCATCTAAATTATTTTGTAGTTTTATATAGTTATTCATTATTACCTCCTACAAAAAGTTATCTAATTTTTTTAGATTGTTTGTGCAGAATTCATTTAAGTCATCGTTATTTTTTATATGTTTTGACATTAAGGTTTTATAATGATCATTTAAATAGTTTATTTTCTTACCTGTTATTTTATGGACTGTTATTAATTCTGTGTTATAATATATATATAGGTCATTGCCGTTAGTTTTTAAACTAACAGTTTTGCCTATATATTTTGGCGGTACGGAGTATTTGTTCCCTCTGTAGTGTATCAGAGAATCTTTTTGGACTTTTACTGTGGTGGTTGAGACTATATATGATTCGATGATAAATCTACTTGGTGAAGGGGATAAATACTCCTTCTCTTTTTCTAACAACAATAATGGCGGCATGTTTGTTGATTGATTTACTTGCTTATTAGCCTTATTATTGATATTTCTAATAATTTCCTTTAATTCTTCTTCATTTTCGAAATCATAATCATATGCTAATACCCAATTTATGAACTTATTTGCTGCTTCTACTTTTCCTTTAGTATATGAATGTCTTGGCTTACATAATTTGATTTTAAATTTAAAATCTTTTGCAAATGCTTTCATTTTATTATTTATTCTTCTACCATTTTCTGTTATATCTACTACTGTTCTCATATTATCAAATAATATTTCTTGTGGAACTCCACCTGTTGCTTTAAATGAATTTATTAAACATTCAAATACATCTTGTTGTGTTTTACTTCTTCTATATTCAAAATAACAATATCTCGAATATCCAAGTTTATAATTAAATACATTAAACTCATATTCTTCTCCGCTCTTTGAATGTAATTTTATATTTTCTTTCCAATCTACTTGCGCTTGCACACCTGGTAATGTTTCAAATCTTGGATGTCCCTTTATATTTTTCTTTGGCATCAACTCCTTTCTTTTTACATATTTCCTAAAATTAGAATATGTCCCTATTTTATCACCTTCCTCATCTTTTAATCTTTCATATACTGCTTTTATTGTAATTCCTCTAATTGAAAGTAACATCGTTATTTTTTCTAAATATTTATCTAACTTACTTGGTTTATTTCTAGTTTTTGGTTTCCCTTCATATCCTTCCCAATATTTTTTTATTGTCCTTCTATCAAATCCATATATTCTACTTAACTCTGAAAAGTTTGGTTTCATTCCCATCATCCTTATTATTTCTAAATGTTTTTTCATTTTCTCCATTTTGGCATTCGCCCTTCAACTGAGAGAATACCATTATTTCTTTTTTATTTTACCATTTACAATTTAACTACGAATACTTGTGTAAATGGGGAGATTTATGATAAAATTATAGTGTAATAAAATAAAAGTTTTAAAAATTTTAATCAATAATAAAAAGGTTAGAAATTCGACCTTTTGAAAAAAGAAAGAATTATAGAAATAGCAGAAAATTTGTTTGATATAAATAAGTTGAAGAAATTCTTATTTGCGTAAGATTCATAATTATTTGGAGGAAAAGAAAATGAAAATAAAAAAATTAAAGGTTAAAAATTTTAAAAGTTTTAATGAATTAGAAGTTGAACTCAAAAATTTTAATGTATTAATAGGTGCGAATGCAGCTGGAAAATCCAATTTCATTCATATTTTTGAATTTTTGAGAGATATCGCAAAGTTAGGATTAGATAACGCTATTTCTATACAAGGTGATGTTGAATATATTAGAAATATAAATATTGGCTCAGCTGAAAATTTGTCTATAGAATCTGTATTTTCTTTTGATGAAGATAGAATTTTTCTTGAGAAGGTTAAAGATGAATTTTTTTTAATAAAAATTCATGAAATATTTTATGAATTTGAATTAGAGTTCTATAAAAGAAGTTCAAAATATAAAATTATAAAAGATAAATTGGTTCAAAAACTTAAAATTTTTAAATCTGAAGAAAAGAGCAAAAAACTGAAAGAAGATAATTTTCTTGGTGAGGGAAAACTCATTATATCAAGAGAAAATAATGGTAAAATAAAAATACACCTTGAAAGTCCTGATAATGTTCCCATAAAAGAAGATAGTATATATCCTCAATTTTTTATAAAAGAAAAGCTGTCTAATAATATTCTTTTGATAAATACTCCTTATTTTATTATTCCATTTCCTTTAATAGAAGTTTTTAGCGATATTTCTATTTATGATTTTGATCCAAAACTACCAAAAAAAGCTATTCCAATTACAGGAAAAGCTGAATTAGAGGAAGATGGAAGTAATTTATCAATTATTCTCAATAATATTATAAAAAATACGAATAAGAAAAAGAAACTTTTTAATCTTGTAAAAGACATTTTGCCATTTATATCTAATCTTGATGTAGAAAAATTAGCAGACAAATCTTTGCTTTTTAAATTAGAAGAGAAATATTTTAAGAATAATTATATACCAGCATCTTTAATCTCTGATGGAACTATAAATATAATAGCTTTAATTATAACCTTATATTTTGAGAAAAAAAATCTAACTATTATTGAAGAACCAGAACGTAATATTCATCCTTATCTTATTTCAAAAATGGTAGAAATGATGGAAGACGCATCACAAAAGAAGCAAATTATTGTTACAACGCATAATCCAGAAATAGTAAAATATACAAATTTGGATAACATTTTATTAGTTTCTCGTGATGATAAGGGGTTTTCTACAATTTCCAGACCAGCAGATAAAGAAGAAGTGAAAATATTTTTAGAAAACGAAATAGGAATTGAAGAATTATTTATTCAGAATTTACTCAGGGGGTAGATTATGAGTTTTAAACAATTATATATTTTTGTTGAAGGAGAGGATGATGAAAGATTTTTTGACAAGATAATAAGATTTAAATTATCCAGCAAATATAATTCGATAAATATTATAAAATATGCAAAAATGAAAAAAGATAAGGTTAATAATTTTATTATTAGTATAAAAAAAATGAATGCAGATTATATTTTTGCTCATGATATTGATAATACAGTCTCTACAACAAGTAAAAAAAGTGAAATAAAGCATATGTTGAAAAATATTGATGAAGATAAAATATTTATAGTTATAAAAGAAATTGAAAGTTGGTATCTTGCTGGCTTGAATAATGAAAAATGCCAAATGTTGAAAATTCCCATAATTAAAAATACCGATGAAATTACGAAAGAATCATTTAATAGTATAATACCTGATAACTTTGATTCACGTATAGCTTTTATGATTGAAATTTTAAAAAATTTTTCTATTAAAGTTGCAATTCAAAAAAACAAATCGTTTAAATATTTTATTGATCAAATGAATATAATAGCTGATTAAATATACTGGAAAAATAAAACAATTGATTTCTTTGGATTTTAAAAATAACAATATGGTTTCTAATTAATTAAAGCGAAAATTATGAAAATAGATATACAAACTGTAACCGGGCTTAAGCCCGGTTATTTTTTACTGAATTAACTCAAAAAATTCATAAACATCAAAAGAAATCCTTACTTCATCCCTTTTTTTCTACAAGCATTGATGATTGTAGTAATTATATTTTCTTGTATGACAATAGCTGATATATGATTGATAAATTTTGTTATTGAAGGGTAATGTAGAGTTTTTTTATTGTGAAAAAGTTAAATTTTAATTTATCAAATGATATATTAATTAAAGTTAAAAAATAGTTAAAATTAGTTTATGATATAAACTGAATTAATTTTGTGATAAAATTAGTATGGAGATATTAATATGAAAATAAAGAAAAATTTAAAATCAAAAAACTTTTAATTGAAGAATATGAGAGTTTTTTTGGTGTAGTATTTTATATAAAAATTGTGTGATTTTAGTTTATCTAATTAAAATTAATTTTATTTTTGGAGACAAAAGAACATATAAAATAACAGTTTTAAAAATAATAACTATTTTAAGAAAGTATGTATGAGCAGTTAATATACGAAATAGCTAAACAATATTTTGGGAGGTGGAATATATGGAATTAACATTTTATGACAACGAAGGTAGAGCAGTTGCGTATACAGAAGATGGGCTACACATTTATCTTTTTGATGGAACATCTGTTGCTTATATTGAAGGTAACTCAATTTATACGTATTCTGGGAAACATTTGGGTTGGCTTGAAGATGGTTGGGTTATGGAACATTCAGGTAAATGTGTTTTCTTTACTGAAACTTCATCAGCATATGGTCCGATCAAACCTATAAAACACATAAAGCCTATCAAGAACATAAAACAAATAAATCCAATAAAAAGTATAAAAGAGATCCAACCTTTTAAACCTGTTAGACAACTATTATGGTCAGACTTTTCTGGAGAAGAATTCTTTTATCAATAATATATTTGGAACGTTATGTATAATGTTTTCCAATGAAAGGAGCAGATATGTTTATGAATAAAGGACATAGAAATAAAGAAATAGAAAAGTTTTTATATGAGTTAGATGCAATATCAGGGAAAATATCAGAATATGAAATATCGCAAAAAATTAAAAGTTTTATAAAAAATGAGTTTGAAAAAGATCCTCCAGAAATTTTAATTTGGGAACAAATAGCTTTTGATTTGATAGAGAATTGCACTGATGATAAAACGTGTTGGGGCACTTATTTTGGACCTTTTTCTGTTTGGTCAAATGAAAAAGGAGACATGTTTGAATATCCAAGCATCCAGAAATTAAGCTCTGAAATCATCATCTATTGGGAAAAAAGAGCTAAAGAATCTAAACATCCAATTCTTAGAGCGCGATATTCTAATTTAGTATGGGATTTTTCTTCTAAAATTACAGGGAAAAAGCCTGATTATTCAATTGCTCAGATTTTCCTGAGTTTGACACTACTTTTGTAACTCAAATTCTCAAAAAGAGAAATAATAAGAAAAACAGCGATTGTTAACTTTTTGTAAAAAGAGAAATTAGCCACACACCTCCCTCTTTTTAGCTATTCATGCGTATTTTAGAAGTATTTTCCTTTAAATTCATCTAAATCCATCATTTTTTTAGGTTTTTCTATTTCTAATATTTTTAATATTGATTTTTGAAATTCATTTAAATTGGCTCTTAATGCAAATAATTTGTCTTTTAATCTTACTTCTGAATATTCCATATTTTTAATAGTCTCTCTAATTTTTTCATGTGAATAATCAATGTTATTTTTTTCTAGTTCTAATTCTAATGTTCTTTGCATTATGTAAGATATGAAACTCATTACTATATGACCTTTTATTCTTTTAGGAGTCCAATGAAATATAGGTCTTGTTTCTAGATAATTTTTTAATGTTCTAAATGTTTCTTCTACTTTCCATAATGTATGATACTGTTCTAATATTTGTTTTGGATTTAATTTAGTATTTGTCATTATTCCATAATATCCATCGTATTTTTCATCATTTTTTATTTTTTCATTATCTAATATATAATTCTGTTTATTTTCTTCTTTTAAATATTTTTTAGCTCCTCTTTTATTCATTGAATCTACATTATTATTTTCAAGCATTTTCTTTGCTTTTTCAATTAATCTAAGTCTATCTGCTCTATCTTTTTTAGCTCTTTCTTCTGAATATATTATGAGTAATCTATTATTATCGTATTGAACTTCTCTATATTTTATTCCTTTTGCTATTTCTATGAATTCTCCATCAAATATATTTACTTTTTTTAATTGTTTAATTGATTTACCTACTATGAATTCATAATTGGAATTTTCTACTACTTCTATATTTTTTTTACTCATCATTCCTCTATCTGATACTACTATTACTTTTCCTAATTGATATTCTTTTTTCATTGTTTCAACTGCATCTTTAAATGTATGTCCTTCAAATGTATTACCTGGATATATATCAAAACTCACTGGCATTTTATCTTGATCTATTGACATACCTAATACTATTTGTGATTCATTAAATTTCTTATCTTTTGAATATCCCATTTGTAATATCTCATTTGTTTGTTGTGTTTCAAAGGCTAATGTAGTTACATCGTAAAATACTAAATCTACTGTTGTATTAAACAAACTTATTCTTTGATTATACAAATGTTTTTCTATACCTTCTTTATTTTCTGCTAATACATCTAATGTTCTATACAACCAATGCAACATAACTTCATCTTTTTCTAATTCTTTTCCTTCACTAACTTCTACTGGTGTATATCCTAAATATTCTAAATTATTAAATATTCCTAATTTACTCCTCGGTTCTATTATTCTATTCATTACCATTATTTTTAACATCTCTTCTACATCATATGTTGTATTCATCTTCTCAAAATATCTTTTCATTTCATATCTGTCAAATATCTTATTTACTATTAATCGTATTCCGTAATTCTTTCTTGCTATTTCTTCCATTAAATCATCATCTATTTTTTCGTATCCTTCTATTTCAAATATCCTTAACAAACTATCTACAAGTTTAATTATATCTTTTTTAGTGTAATTATCAACATTTCCAAAATTTACCACTGTCTTTTGTTTAACCTTCTTACCTTCTCTTACACTTTCCATTATCCTTAAATATCTCTTACCTTTAACTTTTGATATTTTAGGATACATTATAATCATCCCCTTTTAGTGGTTGTCATATATATTATACCACTAAAAGAAGCTAAATAACAATATGTATAGTTAATTATATGTAACAAAAGTTAGCCACACATTTTTTCGACTTCCTGAAAAATACGCACCTCAAACCCGCATTCTACCGTCCTATTTACCCAAAAATCGCCATTTTTGTGTCAAAGTCAGGAGCGCGATATTCTAATTTAGTATGGGATTTTTCTTCTAAAATTACAGGGAAAAAGCCTGATTATTCAATTGCTCAGATTTTTGTAGATAGTGTTGTAGAAATTATGGAAAAAGATTTACATAAATATACTGTAGATGTAATAAAAAATAAAACCAAGCGAGTTTTATCTATAGCATTAAGTATTAAGGATAAGGAACGAATAGAGAAATTAATAGATACAATTATTAATTATGAAGAAAAAATAGCAGAAGATGATAAGCCAGGTTTATGGGGATTTTCATATGAGTTACTTGTTAAAAATAAAAATATAAAACTAAGTAAAGATAAAAAACAAGTGATTATTGACAGATTAGAAGAGAGGTTTAAAAGATTATTGATGAAAAATGATTATTGGGCAGCTAAGAGAGCAGTAGTTTTATTAGTAGATTATTATTCCAGGTATCAAAAGAAAGAAAAAGTAAAAGAGGTATTAATTCAACTTGAGAAGGTAATTCAAAAACAGTCAGAACAAATTTCATTTTTTGTTAAAAGCTCTTTGTTGGAGGAAATATATCATTTTTATACTAAATATGGGTTAAAAGAAGCAGCAGATAGAATTTCTACTGAAATTAAAGAAATTGGTAAAAATGTAGTATCTGAATTAAAGACAATAGAAGCTTCCATAAAAATTTCAAATGAAGAAATTAAAAAATTCATTGACAATATAATAGTTAATGATTTAAGAAATTCTTTGAAAAATGTTGCTTTATATTATATTCCTAAAAAAGAAGAAATTAAAACGCAATTAAGAGAATTATCTCAAGAAGCACCTCTTACATATTTATTTAGCAGAAAAATTATAGATAGAGAAGGGCGTGTAATTTGTTCAGTAGGCTCATTAGAAAAAGATATGAATGGACATATAATTCTTCAAATTTCGCAAAATTTGAGAATTGATGCATTTCTTTTAAATGAAACAATAAATACATTAATAAAAAAATTTAATTTAGATGTTAAAAAGATTGTTGATTATTTTTATGAATCACCAATTTTCGATGAAAAAAGAAAAGAATTTTTAATTCAAGGAATAGAGGCATATTTAAATAAAGAATTTATAAAAGCTTTACATATTTTGATTCCACAAATTGAAGCAATAATTAGAAATTTAGCAGAATTAACCGGAATCCCTGTTTTAAAGATTTCTCGTTCTGGTGGATTTAATTATAAAACATTGGATGAACTATTAAGAGAAAATAGAGTAATTGACATTTTAACAGAGGATATGTCTTTGTATTTAAGAGTATTACTTACTGATCCAAGAGGGTGGAATCTTCGTAACAATATGTGTCACGGTATAAGCAATGTAGAAGATTTTAATCAAATTTCTGCTGATAGAGTATTTCATGCACTTTTATGTTTAGCTTTGGTAAAAGAAAAAAAATGATTTTAATAATTTTATATTTAGTATTCATAAATTATTTTTATATGCAATAGCAAGTTTTATAAAATCAAAAATTTCATTATACTGTTATGTTTTTAAATGCAAAAATATGTTTCTCATGATTATAATTTATAGGTATATTATGAAACATTTACTATTTTTAACCAATATATACAGGCATTTAAAAGAAGAAAAAGAGGACTTTAAAGCTTAAATGTTTATTTGAAATAGAATCAATTAATGGTTTAAATTTAAAACAATCAAAAGGAAAATTCTTAATTGGAAGAAAAAGATGGTATAAAAATTCATATATGTATTATAAAAACTAATTTTGAAAGTCCCTCTAAAATCAAATAGATAAAACCGGGGGAGAGCCGGTTTTATCTATTAACAAAGTATTAAAAATAATAATATGAGTGAAATTAGTCAATTCCACCTGTACTTTTTTATGATTATTTTTCATAAACAGTATTACCGTGGAAAATAGTTTTTTTGATTTCAAGATTTCTGTTTAGAAGGATGAGATTGGCAATATATCCTTCTTTTATTCTTCCTTCATTTTTAATACTTAGATTTTGAATAGCATTATAGGAAGAAACTTTTGCCAGTTCTTTTAATGAACATTGCGTAATATCATAAAAGTTCCTAACCCCATCATCAAAGGTTAATGTGCTTCCAGCTATTGTTCCATCTTCTAATGTCGCTTTTTTATTCTTAACTATAATCTTTAATCCACCAAGAGAATATTCACCATCTTCCAAATTTGTTGCAGAAATGGAATCTGTAATTAATATAATATCTTCAATATTTTTTATTCTATAAACCAATTTTATAAACTCTGACGAAGAATGAATTTTATCCACAATCATTTCTAATTTAAAATTCTCAAGTAATCCTGCACCAACACCACCAATTGATCTATGATGCAATGACGTTATAGCATTTGGAAAATGAGTAATTCTATTTATATTTTTTTCTAATGCTTTTTTAAACAATTTATAATTTGCATTTGAATGACCTAAAGAAATAATCACACCATTTTCTTTTAAATAATCAATAACTTCAAAGAAATTTTCCACTTCAGGTGCCATTGTTATTAGTTTTACATTTTCATTTATTATTTCCTTTAAATCACCTAATTTTGGAGAATATATATATGCTCCGTTTTGTGCCCCTTTTTTTCTTTGTTTATATAAGGACCTTCTAAATGTATTCCAGAAATAGAAAGTATAGATTGAAAATTATTTACTATTTCTTTTAATTGTTTTTTTGATGCAGATACTGTTGTTGGATAAAATTTTGTTACACCATGAGAAAAGTTCAATTCTGACCATTTTTTTAAATCTTCTTTAGTTGCATTCATAAAATCTACACCCATATATCCATGAGTATGCGTATCAACAAATCCTGGCATCAAAATATAATCATAATAATTATTATCTTTTTTAATGATTTGTTTAATAATATTATTTTCTATAATAATATCTCCAATATATTCACCATCAATAGGATCCACTATAAGAATATTTTTAATTTCCATTAATTATACACCTCTTTAATTTTTTTAATCTAAAATAACAGATTTAGTTAAATTTCTTGGTTGATCAGGATCATATCCTTCAATTAGTGCTTTTTTATATCCAAGATATTGCGGAAGTATCATTCTTAATGGTGTTTCATATCCATTGTTATATGGTATATCTATGTCTTTTCCTTTGCCTATTAGTATAACTTCTGCTTCCATGTTTTTTAGTTCTTCTGCTAATTTTGCTTCTTTTTTTGTATCTTTTGAGTTTATTACTACTAGTGTATGTTCATTTAATATTGATTTTGGTCCATGTCTGTATTCTAATGGCTCATGATATTCTACATTTTGTATCGCCATTTCTTGTATTTTTAATGCCCCTTCTTTTGATATTCCATATTCTTCTTCATATCCTAGAAATACATAGTGATTATATTTTTTTAGGTCTATTGTATCTATTTGTTCTTTTATTTTTGATAATACTGTTTCTGCATCTTTTATTATATCTATTTTTTTTATTCCATTTAGTAAGAAATTGAGTATATATACAAATGATCCTGTCATTACTACACTTTCTTCATTTGCAAATTCAAATATATATGTTTCATCACATACTTTTGTTAATGTTGTATCTGCTGTACATGTTATACCTATTGTTTTTATTTTTCTTTTTTTGAAGTTTTCTACCGCTTTTACTGTTTCTGTCGATTCTCCTGTTCTTGATATAAATATTCCTATGTCTGTTTGTGGTACTTTATCAAATACTATTACTTCACCACCTGATATTACATTTGATTTATACCCATTTTTATTTAGCATTTTTGTTGTTATTAACCCTAAATTATATGATGATCCACATCCGATAAATGTATATTTTTTATCTTTGTCATATGTTATTTTATATTCTTTCCCTTTTTTTAATAATTCTGGTATCCTATTTATTTCTTTTATCGTGTATTTACCTCTCATCCTTTCACCTTCTTAAAAAATACAATTTTTATTTTAATATCTCTAATGCTTCATAAAGAAATGTTGTTTTTTCAAGAACTTGTTCGCATTCTTCTTTTGTCTTTCCAGATAATATCATTAAAACTGCTAATTTAACATTATAATCAGCTTTTTTTAGATATTTCTCTGCTCTATTAAAATCAACTCCAGTTATATCAGAAATCATTTTTATTGCTCTTTTTTCCAATTTTTTATTTAAAATTTGAACATCAACCATATAATTCCCATATGTTTTACCCATTTTAATCATTGTTGTTGTGCTAATCATATTCAACACAATCTTTTGTGAAGTCCCTGCTTTCATTCTTGTACTACCTGTAATAACTTCAGGACCCGTTCTAAGAGAAATTGTTATATCTGCAAAATTTATTTCTGGATCTTTCACATTACAAATAAGTACTGTTTTACAACCTATTTCTTTTGATTTTTCCAAAATTCCTTTTACATATGGAGTTCTTCCACTTGCTGTAATACCAATAACTGTATCATTTTCATTTGGTTTTTTTGAAAGAAAATTTTTAATTCCTTCTTTAATATCATCCTCCACTGTTTCAAGTGATCTAAAAAATGCTTCTTCTCCTCCAGCAAGCAATGGTAAAAAAGTTCCTTCTTTTACACCAAATGTTGGAACTGTTTCCACTGCATCAACTACTGCAACCCTTCCACTAGTCCCTGCACCACAATATATAATTCTCCCATTATTTTTTAGAGAATTTATACAAAATCCCACAACTTCTTTTATTTTTTCCAGATTTTCTGCTACTGCTACTGGTATAATAGCATCTTCTTTATTTATTAAACGTAGAATTTCTATAATTTCTAAATTATCAATATTTTTAGTTTTCGGATTTGATAATTCTGTTTCTATTTTATCTAACATATTTTCACCTCTGATCATTGATAAATTAAGGTAAAGATAATTTACCTAAAACGCATTCTTTTTTCGCTCCAGTAACGTTAATTATATTAGAATTAATACCGTTTAAAAATTCATTAGCTAAAATTGCCATTGCTATTGCTTCTTTAGATTCAATATATTTATGAATTTCAACATTATAACCAAATGATTTTATATCTTCTATTAAAATAGGATTGTATGCTCCACCACCAGAAATTATTAAATTATCAGTAGGGGGTACATGCAACTTTAAATTTTCATGTATTGTATATGCTGTAAAATAAGTAAGTGTTCTTATTAAGTCATACGGATTATAATCGAGCAAATCACATATATAATCTTTATTATATACTTCTCTTCCAGTTGTTTTTGGGGGTTTTTTATTTATATAATTTGATTCTTTCAAAATTAATTTTTCAAGTATTTCCTTATTAATTTTTCCTTTTTTAGATAAATTCCCATTTTCATCATATAGTTTATTAAAAAACATATTAGCTACAGTATCTATAAGACAGTTTCCAGGGCCTGTATCAAAAGCTATGATTTCTTCTTTATTTTCAGCTAAATATGTGATATTTGATATTCCACCAATATTCAAGGTAGCTGTTTTCTCTTTTTCTTTAAAATAAATCCAATCAAAATAAGAGGTAATCGGAGCACCTTCGCCACCTAAAGCAACATCTTTTGTTCTAAATGAATAAATTACTGGAACATTTAATTCAACTGCCAATACATCAGATTCTCCTATTTGCAATGTATATCCTTCATTTGGATTATGATAAACTGTTTGCCCATGATATCCTACTACATCAAAATCCCAATTTAATTCTTTTATTATTTCTGAATGTTTTTTAGCAATATAGAAATTTAAATATGCAATATCTCTTACCGTAGATTTCTCTGGATTATATGAATTAATTATTTTTTCTTTAAAATCTAAAGAATATGGAATGGAATCAAATTTTAAAAGTTCGAATTTAATATTTCTACCTTTACCAGATATCTTCACAAGAGCTATATCTAATCCATCAGCTGAAGTTCCAGACATTAACCCCAAAATTTTTCTTTCTTTTTTATTCAAAATATTAAAAAATTTATTCCACATTCAATAAACCTCCAAAAATAACATTATGTAATAGTATTCTTGTCCTTTTTATTTTTTCAATACTATTTCCAAATCTTTCATAATATGTTCTATTTGTAAGGAATATAACAAATAAATTTTGATAACTCCATATACTCGTCCCTGTAAAACCTGTATGTCCATAAGCATTCTCATGCGTATATAATATATCTCCAGCACTACCACCATATGTGGGTGCCATCCAACCTAAATGTTTTCTTGTATTATCAATGTTTATAGTTGTATTTGTAAATAAATTAAAAATTGTTTTAGGAACTATTTCACCAATTGCTAACTTTGATAGTAATAAATATATAGAATTTGCATTACCAAATAATCCAGCGTTTCCACTAATTCCACCTAAATAATAGGCTAACTCATCGTCTACTTCACCCAATAGTCTTTTATTATCTCTAATTGAAGTAGGAGCTATTTTAAATTTCTCTTTTTTATTTGGATTAAAAACTAAATTCTCTATACCATAATCTTTATATAAAGACTCTATATATTCTTCAAAATTTTTATTAGTAATTTTTTCTATTATATATTTAAGGATTATGAAATTAATACAAGAATAAACTATTTCATAATTTGCAGGTTTTTCCGGTTTTATTTTTAAAATTTCATTATATAATTTTTCTCCATTATATTGTTTCCATAATTCACTATATGCCGGAATTCCAGATGTATGAGTTAGTAAATTAAATATGGTAATATCTTTTTTATCATCTTTGAATCCAAAATTTTCTAATGTGTCATTTAAATGTATATATCCATCAGAAAATAATTTCATTATTGCAGTTGTAGTTGCCAAAACTTTAGTTAAACTCGCCAAATCATACATTGTATCCATAGTCACCTGGTTTTTTTCATCTATAGTCCCATATGATTTTGAATATATTATTTTATCAGTAGTTCCTACTAACAATACCCCGCCAGGATAAACCTTTTCTTTTATTCCGTGATTAATAATTCTATCAACATTATTCCATATATTATTTTCCATGAACTCACCTTCTAAATATCATTCTTAATAATTATATAAATATTCTAAAATTTTATTTTCAAAACTTTTCGCATCAACTTTTCCTTTTAAATAATTATTTTCAAATATTGAAAACACAATAATTTTTCCATTTTTATTCTTTAAAAAACCCGCTATACCTGAAACTCCTGTTAATGTTCCTGTTTTTGCCCAAACATCAAAATTAAATCTACCATTTATTGTTCCATCAGCTTTTGAATATGAAAGAATATCTATAAATTTATCTCCATATTTTTTATACATAAACTCTAAGACTTTTACAACTAGATCTGGGGAAATAAGATTATATCTTGATAAACCAGGGCCATCTACTATCGTAAAATCATTTATACCATAATCAAAATATTTTTTTGTCAAATTTATTAAAGCTGCTATAGAATTATTAATTTTTCCTTTTTTGAGGAATCTTGCTCCTACAGTTCTAAAAACATGTTCAGCAATTTCATTATCGCTATTTTTAATCATATATTTTAAGATTTCATATAAACTTTTAGATTTATGAACATAAAAAGGAATTTTTTTAGAAGAAATATATTTTAGTTTCAATGTGCCATTAACCTTGATATTTTGATTTTCAAGTTCATTTTTTATCACATTAAACATATATTCTTCAATTGCATCTGTAGATAAATTATTAGGTCGAATATTTTTAATAGTAAATGCGTTAATAAAAGGATTCGCATCATCCCACATCCAACCTTTTCCAAAAAATTCTTTTTTGTCAAATAATCTATCATCTATAACAATGTTATTTATTTCTATCACATTATATTTATCTTTAAAATACTTTATAACATTCTGTATATCAGCAGGATAAATTGTAGGATCTCCACTGCCTTTTATAGCAAAATCTCCATTTTCATAATAAAATTTCGTTTCATATTCATAATCTGGTCCTAAAATTTCATATGCTGAAAATAATGTCATTAACTTGGTAATAGAAGCTGGAGTAAAATTACGCGTAGCATTTATAGAAATTAGAACATTATCATTATCAAATTCTTTAGCATAAACCCCTACAAAACCATCAAAATTATCAATTAAAGATTTTATATTATCCGCATAAGAAAATATCCCAATAATAATAAACATTAAAATAAGCAATTTTTTCATTCTTTAACTGCACCTCCAACAAGTCCTGATATAATTTGCTTTTGAAAAGCTAAAAAAACTATAATAACTGGTATTGTGGCAATACTTGAACCAGCCATTAAATGTACATAATCAACACCTTGAAGTGTATTAAAATAAGCAATACCAATTGGCAATGTTCTCATATTATCTGTATTAGTAAATATCAATGGATATAAAAATGAATTCCATGTTGTCAAAAAAGTATTAATTCCTAAAACGGCTATAGCTGGTCTCGATATTGGCATTAATATTCTAAATAATATATTAATATCGCTTGCACCATCTATTTTCGCCGCTTCATCTAATGATATTGGTAATCCATCAAAATATTGTTTCATCAAAAATATTCCAAAACCTTGAACAGCAAAGGGTAAAATAAGTGCCCAATAAGTATTGTACATACCCAATCTTTTTATTAGGATAAATAATGGTATCATCAGCACTTGTGGCGGTATCATCATTGTTCCTAAAATTATCATTAAAATTAAATTAGCACCTTTAAATTTTTTTCTAGATAATGCAAAAGCTACAATAGAATCTAATATTATATTTAATATAGTAACGGAAATTGTAACTATAACGCTATTTAAAAAATATCTATTAAAGTTAGAACTTTTCCATACATCAACATAATTTTGAAGTGTTACTTTATCTGGTATTAAACTTTTCCAGGTTGGAAGTATATTACCCTGTGCTTTTATAGAGGTAGATAACATAATATACAGGGGAAAAAGAGTAGTAAACACTAAAAATATTAATAATGTATATGCTAAAAATCTATTAATTTTATATCTATAATCTTTTTTTATTATCATTAAAATCACCTCTTATCCTTAACTATAAGCTTTTGAATAATAGTAAAAAACAAAATAATCAAGAACAATATATATGCCATCGCAGAAGCATATCCCATTTTCATTTTATGAAACCCTGTTTCATAAAGATAATATACAACGGTTGTCGTGGATCTCAAAGGCCCACCTTGAGTCATTACATATACTTCAATAAATATTTGAAATGATCGAATAGTGTTTATAACTAATACAAACAATAACATAGGTGAAATTAACGGAAATGTTATTTTTCTAAACAACGTAAACCCTTTAGCACCATCAATTGCTGCTGCTTCATATATTTGTTCATCAATTGATTGTAAACCAGCTAAAAATAATATAGTATAATATCCAAAACTTGCCCATACATCCATTAGCATTATCGCGTACAAAGCATATTTAGGATCTGCCAAAACTCCTCTTCCAAACTTTATATCTGCTCCGAAAAATTTTATTAATGCTGTTAAATAACCATTCGGAGAATATAAAAAAGAAAAAATACTAGCAATAACAACCATCGATGTTACAACAGGCATAAAATAACTGGATTGAAAAAATTGCTTTTTCCTTATATTTAAATTACTTACCAATATATTTGCAATAAATAAGGATAGCATAGTTGTTATCGGAACTGTAATTATGACAAACAAAATTGTATTCTTTAATGCAGTCATAAAAACCGCATCATGTAATATTTTTTCATAATTTCTTAAACCAATAAATCTGGGAGGCTTATTACGTATAGGATTATATCTTGTAAAAGATAAATATAACGAATAAATAATAGGATATAACTTAAATACTATAAATGATGTAAGCCATGGGGAAATTAATAACAATATTTTGATATTTTCTTTTAATCCTCTTTTTTTCATCTTGCCACCTCAATTTTTAAATTTTATAAGTTTTACAAAAAATTTCTTTATAGTAATAAAACTTTCTGTAAAACTTATAAGCAAATTATTATAAAAGGTGAGGGAGTGCCCTCACCTCGTTTACTTAATTATCACCATATTCTTCTTCATATTCTTCTAAAATATCATTAATTTCACTTGCAGCTTCTTTCATAGCTTCTTCTGCATTTATTGTTCCATTATAAACCTCTGTAATGTATTGTGTTAAAACTTCTTGAATATCTACCCATTTTGGATGTGCTGGTGGTGTTTTAGTAAATTGTAATTGCTTGATTATAACATCAAATCCAGGTTGTTCTTTGTAAAATTTATCATCTTTAACACTTTTATCTGCTGGAACCAATGTAGGAATTTTTGAAGATATTGCCATAGAACCTTTTTTAGAAACAATATATCTTGCTAATTTTTCTGCTGCTTCTGGATATTTCGTATTTGCAGGTATTACTATAACTTCTGCACCACCGAATTGTATAGGTTTTGACCATAATTTATTTGGTCTTACAAATAACGAATAACCAAAGTTTAAATCTGGTGCATCTTTTTTAAATTTATTTATCTTACCTATATCATCTAATATTATTCCAACTTTTCCTTGCATAAATGCTTGCCTTACATTTAAATTAGAATCTATCATTGAAAAGTGTGTTAAACTTTGTACATACTTTAATGCGTTTATAAATTCAGTAGAATCCACTGCTGACTTTTTCCAGTCATCACTTAATACTTTCCCACCATTTGACCATGCAAAAGGTAAGAATGTTTGCCATGTTGTATACCCTCCTACCTTTATACCAAATCCATAAATATCATCACCAAGAGCTGATATTTTTTTAGCAGCATCATACAATTCATCCCATGTTCTTGGAGGTAATTCCGGATCTAATCCAGCTTTTTTAAATAATTCTTTGTTATAAAATAATATTCTAGTTTGACAATACCCATGGATATCCATAATATTTTCCTTTGTAAATAACAGGATCCCACATATTGTATTGATCTACCATATCTGATACATTAACCTCTTTTAATGCACCATCTGCTGCAAATTGAGAAACCCATGTTGAACCTAATTCAAGAACATCTGGAGTATCTCCTGCAGCAAAGGCTGTAACTATCTTATTAAAACCATCTGACCATGTTAAACGCTCAATTTGTACGTCTATATCTGGATTTTCCTTCATGAAATCCTCTATCATTGGGCCAATCCATTTATCAGACCAGAAATTCCAAAACTTTAATGTAACCTTAGCTTGAGCAAATGTTGCCAAAACCAATACCAATACAAACAAAAATACTAACTTTTTCATACATATACCCCCTTCTCATTTTAAAATGCTATTTCCATTTAATAGCTTTTTATTATATAAATAATCAAAAAGTGCTTTTGAAAAATACTCATTCCAATCATATGTCATAATATAGGATTTAACGTAATTTTTGTTTTTCATGAACATATAATCATATGGAGATTGTATAGCAACTACTAAATTATTCTTATTTTGCTTAACTAACAAATCAGCCAACTGAGAAACATATTTATTTCTTACAGCATCTATCGTAAAAACAATAACTCCATCATATTCCTTGGCTTTTTCTATATAATGTTTATATCTATATGGAGATGATTTAATATTATATTTTTTTATTTTGTACTCAATACCATTCTCTTCAAAATATTTAGTTATATATTCATTTAGATAAGCTCTCTCCTGAACTCTAGTAAAATTTAATGATGTCGGAAAAAACATTAAATATTTCTTACCCTTTTCTACTTTAAAATCACCTTTATATATTGCTATCCCCTTACTAATCTCTTTCTCTAATTCATCTACAGATACATCAAAATTCTTAACTTTTAAATTCTCATATTTCAGTTTTAAACTTAGTATCTTTTCTAATGATTCATCGATTATTTTTTCATCAATCTTCCCACTTTTAACTTCACTAATAATATAATCAATTACTCTTTTTTGAATTTCTATATCTTTCCAAATAATAAACATATTAACTCCTGCTAATAAACTTTCTTCTACAACTTTACATATGTCTTGATCTTTTGATACTGCTCCCATTAAAAGATCATCGCTAATAATAACTCCATTAAAATTTAAATCATTTCTTAAATAAGATATTATTTTTTTAGATAATGTTGCCGGTTTATTATCCCAAAAAGGCAAAAGTATATGTGCTGTCATTATCGCTGGAATTCCACTTTTTATTGCTTCTTTAAATGGGTATATATCTACCTTTTCATATTGTTCTTTAGATTTATTGATTATCGGAAGATTTTTATGAGAATCAACTTCTGTATCGCCGTGTCCTGGAAAATGCTTCCCAACAGGAATTACTCCACCATTTAATAATCCTCTAAAATAATCTATACCATTTTGCGCAACAACTTTTTCATTATTCCAAAAAGATCTCACTCCTATAATTGGATTATATGGATTTGAATTAACATCTAATACTGGAGAAAAATTCATATTAATTCCTAATTCTCTCAATGACTTTCCAGAAAGATAACCAACTTTATAAGTTAAATCTGGATTATTTAAAGAACCTAAAACCATCATATTTGGTGGAACAAATATATCTCTAATTCTTGCAACCATTCCTCCTTCTTGATCAATTGCTATGAATGGGGGAATTTTTTTGCTCCTTAATTTTATATCTTCTATTAATTTTTTTACTTGATTTTTATTTTCAACATTTCTAGAAAAAAGAATAAAATTATTTGCCCCATAGTTTATCAATTCTTCAATATTTTCATTATATTTCGTTCCATTAAAGCCAAAAAGAAATAATTCTCCTACCTTATCTCTTAATGTCATATTACTTATAAATTCTGTAATTGTTATAACCCCCATTATAATAAGTTTAAAACTATTATCCATGTTACTTTGCCTCTAATGATATTCTTAATTTAAAATTATCTTTTCTATATTTTGACTCAACATACTCAAAAGGAATATTTTCATGACTACTGGTTAATCGTATAATAGATAAAACACAATCATTTTCTTTAATATCTAAAATCTTTGATGTCTCTTTATTTGCATATACAATTTCAATTTCTTCCTTAGCATAAGTTGGATAAATTTGAAATTCATTTTTTAAAATATCATATAATGAAAGTTTTTCCATATCTTTTTCTTTAATTTCCATAAGTTCAGGATATGCAGAAATATTAAGGTAAGCATTTTCTACAGCACGAGGAATATCGTTTTCATATCTTATTCTTGAAAGAAGCAAAACCTTTTGATTTTTCTTTAATCCAAACATTTCTACTATTTTTGGATCTGGTAATATAAAATTATTAAATAACACTTTTGATCTTGTTTCTTTTTCTATACTTCTCATTTCTTCATTAAATCCTTTTAAAAATGTCAAATCTGAAATGTGTTTTTTTTCTGATACAAAAGTGCCTTTACCCTGAATTCTATATATAATTCCTTCACTTATTAATTCTTTCATTGCATTTCTAACAGTCAGTCTGCTAACCCCATATTGTTTTGCAAGTTCATCCTCAGTTGGCAAAGAGCTATGTGCAGGTAATTTTTCACTTTCAATATAATTTTTTAATTGTTCCTTAATCTGATAATACAAAGGTATAGGACTATCTCTGTCTATTTTATTTATTTTATTCACAATTTCCCCTCCAGTTGTTATGTTGTATATTTGTATATACAAATATACAATTCTATTATATACCTTTAAAATAGAAAGTCAAATGTAAAATCTTATTAATTTTTTTAACACATTATAAATATTTCCATCAGATCAACTTAAATCGTCATTTTTTTATTAAATAAAAAAATCGTGACAAACAGTCACGATTCAATCAAAAATAACAGATTTAGTTAAATTTCTTGGTTGATCAGGTTTTAATATCATCATATTTTTTCAATTATATATTCATCAATATTTCTTTTTTCTGAATTTATATTTATTCCTATTATATATATTTCTTTTTCATTATTTTTACTCGTATATTTTTCATAATATTTCCTTTCTTTTATTTGTTCTATTGCTTCTTTTGCGCTTTTATCTAATTTTATTTCAAATATATATATTTTATTATTATGTTCTAATACTAAGTCACTTCTTCCAAGATTTGTTAGTTCTTCTGCTGTTACGTTTAATCCTGCTGATGCTAATATTGTATATATTAATGAATGATAATAACTTTCTCTTTTTTGATGTAAGTTATACGGTATTGCACTTATTATCCTTTTTATTTCTTCTATTATTTCTTCTATTTTATTTGCTTCTATTTTTTCATATATTTTATTTTCTATTTCTTCTATTTCTTCTAATCCATAATTCGCTTCTAATATTAATTCCGAAAAGCTATTTTTTACTTCTATGTTTGGATAGTCTAATATGTATTTTTTTCTTAGTCCATATCTTTTTATTCCTTTAAATGTTAAGTATCCTGCTTGTGCAAAGAATATATTTGCATTTGCATCTTCTATTTCTCTTGTTGAGAAATCCATTGCACTTACTGGATATTTTGTTAATTCTTCATAGGCTACTTTTTTTCCTTTTATATATTCGTATATAAATGATGGCGATCCACTTTCAAACCAGTAATTTTGAAATTCTTTTTTTTGGAAGAATTTTAATATTGAAAATGGATTATATACAAAGTGTTCTCCATCAAATGAGAATCCATTATAATATTTTTTCATTTCTTGTAATAGTTCTTTTTCTGTTATTTCTAATTTTTCTGCTGTTTCTTTTATATATTCTTTAAAGTAACTTTCTAACTCTTCTTGTGTGTATCCCATCATTTGTGAATAGTCATTATCTAATGATATATCATTTAGATTGTTTAACGCAGAAAACACTCCTGTTTTGGTGAATTTCGTTATTCCTGTTATGAATACAAATTTTATATATTCATCCCTTGATTTGATTGTTACATAAAAGTTCCTTAATATTTCTCTATACCTTTCTGCTTTTTCTTTGTTATTTATATTATCTAATATCGGTTTTTCATATTCATCTACCAATATTACTACTTTTCCTTTTTGAGATAATTTTATTATTAATTCATCAAATGCATATTTGTAATGTTCTGATTCTATTTCTATATTATATTTTCTTCCTTCTTCTTGTATTATTTTTAATAACCCTTCTTTTAATTCTTTTTCACTATCACTTATTGCATCTAATAAATTTATTCTTATTATTGGATATTTTTTAAATTCCCATTTGTCATATATATATGTTCCTTTAAATAATTCTTTTTCACCTTTGAATATGTAATATAATGTCGATATAGTTAAACTCTTTCCAAATCTTCTTGGGCGAGATAAAAAATAATATTTCCCATTATCTATTAAATCAAATATATATTTTGTTTTATCTACATATATATAATTTCCTTCTATTATTTTTTTATAATCCTGTATTCCTATTGGCAATTTTTTCATCAGTTCCACCTCCTTATTTGTCGGTTCTTATTATTAAATTATATCACAAAACTAATATCCAACTCCTAATATATAAACAAAGGCAGCAAATGCTGCCTTTAAAATAAGTTTATTATAATTCCAATTTTTTTACTAAAAAACTTAATATTTTTTCTATCTCTTTTTCATTTTTTGCTTCTCCAATCATTCTTAATAATGGTTCAGTTCCAGATGGCCTTAATAAAACCCATCTTCCGCCTTCAAGAATATATTTATAACCATCAATTGTTCTTTTTTCAATTACTTTATATCCAGCAATAGTTTTATGCTCTTCATTAAAAAATTTATTTAATTTTATCTTTATTTCTGGGGAAATATTATAATTTTTTTCAAAAAAGATTAACCATTTTCCAACCATATTTTTTATTTTTTCTAAAAGTCTTGAAATTTTTTCACCAGTTTTTGCTAACATTTCAACAACAAGCATTGCTGCATATACACCGTCTTTTTCCATTATATGATCTCTAAATGTAATACCTCCACTGCTTTCACCACCAACAAGAGCATTATGTTTTCTTATTCCTTCAGCTATATATTTAAAACCTACAGGAACTTCGTATGTTTTTTCATTAAATATTTTACAAAGATTGTCTATATTATGACTTGTTCCAACGTTTCTAACAACTCCACCTTTAAATCCTTTTATTTCATGCATATAATACCACAATAATGATATTACTTCATTTGTATGTAAAAATTTTCCTTTTTCATCTACTAAAACTATTCTATCAGCATCACCATCAACGGCCATTCCTACATCAAAATCACCATTTTTCATTTTGTATATTAAATGAGATAGTTTTTCCTCTGTAGGAGCTGGAGCAGAACCTTCAAATAATGTATCTCTATATCCTCTTATTATTTCAAGATCACATCTAGCACCAATTAAAGCTAACTGAATTGTGGTTGTTCCAGAACCATACATAGAATCAAAACAAACCTTTAATCCAGCATTTTTTATTGAATCATAATCCAATTTATTTTCAAGATAATCTAAATATTTTCTCCTAAAATCACACTCTTTTGTGAAGTTTTTTTCTTTCGCAACAGGGTATGGAATCCAGGATATTTTATCTATACTATTTGATATTTTTTCTATTTCTTCAGACATATGTAAAGGTATTGGTAATCCATCTTCTGTTTCCACTTTTATTCCATTGTAATTATATGGATTGTGCGAAGCAGTAACAACAATACCCAAAGCTGCTTTTTTTTCCAATACTGTAAAAGTCACTAATGGTGTTGGTATAGGCGTTGTACTAAGATAATTCTTTATATTATTTGCACTTAATACACTTGAAATCTCCTTTGCAGCTTCATCTGATAAAAATCTATTATCATAACCTATGATAACAGGTTTATTAGTTTTACCATTCATTTTTAAATAATTTGATATTGCTTGAGTTAATTTTTTTACATTTTGCAGAGTAAATCCTCTTCCAATATGTGCTCTCCATCCACCTGTTCCAAATTTTATATACTTTTCTTCCTGAATTTGAGAATCGGAAACTTCTCTTTTTAAAAGTATTTCTTCTGCTAATTTCAAATCTTCTGGTGTATTTATACCAAGATATTCATCTTCATCCAAACAAATATATCCTTCAACAGATAGCTTTTTTTCAATAGCTTTTATTATTACTTCAGGTATATAATATTCATCTGTATCAGGATGAGGTTTAATTTCAGAATATAAGCTTTTAAATACTCCAGCTTTCATAATATATGCACCTATGCTGTATTCATAAGGAGGATCATATTCAGGATCTCCATGTTCTTCTAATCTTATAACCTTACCATCATCATCTCTATATACTACAGCATATGGATATTTAATGCTGGTTAATCCAGACATAAAGGTAATATTAGATTTTGTTAGTCTATGATGTTCATACATTGCATATAATGTAGAATCTCTAAATAATGGTGTATCGCTGTATAAAATAAAAACATCTTCTTTATCTTCTATATGATCCATTCCAATTTTTGTTGCATGCGCTGTGCCTAAGGGTTTATCTTGGATATATATATGCGTATTTTTATCGATCATATCTTCCAAATCATTATAATTTTTTGGATTTGCTATTATAATTTTCTCAGAATTTTTATTTAAAGAATTTACAATGTCTAAAATGTATTTAATTAACGGTTTATTATTTAATTCCGTAAGAGGTTTAGATTTTTTAGATTTAAGTCTTTTCCCATTACCTCCAGCTAAAATTAAAAACTTCACATTATCCACCACCTATTATTACAAAATAAATTTCAAATACCCTGGAATAGGTCTTTGATATTCTATATATGGCAATCTTCTTCTATCCGCATGTTTTGTTATTTTACCGCCATTTATATATACCTGCATTGATCCTCCACCATCAAGAGATATCGCAGTTTCTACTTTTTCTTTTTTTAAAATTTCTGATAACTCAAAAAAAGAAAATCCTTTATTATCAATACCTTTTAAATAAGTATCTGTATTTGTTCCATTAGCAAATAATAATTTTATTTTCTTATTTTTTACACCTAAGGCTAATCGAGAAGAAATGGCATTTTTCCAATCAGTTTTGAAATTTGTTGGTGGCAATCTTAATAAATTTTTTTGAACAAGAAATGAATCATCTACTTTATCTTTTACATTATTGTTTTCAATCAATACCGGACCAACTTGAAGGGAAAATAATGCGTTTTCATTATATATATATTTTACATTTAAATTATTCACATTCATTTCTTTTTTTAAATGAATAACATATCCTCCATCAGGTATAGATGTCCCACCATCTAATTTAAAACCGACTATTTCATTATTTATAACAATAATATCAATTCCTTTTTCTTTTGGTGTAATGTTATTATCTTCTCTTGTATATATAATACAATTCTTTTTATCTTCATAGATAGTATTATCAATAACTATTTTCATATCTCTTATCCCTATATTTTTAACGTATGCTTCCAGATTTTCTCTTATAAAAAATGTTGGTCTTTTATATAAAAAAGGAAAAATAATTTTTTTATTTATTATTAAGCCACCAAATGGCTGACCTAAAAGAGAATATTTAGATTCTAAATCTTCGTACTCCATGAGAAAAAAATGGGAATTTATAATAATATTATTATTTTTATAATCCTGTTTTGGGATACCTAAATTTGGATGAATTGTGATAAATTTTAATGGAGATTTTGAATTTCCCAAAATTCTGATATTCCCTTTAAATAAATTATTATTTAAAAATTTTTCTAATTCTCTATTTTTTGTATAGAAACGGCTATTTTTAAATTCTAAAAAAGAGTTTTTATATAATTCATTTAAATATATGTGTAGTTTATATACTTTTGATAAGATAAACTCTCTCGAAATAATCTCTGAATCAATATCAAAAAATTTTATTATATCTGGATTAATAAAAGCTATTTGAATATTTTTTCTATTTGAAAAAAAATATCTTTGAGCTTCATGTATAAAATTATCAAAAATATATTTAGTTAACCTATTATGTTTATATAATACTTTTTTTGGTAAAAAACTAATAATACCAAAATCAGTAAATTCTAAATTTTTATATATTTTTTTCCTTAGAATATATTCTACATTTTCATCATTATAATTAATCAATTCTTTTATCATAAACAACTCTCCTTATTATCCTTTTGTACCACTATGTGTAACACCTTCTACTACATATTTTTGAAGGGAAATATATAAAATCAACAAAGGAATAATAGATAATACTGCACCTGTTAACAAATAATTCCAACGTGCACCATACTCTCCTTGAAACTGAGTTAATGCTAATGTTATTGTTGTCAAATTTTTATTTGTACTAATATATAATAAAGGTCTTAATAAATCATTCCAATTATTCATAAAAGCTATTATAAACAAAGTTACAGTCTTTGCAGTACTCAATGGAAAAAACACTTTAAAAAACATTTTAAAAGGTCCTGCACCATCTATTACAGCCGCATCCTCAAGATCTTTTGGAATGTTCTCAAAAAATTCCTTATACATAAATGTTCCAAAAGATCCAACTAAAAATGATGGAACAATTAGAGGAGCAAAAGTATCTATCCACCCCAAATGCAACATCAAATAAAACTCTGGTATGATAGTAACTTGAACAGGAATCATCATTGTCATTAATAAAAGTGAAAAAATTATATTTTTATATCTAAAATTCATTTTTGCAAATGCAAAACCTGCTAATGAACATGTAAAAACCTGCCCTATTGCCGCTAAAGAAGCAACAATAAAACTATTCATAGCATATCTTAAAAAATTATAATTTTTTAAGACATCAATATAATTACTAAACATTCCAGGTTTAAAAAGTTTATCTGGAATTAGCGTGGGTGGAATTCTAAAAATATTTTCTTCCGTATTAAATGAACTGATTAACATCCATAAAAAAGGAAAAATCATAATTATTGTAAAAAATATTAATACCACATACAATATTGTTATTTTTATATTTGTCTCCTTATTCATAATGTCACCTCAATCTAATATTGATAATTAACCCAATATTTTTTTAGAACAAAATTGGTTAATGTTAAAATAGATACTATTACCAAAAGAACATATGCTAAAGCTGATGCATACCCCATTCTGTAAAATTCAAATGCATTTAAATATACAGAATAAACAATAGTATTTGTTGAATATTCTGGTCCTCCTTGTGTCATAGTATATATTATTTCAAAATTCCTAAAAGAATCTATTATTGCCACTGTAAAAACAAAAAATGTAGTTGGTGTCAATAAAGGTAAAGTTATATTTTTAAATGATTGCCATCCATTGGCTCCATCAATTTTTGCTGCTTCATAAATAGTAGAGGGTATTTCTTGCAACCCAGCAAGATATAACATCATATAATATCCAGACATTTTCCAAACTTGTATTACTGAAACCACTATTAAAGCTAAAGATTTATCTTCAAGCCATACTGGAGGAAGAATATGAAAAACGTCCTTTAAAAAATTATTTAGAATTCCGTATTTTGGTGCTAAAATCCAGTTCCAAACTAATCCTACAGCTACTGCAGAAGTAACAACTGGTGTATAAAATGCTGTTCTAAAAAAATTAACTCCCTTAATTTTATTATTTACAAGAATAGCTAATAACAATCCAAAAATCATTACACCAATCACATAAACAAAAGAAAACACAAAAGTATTTTTTAGTATTTCATAAAATATAGGATCATTAAATAATTCTTTATAATTTTTAAGTCCAACATACTGTGGTTTTACTAAAATATTCCAGTCTGTGAAACTTATATAAAAAGAATAAAATATAGGCCATAACCTAAATACAATTAATCCAATCAAAGTTGGTAATAAAAATAACCACGGATGATATGGTTTGTACCATGAAAGTTTTGATCCTTTCATTCACTTCACTCCTTTAGTTTGACAAAGTCATATTTGTTATATTTAAAATAAAAGGGGATTATTCCCCTTTTATTTTTTACTTATAATATCTTTCTAAAACTTTATTTGCAGTTTTTTCTGCTATCTTTAAAGCTTCATCTAAAGTGTAATCGCCATTTAGCATACCATCAATTGCTCCATTTAAACCCATTGATTCAGAAGAACCATAACCTCTCCATTCTCCCCAACCTTGTGTAAATGAATTTTTCATGGTCTTTGCTGCAATATCTAATAATAATTTCTTTTCAGCTGGTTGTTTATCTTCTTCATAAAATTCTTTTGATAATCCTAATGGTTTATATGATGGTATTTTACCAGCCATATACATACTAAGATCTAATCCTTCACCTGATGCAAATTTTGCAAATTCCCAGGCAGCCTCTTTATTCTTTGTAAATGCTGAAATTGCAACAAAATCAGGCCATCCATATGCAACATTTGGATCTCCATGTGGACCAAGTGGAACCTCTGCTATTCCCCATCTAAATTTATCTTTTATAATTGTTCTATTATTTTCTATATTCCATGATCCATCAACCCACATTGCAGCTAATCCTCTTGGAAAAACATCTTGTTGTCTGATACCACTCATTTGTTTTGGTTGTGGTGAAACTTTAAAGTCTTTTACTAATGAATCTAAAAACTCTAATGTTTCTACAGCATTTTTATCTGGAGCAAATCTCATTTTGCTTCTATCCAATAAAGAACCACCATTTCTATATATCCATGATTCAATATGCGCATATCTTCCATAGAACCAATATCCCCATTGATCGATTTCTCCATCTCCATCTTTATCCTTAGTCAATCTTTTAGCTGCTCTTAAAAATTCAAACCATGTCCAATCTGAATTAGGATAACTTAATCCTGCTTCATCAAACATATCTTTGTTAAAATATAATACTGTTGTAACTAAGGCAAATGGAATTGCATAATAATTACCATCACCAACTAGTTCTTTACCTGTATCAAACAAATTTTTAAAGAATTTTTCTTGATCGATATCTTTGTTTACATAATCAGTAATATTCATTAAAAATCCGCTTTTTGCCCATTCTTCAATATACCCCGAACTCATATTAAAAACATCCGGTAATCGTTTTGAAGAAGCAGCAATTCTTAATTTAGTCCAATAATTCTTTGGTTCTAATGTAGTTAATTCAACTTTAATATTTGGATGTGATGCTTCAAATTTGTTTATAAGAGTTTGTGTTTTGTCCCTTAATTCAGGATCCCATATCCAATAATTTAATGTAACTGTCTTTGCAAAAGCACTCACTACCAATACAACTAATAGCATTACCAAAATACCTTTTTTCATAATTGTACCCCCCTTTTTAAAGTGTAGTTAAAAATCAAACAATGAATATTCTAAACTTTTATGAATAAGCATATTTAAAATGCCTTTTTCTAAAGGTTTTTCTTTATAACTAAATCTCATAATATCTGGTGTATAATAAAAATTTTTATATGCTAATATTTGTTTTTTTATTTTTTCAAATATATAATCATTATAATTAAATATATTACCGGTTAAAATTACATCTTTAGGGTTTAATAATGCTACTAATGAAATTAGCATAGAAGATACTTCCATAATAAAAATATTAAAATCTTTTTTATTTTTTATCGAAGAATTTATAGATTCTATATATTTTTTATTTAATTCTTTTATTTGTTTACGTGGAAAGCGATCAGAAAAATATGGTTCGTTATTTAAAATATTTATATATTTATTTTTATTAATATTTTCAATCAACTTATGTATATCTTTTCCTAAAAATCTATTATCTCCTGCTCTATTTGTATACCCTCTAACAATATAATTATTAATTATAATACCAATACCCACACCTTTTTCAAGATATAAAATGATTGATGTATTTTTTTCATTATTGTATTCAAGTTTATTATATGCATATACTCTAACATCTGTTTCTACGAATACAGGTATTTTAAAATACTTTTCTAAATCTTCACATATATATACATTTCTCCAATTAAGTTGCCTTGAATAATTTATAATTTTATTATCCATATCAGTTATACATGATGCTGATATACCAATGGAAAGAATATCTTCTGATGATAAATTGTAATTTTTCAAAAGCATTGAGATGTTTTTTTCTATAATTCTTATATATTTGCTATATTTGTAATCACCAATTCTTTCTAAACTATTTCCAATAATTTCTCCATTTAAATTAGATATAAAAATATATAAATAAGTATTGGTAATATTTAATCCAATAATATATTTATAATTTTCATTAATTTTATACAAAACAGGTTTTCTTCCACCTGAAGATTTTCCTATTTTAAAAGATTTTATAATATTTCTTTCTTCTAAGTGATTAACATATCGAGAAGATATAGTCAAGGATAGGTTTAATTCATTAGCTATATCATTTTTTGAAACTTCATTATTATAATATATAAATTTATAAAGTTGAGATATTGTAGAATTTTTATTGTTTTTCATATTCCATCCCCTAACAACCAACTTACTTAATTAAGTTTATTAAGTAAGTTAATTATAACAAAAAAGTAACATAACAAAAAACTTGATTTAAAATAATTAAAAGTTACCACAACCGCAATAAACGCTTTAGATATAAAAATCTTTAATTCTTCTAATTATAAAAAAAAGAGTTCTTACGAACTCCTCTTAAATTAATTCTTTTATCTCTTCTATATCCTTTAAATCTCCTGGTATATTATAAAAATTATATTCAAATTTTGGATAAATTTCAGTATCCCATAAAATTGGTTTTTCTAACACTTCTTTTAATTCTGTTTTGAAAAAATAATCAGAAATATATTCAGATAAAATATAAAAAGTATTGTCTTCATATGCAACAATATCTTCATCAAATAATTTATTTATTCTATGAAAAATTGATTCTAAACTTTTCTCATCTAACTTATTCTTTATGGTTATTATTGCAAAAACAAATTCTTCATATTTTTCAAAAAATTCTTTTAAAGATCCAAGTAGAAATGCTTTATTATACAATATACCATTTGAAATATTTGATTTATTCAAAAGTTTCTCTTTTATCCTTAAATCTCTCTTATCATTTATATTTTCATATATGTGCCCCATAAACTTAGCAAAAAATTTAGCAATATTTATTATTTCACCATCAATAAATATGTTTTTTTCTGAATAATTATCTATATTTAAAAAACCTACAACTTCATTTTTTGTAGAAATTGGAACTGAAAGATATGATTTTAATTTCAATAAATTTCCACCTTTTACTAATAAGTCTAATTGTTCTCTAGTTTCCCTTTCAATCCGAGAAGTTATAATTTGAGCACCATAAAATTTTTCTTCAAAAATATCATTCTTTTTGAATCTAATATCCTTTAATATATTCATATCATGACCTTTAACAGCAACATATCTAAAATATCCATCATCATCTCTCAAAATAACACTACCTGTAGTTAATCTGCTATCAAAATCCATTATGGATATTAATATATATTCAAATATATTTGTCATATCTAAAAATTCATTATATTCTTTTTCAGAAATCATTTCAAATACTTTTGAAAAAATATTTATGAATTTTCTATTAATTATTTTAACCATCTCCATATAAAAAATTATTTATATTTATTATATCAATAATTATATGGTTTTGTCAAATCAAAAATTTATAATTTTAAATTTTAACATAAATAACATAAAACTCCCAAAGGAGTTTTAGTTTATAGACAAAATTCAAAATAAAATATGAAAAAGTAATTTTAGTCTTTAAGTTCTTCTATTGAATTTTCAAGTGTATGCCAGGCAAGTGTAAAACATTTTACTCTAAGTGGAAACTTTGATATTTCAGAATATACTGCTACATTTCCAACTATTTCTTCATTAAATTCTTCACCTTGAGCCATTTTTTCTACTTCTTCTAAAATTTCTTTTGCTTCTTCTAATGTTTTTCCTTCAATAGCTTCACATAGTAATGCAGCAGAAGATTGACTCACAATACACCCATGTCCGCTAAATTTAGCATCTTTAACTATTCCATTATCAACTTTTAAATAAAGGGTTATTTCATCTCCGCAGGATAAATTCTTTCCATCTTCTTTTATCGTCGCATCTGGTATTTCACCCTGAAATCGTGGATTTCTAGCATAATCTAATATTATTTCAGAATATAAATCCTCTAGACTCATTTAAACCACTCCTTAATAAATTTCAATCCTTCTATTAATTTATCCACTTCTTCCTCTGTGTTATAAAAATAAAAACTAGCTCTACAAACTGACTTTGTTCCTAATTGTGTTAAAAGAGGTTGAGCACAAAGATGACCACTTCTCACAGCTATTCCAAATTTATCACTAAGTATTTGTGCAACATCATGCGGATGAACATTATCAACATTAAAAGTGATTATAGAAGAAGAATCTTCTGGATTATATAAGGTTATAAAATCAAGTGCTTTTATTCTTTTCATAGCATAATCAGTTAAAATTTTTGAATGTTCTTTAATATTTTCCATGCCAATTTCATTTATATAATCTATTGCTGCTTTTAAGCCAACTGCTCCACCAACATTAGGTGTTCCTGCTTGAAATTTTTCTGGCAATTCTGCAAAATCTGTATTTTCTATACTAACCCAATTAATCATTTCACCACCATAATGAAATGGTGGTAATTTTTTTAACAATTTCTTTTTCCCATAAAAAACACCTATACCCATAGGTCCTAACATTTTATGTCCAGAAAAAGAAAGGAAGTCTACATCGATTTCTTTAACATCTATTCCAAAATGCGGCACAAATTGAGCACCATCAACATGAACGAGTATATCTTTCTCATGTGCATAATTTATTATTTCTCTTATTGGTATAACCTGACCAGTAACATTTGACATTCCTGTTATACTTATTAACTTAGTGTCTTCTGTTATATTAGATATAAATTCATCTAAATTAAAAATACCATTTTCCGGATTATAATAAATTACATTAAAATCAAATGTCTTTGCTAATTGTTGCCAAGGTACAAAATTAGAATGATGCTCAATAGTAGTAATTAAAACATCTTTCCCTTTTATCCAATCGCTTTTACCAATAGAATATACAAATAAATTTATCGATTCTGTTGTTCCTCTTGTGAAAATTACCTCTTGCGTTTTCGCATTAATAAATTTAGCTATACTTTTTCTTGCATTTTCATACATTTCTGTTGCTTCATTAGAAAGCAAATGTGCCCCTCTGTGCACATTTGCATTATGGTAATCATAAAAATCTTTAATTGCGTTAGTTACATTAATTGGAGTTAATGTAGTTGCTGCATTATCAAAATAAATTATCTTTTTATCTTCTATACTTCTATTCAGAATCGGAAAATTTTCTATCAAATCTTTTTTGGATAACATCATATAAATCCCCCGCAATCTTAGAATTATATTCTTTTATAATACTTACAGCTGGTTCAAAAATCCCTAAAGCTATCTCTTTCTTAGCTGCGCTTTTTGAATATCCTCTTGCCATCATATAATATAATTTATCTTCATCTATACTACCAATACTTGCTGCATGACCTGCATTCACTTCATTTTCATCAACATATAATGAAGGATAAGCCATAACTTTTGCTTTTTCTGATAATATTAGATTAAAATCTTGTTCGCTTGCATCTGCATTCTTTGAACCTTTTTTAATATCTAAATTTCCTCTAAATATAACTCTCGATTCATCCATTAATACCCCATGTCCTAAAATATGACCAAATGTTTCTGGGGAATAATATCTAATTAAATAAAACATATCAATAATCTCTTCATCTTGAGTTAAATAGTATGGATAAATGTTTACATTCCCCTTTTCTTCTGCCATTCTAATTACAACATGTGGAGCAGTTACTTTTCCACCTATGTTAATATCATATACAGTTAATTTGGCTTCTTTCCCAACATCAAAAAAAATATTATCTGTAGAAATATCCTTTTCAAAAAGATTAATATTAATAACAGTTAATTCAGAATTTTCTTTTAATTTTCCTCTTAAAGAAGAAATTTTTGAACCATTGCCATTAGAATGAACAAATCTAATTAAAGTTGCTTTACTATTTTCTGCTAAATTAATTATACCTAAATCATAAATTGGGTTTCTCTCATCAATACCAGCTTCAATTGAATATATTTCATTTTCTTGATTTCTTTCAGTTTTTAAATAAAATCCTGTATTAAAAAAAACATCTGTCATCAATAAAAACTTCCTATGAGATCCATCAAAATCCATATCTTCCAAAATTGATATACCTTCATTATCAAGATCATTTAAACTTCTTAAATTATCCGATATTAAAGAATTAAAATCAGGAACAAACTTAATAGGATCAAACCCATTTAACTTTGACCTTTTCCATTTCGGAAATCCCATTTTCTTATATTCTTCAAATCTATTTAAACGAAATCTATTTAATTTTTCATTTGTGAAATATTTCTTTGATTCTTCTATTTCTATTATACCATAATCTTTATCAGATTTTACCTCTGGCACTATCCATTCTGTAGCATAAAAATCATTATGATTTAAAATTAGTGCTTTTTCATACATAAATACACCTCCGTTAATATTAATAAACTCTTTTATCCTATTGAAGATTCCACTTCTAAATTAATTAATTTATTCAATTCAAGTGCATACTCAAGTGGCAATTCTTTTACTAATGGTTCTATAAATCCTCTAACAATCATATTTTTTGCATCTATTTCAGATAATCCTCTTGACATTAAATAATATATTTGTTCTTCAGAAATTCTTCCTATTTTAGCTTCATGTCCAACATCAGCATCATCAGTAAATACCTCTATTAATGGAACAGTATCACTTTTTGACTTATTATCTAACATTAAAGCATTACATTCTACTGAAGATTTTGCTCCTTTAGCATTCTCACCAATCTTTACCCAACCTCTGTAAAATGCCCAACCACCACCGATACTAATGCTTCTTGCATTTACAACAGAACTTGTATAAGGGGCTAAATGAAATACCTTAGATCCTGTATCAAGATGTTGATTTGGTCCAGCATATGTTAAAGTAACAGAACTATTTTTAGCTCCTTTTCCTCTTAAAATTGTCATCGGATATAACATAGTTTTGAAACTACCTAATGAACCAGATACCCATTCCATAGATCCATCTTCATCAACAATAGCTCTTTTTGTATTTAAGTTATATGTATTTTTACTCCAATTCTGTATTGTGGAATATTTCATTTTAGCACCTTTTTTTACATATATTTCAACCATACCAGCATGAAGATTAGTTACATTATAAAATGGTGCAGAACAACCTTCGATAAATTCAACCTGTGATCCTTCATCAGCAATAATTAATGTATGTTCTAATTGACTCATACCAGGATTATTCATTCTAAAATAAGCTTGAAGAGGTAATGGTACTTTTACACCTTTTGGAACATATAAAAATGATCCGCCACTCCATAAAGCACCATGAATTGCTGCATATCTATGATTATGAGATGGAACAAGTTTCATAAAATATTCTTTTACTAAATCTGGATATTCTTTAACTGCTGTTTCCATATCTAAAAATATAACTCCTAAATCATTTAATTCCTTTTGAATATGTTGGTAAACAACTTCAGAATCATATTGTGCTCCAACACCGGCAAGAGCTTTTCTTTCTGCTTCTGGAATACCCAATCTTTCAAAAGTGTCTTTTATTTCATCAGGAACATCGTCCCAAGAATTGGATTTCTTTGCATCTGGTTTCATATATGCCACTATTTTACTTAAATCTAAATTTCTTATATCAACACCAAAATGTGGTTCATGATAATTTTCAAATATCTTAAACGCTTGCAATCTATGCTCCAACATCCATTTTGGTTCATTTTTAGCTTCTGATATTTCTCTAATAACTTTTTCATCCAATCCAGGTGGTGTCTTATACGCATATTTTGCTTCATTTCTAAAATCAAATTTGGATTGATTTATCATTAAATCTTCATAATTTATTTCATTAACATCTTTCATATTACCACTCCTTAACAGCTTCTACGTCTGTATATTCACTTAAAACACTATAACCTTTTTCTTCAATTTCCTCTGCCAATTTAGCATCGCCTGTATATACAATTTTTCCATCAACATATACATGAACAAAATCTGGTTGAAGATACTTTAATATCCTTTGATAATGTGTAATCATTAATATACTCATATCATCTGTTTTTAATTTATTAATAGCCTCTGCAACATCTTTTAATGCATCCACATCAAGTCCTGAATCAATTTCGTCTATAATAACTAATTTCGGTTGCAAGAAAAATAGTTGTAATATTTCACTCTTTTTCTTTTCGCCACCAGAAAATCCCGAATTTACATATCTATCCAAAAATTCTGGTTTAATATTTATTTCTTCACATAATTTAACTAATCTCTTATTCAATTCAATTGGTGAAATCTTTTCATCTGGATGCATGTATCTATATGCATTTATTAAAAATTGCCTCATTTTTACTCCATCTATTTCTTGTGGATGTTGGAAGGTTAAAAATATACCTTTCTTTGCTCTTTCATTAGTATCTAAATCTAAAATATTTTCTCCTTCAAATAATACTTCGCCTTCTATAACCTCGAATTTTGGTGACCCCATTATAACATTTGATAATGTTGACTTTCCAGAACCGTTTGGTCCCATCAAAACGTGTATTTCACCAGACTCTATATTTAAATTAACACCCTTTAATATCTCTTTATCATCCTCAATAACCTTAGCTCTAAGATTTTTCACTTCTAATAACATTTTAATTCCTCCTTTTTTTGTCATATTTACCTAATGTTATTATACTAAATTAGACAAAAAAAGTCAAATTTAAATGTATATTTTTTGTAAATAATAGAAATAGATTCTATTTCTACATAGTTAAATAAAAAAGGGCCTTCCGGCCCTTTCACTATTGACAAAATATTTTAAAAAAATAATATGAATAAATACTCGGAAGCTCCAGAAAAATCTAAATGAAGCCATATATATCATTGGAATTCAAAAATAAAACAAATGAAAACTCGAAGATTGTTTAGTTGTCATAAAGAAAATTTATAAAAATAATGTGATGAACCATTGAAAATTTCCGAAAAAATGCAAATGGAGCCTGACAATTTTGCATGGATGCAAAATTGAGCGAAACCGAATATGGATATGAGTTTGAGCGACAGGTTAGAATGAGCATTTTTAAGGACTCAAAATTTTCACCTGGTGAAGAACATTATTTTATAATTTTCTTTATTATTACTATATATATTTTAATAACATTTCAACCTTTTTATCATCAAATTTAGTAAGTCCATTTTTCAAATTCTCTAAATTCTTCAAATTAAATTTCAAAATAAAATGTTCCTTAATTTTATATTCAACAAATTTATTATTTTCCGGTTTAAAAATTTTGAATGTATTATCATTCATTGAAATAGTATAAATAGAAAGTGCAGAAGAAATGGAATTAAGTTCTAAATCTTGAAAATTACAAGAAATATTATTAACTAACAAAAAATGGGGATTTTCTAATCTTATATCCATTAACTGATACAATAATTCAGTGGATTCATTAAGAAAATAAAATTTCGTTGTTTTAAAATAAAAATTATCATTAGAATGTACTTTGTTTACGGTATTTTCTCTAATGATATATAACCCATTCTTATACTCCATTAAAATTACTATATCAAATATTTCAGAAATTTCAGAAATATAGTTCAAATACTTTTTTGAAAATCTATTTACCTTTAAAAAACCTATCTTATTTTTAAATTTAACTGCATCTTTAAAATGTGAAATCAAATAAAACAAATGCCTTAATTTAAATAATTTTAATGAAACATCACCAAAATTGATAAAATAAAAATTATTATCATCATATGGATAATTATCTTTAATACTATAAAAAGCATTCTTTACTTTTTTGAACAAAATTTTCTCTACAATAATATCTAAAAAATTTTTCATTTGAAATCCCCAACCTTTTTTAAAAAGGCCTGTAATTTATTATGAATCTTATTTCTATAATACCCATGAAGCATTATAATGTTATCATTAAATTTTTCTATTTCTATGTAAGCATAAGGGGAATCTTTGAATATAACATATTCCTTTTTATCTGGATAAAAATATGAAATTTCATGTTTATCCTTATATATTTTAAACAATAATATGGGTATATTAACTAAAAACATATTAGATATAATTACATTTAATAAGTATCCATATGATGATTTGTTTAAAAGATCTACTCTCAAAACAATTAAATCCGCATGTCGCATTTTAGCATAAAAATAATTTTCAAATTTCATTCCTTCACTTTGCAACAAAAAAATTAACTTATTTTCATCATTAACATTAATAATTCTATCTTCAAAAGATCTTAATTCTTCTTCTGCAATACCATCAAAAATATTAACAGAATCACTATTTAAAATTACAGAAACCCCACTCTGGCCTAAAAAAGACCAGGAGTGGGATGTAATATTAATATTCACATTATCATTTTCAAACTCCATTAAATGGATAGGATCACCAGCGAAAATTTTCAAATTTTCACTCCTATGAAAAAATTAATTTTTATTCAAAAATACTTTGTATGCATAATACGTTTCATATAAATCACCTTTTGAAGCTATTTCATATGGTGAATGCATTCCAAAAAGAGCTACTCCAGCATCAATAACACTTAATCCTTTTTCAGAGAAGAATTTAGCTATTGTTCCGCCTCCACCTTGATCTACTTTACCAAGTTCTCCAGTTTGCCAAACAACGCCTTCTTCATTAAAAATCTTTCTAATTTTCCCAAAAACTTCTGCATTTGCATCATTAGTTCCTGCTTTTCCTCTAGCACCTGTATATTTTGCAATAGCTATACCATAACCCAACCTTGCTGCATTTGCTGGATCATGAACATCTTTAAAGTTTGGATCATATCCTGCAGTAACATCTGCTGATAGTAATGTTGAATTTAATAAAGTATCGTCTATATCCAATTCGATATTAGAACTTCCTTGCAATTTTAATAATTTTTTAACAACTGTAATCCAGAAATGATGTTTTGCACCTGTATTTCCATCACTTCCTATTTCTTCTTTATCTGTTAAAAGAATAGATGCACTTCTATTTATAGGTTCCGACTCTATTAATGCAGTTAATGCTGTATATGAACAAATTCTATCGTCATGACCATATGCTGCAATTAATGATCTATCTAAACCAACATCTCTTGCTGGTAATGAAGGAACAACCTCCAATTCTGCTGAAATTAAATCTTCTTCAATAATTCCATATTTTTCATGTAAAATATTTAATATATTCAATTTTACTCCATCTTTTACTTCTTCATCATATGAAATTGAAATACTTCCTAAAAGTAAGTTTAAATCTTCTCCTTTAAATACTTCAGAAACTTCACCTTTTCTTCTATCGAGATGAGGTAATAAATCAGAAATTACAAATACTGGATCATCTTCTGCATCTCCTATAGAAACATCTACTTTTGTACCATCATCTTTTATAACAACCCCATGCAATTCAAGAGGAATATTTAACCATTGGTATTTTTTTACACCACCATAATAATGGGTTTTTGCCATAGCTATATTAGTATCTTCAATAATTGGCTCTGGTTTTAAGTCCAATCTCGGTGCGTCTAAATGTGCACCAACGATATTAATTCCATTTATTAAACTACCTTTTATTTTTATTGCAAAAATAGCTTTGCTATTATTAACATAATACACTTTATCTCCATCTTCTATTTTACCCTTTTCAAGATAAAAATCCAAAGGCTTAAATCCGTGTTTTTCTAACTCTTTTACCGTATATTCAACGGCCCTTCTTTCTGTTTTGGAATAATTGATAAATTTCTTATAACCTTTGGAATATTCATCGATAACATTTCTATCCCTTTTTTCCCACACTGTAACTTTTTTTCTCATTAATTTTTCTTGTAACTTTTTTATCTCCACAAATATCACCTCCATAATTTACTTTGCTTTCCAAATTAATTTTATCATATATTTCTTTCTTTTCAAAGTTCATAAAAAGTTTTATTATTTTAATGGTCAATAATAATGAAGATTATTTAATTTACATTATGAAAAAACAAGGTTTTAAAAATCTTATATTTTTAGTATAATAGTAATATAATAAAACATTAAAGGGGGATGAAAATATGGTGGATAAAATCGATAGAGAAATTACATTGGATTTAGTTAGGGTTACAGAAGCTGCTGCTTTAACCAGCAGTTTGCATCTTGGAATGGGTGACAAAAATGCCGTAGACCAAGCTGCTGTAGATGCTATGAGAGGTATGTTAGATTACATTGAAATAAAAGGTACGGTTATTATTGGAGAAGGTGAAAAAGATGAAGCTCCGATGTTATATATAGGTGAAAAAGTTGGAACATGGAATGATGGAGATGAGGAATTTGATATTGCTGTAGACCCAATAGATGGTACAAGGCTCGTTGCATACGGATTACCAAATGCAATTAGTGTTATGACATTAGCAGAAAAAGGTAAATTAGCTTATTTACCAACTTTTTATTCATACAAATTAGCTGTTGGACCTGAATTAAAAGGATTATTAGACATAAGAAGTAGTATTAGAGAAAATTTAAGAGTTGCTGCTGCAGCTCTTAAAGTACCCATTAGCGAATTAACTGTAGTTGTATTAAATCGAGATAGGCATAATAAGATTATTAATGAAATTAGAGAAGTTGGTGCAAGAATTAAATTAATTGGTGACGGTGATATCGCTGCAGCTATCGCCACTGCAATGCCCGAAAGTGGTGTTGATATTTATATAGGAATCGGTGGTTCCCCAGAAGCTGTTCTCGCTGCTGGTGCTTTAAGAACATTAGGTGGTGAATTACAAGTACAACTCTGGCCACAAACAGAAGAAGAAAAGAAAAAACTTATTGAAGAAGGTTGGAATATGAATAAAGTATACTATACAGAAGATTTAGCTGGTGGGGAAAATGTTATATTCTCTGCAACAGGAGTTACAGATGGAGAGTTTTTAAAAGGTGTTCATTTCTCAAAAGGTAAAGCTATCACAGAAAGTATAGTTATGCGTTCAAAGACTAGAACAATTAGAAGAATAACGACATATCATGATTTAAAATATAAAACAATAAGACTTAAATCCACAGAAGGAGATGCTAAATTATTAAACATTGACAAAAAAAGAGAGGATTATTCGGGAGGGGGTATATAAAAATGATAGCTTTCTTTACAGATTGGGGAAATGATAGTTATTATGTAGGTATATGTAAAGCTGTCATGAAAACTATTAATAAAAATGTTGAAATTATTGATGTTTTACATGATACAAAAAAATTCGATCCAAAGGTTAATGCACACATATTATATAGATTTTCAAAGGATTTCCCTGAAGGAACAATATTCTTAAGTGTGATAGATGCAGGAGTTGGTAGTAATAGAAAACCTATAATCTTAAAATCAAAAAGCAGAAACTTCTATTTTGTCGCGCCAGATAATGGCCTTTTAACCTTAGTTGCAGAAGAATACGGGATAGATAAATTAATTGAAATTAATAATGAAAAATATTACTTTAGAAAAAGCTATTCTACTACGTTTCATGGAAGAGATATCTTTTCACCCATTGCTGCATATCTCTCAAAAGGTATCCCTATAGAAGAGTTTGGGCAAGAAATTAATTCTATTAATTTATTCAGATATAAAAGTCCAGAAATAAAAGATGATTCCATTGAAGGAGAAATTATATTTTTTGATACCTTTGGAAATATACAAACTAATATACCAGCGGAATTAGGTGACACATTATTTAAAAAAGATGATAAAATTAATATTCATTATGCAAACAAAAAAGTACAAGCATATTATGAAAGAGTTTTCTCTGATGTATTACCAGGGGAATTATTGATTCATCCAGAAAGCTCTGGCTTTTTAGAAATAGCTGTTAATCAAGGAAGCGCAAAAGAAATGCTAGAATTAGATAATGAAGGAGTGGAAATCATATTAAGCAAAGAAAATTATTAGGTTGGGATTTATCAGAAAAAATTTCTATTATTCATACCATTATTTTAATTATACTTTTCTATATATTCCATATTTTTAATTATTGGTACATAATACCAATAAATTTTGTTGTACTTTACTTCATAATTGACATATTCATAGAAAAGCGTTTAAGACGTATTTTACATAAAGGAAATGCATATAATAACAAATATTATAACTTAGAATATTCTGGATTATTTCGTGAATTAGATGAAATGATAAGAACATACGCGATATTATTATCAAAAGAAAGAGAAGGATTAAAAGATTATTATGATAAATTCAATGCCATTTTTGACAGCATAGGTTCCGGACTATTAGTATTTGATGAAAATGGTATCTTACAAAGATCAAATAAAAAAGCCAAAGAAATATTTTATACAGTACCTTTAAAATATGGAATGCAACTGTCGAAGATATTCATAAAAAGTGGAATAAAATCAACACTTGAGTCTGGAATATATGAAGTATATTCTAAAAAGCTCAGAAAAAATCTCCAATTTATAGTTACCAAAAAAAGTCATTTTACAATAGTTGCTGTAAATGATATAACAAAGTATAAGAAATTAAAGAAAAATCTTGAAAGCGCAAGACATTTTGCAAGAATGGGTGAAATTTTAGCTGATGCTGCTCACGGATTAAAAACTCCAGTTGCTCGATTAAAAATGACATTTCAAATGTATGAAATTACAAAAGATGAAGAATATCTAACACAATTAAATCAAGAAATAGATAATATACAAAGAATAATACAAGAAACATTGGATTTATTCAAAATTTCAGAAGAAAAAACAGAATTTAATTTAAATATATTAATAGATGAGATAATCTCTAATTTTAAGGATAATTATCCAGATATATCATTTAAAATACAAAACAAAGCATATGTTAATATAATAAGCGATAAATGGTTATTCAAATCAGCTATATTTAATATAATACAAAATTCTGTCGATGCAGTCTTAATGAAAAAAGACAAAAGCTGTATAATGGTAAAAATTCTAGAAAAGAAAAAGAACTATAAGATAATATTTGCTGATAATGGAATTGGAATGAATAATACAGAAAAAGAGAAGTTTTTAAAACCGTTTTTTACAACAAAAGAAAACGGAACAGGATTAGGAACAGTATTTTTAGAAAGATTTATTATTTTCCAAAATGCAAAATTAAAAATTAATTCTATAAAAAATAAAGGTACAATATTATCTATAATTTTAGAAAAATAAAAAAGTCCAGCTTGCGCTGGACTTTTTATGGCTCCGGCGGAGGGATTCGAACCCCCAGCCTAGTGGTTAACAGCCACCCGCTCTACCGTTGAGCTACGCCGGAATAACCAAGATATATTATAACATAAGAAACATTATAAATCAAGAAAATTTTTCGCTACTAAATTGTTAATTTTATCTATACCGATATTCTAATTTACTTTATATTAAAATATTCTAAGATAGAATTAGCAATAATTTTTGCAAAAAGATCAACATATTTTCCAGATATAAAATTAACCTCAACAGTTGGGTTAGATAAAAACTCCAATTCAAAAAGAACAGCAGGACATTTTGTATAAGCTAAAACAGCAAATTCAGCCGCTTTTATATTTCTAAACGGAATTTTATTCTCTTTCACATGTTTTTCTAAAAGGCTTGCCATTTTCTTACTTTCTGGTATAGAATTCTTCTTTTCAACAACCCTCGATTGTATAATATCCTTATTATCATCCATATCTAAATTTTCTTTTCTAGCGATTTTTCTAGCATATTTGTCATTAGAAAAAGAGAAATAATAAATTTCAGATCCTCTGATACTTCTATTTTCTAAATATGAATTCAAATGAATGCTAATAAATAAATCTGCATGTAAATCATTTGCTATTTTCGCTCTGTTATAAAGCTCAACAAACTTATCTGTATCCCTTGTTAAATACACATTTATTGGTTTATCTTTTAATAATTCCCTTGTCTTTAATGCAACTTTTAAAGCCATATCTTTTTCTTTAGTTCCAAGATATCCCAAAGTTCCAGGATCAAAATCACCATGACCAGGATCAAGAACTACTACAGGTTTTGTGAATTTCTCTTTCATTTCCACATCAATGATAATTCGTCCATCCTCTTCTATTTTTGTATATTTTTTTGCTTCTCCACCTAAGGTTATCGTTATCCATATTTCCTTTTGTGAATGTTGCATGGCTTTTATTTGACTTAAAAACTTATTGCTATATGTCTTAGAAAAAGAAACCTCAGGTATTTCAACTCCATATACTTTAATTAAATAACCTGGAACAGCTGTTAATTTATAAACCTCAAATTTTTCTGGTTTTGATGTAAATTCCATAATAATTCTCAGTTTATCCTTCATTAAAAAACCGTCAATACTCTTTAATTTAGCTAATCTGAAATTCAAATAATATCCTTTAGAATTTTGAAAAAACTCTAAATTAGCTAACTTTGCTAATAAATTCAAACTTACATAATATTTTTTATTCATATATATATATTCATCATTATCTATACTAATACTTTCAGAAGAATTAATAATTGCAACACCAGCTTTTGGAAAAACAACAGCAGACCATGTATCATCATATTTTATGATAAATAAATTTTCTGATGTCCCCATAATACTATATCCAATTTTCTCCAAATAAGAAATATTGAGAAAAACATTATTATTTTTCTCAATATAATTATTACTATCAACTTTTTTCCATTGAAGAAAAAGATCCTTGGAAAACATCATTGATATTAACAATATAAAAACAATAAAAATAAAATTTCTTCTCATTCTCAATTACCACCCATATACTTCTTTTTTATTGGAACATGTGCATATCTAAATGAAGGTAATAATTCCAATGGATTAATAGATTTTTCTGCTAATGTTCTCACTTCAAAATGGACATGTGGCCCTGTTGATATTCCAGTAGATCCAACCCTACCAATCAATTCGCCTTTTTTAACTATACTTCCAGGTACAGCTAAAGCTTTGGACATATGTGCAAAAATATAATAATGGCTGCCAGCTTTAATTTTCACATATATACCATATCCTCTGTCTTTTTTTACTTCAACAACCTTACCTGTAACGGCTGATAAAATTGGTAATCCCTCACTCAAAGCTATATCAATACCAGAATGAAATCTTTTATCATGATATATTGGATGTATTCTCCAGCCATATAATGAAGTTAATTCTCCCCAAACCGGCCATGACACATCTACATTTTTATTAAAACTCAATCCAATATATTCATACGGAATTTCTAATTTTTGTCCAATATATAACAAATTAGGATTTGTTATATTATTATACTCAGCAATCAAACTGGCATCTGAAAAAAATGTTTTAGCTATATAGCTTAAACTATCTCCAGATTTCACAGAATATATATATACTGGCTTTTCTGGAATAATTAACTTCTCTCCAGCATAAATATATTTCTTATAAGCAAAATCAGGATTATAATCAATAATTAAAGGCAAAGGAATATTCACCTTATAAGCTATCTTTTCTAAAGAATCACCACTTTGAATGGTATAAGTATATGTTTTCACAGAAAACATAAAAATTGGCAATAACAACACTAAGAATAAAATCCGTGCTTTCATCACTTTCCTCCTAACAATTCAACTATTTTTCCTGCTATTTCATAATTTGGTAAAACAAAATCCGCATATCCTTCTTCAACTACTGCTTTTGGCATTCCATATACTACGCATGTTTTAGGGGATTCTGCTATAATCTTACCACCATAATGTTTTATTTTAAATGCTCCTTTTGCACCATCTTTACCCATACCTGTTAAAACAGCAGCTACTATATTCCCCTTATAAATTTCTGCTGCATCATTAAACGTAAAATCTGCAGAAGGTCTTACATTGTTTATCTTATCTGATGAATCTAAATAAGTATAAACCCTTGAACCATTTGCTTTTAATCCTAAATGATAATTACCTGGTGCTATATAAACAGTATCTGGTTTCAATTCTTCATTATCTTCTGCTTCTTTTACTGTAAGTTCTGATATTTTATCTAATCTATTAGCTAATGATTTAGTAAATCCTGGAGGCATATGTTGAACAACCACCACAGGAACATTAATACCTTTTGGTAAATTAGGTATTACAGTATCTAATGACCTTGGACCACCTGTAGAAGAAGCGATTAAAACTATTTTTTGACCTCTTAAACTCAAGTTAATTTTTGGTTTTTTCACTAATCTTGGTTTTCTAATTAATTTAGCAGGATCAATTTTTGCTGCATTTCTTATTTTTTCAATTAATTCACCAGCTACACTTCTAAATGTAAAAGATACACTACCAGCTGGTTTTTGTATAAAATCGACTGCACCACTTTGTAATGCTTCTAATGTTATTTCTGAATCTTTAGAAGTTAAGCTGCTAATCATTATTATAGGAGTAGGATTTTTTTTCATTATCAACTTAACTGCTTCAAGACCATTTAATTCTGGCATTTCAACATCCATAGTTATTACATCAGGCTTTAATTCTATTGCTTTTTCTACACCTTCAAGGCCTGTTTTGGCAATTCCAACTATCTTCATATCAGGTTCTTTTTCAATTATATCTTTCAAAACCATTCTCATAAATCCTGAATCATCAACTATTAAAACTTTTATAACATTATCGGTCATTTTTTCCCCTCCCTTTAAAAACACTTCCAACAGCTATAAATATAACAAATATTATACCTATTATTATACCATATTTAGGTGACCAATTAAAAATCCTACCACCAAATATAACTGTTGCTACTACTATAGAAAAAGTTGCTGCGATTAAAACCGCAGCAGCACCTAAATCTTTTATAACTCCTACTATTTTATTATATTCAGGATGTAACAAATTCATAATATTTTCTACTAAGGTGTTAATTGTTTCAAGAATTAATACCATCATAATAGCTAAACTAATCCATAATATTTGACCTTCATCAAGATCCAAGAATAGAGCTAAGCTCATTGCGATCAACGCAAAAACTACCTGTATTTTAAAGTTTCTTTGTGTTCTAAAAACTTCAAAAAGCCCTTTAATAGCATAGGATAAGCTTTTCGAAAATTTTCTCATTGTATCTCTCTTCCATTACCATTATCTGTTTTTATCTCATATTTCTTATCAACATAATCAAAACCCATTCTTAAAGCTTTTTCATCTATCTCATAAAATCTTTCATTTACTCTTCTTTTCATTACATCAACTAACGTTTCAATTTTAACTATACCACAATTTTTTGCAATAGCTCCAAGACCTATCATATTAGCTACATTTGAATTTCCTAATTCTTCATATGCTAACTTTGAAGCAGGAATAGCTACTATCTTTTTTGTGATTCTTGCTACCGTTTGAGGTAATCTTTTTATATATGAACTATCATAAAACAAAATACCATTATTTTTTACTCTCACAAGATGAGTAAAAGCTATTTCATGCATTATATATAATATATCAAATGTTTCTGCCTTTGGATAATCAATAACTTCATCTGAATATAACACATCACAAAAAGATAATCCACCTCTAACCTGAGCTCCATAATGCTGAGATTGAACAACCCAATATCCTTCACTAACAAGCGCTTCAGCTAAAATAAGCCCCATAAGAATATTACCTTGACCACCCATACCACTAATTCTAATACTTCTTGGATCTTTTAAATTCATTTTGCAACACCACCTAATGATTCAGATAATTCTTCATATAATTCCAAATATGTTTTCTTGCTTTCATCATTATAGAATTCACCTATAACAATCTTACCTTCTATTTCTTCTTGTTTCATACTTCTTGCTTTTGATAAAGTTATAGTATTTTTTCTAAAATATTCCATAAATTGAGCTGGTTGACTCATTCCATTATATCTACCAAAATATGTATGACAATTAGACAATATTTCAACAACAGACATCCCTTTATGTTTAATAGCATTTTCTATATATTTTACACTTTGCGTATAATGATACACTGTACTCCTTGCAACATATGTTGCACCAGAAGATATTGCCATTTTCACAGGATCAAAATTATTTTCTAAATTACCATATGGTGCTGTTGAAGCAATAGCCTCATGTGGTGTTGTTGGTGAGTATTGCCCACCAGTCATACCATAAATTGTATTATTAAATAATATTACTGTCATATCCATATTTCTTCTACATGCATGGATAAAGTGATTACCACCTATGGCTAACATATCGCCATCTCCACCCATAACAACAACTTCTAAATCCGGTCTTGCTAACTTAACTCCAGTTGCAAAAGGAATAGCTCTTCCATGTAAAGTATGCAATGTGTTAAAATCCAGATACCCCGTAACCCTAGAAGAACATCCAATACCAGAAACTACAGCAACCTTATTTTTATCTAATTTAAGGTTATAAGCTGCTTCGATAAATGATTTCATTATAATACCATTACCACAACCTGGACACCAAACATTTGGTAGTCTGTCTTTTCTTACATATTCAAAATACTTTTGATTAGGCATAACACACCTCCGAATTTATTTCATCATCCTAAATTCTACACCTGTTTGTTTAAAAAATAACTTAGTTAATGCATCAGGATAATTACCACCATATATCACTTTCTTTATTCCTGCATTAATTATTAATCTTGCACAAATAGAACACGGTTGATGAGTCACATATATTGATGCACCATCTGTAGATATACCAAATTTTGCTGCTTGCATTAGGGCATTCTGTTCCGCATGTAATCCATAACATATTTCCTGATATTCACCACTTTTAATATTCAAATCATCCCTGATACATCCAATTTCATCACAATGAGGAAATCCAGATGGTGGTTGATTATATCCTGTTGCCAATATTCTTTTATTTTTCACAATAACCGCTCCAACCTTCCTATGAGTACAAGAAGACCTTTCACTAACAAGAAAGGCTATTTTCATAAAATATTGATCCCATTCCTCAGAATTATCCTTTTCAGGAAAATCCTTATTCATAAAATCTGTTATATACTTTTCCACCCTATCCTTCATATCCATGTATATTTTCCCTCACTTCTAAAATTTTTTCAAATACCATTTTTAATAAATCCAAGCTCTTTTTAGACATTCTAATCCTATCATCCACTATAATTAAGCCTGAGCCCATTTGAAAAAGAATTTTAAATTTTTTTCATTTCAGTATTCAAAGAAAAAACTACCCCCATCATTTGTAATCATTATTGTAAATGGATTATTTATATCTACCTTAGTTAAATAAAACATTACCTTAGAATCCACACTCATTTTCAATTGCAGTCCCATATAATAATCCTTTTTATTTACACTAAATGGTGTTTGAAAGCTAAATTCTGGAGAATATTCTCCATCATATAATACACCATATGCAAAATAACCAGAAATATATTTATTATCCATCACACCAATTGGAATAGTTAGTGAATATCCTAAATCTGAAATCCCTAAAACAAAAGGCAGAGTAAAGTATCTTTGTAATTGAAATCCATAATTTGAAATACCATTACCAGAACCTGAATTATCATATGACGCAGAAAAAATAGAAGCTTTTACTACAGTTGGAATCAAAAATCTATCAAGACTTATTTCCCTTTTTTCACTACCGCCTTTAAACACAGATGTATATGAATATGAAAAACTTTTTGATATTAAATCATTTTTATACTTCTTTACCTTTGTTGTTAATATAATTGAATCTTTATTAAAATCATATCCAGCATTTAAATCGAAATATCTTTCTCCTGCCTTTAATTTTATTTTCTTAAAAAACACCTTTTGATATGTAAAAAATTCATTCTTATCATTATAATTTATTCCAATACCTGGCAAATTAATATCAGAAAAATTTAAAGGGTAACTCAACCATAATCCAATATTTGAACCCTCTCCAACCCCCCATATATTCTTAGAAATAGAAATATCATTTCCATTTATATCAAAATTAAATCCAAATGCTACTAAAGAAAAAACTACTATAATAATAACCATCATCGTTTTTTTCATAAAAACACCTCCGAATTTCATCTCATATATTACTATCATTATTTAACTATAATTTCCACATCTTTTTTATCAAAAGCAATAGCAACTTTTATTATTCTTTCTATCCCATAACTCTTTATTTCTTCTTCATATCCTTTTTCTTCTATTTGTTTTATTCCCTTTTCTGCACTTTCTTTTAAATCTTTATCAAAATCTATACTATATTTTTTGAATTCAAATATTATTCCTGGTTCTGTTTTTTCTTTGGGTATTAATATTACATCTGCTCTTCCATACCCTGCCTCTCTATTGCTTTTTACTATGTATTTTTTACTTAGTCCTACTACCATCCCCAGTATTAATCCATGATAAAACCTTTCTGGTTCTTCGCCACTTATATCAAAATAACTCAATGTTTCTTTTACTATTTTTTTGAATTTTATTCCAAATTCTTTGTACTTTCCCAATATTATATCCTGTATTATACTTTCAAGTTCTATTTTTGTTTCCTTTATTATTGTCACTACTGTTTTTTTGAAGAATTGTAATGTTTCTTTGTTTGTTATTCTAAGACTATATCTTGGTTCCCCTTCTTCTCCTACATGTTCTACCCAGGTTAGGTATCCTGTAAATAGAAATAATGTCCATATACTTTCTTCTGTACTTTTGTCTAAATCACCATATACTAAGTTTTCATCTATACTGCTTTCTATTGTTTTTCCTTCTATTAATTCTTCTATTTTTGTTTTTACTTCTGCTGTACTTTGTCTTATTAGTTGTTTTATTAATTCATTTCCACTGCTGTTTATCCAATAATATTTTATTTCACCCTTATTTCTTGCCAGGTTTATTATTGAATATGGATTGTATATTTCTTTCCCACCAAAATTATATCCATTATACCATTCTATTACTTTTTCTTTTTCATATTCTAATCCATAATATTTTAATGTTTCTTCTACTTCTTCCCACGTTAATCCAAATTTATCATTGAATAGTTTTCCTACTATTGTTGATACATCAAGATTATTTACTCCTGTAAATACACTTTCTTTTGCTACTCTTGTTATTCCTGTTAATACTCCTTTTTCTAAATACTCATTGTCTTTTAATGCGTTTCCTAATATATTTCCCATGAAATTTATAAATTCATTATAATATCCTTTTAAATATGATTGCTGTATTGGTGTGTCATATTCGTCTATTAATAATATTACTTTTTGTTTGTAATAACGGTATAAATATTCACTTAATTTTTTTATGCTTTCTTCAAACATTGTTTTTTCATTTGACCGTTTTTCTTCTATAGTATTTCCTTTAATTTCCTCTAATCCTAATACTCTCATATAATCTTTTTTCTCTATTTCACTTAATATATTTTTATTTAGTAGATAATTAAATTCATCATAAACATCCCTTATAATCATTTTTATTTTGGAATACATTGTTAGAAAATCATCTTGTTTAGCATCTTTAAAAGTCAAATATATAACAGGATATTTATTTAAATATTTTTCTATTATCTCTTTTTCTTTCCATATTTTTAGTCCTTCAAATAAATGTTTATTATCCTGGTCATTTCTAAAAAAATATTTCATCATACTCATATTTAATGTTTTTCCAAACCTTCTTGGTCTGGTTATTAATATTACATCTCCACTTTCTATTATCTCTTTTATCAGCATACTTTTATCTATATAATACATGTTATCTTCTATTATGCTTTTAAAGTCACTTCGTCCTATTGGTAATTTTTTCATCAGTTCCACCTCTGATTTTGCTATCTTTATTTTTTATCTACATAATAATTCACATAATTTTCGATGGTGCTTCAAAATTTGTTCTTATCAACCATATATGAATTTTTATTCCATCTTTTTCTTCTGTTATATATTCAAAATCATCTATTGAACTTAAATATACTATTAACCATCCTTCATTTAAATCTTTCCTTTTTATGTATTCTATTAATTGTTTTTTCGCTTTTTCATATTCATTTCCTGTTATATCTGCCTTTACTTCTATTAAATATTCTCCATTATTTAAATTTATTAATAAATCTGTTCTTCCTCCACCAACCTGTGTTTCTGGATATACTTTTCCTTCTGCTGCTTCTACATATAAGCTTAGAAATTGGTCTAAATTATATTGATATACTCCTTCATAGTAATTCCTTCCTTTAAACATTATTGCTCCTCTTTGTTTTATATATTTTATATATCTTCTTATTAATTTATTTAAATCTAAGTTTCCATCTTCTTTTATATATTCCCTTACTGTATCTTTTAACGTTGCCATATATTTTTTCTCACCATTTATTTGTGGTTTAAATCTGTCATATAATGCTTTGTAGTATAACGGCACTCTTACACAACATTTCCCTTCACAATTATCTATTACTCCGTTTAAATATAAGTAGTTTATCCTTTCATCATATATATTAAATTCAACGCTTCCTGGTTCAAATAATATTTTCATTACCAATTCTTTTTCTTTTTTTGCTTTGTTTATTATATTAGCTATGTTTTTATCTATATATACATACATAAAATCATTTAAAGTTTTTTCAAAATATTCTTTCGTTATAATCTTTTCATTCTTAGCTTTTTTCGCTACTAAATCATATGCTAATGCATTGGTTAATCCAGGTTGTCCTCCTGCATTATGCCAGATGAGTTCTTTTACTTCCTCTTCAAATATCTGCCCTGTTTCTTTTTCATGTTGGTTTAATAAGTCATATACCTGTTCTTTTGTAAAATATGGCACTTCCATATGTTCTGCTATATTAAATGGACTTGCATTATCTTCTAATATTCCACTTAAATATCCTACGCTTATTAGTATTACACTTCTTAATCCATATATTTCTCTGCTGTGATATATTGTTCTTATTACATGTAAAAATTGATTCATTAATCTTTCATCATCAAGCCTTTCAAATTCATCTATCATTAACACTATTTCTTTATTTTTTGTTGTATACAATTTTTCTATTGTATTTCTTATATCATCAATATTTTTTGGTGTTTTTTCAATTAATTTTTCTTCTTTATATATCTTTTTATATGATCTATTAATATCTTCTACTAATGTCTCAAGAAAATCTTTTTCATCTTTATTCATATAACTTTCAAAAGATATAAATATAGGTAAATATTTATCTTTTATCTTTTTCACTATTTCATTCAAAAATGTAGTCTTCCCTGTTTGTCTTGGTGCTGATACTGTAAAGTATCTCCAATTTTCTATATGATCAATCGCTTCTTTCATTAACTTTGTTCTTTCTATATAGTAACATGTTTTTCTATCAACAGGTCCGCTTGTACAAAATCGTCTCATCATTTCGCCTCCATAATTGAATTATATCACATTTCAGTAACGATATTTGCCAACAATTCATCAACTATTTCCATGCAAAAATTATGTTTTATACTAAATTAAAACCGGGCTTTTGCCCGGTTTTAAGTTTTTTACACAAAGTTTTTTATGATCTCTCACTTCACTATAATCTCAACATTCTTTTTATCAAAAGCTATTGCTACTTTTATTATTTTCTCTATTCCATAACTCTTTATTTCTTCTTCATATCCTTTTTCTTCTATTTGTTTTATCCCTTTTTCTGCGCTGTTTTTTAAATTACCTTCTTTTATGTAATGTTTTTTAAATTCAAATATTATTCCTGGCTCTTTTTTTTCTTTGGGTATTAATATTACATCTGCTCTTCCATATCCTGCTTCTCTATTGCTTTTTACTATGTATTTTTTACTTAGTCCCACTACCATTCCCAGTATTAATCCATGATAAAATCTTTCTGGTTCTTCTCCACTTACATCAAAATAACTTATTGTTCTTTCTACTATTCTTTTAAATGCTATTTTAAATTCTTCATAATTTTCATGTATTAATTCCATTAATATACTTTCATAATGTATTTTACTTTCTTTTATTATATCCATTACTGTTTTTTTGAAGAATTGTAATGTTTCTTTGTTTGTTATTCTAAGACTATATCTTGGTTCCCCTTCTTCTCCTACATGTTCTACCCAGGTTAGGTATCCTGTAAATAGAAATAATGTCCATATACTTTCTTCTGTACTTTTGTCTAAATCACCATATACTAAATTTTCATCTATACTGCTTTCTATTGTTTTTCCTTCTATTAATTCTTCTATTTTTGTTTTTACTTCTGCTGTACTTTGTCTTATTAATTGTTTTATTAATTCATTTCCACTGCTGTTTATCCAATAATATTTTATTTCACCCTTATTTCTTGCCAGGTTTATTATTGAATATGGATTGTATATTTCTTTCCCACCAAAATTATATCCATTATACCATTCTATTACTTTTTCTTTTTCATATTCTAATCCATAATATTTTAATGTTTCTTCTACTTCTTCCCACGTTAATCCAAATTTATCATTGAATAGTTTTCCTACTATTGTTGATACATCAAGATTATTTACTCCTGTAAATATACTTTCTTTTGCTACTCTTGTTATTCCTGTTAATACTCCTTTTTCTAAATACTCATTGTCTTTTAATGCGTTTCCTAATATATTTCCCATGAAATTTATAAATTCATTATAATATCCATTTAAATATGATTGCTGTATTTGCGTGTCATATTCGTCTATTAATAATATTACTTTTTGTTTGTAATATCGGTAGAGATATTCTGATAGATTTTTTAAACTATTCATATATTCAGTTTCATCCGCTTTTTTAAACATTATTTTATTATATATTTCTTTTTCGGGTTTATATAGCTTTTCTATAATTTTTTCATTTAAGATGTATATTTTTGTTATTTCTTCCATGATTATTCTTTTTAATAACTCTATGTTATTTGCTTTAGCATCTTTAAAAGTTAAATATATAACTGGATATTTATTTAAATATTTTTCTATTATCTCTTTTTCTTCCCATATTTTCAATCCCTCAAATAAATGTTTATTATCTTGATCATTTCTAAAAAAATTTTTCATCATACTCATATTTAATGTTTTTCCAAACCTTCTTGGTCTGGTTATTAATATTACATCTCCACTTTCTATTATTTCTTTTATCAGCATGCTTTTATCTATATAATACATGTTATCTTCTATTATGCTTTTAAAGTCACTTCGTCCTATTGGTAATCGTTTCAAATTTTTCATCGATTCCACCTCCATAATTGAATTATATCACAATTCAGTAACGATATTTGTCAATAATTCATCAACTATTCCCATGCAAAAATAATATTTTATACTACAATCGTCAGCGCTGATAAAAAATGAAATTTTTTATCAAAAAAATATTCTGCCGGCAGATATTTACAATCAAAACAAAAACATCATCAAAAATTTTTCACGGAGGTGAGACTATGGCAACTAAAGTTAATTTGGGTGACAAAGTTAGAATTTCTTTTGATTATGGTTTAGATGGTAATGGAAAGCAAATTGTAAAAAGAAAATCATTCAGCATTATTGCTGGTGCAACTGATGATCAACTATACACAGCAGCAAATAACTTTGCTTCATTATGTGAAAAATCATTAATCGAAATCGAAAAAATTGAAAACTACGAACTCCAAGCCTAACTCAAACTCTTTTGACATCATAATTATTTAATTTAATTATTCTTATTTATTTAATTTTTGTTTTTAATTCAAGTGTTCTACAAAATAATTTAAGTAAACAACTGTTTTAAGCTATATGAATGGAAGTGTATATTTTTCAATTAATATTATTTAACTTGTTTTAATAGTTCAAAACAATATTGAGTGAATACTCGAAAGTTGTCATAAAAATTTATGAATGAAAGTCGCTAAAATCACATGGATGTGATTTTAAGTGAAGCAAAATAGGATGTTTTGTCTGAACGGCGACTGAGAATGATTAAATTTTTATGATTAGCAACTGAGCGTATGAGCAAAATATGTTTTGACTATTAAAACAACCATATGAAAAAATTAAAATTAAAAATTCCAATTCCACACCGGAGGTGAGACTATGGCAAAAAAATTAAGAATGTCCTTTGTAAACACAGTAGATGGCAAAAGAAAAACAATATATTTAAATGATCCAAGACCAGACCTAACAGACACTGAAGTACAAAACGCAATGGATTCTTTCGTTGGTGTAATAGTCCCAGCAGGATATGAAAAAGACAATGCAACAATTGTTGACACAACAACCAACGAACTCTTTGACTTAATTCAATAACAAAAACCGGGCTAATGCCCGGTTCCTATAACTATCATAAAATTATTTCTATTTAATCAAAATCACAAAAGAGTGTTTGGTTCCAAAAATCCACATTAAAAACTTCTAAAAATCACTACTAAAGCATATTACAATATAGACGATAATTCATGTGAAAATAATTTAAGAATTATAATCCAATTTAATTAATTTATTACCATCCAAGAAGAGGCATTTACACAAAATTTTACATGCTACCTTTATTTCACTATAATTTCAACATTCTTCTTATCAAAAGCAATTGCTACTTTTATTATTTTCTCTATTCCATAACTCTTTATTTCTTCTTCATATCCTTTTTCTTCTATTTGTTTTATTCCCTTTTCTGCACTGTTTTTTAAATTACCTTCTTTTATGTAATGTTTTTTAAATTCAAATATTATTCCTGGCTCTTTTTTTTCTTTGGGTATTAATATTACATCTGCTCTTCCATATCCTGCTTCTCTATTGCTTTTTACTATGTATTTTTTACTTAGTCCCACTACCATTCCCAGTATTAATCCATGATAAAATCTTTCTGGTTCTTCTCCACTTACATCAAAATAACTTATTGTTCTTTCTACTATTCTTTTAAATGCTATTTTAAATTCTTCATAATTTTCATGTATTAATTCCATTAATATACTTTCATAATGTATTTTACTTTCTTTTATTATATCCATTACTGTTTTTTTGAAGAATTGTAATGTTTCTTTGTTTGTTATTCTAAGACTATATCTTGGTTCCCCTTCTTCTCCTACATGTTCTACCCAGGTTAGGTATCCTGTAAATAGAAATAATGTCCATATACTTTCTTCTGTACTTTTGTCTAAATCACCATATACTAAATTTTCATCTATACTGCTTTCTATTGTTTTTCCTTCTATTAATTCTTCTATTTTTGTTTTTACTTCTGCTGTACTTTGTCTTATTAATTGTTTTATTAATTCATTTCCACTGCTGTTTATCCAATAATATTTTATTTCACCCTTATTTCTTGCCAGGTTTATTATTGAATATGGATTGTATATTTCTTTCCCACCAAAATTATATCCATTATACCATTCTATTACTTTTTCTTTTTCATATTCTAATCCATAATACTTTAATGTTTCTTCTACTTCTTCCCACGTTAATCCAAATTTATCATTGAATAGTTTTCCTAGTATTGTTGATACATCAAGATTATTTACTCCTGTAAATATACTTTCTTTTGCTACTCTTGTTATTCCTGTTAATACTCCTTTTTCTAAATACTCATTGTCTTTTAATGCATTTCCTAATATATTTCCCATGAAATTTATAAATTCATTATAATATCCTTTTAAATATGATTGCTGTATTGGCGTGTCATATTCATCTATTAATAATATTACTTTTCGTTCGTGATGTTTATAAAGATATTCTGATAAATTTCGTAATGAATTCTCATATAGTTCATCCTCTTTTCTGATTTTTTCATCTATTGTATTTCCATCTATTTTTTCCAGTTCCAGTATTTGTTTTATATATTTTTTCTCTATTTCACTTAATTTTTCACTGTTTAATAGATAATTATGATCATCATATACTTCTTTTATCAATGTTTTCATCTTTATTTTCATTGATAATAATTCTTGTTTTTTTGCATCTTTAAAGGTCAAATATATAACAGGATATTTATTTAAATATTTTTCTATTATCTCTTTTTCTTTCCATATCTTTAGTCCTTCAAATAAATGTTTATTATCTTGATCATTCCTAAAAAAATATTTCATCATACTCATATTTAATGTTTTTCCAAACCTTCTTGGTCTGGTTATTAATATTACATCTCCGCTTTCTATTATTTCTTTTATCAGCATGCTTTTATCTATATAATACATATTATCTTCTATTATACTTTTAAAGTCACTTCGTCCTATTGGCAATCGTTTAAATTTTTTCATCGTTTCCACCTCCAAAACTATCAATTCCGCTCAAAACACTATAATATGTTCAAATCACTCTAAAGTATTTATATTTTTTCAATTATATATTCATCAATATTTCTTTTTTCTGAGTTGATATTTATTCCTATTATATATATTTCTTTTCCACTATACTTTTCATAATATTTCTTTTCTTTTATTTGTTCTATTGCTTCTTTTGCGCTTTTATCTAATTTTATTTCAAATATATATATTTTATTATTATGTTCTAATACTAAGTCACTTCTTCCAAGATTTGTTAGTTCTTCTGCTGTTACGTTTAATCCTGCTGATGCTAATATTGTATATATTAATGAATGATAATAACTTTCTCTTTTTTGATGTAAGTTATACGGTATTGCACTTATTATCCTTTTTATTTCTTCTATTATTTCTTCTATTTTATTTTTTGATAATAATTTCCATATCGTTTTATTTAATTCCTTTATCTTATCATTTTCTAAATTATAATTTGCTTCTAATATTAATTTTGAGAAACTATTTTTTACTTCAAGGTTCGGATAATCTAATATATACTCTTCTTCAAGTCCATATTTTTCTTTTCCTTTAAAGGTTAAATATCCTGCTTGTGCAAAGAATATATTCGCATTCGCATCTTCTATTTCTCTTGTTGTAAAGTCTAATGAATTTACTGTGTATTTTACTAAATCTTCGTATTCTATTTTTCTTCCTTTTACATATTCATATATAAATGATGGTGATCCACTTTCAAACCAGTAATTTTGAAATTTCTTTTTTTGGAAGAATTTTAATATTGAAAATGGATTATATACAAAGTGTTCTCCATCAAATGAGAATCCATTATAATATTTTTTCATTTCTTGTAATAGTTCTTTTTCTGTTATTTCTAATTTTTCTGCTGTTTCTTTTATATATTCTTTAAAGTAATTTTCTAGTTCTTTTTGGGTAAAACCCAAAAAATTTGAATAATTTTTATCAAAAGAAATTTTCATTAAATTATTTAAACCCGAATACACACTTTTTAGTGTGTATTCTGTTATCCCTGTGATAAAGACGAATTTTATGTATTCATCCCTTGATTTTATGGTTACATAGAAGTTCCTTAATATTTCTCTATACCTTTCTGCTTTTTCTTTGTTATTTATATTATCTAATATTGGTTTTTCATATTCATCTACCAATATTACTACTTTTCCTTTTTGAGATAATTTTATTATTAATTCATCAAATGCATATTTGTAATGTTCTGATTCTATTTCTATATTATATTTTCTTCCTTCTTCTTGTATTATTTTTAATAACCCTTCTTTTAATTCTTTTTCACTATCACTTATTGCATCTAATAAATTTATTCTTATTATTGGATATTTTTTAAATTCCCATTTGTCATATATATATGTTCCTTTAAATAATTCTTTTTCACCTTTGAATATGTAATATAATGTCGAGATGGTTAAACTTTTTCCAAATCTTCTTGGGCGAGATAAAAAATAATATTTCTCATTATCTATTAAATCAAATATATATTTTGTTTTATCTACATATATATAATTTCCTTCTATTATTTCCTTATAATCCTGTATTCCTATCGGTAATTTTTTCATCAGTTCCACCTCCATAACTGAATTATATCACAATTCAGTAACGATATTTATCAATAATTCATCAACTATTTCCATGCAAAAATAATATTTTATACTACAATCGTCAGCGCTGATAAATAATGAAATTTTTTATCCAAATCAAATTTTTCACGGAGGTGAGACTATGGCAACTAAAGTTAATTTGGGTGACAAATTAAGAATTTCTTTTGATTATGGTTTAGATGGAAATGGAAAACAAATTGTAAAAAGAAAATCATTTAGCATCATCGCTGGTGCAACTGATGATCAAGTATACACTGCAGCAAATAACTTTGCTTCATTATGTGAAAAATCATTAATCGAAATTGAAAAAATTGAAAACTACGAACTACAAGCCTAACCCAAATCAAACAAACTCTTTGATTTAATTCAATAACAAAAACCGGGCTAATGCCCGGTTCCTATAACTATCATAAAATTATTTCTATTTAATCAAAATCACAAAAGAGTGTTTATTTCCAAAAATCCACATCAAAAACTTCTAAAAATCACTACTAAAGCATATTACAATATAGACGATAATTCATATGAAAATGATTTAAGAATAATAATCCAATTTAATCAATTTATTACCATCCAAAAAGAGGCATTTACACAAAATTTTACATGTTACCGGCTCACCCGGTTTCATTATTTTCATTTTTTTATTATATAATAATTCACATAATTTTCGATGGTGCTTCAAAGTTCGTTTTTATAAACCATATATTAAGTTTTACTCCATCTTTTTCTTCTATTTCATGTTTGAAATCTTTTACACTATCTGAATATACTACCAACCATCCCTCTTTTAATCCACTTCTCTTTATATATTCCAATAATTGTTTTTTTGCTTTTTCATATTCATTTCCTGTTATATCTGCCTTTACTTCTATTAAATATTCTTTGCTATTAAAGTTTATTAATAAATCTATCCTTCCTCCACCAACCTGTGTTTCTGGATATACTTTTCCTTCTGCTGCTTCTACATATAAACTCAGAAATTGGTCTAAATTGTATTGATATACTCCTTCATAATAATTCCTTCCTTTAAACATTGTCGCTCCTCTTGATTTTATATATTTCACATACCTTTTCAATAATTTATTTAAATCTAAGCTTCCATCTTCTTTTATATATTCTCTTACTGTATCTTTTAATGTTGCCATATATTTTTTCTCACCATTTATTTGTGGTTTAAAATGATTGTATAATTTTTTATAATATAACGGCACCTTCACACAGCAATATCCATTACATTCATCTATTACTCCGTTTAAATATAAATATTTTATTCTTTCATCACTTATATCAAATTCTATTTTATCCGGTTCAAATAATATTTGCATTATTAATTCTTTTTCACTTTTTGCTTTTGATATTACATTTTCTATGTTTTTATTTATATATTTCCTCAGAAAATCATATAATGTTTTTTCAAAATGCTCTTCTGTTATTAGCTTTTTATTTTTTGCTTTTTTTTCTACTAAATCATTTGCCAGTGCATTGGTTAACCCTGGTTGTCCTGCTGCGTTTTCCCAAATTAGCTCTTTTACTTTATCATCAAATGTTTGCCCCGTTTCTTTTTCATGTTGGCTTAATAAATCATATACCTGTTCTTTTGTAAAATATGGAACTTCTATATGTTCTGCTATGTTAAATGGACTTGCATTATCTTCTAATACACCACTTAAATAGCTTACACTTATTAATATTGCACTTCTGAGTTTGTATATTTCCTTTTTATGATACACACTTCTTATTACATGTAAAAATTGATTAATCAAATTTTCTTCTAATTTCTCAAATTCATCTATCATCAATATTATTTCTTTTCCCATTTCACTATATATTTCTTTTAATAATATCCTTATTTTATCTATACTCTTTGGAATTTTTAACTCAATTTTTTTATTATACCTATAGTTAATATCATCAATTATATCAGCAACTAATGTTTCAAGAAAATCTTTTTCATCTTTATTCCCATAGCTTTCAAAAGATATGAACATAGGCAAATATTTATCTTTTGTTTTTTCAACTATATCATTCAAAAATGTTGTTTTTCCTGTTTGTCTTGGTGCTGATACTGTAAAATATCTCCATGTTTCTATTTTATCAAGTGCTTCTTCCATTATATCTGGTCTTTCTACATAATAACACGTTCTTTTATCAACAGGTCCGCTTGTACAGAATCTTCTCATATTTTCACCTCCACAATTGAATTATATCATATTTCAGTAACGATATTTGCCAATAATTCATCAACTATTCCCGTGCAAAAATAATATTTTATACTACAATTGTCAGCGCTGATAAAAAATGAAATTTTTTATCCAAATCAAATTTTTCACGGAGGTGAGACTATGGCAAAAAAATTAAGAATGTCCTTTGTAAACACAGTAGATGGCAAAAGAAAAACAATATATTTAAATGATCCAAGACCAGACCTAACAGACACTGAAGTACAAAACGCAATGGATTCTTTCGTTGGTGTAATTGTTCCAACAGGATATGAAAAAGATAATGCCACTATTGTTGATACTACATCAAACGAACTCTTTGATTTAATCAACTAAATCAAAACCGGGCTCAAGCCCGGTTTATTTCAAACATTCATTTTTATTTTTATCTTTTAATATCTACATATTAGTTTTTGATGTTTTTTCATTATTTAATATAGCATTTTAAAACGTCTCGGATTCACTTATTAAATCATATTCATTTAAAAGTTTTATAAATTAGCGCAATTCATCTTTTTTATATTCTTTATCTATCATTTCAAATCCATATTATCTATAAAGGTTTTTTAACGAGATAATGTTTTTCTTAATTTTTCAACACCTTCTTTCTCCCTTTCTGGTGATACTAATTTTTTATCTATTTTTATTGGGTTAGAAGGTGTCTGTATTATTTTAATAAAACTTTCTACTTCTTTTTTACTTTTTAAAGTAAAGTTTTTATTAAAAGATGATGTTGCCATTATAATCATCTCGCTTCTTTCCTATTATTTTTTATTATATAACAAATACATTTTATTTTCAACTATATTTATTGCAATAATTATGACTTAATATTAATTTATTTGTTCAAATTACACAAACTCTATGAAATATTGATAGAAATTTCAAAATATAAATAGTATACTAAGTTCTCTTTTCATATAATAATACAAAAAATAATAATAATTTTTATTTATTCATTACCAGCTAAGAAAAGGTATTTACATAAAATTTCGTATGCTACCTTTTAGGCAAACAATTTATTTACTATCTACAAATATTAAACTACCCATCAGTATTTATAGTTAATTCCATATAATTAACTATACCCAATTCACATAGAAGAAAGATATTTGTTTATGTAATATTTTAGTGTTTACTATTAAATAAAATGATACCTATTTTTTCTTTTTTCAAATGCTTCCTTACCTCCTTCTAAGATTTTGCAAACTTCTTCTATAATTTCTGGATTTTCAAGAGAGCCTGACATGTAAGATAATTTTTCTTTATCATTTTTAGCAATAATTATTTGTTCAGCATCCGCTGTTACTACTAGATTTGCATTATGCGTAGCAATTATTAACTGTCTATACCTTTTTAATTCTTTCAATAACTCAACAAGTTCATTTGTTATAAATTCATTATCTAAATCATCCTCAGGTTGATCAAATATCAAAGGAGATGAAAAAGCATTTGTTGCCAATTGGAGCAAGAGATATAAAGTACCTCTCTGTCCGATCGATAATTGCTCAAGTGTTTTATTCATATATCTAATTTCAGATATTACATAAAGATATTCGCGTCTTTCCTTTATATCAAAAAACAAATCTTCTAAATTATGTTTTGTAGCTTTTGCTTCTTCTCCTTCAATAAAATTTCCTAATTTATTTTCTATAAAATCCCAATATTTATCTAAGTTTAAAATACCAAGATCTATCAAGGGATTTTTATAAATTCGTTTATCTATATATTTATTCAATTTTTCACTAAATTTATTCTTATCAAAATATAATTTCCCATTTACAGAAATATTTCTTTCAGACAAAATCTTTTCCATAATTTTTTGTTGTTCACCAGAAAAATAATTTAAAATATTTTTCCATGCCGTATTAATTTTTTCTACCTGGCCACAGTATTCTTCTTTCAATTTACCGCCTATATGCCTTCTTTCTTCTATTTTTTTACTTAATTGTTTTTCCTTTTCTTCAATTTCTTTTAATTTTTCTTCTGCATATTGAAATTCCCTTTGATACTTTTCTGCATTATTTAAAAGTGTTTTTAAATCTCCAACATAGCCTTGGTTTTCAAATTCTTTTTTTATTGCATCATTTTCTTTTTTCTTAACTTTTATTTGGTTATCTAACCTATTTTTAATTTTGTTTATTATATCAAATTGTTCTTCAAATTCAATATCCGGGATATTTATGATTTTTATTCCCTCATTTATTATTTTAAAATTCAAATTTCCTATAATCTCATTTGTACTTTTCTGATATTCCTCTAAATTCTTTTTTAAAGAATCTAATTCCAATAAAATGTTTTCACCGTTATTAATACTTTTAATATTAAAGGTATATTTTTCTAATTTTTCTTTATTTTCCTTAGTTGTTATAGTTTCAAGCAACTCCTTCGCCTTATTCATTTTACTTTCGTTAAACATTCTATCATTTATTTTTTCACCTTTTTCATTTTCATATTCAAACCACTCTTTTAGTGATTTTATTTCTTTTAATAAATCAGCTATTTCATTGTCTAAATGAACATTAAATTGCAAATCTTCTATTTTTAACATTTTATTTATTTCTTTGCTCAACTCTTTGTAATTAGAAATATTTTTCAATTTTCCCTGTTCAATAAAAATAAAATCTAATGTTTTTTTCTCCCAAGAATTAAAATCTATCATATCTGGTTTTGGAACATTATTTTTCTGCCAACTAACTATAAAGTCTTTAGAGTTATTAAATTCGGTAGATTTATTTTTATAAGATATTATTTCTTTATTGAATGTATTAGCTATATAGTTTAAAAACAAACTTTTTCCACTCCCTCTTCCGCCAATTAGAGTCACTAAATTTTTATTTAATGGTAATTTCATTTTCTCAAATTCAACTTTTTCATCTTTAAAAATTTCTATAGGTGATTTAACTATTATCTTTGAAAATACAGGTTTGTCAAAATCAAATTCGGGATTATTTTTCTGAATTCTAATCCTTTCTTCAGGTTCATAAATAATCTGTTTTAATCCCTCAAAAGTTGGATCCGCTTTTATCCAACAATTTTCTTTTAAATGATAATTTTTTATATCGTGATTATCTGAACAAATAATCATTGGATAATTTTTATTTAAACTTTTAAATACAATATTTTTATAATCTTCTAAATCACTTTTCTTCCCTAATTCAAAAATATCTATTACTTTGACAATATCCCGTTTTTGAGCCATATTGACCGGAAGAGAATTAGTTATTACTTCTATTGAATTGCTTTTTTTGCCAGCATGTATAGAAACCACACCACCCAGTTCTTTTATTAAATTACAAGTTTCTTCCAATTTACAATAAATTTCACTTTCCTTTCTTCCTTCTTTTCTCTGTTTATTTATATTAGTTTTTGACATTATTTCATTTGAAATATATTCCAAATCACATTCAGTATGAAAAATTCCTATAAAATGAATGGGATCTTTACCTCTACTTTCAGAACAAAATTCAATACCTGGTAATATTGTTATTTCATCTCTAGCTAATCTTTGCAATTCTAAAATTCTTTCAATATCTATAGTATGATGATCTGTTATTGCAACAACAGAAATATTGTTTTCTTTTAAAGTCTCTATTATTTGCATATTGGTAACAGATTTATCTTTATAATCATATGAACTTGGAGTATGAAAATGCAAATCCCACTTTCTCCATTCAGAACCTCTTGGAAAATCTTGAATCATAAAATCCCATCCCCCCTTTTAAAAATATTTTTATTTTAAAATAATATTAACATACCTTCTAATCGATTACAAAAAAGAACCAGCCTTACAGAATTTCATAATATTATTTTCTTTTTAATCCAAGTTTCTTCTCAATCAAATCATAAACTTGAGAATGAGTGAAATTCTTTATAGTTCCATTATTACAATTTTTTATTAAAAAATCCTTAACTTTTTTTTCATTTCCTGGATATAAATTCGATACATATTCTATTTCATATTTTTCACTACAGTTAAAATAATCCCAATCACTTTTAGGCATTAATCTCTCTCCTTTCAATAATTTACTAAAGGCTGGTTCTAATATAACTATTAATAAAATTTTTCATTATTTTAAAATAAAAATAATTTGTATTGTTTATATTTATTTTTTATGTTATATTATATTATAATTCTTTTAAATTATTTCTATATTTTAATTTTATCACAAATATAAAATAAAAAATTTATATTAATAATTATTAATCATCTTTTTAATAACCTTAAATCCATCTCTCTTGTTTCTATTTAAATAATTTTATTAGACTAATCTTTGATAAAAAATTATATAACTAGTTTTAAAAGCTTTATTCATCTTTTCTGTATGCTATCACGTAAAATTTTAATAATATTTGAATTCAAATGCGAATTCTTAATTGTACAAACTTTTGCTTTTTTAATATATTCTCTGCAATTTTTTTGTTGATTTGCACCATCAGACGTTCAGCCATTTCTTAAAGGTCATATTTTTATTGATTCGGGATTAAACAATTCTCCTCTCTTATATAATAGTGTAAAAAGCTCTTTTGCACTACATTCATCACTTGGATGTGATAGTCCTGTTGATAAATTTATTTGATTTGTTAACATCTTAATACCTCTTCAACCATTGGATTATCAATTAATTTTTTTACATTTCTTCGATGGTTTCTTTCTCCATAAATTACAGGATTTCATGTTTTAATCCACCAATTTACTTCTTCCATAGTCCAGGGTACAACTATAATAGCTGTTGCATATTTACAATCATCAAGCTTTTCTAACATCTTTTCATTAACATAAACTCCCAAAATAATATCAGAATCCATTTATCACTGAAAGTACATTGAGTTTTAAGAACTATTTTATAATTTTTACTTAATCCTACCGATTTATTTTTTTTAAGTTTTTTAATGACGCCTTGCCCAAGTACTTCTTCTATAGTAGTCCCTTCAATATTATTCATCGTAGAACATATGAAATTATATCCTTATCATTTTTCTTGCAAAGTGTGAGTGCCAGCCCAAATGCTTTTTTATTGGTTCAATTTCTGGCCCATTTTTAGGAAAAAGATGTTTTTTTATTTCCATTTTACCCTCTATAGTTTATAAAAATATAAATAGTTTCTATAAAAGCCGACACAAAAAATATATATAATTAAATTATTTTCCTATATACTCATCTTTTAATCTTTTACACACTGCTTTTTTACACTTTCCCTACTTGAAAACACTATGTATTTTTTTAAATGTTTATCCAACTTACTCGGTTTGTTTCTTGTTTTTGGTTTCATTCCTATTTATTATTTCCAAGTGTTTTTTCATCTTCTTCATTTTTGGCATCTCTTTCTCTTTTATTCTTGTTTTTTCATCTTTTTGTTACTCTTTATTTTACCATTTACACTCTCATCTATTTCCAACTCCAAATACTTTTAACTAGTAATTTAAAAAGGTCATTTCTTAAAATTTTGCAATATATATAATGCAAATAAAATAGTTCCTATTTGAAGAGCAGCTAACCATGGCATATATACCATTATTATGGTCCATATAATCCAAAAAGCTGTAACAGCAATTCTCGCTTTTTTGTTTATACTACCTATTAACAAAATACTAAAAAATATTACAAATTGATAGCCAAAAATAGCCATTATATCACTCCTTTACAACTATTTTTAATTAATTTATATTGAATTTTTGTTTCCAAAAATCCTATTTTTCCAACTTATTCACATATATTATCTTCTTTATTAACTATTTTATAATTTAAAAGCTACTAAATAATTCTTCTAATTTCAGGTTAACACATTTAGTAATTTATTTCAATAAAATTCTCTTCTCCATATTTTTTACATTCTTTATCTATTTATCAGTTAAAAAATATATATCTAATATCTATATTCCTTTTTGCCCTAAACATAAATAACATAAAATAATTTATGATTATCATCTATATTTGTTTTTAATTTTTTTATTATATAAATTAAATAATTTTTCAAAAGCAGCTTCTTTAACTATACATTTATTGATTAAATAAAAAATTTTAGTATTTTTGTTATTTGATAAATATATATTCTATAATTTCTTCAAAAAATTATAAAAAACACATATTTATTTTACCATTAATAAGCTTAAATTTCTTTTTTTGATTTTAAAATGTTACATTATCATAAATTGAAATTAATATATCGGCCGATATACTAATTTCCACTCTTAAAAATCCACCACATTACCATTTAGTGACTTCATTTGCCAATAATTCATCAATTATTCCCATGCAAAATAATGTTTTATACTAAACCAAAACCGAGCTTTTGCCCGGTTCAAATTATAGTTAAAGTATTTATATTTTTTCAATCATATAATCCTCAATATTTCTTTTTTCTGAGTTGATATTTATTCCTATTATATATATTTCTTTTCCACTATACTTTTCATAATATTTCTTTTCTTTTATTTGATTTATCGCTTCTTTTGCGCTTTTATCTAATTTTATTTCAAATATATATATTTTATCATTATGTTCTAATACTAAGTCGCTTCTTCCGAGATTTGTTAATTCTTCTACCGTTACGTTTAATCCTGCTGAGGCTAATATTGTATATATTAATGAGTGATAATAACTTTCCCTTTTTTGATGTAAGTTATACGGTATTGCACTTATTATCCTTTTTATTTCTTCTATTATTTCTTCTATTTTATTTGCTTCTATTTTTTCATATATTTTATTTTCTATTTCTTCTATTTCTTCTAATCCATAATTCGCTTCTAATATTAATTCTGAAAAACTATTTTTCACTTCTATGTTTGGATAGTCTAATATGTATTTTTTTCTTAGTCCATATCTTTTTATTCCTTTAAATGTTAAATATCCTGCTTGTGCAAAGAATATGTTTGCTTTTGCATCTTCTATTTCTCTTGTTGAAAAATCCATTGCACTTACTGGATATTTCGTTAATTCTTCATAGGTTACTTTTTTTCCTTTTATATATTCGTATATAAATGATGGGGATCCACTTTCAAACCAGTAATTTTGAAATTCTTTTTTTTGGAAGAATTTTAATATTGAAAATGGATTATATACAAAGTGTTCTCCATCAAATGAGAATCCATTATAATATTTTTTCATTTCTTGTAATAGTTCTTTTTCTGTTATTTCTAATTTTTTTGCTGTTTCTTTTATGTATTCGGCAAAATAATTTTCTAGTTCTTCTTGTGTGTATCCCAACATTTGTGAATAATCATTGTCTAATGATATATCATTTAGATTGTTTAATGCAGAGAATACTCCTGTTTTGGTGAATTTCGTTATCCCTGTGATAAAGACGAATTTTATGTATTCATCCCTTGATTTGATTGTTACATAGAAGTTCCTTAATATTTCTCTATACCTTTCTGCTTTTTCTTTGTTATTTATATTATCTAATATCGGTTTTTCATATTCATCTACCAATATTACTACTTTTCCTTTTTGAGATAATTTTATTATTAATTCATCAAATGCATATTTGTAATGTTCTGATTCTATTTCTATATTATATTTTCTTCCTTCTTCTTGTATTATTTTTAATAACCCTTCTTTTAATTCTTTTTCACTATCACTTATTGCATCTAATAAATTTATTCTTATTATTGGATATTTTTTAAATTCCCATTTGTCATATATATATGTTCCTTTAAATAATTCTTTTTCACCTTTGAATATGTAATATAATGTCGATATAGTTAAACTCTTTCCAAATCTTCTTGGGCGAGATAAAAAATAATATTTCCCATTATCTATTAAATCAAATATATATTTTGTTTTATCTACATATATATAATTTCCTTCTATTATTTCCTTATAATCCTGTATTCCTATTGGCAATTTTTTCATCGTTTCCACCTCTGATTTTGCTATCTTTATTTTTTATCTACATAATAATTCACATAATTTTCGATGGTGCTTCAAAATTTGTTCTTATCAACCATATATGAATTTTTATTCCATCTTTTTCTTCTGTTATATATTCAAAATCATCTATTGAACTTAAATATACTATTAACCATCCTTCATTTAAATCTTTCCTTTTTATGTATTCTATTAATTGTTTTTTCGCTTTTTCATATTCATTTCCTGTTATATCTGCCTTTACTTCTATTAAATATTCTCCATTATTTAAATTTATTAATAAATCTGTTCTTCCTCCACCAACCTGTGTTTCTGGATATACTTTTCCTTCTGCTGCTTCTACATATAAGCTTAGAAATTGGTCTAAATTATATTGATATACTCCTTCATAGTAATTCCTTCCTTTAAACATTATTGCTCCTCTTTGTTTTATATATTTTATATATCTTCTTATTAATTTATTTAAATCTAAGTTTCCATCTTCTTTTATATATTCCCTTACTGTATCTTTTAACGTTGCCATATATTTTTTCTCACCATTTATTTGTGGTTTAAATCTGTCATATAATGCTTTGTAGTATAACGGCACTCTTACACAACATTTCCCTTCACAATTATCTATTACTCCGTTTAAATATAAGTAGTTTATCCTTTCATCATATATATTAAATTCAACGCTTCCTGGTTCAAATAATATTTTCATTACCAATTCTTTTTCTTTTTTTGCTTTGTTTATTATATTTGCTATGTTTTTATCTATATATACATACATAAAATCATTTAATGTTTTTTCAAAATATTCTTTCGTTATTATCTTTTCACTCTTAGCTTTTTTCGCTACTAAATCATATGCTAATGCATTAGTTAATCCAGGTTGTCCTCCTGCATTATGCCAGATGAGTTCTTTTACTTCCTCTTCAAATATCTGCCCTGTTTCTTTTTCATGTTGGTTTAATAAGTCATATACCTGTTCTTTTGTAAAATATGGCACTTCCATATGTTCTGCTATATTAAATGGACTTGCATTATCTTCTAATATTCCACTTAAATATCCTACGCTTATTAGTATTACACTTCTTAATCCATATATTTCTCTGCTGTGATATATTGTTCTTATTACATGTAAAAATTGATTCATTAATCTTTCATCATCAAGCCTTTCAAATTCATCTATCATTAACACTATTTCTTTATTTTTTGTTGTATACAATTTTTCTATTGTATTTCTTATATCATCAATATTTTTTGGTGTTTTTTCAATTAATTTTTCTTCTTTATATATCTTTTTATATGATCTATTAATATCTTCTACTAATGTCTCAAGAAAATCTTTTTCATCTTTATTCATATAACTCTCAAAAGATATGAATATAGGTAAATGTTTATCTTTTATTTTTTCCACTATTTCATTTAAAAATGTTGTCTTTCCTGTTTGTCTTGGTGCTGATACTGTAAAGTATCTCCAATTTTCTATATAATCAATTGCTTCTTTCATTAATTCTGGCCTTTCTACATAATAACATGTTTTCTTATCAACAGGTCCACTTGTACAGAATCGTCTCATCTTTTCACCTCCACAATTGAATTATATCACATTTCAGTAACGATATTTGCCAACAATTCATCAACTATTTCCATGCAAAAATAATATTTTATACTACCATCGTCAGCGCTGATAAAAAATGAAATTTTTTATCCAAATCAATTTTTTTACGGAGGTGAGACTATGGCAAAAAAATTAAGAATGTCCTTTGTAAACACAGTAGATGGCAAAAGAAAAACTATATATTTAAATGACCCAAGGCCAGACCTAACAGACACAGAAGTACAAAACGCTATGGATTCTTTCGTTGGTGTAATTGTTCCAGCAGGATATGAAAAAGACAATGCAACTATTGTAGATACTACATCAAACGAACTCTTTGATTTAATCAACTAAATCAAAACCGGGCTCCAGGCCCGGTTCCTATAACTATCATAAAATTATTTCTATTTAATCAAAATCACAAAAGAGTGTTTATTTCCAAAAATCCATATTAAAAACTTCTAAAAATCACAACTAAAGCATATTACAATATAAACAATAATTCATACGAAAATAATTTGAGAATAATAATCTAATTTTATTTAATTATTACCCTCCAAGAAGAGGCATTTACACAAAATTTTACATGCTACCTTTATTTCACTATAATCTCAACATTCTTCTTATCAAAAGCAATAGCAACTTTTATTATTTTCTCTATTCCATAACTCTTTATTTCTTCTTCATATCCTTTTTCTTCTATTTGTTTTATTCCCTTTTCTGCACTTTCTTTTAAATCTTTATCAAAATCTATACTATATTTTTTGAATTCAAATATTATTCCTGGTTCTGTTTTTTCTTTGGGTATTAATATTACATCCGCTCTTCCATACCCTGCTTCTCTGTTGCTTTTTACTATGTATTTTTTACTTAATCCTACTACCATTCCCAGTATTAATCCATGGTAAAATCTTTCTGGTTCTTCTCCACTTATATCAAAATAACTCAATGTTTCTTTTACTATTTTTTTGAATTTTATTCCAAATTCTTTGTATTTTCCCAATATTATATCCTGTATTATACTTTCAAGTTCTATTTTTGTTTCCTTTATTATTGTCACTACTGTTTTTTTGAAGAATTGTAATGTTTCTTTGTTTGTTATTCTAAGACTATATCTTGGTTCTCCTTCTTCTCCTACATGTTCTACCCAGGTTAGGTATCCTGTAAATAGAAATAATGTCCATATGCTTTCTTCTGTACTTTTATCTAAGTCGCCATATACTAAATTTTCATCTATACTGCTTTCTATTGTTTTTCCTTCTATTAATTCTTCTATTTTTGTTTTTACTTCTGCTGTACTTTGTCTTATTAATTGTTTTATTAATTCATTTCCACTGCTGTTTATCCAATAATATTTTATTTCACCTTTATTTCTTGCCAGGTTTATTATTGAATATGGATTGTATATTTCTAATCCTCCAAAATTATATCCATTATACCATTCTATTACTTTTTCTTTTTCATATTCTAATCCATAATATTTTAATGTTTCTTCTACTTCTTCCCATGTTAATCCAAATTTATCATTGAATAGTTTTCCTAGTATTGTTGATACATCAAGATTATTTACACCTGTAAATATACTTTCTTTTGCTACTCTTGTTATTCCTGTTAATACTCCTTTTTCTAAATACTCATTGTCTTTTAATGCATTTCCTAATATATTTCCCATGAAGTTTATAAATTCATTATAATATCCATTTAAATATGATTGCTGTATTGGTGTGTCATATTCGTCTATTAATAATATTACTTTTTGATTATAATAGCGATATAAATATTTTGATAAATCAATTAATGAATTTTCATATAATATATTTTCTCCTTTTCTTTCGAATATGGTTTTCATATTATTTTTTTCCCACTCATTTAATTTGTCGCTTTCCCATAAAAATACATAATCTAAATATAAATCACTTATTTTTTTCTTTATTGAAAGAATCATATCTTCATAATTATTTTGTTTTAAATCTTTAAAAGTCAAATATATAACAGGATATTTATTTAAATATTTTTCTATTATCTCTTTTTCTTCCCAAATTTTCAATTCCTCAAATAAATGCTTGTTATCTTGATCATTTCTAAAAAAATATTTCATCATACTCATATTTAATGTTTTTCCAAACCTTCTTGGCCTGGTTATTAATATTACATCTCCGCTTTCTGTTATTTCTTTTATCAGCATGCTTTTATCTATATAATACATATTATCTTCTATTATGCTTTTAAAATCACTTCGTCCTATTGGTAATCTTTTCATCGTTTCCACCTCCATAACTGAATTATATCACAATTCAGTAACGATATTTATCAATAATTCATCAACTATTCCCATGCAAAAATAATATTTTATACTACCATCGTCAGCGCTGATAAAAAATGAAATTTTTTATCCAAATCAAATTTTTCACGGAGGTGAGACTATGGCAACTAAAGTTAATTTGGGTGACAAAGTAAGAATTTCTTTTGATTATGGTTTAGATGGGAATGGAAAACAAATTGTAAAAAGAAAATCATTTAGCATTATCGCTGGTGCAACTGATGATCAAGTATATACAGCAGCAAATAACTTTGCTTCATTATGTGAAAAATCATTAATCGAAATTGAAAAAATTGAAAACTACGAACTACAAGCCTAAGCCAAATCAAACGAACTCTTTGATTTAATCATCTAAATCAAAACCGGGCTCCAGGCCCGGTCTATTTCAAACATTCATTTTTATTCTTGCTTTTCAATAAAAAATCAAACAATTATTATATTGGAGGTGTATATAATGTGGGATTTCTTAAGAATGGTATTAATAAACATTATGGATCAATTCTTTAAAATGCTTACAATGATTATAAACGAAGAGGATAAAAAAGAAAAAATAAATGAATTAAAAGAGTTACAGGAAAATTTCAACAATGAACTCGACAAACAAATAAAAATATTATCAACAGAAATAGATGAAAAATTAGATGAAATAAAGGATGAAATCGAAGAAATTGAAAATTAAATTACATATAAATTTATTATTCAATAAGATTTTACTAAAAATTAAATATACAACTATTATTTTTCGACTATTTTGTAGTATAATATAACCGTATTATTCCAAACAATAAAAAATCGGGGGAGGTTTTATTATGGATTTAATTACAATTCCTTATTTTTGTAGAAAGTATGATTTCAACAATCCAGACTTATTAAGAAAACTGGTAAAACATTTAAACATTCAACCAATGACTGGTGATCTAGAAACAAGAGGTATGCGATTTTATAATGAAAAGGATTTGTTGAAATTATATAATACTTTCAATGATGCTTTTGGTGACTATGAAATTGAAGAATGAAAATCCCGGAAAATCCGGGATTTATTTTTAATATTTAAAATCTATCCTTCATATCCTTTCATAGTTTCCCTCGCTTCTAAAATTTTTTCAAACACCATTTTGGATAAATCAAGGCCTTTTTCATTCATTCTAATTCTTTCATCCACTTCAATTAAGTCTGATGCGCCTTGAAAAAGATTTTTAGAAAATTCTTCATATAATTTTCCATATTTATTCTTTAATTTTTCTACACTTATTCCATATATTAATCTCAAACCCATAAACAGTTCTTCTGTTAATTCATCTAATAATATATTTTCATTATAATAATCATATGGTATTTGATTATTATCTATTTTTTCAAAGTATTCTTTAAAATCCCATGTTTTTGTATATCTAATATTATTATAATGTCCACCTGCAGATAATCCAAAACCATGATAATTTTCGTTATTCCAATATATTAAATTATGTTTGCATTCATATCCTTCTTTTGCCCAATTAGATATTTCATATCTTTTATACCCCATTTTATTTAATTCTTCTATAATTAAATTAAAACCATTTTCTATATATTCATATTCTGGTAATTTCATTTTTCCTTTTTCTAATAATCTTTTTAATGGTGTATCATGATCATCATCAAACATATAATATGAAACATGATCAGGTTTTAATTTTTCTATTAGTTTTAAATTATTTTCTAATACTTTCATATTATCTCCAGGAAGACCTAGTATAAAATCAAAATTTATATTTGAAAAATATCTTCTAGCTAAATAATAATTTCTTTCTATTATTTCATTATCATATAATCTGTTCATAATTTTTAATATATCATTATCAAATGTTTGTATTCCTAAACTCAATCTGTTTATACCCAATGAATAATATTCATGCAATTTTTCTTTATTCAAAGTTTCTGGATTTGATTCTATTGTTATTTCAAAAGGATCAAATTCAATATTCAAATTATTTAATTTTCTAAATACTCTATCTATTTGTTTAACATCAACATATGTTGGTGTTCCACCACCTAAAAATACTGTTGATATTTTCAAAGTATTTTTATATTTTTCATTTATATAATTTTGTTTAATTTCCAAATTATATAAATCTATTTCTTTTAATAGATATTCAAAATATTTGTCCTGGATTCTATTATTCGTAGTAGATGGATAATCGCAATATAAACATTTGCTTTTACAAAAAGGTATATGAATGTATAATCCAATATTGTTATTTTTAGTGTTCAAAGAAAAAACTACCTCCGTTGTTTGTGATTATTTTTGAAAAAAGATTTTTTTATTTATATCAAAACTTCCTTCTTCTGCTTTTATTTTATTGTTTTTAAAAATACTTATTGTACTGTAAAAAATTTTTCTTTAGCATTGTAATTTATCTCAATTTCTTCTGACAGAAATTTTCATAAACTACATTTTTTTCAATATCCATTTTATTTCATTTTTATATATAAATAACATTATAAAAATGGAGGTTATTCCAGAAATAATTGTTAATATTGTATTTGTGTAAAATGTGCCTATATATGCCACTATAATTGTTACTATTATACCAATAAATATTTTATAAATTTTAAATCCTACATAATATAATCTCTCTGCTATTAGTGTCCTTAATATAAAAAATACTACATATGATAACCCCGTTGATATTGCTGCTCCTTTTGCTCCTAATATTGGAACTAAAATTGTATTTCCTATATAATTTATTAATGCTGATATGCTTATTAATACCATATGCCAATATGTTTTTTTCTTAAAATTAATACCTAAAACCGTGGTTTCTGATATTGTATACATTATAGGCGTTAATATTAAAAATGGAGCTATATATGCTGCCTCTCTATATGATTTTGCTAATATTAAAAATATTATATCTTTAAAGCTTAAAACTATAAATCCAAATACAAACATTACGAAACTTATTGCCAAATTTGCTTTTCTAAAAAATTCTTTATTATTTTTATTATTCTCATATTTTTCATATGCTACTGGTGTCCAGAATGTTGTAAATCCTGCTTGAATTAAGTTCATTACAGATACTATTTTAAATGCTGCACTATATAATCCTATTTCTGTAAATGTTGTATATTGTTTTAAGGATATTCTATCTATCGATGTAAAAAACCAGCTTATTAAAAATGTTGGAATAAATGGCAATCCGTATTTTATATATTTTTTTATCAAACTCAATTGAATTTTTTCATATTTTCTGAGAACTTTGTCTTTGCTAAATCCATATATTAATGAAGTAATATTTCCTGTTATTTGCCCCACTACAATGGCGTAAAAATTTGGTTTTATTAATATTGCATATGTTATAGTTCCTGCAATGTTACCTAATGCATTTAATATTTGAATAGTAGAAAAAAATAATCCTTTTTTTTGCATTCTTATTGATAGTTGATTATATCTTTGAATAATTCCTGTTAATAGAGCTATTAAAAATATAATTCCAATATATTTGTATTCACGAGAATATATCAAATTACTTAATTGTTTTTCAAATATAATAAATATTAAAGAAATTGCTATTCCACTAATAATTGAAGGAATTAATGCTGTCCAGAATGTTTTATTTCTTTCATTTTCTTTTATTTCATAATAATATCTTATATAACTTTGATCTAATCCCATAATAGATAAGATAAGGGCTATGTTATATACAAGTGTAAACATTGAAGCTCTACCAAATTCTTCTGGAATTATTAAATAAGATATTATTGGTGTAGCAAAAAAGCTTATTATTGCTCTTACCCATGTTCCTATTGAAAATGATACAAAAGGCTTCAGATATTTTTTCATATTTTCACCTAATATTTTCATCTATGCGGATCATATATAAATCTTTTTCCGTATATTTCAAAATATGGACCTGGCATACCAGGATAATATGTTGCTCTTATTCTTCTAATAATTTCTTCTTTTGACATTGAAAAATTTAATTTACATAACTCTTCTATATCTTTTCTTTTAAAAGCTTTTCTTTTCCATTTATCATTACTTTTTTTTAAGTGCCCTTTTTCAAATAATTCTAAAATTATTTCATAGTATAATATTAACATATAATCATATGTTCTTTTTTGTAAAGATACTATATTATCATTTTCAAATATTGGAAATCTTTTTATTTTTATTATATCCCCAGCATCAATCTCTTCATTAATAAAATGCACTGTTACACCATAATCTTTCGAACCTTCATATAGCGCAAAATTATAACACCCTGCACCAGGATATTCTGGAGGACCAGGATGAAAATTAATAGCTAGAGAGAAATTATTTAAAACTGTACTTGGAATAATCCATGGAGATAAAAAACTAATTAAATAATCTCCTGTTATATCTAAATATTCCTTAGGAAATTTTTTATATTTTTCATTGCTATATATGAAATTAATTTCTGAATTTTTAAAAATTAAATTTAAAAAATTATATGCTCTTAAAGACCATTCATTATTTTTTGCAAACAAATAAATTTTTATAATATCATCTCCTTTTAATAAAGTTTTTTACTTTTTCTAAGTCACTTTTCATCATTATATCAATTAAATTTTCAAATTTAACTTTAGGTTCCCAATTCAATAATTTCTTTGCTTTTGTATAATCTCCTTTTAGGATATTCACTTCAGTAGGCCTAAAATATTGTGGATTTATTTTTACTAATATTTTGCCTGTTTTTGCATCTTTGCCAACTTCATTTATACCTTCTCCTTCCCAAATTATTGATATATTTATATATTCAAACGCTTTTTCTACAAATTCTCTAACAGAATGTGTTTCCCCGGTCGCTATTACAAAGTCTTCAGGTTTATTATATTGTAATATTTTCCACATAGCTTCCACATAATCTGGTGCATATCCCCAATCTCTTTTAGCATCAAGATTTCCTAAAACCAAATTTTCTTGTATCCCATAATAAATTCTTGAAACCCCTAAAGTTATTTTTCTCGTAACAAAATTTTCTCCACGACGCGGAGATTCATGATTGAATAAAATGCCATTTGATGCAAATATGTTATATGCTTCTCTATAATTTTTTGTTATGTAATATGCATATAATTTAGCTACAGCATATGGACTCCTTGGATTAAATTTAGTATTTTCATTTTGAGGAATTTCACCTATTCCTCCATATAATTCTGATGTAGATGCTTGATAAAACTTGGTTTTATTTTCTAATTTTAATATTCTTATTGCTTCCAAAAGTCTGAGTGTCCCCAAAGCATCTGAATTAGCTGTATATTCTGGTTCCTCAAAAGAAACTTTCACATGACTCTGAGCTGCTAAATTATAAACTTCATCAGGTCTCACTTGAGATAAGGCAAATAATAAACTGGATTGATCTGTCATATCACCATAATGTAAAATAAGAGGATTCTTCTCTTTAAAATGTAGATGATCTATTCTTTCTCTATTAAATGTACTAGCTCTTCTTACCAAACCATGAACTTCATATCCTTTTTCTAAAAGAATTTCTGCTAAATAAGAACCATCTTGTCCTGTTATTCCTGTTATAAATGCTTTTTTTTTCAAATTCAACACCTCTTTTTCTATTTATATTTAACAACTTCATTTAAAACTTCAATAATTGATTTACTAATATATTTTACAACTTCTTCCGAAAGTGTGGAGGAACTTGGTAAGTTAATTCCTCTCTTGTATATTTTTTCAATATTTATAAATTCTTCATCTTTATACATCTTGTACATTGGCATTTCAGTAATCGGATAAAAAAAAGGCCTTGTCTCTATCCTATATTTATTCTCCAATATTTTCATTATAGTGTCTCTATATGATTCCAATTTTTTGTCTAATAATATCGAATACATCCAAAATGTATCTTTACTATAATTTTTTTCAGGTGGATGAGATATTAATTCGTGATTTAAATATTTTTTATACCACTTTGCAATTTTATTTTTTTTATCTAATATTTCATTTACTCTTAACATTTGACCATATCCTATTGCAGCTTGTAAATTTGTTAATCTATAATTATATCCTATAATATCATGCCAATATCTCACATTACTAGAATTTCCTTGATTTTTTAATTTTCTAATTTTTTTTGCAATTTCATCATTGTTTGTTACAACCATTCCACCTTCCCCTGTTGTAATTGTCTTATTTCCAAAAAAACTAAAAGAACCAGCAATCCCAATACTTCCAACCATTTTACCTTTATACTTTGTTCCTAAAGCTTCTGCAGCATCTTCGATTAAATAAAGATTATATTTATTACACAATTCTAGTAAAGGATCTAAATCTACACTTTGTCCATATATGTGAACTGCTAATATAGCTTTAGTTTTATTTGTAATTTTTTTCTCAACATCTTTTACATTCAAATTCCATGAATCATTTTCACAATCTACAAATACAGGTACAGCATTAACATACTTTATTGCATTTGCAGAAGCTATATAGGTAAAATTAGGTACTATTACTTCATCACCATCACTAATATCTAAAGCTCTAAGAATCAAATGTAAAGTTACTGTTCCATTACCAGCAGTTATTGAATGATTTACCCCTAAAAATTCAGAAAATTTTTCTTCAAAAAGATTTATATATTTTCCTTTTGAGGATATCCAGCTAGAATCATATGCATCACATAGCATTTTTCTTTCTAATTCTGTTAAATCAGGCTCATATACTGGAATCATATCTTTCATTTGTTCTTGTTTTTCCATATTTCCATCCCCTCTTCAAAAATATCTACCCAATTACTGGAAAAAACCTTTTCTTTTACTATTTGCTTATTTATAATATTTTTTTTCTTATGTCTATCTAAATTGAATATTACGTCATGGACTATTTCATGTAATTCATTTAAATTAAAATCTGTTATTTTTATAATATTTGCTTTGCTGTTGAATATTTCATCATATGGCAACCAATCTCCTGTTATAACAACACTTCCTGTATATAGATGTTCCATCATTGTTGCACTAAAAGAATCTTGTGTTGGTACGTTAATAAATACATCTGAAATATTTCTTAAAACAGCTATATCTTTATCATTAAGATATTTATCTAATAGTATAATTCTACTTTTATACTTATTATGTAACATTTTTTTTCTAATTATATTAGTCCAATCACTATGCCCATAAGTCATCGGAAAAATAAAATAAAAATTTTTTTCATATATTACTTTTTCATCCAATCTTCCTAAAATTTCTAATATTTTATCTTGTCTATGTCTCGGTGCTGAAGAATATGAAACGGTAATTATTTTACTATTTAGAGGAATTCCATAATTATTTTTAAATTCTGTAATATCATTATTTGTAATTGAATCTAGTAATTTTGTATCCATCATAAAATATTTAACAATCCGTATTTTATTTTGAAATTCTATTCCAAACTCTTTTAACACTTTTTCTTTCATTTTTTCATGTATAACAGTAATTAACACTGATTGTTTTAATATTTTACGTTGAATAATTTTATTATATATTTTTTGCTTTTCCCATATTTCGCTTCCCCAAAATGATGATATTATTGGTTTATTAGTGTTTAGAAAAAAAATGCCTCTAGAACTAACCGCTTGAATATTTAACAAATCATATTTTTGGATAATTTTTTTTATTTTATTTTTATTTCTTAAAAATTGAATAATAAATCCTATTTTTCTTATTCTTTCTAGCTTTGTTACATTTACTATATATTTTTCATTGAATATTTTATTTGATTTTTCTTTTCCATTATAATATTCTATTGTATCTTGAAAAGAAATTCCAGAAACAACTTCCATTTTTGGAGATTCTATAATTTGAGATACAACCCTTTTTGTATGATTGCTCTCAAGGTCTCCTAAAATTAACACTTTCATATTCTCACCCCATCAAAGAAGCATTCTTAATTAGCCTCTTGAATTTTGTTTTTTATTTTTTTGAAAACATTATCTTTTCTTTTTATTTTTTTAAGGACTTGTTATTATTTTTAATATTTATCTACATTTAATCGAATAATTATTATTTACCTCCTCTTCAAAGAAAGATTCTTAATTAGCTTCCCGAATCCTGTTTTTTCTTAGTTTTTTATACTATCTTTTTCTTTCTATTTTTTTGGTTATATCCAATATAAATATTCTCCTGATTTTAAACTTCAAGTTGTTAAAGAATAATCTTAATTCTGATATGTCTTTATCTGATATTGCTAGTAAGAATGGTATCCTTTCGCCTCATACTTTACATAAATGGGTTAAAACATATGAGGAATCTGGTTATAATGATAATATCTTCAATTCTAAAAAAGAAAGACCTAAATTTATTATTTCTGATATTTCTAAAGTTCCTCCTTTTATTTATGAATCTTCTGGAGTATTAGAAATTATTATAATAACTCGAATAATTCTGCTTTAAAAAACCTTGAATATTATGAACATTTTCTTTTGCTTCGCAAAAATCTATTGATTTAGAGTGTCCAAAAAGTCTAAGGACCGAAAAAATTAGAAACCTTTTTTAACTCATAACTATTAAAAAGATTAAAAAGGAAGATTAAATTGAATAAAACAACGGTAATACCAGCAAAAGTTAAATAATTTCTATTTCTAACATACCAAACGTACTCAGTTCCAAAATATGCATCCATAATGCCATTTACATGCTCTATTTCCCAACGTAATTTATAATCATCTTTAAAGACAATTCTAAAAGATTTCATAACATATCTATTATATGATTCATAATATTTGGTATTCCTATTATTCAAATCAATAGCAGGAATAGAACCAGAAGATTTTATTTTAGAAAAAATATAATAAGAATCATATGCAGCATCTAACAAGATTATTGAAAAAGATTTTATTGATATGAATAATTCATCAAATAATTTTGATTCATGTATAGATGCTTTAGCTACTGTAAAATCAAAGATGAAATCATTATTTACATCTAGAGATAAATAAAGTTTTTTACCAAATTTTTTACCTTTAGTAGTATATGTAAAACCAAATTCATTTTTATTAAAAGAAGATTTAGCTTTACCCCATCTACTAGGTTTACAAGGACTAATAATATTAGCATCAATTGCCACGTGCGTTTTATATAATTTTATATTGTTGTATATCCAATTAATTAAATCATTGTTTATTTTTCTAAAATCTAATTTATTAGCTCTATATGAAATAGTTTGAAAAGACGGTATTTCATCAATTCCTATCAAAGTCAAATATTCATAATTATTTTCGAAAAACTCTTCAGACTTTCTATATGATTTATCAAACATCTTTAATAGAATTAATATTTTGAGAATAGCTTTATCAGAAAATTTCTTTTTTCTACCAAAAGAATAATCAGGTTCTTTAAAAAATATATCAATAATATTGAAGACAAAAATAATCTCTTTTTTAACAAAGGAAGACTTGAAAACATTCTTCTTTTGTGCTAATATTGAATTAAGCACTCCTTTCTTTGTTTGTTGTCTCAATTCAATGTTTCGTCATTGAATTAAGGAGTGCCTATTTTTTTATCTTACTTTTTGGACACCCTATATTGATTTTATTTTTATATTTTAACACTCTTTTTTCAAAAATTATTTATAATTTGCGAAAAAGAATTAAATCTTGTTAGATATTATCATCGTCATCCTAAACATCCAAGAAAAATACCTAAAAATCATGATATCACTAAACCTAATCAATATTGGGAATCTGATATTAAATTTATTCCTACTAAATATGATGGTTATATTCCTATTCTTAGTATAATCAATGCTTTTGAGAGATCTATTGTTGGTGTTTATATGGGTAATTATATTAAAGATTAAATAACTTTGCGAGGTTTAGTTTTTTTATATATAAAATCTATTTTTATTCTTTTCACCTAAATTGAAAATCTATGTGAAGTTATTGCTACCGTTAGAAAATCTATTGAATTTAAAGACGTTATTCCTGATAATCTTATTACTAGAATTGACAACGATCCACAATTTAAAGCTAAAATTATTGAATACTTTTTGGTTTTACAAAAAAATTCTAAGTTTTTTTATTTATTTTGTTTATAGATTTCATTTATTTTTCTTAAACATTATTTTCTTTGAAAAGCAGTTTATGTTCAATATGAATTTGTTGAATCTATTGAATTTGGTGTTACCCAAGAACGGTGGGCAGACTAAGTTTAACTAAAAAAATAGCATTTTAAGCAATGTAACTTTTTTCTAACAATTTTAATGCTTCATCTTCTTTTTCTTGTGGGGTCATGTAATTGATAGAACTATGTATTCTTTTTCTGTTGTAAAATGATTCTATATATTCAAATATTTTTATTTTTGCTTCTTCAAAGGTTTTATAACTATTTACATATATTTCTTCTTTTTTTATTATTGAATGAAATGATTCTATTTTTGCATTGTCATATGGTGTTCCCTTTTTACTGTATGAATGTTGAATCCCTTTTTCTTTTAATAATTCATTGAATTCTTTACTTGTATACTGTGTTCCTAAATCACTATGAAATATGATTCCTTGTGTTTCTTTTGTATTTATACATGCATTTTTCATTGCTTTTATTACTAATTCTTTATCCATTTTTCTATAATATGAGTATCCTATTATTTTGTTTGTATGCATATCCATTACACTTGCTAAGTATGTCCAGCCAGTTCCTTGTATATGTACATAAGTTATATCTCCACACCATTTCTGGTTTATCGTTGTTGTTTCAAAATCTCGATTTATTATGTTTGGTAATTGTTTGATTTCTTCTTTTGCTTTGTGATTTTTGAATTTTTTTATTACTATTGAGTGGATTCCTAATTTTTTCATCCTTTTTTGAACCGTTTTTATATTAACTTTTATACCGTTTTTTTCTAGTACTTTTTGTATTTTTGGCGCTCCATAACGTTTTTTACTATCATTATATATCTCTAATATTTTTTGATCCAGTATTTCATTGAACTTTTCTAGATTGCTTTTTTTATGATTTTTTGCTTTATAATATGTGCTCCTTGCAAATTTTAATACTTTACATATCATTTTTATTGGATAATATTTTTTGTATCTTTCTATGAATTTTACTATTTCTCTTGTTGTTTTCGTGCGAATATGGCTGTAGCTTTTTTTAATATTTCATTTTCCATTCTTAATTGTTGTAATTCTTTTTTCATTTTTTCATATTCCTTTTTGCTAAATTCACCGTCTGCTACTGGTTTTGTTTCTTTTATCCAATTATATATTGTTACTGCACTTATGCCATATTCGTCACTTAATTCATATACTTTTTTTCCCATTTCATGCAATCTTACTATTTGCTCTTTAAATTCATCACTATATCTTTTACCATTTCTACTCATATGGGTCACCTTCTTTCTATTTTTATTATACTATTCTTTGTTAACTTTTTGGTGCCCACTTTTTTTGGTTAAATCCAATTTGATTATATTGATGATGTTTATAATTATTATATTTCATACATTTTTTATAATAATTTAAAGCCTCACGGTTCTTTAAATTATTTTACTCCTGATTTTGTTTTTAATCTTTTTTTTAATCATGATATTGATTCTAACTTAGACGAAATTAAATCTATTAAATTTAATGATTTTATTGTTTGTGTGAAAAAATGAGTTTTCTTTATTTTTTCTCCAATATCCAGGGAGCAAGTCGCACACATTCTAATATTTTAATGGTTTGTTTTTTTGACCATATAAAGTATATCCCAAATAAAATGATAAAATAGGATTAGCTAATTGTATCGCTGAAAATAAAATAATAATAACAAAAATACTGTTTAACTTATTTAATTTATGATATATCGATTGATTAATTATTTTATATATGCTGTATATTAATAAGACGCCACCAAATCCTAACTCATATAAAGCTAACCCTAAACCACTCATAATTCTAAAATCAGAAAAACCATGTGGAAGAAAAAAATTTTCAATTGTTTTAATAACAGAAAAATATATATGATAAAATCTTGACTCAATACTTTGATCTTTATATAAAACCTCATGATTATTAATAGCCATATTCATCAAAGCATTAATTCTAGTACCTTCCATAAATTTTAATATTACTATATATATAATTAAAAATATACCAAAAATTAAGAAAATTTTAATATAATTTTTAACCTTGAAACTAGATATATATTTTATACTTAATAAAATTAAATATATAAATAAGTATAATACTCCTATAGCAGAACGTGCAAAAAAAATCAATTGAATACCTAAGTTAATCAAATACAATATTTTATTTTTATGAAAATCTAAAGATATAAGCATACCGAAAATTAGCATATATGCATAAAAAGATGGTTCTGAATTTAAACCGGGTACTCCTCTTGTTAAAGATGTTCTACCTCCCGATACCAAAAAAAGCAAAAAATCTTTTTTTATATATGTTTGTATAAATCCAATTACAAACCATATATTAAAAATCATTTTTATATAAAACTCTTTTAACCCATTATTTTTTTTCATCATTGTATATGATGCAGAAGATATAAAAAAAAGACTTGCATAATTAGCAAAACTCCTTATACTACTAAAAGAGAAATCTCTTAAAATTATTAATAAAAGAAAAGAATATAAAAAAATATTAAATAACATTAAAAATTTCTTATATACTATCATTTTATTTTTTATAAAAATAATAAAAGATATAATTAACGCATATGGTTGTATATCAGTTCCTAGATTATATAATGTAATAAAAGGGAAAAAAGAAAAAAATATTAATAAATAATACATTGCAAAACCCCTTTTCTATATATGTTTGGGATGTATTCTCTAAAAAGTCAATAGGTAATAAAAATATATATATAATTTTTGTAGATTAAAATTTAAAAGCAAAATGCTCTCTTCCAGCAAAATGCTGATAATTTGAAAAATAT